>NZ_JADQDB010000011.1 GCF_015694405.1 Pelagibacterium limicola | reverse complement strand
CTCATCAGCATGCTGAAGAATGCGAAGCTTACGCGCGATCTCGCGTTGGTCCTTGTTCATGAACACCTCCTTCGTCCCAGAATTGGGAGCGTATGGGAGATGTCCCGCGAGTACCGACATATCTACAATCGGCGATGCGCCCCTACCGCGTCCGATACAAAGCAAAATCCACCAACTTCGGAATCCTTGCGACCGGGAACGACGTGGGCGACATAAGGCGACAGTAGAATATCGGGCCACTCATCATCAGGGCGGCGAGTTCGGCGTCGAAATCGGGAGGAAGTTCCCCGATTGTCACTCCCTCCCGGAGCAATGCCACCAAGGTCTGGCGTCGGGTGGCGCTATAAGTGTGCAGAAACGACGCGACCTGAGGATAGTGCTCGGCGGCGTCGATAAGCGCCGGTATCACCTTGGCAACACGCGAGTTCTCAAGGACGGATGCCAAATGCGTGAGAAGTTCGATAACGCGTGCGCGCAGTTCGTCCTGCTGTAGCGGCTCGGACCGGCGCGGCTGTAGGTTGAGCGTCTCCAGCGCGTCCGAAAGTAGAGCCATTCGGTCGGGCCAGTGTCGGTACAGAGTGCTCTTGGCAATTTCAGAATGGGCAGCGACTGCTTCCATGGTGAAGGCGCCGAAACCGCCTTGGGCCAACACGTCGAGCGCAGCTTCACGAGCGTTCGTCAGAGTCCGTTCAATGCGCCGGTCCACTTGACCCCCTTATAGAACGCTTGCGTTTCGTTACAATGTGTGAAACGCTAGCGTTCTATATTGTTAACGCAATTTAGGAAAGCAGGATGGCATCGGTACGGTACATCGTCTCTGACGTCGACGTGGCAGTGGGCTTCTACAGAGATAATCTCGATTTTAAAGTCGATATGCACAATGAGGGTAAATTCGCCGCCATGACGCGTGAGGATTTGACCTTATTTCTGAGCGCACCGGGCGCTGGCAGCGGTGGTCAAGCAGGGGGTGATCCTGCGCCGGGTGGTTGGAACCGGTTCATGATCGTGACGAATGATTTGGACGCCCTCGCAAAGAGATTGCGAGACGCTGCAGCGACGTTTCGTGGGGACGTCAGCGAAGGGGGCGCTGGCAAGGCGCTTCTTCTCGAGGACCCGTCAGGCAATGCTATCGAATTGTTCGAGTTCAAGAACAGGAAATGAAGGAGACGGGCCGCTCAAGCGGCCACTGGGCCTGGCTGACAGGAGCGGACTGGGATGCCGTACCGGCTCGTTCTGTGGTTTTCAGCCGCAGCGCTCAACGAGCGCCCGTCAACGCGACGCCTAGGCGTCAATGGAGAGGCCAGCATCACGGGCCAAAACCAGTCAGAATGCAAACGGACCGCTAACGTCGGCGACCGACCGGAACGATTGGCAGGTTTCGGGCGCCGCGCAATCCGAGCGTGAAAGTTTGAATTGGGGTCATTTCCCGTCGGTTGGCCGCTCTCACTTCCGGAACGGCTCGAACGGGGTGGAAAGCTGCCGTTAGCGTCCCGCGACGGGAACGGCAGCAATGCAAACAAAGCTGATCGCGGCTGAATGTCTGCTTATCGCTCTTGCAGGGCCAGGCGCGCACCAAGCGCACAGTAGATGCCTCCGACAACCTTGCCCTGCCATTTCAACACGGTCGGGTTGCGACGCAGGAAATTACCCAGACCGCCCGCCGCGACTGAATAGACGATCGTGCTGAAGAATCCGATCAAGGCGAACAGAACGCCAAGAATCGTGAGTTGTGCGATAACATAACCATTCTCGGGCACTACGAACTGCGGCAGGAACGCCAGGAAGAAGAGCGCAGTCTTGGGATTGAGAACTTCGGCGAGGATTGCCTGCCGGAATGCCTGCGGTGCCGTGATCGGAACCCGGCCCAGCCCGAGATCAACCGGCGCTTTCTCGATTATGCCCTTGATCCCCAGGTAAACGAGATAGGCTGCGCCGAGATATTTCACGATGCTGAACAGGGTTGCTGAGGTCGCGATGATCGCCGAGATGCCGACGACGGCCATGATCGTATGGATGATGTCTCCGACAGTGATGCCTGCGCCCGTGGCGATCCCAACCTTCGTACCGGAGGTCGTGGCGCGAGCAACAGTAAGAAGCGTCGCGGGTCCGGGGATGAAGACAAACCCCAGTACGACCAGTGAGTAGGTTATCAATACAGTTGCGTCGATCATTCCGAGACCCTTCATGCGTCTTAAGTTCCAGCAATCCATATCCCTTTTTCAAAGGCAAGTCTGAAGATCGGACATTGGTTGCATTCTGGGGAAAGCGCATGCAGGGCTCGAAGCCGCCGTTCCGCACCCGAGATGCGAACGTCCGCAAAGGCGTCGAAACCTGACACTATTTCGTTTGGCTCTCCTCAACGTCTGTCGCAATTTGTACAGATGGATCGACATCCCGCGACAGTTCCTTGAGGAACCTGTCCCCAGAAGCGAGCCGCCGGCCGAGAGTCTGCATGAAGCCATCGAAGCGTTCCATGCCCTTCGCCCGCGCCGAGGCCCGGGCGCTTTCCGGCAAGGGCGGGGTGATGGTCAGCCAGAAGCGGATGAACATCGAAAGAGTCTCACCGAGAATGGCGAGATC
Source organism: Pelagibacterium limicola (assembly GCF_015694405.1). Taxonomy (GTDB): domain Bacteria; phylum Pseudomonadota; class Alphaproteobacteria; order Rhizobiales; family Devosiaceae; genus Pelagibacterium; species Pelagibacterium limicola. The sequence goes on along the minus strand of NZ_JADQDB010000011.1, from coordinate 108,227 downwards.
TTCGTCGAGCGTATCGACCTGGCGGCCGAGCCTGTCCATGCGCCGCGACAGGGCGGCCTCCATCTTCTCGGTGGTATCGCCGGAAAGGAAGGAGGCGACAGCAGCCTCGATGATCGCGGATTTCGACACCTTCCGGCGCAGTGACAGGGCCTCGACCTGTTTGAGCAGGTCGGGTTCGAAATAGACATTCATGCGCGCGCGTTTCGTCACGAGGATTCCTTCAAAGCTCGATGCCGTCATCGGGGTTCATCGATGCCTGCCGCGCGACTATCCGCATGCGCTGACGCATGGCTCGGGCCTTGGCGGCATCGACATCGGGTTCGTCGTCGAGGATTGCGAACTCCCTTGTCGGGTGCGGCGGAGGTGCGACGATTTCCTCATGCTCGGGCAATTCCGGCTCGCGGCGGATGCCTGCATTTGCCGGATCGCCTGCGGTGTCGCCGGCCGCGTTCGCCGCCGACGGGCTCGCGGACGCGATCACACGGCACGACCAGTCGTCGGATGACGAACTGGGCCTGGACGGAACGGATGCCAGATCGGGCGGCGGCAGGATGCGTTCCTGGAAGCGCGCATCCTCATAGTAGCGGGCCTTGGTCGCGCGGATCGGTGGCGTGCCCGCCACCATGATAATCTCATCGGTGGGTGGCAACTGCATGATCTCGCCCGGCGTGAGCAGCGGGCGCGCGGTCTCCTGCCGCGACACCATCAGATGCCCCAGCCACGGCGCGAGACGATGGCCCGCATAGTTGGTAGAATCGCGCAGTTCGGTCGCGGTGCCGAGCGCGTCGCTGACCCTTTTCGCGGTCCTCTCATCGTTGGTCGCAAAGGCGACGCGGACATGGCAGTTGTCGAGGATGGCGTTGTTCTGGCCGTAGGCGCGCTCGATCTGGTTAAGCGATTGCGCGATCAGGAAGCTCTTGAGGCCGTATCCAGCCATGAAGGCCAAAGCACTCTCGAAGAAGTCGAGACGGCCGAGCGCCGGGAACTCGTCCAGCATCAACAGCAGGCGGTGGCGCCTGCCGGAGGTTTCCAGTTCCTCGGTTAGCCTACGGCCCACCTGATTGAGAATGAGCCGGATCAACGGCTTGGTCCGGTTGATGTCGGACGGTGGCACGACGAGATAGAGCGTGACCGGCTCCCGGCTGCCGACCAGGTCAGCAATGCGCCAGTCGCAACGCGAGGTAACGCGCGCCACCACCGGATCGCGATAGAGGCCGAGGAAGGACATAGCCGTGCTGAGCACGCCCGACCGTTCGTTCTCGCTCTTGTTCAACAGTTCGCGGGCGGATGAAGCGATGACGGGATGAACGCCAGCTTCGCCCAGGTGCGGCGTGCCCATCATGGCGCGCAAGGTGGCTTCCACCGGGCGGCGCGGATCGGACAGGAAATTGGCGACGCCGGCCAGGGTTTTGTCCGGCTCCGCGTAGAGGACATGCAGGATCGCGCCGACAAGTAGGCTGTGGCTCGTCTTTTCCCAATGGTTCCGTTTGTCGAGACTGCCATCGGGATCGACAAGAATGTCGGCGATGTTCTGCACGTCGCGGACTTCCCATTCGCCCTGCCGCACCTCGAGCAGCGGATTGTAGGCTGAGGATTTGGCATTGGTCGGGTCGAACAGCAGGACACGGCCATGCTTCGCGCGAAAGCCTGCTGTCAGCGTCCAGTTCTCCCCCTTAATGTCGTGGACGATGCAGCTTCCCGGCCAAGTCAACAGGGTCGGGACGACCAGGCCCACGCCCTTGCCGCTGCGGGTCGGTGCGAAGCACAGGATATGCTCCGGCCCGTCATGGCGCAGGTAGTTGCGTTCATACTGGCCGAGCACCACACCGTCACGGCCGAGAAGCCCGGCGGCACGGATTTCCCGATCCTCGGCCCAGCGAGCCGAGCCGTAGGTGGCGACGTTCTTTGCTTCGCGTGCCCTGATGATCGACATGAGAATTGCGGCGGCGATGGCGATGAAGCCGCCGGACGCAGCGATGATTGCGCCCTCCACGAAGATCGCCGGCGCATAGGCGTCGAAGGAGAACCACCACCAGAAGAAGGCTGGCGGGTAATAGATCGGCCAGCCGGTCAGTTCGAACCATGGCGCTCCAAGCTGGGGCTGGAAGCTAAGGCGGAAGGCGACCCATTGCGTCGCCGCCCATATCATCACCAGAACGATGGTGAAGACGACGATGATGTGACCCCAGAGTATTCGACCTCCACGCATACCGGCTCCGATCGGAAAAAGTGATGGAGCCGAACAGAGGGCAGGCAAAAGGGGGCGGGCAACAGGAAAGAGGATGCCATGGAACTGCCGGATATTATCGGCGGCAAATTGGATGGATTCCGTCACCCCATCCCGGGAGGATAGTGGTCGGCCAGCAACTGGCCGCGCGAACCGCCGCGACGACTCATATCGCTTGCGAGGTCGAGCAGGTTTTTAAGTGTTGCGCTGCGATTGGATGGCGACCAGACGGCGGTAAAGGCAACCGGTTCGGGCTCATCGGCGACGGGCAGGAAGACGATGCCGGTCGTCGGCAGCAGCGCCGTGGCCGCCCCGGCGATGGTGATGCCGAAGCCCTGTCCGACCATGGATAACAATGTGCCGCGCCCGACATCGAAACGTTGAATCGACGGTGCAGGCCAACGCCCGGCAAAGCGCAGCACGATATGCTCATGAACCTCCGGGCCGGTGCCACCGCGACGAACAAGGAAAGTCTCGCCGACCAGATCGTCCCAGGTGATTGCTGACTGCGCGGCGAGGCGATGCCCGTCAGGCAGTACGGCAACCAGCGATTCGCTCCAGATCGGGTCGGTATGGCAGTCGGGGAGTTTGGGCTTGCCGGCGACAAACACCACGTCCAGCCGATCGGCGCGAAGCTGCATCACTGCGTCGCGGGCCATGCCTTCGGTAATCTCGACCTCAATGCCGGGGTGATCTTCCCGGTACTGCCCGATCAGTTTGGCCAGGAAGCTGCCAGGGATCAGGGCATGGACGCCGATGCGCAACCGGCCACACTGTCCAACCGCTGCCATTCCAGCGGTCTTCACCGCACTATCCAGTTGATCGACCCCTGCGGCTATCCGCTCGACGAAGTGACGCCCGGCCTGGGTCAGCCGGACGCCCCGCGTGTGACGCTCGAACAGGAGGATGCCAAGGTCTTCCTCCGGCGCCTTCACCCTGGCGCTTACACTGGATTGCGCCACGCCCAGCGCGCTAGCGGCGTGGCGGAAGTTCAGATATTCGGCGACCGCCAATGTATGAAGCAGTGACGTCATGGGGATGCGTCCGCCCAGCAAAGTTGGCGTCCGCAACGGATACCGATGGTTTCTTGCTGATGGTGATCGCCGCATGGGTCTGCGTCCCAGCGTCAGTTCGAGGATAGCGCGGTTGCCTGCTCGGAAATTGCACCTGCCCGCTCCCTCCTGGTCGTCATCATTACGAAGGCAGCGACTGCGGCAGCGGCAACGGGAACGAGCATCGCCATGCGCAGTGCCTCCAGCCGTGCCTCAACTCCGCCGTCACCGCCAAGACCGAGGACAGCAAGCGCGCCGACAGCCGAAAGCCCGAGACCGGCCCCAAATTGGAAGGAAGTGTTTACCAGACTGCTTGCAAGGCCTTGTTCATTCTCAACCACCCCGTTGGTGGCCACGATGGTGAGCGGGCCGTAGGCAAGGGCGAACCCCACGCCAAGCACTAGCATGGTCGGAAACATGGCTGCATAGGTCCAATCCAGGCCTAGACGCAGGAACAAGGCATAGGCGAGTGCAGCAAGGGCGAGCCCAACGACAATGATCCTGACATTGCCGAAGCGGTTCACCAGAACAGGTGTCAGCGTGGGTGCAAGGATCGCGTCGATGCTCACGACGATTACGGCAAGACCTGTTTGAAGCGGCGTCCATCCCAGCAGTTCTTGCAGATAGAGCGTCACGACGAATTGGAACCCGAAGAACGATCCACCAAAGAGCAGCATGGAAAGATTGGCGCGAACAAGTGAACCGGACCTCAGAATGCCAAGGCGGATAAGGGGTTCGTTCGTCCTGCGTTCAATGAGCACGAAGATCACCCACAAGGCCGCGCTCACTACGCAGGCGACCAGTGCAGTTTGATACTCCTGAGGATTTTCGAGGCGAGCGATGCCGATGGCGGCAAAGAGCATGGCTGACGTCAGCACCAGCGCGCCGATGAGATCAAACTTGCGACGTGCCTCCGGGCGATGGGCATCGGCTATGAGTTTCACAGCGAGCAGGAGGATCAGGGCAGCCATAATCGCGGGAGCAAAGAAAACCCAGCGCCAACTAATCGCTGTCAGTACTCCACCAACGACCAGACCCAAGGAGTATCCAGCCGAAGCAGCGCCCGCATAGATGAGGACGGCCTTGTTGCGCCTTGGCCCCTCGGGGAAGTTGGTGGTGATGAGCGAGAGGCCAGCCGGGGTCATGAAGGCGGCCGACATCCCGGTGATGAAGCGGGCCGCAAGAAGCATCCAGCCCTCGGTAGCGAGCCCTCCGAGCCCTGAAAGGACGACGAACACGCCGAGGGCGATCAGAAAGACACGACGCCTTCCATAGAGGTCGCAGATGCGACCGCCGAGAAGCATGAATCCTGCGTAGCCGATCACATAGGAACTGACTACAGCGCTGAGCGTCGTGGTGGAGAGTCCAAGATCAACACGAATGTGCGGCAGCGCCACGTTGAGCATCGCGATGTCCAGACCCTCCAGGAAGATCGCGCCGCATAGGACTAGAAGCGCTCCTTTCTCCTGAAGGGTCATACGTGCGGGTTCGGATGCCGACGATTGCGACACTGTGGGTGTCATGGGGTGTGTCCTCATTCATGGTTCTGGTAGAATGAGGGAACTTTTTCTTACCGGGTTCCCTCTTGTAACCCCGTAAGCGATACGGCAGGATGCAAACCCATGAAAGAAGGCACTTTAGAATTACCCGGTAACTGCCGGCTCACCTCCAACTACGACGTGCTGCAATGGGACGTTCGTGAGGGCTGCGAAGTGCGGCAAATCCTCGACAGGATTGCCGACAAGTGGTCGCTGCTGGTCATCGCGCTGCTCGACAAACGCACAATGCGCTTCGCCGAATTGCGACGCAGCATCGAGGGCATCAGCAAGCGCATGTTGACCACCACCCTACGCCAGCTCGAACGGGACGGGATCGTGGAGAGGACTGTCTATGCGACAGTGCCTCCAAAGGTGGAATATAACCTCACGCCTCTCGGCAATTCGCTGCTCGATACTGTTCAAGCACTGGTCATCTGGACGGAGACAAATCAGGTGAGGATTGCGGAAGCACGCGATCAATATGAGGCAAGGCAGAACGAAAGCGCATAGGTCAGCGCCTTGTATCGTGCCGGAGGGGACGACGTATCGGGATTTGGGGAAACTACAAACCCACCCCTCTCGGCCACCCAACTGCTACGACACCGTTCCGCCCTGCATGACAGAGGTGGTTCCAGTGCAGCCGAAAGCTCGGCCCTAAGGACAACGCCCTTAACCTGCAACTGACGAACGCTGCGGAGATTTGTCCAACAAAGCCCTCGCCTTAGATCATCGCTTGTCGACGGGGGACACGTCGTCCTCGATCCTTGCCTTCTCGAACGCGGCCTGAAGCTGTGCGAGAACCGATGGTCCTTTTGACGGATGGCCCAGGTGCAAGTTTCGCAATTCATCCATGAACTCCGACCACAGAGACGGTCCGCCTTGCTCAAGGAGTTCGGCGCGAACCGATAGGGTGTGCGTGGCCGGTGTGTGGCGCCGGCCCCACGCGCCCATGACCGCCAGCAGAGGGACAAGCTGAATTGCTGGCTCGGTCAGGCTGTAGATCGCTTTCTGGCGGTGTGACGCATCATCCGATTTGGAGAGCAACCCGACCTCCACGAGGCGGCGCAAACGATCGGCGAGAATATTGGATGCGATCCCTTCTTCGGATCGCGTTAGCAGTTCGCGAAAATGCCGGCGGCCAGCAAACATGATGTCGCGGATGACGATGAGGCTCCAGCGATCCCCTAGCACCTCAAGCGTGAGATTGATGGGACATCCCGATCGGTGCAGTTCGGCCATTCATGCTTCCTCTTCAGACCGGGACATTGACATTACTGAAGTCACTATGCAATTGGTTGCAAGTTGCAATCAGATTCGCGGATGGGACCTATGTTGCTGCATGGCAAGACAGCGGTGATCTACGGTGGTGGGGGCGCCATCGGCGGGGCGATGGCACGGACGTTCGCGCAAGAGGGTGCGCACGTGTTCATCGCCGGCAGGAGCCTGGACAAGCTTGAGCGTGTGGCCGCAGACATTCGGGCACTAGGTGGCTTGGTCGACATCGCGCAGGTCGATGCGTTGGACACATCGGCGGTCGCCGAACACACGGAGCAAATTCTAACAAAGGCGGGGTGCATCGATGTCGCCGCGAACGCGATCGGAATCGTCCATGTTCAAGGTCCGCCATTGGCCGAACTCGAACTGGACGATTTCCTGTTTCCGCTGACCGCCTACATGAAGGCCAATTTCAATATCGCAAAAGCGGTTGCCAAGCCGATGAGCGAGCAAGGATCGGGCGTCATACTCACCCTGTCGACGCCTGGATCCCGTGTCGCCGGCATAGGCTTCCTCGGCTATGGCGTGACCTGCGCCGCGACCGAGACGTTCTCACGGCTTCTTGCCGCCGAGCTGGGCGGTCGCGGTGTTCGCGCGATCTGCTTGCGCGCCGATGCGATTCCCGAGGCGCTACCGATCTCCCATGCCCGGACGGTTTTCGAGGGCTTCGCGAGCCGGGCCGGCATCACTGTCGAAGAGATGTTCACCGCGCGGGCTCGGCAAGGCGCATTGCTTCAGCGTGCACCGACTTTGCGTGAAGTGGCCGAGTTCGCTGCCTTTGCTGCGTCCGATCGCGCTGGAGCGATGACGGGAGCCATTGCGAACCTCACCTGCGGAATGGTGGTCGACTAGATGGCATGTATTGTCCTTGTCTACAGCATGTCGCTCGATGCCTATGTCGCGGGGCCGGAAGCCTCTGTCGGCCGGGCGGTGGGCGCAGGAGTCTCTTATGTCGGTTGATTTGTTTGCTGGTATTTACGTGCGAGATTACTCGACCTCGCTGCCATGGTATTGCCAACTTCTCGGCGAGCCCACTTACATAGCGACCGAGACTGAGGCCGTATGGGAGCTAGCCGAGCATCGCTCCATCTTCATCGAGCAGAGCGCGGACCATGCGGGACACTCAGTCGTTACGATCTTTCTAGACGACTTCGAGCAGCGAATCGCGGCGATTAGCGCTCGCGGCATCGAACCAATTGACCGCCTCACCTATGGGAACGGTGTTAGGAAAGCGATTTTCCGTGACCCGGACGGAAACGAGATCGGCTTCGGTGGTGCCCCGATAGGTGCCAACTAGCCCTGAAACGATTGTAAGTCGGCTCGACTCCGACCGACCAGTGAGCTGGCCGGGTAGATTGCGATCCATCGGGTTGTTCCGTCCACGGTCGCTACGCATGTTGCGCTTAGGCTGACGACGCCCCCGACAAGACTGGACAGTGCTTAGTGACGCGGAATGGCGGCACAAGCCAATCCGAGGAAGCTGGACCGGAGATATCTCACCTCGCGAACTCGTGTTCGAATTGAACCTGTCCCTAGAGGGCTCGGAGTCAACATCATCACGCGGGTGCTGGATGATCCAGGGACCGTGCGTGGGGGTGATGAGGCGACGCTCCACTACTCCTCGCTATCGACGACTTCGGAAATGATCTCGGCGCGGGTCACGAGGCCGCGCGAGGCGAGCGATTTCAGGAATGACGCCGCATCAAAGACGGCACCGGGCGCTTGAGCCCCAAAGGCGCGAACACGGCCATCCAAGATGCGCTCGACCGCTTCAATAACGAGCGGGGCGGTGAAGGCATAGATGTCCTGTCCGGATGCCGACAATCGCCGCGCAGCTGAACCGGTGCGCCCGACAACGTCCACGTGAAATTTCTGCGCGGAGCGCCCGGTCTGATCGACGGGGGCAGGAGGTGGAGTTTCGGGGTCGCGAATGTTGGCCAGAGCGTTGCTGGTCAGATAGGTTCGCAGCCGGGACAGGCGAATATGCCGGGTGATGACGGGCACCTCCGAGAAGGGCAGCTCCACGACACGCTGCCTCGAAAACGGAGCCGGAAAATCCCACTGCGCCTCCTCCAAAGGCTGAGCCAGAGGGACGAGCTCTCCGCCAGATATTTGCAGTCGTGGTGCGGTGTTCCTTCTGCCGGTCCGCCGCGTGCCTTCCGTGGGATGCCAATGATCCAGGGCGATGGCAATCGTCACGTCGCTGATGTCCGGTTCGTCCTCGACAAGTGCCGACAGCAGCAGGTCCGGGAAGCCGCCAAAGAAAGCCATGGCGGGCAGAAACACCAGTTCGGCTTCCCGAGCGGCAACGCCAAACTCTTCATAGATGGCGGCCGTACTCGCCTGCTCGGCGCTCACATCCAGATAGTGGATGCCCGCTCGCAATGCCGCCGACGCCACCGGCCTTGCCGTGTCCAGGAATGGTCCGGCACAGTTGATCACCGCGTCGACCCCGTTGAAGGCGAGGTCGAGCGACGCCTGGACATCGGCCGATGCTTCCCGCAGCTCGACCTGTTGCGGCGGGAAGCCGGCGGCAATCAGCCGGTTTCGATCCCTGCCCACGGCGACCGGCGCCGCGCCGCGCCGCAGGAGTTCGGCAACCACGAAACGACCGGTATGGCCCGCGGCCCCAATGACGGCAATCTTCCTGCTGGCGTGATGTGTCACTGCGCAACTCCGCGATACAGACCTGTCTGTTTTTCACGATACAAACCGGTCTGTACGCCGTCAATCGATATGTGATATCGAAAACCCTATGGCCCCTAGCGAACAGACTGCCCTCAAGGACCATCTTCTCGACATCGCGTCGTCGCTGTTCTACGCGCACGGAATACGTGCGGTCGGCGTCGACCTGATCGTAGCGGAGGCCGGGGTGGCAAAGACCAGCCTTTATCGCCACTTTCGCACCAAGGACGATCTCATCGCCGCGTTTCTCGGCCGTGAGGACCAGCAGTTCTGGCAGACCTGGCAGGAGGTTGCCGACCGCTACGCGGACAATGCCGGGGCGGAACTCGACGCGCATCTGGAATGGATCGGAGCGCGGCTCGCACGCCCCAATTACCGCGGCTGCCCGCAGATAAACGCCGTAGCGGAATTCTCGGACCCGAAGCACCCGGCGCGGAAAATCGCTGCGGACCACAAGGCAGAGATGCGGCGGCGGTTGAAGACGATTGCAGTTCGGCTGGGCTCCGACCGCCCCGATGAGCTGGCCGGACAACTTGCGCTTCTGATCAACGGAGCTTTCGTGAGCGCCGGAATGCTGGCGCCGGAAGAGGCCATTCCCTTGCTCCAGAATGCTGCCCGCCTGCTTCTGGCCGGACACGGATCATGACGGCATCGCATCGATTGCGGCCGTCTGTCGGCCGGTTACCGGCCAGGTATTCGCTTATTGCGGCGGAGCGGTAGCGACGTCCAGCCTCCGCGCCGCGAACGTCTGGACGATGCGCCAAACGTCACCCGCCGCTTCCTCGTGGATCCAGTTGAACCCGGCAGCAGAAATATCGCGGAAGGACCACCGGCGGGCGGGTTGGATCTCTTTTGTTGTCTCCAGCACGACCGCCTCGCCTTTCTGCCGTGCAATGAAGGTCAAGACAGCCCCGTGCATGGGCCCGATCCAGGTCGAGCGCCATCCGTCGACAGAAGCGTCATAGAAGCGCAGGCTCGTGCCATACTCATAGGCGCCGGCGTCACGCTTGCCGCGCGGAGGGACAATCCAGACGTCCTGGATTGCGCGGCCTTCCAGCACTCGGGAGAAATGCCACTCACCGTCCTCTTGCCTCACGAGATTGCCGTCTCGGCCGTACCACCGCACGACCAGCGCCCAACTGCCGAGGAACGGCTCGAAAATCCTCTGATTGTCCGGCACCTCGATATGGGCCGAAGGCGAGATCAGGGCGTCCAGAAAGGCATGTGGATCCATGAGCGTTCCGATCGTTTGGTGGGAACTGGTTTGTAGTTATGCGTAACGTTGATTTGCAGGGTGAAGCGTAGATTGCTGCACTGCCGGTTCTAGCCTTCTCCCGGATCATGAGGCGGCAATGCCGGCGCGATCAGGCCCTCGAAGGGGTCGTTCCAGGCGGGTATGGCCTCCAGTTGCCGATACCAGCGCTCGACAGAAGCATGGCGGTGAAGGGGAAGATCCGCGGCGTCGTTGAAGGGAAGAAAGGTCGCCATCCGGAAGTCCGCGTAGGAGACTTCATCGCCCAGCAACCATGTGCGATGTTCCAAGGCGGCATCCAGAATGACCGCGCTTTCCTCAAAAAGCGAAAGCCCGGCCGACACCGCGGCATCGTGGACAGGGCCAATACCATAACGCTGCTTGGTGCCGCGTTCGAAATGAACCATGTCGCAGGCCCTCACAAAGTTTTCCTTGCCCCAGCTGAGCCATTGAATCATCTCAGGCTCTTCGCTTCCCGAGCGCCAGAACCGATGGCCGAGAGACTGGGAAAGTCTGCACGCAATCGCATCCGTTTCCCAGACACTGCCTTCGGGCACCAGGAGAATGGGTAGCCTGAGATTTGGATTGAGGTGACGGAATTTCTCGGCGTTTCCAGGGGCGAGCGGAGCGGCAAATTCGAACTCGATATCCGAGCCCAGGTAATTTGCCACGGCAACAGCAAGGCGCGATACTCCGGGCTCGAATTCGTCGCGGGACTGGCGGCTGGCAGCATCCGCCGCCCACCAATGGCAGATATGCTGCCCTTCACCTTGCTGCCGCCCGAGGCCGGCAAGGTCGAACTGCAGGCCACTCCCGAGGCGCGTTTCTGCAATCTGATGAACACGGTCCACGGCGGCTGGATCATGACGATGCTCGACACCGCGATGGCGCTTGCCGCTCAAACGACGCTCGCTCCCGGCGAAGCCTGTCCCTCACACGAAACCACCGCCAAGTTCGTCCGCCCGATACTCGGCGATTCCGGTGTCGTGCACGTCATCGGCCGCGTCGTGTCACGCGGCCGGACCGTCATCACGCTGGAGGGCAGGATCGAGGACACGGAAGGCCGACTTCATGCTCATGGTACGTCGACCTGCCTGATCGTACCTGGGAGGCCATGATGTCGGCGCATTCGTTGACGGACACCCGCCCTTCCGAGCGTCGATTGACAGGAGGAATCCTGTTTCTCCTCGCTGGGCTTGCCGCGCTCGGCGCGCTCGCCACCAACATCATCCTTCCTGCCTTTCCGGGGATTGGCGCCGACCTTGGCGTGTCCTCCCAGGGACTCGGCATGACGTTGAGCAGCTTCTTTGTTGCGTTCGCGCTCGGGCAGCTTTTCGTCGGACCGCTCTCGGATCGTTTTGGCCGCAAATGGATGGTGCTAGGCGGTCTCGCAGTCTTTGTCGCCGGCAGTGTCCTCTGCGCCATCGCCGACACCCTGGCCTTTCTGGTTCTTGGTCGTGTCGTCCAGGCGCTTGGGGCCAGCGCAGCGGTCGTCCTGTCGCGCGCCATCGCGCGTGACCTGTTCGAAGGCGACGCGCTGACACGGGCTCTCGCCCTGACCATGATCGCGATGGCGGCCGCGCCCGGCTTTTCCCCTCTGCTTGGAAGCACGCTTGACAGCCTGTTCGGGTGGCGGACCATCTTCCTGGTCGTCGCGGCGTTGGGCACTGCTCTGGCGCTGCACTACGGGACGGGCGCCGGAGAAACCCATCCTCCCGAACGCAGAACGAATCTGACGGTCTCTACCGTGACCTCCGCCTATGGTCGCCTGGCCATCGATCCACGCTTTCTCTTCCCTGCCGTTTCCGTGAGCCTCGTCATCGGCGGCCTTTACACATTCTTTGCCGCCGCCCCCGCCATTCTGATGGACCAACTCGGCCTGACCGCCTTTCAACTCGGGCTGTATTTTGCATCCACGGTCGTCATCGTCTTCGCGGCGGGGCTCCTTGCGCCGCGTCTGGCGCGTCGATGGGGGCAGCATACCATCGGCATGGTCGGTGTTTCCATCGCGCTCGCCGGCGGTCTCACCCTGTTCGCGTTCGACGCCGCGCCGGGCTTCATGTCCTTCACAACAGCCATTGGGCTGTACCTCCTCGGCATGGGTCTGATTAATCCGCTGGGCACCGCGATCACGCTTCATCCCTTTGGAAACCAGGCCGGCCTGGCATCGGCATTGCTCGGATTCCTCCAGATGGGCTGCGCTGCCATCGGCGCGTCGTTGGCAAGCATGCTGCCTCTTCAGCCCTCCGCTTCCCTTGCCATCATCTTGACGACGGGTTCGGCGCTGGCCCTTGCTGCCTTTCTTCCCGTCGCGCTGCGTCAGCCCAAAGCGGAGGCGACAATATGACAAGCATCCAAATTCAGGCGCTGTACCGGCGGATGGGGAGCAAGCGGCAATCGCAAGCAAGACTCCCCTTGGACTCAAAGCGCAACGAAATCCGCGACAGGACACCTGCTCGGGGCCGCGGGCGGGCTTGGCGCCGTCTTCACCATACTGGCACTCAGGGATCAGGTGGCGCCGCCGACTCTCAATCTGAATGATCCCGATGCAGCCGGCGAAGGAATCGACTTTGTCGCGAACCAGGCCCGGCCGGTGGTGATGGACTACGCGATCTGCAATGGCTTCGGGTTTGGAGGGGTCAACGCAAGCGCATTATTCCGACGCTGGACGGACGACTTGGCCGGCACTGGAGACCTTCGTGATTGACGTCTTGCCTCCGACTGCTCACGCCTTTGATGGAGACCGGCAATGACCGCCACCGCGAACATCTTTGAACTGAAACCCAGGATCACCGTGATCGGTGTGGGCGGCGGCGGTGGAAACGCTGTCAACAACATGATCGCGCAGAACCTTCAGGGCGCAGAATTTATCGTTGCGAACACCGATGCTCAGGCGCTCGCCATGTCAAAGGCCTCGCGCCTGATTCAGCTCGGCCCCAACGTAACCGAGGGCCTTGGTGCCGGTTCTCTGCACGAAGTCGGCCAGGCGGCCGCGGAGGAATCGATCGACGAGATCATGGACCATCTTGCCGGAACGCATATGTGTTTCGTGACCGCGGGCATGGGAGGCGGAACTGGAACCGGGGCTGTACCTGTCATCGCCCATGCAGCGCGCCAGGCGGGCATTCTCACCGTGGCGGTGGTCACCAAGCCGTTTGCTTTCGAGGGCAAGCGCCGGATGCAGGCGGCGGAGCAGGGAATCGAACGCCTGCGAGAATGCGCCGACACGGTCATCGTCATCCCGAACCAGAACCTTTTCCGGGTCGCCGATGCGAAAACGACCTTCGCCGATGCATTCGGCATGGCGGATCGCGTTCTTTATCAAGGTGTCGGTTGCATCACCGACCTGATCGTGAAGGAAGGGCTGATCAATCTCGACTTCGCTGATGTGAGGTCGGTGATGCGCGACATGGGGCGAGGCATGATGGGCACCGGCGAGGCGTCCGGACAAGATCGCGCGAAGGCCGCTGCGGAAGCCGCGATTGCGAACCCGCTTTTCGACGAGGCATCGGTGGGAGGCGCGAGAGGCATGCTTATCTCGATTTCCGGCGGAAAGGAGATGACGCTGTTCGAAATCGACGAAGCGGCGACCCGCATCCGGGAGGAAGTCGATGCAGACGCGGACGTCATTGTCGGAGCCATATTCGACGACGCGCTGGCGGGAAAATTCAGAGTATCCGTGGTCGCGACAGGACTGCGGCAAACGGCGGAGGTAATTGAGTTCGGCCAGAGAGTCGCGTGATCGAACACGCGTGAAGCAAGCGGAACTCCGCCGGGGGAAGTGTCCCGGCCCCAATTACGGATACGCCGCGCCCGCGTACCACGTCTCGTAGCTCCCATCGACGCCACGCGATGAGGTCCATTGCAGCCCGCATTGCGACCGCCAATGCGGGCAAGCTTTATTCGGGCTTGACGATGCGAATGGCGCGGGTGCCGATCTTTGCTCCCGTTACGGCATCGATGGCCACTGGCTCGATCTCTTCTCCGGTCTCAGCATCCAGGTACTGTGTCAGCTTGCCTTCGCCGCGATATCGGCGTCCCCACGCACCGATCAGGATCAGCACTGGCAGAAAGTCACGTCCGGCGGAGGTCAGCACATATTCATCGCGCGGAGGCCGCTCGGAGTAGCGCTGCTTCTCCAGCAGCCCCTCCTCCGTCAGCATCGCCAGCCGCCGGGTCAGGATGGTGGGGGCGATGCCGAGACTCTTGCGGAACTGGTCGAAGCGGGTGAGGCCCAGGCTCGCATCACGAAGGATAAGCATGCTCCACGCATCACCGATGCCGGCGACGCCGCGGGCGATCGGACAGGAGGTGTCGGAAAGATTCTTTTCGTTCATATCATTTTGATAGTGACTTCATATCGAATCGATAGTAACACCGCTTTCATAGACAATCCAGCGTAAAAGGAAGTGATCCGCATGAACAAGACCAATCTCGGCGTCGCCCTGGTGACGGGGGCATCCTCCGGAATCGGATATGCAACAGCCAATGCGTTGTCGAACGCGGGTTATCGCGTGTTCGGAACCAGCCGACGCGCGGCCGCCGAAAGCTCCGACGGCGTTACCATGCTGGCCTGCGACGTCACCGATGAAGCATCGGTTACGAAGCTTGTCGAAGACGTGCTGGCCAAGGCCGGTCGCATCGACCTGCTCGTCAACAATGCCGGCAGGGGTCTGTTTGGCGGCGCGGAGGAATCCTCAACGACCCAGGCTCAGGCGTTGTTCGACGTGAACGTCTTCGGCGTCATGCGCGTGACCAATGCCGTGCTGCCAACAATGCGACGCCAAGGGAAGGGCCGGATCGTCAATTTGAGCTCGGTGCAGGGATTCATCCCAGGTCCCTATTTCGCGCTCTATTCGTCGACCAAACATGCCGTTGAAGGCTATTCCGAGTCGCTCGACCACGAACTGCGCCCGTTTGGCATTCGCGTTGTGTTGGTCGAGCCCGCCTATACCCGCACGTCCTTCGAAGAGAACGTCGCCACCGCCGATCAGCTGCTTGATGTCTATGGCTCTGCGCGCGCTGGCATGACTGTCGCCGTGCGGAAAGCGATGGAAAAAGGCGATACTCCCGAAGTCGTAGCCAGGACGGTACTGGAAGCAGCGACCGATCCGGTTCCGAGGAGGCGCTATGCGGCGGGAAAAATGGCGCGCCAGGTCAGTTTCCTGCGCCGTTTCGTCCCTGCATCCGCTTTCGACAAGAGCCTGCGAAAGCAGCTCGGATTGCCGGTCTAGCAAGCCGCGACAGAGACCGTTGGGCGATCATGGGCGGCGATAGCCTCAACAACCAGTCTTGCAAAGGCTTCAACCGATGACCACCGTATCCCGTTCGGAGCTTTCAGCGGGCCCGACCCCATCGTATGAGGTTCCGCCCGGCATCATGGCCGGCCCAATAGTGCCGACCATGCTTCGCCTGGCATTGCCGACAACCGTGGTCCTTGTCATCACCAACCGCCCGCTCGGGCCGACGCTCGTTGATGGGAAAGGCATGAAGATTGCGAGTTTGCCGGCGTGATGGATGTCGCCGAGAGGAGCGGCCAAAGGCAGCCGGCACGCGATATGCCATTTGCGACGCCATGGGCACGCCGATCTCCTCGGCCTTCTGCGAGGCCGCAGCAATCAGAAGCCGGGCATCCTCCAAATCAAGGCGATTCACGCTATGCACTTCGGACTCCTTGTAGGGTTGACTGCTCTCCATACCAGTCACGCAGGTGGTAAAAGAAGGCTGTCTGGATATTACAACTATTGACAACTGTCAACAAACTTGGACTAATGGTTCTGTAGTGCTGTGCCATCGAATACGCGAGAATTTCCACGCATTCGGGCATTTCAGACGGCCCTACGCCAAATGTATCGAGGTAGACTCCATGACAACATCATGTCCGCGATAGCGTTTCCCGAGCCCGACCTGGCGACCGTTCAGCGCCGGGATGACATCATCGCCGGGCTGGCACGTCTGGTTGCGCCCGAGTGTCTGATAACCTCGAAAGACGAGATGCGCGCCTTCGAGACCGATGCGCTGACCGCCTATCGCCGGATGCCGCTGGCTGTCGTGCTGCCGCGCTCAACCGATGAGGTGAGCGCCGTCCTGCGCTATTGCAGCACGCAACGGGTCAAGGTGGTGCCACGAGGAGCGGGCACGTCGCTCGCGGGAGGCGCCATTCCTCAGGAAGACGCTGTGGTCATCGGCGTGTCCAAGCTCAGCAGAATCCTTGAGTTCAACCGGCAGAACCGTACTGTGCGCGTCGAGGCCGGGGTAACCAATCTTGCGGTTTCGGCCGCGGTATCGCCCGAAGGCTTCTTTTACGCACCAGACCCCTCGTCCCAGCTCGCCTGCACGATTGCCGGCAACATCGCGATGAACTCCGGTGGCGCCCATTGCCTGAAATACGGGGTGACGACCAACAACGTCCTGGGCGTCAAGGTTGTGCTCATCGACGGCACGATTGTGGAATTGGGCGGCGAGGCTCTGGACGTGCCCGGGCTCGATCTTCTCGGCCTCATGGTCGGCTCAGAAGGGCAGCTTGGCATCGTCACCGAAGCGACGCTGCGCGTCATCCCGATCGCCGAAGGCGCCCGCCCGGTGCTGTTCGGCTTCGATTCCAGCGAACAAGCGGGCGCGGCGGTGGCCGCGATCATCGCGGCAGGGATCATTCCGGTGGCCATGGAGTTCATGGACAGGCCCGCCATCGAGATCTGCGAAGCCTTTGCCAAGGCCGGTTATCCGCTCGATGTCGAGGCGATGCTGATCATCGAGGTCGAGGGATCGGATGCCGAGATCGATGCAAGTCTTGCGCGGATCATCGAAATCGCCCGCGCGCATGGCGTCCGCGTGATCAAGGAATCCCAGTCCGCAATGGAAACTGCCCAGATATGGAAAGGCCGGAAATCGGCCTTCGGTGCCACGGGACGGGTGGCAGACTATATCTGCATGGATGGGACCATCCCCACCGGGCAGTTGCCGTTCGTGCTGCGGCGGATTTCGGAGATCGTCGCTGGGTACGGCCTGCGGGTCGCGAATGTGTTTCATGCCGGTGACGGCAATCTGCATCCGCTGGTGCTGTTCAACGCAAACGATCCCGCGGACCAGGCCAAGGCCGAGGCGGCGGGCAACGATGTCCTCAGGCTGTGCGTCGAGGTCGGCGGGTGCCTCACCGGCGAGCACGGCGTGGGCATCGAAAAGCGTGACCTCATGACCGTGCAGTTCAGCGCCGTCGATCTTGACCAGCAGATGCGGGTCCGGGCCGCTTTCGATCCCGAGTGGCTGCTCAACCCGGTCAAGGTCTTCCCGCTCGAGGGCCGCACGGCATGGGGCGTCGAGCCGGTGATCCTGTCGGACGCCATTGAGGGCGAAGCCAGGGACATCGGCAGGATGCATGGGGCGCTGGCGCGGGAAGTCGCGCTCAAAAACCGGCCGTTCACCAAGCCGGTGGTGATCCTGTCGGGTGGGGAAACGACGGTGACGATCCGCGATGGGATTTACGGCAAGGGCGGGCGCAACACCGAATTCCTGCTCTCCTTTGCCCACGACATTACCGGGATTGCGGGGATCGATGCGCTGGCGGCGGATACCGACGGGATCGACGGGTCCGAGGACAATGCCGGCGCCTTCGCCGATGGTGAGAGCCTCGCCCGCATTCGTGCGGCGGGCGTCGACCCCAAGGCGCTGCTCGTCGGCCACGACGCCTGGACCGCGTTCAACGCGGGCGGGGATTTGTTCGTGCCGGGGCCGACGGGAACCAACGTCAACGATTTCCGCGCGATTCTGGTGCGGTAGGTAGCGCAGAGGTGACCGTACAGATCAAACTGGAAAGCCGAAGCGCCCGATCGGAACGCCCGGAACATCCACTGACATCATGAAAACATTTCCGCATTCGTCGCCTGCCCCATTCTCGCGGCGCAAGCTGGTGATGAACAGTGTTTTCATGTCAGGGCCGCCAAAACAGGGCATTGTCGGCGCCCTGACCGGTACGGGAATTTTCTCCAACAAGCGCCCATTCAAGTCGTATCGGTTGATACAGCCGGCTGTGACCCCGGCGCTCCAGTAACAGTCTTCACTATCAAACGCTCCTCCATCGGGCCGCCCATCTGCCTCTCCGGGCGTCGCGATCCGAGTGCGTTCTCCAAGTTCGCCGGTTGAGGCATCGAGGCTGTACCGGTCGATCCACTCCGCGCGAGAGTCAGTATGGATCATCACGGTTCCATCAGCGGAGAAAGCAAGGCCGTTGGACGTAGAGAGCCCTTCGACCTTGCGCTCGCATTGCCCGTCCGGTGTTATCCGATAGAGTGCCGCCGTCGGAGCATCGGTATGCATGCTCCCCACCCAAAAGGCTCCGTCTGGCCCGACCTTGCCGTCGTTGAGACGACGACTCGAACGGCTACCCGCATGTTCAGGTTCTGGGTCCACCAGAAACTCCAATCCCTGGCTTTGGGTATCGAAAAGGTAGATGCCGGATATTAATGCGACAACCAGGCGGCTGGCTTCGGCCAGACCAAAAGATCTGACCTGTTCCGGCAACGTCCAATTGAAAAGTTCACCTACATTGAAGTCGTGAACATATATGCGACCGGCGCGACAATCCGCCCACAGCAAGCGGTTTCGCTCTCCATCCCAGACCGGGCTCTCTCCGACCCTGCATCGGGTATCAGCAAGGCGGCTGACAGCATAGGTCATGTCAGGCTTGAGCCCGCATCGTTGTTTGGGCGTTGATGCGCGAAAGCCGCCACCGCTCAAATTCTGCCTTCGCTGCTGCGTCTGGGGGATAGACACCGAAGATCGAGCGTCCTGCCATAACCTGTTCCTGCACGAAATCTTCAAACATGGTCTGCTCGAAGGCTTCATCCGCTACGTCCTCAGCGATTGCCGCCGGAATGATGACGACGCCCTCAGCATCACCGACGACAATATCGCCCGGATAGACAGGAACGTCACCACACCCGATCGGCACATTGAGGTCTATTGCGTGATGGCGGAGAAGGTTGGTCGGTGCCGAAGGTGCGACATGATAGGCTGGAAACGGCAATTCAGCAATGTCTGGAGAATCGCGAAAGCCTCCGTCGGTCACGACACCTGCCGCACCACGCTTGAAAAGCCGCGTAACCAGAATGCCTCCCGCGGAAGCGGCCGAGTGATCCTTACGGCTGTCGATGACTAGCACGTGGCCTTCGGGGCACTCTTCGATCGCGCGGCGTTGGGGATGCCCGCGATCTTCGAAAACATTAATATGATCGATGTCTTCGCGCGCGGGAATGTACCGAAGGGTATAGGCCGGCCCGACCATGCGCGGTGCCGCCGGATTGAGGATCTTGAGATCGCCGATGAAGGCGTTGCGCAGCCCATGCTTGAGTAGCACCGTGGTGAGCGTCGCTGTTGAGACGGCGGCCAGTTTGTTCCGGACGTTGTCGTTGTAGGCCATTTCTTGTTCCTATTCCTCTGCAAAGAGCCCATAAGTTGTTCGAAGTTGCAAGGACCGTGGTCAAGCAAGTTTTAGAGAACTGACACAACTGATATGGCTTAAGCGCGCCTGTAAGCAGCACCCAACCAACCGAGGCCGCCGCTGGCAGCTTGTTATGCACAGGACCATATAGCGCATTCTTGTTGACATTTGTCAATAGTTGTAATACGCCCATCTCGTCCACAGTGCGAAAAGGCAGCTGACTTCGCTTGTTCGCGCAGTGGCCCACAATTCTCGATACCTCAGGGAGGAGGGTTTTATGAGAGCTAAGCTTACCATTAAATCGCCCGGATTCGCCCGGCGAGTGGTTCTAAAGGCGCTTGCGGGCGTGGCCTTAGCACCGCTTGTCGCTTCGGTGGCGTTCGCTCAGAGTGCGACCGGAGAGGCGCCGGCGCTTGCCGATCTGGTGCGTGCAGGGCAACTTCCGCCGGTCGCCGAGCGCGTCGGTTCAGAGCCGGAAGTTATTACCCCGCTTGAGAGCGTCGGCTCCTATGGTGGCGAAATCCGTTTCGGGCTGCGCGGCAGTTCGGATCACAACCACATTTTACGGATGGTCGGGTCGCAGGGTTTAATGCGCTGGAACCCAACCTATACGGAGGTTCATCCAGCCGTTGCCAAAAGCGTCGACGTCGATCCTGAAGGACGGATATTTACCTTCCACCTGCGCGAAGGCATGCGCTGGTCGGATGGTGAACCGTTCACTGCAGACGACATTATGTTCAATGTGGAAGACCTGCTGCTCAACGAGGATTTCGCACCTACACCCCCGCGCTACATGTCTTCGGGAGAGCCGATGACGGTCGAGAAAGTCGATGATCTCACAGTTCGCTTTACGTTCCAGGCTCCCTATGGCGACTTTCTTTCCGAGCTTGCCAGTCCGCTTGGCCAGCATCCGGTACTTTACGCCAAGCATTATTGTTCCCAGTTCCATCCGGACTACAATTCGGACATAGAACAGACGATCCGGGAGAATAACGCCAGCGACTGGCAGAACCTCTTCCTGCAAAAATGCGGCGATATCGAAATTCCGTCCCGGTGGGGTAACCCCGAACGGCCTACGCTCGATCCCTGGATAGTAGCAACGCCATACTCCGGCGGTGCGACCCGCTTTGTGATGGAACGGAATCCCTATTTCTGGCAAGTCGATTCCGAGGGGAATCAGCTTCCCTATGTAGATGCGCTCAATGCGACAATCTCCCAAGACGTTGAAAGCCTCATTCTTGCGGCGATAGGCGGTCGGATCGATTTTGGCATACGCCATCTCGATACACCTGCAGATCGTCCTGTCCTTGCGCAAAACCGCGAGGCCGGAGATTACCGTTTCATTGCTGCTGCCGCGCCAGGTGGCGTCGATATGATCATAAACCTGAATCTCACGCACAAGGATTCCGAACTCCGTGATCTGTTTAACGAGCGGGATTTCCGGATTGCGCTCTCGGTGGGGATGGATCGGCAAGAGATAATTGAAACGGCCCTACTTGGGGAAGGAGAGCCGTGGCAGCATGGCCCATTCGAGGACCATCCGTACTTCCATGAACTGCTATCCACCCAGTATCTCGAATATGATCCTGAGACCGCGAATGACCTACTCGATGGGATCGGGCTTGATCAGCGTGACGCAGACGGAATGAGGCTTTTGCCAAGCGGCCGTCCCCTTACCATACGGGTCGACGTTATCCCCACCTTCCGCCCGCAATGGCCTGACATGCTGCAGCTCATTGAGCAACAATGGGCGCAAATCGGCGTCAGAATGGAAGTGAATGCACTCGAACGCACCTTGTTTTTCGAGCGCACTTCCAACGGCAACGACCATGACGCGGCCGTCTGGGCGGCCATTCAAAGTTGGGTCCCGGGTCAGGTGCCGCAGCAGATCGTGCCGATCCATCAAGATAGCCGCTGGGGCATTCCCTGGGTCAACTGGTACAACAGCGGTGGGTCGACAGGCGAAGAGCCTCCCGCAAGTGTACTGGAACGTCTTCGCTTGTATGATCTGGCCCGCGGAACGCCCGATCCTGAGGAGCGCCGTCAGCTCATCATGCAGATCGCTGACATCGCTGCTGGCGAGTTCGAGGTCTTTGGTGTGTCGAAGTCGGTCCCGACCTATGGCATCGTAAAGAACGGCCTGAAGAACGTGCCGGAGGAAGTCGTGAACACCTTCTTTGCTACGGCTCCAGCTCAGGCGCTGCCGCAGAGCTGGTACTGGCAGGACTGAGCGACCCAATGCATCGGAGCGAGCCCCGTTACGGGGCTCGCAAACTCCAAACTGAAAGGAATGTGGGTCCGTGCTCCTTAACTACATCCTGCGCCGGATTTTGTGGGCGATCCCTTTTTTCTTCGCGGTCTCGCTGATCGCGTTCGCACTGATCTCTGCCCCGCCGGGCGATTATCTCACGACCTTTGCGGCAACACTTGCACAGTCGGGCGACATGGTCGATCAGGCGAGGTTGGATGCCTTGCGAGAACGCTATGGGCTCGATCAGCCGTTCCTGATCAAATACTGGCGCTGGATCAGTGGCGTCATTCAAGGGGACTTCGGTATTTCGTTCGAGTGGCAACAACCGGTTTCACAACTCATCGGCGAGCGCATGGCGCTTTCGGTGACCTTGGCCCTCGCGACGCTGATATTTACTTGGGCGGTCGCCCTTCCAATCGGTATTTATTCGGCGGTGCGTAAATATTCTGTCGGTGATTACGTGATCACGGCGGTTGGCTTTATTGGACTTGCAACACCGAATTTCCTTGTCGCGCTGGTGCTCATGTACATCGCGGTCGTTCATTTCGGCGCTGACGTTTCGGGACTTTTCTCGCCCGAATACCAGGACGCTCCCTGGTCGTGGGCCAAGCTTGCAGACCTTGCCAGCCACATCTGGATTCCCGTGATTATCCTTGGCACAAGCGCGACTGCCAGTCTGGTGCGGATCATGCGTGCCAACCTGCTTGATGAACTCCACAAGCCGTATGTCACAACAGCGCGGGCCAAGGGTCTCTCAGAATTCCATCTGATCATGAAGTACCCTGTGCGATTGGCGCTTAACCCGTTTGTGTCGACAATTGGCTGGGCCTTTCCGCAGCTCATTTCCGGAGCTGTCATTACAGCCTTTGTGCTGTCGCTACCGACCGCCGGCCCGATGCTCCTGCAGGCGCTTCTGGCGCAGGACATGTATTTGGCCGGAGCCTTTATCCTTCTTCTTTGCTGCCTGTCGATCGTCGGGATGCTCGTCTCTGACATCCTTCTCGCACTGATCGACCCGCGCATCCGCTACCGGTGACAACATGACAGCTACTCCCGTCGATCCCCGCGCCATTTCAACCACTCCGGACGAGCAGGCCTCGCAATGGAAGCTTATCTGGCTGGCTTTCCGCCGCCATCGCCTCGCGATGTTTGGAGCAGCGGTGGTGCTTGCGCTATATGCAATAGGGCTTTTTGCAGAGTTCCTGGCGCCGTTCGATCCCAACGCATTTTCCTCGCGTCACAGCTATCATCCTCCACAAGCCGTCCATTTTATAGATCGGGTAGAGGACGGTGGCTGGGCGTTCCGTCCTCACGTGATTGGGCTGCAACTCGAGCGCGACACGTTTACGCTTGCCACCACATACGTGCCTGACCCGGAGCACAAAATTTATCTGACACTTTTCGGAAAGGGCACTCCTTATAAGCTCTGGGGACTGATCCCTATGGATCGACACCTGATCGCCCCCGTGGACCCGAGCGAGCGATTTTACCTAATTGGGGCCGACCGTCTGGGCCGCGACATGCTGAGCAGGGTTATCCACGGAACACGGATATCGATGTCGATCGGGTTGGTCGGTGTGGCATTGAGCTTGACCTTCGGTCTCATCCTTGGCGGCATTTCAGGTTACTTTGGGGGAAGGATCGACTCGTTAATCCAACGTCTCGTCGAACTTGTGCTTGCACTGCCAACCATTCCGATCTGGCTGGGGCTCAGTGCCGCGTTGCCTCAGGACTGGTCTCCACTGATGCGATATTTTGCGATCACCATAATTCTTTCTCTTGTTGGCTGGACCGAGCTTGCCCGCGTGGTGCGTGGTCGCTTTCTCGCACTGCGAACAGAAGACTTCGTGACCGCTGCCCGGCTTGATGGCGGGAGCAAGGGGCGCGTCATTTTCCGACACATGATGCCCTCAATGGTCAGCCACATTATCGCATCGGTCACGCTCGCTATTCCCGTGATGATTATTGCCGAAACCTCTCTTTCATTCCTTGGCCTTGGACTTATGCCGCCTACGATCTCGTGGGGCGTGCTGCTAAAAGAGGCACAGAATGTGCGCTCTATTGCGCAGGCGCCTTGGCTCTTTATTCCTGGCGCAGCTGTTGTCATCGCAGTGCTTGCCTTCAACTTTCTCGGTGACGGGCTGCGAGACGCCGCTGATCCTTACACTCAGGACGGTCGATAATGGAAAAAGCACATATGAAAGCGTCAACCAACGACGAGACGGTCCTTGAGGTGAAAAACTTATCGACCGCGTTTGCAACACGAGCGGGGTCATTCCGCGCGGTCGACGATGTATCGATCGAACTCAAGGCTGGCAAAACACTTTGCGTCGTAGGCGAAAGTGGCTCTGGCAAAAGCGTAATGTCGCGCTCTATTCTGCAGATCGTCGACCCCCCTGGACGGGTGATCGACGGACAGATTTTGTTGCATCGTCATCATACGGCTCGCGGGGGCGCGACGGAAGAGACGATCGATCTGGCACAACTCAAACCGAAGTCTGCCGCGATACGGACCATCCGTGGCCGTGACATTGCCATGATTTTCCAGGAGCCAATGAGTTCGCTTTCTCCCGTTCATCGTATCGGCGACCAGATTGGGGAGGCCATACGACTGCACGAGCATGTCTCCAAGCGCGAAGCGCGCGATCGCGCCGTCGAGCTTCTTCGCAAGGTCGAGATACCGAACCCGGAAAGGACGATCGATAGCTATCCATTCGAGTATTCGGGCGGCATGCGTCAGCGCGCAATGATTGCGATGGCGCTGGCTTGTAACCCGTCCATCCTCATCGCGGATGAGCCAACGACCGCGCTCGATGTCACCATCCAAGCGGAAATTCTGGCGCTTATTCGGTCGTTGCAGGAATCGAGCGACATGGCCGTCCTCTTCATCACCCATGATATGGGCGTTGTTGCGGAAATCGCGGACGAGATAGCGGTCATGCGCTACGGTAAGGTTGTTGAGCGAGGTGATGTCTATTCGATCTTCGAGACCCCGCAGCACCCCTATACCCAGCGCTTGCTTTCCTCTGTGCGGGAGCTTGATCGCCCGTCAGAACGGCGCATTGCCATGCGGGCATCCCGCGAAATCGGTGCGCCCTGTCTCGTTGCGCAAGGTGTACGCAAAGAGTTCGGATCCGCGCATGGTTTTCTTGGATTGAAATATCGCGGCTTTATGGCAGTTGATGATGTTGATCTGGAGCTCAGAGCTGGTGAAAATCTCGGTGTCGTGGGGGAGAGTGGCTCAGGGAAAACCACATTGGGTCGATGCCTGCAGCGTGTTCATAACGTAACCTCGGGCAAGATTCTCTATACCGATCGTCACGGTGCGACCACTGATCTTGCGCCATTAAACGACGGCGAACTTCGGGAACCGTGGCGCGATATCCGTACTGTGTTTCAGGATCCCTTTGGCTCGCTTAACCCGCGTATGACTGTAGGGCAGATCATTGCTGAACCACTGGTCATGAATAGATTGGCCAAAGGCAACGAACTGAAGGAGCGTATCGCTGAATTGCTCGATCTCGTTGGTCTGCCCTCCTCGGCGATGGAACGATATCCGCACGCCTTCTCTGGCGGTCAGCGCCAGCGTATATCGATTGCACGCGCAATCGCGCCAAATCCGCGAGTCATAATTGCTGACGAGGCAACGTCCGCGCTGGATGTGAGCATCCGGACACAGATTCTTGACCTGCTGCTCGACATACAGGAACGGCTTGACCTGAGTTTTATCCTCATAAGCCATGACATCGCTGTGATCCGCTATTTCTGTGATCGGATTGCGGTGATGTACCGCGGGCGTATTGTTGAGACCGGTGAAACGGAAACAGTATGCAAGGCACCTGAGCATCCTTATACGCGATCGCTGCTTTCTGCCGTTCCTGTTGCAGATCCACGGCGTCGCGGGATGACCGAACGTTTCCGCTATCACGAGGGCCAGGAAGAGCATCTGAATTCATGAAAATTACAGACGTCAAAACATATCTCATGCAGCCAGGGCCACGACCAGGACTCGCCGGTCCAGATGCTTCCTTTCGCGGCTCCCGCAATTGGCTGTTCGTCAAGATCGAAACCGATGAAGGCATTTCCGGAATAGGCGAATGTTCGGGCTGGCCCCGCGTTGTCGAGACGGCAGTGCTCGACTACCGCTCCATTCTCATTGGCGAGAATCCGAGAGACATTGACCGGCTGTGGCATCGGATGTTCGTGGCCTCGATGGGCCACGGCATGCTTGGCACAGTTGGCGGCGGCGCCCTAACCGGCATTGAAATGGCCCTGTGGGACATCAAGGGCAAGGCGCTGGGACAACCGATCTGGAACCTGCTCGGAGGAAGGTTCCGCGATCGCATACGTGTTTATGGGCACGCCAAAACGGCAGAGCGGGCTCGAGAGCTGACGAACTTGGGCTATTCAGCCATCAAGGTTGGTTTTACCGGCGCCGTAAAGCTCGATTGTGTCGCCGCCGTCCGCGAGGCGGTAGGAGCGGACGTGGATGTGATGGTCGATGCACACGGGCCGTCCTGGATGACAGCCAATGATGCAATATCGGTTGGCAGGGCGCTTGAGCAATTCGATCTGCTGTTCTACGAAGACCCGGTTGCGCCGGAGAACCTGGACGCTCTACAGCGCGTACGCGACGCAGTGGACTTGCCTTTGGCAGCCGGGGAGCGCGTCAGCAATATCTGGGGCATCCGCCCCTATGTTGAGCGCGAACTTGTAGATGTCATCCAGCCCGACACCGGCCGCGCCGGGGGCATAACGCAGATGCGCAAAATGGCGGCCATGGCAGAAGCCCACTACATAACGATGGCACCGCATTCTGGATCGCTCGGGCCCGTAGCAGAGTTTGCTGCCCTGCACGTCATGGCAACGATTCCGAACGCGCTCATGCTCGAACGTGTCGAATTCGACTGGCCGGGCCGCTATGAGGTGGTAGCCCCCGTCCTGAAGGTGGTCGATGGCCATTTGCCCGTGCCGGACGCTCCCGGACTCGGCGTCGAACTCGTCGAAGAAGAGATCACTAAATATCCGAGTGCACGAAATGTAGGCGATATGCCGCCCGATGACGGGGGCGCCTACGAACCTGGAACGGTTGATGAATGCGTCTATTTCCAGCCGCGCCTTGGCCGCCGCGCGCGACTCCGGATGACAAAACCCGGCGGGTGAGTATCGGGTTCCATCAGTCGGATGCTATAACCAGCGACAGGTTTCCGGAGACAGCTTGTCCTGGTTCCAGCACTACGAACCCCGCGTTCTGCTGCGTCTCGGGCGGGAAACCGTAAACGCCGGCAACGTGAGAAACAGGCTCCAGGCACACGTAGTCCGGTGTGCGATGGATCACCAAGTGCGGGAGAAACGCATCCGCGGTCAAAGTTACCCGCACTCGATCGCGCAGGAGAACTGTTGCATGGGTCCAGTCTGTCAGGTGCTCGGTGACCCGTCGTGCGGGAAATTGTCCGATGTTGTCCCGCGGCAATGGCGGTATTCCTCGGGGCAGGGCGTCGACCGACCAGCGCTTGGCGGCGTCGCAAGTGAGCACATCTGAGAAAGTTGCCACGAAATACGGATGCCATCCAAGTCCGCCCGGCATCGGCTTTGTTCCGACATTCACAAGCGTAAGTTCGACGTCGAGCCCGTCATCCCTCAAACGGAACTGCTGCCGGGCAAAAAAGTCAAACGGCCAGTCACCATCGTCCCCATAGCGGAGCGCAAGCTCCAGCATTTCTGCGCCTTGGAATGAGACAGTCCATGGCCGACGTTGCGCTGGTCCGTGCATGGCGTCTCCGCCGAACGTGGGATGCGCAATGAGATCGAAGCGCCTTCCGGCATGCGTGAACTGCGCACCGGTCATTCTGTTGTGATACGGGATCAGCGGAAAGGCGCCCGCCTTTGGCCACTGCAAAGGGTCAAAGGCAGGATCGTCAAGAGGCACAAGGATGTCGCCGTGCAGATCGTGCGACAGGCGTGCCATCCGTCCGCCGCTTTTGGGGCAGAAAGCAGCATGCAGCGCCCCTTTGCGGAGGGTTATCACTTCGGACGATGGCAAAACGTCAGGGATCTGCCGGTCGTTGTCCAGCGGCACGCGGCGTTTAACCTTGGGGTTTCTCGCCGGCAAGCGCTTCAAGCGTCAGGATTAGACCGGAATGGTCCCTGTCTCCTTCGCCCATCGCAATCGCTGCGTTCATCAGTTGCTGGGTGGTTGCGGTGTTGGGCAAGGTAAGGTTGAGATCCTTCGCCGCGTCGATTGCCAATGTCAGATCCTTCCGGTGAAGCTGGATACGGAAGCCTGGATCGAAAGTGCGCTTGATCATGCGCTCGCCGTGAAGCTCTAGTATCCGGGACGTGGCAAGGCCACCCATGAGGGCGTCGCGGACCTTAGCGACATCGGCCCCCGCCTTTTTGGCGAAATGAAGCCCCTCCGCAACGGCCTGGATCGTCAGTCCAACCACAATCTGGTTGGCAACCTTGGCCGTCTGTCCGTCGCCCGTGCCGCCAACCAGTGTGATGTTCTTGCCGAGGCTTTCGAAGATGGGCTTTGCACGCTCAAAGACTTCTTGCCTGCCCCCGACCATGATGGTGAGCGTGGCGTTCTTGGCCCCGACCTCACCACCCGAAACGGGAGCGTCGAGGTATTCGCAGCCGAGGCTTTCGATTCTGGCGGCAAACGCCTTCGTTGCCACGGGCGATATGGAACTCATATCGATAATGAGTTTGCCTGGAGTCAGTCCGGCGGCAACGCCCGATTCTCCGAACAACACCTGTTCGACGTCCGGCGTATCGGGAACCATCACGATGATAACATCGGATTGCTCGGCCACAGCGCGAGGCGTGTCGACCGCATCTGCTCCCTTGTCGACCAGGTATCGCGATGGCTCCTTCACGCGGTGGAGAAAAAGGGCGTGGCCGGCATCGATCAAATGGCCGGCCATCGGCCGGCCCATGACGCCGAGCCCGATGAATCCGATCTTCATGGTTATCTCCTTAGTCTTTCATGTGTCCGGGAGACGCAGGCCTACCGATGCGGCGACGACGCGGGACGCTGTCGTGGTTAAAAGCACAAAACCGTCCGCCCTTGAAATAGTCCGTAACGCCTGGGACTTGCGGCTGTTCTGGCTCAAATGCCTGAGGCAGGGCAAAATCTATCGCGCGATCCCGAGGCCTGTAGCCCAAGCCGGTTGCAACACTGTTGTCCCACCAGCCGGAGTCGTTTTCTGAGACGCCGAATACCGTATCGCATTCAATGTCGGGATGCCCGATCCCGATGAGCACGAGTTGCGCCAGATCACGCGCGCTCACCCAAACCGCAAGAGCGCGGGGATCGTTTGGTGGCTTGCCAGCATGCCCGATGCGGATGTTCAGGCTGGTGATGCCCGCTTTCTCGTAATACAGACCAGCTTCGAGCTCGCTCCAGCACTTGCTGAGCCCATATATACTATCCGGGCGCATGAAAACGTCGCTGCCGACACGCAGGTCGCGCGGGTAAAACCCTACCACGTGGTTGCTCGAACCAAATACCACGCGTCCCACACCGGCCCGCCTGGCCGCTTCGTAGATGTTGTGTGTACCGAGCACATTTACCCTGAGAATATCTTCTATGGCGCGCTCATTGGGGTAGCCGGCAAAGTGAACGACCGCGTCAGCGCCCTTGAGGCATTGTGTCAGTGCATCGAGGTCGCAAATATCCACTCGCTGCCAGCTTTCGTTCTCCCTGAGCGGGCCAGGGTCCTCTATGTCAACGATCCGAATAGCTGCGAGGTCGCAGGCCAGTTCCTCCCGCAGTGCTCGACCCAGCCTTCCGGCACCACCGGTAAATACAATCGTCTTCGTTGAAGAATCGGGTGCGGATTGCTGCGCACGGACTGAGCCTCCGCCCATTGAATTCGCCGACAGCGCCAAAGCGTTACACCCCTTCGAACATGCGCTGGCGCGCATTCAAAATATGCTGCTGCATGGCTTTGCTGGCCTGTTCGGGATCGCGTCGGCGGATCGCCTCTACAATTGCTACGTGCTCGTCCTGAACGGCATTTGAGCGTTCGCGCGTACGCATGAGGCTCAAATGGCGCGTGATGTTCATACCTGCCGCGATATGCGGCGCGAGCGAGCGTTGCACAGAAATGTAGTATTGATTACGTGTCGCGCTCGCGATTGCTTCATGAAAGCTGCGATCCTCATTGATTCCGAGATCGCCTCTACCGACACAAGCCTCAAGGGCGTGAAGGGAGTCCTCAATCTTCTTGAGATCTTCCGGCTGCCATTTCTCGGCAGCCAATCCCGCCGCCGCGGCTTCGAGCCCGGCACGGAATTCGAAACAACGTTGCACGTCTCCGAGCGAACTGACCTGCTTCAACTGCAGCACTGCGATGTCGGGCTGGCGCTGGACGTAGGAGCCGGAGCCTTGCCGGGAAACGATAACACCGTCCTCGCGAAGCCGACCGAGGGCCTCTCGAACGACAGGCCTCGAGACGCCGAAGCGTTCGGATAATTCCGATTCAGAGGGCAGGCGACTGTTCAGCTCGAGATCGCCTTGGGCGATCAAGGTTACGATCCCATCGTAAATCACGTCGCTGAGGCGCGTAGGAGCCGTGCTCTCCGGAGTCAAAATTGCGCTACGGCTGTCATCCACGGTCGACACCTTTGCTACGTTTCCATTGTTGAGAGGGACCATTTCCATGCGTATTTGTCAATAGTTGTAACGCGCCAATCATCCCGCCGGGTGTGGAGGCAGTTCGTGTGTAAAGACGTCCTTTTGCGTAATCGCGTTGAGCATCTCCTCGCCCGCCAGGTAGCGCGCAATGTTATCCAGTATCATCGCCATCGAACGCTGCCTTTTGTCGGGCTGCGCCGGCGTCATATGCGGGGTTATGATAACGTTTTCCTCATCCCATAAAGGTGAACCCGTCGGTAAAGGCTCCTTGGTGAATACATCAAGGCCGGCCCCCGCTATTTCTCCTGAACGAAGCGCATCGACCAAGGCTTCTTCATCGATTACCGCGCCGCGCGACATGTTAATGATGAAGGCTGATTTCTTCATCCTTGCAAATTGCGGCGCGGCGAACATGTGATAGGTGGCATCGGTAAGTTTGGTCGCCAGCATGATCACATCCGCCTGTTCGACGAGAGGATCGAGACTGTCGCCACGTTCCGCACATAGCATTACATCGACAGTGGAAGGTGCTGGAACGACGCTTCGGGTATAGACAACTACGTTCATCTGAAACGCCCTGCCAAGCGCCGCCATTTCTGCTCCTGTGTTGCCAAAGCCAACGACGCCGAGCGTCTTGCCGGGGAGGCCTTGCCTGCCTTCGTAGCCTGGAATGCCGCGCCAAATGTGTGCGGCCTGATTTTCAATAAGCTTTTTTGCGTCAAAGGTTAAAGCAAGGGCGAAATAGAATGCGTGCTGCGCGAGGGCTGACGCGGATCGCCCGGCGGCTCCGGTAACGATCATGCCCTTTTCGAATGCCTCTTTACGTGCGGAACGCGTAAGACCCGAATGATCGCAGTGAACCCATTTCAGAAATGGAGCGGCAATGTAGCGGTCGTCAATATCCTCTGGGATAATCGCAACATCGGCTCGCTTCAATGCTTGCTCTATTGCCTGGTCATCTTTGGAAGAACAGTGGATGAATTCCGCTGACGCTACCGCGCGTCGCAATTGCTCGATTTCTTCGGCCTCATAGGGAACTGTTGCCAACACAACTTTGATTTCCCGAACACCCACAGGAGGGAGGTGACATTCCGTATGCGGCATCTTTGTTTAGTTTTCCCTCATTGCTGCCCTTTGAAAAGCAGGCCGTTAAAGATCAGAAGCTTCCCTATTGAACTTTCACTGGTGCGAACCTATTAGGCCTAGCAGATATTAAAAATTACAACTTACAATGAATATTGTCAACTTTTAATGCGGCCATCGTCGTCTCGGCTCCTCACGCAGTGTCGGCCATATGATCTCAGCAAGGTTGGCGAGCAAAACAGTCCCAAGATACTGAGGTATGGTCACGAAAATGGTTGCCGCGGCGCGCCACACGGCTATCGACCTCGCTATCTTCGGTCCTGGTTGGGATTCTAATCTAGGTTGTGATTAGTCGTTTCGACGTCCCGCGACAGTTCCTTGAGGAATCTGTCTCCGGTTGCAAGACGCTTGCCGAGCATCTGCATGAAACCCTCGAAGCGCTCCACGCCCTTGGCTCGAGCCGCGTCCTTTCCGGCCTCCGGGATCGGCGGTGTGATGGTCAGCCAGAAGCGGATGAAGAGCGAGAGGGTCTCGCCGAGGATGGCAAGATCTTCGTCCAGCCCGTCGATTTGGCGACCAAGCTTGTCGAGGCGGCGCGACATGGCCGCTTCCAGCCGATCCGCCGTGTCCCCGGACAGGAATGAGGCGACGGCCGCCTCGATGATCGCGGACTTTGACACCTTGCGCCGCAACGACAACGCCTCGACCTGTTTCAACAATTCCGGATCGAAATAGACATTCATGCGCGCGCGTTTGGTCACGGGGATTCCTTCAAAGCTCGATGCCGTCATCGGGGTTCATCGACGCCTGCCGCGCGACCACGCGCATGCGGGAGCGCAGGGCGCGGGCCTTGGCGGCGTCTACATCGGGTTCGTCGTCCAGGATGTCGAATTCCCGCGCCGGAGAAGGCGGCGGCGGGACGACCTCCTCATGCTCGGGCAGTTCCGGTTCGCGGCGGATGCCAGCATTGGCCGGATCACCGGGGGCGCCTTCTGTGGCGCCCGATGCCGATCGGTCTGCCGCTGCAATCACGCGGCGCGACCAGTCGTCGGTTGTGGGCGCCGGTGCGCAAGCCGGCCCGGCGGCCGGGTCGGGCGGCGTAAGGACACGTTCCGTGAACCGCGCATCCTCGTAGTAGCGGGCCTTGGTGGCGCGGATCGGGGGCGTGCCCGCCACCATGACGATTTCGTCGGTGGGCGGAAGCTGCATGATCTCGCCGGGTGTCATCAATGGCCGCGCGGTTTCCTGCCGCGAGACCATCAGATGGCCCAGCCAGGGCGCGAGCCGATGCCCGGCATAGTTGGTGGAGTCGCGCAACTCGGTCGCGGTGCCGAGCGAGTCGGACACGCGCTTTGCCGTGCGTTCATCATTGGTGGCGAAGGCAACGCGAACATGACAGTTGTCGAGAATGGAATTGTTCTGCCCGTAGGCGCGCTCGATCTGGTTGAGGCTTTGCGCGATCAGGAAACTCTTCAGACCGTAGCCGGCCATGAAGGCGAGCGCCGATTCAAAGAAGTCGAGCCGGCCGAGCGCCGGGAACTCGTCCAGCATCAACAGCAGGCGATGACGTTTCCCGGATGTCGTCAGTTCTTCGGTGAGCCTGCGGCCGATCTGATTGAGGATCAGGCGAATAAGCGGCTTGGTGCGGTTTATGTCGGACGGCGGCACGACAAGGTAGAGCGTGACAGGCTGGCCGCTGCCAACCAGATCGGCGATGCGCCAGTCGCAGCGCGACGTGACGCGCGCCACGACCGGATCGCGGTAGAGGCCGAGAAACGACATGGCGGTGCTGAGCACGCCGGAGCGCTCGTTCTCACTCTTGTTCAGCAATTCGCGCGCAGCGGACGCGACGACGTGGTGAACGCCGGCTTCGCCCAGATGCGGCGTGTCCATCATCGCGCGCAAGGTGGCTTCGACCGGGCGGCGCGGGTCGGACAGGAAGTTGGCGACGCCGGCCAGAGTCTTGTCGGGTTCGGCATAGAGAACGTGCAGGATCGCACCCACCAGCAGTGCGTGAGAGGTCTTTTCCCAGTGGTTGCGCTTGTCGAGGCTGCCTTCGGGATCGACGAGGATGTCGGCGATGTTCTGCACATCGCGGACTTCCCATTCGCCCATCGGCCTCTCGCATACCGCCACCGTCAGGTTGGTCGACAAGCTAGAAGCTCAGGGGTTGGTTGTCGGCCGCCAGCTGCTGGACCGACGATCCGTCGAATTGACACTGACCGCAGAGGGCAAGGCCTACGCAAGGACTCTCCTAGCACAGCGCTGCCTGGCGACCGGCACAATCGTCGAACTCCTCGGCTCCGACGAGCAACATGAACTAACTCGCCTCCTCGAAAAAATACTGCAGCGTCTGGCAGGTCAGCCGTCCAGCAGAGGCCATCTCTGCCGCCTTTGCGACGAGATGGCATGCCCACCGCAAGACTGCCCGGTCCATCACGCTCACAGTCATGCTTAGCGGCGATCTTAGTGGGCGAGCCCTGCTCATATGATCAGCCCAAGCCCTAAGGATGTCACGAATGACCATTCCAACCACACGGCGAATGGCCGCTTCGCGCCTCCCCACTCGAACGTTGAGCGTCGCGGGCCACCGTCACAGCGGCCCATGAATGGGTGTCATGCTCAGCCGCGCAAATTTGATTAGTCAGTTGGTCGACCTGGGCTTGGGCGGGCGCATGCCCTCATGGTGCATGCCAGCCTACGTCGCATAGGAACGATCGAGGGCGGCACTGATACGCTGCTCGATGCGCTGTTCGAAAGCCGTGACCCGGTTGGGACGCTGCTGATGGCGCTAGGAACCGATGGCGAAGTCCCCCTCGACGCCTTGATATTACCGGCCGAAAGGGACATCGGCAACTGAGCCTCGTCTAGGAATGTCTGGGGAGTTAGCAGGTCTCTGCCATTGAATTCGACCCGCGATCGCAAGCAGCCCGGCGGTTAGACGACGATTGACCAAAAAGAACATCACGTAGGTGGCCAACGAGAACGCCGCGTCTCTGTCGCGGGTGGCGAAGTCACTAAGAACCGGTTCAGACAGGAAGTTCGCTTTCCTAGTTCATGCACGATTTCGGAGGGTTATAGCGTAGACGAAGTTATCATCATCGCCCGGCGCGGTGCGCCAATTTTTTCAACGACTTGGTGATTTTGCCAGTCTGGCGTTTTCCTGCAGGAAGCACATAGGGAGCGCGGCGAAGGCCCCCTTGGCCTCGGTCTTTGTGAGACGAGACGACACCAGCGGCGGATGGAAGCCTTTTTCCAGACGTGTAGCCGCTCGGTGCTGGTCGGACGTACACGTTGGATCGACGACAACCGGCTTCCTATTGCCTCGTCCGCCCCCTCGAAATAACCATCAAGGGATCACGTATTGCGGGTAGGAACGAAATCGCCTGTCGCCGCTTCACACCACAAATCGTTCAACTCTCCAAATCGAGTGATCAACGGGAGACGAGCATTGGCTGACTACGAGCTTCTATATTGGTCGGTGCCCTTTCGCGGTCAATTCGTGCGCGCCGTGCTCGCCTTTGCCGGCAGGACATGGATAGAGGGAGGCGATGCGAAGATATCTCGGCTCATGGAGGGTTCAGTGTGTGACATGCCCGTACCCTTCATGGGACCGCCAGTATTGATCGACCATAAGGCCCAGGTGGCCCTCGCCGAGATGCCGGCCATCGTCTTCTATCTGGCTGAAACACTCGACCTGATGCCGAACGACCCCGAGCGTCGCGCCATGACGATGAAGATCGCCAACGACGCCAATGACGTCATAGATGAGATAACGTTGAACGGGGGCGATCACATGTGGACCGAGAAACGCTGGACGACATACAGGCCCAGGCTGGCGAAGTGGATGAGCATCTGGGAGGACACTGGTCGACGCTACGGGCTTGATCGGACCACTGGCTATATCCTCGGAGGCCAGGCACCAGGGATCGCCGATGTGATCACAGCCACACTCTGGACCACCATGGTCAAGCGTTTCAGCAAGGTCCGCGAACTGTTCGAAGAGACGGCGCCCATGACGGCCGCACTGAGCAAGCGCATTTCGTCCCTCCCACCACTTGTCGAACTCGCGGAGAAGTCGCAGCGGGAGTACGGGGATGCATACGCCGGCGGGCAGATAGGCGCGTCGATGGCAAAGATGCTCAACGACTGATCACGAAATTCCCAGGTCGGGGGCCAAATGGACCGCAGTTCTTGGAAAGCGGCAGAAGGCAATGGAACGACACCAAAGGGTCGGAAGCGGACATTTGTGTAACCATCGTACTTGGCATTCCGAGTGATGTTCACGGCTTAGGTGTTGGCCGTTCTGTTCTGACCGGCGCGCCAATGTATTCAATGACTGGATGATTTTAAACCGTCCTCTTGCCGGGAACAGCGAGCACTCCGTCTTTGTGGATGTTGCCAGGGCTCTGTATTGTGAATAAGCAGCACTGGGGCTCCAATAAAGAAATTCAGTAAAATGGTCACTCTCAAGCAAATCGCGGCCGCCGTTGGCGTATCGACCACGACGGTATCGAGGGTTCTCAATTTCGATTCGACGCTTTCAATTTCCGAGAAAAAGCGGCAGGCCATCGTCGAGACCGCGGAAGCGCTGAATTATCTCACGCCCCGCAACCGCAAACGCACCTCTCAGTCCGGGATGCACAAAGTTGTCGTCGTCCATTTTCTCAGGCCCGATCAGGAACTGGCGGATCCCTATTACGTCGGGATGCGGTTGGGAATCGAAAGTCGATGTCACGCCAAGAAGATCGAGACGGTAACGGTCTACCATAACGAAGGTCTGCCCGACGCCACTCTGATCCGCAGCGCATCGGGGGTCGTCGTCATCGGTCGGCACGATGAGGAGGAGATTGCCTGGCTCGCCGAAAATGCACGGCATCTCGTCTTTGCCGACTATGCGCCGGCGTCCGACGAAATCGATGCTGTCCGATCGGACCTTGGACTTGCGATGCGCAAGCTCCTCAAGGCCTTGACCGGCGCGGGGTACAAGCGCATCGGTTTTGTCGGTTGGGACGATGTCTATAACGGCGTCCGGCGCGTGCAGTTGGAAGCGCGATGCCGGGCCTACATGGAGTGGATGAAGGAGGCGGGTCTGTTCGACGAGCGTCTCTGTCGCGTCGAGCGGAACACCGAAGAATGCGGCTACCGGCTGACTCGGGCCTTGTTGCAGGAAACCCGTCGGCCGGATGCATTGGTCGCGGGGAACGACAATATGGCGGTGGGCGCCTACCGTGCGATCCATGAGGCCGGGCTTCGTATCCCCGAGGATATCGCGGTCGCCAGTTTCAACGATATTTCCGTTGCCCAGTTCCTTAACCCGCCCCTCTCGACCGTCAGGCTGCCATTCGAGGAAATCGGGGAAACTGCGGTTGATTTGCTGATCGAGCGCGCACGCGGCCGGACGCTGGCCAAGCGGGTCACCCTCGCGTCCACCCTGATTTTTCGCGGCAGTACGGCCGTTCCGGCCAGTTCCCCCGTAATGCCGAATACGGAGTAGGAAAAATTTACTAAATTATTGCAGGCGAGTTGTTTCTCCGTTAACACTATCGGCCTGGGCCGGAGAGG
Source organism: Pelagibacterium limicola (assembly GCF_015694405.1). GTDB lineage: Bacteria > Pseudomonadota > Alphaproteobacteria > Rhizobiales > Devosiaceae > Pelagibacterium > Pelagibacterium limicola. Next base: position 71,222 of record NZ_JADQDB010000011.1, on the reverse strand, counting down.
ATCGGTCCGCTCATAGGGAGGAGATAATGAAACTCAAGGCAAAGGCCCGGAGCTTCGCTCAGGGCGTCATAATGGCGGGAATCAGCGTTTTTGCCGTTTCGGCGGCTCAGGCCGAGGACGTGACCGTCTGGGCGTGGGATCCCAATTTCAACGGCGCTGCAATGCAGCTTGCAGCCGAGCACTACAAGCGCACAAACCCCGATTTCAATCTGGTGTTCGAGGTATTCGCCCGCGAGGAAGTCGAACAGAAACTCCAGACCCAACTGGCCGCCGGCACGACGCAGGGCCTGCCGGATATCGTGCTGATCGAGGACTATAGCGCTCAAAAGTTCCTGCTATCGTTCCCCGGTGCGTTCGAGCCGCTCAACGACACGCTCGATTATAGCCAGTTTGCCGATTACAAGGTGCAACTCGCGACGGTAGGAGACCAGACCTATTCGGTGCCCTTCGACTCCGGGGTGACCGGCTGGTTCTACCGCTCGGATATCCTGGAAGAGGCCGGGTACGGCGCCGACGACCTCGAGAACATCACCTGGAACCGCTTCATCGAGATCGCAAAGGACGTTCACGCCAAAACCGGAAAGCCCATGCTTTCGCTCGATCTCAATGATCCGGGGATGATCGTGGTCATGCTCCAATCTACGGGCAGCTGGTTCTTCGATGACAACGGCGAACTCAATCTCGTCAACAATCCAGCCTTCCGCGCCGTCATGGAAACCTATGGCGAAATTCTCCAGACGCCGGAGATTTACAAGGTCGTCAACGGCTGGGCCGAATATACCAGTTCGTTCACCGGCGGAGATGTCGCCTCGACGATCACCGGGGTGTGGATTACCGGAACGATCAAGGCGGCGGATATGCCCGGCCAGTGGGCCGTGGCGCCCATTCCGCGCATCGAGGGTGTCGAAGGCGCGCGGAACGCCTCAAATCTTGGCGGCTCGAGCTGGTATGTTCTTGCCTCGTCCGACAACATGGAGACCACCAAGGATTTTCTTGCCACCGTCTGGGGCAACGATATCGATTTCTATCAGGAGATTCTTGTGGGGCAGGGCGCCGTCGGATCACTCCTCCGGGTCCGTGAAGGTGAAGCCTATCAATCCTCCGACGATTATTACGGTGGGCAGCCTGTCTGGCAGAACTTCTCCCAGTGGTTGGGCGAAATCCCCGGGGTCGACTTCGGCATCTTCACCTACGAGGTGCGCTCGGCCATCGCCACCCAGCTTCCCGATATCGCCAATGGTGGCGACATCGACCAGGCCATCCAGCGGGCCGAAGCTGAAGCCCGCGTCCTGACGCAGTAACTTTGCTTTCCGCGCGCGGGGCAGTCCTTCGTGCGCGGAACCGTCTCATGGGAGGGAGTCGGGTGGTGCAGACACGCCTTGGACGCAATGAAAGCATCAGTGGCTGGATGTTCGTGACGCCCGCGCTGGTTCTCGTCGGGCTTTTCATGATCTGGCCAATCCTCTGGTCGCTCTGGATGAGCTTCCAGACGGGCCGCGGCATGAATTTGAGCTTTGGCGGCCTTGCCAACATCCAGCGGCTGGGCGCTGACCCCATATTCCTGACCGCGCTTACCAACACGCTGATCTTCCTTGCCATTCAGGTCCCCATAATGATCCTGTTGGCGTTGGTTTTCGCGGTCCTGCTCAATTCGCCACGCATATGGGGGAGGGGGTTTTTCCGCACGGCAATCTTTCTGCCGGCCGTGACCTCGCTTGTCGCTTATTCCATCCTGTTCAAATCGATGTTCGCCACCGACGGGCTGATGAACCACGTGGCCGTCGGACTTGGTCTGATCCCGGCGCCGATTTCCTGGCTCGGGCACCCCTTCTGGGCCAAGGTCGTCATCATTCTCGCCATCACATGGCGCTGGACCGGCTACAACATGATCTTTTATCTCGCCGCGCTCCAGAACATCGACAAATCGATCTACGAGGCGGCACGCATCGATGGAATACCAGCATGGGCCCAGTTCTTCCACATCACGATTCCGATGCTCAAGCCGGTAATCGTCTTTACGACGATCATCTCGACCATTGGCACTCTGCAGCTGTTCGACGAGGTGCAGAACATCACGCAAGGCGGCCCTTCGAATGCCACGCTGACGCTGTCCCAATACATCTATAATCTCACCTTCCGCTTCATGCCTTCGTTCGGCTATGCGGCGACCGTCTCCTATGTCATCGTCCTGCTCGTGGCGATCCTGAGCTTTATCCAGTTCCGCGTTGCGAGGGAACGCCGATGACCGGTGTCGGGTTTGCCAAGGAAACGGGAACCCTTGCCGCGGCGGGACAATACCGTCGTCCAGCGCGGTTCCAACCGCTGCGGTTTCTCAAGGGCGTCTTCGTCTACGGTTTGCTCTCGCTCGCTGCGTTCGTCTCGATCTTTCCGTTTTACTGGATGCTTGTGGGCACCACCAATTCTGCGGTGGACATCGTCCGGGGGAAGGCGAATTTCGGTGATCATTTCTGGATCAATGTCACCAACCTGTTCGCGCAGGTCGATATCCCGCGGGTGCTGTTCAATTCGTTCTTTATCTCGATCCTCGCCACCGTCCTGACGCTGGTCATCTCGTCAGCGGCCGGCTATGCCTTTGAAGTCTTCCGCTCGCGCTTTCGCGAGCGCATCTTCGCAGCGCTTCTGCTTATGCTGTCGATCCCGTTCGCCGCGCTGATGGTGCCGCTGTTCGTCATGATGGCCGGCGTGGGCCTGATCAACACCTACACGGCCGTAATCGCCCCGGCGATCGCCAACATCTTTATCATTTTCTATTTCCGCCAGGCCACCAAGGCGTTTCCCAGCGAGCTGCGCGACGCCGCCAGGATCGACGGCCTCAAGGAATGGCAGATTTTCCTGCGGGTCTATTTTCCGGTCATGCAATCGACCTACGCCGCTGCGACCATCATCGTTTTTATGCTCAATTGGAACAATTACCTCTGGCCGCTGATCGTACTGCAGACAAATGACATGAAGACGATGGTCCTCGTCATTTCCTCGCTGGCTTCGGCCTATGTTCCCGACTATGGCGTCGTGATGGTGGCAACGGTCATCACCACGCTTCCCACCCTCGTCATCTTCTTTATTCTCCAGCGGCTGTTCGTGCAGGGAATGCTGGGCTCGGTCAAATAGGATTTCTCAGTTCATGCGCACGGTTACAAATTTCAACGACGGCTGGCTGTTCGAGGGACGGGAGGAAGTGCGTCTGCCCCATTCTGCAGTCGAACTGCCCTTTTCTTATTTCGACGAGCGCGTCTACCAGCGCCCCTTCACCTATGAAAAGCGCTTCACGGCCGATGCGGCTTGGCGCGGACGCGACGCCGTCATCGTGTTCGATGGCGTCATCGCCAACACGCGCGTTGAACTCAACGGCGAGGTCATCGCCGAACACAAGGACGGCTATACGCCCTTTGAGGCAAGGCTTACGGACAGACTGTCGGATGGAGAGAATGTTCTGACTGTCCATATCGACGGCAGTGAGAATCCGGAAATTCCACCGTTCGGCGGCATGATCGACTACCTCACCTATGCCGGTATCTATCGCGATGTATGGCTGAGAGTGACCGATCCGGTGTCGCTGGCCAACGTCAAGATCGAAACGCCCGATGTGCTGGCCGGGAATAAGATCGTCCGGATCATGGCCGAACTGAGCAATCCCAACCGAGTGCCGCTCGACGGCGAACTGACGGCGGTTCTCAAGGATGCCACGGGAACCGAAATCGCGCGTACCCGATCGTCAGTGACCGGTGAAAAGGTCGAGATGTCGCTGGAAGGTCTCGGTTCGATCCGCCTTTGGGACGTCGATAGCCCGGTCCTCTATACGCTTGTTCTCGCGCTCGAGACGGCGAACGGCAAGGATGCGACATCCACCCGGTTCGGCTTCCGCGATGTCGCCTTCAACACCGAAGGCTTCTGGCTCAATGGCCGGAAACTGCAACTGCGTGGGCTCAACCGCCACCAGTCGTTTCCCTATGCCGGATATGCGATGGGGCGGTCAGCCCAGATCCGCGATGCCGAAATTCTCAAACACGAACTCAAGCTCAACATGGTGCGCACCTCGCACTACCCGCAATCGACCTACTTCCTAGACCGTTGTGACGAAATCGGCCTGCTCGTCTTTGAAGAAATCCCGGGCTGGCAGCATATCGGCGGCCAAGCCTGGCAGGCCGAGTCCGTAGAGAACGTGCGGAGGATGATACGGCGCGACTGGAATCATCCCTCGATCGTCATGTGGGGCGTTCGCATCAACGAGTCTGCCGATAACCACGAATTCTATCTCAAGACCAATGCGGCGGCGCGCGAGCTCGATATCACCCGGCCGACGGCCGGCGTGCGCTGCATCACCGACAGCGAACTGCTCGAAGACGTCTATACGATGAACGACTTCATGCTCGGCCATGAGGAACTGGGCGGCAACCGCCCCCGCACGCCTCTGCGTCCCCAGCGCGAAGTCACCGGCCTCGATCACCGGGTGCCCTATATGGTGACGGAATTCAACGGGCACATGTACCCTACCAAATCATACGACCAGGAGCAGCGTCAGGCCGAGCATGTTCGGCGGCATCTCGAAGTGCTGAACGCCGCTTATGGCGACCCCGAAATCGCCGGGGCAATCGGCTGGTGCGCATTCGATTACAATACCCACAAGGATTTCGGATCGGGCGACAGGATTTGCTATCACGGGGTCATGGACATGTTCCGCGAACCCAAGTTCGCCGCCTATGTTTATGCCAGCCAGTGCGAGCCGTCCGAAGAAGTCATCCTCAAGCCGGTCACGTTGTGGGCCCGGGGCGAGCGCAACATCGGCGGCGTCCTGCCGCTGATCATCCTCACCAATTGCGATGAGGTGGAGCTGCAGTACGGCGACAACCCGCCCAAGCGCGTGGTACCGGACCGTGAGAACTACCCCCACCTGCCGCATCCGCCGGTGGTGATAGATCATCGCCACGTCTCCCAGTCGGAAATCGGCAGTTGGGGCTGGTTGTGGCAGCATGGGACGATCACCGGGTTTCTTGATGGAAAGACGGTGGCGACAGCCCGGTTCACGGCCGATCCCAAGCCGACGCGCCTCGAGGTCATTGCCGATACCTCCTGGGTTGAACGCCATGAAACGGTGCGCGTCGTCGTGCGGGTCCTGGACCAGGCTGGCAATAAGCTGCCGTACCTCTTCGATCCCGTGACGATAGCGCTCGAGGGGCCGGCCAAATTGATCGGCCCCGACGTGGTTCCCGTTCTCGGTGGTTCCACGGGGTTCTGGCTCAGGAGCACAGGCGCAGGCCCGATACAGGCACGCGTCTCACACGCACGCATCGGGTCGGTAACGATCGACCTGACGGCGCGATAGGGGGAGGGAATGAGTGGGGTCGAGCTAAAGGGTGTAAGGAAGTCCTACGGGGCGCTAGAGGTGATCCGGGGGGTTGATCTCGAAATCAAGCCCAAGGAATTCGTCGTATTCGTCGGACCGTCCGGGTGCGGCAAGTCCACCTTGTTGCGCATCATCGCCGGTCTCGAAACGATCTCGCAAGGCGACGTCATCATCGGCGACAGGGTGGTCAACGACGTTGACCCGTCCAAACGCGGCATCGCGATGGTGTTCCAGTCCTACGCGCTCTATCCGCACATGACGGTGCGCGACAACATGGGCTTTGCCTTGCGCTTTGCCGGTGTGCCCAAGTCCGAGATCGAGCGGCAAGTGCGCGAAGCGGCACGGATCCTCGAACTTGAGAACCTGCTCGATCGTCGTCCCAAGGAGCTCTCGGGTGGCCAGCGTCAGCGCGTCGCCATCGGGCGCGCCATCGTCCGACATCCGGAGGTTTTCCTCTTCGATGAGCCGCTCTCCAATCTCGATGCGGAACTGCGCGTGCACATGCGCATTGAAATCGCGCGCCTGCACAAGGAACTCCAGACCACCATCATCTACGTGACCCACGACCAGGTCGAGGCGATGACCCTGGCCGACAAGATTGTCGTGTTGCGCGACGGGGTAATCGAACAGGTCGGCACACCGCTCGATCTTTACGACGATCCCGCGAACCAGTTTGTCGCCGGCTTCATCGGGTCGCCGAAAATGAATTTCCTCGAAGGCGTCGTGGAAAACGGGAGCCTGTTGCTGGCCCATTACGATGGCCAGAAAATTCCCCTGGGGCCGGTCTCTGGAAAGGTGCCGGACGGAACCAGGCTTGTCGCAGGGATCAGGCCCGAGCATTTCGGCCCGAACGGCTCGGCTCGGCTCGCCGTGACCGCCGAGATCGTCGAGCACCTCGGAGGAGAAACCTTCGTATATGCTGGCAATGGCGGGCGGGAAATCCTCACCGTGGGAATGCACGATGGTCGCGCTTTCAAGCCAGGTGACAAATTCGAGGCCGCGTTCGATCCTGCCAAACTGATGTTTTTCGATTCTCAGGGCCTTAGGGTCAGCTAGCCTTGGGAAACAGCCCGACCGACAGACCGGCTGGCGGTAATTCCGTTCGCCGATACAATAGATAGAAAGGCCGATTTGAGATGTCACTGCCCGCCAAGGTCCGCTGGGGTATTCTGGGTCCCGGTGCCATAGCCCGCGCTTTTGCAGCCGGCCTGTCCCGATCCTCGTCGGGAGAACTGGTGGCGATAGGCGCCCGCAATCCGGACAAGTCCGGATATGACGAACACTTCCCGGGTGCTCGCGTTCTCGCGGGCTACGATGCTCTTCTTGCAGATCCCGAAGTGGAGGCCATCTATATAGCGACCCCGCATCCGTTGCACGTCGAGTGGGCCATCAAGGCCGCCGAGGCGGGCAAGCATGTGCTGTGCGAAAAGCCGATGGCGCTGACGGCTTTCGAGGCCGATGCCATGTTCCATGCCGCGCGCAAGGCGGGCACTTTCATGGGCGAGGCCGTCATGTATCGGCACCACCCCATGACCCAGGGGCTTCTCGATCTCATCGCTTCGGGCGATATCGGCGAGGTGCGCGCGATCAAATCGACGTTCGGCTTTGCCATGCCCAGTGTCATGCCCGAACACCGCCTTTATGCAAACGCGCTGGCTGGTGGAGGTATTCTCGACGTCGGCTGTTATCCCGTGTCGATGGCGCGGTTGATCGCGGCCGCTGTCGCCGGAAAACCCTTCCTCGAGCCAGACCTCGTGACCGGGGCTGCCCATCTGGGCGAAACCGGTGTCGACGAATGGGCCGCTGCCGTTCTCAAGTTTCCCAACGGAATTCTTGCCGAGGTTTCCTGTTCGGTTTCACTGGCACAGGACAACGTCCTGCGCGTGCTGGGCACGAAAGGCAGGCTGGAGGTCAAGGATTTCTGGTTCGCCACCGGGCGCACTGGCGGTACGAACCCCGTCAAGATCATACGCCCGGACGGCACGAGCGAAACGATCGAGTTTGCCGAACAACGCTGGCTCTATGCCTTTGAGGCCGAGGCAGCCTCCCAGGCTATTCGGGCCGGAAAAACCCAGTTCGATGCGCCTGGCATGAGCTGGGACGATACGCTAGGTAATCTAAGAGTCCTCGACAAATGGCGCCAAGCTGCTGGTCTGGAATACGAAATCGAAAGACCGACACTCCGAACGAAGACTCTCAAGGGCGAGAAGTTGGCGGTCAAAACGGACCGCATCGGGCAGATAGCCATTCCCGGCCTGAAAAAGTCCATTTCCCGCGTAGCGCTGGGCTTTGAGGATTTCCGTACCTTTTCGAGCGCGGCCATATTGCTCGATGCCTTCTATGAGACAGGCGGCAACGCGCTCGACACTGCCTTCATCTATGGCAACGGCATCACCGAATCCCTGCTCGGCGATTGGCATAGCTCGCGCGGCGTGCGCGATAATCTCGTGATCATCGGCAAGGGGTGCCACTCGCCGCTCACTTATCCCGACGTCATCGCCAAACAGCTCGATCGCAGCCTCGAGCGGCTCAAGACCGACCATGTCGATGTTTATTTCATGCACCGGGACAACCCCGATGTGCCGGTGGGCGAGTTTGTCGATGCGATGGACGCGGAAGTGAAACGCGGTCGTATCCGCGGCCCGTTCGGCGGCTCGAACTGGACCCGGGAGCGGTTCGACGAAGCGGTGGACTATGCCGATCGCAATGGCAAGACAGCCCCCGGCGCGCTTTCGAACAATTTTGCGCTCGCCGAAATGCAGGACCCGATCTGGGAAGGCTGTGTTGCCGCCTCGGACAAGGATTGGCGTACTTGGCTGGCTGCCCGGAATATCCCCAACTTCGCCTGGTCGAGCCAGGCGCGCGGCTTTTTTACCGACCTTGCGGGCCGCGATAAAACCGCCAACGCCGAACTGGTCCGCACCTGGTATTCGGAGGAAAACTTTTCGCGGCGGGATCGCGCCATCGAGATGGCACAGCGACTGGGCAAGAAGCCCATCCATGTTGCTCTGGCCTACTGCCTCGCGCAGCCTTTCCCGGTCGTTCCGCTCATCGGCCCAAGAACCTTGGCGGAGCTTGACGACAGCCTCGAGGCTCTCGATATCGCGCTCGAACCTGCCGATATTGCCTGGTTGCTTCAGGAGGAAGAAGAGTAGCGTTCTCGGAGGCAGAAGTCACGGACGCGCGCAGCCGCGCGCGTTCACATGGATCGCGTAAAGTGATCGCGTCGCCACAATAAACAACTGGGCGCGCCGAGGTCCGCCGAAAGTCAGATTTGCAACAGTCTGCGGTATTCGGATTTTACCCAGCAGCGTGCCGTCGGGATCGAAACAATGGACGCCATCGCCGGCACTGGTCCACACCCGTCCCTCAGTGTCCAGCCTGAAACCGTCCGGCACGCCAGTGTCGATTTCGGCAAATACGGCGCCTCCGCTGAGACGCCCGCCGTCGCCCACATCGAACACCCGGATGTGGTGCGGTGCGGCGCTGTCATGGCTCCGTCCGGAATCGGCCACATAGAGTTTTTTGAAGTCGGGCGAAAAAGCGAGCCCGTTGGGCTGAACGAAATCGTCAACGACCGCCGTGATGTTCCCCGTGGCTCCATCGATGCGATAAACGCGTCGGCGTGCCTGCTCGGGCTCCGCCTTGTAACCCTCATAATCGGAGAGAATGCCGTAGGTGGGGTCGGTGAACCACACGGCGCCGTCCTCATGGACGACCACATCGTTGGGTGAGTTGAGTTTTCCGCCCTCGAAACTGTCAGCGAGGACAGTGAGGCCACCATCGGGCTCGGCCCGGACCACGCGGCGTGCGCCGTGCTCGCAACTGATGAGACGTCCGTTCCGATCGCGTGTGTTGCCGTTGGCGAAATTCGACGGTGCCCGGAAAACGGATACGCCCGTCTCCGGCGACCAGCGTAGCATACGGTTGTTGGGAATATCGCTCCAGATCAGATGCCGCCAATCCTCGCACCAGACCGGCCCCTCTGCCCAGAGGCAATCGGAATAGAGTTCCTCGAGAAAAGCATTGAGGATGATCAGGTCGCGGAACCGATCGTCGCGAATCTCGTAGAGGTTTTCACTAGGCATGACATTGGCTCTCGATACTTGGAGGAGGCACCCTCAAATCCGCACGGTTCGACTGCTCGCCGCAATGATGACGCCGATAATGATGATACCCGTCATAATCATCCGGTATCCTGCATCGAAGCCATATGTGTTGAGCATCGAGACGACAAGAAACATGAAGAGCGATGCACCCCAGATCCCTGGTACATTGGAGTCGCCTCCCGCAACCGATGTCCCGCCGATGACCACCACGGCAATGGACATGAGCAGGTACTCCGCGCCCATATTAAGCGCAGCACCGCCCGAAAAACTCGCTAGGAAGAAACCGCAGATGGCCGCGAGCACGGCGCACAGCACATAGGTGAGGCACCGCACGCCATCGACCGGTATTCCTGCCAGCCGCGCGGCGCGCATGTTTTGCCCCACCGCTATCACCCAACGCCCGAATACGCTTTTTTCGAGCAATAGGTAGATGAGGGCCGAGATCAGCAACGCCACCCAGGCGAGATTGGGCAAGCCGAATGTGAAGCCGACCGCGAAATCGGACAAAGGCTGGGGCGGGCGGATGCGCAGCCCTCTGTTCGTCCAGATCGCGGTGGACTGGATGATAAAGCTCATCGCAAGCGTCGCGATGATCGGCGGAATGCGCAGGAGTTTGATCAGCGAATAGTTGGCCAGTCCCACGCCCAGCCCGATGCCGGCGGCAATGAGAAAGCCAGGTACGATCAGGCTCGCATCGACATTGATGAATTTCAGCGCCACCGTACCCGAAAGCGTCATCGTCGCCGGGATCGAAAGATCGACATTGCCTGGACCAAGCGTGATGACGAACATCTGTCCCAACCCGACAATGATCGAGAAGGCAGCGAAGGTAAACGCAGCTTGCGTAAGCCCCACCATGCTGGCCCCGCCCGTAAACATGACGGTGATCGTCCACACGACTGCGGCGGCCACGAAAGACCAGATCCAACGGCTTCGGTAGATGGAAACCAACTGGGTCAAGCGCGCTTCTCCCTGCGTTCCCTGCGGTTGAGCAGGAGTCGTATGGCGAGCACGATTATGAGGATGGCACCCTGGACGCCGATCTGCCAGTCGGGCGAGATCTGCAGGAACGACAGGAAGGACGCGGCCAGCGTCAGTGTCAGCGCGCCGATTACCGCGCCGATCGGCGAGACCCTGCCACCGACAAACTCGCCTCCGCCGAGAATAACCCCGGCAATCGAAAGCAACGTGTAGCGCAGCGCGATGTTGGCGTCGGCGGCAGTCGTCAATCCAACCAGCACGATCCCGGCAATGACTGCGAATGTCCCGGCCAGCGCGTAGGTCATGGCGCGGACCTTGACGACCGACCACCCGGCCCGTTCGACTGAACGACTGTTGCCTCCGACGCCCCGCATGACAACCCCGAACGACGAGCGCATGACGATGAGATGCGCCACAATCGCGATCAGCACCGAGGCAATGATCGCCATTGGAACGAAGGGCGGCCGGGATGTCATGATCGCCCGTATCCACTCGGGTGCCGAGCCCCCCGGCGAGGGCAGGAGCAGGACGGCCAGTCCCGACCAGACAAAGCTCATGCCCAGTGTTACGACGATTGCCGGCAGATTGCGCAGATAGATGACAACGCCCATCAGGGCGTAAACCCCCACAGCCGCAGCAAGAATGATCAACCCGATCAAGGGATCTGATTCCAGGAACGTCGCCGTTACGCAGGCCGCAAAGCTAACGAAAGCGCCGATGGAAAGGTCGAGATCGTTGACCGCAATGATGAGCATCTGGGCAATCGTTGCCAGCGCGATGGGCACGGCGAGATTGAACATCAGGTTCAAGCCCATGTAGCTCATCGTTCGGGGCTGGAGGTAAAAGACCGCAGCGAGTAGCGCCGCCAGCGAAAAGGCGGGGACGAGGATACGCAGGCTGTCGGCAGAAAAAAGAGTCTTCATGCCACGCGCTCCCCGAATGATGCGGCAAGGATATTCTCTTCGCTCACCGCGTCGCCTTCCAATTCGCGGACGATACGGCCTTCCCTGAAGACGTAGACACGGTCGCACACGCAGACTTCGTCCATTTCGGTCGAGTACCAGATGAACGTACGTCCACTGTCCGCTTCTTCGCGCAGCATTTGGTAGACATCCTGCTTGGTGCCGATATCGACCCCGCGCATGGGGTCGTCCATCAACACAAGCGGTGCTGATGTCCCCAGCGCCCGAGCGAATAGGGCCTTTTGCTGATTGCCACCCGAAAGCGACAGGATGGGATGATCGAGATTCGGCGTGCGAATGCCGATCTTCTCGTGCCAGGTGCGTCCGTATTCGGCTTCCTGAGCCCGGTCGGTCAATCCGAACCGCTGCCACCGCCCGAGGACCGCGATGGTCATGTTGAGCAAGATACTCCATATCGGAAAGACGCCATCGACGATCCGGTCTCCGGCCACAAAGGCCGCTACGGGCTCGCGCCGAGCCCACCAGTCCCCGGAAACCGACATGAAGAGGTCGACGATGAGTTGGGTTTGCCCGTGCCCGCTCAGCCCCGCCAAACCGACGAGCTCACCTTTGAAGGCCTCGAATTCCACTGCATCCCGCTCGCGGGGAAATGCGATCACCGGCGCCTCACTGACCGCCCGCTTCGCAACCGTCCGCCGTCCGGCGCTTTCGGCGGCAACGCTGCCCATGGCTTGAACCAGACTGCCAACGGTGAAGGCGCTCGAAGGCTTGTCGCTTACCACCTTGCCGTCCCGCATTACGACAATGCGATCCGAGACGTCGAGCACCTCGCCCAGAATGTGAGAAATGAAAATGACGGCGCCCCCCGCCGCGTTGAACGTTTTGACATAGGCGATCAGCTGCTCGGCACGGGAAGCATCGAGGGAGGACGTCGGCTCATCGAGAATGACGAGAGCGGTGGGCGCGCCATGACTCGAAAAGGCGATCGCGATCTCCGCCATTTGGCGCTGCGCTATCGACAGTTCGCTTACCGCACGACCGCTGTCAATTCCATGCCCTGGAAAGATCTTGTCGAGAAGCTCATCAACCATCGAACGTGCCTGGCTGCGCCATCCCGGTCCCGACAGTCCCGAATGCGCAATCCGCATGTTTTCAACCACCGAGAGGTTGGGGCATAGCGAAAGCTCCTGAAACACGCACCGGATACCCTGCGCCCGCGCAACTCGGATCGAGAAATCGGACGATACCTGGCCACTGGAAAGCGTTATCTGCCCCTCGTTCAGACCGAGGCCGCCATTGATGACATTGACCAAGGTGGATTTGCCGGCACCGTTGTGCCCGACAAGCCCCACGCATTCGCCGGGCGCTATGGCGAAATCCGCTCCGTCGAGCGCTTTTACGGCCCCGAACAGCTTCCGTGCTCCGGTTATTTCGATAACCGGCCTTTCGGACATGTTGGTGTCCATCGCAGATACGCTCATGCCGACTTGAACTTCACCCATATTTTCCGAAAGAGAAGGCGGCGTCATGCACAAAGTCAGTGACGCCGCCTCTTCAGGAGGTCTTATTTGGCTGCGGCAATCACAGCCTTGGCATCATCGAGCGAATATTCGACATTGGCCACGCCGCCCTCGGGCGTCGTTTCCAGCGCTTCCTCCAGCGTGTCCTGCGTGATGGTAAGGAAGGGAACCACGAGATCCTGTGGCACGTCTTCACCATCGAGGATCTGCTGGGCCACCCAGAAGGCAAGGGTGGAAACGCCCGGCGCAATCGAAACCGACATGGTTTCGTAGCCGTTGGCGTCCTTTTGTTCCTTCCACCATGCGATTTCGTCCTGCCGGTTGCCCATGATGATGATGGGCATATCCCGGCCAGCCGCAGCAATGGCTTGGGCCGCACCGTAGCCGTCACCGCCCTGCGTTACGACAGCGTCGATTTGTGGCAGGCTGGGAAGTACGCCGGCAACTGCACGCTGGGCGACATCCTGTGCCCAATCGCCGTGAACCGAACCCACGATCTGGAACTGGGAAAACTCTGCGACGCCCTGATGGATACCGGCGGAAATCTCGTCGTCAACGAACACACCGGCCAGCCCGCGGATTTCGAGGAGATTCCCTCCCTCGGGAATGCGCCCGGCAAGATATTCGACCTGCACGCGGCCCATTTCGCGGAATTCGACGGCAATGCGCCATGCGCATGGCTCAGTCACGATGCCGTCGAACGAAACGACGATGACGCCGGCGTCACACGCTTCGCGGACCGCGCCGTTGAGAGCGGTTGGCGAGGCGGCGTTCAAGACAATGGCGTCGTAACCCTGCAGGATAAGGTTCTGAATCTGCGCCGCCTGTTCGGTGGCCTGGTTCTCGGCCGTGGTAAAGGCGTCCGCCGCCGCAACCACACCTACGCTGACGGCCTCGCCTGTCACCAGCTCCCAGCTGGTCAGCATAGCCTGGCGCCATGAATTGCCTGCATAATTGTTGGAAAGCGCAATGCGCTTGTCCGAGGTATCGGCAATGGCTGCTGCCGGCATCCCGATAGCGAGCACAGCGACCGATGCCAGGAGCATCTGCGAAATCTTCATGTCTCTCTCCCTTTGCGGCCACCCCTCCCGGCGGCCAGATTCTCAGGCGCACCGCGTGCACCAGAATGGAAAGGACAATGCCTTGAGGGCGTCAGGGCCGGTAGGTCTCGAAAAGCATGTTCGATGCAGGGATCGGCGAATGTTTTGCGGGAACCCGCAACCGTCGCAGCGCGTCTACGGTCGCCATCGCCGGATCGACGGTTTATGATTGGCGCGAGAGGATGGGGAGAATGCGGAAACGGATACGTCCGGCTGAGTTGCTCAAGCATTATGCCGGCATATCGCGACTGCTTGCCGGCCAGCTCGAATTTGCGTCCGCGATCAAAGCCGTCGCGGTGGAAATAGGCCAATTCCTGCCCCACGACCATATCGATGTCTGCATCGTCATGATCGATGGCAAATACCATACAGCCTATGAGAACGGCATCGACACCGATTGGGGTCGGCTATCTGCCGCCCCTATTGAGCAAAGCCCTATCCGCAGCCTCCTTTGGGGCGAGGATCGATATATCTTGACCGACGATGCGAGCGTCGATTCACGGTTCCATTTCGAAGGGGCTTTCGATCGTCCGATCTTCGATCAGACGCTACGCAGCCGCCTGCACGTACCCATGACGGTACAGGGGGAGGTGATTGGCGCCCTGAGCTGCTCGTCCCACCAACCCGGTCTATATACGCTTGAGGACGTAGTGAATGCGCAGGCGATAGCCGATCTCCTCGCACCCTATTTCTTTTCGTTGCGAGCAGCCCAGCTGGCACAGCATTCGGCCATCGTGCAGGCCGAGGCTCGCGCCCGGGAGGAGGGGTTGCGCCAGGGAGCGCTCAACCTCACGGAAGCGCTCGAGCGCGAACGCCAACGCATCGGCATGGACTTGCACGACCAGACGCTGGCGGACTTGACCCGTCTGACTCGGCAAATCGAACGGCTCGCGGAGCGGCCCGAGATCGAGGGCCAATCCCTCGAACCGATATCGCGTAGTCTGCAGCGCTGCATGCAGGAGTTGCGGCGCATCATCGAGCATGCGACGCCTTCGGTGCTACAACTGTTCGGCTTCGCGTCCGCGGTGGAAACGCACCTTGAGCGTGCGACGCGCGACAGCGGCTCCAGCATCGTATTCCGGCTTGTCGACGAAACGGAGGGCGCAATCGATGCGCTCGAACCCATCGTGCGGATCGCCCTTTTCAGGATCGTTCAAGAAGCCATCAACAATGCGGTGCTTCATTCGCGGTGCACAAGCGTTTCGGTGAGCCTGGAAGCCAGACCGGCGATCATCGAGGCACGCGTCATGGATGACGGTTGCGGGATGCGCGGCGAGGACCTCTACAACTCTGGCGGGCTCGGCAATATCGCGACGCGGGCGCAATTGATTGGCGCAAAGATGGACGTTAGCAGCGGCCCAGGCGGTAAGGGGACCGCCATTGTCATAAGTGTTCCCCGGCCAGCTGCCACAGCGCCAGGGCCTGCGTCAGAGGCTGTCACGCAAGAGGCCGAACCATGAAAATGCTGATTGTCGAGGACGACTCGCTTCACCGCGCCTATCTACGCGACACAATCGCTGCCGCGTTGCCTGAATGCACGGAAGTCATCGAGGCGGCGGATGGGCTCGTCGGCGAACAACTCGCGCGCGAGCACAAGGCGTTGCATATCGTCATGGATCTGCAGATGAATGCGCGTACCGGCATCGAGGCAGCCCGCAACATATGGCGGGAGCGGCCCGAAACCTGCATTCTATTCTGGTCGAACTATTCCGACGAGGCATATGTACGTGGTGTCTCACGGATCGTGCCCGAAGGGGCCGCTTATGGCTATGTGCTCAAGAGTGCAACGGATGCACGGCTCAAGCTTGCGCTGCGCGGGATATTCGTTGAGGGCCAGTGCGTCATCGACCGCGAAGTACGCGGTGTGCAACAAAAGAGCCTCGGGCACCGCGGCGGGTTTACCGAAAGCGAATACGAGGTGCTCGTCGATATCGCGCTCGGGTTGACGGACCGGGCCATAGCTCATCGCCGGTCCCTGTCCTTGCGCAGTGTACAGAACCGCCTTCAGCAGCTTTACGACAAACTCGAGTTGTACAAGGACGAGCCGGAAGGGCAGCAGCCCTCAACCTTCAACCTTCGGACCCGCGCCATTTCGGTTGCCTTGCTCAGGAAACTGCTCAACGCCAACTCGCTCGAACAGGCCGAACTCGAACTGTCCGAATGGCGCGCGCGGCACCAGTGACTTTGCATTGATTGCCCGGCCGGAAACTGCAGATCCGGTCTTGCTGGCAGGCAAGACCGGATCTTCAGGATTTTGTTTCCCTGGCATTCCCAAACTTGAATCGCAGTGGCGATCTTCGAGAAAGTGGCGCTATCCGGCCTTGTTCTTATTATAGACGTCGAAGATAACGGCGGCGAGCAGCACCAGGCCCTTGATCATCTGCTGCCAGTCGATCCCGATGCCCATGATCGACATGCCGTTATTCATGACGCCCATGATGAACGCCCCGATCACCGCGCCCACGACGGTACCGACGCCCCCGGCCATGGACGCCCCGCCGATGAACACCGCCGCGATCACATCGAGCTCGAAGGTTTCACCCGCCTTGGGGGTCGCCATGTTGAGGCGGGCTGCGAAAACGAGTCCTGCGAGGGCGGCCAGCATGCCCATATTGGCAAAGACGAGGAAGGTCAGGCGCTCCGAATTGATTCCGGAAAGCTTGGCGGCTTTCTGGTTACCACCAACTGCATAAACTCGACGGCCGATTGTCGTGTGCTTGGCAATGAAGCTATAGCCGCCGATCAGCAGCGCCATGATGATGAACACGTTGGGGAGGCCGCGCGAAGTGGCGAGCAGATAGGTGAGGTAGACGATTGCGCCCGCAACCAGGACGTTTCGGGCCACAAAGAAGGGGAACGGTTCATCAGGGATGCCGTGCTTCTTTTCCTTGTTGCGCGCCATGACGCCCATGGCGACGATTGCCGCAGCGGTGAGGATTCCCAACACCAGCGACGTCAGGTGCAGCCCGTCGCCACCCAGGACATCGGGAATGAAGCCCGAGGAAATGGCCCGGAACTCGTTGGGGAACGGGCCGATGGACTGCCCTTTGAGCAGCACCATCATCATGCCCTTGAAAACGAGCATGCCGGCAAGCGTCACGATAAAGCTCGGGATCCGCCAATAGGCAATCCAGTAGCCCTGCATCGCTCCGATGGTCGCCCCGACCGCGAGGCAGATGATGGCAGTGGGAATATAGGGGATGCCCATATTGACCATCAACACTGCCGACAATGCGCCGATAAAGCCCATCACCGAGCCGACCGACAGGTCGATATGGCCAGAGACGATCACCATAAGCATACCCACCGCCATGATGACGATGTAGCTGTTCTGAAGGACGAGGTTGGTAAGATTGACCGGGCGCAGCAAGATGCCGTCCGTGGCGATCTGGAAGAATGCCATGATCGCGATCAACGCGAACAGAATGCCGTATTCGCGCACATGGGTCTTCAGGAAATCGAAGGAGGCCGACCGTCTGGACGGTGCTTGCGTAGTCGAGATTTCGGTCGTCATGCTCTCTCGCCCTTATTGAGTATCATGCTCATTATTTTTTCCTGGCTCGCCTCGGCAATCGGCAATTCACCCACAAAGCTTCCCTCATTCATCACATAGATGCGGTCTGTGATGCCCAACAGTTCCGGCATTTCCGAAGAAATGACGATGATCGCCTTACCGGAGGCGGCAAGGTCGTTGATGATGGAGTAAATCTCGTATTTGGCGCCCACATCGATCCCGCGTGTGGGCTCATCGAGAATGAGCACATCGGGTCCGGCAAACAGCCACTTGCTCAATACAACCTTTTGTTGGTTTCCACCCGAAAGATTGACCGTCTTCTGGTCGATGCTCGAGCTCTTGATGGCCATGCGGCGGCGGTAGCTTTCGCCGACCTCCCGTTCCTTGCGCCTGTCAATAACGATACCTTTGGCAACGCCCTTCAGGTTGGCAAGGGGAATATTGCGGCGAATGGTGTCGATAAGCACGAGGCCGAGCGACTTGCGGTCCTCGGTTGCATAACAGATTCCGTTGCCGATGGCCTTCTGCACCGTGGAAACGTCGACCGGCATGCCACTTTTCAGGACCTCGCCTGAAATCTTTTCGCCGTACGACCGGCCGAACAGACTCATCGCCAGCTCGGTGCGGCCGGCGCCCATGAGGCCGGCTATGCCAATCACTTCGCCCGCGCGCACATGGAACGACACGTCGTTGACGACCTTGCGGTCGGTATGAACCGGGTGATGCGCCGTCCAGTTCCGCACTTCGATCAGCGTATCCCCGACGCTAGCTTCGCGCTTGGGGAAGCGATCATTGAGCGGACGGCCAACCATGTCGCGAACGATATCGGCTTCCGCGATCTGGCGCGCATGGCAATCGAGCGTCGAAACCGTGGCACCGTCGCGCAGTACCGTGATGCGGTCGGCGACCTGCGAAATCTCGTTGAGCTTGTGCGAGATCAGAATAGAGGAGACACCCTTGGCCCTGAGATCGACCAGGAGGTCGAGCAACGCCTGGCTGTCCTTTTCGTTGAGGCTCGAGGTCGGTTCATCAAGGATCAGGAGTTTGACTTCCTTGGACAGCGCCTTGGCGATCTCGACCAGTTGCTGCTTGCCCAGTCCCAGATGGGTAACCTTCGTGCGTGGGGACTCCTTGAGCGATACGCGCGCGAGAAGTTCCTCGGTGCGCCGGTAGGTCTCGCCCCAGTCGATCACCCCGCGCGAGGCGCGCTCATTGCCCAGAAATATGTTCTCTGCGATCGAAAGGAGCGGTACGAGGGCCAGCTCCTGGTGGATGATCACGATCCCGGCGCGCTCGCTATCGGCAATCCCGCCGAAGCGTTTTTCTTCGCCTTCGAAATAGATGTGCCCTTCATATTCCCCATGCGGATAAACCCCGCTGAGGACCTTCATGAGCGTCGATTTGCCAGCGCCGTTCTCTCCGACAAGGGCGTGGATTTCACCCTGTTCGACCGTCAGGTTGACGTTGTCCAGCGCGTTGACGCCCGGAAAGGTCTTGGTGATTCCCCGCATTTCGAGGATGGCAGTCATGGCGCACCGGAAAGTCTGGATTGATACCGTAAGCCTTGCGGCGCAGCGGAGCCGCCGCGCCGCAAGGCAAGGGACGTATTAGTCGACGATCTGGTCGCGGGTATAATATCCGGAACCGAGCAGGACGTCTTCCCAGTTATCCGCCGTCACCAGCACCGGGTGCAGCAGGTAGGAGGGGACGACCTTCACGCCGTTGTCGTAGGTGTCGGTATCGTTGATCTCGGGTTCGCCGCCCGCAAGCAGCGCCGAGACCATGCCAACGGTCACGCGTGCCAGTTCGCGGGTATCCTTGAAGATCGTCGAGTACTGGTCGCCCGCAAGGATCGCCTTCACCGACGGTACCTCTGCATCCTGGCCGGAGATGATCGGCATCGGGAGGTCATCGCTGCCATAGCCCACGCCGCGCAGCGAGGAGATGATGCCGATCGAGAGGCCGTCATAGGGAGACAGAACGGCGTCAACGCGTTCTTCGGTGTAGTGGGCGCTGAGGAGGTTGTCCATGCGTGCCTGGGCGACCGAGCCGCTCCAGCGCAACGTACCGACGGTATCCATGCCGGTCTGGCCGGACTGGATCACCAGCGTGCCCGCGTCGATATGGGGCTGCAGGACGCTCATAGCGCCGTTGTAGAAGAAATAGGCGTTGTTGTCGTCGGGCGAGCCGCCGAACACTTCGAGATTGAACGGGCCGGAATTGCCCGGAATGCCGAGGCCATCGAGCAGCGACTGTGCCTGCTGCACGCCAACCTGGAAATTGTCGAACGTTGCATAATAGTCGACATTTTCAGAGCCACGGATGAGGCGGTCATACGCAATCACGCTGATCCCGTTCGCAGCAGCCTCTTCGAGCGCCGCAGAAAGTGTGGTGCCGTCGATCGCAGCGATAACCAGAACATCGACGCCGCGGACGATCATGTTCTCGATCTGGGCAAGCTGGTTGGGAATATTGTCTTCAGCGTATTGAAGATCTGTGGCGTATCCCGCCTGATCGAACAGTTCCACCATGGAATTACCGTCCGAGATCCAGCGGGCGGACGATTGGGTCGGCATCGAGATGCCGACGAAACCGCGCTCCTGTGCGAAGGACGGCGCGGCGGTCATGGACGCGGCCAGCATGAATGCGCCCGCGCCAAGCAGAATGGACTTCATTGTAACGTCTCCCTAGGTTTTTGCCGCGAAAGCTCTCCCGGCACCTCCGAGCACGGGCCGCAAGTGCCCGTACCCTCGCAAGCTGACATATAATATGATTTATTGTAAAGAGGGCTTCGCAAGTTACCTTAACGCGTCGCGCGTCGAAGCGCATTCATGGAGCGGTCAAGGCCGCTCTGTATGGCCCGGCGCATGTAGACCCGAGCACTTTCGGGTTCGCGTTCGGCGATGGATTCCGCGATTCCGCGATGAAAGCGTACAGCCTGTTCCAGGGCCTCGCCGCCTTCGACCGGCGAACTCAGGGTGAACGTGGCTGTAAGCGCTACATCGACGACTGCACTGAGCGACACCATGAACGGATTGCCGGAAGCCTCGGCCACCACCCTGTGAAATTCGAGATCGTGGAACGCGAACTCGTCCGCAGACTGTCCGGGGTGGGCCATCATCGTCACCCAATGATGGAGCATGTCCGCCTGTTCCTGGGTACGTCGAACGGCAGCCAACGCCGCAGCCTCGGGCTCGACTGCCATCCGGACTTCGCCAAGGCTGACCACGAATTCGGGTGCAGGTCCACCCTCCAGATGCCAGATGAGCACGTCGCTATCGAACATGTTCCAACTCGCGCGCGGCAGCACGCGGGTGCCAACGCGCGCCTTGGCTTCAATGAGCCCTTTGGCAGCAAGCGTTTTAAGGGCCTCACGTACAACGGTCCGGGACACGCCGAACTGTTCGATCAAATCCGCATCCCCGGGCAGCAATTGGCCTTCCGCATAGGTGCCCGAGACGATGCCTGTGCCCAGCGCCCAAATGACCTGCGAGTGAAAATTGCGAAGGCGCCGGATACCCGATCGCCTGGCGCCGGTCGTGCTTTCGATACCCGATGCAACCTGGGTCATGCCGATCTCCACCCTCGCCGCTTTGTGCGGGTCACCGCCTTCGTCGCGTCACTCTAGGCATATTGTAATATTGTTTACAAGCGGCGTGGCGCAAAGATGGTGAGATCGGCACCGCCCCTTGGCCGCAGCCAACCTAAGGATGACCGCGGGGCGGGGTTGCGGTCTACGGTCTTCGCCGCTGTAAGCCTACTGAATAGCAGTATGCAGGATAGGAGGTGCCATTTCCTGCCCGGGCTCGATTTCGATTCTGAGACCCGAAGCATCGAACAGGTGCCAGCGGGCCGGCACGGGAGAAACGTTGAGGATGTCCCCTCGCTCCACCGCGCTTTGGCCGGGCTGATGGATCAGGAGGGGCTCGCCGTTGGGACGCGAGCAATGAATATAGCTGTTGGCTCCGTGCTGTTCGGCGACGCTTACCGTGACCGGCCAGCCGCTCCCTTTGCCCTTGGAGACGATCAGATCCTCAGGCCGCACGCCGACACTTACCTTCTGGCCGGCAGCCAGAGACGCAGTTCGGCGGGGCAAAGTCATCGCAGGGAGATCGGGGGAGGTGAAGGTGAATGTTTCCCCGCTCACTTCACCAATTGTCCCTTCGACGAAATTCATGCGCGGGGAGCCTATAAAGCCTGCGACAAAGGCGTTGCGCGGCTGGTTGTAGAGCTCGAGAGGCGCCCCGACCTGCTCGATCACCCCGCCGCGTAGCACCACGATCTTGTCGGCCATCGTCATCGCTTCGATCTGGTCGTGGGTCACATAAATCATCGTGTTGCCCAGCCGCTCGTGCAGCCGGGTAATCTCTATTCGCATCAGCACTCGAAGTTCGGCATCGAGATTGGAAAGCGGTTCGTCGAAAAGAAAGATCTTGGGATCGCGGGTGATGGCACGGCCGATGGCGACCCGCTGCCGCTGGCCTCCCGAAAGCTCCTTGGGCCGGCGCTCGAGCAGTTGTTCGATCTGCAACAGCCGCGCCGCCTCGCCCACGCGTCGTTCGATCTCGGGACGCTGCATCCTGATGTTTTCAAGCCCGAAGCTGAGGTTTTGCCGCACCGTCATGTGGGGATAGAGAGCGTAAGACTGAAAGACCATGGCGACTCCCCGGTCGGCGGCCGGAACGTGCGTGACGCTGTCTCCGTCGATCAGGATATCGCCGGAGGACACGTCTTCCAGCCCCGCGATGAGCCTCAGAAGCGTTGACTTGCCACACCCGGAAGGGCCGACGAAAACCACGAATTCGCCGTCCTCGATATCGAGATCGACCCCCGGCAACACGTTCACCAGGCCGAACGATTTGGCGACTTTTTCAAGAACAAGCTTAGCCATGGATCCAGTGTCCTATTTGATGCCGGTGGAAGCGATGCCGCTGGTGATGTAGCGCTGGAGAAAGATGAACGAGAGTGCCAGCGGCAGGGCGGTCAGTGTCGTCATCGACAGCAGCAGGTCGTAACGGATTTCGTTCTCGTTCTGATAGGATGCCAGCGCCAATTGCAGGGTGAAGACCTCGCGCCGGTTCAAGACGATCAGCGGCAAAAGGAAGTCGTTCCATCGGGAAAGAATGGAGAAGATGGCGACAACCGCCAATGCGGGCGACGAGAGCGGAAGGATGATCCGCCAGAAAATGCGCCACTCGCTGGCGTGATCCATGCGCGCCGCTTCGATCAATTCGTCGGGGATGGTCAGCATGTACTGGCGCAGCAGGAACACGCCGGTCGGCGTCGCGACCGTGGGGAGTATGACACCCCAAAGGTTGCCGACCAGACCCAGTTGCGCGACGATCAGGTATGTCGGCACGAGGACCACGGTTGCGGGGATCATCAGCGTCGCCAGGATCGCGAGCAGCGCTACATTGCGGCCTCTGAACTTGTATTTCGAGAGCGCGAACGCAGCCATGGAATTCATGATGAGGGTTATGACCGTAGCCACGACCGTGATGAACAGGCTGTTGTAAACGTATCGCCAGATGTCTCCACCCTGGCCGACGAGAAGATTGGTGTAGTTCTCCAGCACGAAATTGACTTGCCGCAACGGAACCGCGCTGGCCACAGGGACGGTGAACGGACCGGCTTCCACGTCTTGTGGATCGATCATCTGCGCATTGAGCCCGACCCGCCGTATCTGCGCGAGAAGTCTCACTTCACCATCCTCCCCCGCGACCTCGAATAGGGGCAGGGGCTGTGCGTACCCCTCAACTTCGACACGTTCGGCTGAATAGGGAAGGACCGTGGGCGGAAATTCCGAAAGATTGGCTGGCGTCTTGAACGAGGATATGACGACCCACAGCACGGGCGTGAACATCACAAGCACGCCGAGTAGCAGGAAGCCGTAGGTTAGGGCATCCGACCAATCGAACCCCTGCCGGCCGCGGCGGGCAAAGAGCCACGAAAACGTGCCGGAGGGGGCCGACTTGCGAGCCAAAGTGACGTCAACCATTCTGGGCTCTCCTCGAGAGATGAAGTTGGATGGCGGTGAAGACCAGCAGCGCCGCGCCAAGCAGCAGCGAGGCGGCCGCCGCCAGGCCGAAGTTGCGGGGCTGAATGGCGAACCCGATTTCGTAGATATATTGAACCATCAGCATGGTGGCCGAGCCCGGCCCGCCCCCCGTGAGAATGTAAAGCTCGTCGAAGGTCTGCACCGAGCGGATCATCGAAAGAATGAAGACGACGAGCAGCACCGGACGCAAAAGCGGTAGGGTGATTTTCGTGAACACGCGCCAGTTGCTGGCTGAATCCATTTTCGCGGCTTCATAAACGTCGCGCGGTATGGCCTGCAGCCCTGCAAGCAGGATGATCGTGTAAAAGCCCATATGAGCCCAGACCGTCACGAATACCGACCAGAAGAAGGCAGTGTTGGGAAACACCAGCCAGTTGACGGGGTTAAGTCCGATTGCGGAAAAAATACCGTTAAGCGCGCCGTTGCGCTGCAATATCCACTGCCAGGTCAAGGCGACGACAACCGGCGAGAGCATAACGGGGAAAAAGAACACGCCGCGGAAAAAGCCACGGCCGCGTATCTCCCTGTTGAGGCAGAGCGCAGTAATGAGCGCGATGCCGATCATGCACACGACCTGGATAGGAACGAACGTCAGCGTATTGCCCAGAGCCCGCCAGAACAGGTCGCGCGAACACGTTGAGGGATCGAGATAGTTCGTGCAGTCGAAAAGCGTCTCATAATTGCGCCCGCCGACCCAGGGCCGGTCCTGCGGGTAAAGCCGGTCGCTTCCGGTCAGCGAATAAAAGACGTTGATGAGCACTGGCAGGAGCGCGAAGAGCATCACAGCCGTCAGATTGGGGATGAGGAAGAACCAGGGCATCCGCTTGATGCCGATGAGACGCTGGACGCCCGACATCACTGGTTCGATGACACGTGCGGGCAGCGACATAAGGCCGAAGCCGGCTCTGGATACCCAGTTGGTGGTGCTCATCATGCCTCCCCGGATGATCGCGCAATTCTGACGCGCCCTGAGAACGACGCGTGGAGCCTGCCTGAGGAGTAGGGGGCCCGGAAGCCTCGGCCCTTGTCGGACCGGAGCGTATCCAGGCCCCCGTCACGCCGCTCAGGGAGGCGACGAAGCCTGCATCAGGTCCCGGCTGCCGCTTCGATGGCCAGGTTCACGTCCTGCGCGATGCGATCAAGGGCCGCATCGATGCTAAGCTCGTTGTTGAGAACCTGACTGATGCGCGTCGTCAGCGCATTCATCATGGCCCGCTGGAAGCGCCAGCCCTGGAAACGATAAGCAGCGGGCGCCATCTTCGGGATCTGGTTGGTGAAGGTTGCCAGTGCCTCCTGCGTGCGTTCCGACGCCGTGGGGTAATCGACGCCATCCTCGACCAACGTGCGGCCTGCCGGAATTTCCACAAGCGTGCTGACCACTTCCCGCATGTTTTCGGGCTGTGCCAGGTAACCGATCCAGGCACCGACCACTTCAGGGTGTCGCGTATGGGCAAACCCGACCAATGCCCCGCCGCCGGGCATGACGGTGCAGGAGCCCGGACCGCATGGCGCATCGATTACTTTCCAGTCGAAGAGATCGCCGACCTCGGCATCCATCTGCCAAAGCGCCCAGGAGCCGCCGAAATACATGACGACGTTGGCATTGAGGAAATCGGAGAACAGCTCGCGGTGCGTCGCGCCGCCAACCGCGCCCCAGAGATCCATCGGCATGACGCCAGTCTGGTGCCAGTCGACGAATTTTTCAACGGCAAGTCTCAGACCCTCGTCGACAACCGGATTTCCTTCCTCATCCACCAGTTCCGCGCCGTGGCTGATCGCCAGACTTGCAAAACGATGCCCCGAACGGTCCATGGACATGGCGAATTCAGTCCCGGTCGCTGCCGCAACCTGTGAGGTGGCCTCGGCCCATTCGTCCCAGGTCGCACCCTCTTCCGGTAGGGGAACGCCGGCCTGCTCGAAGAGGGTGAGGTTCACGTAGCCGCCATTCACTGTAAGTGTGAAGGGCATGCCGTTGATCGCATCGCTGCCAGGATTGGCACCGCGAAGCCAGATCAGGGTCCCGCCGAACTCGTCTTCGAAGAAATCGCTGTCCACATACTCGGAAATGTCGAGGTAATACCGGCTGAGGCCGCCCAAGTCGGTGACCACGGCGGCATCGGGGCCTTCGCCCGATTCGAGCTGCACCGGCAGCGCCTCCAGAATGGCCTGGTAAGAGACGAGCTCGAAATTGATGCTCATCCCTGGATGTTCCGCTTCGAACCGATCGGCGATCATGCGCATCGTGTCGCAATCGTTGTCGCCGCAGTAAACGGTGATTTGCTGCGCGAAGGCACTGCCCGAGAACAGCGCCCCGGCCAGCAGACCCAAAGCAGAAGAGGCTGCCAAGGATTTCAATCTCATGTTTAGTCCTCCCTATTGTCGCAGTCCTCCAACTGCGATACCTCAAAAGAATTATCTGGCCTTACCAGAATGTCAACCGGGGGCGGGAGAAAGATTCCGGCGGGGGAACTTGTCTTCGATCAAAATCTAGAAGTGGCCAGGAAATCCGGGATTTTCCCGTATTTAAACAGGTGCATGGCCCCGAACTTGCGGTCATTGCGTGGTATGGCCTATGCTTGACAGGCCCGCAATTTTGGATATCTGGTCTGTCCAGAAACAATAATTCGCGTTGAGCGGAAGCGAGGAGAAAGCCAAGATGGTGAGGTTTGCGGCTGTCGGCATCGACCACGGCCACATATTCGAGCACGTGAACGGCCTTAAGGCGTCGGGAGCCCAGTTCGCTGGCTTTTGTCCGGAGTCGTCCATACCTGGATTGGTCGACGCGTTCAGGAGAACTTATCCCGATGCGGCCGAGTTGGAACGGGACGCGATCTTTGCCGATGATAGCATCGATGTCATCTGTATAGCTGCCGTTCCGCGGGACCGTGCAGCGCTGGCGATTCAAGCGATGGACGCTGGCAAGGATGTCATGGTCGATAAGCCTGGGGTCACCACCTTCGAGCAACTCGAGGCCGTCGAGGCGACGGTTGCGCGGACCGGCCGCATTTTTTCGATCTGCTTTTCCGAAAGATTCTGCGTTCCTTCGGCCGTCGTGGCCGGTAAACTGGTCGCCGACGGAGCGATTGGACGCGTGGTTCAGACAATAGGTACCGGTCCACACCGGCGCGGGACGGGGCGACCGGAATGGTTTTTCGACCCCGATGCGTTCGGAGGCATCATCGTCGATATCGCCTCCCACCAGATCGATCAATTTCTGTTCTACACCGGTTCTGAAACGGCACGGGTCCTTGCCAGTACCGTTGGTAATTTCGCCCATCCGCAGATCCCGCGCTTCCAGGATTTCGGGGACGTGCTCCTGGCGAGCGACAAGGGCGCGGGCTATATCCGCGTCGACTGGTTTACCCCTGAGGGACTGCCCACGTGGGGAGACGGACGGCTGACCATTCTGGGAACCGAGGGCTATATCGAGCTACGCAAATACATCGATATCGCTGGCCGGCCTGGCAAGGATCACCTGTTCATTGTCGATTCCGAGGGTATCCGCCACATCGATTGTGGAGATGAACCGCTCGAATACTTCGACAAGTTCCTCGCAGACGTCCGCGATCGCACCGAAACGGCGATGACCCAGCGCCACGCATTCGAGGTGTGCCGGCTCTCGCTCGAAGCCCAGGCAAGCGCAACCGTCCTGACCAACGGTGAAAGGTAGGTCGACAGATGACACGCAGGTACAATGTAGCCGTGATCGGCGCGGGAATTGCCGAGCGGCACCTCACGGGGTTCAACTGGAACAAGGAGCGGTTTGACGTGCGGGTTCTGTGCTCGCTCGACGCCGACCGAGGGCAAGTGCTTGTCGATGCCTTTGGGCTTCCCGAATTTTGTGAGGATTTCGACCAGGTAATTGCCCGGGACGATATCGATATTGTCGACATCTGCACCCCGCCGGGAACCCATTTCGAACTCTGTGAGAAGGCGCTCCGTGCCGGAAAACACGTGATATGTGAAAAGCCGCTGTTCGGATCGCTAAAGCAAGTCGATGACATCGCCGCCATTCTCGATGAAACTGACCGCGTGCTGATGCCGATCTTCCAGTATCGCTACGGCGCGGGATTGCAGAAGCTCAAACGGCTCATCGAGGCCGGATTGACGGGAACGCCGTTCATGACCACCATCGAAACCCATTGGTGGCGCGGCCCCGCTTATTATGAAGTGCCCTGGCGCGGGAAATGGGCGACCGAACTGGGCGGGGGCCTGCTCGGCCACGCCATCCATGCGCACGATATGCTCAACTATGTTCATGGCCCTTCCGCCGAAATCTTTGCTTATGGTGCGACGCTGGTAAACCCGATCGAGGTCGAGGACACGATGGCTCTCGCAGTCCGCATGGCCAACGGTTCACTGGCTACGCTCTCGATGACGCTCGGCTCGCACAAGGAGATTTCGCGGTTGCGGTTCTGCTTTGCGGATCTGACCGCCGAAAGCATCACCGAACCCTATACAATGGCACGCGACCCGTGGGTTTTCACGGCTCGGGACGAGGCGCATCAAAATCGGATAGAGGAGGTACTTGCAGCGTTCGAGCCGACCGAGGACGGCTACACACGCCAGTTCGAGTTGTTCCATGCCGCGCTCGTCGAGGGCGCCGAACCGCCAGTGACGGTCGCCGATGCGCGCCGCTCCATCGAACTGGTCACGGCCGCCTATCATTCGCAGCGCACTGGGCTGCCGGCCAAATTGCCGGTCGACCCGACGCATCCGCTCTATTGCTCGTGGCTTCCGTAACGCTATAAGTCGTCCGGTGATCGGCCGGTAAGGGTACCAGTATCATGGACGCAATGCAGCACCGTCAGGGCTCGCCGCCAGGCGAGCATCGGCTCTACCAGACCGTCGCTCGCAAGATTGCATCGATTATCCGCGCCAACGAGCACGATCCGAATTGGCGCATGCCGTCGGAGCGCGAACTGGCTGAATTGCTGCAGGTGAGCCGTCCCGTGGTCCGCGAGGCGGTAATCGCGCTCGAGATGCGTGGTGTTGTCGAGGTCCGCGGACGATCTGGTATCGTGGTGCTCCCCTCGCTGGGATGCCAGGTGAGTTTCGAGCCCCTCAATGCCGACATTGGCCCTGGCCCATTTGAGTTGCTCGAAGCAAGGCTCGCCATAGAGCCGGGAATAGCCGCACTCGCCGCCGACCGGGTCACCCAATACGACATCGCCTTGCTCGAAGAGTGCATCGCCCGGATGCTTCATGAGCCTGACCACGATTTCTGGAACGAAGGCGGCGATCAGAGCTTTCATTTTGCCCTCGCCAAGATGACGGGCAACGTGATTATCGTGGGAATGGTCGAGGCACTATGGTCGCAGCGCCAGCAGTCGGCGATGTGGCATAAGCTGGTCGAGCATATCGACGTAACCAGCGTGCGTTCCTTGTGGATCGGGGATCATCACGCCATCCTCGCGGCGTTGCGCCAGCGCAATCCCGACGCCGCCCAAAAGGCGATGGGCCGGCATATCCGCAACGTGATCGTCGAATTTTCCGAAGCGGAAGATCGCGGCCATTTGACGGCCTAGGCAATCGGCCCCGCCAGATGCCCGGAACAGGTGGAGCCGCCGGGCTACACCCTTGGACCGATGCGGGTGGTCAGTTCGCCCAGCCCCTCGATAGAGGCCACGCAAACGTCGCCTTCCACGAGCGGGCCGACCCCAGCGGGGGTGCCTGTCATGATGACGTCGCCCGGCTTGATGGTCATGGAGCGCGAGAGAAGGGAAACGATCTCGCTCGTGCTCCAGATCATCTCGGACAGATCGGCCTGCTGCTTGACCTCGCCATTGACCTCCAGGCGAATTTCACCGCGGTCGGGATGGCCTATGTCGGCAACCGGGTGCACCGGCCCGATGACGGCCGACCGGTCGAACGCCTTGCCCCAATCCCACGGGCGACCAAGCTCGCGCGCCTGGAACTGGAGGTCGCGCCGGGTGAGATCGTTGCCGACCGCATAGCCCCAGACATGATCGAGGGCATCGGCCTGCGCGATATTGCGGCCCCCCTTGCCGATAACCGCCACCAGTTCGGCTTCGTAGTGCAGGTTCTCAGTCTCCGGAGGATAATTTACGGTCTCGCCGTCATGAACCACCGCATCGGCTGGCTTGGTGAAAAAGAAGGGGGGCTCACGGTCCGGATCGCGACCCATTTCCCGCGCATGAGCCGCATAATTGCGCCCCACGCAGAAAATTCGGCGCACCGGCAGCAGGTCGTCGGATCCGGCAACCGCCAGGATTGGCGTCGGCATAGGATCAAACACATATCCCATAAAATATGTCCTCCACAGGGATTGATAGACGGCCGTTCGATCCGAACTTCGAGCCGAACCGATCGGTACTTTATCGGTTTCCTCCCGCAGGGTATGATTTTTTCTTTTTGATGCTTTCAGCTGGGAACTAGCGCCAATGGCGAATGAGGACGAGCCGACATCGCGGCAAGAAATCTCTCCCGTCCCCAGTTCGGTCCTCGATACGCGCGGACTCGCCCCGAAGCTCGCGGTGGCCGCATGGAACGAGGGCATAGGGGTGATCTTTGACACGAGACTGAAGATCGATGCCGATGAACGATTTTTTGCCCGTGTCGAATCCTTTCAGATTGGCGATCTCGTCCTTTCGTCTGCCTCCACGGTAGCCCAGAGCTTCGACCGGTCGAATTTCCGCATCGGGCGCGATGGCCTGGATCACTTCATGATCGAGTTTTATACCGAAGGCCATCTGGGCGAGCGAGACGGCGGCACGGACAGCTATACGCGTCCCGGCGATTTATGGGTGAGCGATCTCACACAACCCCAGGCCACGGGCACCACCGATTGCCACACCCTCAACATAATCATTCCCCGGCGCCTTCTGGCACCCTTGCTTACACGGCAGGATGATCACAACACCCGCATTATCAGGCGGGAAAATCCTATGGTTGGACTGTTCTACAACCATCTCGTCGGCCTGTTTGCAGCTGCACCGCAAATGCGTCCGGATCAGGCTGCCGCTCTCGTCCATCCTACGGTTGCGATCGCGGCAGCGGTACTCAACGGCGCGGTGGAGGAAGACGTCATGGACGGGGTAAACTTCTCTCTATTCGAGGCCATTGCTAGCCATGTGCGCGATCATCTGACCGATCCTGGCCTGGCGGCGGAGCCGGTCGCGCGGCGGTTCGGTATCTCGTTGCGCAAACTTTATTACCTCTTCGAAAGGCATGGCGGTTTTGCGTCCTATGTGCAGCGGCAGCGGCTCCGCGCCTGCCGGCAGATCCTCGCCGATCCAGCCCAGCAAGGTCTCAAGATCGCCGATATCGCAGAGCGTTATGGCTTCTCC
The DNA here is from genome assembly GCF_015694405.1 of Pelagibacterium limicola. GTDB lineage: Bacteria > Pseudomonadota > Alphaproteobacteria > Rhizobiales > Devosiaceae > Pelagibacterium > Pelagibacterium limicola. The sequence continues at coordinate 40,345 of NZ_JADQDB010000011.1, read as the reverse complement.
TACGGTTCCAATTTCAGTTACGCCTTTCGCCGCGAATTCGGCATGACGGCGCGCGATGTGCGCCAACTCGCCCTGGAAGGGCAGGGCAGGCTCGCCTGGAAGGGAAATTCCAGCGAGTGGTGGCACTGGATTTCACGCATGCGTTGATATCATCGGATGCCAGCGCGCATCCGTTGCACGAATTCATAAATTCCGGCGCCATTTCTGCATCCTCACATACATCGTTTGTCTGCCAGCTTACCGGCACGTGAAATCCCCGGCGATATGGATATACGCAGGGCGGGGCGCACGCGACGGGGGAGGGGTAGCCAGCCAGCCGTCGAGGTGCCCGAGTGGAACCAGGCTACGGCAAGAAATGATGTTCGAAGTTAAAGAAACACGTCCCGCTCGGAAGGACAAAACGAGCAATGCCAGGCAACAGGCCGGTGTCGTCGCCTCACGCCGGCGACAGCTTCTCGTGTCTGTTTCCCTTATCGCCAGCGGTCTTGCCGGTTATGGGCGCGGTGCATACGCGCAGCAGGTATGCGTATCGACCGGCGGCGCGAGTTATCTGTGCCAGGGCGGCAGCTACGACACGCAAACAATCAATATCGATAATGCCAGCGTCCATGCCGACGATGGACTGTCCATCGAGACCGATCCCCCACATGGCGGGAACGGCGGTGACGCCATTGCCATCTCGGGCGGCGGCGATATCAGGTTCACGAGCGCGCCGGACAGCGATGTCTTCGTTTCGGGCGAAAGGGACGGACTTCGCATCGTCTCGACCGGTGATACTGGCGCGTCTCCAGGCTCGGTCTCAATCGATACGAGCGGTTATTTCGCCGGACAATACGGCATAAATGCTGTCAATTACGGCAGTGCCGGCGCAACGATCAACTTCGACGGTATGGCGCTGGGGTCCCAGGTTGGCATCAGCGCGCGCAACGCAGGCGGGGCTGGTGGTCTGTCCGTGACGCTTGGGGAACACGCCCATGTCGACGGCGTGAACGTCGGCCTAGGCGTTATCAATATGGGTGGGGTGGTCACGGTAAATGTAGATGGCTTTGCCGGTTCGTCCGACGGGCAGGCACTCCGTGTCATCAATGGCGCGATGAGCACCGACATGTCCATCACCACCGGCGCCGGCTCGGAAGTCAAGGGGGTTACCGGCATCTTTGCGGGTCACGCCGGCACCGGCACCGCGCGCATCGATGTCGGAGGTGACGTAACTGGAACAGGGCAGTATGCCATTTTAATGCAGGGGCAGTTAGATGCCGGCGATCTCGTCGTCGTCACGGCCGATAACTCGCGGGTTATCGGAGGGAACGGAATTGTGCTGCGCAATGCGGGACGCGGCGACTCCTCCGTAACCGTTAGCGGCGACGTCATGGTTGACCGTCTTTTTGGGTATGCGGTCAGCGTTACGAACCAGCTCTATGCCGGGAGCGTCACGGTGGCGGCTGAACAAGGCAGCAATATTCTGGGTCATAATAGCGGTATCAATGTGCTCAACCGCGGGACCGGAATTTCCACCGTCTCGGTGCACGGCAATGTCAGCGCCAGCTCTCCTATCGGCAGGGGCATTTACGTCACCAATTCCCATGGCGCCACAGGTATTTCTGTGTCGATCGGCCAGACCGGGCGGGTCGAGGGCGGCAAATACGGTATAGAGGTCGTCAACAATGCCGGCGGCCATACTGATATCGTGGTCGATGGGGACGTTATCGGTCGCAGCGGTATCGTCATGTCCAGTCTTGAGGGCAGCCGGATTGTGATCGGAGACCAGGCCACCGTCACGGCCACGGGATTGACCATGACGGAGAACGCCATCCGGATCACAGGGCAAAGTTCGGTGACGGTCGCCGGGACCGTAGCCGCGCAGGGCGGCCATGCGATCGTTTTCGATACGGTCAACGCGTTCGACGATCGGCTGGAGTTGCGGGATGATTGGCAAATCGACGGTATCGTCGATGCCGGCCTCGGCTTCGATACCCTCGTCTTCAGCGGTTCGAGACGCGTTTGGGGACCGGATTCCACATTCGACATGACGCGGCTTGATATCGGCGGAAGCGGGGCGCCGGATGCCGATTTCCTCGGCTTCGAGGCCTTTGCCAAGTCTGGCACCTCTGTGTTGGAGTTGACGGGCAGCAATGCCGGCACCGCCGATTTTACGGTCTATGAGGGCGGGCTCGTTCTCAACGCTGATCTCGGCGGCATGGATTTCATTGTCGGCCCTTGGGGCGCCTTGCTGGGCGGCGGAACTGCGAGGTCCTTTACCTTCGGTCCCGGCGCGATCGTGGCCCCCGGAGCGCTCTGGACATTCGATACGCTGACCGCGCTGGGTTCGACCGAATTCGAGGCCAATAGCCTGTATGTGGTCGATATCGCGGGGGATGGGCGAACGGACCGGATTGTATCCGACACCGTGACGCTAAACGGCGGGGCGGTTGTAGTGAATCTTGTTCCGTCAGGCGCCATTGCCGATGGCCAGCGCTTCGTGATCCTCGAAGCGGGTAACGATATCGCGGGCGAGTTTGACTATATCTACAAGCTGTTCGATTCGATGTTCATCGATTTCATCTTTGCCAACACGGCCACGCAAGTCGCACTCGAAGCAAATATTGCGGCCTTCGAAACCGCTGCCGCGACAACAAACCAAGCCGCCGTGGCCCGCAGTCTTTTCGAGTTGTCGCAAAGTTCCGATCCCGATGCTCACGCGGTTTACAACAGCATTTTGTTTGCTCCCACTCTCGAAACCGCTCAGGCGGCGTTTACCCTCGCTTCGGGTGAGATTCATGCCGGAACGCCCGGCGTTCTGGCCAATTCCAGCCTCAGCTTCGGACAGGTTCTGACGGGCCAGGCAGGCAATATCCAGAGCGCCACGCCGCCCGTTGCACCCTTGGCCTACGCACCGAGGCCGCCCGCCGTGGAGGCCATCGGCCGCGCCGTCGATCCTGCGGCCCCCCAATCTGATGGAGGGCCATGGGCGCTTTTGACTGGGGGCCGTGCTACTATAGGGGGCGGCGGCACGGCGTCCGATCTCGATCTTGGATTCTCAGGCATTGCAGCAGGAACCGAATTGGCCATGCTCGACGCAGGAATCTCCGCCGCTATAGCTCTCGGCTATACCCGGAGCGGCGCCACTACCTCCTCCTCTAAAGCCACCATTGATAGCGGCCATTTTGGCGTTTTCGGTGCGGTGGAGGACGGGCCCTTCCTGCTGACGGCAGCGGCACATGTCGGCGTTCACAACGTACAAACCACCCGCGACGTCTTTATCGGCGGCGTGGGGGGCACGGCGACTGCCAATTATGGAGCACAGAGTCTTGGTATCTCGGCTGCGGCCAAATATGCCCTCGAACTGGGTGACGTCACCATTTCGCCCTTCGTGGGGGCAGACCTGGCCTACGTCCGCAGCGACGGAGGGACAGAAACCGGCGCAGGCGTCCTCAATCTTTCTTTCGCTCCAACCGATCATCTCACGGGGTCGCTTTCAGCGGGTATCGCGCTCGGACACGAATGGCAATTCGATGATGGCGCGCGTCTGCATGCCGGGCTGAGCGTCGCGTATGAGCATGCGGTGGGCGGCGCGCCGGACCGGAGTCTGACGCTTGCTGCCGGAACGCCAGGTTATACGCTGAGCGGTGGCCATTTCGACGAAAATCGCCTGGCCATCGGCGCGGGCGTCAACCTCACTTTCGATAGTGGATTGAAATTGGGCGGGAGCTATCGCGGCAGCTTCGGCTCCAACGGAACGGCGCACAGCGGGCAACTATCGATCGGGTACAAGTTCTAGGTTTCATGGCGAACTACAGCGAAATTCTTCGCGTGTTCCCCGCAGCGCGTCATTACGTGCGCGAGCGCCGGTGGGCGCGTCGCGGCGATGTGCTGGCCTATGTCGGCAACCTAGAGGCTGAGGCGTTCTCGACCGACCCGTATGGCTTCCGACACGGGGAAATCGAGGGTGAGCGCTACGGGCTTGATGCGGCCTTGTCCGGTGCAGAATACGGACTGGTTCTCGGCGCCTCGGAAAGTTTCGGTTTCGGGCTCGAATCCAATGCGCAGACCGTTGCCTCCCGACTTTCGCAGGCCTGCGGCCTTTATTGCATCAATGTGTCGTTCCCGGAAGCCGACCTGCGCACCCTTTATACCGCAGCGCTGCGTATCCTGTCGGAAGCACCACGCAAGCCCCATTTCATCATCTGTTTTGCGGGGGCAACCTTCTCGCGCTACGCCTATACGCGCCGCTGTGACCCTCTTTTCGGATCGCCCGATTTCCTGGGCAACGACATCGCGCGTTTTCTGCCCGGGTCGGCAGATGAAGAGAGGGCATTTGCCAATCTCGTCACCTATAGCTGCTTTTGGCTCGATCAGCTCCTGACGCTGGCCGCCAGCTCTGGTTGTCCGCTGGTGGTCCACGGTCAGGCTTCCGCCTTCGACAAGTCGGAACTGGACGAGACCGAAATCGGCTGCGCTCTAACTGAACCGGGCAATGATGATGAGGAGCGCTTTACAACCTATCGCCTGCGTGCGTCTTCATTCCGGCGGACATTCCTTGCCGCAGCCGCCGATAGCGCACACGTCGTCGTGTCGGACGCGGCGTCGCTCTCCTTTATCGACGAGTTTCATTACACCGCCCAGGCCGCCGCGCGGATCGCCGCCGACATCGCCCTATGCCTTGGCATGCGACGGATGGCCAGAGATGCATGAGCGTGAGAATGCTTACGGCGTCGACGCCCAGCCGGCCGATCCCGCTCCGGCAGCAGGGACGCAAGCTGCCGTCCGTTACTCGGCCTCGCCCGGACTCGCCCAGTTCCTGGCCCAGCAGAACATCTCACTCGCCTTCTCCTCATATCAGTCTGGCAAACTTTATTTGCTCGGCAGTCATCCCAATGGGGGGCTGCATGTCAACGAACGCTTCTTTCAAAAAGCGATGGGCATTTGCGTTATTCCGTCCCGGGAGGGCGAAAACCAGTCGATCCTCCTCGCGTCACTTTTTCAGCTCATCCGGTTCGAAAATGTGCTCGGTCCTGGCGAGCGCATCAATCATCTGCAGGATGCCTGTTTCGTGCCGCGCCGCATCGACATTACCGGAGCGCTCGACATCCACGATGTCGGCATGATGGCAGACGGTCGACCGGTATTCGTCAATACGCTGTATAACTGTCTCGCCACCCCTTCGGCGCGTCATGCGTTCAAGCCATTCTGGAAGCCGCCTTTTATATCGCGGATTGTCCGGGAAGATCGCTGTCATCTCAACGGCCTGGCGATGGACGGCGGCCGGCCGGCCTACGTCACGGCCGTCAGCCGGTCGGACACGATAGACGGGTGGCGCGACCGGCGCGCGGACGGGGGCGTGGTGATCGAGGTCGAGAGCGGCCGGATCGTCGCCGAAGGCCTCTCAATGCCGCACTCTCCCCGCCTCCACCGGGGTCGGCTTTGGGTACTCAATTCCGGTACGGGCGAACTGGGCTGGGTCGATCGCACGGCCCATTCCAGTGATGCCTTTCGGCCGCTGGCATTCTGCCCTGGCTTTGTGCGCGGGCTCGCCGTCCATGGTGACTACGCCATCGTCGGGCTTTCCCGGCCACGCTACGAGCGATTCGAGGGCCTGGCCCTCGACCAGCGTCTCGCCGACGCGGATTCCGAACCGTGGTGCGGGTGGCAGATCATTAATCTTACGACAGGAACCTGCGTTCATTGGTTCCGCATCGACGGCGCTGTAGCGGAACTCTACGATATCGGCCTGCTGACCGGTATCGCCTCTCCAATGGCGCTGGGCTTCCACACCGACGAAATCCTGACGTTCGTGACGCATGAGCCGTTGGATTAAATGGTGCGTATATGCCTTGGGCAAACCGGAGGAGCAGGGCTGAACCGGCAGCGGACCTATTCGACGAGCCCGAGGATGGGGCCGTATCCGCCGTGCCAGGAAAAGTCGTTGCGCTCCGCTTCGGGTAGGTAGAGCCCCGCTCCATGACCTCCGTCCAGGAACAGTGCGTTCGGACAGGCGAGACGGTCACGAAACAGGCGAGCAAAATCGTGGAAGTTGACGGCGCCGTCGCTGATGGCAAAACGAACCACCCCGTTTTCGCAAACGCCAACGCCGCTGCGGCGCCGCCTGTCGGTCGATCCGGGGATGAGCGCAGGATGCAGGGCATTTTCGATCACCAGCATCGGTCCGGACTGCGTGGCGTAGCGAACACCCATTTGCGCCGCGATGAATGCAGCGGTTTCGAGAATTCCCGCGCCTGTTGCCCCGAGAAAAAAGACGCCGTTGGGCTTCTTATAAAAATTGGGGACCTGCGCTGGCGGTCCGTCGACACTCCCGGTATCCGCCGGCCGCAATTGCCGCCCGTTCTCGATATAAAGCCCCAGCGGGGAAAAGTCCGCCTGGTACATTCCGGCATTGGCGGCGAAGACCAGTTCTTTCCCCTGATCGCGTAGCGCCGCACCAACATTCGAGAAGGAGCGATAGGGCTCCCCGTCGGCATTCTTCCAGAACAGCCGCAGGTTCGATGTCGCCGGATCGAATGTGCAGACGATATAACCGGTGCCTTCGAAACGTTCTTCGGCGCACGCTCGAGCCATCGCCCTCTGCTGCATCGCCAGCACCGCGAGCAGGACCAGGGCCAGGATCAACAGCATGGGTTTTTTGGACCATCCGCCCACGATCATCTGCATTCTCCTCCGGACCATCCCACTATCTCAAGCCACCCACGTTCCGCCAATACGATATCGGACCGGGGCAAGGCGAGCGGCGCGGGAACCGCGCATGCGTAAGTCATCGCCGCCGCCTCGCGGGAACAAAGCCGCCTAACATGGATTGCCCCCACGACCGCCACAAGCCATTAATGATGTTTCCACATCGCCGACAGAGAGAGAACGTCGGATCGCCTTGCGGATACCCCTCGCCCCGTAGGACAAAGCCGCTGATCGAGCGTCACGATGGAGTGTCATGCCCGCCGACCTTGCCTTTGTACTTTTGCTGCTGGGTGCGGCGATTGTCATGTTCGTCATTGGCCGGCCGCGCATGGATGCGGTTGCGCTGCTGGTGATTGTCATCCTGCCCCTGAGTGGGATTGTCAGCATTGAAGAGGCGCTGGCGGGGTTCGCCGATCCCAACATCGTTCTGATCGCCACCCTGTTTGTGATTGGCGAAGGGTTGGTACGGACAGGCGTAGCCCAGCGTTTGGGCGACTGGATGTCTGCCACGGTCGGCCGGAGCGAATCGAGAATGATCGTCTTGTTGATGCTCGTCGTAGCGGGCGTCGGCTCGGTGATGAGTTCCACGGGGGTTGTCGCGATCTTCATTCCCATCGTGTTGCGAATTGCGGCCCGCAGCGGGACAAGTCCCAGCCGGCTCATGATGCCCTTGTCCATCGCTGCCTTGATATCCGGGATGATGACGCTGGTGGCCACCGCCCCGAACCTTGTTGTCCAGGGCGAACTGGAGCGGCGCGGATTTGAGGGGTTCGGCTTTTTCACTTTCAGTGCATTCGGCGTGCCCGTATTGATACTGGCCATCGGATACATGATCTTCGCCCGGCGATTTCTCTCCTCCCAGGTACAGGACGATCAGCACGCCGGGCCGCAATTTCCGACCTGGATCGACGAGTACGCGCTGGCCGGGCGTGAGCATCGCCTGCAGATCCGTCCCGGTTCCCCCATGATCGGGCAGAGCCTCGGCGAGCTCGATCTCCGCTCGAGTTCCGGTCTGTCCATTCTGGCAATCGAACGCCGGCAGCGTCTGGGGCGCCGCCTTGTCCATCCCAAGGCCGATACGCTGCTTTTGGCAGGCGACGTTTTGCTCATTGACTATGTAAACCCGGATGAAGACGTCAAAGACTTTATTGCACGGTTCAACCTGCGCGATCTGCCCCTCTCGGGAGCCTATTACACCGACTATGCGCAGGAAATCGGAATGGCCGAGGTTATGGTGCCCGCAGGATCCGACCTGATCGGAAAAACACTGGTCGAAAGCCAGTTCCGGACCCGGCACCGCCTTTCGGTGATCGGGTTGAAGCGGGGCCGCGATGCTGTTTCAGGAAATCTGACACATATGAAATTGGCCCTTGGCGATACTCTTCTCGTCATAGGCCCCTGGCGGGCTGTCCGGCAGTTGCAGGCCGATCTCAGCCGCGTCATCGTGCTCGGCCTGCCGCGGGAAAGCGATGAGGTGCTGCCTGCGCCGCACCGGGCGCCATTCGCCTTGGCGGCCCTCGCCCTGATGATCGTTCTGATGGTCACTGGCCTCGTCCCAAATCTCACTGCGGCGCTGGTTGCCTGCCTGCTTATGGGGCTGTTTGGCTGTATCGATTTCAACAGTGCTTATCGCTCGATCCATTGGCAATCGCTGGTGCTCATTGTGGGTATGCTGCCGTTTTCGATCGCGCTGCAGCGTACTGGCGGGGTCGACATCGCCGCCCAAGCTTTGCTCGATACGGCCGGAGCGACCGGGCCCCATCTGATTCTGGCCAGCATCTTCATGGTAACAGCCGGACTTGGGCTTTTTGTCTCCAATACCGCGACGGCGGTATTAATGGCGCCGGTGGCCCTGGCTGTTGCGGAAGCGCTGGAGGCCTCACCCTATCCGTTCGCCATGACGGTAGCCCTCGCCGCCTCGGCCGCGTTCATGACCCCGGTCTCCTCGCCGGTGAACACGCTCGTCGTGGGTCCTGGGCGCTACAGGTTCATCGACTTCGTAAAAATCGGGACGCCTCTTGCGCTAATTGCTCTGCTCGTCAGTGTCGCCCTGGTGCCAATGGTCCTGCCGTTCTAGGGGGCGTCGCCGAGTTCGAGGGTGCAGTTTGATTCCCCATTCTTCGGTTTCTCCCGAGGGCAAACGGGCGAACTCGGGTCCGCCTTTCAGAAACTGACATTGAAGTTGGCTTTGAAGGTATGGTCGGCAGCGCCTTGTCCGAACTGGCCGCCATAGGAGAGGCCGAGCCGGGCATTGGAGGTGATGTCGAGGTCGAGGCCCGCGTTGAGCACCAGGGCGTCCCTTGCGATCGGCACACCGGTGATGGTGAAGGTATCGCTGCCGGAGGCAAAGCTCAGCATGGCATCCGGTGTATCCCCGAATGCGTGGCGCCACCCCGCCGAGCCATGGAGCCGAGCCGTGGCCGCCTCGCCAAGGTTCAGCGTCGTCTCGGCGCGGATACCCAGGGTTGCGAAGGTGGCTTCGATGGTCTGGCCGGTCGCCGAGAGTGCCGCCGCGCCGCCGGTTTCGGTAAATTCATCGGTCGAAAGGTTGACATGGGCGAGGCTGGCAAAGGGCTCAAAGCGTGCCTGCCCGGCATCCAAGCCATAGGCCGCCTCGCCAAAAGCTTGAAGGGTGCGGGCGCCATAATTCGCCGACAGTGCGTCCGAGAAGCCGGCAAAGGCCACCGAGCGGCTGACATCGATGCTGTGGCCGCCATAGGCCGCGCCACCGCGCAGGGCGAAGGCGCCCCCTGCGATATCCCATTGCCCGCCGCTATAGGCGCCGACGGTCCAGCTTTCTACTGAAGCGGACGATGAGCGGTCATCGACGCCCAGGCGCGAGACACTATAGCCGCCCATCAGGCCAAGCCGGACGGTATCGGTGAGCGCGGCGTCCCCGCCCAGCAACACCCCGCCGATGCTGCGCGCCACCTGTGCGGCATTGCCGTCGCTGTCCCAATGCCCCCGGGACGCCAAGCCTTGCCCCCAGAAGGTGAGGGTATCGGAGACGTCGCGCCCGGCCATGCCGTTTCCATTCGCGCCGGCGGCCCCGAAGGCGGTGCGCAGGCGGTTGACAGCCGCCTCGCGGACAAACCGGCTGTCCTCGACCAGCACGGTCTTTGCAGATACGTGAATCTCACCAGAGAGAAGGTCTAGGGCTGCCGGGGCCGCCGCGTTCGAAAGGTTGAGGACCGCGGTATGGAGGCCACCCGAGCCCAGCGAGAAAACGCCATCTCCTGTCGCACACTGATTGGCGGTCATGCCGGCCAGGCAGAAGCTGGTCGCCCCGGGTGCCGAAGTCAAATAGACATTGTTCGCATCGTTCGAAAGCACGAAGTTGAGAAAGGCGTAGTCGTCGGTAACTGCGCTGAAACCGGGGCCCATGATACCGCCCGCCGCAGAGAGAATCGTGTAGGTGGTCCCCAGGGTGTAGCTCGTTCCATTGTCGGTGCCGTTCTCGGGGGTTACATGCACCGTTCCGCCGGAAATCGTCGCGCTACCTGTAACGTCAATGAAATCGTTGTTGACCCCCGGCGTGTTGCCGCCGTCGTTCAATTCCACCAAATAGATCGAACCGGGATCGAACGTGATGGTGGCCACGGTCAAGGTGCCGATCGAATTGCCCGGGGCGATGACGCCGCCGGAGAACAAATGGACCTGGTCCAGCATACCGTTGCCGCCCAGGATGCCTCCGACGCCGAGGGAGCCGCCCAGGCTGCCATTGACGACCAGTTTGCTGTCGGCAGCCAACGCTGTATTGCCGGCGAAGGTGGCGGAGTTGCCGGTGAAGATCGTGGTTCCGGCCTGATGGACGATACTGCCGTTGCCAGTCAGATCGGGCGCGAAAATGTAATTTCCGCTCGTATCGGTATGGTTGAAGATCAGCATGCCGGTGCCGCCGTTGCCCAGAACGATGCTGCCGGTATCGACCGTGCCCGCAGCTGCCGCCGTGACGGCCCCTCCAATGTTCAACCGGCCGATGCCACCTGTCCCTCCAATCGAAATGGTTCCTGCGCTTACCTGACCCCCATCGGATACGGTCAGTTCGCCCGTGCTTCCCGCGACGGTATTCTCGCCGATGAATAGGCTGTTCATGGCGGTGAGCGTCGAGCCGGCCCCCGTCACGATAACACTCCCCTGGCCGCCCCAATGGTTGAGTTGTATGGAATCGGTGACGACGACCTGGCCGCCCTCAGCGACGGTCAAAGCCCCTGAGCCCGCCCCGCCCACGCGCAGATTGTCGGTAAGCAATGCCGAGCCGGCTCCTGTGACGTTCAGGATACCGCCGCTTCCTATATCATAGCCAATATAGACCGCTCCGTTGGATGCGTCGGCAAAGCCGCCATTCTCCATGCTGAGGGAGCCTGTTCCCTGGGCTCCCACGTAAATGTCACCACCAACCAGAAGTTTGGAGTTCGTGCCATTGGCATCGGCGCCGCTGACGGTCGCCCCACCGATGCCGGACCCGTTGGTGCCGAACGTCAACGTGCCAAGGACCGCCGCTTCGCCGCCGTCTGTAATGTCCAGGAGGCCCGCGCCGAAGACGCCAACATCCAGGTCGTCCTGGATAATGAATTGCGAACGCAAGGCACCGTCAGCACCGATAACCGTGACCGAACCGTTGGATCCGTTCCACTGGCCGATCGAACTGGCCAATAGAGCTGAAGCAATGGCTCCGTCCGTAATGATCAAGGCGCCATTGCTGTTGAGACCGCTTCCAATGGAGAACCCGCCCACGGCCGTGAATGCCGAACGGTTCCCATTGCCGTCCGTATCACTGACTGCCAGACTGCCGAAACTCCCCTGACCCAAGCCGATCAGCAAATCGCCGTCTATGCCGAGGCTGCCTCCTCCCTCAATGGCTAGAGTACCGATATGTCCATTGTCAAAGGCGAAAAGCAGATTGTCGATCTGGAAGCCTCCGACGGTCGTGAGTATCGGTGTGAATCCGGTAAAACTGTTGGGGTCCCAGTCTATCGACGCGTGAAAGGTGTTGTTCGGCGGCGGCAGGGTCATACCGAGAGCCCAATTTGCCGAGGTATTCCAATCCGCTGAAACGTCGCCAAGCCAGTCGCGATCCGCTGCATATACCTGTGTGGTCGTTAGAGCCGTTGCCCCCAGCAGAGCCAACATCAGCGAGCGACGGCGTCTCGGGCAGCCGCCCACCTTGCGACCCGGGGATACTCCCCCACAGTTTACCCCTGCCTCTGACTTCACTTCCCACCCCTTGACGAAAACTATCTTGCAGGCGCGCACCCGGCGCCGAAGTTGAGTTCCCGTCTTTTCAGGAGATCGCCGACCTGTCTCAAGCGGAATGAAGCGGAGCGTTGCAAATGTGGCCGCGACTGCAAAACTAGTGGCCGCATTCGCAAGGTTCGGCTTGGAACAGCGGTGTAGACACAGCCCTCAGGTTCGAATCGCGCACCGGCGACTGCCACGGCATCGTCGCGGCGCGGCGGTTGAGGGCCGGAGCGTGGAAACGGGCTTCCTAGCCGGCCGCATACATCCAATGCCGCCAGTCATCCCCGACGCTGCGCCGCGGGGGAATGGTCGTGCCCTGGGTTCCGAGCTGACGCATTTCGCGCGGACCGATGTCGTAAAGCCGTCGAAACGCCCGGATGAAGCTCTTGCGATGGGCAAAGCCGTATGCCTGCGCGATTTCGGCGATGCTGCGATGGCTTTGCCGGGGATCGAGCAGATCGGCGCGGGCGCGCCGCAGCCGCGCCTCCTGCACATAGGAGGTAAAGCCTCCGGAACTTTCCATGAGATAATAGAGTTTGCGCGTCGAGATTCCGAAATGAGCCGCTACCGCTTCGGCGGAAAGGGCGGCATCCAACAGGTTTAGCTCGATCAGGTGGCGGATCTGCATGGTCAGGGCAAGGTTGATCCCGCTGGCATGCACCTCTGCAGGTTGGGCGTTGATCGCGGCGGCCACAAGCTGGAGCGTTGGGCTGACGATCATGCCGGCCTCCTCCATGCTCATCGCCGGTGCCTGCCGAAGAAGGATTTGCAAGTGTTCGCGGAGCAGAGTCACGAGGGGGCTGTGACCTGAAAGTAGGCGGCAGTTGTGAGCGTCCGGTGCCTTGAGAAGTGGGGCCAGCACGGCACGAGGCACCATGAGGTATAGAGCTTCAGGACTGATCGTTTCGTTGCGGTGCGGTTGGGCAAGATCGCAGATGAACAGATCGCCTTTTCGAGCGTAGGAACCGTTTGCACCGTCACGCTGCCCGCAGGAGCCGTTCAGGTAGATCTGCAAGCCGTAGTGATCGAGCCCGTCGCGCCCTATGCGGAAGCGCGATCGATCCCAGCTTTGGGACGTGGTCTTGAACATGCCCAACTGCATGCCACCGAGGAGAAAAGCATGGATGGAACCAAAGAACGCTTCGTCCTTGTCGTGCGGCCGGACGTCCACGAAGGTGTTGACCTGCTCTTGCCAGCCGGCAAAGGCCTGTTCTTGCGGCAGGTCGCTGGTATTGAAGCTGGAAAAGGGTAGGCGCGTGAGGGGTGCCGGCGCTACCCCTTCGATATCCCCATTCCCCATGATCCACGCCGCCCCCACGGCTTAACATTTGATAAATATTACTGTGCCCGCGTTAGGTCCGGCAAGGCGATATTTCTTGGAGACCTGGCGACAAGGCAATATGCCGACAAGGAAAGGGGCGGTGAGACGGCACGAGAGCATCACCCGTCAGGACGTGAAGCGTGCGGTCTCATGGTCTCATGGTCTCGTGGTCAGAACGGGTCATAGATATCCGTCGCCGGCAATGCCAGCAGGCGTTCTGCCATGTCCTGCTTCAATTCGGTGAGGCGGATGGTCTCTTCAGCCGTGCGATCCGGTTTGCGCCCAAGAAAAATGAACTCCTCGCGCACAATCCCTTCGCGGATGCGCAGACGAACGGTCTTGTCCCGGTAGCTGAGAATAAAGACGTAACCCTTGAGCGTTTCCCCGCGCTCCGGCTGGGCAAGGTCTGCCTCGACGCTGTAACGTCCTTCGGTCAGGCTGCGTGTAACGATCTCGAAGGCGTCGCGCGCACCAGGGCCCCGGAACGGCGTACGAATCGAGATTTCGCGCCTTTCGGCGGGTTCGTCCGGACTCAGGAGCGGCAGTGCGCGCTCGAGCACTTTTAGTCCATGCGCCACTCCGCCGGGAAAACCGAACCCATGATAGCGCATCAGGTCGTCATAGGAGAAATGGAGGACCTTGCCGTCCTCGGCAACGGTGAGCGTTGTCATAGTGCGGCGACCCTTTCGTGTGCTTTGGAATTCCGGACCAGATGAGTGCGCATCCACGGGAGGAACCCATCGAGAAACCGTGTCGTTGCCGGCATGAAATGGCTGCCATGGTGGTAGAAGGGATCGAGCGAGGTGACCACCATGCGACCCTTGGTCGTGACCCCGTCGATATAGAGGATCGGCTTGCCGTCATCGTTGACGGCGAGCACCTCGGCCCCGTCCGGCGCGTCGAACCAGCCATGCAGGTGCCAGGTGATGTCGCGCTGCGCCAACCGCGCGAACAGCGGATGGTTGGGATCGGCAATGCGTACGCCAAGGTCGGCGCCCGGCGTCAGCCACCACCAGAAATTGGTCGGCTGGGGGGTGAACCTTATGCCCGGCAGCCAGAGATGGCTGTCGCTTTCCCCGGTCGCGATGATCGTGCCCCCCTTGTCGAGATAGGCGCGCAACTGTGCGGAATTTTTTGCCATGCGGTCTGCGGGCGTCCGGCAGGGGACGAGCACGACGTCGAAATCATCGAGTTCCACGTCACCCAGATCTTCAGGCCGCACGAACTCATCGAAGTATCCGCCATAGCGCGGCCCTTCGAGGCTTTCGATGTGATAATAGGTGCCTGGATGTACGGCGAGGACTTTCATGCTCAAATCTCCCCTGCCGCCCAAGCGGCAATACGCCGGGTCAGGACGCCGCTGTGTCCGGCGTCGGCGCCCATGCCACCCAGATCGTTCCCGGCGTGCGAGAACATCCTGCCACCGCCGGGCAATCGCCACTCCCAGTCAATGGGCAGCAACGCCGCGCTGATACCGTTGACCGCCGTCCCACCCGCCGGCATCGGGTTGTGACCCCGCCCGTAGAATCCGGCCACACCCTTGTTTTCCTCGAGATCACCTTGCGGAATCCCTTGGTAGATCGGGTGTTCGAAAAGCCGGGTGAGCCTGAGGTCGGCACGCTTGGGACTTCCAAGTGGACGGTAGGTGCTAAGCCCGTCAACGAACGGCTTCAAGGTGTGGCCGTTGAAAAACCAGCTGCCCCCGCGCGTGAAGAGAGCCGCAATCTCATCCTTCCAGCCCATGAACCCGATCTGATCGAGATGCGTGGTGGTAACAATGCCCTGTGTGGTTGCGAAATGTTCTGGGGACAATTCGCGCTCGCGCACAATGGTGAGCCTGCCCTCATCGGCCAGTGCCTGCCAACCTCGCCCCGGCTCGCCATAGTGGGAATGGACAAACAGAACGCTCATGCCGCGCGTCTTCCTGCAAAGGCGGGCAGTACGGCGCGGGTACGGCCCTTGCCCGCCTCCATCTCGACCAACCTCATCGGCACGCCATAAAGCGCTTCGAGCGGGGCCGGCGCGATCATCTCTTCGACTGGGCCGAAAAGAGCCGGACCGTCGGGCATCATCAATAGCGCGGTGTCGGCGGCAGCGAGGGCATGATTGGGGTCGTGGGTGGTAAAGACGATTGCCTTGTCGCGCTGCTGGCGTAAACCGTCGAGCATCACTAGCAGGCGCTGCTGATTGGCAAGATCTAGCGCCGAGCCTGGCTCATCCAGTACCAGCACGTCCGACCCTGTCGCCAGCGCGCGTGCCAGCAGCACAAGCTGGCGCTCGCCGCCAGAAAGCCGGTCGAATCGCTCGCCTGAAAACCGTTCTGCCCCCACGCGCTCGAGTGCGCTGTCTGCGGCGGCATAATCGCCAAGCCGGGGCTGGCCGAAAAGCCCGAGCCCCGTCGCGCGTCCCATCACCACAACTTCGCGTACCGAATAGCTCTGGCTGGCAGAAGCATACTGCGGCACGTACCCCACGACTTGGGGAGCGACCCGGGAGCCACTGGCCAAGGGCTGGAATCCCAGCATAGCCCGCAGCGCGGTGGTCTTGCCGCGGCCGTTGGGGCCGAGAATGGCCATGCATTGCCCGCGCGGCACGTTGAAGTTGAGCTTGTCGAGGACCGTTCGCTTGCCAAAGGCAACCGACGCATTTTCAAGTCCGATCATTTCGAACCCTTCTCGCGATAATGGTGACGTAAAAGCAGGGCAAAGACGGGCGCTCCGACGATGGCCGTCAGCACCCCGAGCGGTATTTCCGCTGTAGTCATGGTGCGTGCCAGCGTGTCGATCAGCACCATGTATCCGGCCCCGGCGATGATGGAGGCCGGGATGAGCTTGCGATGGTCATAACCGACCATGAGACGACAGGCATGAGGGATGACCAGCCCAATCCAGCCCACGACACCCGAAACTGCGACCTGCGAGCCAACGACCAGCGCGACCAATACAAAGATGATCCAGCGCTCCAGATCGGGCCGGGCACCAAGGCTGCGCGCCTCGGCATCGTCAAGCGAGAGAATGTTGAGCCGGAACCGCAGCGACCACAGCAGAAACACACCGATCGCCATGCCAGGCGCTGCAATGCCGACACGCTCCCAGGTGGCTGTGGCGAACGATCCCATGAGCCAGTAGACAATGGCGGGAAGCGAGGAATTGGGGTCAGCAAAATATTGCAGCAACGAGACAAAGGCCGAAAACAGTGCTCCTACCACCATGCCCGACAGGATCACCGTTATGATTTCGGTGCGCCCGTCGATCCGCGCGATGAACCCGACCATCGCCAGCGCCGAAAGCCCGAACAGGAAGACCATGATCAGCAGCGGTGCGCCCCAGATGCCCAGCGAGATCGCCAGCGCGCCCCCGAAGGCCGCGCCTTGCGATATGCCCAGCACCTGCGGGGACACGAGCGGATTGCGGAACACGCCTTGCAGCGCGGCACCCGAAACCGCGAGCCCGGCACCGCACAGCGCAGCGAGCAGCACGCGCGGGGTTCGGACAAGCCAGACGATCCGCTCGTCGATTTCCGAAAGCTCGGCGCCCGGATTGAGCGTTGCGTGTGCAACGATTTCGAGCGCCCGACCGACCGGCACGCCATAGCGTCCGACACATATGGCAATGACGATGTTGAGAAGGGTGAAGGCGCCCATCCCCGCAAAGACGAGAGCAGTGGCAGATATCCCGAAGGGGCGGCGCGATTGCGCCGGCCCCAGCGTGGCATCGGTCATCGTCCCGGCCTAGTCGGCAAGGAACTGGTCATAGCCAGCCCCGTCGCCCTGGAAGGAAACCCAGAGGATCTCGTCGATATCGGCATCGGTCAGCGCATGGTTGTAGAGGACCTGGTAGGCTTCGACCATTTCCGAGCGGAGATCGAAATCGAACAGATCGGGGTGCAGCAACTCGGCCAGCCACATCCAGGTCAGCGGCGATTCCTGGTTGGGGGGATCCCAGCGATAGCCGCCCAGCGGCATCTTGTAGACCCGGCCTTCCTGCGCGGCTGTGGTCAGCGACAGGATCGGATCGTCGTAAACCCAGGAAACGTCGAGTTCGGGCTCAAAGGAATTGAGCAGGATGACATCGGGATTCCATTGCGCGATCTGCTCGCGGTTGATCGACTGGTTGCCTTCAAGTTCGGCCGCGGCATTCTTGCCGCCCGCAAGCTCGATATACCAGTTGTTGTAGTTGTTGGGCGCGCCCGAGGCCGTGATATCGGAAAGCGAGCGGCCCAGATAAAGCACGTTGGGACGTTCGTCGTCCGACAACCCTTCTGTGGTAGCTGCGATTTCCTGTTGCACTCGTTCGCGCCAGTCGACCAGTGCCTCGATGCGTTCGGGTTTGCCGATCGCGGTGGCGACATTGCTCATATAGTCGCGGGTGTTGGTCTCGTTGCCGTAAACGATCAGCAGCGCGTTGAGACCTGCATTGAGGATCGGATCAACGATTTCGGGACCGCGCCCACCCCACTGAATTACGAGATCGGGATTTGCCGCTGCGAGCGCCTCGACATTGGGCACGAAATTGGTCGCCGTCACCGCGTCGGTGATCGACAGTGCCTCGGGGAAGATGCGCCCCAGAATGCCCTCTTGGATGGCGGTCAGCGATAGCGGGTTCATGCCCACAAGCTTGTCCGCCGATCCGTCGATCGCAATGACGCCTGAGGCCATCGGCATGGGGATGGTGACGATCCGCTCCGCAGGCCGGGGGAGGGTGATCGTGCGGTTCTCCTGGTCGACGATCTCGATCGACTGCGCATAGGCCGCTGCGGTGGATAAGAGGGCGAAGGTGAGCGCGGCAGCGCCGGCACAAGAGAGGGAATTAGCGGGAGACATAAGCGCACCGAAATATGATTAAACAACTCCTCTTTTATAAAGTTGAATATCATTGTCAACTTAAAACGAGGATACTCTTCGGTCAGCATGGCGTTGCCGATTGGCACTTTCGCCCGGTTTAGCGGGTAAGGAGCAGAAGCTTCAGGCTTGTTGCCAGCCAATCGACATAAGTCTCTTGGGAAGCGCCTTCGACGTTCCTTATCAGCATGAAGAGATCGGGACTGGCTAGCCGCCAGATGATGCGTCCGGCTGCGCCCGGATCCATGTTGTCTCTCAGCGGGCCGGTGCGCGCCAGTGCATTGGCAAACCATTCGAGGTTGTTCAGCCGCCCGCGTTGAAGTTCCTCGTAGAGCTTGGCCATGGCCTGATCGGTTTCCGCAGCAGCCCGTGCCACATCCATCAACGGCGCCACCCGCTCGAGCACTTTAGCAATCCCGGCTGCGAACAACTCTATCTGCCGCGCCTGATCCGCCTCCTTGGCAATACTACGTGTCGCCTCCTGCTGGATCAGCGGGGTTTTCGGGTCCGTGCCACGGACGGCGCGGACGATCAGTTCCCGCAGGACTGCCTTCTTGTTCCTAAAGACCGCATAGACGGTCTCTTTGGAAACGCGTGACGCGGCCGCGATGTCGGCGATCGTGGCAGCTACCCACCCCCTCCGCCTAAAAAGGTCATCAGCCGCCGTGAGCATGGCCTCGCGAGTCTCGGCAGCCTGTGCCTTGCGAAGGTCCGACTGATAGCGCCGTTTTTGTGACTTTACATCGCTCATATTTGGATACAGTATCGCAGTATTGAATATTTCGCCAGCGCCCAGCCTGGTATGGAGGATGATATGAACCTTCGGCTCATGCTTTGCCAGTATTTCGCTGCGCTGCTCTTTGCGCTCGTCGCCGGAAGCGTTTTTGGAATCTGGCGCGGATATGATCCTTCCTTGTTCGCGCCGGCGACCTTTGTTGAAATGCACCAGGGAGCCGTGCGCGGCCTGAACGTGCTGCTGCCAGCACTGGGTTTTGCAGCTATTGGGCTCACACTTTTTCTTGTCTGGTCGGCACGTGGCAAGGGGTACATTTTCTGGCTGTATCTGGTGGCTCTGTTATTCATGGCCGCGGCCGGCATTACCACCCGGCTCTTCAGTCAACCGATCAATGATCTGGTGATGGAGTGGTCTCCTGATGCACTTCCGGGAGGCTGGAGCGACCTGCGGGCGCAGTGGTGGAACTGGCACATTTGGCGTACGGGATTCTCGGTCTCTGCCCTGGCGTTATTGCTGGCGGCCATAATTGTCGATCGACCTAAAGGGGGTAGTCTATCGAACGCTCCTGGGAGGTCATCACGAGTTGTCGACCCAACAGGGGCCCCATTGGAATAACGGCCTTCACAGATTGGCGTCCGAAGCGCAATCGGACTGAACCGCCCCCGATCAAGTCGCCCGGGAGTAGACCGCCTTGATGTGCCCGGTGGTCGGCTTTGCTGTTGTACTCGGAGGGCAGATTGTCGGTAACATGATCGAGGGCAAAGGGGGGGCATCAGCCTGCTCCACAAATACGACCTACTGACTGGCCTAGGGTTCGCGACCATCGCCATTCACACGGTGGCTTCTGGGGGGTGACTTTGGCCGAGGCCAATCGGGTAAGATGCTGCAATGAGGGACGCGTCGAGTTTAGACCAAGATGAAATGGAGTACGCCTGCTTCATCGAGCGGCGCAAAGCTCTTGCTGAACTTTCCAGCCACAATATCAGGACGTTTGATAAAGCCCTTCTTACATTAGCTTCAGGTGCCCTCGGCCTCTCACTGCCTTTGTAGATAAACTAGACGGCACCGACGTCATTTTGCACAAGTGGCTCTTGCTAGTTGCGTGGTTTCTATTCTCGCATCAATTCTCACCAAATTGTGCTCCTACCAGACTGCATGGAAGGCAGCTAATCTCGACATCCAGAACCTCGATGCAGAATACCGGAAGCATATCGAGGCGCAGCCCTCCGTAAACAAGCACAGAATGTGGACCAGCAGGCTCAACACCTTGAGTTTCTGGCTCTTTGCTTTAGGTACGTTGGCAATCTGTGCCGTTGCCTTCACCAACATAGGCGAGTGATATGCTTAGGCCTCCTCTCCCGATCCCGCCCAGACCGTCTCCACCTCGTCCGCACCCTGGCGACTCTGCTCCTAAGGGGGAGCCTCCAGGTAGGGGCGATCCAGGTGTTGCGCCTGCCCCTTCCTGGCCGGTACCACGCAAGTAGCTTAGGCTGCGATCAGGCGGGCTTTTTGGAGCACTTTCATGGGCCCCGCCGTCACCGTGCTATCCGAAAATATCAGCTAAAACAAAGCGTTACTGCCGTTAAAAGCAAATGGCGGAGAGAGAGGGATTCGAACCCTCGAGACGGTTGCCCGCCTACACACTTTCCAGGCGTGCGCCTTCGACCACTCGGCCATCTCTCCATTTTGCGAGTGCTCGATTATCCGGCTTTCTGCATTATGCCAAGGGGTAAACGTCACTTTTTGATCGGCTGCTTGCCGCCGGTGCTGGGACGAGTACTATATGCGGCGCATCCGCTCTTATCATGTCGTGTTGGCTATGGTAGGTCCGGCAGGGGTTCAGGGATGCGGTTGGAATGGCATTGAGACGGATTGCGTTTGTTCTGGCCGCTGTGCTGCTTGCCTTGGCGATGATCCTTCTGATCATCGACGGAACGCGGACATTGGCGTCCAATGCGCTGGTTGTTACCTCGCTCGAAGGCACCTGGGATGATTTCTTCCCCGGAACGTTGCGGACCGCGCAGGACTATGTCGAGACTGCCGCGCATCCCTTGCTTTGGGCACCGGTCATCACCACATTGCTGAGCTGGCCCGGGTGGGCAGTGCTGGGCGGCCTCGGGATCGCTTTTGCGTTGCTCAGCCGCACGCGCAATCGCCGCCGTCTCGTCAGTATCGACCAGCTGTGATGCGGGCGAGGCTCTCCCCAAGGAGGCTGTCCTGATGATCTTTTCGCTCTTTTCAAAGTCCGCTTCTCTGCCCACCGCGGACGAGGCGCTGCCTGGTCGCGATACCCCGCTCGAGATCGCCGATACCCATTTCATTTCGGGCCGTCCGCTCAAGGGCCCTTATCCCGAGGAGACCGAAACGATCTATTTCGGCCTGGGATGCTTCTGGGGCGCCGAGCGGCTGTTCTGGCAGCTTCCAGGGGTATGGGTCACCGCGGTGGGCTACCAGGGCGGGTTGACGCTCAACCCGACCTACGAGGAAGTCTGCTCGGGCCGTACCGGACATACCGAAGCGGTGATGGTCGTCTACGATCCGGCTAAGGTTTCCCTCGAAACCCTCTTGAAGACCTTCTGGGAGGAGCACGACCCTACCCAAGGCATGCGCCAAGGCAATGATGTCGGTACGCAATACCGCTCGGCCATATATACCACCAGTCCGGCCCAGGCCGAGGCCGTAGCAATGAGCAGGGTGCGTTATCAGGCCGAACTCGACGCTGCCGGGGCAGGGGAGATCACCACCGAAATCGCACTGGCTGGTCCGTTCTATTTTGCCGAAACCTATCACCAGCAATATCTGGCCAAAAATCCCAACGGGTATTGCGGCTTGAAGGGCACCGGCGTGTCGTGCCCGCTCCCCGCAGCATGAACATATTCGAGCGGGACAGCTTCGAGACATTCGCGGGGAACCTGCCGCACGGCTTTATTGTCCACCAGTGGGGCGGTGCTAGCGTCGCCAAGGTGGGGTCCGGCGACCGGGCAAAGATATTTGCCATCTTTTCGGATGGGGACGGCGATGGCCCTGCAATATCGTTCAAGTGTTCGGACATGAGTTTTGACCTGCTCAAGGACGAGCATGGGGTTCGACCCGCACCTTACCTTGCCCGGGCCAAATGGGTGGAGGTCGAGCCAGAAGCGGCGCTCGATGCTGATCTACTTAGCGCCTACATCGTTCAGGCGCACGCCCTCGCATTTCAATCCCTGCCGAAGACCCTTCGGATTGCGCTTGGTCCTATTGCGTAACTGGTATTTGATCTGCATTATTGCCCCATTTCATTGGGGGATTAATAAATGCTACGTCTCGCTCTTATTGGGGCCGCCTTTCTCGCGGCGGCCATTATCGCATCTTGTGCGACGCTTTCCAAAGCCGAGTGTTCCGCCGGGGATTGGCGCTCCGTGGGGATCGGAGACGGCGCAAACGGATATCCGGCATCGTATGTCGACAACCATATTTCAGCCTGTGCTCAGCACGGCATAGTGCTGGACCGGCAGCTCTACGAAGCCGGACGGCAGGAGGGTTTGCGGACCTATTGCCGGCTGGAGCGGGCTGAGCGTGAAGGGCGAGCAGGCCGTGCATCCTACAATACCTGCCAGGGAGAGATCGGCGTGTCGTTTGCCCGCGTCCACACCGCTGCGCGCGCGCTCTTTGATCTCAATGCACGGATCACCTCGCTGGACAGCGAAATCGAAACAGCCATCGCCAATGTCGCCAAACCGGATTTGACTCCGGAACAGCGTTCGGCCATGCGGACCCAGCTTCAGTCGCTGCAAAACACCCGGCTCGTCCTTGAGCGCGAGCGTTCCGCGCGCGAAAGCGAACTTGCCAGCATTCGCCGCTCGGAGGAGTTGCGGCTCTCCCAGGCAAACATACCCTTCTAAAGATATGAAAAAGGGCGGCTTCCAGGCCGCCCTTCCTATCCATGCGCCGTCAGGGCGCCGGGCCCCGTTCGGAGCCTCAGCCCTGTGGCTGCGGCACTATGCGCAAATAGGGCTTCAATTCGTTCCAGCCGCCAGGAAATTTGTCCTTTGCCTGCTCATTGGTGACCGCGGGGACGATGATCACATCCTCGCCATGCTTCCAGTTGACCGGCGTTGCTACCTGATGTTTGGCCGTCAATTGCAGGCTGTCGATTACGCGCAGCACTTCATCGAAGTTCCGCCCGGTTGATGCGGGGTATTCGATCTTGAGTTTGACCTTTTTGTCCGGCCCTATGACGAAGACTGATCGCACGGTCAGGGTGTCGTTGGCGTTGGGGTGGATCATGTCGTAGAGCCGGGCGATCGAGCCATCGTCGGCGATGAGCGGGAAGTTAAGCGCCGCGCCCTGCGTTTCCTCGATATCACGTGCCCAGCCGGCATGATCCTCGATCTTGTCCACCGACAGCCCGAGAACCTTGACCCCGCGCTTGTCGAAGTCGGGCTTGAGCTTGGCGGTATAACCCAACTCGGTCGTGCAGACGGGGGTATAGTTCTTGGGATGCGAGAACAGCACCGCCCAGCTTCCGTCTATGAAATCGTGAAAGCGGATTTCGCCCTCAGTGGTCTGGGCGGTGAAATCTGGGGCGATATCGCCGATGAGAATGGGCATGGTGGGTCTCCTTTCCGGTTCCTGGGACAACGCCCGGAACGCGCGTATCTTTCCACCCGGCTAATATGGGCCCGTCAGGTGTTTGGTACACCGGGATGGAGCGGAATACTTTGGCCTATTGATCGCGCAGCCGAGTATCGGTTTCCGGAAGGAGGAGGGACAGCGGAAAAGAACGCTATCGGTCGATATGGCCCAGATCCCGCTCGGGGTCTATTCGATCGCGCACGCGCTGCTTGAGCGTTTTAACGTCCGGAAATCCGCCGTCCCGTTTGCGCTCCCAGAGGCTTTCCCCGTCACAAACGATTTCGAACGCTCCGCCGGTCGCCGGGACCAATGTCACGCTGTCAAGCGCATCCGAAAAGGTCGAGAGCAATTCTTGCGCCATCCAGCCCGCCCGCAACAGCCAGTTGCACTGCACGCAATAGGTAATGGCGATCTTCGGCTTTCCGCTCATCATGGTGCTCTGGCCCGCTCGATTCCCGATTGGGCGAGACTAGCCCGGCCCCCTGGCTTCGTCATCCCTAAATGGGGTGCGTTGCTCCGGCAGGCATTCATCACGAACCACTATGGAAAAAATATTTGACATTATGACAATAATAATGGATATCAAGCCACAGATTTTTCACATTGCTTCGAGGCGAAGATGTCCGTTCGGGAAAAGCAGGCCTGGTTCGCCCTGGTCACCACCTTCTTGCTCTGGCCCTATTATTTCGCCACCCTCTTTGCCGCGGTGGCGAGCCGGGATATCGATGGTTGGGCGTTGTTGACGGTCTTTGTCTGGACCCTCGTCATCCACATTGCGCTCCTGCTCGGCCTCGCAATCGTCAGCGCCCGCATGGCGCGTGAAGATTTCGATGCGCCGCCCGATGAACTCGAACGCATCATAGAAGCACGGGCCGACAAGGTCTGCCGGCGAGTTCTGGAACTCGGCATTGCAGTGGTGGCAATCGCCAGCTTCTGGGTCAGCGAGGTGGCCCGCGGGGAGTTCGCCGCCGATCCGGCCGGGGCAACTGCGATCCTGATGGCGAACGCGCTCATGGTTGTCGGTATGGCCGCCGGCCTCATCCGGGAAACTATCCTGATCGGCCATTTCCGCACAACGGCTGCCGCATGACGCCTCCGCCGATCACCAACACGATCCGTCGTCTGCGCTTCGACCACGGTGAAATGACCCAGGCGGAACTCGCCGAGAAAATCGGCATGACCCGACAAACCGTCGCGGCAATCGAACACAATAAGTATTCCCCCTCGCTCGAAGCCGCCTTCCGCATCGCCGAGGTGTTCGGTGTCGAGATCGGCGAGGTGTTTCAATGGAAAGCTGGGGAAAAGGAGACTCGAGGATGACTCTGCCAAATACAATGACCGCCGCCATCCTCACCGGCTTCGGTGGACCGGAAAACCTCGTCCTTGCCGAACGACCCGTGCCCGAGCCGCGCGATCATGAAATCCTCGTCAAGCTCGCTGCCGCCACCGTCAATTCGGCAGACATCCGCATTCGCACGCGGACCTATCCCAAAGGATTCGGATTGTTGGCCAGCCTTGTGTTCGGCTTCCGAAAGCCCCGTGTGCCGATCCTGGGCGCCGAACTGTCGGGTACCGTCGTCGCCGTCGGCAGATCGGCCACCCGTTTTGTGGCGGGAGATGAAATCATCGCCATGCCCGGCTTTGGCTCTCACCAGCAGTACAGGGCTATTGCCGAAACCAAGCCCATCGTCAAAAAGCCGGAAAATCTCTCGTTCGAGCAAGCCGCGGCCCTCTCGTTCGGCGGCACGACGGCGCTCTACTTTTTGCGCAGGGCCATGCTGCAGGCCGGGGAGAAAATCCTCGTGATTGGCGGCAGCGGCACCGTGGGCTCCGCTCTCGTCCAACTCGCGCGTCACATGGGCGCCGAGGTCACAGCCGCCACCAGCGCACCCAATATGGAATTGGCGCAAAACCTCGGCGCGAAGCGGGTTATCGATTATCATTATACCGACTACACAACAGAACACGCTGCTTATGACGTCATCGCCGACACGGCGGGCGTCACCAGTCTCGATGCGTGCCTCGATGCGCTCAAACCCGGCGGTCGGTTCCTCGGCATCGCCGCCAGCCTGCCGGGAATGCTGAGGCAGAGCAAGGGCGGCAAACGTAACGTCACGGGCACGACACCCGAGCGGACCGAAGACCTCCAATACCTGACGGCACTCGCGGCACAAGGCATCTATACGCCCCTGATCGATTCCGTTTTTCCCTTGTCCGAAATCGCTAAGGCCCACACCCGCGCAGCTTCTGGCCTAAAGCGTGGCAGCGTGGTTGTAACGATGCCATAGCGTGGGACGCGGAAACCCGGCTGGAACCGTTGCCTGCCGATGGGGCTTAGGTAGCGGGTACGAGCGCGCGAGTGCAGGGCCAAACTCTTGCGGTACAGGTCCTCGGGGACCATATTGCCGGTAACAGGGACAGGCGATGAACACCAAACAACCGAGCAAGCGGGATGAAGCGTTATCGGCACGCAAGGCGCGGCCGAAATCGGGCGCTATTGCCGATTTTATCGCCAAAGTCGGCACCATGTCGGCGGCCAGGGCAGGTGAGGGCGGAGGTAAGGGCCGTCTGCTGTTTGCGCTCGACGCGACAATGAGCCGCCAGCCGACATGGGACCTTGCTTGCCAGTTGCAGGCCGAAATGTTCGAGGCTGTTGCCGATACCGGTGGTCTCAGCGTCCAACTCATCTATTTTCGTGGATTTGGCGAATGCCGGGCTTCCAAATGGGTGGCCGACCCGCGCGCGCTGGCCAATCTCATGACCGGAATCGATTGCCGTGGCGGCCATACGCAGATTTCCAAGGTCTTCTCCCACGCTCGCGAAGAGCACAAGAAGGAACGGATCAACGCCATCGTCTATGTGGGCGACGCGATGGAGGAAGATATCGACCGCCTGTCCCAGAAAGCGGGAGAGATTGGTCTGCTAGGTTGCCCGATCTTCGTTTTCCAGGAAGGACATGATCCAACCGCCGAAACCGCATTCCGCGAATTCGCCCGTCTCTCGAAGGGAGCCTATGCGCGCTTCGACGCAAAAGCTCCGCGCGAACTCGCCGCGCTCTTGCGTGCCGTTGCAGCCTATGCAAGCGGTGGCCGCCAGGCTTTGAAGCTCCAAGGGGGCGGGCAGGCGCATAAGCTGCTCGAACAGCTCAAATGACCTGGATTCTCCTGGGGGCTGTGGCCGTCGTGCTGGGTGCCTGGCTCTACTCTCTTTACACGCAGGGCGAAATTCGTCGGCTCGTTCGGGCGCTGCGATGGATTGTCGGAGGCGGACTCGCCGCTGTGGCTGCGGTCCTCGGCCTGCGTGGCAACATGATGCTCGCCAGCTTTGTCGGCATCGCTGCAGCAGGCGTGCTGACCCGCGGCCGGCTCGGTCCCATCGATTTCGGCGCGGGCATGTCGAGCCCAAACAACAGCTCCAAGGTCCGCAGCCGCTATCTCTCCATGCGGCTCGAGCATGAAACAGGTTCGGTGTCGGGAGCCGTCAATGAAGGCCTTTTCGCCGGCCGCGATCTTTCCTCCCTGACGGCTGAGGAATGCTGGGCCCTTTACGACGAGGTCGCGGACGACGCGGACTCCCTGGCGCTGTTCGAAAGCTGGCTCGATGCCAACCGCGCGGGCTGGCGCGATTGGTTCGCCGAGCACTTCGGAATGGATTCCGGAGCAGGAGCAGACGAAGGGCGTCGTGCGGACACCGGTTCCGGCCTTTCTGGCATTGACGAGGCGTATGAAATCCTCGGACTTAAGCCCGGCGCGAGCGCCGAGGACATCCGCAAGGCCCATAGGACGCTCATGAAGAAGGTGCATCCCGATCACGGGGGATCCTCTTTTCTTGCTGCTCGCATCAACGAAGCTAAAGACCTGCTCCTCGATCATGTGAAGCGCTCGGCGCGCTAGGCCCGTGATCGGGACCAAATCGCTCCCATTCGAGCCGTATCCGGCTTTTGTCGCCGCACGCCTGACGAGCTATTGCTAGGCACCAAAAAAATTTTGCTCCATTTTAAAGCAGTGTGTACCAATTGGTACGCCTCTTAAGCTCTGTAAATCCTTGTATTTTTGACCAAAGGGTAAAGAAGGGTCAGTCTCGTTGACGTAAAGGGCTGCTAGATACCCATTGCGCGATCATACAAAAGGCGCTTTGTTGCGGTCTCGGCGTGCAGCGCTTAGCCGCGTTGCTGGCCCCAAGTCGCAGGGAGGAATCATCATGCAAAAGATACCCCTGCACATCGACAAAGAGAGTGCGCCAGACAGGTGACCCGACACGTTCGACATAGATGATCTCCGTAGCGGAGTTCCCTGGTTCGAACTGCCGGCATCGTTTGACGTGTTCTGTTTGCATTCGAAGTCTTCACCGCCGGAGGCAAAACGCCGCCGGCGGTGGGCATCTCAAGGGGATTGAACAGATATGAAGAAAACTCTGACCGGCATTGCAGCGGCCCTTCTGGCCTCTTGTGTGCTCGTTAGCGCAGCCAGCGCCGAAACAGTCCGCTGGGCGCGCTCCACCGACGCACTGACTCTCGACCCGCATTCCCAGAATCAGGGTCCCACGCACAACTTCAACCACCACATCTACGAAACCCTGCTCGACCGTGACCTGACCGGCGCCTTGCAGCCACGCCTTGCGACCGATTGGTATATCAAGGAAGACGATGACACCGTTTGGGTGTTCGAACTGCGCCAGGGCGTGAAGTTCCACGGCGGAGAGGATTTCACTGCCGAGGACGTTGTGTTCTCGCTTGATCGCGCCCGTTCGGAAGGTTCGAACATGCGCCAGTTGCATGGCGACATCGTCGAGGTGCGCGCGGTCGACGACCATACCGTTGAAATCCAGATGGCCGGCCCTTCGCCGCTCTATCCCAACAACGTCACCAACACCTTCATTATGGACAAGGGCTGGTCCGAGGCCAATGACGTGGTCGATGTCCAGGATTTCGGTGCAGGCGAAGACAATTACGCCGTTCGCAACACCAACGGCACGGGCCCTTACGTTCTGGTCGAGCGCGACCCCGACGTTCGTTCGGTTCTGCGCCATTTCGAAGATCACTGGGATGAAACGCCCGAAGTAACCGAGATCATCTATCTCCCGATCGCCGATGCCGCGACCCGCGTTGCCGCACTGCTGTCGGGCGAGGTCGATATCGTCCAGGACGTGCCCGTTCAGGATATCGAGCGCCTTGCCGGTACCGACGGCATCAAGATCGAGACCGGTCCTGAAAACCGCACGATTTACTTCGGTTACCGCTTCGGCGATCTGCGTGAAGGCACCTCGATCTCTGGAACCGACGGCGCAAACCCGTTCGATGACGTGCGTGTGCTCGAAGCAATGAACCTTGCTGTCGATCGTGAGGCCATCCGTCAGGTGGTCATGCGCGGCCAGTCGATCCCGACCTGCGTCAACATGCCTCCGTTCGTCAGCGGCTGGACACCCGAGCTCGATGCCTGCCCGGCACCCGATCTCGAGCGGGCCCGTGAGTTGATGGCCGAAGCCGGCTATGCCGATGGTTTCTCGGTCACCCTTGACACGCCGAACGATCGCTACATCAACGACGAAGCTATCGCTCAGGCTGTTGTCGGCATGCTCGGGCAGATTGGCATCGACGTGACGCTCGCCTCGCGTCCTGTCGCCCAGCACAGCCCGATCATTCTCAATAGCGATACGGACTTCTACCTCCTTGGCTGGGGCGTGCCGACCTTCGACTCGGCCTATAATTTCAATGGTCTGGTGCACACCAAGAACGACTCCGGTCTCGGCACCTACAACATCGGGCTTTATTCCAACCCCGATGTTGACGCCAAGATCGTCTCGCTCGGCACCATGACCGATCTCGAAGCTCGCGATGCCGTGATCGCCGAGATCTGGGAGCAGGTTCAGGCGGACCATGTGTTCCTTTCGATCCACAACCAGGTCCTGGCCTATGCGATGCGCGACAACATTACGCTGCCGGTTCATCCGGAAAATCAGCCGCTGATGACGTCGGTGACCTTCGAGTAGGTTCGTTGACATTGAATCGCCGCGCCGTAACTTGAAAAAGTTGCGGTGCGGCGTTTCCTTATCCACCTCCCCGAGCCGGTGCTGATGCACCCGCGGACAAGGGGATATGAGGGCGTCCCGATAGACGCTACACTTCCAGACAGGCCACAATAGCTTGAAGGGCGCATCGGCTAGAAGCGTTTCGATTGGCACTGGCCTCGATCTGAAACGGAGACCGCGAGACAATGCTGGCCTTCATCATCCGACGACTTGGGCAATCCGCTCTCGTCATGCTGGCTGTTGCCCTTATTTCCTTCCTGATGTTCCGCTATGTGGGCGATCCGGTCGCTTCGCTCGTCAGCCAGGAAGCGACGATGGCCGATCAGGCGCTGCTGCGTGAGCGGCTGGGCCTCAACGATCCCTTCTACGTTCAATTCTTCCGCTTCATCGGCAATGCGCTTCAAGGCCAGTTCGGCATCTCTTATCGCTTGCAGCAGCCGGTGGCAGAACTGATCATGTCGCGCCTGCCCGCGACCATCGAACTGGCTTTTGTATCTGCGACGCTGGCGCTGACGGTCGGGCTGGTATTGGGCGTTTTCACTGCGCTTCGCCCCAAGAACTGGTCGACCGGGGTCATTATGACCGCCTCGCTGGTTGGCGTCTCGTTGCCCACCTTTCTGATCGGTATCGGGCTCATCTACGTCTTTGCCGTCGAATTGAAATGGCTTCCTTCCTTTGGTCGCGGGCAGGTGGTCGATCTTGGCTGGTGGCGCACAGGTTTTCTGACCGAGTCTGGCCTGCGTTCGATCATCCTTCCGGCCATCACGCTTTCGCTTTTCCAGATGACGCTCATCATGCGCCTTGTGCGGGCTGAAATGCTCGAAGTGCTGCGGCAGGATTATATCAAGTTTGCCCGTGCCCGCGGACTTTCCAAGCGCGCCATCAATTTTGGCCATGCGCTCAAGAACACGCTCGTGCCGGTCATCACGATCACGGGTCTGCAACTGGGATCCGTCATCGCCTTCGCCATCATCACCGAAACCGTCTTCCAGTGGCCGGGCGTGGGATCGCTTTTCGTCAACTCGGTCGCAGTGGTCGATGTGCCGGTAATGGCGGCCTACCTGATGTTCGTCGCCTTCATCTTCGTCGTCATCAACCTGATCGTCGACATCCTCTATTTCATAGTTGACCCGCGCCTTCGCGTCGCGGGCGGGAGATAAGCCGTGACCGATGTCACCACCCCCGCAAAACCGCAGAGCCGGCTCGTCCGCGTTCTCGATTCCGATCTGGTCTTTTCCTACCGCCGCTCTCCGATTGCCATCGTCGCATCGATTATCGCGGTGGTGCTGATCCTGGCTGCGATACTTGCGCCCTGGATTGCGCCCTATAACCCGTTCAATCCGCGGACACTCAATCTCATGGATGGGTTCACCAAGCCCATGTCGACGTCCTTTGCCGGAAACTACTTTCTGCTCGGTGCCGATCATCAGGGACGCGATCTGCTCTCGACCATCCTTTACGGGATGCGGGTGTCGCTGTTCGTGGGGTTATCGGCTACGCTTTTCGCCATGACGCTCGGTGTGTCGTTGGGATTGATCGCCGGGTATCGCGGCGGGCTGCTCGATGCGGTCATCATGCGCATTGCCGATATCCAGCTTTCGTTTCCCGCCATCCTGATCGCTCTCCTGATCTTTGGCGTGGCACGCGGGCTCATTCCGGCCAACCAGCAGGAAAACACCGTGCTGGTCGTCCTTATCCTCGCCATCGGGCTTTCCAACTGGGCGCAATTCGCGCGCACCGTGCGTGGTGCAACCATGGTCGAGAGGCAGAAGGATTACGTATCTGCAGCGCGCATCATGGGCGTGCCGCCGATCTTCATCCTCATCAAGCACATCCTGCCGAACGTGGTCGGCCCCGTGCTCGTAATCGCGACCATCGGGCTGGCGCTTGCCATTATCGAGGAGGCGACGCTGTCCTTCCTCGGCGTCGGCGTGCCGCCCACCCAGCCGTCGCTCGGC
This sequence comes from Pelagibacterium limicola, assembly GCF_015694405.1. GTDB lineage: Bacteria > Pseudomonadota > Alphaproteobacteria > Rhizobiales > Devosiaceae > Pelagibacterium > Pelagibacterium limicola. The sequence continues at coordinate 8,921 of NZ_JADQDB010000011.1, read as the reverse complement.
ACGCTGATCCGCATCGGCCAGCAGTTCCTGTTCTCCGGCGAATGGTGGATCCTTGCCTTCCCAGCCTTCACGCTGATCCTGCTCGCGCTTTCGGTCAACCTGCTGGGCGACTGGCTGCGCGACGCCCTTAACCCGAGGCTCCGCTGATGGCTGAACCGCTTCTTTCGGTCCGCGATCTCAAGGTCGTCTTTCACCTCCGCCGGGGCGATTTCACCGCCGTAAATGGCATATCCTTCGATATCATGCCCGGCGAAGTGCTGGGGGTGGTCGGCGAATCCGGTGCCGGGAAATCCATAACTGGCACTGCCATCATGGGCCTCGTCGACAGGCCGGGCGAAGTCACCGTGAGCAATATCAGTCTCAAGGGCGAGCGCATCGACGGTCTTGACGAGGAAGGCTACCGCAAGATCCGCGGCAAGCGTATCGGCATGGTGATGCAGGACCCTCTCACGAGCCTTAACCCCCTTTATACGGTCGGGGAACAACTCGTCGAAACCATCCAGCGCCACCTGCCGCTCAATCAGGCGCAGGCCCGCGAACGCGCGATAAAGCTGCTCGCCGAAGCGGGCATTCCCAAGCCCGAGGAGCGGATCGACGCTTATCCCCATCAGTTCTCGGGGGGAATGCGTCAGCGTGTCGTGATTTCGCTGGCGTTGGCCGCTGAGCCGGATCTCGTCATTGCCGACGAACCCACCTCGGCGCTCGATGTTTCGGTGCAGGCCCAGATCATCAAGGTTTTGAAGGAGCTCTGTGCCTCGCGCGGCGTGGGCGTCATGCTCATCACGCACGATATGGGTGTCATCGCAGAAGCGGCCGACCGCATGATCGTCATGAACAAGGGCGAAATCGTCGAAACGGGAAGCGTCGGCGACATCATCAATCGTCCCAAGGAGCCCTACACGATCAAGCTCATCGAGGCCATTCCCTCGATCAAGTCGCAGAACCCGCGTTACGCCGCTGCTGCCGCAAAGGGACAGGTGGCGGCCGCAAACGAGGACGACGCACCTCTGGTGACGGTCGAAAACCTCTTTTGCGAATTCGACCTTTCGCCGTCTGTCCTGTCGCGGCTGTTTGGCGGCAATCGCAAGATCATCAAGGCCGTCAATGACGTGTCCTTTACGATCAGGCGTGGCTCGACCTATGGCCTGGTTGGTGAATCGGGCTCGGGCAAATCGACCTGTGCCCGTATGATGGTGGGCCTCCAGCCCCCCACTGCGGGCAGCGTCAAGCTTGAGGGTGTTGACATCTGGAATGATCGAGGAGCTGCGACCAAGCGCCGTCGCTCTATCCAGATGATCTTCCAGGACCCATATGCCAGCCTCAATCCGCGCTGGCGTGTAGGCGATATCATCGCCGAGCCGATCCGGGCCTTGAAGCTATCCTCCAGCAACGCGGAAGTCGCCGATCGGGTCGCCGACCTTTTGACCAAGGTCCGGCTCGATCCCGGCGTCATGCACAAATACCCTCATGAGTTCTCGGGCGGCCAGCGCCAGCGCATCGCCATTGCCCGTGCACTCTCGAGCCAGCCCGAGTTCATAATCTGTGATGAGCCGACTTCGGCTCTCGACGTCTCGGTGCAGGCTCAGGTGCTCGAATTGATGACTGCGTTGCAGGAGGAGTTCGGGCTGACCTATCTTCTCATCAGCCATAACCTCGCCGTGGTCCGCCAGATGGCCGACGCCGTAGGCGTGCTCCATAATGGCGTGCTGGTTGAAAGCGGACCGGTCGAAGAGATTTTCGGCAATCCCCAGGCCGACTACACCCGGATGCTGCTCGACGCGGTGCCCGACATTTCAAAAGTGGCCTAGGCATTGCTCTTGTCGGGGTGCGGTGCTGCCTGCACCCCGACAAAAAATCTGCTTGCGTTCGCCCGAAAATCAGCGCTTTGAATCCGCGCGACGGTTCCAGACGTGCGTAATCCAAGAGTGCCAAATGCAAGCTGCCGTGCCTTCGCTTTTCGCGGTCGTCGCGCCGATCGTCCTGCTCATCGCTTCTAACGTCTTCATGACCTTCGCCTGGTATGGGCATCTCAAGTTTCCTGGAGCGGCGCTGTGGGTCGTCGTGCTCGTCAGTTGGGGCATCGCGTTCTTCGAATACTGGCTGGCGGTCCCCGCAAACCGTATCGGGTATGGCGTCTATTCGGGCGCCGAGCTCAAGACGATTCAGGAGGTCATCTCCCTATCCGTCTTCGCTCTCTTTGCAATCTTCTATCTCGGCGAGAAGTTCACCCTCAATCACGTCCTGGGCTTCGCCTTCATTGCACTCGGTGCCTTCTTCATTTTCAAGGGCCCGCTCAAATAGGGACTATTGCCAGGCTGGGAACGGATCCGGCAGGTGCGCCCAGTCCTCAGGGTTGAAGCCCTTTGCCGGCACGAGACAGGAATCGAGCCGTTTCCTTAGGGCAACCTCCTCCATGGGATCGATCCCTATGAACACAAGCTCCTGCCGCCGGTCGCCCCAGACCGGGTCGAGATAGGGCGTCATCGCGGCCTGCCACTCGGGATTGTCCGGCCAGCGTTCCCTCGGTACCGCCGACCACCAGAGCCCACGCTTTTCGGTCCTGACCATCGCTCCCGCCTGGCTCATCTCTCCCACGAACCACGGGCGGGTCGCGAGCCAGAAGAAGCCCTTGGCGCGCACCACACCGGGCCACGCGTCGTTGACAAACCGGTGAAAAAGCTGCGGCACGAACGGCCGCCGCGCGCGATAGACAAAGCTCCGAATGCCGTATTCTTCGGTCTCGGGCACATGGTCCTTGAACCCGTTGAGTTCCTTGAACCATAGCGGGTGTGCCTGCGCCCGTTCGAAGCTGAACCGCCCTGTGCCCATGATATCGCTCACAGCCACCTTGCCGAAATCGGTCTCGATGAGCCGGGCCTCGGCGTTGAGCGAGCGGATGATCTTGCGGGCGGCATCGAGATGCTCAGCCGTTGCCGCCGAAACCTTGTTGAGCACGATCACATCGGCGAATTCGATCTGCTCGACCAGAAGATCGATCAGCGTGCGCTCGTCGCCCTCCCCAAGGCTCTCGCCATGATCCTGAAGCGTGTCGTGGGAGGCATAGTGAGCGAGCAGGTTCGCTGCATCGACCACCGTCACCATCGTATCGAGCCGCGAGATATCCGACAGGGAAGCGCCAGATTCGTCCCGGAAGTCGAACGTGGTCGCGACGGGCAGGGGTTCGGAAATCCCGGTGGACTCGATGAGCAGGTAATCGAACCGTCCCTGTTCGGCCAATTGTCGTACTTCTTTCAAAAGATCGTCGCGTAGCGTGCAACAGATGCAGCCATTGGTCATCTCGACCAGTTGTTCATCGGTACGGGAGAGGTTCGCTTCGCCCTCGCGCACGAGGGCGGCGTCGATATTGACCTCGCTCATGTCGTTGACGATCACCGCAACGCGCTTGCCCTCGCGATTGGCGAGAACGTGATTGAGTAGGGTGGTTTTCCCGGCGCCAAGAAAGCCCGAGAGAACGGTAACGGGAAGACGACTGACCATGAAGTGAGGCTCGAAAGTGTTGGGAAGGTGCCGCCCCGCCACAGGGTGGGGCGGCAGGAGGTCAATGGGCGTGGCCCGAGCCGCCGACGGCGACGATATTATAAGGCACGCCCTCGACAGCGATTTCACCCGCGATCTCGAAGCTGGACGCATCGATGCGCAGCACTTTGCCCTCGAGCGGATCGGTCACGAGGATTTCATCACCGGCAACGGCTACGCGCGGACGCGGATCGGACCAGTGTCCGTCCATCGAATAGGGCGCGGTCAGCGCAAGCGTTCCGGTCACATTGCCCGAAAGGATATTGAGCCGGTGCAGATTACCGTCTTCCGTGAAAATATAGGCGAACTGGGGCCGTATCGGATCGGTGGCGAAATGCACCCGGCGCGTCGGCAGATCAACGAGCCGGAACCCGTCGGCATCCGAAGGATCGATGATCACCACCCGGTTCGCGCCGTAATTTCCGAGGAAGTATTGGATGCTCGTTCCGCCCAGAAGCGTCGTGGATTTGCCTTCCGGCAGGCTCTCGGCATAGGGCAGGTGCGAAATCTGCGGGCCGTTTGCGCTGTTGGTGACGAGCAGCAGGCCGCTCGCACAGGCGATGGCGAGGAGGTTCCCCGAAGACGCTTCGCCATGGAGATCCGGACATTCGTAAAGGTCGCCCACCCGGTTCCCGTCCGGCCCGACGACATATATGCCGACCGGCAGATTGGAGGGATCTTCCGGGTGCGGCTCGGATATCAGTACATAGTCGCCATAGGCGGCGGCAACGCCGTGATGCGGCGCCCCGGAATCGATCTCGCGCACATTTGCTCCGAAGTCGTTCTCCCTGACGATCTTGGCCACGCCCTCGCCATCGAAAAACAGGGCAATCTGTCCATGATGCTCGACAAAGTGGACCGGTCGCTCGCCTGCAATGCTTCCCGGAAGTGCTGCGGGTTCAGAAATCTCGATATCGCCATGGTCCCCGTGGTCATCGATCTCGATACCCGAGCTGAACGCCTGCACGACATTGGCTCCACCCTGTACCGCAAAGACCGCTTTGCCCGATCCGGTCGCATAAAGGGCTGCCGGTCCCTCAGTTTCAAATCTGTGGCTCACCGTCCCCGCATCGAGATCAACAACGCTTACTTTCGCCTCACCGTGATCGGAAACAAAAGCGCGCCAGAAGGAAATTTCATCGGCCAGCACCGGGCCGCTGGCCAGCGCCGCAATCATCCAACCGGCACTGGTTGATAGAAGAAGGTTTCGCATATTCAATTATCCTTTTGTTATAACATTACATTTGTGGTTGGAAAAATGGGCGGACATTTCAGCCCGCCCTGAAGATGGATTGAGCGCTGGTGCTTACTGGCTAAGGCAATCGTTGAGGCTGGCCGCCAGGTCGCGCAGCAGAGTAAAATAGAGCTCCGGCCCGTCTTCGATATCGGCGCCCAGCGGATCGAGAACCCCGGTATGCGCCGTCGTTCCCTCGGCAATGGTGTGGACAACTGCCGGGCTGAACTGCGGCTCTGCAAATAGACACACCGCTTCGCTCCCCTCGACGGTCGCACGAATTTCGGTCAGCCGTGCCGCGCCTGGCGCAACCTCCGGATTGACAGTAAAGCTCCCGGTCGCCTCGATGTCGAAGCGGGCTTCGAAATAGTGATAGGCGTCGTGGAAGACGAAGAACGGCTTGCCGCGTGCAGGGGCGAGCGCGGCGCCAATCTCGGTCTCGAGCTCAACAAGCCGTTCGGCAGTGGCCTGGCCATTGGCATTATAGGTTTCGGCGTTTTCCGGATCCGCCGCGATCAGGGCATCGGTGATCGCCGCTACCATCAGCCGCGCGTTCTGCGGGTCGAGCCAGATATGTCCATCGCCATGCGCATGGTCATGTCCATGATCGTCGTGGCTATGATCGTCATGATCATGCCCATGGTCATCATCGTGATCATGCCCGTGGCCGTGGTCGTCATGCTCGTGATCATTGTGGCTATGGTTATGGTCGTCATCATGACTGTGCGCCTCGAACAGACCACCTTCGCGCAGATCGAGAATGATCATGCCATCGACATCCATCAATTCGACAACCGTCGCATCGGCCGCAAGAGAGGCCAGCGGGCCGGGCAGGAAGGTTTCCAGATCTTCGCCGATCCAGAACACGATATCGGCGGCTTCGAGCTTGGCGGCGTCCGAGGGCCTGAGCGAGAAGCCGTGCGGACTGGCTGCCCCTCGCACGAGCAACTCGGGTGTCCCCACACCCTCCATCACGGCCGCGACCAGCGAGTGCAGCGGCTTGACCGTTGCAACGACGTTCGGGGCAGCTAAAGCAGGGCTGGCAGCGAAAAGGGCAATCGCGGCGGGCGCGATGAGCGCGAGCGGAGTTTTGGACATTGTATATGGCGCTCCGGATAGATATGTTATGATGTAACGTTCGATACGTAATGCTATAACATCCGCTGCATTGTCAATCCGTCATCCGAGCACCTATGGAAAACTTCACACCCCCCAAGCGCGACGAGATTGTCAGAGTATCCGGTATCGGCGTCCGCCGTGATGGGCGCTGGCTGGTCCGCGGCGTCGATATGTCGATTGCGAGGCGGGAAATCGTCACCCTGATCGGTCCCAACGGTTCGGGCAAATCCACGACCGTCAAGGCCGCTCTCGGCATCGTCACACCCGATGAAGGCGAGATATGGCGCGCACCGAAACTCCGCGTGGGCTACGTCCCGCAAAAGGTCGCGATGGACCGTTCGCTGCCCATGACCGTCAACCGGCTGATGACCCTCGCCGCGCGGCACACCAAAGCCGAAATCGCCGCCGCGCTCGATCAGGTCGGCATCGCCCATTTGGGCCACGCGCAGGTCCATTCGCTTTCGGGTGGAGAATTCCAGCGCGCGCTTATTGCCCGCGCCATTATCGGCAGGCCCGATCTCCTCGTTCTCGATGAGCCCGTACAGGGCGTCGATTTTTCGGGCGAGGTCGCGCTTTACGATCTCATTGGACGGATCCGCGACGAGACCGGCTGCGGTGTGCTGCTGATCTCGCACGATCTGCACGTCGTGATGGCCCGCACCGATACGGTCATCTGCCTCAACGGTCATGTCTGCTGCTCGGGCACGCCCGAAGCCGTGGCCGTCAGTTCCGAATATACGGCCCTCTTCGGCCCGCGTGCCGCCCAGACCTTGGCGATTTACCGCCACGATCACGACCATGCACATTTACCCGATGGAACCGTGCGCGACGCTTCGGGCCATCTTCACTTCGATCACCATGCCCACGGCCCCCATTGCGATCACCAGGAGGGGGAAAAGCATAGCCATGCTTGAGAGCTTTTTCACGCGCGCGATTATCGCAGGGGTCGGCATCGCCGCCGTCACAGGGCCATTGGGCAGTTTCATTGTCTGGCGGCGCCTGGCCTATTTCGGCGACACGATGGCCCATTCGGCCATTCTCGGGGTGGCGCTGGCACTGTTCTTTTCCATTACGCCCATAGCCGGCGTCTTCGCCATTGCCGTGCTGACCGCATTGGTTCTGGCCTTCCTCCAGCGACGCGGTACGCTCTCGGCCGATTCGCTCTTGGGGCTGCTCAGCCATTCTGCACTCGCGCTGGGGCTCGTGCTGGTGTCGGTCATGCCCAACGTTCGCATCGATCTCATGGGGCTGTTGTTCGGTGACATCCTCGCGGTTTCCGTTGCCGATCTCGCCGTAATCTACGGTGGAGGGGCATTGGTGCTGGCCGCACTCGCATGGCTATGGCGACCGATGCTGGCAGGCACGGTTTCCGAGGACATCGCGCAGGCCGAAGGCTTTCAGCCCGAACGCACGAGGCTGGTTTTTATGGTCCTGCTCGCAGGCCTCATCGCGATCGCCATGAAAATCCTCGGGGTAATGCTCATCACGGCCATGCTCATCATCCCCGCTACCGCCGCCCGGCGTCTCTCAGGAACCCCCGAACAGATGGCACTCTACGCTTCGCTCGGGGGCGTCGCCGCCGTGCTGCTGGGGCTTTGGGGGTCACTCTATTTCGATACCCCCTCCGGCCCCTCGATTGTCGTGGCAGCTTTGGGAATCTTTGCCTTGACCTCGATTGTACCGCTGGGGATTAAAGGACCGTCCGCATGACCGAACACTCCGATCTCACCCGCAACCAGTCGCTTGTGCTTGGCGCGCTGGAAAAGGCCGAAGGCCCCCTGAGCGCCTATACCATTCTCGACAAGCTGCGCGACGATGGGTTGCGTGCGCCGCTCCAGGTTTACCGCGCTCTCGACAAGTTGCTCGATATGGGTCTCGCCCACCGGCTCGAAAGCCTCAACGCCTTCGTCGCCTGCGCGCATCCCCATTGCCACAACACGGGTCTCATCGCGTTCGCCATATGCGAAACATGCGGCCAGGTGTCGGAATTTTCCGACGACGTCGTGCGCCAGCGGTTGGACGCCTGGGCGAAAGCCGAAGGCTTCCGCCCCACCCGCACCACAATGGAAATCCGCGGCCAATGCCGCAAGTGTGCGGCGTAGCTGTCTACTCGAGAAAATACGTGATTGTCGTTACGACGCGGACTTTCTTCTCGATCTGTTTTTCGTTGCGTTGTTCGGGAATTTCGACAGCGGCGAGAATTTCGAACACGCCCTGATTGGCCGTCTGGATGGTGCCCACCGCCGCGCCGGCTTCGCGTGCGAACTCTTCCGCTGACTCGCGCGCCCGCTGGGTAGCTTCCGCCAGCATATCGGTCTTGAGATCGTTCAATCCGGTAAAGACATAGGACGGGCCGGCATTGTAGGTGTCGGACGAAAATACCACCCCCATCCGCAGCATTTCGCCCACATTACGCGCCGCCTCGGCGATGGCTTCGACATCGGTCGATGTCACAAGAAATTCTTCTGTCAGCACGAACCGGGCGAGATCGGGCATGTTCGAGGCGTTATAGCCGGCAAGCCGATCTTCGACGAATATGTTCTGGACCCGCATCGCCTCTTCGGCGAAACCCTGCGCAGTAAGGAAGCGTCGCACGGACGCATCCGCAGCCTCAAGCTCTGCCCGGGCATCCTCAAGCGACGGGCCCGTCGCCACGAATTTGATCGGCCAGAACCCCAGGTCCGCCATAACGGGGCGTTCCGACAGCCCCTTGACCGTTACAGTCCGTACCGGCTGGCGGCTCTCGATGAGCGCCTGCCCGCCAAGCCATCCGGCACCTGCAATCCCCACCGCGATCAGCGCGGCGGCAATAACCCTGCCCAAAAATTCCATGATGAAATCCCCACATCCGGCCCCCCGGCGAAATGCCAGTGAGCGCTGCAATTATGGTGGGTTTTGGGCGAACTAGAGCGTCACCCGAGCTGAATGAATCGGTGCGGGTTCCCAAATCAACGCGTTTCTGATTCATCATGTTTGCCGGGTGAGGAGGCCGGCGGACATGTCGAAAGCTTTGTCACTCGATCTCCGGACG
>NZ_JADQDB010000010.1 GCF_015694405.1 Pelagibacterium limicola | reverse complement strand
AGAGCGAACCGTTGATGCGCTCTGGAACAGAATTGGCAAACTGGTCCAAACCTTCACGCCCAAAGAGTGCGCCAACTACTTCGCAGCCGCTGGATACGATGCAGACTGATAGGATTCCGCCCTAGCCAGTTTGGAGTATGGGGTGGGTGTCCTTGGCATTCCTCTGATCATGGTTCTCGGCCATACAAATTGCGGTGCGATCAATGCCGCCATCGAAGCGGAATTGAGCGAGGCTCAACTGCCAGGGCATTTGCCAGAACTGGTTAAATCGATTGCCCCCGCTGTTACAGCAGCAAAAAGACGCGACCCTACAGATCTCTTGCAAGCCGTAACCGAGGACAATGTTCGATGGGCCGTTGCGCGGCTTTCCACTGAAAGTGAAATAATTGACGGCGCATTGGATGCAGGTCACGTGAATGTTGTAGGGGCCATTTATGATATCGCGTCCGGAAAGGTGCGGGTCCTGGATGCCAAAAATGGGGACCGCTAAGAGGAAGCGTTAGCGGCGGCTTTCCGGTCCGGTCGGCTGGAGGTCTCTCTACCCGCTCAGAGCCCGATCCGTCGACGCTGCGAGCGCTCGAGCGCAACAAAACCCTCATGGATGAGCACGGCCAGCAGCGCCACGATCACGCCGCCTTGCACCACGAATGCCGTATTGCCCGTTTGGAGGCCCGCGATGATAACCTCGCCCAACGTGGGCGCTGCGACAGTCGAGCCGATGGCGGCGGTAGACAAGGCTATCGTCGTTGAGAGCCGCAATCCCGCGAGCATAAGCGGCATTGAGAGTGGCAATTCGACCCCGATCAGGCGTTGCATCGGCTTCATTCCCATGCCCTTTGCCGCCTCGGTGACCGGCGGTGGCACGCTGGACAGACCGGCCAGGCTGTTTTCGAAAATGGGAAGAAGCCCGTAGAGAAATAGCGCCACCAGCGTTGGCGTCGTCCCGAAACCGAGAAGCGGGACGCAAAGGGCAAGAACGGCCACAGGCGGAAATGTCTGTCCGATATTGGCGAGGGCGCGTGAAACCGGCAGAAAATCGACGCCGAAAGGGCGAGTCACGAAAATTGCAAGTCCCACGGCCAAAAGAGCAGACGCCGCGATGGCGCTGGCGACGATCAGCAGATGACTGATAGTGAGCGCCAGGAGGCTGCCTTGATTATAGACTGACGGCTGGCCGGGCCGGGTAAAGAGCGCCAGCAAGCCGGCGAAAGCGGTAGGCTGCACCACTAGCCACACCAGCAGCACGAGCCCAGCCAGGCGCAGCACAAGTCCCAACGGGCTCACGGTCGCGCCGCCAGCCGGCCAAGGCCGTCGAGGGTGACGATACCCAGAACGGTGCCGTCCCGCGCGACCGGAGCGGCCTTGCGACCTGACCACAGCAGCTCCGAATAGGCGCTGCGGAGCGTCATCGTCGCCTCGAGCGGCTCGCCATCGGCGGTGCCGCTTTCGACATGCTCGCCAAGTGTCGCCAGGGACAGGAGCCTAAAGGCCCGGTCGGTGGTCCCCACCAGTTCGCGCACGAAATCGGTGGCTGGATTGGCGATGATATCCGCCGGTTCGCCGTGCTGCAGCAGGCGTCCCTTATCCAGTACGGCGATCCGGTCGCCCAAATGTGTCGCCTCGTCCATGTCGTGGGTGACGAGAACAATCGTCGTTCCGAATTTTTGCTGAATGATCCGCAGCTCCTCCTGTGCCTTGCCACGAGTCACGGGATCGAGGGCGCCAAACGGCTCGTCCATGAGCAAGATATTGGGCTTGGCCGCAAGCGCTCGCGCCACGCCCACACGTTGCCGCTGGCCGCCGGAGAGCTCTCCTGGCAAGCGGTTCCGGTAGGTCGCAGGGTCGAGCTGGAACAGATCGAGTAGTTCATCGACGCGCCGGTCGATGGTGCGTCGGTCCCAGCCGAGCAAGCTCGGAACCGTGGCAATGTTCCGGGCGATAGTCCAATGCGGGAAAAGCCCGTGACCCTGGATCACATAGCCCATCTGCCGCCGCAGTTCATAGGCAGGCACACTCATCACATCGCGCCCGTCGACACGGATATTGCCACTGGTGGGTTCCACCAGCCGGTTGATCATCCGCAAAAGGGTTGTCTTGCCGGAACCCGACGTGCCAACGAGGGCGCAGATGGTGTGAGGCGCGATCATGAGGCTCACCTCGTCCACCGCGCGCGTGTCCCCGAACGACTTGACGACATCGCATATCTCGATCACGTCCTCGCCCTTTCCGCGCTGAGATCGATAAAACTGCCGAGCAACACCGCGGCGGCGAAGGCCAGCGCGACCGTGGGTGCGGCGCCCAGCAGGACGAGGTCGATAGCGGTCTGTCCGGCGCCCTGGAACACGAAGACGCCCAGGCCGCCGCCGCCGATCAACGCCGCGATGGTGGAAAGCCCGATATTCTGTACCAGAATGATGCGTATGCCCGTGAGGATCACCGGCATTGCCAGCGGCAGCTCGACGTGCCAAAGCCTTTGCCCTGAGGTCATACCCATGCCGCGGGCGGCCTCGACGGTCGTGGTGGCCAAACCGGTCAGCCCCACGAGGGTGTTCGCGACTACTGGGAGCAGCGCATAGGCTGTGAGTGCGACCATGGCTGGCGCCATGCCGATCCCGGAAATGCCGATGGTTCTGGCGCCCGGCACATTGGCGGCGATCCAGGCGAGAGGCGCGATCAGGATGCCGAAAAGCGCAATCGAGGGAATCGTCTGGACGATATTGAGCAGGTTCAATACGCCGCTCCGCATGGCGCTGAACCTGTGACAAGCGATACCTACCGGTACGCCAATTCCCGTCGCGAGCAGGACGGAGCCGAAGGCCAGCTCCAAATGCCGGCGGGTTTCCTGCCAGAATGCCGGCGCGCGGCTGCCATACTCCTTGAGAATGGAAAGCTCGTTCAAGGTGCCGCTTCCCAGGATGGCTCCAAATACCACCATGGCGAATGCCAGCGATCCGATGCGCGTCCAGGGCCCGGGATCGAGCCGGGAAAGCGCGTCCGTGAGCATCAAGGCCAGCGCCAAGATCAACAGCCAGGAACCGGCTCCGATGCCGATCCGGGCAAGGCTGTCGTCCTGCGGGGACATGGTGTCCGCCGCCAACCCGATCAGAAGGACAACGGCGAGGAGGCCCGCCCCGCTGGCCGCCAGCTTGAGTTCCCCCCGAACGCGAAGCATGGCGATAACAAGGACCGATCCCAGCCCGACCAGAGCGGCGATGGCAGCCCAAACAGGCAGTGCCGCCCAGAGCGGGACGCCCTCACCGGGAACGATGCGGTTCGCTTTGAATATGACAAATGGCAGGAACAGTCCGGCGACGGCCACAGCGGTGACAACGACGCCCAGCGGATCGAGACGGCGACGAACGAAAGAAGCGGAGTTCGCGGTTTGGAGTATGGTCATCATGGCCCGTTATACCACGAAGGCGGTCGGCTCAGGCTGAGGGGTATTGGCGGCGTAACGGGTAGGCCCGATCACACCGCCGCACTAACCAAGGAAGCCATTCTCGGTCAGAAAGTCCGTTGCCACCGAGGCAGCAGGTTCGCCGCCGATCTGGACGCGTCCATTGAGGTCCTGCAAGACTTCGAGCGTCAGCGCTTCGAAAACCGGCCCCAGGAGGTTCTCGATCTCGGGGTATTGGGTCAGCACCTCTTCGCGGATGATCGGAGCGGGCTGGTAGACCGGTTGCACGCCTTGGTCGTCCTCGAGTACCGTCAAGCCAGAGGCCCCGATGCCGCCATCGGTTCCATAGACCATTGCCGCGTTGACGCCATTCGTCTGCTGCGCAGCGGCTGCGATCGTTGCCGCCGTATCGCCGCCCGAAAGCACTACCAGTTGATCAGGCGACAGAGTGAACCCATAGGTCTCCTGGAATTTCGGCAGCGCGGCCGGAGAATTGACGAACTCGGACGAGGCCGCGAGCTTGACTTCACCGCCCGCGGACACCCATTGGCCGAACTGCGTGAAGGTTGAGAGATCGTTCGCTTGGGCTAGGTCGCTGCGCAGCGCCACTGCCCATGTATTGTTGGCTGGCGAGGGATGGAGCCAGGCAATCTGGTTGACCTCGTAATCCATGCGCGCCACTTCGGCATAGGCTTTAGCGGCATCGTTCCAGACCGGCTCTTCTGCGCGATCAAAAAAGAATGCACCGTTACCCGTATACTCGGGATAGATGTCGATCTCGCCTGCAAGGATGGCTTCGCGCACGATCGGCGTTGCGCCGAGCTGAATGCGATCGATGACGGCTATGTCGTTGGTTTCGAGTACCTGCTTGATGATGTTGCCGAGGACGCCGCCTTCGGTATCGATCTTGGACGAGACAACAACTTGTGCGGAAGCTGCGGTTGCAGCGAAGACAATTGCGGCGATAGCACCGAAAAGAGCTTTAGCTTTAGGCATCAATAATCCCCAAAAAATATGAGCTTTCGGTCCAAATCAGCGTAGAACCGCGCAAACCAACGCCAACGCGATGAGAAGGTTCCAGCTACCTTTCGTCGCAGGCGGTCAGCACGGCTCTAATGGCTCCAAGAATTATCGCGCGATTAACTCCTCAAAAGTTATGAAATCTGCTGAAGCGTTTCAGCAAGCCTCTGGCTCTCGGACGCAGATCATATTTCCGCGGCCAAGCTTAGGGGGCGCGCATGCTAACCATGTTCCACCTCTGGCTGAGAGACAAAAGAGCAAGTGTCGCCGTCGAGTTCGCCATACTCGCCTGGCCTTTTTTCCTTATCGTCGCAGCGAGCGTCGAACTTGGCGTCAAATCCTTTATCCAAGCCGAGCTCGATCGTGTGCTGGCCGATACAACCGCCGCGCTTTCCATTCTTGCGTCCGATGCCTACGATTCCCGGACATATGTCGAGAACACCATCTGTTCGATGTCCGGCCCCGTTCTCGATTGCAATTCACTTGAAATCGGCGCGGTCGTCGTTCGCGGGAGGTTGTTCGACTATCGAAACCTTTCGCTGGCCGGGCAATGGAATCCCGGATGTGGGGGCGACGTCGTCCTGATCGAACTGACCTATCCATATACCGACATCATCATGCCCTTCGCAGTCGCTGACATTGTCGAGACGGGCGAGGGGAAGCGTTACCGCAGCAGGACCGTCCTCCGGCGCGAACCTGTGCTCTCGGGGAATGGGGTATGCGCAGCATGAAGTTCGGATTCCTTGCGGATGATCGCGGCGTTGCGGCCACCGAATTCGCGCTGCTGGTTCCTATTCTGCTGACCCTGCTTCTGGGGACGATCGAAATCTCGAACTTTACCCTTCAGAACAGGAGGGCTCATCAGGCAGCGGTTCTGGCCGCGGAGTTCATGAGCCGTGATGGCGACAATGTGCTGGCAATCAATGAGCGCCACATCGTCGAAGACATCTGGATGATCACCAATCCCACGGCGCACCTGGCGATGGTGCCTCGAGACGGACGATGGGCGAACGGCTATAGCCGGGCGCTGGCGTCGGTCGAGTTCGCCCCGGTCGGCAACTGCCAGGGTTTGGAGTGCCCGCTCTTTCCGCGAGTGAACTGGACATTTCTCTATCAGGACATCATCAGCCGGCCCGTCTATACCCGCTGCGAGCTCGAACTCGTGCCCAACAGCGTACCGCTCGACGGCAAGAATATTCACGACGGCCTGGTCGGAAGGGCGCCGGTCGTCGTGGTCCATTTCACCTACCCCTATATCCCGCTGCTCCAGGGATGGCTGTTCCCAACCCTGGAACTCCATGCCAGTGCGGTTCGCAAGACCCGCAACAGTGTCTTGCTGCGTGTAGAACAGGATGGTTTTACCAGGTCATGTTGAACGCGCTTAAACGCCTGGCAGGCGACACCTGTGCCAATTATGCCATCATCACAGCCTTGCTGGCGCCTGTCCTCATGATGGCGTCGGGGGTTGCGATAGATTATGCCCTGGCGCTCACCTCCAGTCAGCGGCTGACCGCGGCCGCCAATGGCGCGGTGCTCGCTGCCCTTAGCGAAGTCCAGGCCAGAGCGGAGGTCGGGGAGGAATATACGAGACCCATGATCGAAGAGACCATGCGGAGCTTTTTCGCATCGGCGTCGGTCGGCATACCGTTCACCGATGTGTCGCGTGTCTCCCCCACAGTTACGGTCGACAGGAACAACTATACCGCTTCGATAGCGTTCGACGCCGATTACCGGACGTCCCTGATGAAAATCTTCGGGTACGACACCCTGCCGATTTCCAATCAGGCGCAGGCGATCATCACCTTACGCTCCTATATCAACATCAACATTATCGTCGACACTTCGCAATCGATGGGCGTGGGAGCGACGGACCGCGACCAGCAACTGGTTGCGCAAGCGACCGGGTGCGCTTTCGCCTGTCATATTAACCAAGCCCGCGGCAATTCCTCCTATGATAGGGCGAGAAACAACGGCGCCTCCATGCGCATCGACGTGGCGAGAAACGCCGTCATGTCGGCAATGGACACGCTGGCGGGAGCCAGGGAGTTCGACAACCAGATAACGATCGGGCTTTACCGGTTCACCAACACCTTTACCGAGGTACTGTCGCCGACCCATGTGCGCGCTTCCGATCTCGCCTATGTGAAGTCCGTGGCAGCGAGCGAGATTGCCCTGGACATGACGCTGGGAGGAACCAATCAGCAGGAAGCGCTGCGACAGATCGCGAGCCGAGTTCCAGCCAACGGCACGGGACGCTCCCCGACGGACCGGCTTCAATATATAATTGTGGTGACCGACGGCGTAGAAAATGCGCAAGCTTGGTTGCCGAACTACTGGTTCTTTCACAACCTCGCCACGCCCAACAATCCGCAACGGACCTATGCATCGCACGAAGTGAACTACGCGCTCAATGCTTCGGTTTGCTCGTCGTTGCGCGACCGCGGGGTCGAAATATTCTTTATCTACACGGAGTATCTCGAGCCACGGTACGGCACCATCAGCTCGCATGACCGCAACCGGCTCAATTTTATCACCAATAGCCTGTTTCCGATCATTCCCGAGCGCATGGCTGCATGCGCCGGCAAGCCCGAGAACGTGCTGAGCGCCAGCACGCCCGCCGAAATCCATCGGACATTCACACAACTGGCCAGCCGACTCTCTTCCCCGTTGCGTCTTTATTGAGAGCAGGCCTCTATGCAGCGGCGCCGGCTCCTTGACGGTCGACGTCGGCGCCAAAACGCCGGGCGCAACCCGGATCGACATCATTGCTCGCGCGGAAGCACTCAACAACGTGGCGATGACTTCGGGTTGAATGTGCCACGGACCCGCGGTGCGGTGCTTGGGCGGCCGCAGGCCGATATCATTGCGCGTACCAACGTCAGGCTCCATTAACCCCGATATAAAAATCGATTTAGCCGTTAACCCGCAAGAAGCCAGAAGGGCCGAAACTTGCGTCCGGCACAGGAGGCTATCGGACATGACATTGGCTACAGGCAGCATCGCTCATCGTGCAGGACGCGCGGTGGCAGCGCTCGCTTTCGGTTTGATCCTCGTAGCCGGAGCCACAGCGGAGTTGTTCGCGCATGAATGGCTGGCCCACCGATTGCGCGGCCCTGTCCACATTGTGGTCGATGGCGCGTGGGTGCCGATTGCTCGCGGCGACACGGTTCATTCGGGAACGATCGTCAGGACCGGCCCCTCCGGCACGGTCGAATTCCGGCACGGATCGAATAAGGTTTCGCTTTCACCCGATACGCAGGTGAAATTTATCGACTGGTCAGATAGAGGCCAGACCTGGGTCCAGCAATGGTTCGGCGAGGTTGAAGTCGATGTCGAGGCGCGCGATGTCACGCATTTTGCCGTCCAGACACCGATGATGGTGGCCGTCGTCAAAGGGACGCGGTTCAGGGTCAGCAACTCTGACAACGAGTCCGCGGTCAGTGTCATTCGAGGTGCCGTCGCGGTGCAGGACACGGTGCACGGACATCATGTCGATCTCGGCGCGGGCCAGTCGGTTTCTGGCGGCAGCCATTCGGTGATGGCCGTGTCGGGCATGGGCACGCTCCCGACCGTGATGAACGCCAATGGCCGCCCCGTGGTTATCTCAGGCAACGGCGGCGCTGCCATGCTGGCGAATGCCAATGCCCCCGGCAATAGCGGTAACGCGCCCCGCCACGGGGGGAATGCCCCCGGCAATAGCGGGAACGCGCCCGGCCACGGGGGGAATGCCCCTGGCAACAGTGGCAGCGCCCCCGGCAATAGTGGTAACGCGCCCGGTAACAGCGGGAATGCACCAGGCAATAGCGGGAATATGCCGGGCAATCGCGGGGGCCACTGATGCGGAAGGCCGGCGCCATCCCGCATGCCGCATTTGTCCTGCTGTGGCTACTGGTCGCCGGTTCCGCGGCGCTCGGGGTGTTCGAGCCTGCCGACCAATTCCTTTACGACCAGCGCTACGCAGCCCGGACAGAGGCAGTAACCGGAGACCGGGTCTACGTTGCCATTGATCCGCCGAGTCTGGAGGCGGTGGGTGTCTGGCCGTGGCCACGCACGATCCATGCGCAAATGATCGATGCACTCCTCGATGCGGGCGCGCACGAAGTCGTTCTCGATATCGATTTCAGTACGCTCAGCACCGTGGAGAACGACGCGGCGCTCGCGGAAGCGCTGGAACGGGCCGGGGGGTATGCCTATCTCGCCGCCTTCAATCAGGCGCTCCCCGATGGGACAGTTCATCTCACGGTCCCCGCAGAGCGGTTCCGCCGCTTTGCAGACATGGTGGCCGTCAATGTCAATCTCGACACCTCCGGCATTCCCAGGTCAGTGCCCCATGCCATATCGGCGGGAGAAACGGCGATACCCTCCCTGGCGGCCTTGTCCTCAAGTCAAGGGAAGGCGGCCAGCGAAATCATCATCGACTACGGAATCCGCGCCGCGACGCTTGTTACCCTGCCGGCTATCGATGTCATCGAAGGGCGGTTTTCGTCGGAGACCGTTGCGGGAAAAACCGTTGTCGTCGGGGCGAGCGCGCTGGAGTTGCAGGATGTCTTCCGCTCTCCAAATCAAGGTTTTCTGCCAGGCGCCGTCGTCCAGATTTTGGCCGCGGAAACTGCAGCACAGCAAAGGATAATCCGCAATTTCGGTTCGGTTCCCGCGCTGGCGATTCTGGCGGTGGTCGTCTTCGGATTTGCTGTGAGGAGCGGCACGAGGACTCTTGCCGGAGGCGGACTTGTCGTAATGGTGGCTGTTCTGGCTGAAATTGCCGCGCTGGCCCTCTATCACGAGGCCGCGATCATGCTGGCAACAGCGCCGCTCCTTGCAGGGATCGCCGGCCTGGCACTTTTGCTGCTGCTCTTCGAAAAGCAATGGCTCCAGCATATCGTCGCGCGGCTCACGGGCGAGCGCGACAGGACGCGCGATATCCTTGGCCGCGTGGTCGCGGACAATTTCGACGGCATCGTGATCGTTTCATCGCAACAGCGGATTATTTCCGCCAGCGCTTATGCGGAACGTTGGCTGGGACAAGGGCTCGTGGGGGCCGATGCGGGGACTGTGCTGCCGGAAGCCTTCGCTCAAGCATTGCAGTCCGCCTTTGCCGGTGCTGGGACGACAACGGCAACGAGCGTTCGGCCCAGAGAGGTCGTTATCCAACGCCCGCGAACGATAGCCGTCGCCGAATACGTGGTAACTGTTTCGCAGACGATTCCTGCAGTGGCAGGGCAGCCCACCGAAGCGTTTGCCAGTCTGACCTTCAGGGATGTCACAGCCCGGCGTGCCAGCGAGGACAGGCTCCAATACCTGGCTGCGCATGACGATCTTACTGGAACTTATAGCCGCAATCGCTTTGTCGAGATTTTGGACGAGGCCATTGCAGAGCAATGCACCGTTTATGTCCTGGCCTTCAATCTTCCCCGGTTCGCCGCCATAACCGCTACGCTCGGGCACGAGATAACCGATGAATTGCTGCGCCAGGTGGCCAGGCGGCTCGGCGATGCGGGCTATCGATGTCTTGCCCGGCTGGGCGGCGACAGTTTCGCGCTGGCGGTATTGGATGGCCAGACCGACGGGAGAGCGCTCTTCGGGCCCGTGGCCGCTCTTCTCGTCAGGCCCTACAAGGTGGGGGGACATTTTACGGCGGTCGGTTTTGCCGGCGGCTGGACGTCCGGACCTGCGCAGGATGGAGCGAGTTTGCTGCAACAAGCCAATCTGGCTTTGGTCGAGGCCTGTGCCGCCGCTGGAAATCCACTTGTCGAATACAATGAGGCGCAGGAACGCGCGCTCGATGACCGTCGGCGCCTCGATGGTGAAATGCGGCTGGCCCTTGAGGCCGGGCAATTCCACCTGGCCTACCAGCCCCAATACGCTGACAATGGCAGGCGGATGGTGGGTGCTGAAGCGTTGCTGCGCTGGCAACATCCCGAGCGCGGGCCGGTCTCTCCCCTCGATTTTCTCCCTGTCGCCGAAGAGACCGGGCTGATTGTCGAGATCGGCCGCATGGTGCTCGAACGCGCATGCAGGGAAGCTTTGAAATGGCCGGACGATATTCGCCTGGCGGTAAACGTTTCGCCCTTGCAGTTCGAGTTATGCGACATGTTTGCCGAAGTCGCCTTGGCTCTGGAGAAAACGGGATTCCCCGCAAGTCGACTGGAGTTGGAAATCACCGAAGGTCTGGTCATGCGAGAGCGAGATGCCGCAATCGAGACCTTGCGGCGGCTGAGTGCGCTGGGCGTCAAGATAGCCATCGACGATTTCGGCACAGGCTTCTCGTCCCTCTCCTATCTCAGCGACCTGCCGTTCGACGTTCTCAAGATCGACAAGAGCTTCGTCGATGCCCTAGGTGAAAATGCCGCAGCCGCGCAGATCGTGGAATCGGTCATCGGCATTGGGCGGCAGCTGGGCAAATCTGTGATTGCCGAAGGGGTGGAGACGCAGGAGCAGGCGGCTTTGCTTGGCAGGCTGGGCTGCGCGGTGCTGCAAGGCTATCTTTATGGGCGCCCGATGGCGCCCGAGGCGATTGCCGATCTTGCCGCCCATCTGCTCGACCGCCAGAGGGAAGCCGGGCACGTGAGATTGAGCGCGGCGGGCTGAGCGGCGGATTACGGCCGGACGCACGGTTCCCGACGCCGCCGCTCGCTTGTAAGGGGGGCAATTTCACGTATAGTCCCCTCACTGGCTATACGTCTCGACTCTGACCACCGAAATTGCCCGGTTGTCGTAATTCTCTCCGCCAGTGGAGAGGCCTGGAGGCCGCAATTGTCGATGGGAGGGTTGAAAAAGGCGAGCGTTTCGCCGGTATTCATGCTGCTCTCTTTGCAGACTTTTCTGCTTCTGGCCTTCGTTTCGATTTTTGCCTATTTCATCATTCAGGGTGTCCGGCAGACTTCCGCGACGCTCGAACAGCAGGCCCAGGCGGCTGCCCATGTCGTTGCGACGAATGCGGCCTGGATGTCGGAGGTCGCTCGCCAGACCCTGCGCCGCATGGATGCAGCGCTGGGTCAGGAACTCTCGACGACGACACCCGAATTCGACCATATGCTGCAAGGAATTCCGCCTTTTGCCGATGCTTACGTCGTCGACCACAACGGAAGCACGCTTTTCGCCACCATTCCCGGGGCCGAGCAGGTTTCCATAACCGACCGCGCCTATTTTTCCGAAATCCGGGAGGGCCAGTCCTTTTACGTTTCTTCCGCGATTGTCAGCCGGCTCACCAACGAGCCGATATTTGTGTTCAGCAAGCGGCTGGAGCGGAATGGACATTTCTCGGGGGCTGCGGTGGTTTCGTTCCCCGCCGCCATCCTGGAGCCGATACTACACAGCCTCGACCTGCCGGAACACTCGACGATCAGCCTCGTGAGAAACGACGGGATGGTGATTGCACGTGTGCCGCCGGCCGGCGGAGCAATCGACCTCAGCCAGCACCCGTTGATGACCGAGCACTTGCCGGCCGGGCCGACGGGAACCTACGCCTCCGCTGGATCTCCCGTGGATGGGGCTGAGAGGGTTGTCAGCTATCGATCACTGCCCGAATTCAATATGATTGCGTTGGCGTCAGTCGCAACCGCCGAGCGCTGGGCTCAGTTTCGCTGGGCGATTCTGGCCACCATACTTATTACCTCACCCATCCTGCTGGCTCTCGTTTTAGGCACTGCCTGGGCCGTGCGATTGCTGTCGCGCCAGGCCAAACAAAACACCGAGCTCGAAGTAACGCTCGAGGCCAACAAGCTCCTGATGCGCGAAATCCACCATCGGGTGAAGAACAACCTGCAATCGGTCCGTAGTCTCGTGGCGTTGCATGATCTTCCGGTTGCCACGAAAAAGGATTTCGATGCCCGGCTGCGCGCAATGGCGGCAATGCACGAGCATCTATACCGGTTCGATCGGTTCGTGGACATCGACGCGCACGACTATGTCCCAGTTGTCGTTGGGGAGGCGTTGAGCGCTTATGGCACCGAGTGCGAGGTCAATTTCGACGTCGATTCCGTGCTTGTCGACCGAGACCACGCGATGCCGCTCGCCTTGCTGGCGAGCGAAGTTGTCGCCAATGCGTGCAAGTATGCCTTTGCTGACGGTCGTGCCGGCAAGCTCGACATCTCCCTCAAGGCAAGCGAAGGGGGGCGTGCGAAATTCACGGTGGCGGATAATGGCGTTGGCCTGGCCCCGAATCGACGTGAGGGCATGGGAACGCGGCTTATCCGGGGCCTCATAGGTCAGATGGGGGGATCGTATTCGCTCTCTTCTGATGCCCGCGGTACGGTCTTTGAGGCGGAAGTCGCGGTCGAAATCCAAGGGCACCACAGGCCGAAAGCAGACACCGCGGCATAATCGGGCCCAATCCAGGCGACCAGTCTTCCTCAATTCTTCCCAAATTCTACAGCGGATCAATACAGGTTAGCGCTTGCAAATACGCGCCTTGTCCCGGAATCCTCTCGCCCTTAAGCGCTGATCGGGTAGGTCCACCACAGGCCGGCAGGAAGGTGGGCCGTGGTGGTCTCGTCGCGATACCGCACGGTCACCGACTGTCCGGTCCGGCTCATGAGCTTGGCCGACACGATCCGGCCATCGTGCCATTCGAGGTCGGCAACGATGCCACCGCGACACCGGACACCGGTGAGCCGACCGCGGGGCCACGCGCTGGGAAGCGCGGGGAGAAGCTGGACGGTCCGGCCGTCGGACTGCACGAGCATTTCGAGAATTCCCGCCGCGCCGCCGAAATTTCCGTCGATCTGGAATGGCGGATGCGCATCAAAGAGATTGGGATAGGTTCGTTGGGGCGACAACAGCATCTGGACGACAGACTGCGCTCTCTCGCCTTCCTGTAGCCTGGCCCAAAGGTTTATCCGCCATGCAATGCCCCAACCGGTTGCTTCATCCCCTCGGACTTCGAGGGAACGTCGGGCGGCAGCTGCGTACTCGGGTGTGCCTGAGAGGCTGATCTGGAGGCTGGGATAAAGCCCATAGAGATGGGATACGTGGCGGTGATCCATTTCGGGCGCCTGCATGTCCCAGTCCTCGAGCCATTCCTGCAACTGGCCCGCATGGCCGATACGGTCCGGAGGAATCCGTGTCCGCGCCTGCAGCGCTTCCGCGACGAGGCTATCCTCGATGCCGAGTTGGCCGGCCGCGGCTTCCAGTGCATCGAAAAGATCGCGCGCGAGCTGCCGATCCATGGCAGGCCCTGCACAGAGAGAGGTTCCGTAGGGATGGATGTTCTCGGGAGAGACTGAAGGATTGGTCACCAGAAAGTCGGTGCCGGGCAAGACGACCAGCGTGTCGAGCAGAAAGCGCACGGCACCCGCGATCAATGGATAGACCCGCCTAACCAGGGCATCGGGGCGACCGGCAAACACCGCATGGTCCCAGAGCTGGACGCAGATCCAGGCCGCTCCCATCGGCCAGAGACCCCATTGCGGTCCGTCGATCGGCCCAGTAGCCCGCCAGATGTCGGTATTGTGGTGGAGAACCCAGCCGCGCGCGCCGTAATGGGCGGCCGCCATCTCCGCCCCCGTGACGCTCGCTTCCTCGGCGAGGCGAAGGAGCGGTTCCAGACATTCTCCAAGATTGGCCAGGTCGGCCAGCCAATAGTTCATCTGGAGGTTGATATTGGCCGTATATTTGCTGCCCCAGGGGGGATCGACGAGGTCGTTCCAGACGCCCTGGAGATTCGCGGCCTGAGTTCCGGGCCGCGAAGAGGCGATCATCAGATACCGTGCGTACTGGATGTAAAGCGCTGCAAGCGCCGGGTCGGGGGACTGCGTGTTCGCGGCCAGGCGCGTGTCGGTCGGCATGTTCGCAGCCGGGCTGTCGCCCAGCGCGATACCAAAACGGTCAAAGAGGCTCCGATAATCGGCAATATGGGAGGACTTGAGCGCGGCGGCAGACTTGCGGGCCGCCGCATCGAGGCGTCGCTCGACGGCTATATCGGGATCACCCGACACGTCATCAAACCGGCGAAAGCTGGTTGCAGCGTCGAGGAGGACAAGTACTTCATCGGCGCTGTCTACCCTGATCACCGGGCCTTCCAGTGTGACCGATCCGCCAGACGCGAGGATTTTCGCCCCGAGCCGGAGCCGAATCCGGCCTTCGATGCCGTGGGCGGATCTGTTGGTGCCGCTCCAGGAAAGGGTGTCAGCGGTTGCCGGTCGTGCCGCTCCCGGCTGCCCGGACGTGAGCGAAAACCCAGCGGAAATGCTGCCCGGCCGGTCGGCCGTCATGTGAAGAACGATGACCCCGTCGGCTGCGGTGGCGTAGATTTCGCGCGTATAATTCACCCCGCCGACCGAAAACCGGGTTTGCGCGGTGGCGGTTTCGAGGTCAAGCGAGCGTCGGTAATTTTGAGCAGCGCCGGCGCCAGGCTGGTCAATCCACAAATCCCCGGCCGGTTGATAGGACATCTGTTTGACTGGCCGTGCCATCAGGTGCCGTTCGGCGAGGGCCTCGGCTTCGGTAAACCGGTTCTCAAAGAGCATCCTACGGACTTCATCGAGATGTTCGCGTGCCTCAGGATTGACGGGAGAATAGGGCCCGCCGGTCCAAAGCGTGTCCTCGTTCAGTTGCAGCCTGTCGTGTGCCGCACCGCCAAAAATCATCGCGCCGAGCCGACCGTTTCCGACCGGCAGGGCTTGCGTCCATTCCGCCGCCGGGTGGTCATACCAGAGTTCGAGATCGCTCATTGACGTTCAGTCCGGATTCGATCGCCCGTTCCCGAGAACACCAAGGCCTGATCCGGTTGAAACCCGACCGGCACGGAATCGCCGGCTCTGACCGAACCCAAATCCCGCGCCTCAACGATCAGTTCTTCGCCTGAGGGAGCGGTGCCGTAAAGGTAACGTGTGCCGCCGAGATATTCGACGACATCGACATGCATGTCGAAACGCGAGCTTTCGCCTTGCACAATGAAGTGCTCGGGTCGTATGCCGACACGCAAATCGCTCTGGTCGGACACCGGCATGGGCAGAACCGGACCGGCCGCGAGGACGACGCCGTTTGCAGAGGCCGAAGCACGCAGAAAATTCATGCGTGGGGAACCGATGAAACCGGCGACGAACATGTTGGCCGGATCGTTGTAGAGCACTGCGGGAGATCCGGCCTGTTCGATTGCTCCGTGCCGCATGACAACGATCTTGTCGGCAAGTGTCATGGCTTCGGTCTGGTCGTGCGTCACGTAGATCATGGTGGCGCCGAGCTTGTTGTGGAGCTTGGCGATCTCGACGCGCATCGAGACACGCAACTCGGCATCGAGATTGGAGAGCGGCTCATCGAACAGGAAAGCCTGTGGATCACGCACGATGGCCCGCCCGATCGCGACCCGCTGCCTCTGACCGCCCGACAGTTGCGCTGGCTTGCGTTTGAGCAGATCGGTGATCTGCAGCGTTTTTGCTGCTTCCGACACACGTTCGGCAATCTCGGTTTTTCCGAATTTCGCCATGCGCAGTGAAAAACCGATGTTCTGCTCGACGGTCATGTGCGGATAGAGCGCGTAATTCTGGAAGACCATCGCTACGCCGCGCTCAATGGGGCTGGCATCGTTTACCCGATTGCCATCGATGCGGACGTCTCCGCCGGTGATCGGTTCGAGACCGGCGATCATCCGTAAAAGGGTCGACTTTCCGCAGCCGGACGGGCCGACGAAAACGGTAAAGGATCCGTCTTCAATCGAGAGGTTGAGGCCGGAAATCACCTCGAAAATTCCATAGGATTTATTGAGATCGACGAGGTCGATTCTAGACATCCGCTCGGCTCCCTGGCGTGGATGCGGCGTGTGGCCGGCGCGTCGATTCCCGCAAGATGATATCGCAGGCAAGGGTAATGGAGTGGGGTGCATGATGTGCGCCGTCTTCGGAGAGTCGCGAGGCGATGATGCCAGCGATCGTTTCGGCTATTTTCCCCACAGGCTGGGCCACCGTCGTGATACCGACCTCGCGGAGCCGGAACAGGGGAACGTCGTCGAAGCTGACGATCGAAATGTCTTCGGGAACACGGCGGCCGTATTCCTTGAGAAGGGCGAGCGCGCCAACCGTCATATTGTAGTTGCAGCAGAACACGGCGGTCGGGGGTTCTTCGAGCGAAAGCAGGCGTAACATCTCGGCATAACCCCCGCTTTCGGTCCAAGCGGCCTGCGCAATATATTCGGGAACGATTTCGACGCTATGCTCCACCATCGCCTGTTTGTATCCGGCAAGACGTTCGCTGCCGGCATAATCGTGCAGGCTGCCGGCGAGCACCGCTACGCGCGTATGGCCGATATCGAGCAGGTGACCGACGGCACGGGCGCTTGCGGTGCGATTGTCGACCAAGACGCGATCGACGGGTGGGCCCGCTACGTCGTTATCGTACAAGATTACCGGAGTGCCACCGGCCAGGAGTTCCCTGATGCCCTCGATTGCCTCCTCATGCCCGTCCATGACGAGGCAATCGACGCGGTGTGCGGCAAAGAATTCTATCGCATCGAGGACCGATGCGGGGTCGTCGTTGTGGCAATACGATAGAACCGCTCGGCCCGATTTGCGCATCCGGCTGCTCATTTGCTCAAGGATCGGCGCGTGGAATTCGCTCAGGGTGGGGACCATAAAGCCGATCATGTTGGTGAGATCTGACTTCATGGCGGCGGCGAGTGCGTTGCGCCGATAGCCCAGGCGATGGATCGCCGTTTCGATCGCGTCGCGGTTGGCGGCCCGGACCGTGAGTCCATTGAGGTAACGCGATACGGTGCCGATTGCCACGTTGGCTTCGTTGGCGACATCGATGATAGTGGAGGCCCGACGGCGACCGCCTTCCTCGGCAGCCCGTATCACCGACTGGGTCTCGATTGTGGTTTCGTCCCCTGCGCTCATCCGTTCGTTCCCTCAAAGACCAAGGCGGAGTGGATATGGAGTCGGGGTATGCTAACCGTTACCGCGCCGTCTGCGCCTTGCGACCAAACGACATCTTCACCGGATTGTGCATCGTAGACGCGGCTCGGAAGGCTGGGAAATCTGATCGACGCCGTCACCGGGCCGAGGGCCGGGATGTCCTCGATCATCTCCATCAAGCGAGTCGATCCGCCCGCGATGGGCACGCGCTTGCCGCGAACCTGAGGCGGGCCATAGAGCAAATGAAGGATGTGGCGGTTGCGATCGGCCTGAAGGGCGAGCGATGCGCGGCCAGATGAGGGCAGATCGGTGACGAGCACCAGGTTTTCCAGAAGACGGTTCAAAAGTCCGCGCACCAGATAGCGGTACAGGGGTTGGCCGATGGCCTGATACATGTCGAATATCGGATAGGCGATATAGCCGATCTTCCCGTGGACGGTCGCGGCGGCGCCCAGCCGCGGCGCGCTGGGATCGTCAGGCGCGTGCTGATGCGAGCAGAAATGCCTGTAGGATCGGTTGAAATAGCTTGGCACGACTTCCGCCAGTACTTCCGCCTCGTTTGCCGCAATCGATTGAGCAGGGCCGTACATCACGAACGGCGTCACCGGCAGTTGGGCATCGAGATTGCCCTTTGTCGCGATATAGGAAGGGTCGAACGCCACCTGAGGGCCGGAGACCTCAAAGCCCCCGGGCAACGCAACCCTGCCGCTTCCGTCGATCCCGCTTGTGCCGGAAAAAAGAATCGCTCCGCCGCCATCGGCATATGCCACCAGGCGCCTTTCGAGGTCTGCCTCGACCGGAATATTGTCGGGAAGGATGACGAGGCGGTACCGCGCAAAATCGGCGCTGGGATCGATAACATCGAAGCCGTATTTGAGTTCGAGGAGCATCTGGGCCGCGCCATCATCGCTCACATTGTTCTGGGGGCCTGTTGGATGGAAATATTCGGACGAGAGAATGGCAACCTCGGAGACCTGGCGCGCGCCTTCGAGATAGGGTTCTAGCCGCGCGATGCGGCGATAGGCGGGCGCTATGGAGGCGTAGGTATCGGGGTTGATGGCGCCATTGGGATGCAGCTGATCGCCCACGAGACACTTGACCCCGAGCGCGACCATTTGCGCCGTTTCATATTCCAGGGCGTGCGGATGCTTGAAGCCGCCAAATTCCCCCCAACTCGTGTGGAACTTGCCGGTATGGCTGACGGCATCTAGGCCGAGGAAGGCGGCGTATCGCGCGCCCGACGGGAAATGATCGTAGCCCCATCCCCCGGTTGGCAGGCTCTCGATCTCGAGATGGGTGTAAGGCGCGAAGCGCTTCGGGCCCTGCTTGTGGATGTGTCCGCAATTATAGAAAATCCTCAAGCCTGGAAACTCGGCTTCCAGCGCCTCTGTCATTTCCGAGCGGAAGCGTTCGTTGACCCACTCGTCATTCTTGCGCCGGTCATCGAGGTTATCGGGGTCGAGCCCGTGTGCTTGCATCGAGGCGAGGCATGCGGCGCAAACGCAGTCGGTGTTGAGGATGATGTCGAAGAAAAGGCCGGGCGTGGGATAGTTGCGAACGACCTCGCGGGCCTGCGCGAGCAGTTCGTCGCGGTAGGCCTTATGGTTGAGGCAGAGCGTGTGCCAGCCCGCCTGGAGCTGATGGGGATCGAAGCGGTTTTCGGTGGCGCTGCGCGCGCGCCACTCGGGGTGGAGGCGGGCATTGCGCTCATCCCACATCACCGAGATGTAGATGGGGCTCTCGATATCGGCGGCGGCAAGCGCATTGACCATCTCACCCAGCAAGTCGGGGCGGACAAGATTGGGGTGTGGTGCCCCAACCTTGGTTGGATAGTAGGACCAGCCATGATGGCACTTGGCAAAGATCGTGACCGAGTCGACAGAGGCCTCTTTGAATGTGGCCACGAACTTTTCGGCATCGAAATCCGCGCCGACGTCCGGAATGTGTTCGGATGTATGGAAATCGAGATGGATCTGCCGGTAACGGAGCGGCTTATTGTTCTTGACGCGCATAGTTCTGGACTACTCCTTGCCGCCGCTCGTCGCCTGTGATCCGGCGGCGAACTGACGTTGAAAGACGATGAAGACAATCAGCGGCACAGCTGTCGTGATGAGAGCGGCTACCGCGCGCAAGTCCCAGTTGAGGTCGTAAGTCCCGGCGACACGAGCCAAGACCACCGGCAGGGGGACATGGGTTCTGAGATAGAGCATGGGCAGCAGCAGCGCGTTCCATGTCCAGAGGAATTGAAGGATGCCAACCGCGTAGACGGGGCTGAGCATGTTGGGCAGTACGACGTGCCGAAACGTTGCCACCGGTCCACAGCCGTCTATCCTTGCCGCCTCGATCAGATCCTTGGGAAAGTCCTCGAGGAAGTTCTTTACGAGGAAAATCGACCACGCAAAGCTCAATCCCACATAGGGGACAACGACAGCCGCGAAGTTGTCCATCAGGCCCATATCGCGCCAGAGCCGGAACAAAGGAATGATCACCACCTGTTGGGGCAGCACAAAGGCGTTGATGATGACGATGAGCAGAAGGCGCCGGAAGCGGAACTTGAGGAAATGAAAGGCGTAGGCGGCGGCTGGAGTGAGCAGCATCGTGAGAAAAGTCGAGACGCCCGCCAGAAACGCGGTCGTCCAGAAGGCATCCGCCAACGGGTACCGGTCCCAAACGCGCTGCCAGGCGCTCAGGGTGAGGGTGAAACTGTCGAGCCGCCACCAACCGAGCATGGTTTCTCCCACCGGCCGGACCGAGAGGACCACGATGCCGAAGAGAGGAATGATCCAGACAAGGGCGATCAGCCCCATGATGGCGATGGCCCAGCGCGGCGCCCTACCGATCATTTCGCACCTGCCGTGCGCTGGAGGATGGCGGGGATCGAGACCACCAGCACGGCGATCAGCAGCACAACGGTGGCCGCGGCGCCATAGCCCAGTTTGAACTGGGTCATGGACTCCCGATACATGAAATAGCCGATGGTTTCGGTCGAGCGGACCGGCCCACCGCCTGTCAGCACAAAAATGATGTCGAAAGCGCGCAGGGCATTGAGCAGGTTAATAAAGATGGCAACGCGCACCCCTGGCAGGGACAGCGGCATCATGATGTGACGCATGATTGAGGTGGGCCTCGCGCCATCCATGTATGCGGCTTCGAGTACGCTTTTGGGGATCGCCTGCACTGCGGCGAAACACAGGAGAAGGGGCAGCCCGACCGCGCTCCAGCTCGCCGCGATGATCAGTGCCCAAAGGGCGGTGTTCTGGTCGCCGAGCCAGGCATGGGCGAAGCCGGGATTGAATATGCCGATGATGCTGTTGAGAAGCCCGGCCTGGTCGGGTCGCAGGATCATGATCCACATATAGGCCGATACCGTTTCGGATATTCCGAACGCGGCGAAAACCATCATGCGGAATGGCATGGTCTGGGCCGGTGCGAAAGCGCTCAACATCGCCAGCCCCCATCCGATGGAAACGGAAATGGCCGTTACCCCCAGCGTAAAGATCAGGGCCGTGACGATCGTGTTCCTAAACAGGGGATCGGCGAAAAGAGCGATGTAGTTGCCCAAGCCGACGTACCGGGGAGCCGACAATCCCCGAATGTCGAAGAAGCTCAGACGGATCGTCTCCGCGAGCGGATAGACGACCGAAATACTGAAAAAGACCAGAACCGGCAGGATGAGCAGCCAAGCCGCCGGAGTGTCGGACAGACGCCAGAGACGCCCCTCGTGCGCGGCGCCCGGAATGGCCCGGCCGCCGCGCGCGGTGCTGGTTGGTCCGGACGGCGCCGTCTCGCCGTTTACGACGCCGTTGGACATCAGTAGGAAACCTGTGCCTTCGCTTCGATGGCCTCGAGCACGGAGTCGATCATCGCATCGCTGGGGTCCTGGAGGAAGCGTTGCAGTTGTACCCGATACTCATCGACGAGATCGCCCGGCAAGAGATCGCCGAGGACGAACTGGACCTGCGATTCCGCCACGGCCGCCGTCGAGATCTGCTGCACCGGACCCAGGAGCGAGGTGTCGGCTTCCGAACTCGGGGACGCAAAGCCGTAACCGGCTTGAATCTCCGAGGCCTCTGCCGACAACATGAAGTCAAAGAACGCGATGGCGGCCTCGGGGTTGTTGCCGTTGGTGGTCAGGTTCAGTTCCTTGGAGTCGACCATGGACGTGTCGTCATGACCAAGGCCGAGGGCGGGGAACTGGAACATGGAATAGTCCTCGCCCTCGCTCAGACCGTAGTCGTTGCGCGCACGGGTATTCATCCACATGCCGATCAACAGATAGTTCCGGTTGTCTGCCAGAAAGAGCTGGTCGGCCTCCGCATCCCAATCGCTGGCCAGCATGGTGGAGGCGCTGGCGCAACACCCTGCAGCGAGCAATTCGGCATATTTTTCCAGCGCGGCCCGGACGGCGGGATCGGTCCAGGGAATGTCATGAGCGGCAAGTGCCGTTGCGGTTTCGACGCCAGAGGTGCGGATGAGCAGCGTTTCAAACAGCTCGCTATGCGCCCAGAACTGCGCGGGAACGGCGAAAGGCGCTTCGTGGCCCGCGGCTTTGAGGGTATCGAAGCTGGCGATCAACGCGTCCCATGTCTGCGGCGGCTCGATGCCAGCGTTCTCGAGATGCTCGGTTTTGTACCAGATACCCGAGCGGTTGCCGTAGGTGTAGGTCAGCCCATAGGTGTCGTCGCCGATCGCGCCGAGCGTGCGCCAACTGTCACTCAGTTGGGTGCTCCAGTCATTCTCGGTCCACGCATCGTCGATAGGTTGGATAATGCCGGCATCGGCAAGCTCTGCGCGGAAGGCGGGCCAGGTGTTGATGATGATGTCCACGGTCTCGCCGCCGAGCAGGGCGGTGCGCATCGCGCCTCGCATGTCGCCCACGCCGGTCACGACGAGTTCCCGAACCGTCACGCCGGGATTGGCTTCCATGAAGGCCGCTTGCAGGTCGGCCCAAAGTTCGGCTTCCGTCCCACCCAACCACTGCAAGATTATAAGTTCTCCGCTCACTTCCTGGGCCTGGAGTGCGGCTGGTGACGTGCCGAGCAGTAACGCTGCGCTCGCGGCTCCGACAATAGCCGGCCTGCGCAGGCCGAATAATCCATTCTTCATTTGACTTCCTCCCTTTTCAGCTGGAGCCCTTATGGACACTCAACTTAATTGAAACGTTATCATCAAAAAAACGGCATTGGCAAGACTCGCGTCTGCGGGGCGAAGAATCGACGCCGAGGGTCCACTTCAAGGGTGACGTTCAGAGTCAGGGGGCCATTGCCCAAGCCAGAAAACGCGGGACTGGTCGGTAAATAGGTAAATTATGCTGACTTTCCAGCGGGCTTTAATTCGTGCTCCGGATAAATCCGATGGCCGCCCCACCTGCCGCCTCTGCTTTTCGGGCCGGTCATTTCGTCCCCTTGGAGGGGTCTCGAAAAGCGTCTGGAGATGACCGCGACAAGCATCCCGGTGTCGAGTTCCGATCAAATCCGTTGATAACGTTTCATTTTGGCGTTGGCGACTTCTGCTCAGGCGGGCCGCGCAAAAGCCCGGAAAGGATTTTCCATCGTCAGAAGCCCCAGCGTTTCCTCGTCGACGCCGGAAGCTTTCAGCAGGGGTAACATGACATCCGAGAGGTGGGTATAGGGGCGCTGGTTGCCGCCTTTTGGTAAGGCCGGATCGAACCATCCGAGGTCATGGCTGACCAGCAGATTGCCACCGTATCCCTTTTCCAACGCCTGCAAGATGAGTGATTTCACATCCTCGTCCGGGCTGCGGGAGACGTGGTCGTATTCGATCCAGGCGCCCCGGGACACCGCCTCATCGTGAAAACTAAGATCGGGCTCTTCCTGGGTATGGATCCAGATGAAGCGCGACGCCGAATAGCCCTCCTGCTCGATGATATCGAGTTGCTGCATCGCGACACGGCCTCGTATCGTATGGCTGCCGATGACCGCACCGGTTCGGGCGGCGGCGCGGGCAGCAGCGCGCAAAACGCGCTCTTCGAGTTGGGTGATCCCGTCATCGCCGGCGCTGAGCTTGATCCATCCGGCGCGATAATCGGCCTCATCGAAGCGCTCGGTCAATTCGCCGAACATCCAGGCTTCCAGTGCGTCGTCCTCGGCCTCGCGAACAAACGGTGTGATCCACGGTTCGCGATAGCTGCCGGTCGGTACGACGATCGGGAAGCCCGTGGCGCGCGAAACGGCGAGATCGATATCGGCCCGACGGCCTACGCCAACTGTCGAACATTCGACCAGCGCTGTGACGCCGCGCTCCTTGATCTCCTCGATTCTCGGGGCCATTACCGCAACGACCTCGGTCTCGTCAGCTCGCGCATAGCCGGGCTGATCCGGGGTCCTGAGGTCAACGAAAACGTGCTCGTGGGGCAGTATCATGTCCAGTCTGCTGCGTTCCAGTAGCCCCAAGGTCGTGTAGAGAAAACGCTCGGATCGATCAACTCCGGCGGGGGTTTCTGTGTGCGGTCCTGCCATGTCCTTGCGCCTTACTCAGCTGGTACGGCCGGCCGATCCGGCAATTGCGAAGTCTCGATAGGCACGGTAGTCCCCGTCGAGGCCAGAAGTGTTTGCCGGGCCGTGGCGAGATGGGCTAGCGATGCCGCGCGCGCGCGCTCCAGATCCCGGCTTAGAAGTGCCTCAATATAGGCCAGGTGCTCGCGGATCGCGACCGTATTTCGCTGTTTCTCGAGCCGTTTGTTCCATTGATAGTGGTAGTGGAAGATCATGGAAATCAGGGATTGGAACTCGCGCGTAAAGCGATTGTCCTGAACGCTGTTGATCGTGCTGTGCAGGCGGTCGTCCAGTGCGGAAAAGTCGCGGTACCGCGTCTCGACCTCCTCGAGCAGCAGCTGGTGGTCGCGCGCGAGATCGTCAAGCTCCTGCCAGATCGGATGGCCGACATCGAGCGCCACGAGCTTTTTGACCGAAGCGAGTTCGATCATTTCGCGAAATTCGGATAATTCGATCGCATATTGGGCCGTGAAGCCACGCAATACCCAACCCCCGGTCGTCAGATGCTCGACAATGCCGAAACGGGAAAAGCGCACGAGAAATTCCTGCAGCATATGGGGGGACGTACCGAACTGCCGGGAAAGCAGCGAGACGTTGAGCCGCGTATCCGGGGCCACGTCGGTTCGCAGAACCCATTCGAGGAACCTGTCCTCCAGCCGTTCGGCGGCGCTCTCCACTTCGCTTTCCGGAAAGCGCTCGGACCCCAGGGGCCGGCGCAACAACCGCTTCCGGCGACCCCGCCAGGAGATGATCCGCACTTTCTGAAGGTGGGCGAGCACCGATCTTACGATGGTTCTGCTGACGCCCAGCTCGCTGGCCAGATTGGTTTCCGAAGGTAGTTCGTGCCCCGGCTCCATCGTCTCCAGGATTTCGAGCATCTGGTTGTATGCGGATTTGTAGCGATCATTCGAGCGCGCCATTTTTAAGATACCGTTCGCTTCCAACCGAAAGGATTAAAACGCATTTTTGGCACGATGTATATTAAAAATTAAAAACAGTTGACCCAGAGCATTCCTGCATGCCTTGATTGCCGCAACCAGGGTATCGAGCGCGGACCAAAGCGTTTGCGGCATAAAATGGCTTTCCCACGGCTGGGCAACCGAACCGGGAAAGAGGAGGACTGATTTGATGAGAGTATTCGGCGCGGGCGATGGCACGGCTGGGCTTTTTCCTCGCGAGGGGCTCGGCATGCCGGTCAAGGCAGACATGCTTCACCGTATCTCGGCCCTCGTGACGCTGATTGGTCTGATCGTCGCCTTTGCCTTTCTCAACAGTGCCTTTCTGACGCCCAATAATGCCATGTCTGTGCTGTTGCAGACCGCGGTGATCGGTCTGTTGGGGATCGGGCTGACCGTGGTCATCCTCACAGGAGGAATAGATCTGAGCGTGGGTTCGGTTCTTGCGCTTTCCGGCACTGTGGCCGGACTTTTGGTCAAGGCTGGGCTTCCCGTGCCCCTCGGAATGGGCGGAGGTCTGATCGTTGGGACACTCTGCGGTATGGTGAACGGTCTCGTCATCACCCGCCTGCGTATTGCGCCCTTCATCGCCACGTTGGGGATGATGATGATCGCGCGCGGTCTGGCGCTACAGCTGACCGGGGCTTCTCCGGTTTCGCAACTGGGGCAGGAATTCGGCCTCCTCGGCAATGGCGCCCTGTTCCGGATCGTCGAGACTCAGGCGAACGGCCTGCCGCGTATGGTGTTTCCCGGCATTCCCTTCCCGGCGATCCTGCTTCTCGCCGTAGCGCTCTTTGCGGCCTATGTGCTCAAGCGCCGCCAGTTCGGCCGTCACATCTATGCGGTGGGCTCCAATGAAGAGGCAGCGCGCCTGTCGGGCGTAAATGTCGAATGCACCAAGCTCGCAGCCTATGCAATTTCGGGGTTTCTCGCCGGGCTTGCCGGCATCGTCCTCATGTCGCGTCTGGTCACCGCCCAGCCGAACGAGGGCGTCATGTATGAACTCGACGCCATCGCGGCGGCCGTAATTGGCGGCGCTTCCCTGATGGGGGGCGTGGGGTCAATCTCGGGCACCATGATCGGTGCCTTCATTATCGGAATTTTGCGCAACGGACTCAATATGGCGGGCGTCTCAGCCTTCATCCAGCAGATCGTCATCGGCTGCGTGGTGATAGGGGCCGTCTATATTGATCAGTTGCGCAATCGGCGCTGAGGCGTGCCGCATTTCGCCTTGGACTTTCAATCAGGAGGAAACAATGAAGTCCGTATTGCATACCTTGGCCCTTGCAGGAGCCATATCGCTGACAGCACTTCCGGCCGCCGTGATGGCCGACGAAATCGCCGTGATCGTCAAGACCACGAGCTCCAATTTCTGGCAGAACGTCAATCGCGGCGCCGAAGCTGGCATGGAGGGGCTTGAGGGTTATACCATGAGCTTTGACGGGCCGGCCTCGGAATCCGATATCGCGGCACAGGTCAATCTGGTCGACAACGCGATCAACCGCGGCGTCGCCGGCATCGTCCTGGCGCCATCCGATCCGGAAGCCCTGGTTCCTTCGGTCCAGCGCGCCTATGAAAGCGGCATTCCGGTGGTCATCATCGACTCCATGCTCGCAGAAGGGGCCGAGGAATATTACCAGGCGTTCCTTTCGACGGACAACCAGGCGGCGGGCGAGTTGATGGCGCAAGTCATGATCGATGCCATCGGCAATGAAGGCCAGATCGCCATCATGTCCTATGTGCCGGGCGTCGGCTCGGAAATTGGCCGTGTGGGCGGCTTTGCTGCCTATATCGAAGCCAATTCCGACATCGAGATCGTCAATACGCTCTATTCCCAGTCCCAGATGGCGACGGCGCTCAACCAGACGACCGATATCCTTGCAGCCTATCCAGAACTCGACGGCATCTTCGGTGCCAACGAACCGACGGCGGTCGGCATGGGCCGGGCGATCGTCCAGGCGGGGCGCGAGGGCTCGCTCGTTGCCCTTGGCTTTGACGGCAACGAGGATCTGCAACAGTTTGTCCGCGACGGCGTGCTTGCCGCGATTGCGGTGCAGGGTTCGTTCCAGATGGGTGAATTGGGCGTCCAGACCATTGCCAAGCTGCTGGCCGGAGAGGCCGTCGAAAGCTTCATCAATACAGGCGTTGTCGTTGTTACCGCCGACAACATCGATGCCGATGAGGCGCAGAACGTCCTTTATTAATCCCGACCCTTCCGGGAGCGCGCTCGAACGCGCTCCCGGTACCACCCCTTTGTGATCCGGAATACGAGCATGACCAGCCTCCAATCAAGCGCCACGCCCCTTGTCGAGATGCGCGGCATCTCCAAGCACTTCGGCGGCATACAGGCGGTCCGCGACGTATCGATTGATCTATATCCGGGAGAGGTCGTCGGCATTCTCGGGCACAACGGCGCGGGCAAATCGTGCCTCATGCGGATGCTGTCCGGCGCCATGACGCCCAGTGCGGGCGAAATCTATCTTGATGGAGAGAAGATCGAGATCGCCACCCCGACCGCTGCGCGCAAGCACGGCATAGAGACGATCTATCAAAATCTCGCTCTCGCCAATCACCTCGATGCGCCGGCCAACCTGTTCCTTGGCCGCGAGCTCAAGACGCGGTTCGGCAACCTCGACGACAAACGTATGTTCCGCGAGGCCAGAGAGGTGCTCCAGCGGCTGAACCCCAATTTCAAGAACCTCGGGGACCCCGTCGCGCAGATGTCTGGCGGCCAGCGCCAGGTCATCGCGATCGCCCGTGCGATTCATTTCAACGTCCGTGCACTGATCATGGACGAACCGACCGCGGCGCTCGGGCCATCCGAGACCGAAATGGTTGCCGAACTGGTGCAGAAGCTGCGCGACGAGGGGATCGGCATCTTTCTCGTCAGCCACGACATGCACGACGTCTTCCGGCTCTGCGACCGTGTGATGGTTATGAACAACGGGCGCAATGTCGGCTCCCACAGGATTTCCGATGTGACGCAAGACGATATCCTAAGCCTCATCATCAAGGGATCGCTGCCCGAGGGCTGGCGCCCCCGCGGTGCGGCGGCCTAGCACGAACGGTCAGGAACGCCGATCATGAAAGCCCTCGTTTGCGAGCAACCCGGCACGCTTCGCCTTGAAGAACGCGAACTTCCCCCCAGTCCGGGAGAAGGTTGGGTCGCCGTCGATATCGGTCACGTGGGCATCTGCGGCACGGACTATCACATCTTCGAGGGCAAGCACCCGTTTCTGGCCTATCCCCGGGTCATGGGACACGAGCTTTCGGGACGCGTAGCGGAAGCCGCGGGCCCGTTTGCCCGGGGCGATCTCGTGATCATCAATCCCTATATCGCCTGCGGCACGTGCCGGGCCTGTCGCCGCGGCAAGCCCAATTGCTGCTATAATATCGGGGTGCTCGGTGTGCATCGCGACGGGGGAATGTGCGAGCGCATCCATGTTCCGCTCGAGAACCTTTATCCTGCCGGAAGCCTCGAGCCTTTCGAGGCCGCCATGGTCGAGTTCCTGGCGATCGGCGCCCACGCGGTGCGGCGATCCGAACTCACGCGCGCCGATCGCGTGCTGGTCGTTGGGGTAGGTCCGATCGGGCTCGGGGTTGCGCTTTTTGCGCGCTTGCGGGGTGCTGAAGTGCATCTTCTCGATGCCAGCCGTTCCCGGCTCGATCTTGTGGCCGAAAAATTCGGCTTTGACAGCACGATGGCGCTCGAGGAGGGTGCGGACGCGGTCATGACCCGTACCGATGGCGAGGGTTACGATATCGTGTTCGACGCCACGGGCAATGCGGCCGCCATCGAGGCCGGTTTCGCCTACCTCGCTCACGGCGGCACCTATGTCCTTGTCAGCGTGGTCACCAATTCGATTACCTTTGCCGATCCCGAATTCCACAAGCGCGAAATGAAGCTGGTGGGGAGCCGGAACGCCACGCGCGAGGATTTCGATACCGTTATTGCCGCCATTGCAGCAGGCGAAATCAATACCGCGGCACTGCGCACACATTCGGCCCGGCTTGATTCCCTCCCCGAGCAGTTTCAGGACCTACTCAACAATCGTGATACGCTCATAAAGGCCATCGTGGAGGTTGCATGAGCAGGTCCGTTATCCAGTTTGGTACCAGCCGGTTCCTGCAGGCCCATGCGGATCTGATGCTGTCCGAGGCACGGGACGCCGGCCAGGATGTGGGCCCGGTGACCGTTGTGGAAACCACAGGCTCGCCCGCCAGCCGTGCCCGTGTCGCCGCGTTCGCCATGGGGCAGTCATTTCCGGTGCGCATTCGCGGACTGGACAAGGGTGTGCCGCTTGATGAAACGCGTCAGGTCCGGATTGTCGCGACAGGCCTTTCTGCGCGCGAGGACCCGGATGCCACCCGTGCCGGGTTTATCGATGCGGCTTTCGTCATCAGCAATACCGGTGACAAGGGTTATGAAATCCCGGCCCGCACCGAGCCCACGCTTGAGGGGTGGAGCAGTTTCCCCGAACTGCTGACCGCGCTCTTGCGCGGACGATTCCAAGCCGGCGGGGCGCCGATAACGATTCTGCCGTGCGAGTTGATTTCGCGCAATGGCGATACCTTGCGCAGCATCGTCCTCGATCTGGCGGCGCGAGAGAACGACTGTCAGGCCTTTAGCGACTGGATCGCCGAACGCTGCCTGTTCATCAATACGTTGGTCGACCGCATCGTCTCCGAGCCCATCGATCCCATCGGCGCGGTGGCTGAACCTTATGCGCTCTGGGTGCTCGAGGATCAGCCGGGTCTTACTGCGCCTTGTGACCACGAACAGATACAAGTGGTGCCCGACCTCGCGCCCTTTGAGCGCAAAAAGCTCTTTATCCTCAATCTTGCTCATACGCTATTGGCCCAGCGTTGGCTGTCGAGTGGTTCACCGCAGGGCCTCACCGTGCGCGACGCCATGGCCGCCGTGCAGATCAGCGGGTGGCTCGACTCCATCATGCGCGAAGAGGTTCTTCCCCTCTTTCCGGCAAGCTATGGCGCGGAGGCCTATTGGGCACAGTGCCGTGAACGGTTCTCCAATCCCTTTCTCGATCACCGGCTCGCTGACATCGCCCAGAACCATGCTGCCAAGATCGAGCGACGGGCCGGTGGCTTTCTCGATTGGGTTATGGCTGAAAATGGCTCCCGAGCCGCGTGTCCTCGATTGAGGGCGGCGTTTGAGGTAGCCTGAATCAAGTACAGGAATAGCATCATGAGAATTGATCGTTCATCGGTCGCTGGCAGGCTCGATCTTCCCCGCCTCGGTTTCGGCGGCTCGGGGCTCGGCAACCTGTCGCGCGCGCTTAGCGAGGCGGAAGCCGAGCGCGCGCTTGCTGCGGCATGGGATGGCGGCTTGCGCTACTTCGATACTTCCCCGCTCTATGGGTTCGGCCTGAGCGAACTGCGCATGGGACACTTTCTGCGGGAGAAACCGCGGACCGACTATGTGCTCTCGACCAAGGTCGGCCGTTATTTCGTTCCCCCTCGTGGCCGAACCTACGACCGCGGGATGTGGGTCGCCCCGCTCGACCTGATGCCGGTGCTCGATTATTCCTATGATGCGACCATGCGCTCGCTCGAACAATCGCACGCAAGGCTCGGGCTCGCCGATATCGACGTCGTCTATATCCACGATATCGACCGGCGCAATCTGGGAGCCGATTTCGACCGGCACTTCCGCTCCGCCATCGAGGGCGCATACCGGGCGCTCGACGAGCTGCGCAGCCAGGGCTTCGTCAAGGCCATCGGCATCGGCGTCAATGAATCCGATGTTGCAGCCGACTTCATGGCCGAAACCGATCTTGATCTCGTCATGCTGGCGGGCCGCTATACCTTGATCGAGCAGCCGGCCCTCGCTGACTGTTTTCCCAAGGCGGAAGAAAAAGGCGTCGGGATCGTCAACGTCGGGGTCTTCAACTCCGGCGTTCTGGCCAAGGGCGTATCCGGAGCCACCTATGACTATGACACGGTGCCGCAGCACGTGATCGAGAAGGTCCAGGCAGTTGAACGGATCTGTGGCGCGTTCGGTGTCACGATGCCTGCCGCTGCGGCCCAATTCTCCTTTGGCCATCCCGTTATCGCGTCGGTGGTATTCGGTATGACCCGTCCGCAAAATGTGGAACAGACATTGGGCTATCTCGATGAAACCATTCCCGCCGCGTTCTGGCAGGCCCTGGTCGACGAGGCCGTTATCGATGCTCGGGCTCCCCTTCCCACCGCCACCGGCAACCGATCGTGATCGACAATGAGTGATCTCAAGCCTTCGCCCGTCCTTGTCCTCAATTCCGCCGACAACGTCGCGGTCGCGCTCGACAATCTGGCGGCGGGCATCCGTCTGGATGGTGATATAGCCACCTCCCAACGCATTCCCAAGGGGCACAAGCTGGCCATCGCGGCTATCGCGGAGGGCGAGGCGGTGCGCAAGTTCGGGCAGATCATCGGCTTTGCGACCAAGCCGATTTCCCCCGGGGAATGGGTGCATGAGCACAATTGCGGCATGGGGGCGGAAAGCGGTGCTTTCGAGCGCGCTTATGAATTCGGTGCCGGTATCAGCCCGGTCGATTTCGTACCTCAAAGCGACCGGGCGACATTCGAGGGTTTCCGGCGTGCGAACGGCAAGGTGGGGACGCGAAACTATATCGGCATCCTCACTTCGGTGAACTGCTCGGCGACCGTTGCCCGCTACATCGCCGATGCCGTCAACCGGTCCGGGATGCTTGACGACTATCCGAGCATCGACGGCGTGGTCCCGTTCGTTCACGGAACGGGGTGCGGAATGTCCGGCCAGGGGGAAGGGTTTGATATCCTTTCGCGGACGCAATGGGGGTATGCCGCCAATCCGAACCTCGGAGCCGCCTTGCTCGTGGGCCTGGGTTGTGAGGTGTTCCAGATCGGGCGCATGAAGCAGACCTACGGCATTACCGAGGACGATACCTTCCAGAGCTTCACCATTCAGGGCGAAGGTGGCACGCGCAAGGCCATCGAGCAGGGCCTTGAGCGTATCCGGGCGATGCTGCCGATCGCGGCGCGTGCCCAGCGCGAAACGATTCCCGCATCCGAACTCGTCCTGGCGCTGCAATGCGGCGGTTCGGACGGCTATTCGGGCATCACGGCCAATCCCGCCCTGGGCGTGGCCGCCGATATTCTGGTGAGAAACGGCGGCACTGCGATCCTTTCGGAAACGTCCGAAATCTACGGCGCCGAGCATCTTCTCACCCGCAGGGCGGTCTCGCGCGCGGTGGGCGAAAAGCTCATCGAGCGCATCCATTGGTGGGAGGATTATTGCGCCCGCAATGGCGGGGAGATGAACAACAATCCTTCTCCGGGCAACAAGGCAGGGGGGTTGACGACCATCCTCGAAAAATCTCTCGGCGCTGCCGCGAAAGGCGGAACGACCCCGCTCAATGCGGTCTACGAATATGCCGAGCCGGTCACCGTACGCGGCTTTGTGTTCATGGATACTCCCGGATTCGATCCGGTGTCGGCTACCGGACAGGTTGCGGGCGGCGCCAATGTGCTGTGCTTTACGACAGGCCGCGGCTCGGCCTTTGGGTGCAAGCCGGTCCCTTCGATCAAGCTTGCAACCAATTCCGACCTTTATCGCCGCATGGCCGACGACATGGATATCAACTGCGGCGATGTTCTCGAGGGTGTAAGCCTTCAGGAAAAGGGCCGCGAGATATTCGAGGAAATACTGGCTGTCGCGTCGGGCAAGCGTACCAAATCGGAACTGCTCGGCTATGGCGACAGCGAATTTGCCCCCTGGCAGGTCGGCGCGGTGATGTAGCCAAGCCCCGGTGCCGCGGATAAGGAGCGACGCAGGTTCTATTCCGTTCTGGCAAGAAGCGCCAGAGCTGCCTTGAGGTGGGGCAGGTCGACCATCTGGCCGTCGATCTGGAGGACGCCAGCCCCCGGGTCGGCATCGAAAGCCCTAACGATTGCGCGGGCCTTGGCGATTTCGTCCGGGCTGGGCGTGAAGGCCGCGTTTATGACCGGCACCTGCGAGGGGTGAATCGCCATCATCCCCGAAAAGCCGTCGCGGCGACCGCGCGCGGCATAGGCTGCGAGCCCTTCCGAGTCGGTGATGTTGGTATAAACCGTGTCGATTGCTGGTACCCCGGCGGCATGGGCAGCAAAGAGCGCGAGGTTTCGGACCGTTTCGTAGGGCGGGGTAAAGCGTCCGTCGGCCTCGCGGGTCGTTGCAGCACCCACGGCAGAAGAAAGATCTTCGGCGCCCCATGCAAGGCCCAGCAGGCGCGTGGCTACGGCGTCGAACGTGCCGATTGCAAAGATGGATTTGGGAGTCTCGGTAGCGATGGGCAGAATTTTGACATCTGCCAATCCCAGCATGGTCATGAGTTCCATAATAGAGGCCGCGCCTTCCGCCTTTGGCAGGACCAAACCGTCCGGTTTGGCGGCAGCCAGCGCGGCTATATCGTCCCGCAGGTAGGGCGAACCAAATGGGTTGATCCGCACGAAGAGCGGTATTTCGCGCCTGGTTTCGCCCAGGAACGTCGCGACATCTTTCCGCGCCCAAGGTTTTCGCTCGGGAACGACCGAATCCTCGAGATCAAGGATCACGGCATCGGCGCCGCTCGTCACCGCCTTGTGCATGCGGTCGGTCCTGTCTCCCGGCACGAAGAGTAGCGAGCGGAGCTTCATTGTTCGCGCCGCCGGACAAGTGCGGTGCGCAGGCACTCGCAAACCACATCGCCATGCTGGTTTTTCGCCCGATGGGCAAAGGTCACGATCCCGGCACCGGGGCGGCTTTCGGAAACGCGCAGCTCGACCACTTCGGTTTCCACGTTCAAGGTATCGCCGATGAACACAGGTTTGGGCATCCGTACCTTGTCATAACCGAGGTTGGCAATCAGCGTGCCAAGTGTCGTCTCTTCGACCGAAAGCCCGACCATCAGCGCAAAGGTAAATGTGCCATTGACCAGGATCCTGCCGAAATCGGATTTCGCGGCATATTCGGCATCGAGATGCAATGGCTGGGGGTTGTGGGTAAGGGTCGAGATCAGCAGGTTATCCGTCTCGGTCACCGTGCGGTGGATGGGATGAACGATCGCGTCCCCAACGCCCCAATCCTCGAACCACCGTCCCGTCATGACTAGTCTCCTTGGATCCGCACGAGGATCGCCCCCTCCTCGACCTGCGCCCCGGGCACTGTATCGAGCGCAACCCGGCCACCAAAGGGGGCCGTTAGGGTATATTCCATCTTCATCGCTTCAAGCACCAGCAGGGGCTGGCCTCGCTCGACGGTCTGGCCCTCTTCAACGGACAGCACAATAATCCTGCCGGGGATTGGAGCGGCAATAGCACCATCTCCTGCTGCGCCGGTATGAGTTGCATCGATGCGGTTCGGCCTGAAAAACCATGTCTCACCGTTTTCGGTGACAATGACGCCGTCGCCCTGCCGGACAGGGGCAGGGGAGGGCGAATTTGTAGGAGGGTTCTGAACCGACCCTTTTACCACCTCATCGCCTAAACGCATGAAAATCTCCCGCACCGGAGGGGCGTTCAAACGGAACCCCGTAAGCGCCGTCCAGGCGTCGCT
This sequence comes from Pelagibacterium limicola, assembly GCF_015694405.1. Lineage (GTDB taxonomy): Bacteria > Pseudomonadota > Alphaproteobacteria > Rhizobiales > Devosiaceae > Pelagibacterium > Pelagibacterium limicola. The sequence continues at coordinate 143,934 of NZ_JADQDB010000010.1, read as the reverse complement.
TGCCTCCGGCAGCATGGCGGTTGCGGCGGCGGCCCGGGCGGCATCCGAGGGTTCGGAGGGCTTGGCGAGCATTGGCCCCGCCTGGGCGATGAGTTCCGTATCGGCCTCGCCCGCACGGAAAAGCGGATTATCGAGCACACGAACGAGAAACCCGGCATTCGTGCGCACGGGATAGACCGATGCTTTTGCACAACCTGCGCGCAGCCTTGAGATTGCAACGTCACGCGTCGGCCCGTGCGCGACCAGTTTTGCGATCATGGGATCGTAAAATGGCGTCACCGTATCTCCCTCGCGCACACCGGTTTCGATACGCAATTCGGCGGGCATAGCGAAATGTTCCAGACGGCCGGTGGAGGGCAAGAAATCCCGCCCCGAGTCTTCCGCATAAAGTCGCGCCTCCATTGCCCAGCCGCTGATGGAAATCTCGTCCTGTGCCTTAGGCAGTTTTTCGCCTGCGGCGACGCGCAATTGCCATTCGACGAGATCGATGCCGGTGATTTCTTCGGTGACGGGGTGCTCAACCTGGAGGCGGGTATTCATCTCCATGAACCAGATGCGGTCGGCGCGCAGGCCGTCCCGGGCATCGGCGATGAACTCGATGGTTCCCGCGCCCACATAGTCCACCGCTCTGGCCGCCCGGATAGCGGCAGCGCAGATTTCCGCGCGCGTTGCCGCGTCCATGCCGGGCGCTGGGGCTTCCTCGATCACCTTCTGGTGGCGGCGCTGGACCGAGCAGTCGCGCTCAAAGAGATGGACGATGTTGCCGTGCCGGTCGCCAAACACCTGAACCTCGATGTGGCGCGGGCGCGAGACGTATTTTTCCACCAGAACGCGAGGATCACCGAACGCAGCGGCAGCTTCGCGCCGGCAGCCTTCGAGCGCAGCTTCGAAATCCTCCACCCGCTCGACGCGGCGCATCCCCTTTCCACCCCCGCCCGCCACGGCCTTGATGAGCACCGGATAACCGATCCTGCTCGCCTCCTCGTAAAGCCGCGCGGCCGATTGATCCTCGCCCAGATAGCCCGGGGTGACCGGCACGCCGGCCTCGGCCATCAACTTCTTGGCGGCGTCCTTGAGGCCCATCGCGCGAATGGAAGCGGGATCGGGCCCGACCCAGACGATACCTGCATCGATGACCGCTTGTGCGAAATCGGCATTTTCCGAGAGGAACCCGAAACCCGGATGAATCGCCTCGGCCTCAGTGTCCAGTGCCGCATCAATGATGCTTTTGTTCGCGAGATAGCTTTCGATCGCGGGCGACGGGCCTATATGAACGGCCTCGTCGGCCATCGTAACGTGCAGGGCGCCTGCATCGGCATCGGAATAAACTGCAATCGTCCGCAATCCCATCCGGCGCGCCGTCCGTATGACGCGGCAGGCAATCTCGCCTCTGTTTGCAATGAGAAGGGACTTAAACATCGTTACATCCTGAAGATCCCGAACTGCGCCCGCTCGGGAATGGGTGCGTTGAGCGTGACGCGAAGGGCAAGGCCCAGGACATCGCGGGTCTGAAGCGGGTCTACGATGCCGTCGTCCCACAATCGCGACGTGGCGTAATACGGACTTCCCTCCTCCTCATAACGGGCGCGAATTGGCTCCTTGAACGCTTCCTCGTCTTGCTTGCTCCAGCTTTCTCCCTTCGCTTCCATTGCGTCCCGGCGGACCGTGGCCAGCACCGAAGCGGCCTGCTCGCCGCCCATCACCGAAATGCGCGCGTTGGGCCATGTGAAGAGAAAGCGCGGGGAATAGGCCCGCCCGCACATGCCGTAATTGCCAGCGCCGAAACTGCCGCCGATGATGACGGTGATCTTGGGAACGTTTGCAGTGGCAACGGCGGTAACGAGTTTGGCACCATCCTTGGCGATGCCACCGGCCTCATATTTACCCCCGACCATGAACCCGGAAATGTTCTGGAGGAACAGCAGGGGTATTCCGCGCTGGCAGGCCAGTTCGATGAAATGGGCGCCCTTTAAAGCGCTCTCTGAAAAGAGGACACCGTTATTGGCGAGGATAGCGACGCGGGTACCCCAGATCTCGGCAAACCCGCAGACGAGCGTTGCGCCGTAGCCGGCCTTGAATTCGTGGAAGCGCGACCCATCGACCAGTCGCGCGATCACTTCGCGTACCTCATAGGGAGCGCGGACATCGGTTGGGATGAGACCCGGAATATCGTCGGTGGTCGCCAGGGGCGGGTCGATATCCTCCAGCGTCATCGGAGGCACAAGGTCCGGCTTGAGCGTTGAGACGATGTCGCGAACAATGGTCAAGGCGTGCGCATCGTTGTCGGTGATATGATCGACAACACCCGACCGCTTGCCATGCGTTTCGGCCCCGCCCAGCTCCTCGGCCGAGATGACTTCCCCTGTCGCGGCTTTGACGAGCGGCGGTCCAGCAAGAAAGATGGTCCCCTGGTTGCGCACGATGACGGTCTCGTCCGACATTGCCGGAACGTACGCGCCGCCTGCGGTGCACGCCCCCATCACGCAGGCAATCTGTGGAATACCGCTGGCGGACATTTGCGCCTGATTGAAAAAGATACGGCCAAAATGGTCGCGGTCGGGGAAGACGTCGGCCTGGTAGGGCAGGTTCGCGCCGCCGGAGTCGACGAGATAGATGCAGGGCAGGCGGTTTTCGAGCGCGATCTCCAGCGCGCGAAGATGTTTTTTGACCGTGAGCGGGAAATAGGCGCCGCCTTTGACGGTCGGATCGTTGGCAACGATCATCACCGTCCGGCCCGAGACGCGGCCTATGCCGGCGATCACGCCCGCCGCCGGCGCTTCATTGCCATATTGCCCATAAGCAGCCAGTTGCCCGATTTCGAGGAAGGGCGAGCCTGGATCGAGCAGACGTTCGACGCGCTCACGGGGAAGCATCTTGCCGCGCGCGACATGGCGTTCGCGAGAGCGTTCGGGGCCGCCAAGAGCAACTTGCGCAACCCGTTGCCGGAGGTCCTCGGCCAAGGCGCGATTCTTTTCCGCATTGGCGATGAAGCCGGGGGCGGCGCGGTTGACTGACGTAGGAAGGATAGGTGCGGTCATCCCCCAATCAACTCCCGCCCGATGAGGAATCGCCTGATCTCGTTGGTGCCCGCGCCGATATCGTAGAGTTTTGCGTCGCGGACGTAGCGTTCGACCGGCCATTCCTTGGTGTAGCCGGCTCCGCCCAGCGCCTGCACGGCTTCGAGGGAAACCTTCACTGCATTTTCCGAGGCAAGGAGGATGGCACCCGCGGCATCGAAGCGCGTGGTTGAGCCTGAGTCGCAGGCCTGGGCGACCGCGTAGACATAGGCGCGGGCGGAATTGAGGGCCACATACATGTCGGCGATTTTTGCCTGCATGAGCTGGAAGTCCCCGATGGGGCGACCAAACTGCTTTCGGTCGCGGACATAAGGCAGCACCGCATCGAGGCATGCCTGCATTATACCCAGCGGTCCGGCAGCGAGGACGACACGTTCGTAGTCGAGCCCCGACATGAGGATTTTCACCCCCTCTCCCTCAGTGCCCATGACGTTCTCCTCGGGCACCTTGCAGTCCTTGAACACCAGCTCGGCCGTGTCCGAGCCGCGCATACCCATCTTGTCGAGCTTTGGGGAAACGGAAAAGCCCTCGAATTCCTTTTCGATGATGAAGGCGGTTATGCCATTGGGGCCGGCCGTTGGATCGGTTTTCGCGTAGACGACGAGCACATCGGCGCTGGGCGCGTTGGTGATCCAGAACTTGGTTCCATTAAGAAGGTAATGACTGTCGGCCTTCTCGGCACGCAGGCGCATGGAAACGACGTCGGATCCCGATCCAGCTTCTGACATGGCCAGCGCCCCCAGATGTTCACCGGAAATGAGCTTGGGGAGATATTTGCGCTTCTGTTCCTCGGTGCCCCAGCGCCTGATCTGGTTGACGGCGAGGTTCGAATGCGCGCCATAGGACAGTCCCACAGAGGCCGAGGCGCGGCTGACCTCTTCCATCGCCACGCAATGCTCGAGATAGCCGAGCCCCAGCCCGCCGAACTCTTCCTCGACGGTGATGCCATGAAGTCCGAGTTCACCCATTTCGGGCCACAGATCGAGTGGAAACGTGTTCGTCTCATCGATTTCCGCGGCGCGCGGAGCAATGCGCGCGGCGGCAAAATCGGCGGTGGTTTCGCGGATGGCGTCGGCCATTTCGCCGAGGGAAAAATTGAGCGTCATCATCTCTTTCCTCCTCAAATCCACGTCCGCGGTTCAATGAAGATCAGCGCCGGATTTTCCAGAAGACGCTTGAAGCGCCGGATGAATTTGGCAGCGTCATAGCCATCGACAATCCGGTGGTCGAACGAGGACGAGAGATTCATCATGGTGCGGATCGTCACGTGATTGTTGATGACCACGGGGCGCCCCATCAATTTGTTGGGCCCTATGATTGCGACTTCGGGGTGATTGATGATCGGGGTCGCGGCAACGCCCCCCAGCGCGCCGAGGCTTGTAAGTGTGATCGTCGATCCCGAAAGCTCCTCACGGGATGCTGCCCCTTCGCGCGCGGCATTGGTGACGCGGCTCATCTCGCGGGCACAATCCCAGATGTCGAGCGCTTCCGCATGGCGCACCACCGGTACCATCAGGCCGTCGGCCGTCTGGGTGGCGATGCCGATATGGATGGCTTCATGCTCGTGCAGTACACCGGCCTCGTCGTCGTAACGGGCGTTGATCTGGGGGAATTCAGGCAGAAGCTGCGCGAGCGCCCGCATGAAGAACGGCAGGAGAGTGAGCTTGGGCTGTGCGCCCCGGCGTGACGCGTTGATCTCCCGGCGCAGGCCTTCGAGCGCCGTCATGTCGCAATCCTCGACATAGGAGAAATGGGGAATGCGGCGGGCGGCGGTTTCCATTTTCTCGGCTATGCGCCGGCGCAGGCCGATGACGCGCACCTCGCGTACCCCATGCCGTTCGCGCGCGATGGGGGGTGGGGCACGCTCCTTAAGATGAGCGTCGACGTCGGCATCGGTGATCCGACCATCCGGGCCGGTACCCACCACATCCGCTAGATCGATACCGAGATCCTCGGCGCGGCGGCGGGTCGCTGGCGAGGCAAGGACGAGGATGTTTTCGCGGACAGGTTCTCCCCCTCCAATGTCATTGTCGGGTTTGGCTCCGGAGTCCCCCGCGCCTCGAGTTTCATCGGCGGAGCTTGCGTACGTGTCGCTCTCGACCCCGGGAACACGTCCCGGGGCGGCGTCGGCGGGGCCAGCACGGTCGTCAGCTTCGCCTTCAATCTCCAACTCGACGAGGACCGAACCCACCGCGACCTTGTCACCTGGCGCCCCATGCATGGCCAGAACCTTGCCCGAAACCGGTGAGGTCATGTCGATCGTTGCCTTATCGGTCATGACATCGACCAGCGACTGGTCTTCCTCGACCGTATCGCCGGGTCTGACGTGCCAGCCGGTAATCTCGGCTTCGGCGACCCCTTCTCCGATATCGGGCAGCCGGAATGAAAAGGTCTTCATGCCAGAGCCTCCGCGCAATGCCTGAGCGCCTTGCCCACGCGTGCCGGTCCGGGGAAATAGTCCCACTCGAAGGCGTGCGGATAAGGTGTGTCCCACCCGCAAACGCGTTCGATGGGCGCGCGCAGGTGATAGAAGCACCGCTCCTGGATCAGCGCGGACAATTCCGCGCCGAAGCCGCCATAGCGCGAGGCTTCATGGACGATAACGCAGCGCCCGGTCTTTTTGACCGACGCGACAATCGTATCGATGTCGAGCGGTACAATCGAGCGCAGGTCGACAAGCTCGGCATCGATCCCGGTTTCCTTGATCGCGGCGACAGAAACATGCACCATTGTGCCATAGGCAAGTACCGTCACCTCCGTGCCGGGACGCACGATAGCCGCCGAACCGAGCGGAACCGTGTAATGCCCTACGGGAACTTCGCCCGCCGGATGCTCGGCCCAGGTCTTGAGCGGCTTATCGTAGTGACCGTCGAACGGGCCGTTATAGATGCGCTTGGGCTCGAGGAAGATCACGGGGTCGTCCTCCTCGATCGCGGCGAGCAGCAGGCCCTTGGCATCGTAGGGGTTGGACGGGATAATGGTCTTTAGCCCGGTCACATGGGCAAAGATCGCCTCAGGGCTCTGCGAGTGCGTCTGCCCTCCGAATATGCCGCCGCCGTAGGGCGAGCGCACCGTAATCGGGCACCAGAACTCTCCATTCGAGCGATACCGCAGCCGGGCTGCCTCCGAGACGAGCTGGTCGTAGGCGGGTAGGATATAATCGGCAAACTGGATCTCGATGATCGGACGCAGGCCATAGGCCCCCATGCCGATGGCCGTGGCCACTATCCCACCCTCGGAGATCGGCGCATCAAAACAGCGGGTCAGTCCGTGCTTTTGCTGAAGGCCTTCGGTGACCCGGAAGACGCCGCCGAAATAACCGACATCCTCGCCGAAGATCAGCGTGTCGGGATCGGTGGCGAGCTTGATGTCGAGGGCAGAATTGAGCGCCTGGATCATGTTCATGCGCGGCATGGTCAGACCCCCATCTCGCGGCGCTGCTCGAGGATGCGCCAGTCGGGTTCCTTGAACACGTCCTCGAACATTTCGCGCACATTTGGCTTGGACTGGCCGAGCGTCCCCACGCCCTCAGCCTGCTTTGAGGCCGCCTTGATCGCCTCAGCCAGTTCCGCAACCTGCGCTTGGTGCTGTTCCTCGGACCATTCCTTGAGCGCTATGAGGTGAGCCTTCAAGCGTTCAAGCGGATCGCCCAGAGGCCATTGCGCCGCCTCATCGTCGGGGCGATAGCGCGTGGGGTCGTCGCTGGTCGAATGGCCGGCGGCGCGATAGGTGTAGAGTTCGATCAGCGTCGGGCCGTTATTTGTGCGGGCGCGTTCTGCGGCCCACTCGGTGGTGGCGTAAACGGCGAGGAAGTCATTACCATCGACCCGCAGCCCGGGAATGCCATAGGCGATTGCCTTGGCGGCAAAGGTCGTTTCGTTTCCACCTGCGAAGCCGGAAAAGCTCGAAATCGCCCACTGGTTGTTGGTGACGCAGAGAATCACCGGGGCGTGGTAGACGGAGGCGAAGGTCAGCGCCTCATGAAAATCGCCCTCGGCGGTCGTGCCCTCGCCGACATGGCCGATGGCAATCTTGTCGTCGCCCTTGAAGGCCGAGGCCATCGCCCAGCCCACGGCATGGCCGAAACGAGAGCCGACATTGCCCGAAAGCGAATAAAAGCCGTAGTCACGGGCCGAATAGAGGATCGGCAGTTGCCGCCCACGCAGCGGGTCGCGTTCGTTTGAATAAATCTGATTGCAAAGATCGAGCAGCGGATAATCGCGCGCCATCAGCCAGGCGAGCATCCTGTAGGTCGGGAAGCACATGTCCTCGCGGCCCATGACGAGGGCTTGGGCCGCGCCGATGGCTTCCTCGCCCAGTGAGCGCATATAGAAGCTCGTCTTGCCCTGACGGTGGGCGCTGAACATGCGCTCATCGAAGAGCCGGGTCAAAAGCATGGCCCGCAAACCCCGCCTTAGAACGTCGGGCGGAAGGCGAGGGTCCCAGGCCCCTACCGCATTGTGTTCTTCGTCGAGCACGCGGACGAGGCCGTAGGGGAGATCGCGCATTCCGGCTTCGGGCTCGGTGATGTCGGGCCGACGCGTCTCACCTGGCGGGGGGATATCTAGGAATGAGAAATCCGCCCTCTCGCCGGCGCGCGCCGGCGGTTCGGGTATATATAGGCTAAGCGGCGGCCTATTCGACATGCTGCTCTCCTCCCAGATTGCGCCGTCCCAGCAACTTGAATTATACATCTATAATTGCGAAAATAATTAACCTCATGCTTGTCGGAAAACGGAAAACGGAGTATCTTTGTCCTCATATTAAGCAGAAAATAGGAACAATCTGGTGGACGAGACTGACCGCAAAATCCTCGCGGCCATCCAGGCCGACGCCAGCGTATCGATTGCCGAGATGGCGGATGCCATCGGGCTTTCGCACACCCCGTTCTGGCGCCGTCTGAAAAAGCTCGAAGCGGACGGCGTTATCCGCAAGCGCGTCGCCATTCTCGACCCCGAAAAACTCGGATTGGCCATTACCGTTTTCGCCAATATCAGATTGAGGCAGCACGACGAGGAAACGCTTGAGGCCTTCGAGCGCCAGGTCGCGGAATATCCTGAAGTCATCGAATGCTATTCGATGAGCGGGGAGACGGACTATGTTGTCCGGGCCGTGGTACGCTCGATCGATGAATATGAGCGACTGCTCAAACGCAAGCTCCTGCATCTGCCCGGCGTCATCGCGATCAATTCGCACTTTGCACTCAAGTGCATCAAGCTGACGACGCAGCTACCCGTTTAGGATCGTGTGCCCGGCAGGGGTACGAGATCGCTTTCGATATAGGCGACAATGAGCCGGGTGAGGGCAGACAACGAAGCGATGTGGGTCCGCTCCCAGCCGTGCGAGGAATCGAGTGAGAAACAGGCGAGGCCGGTGCGAATATCCCAGCCCGCTTCGATTGCGGCGGCGCTGTCGGAGCGATAGGAGCGGAAGGTGTCGCGGACGTGGGGGATATCGTTCTCCTCGCAGAGCTTGACCAGATGCCGCGCGATGGGCAGATCGAACGGGCCGGTGCGATCACGGAAGGCGACGGTTGCCGCATCGTCGCGCGTCGCCTGCCCGGGACCGGTTACGCCGTTGTCAATTGCTAGCAGTTCCTGGACGTCCTGGCCGAATCCGTGCGTGCCGCCGATCCCGACCTCTTCGGAAATCGTGAACATGATCTGGGCTGGAATCCGGGGGCTTTTTCCGCTGTCGGCGAAGTGCTTGAGCGCCGTCAGGAGGCAGGCAACCCCGGCCTTGTCGTCGAGATGACGCGAGACGATGAAGCCGTTGTCGAGGAATTCGGGCTGCGCATCGATGGCAACGATGTCGCCGATCCGGACCGCTTGTTGCCCTTCTGCATCGGAATCGAGCCGGATTTCGAGATTGTCCCAGTCGCTAGGCTGGGTATCGACCTCGGTGTTAAAGAGGTGCCCGGATGCCTTCAAGGGGAGTATGGTGCCGCGGATCGTGCCGGTATCGGTAAGGACCGTGCAGCGCGCGCCTTCGGCAAAGCGGGCGGCCCATGTACCCGTGTTGCGCAGCGTCGGGCGGCCATTGTCACGCCGGCCGGTGACCATGGCGCCCAAGGTATCGAGGTGGGCGGCGAGCGCGCGTTTAGGGGAACCTGTTCCGATTTGCGTGTGCAGCACGCCTCGGCGGGTATAAGCGGTCTCAAATCCCATCGCGTTGAGCCAATGGGCGGACTTGGCCACCGCTTGTTCGGTCATCCCGACCGGGGATGGAGTTTCGACGAGAGTTTTGAGGGTTGATTTGAGATAATCGAGATCGATCACGGCGCGATCTTCCTGCGTTTTTCACCGCGCCCGCGTGCCACGGGGTCGTGGATGAAATCGCCCGTCAACTCGGCCTGCAGTCCCAGCATAGCCTGTTCGGCGTAGGCCATGTGCCGGGCCATGATGGCATGTACCGTTTCGGCGTCGCCGCTACGCATCGCGGCGATCAACTGACGCTGGTATTGGATGCCCTCCTGCCGTGCGACGGGCTTGGGCTGGATATAGATATCGCGGCAAATGGCGAGATCCTTGAGCAGCCTCTGGAGGAAGCGGCAGATGAAGGCGAGAAGCGCATTGTCGGAATATTCGGCGACAACGGCATGGAAATCGAGTTCAGCCATGCGCTGGTCCCAGCGCTCCCGGGCGTCGGCCGGTTCGTGATCGTAGATGGCGATGATATCGTTAAGGCGCTGGTACCCCCGCTCGTCGATGCTACGCATGGCGCTGACGGCGACAAGAGGTTCGAGCACTTTCCGCAATGCATAGATGTCGGAAATGCTCAGCGCCTTGGCAAAGAGGTAGTTGGAGAGCAGGCTCATGGCGCGCTGCTCGGACATGGTCTCGATGAATGCGCCACCGCCTGGACCCGTGCGAATCCCGATCAGGCCTTGCACTTCGAGCGCCTTCAAGGCCTCGCGGATTGTCCCCTTGGAGGCGGCGAACTGTTCCATCAGTTCGCGTTCCTGAGGCAGGCGATCACCCGGCTGCAATCCATGCTCGATAATGGTGCGCTTGATCGCATCGACGATTTCGTCTGTGCGCTTGCGGCGGATGGGAGGCGTGGGCGAAATGGTCTGTGTCATGGGTCCTGGAGCGAGGCGGCGTTCAGCCTGGGCGCGCTGGCGATCAGCTCTCTTGTATAGTCGTGACGAGGTGCTGCGAACAGGTTGGCGGCGGTATCGAGTTCCACCATTTCCCCCAGATACATCACCGCCACGCGGTCCGAGACGGACTCGACCACGGCAAGGTCGTGGCTGATGAAGAGATAAGACAGCCCGAACCGGGACTTGAGTTCGTCGAGCAGGAGCAGCACCTGTGCCTGCACCGAAACGTCGAGCGCCGAAACCGGCTCGTCGAGCACCATGATTTTTGCTTCCGCGGCCAGCGCGCGGGCGATGGCAATGCGCTGGGCCTGGCCACCTGAAAATTCGTGCGGATAGCGTTCGAGCGTATCCTTGGGCATTTTTACAGCGTCGAGCAGTTCACGTTTGCGGGCGGCACGCGTGCTCCCGTCGTAATTGCGCAGCAGGCGTAGCGGTACATCAAGGATTTTGTCGATGGTCTTGCGCGGGTTGAGCGAAGCGACGGGATCCTGGAAGACATACTGGATTGTCCGGCCGAAGGCCTTGCTGCCTCTGGCGCGCAGGGTGGCGGCGTCCTGCCCGTCGATTTCCATTGTTCCAGAGCTAGGGGTCTCGAGCCCGACCAGCATGCGGGCGATGGTCGATTTGCCCGATCCGCTTTCTCCAACAATGGCCAGGGTTTCGCCCTGTCGGAGCGCGAACGAGACGCCTTTGACCGCATGGACACTATGGCTTGCACTGCCCAGGATATTTCGCCTGCCGCCGAAAGTTTTTCTGAGGTTCGTAACGACGATGGCGTCACTCATGGCTTGACCTCGGCAAAAAGGGGTCGCACGCTTTCGAGGAAAGCCTTGCCCTGACCGAGTTCGGGCACGCAGGCGATGAGTTTTCTCGTGTATTCGTGCCTCGGGGCCCTGAGTACGTCGGCAGTCCTGCCGCATTCAACGATTTCGCCGTCCTTCATCACCGCAACACGGTCGCACATCTGCGCCACCACCCCGAAATCGTGGGTGATGAGCAGGAGTGCCAGTCCGCGCTCGCGGCGTAAATCCTGCAGGAGATCGAGGATTTTCGCCTGCACGGTGACGTCGAGGGCGGTTGTCGGTTCGTCAGCGATTATGATGTCTGGATCATTGGCCAGCGCCATGGCAATGCCGATGCGCTGGCGCTGGCCGCCCGACATCTCGTGGGGGAAAGCATCGACTCGCTCGTTCGCGTCGCGGATGCCGACCTTCTCCATAAGGGCGATCGCGCGGGCCCGGGCTTCGGTCTTGCCGATCCTTTTGTGTGCGAGAATAGCTTCGGCGATCTGCTCGCCGACGCGGTAGAGCGGGTGGAGGGTCGTAAGAGGGTCCTGGAAGACATAGGCGACCTTGGCGCCACGTAGCGCGCGGATGCCCGTTTCGGAGCGGGAGAAAACGTCTTCGCCCTCGATCCTCACCGTCCCGCCGGTAATGATGCCCGGCGGGGAAGCAACGAGGCCCAGGAGCGACAGCGCGGTGACCGACTTGCCCGATCCAGACTCCCCGATCAGGCCGAAGCATTCGCCCTTGCCCAGCGTAAAGGAAATGTTCCTGACGGCCGGGACCGTCGCGCGGCCGCGTTGAAAGCTTGTTTCGAGGCTTTCGACTTCGAGGATATCGCGGGCTCCAGAGGGTTGTGGCGGCTGGGTGCGCCGGTCGAAGCGGGTTACGGCCTGGGGGCGGGTGAGGTCGCCGGCGCGGAGGCGGGGGTCGAGCACGTCGCGCACGCCATCGCCAAGGAGGTTGATGCTCATCACCAGCGCAAAGATCATCAATCCGGGGATGATCGAAACGTGAGGAGCGTTAAAGAGAAGCCGCCTGCCTTCCCCGAGCATCGATCCCAGATCGGATTGTGGGGGCTGGGCGCCTAGTCCTAGGAAAGAGAGGCCAGCGGTTTCGAGGATCATCCAGCCCACCGTCGTCGACATGGTGATGACGATGACCGGCAGGACGTTGGGCAGGACTTCGGTAAAAAGGATCGCTGCGTGCGATTTGCCTGAAAGCCTTGCGGCATCGACGAATTCGCGGCTGGCGAGCCCCACGGTCACCCCGCGCACATTGCGGGCAAAGAAAGGGATGTTGACGATGGCAATGGCATAAAGCGCGTTCAAAAGTCCCGGCCCCAGGACAGCGACAATGGCCAGCGCCAGAAGGATATAGGGGAACGCCATCAGCATATCGATGCCGCGCATCAGAATGTTGTCGGTTACGCCGCGCGCATATCCCGAAACTAGGCCGATGACCGAACCGATGAGCGCGGCAATGGCGGTGGCCGACAGGCCAACCGCGATCGATACACGCGTGCCCCAGATGAGCCGGGCGAGGATATCGCGGCCCAGATGGTCGGTGCCGAGCAGGTGGCCTTCGCTCAGCACGGGTTGCAGGCGATTGGCTGGCAGGGTCGCGTTCGGATTGGGTATCGGCAACCAAGGCGCGAGAAGGGCGATAAGGCCGATGACAGCGAGAACGAGGAGCCCGGCGGCGGCGAGCCGGTTGTTGAGCAGAAGCGACCAACTCGAGAGCCGAGCGGTCGAAACGGTCTGAGGCGTGGTCGCGAGGGCCTGGGTCATGACTTGAGCCTTGGGTCGAGAACGGCCTGGACGACGTCGGCAAGGAGGTTGATGAGGACGTAGGTGACGGCGATGACCAGCACGCCGCCCTGCACCAGAAGAATGTCGCGGGTGGAAATGGCGTTGACGAGCATGGCGCCGATTCCGGGCCACTGAAACACGGTCTCGATATAGACCGCGCCGCCCATCACGAACCCGGCCTGCACCCCGATGACGGGAATGATCGAGACGAGCGCCGCCTTGAAGGCGTGGCGATAGATAACGGCCCGCTCAGGGAGCCCCTTGGCACGGGCCGTGCGCACGAAGTCCTGACGGAGCACCTCGAGCATTGCCGCGCGCGTCAGGCGTGCGATGACCCCGGTTGCGACGATGGCGAGCGTCACTGCGGGCAGGATCAGGTGCCTCAGAAGATCGGGCAGATCGCCCCCGCCGTAGACCGCATACATTCCAGAGGCCGGCAGGACGCGCCAGTGCACGGCAAAGATCAGGATAAAGAGCAGGCCGAGCCAGAAGGCAGGGGTGGAAATGCCGATAAGCACAAACAGGGTGACCACGCGGTCGGTCCAGCCGAACTGGCGGACGGCGGAAACGACGCCGGCGAGGATGCCCAAAACAGAACAGAGCACCAGCGCGGCCCCCGCCAGGACGATGGTCGCTGAGAAGCGTTCGAGGATTTCATCGAGGACCGGGCGGTTGAGGATGAACGAGCGTCCGAAATCCCCCTGCAGGAGGTTGCCCGCCCATATGAAATATTGCTCATGGAGCGGGCGGTCGAGGCCGAGATCGCGGTTGATGCGGGCAACGTTTTCGGGGGTGGCATAGGCGCCGAGGATGGCCTGGGCGGGATCGCCGGGGATCAGCGCCATGATGCCGAAGACGATGACCGAGAGCCCGACAATCACGGGCACCGCATAGATCAGCCGTTTGACGATATAGCCGCCCATTCGTCTTGGCTCCTTGCCGAAGCGCTACTAGGGAGCATGGGGAGGGATCCTATGAAGACCCTCCCCACGCCGCGTCAGTTCTTTGTCACACCCGAGAGGATGAGGCTGAAATTGGGTTGCAACGCGAAGCCTTCGACATCGGCGGTGGTCACCGCGTTCTGCTTCCAATTGGCGACGAAAATCCACGGTGCGTCGTCATGGACGACCTGGTGAACGTCCTTGTAAAGCTGGGCGCGGACGTCGAAATCGGTCTCCATACGGGCTTGGTCGAGCATCTCGTCCACATCGACATTGGAATAATAGCTCGAATTGAACCCTCCGTCCTCGGGCCACGCGGCGGTGCGTAGGGTGAGGAAGGGGAGCGTATCGGGATCGGAGGTCATCCATGCCATCTGGGCCATGTCGGCCTTCCCTTCTAGCCCCGGATTCACGTTGGCGAGGAAGGTGTTCCATTCATAGGTCTGGATGGCGACATCAAAGCCCACCGCTTCGAGGTCGGCCTGGATGGCGGTGCCCATCGGGATCGGGTCGAGCATGCCCGAGCCACCCTCCGTCACGTAGAAGGTCACCGAAAGGTCCTCGATGCCGGCCTCTGCGATCAGTTCGCGCGCGCGGTCTGGATCGTAGGGATAGGGGCCAACGTCTTCGTTATAGGCCCAGTTGAAGGCGGGAGGGATGGGGCCGGCGGAAACGTCGGCCGTGCCTTGGAGCACGTCATTGACGAGCGTGTCCTTGTTGACCGCGTAATTGGCTGCCTGCCGGATACGCACATCGGTAAATGGACCCTCGCGCATGTTGAGCATCACGTACCAGACGTGGGGACCGACGGCATCGTGGACGAGAAAGCCGGGATCAGTGTCGAACATCGCTACATTGTCGGGGGGAACCTCGACCATCACGTCGATGCCGCCCGAAAGCATTTCGGCCACCCGCGTGTTGGCATCGGTGATCGGGCGGAAGACGACCGCCTCGACCCCGGCGGGCTCGCCCCAGTAATCGTCGTTGCGGGAGACGACGACGCGCGCGTTCGATTGCCATTCCTCGAATTTGAAAGGGCCGGTGCCGACCGGATTGCGACCGAAATTCTCGTCATGTTCGGCGACAGCTGCAGGCGAAACGATCACGCCCGTCGTGCCGGCCAGATTGCTCATGAACGGGGCGAAGGGCAGGCTCAGGGTGAATTGGACGGTATAGTCGTCGAGCACCGTGGTTTCGGCAATTTCCCCAAAGAAGAAGGAAAGCGGGAATGGGCCCGTGTGGTAATAGGGGTGGTTCTCATCGAGCATGCGGTCGAAATTGAACTTCACCGCCTCGGCGTTGAACGGGGTGCCGTCGTGAAAGGTGACGCCTTCGCGCAGATTGAAGGTATAGACGAGACCGTCGTCGGAAATCGTCCAGTCGGTCGCCAGCGCGGGTTCGATCTCGAGCGTGCCGTCGCCAAAGCGAACGAGGCCTTCAAAGACATTGACCAGAATACGGAAATCGTTAGCCGCAGTCACGACATGGGGGTCGAGCGATTGCGGCTCGGCGATCTGGCCGACCACCAGAACATTGGGCGGGGTTTGCGCCACCGCTGGGGACGCAGCCAACAGCACGGCAAACGCCACCCCTCTCAATAGGCTTTTCATGACAGTCCTCTCCTTTCGCGGAGTTTCCTGACCTCGTCCATAAAGAAGCGGGAACCCCGGTCCGTTGGCCATGGCGATGCCTTGCGGGACGCCATGCCTTGAAATAATTTATCAGTATAAATAGACAGCGCAAGATATTTATCGCTATAAATATCGTACAAGAGGACGAGTTGGCTCATGACCTTTTCCATCGTCGCCCGCGACGCTGAAACCGGCGCCTTCGGAGTGGCCACAGCAACGGGAGGGCCTGTTGTCGGTTCGCTTGTTCCCCATGCGGCAGCCGGGGTCGGGGCAATTGCAACGCAAGGCTACACCAACCCGCTTTATGGGATCGACGGGCTTGCGGCGCTGGCGGGCGGCACAGAGGCGGAAGCGGTGATTGCGGCGCTGACGGGTGCAGATACCGGGCGCGACAGACGCCAGGTGATCGCAATCGACAGAAACGGCAACACGGCGGGATGGTCAGGTGGCGCGCTGACGCCGCATTCAGGGATGCGCCTCGAACAGGGTGTGGCCGTGGCCGGCAATCTGCTGGCCGATCTGTCGGTGCTCGATGCGATGCTCGGGGCCTACCAAGCAGCCGGAGAGGCTCCCCTTGAGCGCCGGCTTTTTGCGGCGCTTGAGGCCGGTGCAGGCAAGGGGGGCGATGCACGCGGCGTGCGCTCGGGGGCAATCCTGACCTATCTGGACCAGCCCTACCCCCACTATGACATGCGGATCGATTTCGCCCCCGACCCTATCGCGGCGCTGCGCGATCTTTTCGTTGAAGTCGACCGACCCGACTATAGCGGGTTCTACAAAGGGCTGCCCAGACGCCCTGTCTGACTTACGTATTCCGCACAGTCCAGGCGATCACCTGATCCAGGACCTGGGCGAGAGCGGCATTCAGAGCGGGAACGGCCTCTGCGGCGCCGGTTCCCGGGACCGGCACCGACGCCGTGAAGGCCGACGACGCAACGATACGACGATCCCAATCGTCGACGAGGCGTACGCTGATGCTCACAACGGCCAGCCGCCCTGCCGAAACGTCCACCTCGAAGGCGCGGATATCCGAGGATAGCACGCGATCGGGGTTAAGCGGGTCGGTCGTGCGGCCGATATTGGAAATGCCGGCGTCCTGGAAGGCCTGCACCATGCGCGTCTGGACGAGCCGGGGCAGTCTGTCGGACCATTGTGCCGAGGGGAGATAACTCAGGACGCCGCCCGGTTCCCTGGCGACGATCCTGTCGGTGTCATAGGTCTGGATGGCCTCGGGTTCGGCGATGAGGACCGTGCGGCTTGTCCGGCGGGCTGCTGCCTGGACCGCCGCTGGCGACAAATCGTAGGTCACGGGTGCGGGACGCGGCAGGCAGCCCGCAGCCAGCGCGGCGGTTCCGGTGGCGGCGAAAAGAAGAAAGCCGCGGCGGGTTGACGAGGGAAACGAAGCTGTCCGGGGGTTGGTCATCGCGCCTGGAAGTCTCTCACTGTCTGGCCGCCGAAAATCAGAAGCTGCGGATTGCGCTCGAAGTTTGCGAGTATACGATCGAGGCGACGCAAGGTTCCACGCGCCTCATTGGCAAGGGCAGTGTATTCGCCCAGCCCGCGACTGGTAAAGCCGGTAAGTCCGGTCGTGATGGCCTCTGTGCGGTCGTTGAGGTTTATGGCCAGCGTCCTGATCGCCTCGGAGGTCAAAGCCAGGTCCGCAAAAAGCGTCGTGCCCTCGTCGGACGCAACGAGCCCGTCGATGCGGCTGGTGATGATCTCGATCTGATCTGCAGTGCTCATGAGGCTTTGGGTCAGCGCGCGGGCATTCTCGATGATCTCGCTGACCGCAGGGGCACCTTCCCCCAGCGAGGCCGAGAAAGCGTCGATGTTGTTCATGGCCCGCTCAATCACTTCCGGCCTTACCGCTCTCGAGGCGTTGTCGATCAGTTGGAGCGTGGTTTGAAGGCCCTCGGAAATGCCCGAGAGATTCTGGGCAAGCTCCTGGGCATCGGTGAAGAAACCATCGATATTCCCGGTGTTGCGGGCGAGCGACTCCGAGAAAGTCTCAATATTGGCAAAGGTCTGCCGTACCTGTTCGGGCGGCACGGCTTCAATGACGCCGCGCACCTCGACCGTGAGGTTGCGCAACTCGTCGGCGAGCGGGCCAACCCTGTCGGCCGTCTCCGTGAGGCTGTCGAGGAAGGCTCCAAGCCCATCGGCGTTGGTTGCCAAAGCATCCGAAAAGGTTTCGGCATTGGCGATGGTTGCCGAAAGCGAGGCCTCGTTGGTGGCGATGAACTGCTCGATGCGGGAAAAGGTCGTGCTGGCACCTTCGAGCGTCGAACGGGCCGCTTCAAGGATTGCTGCAAAGTCCGAATCATCGCCCATGCCGATATTGTCGGCAAGGGCAGCAAAGGAAGCTGAAAGCTGCTCGATGCTGGCGATGGTGCGCGACACGCTGTCGGCGTTCTCGCCGAGGAAGCTATCGACCCGCGCGAGGGTGGACTCCGCGCTGGCAACGATGTCGCGTACCCCCTCGACGATGAGTTGGAAATCCGATGGCTCGCCGATCAGCACGGCGGCGTCGTGCCCGGAGGGCGCCGTGACGGGGCCCGCGGCCAGAGTGCCACCAAGAAGCTGGATATGAGCCATGCCGGTCAAACCCTGAACACCGAGAACGGCGCGGGTGTCGTTCATGACCGGCGTGCCCTCATGAACCGCGATGCGGGCGATGACGCGCTGGGGGTCTTGCGGATCGATCCTGAGGCTCGTGACGTCGCCGACCCTGATGCCGTTGAAAAGCACGTTGGTGCCACCCGTCAACCCGGTGACCGCGCCGGTGAAGACCACGTCATAGGGAGTACGCGGCGCTGTACTGTCGGCGGCATTGAACCAATAGACGAAGCCGAACAGAGCGGCGATGACAAGGGTCGCAAAGGCGCCGACGAGAGCGTAATTGGCCTTATTTTCCATCGCGTGTTGTTCCCAGATGCCGCGCACGCGGCCCTTTGAAATAGTCGTTTAGCCAGGGGTCGTCCGATTTGAGCATTTCATTCATCGTCCCGATGGCGAGAAGCCGGCCCTTGCCCAACGCCGCTATACGGTCGCAGGACGCAGCCAGGGTATCAAGGTCGTGGGTTACCATATAGACGGTCAGGCCCAGCGTGTCGCGCAGGGCCACGACAAGTTCATCGAACTTTGCAGCCCCGATGGGATCGAGCCCGGCCGTGGGTTCATCGAGGAACAGGATATCGGGGTCCAGCGCGAGCGAGCGGGCGAGCGCCGCACGTTTGATCATTCCGCCGGAAAGCTCGGACGGATAGCGATAGGCGGCCTCGGCCGGCAGCCCGACAAGATCGATCTTGTAGCGGGCAACTTCGCGGCGGATGCGGGGACTTACCGGAAAGTGCTCGCGCATGGGGAATTCGATATTCTCAAGGACCGTCAACGCGGAAAACAGTGCGCCCTGCTGGAACAGCACGCCCCATCGCCGTTCGGTCCGCAGCCGCTCGGCCGGCTTCATCGCCGCGTAGTCCTTGCCGAAGACCTTTATGGCGCCACCGGCCATGGGGAGAAGGCCCACAATGGCGCGCAGGGTCACCGACTTCCCCGAACCCGACGGACCGATGACGCCAAGGATCTCGCCCTTTTTCACCGAAAAGCTCAACCCGTCGATCACGCGGACCGGCCCGAAGGCGACCGAGAGGTTGTCGATTTCGAGAATGGGAGAATCCTCGGCCATCACGCTCAGAACCCTATGGCAGCGAAGAAGACGGCAAACAGGCCGTCCGCGACGATGACGAGGAAGATGGCCCGCACGACCGATGCGGTGGTGCGGCGCCCAAGCGATTCGGCGCTTCCCTTGACCTTGAAGCCTTCGTTTATGGCGACGAGCCCGATGATGAAAGCCATGGCGGGCGCCTTGATCATCCCGACCATCAGGCTGCGCATGGAAAGTGCGTCGCGCAGGCGATCGAGAAAGACCTCGAGCGGGATTTCACCATAGACGCGCGCAACGATGGCCGCCCCGGCCAGGCCGGCGAGCGAAGCGAGGAAGGCGAGCAGCGGCATGCCGACGATCAAAGCCATCATCCGGGGCAGGACCAGCGCGCGGTAGGGGTCCACGCCCATTACCGAAAGCGCATCGAGCTCTTCGCGCATCCGCATCGAACCGATTTCCGCTGTAATCGCGGAGCCTGAACGCCCGGCGACCATGATGGCGGCCAGCAGCAGCCCTACTTCGCGCAGCATGAGAATGGCGGCGAGATCGACAACGTAGATGGAGACGCCGAAATTGCGCAGTTGCAGGATGGTCTGCTGGGTGATGATTGCGCCCACGACGAGCGAAATCAGCATGACAATGGGGACGGCGCGAAAGACGATCAGGTCGAACTGGTTGACAAAAGCGGTCAGCCGGAAATGGCCGCGTCCCGAAAATGAAGTGACGAGAACGGCCAGCATTTCCCCGAAGGCGGTGGCGAGGCGCACGGTATCGGTGACCGCTTCGGCAACGGCGCGCCCCAGCATATCGAAGGGCCTGATGAGGAAGGGCAATCCTTTTGCTGGCGTGATGCCAGGGGCGAGCCGGGTTGACGCTACACGTCTCAGAAGGGCGAGCTGGGCCGGCGTGCCGCCGGTAATCTCGATTTTCCGGCCCGTGGCGGCCGCGGCGTTCTGGGCACCCACGATCAGCCAGGCACCGACTGTATCGAGGTCTTCAATCGCGGCCAGATCGAAACGCAAATCCTTTGTATCGGACAGGCGGCGGTCGAGTTGGTGAATGGCGCGCTCGATCTCCCGCGCCGCATCGCCGGTCCAGCGTCCGGACAGAATGAGGGCGGTGTGCTCGCCGGTGCTATCGATGTCGAGCCGCGCTGGCGCGGCGTCGGCGGTCCCGGAACTCATGGTCTGACGGCACGGGCCTCGTTTATGCGCGTTGAATGTCCGAGGGGTAGCACGAATCAATTTGGCTGTCGCCAGATCCCGGACGCTTACCCCGTTCGTTAACGCCTTTCTAACGCGCGTATCGTTTCCGCCAGAGCTTGGTGGGCGATTTCCAGTTCGGCCTCCGGTCCCACACTCATGCGGATGGTGCGGGCGAGCACCGGGGCGGAAGGTTTGCGCACGAAAACGCCGCGCGCCGCCAGACCGTCCAGTACGGCCTGCGCATAGGCGGCATCCTGCCCGCAATCGATGGCGACAAAGTTCGTGGCCGAGGGAATTGCAAGAAGACCGAGCTCGGACGAAAAACTCTCGATGGTCCGGCGCGCCCTGGCGATCGCATCCAGGACCTCTTGGAGATATGCCGTGTCATCGAGAGCCGCCAGAGCCGCGATCTGGCCGATCTTGTTGACGCCGAAATGATTGCGGATGCGGTCGAACCCCGCAATGATCCCCGGATCGCCCAGGCAATAGCCGACGCGGAGGCCTGCAAGTCCGTAGGCTTTCGAAAAGGTCCGCAAGCGCAAGAGGTTCGGCCGGATAAAGCTGGTGGGAGGCATGGTGCCGGTGGGAGCGGTTTCGCCATAGGCTTCATCGAGTACGACAAGCGTTTTGGCCGAAACGGCATCGACGAAGGCCTCGATGGCCTGGGATTGCCACCAGGTGCCCATGGGATTGTCGGGATTGGCAAGATAGACGATGCGTGTCGGTGCTTTTTTCGTCTCGTCGGCCAGCGCCTCAAGGTCCTCGCGATCATCGCGATACGGGACGGTGACCAGCGCCCCGCCCTGAGCAGCGACGTGGTAGTTGAAGGTTGGATATGCGCCGAGCGAGGTCACTACCCGATCGCCGGGCTCGATGAACAGGCGGCAGATCAACCCCTGGAGCGAATCGATCCCCTCGCCAATGGATATTTCATCGATGCCGCGACCCAGCTTTGCGGCCAGAGCGGTCCGCAGGTCGTGGTTCTCGGGATCACCATAGGTCCAGACGCCCGAAGCGGCCTGGGCAATGGCTGCCGTTACCCTGGGCGAGGGGCCGAAGCCGCTTTCATTCGCCCCCAGACGGGCGCGCATGGGGATACCGGTCTGCCTCACGATGGCTTCGGGGGCGAGAAAAGGAACGGTCGAAGGGAGGGCTTCAATGACGGGTGTGAAACGGGGTCTGGTCACGGGCGGGCCGGTATCTGCTGGGTTGCGTGCCTAGCTTTGCATGTCAACGCGGCCACGAAAAGCGTCTTGCGCGGGTCCTTATCGGGCGCCGCGAACCGGACGCAGCTGAGGGAAGGTCCGAGCTGCGACTTTACGCCAATTTGAGCATTTCGTCCTGAAGCTGCCTCAGCCGGTAAAGGTTGGTGCCGGTTTGGGGGGCGGCGTTGGCTGCAGTAAGGATTTCACCCTTCTTGATATCAGCTGTGGTCACGCCACCCTCGAGCAATCCAACCGGGATAGCTTTTGCGGCGCGGGCGTCGGCCACCGTCATTGTCCATGAGCGGTAGCAGGTTTCTCCGATGGCATCGAGCGGGATGCCTGCGGGCAGGTCGCGCTTGGCGATGGCGCAAACCTCGGCGACTGGCCGGGGCAGGGGCACCATATCGGGCCTCCCATGGAGCATGATGCGCGCGGCGGTGAGCGGAACTTCGAGGCTTGTCAGGTGGTAAGGCCGGTAGAAGCCGTAATAGGGGCCGTGGCCGACATGGAGGTCGTCGAGCCTTTCGATGATGCGCGGATGGCTGGCCTTGGCGATGACGAAGACCCCGGGCGCCACACCCTTGCCAACGGTGTAGTCGACCACGCCCGAACGCGAGAGCACGCCCCCATCGTCCTTCGGAATCAGGATTTTGGGAAGCGTTTCACGGCCGGCGTCGGGCCCGTGCATGCCCGGCTTGTCGGGTATGAGACCCGTGGCGTTGGCAATAGCGGCCATCTCGACCATCGTCTTCGATCCGTCCACGAATTCGACCAGCATGCGAGGGTTCATGTTCCGTCGCGTGGCTTCCTCGAGGTAATCTGCAGGGACGGCATCGGGATTGAACGGGTTGTTCTTGCCTTTCCCGGCCGAGACGACCTCAAGCCCGAGGGCTGTCACGAATTCGATCAGTTCCATGCACGAGGACGGTTCGTCCCCCGCTCCGACGGAATATACGACGCCCAGCCGGTCCGCCTGCGCCTTGAGGTATGCCCCTATGGTGACGTCCGCCTCCACGTTCATCATCACCAGATGCTTGCCGTGTTCCATGGCGAGCAAGTCAAAATCAGCGGCGACACCAGGCTTTCCCGTCGCGTCGATCACCACGTCGATTTCAGGAGCGGTGACCATCAATTGGCAGTCCGCGGTGACGGCAATGGCGCCCCTGGCAATCGCCTGGCTCATCGCCGCGCGTGTTTCAACTTCACTTGCCCGCTCCGCGCCATTGCCCGCCCCATAGGCAATATCCATTGCCGCCATGGCCGTATGTGGACGTCGCGTCGAGATTGCGGCGATTTCGATACCCTTCATCAGCATCGTCTGCGTCACGAGATCGGTGCCCATCTCGCCCGAGCCGATGATTCCGAGCCGGATGGGCTTTCCGGTGGCAGCGCGTTCCTCGAGATCGCGGGCGATACCGGTGAGGGCGATTTTGGGGGCTGGGATGTGAGGCATCGCGTCTTTGTCTGCTGGTCGTTTCGGGCGGTATGTCGGTGCAGCTTTAGTGGGTTTTTTTCAAAAGAGGAAACCACTTTTCCGATGCGAAAGCGCTATTGGGTCGAGAGCCATTTGGCGGGGCAGGAAACCCTTGCGAGATCATGGCGCTTCAATTTGTTCGCCTTCCGTGCTGTATGGAAGGCATCGGAGCGAGGAACGGCATGACCACAGAAATTGAAATCGGGGTCGATGGGCGGGCAGGGGTGATAACCCTGACCCGGGAACGGGCGATTAACGCGCTCTCGGGCGCGATGATTGCGGAGATCCTGGTTGCGCTCGAAGACTGGGAGGATGACCCATCCGTTGCCGCGGTGGTTATCGAGGGGCAGGGCCCCAAGGGGTTCTGTGCCGGGGGAGACGTGCGCACTTCCCGTGAGCTGTCCTTGGCTGGGCGCCGCGATGAGGTCCGGGCCTATTTCGAGGACGAATATCGCATGAACGGGCTCATTGCGTCCTATCGGAAGCCCATCATTGCCCTCCAACATGGCTTTGTCATGGGAGGGGGCATAGGGCTTTCGAGCCATGCGCGCTATCGCGTCGCGGCCGCCTCGAGCCGGTTCGCCATGCCCGAGGCCGCGATCGGGTTTTTCTGCGATGTCGGGGTCAATGCCATCCTGTACCAGACGCCCGAGCACAGGGCGCTGGCCTTCCTCATGAGCGGGGTCGCGCTCGGCCCGGGCGATGCGATTGCACTGGGCCTGACCGACGCAATGGTTCCCGATTCAGAATTGCAGGGCCTGCGGCAACGGATCATCGAGGCAGCGCTCGCTATCGATCCCGACACTGCCATCGCTGCGATCATTGCGGGCGAATCGCAGGACCCAGACGCGGCAGCGTTCTGCCAAACCGCC
Source organism: Pelagibacterium limicola (assembly GCF_015694405.1). GTDB lineage: Bacteria > Pseudomonadota > Alphaproteobacteria > Rhizobiales > Devosiaceae > Pelagibacterium > Pelagibacterium limicola. Next base: position 120,170 of record NZ_JADQDB010000010.1, on the reverse strand, counting down.
GATTCCCTGCGCTTGGCCTTCGAGAACCAGCCGGTACCCGAGATCGTTGCCAATCTTGCTTCGTTGGCCAGCGATGGAGATCCCGCGGCGTCGGCGCTTCATCAGGCTATGGCAACCCATTGCCCCACGAGCCTTGAAGTGATCGCGCAGAGCCACAGGCTTGCCCGCAAACTGCGCGATACCGACGCGATCCTCGCGCTCGACCTCGATCTCGCGGCCTACATGGCGCCGCGGCCCGATTTTGCCGAAGGGGTCCGGGCTGCACTGGTCGACAAGGACCGCGCGCCGCGCTGGTCTCCTGCAAGCCTGGCCGATGTCGACAGGGACGGGCTCGAAGCGGTGTTTGCGCCGCACATCCCCTGATCCCTAAGCAAGAGCCCATGTCAGCCAAAGCGTTTATAGTTACGAATTCTTAAACGCTTCATGGACAAACTGCGGTCGCATAAATCAGGGGGGAGTCCGCCGTCAGATGCCCAAGTCCAAACCCCAGAGCGTGTCCTTGCCGCGCGTCGTCGATCTCGACGCGATCGATGACGTCCGCGACACGCTGCTCGAGGCGCTTCACGCCGGCCCCGTCGAAATCGTCGCGGGGGCGGTCGAGCGGGTATCGACAAATGCCCTGTTCATGCTCCTGAGCGCTGCCCAGACGGCGGCGCGTTCGGGAACCGAATTTTCAATATCCGGGGCAAGCGATGCCTTGCTCGGCTCCATCGAAAAGCTCGGCCTCGCGCCCAGCTTTGCGGCTGTCCTTAAAGGGTAAGTTTCAAATGCGCGTTCTTACTGTCGATGATTCCCGGACCATTCTGGCCATGCTCCATCACACGCTTACAAATGCGGGGTTCGAGGTGCTTCAGGCGGAAAATGGGCAGATCGGCCTCGATGTGCTGAAGAGCCAGGATGTCGATGTGGTGATCACGGACATCAACATGCCGGTTATGGACGGGATCGAGTTCATCAAGAACGTACGGGCCACCGGCAAGCACCAGAGCCTGCCCATTCTCATTCTTACAACCGAAACCAGCCAGGACAAGCGCGACCAGGGCCGCGCCGCCGGAGGGACGGGCTGGATCGTCAAACCGTTCGATCCCGAAAAACTCATCGCGGTCATCAATAAGGTCGTCCACTGAGGGCACCAAGGGCAAGGTCAGTTAAGCGAAAATGAGCGACCTCGACGAATTCAAGGCAACGTATTTCGACGAATGCTCCGAACTGCTGCTCGAACTCGAGGAGCAATTCCTGGCGATTCAGGACGGGGACCGGGACGCGGATCGGCTCAATGCGGTCTTCCGCGCCATCCACTCGATCAAGGGCGGGGGCGGTGCATTCGGCTTCGACGCGCTCGTACGGTTTGCCCATAGCTTCGAGACGCTTCTCGATTATGTGCGCGACGGCCGGGTCGAATTGACCGAGGAGGTCGTGGTGCTCTGCATCCGGTCGGTCGATCTCGTGGCCGATTTCGTCAACGCGGCTCGTACGGGCGATGCGCTTCCCTCCGATTACGGTGCGGCGGAAAAGGCGAGTTTTGACGCCCTGGCGCGCGGAGAAGCTGCCGAATCTGGCGGAGGTGCCGCTGCCGGGGGCGGGGACGACGATATCGATGAATTCGACATCGACTTTACGCCGGTAGCCGTCAATCTCGATGTCAATGCACCGCTCTCATCCGTCGCGCCGTCCGCCGACGGGGCTTCGCGGTGGAGAATCGGGTTCACGCCCTATCCGACGCTGTATGAGCGTGCCAACGACCCGCTGCTTTTGTTCCGTGAATTGTCGTTGCTCGGCTCGCTCACAGTCACGCCCAAGATCGAGAACCTGCCCGATCTTTCAGGCTTCGACCCGTTCGGGGTCTACTGTTCCTGGACCATCGATCTCGTCTCCGACAGGGCGAGCGAAGAAGCAATCAGGGAGGTGTTCGAGTTCGTCGATGGCGATTGCGCGATTAGCATCGAAAAGCTCGTGGATGCGCCCGCTCCGGTTCTGGATGTCGAGCCGTCCTCCGAAATGCCCAGCTTTGCCGACCTTGCCGAGGAGGCCAAGGCAGAGCGCAAATTCGCGCCGACCGGGGAGCCGGACGATCTCGAACCCGCTGCCCCCATGCTTTCCCTCGTCGAGGCCCTGCCGCCCGCATCCGCCGAAGACACGGTCAGCACCCCGATGCTTCAGAGCGCCCCCTTGCGCGACAACGGTTCGGACGACAATGCCGGCAACGGCAAGGCCATGGGCATGCAGTCGATCCGCGTGGATCTCGACAAGGTCGATCGTGTGGTCAACATGGTGGGTGAACTGGTCATCACGCAATCGATGCTGACCCAGCAGATGGACGACGCGATCCGCGATCGTTATCAGGAGCTGGTGCGCGGCATAGAGGTTCTTGCCCAGACGACGCGAGGGCTTCAGGACGCCGTGATGGCCATCCGCGCTCAACCGGTCAAGTCGGTGTTTTCACGCATGCCGCGGCTGGTGCGCGAGCTGGCTGCCAAGACCGGCAAGAAGATCAAGCTCGAAACCATCGGCGAGAATACCGAGATCGACAAGACGGTGATCGAGCAATTGTCCGATCCCCTGACCCATATGGTGCGCAATTCGGCCGATCACGGCATCGAGGCGAGCGACAAGCGCATCGCGCGCGGCAAGCCCGAGATCGGGACGATCCGGCTTTCGGCCGAGCAGGCGGGCGGCAATATCCTCATCATCGTCGAAGACGACGGGCAGGGCATCAACCGCGAACGTGTGCTCGAGATCGCGCGCGAGCGTGGGGTGGTCGGCCCGGACCAGCAATTGACCGACGAGCAGATCGACAACCTGATCTTTGCACCCGGGTTCTCCACCGCCTCGGAGGTGTCCGATATTTCGGGACGCGGGGTGGGCATGGACGTGGTGCTCTCGAACATCAAGAAGATCGGCGGGTCGGTGCATGTGCGCTCATGGGCGGGCAAGGGCACGCGCATGACGCTGCGGTTGCCTTTGACCCTTGCGGTGCTCGATGTGATGCTGGTGAGGGTTGCCGGTTCGCCCTATGTCATTCCGCTTTCGTCAATCGTCGAAACCATCCAGAATTCGCGCGCCGATTTCGGGCATATGCCCTCGGGCGGCAAGGTTCTGCAGGTTCGGGGCGAATACGTGCAGGTGGTGGATCTTGCCCGGCGGTTCGAGCTTGTTTCCGAACAAGCCGATGCCGACCGTTTCGTTGTCCTCTGCGAGGCCGAAGGCAACTCCAAGATCGCACTGGTTGTCGATGACATCATCGGCCAACAGCAAGTCGTCATCAAGTCGCTCGAAGAGAACTTCGAACGCATCGACGGAATCGCGGGCGGTACAATCCTCGGCGATGGTAACGTTGCGTTGATTGTTGATGTGCAAAGCTTGCGCTCGGGTAACGCGCATCAGAATGCGGCCTAGCGCACGGCTCCTAGCAAGGGCATGGCCGGCTATGGGCTGGAACATGGAGTTTGGACATGGAAGCTCTTGATATTCGCGACGGGTATGGCGAAAGCACCGCGGGCGCGAGCCAGAATACGCTTCAGCTTATCGCTTTTTCGATCGACGAGCAGATTTATGGCGTCGAAATCACCACCGTGCGCGAAATCCGCGCCTGGAACGGAGCGACCCCGCTCCCCAACACACGCGAGTATGTGCGAGGGGTGATCAATCTGCGCGGTACGATCGTGCCGATCTTCGATCTGCGCGCTCGTTTTGGCGACGGGCAGACCCAGCCGACCAAGAACCACGTCGTGGTCGTGATGAGCGTCGGGGAGAAGTGGATCGGCATTTTGGTCGACGCCGTGTCGGACATCCTTACCGTTTCCCGGGACGACATTCACACCGTGCCCGAAGGCAATTCGATCGATACCGAACTCCTCAACGGCATCGTCACCCATGAAAGCCGCATGGTCGGCCTCATCGACCTGCACGCGGTAGTCGCCGGGGCGAAGGTCGACGCCTGATCGTAAAGGCTGCAGCAACACAGTATTAATTGACCCGCCATGCGCCCATGCGTGGCGGGTCATTTGTTTTTAGGGAAACGAATGCTGCTGACGGCATGAACAAATACCCGGGGCCGCCGCGCTGCGGATGCTAGCTATTCCACAGCTGTTCGCAGATATCATCGAAGCCGGCCGGCGTCAGGTAACGCGTCAACCGTTACGGCCTACGCGCAGCGCTGGAGGCCGAATCGCAGATTAGAAAAATTCGATTTCGCCCGAATTGGTACGGGCGGCGATTCCCGAGAGCGCTTCGTCGCGCAACTCGTCGAGCGTCAACGAGGACCATACGCCTTCGCTCGAGACCTTGTCGACGCCGTCGTGAAGGTCGGCCATCTTGCGCGCAGCTTCGGCCATGTTGCGGCAGCGCTGCTCGATGCGGTCCTGCATCTGCAGCGCTACTACGATCTGGCGGATTGCGGTCGAGCGGGCCGCATTGCAGTCGATGGAGGTGTCACCCAAAGTAAGGAGGCTGGCCGTAATTCCGTCGACCATTTCTGCGGTCTGGCGAGCGGTTTCTTCCAGCTCCCTGGCCAGTTTGTGCAACCCCATGCAACGCACTCCTGAGCAATGCTTTTACTGACGATATCGCAAAGGGCCAAACCGGCGATCACGGTAAACGTCAATATCGAACACTTGCCTGCTCAGGGTTAGAAAACCCCTAACGGCAAGGAGGGTACGGGCATTTTTCCCGCGAGGTGCCAACAAAAGGATTGAATAAGGCAACATAAATGAAAAAATACGTGATTCATCGCGGTGCGGTTTGCCGATTAGCAAATCGGCAAGGTTAATCGATGAGGATTCGATCCAACAGGGACGTTAAGCAACAAACAGAGGTTGCATTATCTATGTCGTCAACGTCATTCCCGGCCGATTTTTCGCGGGGTACGGTTTCCAACGTCCATCAAGGCGACTGCCTGGTTTCAGGGGACCCTGGGGTGACACTCTCAACCGTTCTTGGCTCGTGCATCTCTGCCTGCGTGCGCGACAAGGTGGCGGGGGTGGGCGGGATGAACCATTTCCTGCTGGCCACGCAATCGGGCTCATCCAAGGACAGATTCGGGGAATCGGCGCGCTACGGCGCCTTCGCGATGGAGCAACTCATCAACATGGTCCTTTCCAAGGGGACCGGCCGCAAGTCCAATCTCGAATTCAAGGTCTTCGGGGGCGGCAATATCCATGCCGGCATGAACGATGTTGGCCAAAAGAACATCGAGTTCGTCCGCGAGTTCCTGCGCAACGAAAATTACGTCATTTCCAGCGAGGATATGGGCGGCAATTTTGCGCGCCGTGTGATGTTCCAGCCCGCGACGGGACGCGCACTGGTGAAACGCCTGGACAGCCGCGACAACGCACAGCTGGTCCGCGAGGAGCTTGCCATTGCCAAGCGGCAGATCGTCAAGCCGGTCGAGGATGATATCGAACTCTTCTAGCTGCCCGATGCGCCGGTTATCAATTCGTTACGGACAGGCCCGCGCGCTCACAAAGCGTTAACCATGCGGCTCTAGGGTTGGAATACTGATTCCGGCATTCTCGCCCGAGGCTTAACTGGATGCGCCGCACGCGGCTGGCTCTGCTGCTCATTTTTCTATGGCTCGGCTTTTCGGGGCTGGGCGCGGTATTGCTGTTGTCCGAATTGCCGAAACCCATGGTTTTCTCCGGCCTCGGGGCAGGCGCCGCCATCGTGGCGTTCGTGGGCTGGCTTGTCGCCTTTCAGGCCGACAGGCGCCAAAGCGCCGCTCTTTCACGGATCGGGGAAGCGATCGGCAGCGGCACAGTCGGCGCCAAGGACGAGTTGGCCCATGTTTCCGAGATCGTGGCCAATCTGTGCGGGCGGCTCGAGAGGGCGAGGCTGTATCAAGCGGCATTCGAGCAGATAGGCCAGCCGGTCCTCATTGCAGCGGCCGATGGCAAAATCGTAAAAATGAGTTCCGGGATCGCGGTTAGGGCGCCCGAATGCGCCGAGACCGAAACTGTGGAAGCGCTATGGGGTACCGATGTCCCCCGGCTCGAAAAGCCGGGATCGGTGCGCATACGCTTTGCCGGATACGACTGGCAGGCGATTTCCATCCCGCTCGGCCAGGATCGCTGGCTGATCGGGCTCGAGCGACCAGGGGTCGTGGTTGCCGAGAGGGACTGGTACGCATTCACACAAGCGCTTGCCGGAGGAGAGACCGGTTTCCGCTTCGATACTGCGGCGGTGTCGGGCAATCCCGATCTCGAAGCGGCCAATCTCGGTATTGCTGCTCTCGATGAGAGCGCTGCCGCGCTAGCGGCCTTGGCCCGGGACGGCGCGGCTGCTGATCTTCAGCCGGTCAATGGCGGGCTCGCCCCCCAGGTTCGGGCGCTCGCCGGGACGATCGAAGCGCTGGACGAAGCGCGCGCGGCCGAAGCCGAGGCTCACAGGCAGGTCCGGGGCCGCCTCGAACGGATCGGCGCGCTCGTAGAGATGTGTCGCAAGAGCGCTGGCGAAATGAGCGCGGCGGCGCAGGCGGCGCGGTTGTCGTCAGACAGTGTGCGGGAAGCAATCGAGCTGGGCCGGTCGAGTGCGACGCGGCTGGCGGATACCCAGTCCGAGATGCGGGGGCGAGCCGGTGCCGCCAATCTCGCGGCGCAAAAAGCCAATGAGCAGGTCGGCGCCGTCGAGACGCTCAATCGGGAGATCGATCAATTGGTTGCCGGCATCGAAGACGTGTCCTTCCGCACTAACCTTCTAGCTCTCAATGCAGCCGTCGAGGCGGCGCGCGCAGGGGAAAAAGGGGCCGGTTTCGCCGTGGTGGCCGCCGAAGTGCGCGAACTTGCACAGGCCTCGTCGCGCAGCTCGAAATCGATCCGCGCCCTTGTTTCGAAAAGCCTCGCGCAAGCCGGCGCTGGTGCGGAGCAGGCCAAAACGCTGCTCTCTGCCCTTGCCGATATCGACGCTCATTTACTGAATTTAAGTGATGAAACGGCAAGGATGGATGGAATGCTCGGCGACGGCGGGGCCGCGCTTTCGCGGGCACAGTCCGAACTTGGCGCGCTTGTCGACCGGGCGCAAGCTCAGGCCGGGGCGCTGGCGGGCGATGAACGGGAAACACAACAACCGGACGGGGAAAAGTCCCGCCGCGTGTGAAGGGAAGGTGGGGCGATGGAAGCAGGGGAATTTCCGCTCAGCGACAAGGAATTCGCACGTATCCGGGAACGGGTTTACAAGATCGCCGGGATTTCGCTATCGGACGCCAAGCGCACCCTCGTCGTTTCCCGCCTTTCAAAGATCGTCCGCACGCTGGGGCTCCCCAGCTTCAGCGCTTATATCGATTACCTTGAAGCCAAGGGAAGCGCAGAGGACGACCAGGTCTTTGTCAACGCGCTGACCACCAACCTCACCCGGTTCTTCCGCGAGGATCACCATTTCGACCATCTGGTTTCCCATGTCGGCAATCTCATGAGCGAACGGCCGCGCATGAGCCGGGGGCGTCCGCGCCTCAGGATATGGTCCGCGGGCTGCTCGACAGGGCAAGAGCCTTATACGATTGCGCTTTGCCTGCTGGCCGCCTTCCCGGACCTCAAGCGCTGGGATTTCAGGATTCTCGCAACCGATATCGATTCCAACGTCGTCGCGCGGGCAGCAACCGGCGTCTATCCGATCGGCGAACTCAACGGGCTTTCGGCGGCACGTGCCGCGCTTTTCGAGAAGGCCGGGCCGGACACGATCCGCATCCCGCAGGCGGCGCGCGACGTCATCTCGTTCAAGCTGCTCAATCTCATCGAGCCCTGGCCCGTCAAGGGCCCGTTCGATGCGATCTTCTGCCGGAACGTCGCCATATATTTCGACAAGCCTACCCAAGGGGTACTGTTCGACCGCCTCGGCCACGTTCTGGCACCGGACGGCTTTCTCTATATCGGGCATTCGGAGAACCTGCAGGCAGTATCCAAGGGATATCGGCTGGTGGGCAAGACGATCTATCAGCTCAAGGCCAATTCAAACGCAAAGGATGCAGCATGATCAGGGTGCTTGTTGTCGACGACAGTGCACTAATCCGGGATGTCTTGAGCAAGACCCTGATCCAGGATGGGGACATCCAGGTGGTGGGCACGGCGCACGATCCGCTCGATGCACGCGACAAGATCAAGGCGCTGAATCCGGACGTCGTGACCCTCGACATCGAAATGCCCAATATGAACGGGCTGGCCTTCTTGCAAAAGATCATGCGTTTGCGGCCCATGCCGGTGGTGATGGTCTCGACACTCACCACCAAGGGGGCAAGCGAAACAATGCTGGCGCTCGAACTCGGCGCCGTCGATTTTGTCGCCAAGCCCGGCCACGACCTCTCGGGCGGGCTCGAGGCATTCGGCGCCACAGTGCGCGAAAAGGTCCGCTTTGCCGCGGCGTCCGACGTGCAGGCCCGCGCGCATCGCGCGCCGGCGCCAGACCTTCCGCTCAAGACCGCGGCAGCGCCGAGCGGCGCGCTGATCGCCATCGGTGCGTCGACCGGCGGGGTGGAGGCGATCCGGCAGGTGCTCTCGCAAATCCCCCCCGATTGCCCACCCATCGTCATCGCCCAGCATATGCCGAAAGGCTTCACTGCCCGGTTCGCACACCGACTCAACGAGCTGGTCGCCGTGAAGGTGGTCGAGGCAGTCGACCGGCTGCCGCTCGAGCCGGGCACCGCATATGTTGCGCCGGGGGACAATCACCTGAGGGTCGAGAAAAGTTCGGGGCAGCTCAAATGCCGGGTAACCCAGGACGAGGCGACCTCGGGTCACAGGCCCAGTGTTGACGTGCTCTTTGCGTCCGTGGCCAAGGTTGTGGGACCGATGGCCGTGGGGGCAATCCTTACGGGCATGGGGCGCGATGGCGCCCAAGGACTCAAATCCATGCGCGAGGCGGGTGCGTTCACGATCGGGCAATCAAAAGGATCGGCGCTGATCTATGGAATGCCGAAAGTCGCCGCCGAACTTGGCGCGGTGGTCGAGGAAGCCCCGGTCGAAAAGATCGCGGGACGCCTTGTCGCCGCGCTTTTGAAACTCAAGGCCGCCGCCTAAATCGCTGGCGCAGATTGAGGGAATGGTAACGCTTCCTAGCCTAGAGTCCGTGCAAACAGGGTGTGCCCGAAAGGGTCGCTCCAGAGTAGTTTAGTCCGAACACCTATCCGCGCCGCCCGATGTCGATCTGGAGGCGCGAGACGTGAAGAGATCGAGGGCCCAATGCCGAAGGCCAGTGCAGTCAGTGTTCTGATCGTCGATGACCAGCAGTCCATGCGCGGAATCTGTAAATACATCCTGACCCAACTCGGGTTCAAAGACATCATCGAGGCCAAGTCTGGTCGCGATGCATTGACCAAGCTCGAAAAGACCAATGTCGATCTCATCATTTCCGATTGGAACATGGACGATGTCGACGGGCTGACACTTCTGAAGGTGGTGCGCAAACATCCGCGCACGCAGGGGATGCCGTTCATCATGGCCACTGGCCGTTCCGATAAGGAGCAGGTCAAGGAGGCCATAGAATGCGGCGTGAACAATTACATCATCAAGCCGTTCGACGCGGCGACGATGAAGAAGCGCATCGAGGCGGTCATCGGGGTCCTCTCGTAGCGAGGCCGCCGAAGGGACCGGTTTACAGCCACCCAAACCGCTGCCGGTCGGCCGGTAGCGGTTTTTTTAATATATAAATACCATTACCTATTTGACTCTTCAAATTTGTCGGGCATGATCGCGCCTTCGGGGTGTGGTGGCATGAACGACATATCTCCTCCAAGCAGAAGTTTTACCGATCGTGGCGGTTCGCAATCCGATTTGCGACGCTACAACGAGCGCGTCCTGCTTTCGGTGCTCGACCGGGATCCCGGTTTGTTCAACGCAGAGCTCGCGCGGCGCACCGGGCTTGCGGCGCAGACCATCTCGGTGATTCTCCGTTCCCTCGATTCGCAAGGGCTGATCGAGCGAGGGGGCGTGCTGCGGGGGCGGCGGGGGCAGCCGGCGACACCCCTGTTCCTCAAACCCGACGGGGCTTTCGGCGTTGGCGTGGCCTTATGCTGGCGCCGGACGATGCTGTGCTTGAGCGATCTTTCTGGCAAGGTGCTGGCGGAAGACAGCTTCAGCCACGACCATCCCGGCTTCGATGATACGCTCGAGCGCATCGTGCTGGCCGTGGATCGGCTGACGGCAGTATTGCCGAAAGCAGCTCGGCGACGGCTCGCGGGGCTGGGCCTTGCACTTCCTGGTGCGTTCGACCGCTACCTGGCGGCACTGGACGCGCCATTGGAGGTCGTTAGGGACTGGGCGGAGCGCGATTTCGGCGCCGAGCTTTCCCAGCGGATCGACATGCCCGTGTGGCCGGCCGGTTTCGGTTCTGCGGCTTCGGGTGCCGAAGCCAGGGCCGGCCAGCGGACAGGCGGCGAGTTCGCCTATTTCTTTCTTGGCACCTTGCTCATGGGCGGGATCGTTTCGGCCCATGGCGGGTTTGCGGCGCCCGGCGCCAGCGGAACGATGCTGGGCGGCATGGTGGTTCCGGGTCCAGACGGGTTGAGCGTCCGCGCCGATACGGTGGTTTCCGGTGTCGGCCTCCGGCGCGCGCTCAATGTCCACATGGCGTCCTCGTGGGGCGATCTTGGACCGGAATGGGACTGGCATTCCTATCCTCGCGCGGTCGGGGCCTGGCTTGACGAAGCCGCGCATGTTTTTGCGCATCTGATCGTCAACACCCAATGCGCGTTCGACCCTGGCGCGGTGGTGGTGGACGGATTCTTGCCAGGCGATCTCATTGCCGCGCTCATCGCTCGCGTGGAACCGGTGCTCGCAGGGTTGCCGTCCCCGCTGGGACGGGTGCCCTTGATCCGGCAGGGGCGGCTCGGGCCGCGGGCAGCAATGGCAGGGGCGGCGCACCTTCCGCTTCACCAACAGTTTTTCAACATCGATCCAAACGGTTGAGCTTGGCTCCCGCGCCGCATTGTGATTGAACCTTGTGACTGGCTGGTGCAAGGGTCATCGATGGCAGCTAAGCGGATCGGGCTGGTGGCCCACGACGACAAGAAGGACGACATGGTCGCCTTCGCGCGGGAAAACCGCGAACGGCTCGTCCGGTTCGAGCTTTACGGAACCGGCACGACCGGGGGGCGTGTCGCCGAAGGCGCAGGGCTCTCCATCACGCGCCTCAAGAGCGGGCCACTGGGCGGGGATGCCCAACTCGGGGCGATGATTGCCGAAGGACGGCTCGATGCTCTCTTTTTCTTCATCGATCCCCTTACGGCGCTGCCGCACGATGTCGACGTCAAGGCCCTGACCCGGCTGGCGATGCTCTACGACATACCGCTTGCGTGCAACATATCCACGGCCAAGGCCGTCCTCGCGGCGCTGTGACCAGCGGTAAGAGTTGACCGGGCGGCCAGCTTGTGTGCAGATGCCGCCAATTTGGGCAGCACGTCCCGAAAGTGCACAAACCATCACAAGGGCAAGGTCGGCATTGATATCTGATGCTATTATCGAGGTCCGCAACGTCTCAAAGCGTTTTGGCGGGCTTTTGGCGGTCAACGGCTGCTCGCTGGAGGTCGCGCGGGGATCGATCACCGGGCTTATCGGGCCGAACGGGGCGGGCAAGACGACGCTCTTCAACATGGTGGCGGGTAATATCGTCCCCTCGGACGGCCGGATTGTCTTTGACGGACGGGACATTACCGGGCTCAAGCCGCACCAGCTATTCAGGCTGGGCATGTTGAGGACGTTCCAGATTGCCCATGAATTCTCGCAGCTGACGGCGCTCGAAAACCTTATGATGGTGCCCGGCGATCAGCCGGGAGAATATCTCTCCAATCTCTGGTTCAGGCCCGGACTTGCGGCGCGGCGCGAGTCCGAGCTTCGGCAGAAGGCCCTGGAGGTTATCGATTTTCTCAATCTCGGCCACGTCAAGAACGAGTTTGCCGGCAACCTCTCCGGGGGGCAGAAAAAGCTCCTCGAGCTCGGCCGCACCATGATGGTGGATGCCAAGGTGGTGCTGCTCGACGAGGTGGCAGCAGGCGTCAACAAGACGCTTCTCAACGATCTGGCGGCCAATATCGAGCGCATGAACCGCGAGCTCGGCTATACCTTCTTTGTTATCGAGCACGACATGGATCTTATCGCGCGGCTGTGCGACCCGGTGATCGTGATGGCGCAGGGCGAAGTCATCGCCAAGGGTACGATGGAGGAGTTGCGCCGCAATCCGCAGATCGTCGAGGCCTATTTCGGCGCACCGGTGGAGGCCGTCCAATGAGTCTCGTCGAGCTCAGGAACGTTCAGGCCGGTTATGGTGGGGCGCCCATTCTCAACGGTGTCGACATTGCCATCGATGCCTCCGACATCGGGGTGATCGTTGGACCGAACGGGGCGGGAAAATCCACGACACTCAAGGCCATATTTGGGCTTTTGAAGGTGAGCGAAGGAACCGTCTCCTTCGACGGGCAGGAGATCACCAATTGGGAAGCGGACCGGCTGGTCCCGCTGGGCCTTTCCTTCGTTCCCCAGGAGCATAACGTCTTTACATCGATGACCGTGCACGAGAATTTCGAGATGGGCGCGTTCACGCGGCGCGACGATCTCAGCGACAGCCTCGAGATGGTCTATGAGATGTTTCCCGATCTGAAGGCCAAGCGGCGCCAGAACGCAGGTGAGCTTTCGGGCGGTCAGCGCCAGATGGTGGCGATGGGCCGGGCGCTGATGAGCAAGCCGAGATTGCTCATGCTCGATGAGCCTTCGGCCGGACTTTCCCCGCGCTACATGATGGAAATCTTCGAGCAGGTCGTCAAAATCAACAAAGCCGGCGTCGGCATATTGATGGTCGAGCAGAATGCGCGCCAGGCGCTTGCCTTCGCGTCCAAGGGGTTCGTCCTCGCGTCGGGGCAGAACCGGTTTACCGGTACGGGCCGCGAATTGCTCGACGATCCCGACGTGGCCAAAAGTTTCCTTGGGGGTTGACCGCCGGATGAACGAGCTTGTTTTCTTTTTCAACCAGGTGGTAATCGGCGGGGTCGTGCTCGGTTCGATCTATGCGCTTGGGGCCGTCGGCATCACCTTGATCTTCGGCATCCTGCGCTTTGCCCATTTTGCACATGGCGACATGATGACGCTCGGCGGGTTCATCACCTTTATCCTTGCCGCGATTGTCGCCGGGTTTGGCATCGCCTTTCCGCTGCCGACCGGATTTGTCGTCCTGCCCTTGGCTATGGGTATCGCGGCGGTGCTGGCGCTTGGCATCGACAAGGGGTTCTATGCACCCCTGCGCGCCCGTGGCGCCAAACCGGTAACGCTTCTGATCGCCTCGATCGGGGTCACCATGATGATCCAGGGGTTGATCCGGCTGTTCTTTGGATCCTCGACGCGTTCATTTTTTGATGGCGAGCCCAAGAAGCTGATCCGCATCGATCTGCCTTTCGAGGGGGTAACGCGGCCGATCTCGTTCACCGAGCCGCAGTTGTTGCTCGTCGTCCTGACAGCCATTGCCGTCATCGCGCTCCATTATTTCCTCACCCGCTCGCGGTTGGGCAAGGGGATGCGGGCGATGGCCGACAATGCCGACCTGGCCCGCGTATCGGGGATCAACACGCGGCTCGTCGTGCGCGTGACGTGGGTTATCGCCGGAGCCCTTGCGTGCATGGCCGGAGCCATGCTGGCGCTCGACGTTTCGCTCAAACCCGACCTCGCCTTCAATATTCTCCTGCCAATCTTTGCGGCGGCCATCGTCGGAGGGCTTGGGCATGCTTATGGCGCGATCGCCGGCGGCTTCCTGCTCGGCTTTGCGGAAACGCTTGCGGTTTTCAACTGGGCCGTGCTTTTGAGGCCCTTCCGCGCGGCCCTTCCCGATTGGTTCGAAATTCCCGGATCGCTTGCTTTGGTGCAGTCCGAATATAAGCTCACCGTCGCCTTCATCATCCTTGTCGTCGTACTGCTTGTCAGGCCCACGGGTATCTTCAAGGGAGCCTCGACATGACGATGCGCTATGTCGGCCTTTTCTCGGGGCTGTTCCTTCTCATAGTCGGTGTGGGGCTGTTCATGGGGTCGCCGTTCACGGTGCGCCTGATGGTCGAAGCCTTCGCCTTCGCGCTGATCGCGATGGGGCTCAACATCCAATGGGGGTTTGGCGGGCTGTTTAATTTCGGCATCCTTGGGATGCTGATGCTTGGCGGGTTTGGCGTCACCTTCATCTCCTATCCGGTGAACGAGGCATTCTGGGTTTCGAACGGGCCGGCGATGTTGGGGCTGACCCTGCTCGCCGCCGTGGCCGGTGCGGCCATGATCATTCTTGCACACAACGTCCAGCGTGTGGGTATCACGGGGAAGTGGCGCGGGATGGTGATCGTCCTGGCGTGGTTTGTCGCCTATATCCTCTTCCGCTCGCAGATGGATCCGGCCGCCAGCTATATCATCAGCCAGTCCGGCTGGGTCGGCGGGTTGGGGCTGCCGGTACTGCTCGGCTGGGCGTTCGGCGGGCTGCTTGCCGCCGGTATCGGATTTTTCGTCGGCAAGGTGAGCCTTGGGCTGCGGACCGATTACCTCGCCATCGCCACCATCGGCATCGCCGAAATCCTGCGTGCGGTGATCAAGAACGTCGAATGGCTGACGCGCGGCACGCTGACGGTTTCGCCCATTCCTTGGCCCGTGCCCAATCCGCAGACCTTTCAGAGCTGGGGGTATGACCCGGCATCGAGCTTCATCTATGCCCGCCTCGGGTTTCTCCTCGTCGTTGTGGGAGTCGTCGTGGTCGCTCTGTTCCTTATCCATCGGGCCTATAACGGCCCGTGGGGCCGCATGATGCGTGCTATCCGCGACAACCATGTCGCTGCTGGATCGATGGGTAAGGACGTGACGCGGCGCCAGCTTGAACTCTTCGTGTTCGGCTCCGCGTTAATGGGGATCGGCGGGGCGATTCTCGTCTCGTTCGTCGGGATATACGATCCCTCTAGCTACCAGCCGATCCATCATACCTTCGTCATCTGGGTTATGCTGATCGTTGGGGGTGCTGGCAATAATTTCGGCGCATTGCTTGGGGGACTGCTCATCTATATCGTTTGGATGTTGTCCGAACCCTTGGCCCAGGCACTGTTCCAGACGCTTTCCAACTTCTCGTCCGACATGGGATGGGGCGCCATTCCCGATATTTCGTCCCGCTCAGTGCAGATGCGGGTGTTCGTCCTCGGCCTGGTGATCACCGTTGCATTGCGGTTTGCACCTAAGGGTCTGCTGCCAGAATTCGTGCGGCGGCACGATTAAAAGTATAACTGAACGAACTGAACGATTTTCGTTCAGTTCGTTCAGTTAAAAATGCGCTTGGCCTGTTATTCGATATATCGGGCACCCTGCGCAACAGTTCAGGATAGCAGCGTCCCCGAGGTGCGGGAACAAAAAGGCCCGGATCGCAAGATCCGGGCCTCTTGATTTATCGCTGTTCCGCTTATTGGACGGAGCCAACCTCAACCCACGAGCCGTTGCGCACTACGTATTCGAGAATGATACCGGCAACGTCGCCGTTCTCGTCGAATTCGTGCGAGCCCGAGGCGCCTTCGTAGTTGATGTCCCCGCCGGCGGCGAGAATTTCAAGAGCCTTGGACCATTCGCCCGGAAGGATCACTTCACCGGGTTCGGAAGCGACGTCGCGCAGAGCGGCGGAGATGCCGTCGCGGGAAGCCGAGCCGTTCTTTTCAATCGCGAGGGCCAGCAGGAACGCCGCGTCGTAAGCCTGGGCGGCATAGACCGCGTCGGGTGCGACGCCGGCGGCCTCGGCCAGCTCGGCAAAGACACCAATCGCGTCGCCTTCGTAAGTGCCGGCGCGCGTAGCGAACATACCTTCGACCGCAGCGGTATCGATGCCGGTGAAAAGCTCGTCGCCCACCATGCCGTCGGCACCGATGAAAGACGTGAAATCGCCGCTCTCGACAGCCTG
Source organism: Pelagibacterium limicola (assembly GCF_015694405.1). Taxonomy (GTDB): domain Bacteria; phylum Pseudomonadota; class Alphaproteobacteria; order Rhizobiales; family Devosiaceae; genus Pelagibacterium; species Pelagibacterium limicola. The sequence continues at coordinate 104,300 of NZ_JADQDB010000010.1, read as the reverse complement.
GCGAAGGATCGTCTGACCCGAACCCGAGGCATAGGCAATGATCAGGAGGTCCATCGCACCGGACGCAGCGAGCGAGCCGAGATCGGCGCGATAGTCTGCGCGGCCTTCCTCATGGGCAAGGCTGATCGCAACCGTGCCACCGAGCTCTTCGTAACGGCCGGTGAAGTCGCTGGCGAGGCCGGAGCCATAGTCGTTGTTCACATAGGTGACGGCGACTTCGTTGATGCCCTTTTCGATCAGCAGTTCGGCGAGCGAAACGCCCTGGAAGGCGTCCGAGGGCGTCGTGCGGAACACGAGGTCGTTGTCGTCGAGCGTGGTGAGCGCGCCGGCGGTCGAAGCCGGGGAAATCATCACGACATTGCCCGGTATGGCTGCTGCGTTGGCGCCGCCGATGGTCGCGCCCGAGCACAGGGCGCCAACGATGGCGGTGACCTGCTCGGTATTGACGAGACGGTCGGCAGAGCCGCTCGAGGTGGTTGCGTCACAGGCTGAATCGCCGATTGCGGTGCCGAGCGTCTGGCCGCCGAGAATGCCGCCCTGCTCGTTGACGTGGGCGATAGCCAGTTCCGCACCGGCAAGGATCGGGGGCGCAAGGCTCTCGATCGGCCCGGTCAGGTCCATCAGAAGTCCGATTTTTGCGTCCTGTGCAAGTGCAGGAACGGCGGCGCCGAGCACGCTGGTTGCGACCGCAAGGGTCAAAGCTTTTTTGAACTGGTGCATGAATATCCCTCAATGTTCTTTACCCCAAGGCACGATCGCGCCGATGGCCGGCCGTTCTGAACGTGTCCCAGGGCAGGACCGGGGGCCACTCGCTGACACCCCTGCGGTCGAAACAATTGCATATTCTCGCCCGTCGAGTCATCAGATTTCGTGCGCGATTTGTCCGTTCCGTCAGTTGCTTAACGGTGCGGGTTTTGCCAGTTTGCCGGAATGTTGAAATCCATGTTCACCCGGAAGTCCATGTCTCGCTCAATTGTGCCATTTCTGGTGGGGTGCGCGCTTGCTTTCTTCCCGCTTGCCGCTGCGGGTCAGGTGCAGGTGCTCGAGACGCGCCCGTTCGGCAGTACGACGGGCCCCAGGGCAGCGGTGCCCGACAAGCCCTGTGCCTCGGACGATTTTACGATAGCCGAAATGGGCTGGCCCTCGGCGGCCATACTTGCCCACATTCACGCGCGGGTCATCGCCGCGCGCTTCGGGTGCTCGGTAAGGACCGTTCCGGGCGATCCGGAAGCCACCATCTCCTCGATGACCACTACGCGCCAACCCGCAGTCGCCCCCGAAATCTGGGCGTCGCGTCATGCCGATATCTGGAATGGGGCGCTCAGGGCACAAGCCCTGCGTGCGGCCGGAGACACGTTTTCGGGCGGGGCGCTGGAAGCCTGGTTCGTTCCCCGTTACGTGCTCGAAAATCATCCCGGGCTGACTGCCGCGAGCCAGTTGGGCGATTACTGGCGCGTTTTCGCGCCGAACAGCGCGCACCGGGCGCAGATCGTTTCCTGTCCAGCAGATTGGGCCTGCAATCTCCTCACTGCCAAGATGATTGCAGCTTACGGGCTTTCCGACCGGTTCAATGCCGTCGAGCCGTTCGACCGGTTCACGCTCGACAGGACGATTGCCGACAAGGTGGCCCAGCGCGAGCCGGTGCTGACCTATTACTGGCAGCCCAACGGGCTTATTTCCCGGCTCGATCTCGTGGCGCTCGACATGGGGGATTTCGACCTGGGGAACGCGCAATGCATGGCGATCGCCGATTGCATGCCTTTCGGGGCCTCTCGTTATGCACCCGATACGGTGGTGATCGCGTTGGCTGAATGGGTTTTCGTCAACGCGCCCGAAATTGCGGCCTATTTCGGTCGCGCGCAGATGCCGCTCGAGGAGATGAACCGTTTGCTCGCCTGGCAGACCGAGCACGAGGCCAGCCCGGAGGAGGTCGCAACCCATTTCATCCTCACCCGGCCTCAGATCTGGCGCCACTGGACGGGAATGGACGCCGAGACCGGGGCGAGCCGGCAGGCCCGATAGAGGGGCAGCACGTCTGTTGCCTAGCGGGTAGGGCGGTGGCATAAGGGCGGTACCGAAACCGGGGTGGGAGTGTGGGGTCTTGGAGATCAGGAAGATCAACGACGAGGTGAGCGTCGCGGGGCAAATCCAGCCCGAGGACGTCGCAACCATCAAGGCTGCCGGCTTCTCGGTCATCGTCAATAATCGCCCCGACGGCGAAGCGCCCGATCAGCCCTCCGGCGCCGAGATCGCCGCTGCCGCCAAAGCTGCGGGAATCGACTATGTCGAAATCCCGATGGGACGTGAGGGTGTAACCCCCCAGATGATTGCGGCAACGCGGCAGGTGTTCGAGACCCGTTCGGGTCCTGTGTTCTGCTATTGCCGCTCGGGCACGCGTTCGACCACGCTCTGGGCCCTTAGCCAGGCGGGCGGGCGCGACGCGGGGGAAATCATCACCGCGGCAGCACATGCCGGGTATGACATCAGCCATCTGGCTGCCCATCTCGATAAACCGCTATCGTGATCCTGCGCACCTTGGGGTGTGGTTTCAGGGTTTTCCCTGATGAAATATTCTGGTTGCCGTCTGTCGCGGCCTGAACGTTCGACGTCTTAGACCAAAGCCCAATGGACGCGGGTTTCCCTTCGGAGATCACAATCGCGGCGTCCGAGGCTTTCGAGGAAAAAGGGGCCCGCCTTTATGCCGATCAAGAAGATCCTTGTCGCCAACCGCAGTGAAATCGCCATTCGGGTGTTCCGTGCGGCCAATGAACTGGGGCTCAAGACGGTCGCCGTATTTGCCGAAGAGGACAAGCTGGCGCTGCACAGGTTCAAGGCGGACGAGGCCTATCTGATCGGACAGGGCAAGGGGCCGGTCGAAGCCTATCTCCAGATTGAGGAATATATCCGCGTCGCGCGGATTTCGGGGGCCGATGCCATCCATCCCGGCTACGGGCTGTTGTCCGAGAGCCCCGAATTCGCCGAAGCCTGTGCCGATGCCGGGATCGTCTTTATTGGGCCCAAAGCCCAGACCATGCGCGACCTTGGCAACAAGGTCGCGGCGCGAAACATGGCCGTCAAGGCCGGGGTGCCGGTGGTGCCGGCCACCGAGCCCCTGCCCGACGATCTCAACGAAGTCGAGAAGATGGCCGAAAAGGTCGGCTATCCCCTGATGCTCAAGGCGAGCTGGGGCGGCGGCGGGCGCGGCATGCGCCGGATCAATTCGGCCAAGGAACTTCGCCACGAAGTTTCCGAAGGCAAGCGCGAGGCCAAGGCCGCGTTCGGCAAGGACGAGATGTATCTCGAAAAGCTCGTCGAGCGGGCGCGACACGTCGAGGTGCAACTGCTTGGAGACGACCACGGCAATCTGGTCCATCTGTTCGAACGGGACTGCTCGGTGCAGCGGCGGAACCAGAAGGTGGTCGAGCGCGCGCCGGCGCCTTATCTCTCGGAAGCAACGCGCAAGGCCCTGACCGAGGCGGCATTGAAGCTGGGCAACGCAGCGAGCTATCGCTGCGCGGGGACCGTCGAATTCCTCATGGATGCCGATAGCGACGAGTTCTATTTTATCGAGGTCAATCCGCGTATCCAGGTCGAGCACACCGTGACCGAGGAGGTTACGGGCATCGATATCGTCAAGGCGCAGATCCGGATAATGGACGGGGCGGTGATCGGGACGCCGGAATCGGGGGTACCTTCCCAGGAGAACATCCGGCTCAATGGCCATGCCCTGCAATGCCGCGTGACCACAGAGGACCCCGAGGAAAACTTCATTCCCGATTATGGCCGCATAACGGCCTATCGCGGGGCGACCGGGTTCGGTGTGCGGCTAGACGGCGGGACGGCCTACTCGGGGGCGGTCATCACCCGCTATTACGATCCCCTGCTCGAAAAGGTGACCACGTGGGCGCCGACACCCGAGGAGGCGATTGCGCGCATGGATCGTGCGCTGCGCGAATTCCGCATTCGCGGGGTGTCGACCAACCTGGCGTTCCTTGAAAACATCATCGCCCACCCCTCGTTCCGCAACAACACCTATACGACGCGGTTCATCGATACGACGCCCGAACTGTTCCATATCGAAAGGCGCAAGGACCGGGCGACCAAGCTCCTGACCTATATCGCGGACGTGACGGTCAACGGGCATCCAGAGGTGCGCGACCGGCCCAGGCCTCCCGCTCACGCCGCAGCCCCGGTGGTCCCGGCCTATCCCCCGCTCTCGATGATCGAGGGGAGCCGTCAGATCCTGGACCGGCAGGGGCCCAAGGGGCTGGCCGACTGGATGAAGGCGCAGACTCGGGTACTTTTTACCGACACCACGATGCGCGACGGACATCAGAGCCTTCTGGCCACGCGGATGCGGACCTATGACATAGCGGCGATCGCCAAGGCCTACAGCCGCGGCCTGCCCGAACTCTTTTCGCTCGAGTGCTGGGGCGGGGCGACGTTCGACGTCGCCATGCGGTTCCTCAACGAGGATCCCTGGGAACGGTTGCGCAAGGTCCGGGAGGAAGCGCCCAATATCTTGACGCAGATGCTTTTGCGCGGGGCGAACGGGGTGGGCTACACCAACTATCCCGACAACGTCGTGCAGTTCTTCGTCAGCCAGGCCGCGGAAGGCGGGATCGACATCTTCCGCGTGTTCGATTGTCTCAACTGGGTCGAGAACATGCGGGTCGCGATGGATGCGGTCAACGCGGCAGGCAAGGTCTGCGAGGGCGTCATCTGCTATACCGGTGACATGCTCGACCCCGACAGGGCCAAGTACGACCTCAAATATTACGTCAATCTCGCAAAAGAGCTCGAGGCCGCCGGTGCGCATGTATTGGGCGTCAAGGACATGGCGGGCCTCATGAAGCCGGCGGCGGCGAAAAAGCTGTTCCAGACACTCAAGGTCGAGATCGGACTGCCCATCCACTTCCATACCCACGATACCTCCGGCGCGTCGGCAGCGACTGTCCTTGCGGCCTGCGAGGTCGGCGTCGACGCGGTCGATGCGGCGATGGATGCGTTTTCGGGCACGACGAGCCAGCCGACGCTCGGCTCGCTGGTTGCGGCGCTGGCGGGGACCGAGCGCGATTCCGGGCTCGATGCCAAGGCGATCCGGGAAATCTCGTTCTATTGGGAGGCCGTGCGTGCCCAATATCGCGCTTTCGAATCCGATCTTAAGGGAGGCGCCTCGGAAGTTTATCTTCACGAAATGCCGGGGGGCCAGTTCACGAACCTCAAGGAGCAGGCGCGGTCGATGGGGCTTGAGACGCGCTGGCACGAGGTCGCGCAGGCCTATGCCGACGTGAACCTCATGTTCGGCGACATCGTCAAGGTGACCCCGAGTTCCAAGGTTGTGGGCGACATGGCGCTGGCCATGGTTTCGTCCGGGCTGTCGCGCGCCGATGTCGAGAACCCGGACAAGGAAATTTCGTTCCCCGATTCGGTCGTCGGTTTCTTTGCCGGGGATCTCGGCCAGCCGCCGGGTGGTTTCCCCCAGGCACTGCAAAAGAAGGTCCTCAAGGGCAAGGTGCCGATGACCGAGAGGCCGGGCGCCTATCTCAAGCCTGCCGATCTCGAGGAAGAACGCAGGAAGGCCGAGGCCGCGGCAGGGACCGAACTCGACGATTATCGGCTTGCCTCATACCTAATGTATCCAAAGGTCTTTACCGAATTCGTGAAGGCACAGGACAATTACGGTCCGACCGAGGTATTGCCGACGCCAGTCTATTTCTACGGGCTCGATCCGTCCGATGAGATCATGGTCGATCTCGAAAAAGGAAAAACCATGGTGGTGCAATATCTCGGGCGGTCGGAAACCGACGAGAAGGGGCGCGTCAAGGTATTCTTCGACCTTAACGGCCAGCCGCGCACAGTCTCGGTTCCCGACCGCCTCAAGGCGGGCGAAATCGTCGTGCGCCCAAAGGCGGTGCTGGGGGACGCAAAGCAGGTCGGCGCGCCCATGCCGGGGGTCATTTCGACGCTCGCCGTTCAACCCGGTCAGAAGATCGAAGCAGGTGATGTGCTGGTCTCGATCGAAGCGATGAAAATGGAAACCGCCATCCACGCGGAAACCGACGGCGTGATCGCCGAGGTACTTGTCAGGCCCGGCGACCAGATCGACGCCAAGGACCTGCTCATCAGGCTCGAATAGTCCCTGGGAGAGGGGAGGGACGGGCAGGGGACGACTGCCCGTCTCTTTATGGGAGTGCTAGATCATTCCCATTAGCATCAGGATCAGGACGACAACGAGAACTGCGCCAAGTATGCCGGTCGGCCCATATCCCCAGGCTCGGGAATAGCCCCAGGTGGGAAGCGCGCCGATAAGGAGCAGGATCAGGATAATGAGAAGAACAGTAGAAAGTGTCATTGGGTAGGTCCTCGCACGTCAAATCGTGTCAGCGGTAAAGCGCTGGTGGGTGTTTTTGTTCCAAACTTGCCCAATTTTAGGCGTAAATCCGGCTTCCTAGACGGCTCCCGAGACGTCACACGGTTGAGACGTTGCGCCCGGAAGGTTGGAAGCGTATGTGTGGCGCAACTCTGATTGAATATCGCGGGACAGCAGATGGCCGGTCCGGCTGAACGGAAAACAACGGTTGGCGTCAATGTCGGCGGGGTGACGGTCGGGGGCGGTGCGCCCATCGTCGTTCAATCGATGACCAATACCGATACCGCCGATATCGATGCGACCGTCCGGCAGGTGATGGCGCTGGCGCGGGCCGGTTCTGAGATCGTGCGCGTTACGGTTGACCGCGACGAAGCCGCCGCCGCCGTGCCCCATATCCGCGACCGGCTGATGGTGTTTGGCGTGGATGTGCCGCTCGTGGGCGATTTCCACTATATCGGGCACAAACTTTTATCCGATCATCCCGCCTGTGCCGAAGCGCTGGCAAAATACCGGATCAATCCGGGCAATGTCGGGTTCAAGGACAAGCGCGACAAGCAGTTCTCCCAGATGATCGAAATTGCCCTCAAACATGACAAGCCCGTGCGGATCGGGGTCAATTGGGGTTCGCTCGACCAGGAATTGCTGACGGCGCTGATGGACGAAAACGCGGGACGCGCCGAACCTTGGAGCGCAGCGCATGTGCAGCGTGAGGCGATCATCCGCTCGGCGATTTATTCTGCAGAAAGAGCTGAAGAGCTCGGGATGGGTCGAGACAGGATTATCCTCTCGACCAAGGTTTCCGACGTCCAGCAGCTCATTGCAGTCTATCGGGAGTTGGCCGCGCGCTCTAATTATGCCCTGCACTTGGGGCTCACCGAGGCGGGGATGGGATCCAAGGGGATCGTCGCCTCCTCGGCGGCGATGGGGATTCTCCTCCAGCAGGGCATTGGCGATACGATCCGCATTTCGCTGACCCCGGAACCGGGCGGAGACAGGACGCTCGAGGTCAAGGTGGCGCAGGAACTCCTCCAGACGATGGGCTTTAGGCAGTTCGTGCCAGTGGTGGCGGCATGCCCGGGATGCGGGCGCACGACCTCGACGACGTTCCAGACGCTGGCCAAGGAAATCCAGGATCATCTGTCGTCATCGATGCCCGAATGGCGCGAGAAATATCCAGGCGTGGAGGCGATGTCGGTGGCGGTAATGGGCTGCATCGTCAATGGACCAGGTGAAAGCAAGCATGCCGACATCGGCATTTCGCTGCCCGGAACGGGCGAGGCACCATCGGCTCCGGTGTTTATCGAGGGCGAGAAGGTGGCGACCCTCAAGGGTGCCGATGTGGCCGATCAGTTCAAGCGCATGGTGGCCGACTATATCGAGCGGCGATTCGGAGCTGGGCTGTCGCGACCGGCAGCGGAATGACTGCGAGATCGCAAATCATATTCAGACCAGCCAATCCGGCCGATGCCGCAGCTTCCGCGGACGTGATGAGGCGTTCGATTATCGAGCTTTGCATGGAAGATCATCATAGCGATCCCGATATCATCGCAGGTTGGTCGGCGAACAAAACGCCCGAATTCGTTGCGACGCTGATTGAGCATCCGGATATTTTCGTGATGGTTGCGGAGCGCGCCGAATCGATAGCTGGCGTCGGCGCCGGCAACAGGGCTGGCGAGATCACCTTAAACTACGTGGCGCCTGAAGCACGATTTACGGGCGTGAGCTCAGGCCTGCTCAAGAGCCTGGAAGCGGCGATTATCGAGGCCGGACACGGTAGCGCGAAACTAACGAGCACGAAAACGGCCCGCGCCTTCTACCGTGCACGCGGGTATGTCGATGACGGAGAACCGATTGAATGGCGCGGTGCCTTGGGGTTTCCCATGCGCAAGCTGCTGGTGGGCCGCTAATACCAAGTCACTTGAGCGGCGAAAACCGGACGTCACATCAAATCGATGGCCAAGGGCGCGTCGGACGCTGCCTTTTCCCACATGAGTGTCATCCCGGCCTCGACAAAACCTGGCTTCAGCACACGCGCATAAACGCCAGGACGTTTGGCGGCGTGGAAGCGTTTGACGAATGTCGGATCACCCAGGCGTGCGGCAAGGGTGACGCAGGGGATGCGGGGATAGGTGATTTCCAGCAGAACCCCTTCGATGTCGAACCGGTCGCCGACCCGGACAGTGGCGCTTTCGAGTTCGCTCACCGTGAGGTTTTCGCCGAACAGGCCAGGATGCATCGGACGGTTTTCGGACTGGGCGAACCAATCGTAATCGGGTTGGCCGAATAAATAGACGGCCTGGTCGGGGCCGCCGTGATGTTTGGTATCGACGATCGCATCACCCTTGAGGCCGAGGGGCCCGATATGGACAGTGCCCGGTTGCGGCACCTTGAAGATGCCGGTCGATCCCGACTTGGTTGCGATCGGCTGCGCCTTGCCGACATTGACCGAGAGGAGCCGCATTATCTTCCCCGCTCCTCTGCTGCCGCGCGCACATAAACCGGCGTATCTTCGCCCTTGAACGTCCCCATCGTCCAGAACGAAAAACCGAGCTTTTCAGCCACGCGCATGGAGCCCTGGTTATCGGGATGGAAAATGGCGCAGGTTTTCGTGCCGGGCATGGCCTTGTCCATCCATTCCAATGCGGCGAGGCCAGCTTCGGTGGCATAGCCCTTGCCCTGGAAAGGGGGGGAGAGCACCCAGCCCATTTCGGGTATGCCATCGATCGATGGGTTCATATCGCGGCGGAACTGGCCAAAACCCACATCGCCTACAAAAAGGCCGGTCGCCTTGTCCTCCACCGCCCAATAGCCCCAGCCGAAGGCGGACCAGTGGCCGATATGGCGCATCAGGCGCGTCTGATTGTCGGATTTGGCTGACGGCCGGCCCGTGATCATCGCAACCACTTCAGGGTCCGACCATATGCCATGAAAAGCGTCGAAATCTTCGGGACGGTGGCCCCGCAGAACGACGCGCGGGGTTTCGATGACCGGAACCGGCGGCAAATGAGGTTCGAGGGTGAGCATGTCAGCTTTCCCGCGCGGCGAAGTGACGGATCAGAGCGCGCAGAGTATCTGCCTTGGGGCCGAAACCTTTAAGCGCATCGAGGCCACCGGCTACGGCATGGTCGAGAATTTGGTGGGCGGTTTCGAGACCGCGCAGGGCCACGATGGTCGACTTGTTCTGGGCAACGTCCTTGCCTGCGGTCTTGCCAAGCGCGTCAGAACTCGCGGTGACATCGAGAATGTCGTCGGCGATCTGGAAGGCGAGGCCGGCGGAGACGCCGTAGCGGAGCAATTCAGCGCGCTGTTCGATATCGGCGTGACCCAGAATTGCTCCCATTTCAGCGGCGGTGCGGATCAGGGCGCCGGTCTTTAAAGCCTGCATCTTGAAGATGCCATCCTCATCGAGGGGCGTCGTTTCGCCTTCGATGTCGAGCACCTGTCCCTCGACCATCTGTCTTGCGCCGAGCGAAAGCGCCGCGATCAGTTCGGAGCGGATGGAAGGATCGGGATGGGTCTGCGGATCGGACAACAGCACAAAGGCTTCGGTCAGCAGCGCATCGCCAGCAAGGATCGCCAGAGCGGGATCGAAGGCCTTCCAGACGGTGGGCTTGCCACGACGCAACTCGTCATTGTCCATGTCGGGCAGATCGTCGTGGACCAGCGAATAGCAATGGATCATTTCGAGCGCACCGCCAGCCGCAAGGCTTTGTTCCGGCAGTACGCCGAAGAGCGCGGCGCTGGCGCGCACGAGAAAGGGGCGCAGGCGCTTGCCGCCATCGAGCGCGCCATGGCGCATGGCGGCGAGCAGGCGCGAAGGGAGCGTATCGGATCGGAGCCGGTTATCGAGAAACGCCTCGATATCGGCGGCACAGGCTTTGATCTGGGTGTCGAGGTCGGCTGTCGTCATGGCAAGATTTGCTAAGGCAATGCACTTCATTCTACAAGCACGCAAAAACAGGCTTGGGAAGTGAAGGTTTGACGTCAACCGGCAGAGGGAAGCGCGGCATTGTCCGGCGGCTCGCAAGGGGCGTCCTTTTGCTGGCTGGATTGCTGGTTGCGATCCCGCTTGTACTTGTTCCGGTTTATGCGGTGGTCAATCCGGTTTCGACGCTGATGCTGGCGCGCTATGCGACCTTCCAGCCCGTCACGCGCATCTGGCGCGATATCGACAGCGTTTCCGACAGGCTCAAGACCGCCGTGATCCTGTCGGAAGACGGTCAGTTCTGTTCCCATGACGGCGTGGATTGGGGGGCGCTGAGAAGTGAGATCGCCAACTGGCGGGCAGGCCAGGGCGCGCGGGGGGCGTCCACCGTCACCATGCAGGTCGCCAAAAATCTCTTTTTGTGGAACGACCGCTCGGTGGTGCGCAAGGCCATCGAGGTGCCCCTGGCGATCTATATCGATTTCGTGCTGTCCAAGGAGCGGATTTTCGAGATCTACCTCAATATCGCCGAATGGGGGCCGGGCGGAACCTTCGGGATCGAGGCAGGCGCGCAGCGCGCGTTCGGGACAAGTGCCGAGAACTTTTCCTGGGAGCGGGCGAGCCTTCTGGCCGTGACTCTACCCAATCCCCATTTGCGCAATCCTGCCAGCCCGGCAGCGGGGCTGCGGCGGGTAGCGGGGATCGTCCAGGCGCGGGCACAGCAGTTTTCATCTCACGCGGCGTGCGTGTTTGACAGGCCGGCCAGACTTTGAATTTTCGATACCGGAAAGGCTAGCCAAAGCCCTTTCGCTCCTGTATAGAGCGCCACGATCCGACACACGGAAACAGATTTGGCGTGACCGGCGCGGCAGACTTCTATTGGCCGACGGTCAACGCGAAGACAAGATGGAGTAAGGACAATGGCAGTACCCAAGAGGAAGACGTCGCCGATGAAGCGCGGTTTCCGCCGCTCGGCCGACGCGCTCAAGGCCGCAGCTTATGTCGAGGACAAGGACAGCGGCGAGCTTCGCCGCCCGCATCACGTCGATCTCAAGACCGGCATGTATCGCGGCCGTCAGATCCTCGAGCCCAAGGGCAATTGAGATTTCGCGTCGCGGCTTTAGACCAAAGCGCGATTGACGAAATGCCCTCATGACGATTACGGCCAGTCCTTGAACAAGGACTGGCCTTTTTTCTTGCCGCAAGCCAGGACTTTTTGATTTGTCGTGAGGTCGAACCGGAAAAGTCTGCAACTTTTCCTAACCTCACTCTAACCGGAGGAAGCGATGACCACGCGCACCGAAACCGATACGATGGGCCCGATCAAGGTTCCGAACGAGAAGTATTACGGTGCGCAGACCGCGCGGTCGCTAATGAACTTCGATATCGGCGGGGAAAAGATGCCCATCGAGATCGTGCGAGCCTTTGGAATTCTCAAAAAGGCCGCGGCCATCACCAACACAAAACTCGGGCTGATGGACGAGAAGACCCGCGACCTCATCATCGCGGCAGCCGACGAGGTAATCTCGGGCAAGCTCGACGATCATTTTCCACTTGTCGTCTGGCAGACGGGTTCGGGCACGCAATCGAACATGAATGTCAACGAGGTGATCTCGAACCGCGCCATCGAAATGGCGGGTGGGGAAATGGGGAGCAAAAAGCCCGTGCACCCCAACGACCACGTTAACATGAGCCAGTCGTCCAACGATACCTATCCGACTGCGATGCATATCGCGGCGGTAACAATCGTAGAGGACCTGCTGTTCCCCAAGGTAAAACTCTTGCGCGATACGCTGGCGGCCAAGTCCGAAGAGGTCATGGAGGTGGTCAAGATCGGGCGCACGCACCTTCAGGACGCGACGCCCCTGACGCTGGGGCAGGAAATCTCGGGCTGGGTTGCGCAGATCGATCTGGCCTTGAAGGCCATTGAGGCGACACTTCCCCAGCTCCGCGAACTGGCGCTGGGTGGCACGGCCGTTGGGACAGGGCTCAATACCCACCCCGATTACGCGACGACGGTAGCAGACGAGATATCGAGCCTTTCAGGCCATAAGTTCGTTACCGCCCCCAACAAGTTCGCCGTGCTCGCGGGGCACGATGCGTTTGTCGGGGCTTCGGGGGCACTCAAGCAACTCGCGGCGGCGTTGATGAAGGTGGCCAACGACGTGCGCTGGCTGGCTTCGGGGCCGCGCTCGGGGCTGGGGGAAATCACCATTCCCGAAAACGAGCCAGGCTCATCGATCATGCCGGGCAAGGTCAACCCCACGCAATCGGAAGCGATGACCATGGTCGTCGCGCAGGTGATGGGAAACGATGCGACGATCGGATTTGCGGCCAGCCAGGGCAATTTCGAGCTGAACGTCTTCAAGCCCGTCATCGCCTATAACTTCATCCAGTCAGCACGGCTCCTGGGCGATGCGGCGAAATCGTTCAACGACAATTGCGCGGTCGGGATCGAGCCGGACCGCAAGAAGATCAACGAGCATTTGAACAATTCGCTGATGCTGGTGACAGCGCTCAATCGCAAGATCGGTTACGATAATGCCGCCAAGATTGCCAAGACGGCGCACAAGAACGGCACGACCTTGCGCGAGGAGGCGATCAATCTGGGCCTTCTGACGGGCGAGGAGTTCGATGCCGAGGTCCGGCCCGAGAAGATGGTCGGCCCGCTGCCGGGGCGCATATAGGGGCAAGGCCCGTCAATTGCTTGTTTCGCCCTCGTATTGGAATGCTTCTTCTATCGAGATGCCGAATACGCGGGCGATGCGAAAGGCGACCTCCAGCGATGGCGAATAGCGCCCCTGCTCCATGGCGAGAATGGTCTGGCGGGTAACGCCGACCCTTTGGGCGAGTTCGGCCTGGGTCATTTCGCCCGCGTGAAAGCGCAGGGTGCGGATGGAGTTGGCGATCTTTGCCTTGCCTTTCCCCATCGCTTTACCCGACGCGGTAATAGACAAGCTGGGCGGCAGCGTGTGCAACGCCGCCCGCAAAGGGGGCCACGAACAGCATGGCAATGGCTAGCGAGGGCTCAAAACCCATTGCGAGCGGGATCAGCGCGAGAGCGGCAAGGGACGAGGTGACGGCGTAGCCGATGCGGCTTGAGCGGGCATCGATCATGTCGTCGCGTTCGTCGGTGGGTTCATCCTCGAGCGTCCGTTGCCTGACGATCGCGACGAGGATGTTCGCGAGAATCATCCCGACAATATTGATCGCAATCAACGCGCCGATAGCCCATAGCAGCCGTGTCGCCAGTTCCGCGGTAGTGTTACCGAAGCCGGCAGCGGCAAAGTCCATCGCCAGCCATACGATCACCCCGACCGCGCTCAAAAGCTGAACGATTGCGGTCCATTCCTTGTAGCCCATCGCGATCACCTCGTAAGTCTGCGGGACGACCGCCATATCGCACGGGGCAGAAGAAATGTCAAATTTTTATTACTTCAGGACAGAATTTTAGGACATTGAGTCTAGTTTATACGACCTAGCCTTGCGCGTATTCGCGCCCGACAGGGTACCTAAACTGGGAGGCTAATATGTCCGGTCAGGCGCTGAGATTTTTCCGGATGCCGGGGGGAGCGCGTCGGATGTCGCTCTGCTCGGTTTGGCGGTAGGCACAACTGGCCGTCTCGCCGGGAGAAACAGCGATATTGGAGCGACCCGAAAGAAGGTGGGCGAGGAAGGCGGCGGCAGGGCGTCCAGCGTCGGGAAAGGCCTGCGGGCGCGGCGTCGAAAGGCTGATGGGCAGCCTTTGTCCCGAAATGGGCCGTACCCTTTTATATTCCGCACTCACGTTAACGCCGTCCTGTCCCGTTTTTGGGCGAGTGTCCCATTTTGATACGGACTACGCCCTTTTATGGACGTAGCCTTGCAGGGGCCGTGCCAGTTGGCAACGATTTGTTAACGATTTGCGCAGCGAGAACGTTTCATGGTTAAGAGCGAGACGGGCAGGTTAACACCCGATTAGGAAAGCCGCCGCAATTTCGCACATTTGTGCAGGCAAGAGGGGCCATCCCCAAACCCCGTCTTACAAGGATAGGTAATGCCGATTTCCCTGCCTCTCTCGTTTCGTTCGTTGGCATTGCCGCTCGCCGTGGGCGTGGTTGCTGCCGTGCTGGCCGGATGCGTGGGCGGACCTTCCGGCGGCGGCGGGCTGGCGCCGGGACTGACCCAGGCGATAAACACCCCGGGCGCGCAGATGGATCGGTCCGCCGCGCTTGCAATCATCAACCAGTATCGCGCGGTGCGGGGGGTTTCGGCGCTCGGCGCGGATGCTGCGCTCGATGCCCAGGCGCAAACACTTGCGAGCCAATACGCATCTACCGGCAGGCCGCCTTCGCTGCCGTCGGGACTTGTCGCGATGCGGCTGAGTGCCGGGTACGAGAATTTCGCCGAGACATTTTCGGGCTGGCGCAATTCACCGGCAGATGCCGACGTGCTGGCTTCGGGGCAGGCACGCCGGGCCGGATTTGCGGTAGTTTACAACCCGAACTCGGCCTATGGCACCCATTGGGTCATGGTTTTGGCGCAGTAGTCTAGGCAGCCATTTCTTCGGGCGGGGCCATTGCACCGGTCATGATGGCGACAGCGTCGGACATTGAATAGTCCTGGGGCTTGATCAACGCGGCACGGCGCCCCAGCCGATGGATGTGGATGCGGTCGGCCACTTCGAAGACATGCGGCATGTTGTGGCTGATGAGGACGACCGGCAGGCCGCGCTCGCGCAGGCCCAGAATAAGGTCGAGCACCTTGCGCGACTCCTTGACACCCAGCGCCGCGGTCGGCTCGTCGAGGATGACGACGCGCGAGCCGAAGGCGGCGGCGCGCGCGACCGCGACGCCCTGGCGCTGACCGCCCGAAAGCGTTTCGATGGGTTGGCGGATGTTCTGGATGGTCATCAGGCCCAGTTCGGACAGCTTCTGGCGGGCAAAGCTTTCCATCTTGCGCTTGTCGAGCATCTTGAACACCGAGCCGAGCGGCCCGGCGACCCGTATCTCGCGCCCCATGAACATGTTGTCGGCGATTGAAAGTGCGGGGGAAAGGGCAAGGTTCTGATAAACCGTCTCGATGCCGGCCTGTCGTGCGGCCATCGGGGACGAGAATTGCACCCGTTGCCCGTCGAGATGAATCTCGCCGTCGTCAGGAGCGATGGCGCCCGAGATCGCCTTGATGAGCGTTGACTTGCCGGCGCCGTTGTCGCCGATGACGGCGAGAATTTCGCCGGGTTTGAGCTCGAAATCGGCGTGGTCGAGGGCGACGACGCGGCCGAACCGCTTGACGAGCCCCTTGGCGGTGAGAACGTAGTTTTCGCTCATGCCGAAATCCTCCGGATCCATTGGTCGAGCGCCACGGCGCCGATGATCAGAACGCCGATCAAAAGGAAGGTCCATTGCGGGTCGGTGCCCATCAGGCGCAGGCCAAGCCCGAAGACGCCCACGATCAGGGCGCCGAAAAGCGCACCGACGATCGAACCGCGGCCGCCAAACAGAGAAATGCCGCCGATCACGACCGCGGTGATCGATTCGATGTTGGTGAACTGGCCAGCCGTCGGGGAAACCGAGCCGATGCGCCCGATCAGAACCCAGCCGGCGAGCGCACAGATGAGCCCGCTCAACACGTAGACCGAAATGAGGGTGCGTTTAACACGCACGCCGGCCAACTGCGCTGCGTCGGCATCATCGCCCACGGCATAGACGTGGCGGCCCCAGGCGGTGTTGTTGAGGATGTAGCTGAAGAGCGCGGCGAGGACGATCATTGCGATCACGCCATAAGTAAGGACGGCGCCGCCGGCGCGGATGCTTTCGCCAAAGAACTGCAGGAGGGGCGCGTTGGACTCGATGTCCTGGGCGCGGATGGTCTCGTTACGCGAGTAAAGGAAATTGGAGGCGAGCACGATCTGCCACATGCCCAGCGTCACGATGAAGGGCGGAAGGCGGACGATGGCGACCAGGACACCGTTCACAAGGCCGCACAGCGCGCCGACGGCAAATCCGCAAAGAATGGCGATCTCGGGCGGCAAGCCGTAGCGGAACGTGAACTGGCCCATGACGACCGAGCTCAGCACCATGATCGCGCCGACCGAAAGATCGATACCCTTGGTGAGAATGACCAGGGTCTGGGCGACCGCGACAATGCCCACGATCGAGACCTGCTGGAGAATGAGGGTCAGCGAGAAAGGCGAGAAGAACCGCCCACCCAGAATGATGCCGAACCCGGCAACCGAAAGCACCAGGATGATAAGCGGGATAAGCGCGGGGTTGACGTGCAGGGCATGCTGGAGGGACTTGAGCGGCGAGCGCGCCGGTTCGTCGAATTTGGCGACCTCGGATTGGCTTCCCTCAAGGCCGGATTCGAAGGTCTGGGCGGACTTGTCGCTTTGGCTCATGGCCTGCTCTCCCTTATGCAATCACGATGGCCGGGATGAAGCATAAGCCATCCCGGCCATTCTGGCAGTACCGTTCAGATCAACCCCAGCAGAGATCGAGGCCTTCTTCGGTATCAATGGAGGGCACGCCCCCTACGGGAGCGTCGGTCACCAGCTGGACGCCGGTATCAAAGAAGTCCTTGCCCGGGGTCGGCTCGGGGAGGGTGCCGTCCGCGGCGTACTGCGCAATGGCTTCGATGCCCAGCGCCGCCATCTGGAGCGGGTATTGCTGGGAGGTGGCGCCGATCACGCCGTCACGAACGTTGAGCACGCCAGGGCAACCGCCGTCGACCGAGACAATGAGCACGTCGTTTTCGCGACCCACGGCACGGAGCGCCTCGTAAGCACCCGCTGCGGCCGGCTCGTTGATGGTGTGGACGACATTGATGGTCGGATCGCGCTGGAGCAGGTTCTCCATTGCGGTTCGCCCGCCTTCCTCATTGCCGTTGGTAATGTCGTGCCCGACGATCCGGGGATCGGTTTCGTCGCCGATGACATCGGGATTGCCGACATCGATACCGAACCCGCTCATGAAGCCTTGGTTGCGCAGCACGTCAACGGTCGGCTGGGCGGGCGTGAGATTCAAGAAGGCGATGCGGGCATTTTCGCCCTCCTCGCCAAGGGTGGCGCGAGCCCACTGTCCGATCAGCTCACCGGCGAGGAAGTTGTCGGTAGCAAAGGTCGCATCGGCTGCGTCGATCGGATCGAGAGGGGTGTCGAGTGCGATGACGAGGATTCCAGCCTCACGAGCCTGACGAACCGACGAGACGATGCTCGAGGTGTCGGAAGCCGTGAGCAGGATGCCGCTGGCGCCATCGGCGATGCAGGATTCGATGGCCTGCACCTGGCTTTCGTGATCGCCGTCGATACGACCGGCATAGGAGCGCAGCTGGACGCCGAGTTCAGCGGCCTTCGCTTCGGCGCCTTCCTTCATTTTTACGAAGAACGGATTGGTGTCCGTCTTGGTGATGAGGCAGGCGAGCACCGTATCCTGGGAAACGGCGGGGCTGGCCAAAAGGCCGGCGAGCAGCGCGCCGCAAGCGGACGCCAACAGGGTTTTTTTCATGGTAATCCTCCCGGGGGCGAGCGGAGGCGCGCCCTTCGATTGCGTTGCAAAAAGGCTGCCCGCAGCGGGGCTGGCACCTTCAGCGATCAGAAGCAAACACGATCGCAAACGGCGTGTCAATAAATTTATCCAGTGGATTTATTTATTGACCACAGGGCTGTTTTGCGCTCAGTTGCTCCTTGATCGCCCGCAGTGTTACAAGCGCCTGCCAAGACGGCGGGCAAGGCGGGCCGAGGGGGAGGCACGAGAATAGCGTGAGTATAGCCCGAACGCGGCCGGAGCGGCCGAGACGGCCGACCGGCGAGTTTTCCGATCTCAGACGTGGCACGAACCAGGCTGGCGGGCGGCTCTACAACGAGCGGCTGGTGCTTTCGCTGGTCCGCAAGAACGGGGCGCTGCCAAAGGCCGAAATCGCACGCCAAACCGGCCTTTCCCCCCAGACAATTTCGACCATCGCCAACAGCCTTGAGCGGGATGGGCTGCTCGTGCGCCAGACCCCGCAAAAGGGGAGGGTGGGCCAACCTTCTGTGCCCTATGCCCTTGCGGCGGATGGCGCTCTGGCGTTCGGGATGAAGATCGGCCGCAGGAGCGCCGATCTCATGCTGGTCGATCTCCTGGGAACCGTGCGCGGCAAGCTGCGCACCACCTATCCTTACCCTAACCCCCAGGAGATCCTGGCGTTCATGGAGCGCGGGCTGGCGGCGTTGGCCGGCACGCTGACGCTCGAACAGCGGGACAGGATCGTCGGCATCGGGATCGCCTTGCCCTTCGAACTCTGGAACTGGGGCAAGCAGGTCGGTGCGCCCGCTGAAGTGCTCGAAGCCTGGCGAACCCTCGATATCGGACAGGAGATCGAAAGCCGGGCCCGGATGCCGGTCTATGTTTATAACGACGCGACCGCGGCCTGCGCTGCCGAGTTGTTGCTGGGCAATCCTTCCAACTATCTCGATTTTCTCTATATCTTTATCGGGTCGTTCATCGGCGGCGGCGTTGTCCTCAACGGCTCGCTATTTCCCGGCCGAAGCGGTTATGCGGGCGCGATAGCCCCGCTGCCGATCCGCCGCGACGACGGCGAGTATGAGCAGGTGCTCAATTATGCATCGCTTTTCGTCCTCGCCGAACGCATGCAGGAAAAGGGCCTCGACCCCGACGTGCTCTGGCACGAGAGGGGCGGGTGGCAGATGATCGGCGACCTTCTCGAAGGCTGGGTGGAGGAGTTGTGCGACAGCCTTGCGCTCATCGTCATGAGCGCGACCGCCATCATCGATTTCGAGGCGGTCATCATCGATGGCGGGTTTCCCGATCCCGTCCGACGGCAGATTGTCGAAAAGGTTCGCAGGCGGCTCGAAACGTTCGACCGCCAGGGGCTTTCGCGCGTCGATGTCATCGCGGGAGAACTCGGGCCGGATGCCCGCGCGATGGGTGGCGCCTGTATCCCCCTGCTCTCCCAGTTCACGCTGGACCGGGAAGTGCTGTTCAAGGATGAGTCTTCCAACTGAGGCCCGGTTAAACCGGCGTTTGCGAGCGAATCAGGCGCGATTCGAGATCGTCGATGTCGAGCGTTTCGGTAAACTGCAGGGCAAAGCCGGGGTCGAGAATACGCAACACCTTCCCCACGACCGTGCCCAGCGCCATTGGGGTGCCGACCCTGGCATCGACATTGGCTGACACCGCCGCGCCCGAGATGCTCATGTTGATCACGAAGCAGGGCATCGTCGTGCCGTCGGCCAGAATGACGATCGATTGGGGATTGCGTGGGACGATGCGCCGATGGCGGCGCAACTCGGATACTTCATAGTTGCGGCGGCGTTCAAACCACAAGATCTTCGAGGCCAGCCTTGCGCGCTCATGGTCCCGCATTTTAAGCGAAATGACGAAGCCGAAGCCCAGCGCCCGCGTGATCTGGCCACGCAGCACGCCGAATTCGTCAAAATGGGCTGTCACCCAGTCGCCCACATCTCCGCCCACCGGTGCAGAGAGCGACATGGTCTGCGGGGAGATGCGCTGGATGCGGCAGGCGAAACTGGTGACTTTCTCCTCGTCCCCGGTGCGCCATTTTTCCATATAGTATCGCCCCGGCATATTTGCCAAATGACGTAGCCGGTCGTCGAAGCCCGTTTCGGTTTCGACAAGGGCGGTGGCCTGTCCCCTTGCAGCCATACCGCGCGTCCCCCTCGCTGTGTATGATCGCCCGAAATAGCATCGCGGGGTAAAAAAAGACTTCCGCTTCCCTTAAGGGAAAGCCAAACGTAAAACAGCGACAAGAAATCCTTTGATGAGGTGCAGAAATTTTACTGGTTAAGCTCTGGGCATCAGGGACTGGCATCACCGATGCCGCTTGACTCGCGTAAGAATACTGAGGCGACTATTGTCGATGCTCGCGGCGAAAAATGTCCCCTACCGGTTCTCAGAACCGAGAAGGCGTTGGCGCTCCTGGGGCCAGGGGCCAAACTCGTCGTATTGGCGACCGATCCGGTGGCGCGTATCGATATCGCCCTTTATTGCCAGCGAAATGGGCATGCAGTCGATATCGGAGAGACGGGCGACACCCTGCGCTTCGAAATCGTCCGGGGATAGGCCGGCTCAGAAAACCGGCCGCGGACGTGGAAGGGGAATATTGAGTTCGCCGGCCACAACGGCAGCGCCGGGCGTGCCGTCCCCAAAATCGCGCGGAGGAATCCCAGGGGCACCGATGGCAGCCAATGACGGTTCGAGAATGAAGTCGTCTGGGCGCGGACGGGGCAGGGGCACGTCGCGCAGGCGGCCCAGGACCGCCATGCGATGAACGGGCGGTTCTATGGTGTCGGTGAGGTAACTCAACTGGCCCTCGAGACCGACGGGAAATTCCTCGGCGCGGGCTTCGTTATACTGTGCGGCGTCGGCGCCGCAGATATTGCGCCGCATGTCGACCGGGGCGAGACCCGCGCGATTGGGGAGAGATACGACGGTCTGGCCCGTGCCGCGATAGCCGCCGGCAAAACCGGAAAAGAGCAATTGTGCCGTCATTTCGCCGCGCTCTCGCGCCGAACTGGCGCCGAGGGTCACCGCCATCAGGTGGCGCCCGCCGCGCTCGGCGGTAGCAACGATATTGAGCCCGGAGGCGCAGACATACCCGGTCTTCATGCCATTGGTGCCGGCAAACCGCGCAAGGAGAACATTATTGGTGTGGGAGCGCGACTGGCCATGCTCGACAGTCTGGGTATTGAAGATGGCATTGAAGCGCGAATACCGCGCACGAATCGTGAGCGCGATAATCGCCATGTCGCGGGCGCTCGTCACCTGGGCAGGGTCGTGCAGGCCGTGGGGATTGACGAAATGGGTCGCGGTAAGTCCCATTTCGGCGGCGCGCCGATTCATGAGCGCGACGAATTCGGTTTCGGAACCGGCGACGGTCTCGCCGATGGCGACGGCGATGTCATTGGCCGACTTGACGATCAGCAAGTAAAGCGCGTCTTCAAGGGTAATGGCGGTATCGACGGGAAAGCCCATCTTGGAGGGCGCGACCCTGAGTGCGTTTGCCGTGGTCACCACGGGGGTCGAAAGCTGCACCGCGCCTTGCTCGATAGCTTCAAAAGCCAGAAGCGCAGTCATCAATTTGGTCAGTGAGGCTGGATGCCACGGAACGCCAGCATCGGTCTCGTAAAGCACTTCGCCCGTCTGCATATCGACAAGCAATTGGGGAACGGCGAGAGCATGAACGATCGAGCCCATGACAAGGCCGAACGCAAAAAGGACCGAAAAGGCGGTGCTTCTTAGGGCCTTTGTCAAAAACGACACCGGGCCGATCTCCCTGATTCCGTGCTATCTGAATGTGGGCGAAGTCATAACAGCCTCAATATGGCAGAACAATGCCCAGGCGCGCCGGTTACGGTCGTGACCGGCGAGGCTGCTGACACAGATTGACACGTGACTGCGCCAAGGTGCGGCATCGTCATTCGCCGTAAAGGACCCACCACCATGACCAAGCTCGCAATTGTGTTCACCGAAGGCTACGCCGACTGGGAATGTGCCCATATCATGGCCGCGGGCCGTGAGCATTTCGCTTTCGATATTTTCGTGGCGACGCCTGAAGGCAAGCCGGTGACATCTCTGGGTGGGGTCCGCGTGTTGCCTGACGGCGCGTTTGAAGCGGTCGATGCGGACGATTTCGACGGTCTGGTGATCTGCGGTGGAACTATCTGGCGCACGCCGGCCGCGCCGGACCTGGCGGCGGTCGTCGAGGCCTTCACCCATGCCGGCAAGCTCGTCGCTGCTATCTGCGACGGCGTCCTGGGCCTTGCGCGCACAGGCCGGCTCGATGGGGTTTCCCACACGGGGAATGCCGCCGAGGCGCTGTTCGGTGCCCCCGGATACGCCGGAGAAAAGTTCTACCTCGAAACACCTCGCGCCGTGCGGGCGGATGGGGTGGTGACGGCTTCGGGTACGGCGGCGGTGAGCTTCATGGCAGAAGTCTTTCGCGCCCTCGGTTTTGGCGGCGCTGATCTCGACATCTATCTCGACATGCTCGCCGCCGAACACCGGTGATTGGTTGCTGGTCACAAAAGGGAAGTTAGGCTATCGTGAGGGACTGACGTTCACTATCGGAACTGCCGCAATGCCCAGACCTGGATCCCAAACGTCCCTCGAGCCGCCGTCCTCCGGGAGGAGCACGACCTGCACGGCTATGAGCGACATACTCAACCGCATCGGGGACAAATGGAGCGTTATGGTCGTCGCCCAACTCGGGAACAACACCAGGATGCGGTTTTCCGAGTTGCGCCGGGCAGTTGACGGCGTGTCCCAGCGGATGCTGACGCTCACCTTGCGCAATCTCGAGCGCGATGGGCTGGTTAACCGCACGATCTTTGCCGAGGTCCCGCCGCGCGTCGAATATGAGCTCACCGCGCTCGGGGAGACCTTGCTCGAACCGATTTATGCGCTTTGGGACTGGGCCGGGGCACACGGCAACGATGTGGCCGCGGCGCGCGAGCGGTATGACGCGAGCCGCGAACAGGAAATCGAAAGAGCCTGAGCGTTCGCGCGCGGGCTTTCCCAGCGGGCTGCGATTTTGGCTCTTGAGCGGGCGGAAGTGCGGTGTTAGGTAAGGCCTCCTTCCCGGTAGCCCTCCTGGCGGAACTGGTAGACGCGACGGACTCAAAATCCGTTTCCTTCGGGAGTGCCGGTTCGATTCCGGCGGAGGGCACCAATTTCACTTTGCCAGAATTCTGGCCTAGCGTGTTTGAAGGAATCTGGGATAACGATGCTGCGCCGGCTCTACGACTGGGTGATGGCACTGGCATCGGGTCGGCAGGCGCCCTACGCGCTCGCGGGCGTGAGCTTTGCTGAAAGTTCGTTTTTTCCCATACCCCCGGACGTCATGCTCATCCCGATGGTTGTGGCCAACCGCAAGGCGGCTTGGGCCAATGCCGCGATCTGCACCGTCGCTTCCGTATTGGGGGGTATTTTCGGCTATCTGATCGGGGCGTTTCTTTTCGAGCCTCTCGCGCGTCCGATCATAGCCTTTTACCACTATGAAGACGCCTTCGCGACGCTTCAGGCGTGGTTCGAGACCTATGGACTGCTGATCGTCTTCGTCGCGGGGTTCACGCCGATCCCCTATAAGGTCTTCACCATCGCCTCGGGGTTCGTCGGGCTCGCTTTTCCCGTGTTCGTGCTCGGCTCGATCATTTCTCGGGGAGCGCGCTTTTTCCTCGTCGCCGGGTTGCTATATCTCTATGGCGAACCGATCCGCGCCTTCATCGAAAAACGGCTGGGGCTCATGACGGTGCTGTTTACGGTGCTTTTGGTCGGCGGGTTCGTTCTGCTGAGATATCTGCGCTAGGAGTTTCGATGTCGCTATTCCACACTGTTGCGCCGAGCGGGGACCGCGTTCTGGCCATCGGCGGGTTTGTACTTGGGCTTGCGACGATCCTCGGGGCGCTAGGCTCGCAATATATCGGCGGGCTCTACCCTTGCGAGCTCTGCCTTACGCAGCGACTGCCCTATTACATCGGGTTGCCGGCCTTGGCGGTGCTTATCGTTTTCTGGTCGGTGCTCCCGAGGCCTGTCCGGCTCGCCCTGACGGTGGGGGTCGGCGCGATTTTCGTTTGGGGAACGGGTCTCGGGGTCTATCATGCGGGCGTCGAGTGGGGCGTTTTCCAAGGGCCCACCTCGTGCTCGGGAACAGGCGATGCGGCGCCCCTCAGCCTCGATATGCTGGGCGATCTCTCGGGAGCACAGGTGGTGGCCTGCAATGCGGTGCAGTGGGAGCTGTTCGGCATTTCGCTTGCCGGCTACAACGCCCTGATCTCGGCGGCGATCGTGGCGCTTCTTGGGTTGAGCCTCAAGCGTCAACTCGCACGCTAAGCTAGGGTTCGAGTTCGATATCCCAATAAAGATAGTCGAGCCAGCTTTCGTGCAGATAGTTGGGCGGAAAGGCGCGGCCGTTATTGTGGAGGTCGTGAACCGTCGGGCGGTACGGCTTCTGGACCGGAATCATGCCGATATCGCGCGGCATCCGGTTGCCCTTGCGCAGGTTGCAGGGCGAACAGGCGGCGACGACATTTTCCCAGGTGGTGCGACCACCGCGTGAGCGCGGTATGACGTGATCGAAGGTCAGGTCATGGCGCGAGCCGCAATATTGGCATTGGAATTTGTCGCGCAGAAAAACATTGAAACGGGTGAAGGCGGGAAATTTGGCGGGCTGTACATAGTCCTTGAGCGAGATGACGGAAGGCAGCCGCATCTCGAAACTGGGACTTCGGACAACCTTGTCGTATTCGGAAACGATGTGCACTCGCTCAAGGCAGACGGCCTTGATGGCGTCCTGCCAGTTCCAGAGCGACAGGGGGTAATAACTCAGCGGCCGGAAATCGGCGTTGAGAACCAGCGCAGGGCAGGCTTGCGGCGATACGTGAATTGTCACGCTTGTCTCCGGGCACGGTGGCGCACCCGAAACGGCAATCAAAAGCCCACTGGCGCGCACTCACTACTATGAGAGGCGTCCGGCTCGTCTGGACCGGGATTGGCCCAGCAGCGCCAAACGAATCCATACCCATATTCTATGCGCCAAGTGACAGTCCTGTGAAGATTTTTCTTGTGGCCTTCAAAGATGCTGTTTGAGGAAGGCGGTCGCGGCATCAAGCCCGTCCTGGGCGATGGCATGGCCGGCGTTGGGGCTGATGTGGAGCTGGGCCGGAACGCCGAGATCGAGCAGCAAGGGCAGTGCAGCCTCGCTACCGATGACGGGCACAACCTCGTCCATATCCCCGTGAATAAGCAGCACTGGTGGCTTTGAGGCGATTTCCCCGCGCAGCCTTTCAGGCGCAATGACCATACCGGAAAAGGCAATGAGACCCTTGAGCGGCTTTGGGAGCCGAAGTCCGGTATCGAGCGCCATCATGGCGCCCTGGGAAAAACCGATGAGAACCGTGTCTTCCGGTGCCAGTCCTGTTTGGGCCCAAAGATCGGCGAGGAACTGCTCGATTACCGGCCTCGCGGTGTCGGCACCCACGAGGCGCGAAATATCGCGCTCGAGATCGAGCGGGAACCATTGATAGCCGAAGGGATTGCCGCCGCAGACCTCGTGAGCGTTGGGTGCAACAAACACCGCGTCGGGAAAGCTATCGCGCCAATATTGCCCGAGCGCGATAAGATCGCGCCCATCCGAGCCGTAGCCGTGGAGAAGCACAACGAGCTGGCGCGCTGTGCCAGAGGCGGGCGGCAGCATGGGCCCGGAAAGCTTTACGGGGTCGATCATTTCGTTCCTCTTGCAGGTTTAAAGTGCGTCCCAGGCGTCCGAATTCTTCATTGCGGAAAAATAGCGCCAGAACATGAGGGCAGCGGCCCCGCGATGGGGAGTCCAGGGTGCGGCCAGAGCGATCAGTTCCTTGATTGCGGGTCGGGCGGGAAGTGCAAACGCGTGCTCGACCGCCTTTTGCAGCGCGAGGTCGCCGGCAGGAAAGATATCGGGATGGCCAGCACAAAAGAGGAGGTAGATTTCAGCAGTCCAGGGGCCGATACCCTTGAGGCGTATTAGGGTTTCAATGGCTTCGAGCGGCTCCATCCGGTCGATCACTTCGAAATCGAGGCCGCCTTCGGTACAGGCCAATGCCACGCCGCGGATCGTTTCGTATTTGCCGCGCGAAAGGCCGGTGGCGCGGAGCGTTGGTTCATCGAACCCAAGATAGGATCGCGGCGATGTCGCGCCCAGGGCCTCGACGCGGCCCCAGATGGCGCGGGCGCTGGCAACGGAAAGCTGCTGGCCGCAGATGATGCGGGCCATGCCTTCGAATCCGCGTGGCGAGTTGCGCAAGCTCACCTCGCCGGCGCGCGCGATGGCGACGGCAAGACGCTCGTCGCGGGCGGCGAGGCCCTCAAGATGCAGCGCCAGCGCCTCAGGCGTGTCGAGCCGCGCTGGAGCGGTGGAGAGTGTCATGCTAGCTAGAGACCTTCGCGTTTTCGATCTTGCATTGGGCGGGGCATGTCCGGGCCATCTCAACCGATTTTCCGCTTTGCGCCAAGCCCGAACGGATTTCTACACTTGGGTCACGCCTATTCCGCCCTCTTTACCGCCCATTGGGCGCGAGTGCTGGGGGGCGTGATGCTCTTGCGCATAGAAGACATCGACATCGCGCGTTGCCGACCCGAATTTGTCGCCGCCCTTTATGACGACCTCGATTGGCTCGGTCTATCGTGGCCCGAGCCGGTGCGGCGGCAGTCCGAGCACTTTGGCGATTACGAGCGCGCGGCCGGGTACCTGCGCCAGATGGGACTGCTTTATCCTTGTTTTTGTTCGCGAACGGAAATCCGGGCGGCGGCCGGAGATGCGAGCGACCCGGAGGGCGCGCCGGTTTATCCCGGGACGTGCCGGGCGCTGACGGGCGCCGAACGGGCCGTCCGATTGGCTTCGGGCGCCCCCGTGCAGTGGCGGCTCGACATGGAAGCGGCAATGGCGCAATCGAGCCGGCTCGAGATCCGCGAGACACATCCTGATCCTGCCGCGCCAGTTACGACGCGAAAGGCGGAACCCGGACGCTGGGGCGATGTGGTGATCGTGCGCAAGGATACGCCGACGAGCTATCACCTCTCGGTGGTGGTGGACGACGCGCTGCAAGGGGTTACCCATGTCACGCGCGGGATGGACCTTTACGCGGCGACCGATATTCACGTGTTGCTGCAGGCGCTTTTGGACCTGCCCTCACCTCTTTACTGCCACCACGACCTGGTGCGCGACGAAGCCCGCGAAAAGCTTTCGAAATCGAAGGGATCCGCAAGTCTGCGCGATTTGCGGGCTGACGGCTGGACGCCGGCGCGGGTGCGGACGGCGCTGGGATTTTAGGCCGCCTTCCTTTCGGTCGCACTGGCCTGCCGGACGACATTTGCTATTGCCTCCTCATAGGGTGTGCCGAAGTTTTCGCCCAGGATGGCGTCGAGGCGAGGGTCTTTGAGACCCAGTTCATAATCCCAGATGTAGCGCATCTCGACGAGGCCGCGGATGATCGGCATGAACACACCCATTGCCTTGAGCATGAGCCAGGGATAGCCAGTCTGGATGAGCTTGTTGGGCACGACCGCCTGAACGGCAGCGAAGGTCTCGTCGGCGGTCTTGAGATGGCCCTTGAAGTGGAAATTCTCGAAAGGGCCAAATTCGGCGCGGCGTTCGGCAAGGATGGCGAAAGCTTCGCCGAGGTCGGGGAGATAAGCCCAGGCGTTTTTGACATTGCGCGCCGGGTTGAGGCAGACCTTGCCCTTGTCCAATTCACGCAGGATCAGCTCGTCGAAAAAGCCTCCATTCATATCGGAGCCGTAAAAATTGCCCGCGCGCAGGATGATGACCCTGATATCGCCGCGTGCAGCGGCTTCTGCCAGCCGGGCTTCCATAGCCACGCGGATACGCCCGCGTTCGGTTTGCGGCGTTTGGCAAAGGTCCGGGGTTATGACGCGGTCGGTGGGGGCGTAATTGTAAATATTGCCGGGAAAAAGCAGGGTCTTGCCGGTTTTGCCGCACGCTTCGATTACCCGCGCGATGAGCCCTTCGGCGGCGCCGTTGCCCCATTGGTGATAGGGCAGGTTCAAACCGTTGAAAACGAGATCGGCGTCTCGGATGGCGGCCGCCATGTCTTCGACATTGCCGGCGTCGCCGCTGAAAAACTCAACGCCTTCCATCGGGTGTTTGTTTGACCGGCCGAAGCCGATCACGCGCCAGCCCCGCTTGAAAAAGGCCGTTGCAACGGCGCGGCTTGCATGGCCGTTGATGCCGAGAATTGTGATTGTAGCCATTGCCATGATTGTTTGCTCCTTACGGGTTGACGCCTCAACATCGATCATTCATTCTCGAATTGGAATTCCTATAGATCGCAGAGCTTTTATTCATAAATGAATAGTATGGCCGATTGGACGTTGTGGCGCAGCTTTGGTGCCGTTGCGGCGAATGGTTCGCTGTCCGCCGCCGCTCGGGCGTTGGGCCTGTCGCAACCCACCGTCGGGCGGCATATTGAGGCGTTGGAAAGGGAACTCGGGGCGAAGCTTTTCGAGCGGGCGGTTTCCGGGTTCAGGCCAACAGAGTTGGGCTTGCGCGCCTATGAGCAGGTGAAGAAAGCTGCCGAGGCGCTGGCCGAGGCCGAGCTTTTCGCCGCCGGAGCCGGCGGCGCCTTGGAGGGGAGCGTGCGGATCACGGCGAGCGTCGTGACCTCGCATTACACGCTGCCCAAAATGCTGGCGCGGCTCAGGCTAGAATTTCCCATGATCGCGCTCGAACTGGTGCCGACCGATTCGGCAGAAAACCTGCTGATGCGCGAGGCCGACATTGCGGTTCGGATGTTCCGGCCGACCCAACTCGATCTCATCGCCAGAAAAATCGGGGAAAGCGCGATCGTCGCCTGCGCCCATCGTGATTATATCGCAAAGCGCGGTCGCCCCCGGACGCCGGCGGACCTGACGGCGCACGATCTCATCGGTTTCGACCGCTCCGAAATTCTCATTGCCACGGCGCGGCAGTTGGGTTTCCCCCTCGAGCGCAAGCATTTCACCCTGCGCTGCGACAATCAAAGCGCGCTCTGGGAACTCCTCAAGGCAGGGGGCGGGATCGGATTTGCGCAGGAAAACATTGTGCGTGAAACCGAAGGCATGGAGGTGATTGCGCTCGATCTGCCGATTCCTCCGCTCGAGGTCTGGCTGACCAGTCACCGGGAGCTCTACGCCTCGCGGCGCATCAGAGCGATTTACGACCGGCTGGGAGAAATGCTGGGCGAGTGGCTGGGCGGGAAGTCGATGAGATGATAGTGCAGACTCACCCCGTCCGGAGGAAATGAAATGGAAGCCCTCGTCAACATCGCGCTCATCCTTGCCGTAGGCGCCGTCGCCGTCGTTCTGGCCATGGGGCTTTACAACATGTTTAAGGGCGGCTCGGGCAATACCAGCCAGAAGCTCATGCGCGCGCGGGTTATCCTGCAGGCTGTAGCGGTACTGTTATTGATGGCAGCGCTCTATTTCTTTGGTCAGCAGCGATAGGCGGGACCGCAGGCAATGGTCAAGCTCAACAAGATCTATACAAAAACCGGTGACGACGGGACGACCGGTCTCGTGGACGGGCCGCGGCGGCAAAAGGACGACCTGCGGGTCGAGGCCTATGGCACGGTGGACGAAACCAATGCCGCAATCGGGCTGGCGCGGCTGCATTCAAGGGATATGGCGCGGGTCGACCATACGCTTTCGCGCATTCAGAACGATCTTTTCGATCTTGGCTCCGACCTCGCCACGCCTGGCCCGGACGAAGGGCGGCAATACAAGGCATTGCGCGTGACGGCAAAGCAGGTCGTGTGGCTGGAAGACCAGATCGATATGTTCAACGAGGCCCTCGAACCGCTGAAAAGTTTCGTGCTTCCTGGCGGCACGCCGCTCTCGGCAGCGTTGCATCTCGCGCGAACCGTTGCACGGCGCGCCGAACGGATCGTCGTGGCCCTTCGGCGCGGCGAGCCGGATATCAACGCTGAAGCCCTGCGCTATCTCAACCGGCTTTCGGACCTCTTGTTCGTTCTGGCAAGGGTTGCCAATGCCAACGGGACCAAGGACGTACTCTGGGAGCCGGGGCGCCACACGGGTGAGGCAAAATCCGGCTAGAGGGACAAGAGATGTTTCTGCCGCTCTATGACAGCAACAAGATCGCACATATCGAGTTTCCATACGTCAATTACGGCATTCTCGCTCTCACCGTCCTTGTTTTCCTCATCCAGTCGCTGGGCGGGCAGGCCGGCCTCGAGCGCGCCCATGTGGAATACGGCATGATCCCGGTGGTCGTTCGGAACCTCGTCGAGGGTCCGGCGCCGTGGCTGCCCGATCAGATCACCCTCCTCTCCTACATGTTCCTGCATGCCGATTTCTTCCACCTGCTCTCGAACATGCTGTTTCTCTGGGTGTTCGGGGACAATGTGGAGGATGCGCTGGGGCATCTGCGCTACCTCGTTTTCTATCTGCTTTGCGGGGTGCTCGCGGGGCTTGCCCATCTTTATTTCAATCCGGACAGCTATGGGCCGCTGATCGGTGCGTCAGGTGCGGTGGCGGGGGTGATGGGCGCATATCTCGTGCTCTACCCAAATGTCCGCGTTTTCGTGCTCAACAAGCTCATCGTAATGTTCCCCATCGCCCTGCCAGCCTGGCTCGTTCTGAGCCTATGGATCGTGGTGCAGCTCTTTTATGCGGCGCTCGGGCAAGAGGACGGAGTGGCATGGTGGGCGCATATCGGCGGGGTAGCAGCCGGCGCGGGGCTGGTCTTTGTGTTCAGATGGCGCAAAGTTGCCCGATCAGGATAAGGAATTGTTAGGACAGGGAGCCTAGGCTCTTTCTTCAACTTTGAGTTCTTGTGTTGGAGTGGGTCAATGAGCGATATGGCGACGGCGGCGGTGGCCACCAAGCAGGCTCTATTTCTGCACAAGGCCCAGATCGCCATGGTCAAGAAACAGCATGAGATGGAGATGAGCCTCATCAACATGCTGACCGAGGCTGTCGAGAACGCGCCACGTCCGGACGGCACGGGCGCTGTTGTCAACAAGAGCGCCTGAGGCGGGACATGTCGCCATGCTCATCAAGCATTCATCCTCTGTCATGGTTCACCAGCTTGCGTTAAAAGAAGCGCAATCGCCGCAGACCATGCTGGCGCTGGTGGCCAGGATGCGCGCGCAGATGGAACTCGATCTCGTCGCCGATATACCCGAGGCGCCACGAAACGATATCGAGGCCGCCGAAAAGCTCGTCGACAGGATAGTATAGGGTTCTATACCGCGAGCAGCGCCTCGATGACGCGATAGCCGTCCTCGGTATCCCAGTGGGCGGGACCTTGCAGCACCGAAATCTCACAGCCTTCCTCATCGAGCAGAAGCGTGGCCGGGAGCCCCACGGTGACCGCCTCGTTGCGAAGGCGTTCGAAGACCTTGTAGGAGGGGTCGGCATAAAGCGCGAGATTTACCGCGCCAATCTCGTCGAGGAACGCTTGCGCCGCGACCGGGCCATCGCTGCCCATGTCAAGGCTTATGGCGACGACCTCGAATTGCTTCCCCCCATAGCGCAGCTGCAAGGCGTCGAGATCGGGCATTTCCTCGCGGCAGGGGGCGCACCAGGTGGCCCAGAAATTGACCAGCAATTTCTTGCCGGCAAAATCGGCCAGCGTGCGCTCGGCGCCGGTCGCATCGATAAAGGTGAGATCGGCGAAGTTGCGCCAGCTGGTCGAGGGCAGGAGTGCGGCGAGCTCGCCGCCCGCAGCGGCATCCACAGCGGTACTCGCTTCGGTTCGCGCCGGGCATTCGCCCGCCGTGCCCGGCCCGGCATTGCTAACCCAGATCGCCACCGCTATACCTGTCGCCGCAGCGAAAAGCCCTGCGCCGATGAACAACGGGCGGCGGGATTTTGTCTGCATCTGGGTCATCTTTACCGATTCATATTAAGTTGTAGAGGCGCCGATGAGCAATCGCATGTGGGGTGGACGGTTTGCGTCCGGTCCCGACGCCATCATGGAAGAAATCAACGCCTCGATAGGGTTCGACCAGCGGCTCTACAAGCAGGACATTGCGGGCTCGATCGCCCATGCACGGATGCTTGCCGCCGCCGGTATTCTCACCAATGAGGATAAAGACGCCGTTATCAAGGGTCTAGAGGCCGTCCGCGACGAGATCGCGCAGGGCAAGTTCACCTTTTCGCGAGCGCTCGAGGACATTCACATGAATGTCGAGAGCCGCTTGAAGGAGTTGATCGGCGAGCCTGCCGGGCGATTGCATACCGCGCGCTCCCGCAACGATCAGGTGGCGACCGACTTCAGGCTCTATGTCCGTGACTGCATTGACATGCTGGTCTCCCAGATCGAGACGCTGCAGCGGGTTCTGGTGGATCGGGCCGAGGCAGAGGCGGGGAGCGTCATGCCCGGCTTCACGCACCTCCAGAGCGCCCAGCCGGTGACGCTGGGCCATCACCTTCTTGCCTATGTCGAAATGCTTTCGCGCGACAAGGGGCGGTTTGCCGACGCGCGCGTGCGGCTCAACGAAAACCCGCTGGGTTCGGCGGCGCTGGCCGGAACCTCCTTTCCCATCGATCGGGAGATGACTTCTGCCGAGCTCGGTTTCGAACGACCGACCGCCAATTCGCTCGATGCGGTGTCCGACCGCGATTTCGTGCTCGAAACGCTCGGCGCCGCCTCGATCTGTGCAATGCATCTCTCGCGGTTTTCCGAAGAGCTTGTCATCTGGTCCTCGGCGCAGTTCGGGTTCATCCGGCTTTCCGACAAGTTCTCGACCGGCTCCTCGATCATGCCGCAAAAGCGCAATCCTGACGCTGCCGAACTCATCCGTGCCAAGGTGGGGCGGATTTTCGGCGCTTTCACCTCGCTCCTGATGGTGATGAAGGGCCTGCCGCTCGCCTATTCAAAGGATATGCAGGAGGACAAGGAAGTGGCATTCGACGCGCTCGATACGCTTTCGCTGGCGCTTGCGGCCATGACCGGTATGGTCGGCGACCTGACGGTCAATCGCGAGAGGATGGCGGCAGCGGCGGGCGCGGGGTTTGCGACTGCAACTGATCTTGCCGATTGGCTGGTGCGCGCGGCCAACGTGCCGTTCCGCGATGCGCATCACATCACCGGTCGTGCCGTGGCAGCGGCCGAAGCCAAGGGGTGCGGGCTCGAAGGGTTGACTATTGAGGATTTCAAGGCAATCGACGAGCGGATCACGAGCGCGGTCCACAAGGTGCTGGGGGTCGAAAATTCGGTCAAATCCCGCACGAGTTTTGGAGGAACGGCCCCGGAAAACGTCTTGAAGCAGGTCGCACTCTGGCGCGAGCGGCTGGGCGCGTAAGGAGCGGGATTTGGTCCATCATTTCCATTATCGCAATGGCAGTCTCCACGCGGAGGATGTCGATCTTTCGGCGCTGGCCGAAGAGGTCGGCACGCCGTTCTATTGCTATTCGTCCGCGACGTTCCGGCGGCATGTGCGGGTCATGCGGGAAGCCTTCGGGGGAATTGATACGCTACTTGCCTATGCCATGAAGGCCAACTCCAATCAGGCCATCCTCAAACTGATCGCCAGCGAGGGTGGCGGGGCGGATGTCGTTTCGCTCGGTGAACTCGAACGCGCGTTGCGGGCTGGGATTGCTCCGGAAAAGATCATCTTTTCCGGCGTCGCCAAGACGCGTGAGGAAATGACGCGCGGGCTGGAAGCGGGAATCCTGTGCTTTAACGTTGAGAGTGAGCCCGAACTTGAACGGCTCGACAAGGTGGCGGGCGAAATGGGGCGCGTCGCGCCGGTTTCGGTGCGGGTGAACCCCGATGTCGATGCCAGAACCCATGCCAAGATATCGACGGGCAAGTCGGAAAACAAATTCGGCATTCCGTTCGAACGCGCAGAGGCGGTCTATGCACGCATCGCGCAAAGCCGGCATCTGAAGGTTGTCGGCGTCGACATGCACATCGGAAGCCAGATCGTCGATCTCGAACCGTTCGACAATGCGTTTGCGCTTCTGGCCGAACTTGTCGGACGCCTGCGCGACGCCGGCCACGATATCGAGCACGTCGATGTCGGGGGCGGGCTGGGAATCCCCTATCAACAGGACAACACGCCGCCACCGGACCCGGCCGCCTATGCCGGGATCGTCAAGAAGCGGGTGTCCGAGCTTGATTGCAAGCTTATTATCGAGCCCGGGCGACTGATTGCAGGCAATGCCGGGATTCTCGTGACCCGAGTCGAATATGTGAAGCAAACCGCGTCCAAGAGCTTTGCCATCGTCGATGCCGGAATGAACGATCTCATCCGGCCGACGCTCTATGAAGCCCACCACGATGTCATGCCGGTTGCAGAGACGGAGCCGAGCGCCAAGTTCATCCGGGCCGACATCGTGGGGCCGGTCTGCGAGACGGGGGATTATCTCGCGCTCAACCGCGAAATCGCCAATGTCGCCGAGGGTGATCTTCTCGCGGTGATGACGGCGGGGGCCTATGGCGCTGTAATGGCGAGCACGTACAACACGCGCCCGCTGATTGCAGAGGTGCTCGTCGATGGTGACCGCTGGCACGCCATCCGTCCGCGGCAGAGGCTCGACGATCTCATTGGCCTCGATAGTGTTCCGGACTGGCTTTAGCGCCGGTCCGGTCCAAATGTTTGATCAAGCCGGATTTGCCATCGCGCGGTCCGGGATGATTGAGCGGAGGACCCTGTAGGGGGCGAGCAACGCCAAGGCCACCAGGATCTTGACTAGAAGATCGCCCGCCGCCAGCGATACCCAGAGCGGGGTTTCAAAGCCGAACACCGACAGGAACGGTACGGGGAAGGCGAGCGAGGAGTCCTCATAGCCAAGGCCGGTATCGAGGAAGGCAAAGCTCGCAGCAAAGGCAATGCCGAAAAACAGCAGCGTGTCGATCACCGATCCGATGGTCGAGGAGACGAGCGGGGCCTTCCACCAGCTTGCGGCGCGCAGGCGGTGGAAAATCGCCGTATCGAGCGTTTGCGCGACAAGGAAGGCGGTGCCTGATGCAATTGCAATGCGCGGGGAGGCGAGGAAGATGCTCATCGCAACTGCGAGGGCAAAGCCGACCAGCACCACCCTGCGGGTGGCTGCGGGACCGAAATGGCGGTTGGTCAGATCATTGACGAGAAAGGCCACCGGGTAGGTGAAAGCACCCCAGGTGAGGATTTCGGCCAGATCGAGCGCGCCAATCTGTGCTTGCAGGGGGAACTGAACGAGGAAGTTCGAGGCGGTAACCACAACCGCCATGGCCATGACGGCCAGAGCAAAACGTGCGCCCATTGCGCATATCCTTTCCCAGAAGCGGCAAATGACCGCCGGAATTTTCAAGTGTCCGCATGTCCGGCAGGTGGCCGGCGCGGGGTAAGGTCCCTTTATATCGGCCGGGGCCAAAAGCCAAGCACCGCATCCGGGGAAGCCGGACGCGGTGCCTGAATCTGACATCGGAATAGAAAAGACTAGCTGGCGAGCGCCTGCCGGATTTCTTTCTTGAGACCGAGGGCGCGGGTCGAAAGTTCCTCGTCCTTGGCCTTCAAAAGAAAGGCGTCGAGGCCACCGCGGTGCTCGACGGTCCGCAGGGCAGAAGCGGAAATCCGCAGCTTGACCTGACGGTCGAGCGTTTCGGAAATCAGCGTCACATCGCAAAGGTTGGGCAGAAAGCGGCGACGGGTACGGTTGAGCGCGTGGCTCACATTGTTCCCGGTCATAACGCCCTTGCCGGTCAGTTCACAGCGCCGAGCCATGGTTGCAAATCCTGTCAATCAAAGACCGACGCCGGGGCAAGCCCCCAGTCATCCAGTCCGGGTTCGTCTAGAAGGTTGGCGGCTAAATAGACAAAGGCGCCGGTTCCGTCAAGTATTGTGATCCTGCGCGTGCTGGACAGACGGGAATCGGGAGGGCACGGTAAACGACGCTCTGATTCGTTGCGGCCCGCCGTTTCCCGCTGCCCGGGAGCGGCCATATACATATGTGAGCTTTACGCGTGCTGAAATCGCTCGTCCGGTCGCTGGCCGTCCTTTTCCTGCTTGTTTTCGGCTCCGTTGCGGCCCAGGCGCAGCAACCAGGTGCGCTGGCGCAATATGTCGTCACGCTCAACGGCATCAATATCGCCTACATCAACGTGCGGCTCAATTTGGAGAACGGCATCTACCAGCTCGACTTGACCGCCGATGTGGCCGGCCTTGCCCAGATCGTCGCGCAAGGGTCGGGCGCGGTCAATTCAGGCGGCAGGGTGACGGCAAGCGGCCTTGCCTCGGACCGGTTCTATCTTGAAACGCGCACCAGCGCGGAGCGTTTCTCAGTCGAAGCGCGCTATAGCAACGGAACAGCCGACCATTTTGCGGTTAGCCCGCCGTTGCCGGCTAACCCCGATCGCGTTCAGGTGACCGCGGCGCACCGGCGCGGAGTCAACGATCCGGTCGCCAGCTTCATCCTGCGCGGGCAGGGGCTCGATGAGACGCTATGCAACCGGACCATGCCGGTTTTCACCGGCATCGAGCGGTTTGACCTCCAGCTGTCCTTTGCCCAGTTAGATACGGCCACCTCCAGCCGCACTGGCTACCAGGGCCCGGTCATTGCCTGCGCGATGCGCTATGTGCCGATAGCGGGGCATTTCGAATCCTCGGAAATCACCGCATATCTTAGAAACAACCAGCGCATGATGGCCTGGTTCGCGCCGCTTGGTGAGAGTGGGTTCTTCATCCCCTACCGTGTTTTGATCGGGACGAGTTTCGGGGATCTTTCGCTGGTTCTGACCAGCGTTCAGTGATTGCG
Organism: Pelagibacterium limicola; assembly: GCF_015694405.1. Lineage (GTDB taxonomy): Bacteria > Pseudomonadota > Alphaproteobacteria > Rhizobiales > Devosiaceae > Pelagibacterium > Pelagibacterium limicola. Next base: position 67,768 of record NZ_JADQDB010000010.1, on the reverse strand, counting down.
GGCAAGTGTATCGAGAATGAAATCGGCTCGTGCCGGAACGCTATCCTTTGGAATGAGGATCGTTTCATATCCCAGTGAGGGATAGGCGCGCGCTATTCGCTCGTATTCCTCGACCGCGCTCTCAAAACCGTGTCGCCGTTCCCTGTCGGTTGCGAACAGTTCGGGCCAGGGTGGCGTCAAGAACACGGTGCGGTGATAGCGGTGTGTCCGACCGATGTCCGAAAGAACCGGCCCTCCGGTCACGTGCTCGAGCGCGGCTGCGGCATCGATCAGGCTCCGGTCGAAAAACACCCATTGTGCCGCTTCGTCCGTCACACCCGCCCGGTCGGCGAGCGCCATTTCAACGGCGCGGTGCGCGAAGGCTTCGGCATTAACCCAGGGAAGCGCGGCACCGGAGCCCTGCAGTTCCTCCCGCACGATCCGGCGGCCGGGTTCCTCGACGACCGGCCAGCCGCGCGCGGCCAATTCGGCAAGCAGACTCGACTTCCCTCCGCCCGAACAGCCGGAAATCACCACGAAACGTTCACCCGATTCCATTTCCGATATTATCCTTGCCAATATTTTCGCGGGCGAGGACCGGGGCGTCCCGCCGAGCGAATTCGCGAAAACTTTTGCGGCCCAACGGTAACAAGGCAACGGTGAAGTAGGCCGCGCCGCCGATGAGCATTGCCGACTGCAATCCAAGGCCTGCGATGAGAACGCCGCCCACGATGCCGCCGAACGGCATCAGTGCCCAAGCCGACGCCGTCACCAGCGAGGAGACCCGTCCAACGAGCGGCTCGGGAATGCGTTCGAAGATGATGGCCGATATGATCGGATTGAGAAAACCCGATGCAAATCCGGCGACAGCCAGTGTTGCCAGCATCGCCGCCAGAGGTAATTCGAAGGCGAAAATGGCAAAGCGCGGGAAGCCGACGATGAAAAACGCACAGGCATAGACAGTCAGCCGGGGCAGTTTCTCGCCCAATAGCGTTGCCAGCATGGCGCCAAGGACCGAAAAGCCCGACATGGTGGCAAACAGCAGCCCAAGGATTTCCGCACCATGTCCATTCGCCTGAGTCCAGACCGGTACGAGAACCGCGGCCCAGGCCTGATCGAGAAGATTGGTCATCGCAATCATGCCTGCGATGCCAACCAGCACTGCGTCGCGCCGCAGATAATCGAATCCCTCGCTTAGCTCGTGGCCATAGCTTGAGCGGATTGCCGTTGCGGGTTCGGAGCGGGTCGGAGCAATGCCGGTCGCCACGATGGCGGCCGAGGCGGCAAAGGTCAGTGCGTTAAAAATCAACGCCGGCGCCGGGCCGACCAGTGCGACCAGCAAGCCGGCCATAGCCGCACCAAGTGTCGAGGCAAGGCGTTCGATGGTTCCGGCTATGCCGGTCACGCGTTCGAGCGGCACCTCGGCGCGGCTGGCGACCAGCGGGACGAGCGCGTATTTCGCGGCGTCCGCAGGTCCGCGCAGCGCGCCGAGCAGGGCGACGACGGGGATGAGGACGGGTACGCCTAGCAGGCCGAAGTGCGCCAGAAGCGGAATCAGACCGACAGCGGCGACAGCGCCAAGATCGGCCGCAATCGAAACCCTGCGTCCCCCGATACGGTCGATCAGCGGGCCTCCCAGCGCTTTGGCGAGAACATAGGGCGCCATTTCCGCAAAGACCACGAGTCCGGTCATCACCGCGTCGCCGGTCAACATCAGCACAAGCCAGGGAATGGCAACAAAGGCCAGCCGTGTGCCCGAGATCGAAAAGGTCTGCGCCAGCGCAAGCGCCAGAAAATCGCGCTTGCCGCTCATCAAGGATTGTCCTTGTCGACGGGGACGTAGGGAAAGCCGTGCAGGTGAACAGTGAAGGGACGCCAGCCTTTGGGCAGGGGACTGCCCGGTGCCGGGGCGTTCTCTTTGGCCTTCCAGAGAATCGCCTCGATCTCGTCCATCAGCGCTTGCGCCCTCTCTGCCGAAAGGGGAATCGTGAAATCCGAAAAGGTCTGGGCGTGCTGCCATTCGGCCGGCAGGGAGTGAAACCGGTCATGAGCACCTTGCGCAGCCGCGGCGTGCTGGGCGATGACGGCCTGCAACATCGCCATACCGGCATCCTGTGCCTTACCTTCCATATCGGCGGGTTCGATCACTGTCGAATCGTGCCGCGCGCGCCACCAACGGTCTCGCTTGTTGCCGCGCGTTTCGTCGGCTTCGATGAGCGCATGGGCGGCGAGCTGGCGCAGATGATAGCTCGTTGCACCGGAATTGAGGCCCAGCCTTTGCGCCAGCGTAGTGGCGGTCTGGGGGCCTTCGAGGCGGAGTATGCCCAGCATCTTGAGCCGCTCAGGATGGGCCAGTGCCTTGAGCGCCTGCAGGTTCGGAATAACACTTTTGATTTCGCGCATGGGTGGGCCTGCCAGTGGGGACGTAACTTCAAATTACGTTTACAAAGAAAATTTTGCAAATATTTATTTGCAAAATGGCATGTCCCAATCCGGCACGGTCAAAACCTTTTTTGCCAACACGGCGGCACCCGGTGCTTCAGAAAGCGGGCGGTTGGTCGTTTACGGGGGGCAGGCGCAGAAAATAATCGTGTCAATCAGCGGTTAACCTTCGGCCGGATTCAGCCATCATTAACCTGGCGGTAACCAAGATAAACGGCCGCATGCGAAAAAAGCCGTTCTTTTCTGGCATCTAATCCGCTCGTTCTCCCGTCTTGTATCGTTGCCCTTTCCTCACCCCCCACATCCAGTAGTGAACAAAGCCAGACTCGTGATTCCGGCCCGATTCGGACTGAGTTTGTTCTTATTTCGTTCGAAAGGTTAAAGCGGGCGGTATTTGGGCCATTGCGTTTCCCGTTTCGGCACACCACTTTGGTGTGCGACGTCACCCGTCCGATTCACCTGTAAACCAGCCCTTTCACCGATGTTCATATTGCCCTCCCAATCGGTCAAAGCGGTGCTTGGGCCCACCAATACCGGCAAGACCCACTACGCCATCGAGCGGATGCTTGCGCATCGCTCGGGGGTGATCGGGCTGCCGCTGCGGCTGCTGGCACGTGAGGTTTACGGGCGCGTCGTCGAGCGGGTGGGCGAGGGCAGCGTTGCGCTCCTGACCGGAGAGGAGCGGATCGTCCCGCGAGCGGCGCGCTACTGGGTCGCGACGGTCGAGGCGATGCCATCCGATCTTGTTACCGATTTCGTCGCCATCGATGAAATCCAGACGGCGACCGATTTCGACCGGGGACACGTCTTTACCGATCGCATTCTTCACGCGCGCGGCACCATGGAAACGCTCCTTTTGGGGGCGCAGACGATGGAGCCGGTCATCCGCAAGCTCCTGCCGCACGCTGATATCCAGTTCCGTCCGCGCTTTTCAAAACTCACCTGGGCGGGTTCCAAACGCATCTCGCGCCTGCCGCGCCGTTCGGCCGTGGTCGCGTTTTCGGCCACCGAGGTCTATGCCATTGCCGAGCTTTTGCGCCGTGAGCGTGGGGGCGCGGCGGTGGTGATGGGCGCGCTCTCGCCGCGCACGCGCAATGCGCAGGTCGAGCTATTCCAAGCCGGGGAGGTGGATTTTCTCGTAGCCACCGACGCCATCGGCATGGGGCTCAATCTCGATGTCGGGCACGTCGCGTTCGCTTCGGATTCCAAATATGACGGCCGTCAGTTTCGCCCTCTGACCCCCGCCGAGATCGGGCAGATCGCGGGCCGGGCCGGTCGGCATATGCGGGACGGGACTTTCGGGGTGACAGGCGGGTGCGATCCGTTCGATGAGGAAACCATCGAATGGCTGGAAGCGCACGATTTCGAGGCGATCAAGGTGCTGCAGTGGCGCAATCGCGTGCTCGATTTCGCTTCGCTTTCCGCGCTCCATGCCAGCCTCGAGGTCGTGCCCGACCATCCGGCCCTAACCCGGGTTCCCATCGCCACGGACCAGCGGGCGCTCGAATTTCTGATGCGGGGTGAGGCAGGGCATCTGGTGCGGGGCGGCGAACGGGTGGAGATGGCCTGGGAGTGCTGCCAGATCCCCGATTACCGCGATATTTCTCCCGCGGCGCACGGCGAAATCGTAACCAGGGTCTTTTCAGACCTGGCATTGGGTGGAAAGATCGGCGCAGACTGGATTGCCGAGCAGGTTCGCTTCTGCGAGAATACGGAAGGTGACATCGACACCTTGTCCAACCGTATCCGCCAGATTCGGACCTGGACGTTCATATCAAATCGCAGGCACTGGCTGGAAGATCCTGATCACTGGCGCGACAAAACCAGAAAAATAGAAGATGCGTTGTCCGACGCATTGCATGAAAAGCTGATACAGCGTTTCGTGGATCGCAGGACATCGATTCTGATGCGCCATCTGAGAGACAAGCATATGGTATCACCGCAAATTACCGAAAATGGCGAAGTGACAATCGAGGGCCACACCATCGGCTCGATCGAGGGGTTCAGGTTCACGCTCTCGCGTATCGAGGGCGAGACCGATTCGAAAAACCTGCGCTCGGCCGCCGGCTCGGTGATTGCGCCTGAGATTACCAAGAGGGCCGAGAGGCTGGCGGGCGCGCCGAACGAGGAGTTCGTGCTTGCGACCGACGGCGTCATCCGCTGGCGCGGCGAGGTGGTGGCCGAGATCGCCGAGGGGAATGAGGTGTTTTCTCCGCGCGTCATAATCCTTGCCGACGACAGCCTTTCCGGGCCGACCCTGGACAAGGTCGAGGAGAGGCTTTCGCTCTGGCTCAGGCACCATGTCAACACCCAGCTCGAGCAGATCGTCGCCCTCAGGGAGCCCGCTGAACTCGAGGGCACGGCGCGAGGCCTGGCCTTCCGGCTCGCCGAGAATCTCGGAATTATTCCGCGGGCCGAGGTTGCCGACGAAGTGAAGGGCCTTGACCAGGATACGCGCGCCAAGCTGCGCAAGCTCGGGGTCAAGTTCGGCGCCTATCACATCTATCTTCCCTTGAGTCTCAAGCCCGCGCCGCGCGAATTGGCCCTGATCCTGTGGGGCCTCAAGAATGGCGGCGTGCGCCAGCCCGGCATTGCCGAATTGCCTCACATCATCCTCTCGGGCCGAACCTCGTTCCCGATCGACCCTGCATTCAATCCCCGGCTCTATGAGGTTGGCGGGTTCAAGGTTGCCGGCGGGCGCATCGTGCGCGTCGATATCCTCGAGCGGCTGGCCGATATCATCCGCCCACTCATTGCCTACGATGCGAACCGGCCGGTCGATACGCCGCCGCCCGAAGGCGCCGCGGAGGGCAACGGATTCAGGGTGACGGTCGAGATGACCTCGCTGCTGGGCTGCGCGGGCGAAGATTTTGCCTCCATCCTGAGATCGCTCGGCTATCGGGTGCGCCGTACCCCCAAGGCCGAGCCGCCAGCAGCGGAAACGGTTGCCGAACCCGCGTCGCAATCGAACGGTGCCGCGCCAGACGAACCGGTCAGCGAGCCAGTTCAGCCCGTTGGCGAGGGTGTGCTGGATCAAGCCGCTGCGCCGAACGGTGAAGCGGAAACAGTAGCGCCTGCGGAGCCCGAATTCGATGAGGTCTGGTTTCCGGGAAGCAAACGGCCGGAGCGAAACAACCGCCCCCGCCAGCAGGCCAAGCAGGGCAATGGCAGCCAGCGACCCGAAGGGCAGACAAAGTCCTTCAAGCCCAAGAGTAAGCCGGGCAAGGGGCCACGCGAGGAAGGCCGGAGCGAGCACCGCCCACGGCCGGAACGGCGCGAAAAGCCCATCGACCCCGATTCGCCGTTTGCTGCGCTTGCTGCGCTCAAATCGCGCCAGTGACCGCCGCCGCTTCTACTCGCCAGCGGCTCGACAAGTGGCTCTGGCACGCGCGGGTGACAAAAAGCCGGACGTTGGCGCAAAAGCTGATCGAGAGCGGAGCAGTGCGGGTCAACGGCCAGAGGGTCTCGGGGTCCGATACGCGCGTAGGTGCAGGGGATGGTTTGACCATCCTGGTCCATGGGCGGCTTCGCGTTCTAAAAATCGCCGGCCTGGCCGAAAGGCGCGGTTCGCCGGCTGTCGCCGCGACCCTCTATGAGGATATTTCGCCCGTGCTTCCAAAGACAGAAAGCTGATCCGGTCCGGGCCGGAGATCTGGCACAAACCGGTCTTGAAACGCCCGACAAAACCGTTTAGCAACCTTGTCCGACCGGCTCGCGCCACCTTATGTTCCGCCTCTTTGGACGAACCTCACATGACCTATGTCGTCACCGACAACTGCATCAAGTGCAAGTACACCGATTGCGTCGAGGTGTGCCCGGTCGATTGCTTCTATGAAGGCGAGAACATGCTCGTCATTCATCCTGACGAGTGCATCGATTGCGGAGTATGCGAGCCCGAATGCCCAGCCGAGGCCATCAAGCCCGACACCGAGTCCGGGCTCGATCACTGGCTTGAGGTCAATACAAAATACGCGGCCATATGGCCCAATCTCACCGAAAAGCGTGATCCTCTGCCAGACGCAACCGAAATGGATGGGGTCGAAGGCAAGTTCGAGAAGTATTTTTCCGAGGCTCCCGGCGAAGGCGATTGACCTTCGCTGCCAACTCGCGCAGCCGCTGATTCGTAGCTTTTGATTTTGTCGCAAAACTGTGGTATTGTTTCCACAACCAGTTGTTGAACCCCTCGCTCCGAACCATATGCCCTAGGGGCATTTTTTTGTGACAGAACGTCAACGGGTAAAGAACTGGCCGGTACATCGATCCGGCCAGGAGGACAATGCGACTGGCGCGACGGTCCATCCCGGACAGTCCGATCATCCCATGAGACGCGTCGGCCTTAATCGAGGGCGTCCATGAAAAGGCGTCGACAGGAGTAGCCAATGGCAACCAAAAAGACCACGCAGCGCGCGGGGTTCAAGACCGGCGAGTACATCGTATATCCCGCCCATGGTGTTGGCCTTATCAATGCAATTGAGGAACAGGAAGTGGCTGGATTGAGCCTCGAGCTGTTCGTCATCGGTTTCGAGCAGGACAAGCTCACGCTGCGGGTACCCGTTGCCAAGATCAATTCGGTTGGGATGCGCAAGCTTGCGGAACCCGAGACCATTACCAAGGCACTTGAGACCGTCACCGGTCGCGCCCGTGTTAAGCGCACCATGTGGAGCCGTCGGGCCCAGGAATACGAGGCCAAGATCAATTCGGGTGATCTCATCGCGATCTCGGAGGTCGTGCGCGATCTCTACCGTGCCGAGGATCAGCCCGAGCAGTCCTACTCTGAGCGCCAGCTGTTCGAGCAGGCGATGGATCGGATGAGCCGCGAGATCGCTGCGGTCAACAAGCTGTCGGTCACCGAAGCAATCAAGCTCATCACCAAGAATCTCTCCAAGAGCCCGCGCCGTGCGTCACGCACCGACGAGGCAGCGGAAGAAGCGGCGTAAGCCGGGATTGTCTTGTGAATATGCGAAGGCCGGTCGCTCGACCGGCCTTTTTTATTGCTCCCAAGCTCCTCGGGCGCCAATGAAGTGGGCCGGAACGCGTTATTCCACCCGCACGATCTTGTACGGTGCGCCCGTTTCGACCGGATCCCCGGGCAGCAGGTTGTTGACAACCAGAAACAGTTCGCGGCCGCGGTTGAGGGTGGTCATGCGGGTCGCGAGCGTATCGGCGTTGTCTCCGCTGGCGGCGCGCACGAGGCGAAGCTTGACAGAGCGCAGAGAGGAGAGGTCCGAAGGCTGGGTGCGGCGCAGGCTGGACACGGTTTCCTCGGCGGCGGAGCGGAAGGCCGCGCTGTCGTCCTTGTTGGCGAAGATGAAGCGATAGACATTGTCATCAATCCGCGCCACCGACACGTGGAAGTGCCACTGATCGGTCCGTGCGCGGCCTGAGGCGGTTTCGATGCCGTTGACGGTGCGCGTCGTTACGGTCTCAGGCATGAGGCCGGCGATCCAGCCGGAGCGCAGATAATCGGCAAGGCCGGTATTGGCAGGCACCGAAGCCCCGTCGAACCGCAGCGCAGCGCCGTTGTCGGCGACCGCGACGACGGCAGCATTCGATATCTGCAATGCATAGCCGCGCGGGGCGGTGAAGGTCAGGCGTTGCGCAGGATTGATATAGCGCTGCCCGACAATCGAGCCCTGCTTGGTCGAATCGCCAAAATCGATGCCTTCGATCGCCTCGAGATAATCGGTGCGTCCAGCCACCCCGGTTCCCGGCGGGCCATACGATCGCGCAACTTCGGCGGCGCGCTGGATGCGGTCGGGGGTCGAGGGATGGGAAGACAGGAAATCCACGCCATCGCTTGCAGCGGCGAACTGGGCAAAGCGTCCCATGGCCGTGAGGAACCGCGCTGCGGCATGCGGATCGTAGCCGGCGCGGGCCGCGATCTTGATGCCCTCCCTGTCCGCTTCGAGTTCCTGGGCCTGGGAGAAGGCAGCGAGAGATTGCGCCGTGCGCTCTGCGGTCTGGTTGGCGTCAATCACGCCGCCCAGGACGCCTGTGATGACCCGGTCCACGATTTCCGAGGTGCGCACCCGGTTGGAACGCGCACGCGCATGACGCAGGGTCACGTGGGCGATTTCGTGGGCGATAACCGCTGCCAGTTCGCTCATGTCGTTGGCCAAGGCAAGAATTCCGCGCGTCACGTAAATGAACCCGCCGGGAAGAGCGAAGGCGTTGACCTCCGAGGAATCGAGGATGGTGATGGTAAACTGGGTGTTGGGCTGGTCGGCCGCAGCCAGAAGGTTCGAGACCATGCGGGCCAGCATCACTTCCGTCCTGCGATGCTCATATACTCCGCCATAGGCAGAGATGATGCGCGGGTGTTCGCGCAACCCGATCACCGTATCTTCCGGATGCGTGCCGGCGGGAACAGCGGGGGCCTGCCCGCCCGTGCGCCGGGTGGCGATGTCTGAACTACCGCCCATCAGCGTCGTGCAACCCGCAACGCCCGCCACCAGCGCGAGGCCGGTGCCGGTGAGGAACGCTCGTCGTGTAATGCCTGTCCCCGTCATTCTCAGCCAAGCACCTCGATCTGCTCGGGATGGGTTACAAGCATGCGCGGACCGTCATGCGACTCGATCCATCCGCGCACGCGGATGAGGCGGTTCTCAAGCCCTTTAATGTCGAAATCCTCACGCTGGAACAACCGCAAGCCGCCGCCTTCAATGATGACGGTGAAGTCCTCTTTCCAGTAGCGCCCGAAATTGAGCCAGGCACGCGAGCCGGTGACCTCGACGTTGAGGACGCGGCCCTCGACCAGCTCATACTGTCCAAGCCGCTCGAGAATGGTCTCGGGACGAGACGCATCGCGGATCGCATAAAACGGATCGCGCCAGATTCCGGCGCGCTCCGCACGCCCGACGCGTTCGGCATCATAAAGCTCGGAAAGGCAGGCGCGGTTATCGGGAAACGAATAGACCCGCGCGAGGCCGGATTTGAGCATTTCTGCCTGCACCCAGAGCGGACCGTCAGCGTGTTCGACGACCACATGGGCAAGCGCGCGCCCGTGGCGGTCACGGGGTTCCCCGCCATAATGGAGCGTCACCTCGCGGCCCAGCGCCAGTTCTTCGATTCTTTCCCGCGCTTCTTCGCCAAGGGGCCAAGCCTCGAAATCGGTCCGGCCAAGCGGGAGCTTGGGGGCCTGGATGCCAACGAGGCGAACGGTCAACCCGGTATCGAGATCGAAGGTGTCACCGTCGGAAACCGCCACCACCGTCCCAACCGGGCTGGGGGCGAGGGCGTCACAGAGTTGCGCGGAGGCGGGCGAGGAGGTGGCCGCGGCCAGTCCGAAAACGGTCACAAGCAAGGGTCTGAACAAAAACAGGCCTCTATCCGCATCACTTACGTCCCACGATGCCAAACACCGCGGGACCCCACAGACTGGTCACATTTAGCGGGCCTGCCGCAACAGGCCCCAAGGAAACCGCCCCATTCCCCCGCGCACGAGATTCGGTCCAGCCCCAGTTTGCACCCAATTGCGGCAAAAATCATCAAAGTTTTGACCACGGTCGCCCGCGGTCGTCACAGCCTTTGCCTCAGTTCATCGATCCTCTGGATCATGTTTTCGAGCTCGGACTTGAGCGCCAACCGCTCGGTAGGGGGAAGACGCGCAGCGCCGGTAAGCGCTAGCTGGAGCTCGTCGATCGCCCGCTTGAGCTTGGCAAGGGCTGCAACGGACATCGGGACGCTCCGGGCCGGATAAAGGAAACTGGTGATCCCGAGAGGATTCGAACCTCTGACCCCAAGATTAGGAATCTTGTGCTCTATCCTGCTGAGCTACGGGACCACGCATTGCGGTGATATACTGTATTACCGGGGAAATTGAACCCCTTTGTTGCGATCAGAAATTATCTTTCGCCTTTCGGAGCGCCCCGAAGACCTCCGCAGCAGGCGCGCCTTCGAGCTTCATGGCCTTGGCGATGGCGGGATCATCGGCGCGCAGGAAGGGGTTGGCGGCGATTTCGCTGGCCAGAAGCGAGGGGATGGTGGGCTCGCCATTGTCGATCTGGTTTTGTGCTTCCTGAGCGCGGGCCTTGAGGGCGGCGTTATCAGGGTCGACCGACAGGGCGAAGGCGGCGTTCGAGAGGGTATATTCGTGGCCGCAGTAGAGTCTGGTTTCCGGATCGAGCGCGCGCAGGCGCAGCAGCCCTTCCCACATCATCTCCGGGTTGCCTTCGAACATACGCCCCACCCCGAGCGAAAAGAGCGCGTCGGCAGCAAAGAGGAGTTTCTCGGGCCTCGAGTGGTAGGCGATGTGGCCGAGCGTATGGCCGGGAACGTCAATTACCGCGAAGGCCGTCTCACCGATCCTGACGCTATCCCCGCCCGAAACGAGATGGTCCAAGCCTTCAATCTTGTCCTTTTCTCCGCGCGGCCCATAGACGGTGGCGCCGAATTTTTTCTTCAGGGGCAGGATGGCATCGGTATGATCCGGATGGTGGTGAGTGATGAGAACGATATCGAGGTCCCAGCCGCGCCTATCGAGCGCCGCAAGGATCGGGCCTGTTTCGGGAGCGTCGATGGCGGCGACGGTGCCGGTCGCGGTATCGCGGATCAGCACGCCATAATTGGTTTCGAGGGCGGGAAAGAGCTCGATTTCGATGGACATTGTATTCCTTCCTTCTTTGGTCCGAGCATAGAAACGGGGCGGCGGCAGAGCAAGGGTTTGACGTTTCCGTCACCGGTCACACATATTGGGACAAATGCGGAGGGCAGATGACTCCCGACGTCGATGGGTTGATCAGGTTCTATAAATCCCCTTTAGGGCGGCTGACGCGGCATTACGTCCGTGAGCAGGTGAGCGCGCTTGCGGGCGATGTGACGGGGTTGCGCATCCTGGGGCTGGGGTTTGCCACGCCCTATCTGCGCGGTGCGCTCAAGGGGGCCGAGCGCGTTCTGGCTTTCATGCCGGCGCGGCAGGGTGCATCGGCCTGGCCGCGCGAAGGGCCGTCCCATACCGTTTTATGCGATCCGCTGGAAATGCCGTTGACCGACGCGGCGGTCGATCTGGTCATTGTGATCCATGGGTTCGAGCACGCGGTGGACGAGGAGGAGTTGATGCGCGAGCTTTGGCGGGTCTGCGCGCCCAACGCGCATCTCGTCATTGCCGTGCCCAAGCGGCGTGGGCTGTGGGCGGGGATCGACAATACGCCCTTCGGGTTCGGGCATCCCTATTCGCGCGGGCAGATGGATTCCCTTTTGCGCGCCCATTCGTTTACGCCCGAGGCCTGGCGCGACTGCGTGTTTTTTCCTCCTGTCAAATCGGGTCCTCTGCTGCGCTCGGCCAGGCTTTTCGAGCGTAGCGGACGGCTGTTCGGCCCGGCGCTTTCCTCGATCATGTGCGTCAAGGCCAAAAAGGAGCAGTTTCCAGCCATCGCCCGGCGCAAGCGGGCCGAGCGGGCGCAGGAGGAGCCGGGGCTGGCGCCGCAGGCTGCGCGGACCTTTTAAGGGCCGGTGTTCCCCCTAAAAACCGGTTCCCACATTCATGCAACTGCTCTATGGTCCGGCGCGATTTTCCCCAAGCAGCCAAAGAGACACCTCCGTGAGCGCGCCCCTCGACAAGCCGATCCCGCAGCCCGGAATTCTCGAGATCGCGCCTTATGTTCCCGGGCGGTCCAAGGGGCTCGGCAAGGGCACGGAAATCAAGCTGTCAGCCAATGAGTCGCCCCTCGGGGCAAGCCCGAAGGCCGTCGCCGCGTACCGGGATGTTGCAGAGAGGCTCGAGATTTATCCCGAGGGGTCTTCGCGGGCGTTACGCGAAGCGCTGGGGGAAGTCCACGGGATCGACCCCGAACGGATCGTCGTGGGCGCAGGATCAGGCGAAATCTTGCAGCTTCTCACCCAAGTCTATGTTGGAGTGGGCGATGAGGCGGTGATGAGCCAGTATGGTTTCATGACCTATCCTATCATCACCCGATCAGCGGGTGGTGTACCCGTGGTCGCTCCCGAAACCGACTATCGTGCCGATATCAGCGCGATTTTGGCCTCTGTGACCGAGCGCACGAAAATCGTGTTTCTCGCCAATCCCAACAATCCAACTGGTACCTATCTCAACGCTGAGGAACTGGATCGACTGCACGCAGGGTTACCCTCCCATGTATTGCTGATCATCGACTCGGCTTATGCCGAATATGTCACCGCAGAGGATTATGGGGTGGGGATTTCGTTGGTAGAGCGCAGCGAAAACGTCGTCATGGTCAGGACGTTTTCGAAAGTGGGGATCGCCGCAACTCGAGTAGGTTGGTTTTACGGCCCGTCCCATATCGTCGATGCCGTCAACCGAATCAGACCGCCCTTCAATGTCTCCGTCCCCGGTCAAGCCGCTGCAGAGGCCGCGGCGCGCGATCTCGCCTTCACGCATCGGCTGCGAGATCACAACGCCAAATGGCGCGAGTGGCTGACGGCGGCGCTTTCGGGCAACCGGATGCGGGTTCTGCCGAGCCAGGGTAATTTCGTCCTGGTGCTTTTCCCCGATATACCGGGAAAGACCGCGGCGGACGCAAATCGGGCGTTGCTCGACGCCGGGCTTATCGTGCGCGAGATGGGTGGCTATGGAATCCCGGACGGCTTGCGCATTTCAATCGGCAGCGAGGCGGCGATGCGCGCGGTCGCCCAGTGCCTCAAGGACTTCATGAATGTTTGAAAAAATTGCGCTTGTCGGGATTGGGCTGATCGGGTCCTCCATCGCACGCGGGGTCAAGGCCAAGGGGCTCGCCAAGGCCACTGCGATATCCACGCGCAAGCAGGAAACGCTGGCGGAGGCCGAGGCGCTCGGCCTGGGCGATATTTATACGCTCGATGCGGCCGAGGCAGTCAGGGGCGCGGATCTTGTGATCCTGTGTACGCCCATCGGGGCCTATGAGGCGGTGATGGATACAATCGCGCCGGCACTGGAAGTTGGAGCCATCCTTTCCGACGTCGGCTCGGTTAAGGGCCATGTGCACCGGGTGCTGGCGCCCAAAGTGCCGCGCGGCGTCCATTTCGTGCCGGGGCATCCGATGGCGGGTACCGAACATTCCGGACCCGCGGCGGGCTTTGCCGAGCTGTTCGAAAACCGCTGGTGCATGCTAACGCCTGAGGCGGGCGAGGACCGGGGGGCCGTTGAACGCGTTATCGCGTTCTGGGAGGCGTTGGGGTCCAATGTCGAATTGATGGACGCCACTCATCATGACCTGGTTGTCGCGATCACTAGCCATGTTCCGCACCTGATTGCCTACAATATCGTGGGCACCGCGGACGATCTGGAATCGGTGACCAAATCCGAGGTCATCAAATTCTCAGCGGGCGGTTTTCGTGACTTCACGCGTATCGCAGCGTCCGATCCGGTGATGTGGCGCGACGTGTTCCTCACCAACCGCGAAGCCGTGCTCGAGATGCTGGGGCGATTTCTCGAGGATCTTTCGATGCTCCAGCGCGCGGTGCGCATGGGGGACGGGCCAGCGCTGGAATCGCTTTTTACACGCACCCGCGCCATCCGTCGTTCGATCATCGAGGCGGGCCAGGAAACCGAGGCGCCGGATTTCGGGCGCCAACACGGTTCTGCTCCCGGGGAGTAGGATCAGGGGTGGCCGGCGGTCGCTGTTCGGGGCGGTTCGGCGGTCAACGGCCCCGGCAGATGGGGTATGGGGCCATCGGCGCAGACCACGCGGTCGCGGCCCATATATTTGGCGCGGTAGAGCGCATAATCAGCCGCGCGATAAAGCGCACGCGCCGGCTGACCGTCCAGTTGCTGGGCGATGCCAACCGAGAAGGTGACCGGACGTGCGGGGGGAAGGAGCCGGCTTTTGCGCTGCCAGTCACGCCGGAGCCGCTGCATGATCTGCCAGGCTTCCACCGTACTTTTCCCCGGCATCACGAGAAGGAATTCTTCGCCGCCCACGCGACCTGCCCGGTCGGGGTCGCGCGAGGCATCGGCCAGGTGTCGGCCCAGAAGCCTTAGCACTTCGTCGCCCATGTCATGGCCGAGCGTATCGTTGATTTGCTTGAAATGGTCGAGATCGAGGAGGGCAATTGTCAGCGGAGCACCCGGGATGGCCGGGCGGATCGCGGCTTCCAGATAGTGCATGATCGCGCGGCGGCTCGAAAGGCCGGTTAGATCGTCGGTTCGGGCTTCCGCCTCTGCGGCCTGGCATGCCGTTGTGAGGACAACCTCCTTGGCCTTGAGGGCGGTGAGGTCGAACAGCATCACGATAACCCAGCCATCGTCGAAGGTGGTTTCCAGGGCCTGGTACCAACTCCCATCGACATAATCGATCTCGAAACGCCTGTGAGGCACCGAGCGGCGTCTGGCGTGGGCGCGCTCTATCCAGGCCTCGATATCGTCGGCCTCGATTATCGGTCCCTGGCGTGTCGCGTGGCAATTGCGAATGAGACTCGCAAATGTCTGCGGACCGTCCGGGACGGCGTAAAGTTTTGCGAAGTTCGGACAGTGGTAGGCGAGCCGGTCCTGCGGGTCGAACAGAGCCATGGGAATGGGGCTCGAGGCTATTCCCTCCAGAAGGCGTCCTATCGGATCGAGCCCGAACCTCCGGATCAGCTCGCGGGCGGGCTTTGGAATTTTGGCCTTGGAGGATCTGACCATCGGGTCCGCGTTCCTATTTTCCAACTGGGCCCCGCGCCGGCAGCCGGCACATCACCACAGCAAGGAAAGCAAGCCACGCGCTTTATTGCCATGACTTTAACACGCCAATATTTGTGAGGATCGGGATTACCGGAGCGTTAATGGGCGGCGCGAGAAAATAGCGACAAATCGGCTTAAAAAAACGGATCGAGGCCCATGACCGGCAGGATTCCCACGAACACCGTTCCGCCCCGGACCGAAAGCGTTTGGGAATAGGTACCCTCGGCATCGGGCGTTCCGATGAAGAGGGCCGCGACGGGATCATCCGACAGACCGTCTACCCGTTCAACGATACCCCGTGAGGCGAGCGCCAGCGCCCCGTTGAGGCGTCCGGTGGCGTCGAGCGAGGCTTCGCCCGTCGCAGTCAGTTCCACGCCTTCGGCGCGTGCTTCGAGACCGCGCAGCGTCAACGTGCCATCCGCCATCTGCCAGAGACGTAAGGCGTCCGGATGGTTGAGAAGGTCTAGTGGGGGGAGACCGATGATGCGTGCGTCAAGTCTTACCTCCCCGTGCTCAATCTCGAAGCCTTCGTGTTCGGCGCCCTCGACGCGGGCAAAGATATCGAGCGCTGTTCCCGCGGTTTCGGGTCCGGCGTCGGCATCGACAAGGTGAAGCTCGGCATGGTCTGCGGTGCCCAATATCGTCGAGCCGAAGAGGGCATCGACATGGACGAGACTGTTCCCGACCATCGAAAGCCGTGCGAGCCTGTCGCCGTCGAGCCTCAAGCTGGCGCGCAGGCTATCCCAGCGCAACTCGTGCGCGCTACCGGTAAATGCATCAGTGAGGCGGGCGGGAGAAGTCGCGAATATCTGAAGGTGCGTGGGGCGGTAAAAGAGCGCGGTGGCACTGAGTTCGGTGACCGAAAGCGTAAGGTCGTTCGCGGCGATTTCCGCGTTCTTGCAGATGGGCGAGAAATGGAAGGGGAAGCCGGAAACCGCGAAATTACCGCAGGCGATGCGGGGTTGGGTGACGCCGTCGGCCGAGGCGAGGCGCTCGGCCTCATCGGTGATTTGCGCCGCAACATAGTGCCAGCCGCCGGCCCAGAGGGCGACAAGGGCAAGAACGGCAAGGATGAGAACAACGAATCGCTTCATGGCCCTGTTGTATCGTGCCTTGCCATGGCCGTCATGAGGCAAAGGCTGGTGTACGGAACGAGCCGCGTCGCGTTCGAGTACACGCGAGCTTGCGGGAGCGGAATGGACGTGGCATCGAATGGAAATGTCCAGTTTCCCCGACGACTCAATCCCTTGGATATTCGGCTATGGATCGCTGATCTGGTCGCCCGGCTTTGCCTATGTGCGGGCAGAACGGGCGCTTTTGCGGGGCGCGCATCGGCGGCTGTGCATCCTCTCGCACCGCCACCGAGGGACGCCCGAGCGTCCTGGCCTGGTTTTCGGGCTTGAGAAGGGCGGGGCTTGCGTCGGACGCGCGTTCAGGGTTGCCCCCGAGAACTGGCCCGAAGTGCGCGAATATCTGCGCGAGCGCGAGCAGGTGACAGGGGTCTATCGCGAGGCGATTCGGACCGTGGCGCTTGCCGGAGGGGGGAGCGTGACGGCGCTTGTTTTTCTTGCCGACCCCCGGCATCCGCAATATGCGGGCCGGCTTTCGCTGGAGGATCAGCTTGCCTATGTCCGCGGCGCGCGCGGTGCGTCAGGCCCCAATGAGGATTATGTTCTCAATACCGCCGAGCATCTGGCCGAACTCGGCATCGTCGACCGGCAGGTGCTGGCGTTGAGCGCGATGCTGAAGGAAAATGGCGATCTCAAATAATTTTAACTGAACGAATTGTACGAAAACCGTATATCTCGTTCAGTTAAATTCAAGCTGCGGTTCTTCCGGGATGGGCGTGCGTGCCTTCGAGATCCCAAACCAGTGTAAGGCGGGCGAGTTCATCGACCGGGGCAGGCAAGTTCATTATGACCGCCCCTTCGCCGAGCGTAGCGCGGAATCGTGCGCGGCTGGCGTGATCGGCGATCAGGTCCCCGGCAACGCCCGCCCAGCGAATAGTGCCCTCGGTGGCAAGGACATAAAGCTGACCTTCGCGCAGGGCGAAACCGTCCATCTCGACCGCGGTCAACACATAACGCCGGCCTGAACGTCCGGTCCACAGCACCCGCAAGGGCTCATGGGTACTGTCTTGCTGTTTGGCGTTGTAACTCATGGCCTCCCCTCCAGGGACCAGAACCCCGCTCTTGCGGAGAGTGTCTACC
Source organism: Pelagibacterium limicola (assembly GCF_015694405.1). Taxonomy (GTDB): domain Bacteria; phylum Pseudomonadota; class Alphaproteobacteria; order Rhizobiales; family Devosiaceae; genus Pelagibacterium; species Pelagibacterium limicola. The sequence goes on along the minus strand of NZ_JADQDB010000010.1, from coordinate 50,521 downwards.
AAAATAAAGAACAAATATAGAACAAATTTTACCGACCGTCAAGTCAGCGCGACGCCAATTAGCGAATATTGGCGCACCTATGTCAACATATTGTGTCGGCCTTATGGCAAATCACAATTTGTATGCCGGGCCCTTTAGAGGGCTTTGGCTAAAGGGTGTCGCCGATGCGGGCTTCCAGATCGGCCAGAGCGGCGCGCAGACGCGGGGAGAGGGGGCGGGCCAGGCCCTTGCGAGCGTCCTGGAGCACCATGCGATCGGTTTCGGTTTCGATGGCCTCGATGAGCTGCCTTTGGAATTCGGCTGCCGAAAGGCCGGGCGTGATGGGGGGTAGGAACTTGGCGCGAGCGGTGCCGGGCCAGAGGATCGGACTGTTGCGGCCCCAATAGAGCCCAGAGGTCAGAGCGACTGGGACCACGGGCACGTTCATTGCCTGGTACATCTTGACGATTCCCGAACGATAGGACGGCTCGTCGAGCGGCGCGCGGCGGGTACCTTCGGGGAAAATGACGACCCGGCAGCCGCGATCAAGCGCACCTCTGGCCTCTTGCATCATTTCGGGCAGGGCGTCCTTTCCCTTTTTCCTGTCGACCGAAATCGTATTGACCCAACGCGCCGACCAGCCAAAGAACGGAATGTCGAGCAATTCCTTTTTGGCGATGAATGCCGGATCACCGATATAGGGGAGCACGGCATAGATATCCCAGTCCGACTGGTGTTTGGCGCCGATGATGCACCCGCCTTGAGGGATGTTCTCGGCGCCGGTGACCTCAGTGCGGATACCGGCGACCCAGCGCAATAGAAAAAGGTTAGAGTGAATCCAGTACTGGGCAATGCCCCATCCGACCCCATAGGCCCGCGGCATGATTTTGCTCATCGTCCCCATGACGATGGCAAGCACGGTCGTCTGGAGGAAAAAGACGAGATAAAAAACGATCGAGCGAATGGCCTGTACGATCATCGTACCAGATCCCTCCCAGGACAAAGCGTTTCGTGATTATCGCTCCGGCTCGCGAGGAGCAAGCGCGGATCGTCAGGACAGCTGGGATAAAAAGCGCCGGACGGTCAGCCGCGAGGTTATGGCCGTTAGTCCGGCAATGACCATGACGACGCCCGCGATACCCAGCAGCCCGTCAAATCCCAGGGCAAACTGGCCAAAAAAGAATCCCAGCTGAGCCGAGGACGGGTCGGCCATGACGGCACCCATGGCCGTTCCGACGGCTATGAAAAAACCAATGGCGGCAAGCCCGCCGAAGGCTCCGCCCCTGAGTCCGATCATCAGGAACCGGCCCTGAAATTCGCCGGCGATAAAGCGGTTCGATGCGCCGATGAAGTGCAGGACGTCCACGATCTCACGGTTGGTGGACATCGTGCCGCGTGTGGCAAAGACGATCGCAAGTGCCGTGGCGACAAGGATGAGCGCCAGCACGAGAATCCCCGAGACGACAATGGTGCCGGCCATGGTGTTGAGTTGAACGCGCCAGGCAGCGTGCGTTTCCAGACTCACCCCGGCGATGGCGGAGATTTCGCTTTCGAGCCGGGCGATGTCGGCGGCGTTGGGATCCGAGAGCCTGACGATGACGAGCCGGGGAATGGAAAGGTCAGACAGATCAAGGCCCGCTCCGAGCCAGGGTTCGAGCAGGCTCTGGCTCTCTTCAAGGCTCAGGGCGTGCGCGCTGGCGACGCCCGGGACGGCCTCGGCGAGCGATATGACCAGCCGGATATTACTCTCGAGCACCTCGCCATCGACGGGCCGGATCTGCACCGTCACCTCCCGTCCGACATCCGCAGACCAGCCTACGGCCGATTTCTGCACAAGCAGAACCCCGCCGAAAGTGACGCAGGATAGAAAGGTCATGATGCCGATCAACAGCATCAGCGTCCGTCCGGCGACAGACTGGGCAGGAACGATGGGGCCGGGGCGGGAAAAGCCGAGCCTTATACCCTCACTCATGGATGATCATTTCCCCGTCGTTCAAAAGCATTCGCGGATATCCGAACTTGTCGAGCAGTCCCAATTCGTGGGTTGCGAGAATGATGGTGGTGCCCATGCGGTTGAGCTCCTCGAAAAGGTGCAGGAGCCGTTCGGACAAACCGGGATCGACATTGCCTGTGGGTTCGTCGGCGAGCAGGATATCGGGCTTGGCGATGACCGCTCTGGCAATGGCAGCGCGCTGCTTTTCTCCCCCAGAGAGCAGTGAGGGATAGGCTTCCATGCGATCGCCCAGCCCGACCCAATCGAGCAATTCCTCGACATTGGCGCGATACGAAACCTCGGATTGACCGCGTACGCGCAAAGGGAGCGCCACGTTCTCAAAGGTCGTCAGATGGTCGAGCAGACGGAATTCCTGAAAAACGATGCCGATATGGCGGCGCATCTGGAGCAGGCGGTCCTGATCGAGCCGGGTGACATCCTCGCCGAACATCGACACCGTGCCACGCGTAGGTTTGAGCGAAAGCAACAACAGCCGCAGAAGCGACGTCTTTCCCGACCCCGACGGACCGGTCAGGAAGTGGAATGAGCCGGGATCGATGGTGAAGGTGAGGTCCTTGAGGATTTCGGGCCCGTGCCCGTAGCGCAGCCCCACATTTTCAAACGCGATCACACAATGCCTCCGAATCACCCGTGCTAGCGGGATACTACCAGCGATAATGGCATCGTGGCTGTTTCGGGGCGGTGTTTTAAGAGTTTTAACCCAAGCGCCCTAGTCTTCGGACTCAATTTCCGAACGTGCTGGATGGCCTGACGCCTCGTGATCATCACCTGTCCCAACTGTCATACGAGCTATCGCGTTGGCTCGGACGCGTTGAGCGCTGCGGGGCGCCAGGTGCAGTGCGCGACTTGCGCGACTGAGTGGACGGCGACACCGACCTTCCCCGAGCCCAAGGAAGCGTTCGAAGACCCCGATCCCGATGACGACGAACTGGGCTTCCGTGCCGACGACGATACGCTTTTCACAGAATCCGACGAGAACTTGCTCGATGCCGCTTTCGTATCGGAGGACCCCCAAGCCGAACAAATCCTGCCAAGCCCGCACACTCAAGGTCGCGGGCCTGAAGGCAAACTGGTGCGTCAACGCAAGGATGAGCTCGCCAAGCGTCGCAATGCAGTGATTCGCACGCTTCCGATGGCGCGTTTCAGGCGCACCGCCCGGATTTCCATGGCGTTGGTCGCCGTCCTCGCCATTGCGGGCGCAATCGGGTTGCGGAACGAGATCGTACGCAACTATCCCGAAACCAACGCGCTATACAGGGTCGTCGGGCTCGGCACGAACGTCATCGGGCTCGATTTCGTCGAGGTCAACACGCTACGCACCTCGCGCGACGGTAATCCCGTCATCGTGGTCCATGCACGGATCTCCAACGTTACCGACCGACTCGTCCGCGTGCCCAACATTCTGGTGAGCCTTCTGGAAAGCGAGGGAGTGGTTATTTACGAATGGAGCGTAACACCGTCGGTGCGCAGCGTACTGCCGGGTGACGTGCTCTCCATCGACACCCAGCTGACCTCGCCGCCAGCGGGGGTGGAAAAGGTGCGCCTGAGCTTTGTCGAAAATACAGGCCGGTCGGAACAGCAAGAGTAAACAGGGACGCAAAATGGCAAAGATTCTTGTAGCCGAGGACGACGACAATGTCCGCGCATTCGTTGTGCGGGCACTCGAAATGGTGGGGCATGAGGTAATCTATGCCGAGGATGGCGGGCTTGCGCTGGAAGCCGTCGCCGCGGTCGATGGAGCGCTCGACCTGCTGTTGTCCGATATCAAGATGCCCGTGATGGACGGGATCGGGTTGGCGCTCGCGGTCAATTCCGCCTTTCCGGAGCTGAAGATCGTGCTCATGACCGGCTTTGCCGATCAGCGCGAGCGCGCGCACGGACTCGATGCGCTTATCTACGATGTCCTCAACAAGCCCTTTTCGCTGGCCCAACTCACGGAAAAGGTGGCGGACGCACTGGCCGGACGGCCCGTGGAGATCGTACCCATTGCACGATCGATATAGCGCCGGGCGGCGCTATTTTTCCGAAAGATACGCCACGAGAATATCGAGGGCGGCCTGAAGGTCGGTTTTGTCGATCATTTCGGTGACCGTGTGGATATAGCGCGTTCCGACCACGATGCCCACAGCGCGAGCACCCGCGGCTGCCTGCTGGGCGGCGGCACCATCCTGTCCGCCGGCAGCAAGGATGGTGCGCTGGACGGGGATTTTCTTTTTGTTGGCAAGCGCCTCGATTTCCTCGACGAGATCGAGGTCGGCGATAAAGGATGAATCCTTGACGTGGAGGCCAAAACCCTTGCCCTGAACGGTCACAGCCTCGTTTTCAGGAACGCCCGGCGTGTCGCAAGCGAGCGTCGTATCGATCCCGAATCCGATGTCGGGTTTGACGGCATAAGAGGCGGTGCGGGCGCCGCGCAGGCCAACCTCCTCCTGCGCGGTGAAGGCGACGTGTATTTCGCAATCGTGCTTTGCGCCGGACTTGTCGAGCGCGCGGATGACCTCGATACCCAGCCAGCAGGCAATGCGGTTGTCGAGCGCCTTCGAGACGATCTTTTCGCCCATCTCGACCAGCGGTTCGTCCATGACGATGAAGTCGCCGACCTTGACTTTGTCGCGAGCTTCTTTCCCCATGCCGATATCGACGAAAAATTCCTTGACCTCTGGCACTTTCTTGCGCTCTTCGGGCCCCGAAATATGGACCGGGCGGCCACCTGGATTCATGACGCCCTTGTAGTCGCCGTCTTTGGTGCACACGAGCACACGGCGCGAGAAGAGGTTGCGCGCATCGAACCCGCCGACGGGGTCGATATGGATGTGACCCTTTTCCGAAACGTGGGTGACGAGGAAGGCGATCTCATCCATATGGCACAGGAGCATGACCTTCAACGGGTCCGGCTTGTCAGTCCGGGATTTGCGCACGCAGAGCAAAGATCCCATGGCGTCGACGCGCGTCTCGTCGAAGAGCCCATCGATTTCCTTTTCGATGAGCGCGCGCACGCGATGTTCGCGCCCCGGTGCCCCGGGGGTCTCGCAGAGCGAGCGCAAGAGATCGATGTTCATGGTGATGCTCCGGAAATGGAATCGCTGGCCGGCGAGTCTAGCGTCTGGGCAATGCGAATTCGAGCAGCAGATTGCGCTGGAAGCGATTGAAATTGTCGTCGGAAACGATGGTCAGGCGAACTTCGCCATCGGGGAGGGTGCGTATGCCCAGCCCCTCCATATTGTCCACCTCGCTGCCAGCAGCCGAAAGGATGACAGGCCCGTCCATCGCCGAGTCGGGCCGGACGGAGCCAGCGGGAATGTGGCGTATCTGCATGGAAAAGGTCAAGAAAGACAGGCCGCGTTCGAGCACCAGGAGGTCGCCATTGGGCAGGAAGGCGCAATCGGTGGGGTTGACCCCGCGCGAAGCGGCTAGGTGCAGATCGCCCTGGTCGCGCTGGCCGAGCAGCGTGGCGGCCCAGGTGCCCGGCTTCCGCGAATGGCCCTCGGTGATGATGAGTGTCGAGCCGGCGACAGGAGAGGCTGGCGGCGCGATGCAGACTGATTCGATCGACTCGTTGTCGCGCAGCGCGGTTAGCCAATCGGGGACAGGAACCGGGCGGGCGGCGCCGGTGGGCCGACCGTTGACGAGGTCGAAATCGGCGACGCGCGTCAGGTGCTCGAACCCGACACGGATGGCAGCCGGCGCGCCGTTGCGGAAAATCACGTCGACGGCTTCGGCGTCCTTGGAGAACTTGGTAGGCAGTGGCTCGCCGGCCGAATTGCGGATCACTTCGATCGCAACCTCGGTGAGGCCTTCGGGCTTCAGACGCCCAGAAACGAAATTGCCTTCGTCTGTGACCATGACGAAGCGCTCGGCATCGAGAAAGGTGAGTCCCGAAAGGCCGCCGAATTCGGGATGGTCGCTCGATAGGACGAAACCACCATGGAAAATGAGGCTGTCCACCTGCTGGTCGATGGCGGCGCCCTTGAAACGGATGACCGGGGTTGAGGTGACGGAGATGGGTTCGGCCGCGACAGCGCATGCCGTGAAAACGAGCAATGCAGTTGTCGCGACGGCGCGAACAAGCATCTAGCGCCGCTTCCGCGCAGCCGATGGCGGTTCCTCGTCAAAGAGAGCGGCGAGATTGTCGGTCATGGCGCCGGCAAGCTCGTCCGCATCGAGAATGGTGACGGCGCGGCGATAGTAGCGGGTGACGTCGTGGCCGATGCCGATGGCAACGAGTTGCACAGGGGAGCGGGTCTCGATGTCCTCGATGATTGCCCGCAGATGGGCTTCGAGATAATTACCCGGATTGACCGATTGGGTGGAATCGTCGACCGGCGCGCCATCGGAAATGACCATCAGGATGCGACGATTTTCGGCGCGGGAAAGCAGGCGCTTGTGTGCCCATTGCAGCGCCTCGCCGTCAATGTTTTCCTTAAGCAGACCCTCGCGCATCATCAGCCCCAGATTGCGCTTGGCATGGCGCCAGGGTTCGTCCGCACTCTTGTAGATGATATGGCGGATATCGTTGACTCGTCCGGGGTTGGGTGGGCGTCCTGCGTCGAGCCAGGCTTCGCGCGATTTACCGCCCTTCCAGGCGCGGGTGGTGAAGCCGAGGATTTCGACCTTGACCCCGCAGCGCTCGAGCGTGCGGGCAAGAATGTCGCCGCAGATCGCTGCGATGGTGATCGGTCGCCCGCGCATAGAGCCGGAATTGTCGATCAGCAGCGTCACGACGGTGTCGCGGAATTCGGTGTCGCGCTCTTCCTTGAAGGAGAGGGCCTGAAGGGGATCGGTCACCACACGGGTCAACCGCGCTGTATCGAGAATGCCTTCTTCGAGATCGAAATCCCAGCCGCGGTTCTGCTGCGCCATCAAGCGCCGCTGAAGCTTGTTAGCGAGCCGCGCCACGGCCCCGGCCAGGTTTTCAAGCTGCTTGTCGAGCAGCATGCGAAGCTGGTCGAGCTCCTCGGTCGGGCAGAGTTCCGCTGCGCTGACCACCTCATCGAATTTGTCGGTGAAAATGCGATAGGTGGGCTGGTTGGAAAGCCGGTTTTCGCCTTCGCCGCGCGGCGGCGGGGCGGGAGACTCCTGGCCGACCTCGGTCGTTGCGTCTTCCTCACTGTCGGCCGTATCGGCTTCCATGCCCTCGACGTCGCCGGCGTCCTCGTGCTCGCCGGCGGCATCCTCGGTACCTTCGGTTTCCGTGCCGTCGGATTCGCCCTGCTGCTCGTCCTCTTCCCCGTTCATCGCCTGGTTGTTCTGGGCGTCGTTGGCGCTGTCGGACTGCTCGCTTTCGGAGGGGTCGACCTCGGCGTCCGCAATCAGGTCAAGTTCGCGCAGGATCGAACGGGTGGCGCGTGAAAAGGCGGCCTGATCGTCGAGCAGGTTTTCGAGCGCCTTGAGGGAGGTACCGGTGCGCGCCTCGATCTTGTCGCGCCAGAGATCGACGATCGGGGAACCCGAGGGTGGTACAGGGATGCCGGCCACCTGCTCGCGCAGGAGGAGCCCCAGCGCTTCGGCCAGCGGGGCATCGGCGATGTCGGTCACATTGGCATAGTTGGCGCGGAACAGGCGATCTTCGAGCATATGCCCGATATTGCCGCTCATGCCGCCCATGCGCGTGCAGCCCAGCGCCTCGACGCGCGCCTGTTCGAGTGCATCGAAGGCGGCCCGGGCGTCGGGATCCTTTGGGGTCAACCGCCGGTGGATATCGGGGTCGTGACTGGCCATGCGCATGGCCATCGCGTCACCCTGTCCCCGCGCAACGGCAATATCCCGGGCAGTGGGCAGACGCGGGAGCGCGGCAAGGCGGGCCTTGTCGGCGGTCAGGATGGGGCGGTCGGCGGTAAAGTTCACCTCGAGTCCGGGCTTATTGGCAACCGTGCGCACAACCGCGCCGACGGCGGATTTGAACGCCATCGTCGGGTCGGGCTTGTTCGCCTTGCTGTTGCGCGGTGGCTGGGCCATTGCGGACTTCGTTCATTGTTACGCTGGAGAGGGAGACCCTTCCTCCGGCTCTTTGGACCGGCCTAAGCGGAAATTGCCAGGTTGGCTGCCGATTCCGGAAGATCCTCGCCAAAGACGCGCTGATAGAACTCGGCGACCACCGGGCGTTCGAGCTCGTCGCATTTGTTGAGGAAGGTGAGGCGGAAGGCAAAGCCGATATCGCCGAAAATCTGGGCGTTCTCGGCCCAGGTGATCACGGCGCGCGGGCTCATGACGGTCGAAAGATCGCCGTTGATGAAGGCGGAGCGGGTGAGATCGGCCACGCGCACCATGTTGGAAACGAGCTTCTGGCCCTCTTCGGTTGCGGCATAGGATTTGTTCTTGGCCAGAACGATGCCGACTTCCTTTTCGTGCGGGAGGTAATTGAGGGTCACAACGATCGACCAGCGATCCATCTGGCCCTGGTTGATCTGCTGGGTGCCGTGATAGAGGCCCGACGTATCGCCCAGCCCGATGGTGTTGGTGGTCGAAAAGAGCCGGAAAGCGGGGTGCGGGCGGATGACCCGGTTCTGGTCGAGCAGCGTCAGCCGGCCCGAAACCTCCAGCACGCGCTGGATGACGAACATCACGTCAGGCCGGCCTGCATCGTATTCGTCGAAAACCAGCGCGACATTGTTCTGGACGGCCCAGGGGAGGATGCCGTCCCGGAATTCGGTGACCTGCTTGCCGTCCTTCAAGACAATGGCGTCCTTGCCGACAAGGTCGATACGGCTGACATGGCTGTCGAGGTTGACGCGGACGAGGGGCCAGTTGAGGCGCGCGGCCACCTGCTCGATGTGGGTGGACTTACCCGTGCCGTGATAGCCCTGCACCATAACGCGGCGGTTGAAGGCGAAGCCCGCAAGAATGGCGAGGGTCGTATTGCGGTCAAACAGGTAATCGGGGTCGATCTCAGGCACGTGGTCGGTGCGGGTGCCGTAGCCCTTGACCACCATGTCACTGTCGATGCCGAAAAGGTCGCGGACCTTGTAATCGGTGTCGGGCAGGTTGGAATACTCAGTCATAATTTGCCTCGTTGCGGCACTGGCCGTGCCACCGGAATGCGTTGCAGGCGCGTGTGTTCGCGTCGCGGGAATGAAATGCGGGTGCGCTTATAACAGCGATATTGCCATAAGCCCATACGGGGCGCCGCCGCAAGGGGGAAGAGCCTTCTAAACCAGTCCCCGGCCCTTGAGATGGTTATAGGCGGTGATGATGGCGCGCAGGCGGTCCTCCGAGCTCCGGTCGCCACCATTGGCGTCGGGGTGATGGAGCTTGACCAGCGCCTTATAGGCGGACTTGATCTCGGGAGCGGGACGGCGGCCTTCAAGGCCCAGGGTTTCCAGCGCTACACGATCCTGGCCGGTGAGCGTCACGTCGCGCTGCGAGCGGCCGGAGACGCCGTCGGTGCGGGCCTGGTTGCGCTTTAGGCGCGCGAAGAGGTTGTTGGGGTCATGGAACTGACGGCCCGAGTAGTCGCGGGTCTTGAACTTTTTCGGCTCGGGGTTCGATTTGCCGAACCGGTTGGAGCCGAACGCCCAGGTCTCGCGGCTGCCCGGTGCGTTCGTCTTTATGGCGTGATCGGAGATTTCCTCATCGTTCATGCCGGCAAAATAATTATAGGCCTTGTTGTAGTGGCGGACGTGCTCCAGGCAGAAATTGTGGAATTGCCCATCCGCGCGCGCGCCTTTGGGCGCCTTGTAGATGCCGGCGCTATCGCACCCCTCCCAATCGCAGCCTGGATGGGCTGGCACTTCGTCCTCGGCGCCGCGCCGGGGCTTGATACGGATGGAATCAAAGAGTCTGGACTTGGTATTTATCGTCATCGATCCATATACACGTTGTTGCCGGGGCCAGTGCCGGGCACTTTAAATTCGAGCCGGGTATCATATACCTGTTCGGGCGCCTTCGTCCGTCACAAATCCGCACAAAGCGACGATAAGGGATGTTGACACCAATGAATGTAGCCGGGGAAATTGAGACGGCGCTGCGCGAAAAATTCGCGCCGAGCCATCTCGAAGTCATCGACGAATCCGATCGCCATCGTGGCCATGCGGGATGGCGGGAAGGTGGCAATACCCATTTCCGCATCCGTATTTCTTCATCCGCGCTCGACGCGTTAAGCCGGGTGGAGCAGCATCGTGCGATCAACGCCGTGCTCAAGCCCCAGTTCGATGCCGGGCTGCATGCCCTGGCGATCGAGGTCGGAAAAACCTAACCCGCCTTCGTGTCCACCGGAAACACCCTGAGCTGGGTGACCCTGTTATGGGTCTTGCGCAGAACCTTGAAGCGCAGGTTGTGGAAGGTGAATTGCTGGCCCTGTTCGGGGATCAGCTTGGCTTCGTGGATGATGAGGCCCGCGATGGTCGTAGCTTCCTCATCGGGAAGGTTCCAGTCGAGCGCGCGGTTGAGATCGCGGATCGGCAGGGTGCCATCGACGATGTAGGAGCCATCCGCCTGTTTTGTAAGGCCCTGCATTCCGATGTCGTGCTCGTCGGCGATATCGCCCACGATCTCCTCGAGAATGTCCTCGAGCGTTACCAGTCCCTGAACTTCACCATATTCGTCCACGACGAGGGCGAAATGGCTCTTGCGTTTCAAGAAGGCGTTGAGTTGAGCCTGGACAGAGGTCGTGTCGGGCACGAACCAGGGTTTATAGGCGATGCGGGCCGGGTTGACCTTGGCGATGTCACCGTCGGCCTTCTGGATGGCGCGCAGGAGATCCTTGGCGTGGACGACGCCGATGATGTTGTCCTGCGTGTCCTTGTAGAGCGGAACACGGGTGAAGGGGCTGTCGAGAATGGCGCCGACAAGCTCCTCGGGCGGCATGTCCGCATCCAGCGTCAGCATGCGCGTACGGTGGACCATGACGTCCGAAACCTCGAGTTCGGAGAGATCGAGCACGCCGCCGAGCATGTCGCGGTCACCCTTGACCACCTCCCCCTCGGAATGAAGGAAATCAACGGTGCCGCGCAATTCTTCATGGCCGGATATGGCCGACGCCTTGTCTGCATCGAGCCCGAAGAGCTTCAATATGGAATTGACCAGAAGCTGCACCGCTCCGGTGACCGGCGCAAAGACCATGACGACGACGCGGATGACGGGTGCGACGATCATCGCAAACCCATCGGGGCGCATCAGCGCCAGTGTCTTGGGCAGAACCTCGGAGAATACGACGACTAGCGCAGTCATGACGATGGTGGCATAGGCGATGCCCGCCTCCCCGAATATCGAGATCAGCACGCTTGCGGCCAGGGTCGAAGCGAGAATGTTGACGATGTTGTTGCCCAGAAGGATCGCGCCGATCAGGCGCTCGCGCTCGGCCGTCAGCCTCTCCACAAGCCCGGCACGTTTCGACCCATTCTTTGCAAGCTGGTGCATCCGGGCACGCGAGGCGGCGGTCAGGGCCGTTTCCGAGCCGGAAAAGAAAAAGCTCAGCCCCAGAAGGCCAAGAATGGCCAGAACGGAAAGCCAGAGGGCGGTATCCATCATAACATGTCCTCAAGAAAGGTCCTGACGGCCGCGGGATCGACGTTCTTTTCGATATAGGATTGCCCGATGCCGCGGGTCAGGATGAAGGTGAGCGTGCCGCGGGAGACTTTCTTGTCCTGGGCGATGGCGTCCATGAGCGTGTCGGCGGCAGGCAGGTCACCGGGAATTGCTGCCAATGTGGTGGGCAGGCCCACCGATTGCAAATGCGCCTCGACGCGCCCTGCATCCTGGGAGGGGCAGAGGCCAAGGCGGGCGGAAAACTGGTGCGCCAGAACCATACCGATGGCAACGCCCTCGCCGTGCAGGAGCCTGTCCGAGAAACCGGTGGCCTTTTCGAGCGCGTGGCCAAAGGTGTGCCCAAGATTCAACAGCGCGCGATTTCCTCTTTCGGTTTCGTCCTCGACGACAACGCGGGCTTTGGCGGAACAGGCGCGGGCGATGGCTTGCGCGCGCGCCGGGCCGCCGGCAAATATCTCGCGGTGGTTCGCTTCAAGCCAGAAGAAGAACTCTGCGTCATCGATCAGCCCGTATTTGGCGATCTCGGCATAGCCGGCGCGGAACTGGCGCTCAGGGAGCGTATCGAGAGCGGCGAGATCGGCCAGGACAAGTTTGGGCTGGTGGAAGGCGCCGATGAGGTTCTTGCCGTGGGCCGAATTGATGCCCGTCTTGCCGCCCACCGAGGAATCGACCTGAGCGAGCAGGGAGGTCGGTATCTGGACAAAATCCATCCCGCGCCTGGCAATGGCTGCGGCGAAGCCCGCAAGATCACCGATGACGCCGCCGCCAAGTGCAATGAGGACGTCGCCGCGCTCGAAACGGTTTTCGAGCAGGAAATCGACGGACTGCTGCAGATAGGGCCAGGATTTGGTGGCTTCCCCGGCTGGCAGGACAAGGCTTTCATGGTCGAGACCGGAGCCGTCGAGGCCGGCCGCAAGGCGGGGCAACTGGGCCTTGGCTACATGTTCGTCGGTGATGACGCCGAAGCGTGCACCGGGGGAAAGCGCCTTCAAGAATGCACCGGCCTTTTCGATGGCGTCAGGAGCAATGACGATGTCGTAGGCGCGGTCTCCCAAGGGCACGTGGACGGTGCGGGCAGTGCTATCGGGTGTCGGCATTTTCGGACTCGTTGGCAAGGTGGGCGGCGAGAGCGGACATGATGCTGTCGACCACGGAATCGTGCGGGACGTCGCGGGAGGTCACGGTGATGTCGGCAAGCGCATAGGTGGGATAACGCGCGTCGATCAGGTTTTTGAGGGTGCCGCGTGGGTCGGGGGTTTGGAGGAGGGGGCGGTTGGAGCGCTTGGAGACCCGCGCAAACAGGAGTTCGAAATCGGCCTTGAGCCATATCGAGACCGCGTTCGCTTTAACGAGGGCGCGCGTTTCCTCGTTGATGAACGCGCCGCCCCCGGTGGCGATGATGCCGGAGTGCTCGCGCAGGAGCCGCGCGATGACGCGCGCCTCGCCGGCGCGGAACTCATCCTCGCCATGGGCCGCGAAAATCTCGGGAATGGTCATGGCGGCAGCGGTTTCGATCTCGGCATCGCTGTCGACGAAATCGAGGCCGAGACGGGTGGCAAGGCGGCGACCTACCGTCGTTTTGCCAGAGCCCATCATCCCTACGATTACAATGGGGCGCCCAGCAAGGCGGCGAACCAGCCCGGCTGTCGTTTCCGCCTCGGCGGCCTTGGTGGCGTCCTGTCCCATCGTGCTGGCAAATCTCCCCGGCAGTTCGTGGTTCAACCGTTCCAGGGGGACATTGTCAAGCGCCGGCCTTTATCGCCGGTGAAGCAATCGGTGCGGGTTTGGATTATATTGGCGGTGGTGTCCTCGGGGATGCTCGTTTCATGTGGGGGTTTCAATGACAGATATTGTAAAAGACTGGCGGTTCTGGCTGGCCGGCGTTCTAAGCTGGCTTATCCCGTTCGCAGCCGCGATCCCGTTCTTTACAGCGACCGGGGAACTGGCAATCGCTCAGCCCTTGTTCAAATCGATCATGGTGATCGTCGGAGGACTCAGCGGCGTCGTTTTGCTCGTCTGGATGTTCCGGCGCCACAGGCCCGACCTCGTCGCGGCACTGGTCATCGGACTGGTATGGATGGTCATTAATCTCGTGTTGGATATGGTGGTTCTGGTGCCGATGTCGGGAGCAACGATCGGGGACTGGTATGCCGATATCGGGCTCAGATACTGGATGCTGCCGATCATCGCCGCCGGTATGGGCGCGGTGGCGGCAAATAATAGCGTGCGCGCACTCTGACATTCGAGGCCTGGGCGTGTAGTTGCGGGGGCGAGGCTGCGCCGCTAGACTCGCCCCGCAGGTGCCGGAAAAGGATGGACCGAGATGATCGAGGTTTACGCCATTGCGCTTGTCGCGGTTGTTCTCGCGCAGATTACGCCGGGGCCGAATCTTCTCGCCGTGGCCGGGGCGGCGTTGGCGCAGGGGCGACGGGCGGCTTTGTACGTCACGCTCGGCGTGGCGTCCGCGATTTTTCTCTGGGTCACGGCGGCTGCGATGGGGCTGGCAGTGCTGCTTACTGTTTATCCAGCGCTCCTGACGGCTTTGAAGCTGATCGGGGGCGGATATCTTTGCTATCTTTCGGCCCGGGCGCTTTACGGGGTCTGGCGTGGGGGGCGGCCTGCAATCGTGGCGGGCGGCGTTGCGCTCAGCTCTCGCGCCGCGTGGCGGCGTGGATTTTTCGTCAACATCACCAATCCCAAATCCGGGCTGATGTGGGGAGCCATAGCGGGCTATATGTTCGGCTCGGGGCTTTCGGGCCTGGAAGTGCTCGGTTTCGCGCCGCTTGGCTTTTTGACCGCTCTCTTAGTCTACGGCGCTTACGGGGTGCTGTTTTCCTCGGGGATGGCGCGCCGGGTCTATGCGCGGTTCGCGCGGGCAGCAGAGGCAATATTCGGGCTAATGTTCGGTGCTCTCGGTGGCGCGCTTTTTAGCGACGGTATCCGGGATATCAGCAGGTAGAATGGACTGATGCCCACGCTTTTCCGCCTCCTAACCGTTATCGCCATCATCATAGGGCTCGTTTACGCCGGGATGTTCTCGCTCGCGGTTCTGGTCGAGCCGCGCGAGCGCGAGGTGACGGTGCGCGTGCCGGCGCGCGTCCTGCTTTCGGAGTCCCAGTGAGCGGGCGCGACTTCCATCTGGTCGAAGCGTTCCTCGAAATGATGAGCGCCGAGCGTGGGGCCGCCCCCAATACGATTGCCGCCTATGGGCGAGACCTTGCCGATTATCTCGGATTTCTCGCACGCAGGGGCAAGCGGGTTGCCGATGCGGGCAAGGAGGAGGTCTCGCGCTATATCGCGGGTCTCGAAGCGGAAGGGCTGGCCGCGAGTTCGGTTGCGCGACGCCTGAGTGCGGTGAGGCAGTTCCACAGGTTTCTCGTTGCTGATGCGATCAAGCCCGACGATCCAACCCGTATCCTTGCGACCCCCAAGGCACGGCGGGCGTTGCCCAAGGTGATGAGCGTTGCGCAGGTGGACCGGCTCCTGTCGCTGGCCGAGGCGGAAGCGGGGGACGGAGAGGAAAAGACGGTCCGCCTCTATGTGCTGGTCGAATTGCTTTACGCTACCGGGATGCGGGTTTCTGAACTGGTCGCGCTCGAGCGCAAGGCGCTGACGGGAGATGCGAGTTTCCTCACCATCACCGGCAAGGGCGGCAAGGAGCGCGTGGTGCCGCTCAACGACCGGGCGCGGGACGCGCTCAAGTCCTGGGCGGCAAAAACCGAGAAGCACAAATACCTCTTTCCAGCCAAGGGCGCCGAGGGTCATCTGAGCCGGCAGGTCTTTGCAAGGGATCTCAAGGCGCTGGCCCGGCGGGTCGGACTATCCGCGGACATGGTGTCCCCGCACGTCCTGCGGCACGCCTTTGCCAGCCATCTGCTCCAGAACGGGGCCGATTTGCGCGTGGTGCAGATGCTCCTGGGGCATTCCGATATCTCGACGACGCAGATCTATACCCATGTGCTCGACGAGCATTTGCGCCAGCTTCTCGAAACGAGCCATCCCTTGAGCGAAGGGGGTTCTTGACATCGAGGCGGCTAATCGACACTTTCCCGCCACTTTGTGACCCTAGCCAGCACGCCGAGCGCCTGCCAAAGTCTTGGCAGCGCAGCGCGAAAATGAGAAGGTTGCCCGAAAACGGGCGGAGTCCATGCAGTCATACCTCGACTTTGAAAAGCCTGTCGCCGAACTCGAAGGCAAGATCGCCGAACTCAAATCGCTTGCCCAGACCGATGAGGCCGTTTCCATCGGCGATGAGGTTACCCGGCTCCAGCAGCGCGCCGACGAGGCGTTGCGCGACGTCTACAAGCGCCTCTCTCCCTGGCAGAAAACGCAGGTCGCGCGCCATCCGCAGCGCCCGCATTTTTCCGATTACGCCAAATCCCTTATCACCGAGTGGACGCCGCTCGCGGGCGACCGAAAGTTTTCCGAAGATCCGGCGATTCAAGCCGGGTTCGGCCGCATCGACGGGATCCCGGTTGCTATCCTCGGGCAGGAAAAAGGCAGCGATACCGAAAGCCGGCTGAAGCACAATTTCGGCATGGCGCGGCCCGAGGGTTACCGCAAGGCGGTGCGCCTCATGGACATGGCCGACCGTTTTGGGTTGCCGGTCATCTCGTTCGTCGATACCGCCGGTGCCTATCCGGGGATTGGGGCCGAAGAGCGCGGGCAGGCGGAGGCCATTGCGCGGTCGACGGAAAAATGCCTCGAACTGGGTGTGCCCAATCTCGCGATCGTCATCGGGGAAGGCGGTTCGGGCGGGGCGATCGCCATTGCGACGGCCAACCGGGTGCTGATGCTCGAGCATGCTGTCTATTCGGTGATTTCGCCTGAGGCAGGGGCGTCGATTCTGTTCCGCGATGCGGCGCGCGCGCAGGATATGGCAGCGGCGCAAAAGATTACCGCGCAGGACCTTCTTGCGCTCGGGGTGATCGATGGGATCATCGAGGAGCCGGTCGGCGGAGCCCACAGGCAACCGGAAAAAGTGATTGCGGATGCCCGTGTGGCGATCAAAACCTTCCTTGCCGATTTCGACGACGGGCGCGGTTCGCTAGACATCCGGGAGCACCGGCGCGAGAAATTCCTTGCCATAGGAAACAATCTCACCTGAAAGTGAGTGGGTTTTTTCGCAAATTGCATGGATTTTGATCCGCAAAGGGCGAAAGTCTTACCGGGCGTTAACCCCTTTGGGGGATAAGCGAGAACAATCGATTTTGTACTCGCCGTATGGGCTAAGGGCGTAAATGATCCGCAATCTTGCAGGCTGGCTGATTGCCGTTCTGACTTTGGTGGCGCTTGCCGCATGCTCGCCGATTGAAGGCGATGGACGCCACCTCATCCCGCTTTCAGGCGCCGTGAAGTCTCGGCTTGCCTCGATGGGATCCACCCCGGAAGCGGCCATGATGGTCCGGATTTTCAAGGAAGAAGACACGCTCGAGGTCTGGAAGCAGACACGCGACGGGTCGTATAAGCTTTTCAAAGCCTACGAGATCTGCACCTGGTCGGGCGAGCTCGGGCCAAAGGTTCGCGAAGGGGACCGGCAGGCGCCCGAGGGCTTCTATACGATCACCCCGGCGTCCTTGAACCCCAACTCGAGCTATTATCTTGCCTTCAATCTGGGCTTTCCCAACAAGTTCGACCGCGCTTACGGGCGCACCGGGAGCCATCTGATGGTGCATGGCGCATGCTCGTCGGCCGGGTGCTATGCCATGGAGGACGAGCAGATCGCCGAGATTTATGCTCTGGCGCGTGAGAGCTTCAAGGGCGGAAACCGCGCCTTCGAGGTGCAGATATTCCCCTTCCGGATGACACCGCAGAACCTTGCCAAGCACCAGTCGAGCCCGCACATCAATTTCTGGAAGAATCTGAAGGAAGGCTACGATTATTTCGAGGTCGCCAACCATCCCCCGAGCTGGGATGTGTGCAATGGGCGCTACGTCTTCAACCAGCCGACCGCAGCCAACGCGGCGCTCTCGATGGCTGGGTCCTGCCCTGCGGTGAGGGCAGACCAGACCATCGTCTCGGCGTTTCTCGCCAAGCAGGACGCCGATGCATCGGCGCTTTCAGCGGAAATTGCCCGGCTTGCCAATGCCGAGGCGGCAAGGATCGCGGCGGCTGAACAGCGCGAACGCGCAGCGGCAGAAGCGGCTGCGCGCGGCAAGGCGATCAACTCGGCGGTAGACGGGTTTTTCAACGGCCTGCTTTCGCCCTTCGGCGGTGGTACCAAGGTGGCCGAGTCCGAGCCGGAAGCCTGAGCCGAGAGGTTAAAGCGGCCAGAAAACGAGAATGGCCGGAACCGCGACCGCGACGATGATGATCTCGAGTGGCAGGCCCATGCGCCAGTAATCGGAAAACCGGTATCCTCCCGGCCCCATGACCAGGGCGTTGTTGTTATGTCCGATGGGCGTGAGAAAGGCGCAACTCGCGCCGATGGCGACCGCCATGAGGAATGAGTCGGGGTTGACGTCGAGAAGCTGGGCGAGGCCAAAAGCGACAGGGGCTGCGATGACGGCGGTGGCGGCATTGTTGAGTACGTCGGAAAGCGTCATGGTCACCACCAGCACAAAAGCCAAGGCCATCCACGCCGGAACCATCTGGCCGATATCGGCGAGCGCTTGTGCGATGAGTGCAGTGCCGCCGCTGGTTTCGAGTGCCATTCCGACGGGAATCAAGGAGCCCAGCAGGACGACCACCGGCCATTCGATAGACGTGTAAACGTCGCGCACGGGCAGGATGTCGAACAGGACGTAAAGGACCGACACCGCGCCGAGCGCAATGACAAGTGGCAGAAGCCCGAAAGCGCCGACGAGCACGGCACCGGCGAAAAGCCCGATTGCGAGGGCAGCCTTTTCGTGCCGGACCACCGGAAGCGTCGAGCCTATAGGTAGGCAGCCCAGGCTCAACACGGCCGCGTCGATCGTGTCGGCATTGCCCAGGACAAGCAGGACATCTCCAACCTGGAGCGAGGTGCGGCGCACGCGTTCGGTAATTGTCGTCCCGCTGCGCGAAAGGCCGACCAGAGAAAGGCCGCGATCGCGCAGCAGCTGGGTTTCGTTGGCGGTGCGACCGACGATCCGGCTGTCGGACCCAACCACCGCCTCCACCATTTTGAGATCGGACGACAACTCGGCGCGCTCGCCCGAGCGGCCCTGCAGGCTCAGGCCTAATGCACCCGAAAGGGCGGTGAGCGCCTCCGGGGTGCCGTGGACGACCAGCAGGTCGCCTTTCTTGATCTCTTCCCAACGAGCCCGGCCGGGAAGGCGCTTGCGGCGGCGCACAAGTCCGCTGATGACGCAGTCGTGTTCTTCAGCTTCAGCGTCGAGGGTGCGGACACGGCGTCCGATGATGGGGGATTTTTCCGCGACCACCAGTTCGGTCGTATAGCTCGAGGTCTGGACGAGATCGGCCATGGCGCCGGCCCTGTCGTTGCGCTGCGGGATGAGGCGCCAGCCTACGGTCGCCACAAAGGCGAGCCCAGCGATTGCGCAGGCCAGGCCGACCGGGGCAAAATCGAACATCGTGAAGCCCGAGCCGGTGGCCGATTGCCGATAGGCGGCAATTATGATGTTGGGCGGCGTGCCGATCATGGTGATCATGCCCCCGAGGATCGTGGCATAGGCGAGGGGCATGAGGGACGCGGAAGGCGAACGGTTCGCCTTGCGAGCCGCCTGGACATCGACGGGCATCAGGAAGGCGAGCGCCGCGACATTGTTCATGAACCCGGAAAGTGCTGCACCGGTACCGCCCAGGATCGCGATATGGGCCGGCAGGCTACGGGCCGAGTCGATGAGGTGCCGGGTGACGAGATCGACGGCGCCCGAGCGCGTCATTCCGGCAGTGACCACGAGAACCAGCGCGACAGCCAGGGTCGCATCATGCCCGAAACCGGAAAAGGCGGTTTCAGCGGGAACCGCGCCGATAACGACGCCGCCGATCAGGGCGGCGAAAGCCACGAGGTCGAAGCGCCAACGGCCCCATAAGAGCGCGCCCAGCACCAAGGCGAGGAGGACAAAAAGGGCAATCTGTTCATAGGTCAAAGCAATCCCTCGGCACCCACGGAGCAAGCGACAAACGCCGGCCGAGACGAGTGGGTTCCGGGGTGGGAGTCAAGTCAGGAGCGTCGGATCAAGAATCGTCGGGCCGGCCTCGATCGAAGAAAAGGTCATCCCAAATTCCGCTTCGGAACACGGCGGCTTCGTCCGTCAATCCGGTGAGGCCGCGCTCACGAGGCTTCCTCGTCCCGTCCTCGTTGGCCTCTTTTTCTTTTTCGTCGACCGACGCGGCCTGCCGGTCTCCTGCTTTTTTTAAGTCTGGTTCGGTCAGCCCGAACAGGGCATCGGGACGCGCATTGGTGCCGCTGGAGGTTTCAGCTTTTTGTTCCGCCGCGATAACGGTGGCAGCGAGCTTGGGGCTCTTGCGCAGGCTTTCAACGAATATGGCACGTTCAGCGGCGGTCTTGGGCTGGGCTGGTTGCTCCTGGGCGGGAGGCAGCGGATTTGTCAGCCGGGACTTTATACGCTGAGCGACGCGCTTGTAGCTCTCCTGGGCGGCGAGCAGAGAGCGTTCCCGTTCCCGGCGGTCGAGTTGGGCGCCGATATTTTCTTCAACGGGCGCAACGGCTTTACCACCCGCCTGCTGGGACAGGTCGGTTTTCTGGCCCGCAACAACAAGCGCGATGCGGTCACTGACCCGCGAAGCGAGCCAGTCCGCTGCACTAATGGTAATCTGACCAATCGTCATATTGTGCCTCCTTCGGACACAATAGATGTACGTCCATTGGTATATGCCGCCCGGTGGCACGCAGGCCTCCGATAGCTCAAGCGGAAGAATATCACACGGGAAATTGAACCGACGATTAGAATTGGTGCGAATGTTTAATTAAAACTATATCGCCATTAACGAATGCGAAACCCCGCCAACTTGCGCAGGCGGGGCTAATGGGTCCGGCAGAGCGGCGGGTCTACTGGTAGGCGCCGTGGCAGTGCTTGAATTTCTTGCCCGACCCACAGGGGCAGGGATCGTTGCGGCGGGTGCGGGCCATCTGTTCGGGGGTCAATTGGCCAAGTGAAGTTCCTGCGGCCTCGTTCTCGCCCGTCGCCGGGTCGATATGGGTTTCCTGCAGCTGGCTGGGATCGGGCGCCTGGGGCTGCGGCGGGCGCGTCTGGAATTCGAAGTGTGTCATCTGCGTCGTCACCAGTTCACGCAGATTGGTCAGCAGCTGGGAGAACAGCTCGAAAGCTTCCTGTTTATACTCGTTCAGGGGATCACGCTGCGCGAGGCCGCGCCAGCCGATCACCTTGGACAGGTGGTCGAGAGTAATGAGATGCTCGCGCCACAGCCCGTCGATCGACTGCAGCAGGATGGAGCGCTCGATCTGGCGCATGGTTTCAACACCGATACGCGCGGTCTTTGCCGCGGCGAACTCGTCGGCCAGCCGGGTCAGCCGCTCGCGAAGCTCCTCGATGTCCATGCCTTCCTCGTCCACCCATGCGGCCAGCGGGGGGGTGATGCCGAGATATGTCTTGAGGCCCGCGCCAAGCTGTTCGATATCCCACTGTTCGGGATAGGAGCGGTCGGGGCAGGATTTGGCGATGACCGAATCCACGACATCGTGGCGCATGTCGGTGACGGTGTCGGTTACCGTTTCGGCATCCATCAACTCAAGACGCTGTTCGAAGATCACCTTGCGCTGATCGTTCATCACGTCGTCGTATTTCAGTATGTTCTTGCGGATGTCGAAGTTGTGCGCCTCGACGCGCGTCTGCGCGCGCTCGATCGCCTTTGTCACCAGGCCGTCCTGGATGGACTCGCCGTCCTTGAGACCAAGCGATGTCAGGATCTTTTCCATGCGCTCGGGGAAGAAACGGCGCATCAGATCGTCCTGGAGAGACACGAAGAATTTCGAATGCCCAGGGTCGCCCTGGCGACCCGAACGGCCGCGGAGCTGGTTGTCGATGCGGCGGGATTCGTGGCGCTCGGTGCCGACGACCATCAGCCCGCCGGCGTCCAGCGCCTCGGCCTTGAGCTTTGCGACTTCGCCCTTGATGGCGGCGACCTTTTTCTCTCGCGCTTCGCCTTCAAGCCCTTCGGTTTCGGCGGCAATGCGCATGTCGAGATTGCCGCCGAGCTGAATGTCGGTGCCGCGACCGGCCATGTTGGTGGCGATGGTGACGGCACCCGGCACCCCAGCAAGGCCGATGATCTGGGCTTCCTGCTCGTGGTGGCGGGCATTGAGGATCTGGATGTTCTTGACGCCCTTTTTCTTCAAATGCTCGGCGAGCATTTCGGAACGCTCGATCGAGGTCGTGCCCACGAGAACCGGCTGGCGCCGGTTGCGGCATTCGACAACGAGGTCGGTTATGGCGTCGAACTTTTCCTCGATCGTGCGGTAGATCGCATCATTCTCGTCGACCCGAGCAATGGGGACGTTGGTGGGGATGGTGACGACGTCGAGCTTGTAGATGTCGGCAAATTCAGCCGCTTCGGTGTCGGCGGTGCCGGTCATGCCGGCCAGCTTGTCGTAGAGCCGGAAATAGTTCTGGAAGGTGATGGAGGCCAGCGTCTGGTTCTCAGGCTGGATTTTTGCGTTTTCCTTTGCTTCCAGCGCTTGATGCAGCCCTTCGGAATAGCGGCGACCGGGCATCATGCGCCCGGTGAACTCGTCGATGATGACCACCTCGTCGTTGCGGACGATGTAATCCTTGTCGCGGGTGAAGATCTTGTGCGCGCGCAGGGCCGAGTTGAGGTGATGGACGATCGAAACGTTGTCGATGTCATAGAGCGAGCCGGACTTGATGATCCCATCGCGGGTAAGAATGTCCTCGAGCTTTTCGATGCCCTCGTCGGTAAAGCTCGCCGAGCGGTGCTTCTCGTCGATGGTATAATCCTCTTCGGCAAGCAACGGAATGTATTTGTCGATAGTCTTGTAGAGTTCGGAGCGGTCCTGGGAGGGGCCGGAAATGATCAAAGGCGTGCGCGCCTCATCGATCAGGATCGAATCCACCTCGTCAACGATGGCGTAGTTGTGCCCGCGCTGAACCATCTGGGTGCGCGCGTATTTCATGTTGTCGCGCAGATAGTCGAAGCCGAACTCGTTGTTGGTGCCGTAGGTGATGTCGGCGTCGTAGGCGGCCTTGCGTTCGACGTCGGAAAGGCCGTGGACGATGGTACCCACCTCGAGTCCGAGGAAGCGATAGAGTTTGCCCATCCATTCGGCGTCGCGGCGGGCGAGGTAATCGTTGACCGTGACGACGTGGACGCCCTTGCCCGAAAGCGCGTTGAGATAAGCCGCGAGGGTGGCGACGAGCGTCTTGCCTTCGCCCGTGCGCATTTCGGTGATGGCGCGTTCGTTGAGGACCATGCCGCCGATGAGCTGGACGTCGAAATGTCGCATCCCGAGTGCGCGTTTTGAAGCCTCGCGGACGGTGGCAAAGGCGGGAACAATCAGGTCGTCGAGCTTCTTGCCATTCTGGACTTCCGCCTTGAACTGGGCAGTGCGATCGCGAAGTTCGTCGTCCGTGAGCCTTTCAAGTTCCGGCTCAAGCGCGTTGATTGCTTCTACGAGGGGATGGTATTTCCGAATGCGCCGGTCATTGGCCGAACCGAAAATCTTTCGCGCGAGCGCAGCAAAAGCCATGACTTAGTCGTCCTTTGGACTTGTTCAGAACTCACGTCCCTGGGAACAGCGATCCCGGCGCGCAAGAAAGATGGGCGGCAAGTCGTCGGGCGCGGCCACCAGGGGCGCGGGAATTCATGTTTGGGGACATGTAAGAGTGCCCGTGAGGGTTGTCAACGCCGGCAAAATCGGCCAAACCAGCCCCATTGGGGGACCGGAACGGTCTTAAGGAGATAGCTTTCATGTCATTGTCATGGGCCGCGCGCACCATCGCGGCAGTTCGCGGGCTTGCCGCCTCGCTCACGCTTTGCATCGCGTTCGGCGCCCCGGCAGTTCTCGCGCAAGGCGCAACCTCGCCCGATACTGTCCTTGCCACGGTGGGTGGAGAGGCGATCACGGAAGGCGATCTTGTCTTTGCAGCGGAAGATCTTGCCGCCGAACTCCAGTCGATCCCGGCCGCAGAACGCCGCGCGTTCCTCTTGACCGTGATGATCGACATGAAGGTGATGGCGAACGCTGCCCGCGAGGCGGGCCTTGACCAGACCGATATATTCGCACGTCGGCTCGCCTATCTCGAAGAGCGTTCGCTGCGCCGCGCATTCTTTGCCGAAGTGATCGAGGCTGGGGTGACCGACGAGGCCGTCCAGGCCGCCTATGAAGAGATGGTCGCAGATTTCGAGGCGCAGCCCGAAGTGCGGGCGCGTCATATCCTCGTGCCGACGCTTGAGGAAGCGCAGGCGATCCGGGCCGAGATCGAAGGCGGACGCAGCTTTGCCGATGCCGCAGCCGAACACGGAACGGACGGCACGCGTGCGACGGGTGGCGATCTTGGATATTTCTCGACCGGCATGATGGTCGCGCCGTTCGAGCAGGCGGCTTTCGCGCTTGAGGTGGGCGAACTTTCCCAGCCGGTGCAGACCCAGTTCGGTTGGCATCTGATCCAGCTCGAGGACCGGCGCGTCACATCGGCCCCTTCGCTACAGGACGTACGCACGCAGGTGGCCCAGCAGGTGCTCTACGATACGTTCTCGCGCATCGTGGGCGAGCTCAAGGCCGATGCCGAGATCGAGGTTTCCGATCCCGAGCTTGCTGCCGCGGTCGAAGAACAGGGCGGGCTTTAGCTCTCCACCTTAATCCATTGGTGCTGCCGGATCAGCTCCGGCAGCAATCGTTCTTGCGCCGTTCGTGAATGCTGTTCGAGTGGACATTCCCTTGCATCAAACGGCCACTTGCGCCACCCCCGTGAATAGGGCAAACCGGACGGCATGAGTAAATGCGTTTGCTCGCAAAAATCCCGCTCCGATTGTCGAAAGCCAGATTTGAATGGCCCTTCCGGTTTCTCCCCTTGCCCCGAAAACATATCCCGAAATTGCCCCTGTCGAAGGGGTCCGCTTTGCGACCGCTGAAGCCGGAATTCGATACAAGGGGCGGACCGACGTGCTGCTTGCCGTTTTCGATCCCGGAACCACAGTAGCGGGCGTATTGACCCGCTCGCTCTGCCCGTCGGCGGCAGTCGACTGGTGCCGGGCTAATCTTTCAGGGGGTGCCGCGCGGGCCCTGGTGGTCAATTCAGGCAATGCGAACGCCTTTACCGGGACCAAGGGCAGGGAGTCGGTGAAGCTGACAGCCGAGATCGCTGCGCGGGCCGTGGGGTGTGCGGAAAGCGAGATTTTTCTCGCCTCGACAGGCGTTATCGGCGAGCCGCTCGATGCCTCGAAATTCGAGGGCGTTTTGGAGCGCCTTGCGGGAGAGCTTGCCGACGCGCCGTGGATGGGGCCGGCGAAAGCCATCATGACCACCGACACCTTTCCCAAGCTTGTGGGGAAATCGGTCGCGATCGACGGTGTAGAAATCGTGATTGCAGGGATCGCGAAGGGGTCGGGGATGATCGCCCCCGACATGGCGACCATGCTGAGCTTTGTCTTTACCGATGCACCGGTGGCCGCTCCGGTCTTGCAGGCGCTCGTGGCCCGGCACACGCAAACGAGCTTCAACGCGATCACGGTGGACAGCGACACTTCGACTTCCGATACGCTGCTTGCCTTTGCCACCGGCAAGGCGGGTATTGCGCCCATCGTTTCGCTCGAGGATCCCCGCGCCGACGTTTTTGGCGATGCGCTCCGCGCGGTGCTGTTCGAGCTTGCCATGCAGGTGGTCCGGGACGGGGAAGGCGCGACCAAGTTCGTCAAGGTCAATGTGACCGGCGCGGTCTCCGACGAGAGCGCTCGGCGGATTGCCAAGGCGATCGCCGATTCGCCACTGGTCAAGACCGCGATTGCCGGAGAGGACGCCAATTGGGGACGCTTGGTGATGGCTGTGGGCAAGGCCGGGGAACCTGCGGACCGTGACCGGCTCATGATCGCCTTCGGGGAAAACGTTCTGGCCCGTGAAGGCGAACGCGTGCCGGACTATTCAGAGGCGGCGGCCAGCGCCTATATGAAGGGCGAGGAGATCGAAATCTCGGTCGATATCGGTCTGGGGGGCGGCAAGAGTACCGTTTACACTTGCGATCTGACCCACGGCTACATCGACATCAATGGCAGTTACCGGAGCTAGCGGTGGATGCTGGGTGCGTCGGCGATTGAGCGAGCGGGTCTCAAGGCCTGGCCGGGTATCGATGTCGAATGGGACGGGACTTGGGTACGCCGGGCGTCGAACGGCTACACCAAGCGCGCGAATTCGATACAGTGCATGGACCCGGCAGACGACGGCGATGCTGAAGCCCGCGTTGTCGCGGCTCGGGAATGGTTCGCGGCGCGGGGGCTGCCGGCAATCTTCCGCACCAATCTGCTTACCGGACCACGCCTTGCGGCCGAACTCGACCGGCAAGGATGGAGCCCGGTCGACCACAGTAGCCTGATGGCGATGGAACTGGACACGGTGGATCCCGATCCGAACGGCATCGCGCTGTCGGTGGACGATCCATCCTTTTTGAGAGCACAGCAGCAATTGCGCGGCTATGACGAGGGGAAGCTCGCCAAGCTGCGCGCGATTCTCGCGGTGCTCGATGTGCCGGCGGCCGGGACCGTTGTCTATGCGCCAGATGGCCGACCTGTTTCCTCGGCGCTGATGGCGGTCGCCGATGGCATCGTCATCACGGGCAATGTGATCACCGACGTTACCGAGCGGCAGAAGGGATACGCCAAGGCAATGATGCGGACGGGGCTTGCCTGGGCGCGGCAGGCCGGCGCCAGCATCGCCGCCCTCAATGTGGCCAGGGACAATGTACCCGGGATCGCGCTTTACGAGAGCCTCGGCTACGCGCGCCAATATGATTATGTCTACCGCATCCCGGGTGAAGCCAAATGAACATCACGCTTGTCGTTGCCTGCGCTTTGGTCGATGCGGACCGGCGGGTATTGATCGCGCAGCGCCCGGACGGCAAGCAGCTTGCAGGGCTGTGGGAATTTCCCGGCGGCAAGGTCGATCCGGGTGAAACGCCGGAGGCGGCGCTGATCCGCGAACTGCGCGAGGAACTGGGTGTTGAAACGAAAGAGGCGTGTCTCGCCCCGCTGACTTTCGCCAGCCATACTTATGAGAACTTTCACCTCCTGATGCCGCTCTATGTGTGCAGGAAGTGGCAAGGGACGCCAGTGGCGCATGAGCATTCGGCGCTCAAATGGGTCAGGCCGCAGAAGCTGCGAGATTACCCCATGCCTCCTGCCGATCTGCCGCTCATCGCGCCGTTATGCGATCTCCTTTAGCCCGATCCTTTGTCGCCCAATACGTCCTTGAGGCTGATCTTTGCCGAGCCCGGCTTTAGCGCCTTTTGTTGGCTTTCGTGAGGGGCCCAGCCCGAGAGCCAGAGGATTTCGAGCGTGGCGCGGGCGCGACCGTCGGGGGCGGTGAATTTTTCCGCATAGATCTGGGCGGCGCGCATCAGGTGGCTAGGCGGGGTCAGACGCGGATCGCGGTCGGCGAGCGGGTTAGTGGCGCCAAGTTTGCGCAGATCGTTCATCAGAGCGAGCGGATTGGAGTAGAGCACGGTGTGGCTGTCCACATCGGTGACTGGCAGGCCGAATCCGGCACGACTGAGCAGGTTTCCCGCATCGCGCACATCGATCATTGGTGCAACGCGG
The DNA here is from genome assembly GCF_015694405.1 of Pelagibacterium limicola. Taxonomy (GTDB): domain Bacteria; phylum Pseudomonadota; class Alphaproteobacteria; order Rhizobiales; family Devosiaceae; genus Pelagibacterium; species Pelagibacterium limicola. The sequence goes on along the minus strand of NZ_JADQDB010000010.1, from coordinate 23,355 downwards.
GGAACGGTGCCGCCGCTCAATTCCACATCGGCAGCGAGCCACGCGTCGCGCAATTCGGTCAGCGATCGTCCACCTAGGGCGGCGGCAATCATCAGCCCGTCCGGGGCGAGATGACGGCGCAGGGCTTCGAGGTGGCCGGGAACGTTGTTGACCGCCTGCAGGTCGAGAACCGAAGCGATCAATTGGTAATCGTTGGCAGGGAGTTCGAGGTTTTCGGCATCGATGAAGGACGGGCCGACGGTGAGGGCGAGGGTCGAAAATTTCTGGAACGTGAAGCGACCATTAGCGGTGCTGCTTGCATCGGGCAGGATGGACGCGTCGGGTCCCAGGATCGCGGCCTTTTCGACAGAGCGGGTTATCAGGGCGAGGCGCTCGTGGAGTTCATCGAGAACGTGGCGGGTGACCCAATCGTCGTCCGGGCTGCGCCGCGCAAGCCTTTTTGCGATGAGAGAACGGTCGAAAACGGTAGGAACCGGGGTCATGGAGGCTGGTCCAATAGGGCAAGGCCATGTCAGGATGCGCCCTTATGGGAAACGAAAGCCGGCTTGTCAAAGCGTCGATAGGCGATCATGTCCGAAGGGGGCTTTTCGGGCTGGGCCATGCCTTGCTCGATGGGCTGTTTCCCCCCGTCTGTCTTTCGTGCAACCGGGCGGTGGGCACCGCGGACGGGTTGTGTGCGGCGTGCTGGGGCACGCTCGTCCCGATCTCTTCTCCGCTCTGCCCGGTGCTCGGAATCCCTTTCGAGGCCGACATGGGAAGCGGCGCGATTTCGCCACAGGCAATCGCCAACCCGCCGCATTTCGACAGGGCCCGCTCGGCTGTGGCCTATACCGATCTCGCACGCGGAATCGTCGCCAAGCTCAAATATGGCGACCGGCCGGAGCTGGCGCTCTTTTGCGCGCGGGCGATGGCCGGCGCGGGGCGCGAACTCCTGAGGGAGGATGCAGTTCTTGTGCCTGTGCCGTTGCATCGCCGGCGGCAATTTTCGCGACGTTACAACCAGTCGAGCGAACTGGCCCGGGCGCTAGCTCGCATTGTAAACTGCGGTCTCGATACCAATGTTATCGAAAGGCATCGGCCGACCAAGCAGCAGGTTGGACTCAATGCGCGGCAGCGCGAACGCAATGTCGATGGCGCATTCCGGTTAAGACCCGGTGCCGAGGGACGGCTGGCCGGACGGCGGGTCGTTCTCATCGACGATGTACTGACCACCGGTGCCACGGCAAATGCGATAGCCAAATTGCTCAAGCGCAAGGGGATCGCTTGTGTCGACGTGCTGACCTTTGCGCGCGTTGTCTTCGATGCCGATATGACAGTATAATTGCCATACACAGGAGTGAAGAATCCAGGAAATGCCCAAGATCGAAATCTATACGACGCCCACCTGTCCCTATTGCCATGCGGCCAAGGCGTTGCTCGCGGATAAGGGCGCCGTCTTTACGGAAATTACGGTTATCGATCCCGATGCGCGTGCAGCGATGACGCAGCGCGCCAACGGCCGCCGTACCGTACCGCAGATATTTGTAGGGGACACTCATGTGGGCGGTTACGACGATATGGCTGCGCTGGACCGGCAGGGAAAGCTCGATCCGCTGATCGGGAACTGAACCATGAGCAACCCGGTTCGCATCGCGCTCGTTCAGATGTGCAGCGGCATCGATCCTCGATCCAATATCGAAGCCTTGGCACAGGCCGTTTCCGAGGCGAAGGCCGGTGGCGCGTGCTATGTGCTGACGCCGGAGATGAGCCTCTGCTTTGCCGAAAACAGCGAGGCGCTGAAGGGGCGCGCCGGTGCATGGGAGGGTAACGCCGATGTCGCCCGGCTATCGGACATCGCGCGGGACGCCGGGATATGGTTGCATGTCGGTTCAATCGCCATTGCAGTCGAGAACGGGAAATTCGCCAACCGCTCGGTGCTTTTTGCGCCGGAGGGGACGATCAGGGCCACCTACGACAAGATTCATCTTTTCGACGCCGATATACCGGGCCTAAATGCCTACCGGGAAAGTGCGACCTATGCGAGTGGAAGCCGCGCCGTCATCGCTGACACCGGAGATTTCAAGCTCGGCTTTTCGATCTGCTACGATATGCGCTTTGGCGCGCTCTATCGCGTGCTGGCGCAGGGCGGCGCGCAGGTGATCGCGGTGCCGGCGGCCTTCACGGTACCCACGGGCCAGGCGCATTGGGAGGTATTGCTGCGCGCGCGCGCCATCGAGACGGGATGCTTTGTCCTTGCCGCCGCGCAAGGGGGCGCGCACCAGAACGGGCGAGCCACTTATGGGCATTCGCTGGTCGTCGCGCCATGGGGGGAGGTGATCGCAGCGGCTGGCGATGATGCCGAGCAGGTTGTCTTTGCCGATCTCGATCTTGACGCCATCGGCGCGGCGCGGCAAAGGGTGCCCGCGCTCGTCAACGGGCGGGATTTTACACTCGAAACCGTATGAGGATTGTCGTTTCGTGATCCAGTACGCGCTCAATTGTGAAGCCGGACATCGGTTCGACGCCTGGTTCAGGAACGCCGAGGCGTTCGACGATCAGGCGACGCGCGGGATATTGACGTGCCCGGTATGCGAATCCAAGCGGATCGAAAAGGCGTTGATGGCGCCGGCTGTTGCCAGCACCAGGGAAACCGTATCACTTTCCGCGAACCATCCCGAGCACGCCAAATTCATCGAAGCCATGCGCGAGTTACGCAGCAAGATGACGGCGAACGCCGATTACGTCGGGGACAAGTTCGCAGAGGAAGCACGCAAGATACACTACGAGGAAGCCGAAGCACGCGGGATTTACGGCGAGGCGACCAAGGATGAGGTTGCTGGGCTCATTGAGGAAGGCATCGACTTCATGCCGATGCCACATCTGCCGGACGAGCACAATTGACGGTCGCATTCCGCGCCGATCCATTTCCCACCAATGCCGAACTTGATGCGCTTTGGCGCTGCGCCTGGGGTGCGCCGCCATCAAGCGGCATGGAGAACGTTCTCAAGCGCTCTCTGGGCCATATCTGCGCATATGCCGACGACCGGCTAGTGGGGTTCGTCAATGTCGCATGGGACGGAGGCGTCCACGCCTTCATCCTCGACACCTGCGTTGACCCCGCTTTCCGGCGGCGGGGGATAGCCACGCAATTGGTGCGGCAGGCGACCAAGCTGGCACGCGAGCGCGGCGCGCATTGGCTGCATGTGGATTTCGAGCCGCATCTGGAGGCGTTCTATCGCCGATGCGGGTTCAGGCCGACAGGTGCGGGGTTGATCGATTTGCGGGCGTAAAGCTCGAGTTCAATCAGGCCCTTGCAAACAGCAGCATATAATTGACAGCCATGTCCCGGCTTCTGCCCCACTCATTGCGCAGCGGACTGAAACTCACGCCGGTTTCATCGATTTTCTTCAGCCCATGCCGTCTGGTGATCGAGACGATCTCGTCGGGGGTGAGGAATTTTTCGTATTGGTGCGTACCCTTCGGCAGCCAGCCGAGGACATATTCGGCGCCCAGGATAGCCAACGCGTAGGCGCGGGCGGTACGGTTTATAGTGGCGAGGAACATCAACCCGCCGGGTTTGACCAGATTGGCGCAGCTTTCGAGGTAGAGCGGCACGTCCGCGACGTGCTCAACGACCTCCATATTGAGGACGATATCGAACCGCGCGCCGGCTTCAGCCAGCGCCTCGGCGGTGGTGGCGCGATAGTCGATGTCGAGGCCCGACTGCTCGGCGTGGATTCTGGCGACGGCGATATTTTTCTCTCCCGCGTCGGCGCCGACCACCGTTGCGCCGAGGCGCGCCATCGGTTCGCAGAGCAGCCCGCCGCCGCAGCCGATATCCAGGATGGTCAGGCCCTCGAAGGGGCGAAGCGAATTTGTGTCGCGGTCAAAATGGGAGATCGCCTTTTCGCGGATATAGGCGAGGCGCACGGGGTTGAACTTGTGGAGCGGCTTGAACTTGCCGGTGGGATTCCACCATTCCTCCGCCATCTTGTGGAATTTGCCGATCTCGTCGGGATTGATCGTGGTGTTTGCCATTTCGACGGGTCCCGATTGATGCTGTTGTCCCCACAGGTGGCGGCTTGTGCCGTGTGAGTCAAGCGCGGCAAAGTCGCAGCGTCCAACCAAGGTGTTGCAAGCCCCAAGGCTTTGTGGCACTCACCGCGGCAACTCCTCTATAAAAAGACTGGGGCGGGCCCGAGAATGGCGCGAATAGTGATGAAGTTTGGCGGCACTTCGGTCGCCAATGTCGAGCGCATCCGACAGGCGGCCCGGCACGTCAAACGCGAGGTGGACGCCGGCCATGAGGTGGCAGTGGTTGTTTCCGCGATGGCCGGAAAGACCAACGAACTGGTCGCCTGGTGCGCCGAAGCCTCCCCGCTTCATGATGCGCGCGAATATGATGCGGTCGTTGCTTCGGGCGAGCAGGTGACGGCGGGGCTGATGGCCATTGTGCTTGACGAAATGGGCATCCAGTCGCGCTCCTATGCGGGCTGGCAGGTGCCGGTCAAAACCGACGAGGCGCACGGTTCGGCGCGCATCACCGATATCGATCCGGCCAATCTCAACGAACGGCTCACCTCCGGCTGGGTGCCGGTCATCACGGGGTTCCAGGGGATTTCCGAGCGGGGCCGGATCACGACGCTGGGGCGCGGCGGGTCCGATACGAGCGCGGTGGCGATTGCAGCTGCGGTCAAGGCTGACCGATGTGACATCTATACCGACGTCGACGGCGTCTATACGACCGATCCGCGCATAGCGCCCAAGGCGCGGCGGCTCGAGCGCGTGAGTTTTGAAGAAATGCTGGAGATGGCCTCGCTCGGCGCGAAAGTTCTCCAGACGCGCTCGGTAGAACTGGCGATGGCGCAGGGCGTGCGGCTGGTCGTGCGTTCGACCTTCGAGGATGCCGATGCCGGCAATGCACCGGGCTCGGAATGGGGCCTGACGGGCACGCTTGTATGCGATGAGGATGAGATCATGGAAAAGCAGATCGTTTCGGGCGTAACCCTTGCGCGGGCCGAGGCCAAGATCACGTTGCGCAAGGTCAAGGACAAGCCTGGAATTGCAGCGTCGGTGTTCGGCCCTCTGGCCGACGCGCGGATAGTGGTCGACATGATCGTCCAGAATATTTCCGACGACGGGCAGATCACTGACATCACATTCACCGTCCCCGACAGTGAATTCGACAAGGCGATGGGCGTTCTCAAAAATGCTCCAGGCGTCGAATACGAGTCGATCTCGGGCTCCAAGGGCGGGGCGAAGATTTCGGTGGTCGGCGTCGGCATGCGCAGTCACGCGGGCGTTGCCGCCTCGATGTTCAAGGCGTTGGCCGAGAAGGGAATCAACATCCAGCTCATCACAACGTCGGAAATCAAGACCTCGGTTCTGATCGACGAGGAATATGCGGAGCTTGCAGTCCGCGCCCTCCATACCTATTACGGTTTGGACAAAGCCTAAGAGAAAGGCGGCGCGGCGCCGCCGGCGGGGAAAACGCATGGTCACAGCAATTGGCGGTCCGCGCATTCTGTTGCGCCAGTTGCGAGAGACGATGGCCGAGCCGCTGGCCAGCCAGGACAGGCTCGACAAGATCGTCGATCTCATCGCCGAGAACATGCGGGCCGATGTCTGCTCGTTCTATGTACTGCGCGACGACGGAGCGCTCGAGCTTTTCGCGACCCATGGGCTGAAGCGTGAGGCGGTGCACCTCACCACGCTGCGGCTGGGGGAGGGACTTGTCGGGCTCATCGCGGCTGAAGCCGAGCCGCTTTCGCTTCAGAATGCGCCCGAACATCCGAGTTTTGCCTATCGCCCCGAGACGGGCGAGGACCCCTATTTCTCGTTCCTCGGCGTGCCCGTTCTCCGGGCCGGTCAGACGCTGGGTGTGCTGGTCGTCCAGAATCAGGAACGGCGCGCTTACGGCGAGGACGAAACCGAGGCGCTGCTGACTACCGCAACGATTCTTGCCGAGATGGTTTCAACGGCGGATTTCGATTCCCTCGTCAAGCCGGGCTCGGACATCGACCTGCGGCGCACCCGTATGTTCAACGGCGTGGGCTTCTCGGAGGGTATCGCGCTAGGCCAGGTGGTGCTGCACGATCCGCGCGTTGAAGTTACCAACTTCGTTGCCGACGATACGGATGCGGAAAAAGTCAGGCTCGAGGCCGCGCTTAAGACGATGCGGGTCTCGATCGACGACATGCTCAATTCGGGCGATATGCAAATCCCATCCGACCACCGCGAAATTCTCGAAAGCTATCGCATGTTCGCTCACGACCGGGGGTGGGCGCGGCGGCTCGAGGAGGCCATCGATTCTGGGTTGACGGCGGAAGCAGCGGTGGAGCGCGTGCAGAACGATACGCGCGCGCGCATGTTGCGCCAGACCGATCCCTATATCCGCGATCGGCTGCACGATCTCGACGATCTGGCCAACCGTCTGCTGCGTATCCTGACGGGCGACGGTACGGCTGCAGGCAAGGATTTGCCTGAAAACGCAATTCTCGTTGCGCGCAACATGGGTCCCGCTGAACTCCTCGAATACGACCGAACCAAATTGCGTGCGGTCGTTCTCGAAGATGGTGCAGCGACCGCCCATGTGGCGATCGTCGCGCGCTCGGTGGGGCTGGTTGCCGTCGGGCAGGCGGAAAACATCGTTTCGATGAGCGAGGACGGCGACGACATCATCGTCGATGGTTATACGGGCGCGGTCCACCTGCGACCTTCGCCCGATATCGAGGCGACCTATGTCGACAAGGTGCGGCTTTCGGCCAAGCGGCGCGCGCATTATGCCGCGCTCAAGGACAAGCGCGCCGTCACCCGCGACGGAATCGAAATCACGCTCCTGCAAAATTCCGGCCTGCTTGCGGATATGGGCACGCTCGAAGAAACGGGGGCCGTGGGAATCGGACTGTTCCGGACCGAGCTGCAGTTCATGATCGCCTCGAAAATGCCCCGGGTCAGCGACCAGGTCGAGCTCTATTCGGAAGCCATGCGGTTGGCTGGGGGGCGGCCGGTCGTTTTCCGTCTTCTCGACATCGGTGGGGACAAGGTCGTGCCCTATATGCGCTCGATGGCCGAGGAAAATCCGGCAATGGGCTGGCGCAGCGTACGGCTCGCGCTCGACAGGCCGGCCCTCCTGCGCACGCAGGTACGCGCGCTCCTGCAGGCGGCCAAAGGTGGTCCGCTGAAGATTTTGGTGCCGATGGTCACCGAGACTGCCGAGTTTTTGAAGGTAAAGCGCTTCATCCTCAAGGAGTGCGACCGCCTCCCGCGGCTCGGTTTCCCCAAGCCTTCCGAAATCGAGGTGGGGGCCATGATCGAGGTCCCCTCGCTGATTTTCGAACTCGACCGGCTGCTGCCCGAAACCGATTTCGTTTCCATCGGCTCCAACGATCTCATAATGTTCCTCACCGCCGCCGACCGGGCCAATCCGCGGGTGGCGGGCAATTACGACCCGATCGCTCGCCCGCGGCTCAAGGCGCTCAAGATGATCGTCGATGCGGCGGGCGCCTATAATCGGCCCCTTACCATGTGTGGGGAATTGGCCGGCCGGCCAATGGAGGCGCTTGCCCTGCTCGCTATCGGTATGGACCGTCTTTCGATGGGGGCGTCCTCTGTCGGACCGATCAAGGAGCTGATCCTTGGCCTCGAATTGGGTCCAGTGCGTCGGGCAATGGCGGATCTGCTCGAGAACGGCACGCGCGAGGATACGCCGCGCGAGCTGCTTTCCGAATGGGCCGAGCGCCAGCGCCTTTCCCTTTAGTTTTTTCTGAATTGGGTCCCGAGATGGCCGGATTGCCACATGACAAGCTGGACGCCCTTGAGCGGCGCTTTGAATCGATCGAGCATGCCATGTCGGCCAGTCCCGATCCGGAAAGCTACGTGAAGCTCTCCAAGGAGTACTCCGAACTCTCGCCTATGGTCGCAAAGATCAGGGCCTACAAGGGCGCACGGTCGGATCTCGCCGGCGCTGAGGAACTGGCGAAAGCGGGCGATGCCGAAATGGCAGAACTGGCAGAAGCCGAAATCGGCGAGCTCGAAGAGCGGATCGAAGCCCTTACGCAGGAAATCCGCATCCTGCTGCTCCCCAAGGACGCGGCGGACGAGAAGAGCGCCATCCTCGAAGTGCGCGCGGGGACGGGTGGAGACGAGGCGGCGCTTTTTGCTGGCGATCTCTTCCGGATGTATCAGCGCTATGCCGAAAACCAGGGGTGGCGCGTCTCCGTGATGGAAACCTCAGAGGGCGATGCGGGGGGCTTTAAGGAAATCATCGCCTCGATTTCAGGGGCGGGGGTGTTCGCAAAGCTAAAATACGAATCCGGGGTGCACCGGGTGCAGCGCGTACCGGAGACGGAGGCGTCGGGGCGCATCCACACTTCGGCGGCGACGGTTGCCGTGCTGCCCGAGGTCGAGGATATCGACATCGAAATCCGCAACGAAGACATCAGGATCGATACCATGCGCGCCTCGGGCGCGGGTGGGCAGCACGTCAATACCACCGACTCTGCGGTGCGCATCACGCATATTCCAACGGGAATCGTCGTGACGAGCGCGGAAAAATCCCAGCACCAGAACAGGGCCAACGCCATGAAGGTGCTGCGTGCGCGGCTTTATGAGGAGCAGCGGCAAAAGCGCGACGCCGAACGTAGCGAAAGCCGTCGCGACCAGGTGGGATCGGGAGACCGGTCGGAACGCATCCGGACCTATAATTTTCCGCAAGGGCGGGTGACGGACCATCGGATCAACCTCACGCTCTATAAACTCCCGCAGGTGATTGCCGGAGAGAGTCTGGGCGAAATCATCGATGCCCTCGTGACGGAAAACCAGGCAGCACAACTGGCGGCGCTCGAAGGCAATGGCTGAGAGACGCTCTTGCTGACCCGAGGCCAGCTCTGGCGGGCGGTGCGGGATGCGTTCGCGGCGGCGGGAATCGAGACCGCGGGGCTCGATGCGCGGGTTTTGATTTGCCATAGCCTCAGGATCGGCGCGACGGAACTCATCGCATCCGAGGGAGAGCCGGTGGGCGCGGACGAGCGCGCCGGATATGAAGTGCTCGTCGCGCGCCGCCTGGCGCGCGAGCCGGTAGCGCGGATTGTGGGTCGGCAGGAGTTCTACGGGCTCGATTTTGGACTTAACCCGGCAACACTGGTGCCGCGGCCGGAAACCGAAATGCTCGTCGATTTTGGGATCGGGCATCTCAAGGGGCACGAGGATGCGGCAATCCTCGATCTCGGGTCGGGTACAGGCTGCATCGTTCTTGCGCTGCTCGCCAATTTGCAGGACGCCAAGGGAGTGGGCGTCGATCTTGCCGCGGAGGCGGTTTTACAAGCACGGGCCAATGCAGAGGCGCTGGGGCTCGGGGCGCGGTTCGAGGCGCTGGAGGGCGATTGGTTTGCTCCGGTCGCAGGGCGTAAATTCGATCTCATCCTCTCCAATCCGCCCTATATCGCCCGAGATGAAATCGAGGGGTTGGCGCCCGAGGTTGCGCGGTTCGACCCGGCGCTGGCGCTTGATGGAGGGCTGAGCGGGCTGGACCCCTACCGGATCATCACGGCCAAAGTTCTTTCCCATCTGCGGCCGGGTGGAGCAGTGGCTGTCGAGATCGGGTTTGACCAGGGTGAGGCGGTTGCGAATCTTTTCCGAGCGTCGGGATTAACGGGCGTCGAGGTTGAAAAGGACCTTGCGGGACACCATAGAATGGTTGCCGGTTACGCGCCCTGACTTTCGGCGTGCGGCATTTTGGGGGGGCACGAATATTTCTCTTGGAATATGGGGCCGATGCGGTTAGGTTGCATCCGCTGATGAGGCGTTGATGCGCCTCGATGGCACCACCCGGAAATCGAAGTCGCTCAAGGCTGCCGCAGATGCGGAACGGATTTTAGCGTGAGTCGCGCGATTTCGGGAGTGGCCGGGCCATACAGCCTTTTTGGGGATTCCAGAGAGCGGCCGACGAGGGGGCCTTGTTGAAGGGCCGGGTGCCGCGTGGCTTCCATTGCGTGGTGGATTGCATTCCGCCATTGGCCATATCCCCTTTGAGTAAAGCGCACACCTTCAGGAAGCGTGTTGAAGCGAGCAGATGAGACCTAACCAGCAGAACAACAAGCAGCGATCGCGTGGCCGGAACAACAACCAGCGGCGTGGCGGTGGCGGCGGCAATCCCTTGTCGCGCAACTACGAGAGCAACGGCCCGGACGTCAAAATCCGTGGAAATGCGGCTCACATCGCAGAGAAGTATGTCCAGTTGGCGCGCGATGCGACCGCCTCGGGCGACTCGGTGATGGCGGAGAACTATCTCCAGCATGCCGAACATTATTTCCGTATCATTCTGGCCGCGCAGGCGCAGTATCAGCCGCGCCAGGACCAGTTTGCCGATGCCGGCAACGAGGACGACGAGGACGAATCCGGGAACCAGGCCATGCCTGCCGAGGCGGGTGAAGAGGTGGAAGCCGAGGCTGGGCAGGGCGAAGGCGGTCGCGAAACCCGCCGTAACCCGCGGCAGCGCCGCCCGCGCCGCGAGGATCGCGAGACCGCTGACGGCAACGAGGATGAAACCGAAGCGGCCCGCGCCGCTCCCGAGGCTGCCGACGCCGCCGGCGAGAGCGAAGAAAAGCCGCGCCGGGCACGCCGCCCGCGCCGGGCTCCGCGTGAGGGGCAGGGCGACCTGGCCGATGCGCCGCAGCCCGAACTTCCCGCGTTCCTTACTGCAGGCCGGGAAGCAGCGGCCGAGTAGCGCAGCGAGCGCGCCCCTCGGCCGGCCTAGCCGCGCGAAGCCAGGCCCTTCCCTGGCGAAGAGGGTCTTTACCGAACCTGAAAGATTATGGGCCGGACCTGAACGTCCGGCCCTTTTTCTTGGCTGCGGCGTACCTATATCTCTTCTTGATCGAGGTCAGTGCCGCCAAGCGGGCTGTCCCCCATAGTCAAATGCAACGCTTCGGGCGTTTTCCCTTTGTGCCGGAACCGGGCAGGGAAACCGCGCCAGGACAAGGAGAGTTGAAGCGATGAATATCGAAAAATACACCGAGCGCGCACGCGGTTTTCTCCAGAGCGCGCAGCAACTGGCCCTCTCGCGCGGCCAACAGCAGTTTCTGCCAATTCACATCCTCAAGGTCCTCGTCGACGATCCCGAAGGCATGGCCGCCGGGCTGATCGAGCGTGCAGGCGGCAATGCGCAGGCCGTACGTGCCGGGGTCGAGGACGGGCTCAAGAAACTTCCCTCGGTTTCCGGCGATAGCGGGCAGGTTTATCTCTCGCGCGAGTTGGCGCGAGTCTTTGCGACGGCCGAGGAGGCGGCGAACAAGGCCGGAGACAGCTTCGTAACCGTCGAGCGAATGCTCCTTGCGCTGACGATCGAAAAGGATACCGATGCGGGCAAGATTCTCGCTTCGAGCGGGGTAACGCCCAATGGGCTCAATGCAGCCATCGAAGCGATCCGCAAGGGGCGGACAGCCGATTCGGCATCGGCTGAAAACACCTATGATGCCCTGAAGAAATACGCACGCGACCTTACCGAAGAGGCCCGCTTAGGCAAGCTCGATCCGGTGATCGGACGCGACGAGGAAATACGCCGCGCCATCCAGGTGCTTTCGCGCCGGACCAAGAACAACCCCGTGCTGATCGGTGAGCCGGGCGTAGGCAAGACTGCGATTGCCGAAGGGTTGGCGCTCAGGATCGTCAATGGCGACGTACCGGAGAGCCTCAAGAACAAGTCGCTGCTCGCGCTCGATATGGGTGCGCTGATCGCGGGGGCCAAATATCGCGGCGAGTTTGAGGAGCGGCTGAAATCGGTGCTTTCCGAAGTGCAGGCCGCCGAAGGCAAGATCGTCCTTTTCATCGACGAGATGCATACCCTGGTGGGCGCCGGCAAGGCCGATGGCGCGATGGATGCCTCGAACCTTTTAAAGCCCGCCCTGGCGCGCGGTGAACTCCATTGCGTGGGCGCGACAACGCTCGATGAATACAAAAAGCACGTCGAAAAGGACGCCGCGCTGGCCCGCCGTTTCCAGCCGGTGTTTGTCGATGAACCGACTGTCGAGGATACGATTTCGATTCTTCGCGGCCTCAAGGAAAAATACGAGCTGCACCATGGGGTGCGGATTTCGGACTCGGCGCTGGTTTCGGCGGCGACCTTGTCCAACCGCTACATCACCGACCGGTTCCTGCCCGACAAGGCCATCGATCTGATGGACGAGGCTGCGGCAAGGCTCCGCATGGCGGTAGACTCCAAGCCCGAGGCGCTCGATGAGCTCGACCGTCGCATCATCCAGTTGAAGATCGAGCGCGAGGCCCTAAAGAAGGAAGATGACGACGCGTCCAAGACCAGGCTTACCCGCCTGGAAGCCGAGCTTGCTGGGCTCGAGGAAGAATCCGATGCGCTGACCCAGCGCTGGCTGGCTGAAAAGGAACGGCTCGCGGGCGGAACCAAGCTCAAGGAGCAGCTCGACCAGGCACGGACCGAGCTCGAGCTGGCGCAGCGCAAGGGCGACCTCGCACGTGCAGGCGAACTTGCCTATGGCGTCATCCCCGACCTCGAAAAGCGACTGAAGGATGCCGAGTCACTCGAAGCGACCGGCACCGAGATGGTCGAGGAGGTCGTGACCCCCAACCATATCGCGCAGGTCGTCTCGCGCTGGACGGGGGTACCAGTCGACAAGATGCTCGAGGGCGAGCGCGACAAGCTGTTGCGCATGGAAGAGGAGTTGGGCAAGCGCGTCATCGGGCAGGCAGAGGCCGTCGAGGCCGTGTCCCGCGCCGTCAGGCGCTCACGCGCAGGATTGCAGGATCCCAACCGCCCCATTGGTTCGTTCATGTTCCTCGGCCCCACGGGCGTGGGCAAGACCGAGCTGACCAAGGCACTCGCGCAATTCCTTTTCGACGACGAGACGGCGATGGTCCGGCTCGACATGTCGGAATTCATGGAAAAGCACGCGGTGGCCCGGTTGATCGGCGCGCCTCCGGGTTATGTCGGCTATGAGGAGGGCGGCATTTTGACCGAAGCGGTGCGCCGCCGGCCCTATCAGGTGATCCTGTTCGATGAGATCGAAAAGGCGCACCCGGATGTCTTCAACGTGCTGTTGCAGGTGCTCGATGACGGGCGGCTGACCGACGGGCAGGGGCACACTGTCGATTTCCGCAACACGCTCATCATCATGACCTCGAACCTTGGCTCCGAATATCTTTCGGCCCAGCCCGAGGGCGAACCGGTAGAGCTTGTGCGGGGCAAAGTGCTCGATGCAGTCAAGGCCGCGTTCCGGCCCGAGTTCCTGAACCGCGTGGACGAAATCCTCCTCTTCCACCGGCTCGAACGCGGGCAGATGGGCGCGATTGTCGATATCCAGCTTGGGCGCCTGCAAAGGCTGCTCGACACCCGCGAAATTGCCCTTGAGGTCACACCCGCCGCCCGCGACTGGCTGGCGAACGAGGGCTATGATCCGGTTTATGGCGCAAGGCCCCTCAAGCGCGTCATCCAGCGCGCCGTTCAGGACGAAATGGCCGAGAAGCTGCTCGCTGGCGAGATCGTCGATGGCGGCAGCGTCAAGGTGGATGCCGGAGAGGACGGGCTGGTGATCCTGCCGATGATCGAAGGCGAAGTGGTGGACGCAGCGGCGGAATGAGGTCCTTTGCAAGCGAAGAATGAAAAAGGCCCCGGAGACGGGGCCTTTTAGTGCAAAAGCCGTTCGTTTATCCCTGCGGCGTTACGCGCAGGACGGTGCCGTCGGCGTGGTCGGTCACGAGCCAGATATCGCCATCGGGGCCGATCTGGACGTCCCGGACGCGTTGGCCGATCTCGATAACTTCCTCATTGGCGACCTGCCCGTCTTGGAGCGTGATGCGCACGAGTCCTTCGGTCACCAGCCCGCCCACCAGCAAGTCGCCGGTCCATTCGGCAAAGCTTGTGCCCTCGGGAACGAAAGTGAGGCCGGATGGGGCGACCGTCTCCTCAAAGACGTGAACGGGCGAGATCATGCCTTCCATGGCAAGGCCCACACCGATCGGAGCGCCTGAATAATCCTCCCCTCCCGTGATGAACGGCCAACCGTAATTGTTGCCTGCTTCGATCAACTGGATTTCGTCGCCGCCCTCGGGGCCGTGGTCGGCTGCCCAGAGCTCGTTGGTGGTGGGGTGGACCGTCAATGCCTGGATATTGCGATTGCCGATCGAGAAGAGGTAGGCGTCAGGCTCGCCGTCCTCGGGATCTTCGACTTCGAACGGTACGTTGTCCGGATGTGGCTCACCTTGGTCGGTCATACGCAAGACCGAACCGGCCTGATCGGTTGCGTCCTGGGCACGCTCAATGTTGCGGCGCTCGCCGATGGAAAGAAAGAGAGAGGCGTCGGCGGGATCGAAAGCCATCCGGCCGCCAAAATGCAGGCCGCTCGAATCCTGATCGTCCTCTTTCATCACGAATATGTCTTCGATTTCCGAAAGGGCCATCTCACCGTTCTCACCGGCTTCGAGCGTGCCGCGGACGATAACGACAGCCGCGCCGCGCTCGGTCTGGCGCGAATAGCTGACATAGACCCAGCCGTTGTCCTCGAACCCGGGATGGAGCTTGACGTCGAACATGCCCGCCTGGCTGCGGCCGGTCTCGCCTTCGTATCGGAACAGATCTTCGGCTTGCCAGAGTGGATGCAGATGCGACCCGTCGAGACTGGCGAGCGAGAGCGTGCCACTGTTGCGCTCGGTCACGAGAAACCGGTCTTCGGAAACGAAGGCCAGGGCCCAGGGGTGCTCGACGCCGCTAAGGACTGTCTGGATTGAAAGATCGTAATGCTCTGTCCGGGCCGTTTCCTCCTGGCCCAAGGCTGGGACAGCGGTGAAAAGCACAAGAGGCGAAGCAATGGCTGCGCGCGCGATTAGGGTCATCGGCACTCTCCTGATCAAGGTTGAACTCAAGACCCAACAGGAGAGTGCGTTGAAGGTTCCAACCTCGCGTGCAGCGCCAACCTAGAGCATGCCGGATTTCGATCGAAGCGGCGTCACGCTTCCTTCGCTATCCCGGCTAAAGCCTGGATCCATCGCGCCACCCGCCGAGGGCGAAGTGGTGGACGCGCTGGCGGAATAGCGGCTGCCAAGCGTAGTGTGAGAAATGAGAAAGGCCCCGGAGACGGGTTTTTTGTGGGTATGGCGGTATTGGAGTGGGATGCCGAACGTCGGCTTCCTCCAATTCTCTGCTAGAACCGGACTGACCGGAATCGGCCCCAGGGTTGCCCGCCTTGATCGTTTCTCCTTCGGCCAATCATGGCCAGGGAGACCTGAGATGGGATACTCACGATATGATGCTCTTGGTTCACAGAAGCCGCCCGGAGGGTGGGAAGCGGACAGGCGGCTCTTGGAGGCGAGCCGATCGACAGCTGCCGTCAAGCGGCGGGACCAGAAGTTTCCACGAATGGAAAGTTTCTTGCCATCGCGGCATCATCCAGCTAATAGTTTCCGACAACAGAAACTTTAGGGATATGTCATGAGTCTGACCCTCCACCTTCATCCCCTCGCTTCATTTTGCCACAAGGTGCTCATCGCGCTTTACGAGAACGAAACGCCGTTTGAGCCCAGTCTCGTCGACTTCTCCAACCCGGGTTCTGCAACGGCGCATATCGAGCGCTGGCCTGTCGGCAAGATCCCAGTCCTCCACGATAGTGCGTGCAACCGGGTCGTGCCCGAAACCAGCATCATGATCGAATATCTGCAGCAGCATTACCCAGGCCCCGTGCCGCTCATTCCGGACGATGCGGGCCTTCAGTTGGATGTGCGTCTGTGGGATCGCTTCTTTGACCTCTATGTCAGCGTGCCCATGCAAAAGATCGTCGCGGACCGTATCAGGCCGGAAGGAGCGACAGACCCTCACGGCTTGGCGGAAGCGCATGCCACGCTCGACATGGCCTATGGCATGATAGAAGGGCAGCTTTATACGGGGCCATGGATCACCGGGGAAACCTTTACCATGGCCGATTGTTCGGCACTGCCGGCTTTGTTCTTCGCCCTTATCGTGCATCCGGGCGGAGACGATCGGCCACAACTGCACGGTTATTTCGAACGCCTGCTCGCGCGACCGTCCGTGAGGCGCGTGCTCTCCGAGGCGCAACCCTATTTCAAGTTCTTCCCTTATCGCGAGGCCATGCCGGCCCGCTTCCTGGAGCCACTGGTATGACGGGCCAAGACAATCTGGACCGCCTTTTCCAAGTGATGGCGGACCCTCATCGCCGCGGCTTTGTGGAACGCCTTTGCCGGGGTCCGGCATCGGTGAAGGAACTGGCCTCACCTGCCGCAGTTCAACTGCCAGCTGTCCTCAAGCATCTCAAGGTGCTCGAAGAAGGAGGCATTGTCGTCAGCAAAAAGACGGGCCGCACCCGTACCTACCGCATGCGCAGGGAAGCCCTTGTCATACTGGCCGACTGGGTCGATCAGCGACAGCGCGAACTTAATGCAGCTTTCGACCGTCTGGCCGAGTTGATGCTCGAAATTCCTGAAGGGAAGGATCACTGATGGGTGTCGCCGTCGATCACAGGTCGTTTGTAATCGAGCGGGAACTGCCCGGCAGCCCCGCGCATGCTTTCCGCTTCTGGTCGGAACACGACCTCAAGCGCCGCTGGAACGCTTGCCATCCCGACTGGCGGGTGATCGAGGATCGCTTCGATTTCCGTGTCGACGGACATGAGAGCATGATCTGGCGCATGCCCGATGGCACTGAGCAAGCCATGCTGGCCCATTTCCTAGAGGTTCATCCCCGCCAGCGCATTGTGTACGCCTATACCATGCGAACCAACGGCGCGCCCATTTCCTCCTCGCTCGTCACCGTTGAGTTCGCGAGCAAAGGTGGCAAGACCACCATGACATTCACCGAACAAGCCGTCTTCGGGAACCCGGCCGACGGTGACGTACGAGAGAGCGGCACGGGCGTCGGCTTTTCCCGATTGCAGGAAATCATGGCAGGTATGGAGGACGGTGTCTCCGACTAGGACCGTCATCTTTCGGGTGTTGATCGGCTGGCGTTGAACGACCGAAATGGGGTCGGAAACAGCCACTCACACAAATCTTATCCCCGCCGCCTCCACCCGCGCCATACTGCCCTCACGACCCCGCGCCGAACGCATGCGCAACGAACGTGTGGCGGGAGGTTGGATGGAAGGGTTCAGGGCGGATTACCCCCTGGACCGGACCTGAAAACCGCGTCGGTCCGGGTCCGATGGGAGTCGTCCCAGCGGAGGTCCAAAGCGGACGGATGGCCGGATGTGGATAACATGTGAGGGGTGCGGGTCAGAATAACGGCCCGTGTGACTCTCCCACGTCGCACCGGGGAAACCCGGAGGGGCAGCGGGAGCCATTGGAAACGGTGTGCTCCCAACAAACCCCAGCCCGAGAACGCCGCCATAAGCCTAAAATCCCGGATGCCTGGGGCGATGATCGCTTCATACAGACTAAAAGAGTGCGGAGCGTTCATCGCCCCATGCCTGTTCGACGGCCAGCATCCCCCGAGGCCCAAAGCCATCGGGCGCCTGGGCGTGCGCGCATGAGAGGCCCCCCGATGACTCGATAATGAGGACGGAAAGGACAGCGATGCCTCAGTACGGGAAGGACGAACGAAGTGAGGACCCCGGCGCACGTTTGCGCCGCCCCGTCGGAGGGCCAGTGAAATCCATAGGGCGGCTTTAGCCCGTCATGGATTTCACGGTGCGGCCCGTGAGACAAAACAAGCAAGCCTGGACCCCGGCTCAAGGCCGGGGAAGCGAGAGGGGAGAGAGGTCGATTCCGCCAATCGATGAAATGCTTCATGCACGCAAAAAAGCCGCAGCGTGTGCTGCGGCCTTTCTCTGTTCCGTCCCCAGGTTCACCAAACGATCAGGCGCGAACATACTCGATCGAGTTGCAGATGATGAACTGGCATCCGGTGATGGTGAGCGTGTTTTCGTCGATCATCTCCACCTTTGCCGTGGCAGTGCCGCCGTTGAGAGCGATCTGGCCTTCCCATTGGTTGGGGGCAACCTGATCGGCCGCGACGACCTGTTCGTCGACAAAGGCAAGGTTTTCCTCGGTGCGCGACTCGCCCTGGATGTCGTTGAGCACCCCGCAGAGTTGGGTGCCGTCACCACACAGCTCGAAGGTGAAGGTGGTGCCCCACTGGTCGACCCAGGTTCCGTTGGGTGTCAGATCCTGAGCGAAGACCGGTGCTGCGAGGAGGGCGGCGGCCATGGTGAGGCTGGCGAGCAAGGGCTTTAGCATTTTGTTTTCTCCATACGCCGCGCATGGATTTTCGATCAGCAAGCGCGGTTAAAGTTATGCCCCGTGCATCCCCAACGCCCGTTCCCCGGTATGGTTGCCCGAAAGTCAAAAACGTGATCGGCAAAGTCACGCGACAGTGGGGCAGCCGCGTTTGGCCGCAGCTTGGCGGCGGGTAAAAAGCGTCGGAGGTGAGGCTTTTATTTGCGCCTGTGGTAGGTCAGCGCCGATTTGATGCACTGGCTGAGCGGGGCCTGGGGGATCGCGGCGGCATCGCTGACGATCAGCCCGCGGGTGCCTTCAAAGGCGAATTCGTCACGGAAATGATCGCGGAAATCGCCGATCAGGCTGGTCTGGCAATTGACGAAAATCGCCGGTTTGTCCGGGGCGTGTTTCGAGACGCCGAGCCTTATTGTCGTGCCCGATTTGGTCTTTTCGGTGAGATAGGACGGCTCGCCCCATTTGAGCGTTTCGGTCAATTGCCCAACGCCATCGGTTGCGCGCGCAACGGCGAAGATCACCATCCCGGATGGCGAGGAGCTGGGTCCGGATCGCTTCGGGGTGGCGCTCAAGCGCTGTGGAGATTTCGTTGGGGACAGGTGGTGTCATCCCGGCAGACTAGCAGCGCCCGCCGGGATGCAAAACAGCGTTTGCGTCAGCTCGCCTTCTTGCCCTTGTATTTGGGCTTGAACGATTTGGCGAAATGGGGCTTGCCCGGCTTCTTGAAATCGCGGGCCCCTTCGGCGCGGTGCTTGAAGGGCTTTTTGTCCTTCTTGAACGGCGCGGGCGTCCATGCGGCGGGGATGAAATCTTCAGCCGCCGGCATATCGCGGGCGTGGGTGCGCAGCAGGGTCAGCGCGATATCCTCGGGCGATTTCTGCTTCAGGAGTTCGGCAACAAGCTGGGCTTCATGCGCGCTGGCGGCGGCAACGGGTGCGCCGAGCGTTGCGAGCACACGTTCGCGATCCTTGGTGCGGATCATTTCGGCGGTCGGGACATCTTCCCACCACGCCTTGATCTTGGCCTCGCGCAGCATCGCTTCGACGCGCTTGCGGCGGGTATGGGGGACGACGAGGATCGCGGTGCCCTTGTTACCGGCGCGGCCCGTGCGGCCCGAGCGGTGCTGGAGCACCTCGGCATCGCGGGGGATTTCGACGTGAACGACAAGGCTGAGCGAGGCGATATCGATGCCGCGCGCCGCCACATCGGTCGCAACGCAGATACGGGCGCGGCCATCGCGCAGGGCCGAGATTGCCTGATTGCGCTCCTTCTGGGTGTGCTCGCCCGAAAGCGCAACGGCGGTAAAGCCGCGCGCAGTCAGCGCTTCATAAAGCTGGCGGACATTTTCGCGGGTGGCGCAAAAGAGCATCGCGGTCTGGGCTTCATGGAAGCGCAGGATGTTGATGACGGCGCGCTCGGTGTCAGCCGGCGCAATCGTTACGGCGCGATAATCGATATCGGCATGGGCCGTGCCCGATTCAACGGTCGAGATGCGCAGCATGTCGCGCTGATAGCGCTTGGCGAGCGCGAGGATCGGCTTTGGCATGGTGGCCGAAAAGAGCAGCGTGTTGCGCGTTTCCGGCGTCGCTTCAAGGATCGCTTCGAGATCTTCGCGAAACCCCATGTCGAGCATCTCGTCGGCCTCGTCAAGCACGACATAAGAGATGGAAGAAAGGTCAAGCGCGCCGCGCCTGATATGGTCGCAAAGCCGGCCAGGCGTGCCGACGACGATATGGGCGCCGCGCGAGAGTGCCCGGCGCTCTTTCGCTGGGTCCATGCCCCCGACGCAGGTGGCGATGCGGACGTTGGCCTGCTTGTAGAGCCAACTCAGTTCCTGTGCGACCTGCAGCGCGAGCTCCCGGGTCGGGGCAACGACCAAAGCCAGGGGCGCGCTGTGTTCGGGCAGCGTTTCTCCGCCTTCAAGAAGTCGCGTCGCCATCGCGAGGCCAAAGGCAACAGTCTTACCCGAGCCGGTCTGTGCCGAGACGATCATGTCACGGCCTTCGGCTTCCGGGGCGAGCACGGCAGATTGGACGTCAGTCAGTTCGGCATAGCCGCGCGCGAGAAGGGCGGCGGCAATGGTTTCGGGAAGGGGCTGCATGGGTGTCTTCGCTTTTCTATTTTTGCGCTGCACCAGATGCAGACAGGAAAATCGGACGGCGGGCGCATATTTTTATGCGGAGACCGGCACAGGTGCTGATTGGGGACAAAATGGCATTTCGCGCTGGACCATCCGCCGCAAAAGCCGTTGGCGCGCCCCATAACACGCTTTTACCCAAAGCCCAAAGGGTTTCGGATGCCTCTTGCAGACCGAGCTCCGTTATGCAAGAACATAGAGAGAACAAACATGGAGGCCGATCATGCAGGTGACCATCAATTATCTCGAACTTGCAAGCAGCGATATCGTCGCCAGCAAGGCGTTCTTTTCGGCTGCCTTTGGCTGGGGATTCACCGATTACGGGCCGGATTATGCCGCATTCGAGAATGCTGGCCTTGATGGCGGGGTCGAACAAGCGGAGGGGGAGCCCAAAGCTCCGCTTGCAGTGCTCTATGCCCCCGATCTCGATGCTGCCGAGGCAGCGGTGCGAGCGGCTGGCGGCATTGTCGTTCGTCCGCAGTTCGATTTTCCCGGCGGCCGGCGGTTCCACTTCCGCGAGCCTGGCGGCAACGAATTGGCGATATGGAGCGAGCCCAAGGCGTAGCGTTAGTTCGAGGCCACAGTCACGTTGGGGGTCGCCTCATGAACCATCAGGGCACGGATTTGGGCGACGGTGTTGTCGAAGCTCGTCCGGTATTGCGGGGGTAATGAATTGGCGCGCGGGAGCTTTACCGCGAGCGGATCGACCGTATGGCCGTTGATCTTGATTTCATAATGCAGGTGCGGGCCGGTCGAAACGCCGGTGGAGCCGACATAGCCGATCACCTGGCCCTGGCTCACCCTGGTGCCCGGTGTGATGCCATCGGCAATGGCAGACATGTGCCCGTATGCGGTGTTGTAGCCATTGGCGTGCCGGATTTCGACATAGCGGCCGTAGCCCGAGAACCATTGTGCGCGCTCGACGACGCCGTCGCCGCCGGCATAGATCGGCGTCCCGGTGCGGGCGGAAAGATCGACCCCGGTGTGAAGACGATAGTCGCCGAAGACCGGATGGCGGCGATATCCGTAGCGCGAGCGCAGCGTGCCCCCACCTTCGAGCGGACGGCGCAGGAGGAACTGCTTGCCGGTCTCACCATCAGGATTGTAGAAATCGATCACTCCGTCATCGGTACGGAAACGGAAAAGCTCGCGCACGGTGTTGCCCAGCTTTAGGCTCACATAGAGCAACTCCTGATCGCCCGTCTCCGGGGACCCGGAAAGCAGCATGTCGATCGAATCGCCTGGCGCGATGCGGCGGGTGAGGTCGAGATCGTAGGCATACATGGCCGCTATCCGGTCGATGACCGCATCGGGAAGGTCATGTTTGCGGCCGGTCTCCCACAGCGAACGGTATATCGATGGCAGATTGGCGAGATTGACTTCCTCGGTGTCTTCCTCAGTAAAGGCGATGGCGGGCGGCTCGAGCGCCAGCACGTATTGTCCGCGGTCCGTGAGCGCCACGGTCACCCTGTGGCTGGTTCCCGAATAGATGCTGACGCGATAGGGGATGAGGGTGTTGCTGCCCCGTGTGGGGCCCAGCAGAATACGCAGGCGGTACCCTTGCGGAAGGACCGTGGCGGGATAGACATTGCCCATCGCCCTGGTCACCGCGGCCACCATCTGGGGCGTAAAGCCGTTCCGGATCAGCGCATCGGTCAGTGGGGTGTCCTCGCGAATCGTGAGAACGCGCTCTGTTCTCGACTGGCTGACATCCTCGCTGGACCGCGTTTTGGGAAGCAAGGTCACATTTTCGGCAAACCCGACAATGGGCCCGGAGGCTGCACTCGTAGCCAGTTCCCGCAGGCTGCCCACATTGAAGCCCGCATAGGCGAGAAGCGTCGGGTCTGCCTCCGTATAGGCACCCTCGACGGACATGCGAACGAACTGGGCGGCGCTCATGTCGGAAATGGCGCGTGGCGGGTTCAGGTCGAGCGGAAGCGAGGCCGTACGGACCGTTACTTCCCCTTCCACGTCGGCGCCGTAAATATCGGTGCTCACTAGATCGGCGGCAGCGTTCGTGCGCAGGGGTTCGTTGCGTGCGAGAAGGGCTACAGGATCGTATTCGGGAATATTGTCCGAAAGAGCGGTCGCGGCGGTGGCGAGCGTCGACTCGATACGGGTGAACGGCTGATTGCGGATACGCGCCACGCCGTCGATTTCCTCGCGGATCGAAGCCACGATCACCTGGCGGTCCGAATGCGTCTGGGTTACGGGCTTGGCGCGTCGCGTCTTTGCCACGAGCGAATCAGCGGATGTCGTGGAGACATGAGCCGGTCGCTGAATCGCCAGCGCTTCGTAAGGTGTGGAAAACGTATCCTGACCTTTAAAGGACACCTGAAGCGCGGCGGCCATAAGTAGAAAGGAGGTAACGCCCGTTAGCACCGTTCCGGTCAACCAGGCGAAGTTGAGCTCGCGTCCCTGCGGCAGGGCACCCTCGGAGGATTTCACCGTCAAAGCCGGCGAATCCTCAAAGCCCGTCGCCTTTAGAAGGGCGACATGGCGGCTGCGCTGCGCTGCATTCAACTCTTATCCCCCGACCGTTGGGTCGATCCTGTCCGGTCTGCGCGTCAAAGGGATGGACGCACAAACATGTTATGTCAAGCAATCGAGGCGCAATGGGCCATCAGGCCATTGCTTCATATGGGGATGAACCGGAAATAAGGCCAAACTTGGAAGCCTGTGTAGGGATTCAGTCCGTAAAAGACCGGGTGTCAAAAAAGAGTCATTTTTGCACATCTGGTGTGTTGACACGGGCGGGGACTGTCCCATATAACGCCGGAACTGCAGACGCGGTGGCGCTCTCGCCGCCTAGCGTTGCGACTTCAGAACAAGGCGGATTGTGCTGCCGGATCGCTCCGGATGCACCTTATCGTTCCTTAAGGTCTGAGAACGCCAAGAGCGTTGCTATTTGACATTGTTGGTTATGTTGGAAAGGGAAACGTGGACTGCGGGAAGTGTTTTGGCCTTTGGCGCGAGCTGGAGGTTATTGCGGATACGACTGACAGGTGCACGTTTTCTATTGAGGTACACTC
>NZ_JADQDB010000009.1:0-2500 GCF_015694405.1 Pelagibacterium limicola | reverse complement strand
CCGAAGCTTAGGGTGTGCAGCTTTTGCTGTACGCGGTAGCGGAGCGTTCCGTAAGCCTGCGAAGGGATACCCGTGAGGGGTCCTGGAGGTATCGGAAGTGCGAATGCTGACATGAGTAGCGATAAAGAGTGTGAGAGACACTCTCGCCGAAAGTCCAAGGGTTCCTGCGCAATGTTAATCAGCGCAGGGTTAGCCGGCTCCTAAGGCGAGGCCGAAAGGCGTAGTCGATGGGAATCACGTTAATATTCGTGAGCCTGCTGGGAAGTGACGGATTTGCAGGTCTGTATCCTCTTATCGGATTGAGGATGCAGTGAGCAGGTTCCAGGAAATAGCCCCAGCTTATAGACCGTACCCGAAACCGACACAGGTGGACTGGTAGAGCATACCAAGGCGCTTGAGAGAACGATGCTGAAGGAACTCGGCAAATTGCACGCGTAACTTCGGGATAAGCGTGACCCTTCGGTGGGCAACCATCGGGGGGTGGCACAACCCAGGGGGTGGCGACTGTTTATTAAAAACACAGGGCTCTGCGAAGTTGCAAAACGACGTATAGGGTCTGACGCCTGCCCGGTGCCGGAAGGTTAAAAGGAGAGGTGCAAGCCTTGAATTGAAGCCCCGGTAAACGGCGGCCGTAACTATAACGGTCCTAAGGTAGCGAAATTCCTTGTCGGGTAAGTTCCGACCTGCACGAATGGCGTAACGACTTCCCCACTGTCTCCAGCATCGACTCAGCGAAATTGAATTCCCCGTGAAGATGCGGGGTTCCTGCGGTCAGACGGAAAGACCCCGTGCACCTTTACTATAGCTTCACGCTGGCATTCGTGTCGGCATGTGCAGAATAGGTGGTAGGCTTTGAAGCGGGAACGCCAGTTCTCGTGGAGCCGCAATGTGAGATACCACCCTTATCGTCATGGATGTCTAACCGCGGTATAACAGTACCCGGGACAGCGTGTGGTGGGTAGTTTGACTGGGGCGGTCGCCTCCCAAAGAGTAACGGAGGCGCGCGATGGTGGGCTCAGACCGGTCGGAAATCGGTCGTCGAGTGCAATGGCATAAGCCTGCCTGACTGCGAGAGTGACAGCTCGAGCAGAGACGAAAGTCGGTCATAGTGATCCGGTGGTCCCGCGTGGAAGGGCCATCGCTCAACGGATAAAAGGTACGCCGGGGATAACAGGCTGATGATGCCCAAGAGTCCTTATCGACGGCATCGTTTGGCACCTCGATGTCGGCTCATCACATCCTGGGGCTGGAGCAGGTCCCAAGGGTATGGCTGTTCGCCATTTAAAGTGGTACGTGAGCTGGGTTTAGAACGTCGTGAGACAGTTCGGTCCCTATCTGCCGTGGGTGTTGGAATATTGAGAGGAGCTGTCCCTAGTACGAGAGGACCGGGATGGACGAACCTCTGGTGGACCTGTTGTGGCGCCAGCCGCAGTGCAGGGTAGCTAAGTTCGGACGGGATAACTGCTGAAAGCATCTAAGCAGGAAGCCTCCCTCAAAACCAGTATTCCCTATCAGAGCCGTGGTAGACCACCACGTCGATAGGCTGGGTGTGGAAGCGCAGCAATGCGTGAAGCTTACCAGTACTAATAGCTCGATCGACTTGATCGTTCTCATTTATCAATAACCGTAAATCCATCGGATTTACCTCTTGTTCTCGCTCACGCCAGTTGGCTAAAGCCAACGGCTCCGCGGGGGCGGCCGAAACCTCGGCCGGGGTCCTCACTGCGTTCGTCCAACGAGCCATGCTGAGACTTCCAGGACAGTCAGATCATAAAAGACCAGTTCACGAGAAAAATAGCAGACAGGTTTGTTTGATCTGGTGGCTATGGCGAAGCGCCCAGAACCCGATCCCATTCCGAACTCGACCGTTAAACGCTTCTGCGCCAATGGTACTGTGTCTTAAGACACGGGAGAGTAGGGCGCCGCCAGATCTAACAAGCCTGTCAAATCCATTCTCTTTAATAAAGCCCTCGCTCATCACGAGGGCTTTTTGCTTTCCAAGCGAAAGCCCCCATCCACAACTCGAGCCCACGGATCAAGTCCGAGGACAGGCTCCGCTCTCATGGTCTTCTCCCCTTACGCCATTCGAGCATAGCTCTCCTGGCCTGGTCGCACTCAAATCCCTCCACCAGAGGCTTTTATTCAGCTTGTGCTGAACCGTTTACAAGTCCGCCGGACCTTTTCCCGGCTGCGCCGGACAACTCGAAGTCCAGAAGTCCACCGCTAAACGCTTCTGCGCCAATGGTACTCTCTTAAGACACGGAAGAGTACGCCGCCGCCAGATCTATCAAAAACACACAAAATATCCTTCTCATAACAAAAAGCCCCGCAACTCGCGGGGCTTTTTGCGTTCCAAAACACCAAATCAACACCGGGCATTTGGCCGCACAAACGCCCCTACGGCTTGCCCGGGTAGCCGAACCGACTATTGTGTCACGCAAATCATTCGCGCCCCACCTGCAGACCTCACATCTTCTGCAAGAGAGATTAAAATGAATGC
>NZ_JADQDB010000008.1 GCF_015694405.1 Pelagibacterium limicola | reverse complement strand
TGGTACTCTCTTAAGACACGGAAGAGTACGCCGCCGCCAGATCTATCAAAAACACACAAAATATCCTTCTCATAACAAAAAGCCCCGCAACTCGCGGGGCTTTTTGCGTTCCAAAACACCCTTGCTACCCCGGGAGATCGGTTATGAACGAAGACAGGCTGCGCACTGACTGCGCGCGGTGCATTGGTTTGTGCTGCGTGTTGCTTGCTTTCGACCGGCGGCTGTCCTCGGAGGTTGAAGGGTTCGGCGGTTGCATGCGCTACGACTGCTTCGGCGCCGGTCAGGCCGTCATGGCGATGTTTGAAGGGCTCTCCTGGCGCGAAGGATCCGAGACCATGCGGGTCATGTATGATGCCTTTGTCGTTCTGCGCGAGAGGAACAAGGCAGTGAGGTGCCGGCCGGAGGGTAGGGAAAATCGGCGGGGATGAGCTAAGCCTTGCCGCTGAGAGGGAGACGGTCACGAGATAGGCCCCCATATGACGACCAACTGACTCTTGCCGAATTGGGGGTGGCGCACGCCGTGCGGCATGGGATGAGGAATCGTGTGATCGCGGGCCGGTTCGGAATCAGTCTTGACGGCGTCAAGTTTCACATGACCAACATTCTCGGCAAGCCGGGATTGGCGAACCTAAGGCGTGGCGCCGATGGGCAAGGATCCCAAGCGCAAGCGCTTTGGGCACGGCCCGGGGGAGAACAGAACATGGCGGAAAAAACGGAATTCGGGGTGCTGGGACAGATCGCTCGGACAGTCGCCGATATCGCAGCGGCAGAACATTGGTACGGTACGGTTCTCGGCCTGCCGCATCTTTATACTTACGGCCCGCTCGCTTTTTTCAACTGCGGCGGTACGCGGCTGATGCTTTCGGCGGTGCCCAGCGAAAAGGCTGCCGAGTCGATCCTCTATTTCACGGTGCGCGATATCGTAGCGGCGCACCACGATCTCGAGGCGAGGGGCGTTGTCTTTACCAGCGCGCCGCACATGATCCATCGGCATCCCGACGGCATGGAGGAGTGGATGGCTTTTTTCGAGGACAATGAGGGGCGTCCATTG
>NZ_JADQDB010000007.1 GCF_015694405.1 Pelagibacterium limicola | reverse complement strand
TGTCTGACCCGCGGGTCATCGAGACGCCGAAGCTCATCTGGTGGCCGCTGCTCAATGGTGTGATCCTTTCCTTCCGGCCGCAAAAGGCCGGTGCGAACTATGCCAAGATCTGGGATCGCGAGGAAAACGACAGCCCGTTGCGGGTGATCACCCGCAAGCAGACGGAGAAGCTTGCGGCAGCGTTTGCGGATCGCGACGACGTCATGGTCGAGTACGCGATGCGCTACGGCAACCCGTCCACGCAAAGCGTGATTGAAAAAATGCACCAGGCCGGGTGCGACCGCATCCTTTTGTTCCCCCTCTATCCGCAATATTCTGCGACCACCACGGCGACCGCGAACGATCAGGCGTTCCGAGCGCTGGCCGCTATCCGCTGGCAGCCCGCGGTGCGCACGGTGCCGGCCTATTTCGACGATCCGCTCTATATCGAGGTGCTGGCCAAATCGATTACCGATGGGCTTGCGGGGCTCGATTTCGTGCCTGATCGCGTCATCACGTCCTATCATGGCATGCCCAAGACCTATCTCGAAAAGGGCGATCCCTATTACTGCCAGTGCGTCAAGACCACCCGGCTTTTGCGCGAGCACCTGGGGTGGCCCGAAGACAAGCTGATGGTCACCTTCCAAAGCCGGTTCGGGCCGACTGAATGGCTCCAGCCCTATACGGACGAGACGCTTGAAGGCCTGCCGGCCAAGGGCATCAAGAAAGTGGCGATTCTGGCGCCCGCCTTTTCGGCTGATTGCATCGAGACGCTCGAGGAAATCCAGATGGAAGGCCGTTACGCCTTCATGGAGGCGGGTGGCGAAAAATATGCCTATATCCCTTGCCTCAATGATGCGCCAGACGGGATGCGAATGATCGAATCCATCGCCCGCCGCGAGCTTTCGGGCTGGCTCTAGACCAGCCCCGTCAGCCCCAGCGCCACGCCGACCGCCGAGGTGCCGAGGATGAGGGGCAGCACGCCGATCTTGAACCGGAACAAGGCTATGCCGGCCGTCAGCGCCAGTGCCAGTGCGAGCAGGTTGAGGCTTTGCGGCACCGGTAGGTCCAACTCCCCCCAAGGCAGACGAAGGGCGAGTTGTTGGGCGAAAAGCGTATGAAAGCCGAACCAGAGTGCGAGGTTGGCGATGACACCCACCACTGCGGCGGTAATTGCGGACAGTGCGCCAGATAGCGCAGCATTTTCGCGCAGCCTTTCGATGAAGGGCGCGCCGAGGAAAATCCACAAAAAGCACGGGGTGAATGTCACCCAGGTTGCCAGCAGCGCAGCGAGCGTGGCGGCTAGGTAGGGATCGAGCGGCCCTGGATCGCGCCAGGCGCCGATAAAAGCCACGAACTGGAGCACCTGGATGAGCGGGCCGGGCGTGGTCTCGGCCATCCCCAGACCATCGAGCATTTCCCCAGGGGCGAGCCATCCGTAGTTCTGCACGGCCTCCTGCGCGACATAGGCAAGCACTGCATAGGCGCCACCGAAGGTGACGACCGCCATCTGTGAGAAAAAGAGCGCTATCTGCGTGAAGACGTTCTCGGGCCCCGGCACTAGAACGAGCAGAGCAACCGGGCCGAGCCAGAGCGCGGCCAAGACCGCGGAAATCTTGAACGCCCATCCCGGATTGGGCCGGGCGTGGGCGGGCAGGTTAGCGCCAAGTGCCGAATCGGCGTCGGCCAGGGCCTCGCCCTTGGCCCCGCCGTGGCCACCGCCTCCCGAGAACTGGGTCATGCCCATTCGCGTCCCGGCATAGCCGATAAGCCCGGCGCCCAGCACCACTATGGGGAAAGGGATATTGAAGACAGCCAGCGCAACGAAGGCCATTGCGGCGATGCCGATCATCACGCGATTGCGCACGGCGCGGCTGGCGATGCGGATCAGCGCCTGGACGACGATGGCGAGCACGGCGGCCTTGAGCCCGAAGAAAAGCCCCTCAACGACCGGTACGGACCCCAGAACCACATAGAGATAGCTCAACGCCAGGATGGCAAAAAAGCCCGGCGTGATGAACAGTACGCCCGCGATGATCCCGCCCAGGGTTCGGTGCATCAGCCAACCAAGATAAATCGCCAGTTGCTGGGCTTCCGGGCCGGGAAGCAGCATGCAGAAATTGAGCGCGTTGAGGAAGCGCTGCTCGCCAATCCAGCGTTTCTCCTCGACGATAATGCGATGCATCAGCGCAATCTGGCCCGCCGGACCGCCAAAACTCAAGAAGCCGATGCGGGCCCAGATCCGGGTGGCTTGGGCGAGCGTGGGAAAACCGTTTTCGCTCATTATTGGGCCTTAGGCTTGTTGGTGGGCCAGTTGTGGGTTTCGTCGCCGGCGTCCCGCGCCCAGCGGAAGAGGGCGTCATATACTATCATCCCAGCGTCGAGCTGTTCCAGGTCGTCGCTATACATCCGCGATAATCCCAAGGATACCGCGAGCAGCCCGGCGGCTTCGGGCGCAAGGTCAGGTCGCGCGGTATCGGCGCCGCGCACGATAGCGGCCAGTCGATAGAGCGCCGGGATCGACAGCCCGAACTCTGCCAGCATGACGTCGAAGGTGCAAAGCTCGTCCCGATGGCTCCAGAATACGCCTTCGACGTCGAAGGGGGCGGCGTCGTGGCGCTCGGCGACGCCAATCACCTCGGCAGGGGCGACAAAGAGAATGACGGCACGCGGGTCGAGGTAACGGCGGATGAGCCAGGGGCAGGCGATGCGGTCGATCTTGGGCCGCGAACGCGTAACCCAGACCGTGCGGCCCTGCGCGTCGCGTGCCGGCAATTTGGCCGGATCGATCAGCGGCAGATGAGCGGTGCGCCAGCCCTCGAAACCATCTTCGAGATATTCGGCCGGGCACCCTTCGGCTCGCAGCCAGGCTGCGGCACCTTGGGCGCGACGGTGCCCGGCCTGGCAGTATGCTATGGCGGGCTGACCGGCGAGTCTTGCGGCGATGTGGCCCAGCGATCGATCGTCGGCACGAACGCTGCCGGGCAGGATGCGTGGGTCTGTCGCGTAATCCTCGTCGGATCTTACGTCGAGAAGGAGGGGCGCTTTGGGCGTGCCAATGATGCGGGCGAGCTTTTCGGGCGATATGGAATTAGGCGCAGGCATGTGCGTTCCTTTGTTCGGGCTTTGAATGGAACGCGAACTTTGGCTGGCGCCTCGTGGGGAGGTCGCGGATCCCCATCGCTTCAATTACGGTCGTCTTTGGTCTGATGTCAAGAATCGTGTGCATTCGGCCGGGGAAGCGTTGCCGATTGCCAGCGCCGCGCATCACACCTATTTTGCGGAAACTTCATTCGGGGCGACTCACATAGTCGGAGGGTTGGGGCATGGACGGGATAAGCATCGTATTGATCACCATCGGCATTCTGGCCGTATTGGTGCTGCTGGCAGGGGTTAAGACGGTCCCGCAGGGCTATAATTATACCGTCGAGCGGTTCGGGCGCTACACGCGGACACTCAAACCTGGCCTCAACATCATCGTGCCGTTCATCGACGGGATCGGGCGCAAGCTCAACATGATGGAGCAGGTGCTCGATGTGCCCCATCAGGAGGTTATCACCCGCGACAACGCCTCGATCACCGCCAATGGCGTCACCTTCTATCAAATCCTCGACGCGCCGGCCGCCGCCTATGAGGTGGCCAATCTCGAACTTGCGGTGCTCAACCTCACCATGACCAATATCCGCTCGGTGATGGGGTCGATGGATCTCGACGAGCTTTTGAGCCATCGCGACGAAATCAATGCGCGCATTTTACGGGTGGTCGATGCGGCGGTCGCGCCATGGGGCGTCAAGATCACGCGCATCGAGATCAAGGATATCGATCCGCCCAAGGATCTCGTCGATGCCATGGGCCGGCAGATGAAGGCCGAGCGCGACCGCCGCGCCGTGATCCTCGAGGCGGAGGGCAAGCGACAGGCCCAGATCCTGAAAGCCGAGGGCGAAAAGCAGGCGCAGGTGCTTGAAGCCGAGGGTCGGCGCGAGGCAGCGTTCCGCGATGCGGAAGCGCGCGAGCGCTCGGCCGAGGCGGAAGCCAAGGCAACGACGATGGTTTCGGAAGCCATTGCCAAGGGCGATGTGCAGGCAATCAACTATTTCGTAGCAAACAACTACATCAAGGCGCTTGAGTCGGTGGCGTCGGCGCCCAACCAAAAGGTGCTGATGCTGCCCGTCGAAGCCGCCAACGTCATCGGCGCGCTCGGCGGCATTGCCGAGATCGCGCGCGAAACGTTCGGGGGCGATGCGCCCAAGCGGCAGGCGAGTTCGGGCAGCCGCCCGCCCTCGACGCGGTCGGAGAACTAGGAGCCGGAAATGGCCGTCATCGAATTCATCGCGCAGTACGGGGGATGGTCGTGGATCGTCTTTGGGCTGATCCTGCTTGCGCTCGAGCTTGCGGCGCCCGGCGTGTTTCTCGTCTGGTTGGGCGCAGCGGCAGTCATTACCGGGCTTGCGGCCATCGTTTCGGGTATCGGAGCGCCGCTGCAGTGGGGGCTGTTCGGCGTTCTTTCTCTCGTGCTGGTGGCCGGTTGGACGGGTTATCAACGGCGGCGCTTCGGCAAGGCGTTGCCCTCGGACAGCCCGATGCTCAATCGGCGGACCGCGCGCTATCTTGGGCGCGAGGTCGCTCTGGCCGAGGCCATAGAAGGCGGCGTGGGCCGTGTCAGAATCGAGGACACGGTTTGGCAGGTTACCGGCCCAGAGCTTCCGGCGGGGACCGTGGTGCGCATCGTCGGCGCCCAAAGCTCTGTACTCCACGTCGAGCCGGTCGGGTCGTCTTAAGAAATCGTTTCGTTCGACCCCGATCGTAAGGCTTTGTTAACCATAAGTTGAAAGCCTCGTTTCAGGGTGCTTCGGCACCCGTGGAGACGATCTGTGCCGTTTGCCAAGAGGACTTTGAGGACGCTGCTGCTCGCGGGCGCGTTTTGCGCAGCTTCCGCGACGCTTGTTCATGGCCAGGGCGACGGTTCGTTCACGAACAATCCTGATCTTTTGCGCGGGTCGTTCTCGCCCTTCTGCGAACCCGCAATGCTTTGCCATTATTCGAAGGACACGCCCTCTCCACCGGCGCCTCCGGTGCCGCCGCCGTCCGCCCCGCTCGTTCTCGCTGCGCCCCTATCCCAGACGCCGCCATCCGTGCAGCCGGCTGTCTCCACCGTGCCACTCCACGATCCGGGCCAGTACCCCGTTAGGCCCTCCACGGTCTGGCGCGCCACCTATGGCGTAGCGTTGCGGGGGTCTTTCGTTCACTCGGGCGGCACGAACCGTTACGAAGCGCACCTCGTCCCAAATGCCGGGCTCGTCTATCGCGGGCAGGGCACGAACGCCGCCGTGTCGGGAACGGCGACGATCGTGCAGCCGCTTGATGGCCAAGCGAGAGTGGGGGCCGCAAGCCTTGATGCGAACCTCGACCATGCGCTCGGCCCTTCAACCCGGCTCAGTCTCAACGGCGCCATCGAGGTCTCCCAGGATGATCCCGGAGGAATTGACGTCACGCCTTCGGGCGTGATGACAGCTCCGCTCCAATTCCGCGCTTCCGCGGACGCGGCCCTGTCTCGGCAGTTTGGCCATTTCGATCTCACGGGCTCGCTCGGTGTCGCCCGAAGTCAGACCGGAGAGACGGTATTGGCGGGGGGTGGGGTGATCGACAATTCCGGGTCGGACCACACCCGTTTCTCGGGTGGCATGCGGCTCGGCTATGCGCTGACGCCGATTTTCGGGGTCTTCGTCTCGGGGGATGTCGCGCGCGAAGAGTTCGACAGGGTTTCGGCCGATATCGGCGCGAGCCGTAGCGGATGGGATTATGCGACCCGTGCCGGCGTTACTGCCAATTGGCACGACATGACGAGTTTCGAAGCCTCCGTGGGATATGGCTGGCGCACGTTCGATGCGGCTGTTCTCCCCGGCACAGAGGCGCTGCTTTATGGGGTAGCGCTCGGTTTCAGCCCGGACCCAACTCTGCGCCTGCGCCTCGCATTCGACACGGCAATCGAGCCGGGCCGGAATGGCGTGGTCGCCAGCCTCGACCACACGCTCGCGTTCGAAGCCGCTTACAAGGTCAACCAGTGGCTGTCCCTGCGGGGCAGCGCCAGCGGTTCATGGGCCGAGGCGCAGGGTACGGGCACGCTCGTCCGGCGCTACGGCGCGGGCGTAGGGGCAGACGTCATTCTGGGTCCCCATTCTGTGTTCGCCCTCGATTATGGCTATGGCTGGCGCAGCGACCCTGGGGCGACGCCGCAGGACGCGAGCGAACATAGAATGAGCGCAGGGGTCACGCTTCAATACTGATGGGGAGGTCGCCGGTAAGCGTCTTGAGCTCGGCCATGAAACTGGAGGCGATATCGGGCCGGTCCAGCGCAAACACGACATTGGCTGTAAGGAAACCGATTTTCGAGCCGCAGTCGAAGGAGCGGCCCCTGTACTTGACGCCGGAAAAAGGTTGGCGATCCATCAGTTGGTGCATGGCATCCGTGATCTGGATTTCCCCGCCTGCGCCGGCCGTTGCCTCGGAAAGAAGCGAAAAGATCTCGGGCTGCAGGATATAGCGCCCCGAAATGATGAGGTTGGATGGCGCGTCCTCGCGCTTGGGTTTTTCGACCATGCCAGTGATCTTGAAGCTCGAATCGGGTCCGTCCCCCCGGGCAACGACGCCGTAGGATGAAATGTTCTCCATCGGCACTTCCTCGACCGCGATGACATTGCCGCCGGTTTCCTCGTAGGCATCCATCATCTGCTTGAGAACACCGGGGGAGGATTGAAAGATCATGTCGGGCAGGAGCAGCGCGAAGGGCTCGCGCCCCACGATATCGCGTGCACACCACACCGCGTGCCCCAGGCCCAGCGGTTCCTGCTGGCGTGTGAAGCTCGTCTGTCCGGGGCGGGGAAGATCGCGGCGCAATTCGGCGAGGGCTTTTTCCTTGCCGCGCGCCTCGAGGGTGGCCTCGAGCTCGAACTGGCGGTCGAAATGATCTTCGATAACGCCCTTGTTCCGGCCGGTGACAAACACGAAATGCTCGATTCCCGCCTCGCGCGCCTCATCCACCGCATATTGGATGATGGGTTTGTCCACCACCGTGAGCATTTCCTTGGGCATCGCCTTGGTCGCGGGCAGAAAGCGGGTGCCGAGACCGGCAACGGGGAATACGGCAGTGCGGACACGGTTTACCAAAACCAACTCTCCCTCAAATCAAATGGTTATCCCGGCTGGCGGGTAATGCATTTTCAAACTGTTTAATGCCATTTTTCGCCCGGTGGTTGCACCCCTATTTGCAGATCGGTATGCAATCCCAACCAATTGGCGAACCGGAAGATATCAGATGAGCATTCTCGTGACAGGTGGTGCGGGTTATATCGGCAGCCATATGGTGCTGGCGCTGGCCGATGCGGGCGAAGAGGTCGTGGTACTTGACAACCTCATCACCGGGTTCGGATGGCTGGTCGACAACCGGGTGACTTTCATCGAGGGAAGCGTTGCCGACCAGGCCTTGGTCGGTGAGCTTATCGCGCAGCACAATGTCGAGGCCGTGGTTCATTTCGCAGGTTCGATCGTCGTGCCGGAGTCGGTCGAAAACCCGCTCAAATACTACAAGAACAACACTGCCGCCTCGCGCGATCTTATCGAGGCATGCGTTGCGGGCGGGGTTAAGCACTTCATCTTTTCATCGACCGCTGCGGTCTACGGCATGGTGGGGCTCGAACCGGTCTCCGAGGATGCCGTTCTCAATCCGGTTTCGCCCTATGGGCGTTCCAAGCTGATGACCGAATGGATGCTGGCAGACGTTGCAGCGGCCCATCCCATGACGTACGGCGTCCTGCGCTATTTCAACGTCGCGGGCGCCGATCCCCAATTGCGGTCGGGCCAGTCAGCGGCAGGGGCGACCCATCTCATAAAGGTCGCGGTTCAGACCGCGCTGGGACTGCGCGAAAAGATGAGCGTTTTTGGCGACGATTACCCCACCCCCGATGGCACCTGCGTCCGGGACTATATCCATGTCAGCGATCTCGTTTCCGCTCACGCTGTTTTGCTCGATCATTTGCGTAGGGGCGGGGAGAGCAAAACGATGAATTGCGGTTATGGCCGGGGGTTCTCGGTCGATGAGGTCATCGATACCGTCAAGTCGGTGACTGGCGTCGATTTTCCAGTGGAGCGCGGTCCTCGGCGGGCAGGCGATCCGGCGTCAATCGTGGCGAGCGCCGACCGCATCAAGGCGTTGGGCTGGACGCCGAGGCATGACGACCTGCGCGAGATTGTCGATATGGCCCATCGCTGGGAGCAGTATCTCAATACCCGCAATGACAGGCCGTCGATCTATTGACGGGTCCGCTTTGAGCCGACGCCCGAATGGGGTATCACTTGCTTCCATGAGCCGGTACCCACTCATTCCTCTCGCCGTCGCGATGCTGCTGTTTGCGGCAGGGCCGGCGTTCGGGCAGGAACAGCGGCCGCGCAATCTTTTCGAGCTTCTGTTCGGTCCGCCCCAACAGCAGCAACAGGTTCAGCCTGCGCCGGCGCCAGCGCCCAGCCGAGCGGCTCCGCCGCGCGCGCCGGCACAAGCCGCAGCGCCTCCGCCGCCCCGTCCGGAGGTCCAGAAGGCCGCGGATGCCAAGCGGGTGATGGTCTTCGGGGATTCGATGGCGGTCGACTTGGCACGAGGCCTCGAGCGGTTCTACGCCGAGGACGACAATGTGCGCATCATCGAGCGCGGAGTCGGCTCCTCTGGCTTTGTACGCGAAGACTACTTCAATTGGCAGACGGCGCTCGAAGAGGCCATCGCCGCGAATGGGTTCGATATTGCCGTCGTGATCATCGGCGTCAACGACCGGCAGGCCATCGGTTCATCTGCGCCCTTGAGCGAGGCCTGGCGTGCAGCCTATTCGGAGCGGGTCGCCCGGTTTCTTTCTGCCCTCAATGGGGCCGGCAAGCCGGTGGTATGGATCGAACTGCCGCCTATGGAGCGCGCCCAGTACGGTGCGGATATGGCCCAGATATCGGCGTTGCATCGGGCTGCGGTTCAGGCGGCGGGTGGCGAGTGGGTCGAGACCTTCGAGCGCTACATGAGCGAGACGGGCGGCTATACGCCGACCGGGCCGGACCTCAACGGAAACATCACCACCATGCGTAAGGCGGACGGCATCCATTTTTCCGCCGCCGGCTCGGACAAGCTCGCCTTCTATGTCGACCGGGCAATCAGCCAATATCACGGCGGGGGCGGCTCGAGGCTTGAGGTGGCCGATCCTCTGGCTGGAACCGATGCCGCCAACATGCTGCGCCCGCCCTTTCAGGGGCTGGGACAAAGCCGGCTCATCGACATGGCCAGCCCCGTGCAGCAGATCGGCACCCAGACCCATCGCGCCAATGATCTGATCGTGGCCGGCACGCCGATCGCGGCCAGCCAAGGCTTCGACATCGAAGACATGCTGAGCGCACCTGCCGGCCGCATTGATGCCTTCGGCGTACCCCGCCGTGATCCGGTGGCGGTGGACAATCCCTCCGGGCGTTGACCTCTCGATCCCCGCCCGGAGCGCGCGGGAATATACTGTCGATGCGCCGCAGGACGGTGATGAAGTAACGGGGCAAAATTTTTAATTGAACGAATTGAACGTTATTTGTCCAATTCGTTCAATTTATCACTCGGGCCTCAGCGCGGCAGCGCGGTTTTCCCCATCAAGTCGAGGTCGATGGCACGGGCGGCCTGACGACCTTCGCGGATCGCCCAGACGACGAGAGACTGGCCGCGCCGCATATCGCCGGCGGCGTAGACGCCCTCGACCGAGGTCTTGTAACTGAAGGTGTCGGCATAAAGGTTGCCGCGCTTGTCCAGCCTGGCGCCCAGTTGTTCGAGCATGCCTTCATGGACCGGATGGGCAAAGCCGATGGCCATCAGGACGAGATCGGCCTTGAGGATGAAATCGGTGCCTTCGATGGGCTGGCGGGAAATCCCGACGCGTGCACATTTGACGCCTGCAACGTGACCGGCCTCGTCGGCAACGATCTCAAGCGTTCCGGCGGAGAACTCGCGCACGGCACCCTCGGCTTGCGAGGAGGAGGTGCGCATCTTGACGGCCCAATTTGGCCAGTTGGTGAGCTTGTCTTCTTTTTGCGGAGGTTGCGGTCTGATGTCGAGCTGGGTGACCGAAACCGCACCCTGGCGGAAGGCGGTACCGATACAGTCTGACGCGGTATCGCCGCCTCCGATCACCACGACGTATTTACCCGCGGCAAGGATGGGCTCGTCGGTCACCTGTTCCCCGCCATTGCGGCGGTTCTGCTGGACCAGATAGGGCATGGCATAGTGCACGCCTTCATATTCGGTACCCTCGCAGCCCGGATGGCGCGGGTGCTCAGCGCCGCCACAGAGCAGCACGGCGTCATGGCCGGACTGCAGGTCCGAGAGCGGGCGGGTCACCCCGATATTCTCCCCGAAATGGAAGATCACGCCTTCGGCTTCCAACTGGTGCTGACGGAAATCGATGTGGTGCTTTTCCATCTTGAAGTCGGGAATGCCATAGCGCAAAAGCCCGCCGGGCTTTGGCTCGCGCTCGTAGACGTGCACCTCGTGCCCGACCCGCGCAAGCTGTTGGGCGGCGGCAAGTCCGGCCGGGCCGGACCCGACGACAGCGATGTTCTTCCCGGTGCTCGACTTTGGCGGTTGGGGCTTGATCCAGCCGCTTCCAATCGCCTTATCGGCGATGGATTGCTCGACGGTCTTGATCGCAACAGGAATGTCCTCGAGATTCAGCGTGCAGCCTTCCTCGCAGGGGGCGGGGCAGATGCGGCCGGTGAACTCGGGGAAGTTGTTGGTCGAATGCAGGTTCCGCGCCGCATCCTCCCATTTGCCGTTGTAAACGAGGTCGTTCCAATCGGGGATCTGGTTGTTGACCGGACAGCCCGTCGTTTCGTCGTGGCAATAGGGGACGCCGCAATCCATGCAACGCGCCGCCTGGTTGCGCACCTCGGGCTCGGTGAGCGGGATCGTGAACTCGCGATGATGCCGCACGCGGTCCGAGGCGGGCTCGTAGCGCTGTTCCTGCCGGTCGATTTCCAGAAAGCCTGTGACCTTACCCATAGCTTTCCCTCCTATTCGGCGGCCGGCCGGGCGATCTTGCCGGCGCGCCGCGCTTCCATTTCCTGCATGGCCCGGCGGTATTCGACGGGCATCACCTTCACGAATTTGGGCCGGTACTGCTCCCAATTGTCGAGGATATGTTTGGCCCGGCCCGAACCGGTGTAGTGCAGATGGTTGGAGATGAGCTGGTAAAGGCGCTCGTCGTCGTGTCCGGTCATGTCGCCCGAAATATCGACGCGGCCATGCCATTCGAGGTCGCCCCCGTGATGGTGGAGCTTTTGCATGAGCTCTTCTTCCTCGGCGACGGGTTCGAGATCGACCATCGCAAGGTTGCAGCGCGAGCGGAAGGTGTCGTCCTCGTCCAGCACATAAGCGATGCCACCCGACATGCCGGCAGCAAAGTTGCGGCCGGTCTTGCCGATGACAACGACGAGGCCGCCGGTCATATATTCGCAGCCGTGATCCCCTGTACCCTCGACGACCGCGATGGCGCCCGAGTTACGTACGGCGAAACGCTCTCCTGCGACGCCGCGGAAATAACACTCCCCGGCGATCGCACCGTAAAGCACGGTGTTGCCGACGATGATCGACTCCTCAGGGACGATCTGTGCCTTTTCCGAAGGCCGGATGACGAGACGGCCGCCCGAGAGACCCTTGCCGACATAGTCGTTGGCGTCGCCAATGAGATCGAAGCTCACACCCTTGGCGAGGAATGCGCCGAAGCTCTGGCCTGCCGTGCCGCGGAAGGTGACCGATATCGTATCGTCGGCCAGGCCCGCATGGCCGTGCTTCTTGGCAACTTCGCCCGAAAGCATCGCGCCCACCGAGCGGTTGAGCGACCGGATCGGCATTTCGAACTGAACTGGGACCTTGGTGTCGATGGCGTCGCGCGCCTTGGCGACCAGTTCGCGGTCGAGCACCGCCTCGAGATGGTGGTTCTGGCGCTCGGAATGATGGAGCGTATCGCCGCCGATGGGCGCGGGCTTGTAGAACAGCCGCGAGAAATCGAGCCCGTGCGCCTTCCAGTGATCGGCGAGCCGGGTTTGGTCGAGCAGGTCAGAACGACCGATCAATTCATTGAGCGTCCGAGCGCCCATCCTGGCCATCAGCCCCCGCAACTCTTCAGCGACATAGAAGAAGTAGTTGATGACGTGTTCAGGCGTGCCCTTGAAGCGCTTGCGCAGCACAGGGTCCTGGGTGGCGACGCCGACTGGGCAGGTGTTGAGATGGCACTTGCGCATCATGATACAGCCGGCCGCGATAAGCGGCGCGGTGGCAAAGCCGAATTCGTCCGCCCCGAGCAGGGCACCGATCAACACGTCGCGGCCGGTCTTGAACCCGCCGTCAACCTGCAGGGCAACGCGCGAGCGCAGCCGGTTGAGCACGAGCGTCTGGTGGGTTTCGGCAAGCCCGATTTCCCAGGGCCCTCCCGCGTGCTTTAGCGACGTCAGGGGCGAGGCCCCCGTGCCGCCGTCAAATCCCGAGATCGTGATGTGGTCGGCACGTGCCTTGGCGACGCCGGCCGCAACCGTGCCAACGCCGACCTCGGAGACGAGCTTGACCGAAACGTCTGCCGCGGGGTTGACGTTCTTGAGATCGTAGATGAGCTGTGCCAGGTCTTCGATCGAATAGATATCGTGGTGGGGCGGAGGCGAAATCAGGCCCACGCCAGGCGTCGAGTGACGCGTCTTGGCGATCACCCAATCGACCTTGTGCCCGGGCAACTGGCCGCCCTCGCCAGGCTTGGCGCCCTGCGCAACCTTGATCTGGAGCATGTCGGCGTTGACGAGATATTCGGTCGTGACACCGAACCGGCCCGAGGCAACCTGCTTGATGGCCGAGCGCTGCGGGTTCATCGTCCCATCGGGCAGGGGCTTGAAACGGTCGGGCTCCTCGCCGCCCTCGCCGGTGTTGGACTTGCCACCGATCCGGTTCATGGCGATGGCAAGAGTCGTGTGTGCTTCGCGCGAAATCGAGCCGAAGCTCATGGCACCGGTCGAAAAACGCCGGACGATGGCTTCGGCGGGCTCGACTTCTGAGATGTCGATTTCGGTGTCGAGCGGCTTGACCTCGAACAGCGAGCGGATGGCGATCCGGCTGGCGCTGTCGCCGTTTGCGGCCTGCGCAAAAGCGTCGTAGCGCGCCTGCGCCTCTTCCGGGCTGATGTCCTTTGTGCGGACGGCGTGCTGGAGGTTTGCGACAATGCCGGGGTCCCAGGCATGGGCTTCGCCGCGGATGCGGTAGGCGTATTCGCCGCCGACATCGAGCGCCTTGCGCAGGACGACATCTTCTCCGAAGGCCAGTTCGTGCCGGCGGCGGGTCTCTTCTGCAACTTCGAATAGTCCGACACCTTCGATGGAGGTCGCGGTCCCGAAGAAGAAGCGCTCGACGAATTCCGACGACAGGCCTATGGCGTCGAAAATCTGCGCGCCGCAATAGGACTGATAGGTCGAAATGCCCATCTTGGACATGATCTTGAGAAGCCCCTTGCCCACCGACTTGATGTAGCGGTGGATCACCTCATGGGCGTCGACCTCGGGCGGAAATTCGCTTTCGGCATGGAAGGCGGCCAGTGCCTCAAAGGCTAGATAGGGATTGATCGCTTCAGCGCCATACCCCGCGAGCACTGCGAAGTGATGCACCTCGCGCGCTTCGCCCGTCTCGACAACAAGCCCCGAGGACGTCCGGAGTCCCTTGCGGATCAGGTGGTT
Source organism: Pelagibacterium limicola (assembly GCF_015694405.1). GTDB lineage: Bacteria > Pseudomonadota > Alphaproteobacteria > Rhizobiales > Devosiaceae > Pelagibacterium > Pelagibacterium limicola. The sequence continues at coordinate 160,190 of NZ_JADQDB010000007.1, read as the reverse complement.
ATGAACCGCTGCAGTGGCGAGGAGCGCGGGGATCGCCATGCGGTTGGCGGCAACAAGCCGGTCGGAGAGTACGATGATGTTGTAGCCGTTGAGCACCGAGCTTTCGGCGCGCTGGCACAGCGCATCGAGCGCCGCTTCCATGCCCTCGGCACCCTTTTCCGCATCGTAGGTGATGTCGAGGGTGACGGTCTGGAACTGGTTGTCGGCCATGTCCCCCAGCGCCCGGATCTTTTCGAGATCCTCGTTGGTGAGGATGGGCTGGCGCACTTCAAGGCGCTTGACGGTCGAAAGCCCCTCGAGGTCGAAGAGGTTCGGGCGCGGGCCGATAAAGGACACAAGGCTCATCACCGATTCCTCGCGAATCGGATCGATGGGCGGGTTGGTGACCTGCGCGAAGTTCTGCTTGAAATAGGTGTAGAGCAGCTTGGGCTTGTCCGAGAGCGCCGAGAGCGGGGTATCGGTGCCCATTGAGCCGACCGCTTCCTGTCCGGTCGTCGCCATCGGCGCCATCAGGAGCTTGATGTCTTCCTGGGTGTAGCCGAAAGCCTGCATGCGGTCGAGCAGGCTCTCGGTCGTTGCCGGGGCCTTGGGTTCGGTCTCGGGCAGGTCCTCGAGGACGATCTGGGTCTTGCCCAGCCACTTGGCATAAGGGTTCTTGCCCGCCAGCGTCTTCTTGATCTCGTCGTCCGAGACGATGCGGCCTTCTTCGAGGTCGATGAACAGCATCCGACCCGGCTGGAGCCTCCAGCGCTCGAGGACGTCTTCTTCGGGGATGTCGAGCACGCCGGATTCGGACGCCAGCACCACATGGCCCTCACGGGTCACGAGATAGCGCGCGGGCCGCAGCCCGTTGCGGTCGAGTGTCGCGACCACATAGCGTCCGTCGGACATGGACATGGCGGCAGGGCCGTCCCACGGTTCCATCAGCGCTGCGTGGTATTCGTAGAAGGCGCGGCGCTCCTCGTCCATCAGGGGATTGCCGGCCCAGGCTTCCGGGATCAGCATCATTGCCGCGTGGGGCAGCGTATAGCCGCCACGCACGAGGAATTCGAGCGCGTTGTCAAAGCAGGCCGTGTCGGACTGGCCCTCATAGGAGATCGGCCAGAGCTTGGAAATCTCGTCGCCGAACAGATCCGAAGCGACGGAAGCCTGCCGCGCCGCCATCCAGTTGACGTTGCCGCGGATGGTGTTGATCTCCCCGTTGTGGATGGTCATCCGGTAAGGGTGGGCCAGCTTCCAGGATGGGAAAGTATTGGTCGAGAACCGCTGGTGAACGAGGGCAATCGCGCTCTCGAAATCCTCGTCGTGGAGGTCAGGATAGAACCGGCCGAGCTGGTCGGCAAGGAACATGCCCTTGTAGACGATGGTGCGGGCCGACATCGAGACGATGTAGAAGCCGTTGTCGTCCTGGACTTCGGGGATCTCGCCGTAAACGGTGTTCGAGATGACCTTGCGTGTAATGAGCAGCCGGCGCTCGTATGCGTCGAGATCGGCCAGGCCTTCGGGCCGCGAAACGAACATCTGCTCGATGATCGGCTGCGTCGCGATAACGCCGTCGGAAAGGCATGAATTGTCGAATGGCACGACGCGCTCGCCGAGAACGGAAAGACCCTCGGCCTCGATCGTCTTGCGCACGAGTGCGGCGCAGCGGTCCCGCAACGCCGGATCGTTGGGATAAAAAATCATCAAGGGCGCGTAATGGCCCATATCGGGCAGGTCGAAACCCACCGTCTTCTTGAAGAAGGCGTGCGGTATCTGCACGAGGATACCCGCGCCATCGCCCATGAGGGGATCGGCGCCAACCGCGCCACGATGCTCGAGGTTCTCGAGGATTTCGAGCCCCTTCTGCACCACTTCGTGGCTTTTCTTGTTCTTGATATTGGCGATCATGCCGATGCCGCAGGCATCGTGCTCGTTGCGCGGATCATAGAGGCCCAGCGCAGACGCGCGTTTGGTTGCAGCGGCGCCGGAAACCTGCGTTGCTCTGCCCGTCAAACTCTTGTCCATTTCGCCCATATCAAGTCCTCGCCAAAAAATCCGAACTCTCGGGTACGCCCTTGGTCCGTGCAGGTCCGTCGCTCGGGTCGTACAGGGTCGCATGTACGGCTCGGGTGAGCAGACCGGTTTCTTTACTATGGAGCGGCGCTGCATCCAAATGGCCACTCAAAAGGACCTTGAAGGTCCCGCAAAAGCTCTACCGCCTCCTCCGTCCATCAGCCGGGCGGCCCTGAGCCTTTGACGTCCGTTCATGCCGGGAGACGGCAGAAGCGGGCGATTAATAGGGGGTTATCCCCTAATGGACAATAGTGCTGTCCTATTTTAGGGCCGACATTGGCAGATTTTTAGGGCGGCGGCAAGTGTTGCCATCATTATTAGCCGCCGGAGGCGCTCAACACAAACAGGGCGCATAGCCTGTTCGGCTATGCGCCCTTTCATCCACGGAGGCGGATGAGGAGATCGAAGGTTAGTTGACGGTCTTGTTCTCGATCGTGGGCGGGGTGCCGCCTTTGATCTCGATCTGGCGCGGACGCTTGGATTCGGGCAGTTCGCGCTTGAGTTCGATGTGGAGCAGACCGTTTTCGAGGCTGGCACCGGACACCTCTACATAATCGGCAAGCTGAAAGCGCAACTCGAAGGCGCGCTCGGCAATGCCGCGATGGAGGAATTCCCGGTTCTTGTCCTCGGTGCCGTTCCCGCGCGCACCCTTGACGAGCAGGCTGTTTTCCTTGGTCTCGATGGCGATGTCGCTCGGCGCAAAACCGGCAACGGCAATCGAGACGCGGTAGGCATCATCGCCGGTGCGCTCGATGTTATAGGGCGGATAGGTCTTGGCGTCTTCGCCGACAAGATTGTCGAGGCGCGAGAACAGCCGGTCAAATCCTACCGTCGAGCGGTAGAACGGGGTGAAATCAAGTCGTTGCATCTTGTGTTCTCCTGGTTCGTGAAAGCAAGAATCACATCTCTGCTGGCCGGAGTTGGCTCCCAAAAAGGCAAGGACTTTTCCGGTCGGCGTCCCCGGGTCATCCGGCGGACAACAAGGAGATAGGAACGGGAAATTTCAGGTTCAAGAGGGGGCGGCGCGGCGATGAATGCCATATGAACGGCCTGCTCGGAAGCGGTTCAGGGAGGGGGGCCTATAACGGGTTCAAGAACGCGGGGGGTTCCCGTGTTCGACAGCGGCGCCGTTCACCGCCCCCCGCAACGGTGCTAGCTGTAAAAAGAGGGCGCGTCTGTCCACCCGGCAGGCGCGCTCTCGCTTTTTTTGAGCCTTCCATGCAGGGTCCGGTAAGGGATTGGCTCTAGAGTGACTTGCGATTGCAAGTGAGACAAGCTCCGGACCATGACCGCAACTATCGATGCCGCCACCCCCCTGTTGTGCGAAGTGCCATCCAATCCCATGCCCGAGGGCGCGCAGGTCGGGGTTATCGAAACCCAGGACAAAGTCCGTATCCGCTACGCCACCTTTCCGCGCAAGGGGACGGTCAGCAAGGGCACGGTATGCCTCGTGCAGGGGCGGGCCGAGTTCATCGAAAAATACTTCGAAACGATTGCCGATTTCCAGAAACGCGGCTTTGCGGTCGCGACGTTCGATCTCAGGGGGCAGGGCGGGTCGGCGCGGCTGATTGCCGATGCCCGGCACGGTTTCGTCGAGCATTTCGACGATTACTGGACCGACCTTTCATCGTTTCACACCCAGATACTGCTGCCCGAATGCCCGCCGCCATTTTACCTTGTGGGGCACTCGACCGGCGGGCTGGTTGGGCTCTTGGCCGCAACGCGCGACCGGCTGATGTTCGATCGTGTGTTTCTGACATCTCCGCTGGTTTCCTTGCCCGGCCTGCCGTTCGGGCTCAAGGGCGCGGCGCGGATTGTCCGGGCACTGCGATTTGCCGGGCTCTCGCGTCTACCCCTCCGTCGTCCCCAGGATGAACCGCAAAGCGAGACGCGGTTTCCAGGCAATCCTCTCACCGGCGACAAGGCACGCTATATGCGCGCGGTGGATATTCTGGCGGCCCGGCCCGATCTTGAGGTGAGGTCCCCGACGCTGGGATGGATCGGTTCCTCGCTCGATGCCATGCGTCAGGTCAATGCCGACGACTTCTCGGCCCGTCTCAAGATACCGGTGTTTATCTGCGCGGCCGCACTCGATCGCGTGGTCGATACCGCCGCTACGGAAATGCTGGGCCTGCGCATGCGCAATGGCCATCACGTGGTGATCCCGGGAGGGCGGCACGAGTTGTTCATGGAAACCGATGCCATTCGCGAGCAGGTATTCGCCGCGTTCGACGCCTTCATCACCGAGCAGGCGCCCTAGACCGGGGTTCTAGGCGGTGCCCAGCATCGCTTCGCGCAGAATGCGCAGGGCATCGGTGTGCAGCTTCGGCGTGGCTGCCGCGACGCATGTGCCACCATGTTCGGCCCGCCCGCCATCCCATGTGGTGATGACGCCTCCGGCAGCCTCGATGATCGGGATGAGCGGAGCGATGTCCACGTCCTTGAGCCCGGCTTCCACCACGAGATCGATATGGCCGGAGGCCAGCAGGCTGTAAGCATAGCAATCGAGCCCGTAGCGCACGACGAGCGAGGCGTCGCGGATCGCCGACCAGGCGGCGGCGCTGGTGCCTTGGAACAGTTCGGGGGACGTGGTCGACAGCCGCGCGGACGAGAGCGCCTCGACGGTGCTGGTGTTCAACGGCTCGCTGCGGCCCCCGCGTGAATATGTGGCCTTGCCGCCCGCGGCCATCCATCGCTCTCCCGTAAAGGGCTGTTCCATCAGGCCGGCGATCGCCTTCCCTTCGCAAACAAGGCCAATCAGCGTTCCCCAGACGGGAACACCCGAAATAAAGGCCCGCGTGCCATCGATCGGGTCGATGATCCAGGCATAGGGACTGCCGGTGGTCTTCTTCTCCCACTCCTCGCCAATGATCTCGTGTTCGGGGAAGTGCGCGGAGATAACATCCCGGATCGCCGTCTCCGCTTCGCGGTCGGCGGCGGTCACGGGGTCGAAGCCACTGGCATGTTTGTTGTCCACAGCCAAATGGGTGCGGAAATTTTCCAGCGTCGGACGGCGTGCCGCCTCGGCCGCCGCGAGCAGGGTTCGGGTGATTGCCGCAGCGTCAGGCGGCTGGCCGGGGGAAATAGTCATGTCTTGCCAAAATCTTGATGAGAACGGGCGCGGGAGGGCGATTGTAAACCCTTTGGTCATGAACCTTAACGAAACGTTTCAAAAAGTGATTCCTTTTTGCAACAGGGGGTCCCGTTTGTAGGCAATCGCGCAAGCCAGTGACTTGCGCTCGCCCTTAAAAAGGTTCAAGCACAATATTGCATGATGGTTTGGTGGTTCTTTTCCACTTGTGGAAATCGAGAGAACTGCCAACGTTTCCTCCCTTGACTTGGGCCGCTTTGAGCGGCCCACTCTTTTCTTCCCGGCAGATTTGGAAATTCGGTCCGCCTTATTCGGCGGCCTCTTGCGTACGGGCCAGTGCCAGGGCGTCGAAATCGATGAGCGCGGCGACAAGCCTGTTGGCGAGCTGGCATAGCGCTGCAAAACCCTCATGCCGTTCGAGAGTCGATTCGTTCATATAGAGATGGCGGCTGATCTCGATCTGGATCGCATGGGCGCCGTAGCGCGGACGGCCATAGGTGCGGGTATTATGCCCGCCGGCATAGGGGCGGTTGCGCGCGACCTTCAACCCCGCTCCGGCGAAGACGTTTTCAACCAGATCGACAATCGCCGGCGCGCAGGCCGCACCGTAGCGGTCGCCCAAAACGACATCGGGAGCCGACCGGTCGTTGCCGCGCGAGAGGCGGGGCATGGAATGGCAGTCGATCAGGACGGCGACCCCGAAGCGCGCGAGTGTGTCCGACAACAGGCCCTGCAGGGCCAGGTGATACGGCTTGTAGATTCCCTCGATCCGCATGGCCGCGTCTTCGAGCGTCAGAAGCTCGCGATAGATGGGGCGATTTTCCGAAACGATGCGGGCGATTGTCCCGAGCCCGGCGGCAATCCGAGGGCTCGACGTATTGAAATGGTCGGGCAAGGGCTCGCGGAACATGCGCGGATCGAGCTCGTAGGGCTCGCGGTTGACGTCGAGATAGGCCCTGGGAAAGCGCGCGCGCAGGAGCGGTACGCCCAGATGCGGGGCGCGGGCGAAGATCTCGTCGACATAGGCATCTTCGGATTGACGGATCGCGAGGTTGTTGAGCCGCGACTGCCTCAGGAACCGCTCGGGATAGTCGGAGCCCGAATGGGGAGAATTGAAGACGATGGGCGCAAGCTGGCGGCGCGGACGGATCGTCTCGAATGCAGGCCGGTCCTTGAAGTCCGAATCCACGGCGCCTCCTCGACATGGGGCAAATCAATGCCCTGTTGGGAATGAGTGTGCATGGCCTTTGGGTACTTGTCCACCGGACAATGCAATCGCTGTTGCATGGCGCGAGGCTATTGTAAAACATGCGAATCACCTTCATGGGGCGTTCACGGGCACAGGGACGATGATGAACCGGATTCTTCTGGCTGAAGACGATGACGATATGCGCGGATTTCTCACGCGGGCGCTCAAGAACGCAGGATACGACGTCGTGGCATTCGACAACGGCCGGGCCGCCTATGAGCGGCTGCGCGAGGAACCGTTCACCCTCCTGCTTTCGGATATCGTGATGCCGGAAATGGACGGGATCGAGCTCGCGCGCCGCGCGACCGAACTCGATCCCGATCTCAAGGTCATGTTCATCACGGGATTTGCCGCCGTCGCGCTTAACCCCGACAGCCAGGCACCCAAGGGGGCGTCTGTATTGTCCAAGCCCTTCCATCTCAAGGATCTCGTGGGCGAGGTCGAGCGGCTTCTGGCGGCCTGACCGGTCCGGAAATACGCCTCGGGACTTGAACGCGCGAATTGGGGGACATACCCTATTGACCCGGGCGGGGGTTTTATGGTGTATCCGCGCCAGCAGGGCCGCTCCCGGTGGCCCGGCGAATGAGAGATGGGCGTATAGCTCAGCGGGAGAGCACTACGTTGACATCGTAGGGGTCACTGGTTCAATCCCAGTTACGCCCACCATTCTCTCTTCCGGCCGGCATTGACGGCAGGAAACCAGACGCACAGGCCGTCTGACGGGAGTATAGCTCAGCGGGAGAGCACTGCCTTCACACGGCAGGGGTCACTGGTTCAATCCCAGTTACTCCCACCATCCCCCAGATTGCAGACCTGCCGGATTTGCGGTATAGTTGACAAATCCTATCGGGTTGGCGGATTTTCCGCGCGTCCTATTGCCAAGGCATTGTCATGGCTATGATTTCACAGAAAGCAAAATACGCGTTGCGCGCTCTGATCGCCCTCGCGCGTGCGCCGCAAAGCGAGCCGTTGGTCATTTCCGACATCGCAAGGGTGCACAGAATTCCCAAGAAGTTCCTTGAACAGATCCTGCTCGACCTTAAGCGTCAGGGCCTGCTGACCAGCAAGCGGGGCAAGGGCGGTGGGTATGTGCTTTTACGTCCGGCCGATAAGATTACCTATGGCGAGGTTCTGCGCATCGTGGATGGACCGATCGCCCCGCTGCCGTGCCTTTCGATCACGGCGTACAGGAAATGCGCGGATTGCCTCGATGAGACCAACTGTGAAACGCGCCAGGTCTTTGCTCATGTGGCCGATGCCACGCGCAAGGTGCTCGACCAGACGACGATAGCAGACGCGGTGGCCATGCCCCGGCACGAGCTGCTCGCCTCCTGACAATAGGTTTGGGCGGTATTATCCGGCTTCGGGAAGCTGTTTGTTAACCCCAGAGTCAACCGTCTGGCGCGGGCGTGCCGCGGCGCGACAAATCGTTAAGTCTTGACTCGCAGACTGTCTCCCGCGGCGAGAAGGCCGTCAACACAGCGAGGGGCGCGGGCGGGGGTCATGCTCAGCGAGCGAAACAAGGGTCTGCCAGAAAAGCGAGGGGACATGCTCGACTTCATAGAGATGGCCATGTCGCGTACCGACCGGGCCATCCTGATTTCGGGCTCAGACCGTGAAGTCTGCTACGTCAATCCTGCCTTCACGACGCTCTTCGGCTATACCCTCGACGATATTTTGGCAACGCGCCCATGGGAGTTGCTGGCCGGACCGCTGACCGACATCAAGGTGCACGAGCGCGCTCAGCACAGCCTGTACGGGGAAACCGCCTTTCACGACGATTTGCTGCTGCGCACCAAAAGTGGCGACCCAATCTGGGTTTCAGCGCGGCTCGAGCCTGTCCTTGACGAGAAAGGCCAGCTCACCCACGTGGTTGCCCTCCTAGCCGATATCACCAACACCAAGCGGCTGCAGGTCCTTCAGCGCGAGGTGCTCGAGGCGATGGCGCGCGACGTGCCGCTTGTCGAGCTCATGAATTCGATCTGCTCGCAGGTGGAGGCGCTGGCGCCCGATATCGTGAGTTCGGTAATTGCGATTGACAACGAGGGACGTCTGCGCCCGCTTGCCGCCCCCTCGCTGCCGTCCTCGATAGCCGAGTTCATTGACGGCCTTCCGGTTGGCGAGGGTGTCGGCACCTGTGGGACGGCCGCATGGCGCGGCGAGGTGGTCGTGACCCCTGACATTGCCAGCGATCCGGCATGGGAGGCGTATCGCGAGCCATTCATGCGACTGGGAATCCGGGCATGCTGGTCGACTCCAATGCTGATGCGGGACGGCAAGGTTACGGGAACCTTTGCCTTCTATTTCGCTGACGAGCGCGGTCCTAGTGCCTGGCATCAGCAGATCGTCGATACCTGCGTTCATTTATGCGGGATGGCGATCGAGCGCGAGGAAGCCAAGTCGCGCATCAACCAACTGGCTTATTTCGACGGGCTGACGGGTCTGCAAAACCGTGCCTCTCTTCGCCGCCGAATCGGCGAAAAGCTGCGTCGCGATACCGGCCGCAGGATGCGCATGGCGTTCTTGTGCGTGGACATCGATCGTTTCAAGGACATCAACGACACTTTCGGCGCGCCGGTGGGCGATGGCGTGTTGACGGCAGTTGGGCGGCGTTTGTCTGACCACTTCGGCTATCAGGGCGCGGTTTGCCGGCTGAACGGGGATGCCTTCATCATTGCGCTTGAGGATACAGACCGGGAAAACGCGGCGCGTCACGCACGCGATGTAATCGCTGCGCTTCTCGAGCCGGTCCAGGCGGCGGATGTGACGCTTCCCATCTCATCGAGCGTTGGGATCGCGCTCTATCCCGACGATGCGAAGGACATAGACGGACTGCTGCGCCATTGCGAAACGGCGATGTTCGAAGCCAAGGCCGAGGCGCGGGGGTCCTACGGATTTTACGACCCCGAGGCTCGGGCGCTCAACAAGGAGCGCCTGGTTCTGGGCACCGCCTTGCGCGAGGCAATCGCGCTCGATCAACTCGAACTCGTCTACCAGCCCCAGGTCGATGGCAATAGCGGTGCGATCTATGGGGCCGAGGCTCTGGCACGCTGGACGCATCCTCAATTCGGGCCGGTGAGCCCCGGCAGGTTCATCCCGATTGCCGAACAGATCGGTGTTATCGAAGCCATCGGCAACTGGGCAATGCGTACCGCTTGCGCGCAGCTGGCCGACTGGCGGGCCCGGGGGTTCGACGTGCCGGCGATCTCCGTCAACATATCTCCTCAGCAGTTCCGCAACCGCGGTTTTTGCGAGAGCGTTGCCGTTTGCCTCGAACGTTACAAGCTGGTCCCGTCCGACCTGACCGTCGAGATCACCGAAGGCGTGATGCTCGAGGAAACGCCCGCCGTCGTCGCCAATGTGCGCAGCCTCGCCGAGATGGGCATCAGGCTGTCGATGGACGATTTCGGTACCGGACATTCGAGCCTGTCGCTGCTCGCGCGCCTGCCCGTGACCGAACTCAAGATCGACCGGAGTTTCATGGACCGGATCGAGACCGATGCCACTGCGCAGGCGGTGGTAATGGCGGTCATCGGCATCGGGCAGAGCCTCAACATGACCCTTGTGGCCGAAGGGGTGGAGACCGAGGCGCAACGCCAGTTCCTGATGGCCTTGGGATGTGCGGTTCACCAGGGCTATCATTATGCAAAGCCGATGAGCCGGGAGTCGTTCGAGGGCTGGATGAGCGGACGGATTGCCAGGCAGGTCCGCCGCAGCGCCTGAAGGGCTGTCAGCCTTGCGAGTGAAGCCGCTCGTCGGCGAGTGATCGGATTTCCAACAATTCGTCGATCGTGGTCTTCAGATCATCGAGCTGTCGGCGCAACAGGGCGAGGCGCTCGTCCACCTTTTCCACCAGCAGTGTATGCTGGGCGGTTCGGGAGCCATCGGCGTCGTAAAGGCTCAGATATTCGGAAATGTCGCGCAGCGAGAAGCCGAGCCGCTTCCCGCGCAGGATGAGGATCAGCCGCGCGCGATCGCGGCGGCGGAACACGCGCGTCCCCCCGACGCGTTCAGGCTGAAGGAGCCCCTTGGCTTCGTAGAAGCGGATGGCACGGGTCGAAATCCCGAACTCCTTGGCCAGATCGGCAATGGCGAACAGCTCGGTTTTTTCGGCGTCGACGGTGCTCAACTCATTTACCCTTGGTTCGCTCATAGTCTTCCCGAAGGTCTTTTTTGGAGAGCTTGCCGATCATGGTTTTGGGCAGCTCGTCACGGAAGATGATTTCGCGCGGCATTTCGAGCTTGGAGAGCTGCTCCTTGAGGAACGCCATCAGCGTATCCTCGTCGAGGGTTTCGCCTTGCTTGAGCTTGACGTAAGCGATGGGAGCCTCACCGCGATAGTCGTCCTTTACGCCGATGACATTGGTTTCGTCCACCGCCGGGTGACGGTAGATCGCATCCTCGATGGCGCGCGGATAGACGTTAAAGCCCGAGCAGATGATAAGGTCCTTGATGCGGTCGACAAGGAAGAGATAGCCATCCTCGTCCATATAGCCAACGTCCGCGGTACGCAGGTAGCCATTGGCCGTGAAGACCTCCCTGGTGGCTTCCTCGTTCTCGTAGTAGCCGAGCATGACCTGGGGGCCTTTGACGGCAAGTTCGCCGCGCTCGCCCAACGGCACTTCCGTTTCGGGATCCTCAAGGCTCACGAACCGGACGTCGGTTCCGGGCAGCGGCAGGCCAATCGACCCGCGTTTGGACGGCTTGCGTAGCGCGGCGCAGGCGACGACCGGCGAGGTTTCGGTCAAGCCATAGCCTTCGGCAAGCAAGGCCTTGGATTTGAGTGCAAAAGCGTCGCGCGTCTCGTTGGGCAGACCCGCGCCGCCGGAGATGGCCACCTCGATCGAGGATAGCAGTTCGGGGGTCGCCTCGGGCTTTGTCGCCAGCGCATGCAGCAGGGTCGGCACGGCCGGCAATACATTGGCCCGCGTGCGCTTGAGGGTCGCAAGGAAGGTCTTCATCTCGAAGCGGGGAAACATGATCACCTGAGCGCCCGAGCACAAAGGCACGTTCATGCACACCGTCATCGCAAAGATATGGAAGAAGGGCAGGACCGCCAGGATCTTGGAGGGAGGATAGAACAGCCCGTCGCCCCATTTGTCGATCTGGCTCATATTGGCCGCGATATTGGCATGCGAGAGCATCGCACCCTTGGGGATGCCTGTCGTGCCGCCCGTATATTGCTGGACCGCAACGTCTTTTTCCGCATCGATCTCGACCGGGGCGGGCGCGGCGTTTTTCGCGATCAGATCGGCAAAGCCTATGACCGCGCCAGCGGCCGGTGACCGGGTGGGGTGGGCAAGATCCTTGCGCTTGACAAGTTTGAAGAGGAATTTCTTGAGCCCCGGTAGCACATCGGGGAAATGCGCGACGATCAGCTTCTTGATGTGGCCCTGCGCCACGAGCTTTTCAGCGTTATCGAACGTCACCTTGAGGTCGAGGGTGATCATCACGTCCGCGCCGGCATTGGAGACGATGTGGGTGAGCTCGTGGAGCGAATAGAGCGGGTTGCAGTTGACGACGGTGGCACCGGTGCGCAGCACGGCCATGTAGGCAATCACATAATAGGGCGTATTGGGCAGGAGCAAGGCTACGCGGTCGCCCTTCTTGATGCCGAGCTCCTTCTGGAGTGCGCCCGCGAGCGCATTCACCTTCGTGCTCAGTTCCCGATAACTTGTGGTGGCGCCGAGGAAATCGATGGCCGTGACATCGCCCATTTTGGCGCATGAGGCGAGAAACTGCTCATGAACGGGCGTGGTGACGATGCCGTTCTGCCAGTCGATGCCCTCGGGGTAGGACTTGATCCAGGGGCGAGGGGCAGTGGACGTGGTATCGGTCATGGCTGTTCTCCTCCGGGCGGGCTTTTTACCCTTCTCCTCAAATGAAATATGTCATAGGCTGACGTAAGCGTCAAATAAGTTACCTAGGGCAGCATGACTGACGCTTCTGTGCGGAGCGGCATCGCGTTCGATTGGGTGCAACCCGATGCAGCCGTACAGCGTTGCCGTTCGGCGGGTTTTTTCGACTGCCGGCCGAGGAGGGCGTTCAATTTGACGCATAAGGCAATAGATTGACGTTAACGTCTATGCGTGTATGCTGTACCAATAGGGGAAATTGCCGGCACTGAAGAACCGAGACCGGTATTGACTGCCCCGATTTCGAACCTGCCGGGATGCTTCCGCCAAGCCCCGGCCAGTCGAGGAGGACTGTCAGATGGGTTGGGCAATACTCGTTCTTTCTATCGTTGCATTTTTCGTTTTGGCCATCCGTCAGTCCCCGCTTTGGCAATGGGCGCTTGCGGCCCTGATCCTGGGCACACTTGCAATGCTCCGGGCCGAAGACGGGCTTGCGTTCTCGAACTCGATCGCCGGGTGGGCGCTGGCCCTCTTGCCTGCAGTGATCCTCGGGTTGCTTTCGATCGGTGCCGTCCGGCGCGCGGTGCTTACAGGGCCCGCCTATCGCATGGTCAAGGCCATACTGCCGCGCATCTCCCGCACCGAGCAGGAAGCGCTTGATGCGGGGACGATCGGCTGGGACGCCGAAATCTTCTCGGGTCGTCCCGATTGGGACAAGCTCCTCGACATCCGCAAGCCCGACTTGACCGAAGAGGAACAGGCTTTCCTCGATGGCCCGTGCGAAGAGGTTTGCGCGATGATCGACGATTGGGACACGCGCCACAATCGCCTCGATCTTCCCCCCGAAGTCTGGCAGTTCCTGAAGGACAAGGGCTTCCTCGGCATGCTCATCGGCAAGGAGCACGGAGGCCTGGGCTTTTCGGCGCAGGCGCAGAGCCAGGTCGTATCAAAGATCGCCTCGCGCTCGGTGGCAGCGGGCATCACCGTGATGGTGCCCAACTCTCTGGGTCCGGGCGAGCTGCTGGAAAAATACGGCACGCCCGAGCAGCAGGGGAAATATCTCCACCGTCTCGCCAAGGGACTGGAAATTCCCTGCTTTGCACTCACCGGTCCTCACGCCGGCTCTGACGCGGCTGGGATGCGCGATGTCGGCGTCGTCACTCATGGGGAATACGAGGGCAAGACCGTCCTCGGGGTTAGGCTCTCCTGGGACAAGCGCTACATCACACTCGCCCCCGTCGCGACGCTGCTTGGCGTGGCGTTCAACCTCTATGACCCTGACAATCATCTGGGCAAGGGCGAAGAGGTGGGCATCACGCTCGCGCTCATCCCCGCCGATTATCCCGGCGTCAATATCGGCCGCCGCCACTTTCCGGCACGCGCCGCCTTCATGAACGGTCCGACGTCGGGCAAGGAGGTGTTCATCCCGCTCGATTTCCTGATCGGTGGCCCCGATTATGCCGGGCAGGGCTGGCGGATGCTGATGGAGTGTCTCTCCACCGGTAGGGCTATCTCGCTCCCGGCCATCGGCACGGTTTCGATCAAGGCCGCGCTGCGCGCGACCTCGGCCTACGCCCGCATCCGCCGCCAGTTCGGCATCGCCATCGGCATGATGGAAGGTGTTGGCGAGGGCATGGCGCGTCTAGTGAAATCCGCTTACCAGTTTGAAGCCTCGCGCTCGGTTACGGCGGCGATCGTCGATGACGGGCAGAAGCCTGCGGTGATATCGGCGGCACTCAAATATCGCACGACCGACGAGATGCGGCACCGGATAGACGATGCGATGGATATCCATGGGGGCCGCGCGGTGCAGGACGGTCCCTCGAACTACCTGTTTTCGGGCTATTCCAACGTCCCCGTCGCGATTACCGTGGAGGGCGCCAATATTCTGACGCGCACACTCATCACCTTCGCGCAGGGCGCGCTCCGCGCCCACCCCTATCTGCTGAGGGAAGTCGAGGCGGCGCAGAACCCGGACAAACGTGCCGGGCTCAAGGCGTTCGACGCTGCCTTTTCCGGCCATTTGGGCTTCATGCTGCGCAACATGATCGCCTCCTTCTGGCACAACCTCACCTTCGGGCGCTTTGCCTCGAGCCCGGTCGAACACGAGCTCAAGGGCTGGTATCGGCAGTTGCACCGCTATTCGCAGAGTTTTGCCTTGGCCGGCGACTGGACAGTTGCCTTCCTTGGGGGCGACCTCAAGCGCAAGCAGATGCTTTCGGGTCGCATGGCCGATGCGTTCTCCGATCTCTACCTGCTTTCGACGGCGCTCAAACGTTTCGAGGATGATGGACGGATGCCCGAGGACATCGCGATCATCGACGCCATCGCGCGCGATCGCATTGCGGGGGTGGAAAAGGCGCTGGGCGAAGTCGTCGACAATTTCCCCAATCCCTTCATGCGCTTTGCGCTCAATTTCTTCATCTTCCCGCTCGGTCGCCATGCGCGCCCGGCGAGGGATCGCGACAATTTCCGCCTCGCCCGCTCGGTGCTCGGCCAGTCTGTCCTGCGCGACCGGCTGACCCGCGGGGTCTATGTCAGTTTCGACCCCAACGACCGCATGGGGCTGCTCGAAGATGCGTTGATCAAGGTCGAGGCGGCGGCCGAGATCGAGAAGAAATTCTTCCGCGCCATCAAGCGGGGCGCGATTCACCGTCGTCTCGACCGCGATGCGATCGATGACGCGGTCGCGGCCGGCGTGCTCACGGTCGAGGAGGCCGCGATCCTGCGTATCGCCGACGATGCAACCGACCGTGTCGTCCGCGTCGACGATTTCGCCGCCGACGAACTCGCCCGACCGCAAATTGCTCCAGCAAACGGCATCACCGCAGCCGCCGAATAGGCGGCTAGCGGGGCCTTTTAAATCTTCGTGCCCAACCGCTGAACCCTCGAAAGGAACGAGCCTTGGCACAATCCGATATTTCCAATCTGCGCCACTGGCGCTTTTCGGTCGATGTCGAAGGGATCGGCTGGCTGATCCTCGATGTGGCGGAATCGCCGGTTAACGTGTTGAGCCGCGAAGTGTTGACCGAACTCGATGCGGTCATTTCCCACGTCGAAAACCTTGTCAAAGCCGGTTCGATCGCCGGGGTCGCGCTTTTGTCGGGCAAGCCGGGGTTCATCGCCGGGGCGGATATTTCGGAATTCGATTCGATGAGCGACCCCGCCATACTGCCCGAAGCGCTCAGGTTCACGCATGCGCTGTTCCAGCGAATAGAGGATTTGCCGGTGCCCTTCGTGGCCGGAATATCGGGTTTCTGTGTCGGGGGAGGGCTCGAACTGGCCCTGGCCAGCCATTATCGCATCGCGGTCAACGACGATACGACCAAGCTCGGCTTTCCCGAGGTCAAGCTCGGTATTTTTCCCGGTTTTGCCGGAACGGGCCGTTCGATCCGTCAGGCCGGGCCGCTTGATGCCATGCAATTGATGCTGACAGGCCGCAATCTTTCCGCCGGCGCCGCGCGGCGACTGAACCTCGTCGACAAGCTCGTGCGGCATCCCGACATGCTGCGCTGGGAAGCGCGCAAGGCGATCCTTTCCAAACGCAAATCCGCGTCGGCACCCTTTGGCAAGCGCGTGATGGCGATGGGGCCGATGCGAGGCCGGGTGGCCGAGAAGATGCGCACCGAGACCGCAAAGAAGGTCAACAAGGCGCATTACCCTGCGCCCTTTGCGTTGATCGACCTCTTTGAAAAGCACGGCGACAATCCCCAGGCGATGATGAGGGCCGAGATCGATGCTTTCATACCGCTCATGGGTTCGCCGACCGCGCAGAACCTGCGCCGGGTGTTCTTTCTTTCCGAAAGCCTCAAGAAGCTCGGGGCCAAGGGTAAGGACAGGCCGAGCTTCTCGCGCGTGCATGTCGTCGGTGCCGGGGTCATGGGGGGCGATATTGCTGCATGGTGCGCGATGCGCGGCATGGCGGTGACGCTCCAGGATATGGATCTCGACCGCATCAAGCCCGCTCTCGACCGCGCCAAGTCGCTCTTTAAGAAGCGGCTCAAGACCAGGCAGGCCGTGGAGGCCGCCATGGCACGCCTTGAAGCGGACGTTGAGGGCAGAGGTATCCCACGTGCCGATGTGCTCATCGAAGCGGTTGTTGAAAAGCTCGAGGTCAAGCAGCAGATTTTCGGGGCGGCGGAAAAACGCATGAAGCCTGATGCGATCATGGCGACCAACACCTCTTCGATCGAGCTCGAGCGCATCGCAGAAAAGCTCGACAATCCCTCGCGATTGATCGGGTTGCATTTCTTCAATCCCGTGGCACAGTTGCCGCTGGTCGAGGTCATCCGCTCGACACTCAATGACGACGCGGCGATCCGCAAGGGTGCGTCGTTCGTCCTCGCCATGGGCAAGTCGCCGGTGGTGGTAAAGTCCGCGCCGGGCTTCCTCGTCAACCGGGCGCTAATGCCCTACATGCTCGAAGCCGTGGATCGGGTGGAAAAGGGCGAAAGCCCCGAGCAGCTAGATGCGGCTGCCGTCGCCTTCGGGATGCCGATGGGGCCGATCGAATTGATGGATACCGTTGGTCTCGACGTGGGCGCTTCCGTGGCGCGCGAACTCGGGCAGAAGGTGTCCGAGGACAGCAAGTTCGCCAAACTCATCGCTGCCGGCAAGCTCGGGCGGAAGACCGGCGAAGGCTTTTACAAGTGGGTAGACGGCAAGCCGCAAAAACAGAAACCGCCGGCCCATGCGAACCTGCCGGGGCTCGGACGCGATCTCGTCCAGCCCCTCGTGGATGCGACCGAGGAGATCGTTGCACAGGGCGTGGTTGAAAATACCGATCATGCCGATATCGGCATGATCCTTGGCACCGGGTTCGCGCCATTCCTCGGCGGACCGCTCAAGGCACGGCAGGATGGAAAGGCATGAGCAGCACCATGACACAGACCCTTCGCAGAGTGGCCATTGTCGGCAGCGCGCGCATTCCCTTCTGCCGTGCCTATACGGGCTATGAGAACGAGACCAACCTTTCGATGCTGGCCACCGCCATCGGCGGGCTGGCCGACAAATACGGGCTCAAGGGCGAGCGGATCGGCGAGGTCGCGGCTGGCGCCGTCATATCCCATTCGCGCGACTTCAACCTCGCGCGCGAGGCCCTGCTCGATGCGGGGCTCTCCCCGATGACGCCAGGCACGACCATGCAGATCGCTTGCGGCACCTCGCTGCAGGCGGCGTTGCTGCTCGGGGCCAAGATCGCCACCGGCGAGATCGACAGCGCAATAGCAGGGGGCTCGGACACTGTTTCCGACAGCCCAGTGGTTCTCGGGCCCAAGATGCAAAAGCGCATGATCGCGCTTTCGCGCGCTCGGACCGCCGGTGAGAGATTGGCGGCCTTCAAGGGCTTCAATTTCGGCGAGATCACCCCCGTCGCACCTTCAACGCAGGAGCCGCGCACCGGGCTCTCGATGGGCGAGCATTGCGAGCTAATGGCAAAGGAATGGGGGATCACCCGCGAGGCGCAGGACGAGGTGGCGCTAAGAAGCCACCAGAACGCGGCACGCGCCTACGAAGAGGGCTTTCACGACGATCTCGTCGTGCCCTGCGCAGGGATCGTCAAGGACAACAACATCCGCCCCGACACAACGCTCGACAAGATGGCGACGATGAAGCCAGCCTTCGACAAGAGGTCGGGCAAGGGCACGTTGACTGCGGCCAACTCCACCCCGTTGACCGACGGCGCCTCTTCGGTGCTGCTCGCGAG
Organism: Pelagibacterium limicola; assembly: GCF_015694405.1. Classification (GTDB taxonomy): domain Bacteria; phylum Pseudomonadota; class Alphaproteobacteria; order Rhizobiales; family Devosiaceae; genus Pelagibacterium; species Pelagibacterium limicola. The sequence continues at coordinate 142,236 of NZ_JADQDB010000007.1, read as the reverse complement.
CGAGGATTGGGCGAAAGAGCGAGGCTTACCGATCCTCGCCTATCTTACGATGGGTGCGGTTTCGGCGAACGATTTTGCCCATGGCGACGGGTTGCTGATGGCGCCCACCATCGCGGTGTCCGACCTCATGCGCCGTTCGCGGCTCACCTTCGGCGATATCGATCTGTTTGAGCTCCACGAGGCGTTCGCCGCGCAGGTTCTGTGCTCGCTCAAGGCATGGGAAGATCCAGGCTACAACCGGTCGGTACTGGGGCGCGAGGAGCCGCTGGGCACAATTCCTGTTGATAAAATAAACGTAATGGGGTCCTCGCTCGCTTATGGACACCCCTTCGCGGCCACCGGTGCCCGCATCCTCGGGATGACCGCCAAGATGCTGAATACGCTCGATAAATCGCGAGCGCTGCTTTCGGTTTGTACGGCCGGGGGCATGGGTGTCGCAGCGATTGTAGAAAGGGCATAGATTAATGCTTGCAAACGGGAATTGAGCAAGGATACGCTCCGTTCCGTTGCAGGAAGGGAACGGTTTTTCCTCAAGCATCGCAATAATAGCCATCCCGTTTCAAAAGAGGGTGGCCATGGGTCGGAAACACTGAAACGTCCAACAAAGGAGACGATCATCATGCAATTTCGAACGGTTATAAAGGGCGGCCTGTTGGCCGGCCTCATGGCTTTAGCCATGTCCGGCTCGGCGCTTGCCGTAACGCTGCACTCGTTCAACGGCGGTGAGCCGGCTTCGCTCGATCCGCACCGCGTGTCGGGCGACTGGGAAAACCGCATTGTAGGCGATTACATTGAAGGCCTGATGACCGAAGATGCCCATGCGGAGCCGATCCCGGGCCAGGCATCCAGCTATACGGTTTCTGACGATGGTCTCGTCTATACCTTCACCATTCGCGACGATGCGGTCTGGTCCGATGGTACCCCCGTCACCGCGCAGGATTTCGATTTTGCGTTCAAGCGCCTGTTCGATCCGGAGACCGCTGCGGACTACGCTTATCTGCAATATCCGATCAAGAACGCCGAGGCGGCCAATGCGGGCGATGTTCCGCTCGATGAGGTCGGCATCCGTGTCATCGACGACAAGACCATCGAGTTCACGCTCGAGGCGCCGGCGCCGTACTTCCTCGACGCGCTGACGCACTACACCGCCTATCCGGTTCCCCGGCATGTCGTCGAACAGCATGGTTCGGAGTGGATCCGGCCTGAGAACATCGTTGGCAATGGCGCTTACCAGATCGTCGAGTGGATTCCCAACAGCCATATCCGGGCGGTAAAGTCCGAGACCTATTACGACGCCGAGAATGTCCAGATCGATGAAGTCGTCTACTATTCGATGGACGATATTTCGGCTGCGCTCGCACGCTACCGTGCCGGCGAGTTCGACATTCTCACCGATTTCCCCGCCGACCAGTACCAGCTCCTGCAGGATCAGTATCCTGGCCAGGCGCATGTCGCACCGTTCCTCGGACTCTACTACTACGTGGTCAACCACAACAAGGAAGAGCTTGCCGATCCGAACGTGCGTCAGGCTCTGTCCATGTCGATCAACCGTGAGATCATCGGCCCCGATATTCTTGGCACAGGTGAATTGCCGGCCTATGGCTGGGTGCCTCCGGGAACGGCGAACTACGACTTCGACGAATACCGTCCCGACTGGGCCGATCTCGAATATGGCGAGCGCGTCGCGCAGGCTATTTCGCTGATGGAAGAGGCCGGCTATTCAGCGAGCAACCGTCTCAACCTGCAGCTCAAGTATAACACCAACGAAAACCACCGGCGTATCGCCGTGGCCATCGCGGCCATGTGGGAGCCGCTGTATGTCGATGTCGAATTGTTCAACTCCGAAGTGGCAGTTCACTACGACGCGCTTCAGAATAACGACTTCGACGGCGTCGGCCGCGCTGGCTGGCTGATGGACTACAACGATGCCATCAACATGCTCGAACTGCTCCGTTCGGACATCGGCTACAACTACGGCCGCTACAACAACGCCGAGTATGATGAACTGCTGCGTGAGAGCGCCCTGATCACCGACATGGATGCTCGCGCCGAAGTGCTCCGGCAGGCCGAAGAGATCGCGATGGGCGAAACTGCCGGCATCCCGATCTACTACTACGTGTCCAAGAACGTCGTCTCCCCGGCCATTTCGGGCTATGAAGACAACGCCAAGGACATCCACCGCACGCGTTGGCTTTCCAAGTCGGAATAGTCTCCTGACGTCGAGGGGTGCAAGGCGCAGACGATGCGTCCTGCACCCCTATCGGTTTTTGCCGCATCGGGCGCACGCTGCCGGATGCGAGATCGGTGAGCCACCATGATCAACTATGCGCTGCGCCGGGTGCTTTCGGCGCTTCCAATCATGTTAATCGCGATCACGGTCTGTTTCGTGATCCTGCGCCTTGCGCCGGGCGGCCCGTTCGACGGCGAACGTCCGCTCCCCCCTACCGTTCTCCAGAACGTGATGGCGCACTACAACCTCGATAAGCCTCTCTGGGAGCAATACTGGATTTACCTGAGTGGGGTGTTGCGGGGCGATCTCGGCCCTTCGATGACATCCTACGATTTCTCGGTGAGCCAGCTTCTGGCCATCGGGATGCCGTTTACGCTGATGCTGGGCATGACGGCGTTCGTCTTTGCGACGGCGGCCGGAATGCTCGCGGGCGCCGTTGCGGCGGTTTACCAGAACAAATGGCCCGACTACCTCCTTGTGCTGGCGGTGATGATCGGGCTGATCATTCCCAACTTCCTGATGGCTGCGTTACTCCAGCTTGCGTTCGGCGTCCATTTGAAGTGGCTGCCGGCGGGCGGGTGGCCTGGATTTTCCATTCCGCATCTCATCCTGCCGGTCCTCGTTCTGTCCTGGCCCCACGCGGCGCGCATTTCGCGGCTGATGCGTGGGTCGATGATCGAGACGCTGGGCACCAATTATGTGCGCACCGCCAGGGCCAAAGGCTTGGGCTCCCGGCTGGTGCTGGCGCGCCATGCGCTCAAGCCTGCACTCATACCCGTCGTCTCCTATCTGGGGCCGGGGCTTTCCTATCTCCTGACCGGTTCGCTCGTGGTCGAGAACGTCTTCGGCCTGCCCGGAATCGGGCGCTATTTTGTCAACGCTGCGCTTAACCGCGATTATGGGCTCGTATTGGGAACGACAATTTTCTACGTCGTCCTGATCCTCATTCTCAACCTGATCGTCGACCTGGTCTATGCCTGGCTCGACCCAAAAGTGAGGTACCGCTGATGGCCGGTCTGACAGGCAAGGACGCGGTGCTGACCGCCTATGCGGAAAAGCTTGCCAATCTTGACGCTCCCAAGGGGCGCTCGCTCTCGCAGGACGCGATGCGCCGGCTCTTCGCCAACAAGGCGGCACTGGTGTCGCTTTTCGTGATGGTGGGCATCATCATTATCGCCTTTGTTGGCCCTTTCTTTGTGCCCTGGGGTGTGGGGCAGGTGGACTGGACGGCTTTCCGCTCTCCACCCGACCTCGAAAAGGCTCATTATTTCGGGACCGACCAGAACGGGCGCGATCTCCTCGCGCGCACGTTGCAGGGCACCCAGATGAGCCTTGTGGTTGCGCTGGTGGCGACGCTCGTCTCGGTGGTGATTGGCGTCATTTATGGTGCGGTGGCAGGGTATTTCGGCGGCAAGGTCGATGCGGTGATGATGCGCTTCGTCGACGTCATGTACGCCCTGCCCTATATCCTCTTTGTCATCATTCTCGTCGTCATATTCGGCCGCTCGCCGATCCTGCTGTTCATCGGGATCGGGGCGATCGAGTGGCTGACGATGGCCCGCATCGTGCGCGGACAGACAATCAGTCTCAAGGAGCGCGAGTTCGTCGAGGCGGCGCGGGCCAGCGGTGCCAAGCCGTTCACCATCATCATGCGCCATATCGTGCCCAATCTCGCCGGTCCCGTGGTGATCTACGCGACGCTCACTATCCCCGAGATCATCATCACCGAAAGTTTCCTTTCCTATCTCGGACTGGGCGTGCAGGAACCGCTGACGTCGCTCGGCACGCTCATTTCCGACGGCTCGTCGGTGGCCGAGGTGATGCCGTGGCTCCTCGTATTTCCTGCCGTCGTTCTGGTAACGATGTTGCTTTGCCTCTCCTATCTCGGAGACGGTTTGCGGGACGCACTCGATCCGAAGGACCGTTGACATGACCAATGTTCTCGATGTGCGCGATCTCAATGTGAGCTTTGCGCTCCACGACTCCGAAGTGCACGCCGTGCGCAACCTCGATTTCTCGCTTCATGCGGGGGAAACGCTGGCCGTGGTTGGCGAGAGCGGTTCGGGCAAGAGCCAGTCCTTTCTCGCCATCATGGGGCTCCTGGCCAGGAACGGCCGCGCGACGGGGTCGGCGAAGATGGGGGAGGTCGAACTTGTCGGCATGGCGCCCGAAAAGCTCGACAAATACCGGGGCAAGGACATCGCGATGATCTTCCAGGATCCGATGACCTCGCTCAATCCGTCGCTCAGGGTGCGCACGCAGTTGTCGGAGGTCCTGGTCAAGCACCAGGGCTATGACGAGAAAAAGGCGCTCAAGGAATCGATAGAAATGCTTGAGCGGGTCGGTATTCCAGCGCCGGAACGACGGGCGGCGGCCTATCCGCACGAGCTCTCTGGCGGTATGAGGCAGCGCGTGATGATTGCCATGGCACTCTTGTGCCGGCCCAAGATTCTCATCGCCGACGAGCCGACCACGGCGCTCGATGTGACCGTGCAGGCGCAGATGCTCGATCTCTTCAAGGAACTCACCACCGATTTCGGTACTGCGCTCGTGATGATCACCCACAATCTGGGGGTTGTTGCCGGTCTCGCCGACAGGATGATGGTGATGTATGGGGGGCGGGCGGTGGAAACGGGGGCGGTCGACGAACTGTTCTACGATCCTCGCCACCCCTATACGCTGGGGCTCCTGTCCTCGACGCCCAACCCCGAATCGAGGGCGCAGCGGCTCAACCCAATCAGCGGGTTGCCACCCAGCCTCGAGCATCTTCCGCCCGGATGTTCTTTCAATCCGCGCTGCGCGTTCCGGTTCGAAAGGTGTTTTGAGGAGCGTCCACCGCTTGCGCCCTACGGGGCAGGCGAGCGCCGGAAGGCATGTTTTTATGAAGGCGAATTGTTGCCCGAGGAGCGTTCGGCATGAGTTTTGTTGAGCCTGCCGTCACGGCGGAAATCCCGCTGCTCAAAATCGAGAATCTCAAGAAGACCTTCTCGATCCCCACGTCGCTGTTCCGCCGTCCGCTGACGCTGACCGCGCTCGAGGACATCAACTTCACGGTCCAGAAGGGCGAGACGCTCGGGATCGTGGGGGAATCGGGATGCGGGAAATCGACATTGGGGCGCTGCATCCTCCAACTCATTGCCCCCGATGAAGGCAAGGTGCTCTGGCTTGGGCAGGATCTTACGGAATTGCGCTCCGAGGAGATGCGCCGGAAACGCCAGGACCTGCAGATCATTTTCCAGGATCCGCTCGCTTCGCTCAATCCGCGCATGACGGTAGGCGAGATCATCGCCGATCCGCTCAAGACCCTGCGCCCGGACGTCTCGCGCACCGAACGCCGGGCGCGCGTGATCCGGATGATGGAGGCGGTGGGTCTTTTGCCCGAGATGATCAACCGCTATCCGCACGAGTTTTCGGGCGGGCAGGCGCAGCGCATCGGGATTGCGCGCGCGCTCATTACCGAGCCCAAGCTCATCGTCTGCGATGAACCGGTGTCGGCGCTGGACGTTTCGATCCAGGCGCAGATTCTCAATCTTCTCTCCGAGCTCAAGGACGAGTTCGGCCTTACGCTGGTCTTCATAAGTCACGACCTTTCGGTCGTCCGGCACGTATCGGACCGCATCCTCGTACTTTATCTGGGGCGGATCGCGGAACTGGCGACGGGCGAACAGCTCTATACCGACCCCAAGCATCCCTATACGCAGGCGTTGCTGACCGCCGTGCCTATCCCCGATCCCAAGAAGGCGCGCGAACGTAACATCGTGGCGCTGATGGGCGAAATCCCCTCGCCGATCAACCCGCCCTCGGGCTGCCGCTTCCGCACGCGCTGCCGCTACGCCATCACCAAATGCGCCGAGGTCATACCGCCGCTTGAGGAGATTTCCACCGGGCGGCTGGTGGCGTGCCATCGCTGGAAGGAAATCGACTGAAGCCTCCTACGACCCGCGTTGGCGCGATTGGCGCCGTTCGGGCCCGCGATATTCGAATTTGTGGCGTCGGCGATCGGGGCCCGAATAGGCTTGGCTGGCGACGAATTCCCGGGGATGGCTCAAGGCAGCATGGAGCCGGGCGTGCAGGATATCCCCGCTGACCGGCATCCGGATGAACTCGTTTACGCCTGCGTCGCGGGCCATTTCGATGAATTTCCGGTCCGATATCCCTGAGATCATGATGATGGGCGCCGTGGCGTTGGGGCTGTCCGCGCTGGTGCGCAGCTTCCGGGTGAGCGCCACCCCGTCCTCGGGTCCCATGGCTCTATCGAGGATTATCGCATCGTAGGCGTTTGCCCTGAGAAGTCTCGCTACGACATCGCTTTCGTGTGCCTTGGCTATTTCCTTTATGCCCAGGCTTTTGAGCATCGCCCCCAGCGCCGAGCCGAACTCGCGATGGGGGGTGGCCACCAGAATATGGAGCTTGTCGGGCAGGGGGGGAACTGTGGTGGTAGGGTTTGACATGGCAAGTCACCGGGTTCCAGCAGACACGATAAACCGGTTGGCGCCCTGGTGCATCCGGGATCGGGAATTGGCGTAAAGGGGTGCTTAAAGAGGGGGCTGCGGACCATGCGCAAGCGGCTCCAATTCCGCGCTTGCGGACGCCATGACTCGCGTTGACAGGCGAGGGCTTTGCCCCTATGTTCCGGCCAACTTCAAGCGGCGCCTTGAGCCCCGCCCGTTTTCTTATTGTCTGAGGCTAGAAATGAAGATCCGCAATTCGCTCAAGGCGCTCATGACCCGGCACCGGGACAACAAGCTGGTCCGCCGTCGTGGCCGCGTCTATATCATCAACAAGGTCAACAAGCGCTTCAAGGCCCGCCAGGGCTGAGACCGGCGCTGTACCGGAATTGAAAAACCCGCCTTCGAGGCGGGTTTTTTGTTTTGCGGGAAGGCAGTCGGGGCGTCACGCCGTACCTTTCAAAGTCTGCGTTGCATAACGGAGAACGCCCTGCCTTGTTTTTCGAAGGTCTCAATGGTTGTCCAGCCTGCCTTGGAGTAAAGGCCGGCCGCGCCAGCGGTATAGAGGAAGAGTCGTTCGAGTCCGCCCTTCCGGGCCCGCGTCTCGAGTTCCTCGATTAACCGCAGAGCATATCCCCTGTTGCGGTACGGGGGGTCGATATAAAGGCCGGCGAGCCATGGATTCATCGTTGGCCTGCCTTCCAGGTCGTCCAGGCACAAGGCGACCATTCCCGCGGGGAGCCCGTCTTCGAGCAAAACCAGAACCGATGGTATCAGCTCATGGGAACCGGCGCACTGAGCGTCGAGTTCAAGAGTCTCAGCCAGGCTGGGCGGTCCCTCATTAAAGAACGCCTCCCAGCGCCAGACACCCGTCGTCTTTGCCAGAATCGGGGCGTCCGCAGTGGTGACGATGCTGATGGACTTGCCCGGCTCGATGTCTGTGCCCCTTACGATCCCCCCGCCCCGTCCTGTCCCACAAAGGCGATGCGGAGCATGTTGGTGGCGCCGGGTGTGCCCAGGGGGACACCCGCGGTGATGGCGATACGGTCGCCGGGGCGGGCGAGGCCTTCGAGATAGGCGATGGAGCAGGCGCGGTCGACCATGTCGTCGAGCGAGATGGCATCGTCGGTCTGGACGCAATGCAGGCCCCAGACGATCGAGAGGCGGCGCACCGTCGTAATCTTGGGCGAGAGCGCGATAATGGGTTTCGCGGGGCGTTCGCGGCTGGCGCGGATGCCGGTGGAGCCCGAGGAGGTGTAGGTGACGATAGCGGCAAGATCGAGCGTTTCGGCGACCTGACGAGTGGCGGCCGAAATGGCGTCGGCGGCGGTGGCCTCGGGCTCGGTGGCCTGGGCGCGGATGATGCCGTGGTAGAGCGCGTCCTGCTCGACGGCCACCGCGATGCGGTTCATGGTGGACACCGACTGCACCGGATAGGCGCCCGAGGCGCTTTCTGCCGAGAGCATCACTGCGTCGGCGCCTTCGAAGACAGCAATCGAGACGTCGGACACCTCGGCGCGGGTCGGGACCGGCGCGGTGATCATCGATTCGAGCATCTGGGTGGCGACGACGACGGGCTTGCCGAGCCGGCGGCACATGCGGATCATGCGCTTTTGCAGCCCGGGAACGGATTCGAGCGGCATTTCGACGCCAAGGTCACCGCGGGCGATCATGATGGCGTCCGAAAGCCGGATGATCTCCTCAAGCCGGTCGATTGCCTGCGGCTTTTCGATCTTGGCCATCACGCCGGCGCGGCCCTGAACGGTCTTGCGGACCTCGATGATGTCCTCGGGCCGCTGGACGAAGGAAAGGGCGATCCAATCGGCTTCCACTTCCAATGCGGCTTGCAGGTCCGCGCGGTCCTTGTCCGTCAGAACGCCGACCTCGAGAATAGTGTCGGGGAGCGAAACGCCCTTTCGGTCTGACAGCTTGCCGCCATAGACCACTTCGCAATTGATTGCCTCGGGCGAGCAGGCGGTGACGCGCAATTCGATCTTGCCGTCATCGAGCAGCAAGCGTTCGCCGGGCTTTGCAGCCGAGAGAATTTCGGGATGCGGAAGGTGGACACGGGTCTTGTCGCCCGGTGCGTCGGAGGCATCGAGGGTAAAGGTCTCGCCCTTGGCGAGGGTCACCGCGCCATCCGCAAAACGCCCGATTCGCAGCTTGGGGCCCTGGAGATCCACCAGAATGCCGATGGGGTATTTGGCGGACTTTTCGATGGAGCGGATCTTGGCCACGGTTTCGCGCAGCAGGTCGTGGCTGGCGTGGCTCATGTTGATGCGGAAGACATCCGCGCCGGCACGGACGAGTTCCTCGATCACGCTCTGATCTGACGAGGCGGGGCCGAGGGTGGCGAGAATCTTGACGCGGCGGTTTCTTCTCATTGCGGGTCCAGGTTGATGTTGGTTTCGGTCAACTGCACCGTCCATTCGGTGTTGTCGCCGGTGTCGAGCTCGAAAAAGCCCGTGCGCTCATAGCCGCGGGCAAGGCAGTCTTCAACGCCGAATATGGTGAAGCTGGCGTCCTGGGTGCACATATAGACCGTGCCGTCCCAAGCGCCGCCCCCGATGTCATCGACTGCGTAAAGGTAATAATAACGCGAGGAGAGCGCGCCCTGATAAACGGTCGCGCAGGCGCCCGAGCCGGCAACCCACCAGCCTTCGGACTGCCAGCCCGCGCTCGCGCGGTAGCCAAGGGCGATCGAGACGGTGTTGGGCGTCTGATTGCAAATCTTGAGATCGGCGCGCGCCTCGGACGGAAGGACGACTGCCAACGCCGCGATGGCAAGGCAAACGAGAAGGCAATGACGGAAGACGTGCTGCACGATGGCGGTTCGCGAGGGTAATTTGCAAGGCATGACGTTTCTGCTCAAGGGGTCCGGGGATGTCAATGTCTAAGACCTTCGTAGGGCATAAATTGGTTCAGGCTCGCTGCGCTAAGGCATGAAAAGAGATCGTTCAGCGCTTTCCTGAACGAATTGAACGAAAATCGTATAGTTCGTTCAGTTAAAAATCCCGGAGCAGATTCGCTCCTCCGAGGGGGATGGCAGAGGGATGCCTGGCGGAATGATATCGCAATTGGTCCCAGGGGGGATGTTGGCTGTGGGTAACCGGCGGCAAGTCTTGCGAAGCGGGCCCCCTTGGTTTTGATAGGGGCAGCGCGGCCTTCCGGCCCATCAAAGACTCACGCAATTTCAGGGAAACACCCATGTCCGATCACGGCATCGCCCGCGACCAGCTTCGCGCTTTCATCGAACGCATCGAGCGACTTGAAGAGGAAAAGAAGGCGATCGCCGATGACATCAAGGACGTCTATGCCGAGGCAAAGGGCTCGGGGTTCGACACCAAGGTAATGCGGCAGATCGTGCGCATCCGTAAGCTGGACCGCAACGAGCGCGCCGAGCAGGAAGCGATCCTCGATCTCTACATGCATGCGCTGGGCATGGTTTTCGACGCGCCCGCGGCGGATCAGAACGAGGATTGAGGCGGGGTCGACGACCCATTTAGGGGTTCCTGGCACGGGTTGTCCCTTCCCAGCGTCGGGAAGGGACCGTTTGACCCTTACTTTGGCTGCTTGAGGCCAAAAATTGTGCCGTTGGGGTCGCTTGCATAAACCACCCGGCCCTGCCCGGGTATGGTGTTGATATCGCCCTGCTGCTTGCCGCCGTTCTTTGCAATCGACGAGAGGACGAAGTCGATATCGGCCACTTCAAACCACAAAATGGCGGGTTGTGACTGGTAACGGTCGGACATGACCGCGCCGGTCGCACCATCGTTGCCGGACAGAAGCATGTAGTTCGGCACATGGGGCGAGGGTCCGGCAGTCCAGCCGAGAATGTCGGAATAGAATCTTGCCGTCATTTCAGCATCGCTCGCGGTGAGTTCAAAATGAACGAGCTTTGTCATTGCCGTGTCTCCAGTTGGTTTTCACGGGAGTGGGATAACGAAATGCCGCCAACCGTGATTGGACAAATCTGGAGCCGGGTCAGATTCCGTGCATCATCTTGGCAATGCCGTTCAGCGTCTCGCGGAAGTGCGTAGGTGAAACGCCGGTAAACCGGCGGAAGTCGCGGTTGGCATGGGCTTGGTCGTAATAGCCCTGCATCACGGCGAGCTGGGCCAGCCCACCTCCGGTGGTGTCAGCAAGCAGGCGGCCGACATGGTTATGGTACCGGACGATGGCGATGAACGTCTTGGGCGAAATGCCGAGATGGAGGCGGAAATCGCGATAGAGCCGGTCATAATCGGTATCAAGATTGCGGACGAGGGCGGCCACTTCGATGTCGCCGCTGGCAGCCTCGATCTGCGCGATGGCGCGCTGAAGCCGGGTGAGCACGGCCGGCGCCAAGGGGCAGAGGTGACGAGATAGCGCCCTTTCCAGACGGCGCGCGGCTTCTTCCCCCAAAGGGCTTTCCGCGAGGGCCGCGACGAGCCTGTCCGCCTCAACATTTCCCAGCCAGTCCGCGAGTGGCACCGAGCCGTCGACCGCAAGCGGCGCACCCAACGCGCTCAAGCCGAAGGGCGTCGGTTGCGCCGCAACAAGTCGGGAACGGCCCGTTTGGCCTATTATGACCGGGCGTGTGGCTATCCCTGTTACGGCGCTTTGATTGAGTTCGCTTGTTCCGGTTTGGGGATCGATACGCTCGCCGGGTTCGGCGAGACTTACAAGAATGACCGGCCTGCCGTTGGGTGTGAGGATTTCAAGCCGCTTCGTGGGGCCGACATCGGCTTCGATGATCCAGAAGTGCTCTATGTAATCGGCGAGCCCAGATGTGGGCGCGAAACGTTCATATCGAAGATCCGGCGGCAGGTTCATGTCGCCTCGATCGTCAGCTTCCTTCCCGTCCGGCCTTCAGTGCCTGCAGCGCGAGGGCCTCGTCGCCAATGGCGGTGAGGGCCGTGGCGACAATACCGTTCCGGTCGAGACCGGCCTGGGCGTACATGTCGTCCTGGCCCGCCTGATCGATATAGCGGTCCGGCATGAGGAGGGGGCGGAATTTGAGGCCGCCGTCGAGCAGGCCCAATTGCGCGAGGCGGGTCGCGACGTGGGAACCGAAGCCGCCGATGGCGCCTTCCTCGACGGTCAGCAGCACCGCGTGGTTGCGGGCAAGGCGGGCCAGCAGATCTTCATCGAGCGGCTTGGCAAAACGGGCGTCGGCCACGGTGGTCGAGAAACCGAGGCCATTGAGCGTTTCGGCGGCGGCGAGGCATTCCCCGAGCCGCGTGCCCAAGGACAATAGCGCGATAGCCGAACCTTCCCGAAGGATGCGGCCCTTGCCGATCTCGAGTATCTTTCCGCGCTCGGTCATCTCGACGCCCATTCCTTCGCCGCGCGGATAGCGGAATGCGATGGGACCCTCGTCATAGGCCGCGGCGGTCGTCACCATGTGGCGCAACTCGGCCTCGTCGCCCGCCGCCATTACAACCATGCCAGGCAAGGTCGCGAGATAGGCAATATCGAACGCGCCGGCATGGGTGGGACCATCGGCACCGACATAGCCGGCACGGTCGATGGGGAAACGGACCGGCAGGTGCTGGATCGCGACGTCGTGGATCACCTGATCGTAGGCGCGCTGGAGGAAGGTGGAATAGATGGCGCAGAAAGGCTTGAGGCCCTCGGTCGCTAGCCCGGCCGCGAAGGTCACGGCATGCTGTTCGGCAATCCCGACATCGAAGGTGCGGGCAGGGAAGGTGTTCGCGAATTTGTCGAGCCCGGTGCCCGAAGGCATGGCGGCGGTGATGGCGACGATCTTCTCGTCGCGCTCGGCTTCGGCAATTAAACTCTCTGCGAAAACCGAGGTGTAGGACGGGGCGTTGGACGGCGTCTTGGCCTGGGCTCCAGTGATGACGTTGAACTTGGAGACGCCGTGATACTTGTCCGCCGAGGCTTCGGCCGGGGCATAGCCCTTGCCCTTCTGCGTCACGACATGAACGAGGATCGGCCCGCTTTCGGCGTCGCGGACATTTTTGAGCACCGGGAGAAGGTGGTCGAGATTGTGTCCGTCGATGGGGCCGACGTAATAAAAGCCCAGCTCCTCAAAGAGCGTGCCGCCGGTCCACCAGCCGCGGGCGTATTCCTCGGTCTTGCGCGCCTGCTCCTTGATGAAGGGCGGCATGACGTTTTCGACGAAATGCTTGGCGGCGTCGCGCAGGCCGCGATAGGCGGGCCCGGAAACAAGCTTTGCGAGATAGGCGCTCATCGCCCCGGTGGGTGGGGCAATCGACATGTCGTTGTCATTGAGAATGACGATAAGACGGGCATCCATCGCACCGGCATTGTTCATAGCCTCATAGGCCATGCCCGCAGAAATCGCGCCGTCGCCGATGACGGCCACGACATTGCGCCTTTCGCCCTTGAGGTGTGCACCGACCGCCATGCCGAGACCTGCGGAGATGGAGGTCGAGGAGTGGCCGGCACCGAAGGGATCGAATTCGCTCTCGCCGCGCTTGGTGAAGCCCGATAGCCCATTCTTCTGGCGCAGGGTGCGGATGCGGTCGCGGCGCCCGGTCAGGACCTTGTGGGGATAGGCCTGATGGCCGACATCCCAGATGATGCGATCGTCAGGAGCGTCGAAGACATGATGAAGTGCCACGGTCAGTTCAACGACGCCCAGTCCCGCTCCCAGATGGCCGCCGGTTACGGAAACGGCGTCGATGATTTCGGTGCGCAACTCATCGGCAAGCTGGAACAGGTCTTCGCGCTTGAGATCCTTGAGGTCTGCGGGCGCTGAAATGGTATCGAGCAGAGGGGTCTTGGAATTTTCTGACAACAGACCGGACCTTTGGATCATTCCCCCGACACGCAGGAACGTTTCCGCTGGTGTAGCCAGACCGGCGGCTTTTGGCAACCGAAGAGGCTAGACCGGGGCAGACCGCCGCAGATTAACGCAAGGTCACCCAGATCGTTCCGCCGTCGCCGCCGGACGCCCCGGTGCCGAGGGAGGCTGTGCGGGCGAAGGCATAGCCATGAGTGCCGGTCCCCAGTTCGGTTTCTGGGCTGAAATCGGCATTGTCGGGATCCGAGAAGAAGGCGAACTGGGCGCTCGACATCGAAGAGGGGTGCGTGAAGAGTTCGGTCACGTGGTCGAGGTCTGGCGCAAAAAGTTCACCATCGCGGGCCTTGAGCGCTGTCAGGGCGTTCTCGGTGGCCGCATCGGGCCGGCCGTCCAGAGGCAGGATCGGCCCTTCGAAAAGAGCGGCGAAGCTATCGAGGCCAACTTCGGGCGCGAGCGAAGCGGCTGCCATGGATTCGGGTTCGAGCACGGCCGCAGGCTGCGGCGTGGCAGCGGAAGCCGGGCGCGCCAGCGGCACTGCAGCGGCTTGGGGGGCGGGGCTGGCTTGGATGCGGGCGTTGGGCGCGGCATAGGCCGTAGCAGCTACACTGGCGCCGAAATCAGGTCGCGCGGGAGGCTGCTGGTCGATCGCCGCGATGGCCAACGCACCTTCGTTGCTGGCTTGGGCCGTAGCGGATGGTGTGCCAGCGCGAAGTTCGGCGATCGTGCGCGACATCGCGGGCGGAACCGGTGCCGCAGGAGCACTGGCGATCGCTGCAACCTCGGTCCGGATGGTATCGGCATCGACCACGGCGAATGGAATGTTCTGGGGCTGGGCGGCGGCAACGGCGGTAGGCCGGGTAGGGGGCGTGGGGGGCGCGATGACGGCCTGCTGGACGGAAACCGAGGTAACCGCGCGGCTGGCCGGGGCCTGTGCCGGCGCCGCCTGCACGGCGGCCTGTTGCACCGGCGCCTGCTGGGTCTGGTTGCCGTCGGTGCCGGTCAGCCAATCCCAAAGTGTGCGGTTCGGGCCGGAATTGGCGCTCGCGGTACGGGTGTCCGAACTCCCCCAATTGTTGCCGCCCGAGCAAGGCACGCGACCGCAGCGCTGATAATCGGCCTGGGCGAGGTTATAGCCCTCCTGGGAGAGCACCTTACCGTTCGAGGGAAGATGCAGGGTGCGGCCATCGGGAAACAATTGCTGGAGCTGGGCAGTGGTCATGCGCGGCCAGGCGCGCACCGAGCCGGTATCGAGATGGACGAATGCCGTGCCCGAGGACGGATAATAGCCCACGCCACCGACCTGCTTGCGGAAGCCGATTTCGCGCAGCGTGTTCACGGGAAATCCGGGGATATAGAAATCGATCGCCTTGCCGGCCATGTGCTGGGAGTTGCCGGCGACCCCCGAGGATTGCGAGGCGAGCATCGCATTGGTGGCCGGTGAGCGATAGGCCGAAACGATGTGGATCGGCTGGTTGGAGCCGGTCTCCTGATAGACCTCCCAGAGAAGGTCAAAGAGCGCGGGATCCATGTTGGCCGGCTCGTTGCGCCGCCAATCGCGCAGAAAGACGTTGAGCTGGTTGAGGCCCTCGCGCACATACTGCCCGTTGCGCTTGAAGACGATGCGCGCGGTTTCCTTGGTGTGCGTATAATGGAGATAGAGGGCGCGTTCGTTGGAGGCCTGAACGGTCGTCGCGGGAAGAAGGGTCGCCACCGCAAGGATGCCCGCGAGCACAGCTCGCCCGATACGCTTGATGGTTTGTATTCCCCCGAAAGTCACGCCCGGTCATGCCCGTTATTTGATTCAAACTGCGGCGAAGTTAGCAGCAAGTTGATGAGAGAATCTTAACGCTAACGAGGTGTCAACGCCAGCCCTGCCCCGCTAAGTGCCTTCAATAGCGAGGAAATGGGGCATTGCCGTGGCGTTAATGTTCATCGTGGTTAACGGATGGTTGCCGGATCGGTGCTCAGGGCGACGCCGGCAGATGGCTCCTATTTGAGCCCCAGCATGTCGATGATCCGGGCATTGTGATCGTAGACGTCGGCATAGGAGCGCACGGTGCCGTCCTTGCCGATACGCAAGGTGAAATAGGCGAGGTGCACAGGAACCTGACGGTCCATGTTGAACCAGCGCTCGCTGGCGGCTCCGAGCGAGTTTTCGAGCGAGGCGACAGTGAAGTTTGGCTCGAACTCCAGGAGCGCACGGGCAAATTCAAAGGGGTTTTCGACACGAACGCAACCCGACGAGATTGCGCGCACCGAGCGTGCGAACAGGCCGGGCGAATTGGTGTCGTGCAGATAGACGTCGTGGGTATTGGGGAAAAGGAACTTGACCATGCCCAGCGCATTCGATGTCCCCGGCCGCTGTCGTACGCGGAAGGAGGTCGGATTGGCCGTCGACCAGTCCACCGACCAGGGGTCGACCTGCCGGCCGCCATAGAAAAGCTCCATGTTCTGGCTGGCGAGATAGCCCGGATTGGCAGCGACGCGCGGCATCACGTCCTGGCGCAGAATGGTGGGCGGCACGTTCCAATAGGGATTGGTTACCACGTGGCGGATACGATCGGAAAAGATGGGAGTCTGGCGGCGGGTCTGCCCCACAATCACGCGCGTCTCCCAGACCACCTCGTTATATCTCGCGACTTCGAGCCGGTATTCGGGAATGTTGACGAAGACGTGGAAATCGCCAAGGTCTTCGGGCATCCAGCGCCAGCGTTCCATGTTTGCGATGATATCGGCGCGGGTGGCGCCGCCGGTGCCGTTCAGCGCAGCGATTGTGGCCGGCCCGACAACGCCGTCGGGGTTGAGCCCCATGCCGGACTGAAATTTTCGGACTTCGGTGGCGAGCGCTTCGTCGTAGACCGAAGCGAGATCGGCGTCGCCGGCGGAGGAGCCGAGCCGCTCACGCAGGAGCGGAATGCGTGGGTCGGTCATGCCAACCCGAATGAGGTTGCCGTCCGGGATGGCCTGAACCGGCGCAATGGAGCCGTCGTAATGGCGGGCGAGCAGGTCGCGCAGGGCAAGAAATTCGCGGTGGGCGGGATGGAAGGTCTGGAGGATCGCGGCGGGATCGCGCGATGCCGAAAGCCTTTCGAGCAGGGCCTTCTCGTTGACCCGCTTGATCGGGACATCGATATTGCCGGAAACGGACCTCGGGTCTAGCCGGCCAGAGCGCGCGTCTTGGGCATAGCGCAGCATGGCAGCGGAAAATTCGCCTTCGAGCGCAGCCAAACGCTGGGGGTCGTTCATTGCCGCCGGGATATCGAGGGCCGGGGTGAGGTAGTCGGTGGGGTCGAGCCCCTCCAGATGGGCGCGGCCGAAAAGGTCGACGACGCCCTGGGCGGCGGGGGTAAAGACAGTGCGGCCGGTCTCGTCCTCAACCAGCCACAAGGGGGCGAAGTGTCGGGCGCCGTAGAAATAATAGAGTTGCTCGGCATCGGTGCGGGCGCGGCTGCCAGCTGGGGCGGCGGCGATGGCATCGCGCAGGCCGTCGCGGATGGTGCGCTCGAGCGCATTGCGCGGAGGCGCGACGACAATCCGAGTGGTGGCGACTTCACCGACCAGGACCGTTTCAAAAGCGGCGGCGGAAGGAACGGCAAGCGGAAGCGGCGCAAGGGCAGTAAGGCCGCCCAGCCCCAGTCCCAAAATCAAGGTTTTAAAATTCACCCAAGCCCTCTTTAAACATGCGGTTGCGCGCCAGACCTTTAATTCTGTCCGATTCCGCACGAACTTTGAGCGAAATCTACAAAAGGGCGATTAACCGGCCAACACTGTGCCGCGCTTGTGAACACAACAAACCGGCAGGTGCGGCTTTCAGGCAACATCGCTGTCGAGCCCGTATTCCCTGAGCTTGCGATAAAGGGTCGAGCGCCCGATGCCGAGCTGGCGGGCGACCTGAGCCATGCGGCCTGCGTTGTGGGAAATCGCGAAGGCGATCAACTCCTTTTCGATTTCGGCCAGGGGCAGCAGGTTACCCGAAGCGTCGAGAAAACGGTCGGGGATGGCGATGGGGACGGGATCCGGTAGGCGCGGGAGCGCTACCGCCGCGTCGATATGGACAGGCTCGGCGGGGGTAAAGAGGGAAGGGGGAACAATGCGCGCTTCGTCGGCGCCGCGGTGGGCAGCGAGAATTTGAGGGAAGTCGGCGGGCTGTAGGGCGGGCGTCTCGGCCAATACGACGGCGCGGAAGACCGCGTTTTCGAGCTGGCGGATATTGCCGGGCCAATCGTGCGCCATGAGGAGTTCGAGCGCCTCTGGCGAGATCGCCGAAACGCGGCGGCCCTCCTCGGCAGCAAAGCGGGCAATGAAGGCTTCAACGAGGGCCGGAACGTCGTCCATGCGATCGCGCAGCGGTGGCACGTAAATGGGAAAGACGTTGAGGCGGTAGTAAAGGTCCTCGCGAAAGACGCCGTCGCGCGCGAGGTTCAAAAGGCGGCGGTTGGTTGCTGATATGACTCGGACATTGACGCGGACAGGCTTTGCGGCCCCAACAGGCTCGATCTCTCCCTCCTGGAGGGCGCGCAGGAGCTTGACCTGTGTTTCGGGGGGAAGCTCGCCCACCTCATCGAGGAACAGGGTGCCGTTATGCGCCTCGCGGAATTTGCCGGGTGCGTCGGCGACCGCGCCGGTAAAGGCACCCTTGATGTGGCCGAAAAGGATGGATTCGACGAGATTGGCGGGAATGGCGCCGCAATTGACGGCGACGAAGGGCTTGCCGGCCCGCTCGCCGGTGCCCTGGATGGCGCGGGCAAGCAGTTCCTTGCCGACACCGGATTCCCCTTCGATGAGAACCGGAATGGTGCTTCCGGCGGCCTTGCGGCCGAGCGCCAGGGGGCGGGCCATTGCCGGGCTTTTCGAGATGATATGGGAAAAGGTGAACGTGCCCGACTTACGGGCGCGTTCGGCCTGGAGCGTGGTTTCGAGCGTGCCGAGTTTCAGTGCGTTGCGCAGCGAAACCGTGATGCGTTCGGGGGCAACCGGCTTGACGAAAAAGTCGGTGGCGCCTAGCCGCATGGCCGACACGACAGTATCGAGCGAGGATTGTGCGGTCATCACGATCACGGGAATCGCGTAATCCTCGCGCCTGAGCGCTTCGAGGACGGCCATGCCGTCCATATCGGGCATGACGAGATCGAGCAGCATGGCCGCAATACCCGGCACTTCCCTGAGCAATGTCATTGCTTCCACGCCGGAATGGGCGACGTAGGGGGCAAAGCCCGCCCGCTCGACAACTTCGCTCGCCAACCGGCACTGAACCGGATCGTCGTCGACGATCAAAACCTTATGCATAAAGGAAAGATCACTCCCGGAAACGCCAACTTGTCCGGCACATTGCAGCGAATCGCAATGTGTGCCGATTTGGGTCAGGTTAGGGGCGATGGCTTAACAGGGTTTTAAGCTAAAGAACGCGGGAAGGCCGGGATGAACCGCAAGCTCGTACACGTCGCGCTGGTGGTGCGCGACTATGACGAAGCGATCGATTTTTATGTCGACAAGCTCGGTTTCGAGCTTGTCGAGGACAGCTATCAGCCCGAGCAGGACAAACGCTGGGTTGTGGTGAAGCCGAAAGGCGAGGGTCGGCTTCCATCCTTCTGGCGCGAGCGGCAACTCCGCATCAGCAAGAGTTCATCGGCAATCAGTCCGGCGGGCGCGTGTTTCTTTTTCTGGGCACCGACGATTTCACGCGCGACTATCAGGCCTTCCTCGCGGCAGGGGTAAACTTCGTGCGCGCGCCGAAAGAAATGCCGTACGGTACGGTGGCGGTGTTCGAGGATCTTTACGGGACTCTCTGGGATCTGGTGCAATTCACCGACGGGCGGTAGCCGCTTGGCACTGAGGGGGCGACTGGATAAGGTGCGCCCCGGTTTAGAAGGAATTTCGAGGAGCTTTTGCCGATGGCCGTTTCCCAGCCGCAAGCGGGTCACAACGCGTTCGGAGAATTGCCCGAGTGGGATCTTTCCGATCTTTATCCCGGCACCGGGTCGGACGAGGTCAAGGCGGATCTGGCGTTCCTCGAGAAGGAAACCAACGCGTTCGAGGCGGAATACAAGGGGAAACTCTCGGAGCTTGCGGCTGGAGACAAGCTCATCGAGGCGGTCGGGCGGTATGAGAAGCTCGACGCGGTATTCGGGCGGCTGTCCGCCTTTGCCTATCTCAATTATGCGCAGAACACGCAGGATCCGAACCGGGTGAAATTCCTCGGCGATACGCAGGAGAAGCTCACCACGCTTTCGACGCGGACCTTGTTCTTTACGCTCGAGATCAACCGTATCGAGGATGGCGTGCTCGATGCGGCCTTTGCGCGGGACGTGGGGCTAGCACGCTACAAGCCCTGGTTCGAGGAGTTGCGCAAGTCCCGGCCCTACCAGCTCGAGGACCGGGTCGAAGAGCTTTTCCACGACAAGTACGTGACCGGCCATGCAGCGTGGAATCGCCTGTTCGACGAGACGATGGCGGCGCTCAAGTTCGATGTGGCGGGTGAAACGCTCGGGCTCGAACAGACGCTTTCGCGGATGAGCGAGAAGGAAGAGGAAAAGCGCAAGGCGGCGTTCGGGGCGCTGACCAAGACGCTTTCCGAGAACAAGCGGCTCTTCACCCACATCACCAACGTGCTCGCCAAGGACAAGGAAATCTCTGACCGCTGGCGCGGCTACAAGGACATTGCCGATAGCCGGCACCTTGCCAACTCGGTCGAGCGCGAGGTGGTGGAAGCGCTGGAGACCGCGGTGCGCGAGGCCTATCCCAGGCTCTCGCACCGCTATTACAAGATGAAGGCAGAGTGGTTCGGGAAAGACAGGCTCGACGCCTGGGACCGCAATGCGCCACTGCCGATGAGCGACGACCGGATATTCGACTGGGAAACGGCAAAGACCACAGTGCTCGATGCCTATGGGCGGTTCTCGCCAAGACTGGTCGAGATCGCCGCGCCGTTTTTTGAAAAAGGCTGGATTGATGCGCCGGTTCGCGAGGGCAAGGCTTCGGGCGCTTTTGCACATCCGACGGTCACAACCGTGCACCCTTATCTGATGCTCAACTATATGGGCAAGGCGCGGGACGTGATGACACTCGCGCACGAGTTGGGACACGGGGTGCATCAGCGGCTCGCGGCCAAGCAGGGCGAGTTGATGGCGCCAACGCCCCTGACGCTGGCAGAGACGGCAAGCGTCTTTGGCGAGATGCTGACGTTCCGCTCGCTGCTCGATGCGGCGACCGATCCGAAACAGCGGTTTGCGCTTCTGGCCTCCAAGGTCGAGGATATGCTCAACACCGTGGTGCGGCAGATCTCGTTTTACAGCTTCGAGCGCAAGGTGCACACGGCACGGCGCCAAGGGGAATTGCGGACCGAAGAGATCGAGACGTTCTGGATGGAGGTTTCAGCGGAAAGCCTGGGTTCAGGGATAAATCTCAATGAGGGATACGAAACGCTCTGGACCTATATCGGGCATTTCATCCACGCACCCTTCTACGTCTATGCCTATGCTTTCGGGGACTGCCTTGTGAACTCGCTTTATGCGCAGTATGAGAAAGCGAACGAAGGGTTTGCCGAGCGGTATTTCGCGCTGCTCGAGGCTGGGGGATCTAAACATCACTCCGAACTGCTTGCGCCCTTCGGGCTCGATGCCCGGGATCCCGGGTTCTGGTCGCTCGGGCTTTCGATGATCGAAAGGCTGATCGACGAGTTGGATGCAACGCGCCCTTGATGGGCGACAGACGGACTGACTTTAGAGGATAGATATGGCCGAACAGCATGTAGCGACCTTTTCGAACAAGCCGATCAGCGCAAAGCAGAAGGACAAGGATTTCGAGGAGCATTCCGGGACCTACAAGGCGTTTCTTCAGCTCGTCAAATGGGGCATCATTGCCAACGTAATCATCCTGGCCGTTCTCTATTTCCTGTTCATTTTCTAGAATTTTCTCGTCTTCGGCCGGTCGGCAATTCCGGGCGCAGATAGTGTGGGGTGCCGGCCGGGAACATCCGGTCGGGCTGTGAAAGGGTAGGGGCAAATGAAGATTGCCGTATTGCGCGAGCGCATCGGGGGTGAAACCCGCGTTGCGGCGACGCCCGAAAGCGTCACGAAGCTGATCGGCCTCGGGGCGACGGTGAGCGTAGAAAAGGGGGCCGGTGAGGCCTCGCGTATTCCGGACGCACTTTACAAAGCCGCGGGCGCCGATGTGGCGGCGACGGCTGCGGCGGCGCTCAAGGGCGCCAATGTGCTGCTCGCGGTGCGGCGGCCCGAGGCTTCCGCGCTTGCGGGCCTCAACAAGGATGCGCTGGTTCTGGCGATCATGGATCCCCATGGCAACGAGGCCGCGCTCAAGGCGCTGGCCAAGTCAGGGCTCCGGGTGTTCGCGATGGAGCTGATGCCGCGCATCACCCGCGCGCAGGTGATGGACGTTCTGTCCTCACAGGCCAACCTTGCGGGCTACCAGGCGGTGATCGACGCATCCGCGGCCTTCGACCGGGCGCTGCCGATGATGATGACGGCGGCGGGCACGGTGCGTGCGGCCAAGGTGTTCGTGATGGGTGCCGGCGTTGCAGGGTTGCAGGCGATTGCGACGGCGCGGCGTCTCGGCGCGGCGGTGTCGGCAACCGATGTGCGGGCGGCGGCAGGTGAGCAGGTGGAATCGCTGGGCGCAAAATTCATCATGACCGAAGCGCTCAAAGACGCGTCGGGCACGGGTGGCTATGCTCGCGAATTGACCAAGGAAGAACAGGCGGCGCAGGCCGAACTGGTTGCCGGGCATATCGCCAAGCAGGACATCGTCATCACCACTGCGCTCATTCCAGGCCGTCCGGCGCCACGCCTTGTCAGCAAGGCGATGGTGGAATCGATGGCGCCGGGATCGGTGATTGTCGATTTGGCTGCCGAGCGTGGGGGCAATGTCGAATTGACGCAACCGGGCAAGGTGGTGGTGCACAAGGACGTCACCATCCTGGGTACGCTTAACCTGGCCGGCAAGGTCGCAGCGACCGCTTCCCAGCTTTATGCCAAGAACCTTCTCGCCTTCCTCGAGACGATGATCGACAAGGACAAGAAGGCCATCGCGGTCAATGCCGAAGATGAACTGGTCAAGGCGACGCTCCTGACCAGCGGCGGCGCGGTGGTGCATCCGGGCTTTGCAGGCGATGCGCCCGCGCCCAAGCCCGCGACGGCCAAAAAGTCTGCTGCCAAAAAGCCGGCAGCCAAGCCCGCCGAGGCCAAGGCGGAAGCGCCGGCAAAAACCGGTGCGGCGTCGAAGTCCGGCGCGGCAAAAAAGCCCGCTGCGAAGAAGGCAGACGACAAGCCGGTTCCTGAAGCGCCCGCCAAGACCGGGGCGGCGAACAAGAGCGGCAAAGCTGCGGCCGCCAAGCCTGCGGCCAAACCGGCGGCGGCAAAACAACCTGCCGCAAAGGCGACCACGGCAAAAGCTCTGGCCAAGAAGCCCGCAGCCAGGAAAGATGGAGGCCAGTGATGGGCGGCGAAATCGACTACTTCTTCTTTTTCATCTCGATCTTCGTTCTGGCGATCTTCGTGGGTTACTACGTGGTCTGGAGCGTGACGCCGGCGCTCCACACGCCGCTGATGGCGGTGACCAACGCGATCTCCTCGGTGATCGTCGTGGGTGCGCTTCTGGCGGTGGCGGTTGAAAATGTCGGGCAGGATGGCCCGGCGCGCTGGTTCGGGTTCTTCGCCCTCATTATGGCATCGGTCAACATTTTTGGCGGGTTCCTCGTCACCCAGCGCATGCTGGCCATGTACAAGAAGAAGGGCTGACCGGAGATGTTTTCAGCAAATCTTGCGGCTGTCCTTTACCTCGTATCGGGCGTGCTGTTCATTCTGGCCCTGAGGGGGCTCTCCCATCCCGCGATGGCGCGGCGGGGCAATTATTTCGGCATGGTGGGCATGGGCATCGCGCTCGTGACGACCTTGGCCATCGCTGCGCCGACCGACCCGTTCACCTGGGTGCTGATCATTGCCGGTATCGGCATCGGCGGCGGGATCGGCGCCTATATCGCGCGTGGCGTGCCGATGACGGCGATGCCGCAACTGGTCGCTGCATTCCACTCGCTGGTGGGCATGGCGGCCGTGTTCGTGGCGGCTGCCGCGCTCTATGCGCCGACCGCCTTCGGCATCGGCGAAATCGGGCATATCCACACCCAGGCGCTCATCGAGATGAGCATCGGCACGGCGGTGGGTGCGTTCACCTTCACCGGCTCGGTCATCGCGTTTCTGAAACTCGACGGGCGCATGTCGGGCAAGCCGATCCTGCTGCCGTCGCGGCACCTGATCCATTTGGGATTGGGTATCGCGCTGGTGGTGCTTATCGCCATTTTCGCGGTCACGGCCGATCCGGTGCTGTTCTGGATCATCGCGCTCATCGCCTTTGCGCTGGGTGTGTTGATGATCATCCCCATTGGGGGCGCGGATATGCCGGTGGTCGTTTCGATGCTCAACTCCTATTCGGGGTGGGCGGCAGCCGGTATCGGCTTTACCATCGGCAACACGGCGCTGATCATCACCGGCGCACTGGTCGGTTCTTCAGGCGCGATCCTCTCCTACATCATGTGCCGGGCTATGAACCGCTCGTTTATCTCGGTGATCCTAGGCGGGTTCGGGGGCGACGATGCCACCGCCGCCGGGGCTGGAGAAGAAGAACGTCCGGTCAAGCAAGGTTCGGCCGAGGATGCTGCATTCATCATGTCCAATGCGTCCAAGGTGATCATCGTCCCCGGGTACGGCATGGCGGTGGCGCAGGCCCAGCACGCGCTGCGCGAGATGGCGGACGAATTGAAGGCGGCCGGTGTCGAGGTCAAATACGCCATCCATCCGGTGGCGGGGCGTATGCCGGGGCACATGAACGTGCTCCTGGCGGAGGCCAACGTGCCCTATGACGAGGTGTTCGAGCTCGAGGACATAAATTCCGAATTCGCGCAGGCGGACGTCGCCTTCGTGATCGGCGCCAACGACGTCACCAACCCTGCGGCGAAGACCGACAAGACCTCCCCCATCTACGGGATGCCGATCCTCGATGTCGAAAAGGCCGGGACGGTGCTGTTCATCAAACGTGGCATGGCAGCGGGCTATGCGGGGGTTCAGAACGAACTCTTCTTCCGCGACAACACCATGATGCTGTTCGGCGACGCCAAGAAGGTCACCGAGACTATCGTCAAATCGATGCACCATTGATGCGATCAAGAAAGCGCGGTGGGGCGCCATGAAAAGGGGAGCCTGCGGGCTCCCCTTTTTTTCGACTTATCGATCCGGCAGTGTGCCATAGCTGTTGTTGTAGACACGGCCGGGCACCGGATGGGTGAATTTGAGGGCCGACCAGATGTCGTCGATGCTGAGGCAGGTGCTTTCGACGAGGGTGTGATCGTAACCGATGCGGATGACCTCGCGGAGGTTGAGGTCTGTGCCGAGCCGGCCACCCTTGGGCCAGGAAACCCAGAGCTTGCCTCCGGACGCCAGATGTTTGCGGAGATCGGGTAGGGCGGCTTCGAGCGCGGCGCGGGTCGTGACGAAGAGGTGGACGTAGTCCATCGGTCCATCCAGTCTCTCGGCGATCGCCAAGGGCGGCAGGTTCATGCGGTCGAGAACCCCTGGGGGCGCGCCCGCAAAGAACGCATTGGCCTGGGGTTTGATTCCCATTTTGAGGGCAAGGGGGCGCATGGGCGGTTCCTTAGTGGTGGGGGTGACTTTCATCCTCGTGCAACAATGCGTCAGGACGTGTCAGCAGTCGGGCTGGTATGCGCGTGATAGCGACCGCACTGGCCTGAACGGCTTGAGATGCGATACCGTCCGCATTGCGACTGCCCGCTTGAGGACAACGGTAACAGGTATCGATGGACGTAATTCCGCTCGCCACTCTTTTGGCCTTCTTACTCACCTCGCTGGCTGTGGAGATAACGCCGGGGCCGAACATGGCGTATCTGGCGCTCTTGAGCGCAGAGCGGGGGCGCAAACCCGGGATGTTCGCCGTGGCGGGCGTTTCGCTTGGACTTTCGATTGTCGGCGCGCTTGCAGCGATCGGGCTTGCGGCGGTGATCGCCCAGAACGACGTCCTCTATCAGGCCATCCGGTGGGCAGGTGTGATTTATCTCGTCTGGCTAGGCTATGACAGCTGGCGCGATGCGCAAAAACCAGTACCGGACAACGGGTTTTCCGACCGCGGCGCGGTGTATTTCCGACGCGGGCTGATCACCAACCTG
Organism: Pelagibacterium limicola; assembly: GCF_015694405.1. GTDB lineage: Bacteria > Pseudomonadota > Alphaproteobacteria > Rhizobiales > Devosiaceae > Pelagibacterium > Pelagibacterium limicola. Next base: position 116,596 of record NZ_JADQDB010000007.1, on the reverse strand, counting down.
CTCAATCCAAAAGCCGCAGTATTCTATCTGGCGGTCCTGCCCAATTTTCTTCCCGCCGAGGCGGGCGGCTGGGCGTTCGCCATGCTGGCGGCGGTCTATGTATTCGCGGCGACGCTGGTGCATACCCTTATCGTTCTTGCCTCTGGAAGCCTGCAGCCGTTTTTTGTGCGCGACGACCGTCGCAAGGTGCTCGGGGCGGTTTTCGGCGTACTGCTTGTCGTGGTTGCGGCGTGGCTGGCGTTTTCCACGCGCTAACATCGGTGTACGTACTTGCGGACCCTCTTCCTGGCGACCATGTTGCGGGCCGAACGCAAAGGACGTCCCATGACCAAATCGATCCACATCGACCTTTTCACCGATGTCGTCTGCCCGTGGTGTCTCATCGGGACCGCGCGGCTCGATGAAGCCCTGTCGGCGCTCGACCCGGAAGTCGATGTCCAGATTACCCATCATCCGTTCCTGCTCGATCCGTCGACGCCCAAGGAAGGGGTGAACACCAAGGAACGGCTCAAGGCCAAATATGGCGGGGACGTCGATGCCATGCAGGCACGGGTCGAACAGGTGGCGCGCGACGCGGGCGTGCCACTCGATATTTCCGTACAACCATTGAGCTATCCGACCATCGAGGTGCACACGCTGATCCGTCTGGCGCCGATTGAGCACCAGTATGGCCTCGCCAAGGCCTATGCAGCGGCTTATTTTCTCGAAGGCAGGAACATCGCCGACTGGGAACTGCTGGCCGACATCGCGCAGGAACATGGCTATACGCGCGAGGCGGCGCTGGTGGTGCTGACGGACGAAAGCGAGCACGACACGACCCGGGCAATGGCACTTTCGGCGTCCCAACAGGGGATAAACGGGGTGCCTTTCTTCATCTTCAACAACCGGTTTGCCATTTCGGGCGGGCAGCCGGCAGAGATTTTCGCGCGGGCGTTCCGCGTGGCGCTGGGCGAGGAGGAGCTTTAGGGCAAGGACTTGCCAACGTCTGCTGCATTGGGTTGAGTCTAAGTGTGATTTTTCGAGGGTAGAATCGGATGCGTATTGTTCGCCGGATTTCCGCTGGTGCCGTCATCGTGCTCGTCGCCGTCTATGTGGGCGTGCTGGCTTATCTTTACGTCAATCAGCGCGCCTTTTTCTTTGCCCCCACGGGCGATGTTTTCGAGATCGCCGAGGTGGGCCTCGAAGGGGAGGTGGTGACCATTCCGACCTCGAATGGGGAGACGATTACCGGCTGGTACGGCAGGCCGGCGCCGGGAATGCCGGTAATCCTCTACCTCAAGGGGAACTCCCAGAGCTTTTCCTCCGAATACCGGCGGTTTGCCGCTTTCCAAGCAGATGGATACGGGTTCTTGTCATTCGACTACAGGGGTTTCCCGCTCTCGCCGGGAACGATTACCCAGGACAATATCCTTGCCGATGCGCTGGCGGCCTACGACTGGGTGGCGGATAAGGGCGACCCGATAATGGTCTGGGGGCGTTCGCTCGGCGCCTCGCCCGCCGTTTGGGTGGCGAGCCAGCGCGAGACACCTGCGCTGCTACTCGAAACGCCGTTCTATTCGGCAGTGTCCGTGGCCGCGGAGCGTTATCCCTATGTGCCGGTAGGGCTTTTGATGCTCGATCAGTTTCCCTCCAATCAATGGATTGGGGAGGTTGGCGCGCCGGTGCTTGTTGCACACGGGACTGCGGACAGCACGATTTCCGTGAGCAATGCGTACCGGCTTTATGAGGAAATCCCGGTGACCTACGATCTATGGATCGAAGAAGGTGCGGGGCATGGCGACATGTGGGCACGCGGGATCTGGGAGCGAGCAAAGGCGTTTTTTGCGGACGTGTCCTGACTTCAGTCAATCGATCGTTCACCATGAAAGCAATCGGACCTGCCGGTTAAGTCCGGCTTAGGCCGGGTTTTCTAGGCTGAATCCTGTGTGGAAACGATCTGCACGGGGAGTGGACCTTTGAAATACGGGCTGTCAATTCTGAGCGCTGTACGGACCAGGGCCGCTGCATTCGCCCTCGCACAGGCCGGTGTGGCAGCAGTCGAGTTCGCTCTTCTGGTTCCGATCCTGCTTCTCGTTTACCTCGGCGCGGTGGATCTGAGCCAGGGACTTGATGCGGACCGCAAGCTCGCCCAGCTTACTCATACGATCGGCGATGTTTCCTCGCAGATGTCGGGGCGGGTTACGCGGGACGAGCTCACCGGAGCGCTGGCTTTGGGCGATACCATACTGCGCCCCTTTGAAACCGGCCGCACCACGCTCCGCATCGCGGTCGCCAGGGTTGCACAGGATGGCACCTACACCTTTTTCGAGCCGGTAACGCGCGAGGGCAGCGCAGCAGGATGTTCGGGTGACATGACATTGCCGCAGGCCATGATTGATCTGGCGCGCGGCCATTTCATCATCGCGACCGAAGGATGTTACCGGTACACGCCCGTCGTCGGCTACGCGATCGAGGCCGACATTCCGCTCTATAAGCGCGCCTTCCACGTCCCACGGTCGGAAGGCTTTACCTATTCGGGGCAGGGCGCAGGGTCCGGACAGTCCGGGTCTGGCGGTGGAACCGGAAATGGCAATTGCGCGGGCAACAGCGGCGGGCACGGCCAGGGCAACAACTGCAACAATCCCAATCAGAGCCACGGCGGCAACGGCAACCAGAATCGCTGACCCGGCTATCAGTCTGCCGAGCGGACAGGTGGGGGTCATGATCCCATGAGATGCGCCCCTGCTTCGCCATGCTTGCGGGCACGGGCCTAATCCGCTAAAGCCGGGCTTTGAATGCGATGAGAGGGCCTTGCGTGCTGACATCTCCCCCGATCGCCATCGTCATGGGTAGCCAGTCGGATTGGCCGACCATGCGGTTTGCCGCCGAAACGCTCGAGGCGTTGAGGATCGACTACGAGGCGCGCATCGTTTCGGCGCATCGAACCCCGTTGCGGATGGTCGATTTCGCGCGAACTGCCCGGAGCAACGGATTTCAGGTGATCATCGCGGGCGCCGGCGGGGCCGCGCATCTTCCGGGGATGATTGCATCGCTGACGACGCTGCCCGTGTTCGGAGTTCCGGTCGAAAGCAAGGCGCTACGTGGCGAGGACAGTCTTTTGTCCATCGTCCAGATGCCCGGCGGGATTCCGGTGGGTACGCTTGCCATCGGCAAGGCCGGAGCGATCAACGCCGCGTTGCTGGCAGCCGCCGTGCTCTCGCTGAGCGACGAAGGGCTGGCCGAACGGCTGGCCGACTGGCGGCAGGCGCAGACCGATGCGGTGGCGGAGTTCCCACGCGACGATGAGTGAGAGAACTGTGTTGCGGTCTGGCTCCCGGGTCGGGATTCTCGGGGGCGGACAACTTGGGCGGATGCTTTCGCTGGCCGCGAGCCGGCTGGGAATGAAGACGCATATCTTTTGCCCCGATCCCGAAAGTCCGGCGTTCGAGGTGACCCCGCACAAGACCGTCGCGGCCTATAACGACGAGGCTGCGCTCGAGGCGTTCGCGAAAGCGGTCGATGTCGTCACCTATGAATTCGAAAACGTGCCGGTCGAGACCGCGGCGGTTATCGCGCGCCACGCCCCGGTACGTCCCGGTCCCAAGGCGCTCGAATTCTCGCAGGACCGGTTGGCCGAGAAACGGTTCTTGAAGCGCGCGGGTGTTGCCGTGGCGCCCTACAAGCCGGTGATGGTGCGCGGCGATCTTTATGCGGCGCTGCTTGAAATCGGTTATCCCGCCATCCTCAAGACAACGCGGCTGGGCTATGACGGCAAGGGGCAGCGCACGATCCGCGTCAGGGAGGAGGCCGAAAAGGCCTTGGCCGAGATCGGCGGCGTTCAACTCGTTCTAGAGAAGTTCATTCCATTCGAGAAAGAGATTTCCGTCATCGTCGTGCGCGGCGCTGACGGGCAATCGGTTACATACGATCCGGCCGAGAACGTCCATACGGACCATATTCTCAAGACATCGACGCTGCCTGCGAAAATCGTCCCGGCAACGGCACGCAGGGCAAGCGAAATGGCTCGGGCCGTGGCCGATGCGCTCGATTACGTGGGTGCGATGGGGGTCGAATTCTTCGTCGTCAGGGACGGCGACGACCCTCAATTGATGGTCAACGAAATCGCGCCGCGGGTGCACAATTCCGGGCATTGGACGGAAGCTGTCTGCGTCACCGACCAGTTCGAGAATCACATCAGGGCGATCTGCGGCTGGCCGCTGGGCGATCCGGTCCGGCTCGCGGATGTGGTGATGGAAAACCTGATCGGCGAAGAGGTGGCCGCCATAGCGGTGCGCTCGACGCGCGGGGTCCAGCCTCATCACTACGGCAAGGGTGAAATCCGGGCGGGCCGGAAGATGGGGCATATCAATATCGTTGGCTTGCCCAAGAGCGAAACCGCCTGATTTTCGGCCTGAACGGTGGACAAACCGGCTTGGCTCTGGTAAGTGCGCCACCACGGTGACTGGCACGTGCCGGTCGGCGCAAGGGTTCTATTGGCCCCGTGCGTTCAATTTCAGCCGATACTCAAACCGAAAGGGCGGTGTTCCGCGTGCAAGTAGTCGTTCGCGATAACAATGTCGATCAGGCGCTCCGGGCGCTCAAGAAGAAGCTTCAGCGCGAAGGCGTTTTTCGTGAGATGAAGCTGCGCAATTATTACGAGAAGCCCTCTGAAAAGAAGGCACGCCAGAAGGCCGAGGCAATCCGCCGGGCCCGCAAGCTGGCTCGTAAGCGCGCTCAGCGTGAGGCAGGTGTTTCCACCGGCCGTCGCTAATCGACATTTGTAAGAACGCTTAGTTGCAAACGCCGTCCATTTGGGCGGCGTTTCCTTTTGTCCGGGATCTGATGTTACGCAATGATATCGGGAAGCAGAATGCGCTCGAGCTGAACGATCCTGTCCTTGAGCGCCAGCTTGCGTTTTTTGAGTCGCTGAAGGAGCGTGGCGTCAGCGAGGCCCGATTTTGTGAGAGTGGTGATGGCGGCGTCAAGATCGGCATGCTCCTGCCGCTTGGTCGCGAGTTCCAGCCCCAAGCGGGCTTCCTGTTCCTTATCGAGTGGCAGCATTGATCGGTTTCCGCCCGCTCCGTTTTTACCCCCCGCTAACCACGACGGTGGGGCCTTTTCCTTTGCACCTTCTTGCCACAGATTTGCCATTGGACAAAGGCGGCAAAGTCTGTGACCATATTGTCGTCCAATGATGAAAGGAGTGACTATGACCTCACAGACTTACATCACCTCTCTGGAGCGGCGACACCAGGATCTGGAACGCAAGATCGAACAGGAGATGCGCCATCCGGCGCGCGATGCACTCCTAATCGCCGCTCTCAAGCGCAAGAAGCTCGAAGTCAAGGATCAGATGACACGCGCGCAGCGTGAGACCCAGCACTAAGAGCGAATTTCACTGATCTGTTTCTGATCTGGCGCTTTCTCTTTATCGAGAGGTTCGACTGGATGGGAATGTGAGGCCACAGCTTGCCGCTGCGGCCTTTTTTCATGCCCAGAATACCCCGACGATCCCGTCGTAAATGAGCTTGATGGACAGAAGGAAGATCAGGATATAGGCGATCCTGTAGAATAGCGTCTGGGAGATGCGGCGCACGAGGAAGACGCCGAGCAGCATCGCCCCGATCGCAACGGGTACGAGCGTTGCTGCCGCCTGCATGTTGGAGACGGAGAGCTGGCCGAGAAAGAAGTAGGGAACTATCTTGGCCGCGTTGATGACCGCAAAGAGCACCGCGTTGGTGCCGGCAAAAAGGACCGGTGGCAGCTTTAGGGGCAGCATGTAAATCTGGACCGGCGGTCCCCCGGTGTGGCTGATGAAGCTCGTAAACCCGGCAATCGATCCCCAGAATGTACCCCACGGGCGCGAGGGGGGCAGGCCCTCGAGCTTCTTGCGCAGGGGCAGCCAGGCGTCGAGGACGAACAACAGCGTCACGACGCCAATCGCGAGCCGGACCATCGCTTCGCTGACCACAGCCGAGAGCGCCCAGCCGATCACCGTGCCGAGCATGGCGCCGGGCAGCAGGATCCAGAAGATGCGCCAGTCGACCTCGCGGCGGTACACGACGAGTGCGATGGCGTCCATGATCAAGAGGAGAGGCAGCATCATTCCCGCCGCATCGCGGGCGGGCATGACGAGGGTCAGAAGCGGCACGCCGACCATGCCCATCGAGGCAACGAGCCCGGACTTCGAAAGCCCAACGATGAAGACCGCCGCAATGGCCACGGCGAAAAATGCTGGATCGAACATGGGCGGTTGCGCGGTTAGGCTGGAAAAGAAAACCCCGGCAAGGATTGCCGGGGTTGGGGTGGGCCGATCGGACCTTAGTCCTGTTCCTCGTCGGCATTGTTGCCTTTGAGGGATTTGAGCTTGGCAAAGACCGATTCGGCTTCCCGCTCGGCGGCGTATTCGGTCTGGGCCGCGTCAGCACCGGCTTCGCCTTCTTCCTCGGATGCGTATTGGGCGCGGGACAGGGCTTCCTCGGCAGTCAACAGGCGGGTACCTTCCGGCGCATCTTCGGTGATCCCGGCGCTGCGGGCCGCCTTACGCACTTCCATATCAAGCTCGATCTGGCTGCAGAGCCCGAGCGTTACCGGGTCCATCGCCGTGAGGTTGGCACTGTTCCAGTGCGCGCCTTCGCGGACGGCCTCGATGGTCGATTTCGTCGTCCCGACCAGCCGCATGATCTGGGCGTCCTTGAGTTCGGGATGGTTGCGCACCAGCCATTTGATTGCGTTGGGACGCTCGTGGCGGCGCGAGGTCGGGGTGTAACGCGGGCCGCGCCGCTTGGGGGCGGCCACCTTCACCTTGGGTTCGGAAATCCTGAGCCTGTAGGTCCCGTCCGCTTCCCCGCGGGCAATTTCATCGCGGGACAATTGCCCGTTCTGGATCGGGCTCACGCCCTTGATGCCGCCTGCAACATCGCCGTCGGCGATGCCCTGGACTTCGAGCGGGTGCAGGGCGCAGAAATCGGCGATCTGCTTGAAGGTGAGCGCAGTGTTCTCAACCAACCATACGGCGGTTGCCTTGGGCATGAGCAGTTGTGTGGCCATTGACAATAGTCTCCTGTCGCTGCGGCCCGGTTTTCTGATCGGGCCGCCCGCATCGCCATGGGGGATGAGGGGAAATTCGTCAGCCAATATAGGGAACAAGGCCGATTTGCGCAATGTTAATCATAGGAGAAGGGACACATAGGGACCGCTTTTTATTGCTAAGGGGGGCAAAGCCCTGTAATTGCCCGGGCAATTCAAGATCGGGACATCGAGATGAAACTAGCCTTTGTCATCCCCGCCTATAACGAGGAAGTGCTGATCGGCCGTTGCCTTGAATCGGTTCTGGCCGAAATTGAAAGGTCGGGGCTGGGCGCGGAGGCTGAAGTGATCGTCGTCAACAACGCCTCGATAGACCGCACGGGGGAAATCGCACGGTCATTTGCAGGCGTCAGGGTGGTCGACGAACCGCAAAAGGGGCTGGTCCACGCGCGCGCCGCGGGTTTTGATGCCACACAGGCGGACCTTGTCGCCAATATCGACGGCGACACGATCGTGCCGCCGGGCTGGCTCGACACGGTGATTTCCGAATTCGATGCCGACGAAAAGCTCGTCGCGCTGAGCGGGCCTTACGTCTACTACGACCTTTCGACGTGGGACCAGTTCCTGGTGAAGCTTTTTTATGGCGTCACCTACGCGATCTACATCCTCAACCGCTTTATTCTCCGGGTGGGCTCGGTGATCCAGGGCGGCAACTTCATCTTCCGGCGCGCAGCCTGGGCTCAGGCCGGCGGCTATGACAAGTCCATCGTCTTTTATGGCGAGGATACCGACGTCGCGGTGAGGCTTGCGCGGATCGGCAAGGTCAAATGGACGTTCCGGCTCAAGATGAAGACGTCCGGACGGCGTTTGAAGAAAGAGGGCGTCTTCAAGACCGGCATGGATTACGCGCTCAATTTCTTCTGGGTGACGTTCCGGGGGAAGCCCGCTACAAAAGACTATCAGGACATTCGATCCGACTGATTTCCTTTTGAGGAGGACGGCGGTGGACGAGGAAATAACCAGCAAAAAACCGGTTCACGAGGTCGGTGCGGTACTCGACGCGCTTTCGATCGAGGAGCTCGAGGCGAGGATCGGGCTCTTGCGCGACGAGATCGTGCGGCTGGAAAAGGTCATTGAAACCAAGGCGAAAAGCCGCTCTGCAGCAGACGCAGTTTTCAAGTTTTGAGTCTTATTGGCGATTCATGATCCGTCAGGGTTAAGAAAAAGAGTCGCGTTAAGTTAAAATTAACCCGATCGGCTTAGGGTTTGGTTATCCAGTTTCGACTGGGTCTTCAGAGCGGTTCCTTCCCTCTGTTTGACGCCTCCCTGTTAACTTTCGAGAGCCGTTCATCTGACGGCTCTTTTTTCTTTTCAGGGGTGGTGGAAATTAAGGCTAACGGCATATGCGATATGGCCCGTTAATGACCTTTTCCCCTTTTCGCCCTAATATCGGACCACTATGCCATCCGCGACCGGCAAGAGGACCAAAGCGTGGACGATAACATTACCGGAAAGAAAGACGCGGTTGCCTTGACCCCGCGGCTCCTGGCCTCGGGTGGGTTCGATCTGCTCTATCGCGAGGGCATGAGTCTTATCGAGGAAGTGGCTGCCTATCTCGATGGCAATGGCCGCGCCGAGAGCCAGAATCTGAGCCGGGAGGCGTCCTTCGTTTATGCGACCGAAAGCATGCGCATGACGACGCGGCTGATGCAGATTGCCTCATGGCTATTGCTGCAACGGGCCGTCAACGAAGGGGAAATCAGTGCCGATCAGGCGCGGGCCGAGAAGTCCAAGGTCAAATTCTCGACGCTTCCTTCCGATCGCGGCGGTCCAGGGTGGGACGAATTGCCTGAGCGGATGCATGCCCTCATCGAAAAGGGAGATCGGCTTTTTACGCGTGTCGTCAAGTTCGACAGGATCGAGCGGGGTGAGGAAAAGCCCGATCCCAACGGCGGGAACGCGGTGGCGGCGCAGTTGGACAAGCTCAAGGCGGCGTTTGGCGGGTAGGCACGCTGGCGCTTGGGCCGATGCTTTTGGGCAGTTGATCGTTTACCCACCAGCACCCTACCAGATTTGCGGCATGAGCTAGCCAAAGCAAAAGTGGATGATGCGTGCCCAAGTAAAGATTGATAAACACGACAAACCCAATCGGCGCTAGAGATCCAAGCGCCGTTGCATACCAGCGGAATAGCAGCACCGGCTTTGCTGTTGGTACCGGCGTCCAGAAATGGGCGAAGGTAATTGCTGCGATGTTTATGGCGGCGTACGCGAGGTAGAATGGTGCTCCGGTTTGTGGACCGGCAATAAGAAGTGCGTGCGTTAGAGCCAGCGGTACCAGTACGAGAATCAGGGCTCGCCAAGGCGATTGGAATATTGCGGTTATCATAGGGCTCGGCAGTCGTGCTACTATGTCCTGACAACACTAAAATGCCAAACGATCCGAGTCACGGCCGCAGAAACGAAAAACCCGGCGCGATGGCCGGGTTTCTTGTCTTTTGAGGATGTCCGGGTTGCTTACGAACCCAGAATACCCTTGAACTTTTCCTTGAAGCGCGAGACGCGGCCGCCGCGGTCGACAAGGTGGCCAGAACCGCCGGTCCAGGCCGGGTGGGTCTTGGGGTCGATGTCGAGCTGCAGGGTGTCGCCTTCCTTGCCGTAGGTCGAGCGGGTCTTGTACTGGGTCCCGTCGGTCATCACCACGGTGATGAAGTGATAGTCGGGATGCAGGTCTTTCTTCATGGCTTCGGCCCTAAATCAAACGGGCGCTGCTCGCGCCCGGACGGTACTGTCAGTAAATGCGTTGGCGGCCTTTTACCCAAAGGTGGCGGCGAACGCAAGAGGCGCGAAACATCGTCGCAAACTGACCCCCAAGTGAGAACCCGGTTGCGGGTGGAGACGCGAGAGCCTAACTAGGGTCACCTTCTCAACCCGTGCTATATGGCCCCGATGACCGAGACTTCCGACAGCCAAACGGCCGCGACACCCCAGCCACCGCGTCTCAAGGCAGGGGAGAAGGCGCGTTCGCTCGCACCTCTTCAACGGTTGCTCCCGTTTCTGCTCCGCTATCCCGTGCGGCTGACATTGACGCTTCTGTTCCTGCTGATTGCTGCGATCACCTCGCTTTCGATCCCGTATCTGGCCGGCGGTTTTATCGACGAGGGGTTTGCGGCGGAAAATCTCGACGTCGTTTCCAGCTACGCCTGGGTCGTCATTATCATCGCTGCGATCATGGCCGTCGCCGCGTCGGCGCGGTTCTATTTCATTTCCGTTATCGGAGAGCGGGTGATCGCGGACCTGCGCCAACAGGTGTTCGACCATCTCCTGACGCTCGATGCGACATTCTTCGATGTCAATCGCGTGGGGGAGCTGACCTCACGGCTCAATGCCGACGTGGCAACGATCCGGCAGGCGGTGGGCTCGTCGGCATCGCTCGCCATCCGCTCGTTCATCCTGATGGTCGGCGCGGTCGTCATGATGTTCCTCACCAACTTCCAGCTTGCGCTGGGCGTAGTGATCGTCATCCCCATCATCGTGTTGCCGCTGGTTTTCATGGGCAAGCGGATGCGGCGGGTTTCTCGGGTCACCCAGGATTCTCTGGCCGACCTTTCGGCGATGATCACCGAAACCCTGGCCTCGGTGAAAACGGTCAAGTCCTTCGTTCAGGAAGACAAGCAGCAGCAGCTTTTCCGGGGTTTTGCCGAGGCAAGCTACCGGGCCGAGCTCAAGCGCCTGTTGACCCGCTCGGGGCTGATCGGCCTGGTGCTGTTCGTCTCGATGGTGGCCTTGGTGGGGCTCGTCTGGCTCGGTACGCGAGCCGTGTTCGCGGGGAGCGTCACGGTGGGCGAGCTGACCCAGTTCGGAATATATGCCGTGGTGGCGACAAGCGCGCTCACCAATATGAGCGATCTTTTCGGAACGCTTCAGCAGGTGGCGGGGGCGACCGAGCGGCTGATCGAACTGCTCGATACCAAGCCCGGCCTGCCCATTCGGCCCGATCCGGTCCCGCTGCCGGTGCCGGCCAAGGGAACCGTGGCGTTCGAAAACGTTGATTTCACCTATATCACGCGCGACGAAGCGCCAATTCTTTCTGGCCTGAGCTTTGCGGTGGGGCCAGGAGAGACCGTGGCGCTGGTAGGCGCGTCCGGCGCGGGCAAATCGACAGTTTTTGCCCTGCTGCAGCGCTTTTACGATGTTGCGGGCGGGCGGATCACGGTCGATGGCGTGGACGTGCGGGACGCCGAGCCGGGCGAGCTAAGGCGGCGGTTTGCCTCGGTCGATCAGGACCCGGTGATCTTTGCCGGCACGATCGCGGACAATATCCGCTTCGGAAAGCCGGAGGCGAGCATGGAGGACGTCATCGCGGCGGCCGATGCGGCGCTCGTGGGCGAGTTTGCATCGAGCCTGCCCGATGGTTTCGACACCATGGTGGGCGAGCGGGGCGTGATGCTTTCAGGTGGACAGAAGCAACGTGTGGCGATTGCGCGGGCCCTCTTGAAGGACGCGCCGATCCTGCTGCTCGATGAGGCAACCTCAGCGCTCGATGCGCAAAGCGAGCATCTGGTGCAAATGGCGCTCGAACGGCTGATGGAGGGCCGGACGACGCTGGTCATCGCGCATCGGCTGGCAACGATCCGTAACGCCGACCGCATTCTCGTGCTCGAAAAGGGCAAGCTGATCGACGAGGGTACGCACGACCAACTCGTCAAAAAGGACGGGCGCTACGCGGAACTGGCGAAGTTGCAGTTCCGGTTGGCGGCGGCAGGGTGAACAGGGGCGAACAGCGAACAGGGGTTGTAGTGGTGACGCTGCGTACCAGCTCTTCGCGCTCTTTGCCGTGTCTTATGCTTCCGTCAGCTTGAACTCGATCCTTCGGTTGCGCCGGTAGGCCTCGTCGGTATCGGCAGGATCGAGAGGGGCGAATTCGCCGAAGCCGGCGGCGAGGAGGCGGTTGGGGGAGACGCCCTGTTCGACCAGCAGCTTGGCGACCGCGATGGCGCGGGCGGCGGAGAGTTCCCAGTTGGAAGGGAATTGCGGGGTCGAGATCGGGCGGCGGTCGGTATGGCCGTCGATGCGCAATACCCAGGGTATATCGGCTGGAATCTGGTTTTCGAGTTCGAGGATGGCGGCGGCGAGCGATGCGATCTGCTGCCGGCCTTCGGCAGAAATCTGGGCTTGACCCGCGTCGAACAGCACTTCGGACTGGAAGACGAAACGATCCCCGACAACTTGTACGTCCGAGCGGCCTTCGAGAATCTGGCGCAGGCGACCGAAGAAATCGGAGCGGTAGCGCGAGAGATCCTGCACGCGCTGGGCAAGGGCGACATTGAGCCGCCTGCCAAGGTCGGCGATCTGGGTGCGGCTTTCCTGGTCGCGCAGTTCGGAGGCTTCGAGGGCCGCTTCCAGCGCGCCGATTTGTTGGCGGAGGGCAGCAAGTTGCTGGTTCAGGAGCGCGACCTGCGCCAATGCCTCGCGCGAAAGTTCGCGTTCCGAGGCGAGCTCGGAGGTGAGGGAGGATATCTGCGCGTCGGATTCATCGAGCCCGAAACCGATCCCGGCCAGCTGGCTTTCGAGCGCGTCGCGCTCGGATTCGGCGCCTGCCAGGGTGGCCGAGAGCGCCGATATGGTCAGTTCCAGATCATCGGCATTGGCGCGTTCGAGCTGGAGCAATTCGGTCAATTCGGCGATCTGCGCGTTGAGACGCTGGAGGGCCGTGTCGCGTCCGAGAATCTCCTGATTGAGGAAGAACTGGGCGATCATGAACAGCGAAAGCAGGAAGATGATGACGAGCAACAGGCTCGAAAGCGCATCCACATAGCCCGGCCAGAAGCTCGGCCGCTCGCGCGAGCGGCCCTTGACGAGTGCCATTGCTGTTATCCTTGTCCGCCGGAGCGATCACTATCCTCTAGAAGCGTATCTATCAATTTTGTGAGGCGTTTGTTGACCTCGGCCTGTTCCACGATATGGCTGCGCAGATCCTCCTGCTCGGCGCGGATATGTTTGACGAGTCCGTCGATCCCCTTGGCGAGTTCAGCCATGGCGCGGATGGCGTTCTGGGAGGAGTTCTGGGTCTGCATGGTGGCGCCCAGCCGCTCGAACATCTGCTGCATCTCGGAGCCGGAAACGCCGAAATTATTGGCCTGCATGGTGGTCATGGGATGGTCGAGCTCGGTCATCGAGCTCATCCAGTCCTCGAGATCGGTATAAAAGGCGTTCTGGGCCTGGCCGGTCTGGAGGTCGAGAAAGCCGAGCACCAGCGAGCCGGAAAGGCCGAACAGCGAGGAGGCAAAGGCAATCGACATGCCGGCGAGCGGGGCTTCAAGGCCTTCCTTCAGGTTGCCGAAAATGTTGCCGGTGTCCCCGGTCGAAACGTCCAGCCCCTGAATGACGCCGGAGACGGCGGCGACCGTCTGCAACAGGCCGTAAAAGGTACCCAGCAGGCCGAGGAAAACGAGAAGTCCGGTCAGGTATCGCGAGGTATCCTTAGCCTCGTCGAGCCTGATGCCCACGGAATCGAGGATCGAACGCATGGAGGCCGGCGTGATGACGGTTTCCCCCAGGCGGTCGCGCATGATGGCGGCCACGGGCGCCAGCAGGACAGGCGGCTTTTGTGCACCGGTGCTCGAACCATTCTGGAGCGAGTTGACCCAGTTGACCTCGGGAAAGAGACGTATGACCTGCCGGAAAGATAGCGCGATGCCGACCAGGAGGACGAATAGGATCAGTCCGTTGATAAAGGGCGAGGACCAGAAGGCTTCGAGCAGTTGAGGCAGGAGAATGATCGCGACCAGCGCCACAAGGACGAGGAAGATCACCATCTTGATGAGATATACCAGAGGGCTCGCGAGATGATAGGGATCGTACGCTTGCGTCATTCAGTCCAGCTCCGCAGGAGCATCCGCGCTCCCTCCATATTTCGAGGGCAGCTTATTCAGACCGTTGTGGCCTGACAATGACTTGGTTAACGGTTTTTACCGTTTGGACTATTTGACCGCCTGGATGGCCTTGAGCAGTTCGGGCTGGAGGTACTGATTGCCCGCGACGACCTCGCCCTTGGCGATGGCGTCATTGCCGCCTGAATAATCGGTGATGAAGCCGCCCGCCTCCCTGACCATCAGAGAGCCTGGGGCAACGTCCCAGGGCTGGAGCCCGGCTTCCCAGACACCGTCGAAGCGACCGGCGGCGAGCCAGGCGAGGTCAATCGAGATCGAGCCGGAGCGGCGGATACCTGCAGCCGAGGGCGTGATGTGGGCAAGCTGGCGCAATTGCAGCGCATCGATTGCATTGCCACGTGAATTGATGCCGGTGACGAGCAGGGCATCGGCCATGTGCTTGCGACTGCCAACACGCAGGCGGCGGTTGTTGAGCCAGACGCCGTTACCCTTTTCGGCAGTAAAGAGCTCGTCCATCACCGGGTTGTATATGACCGATCCGACGATTTCCCCACTGCGTTCGAGCGCGATGGCGACGGCAAAGATCGGCACGGCATGCAGGAAATTGGTGGTGCCGTCGATGGGATCGATGATCCAGCGGTGCAGCCCGTCGGTGCCCTTGATCTCTCCGCCCTCTTCCATGAGCAGCGAATAGGTGGGGCGGGCTTTCATGAGCTCGTCCATGACGATCTTTTCGGCGCGCTTGTCGGCGACCGAGACGAAATCGGCGGGCCCCTTGCGTGAAACTTGCAAGTTCTCGACTTCGCCGAAATCGCGGATGAGTCCCTTGCCCGCCTTGAGGGCGGCATTGACCATCACATTCATGAGCGCCGAACGGGCCATGGCGATAATGCCTCTTTCCTTGTCGCGCTTTCGAACCGCAAAAGTGGCCGCCCACTTCTGCTGAAAGCCCTCCGGTTAGTCCGCGCGGCGGACGTAGGTAACGTCTTCGGTAGACACGATGATCTTCTGGCCCGTCGAGATGAAAGGCGGGACCATGACCTTGACGCCGTTTTCGAGAATGGCGGGCTTGAAGGAGTTGGCGGCCGTCTGGCCCTTGACCACAGGCTCGGTCTCGGTGACTTCCAGCGTGACCTGCTGGGGCAGCTGAACGCCAAGCGGGGTGTCCTCGTGCATTTCGACCGTGACCATCATGCCGTCCTGGAGAAAGGCGGCGCGCTCGCCAACGAAATCGGTCTTGAGCTCGATCTGCTCATAGGTGTCGGTGTTCATGAACACCAGGGCGTCGCCTTGCGCGTAGAGATACTGGAAATCCCTCTGCTCGAGCGAAACGCGCTCGACGGTTTCGGCGGAGCGGAAGCGTTCGTTGAGCTTGGTGTTCCCAAGGATGGACTTGAGTTCGACCTGAGCATATGCGCCGCCCTTGCCGGGCTTGACGTGATCGACCTTGACCGCGACCCAGAGCTGGTCCTTGTGCATGACCACATTGCCGGGGCGAATTTCGTTGCCGTTGATCTTCATGGGCTGATTGCTTTTCGGTTGGCGCCGGCGAGAGGGTCCGCCGTATCGGGTAAAGGAGTATGGGGCTGGCTTTTGCCCCAGAATGGCGCGGCGTTCAAGTGCCGCGTCAGCCGTTGGTCCAATCGATCTCGGCGGGGAGCGGTTCACCGGGATCGAGAGCCTGCGCGGAAATGGTCGGCGCGGTGCCGGGCCAGAAGCGGGCGCGCTCCTCGCCGGCGCCGAGCTCTTCGCTCGAAGCCGACTGCAGAAGCCGATCGAGATTGGCGTCGGAAAGGCCTTGGCGTCGGGCCAGCGCACGGAACATGGCGGCGGTTTCCATGTCGACTTCGACGCCCTCGCCGGCGGCGAGCATCATGGCATAGCGAGTCTGAGCGACGGGATTGCCGGATTGGGCCGCGAGCCCGTAAAGGCGGGCAGCTTCCTGGCGGTTACGCTCGACGCCCTGACCGAGATAGACAAGGGTTGCGTATTCGATCTGGGCTTCGACGAGACCCTGGTTGGCCGCTTCGCGCATGAGAGCGACAGCGCGTTCGGTATCCGGGGCGATGCCAGCCCCTTCAAGAAGCATGATTGCGAAATCGTATTGGGCTTCGGCATAACCGGCTTCGGCGGCGGCGCCTATGAGTTCGGCCGCGAGGGTGAGACTGGGTTCGGCATAAACACCTTCGACATGGAGCAGGCCGAGATTGTATTTGGCGGCGACATGCCCGCCATCGGCGGCCTTCTTGAAGAGCGTCCCGGCGCGGCGGCGGTTGCGTTCGACACCGGTACCGGTGTGGTAAATCATGGCGAGCTGGAAACTGGCCTGAATATCGCCATTGGCATCGGCCTGTGCATACCAGCTTATGGCGCGCGGGATATCCTGGGGGACACCGAGGCCATTGGCATAGATTTCGCCGATCAAGGTTTGCGCTGTGGCATCCCCTTGCTGCGCGCGTGGCATCGCGAGCCGTAGGGCGGTAAGGTAGTAGCCGCGCTGGAAGGCGCCATAGGCCGGATCGACGCCCGGGGGTGGGGCAAGCAGCATCCGGGAGATGTCGAGGGCTTCGTCCATTTGCTGGTGCTGGGAGGCGGCAGGCGCGGAGGTCAGCGTGATCGAGAGCGCGCAGACGGCTGCAAGGAGCGCTCTCATGCGGGTACGCCCGCCATGGATACGAGTTTGGTCGGTTCGTCCCAGATAGCGCCACCAAAACCGACGAATTCTGTGCGGACGGTGGTTACCGCGGGATCGTCGGGACTTCCAGCAAGATAGACCGAAGGTACCTCGAAGGTTTCTGCCCACCAATCGGCCATTTCTGCGTCGCTCTCATCCCGATCTCCGAACAGCAGGTAATCGATATCGAGTTCGCCTCGGAGCATCGCTTCGTGGCGCGAACCGATATCGCCGGTTCCGACGATGAAATCGGGCTTGACCAGGGCGATGGCTTCGCGCAGGGCCTTGATGCCGGAGGTCATGTGAACACCATCGGCGCCGAGGTGTCTGACGAGGTCGGGGCGGTTTTCGAGCAGGACGGCAACGCCCTTTGCCTGGGCAAAAGGGGCGACGGCTTGGACGAAATCGGCGTATTCGGTCTCGGAGCGATCGCCGACCGGCAAAAGCAGGACAGACACGGGCGCGGCCGAAAGCGCGGCTTCTAGCTTTGTGGCCAAGCCGGCGCTATCGGCATTGTCCGGTGCGATAAGGAATAATTGCTCTGCCATTGATCTTGCCGTTGTTTCCGCCCCTTCTCGCGACGAACTATGACAAAAAAGGGACGCCGTTGGATACAGCGTCCCGCAGAGCATGGGAAGTCTGTTTGGAGATGCGGCGGGTTCGGCGCGTCTACGCCGGTCGCTAACCAATCCGGGGTGATCAAGCGGCGCGGTCGAGATCGGGGGCCCATTGGCCGAGCGAGGCCAGAGAGTTCATCTTCGCCCGATGGATGAAGGCATTGCGCGCGGAAGCGACATTTTCGGCCTTGCCACCCCATTTCGCGAGTGCCTCTGCCTGAAGCGCGCGGCCATAGGAAAAGGTCAGTCCCCAGGGCAGGTTCGGGATCTGGTGCATGGCGGAGAGATTGGCGCTGGCTTCTTCGGACGTCTGGCCACCCGAAAGGAAGGCGATGCCCGGCACGATAGCAGGCACGGTGGCCTTGAGGGTGCGCACTGTCCGTTCGGCCACCTCCTCGACACTGACCCTTGGGCCGTTAATGCCGGGGATAACCATGTTGGGCTTGAGGATAATGCCGTCAAGTTCAACACCGGCGAGGCGGAGTTGCTTGAATACCTCCGCGAGGGTCTCGGTGGTTACGTGCTCGCAGACATCGACCGAATGATTGCCCGGCTTGCCGTCCGCCAGAACCTCGGGTTCGACAATGGGGACGATGCCGGCTTCCTGGCAGAGCGCTGCATAGCGGGCGAGCGCCTGGGCATTGGCAACGATGGCGGCGCGGGAGGGCTTGTTCTCACCGATTGCGATGACGCCGCGCCATTTTGCGAAGGCTGCGCCGATCCTGGCGTATTCGGCAAGGCGCTCACGAAGGCCGTCGAGGCCCTCGGTCACGGTTTCGCCCTCATGGAAGGGGAGCGGCTTGGCGCCGGTATCGACCTTGATGCCGGCCAGGCAGTTGTTGGCGCGCAGCATTTCGACAAAGGGCGTGCCGTCGGAGGCGGATTGACGGATGGTTTCATCGAACAGGATGACACCCGAGATATATTCGCGCATCGCCTCGTCAGCGCCGAACAGCATTTCGCGGTAATCGCGGCGCGCGGTTTCGGTGGATTCGAGCCCGATGGTGTCGAACCGCTTCTTGATGGTGCCCGTGGATTCGTCGGCTGCGAGAATGCCCTTACCGGGCGCTACGAGTTGGCGGGCAATGTCGCTCAGACCAGACATGAATGCGTGGCTCCATAGATTGGTGGAAATCCGGAGCCTCGAAAATACCGCAGGAAGGGCGGGATGATCGATTAGACGTTCTGGTATTGAACGAAGGGATGATGCCAGGGCGGGGAACCATGGGCCGGTCAGCCCGCCGTCAGCGCATCCACACCTGGCAGGGGCTTGCCTTCCATCCATTCGAGGAAGGCGCCGCCGGCGGTGGAGACGTAGGTGAAATCATCCTTGACCCCGACCTGAGCGAGCGCCGCAACGGTATCGCCGCCGCCGGCAATCGAGGTCAAAAGCCCCTTGCGCGTGCGTTCCGCGGCGTATTTCGCCACCTCGACGGTTGCCGTGTCGAAGGGGGCGATCTCGAAGGCGCCGAGGGGGCCGTTCCAGACTATCGTTTTCGCCTCGTTGATCGCTGCCTTGATCTTTTCGATCGATTGCGGACCCGCATCGAGCACCATGCCGTCCTTGTCTATGGCATCGAGCCCATAGATGCGAGAGGGCGTGTTGGCTTCGAAATGCCAGGCCACGACGCCATCGATCGGCAGGATGATCGCGCATTTGGCATCTTCGGCGATGTCCATGATGCGGAGCGCGGTCTCCTTGAGGTCGCGCTCGCAGAGGGATTTACCGACGTCGTAGCCGAGCGCGTAGATAAAGGTGTTGGCCATCCCGCCGCCGATGACCAGGGCCTCGACCTTGGTGACGAGGTTTTCGAGCAGGTCGATCTTTGTCGACACCTTGGCTCCGCCAACGATGGCAATGACAGGTGTTTTGGGGTTGCCGAGACCAGCTTCGAGCGCCTTGAGTTCGGCTTCCATTGCTCGGCCTGCGCCGGATGGGAGCGCTCGGGCAAGGCCCTCGGTCGAGGCGTGGGCGCGGTGAGCCGCCGAGAAAGCGTCGTTGATATAGATATCGCCGAGTGCAGCCATGCGCGCGATCAGCTCGGGATCGTTCTTTTCCTCACCGGGATGAAAGCGGGTGTTCTCGACGAGAATGACGCTGCCCGGATCGGCAGCGGCGATGGCGGCCTTGACGCCTGCGGTATCGGTCCAATTGGTATCGGCGAAAATTACGGGCTTGCCGACGATTTCCTCCAGAGCGGGAACGACGACCTTGAGGCTCATCTCCGGCACGACCTTGCCCTTGGGGCGGTCGAAATGGGCCAGCAGGATCGGCAGTCCTCCCTTGTTCGCGATTTCCTGGATCGTCTTGGCAACGCGCTCGATTCGGGTCGTGTCGGTCACCTTGTGACCGTTGACCGGCACGTTGAGATCGACGCGCAGCAGCACGCGCTTGTTGGTGAGATCGAAGTCGTCAAGGGTCTTGAAGGCCGAGGTCATGTTGCACCCGTTCGGGATTATCGGTTGTGGTCCCCCTCGGGCACACAGTGGCGCAAGGCGGAACGATAGGCAAGAAAAAGGCGCTCCGTTTCCGGAGCGCCTGCAAATCGGGGCACAAGCCGATCAGAGCGTCTTTGCCATGGCGACGGCGGTATCGCTCATGCGGTTGGAGAAGCCCCATTCGTTGTCGTACCAGGAGAGGATGCGCACGAAGGTGCCGTCCATGACCTTGGTCTGGTCCATATGGAAGACCGAGGAATGCGGGTCGTGGTTGAAATCGGTCGAGACGAGCTTTTCGGTGGTGTAACCGAGAATGCCCTTGAGGTTGCCATCGGCAGCGGTCTTGATCGCGGCGTTGATCTCCTCGACGCTGGTGGTGCGCTTGGCGATGAACTTGAAATCGACGACCGAGACGTTGGGAGTCGGCACGCGGATGGAGGTTCCGTCGAGCTTGCCGTTGAGTTCGGGGAGCACGAGACCGACAGCCTTGGCGGCGCCAGTGGTCGTCGGGATCATCGAGAGCGCCGCGGCGCGAGCGCGGTAGAGATCCTTGTGCATGGTGTCGAGCGTGGGCTGGTCACCGGTATAGGAGTGGATCGTCGTCATGAAGCCCTTTTCGATGCCGACGGCTTCATGCAGCACGTAGGCGACGGGGGCCAGGCAGTTGGTCGTGCACGAGGCGTTGGAGATAACGACGTGATCGCTGGAGAGTTTGTCGTGATTGACGCCATAAACCACCGTCAGATCGGCGCCGTCAGCAGGCGCCGAGACGATCACCCGCTTTGCACCCGCTTCAAGGTGCGCCGAGGCTTTGTCCTTGGAGGTGAAGATGCCGGTGCATTCCATGACGATATCGACGCCCATCTCCCTGTGAGGGAGTTCGGCGGGGTTGCGCACAGCGGTGACCTTGATCGGGCCGCGGCCCACATCGATCGTGTCGCCATCGACCTTGACCGTGCCCGGAAACTTGCCGTGCACGCTGTCGTAGCGAATGAGATGCGCGTTGGTTTCGACCGGGCCCAGGTCATTGATCGCGACGATTTCGATATCGGTGCGGCCGGACTCGATGATGGCGCGCAGGACGTTGCGGCCGATGCGGCCAAAGCCATTGATCGCGACGCGGACGGTCATGGATGTGCTCCTTGGAAAGAAAATGCGGACGGGGAGGGCAGGGGCGCTTTCGCGTCCCGTCCTTACAACTGTGACTTGGCCGCTTCAATAACGGCTTTGGTCGTAATGCCGAAATGTTCGTAGAGATCGTTGATCTCGCCCGAGGCGCCGAAGCCGGTCATGCCAACGAAGCGACCGCTGTCGCCCAGGAACCTCGACCAGCCCATTTCCACCCCGGCCTCGACCGCGACGCGTGCCTTGGCGTTGCCGAATACCGATTTCTTGTAGTCGTCGGACTGACCGACGAACAATTCGAAGGACGGTACCGAAACGCAACGGGCGGAAATGCCGGTCTCGCTAAGCTCTTTTGCGGCAGCGAGGGCAAACTGGACCTCAGAGCCGGTGGCGAAGATGACGACATCGGCATCATCGGCCCCCCAAAGGGTGTAGGCCCCACGCAGCGACTTGTTCTCTGATGAATAGTCTTCGCGGACGGCAGGAAGGTTCTGGCGCGAAAGCGCGAGGATGGACGGGGTCCTTTCCATCTCGAGCGCGATTTCCCAGCACTCGGCAGCTTCCATCGCATCGGCGGGACGCATGACGAGAAGATTCGGGATGGCGCGCAGGGCGGCGAGATGCTCGACGGGCTGGTGGGTCGGGCCGTCTTCGCCAAGGCCGATGGAATCATGGGTCATGACGAAGCCCACGCGGATGCCCATCAAAGCGGCAAGGCGGATCGAAGGCCGGCAATAGTCCGTAAAGCACATGAAGGTGCCGCCATAGGGGTAAAGTCCCCCATGCAGCGCAATGCCATTCATGGCGGCGGCCATGCCGTGTTCGCGAATTCCGTAATGAAGGTAGCGGCCCGTGCGATTTTGGGCGGTGAAGGGCTGGGTCTGGCTGGTGTTGGTGTTGTTCGAACCGGTGAGATCGGCCGAGCCGCCGATCGTTTCGGGCACCACGCCATTGAGCACTTCGAGCGCCTTTTGCGAGGAGGCACGGGTTGCGAGCTTGGGTTTGTCCGCAGCGAGCGTCTTTTTGTACTCGGCCATGGCCGGCTTAAAGCCCTCGGGCAGCTTGCCTTCGGCACGGCGCGAGAACTCTGCCTTGTGGCTCGATGCGGCTAGGCGGGCTTCCCAATCCTGGCGAACAGCAGCGCCGCGCGAACCGGCGGCGCGCCAATCGGCTAGAATGTCGTCGGGGATGACAAAGGCGGGATGATCCCAACCGAGCTGCTTCCGCGCGAGCGCGATTTCATCCTCGCCGAGCGGAGAGCCGTGGGCCTTGTTGGTTCCTGCTTTGTTGGGGGAACCGAAACCGATGACCGTCTTGGCGGAAATCAGCGTGGGCTTGTCGGATTTCTGCGCTTTCAAAAGCGCCTGCTCAATCTCGTCGGGGTTGTGCCCGTCGATTTCCAGCGTGTTCCAACCCGAACCCGCGAAGCGCTGAAGCTGATCGGTGGAATCGGCGAGCGAGACCTTGCCGTCGATGGTGATGTCGTTGTTGTCCCAGATGACGATGAGCTTGTTCAGCTTCAAATGCCCGGCCAACGAAATCGCTTCCTGGGAGATGCCTTCCATCAGGCAGCCGTCACCGGCATAGACATAGGTAAAGTGGTCGACGAGATCGGCGCCGAATTCGGCTTGGAGCTTGGCTTCGGCGATGGCAAAGCCCACCGAATTGCCCAAGCCCTGGCCGAGCGGGCCCGTGGTGGTCTCGATACCGGCAGCGTGGCCATATTCGGGGTGACCGGCTGTCTTGAAGCCCAGCTGGCGGAAGTTCTTAATGTCGTCGAGCGACATGTCCTCATAACCGAGCAGCCAGAGCGCGGAGTAGAGCAGCATCGAGCCGTGGCCGGCGGAAAGGATGAAACGGTCGCGGTCAGGCCAGTTGGGCGCGGACGCGTCGAATTTCATGATCTTGCCGAAGAGAACCGTCGCGATGTCCGCGCCGCCCATCGGCAGGCCAGGATGGCCGGAGTTTGCCGCCTGCACCGCGTCCATGGAAAGGGCACGGATGGCGTTGGCCATGGCATCGTGTTTGGTTCTGTCGGTCATGGGTGCCCCGGTCTCAGGTGTGGATCAAGAGGCGAGAAAACGCCGAGCGGACCGGCATGTTCGCGCGAGGCAGACACATAACAGACCCGGCTTTCGAGTCAATGACGCTCCACCGGGGACAATATCGACGCGGGAGAAGCCCGTGCTTGCTATTTCCGCCATGATTTGGGTTATTGTCGGGGAAGTGGCGCGGACGGGATTCGGAGGGCCGAGGGATATGTCAGCGGGCAATGGCGAGAGCTTTGACGCCGCCGCCGAGCGGCTCGACCGGGCGATGAACCGGCTCGATACATCCATGCGTGCGCTTTCGAGCCGTATGCGGTCGGTGGGCAAGCTCGAAGCGGAAAATCGGCGGTTGTCGTCCGAACTCGATGAGGCGCGCGCGCGCGCCACGCGTATCGACGATACAGCCGACATGGTGTCCCAGCGGCTGGGTAACGCCATCGATTCGATCAGGGACGTGCTCGGGAGCGAAGCCCGTGGCTGAGGTGAGTGTCGAAATCAACGGCCGCAAATATCGCATGGCATGCGAGGACGGGCAGGAAACCCACCTCACTTCCCTGGCGAGCCGGTTCAACAGGTATATCGACGACTATAAAGGCGCATTCGGCGAGATCGGGGACACGCGCCTGACGGTCATGGCAGGCATCGCGGTGGTCGACGAACTGGTCGAGGTGGAACGCAAGCTCAATGCGCTCAAGGCCGAGCTCGACTCCGTTACCCGCGCGGGCAGCGCGGTTGCGGCGGAAGCCGAGGCTATGGAAGCAAAATTTGCGACCAAGCTCTCGGACGTGGCGCGGCGGATCGAATCCATCGCCACAGCAATCGATGCGACAGGTCAAGACCAGGCTCCGCAATGAGGGGCGAGGTTCTCGCGGTCCATTCGAGCCCGGTGCACGGGTTCTCCAAAACCAGTGCCGATGCAATCCGGCTCATTGCAGGGTTAGGCGTTGCGGGAGATGCCCATAGCGGCGTCACCGTCAGGCACCGCAGCCGCGTGCGCGCCAATCCCGATCAACCCAATCTGAGGCAAGTGCATCTGATTGCGTCCGAGCTGCTCGACGAGGTCAACGGCGAGGGCTTTGATGTCGCCTTTGGGGCGCTGGGCGAGAACATGACGACACGAGGGATCGATCTCATAAACCTGCCGCGGGGAACGGTTCTGCGGTTTGGCACAGACGCAGCGGTCGAAATTACCGGTCTGCGCAACCCCTGCAGCCAGATCGACAATTACCGGCCGGGCCTGCTCAAGCGCATGGTCGGCAAGCGTGAGGACGGAACACCGCTGCTGCGCACGGGGATCATGGGGGTCGTCCGCACGGGCGGCGTGGTGCGGGGCGGCGATGCCATTGCCGTTGAACTGCCCGACGCGCCGCATGTGCGGCTGGAGCGCGTTTAGGCTTGTCATGGGCGGATTCCTTTCCTAAACAAATCCTGCTGACGGTTCCGCCAAATTGAAGTGCGGATGAAAAGGGAACACGGTGCGGATTACCCATAAGGGGCCAAAACCGGGGCTGCCCTCGCAACTGTAAGCGGTGAGTCGTTTTGCCGAATCCCACTGGCCTTCGGGCTGGGAAGGGGGTGGAACGGCGCCAGAACCGCGAGCCAGGAGACCTGCCGACAGCTAACGACTCATCGGACCGGACGAGGTGTGCCGGCAAGGGGCAGGAATGGTTGTTTTCACATTGCCGTGGCAGTGGGTGCCGTATCCGCCTTCGCATGCGCGAAGGGCGGGTTCTCGTGCCTGATGCAATTCTTTTTCTCGTCTCCCAGCCTTATCTGAGCGGGCGGCGCTTCAAGCAGTTGCAGGCCGGGCTGGCCGAAGCAACCCGGGTGGCTTCGCGTGTCGTGCGCATGGAGGGGACTGGCCAGAGCGCAATGGATGCGCTCGACGCACTGGCCGCGGATGGGGCACGCGATATTCTCGTGCAGCCGGTGGGGCTGCCGTTTTCGGATAGTCTTCTCGCATGGCTGCCCGGCGCGCTCGGGGTCTGGCAGCGCGAAAGCGCGATCGCCGGTCTTTCGCTGAGCCTGGCAACCGATCAGATCGGCGATGCGGAGGTTCTGCGCACGATTGCGGAATCCGCGCTGGCACGCGCCGACGCTGCCCAGCCGGTCGATGCCGAAGAGGGCACGATCGACGGCAAGGGCTGGGACGAGGTGCCTCCCTATACCGACCATCTTCTGGTTTGCACCGGTCCGCGCTGTGTCTACCGGCGCGCCGGGTTGTTACGGGACGTGCTTAACGATGAGCTTTCCCGGCAGGGCGTGATGCGAAGCACGCTGGTCGCAACCACGGGCTGCCTCTTCCCATGCAATAACGGCCCGATGGTCGCGCACTATCCCGCCGGACGCTGGTACCGGCTCGCCACTCAAGAGGCCGTTTCCACTTTCGTCAGGACGGTGCTGGTCGAGCGCCGTCCACTCCCCCAATTTGTCATTCACGAGGTAAACAGCAATGACCATAGGTAAACTTGCCTTGGCGGCTGCTATCGCGCTTGTCGCCGGTGGCGCGCAGGCACAGGGGCTTTCCATCGAGAGCTGCGATAGTGTTTCGACGCTCGATGCGACACCGTCCCGTGCGATTACGCTGAACCAGCAGGCAACAGAAGTGATGCTGGCGCTAGGGCTCGAAGGGCAGATGGTGGGGACAGCCTATATCGATGACGCCATCCCGGAACAGTGGGCCCAGGCATACGCCTCCGTTCCGGTTCTTGCTGACCGGTATCCGGCGCGAGAGGTGGTGTTGGCCCAGGATCCCGATTTCCTGTTTGCCGGCTTTGGCTCGGCCTTCAACGATCGAAATCTCGGCGCGGAGAGCGAGTGGCAGGAGATCGGTGTCGCGACCTATGTGGTTCATGCGGAATGCCGGAATCTCCACCCGGCCGATCGGCGCATGACGACCGAGTCGATCTTTATCGATCTCGAGCGCGTTGCCGCGCTCTTCGGCGTCGAAGTCGAGGGTGAAGCCATTTCCGCCGACATTCGGGCGCGCCTTCAGGCAGTGGGACGGTCGGGCGAGGGGCTGAAGGCCTTCCTTTACGACTCGGGCACCAATACGGCGTTTTCGGCCGGCTGTTGCGGTGCGCCGGGTCTGCTGCTCGAAACCGTCGGTCTCGAAAATATCGGCGGGGAGGTCGAAGGGCGCTGGGCAGATCTGGCCTGGGAAGCCGTCATGACGGCCGATCCTGATGTGATCGTCCTTATCGAGGCGGAATGGTCGACGGCCGAAGACAAGCGCAATCACCTGCTGAACGATCCTGTGCTCTCCGAGCTAGAGGCGGTCAAATCCGGGCGCTTCATCGTCGTGCCGTTCTCGGAAACGCTGCTCGGCCTGCGCTTTGTCGATGGGGTGGAGCGGCTGGCTGCCGCGCTTGCACAGGATAACTAGGCATTGGGTCGATCCAGATCGAGATACGGGCTGGTGCTGGCCGGCACAACAGTGGTGCTCGCGCTGGCCATTGCGGCGGGTGTTTTCTGGGGCACGGCGGATTTACCGGTCGATGAGCGTCTTAAGGCATTGTTCCGTCTGCCCGAGGCCCAGCGCAACCTTCAACTCATCATCTGGGAGTGGCGGTTGCCGCGTGTCATTGCCGTGGCCTTGGTGGGCGGGGCGTTGAGCCTTGCGGGGGTGATCATGCAGGCGCTGTTGCGCAATCCACTGGCCGACCCTTATCTTTTGGGCCTGTCATCGGGGGCTTCGGCAGCGGCGACGGCGGGAATTGTCTGGTTGCCGGCGGTGGTAACGACGGCAATCGGGTTGCCGCTTCTGGCATTTGCCGGGGCAATGGCTGCTTTCCTCATCACACTCGGGCTGGCGTTCCGGCCGGGCCGGGGGATGGACAAGCTGATGCTGATCCTGGCCGGGATTGCGGTATCGCTCTTTTTCTCGTCGGTTTCGGCTTTTTTCCTGCACATCGCCGATCCGCACATCACGCGGAACGCGCTGTCCATTCTCATGGGATCGGCCTCGGGAACCAAATGGGGCGATCTCGTCCCGCTCGCCCTTGTGCTTCCGGTGGTCTTTGCCGCTGTCCTTGCACTCACGCCTCAACTCGATGCGGTGCTGTTGGGGGACGAGCGGGCGATCGCCCTGGGCGTGTCGCTCAATGCATTGAGAACGGGCTTGTTCTCGGCGGCCGCGCTTCTCGCCGGGCTGGCCGTGGCGATTGCCGGCATCGTGGGGTTCGTGGGGCTGGTCGTGCCCCATATGGCGCGGCTGCTGGTGGGGGCTTCGCACAGGCGGCTCGTGCCCTTGGCTGTTGTCCTGGGGATGATCGTGCTGGTGATCGTGGACCTTCTGTGCCGCATTCTTCTGGCGCCAGAGGAATTGCCGCTCGGCGTGCTGCTCGCGCTCTTTGCCGCTCCACCGTTCGTCCTCATCCTGAGGAGGGTCCGCCGTGGTCTCTAATACGATTGTGGCGGTGGATGGCGTCGGGCTCAACAAGGGCGATGCGATCCTGCTCGACGAGGTGAGCTTTACGCTCGAGCGCGGGAAGTTCCATGCGCTGCTGGGCCCAAATGGGGCGGGCAAGTCGAGCCTGATGCGGCTGCTTTATCGCGCGGATAGGGCAAGCCGGGGCCGGATCGTCATCGATGACCGCGAGATATCGGCTTGGCCGCGGCGCGATTATGCGGCCATGGCCGGGGCGTTGGTGCAGGAGGCCGTAACGCTGTCCGGGCTTTCGCTCATCGAGGTTGTGCGGCTGGGCCTCTTGCCGTTGCGGCTCGGCGGCGCGGAGGTTGAACGGCGGGCCGAGGAAGCGTTGGCCATCGTGGGCCTACTGGCCCGTGCCGGAGAGGACGCGACGCATCTTTCGGGCGGGGAGCAACAGCGGCTGTTTTTCGCGCAGGTCCTAGCGCTCGACCCCGAAATCTACCTGCTCGACGAGCCACACAACCATCTCGATTTGCACTATCAGTATGTACTGCTCGAGGCCGTCAAGGCGCGCGGGAAAGCGGTCCTGGCTTCGTTCCACGATCTTACTTTGGCGGCGCGATTTTGCGATAGTGCCGTCCTGCTCGATCACGGACGGGTGGTGGCGCAAGGTGCGCTGACCAAGGTGTTGACGCCTGAGAGGATTGCTGAGGTCTATCGGATCGACGCGTGGTTCGAGGACGGTGCTGTCAGAATTGCGGGTGCGCTATAGTCGCCCCGTCCAGGGGAGGGCCGAGCAAAATGGCTTCTGCATTGTCGCCGCGACTGCTGGCCATCGTCGACGCCTTGCCGCTGCGCGATGGGATGCGGGTATTGGAGATCGGCTGCGGACCAGGAGCGATGGCGCGTGCGATGTCACACAGAATCGGCTCGGGCCATGTTCTGGCAATCGACCGATCCGCCAAAGCCGTTGGGCAGGCGGTTGCAGGGTCGGACGACGAAATATCCGCCGGCCGTTTGACCTTCCGGCAGGTCGCAGCGGAATCCTTTGTGCGGGAACCCGGCGAGGCGCCCTTCGACATTGCCGTGGCTGTAAGAGTTGGGGCGTTCGATGGTCGGCATCCGCAAGCCGGCGAAAAGGCACTTGTTCGGATCAAGGCGGCGCTTGTACCCGGCGGCAAGCTGTTCATCGACGGCGGCGATCCGCTCAAGGAAATCTCGCTGGACGGGATTTGAGGGCCTATTCGGCCCACGGCACGATTTCGACTTGCGGCCAAACGCTCTTTGCGCGTTCGCCTTTTTCGTGGTGGGTTCTCCGGTTGTCACAGGCTGGGTTGGGCGTAATGCGGAACGAAAACATGTCGTCCAGGCCAAACGGGGCCTCCAGGGTCAGGCTGCCGTCGCGTTCGAGCCGCGCCGCGACGGCGTGCGTTTTGGAGGCATAACGGCCCAGAGACTCCGCGCTTGAGCGGAGAGGCGGAACCGAAAAGCCGAAACGGTCGGGAAACCAGAGGTGGACGCGAGCCTGATTGCGGGTCTCGACAGGCACAGGCAAATGGCCCAACTGGGCATCGACCGCCTTAATCACGGCGTCCTCCGCCTCGTAACTGAGATCGCCGTCATCGAAATAGACGACGTCGATATCCTTGATGCCGGTGAGTGGCGGCTTGCCGGTCAACGAGTTCCAGACCGTGTTGTAGATGGCGCCCGAGGCGATGTAATGATCGGGCAGCGCCATGGCCAGCAACCGCTCCAATGCATCCATCAGGATCGGCTCGGCTCGGATGATGGCCTCGACCGCCATGCGCTGGTCGCGCTCTGGCAGACCGGCGAATCGAAGATGGCTCATTTGCATTACGGCAGCTTAGCCGATTTTTACCGTTTTTGTTTTGTTCTTTTTCTGGGTTCGGCAGGAAATGAAAAGGTTTGCCCTTTGCCGTATTCCAAAATGCGCCTATATCACCAGTGCTGCCCGGTGCGTGTAGGATACTGCATCCCCGGGGCCTTATCGATCCTTAAGGGAGCTGTCCCTGACCGGACCCGTGGGTTCGGACACACGGCGCCCACCTACTTGTGTAGGTTTCCCGGGATCGACACATCCCACGGCCAGGGCGGCACCTGAATATTGCGTTGTTTTCGAGGCTCCACGTGTTCGAACCCGTTCCCCAGTTCGAGGAAGAAAAATCGCGGCTCCGCCAGCGCGCGTTCGAGCAGCGCAAGGCGATCTTGCGGGCGGATTGGGCGGACATGGCCAAGGTCGCGGCCAATCATTTTCTCGCAGGCGTTCCGCTTAGCGCGAGCGATGTGGTGGCGCTTTATTGGCCGATCCGCGACGAGATCGACTGCAAACCGCTCCTGACGGCACTGATGGATTCGGGCCAGCCGGTCTGTCTGCCCGTTGTTCTGGGCGACGGCGAGCCGCTCGAGATGCGCCTCTGGGAGCAGGGGCAGCCGCTCTATCCTTCGGGATTCGGTACGCTTGCGCCGGCCGAGACCGCGCCTGTGGTTGAACCGGACCTGGTCGTCATTCCGCTTCTTGCGTTCGACAGGCTCGGCACGCGGCTTGGCTACGGCAAGGGGTATTACGACCGCACACTTGCGGGATACGCCAAAAAGCCGCTTCTCGTGGGTTATGCCTTTTCGGGCCAGGAACTCGATTTCATTCCGCGCGAAGCCCACGATCTGCCGCTCGACATGCTCGTCACCGAGGCCGGCGTCCAAAAGTTCCCGGCAGCATGAGGCTTTTGTTCCTGGGCGATGTGGTAGGGCGGACGGGGCGCGATGCCATCGCGGCACGGTTGCCGGACCTCATCGAAGCCTATGGCTTCGATTTTGTTATCGTCAATGGCGAGAATGCCAGCCACGGGCGCGGACTGACTGAGCCACATTTCGAGCTTTTGCGCGACGCGGGCGCCGATGTGGTCACCCTTGGCGACCATGCGTTCGACCAGCGCGACATGATGACCGCCATCGCACGGCACGATACCATCGTACGGCCGATCAACTTTTCCGAGGGCGCGCCAGGACGCGGGGCCGCTTTCGTTTCGGGGCGCAGGGGGCACCAAGTGCTCGTCGTGCAGGCGGTCGGGCGCGTGTTCATGCCACCGATGGACGATCCTTTCCGTGCGGTCGAGGCGGCAATCGAGGCGTGTCCACTGGGCGTCCAGGCCGATGCGATCGTTGTCGATTTCCATGCGGAGGCGACTTCGGAGATGCAGGCCATGGGGCATTTTCTCGACGGGCGCGCGACGCTCGTCGTGGGGACGCACACCCATATCCCGACCTCGGATCATCGAATCCTCAAAGGCGGCACGGCGCTCTTGAGCGATGCCGGGATGTGCGGGGATTATGACAGCGTGATCGGAATGGAGCCCGAGGAGCCGCTCAACCGGTTTCTCACCGGCATTCCCAATAACCGGTTTACGCCCGCCGAGGGAGAAGCCACGCTGTGCGGGGTCGCGGTGGAGACCGACCCGGCAACCGGGCTGGCGCGAAAGGTATCTCCGGTGCGTATCGGGGGGAGTCTTGCACAGGCGCTTCCCGATTTCGCCTGATCTTTATTTTCTCGAACGTGCCGACTATAAACCGGCACCCAATCGACATCATCTGACTATCGAGGGATTGTCCGCACATGGCCGGCCATTCACAATTCAAGAACATCATGCACCGCAAGGGCCGTCAGGACGCGGTGCGCTCGAAAATCTTCTCCAAACTGGCGCGCGAGATCACCGTTGCCGCCAAGGCGGGCCTGCCCGACCCCAACATGAACCCGCGCCTGCGGCTGGCGGTCAACAACGCCAAGGCGCAGTCCATGCCCAAGGACAATATCGAGCGCGCCATCAAGAAGGCCGCCGGGGGGGAAGGCGAGAACTACGAGGAAGTGCGCTATGAGGGCTACGGCCCTGGTGGAGTTGCCGTAATCGTCGAGGCCCTGACCGACAATCGC
This sequence comes from Pelagibacterium limicola, assembly GCF_015694405.1. GTDB lineage: Bacteria > Pseudomonadota > Alphaproteobacteria > Rhizobiales > Devosiaceae > Pelagibacterium > Pelagibacterium limicola. The sequence goes on along the minus strand of NZ_JADQDB010000007.1, from coordinate 85,477 downwards.
AACCGCACCGCGTCGAACGTGCGTGCCATATTCTCCAAGGCCGGCGGGGCGCTGGGGGAGACCAATTCGGTTTCCTTCATGTTCGACCGGGTTGGGGAGATCTATTATCCGGCCTCCGTTGGAGATGCCGACAAGGTGATGGAAGCGGCGATCGAGGCGGGTGCAGAGGATGTGGAGAGCACCGAGGACGGTCACACGATCTATTGCGCTTTTGAGGACATCGGGGAAGTAAGCTCGGCGCTCGAGGCGGCGCTCGGGGAAGCCGAGAGCGTCAAGCCGGTGTTCAAGCCTCAGACGACGGCGGCTGTCGACGCCGAGAAAGGTGCAAGCCTGATGCGGTTGATCGGCAATCTCGAGGACGATGACGACGTGCAGAACGTCTATGCCAATTTCGAGATGAGCGATGAGGACATGGCCAAACTCTCGGCCTGAGTCTCAGACGCCTAAGTGAAAAGGGAGGCGTCCGGCAGCTGGCGCCTCTATCTATTATCCGGCCTTGAGAAGTACGGGACCGGATTCGGGGGCCGGCTCGAACGACATCAGGTCGACATTGTTGCGGCCCGAATTCTTGACCTTGTAGAGCCGCTTGTCGGCGAAGCGGAACAGCTGGCCGTATTCGACCTTCTGCTCGAAGACCGCGCCACCGACGCTGACCGAAAGAGAAAAACGGCTCCCCTCGATCTCGAATTCGATCGTCTGCACGGCGCGTCTGATGCTTTCCGCGATCGTTTCGGCAAGCGTGTGGGAAGCACCAGGCAGCAGGACGCCAAATTCCTCGCCTCCTAGCCTGCCCACGAGATCACCCTCCCGCACCGCACCCTGAATACGGGCCGCGATCTGGCGCAAGGCGGCATCGCCGATATGGTGACCGAACCGGTCGTTGACGCTCTTAAAGTAATCGGCGTCCACAACCAGCAGCGCCCCCCTGGCCTCCCCGGCTTCCGCGCCGTGCAGGAACTCGTTGGCCTGGGCTACAAAGGCGCCGTGATTGAGGCAGGAGGTGAGGCTGTCGCGGGCCGCCGCGGCTTCCAGACGCCGGTAAGCCGCCTGAAGCTGGGCATTTTGGAGTGAGAGGTAGAACGTGATCGGGCCGCCCAGAAAAATCGGCAAGACCGCGGCGGTAATCTTGCCCGGTGGGCTGAGCCCTTCGGAAAAGGTCGCGAGGGCGAGTTCCGCTCCTCCGAGCGATGCGACGACGCCGATCGCCGTGAGCCCAGTCGCCCGCAAAGCGATCCACTTCCAGTCCCGCCTTGTCAGGCGTGGCTTGCGCTGCATGATTGTCAAACGTCCCGTTTCCGCGTCCGGTGCGGACACTAGGGGCAAATTCGTGAACGGGCCGTTGCGCAGAAAGGCAAAATGCGCTCATCCACAATCAGCCTCCGCCAGCATGGTCAACAGTTTCGTGGCGGCGCGTTCGTGGCACAAATGTTTCTCATTTGTTCACTTTGCACTTGGTAGGGTGGTCTCGCTCGCGTATCAAAAGACCATGGTGGAGAAAGTGCGAATCATTGGGATCGATCCTGGGCTGCGGCGTACCGGCTGGGGGATCATCGAAAGTGAGGGGAACCGGCTGCGCTTCGTCGCCTGCGGGGTGCTTACCCCGGCCGTGGATCAGAGCCTGGCGTTAAGGCTGGTCCATCTCCACGAAGGTTTGATGCGGCTGATTGCCGAGCACCATCCGCACGAGGCGGCCGTGGAAGAGACATTTGTCAACGCCGGCGCGCGGTCGACGCTCCTGCTGGGGCAAGCGCGGGGCATCGCGGTAATGACGCCTGCGTCCATGGGGCTGCCGGTCGGGGAGTATTCGGCCAATCTCGTCAAAAAATCGGTGGTCGGTACGGGTCACGCGGAAAAGGCGCAGATCGAGTTGATGGTCAAGACACTCTTGCCTGCAGCCAACTTCAAGTCGACTGACGCGGCGGATGCGCTGGCTATTGCCATTTGCCACGCCCATCATCGGGAACATCGCAAGCTGGCGGTCGGCGCATGATCGGCAAGCTCAAGGGACTGGTCGAGACCATCGCCGACGATCACGCGCTGATCGACGTCAATGGCGTGTGCTACGAGGCCCATTGCTCGGGCCGGACATTGCAGGCGCTGCCGCGGGTCGGCGAAGCCACGGTTCTCTTTATAGAGATGATCGTGCGCGAGGATCTGATCCGGCTCTATGGGTTCGCGAGCGAAGCGGAAAAGAGCTGGTTCAAGCTCCTCATGACGGTTCAAGGGGTTGGGTCGCGCGTGGCGCTCGGTATCCTCTCGACGCTTTCGCCCTCCGATCTCAGCTCGGCGATTGCCTTGCAGGACAAGGCGATGGTCGGCCGCGCGCCGGGGGTGGGGCCCAAGCTCGCCCAGCGCATCGTTTCCGAACTCAAGGGCAAGGTGCCGGCGTTTGGGGCGGTGGATGCCGGGGTCATCGGGTTGCAGACGGCGCTCGGGGAAGGGGCGGCCGGGGGCAATGTGGCCGATGCGGTTTCGGCGCTCGTCAATCTGGGCTATGCACAGGCCCAGGCTTCGGGTGCCGTCGCGCGGGTGGTCGCCCGGGAAGGCGAGGACGCGGCGACGGAAAAACTCATCCGTCTCGGATTGCGGGAGCTCAGTGCGTGAGGCCAAGGCGATACACCAATGCCATGCTGGCGGTGATGGTGGCTTTTGTACCCACCCTCGTCGCTTTTGTCGGACTCGGCGCGCAATCGGGCCTCGGTGCTGGCGATTTGATTGCGATTTGCCTTGAGGTGACAGGCGGGGGATTGGTAGTCCTTTTTCTCGTCGCCGCCTGGCGAGAACACAACGGGGCGAGCCGGCCCGGCTGGCCGTTTATCTTTACGCTGGGCGGCGGCGTAAATGTCGCACTCTGGGCGCTGATGACCGCCTTTGCGCCGCAGGAATTGCCTGAGGGGGCCGGGGACAGCTATTTCGACCTGACCGCGATGTATCCGCAGATCGCCTTGCTGGGCATGCTTGGATGGTCGCTTATGGGCTTTGCTTTTTCCGTTCCTTTGGGGCGGCGGTCTGCCGGTGGGTGGCGTCGATGACGGACCTCACCGATGCCGCCGCGGGGCGTGACGACAGTCTCGACGTTTCCCTGCGCCCGAGCGGATTTTCCGAATTTATCGGGCAAGAGGCGGCGCGCGCCAATCTTCAGGTCTTTATCGAGGCTGCGCGGCAGCGCAAGGCGGCGCTCGATCACGTGCTGTTCGTCGGCCCGCCGGGGCTCGGCAAGACCACGCTGGCGCAAATCATTTCGCGCGAACTGGGCGTAGGGTTCCGCGCCACTTCTGGGCCGGTCATTGCCAAGGCGGGTGATCTCGCCGCGCTCTTGACCAATCTCGAGGAGCGTGACGTCCTTTTCATTGACGAGATCCACAGGCTCAATCCTGCGGTTGAGGAAATCCTTTATCCGGCGATGGAGGATTTCCAGCTTGATCTCATCATCGGGGAAGGTCCGGCGGCGCGGTCGGTACGGATCGATCTTGCCAAGTTTACCCTCGTTGGCGCGACGACGCGGGCGGGACTTCTGACGACGCCCTTGCGCGACCGGTTCGGGATTCCGGTGCGGTTGAACTTCTATTCGCCCGAGGAACTGGTCAAGATCGTCGAACGCGGCGCTCGTCTGATGGGGATGGAGATGACGCCCGATGGCGCGATGGAGGTGGCGCGGCGCTCGCGCGGCACGCCGCGCATCGCGGGGCGGTTGCTGAGGCGCGTCACCGATTTCGCGCTGGTCGATGGCGCCAAGGCCATCGACCGCGTCGTGGCGGATCGCGCGCTTTTGCGGCTCGATGTCGACGCCAAGGGGCTCGACCAGCTCGACAGGCGGTACCTCAAGACCATCGCCGAGTTTTATGGTGGCGGGCCGGTGGGGATCGAGACGATCTCGGCGGCGCTTTCCGAACCGCGAGACGCTATCGAGGAGATTGTCGAACCCTATCTCATCCAGCAGGGCTTCATCCAGCGGACCCCGCGAGGGCGCATGATGACCGCGCTTTCCTTCCAGCACATGGGCTATGCTGTGCCGCAGGGCTTTGTCGGCTTGCAGGCAAGTCTTTTCGAAGAGGGCGAGGGCGAGGCGTGAGCGTATTCGGTGGTGAACTCGGAGAGGACGGCGCACACCGGTTTCCGGTGCGGGTCTATTTCGAGGACACTGATTTCTCGACCAATGTCTATCATGCCGCCTATCTCAAGTTCTTCGAGCGGGCGCGGACGGAATATCTGCGGGCGCACGGAATCCATCATGCGCAGATGGCAAAGGACGGACTGGCTTTCGCGGTGCGCGAAATCACGGTCTCCTATGATAAGCCGGCCCATATCGATGATCTCCTCGAAATCGAGACGCGCATGGCCGAGGCGACGGGGGCGCGGTTTGTTCTCGATCAGACGATATCGCTGGACGGCATGGTCATTGCCCGCGCACGGGTGGTGGCGGTGCTGATGAACGAGAGGGGGCGCCCCATGCGGCTCCCGAAAGCGTTACTGGCGCTGTTGAGCGGTTCTTAACCAATCCTTGACCATAAATATGGCACGGGCAGCCCAAGCGCATGTTGGCGCCCGGATTGCGGGCATTTGACACCTAATTTTGACAAATTTGACCCGCATCGCACAGCAATGACAGTCTTTATGCGCGGGCAACCGTGCGTCCCGTGGGGATAGGAACTAAATGGAAGCTATGGAAGCAGTGGGTAATGCGGCGGCCCATACGGACTTCTCACCGCTCGGCCTGTTTCTCATGGCCGATATCGTGGTCAAGTTTGTCATGCTGGGGCTATTGGCGGCATCGATCTGGTGCTGGGCGATCATCATCGACAAGTCGATGATGTTCACGCGTGTGCGCCGGGACATGAATCAGTTCGAAAAGACCTTTTGGTCCGGGCAGTCGCTCGAAGAACTCTACCAGACCCTGTCGCAGCGTCCGACTTCTGGGCTCGCCTCGGTGTTCGTGGCGGCGATGAAGGAGTGGAAGCGGTCGCACGAGCAGAACGCGGCCTCCTATATCGGGGTACAGGCGCGGCTCGACAAAGTGCTCGATGTTGCCATCGCGCGCGAAAGCGAAGAGCTCGAAAAACGCCTTTCCTTTCTAGCCACGGTCGGCTCGGCGGCGCCGTTTATCGGCCTTTTCGGTACGGTATGGGGCATTATGAACGCGTTTTCATCGATTGCCGCTTCCCAAAGCGCCAGCCTTGGTGTTGTGGCCGGCCCAATTGCCGAAGCGCTGTTTGCGACGGCCATCGGGCTTGTGGCGGCTATCCCTGCGGTTATCGCCTACAACAAGCTCTCGGGCGATGCGAACAAGCTTTCGGGCCGGCTCGAGGGATTTGCCGATGAGTTCGCTGCAATCCTCGGGCGCCAGCTCGAAGCGCGGAGCCGCAAGTAATGGGCATGGGCGTTTCAGGCGGTGGCCGGGGTGGCGGGCGCCGCAGGCGCGGATCGGGCGCCCGGCTGATGAGCGAGATCAACGTCACCCCGTTTGTGGACGTAGTGTTGGTGCTGCTCATCGTCTTCATGGTCGCCGCGCCGATGATGACGGTCGGCGTCGCCATCGACCTTCCCCAGACGCAGGCGCGCGAGATGGAAACGCCGCGTACGCCGATCACGGTATCGGTGACGCCCGATGGCGCGGTGTTCATCGACGACGAGTCGATCGGGCTGGACGGGTTGGTTGCCGCCGTTTCCGAACGCGCCGAAAGCACCGAAGACCGCATTTATGTACGCGGTGACGCGACGGCCAATTATGGCGCGGTGATGCAAGTCATGGGGGCGCTGTCGGGGGCGGGATATTCGAGGATCGGATTGATTACGGAACAGGCTTCTGCACTGCCGGCAGGGCAGTAGGGCAGGCCCCGGAAATGAAACTTGGAACCACCGTATCGGTGCTCGGCCATGCGACGCTAATCGCCCTGGGGTTGATAAACCTCACGGGCGGGCGTCAACTTGAGCCCAATATGGTGGATTCCATTGCCATCGACCTGATCCCGATCGAGGAGTTTTCCTCGATCCGCGTCGGTACGCTCGACAGCGATGTCATCGAAACCGAGGCGCCTTCTGCCGTCGACTCCCCGGACCCGGCCGAGCTTGCCCAGCGCACCGGGAATACCGAAGCCGATCAGCCGACCCCCGAGGTCACCGATGTCGTGACGCCGGCGCCGACTGTCCAGACGGCTCCCGAGCCTGCGCCAGCGCCGGAGCCCGAGCCGCAACCCGAGCCGCCGACCCCGCCTACGCCTGTCGCACGGCCGCAGCCGGCACCGGCTCCCGAGCCCGCACCGGCGCCAGCACCGGAACCTGAACCCGCGCCCGAGCCCCAGCCTGTCGAGGCGCCCCCCGTGGTAGCAACTCCCGCGCCTGCGCCCGAGCCCGAGCCGCAGATCGTCCCGCCCACGCCGCCCCGCGTTACAGCGTCGGTCGAGCAGTTGCGCGCCGAATTTGCGCGTCAGCAGCGCCAGCAACAGCAGCAACAGCAGCAGCAGCAACAACAGCCGCGCCCTCAGCCGCCGACGCCGCAGCAACCGACGCAAACCGCTTCGCAGACCACGCAGGATCGGGCCGACCGCATCGAGGACCTCATCAATAACGAGACCTCGCGTGGCGCAACGACCGGGCAGGGTGGCCAGCAGGCGCTCGGCCGTCCGACGGGGCAGGCGTCGCGGCTGACCCAATCCGAGCAGGATGCGCTGGCGGCGGCGATGCGCCGGTGCTGGAACCCGCCGATTGCCGCGATGAGCGCCGATGGGCTCGTCGTGCGCCTGCTCGTCTCGCTCAATTCCAACGGGTCCGTCAACGGCCAGCCGCAGATCCTGTCCGCGATCACCGACGATCTGGTGCGTTCGACCGCGCTTGCCGCTCAGCGCGCTGTGCAGCAATGCGGCCCCTACACCATGCTACCGCCAGACAAATACGAGGAATGGCGGCAGGTGGATGTGACGTTCGATCCGCGCGATCTTTAGCAATGGCAGCAATGAAGATGTGGAGTGACACATTTGCATCGGTTGGAGTAAAGGGCGCGAACTATCGATTTTCCGACACGATTGACGTGTAGGGAGCGAAACGAATTCAGCCTCTCCGGGGTTGAGCCCCCGGATGGATGGCTTGCCGGACGTGACCCGGCGGAACATGGAGACGAATGAAAATGACGCTATTGACCCGCAGGTCGGCTTTGAGGCTTGGTCTTTCCGGCGCGGCGATGCTCGCGGCCAGCCCTGTCCTGGCGCAGCTGCGCATTACAGTGACGGGCGGTAACTTCACGCCGATGCCGATTGCCATTCCCGATTTTTCCTCGGCCGACGCAACCTTCGGGGCCGAGGTGGCGCAGGTCGTGCGCAACAACCTTGCCAATTCCGGTCTTTTCCGTGTCATTGATCCTGCCGGGTACCCCCAACGCGTAGGCAACCCCAATGTGACCCCGGAATTTGCATCCTGGCGCGGAACCGGTGCCGATGCGGTGGTGATGGGCGATGTCAATCGTGGGGCCCAGATCCAGTCGAGTCTGCGGCTTTGGGACACGACTGCCGGCGCGCAGGTCACCGGCAAGGCCTATGGAACCGATGCAAACTCCTGGCGCCGCATCGCGCATATGGCGTCGGATGCGATCTATACCGGGCTGACCGGTGAGACGGGTTATTTCGATACGCGCGTCGTCTATGTTTCGGAAAGCGGCCCCAAGGCTAACCGCGTCAAGCGCCTCGCAATCATGGATCAGGACGGGTTCAACACGCGGTACCTCACAGATGGGCGGCTTGCAGCGATCACACCGCGTCTTTCGCCCAACGGGCAGAATATCGCCTATATGGCGTTTGACGGACCGAATTCCTCGGGCATCTTCCTTTTGAACCTCGCCTCGGGGCAGCACCAGTCCATCGGCCAGTTCGGGCAGATGAGCTTTGCGCCGCGCTTTTCGCCCGATGGGCGCCGGCTCGCCTTTTCGGTGACGCAGGGGGCGACGACCAACCTTTATGCGCTCGACATCGGCTCGAGCCAGCCTTTCGCTCTGACAAACGGTTCAGCCATCGATACCTCGCCCTCCTATTCGCCGGACGGGCAGCGGATCGTTTTCGAGTCCGACCGCGGCGGGCGTCCGCAAATCTACGTGATGTCGGCCAATGGTGGCGGCGCGGAACGCATTTCCTATGGCGACGGGTCCTATTCCACCCCGGTCTGGTCGCCCAAGGGCGATCTCATCGCCTTCACCCGGCAATCGGGCGGACAGTTCTCGATCGGCGTCATGCGCCCCGATGGCGGCAGCGAGCGGATTCTCGCGACCTCCTATCACGCGGAAGGGCCTACCTGGGCGCCGAACGGGCGCGTTCTCATGTTCTTCCGCGATCCCGGCGGGAACGATGGACCGGCGCTCTATTCGATCGACATCTGGGGCCGCAACGAACGCCGCGTGCCGACCGAGGGCTTTGCGTCCGACCCGGCATGGTCGCCGCTGCTGACCTAGCCTTCTCGCGGCAGGGTTACATATCCACGGTTCGGGCGTGACGCACCACGCCTCTCCCAAAAACCCTCCCCCTACAAGGGGAGGGTTTTTCTAGTCCCATATCTGCCGAGCAGGCACCCACGCTAGGCAAAAGGGGGAGGCGGGATGGCTTTAGGCCACCCGGTTGGGGCTTTCCCTTCGGCACAAATGCAACACTCACTCCGCACCCGACCCAGGAATGCAAGTTCTCGCGGCGAGCGCCGTATTTGCGCCCGATTAAGCGCCAATTAACCACACCAGCACACCCGCGATTAAGATAACGGGGTGTAAAAGCGGTAACTACAATTCTTCCGATCTGGAGCATATCTCGCTATGGGTTCGACCATGCCCCTTTATCGCCTTGGCAAAGGCTTCCTTATGGTGGCGCTGCTTGTCGTTGTCGCCGCTTGCGCGCGCACACCCTCTACCGGGGTGGGCAATCTCGGGCCCGGCGAGGGTGGTGGCCCTCCGGGCAGCCAGCAGGAGTTTCTCGTTTCGGTCGGTGACCGGGTTTTCTTTGAAACCGACTCCTCGGTTCTGACCGCCGACGCCCAATCCACCCTCGATAAGCAGGCCCAGTGGCTGCAGCAGTATTCGCAGTATCGCATCGTCATCGAAGGCCATGCCGACGAGCGTGGGACCCGCGAATACAACATCGCGCTCGGTGCGCGCCGTGCCTCGGCGGTGGTCAACTACCTCGTCTCGCGCGGCATCCCGTCCAACCGAATCTCCTCGGTGTCGTATGGCAAGGAACGGCCGGTGGCGATCTGTAACGACATTTCGTGCTGGAGCCAGAACCGCCGCGCGGTCACTGTGCTGACAAACTAGCACGTAAAGAACGCTCCGTTAACTGGAGGCATAGCGTCGGAGCCGCGTATTTTGGTTCCGGCGCTTCTTTTTTGCCAAAATGGTGCTTTACTTGCCGCCCGTGATTATATTCGGTCCGTGAGGACAAAAAGGGGCGCTACAAGGAGCATACACCCGTGACAAATATGGTTTCACGTCTGGTCAGAAGGGGGCGGCAGGGTCTTGCCGTCGCCGGTGTGGCCGGTCTTTTGACGGTCGCGATGACCGTTGCCGGGCAGGGGCAGGGGAACGACCTTGCTTCCATGCAGGTGCGGCTCGATCAACTCGAGGAGCAGGTCCGCCTATATTCGGGCCAGATCGAGGGCATGCAGTTCCAGATTACGCAGCTCCACACGCTGCTTGAGAGGATGCAGGAGGACAACGAGTTCCGCTTCCAGCAGCTGGAGGGCGGTGGCCTGGGGGAATCTGATGCGGTAACCTCCTCCGGCGGCGCGATGCCTGCCGATCGGTTACCGCAAGACTCCCAGCTTCCGAGCGATCTTTCCAATGTCCCCGTCGAAATCGATGGCAGCGTGCTGATGGGTGACGAGGATCTTTACGGCGATGCCCCTTCCAATGGTGACGGGCTTTATGCCAGCGAGGTTTACGGCCAGGATGGGGTCATTCTCGGCGCGCCGGAAGGCCCGCTCGGCGCAACGCCGCCTTCCCAGCCGCTCAACCTGAGCTTCGACCCCAATCAGCGTCCGCTCAACGAAGGCGACGCCAACGCCCAATACCAGGCTGGATACGAGGCCGTGGTGCGGGGCGAATATGCATTCGCCGAGGACCAGTTCCGCCAGTTCGTTTCGCTCTTCCCCGACCATCCACAGGCATCCGATGCCGTGTACTGGCTCGGAGACGCTCTGATCCAGCGCGGTGCGTACGACGAGGCGGCAGACGTTCTGCTCACCGGTTTCGAGAGCTATCCCACCTCCACCCGCGCGCCGGACATCCTCTTGAAACTCGGCGTTGCGCTCCACGGGACGGGCGAGTTCGACACCGCGTGCCGGACCTATAGCGAAGTGCTGCGCCGCTATCCCGACTCCACCCAGGCCTTCAAGGACAGGGTGGCCAGCGAACAGGCACGCGCCGGGTGCTGACCGCCACGGGCGACGCTCTGGCGGGACTTGATCCGGACGCATTGTTCAAGCCTGTCGCCAACCGGACCAAGATCGGGCTCGCCGTATCCGGTGGGCCCGATTCATTGGCGCTTCTGGTTCTTTATGCCGCCTGGCGAGAGCACGGAAAGGCTCCTGGCGCCATCGTGTATGCCGTCGATCATGGCCTGAGGCCCGAGGGGGCACAGGAGGCAGAACTCGTTCGCCGGATCGCCGTCGAGCGCGGTTTCGAGGTGAGGGTTCTTACCTGGTCAGGGGAGAAACCCCAGACGGGGCTGCTCGCTGCGGCGCGCGCGGCGCGCTACCGGATGATCGGTGCGGCAATGGCGCAGGATGGAGCCGATATCCTAATGACTGCGCACCATCTTAACGATCAGGCCGAAACCGTCTTGATGCGGCTTGCTCATGGAAGCGGTGCGCAAGGGCTCGGTGCCATGCGTCCATTCGCCGAGGTCGAGGGCGTAAGTATCTACAGGCCCTTGCTGGGCGTCAGCAAGGAAACCCTTGTGGAAATCGTGAATGCCCATGGGCTTGTTGCTGCCGACGATCCGACCAATGCCGATCTCAATTATGAGCGGGCGCGCTGGCGGGCCATGCGTCCGGGCCTGGAAAAAGCTGGGTTGACCCCCGAACGTCTGGCCCAGTTCGCCGAGCGTATGCAGCGGCTCGACCGGCTGGCTGCGCAGATCGCGGACGACATCTGGAAAACCGATGTGCGGGTCGATGATTTCGGCGTGGTCCATATCGCGGCGAGCGTGTTCGGGAGCGTGCCGGACGAAGCCGGGCTGAGGGTGTTCTGGCGGGCGTTGCGGCGGGCCGGCGGCGGACGGCGGGGCGATCTTTCGGCAGTGGAGACGCTTTACGGAAAGGTTGTGGGGGGGAAGGCGCCCGCGCAGGCGACGTTGATGGGCGCGGTCGTCGTGCCCGGACCCGGCCATGTTCTGGTTTACCGCGAAGCGGGCCGCAAGGGGCTCCCCAGGGTGGAAATGGAAGCATTTGCGGTGACGATCTGGGATGGACGGTTTGCAGTCCAGGCGCCATGTCCCGTTGTCATCGAGCCGAGCGTCGATATGACCCGCCAGGGCTTCATCGCACTCGCCGGACACGCGCCGGACGTTCCGGTTGCCGCGCTAAGGGCCGCGCCGACAATCCGCGACAAGGAAGAGCGCGTGCTGGCCGTGGGCGCGCGCATCTTCGATGAACGGATCAAAGTGTGGCACGTTGCGTTAACCTGACAGGGTGAAACTGCGGCAAACGGCCACCGACCGGGCACCTTGCCCTTGTATCGCCAGAATGGCGGGCTTACATTCGGATCAACTTTCGCGCGCCAGACATGTCGCGCGTATCCCCGCGTTTGCTGGACAGGTTTAATGAACGGAAATTTTCGCAACTTCGCTATCTGGCTGGTGATCCTAATGATGCTGATGGGCCTGTTCCAGGTCTTCCAGTCATCGACAAGGACCGTCGCCGCAACAGAGCGCACCTATAGCCAGTTTGTCAGCGATATCGAAAACGGCCGAGTTTCCGACGTTACCATCACCGACAACGTCATAACCGGACGCCTCAATGACGGGACCCGCTTCGAGGTTACCATTCCCCAGGGCGCCGATATCATTTCCCGGCTCGAGCAGCGTGGGGTCAATATCACCGCACGCGCACCGGAGGGCTCGCCCTTCTGGTCGATCCTCCTCTCCTCATGGCTGCCGTTCCTCGTTCTGATTGCGGTCTGGTTCTTCTTCATCCGCCAGATGCAGGGCGGTGGCCGCGGCGGAGCGATGGGGTTCGGCAAGTCCCGCGCCAAGCTCCTCACCGAATCGAGTGGCAAGGTGACGTTCGAGGACGTTGCTGGCGTCGAGGAAGCCAAGCAGGATCTTGAAGAAATCGTCGAGTTCTTGCGCGATCCGGGCAAGTTCCAGCGCCTTGGCGGACGCATCCCGCGCGGCGTGCTGCTCGTCGGCCCTCCGGGTACCGGCAAGACGCTCCTGGCGCGTTCGGTGGCGGGTGAGGCCAATGTGCCGTTCTTTACGATCTCGGGTTCCGACTTCGTCGAAATGTTCGTTGGCGTGGGTGCGTCCCGCGTGCGCGACATGTTCGAACAGGCCAAGAAGAACGCCCCTTGCATAATCTTCATCGACGAAATCGACGCCGTGGGCCGCCAGCGTGGCGCAGGCCTTGGCGGTGGTAACGACGAACGCGAACAGACGCTCAACCAGTTGCTGGTCGAGATGGACGGGTTCGAGGCCAATGAAGGCATCATTCTCATCGCGGCGACCAACCGTCCCGACGTTCTCGATCCCGCGTTGCTGCGTCCGGGCCGCTTCGACCGTCAGGTCGTGGTGCCCAATCCCGACGTTTCGGGGCGTGAACGCATTCTCAAGGTCCATGTCCGCAAGGTGCCGCTGGCGCCCGATGTGGACTTGAAGGTGCTGGCACGCGGCACGCCGGGCTTTTCGGGTGCGGATCTGATGAACCTTGTTAACGAGGCCGCACTGCTGGCGGCGCGGCGCAACAAGCGGTTCGTTACCCACGCCGAGTTCGAGGACGCGAAGGACAAGATCCTGATGGGCGCCGAGCGGCGCACGATGGCGATGACGGACGAGGAGAAGAAGCTCACCGCCTATCACGAGGCTGGTCACGCGCTCATCAACCTCAAGCTCGCGGGCAAGCTCGATCCGATTCACAAAGCGACGATCATCCCGCGCGGCCGTGCGCTGGGCATGGTGATGACGCTGCCGGAAAAGGACACCTATTCGTTCAGTCGCGAAAAGGCGGTGGCGCGTCTGGCCATGCTGTTCGGTGGACGTGAGGCCGAGATTTACAAGTTCGGTCCCGAGAAGGTGACGTCCGGTGCGTCTGGCGACATTCAGATGGCAACCAATCTGGCGCGTTCGATGGTCATGGAATGGGGCATGAGTGAAAAGCTCGGCCGCGTGCGCTACAAGTCGAACGATCAGGAAGTGTTCCTTGGGCACTCTGTCACCCAGAGCCAGCACATGTCCGACGAAACCGCAAAGCTGATCGATGAGGAAGTACGCAAGCTGATCGAAGACGGAGAAGCGGAAGCGCGCAAGCTTATCCAGGAGAATATCGACCAGTTCGAGACGGTTGCGCAGGCTCTTCTGGAGTACGAAACCCTGACGGGCGACGAATTGCGCGGGCTGATGGACGGCAAGCAGCCAATACGCGATGCCGATATCGACACCACGCCAAAGGGCACCGGAGTGCCCAAGGCCGGCAAGTTGGGCAAGAAGAAGTCCGGCGATGCTGGGGAACCCGACGCGGGGCTCGAGCCGCAGCCGGGAACTTAAGCGCCAGAGCCTGATTCTCAGGGGCCGCATCCAGACAGGATGCGGCCCTTGTCTTTTGGCGGTCGCTTGGTTAGGCACACGGGAAAGAACGGAGACCAAGCGTTTGGCCAAGATCGACACCAAGACCGAAGGGCTGGACCTCTACGTCCATGTCGCCAAAACCTTCGCCGACAGTCCCTGGCTTCATTACGGGCTTTGGGAGCCGGGCGAACGACCCAATATCCCCCAGCTCCGCCGGGCGCAGGAACGATATGTCGATCTCTTGCTGAGCCTGATCCCGCCGCCGCCGCGACGGCTTGTTGACATCGGGGGCGGCACGGGGGAGATGGCCAAGCTCCTGCTCGACAAGGGTTACGTCGTCGACATGGTGACCCCCAGCCATATCCAGGCGGAAATCGCGCGCGACAAGCTGGGGTCGAACGGGGGGGTATTCGAGACCAAATTCGAGGATTTTTCCGAGACGGGGCCTTATGAAGTGTGCCTCTTTTCGGAAAGCTTTCAATATGTCGATCTCGACCAGAGTCTTGAAAAGCTCGACCGGATTCTCGCCCCGAACGGGCGGATCGTCATTGCCGATTGTTTCCGGAGCGAGGCCTATGCGGGCGACCGGCAACCGGGGGGAGGGCATCGCTACTCGTTGTTTCTCGAACGGATCGCCGCGCAGGGATTTGAGGTGGAGACAAACCACGACGTCACGGCGGCCGTAGCCCAGACAATGGCCGTCGACCAGCAAGTCTATCGCGGCTTCGTCGCCCCGCTTGCCGAGCAGCTCATCTCGCTCCTGCGCGCCAGACGTCCGGTACTGGCCTGGATCGGAAACGCGCTGTACAAGCTCTTCGTGCCCAAGGCGGAGCGCGAGAACATTGTCGCGCGGCTCAAGGCCGATTATCGCAGTCCCGAGGCGTTCGAAAAGGCCAATACCTATCGCTTCCTGTCATTGAAACGCCGCAGTGACGGCTGAATAGCCGTTTACCGCGATTGCAGGGACCGCTTTTCGCGACTCATCGGTGGGCGTATAGTCGCCGTGGCCGGGCAAACAAGGACATTTCTGGAATGGTTCGCAAGTATTTCGGCACGGACGGAATTCGCGGGCTGGTCAACGGCAGGATGCTGACCCCCGAACTCGCGCTCAAGGTCGGCATGGCGACAGGCCTTGCGTTCAAGCGCGGTGACTATGCCCACCGCGTCGTGATCGGCAAGGATACGCGGCGCTCGGGCTATATGATCGAAAACGCGCTGACGGCGGGCTTTACCGCGGTTGGGATGGACGTTCTGCTCCTCGGCCCGATGCCGACGCCGGCGGTTGCCATGCTGACGCGTTCCATGCGCGCTGATATCGGGGTCATGATCTCGGCTTCGCACAACCCGTTTGACGACAACGGCATCAAACTGTTCCGACCCGATGGCTATAAGCTCTCGGACAGCTTTGAGCTCGAAATCGAAAAACTGATGGACCAGGACCTCGGACCGCGGCTTGCGCAGGGACGGAATATCGGGCGGGCCCGGCGGGTGGAAGAAGCGCGTACGCGCTATGTCGAATACGCAAAACGCACGCTTTCACGCGATGTCGATTTCACGGGCCTGCGGGTGGTGATCGATTGCGCGAACGGCGCAGCATACAAGACGGCGCCCGAAGTGCTGTGGGAACTGGGCGCGGAAGTGATATCCATCGGCGTTTCTCCCGATGGCTACAACATCAACGAAGGGTGCGGCTCCACGCAGCCAGGGCAGTTGATCGAAAAGGTCAAGGAACTCCGCGCCGATATCGGGATCGCGCTCGATGGCGATGCGGACCGTGTGCTGATCGTCGATGAGCTCGGCAATGTGGTCGACGGCGACCAGTTGATGGCCGTTATCGCTCAGTCGTGGCTCGATAGCGGCCGACTCGAAGGGGGCGGAATCGTCGCCACCATCATGTCCAATCTGGGACTGCAACGCTTCCTCTCCGACCGCGGGCTCGTGCTTGAGCGCACCAAGGTCGGGGACCGTTATGTGCTCGAGGCGATGCGCGGAAAGGGGTTCAATGTGGGCGGCGAGCAGTCGGGCCACATCATCTTGTCCGACTTCACGACCACTGGCGATGGGCTGGTGGCCGCGCTCCAGGTGCTGGCAGTGGTCAAGGCGGAAGGGCGGCCCGTGTCGGAGGTCTGCCATGTATTCGAACCGGTCCCCCAGCTCCTGCAGAACGTTCGGTTTCAGCGTGGAAAGCCGCTTGAGGATAAGCACATCAAGCAGCTTATCGCGGACTCCGAGGCTCGGCTGGGTCAGAACGGGAGGCTCGTGATCCGCGAATCTGGCACCGAGCCGGTCATCCGCGTGATGGGCGAGGGCGATGACGCCGGGCTCGTAAAGCAGGTGGTCGGAGAGATCGTTTCGGCGATCGGCAAGGTCGCCTGACGGCGCTTCCTCTAGACAGACGAACGAAAAGGGCCGTGCGTCGCATGGCCTTTTTTTGTTGAGTCCGACGGTTAAATTGTACGGTTAAGCAGGCTTTAAGAAAATCCCTATAGTTTTCCCTATCGAGAACGGCAATTTGCGCTGTCTAGGGGAAGTTAACAATGAATAAACTTGTCGCATCTATTGCGCTGGGGGTTGCGGCGTTCATTTCCGTTCCTGCCCTTGCAGCCGATCCTGTGTCGTATAACTACCCGGTCTACAAGGATTACGTTCCACCCTATATCCCACCTGTGGATCACGGGCTGAAAGGCTCGTTCTATTTGCGTGGAAGCGTTGGGGGCAATCTCGCCTGGGCGCCTCGGGTCAACCACCCGACGCAGACCCCCTCCGAATTCGATATCGATCGGTGGGGCGTAGGCTACAGCGCTGGCATCGGTGCCGGTTTCGAGACCGGCGACGGGCTGCGGTTCGACGTTACGGTCGACCACTTGCACAATGACGGGATGTCCACGGTGGTCACTGGGGTGGGCCCGGTAGCGCTTGGCCGCCACGACCTGCATCTGCGCTCAACGCTCGCTCTCGCCAATGTCTACTACGATTTCGGGCTGGGCAACCTTGGGCTCTCGGCAGCCGGTGGCGCATTCGCCTATGTTGGCGCGGGCGCCGGCGTTGCCTTCAACCGTATGGGCAATGTCGAGCCGGGCGCGACGACGGCCACCAACTGGGGCGGTAATACGAGCCTGGCGGCTGCGGGCATGGTCGGTGTCGGGTACGATTTCGGCGCCGTGGTGGCCGATCTCGGTTATCGCGGCATCTACATCAACAAGCTGGAAAACGCCACCGCGCCCAATCCCTATTCGATCGATCACGCATTGATCCACGAAATCCGCGCCTCGCTGCGCTATCGGTTCAACTAGACGTCCCGACAAGATTTCCACCAGACGGCGCCTTCGGGCGCCGTTTTTTGTTTTGCGTCCTAGGCGCGCTCGATACGCAACAGCGCGAGCAGTGCGCCGCCGGCCACGAGGCCCCAGAATGCGGCGCCGATGCCGAAAATGGTCAGTCCGGAAGCAGCAGTAACGAAGGTCACTATGGCGGGCAGGCGCAGATCGTCATCGGCCATTGCGCCCATCAGGGCGCCGGCAAGGCTGCTCATCAGCGCGAGACCTGCAACCGCCTCGATGAGCAGCGGCGGGGCGGCGGCGACGAAGGCCGCGGCAAAGCCTGCACCGAGGGCGAGGATGATGTAGAAGATGCCGCCCGAAACCACAGCGATATAGCGTTTGGTTTTATCCGCGCCAGCTTCCGGGCCGGCGCAAAGCGCGGCGGTGATGGCGGCGAGGTTGACGAGGTGTGCGCCCAACGCAGCGATGACCATGGAGACGAGACCGGTGGAGATAAATATGGGTCTGACCTCGGGCGCGTAGCCGTTGGAGCGCAGAACGGTGAGGCCGGGGATATTCTGGGAGGCCATCGTCACGACGAAAAGCGGGATGGCGATGCCGACCATCGCATCGAGCGAGAAGCCCGGGACGATGAGGACGGGGGCCGGCCAGATAGCGTTCAACGCACCTTCGGGCAGCGGCGTCGTAAGCCCGATGATGAGACCGGTCGCGAGCACGGCAAGCGGTACGGCCCATAGCCTGGCAAAGCGCAGGGCGATGGCCCAGATGAGTATGATCGGGAGCGTCGCGAGCGGCATCTCGCTGAGCGCACGGACGGGCGCAAGGCAGAGATTGAACAAGATCCCCGCAAGCATGGCACTGGCCAATGGCATCGGGATGGAGGAGACGGCGCGCCCGAAGGGTCTCCAGAGGCCTGCGACGACGATCAGCGCACCGGCGGCGATGAATGCACCGATGGCCGCGGGGAATCCCCCCTCGACCATGCCTGTCGAGATCAGAAGCGCCGCGCCCGGTGTCGACCAGGCAATCGTGATCGGCATTTTCGTCAAGAGGGCGAGTACGATTCCAAGAAGGCCCACGGCGAGCGTCAGGGCGAAAAGCCCGGATGCGGCCTGTTCGGCCGTGGCACCGACGGCGGCAAAGCCCTGGAGAACAATGGCAAACGAAGAGGCAAACCCGACGATCGATGCAAGGACGCCGGCAAAGATCGGTTGGGCAATGGTCGTTGGGGAGTGGTCGGACATGGGCACGACTCAAAAAGTGTAAATGGTGCTTATAGTTGAGAGGACGCCGAGGACAAAGCCGTGCTTGACGCCGATCAATGCTCTTTGACCAAAGGGCGGTAGGATATGCCGATCCAACTCTTTTTTGAGGATTGCAAAATGGAACGGCGCATCAATGTGGTTCAACACTCCTCGCTCGGCGTGCTTTGGTTCATCGGCTGGCTGTTCACCATCGGCTATCTCGGGCTGGGGTTCTGGACCGGCGTCCTCGCGCTGGTCGTCTGGCCCTATTTCCTCGGCGTGCATATGGCCGGCTGATTCCTTAAGCAAAAAGGACGGCAAGGCGATCTCCACCGGATAATTGGCGCCAAATCGTCTCACCCCTTGCGCGACTCGCAAATGCGGCCAAATCTGGGCAGCAGGCGCAGTCCGTGGGGCGAAGGCGCCGTTTTCAGGGGAGTAAAGACCGGTGCTGGAGGGATACTTCAAGCTCAAGGAGCACGGCACAACCGTGCGCACGGAAGTGGTGGCCGGTGTCACCACGTTTCTCACAATGGCGTATATCATCTTTGTAAACCCGCAGATCCTGTCGACCACCGGCATGGATGCGGGGGCCGTATTCGTGGCCACTTGTCTTGCCGCGGCGCTGGGCACGCTCATCATGGCGTTCGCCGCCAACTGGCCGGTGGCGATGGCTCCGGGCATGGGACTTAACGCCTTTTTTGCCTTCACCGTGGTTGCCGCCATGGGCTTTTCCTGGCAGCAGGCGCTGGGCGCGGTCTTCATTTCGGGCGTGATCTTCCTCGTCCTTACCGTGACCGGCGTGCGCAAGTGGCTGATTGCGGGCATTCCCGCTTCGCTCAGGAGCGCAATCGTCGTCGGTATCGGGATGTTCCTTGCGCTGATCGGGCTCAATAGCGCGGGGATCGTCGTGGCCAATCCGGCGACGATGGTCGGACTTGGCGATCTGACTGCGCCAGGGGCATTGCTCGCGGTACTTGGCCTGTTCATCATGGCAGGTCTTGATGCCCTCAAGATACGCGGCGCGATCCTTATCGGCATTCTCGTCGTCACCGTCATCGCGATGATCGCCGGACTTCAGGCCTTCGGGGGCATTTTCTCGATGCCGCCCTCGCTGATGCCGACTTTCATGCAAATGGACATTCTCGGGGCACTGAGCTTCGGGTTCATCCAGGTGATCCTCGTTTTCGTGCTGGTCGAAGTGTTCGACGCCACCGGCACGCTGATCGGGGTTGCCAAGCGCGCGGGACTGATCGAGCCGGGCAAGCCCAATAATCTGGGCCGTGCGCTGATTGCCGACTCGAGCGCCATCATCGGTGGCGCAGCGCTCGGCACGTCGAGCACCACAGCCTATATCGAAAGCGCCTCGGGCGTGCAGGCCGGTGGCCGCACAGGCCTGACCGCTCTCGTCGTGGGCGTGTTGTTCCTCGCGGCACTTTTTATCGCTCCGCTTGCCGGGTCGGTGCCGGCCTATGCCACGGCTCCGGCGCTGATCTATGTCGCGTGCCTGATGATGCGCGAGTTCAAGGAAATCGAATGGGACGACATCACTGAAGCGGTTCCGGCGGCGCTCACGGCGCTGACCATGCCCTTTACCTATTCCATCGCCAACGGGCTTGCCGTGGGCTTCATCTCCTACGCTGTCATCAAGGCCGTGAGCGGCAAGGCCAATGTGGTGCATGCCGCAACATGGCTGGTGGCCGCGCTGTTTGTTTTGAAGTTCGCGTTCTTCGGCACGCACTGAGATCGGGCAAATGCTGAACACTGCCGGGGGCCAATCGGCCCCCGGTTTTATTATGCTTTGCCTCGCATTTGTCCCTCTTTTACCGCCGGACGAATGCATTGGAAGGGAATGGCAATGTGGCGCAAGGGTGGTCTGGTGCTGGCAGCACTGATGGGTGGCATTCTGGGCGGTTGTACCGCGCCTGCGGATCAGTCGGGGGTGCTAAACCTTTCGGGCCAGTTGGTGACCGGGCAGGGTGCGCCGATTGCCGGGGAGAGCATCCGGATCGTGTTTGGCAGCGATGCCGACCCGCGCGGTGCGGCGTCCGGGCAAACAGTCACCACCGATGATGAAGGCCGCTTTGCCCTCACCGCTGAAGTCACCCGAAAGGGACGGACCATCCCGCTCGACAATTGGCTGGTCCGCCATCCTTCGCTGCTGCTCGAGATCGGGTTCGAGATGGAGTTGCGTGGCCGCCCCGCGCTTTATTGGGTCGAGTTCGATTACGTGGCGAGCAATATCCTGCGCGGCATCGGGGCATATCTGCCCGATGATGCCGGCAATTTCGTTACCCCGCTCACTTTTCATGATCGCGAACACGCATGGAGCATGCCCGGCGATCCGTCCGGGATGCGGATGACCGGCATTGGTGCCGATGTGATGGTCGAGGACTGGGAGGACTCCGAGGACCCCGAGGGTGGGCCGCTGATGCTCGATGTGATTGTGATGCGGCATGTTTTTGAGGTTCGCGAGTAGGCCGACCTTGCAATGGGTCCAGTGAGGTGATTTAGGGGCGCGGAACCTTCCAAGGATAATTCTGCCCAAATGATCCGTCTCGAAAATATCGGCAAGCAGAACGGCAAGCAGCTTGTTTTCATCGAAGCCTCGGCCGCGCTCCAGAAGGGCGAGAAGATCGGACTGGTCGGTCCCAACGGTTCGGGCAAGACGACGCTGTTCCGCATGATCACCGGCGAGGAGACGCCCGACGAGGGGCAGGTCTCGATCGATCGCGGCACGACGATCGGCTATTTCTCCCAGGATGTCGGCGAAATGGCGGGGCGGTCCGTCGTCGCAGAGGTGATGGACGGGGCTGGGCCAGTGGCGGCGCTCATCGCCGAGATGCGCCAGCTCGAAGCGGATATGGGCGATCCCGACAAGACCGACGCGATGGACGCCATCATCGCGCGCTATGGCGAGGTGACCGAACAGTTTGAAGAGCTCGACGGCTATGCGCTGGACGGGCGTGCACGGGACGTGCTCGACGGGCTCGGCTTTTCGCAGGCCCTGATGGATGGGGATGTGGGCAACCTGTCGGGCGGCTGGAAGATGCGCGTGGCGCTGGCCAAGATCCTTCTGGCGCGGCCCGACGTGCTTTTGCTCGACGAGCCCTCGAACCACCTCGACATCGAGAGCCTCATCTGGCTCGAGGATTTTTTGCGCGGGTTCAGCGGTGCTCTTCTGATGACCTCGCACGACCGGGCCTTCATGAACCGGGTGGTCAACAAGATCATCGAGATCGATGCGGGGACGCTGACGTCTTACACGGGCGATTACGAATTCTACCAGGCCCAGCGCGAGATTGCCGACCGCAACCAGCAGGCCCAGTTCGAGCGCCAGCAGGCGATGCTCGCCAAGGAAATCGACTTCATCGAGCGCTTCAAGGCGCGGGCCAGCCACGCCGCCCAAGTGCAGAGCCGGGTGAAAAAACTCGACAAGATCGACCGGGTCGAACCGCCCAAGCGCCAGCAGAAAGTGGTGTTCGAGTTCCGGCCCGCGCCGCGTTCGGGCGAGGACGTCGCTGTTCTCAAGGACATCTCGAAACGCTATGGCGAGAAGGTGATTTATGACGGGCTCGATTTCCATGTGCGGCGCAAGGAGCGCTGGGCGATCATGGGGGTCAATGGCGCGGGTAAATCGACGCTGCTCAAGCTCGTTACCGGCGATGCCAAGCCCGATGCAGGCAGCGTGGCGCGGGGCCCGAGCGTAAAGCTGGGGTATTTCGCGCAGCACGCGATGGACCGGCTCGACGGCGATCTTTCCATTTTCGACATGCTGCAATCGGAATTCCCGCAGGCCGGGCAGGCGCCGCTGCGGGCGCTGGCTGGATGCTTCGGGTTTCCGGGCGACGATATCGAAAAGAAATGCCGCGTGCTTTCGGGGGGCGAGAAGGCGCGGCTGGTGATGGCCATGATGCTGTTCGATCCGCCCAATTTTCTGGTGCTGGACGAGCCCACCAACCACCTCGATATCGCAACCAAGGAAATGCTGATCGCGGCGCTGGAGAGCTATGAGGGCACGATGCTGTTCGTCTCCCACGACCGGCATTTTCTTTCCAAGCTTTCCAACCGCGTGCTCGAGGTTTCGCCCGAGGGTGTGGTGGCTTATGGGGGCGGGTATAACGAATATGTCGAGAGCACCGGGCGCGAGGCGCCGGGGTTGCGGCATTAGCTGCAGCGGGGGATGGACGATTGAATCCCGGTGAATTCCAGGCATGGATGCCGCGCACGCGCGAGCAGCGCCTCGCCGCGATTTCCGTCCATTTCGTTGTTCTCAATATCGTTCTTCCCGTGCTGTTCCGGCTGGTGCAGGACATCTTGGGGTGGGGCATTCCGGGCTATCGCGGCAGCGTGCTCCATATGGGCGCGTTCTACCTCGTTTGGGTGCTCCTGCAGATCGGCAACTTCCGGGTCTGGCGGCACTACCGCGGACGGGCCGTTGCCATCGCGTCCGGCGGATTGATTGCGCTCAATCTGATTGCCCTGGGGCTCTTTGCGCAGATATCGGCATTTTTCCTGCTTTTCGACCTGCCGCTGATCTGGGCCACGCTGTCCGTGCTGATGACCCGATGAGGTTTCGGGCGAACGCGACGTCCGTTCGCTTTGCCGGACGATGCCCTCCAATCGCGCACCGATACGCCACACGCGGTGCCCGCTGTGGTTCCAGACATTTCAAGACGGCTTGGGGCGATGAACGCTCCGCACTGGTATTGTTTAGTATGAAGCGATCATCGCCCCAGGCATCCGGGATTTTGGGCTTATGGCGGCGTCCCGGGCTGGGGATTGTTGGGAGCACACCGTTTCCAATGGCTCCCGCTGCCCCTCCGGGTTTCCCCGGTGCGACGTGGGAGAGGCACACGGGCCGTTTATTCTGGCCCGCACCCCTCACATGTTATCCACATCCGGCCATCTGTCCGCTTTGGACCTTCCCTGCGGCGACCCGCATGGAACCCGAACCAAACCCGCCCAAACGTTCGTAGCGCTTGCGTCCATCAGCGCGGGTTCGTGAGGGTATTATGGGGGCGTTTGGGGTGGCGGGGATAAGTGCGCTCTCCTTCGTCATGGCCGGGCTTGACCCGGTCACCTCAACTTTGCGCTCTGGCGCTGCAAGGGAGACCCACGGGTCAAGCCCGCGGGCGACGAGGGGAGGGATGGGAGCAACGCGCCGGGTGAGGGGACCTTGTTCTTCGCGCGTTCCCCATTCTCCGGTCGTCACCCTTGGGCCCAGCCCGAGGGTCTGCCATGCCGCGCCAACATCAGGGAGATGCGTGGGTAGTCGGTTGCCATTTCGGCTTCTCCCTGCGACCAGCGGAAACATCGCGGACCCTCGGGCTGGGCCCAAGGGTGACGCTTGGAGGGGGAGGTTTGCCAAGAGTGCAATAGTAACACCCTTCGAGCAACGCGCTTGTATGATTGCCGTTAAGACGCCAAGCTAACTTGTAGGAAGTGTAGGTGGCAAATGGGCTCTGGATCGGACTACGAATTCTTCAACCTTCGCAAAGAAGGAAAAACGTACATCAGTAAGGTTTTCACATTCGGAGACTCAAATACAGAGCGACTTCGAAACGTGAATATGGTTACTGATGGAAACGAATTTCTCCATATTGGTGAGATAGACGGCGCGCTGTGTTTGCGCCTGTCAGGCACAACCCGAAAGACGCAAGTTACGGCTCTCGTTTCAAATGATGACAAGGCTGTTAAGCGGCTTACATTTCAGTCCTTCCAGACACGGAAAGGCGACTGGTTACAAGGCTACGAGAAAGATTCATTTACGTTCCGAGGCGACGAGTTTGAGCGACTTCTATCTTTTTTGTCGCAGATTAAATTTGTCGATTTTAGCAATGAAGATCGGTTCCAGATCGAAGATATATCGCGTGGTAACGGCGCAAAAATTCTTACCGACGCAACAGATCGCGACTTTTTATCTCTCGTGAAGGAACTGCCGGTTGATCAACGATACTCGTTGCTCGAAGCCTTTCGAAAAACATTATCTCAGGATGAGATCAATCTCTTACTAGGCCGCAAGCAAGGGCTAGAGGAGTACGAGGCACAATTAACTTCGGGCCACTGGAGCGAAGCTGAGTGGCAAAATTTTTTCGATCAAAATCAATGGGTGTTTGGATACGGACTCGATTATCGAATCATGCGTCAGTTCGACCGCGAGATGGTGGTCGGTGGCGGCAGCGCAGATAATCGAAATAAGCCCATAATCGATTTTTTGATGACTTTCTCCGACTATACAGTGCTTGTTGAAATCAAAAAGCCGACTGCGAGGATATTCCAAGGTCGATCGACAGCAAGGGCGGGCGTCTGGCGATTTAGCACAGAGTTCACCGACGCGGTTTCGCAAGCGCTTGAACAAAAAGCCGAGTGGCTATCCTGTGCACATTCGGCGGCACATTTCGACAAAGCTGGAAGCCGACGACTAGAAGCACGAACGCGCAATGCAAAAACGATTTTGGTTTTCGGCAGAAGTAGCGAGTTTGGCGAGGGAGTCGGTGCACGCGATGCAGACATCCGAAGGGACACTTTTGAGCTTTTCCGACGAGAAATGACCAGCATTGAGATCGTTACGTATGATGAGATGCTAGAACGTGCTCGTTTCATAGTTCACGAATAGTCCCCTTGCCAACCACCCCCATCCTCCCCTATACGGGCTGCGGGCCATCCCTTCCCAACGAGGGACGCCCATCTGTAAGGATGGAGCAACATGACAGATATTTTGGCGGCCAATGCCGCGCTTCCGGACGTGCGTCCGGCCAATCCCAATTTTTCTTCTGGTCCTTGTGCGAAACGTCCCGGGTGGACGGTTGAGGCGCTTGCTGGTGCGTTGACAGGGCGGTCCCATCGGGCCAAGCCTGCCAAGGCCCGCATTCAGCGTGCGATCGATCTGACGCGGGAGTTGCTCGAGGTCCCCGACGATTATCTCATCGGCATCGTGCCGGCGTCCGATACGGGCGCGGTCGAGATGGCGCTTTGGGGCATGTTGGGCGCGCGTGGCGTCGACATGCTGACCTGGGAATCGTTCGGTGACGGTTGGGTCACGGACGTTCAGAAGCAATTGAAGCTCGACGATGTGCGGGTGCTCAAAGCCGGGTATGGCGAATTGCCCGATCTCACCCAAGTCGATTTTTCCCGCGATGTGGTCTTCACATGGAATGGCACGACTTCGGGCGTGCGCGTGCCGAACGCGGACTGGATCGCGGCCGACCGCGAGGGGCTGACAATCTGCGACGCGACGTCTGCGGCGTTTGCGCAGAACCTCGATTTCTCCAAGCTCGATGTGGTGACGTTCAGCTGGCAGAAGGCGCTGGGCGGGGAGGCTGCGCATGGCATCCTGATCCTTGGGCCCCGCGCTGTCGAACGGCTCGAGACATTTGTCCCGGCCAACCGGCCCATGCCGAAAATCTTCCGCCTGACCAAGGGCGGCAAGCTGATGCGGGATGTGTTCGAAGGCGCGACCATCAACACCGTCTCGATGCTGTGTGTCGAGGATGCGGTGGATGCGATGGAATGGGGGCTTTCGGTGGGCGGGCTCAAGGGCTTTCAGGCCCGGGCCGATGCCAATGCCAAGGCCATTTCCGATTGGGTGGCAAAGACGCCCTGGGTGGATTTCCTCTGTGCCGATCCGGCGCTGCGGAGCAACACTTCGGTGTGTCTCAAGATCGTCGATCCTGAGGTGACTGCGCTCGATGATGATGCTCAGGCAAAGCTTGCCAAGGCGATTGTCTCGCGGCTCGACAAGGAAGGCGTTGCCTATGACATCGGCGGCTATCGCGACGCGCCGACCGGGTTCCGCATCTGGTGCGGGTCGACGGTGGAGACGGCCGATCTCGAGAAGCTGACGCCGTGGCTTGATTGGGCGTTTGCTGCGGAAAAGAAGGCGGCGCTGGCTTAAGGAACGCAGAGCAGGAACTGGCAGCATGGCAAGCGAAAAACTGCGCAGCTTTGTCGCCGATACGCTGGCGCTGGTGGTGTTTTTCACCATCGTCAGTGGGCTCAACGAGCGGTTCATTGCTGGTATGAGCTGGTCCGAAGTGGCGCTGTCGCGCTCCATCGGTGCGCCACTCATGGTTCTGACCGCCCGGCCCTAAGGGTATTGGCGGGACTGGTTCTTAACGACGACCAGCCCCGCATCTCCGACAGCGACCGTCATCATGGATTCCATCGCGTTGCTGGCGTTTCAGGTTCCGATCTACGTGCTCATCATATTCGCCAGCGGGGCAAGGGGCATGGGGGTCGTCACAGGAGCGCTGGGATTTGCAGGGCTGATGCTGGTTCTGGGGCGACCATATGGGTTGTGGCTCGAGTTTGTGCGCAAGCGGTTCGGCTTGAGCGGGCCGGGGCAGAAACCGATGTCGCTCAGTAGCTGACAGACAATTTTCGGGCGTGAAAGCCCTTTTGAACAAGGACTATGGATATGGCCAAGGTACTCGTATCGGACAAGATCAGCCCGGCGGCGATCGAGATTTTCAAGCGTGAAGGGGTCGAGGTGGATTATCTGCCGGACCTCGGCAAGGACAAGGACAGACTGGCCGAGGTGATCGGGCAGTATGACGGGCTCGCCATTCGCTCGGCGACCAAGGTGACCGAGAAGATCATCGCAGCGGCCGGCAATCTCAAGGTGATCGGGCGCGCGGGGATCGGGGTCGACAATGTCGATATTCCGGCAGCGACGGCCAAGGGCATCATCGTCATGAACACGCCTTTCGGCAATTCGATCACGACGGCTGAACACGCGATCTCGCTGATGCTGGCGCTGGCGCGGCAGATCCCGGAAGCGGATGCTTCGACGCGGGCGTCGAAGTGGGAGAAGAACCGCTTCATGGGTGTCGAGGTGACGTCCAAGACGCTGGGGCTGATCGGGGCGGGCAATATCGGTTCGATCGTTGCCGACCGGGCGCAGGGGCTGCGGATGAAGGTCGTGGCCTTCGATCCATTCCTGACGCCGGAACGGGCTGTCGATCTCGGGGTCGAGAAGGCGGAGCTGGACGAGCTTCTGGCGCGGGCCGATTTCATCACCATCCACACGCCGCTGATCGACGCGACGCGCAACATTCTCAATGCCGATGCGTTCGCCAAGATGAAGGACGGGGTACGGATCATCAATTGTGCGCGTGGCGGACTGATCGACGAGGCGGCGCTCAGGGCGGCGCTGGAATCGGGCAAGGTCGCCGGGGCGGCGCTCGATGTGTTCGAAACCGAACCGGCGATCGATAATCCCTTGTTTGCCTTGCCCAATGTCATCTGCACACCGCATCTGGGTGCATCGACGACCGAAGCGCAGGAGAATGTCGCCTTGCAGGTCGCCGAGCAGATTGCGGCCTATCTCAATACCGGCGAAGTGACCAATGCGCTCAACTTCCCATCGATCTCGGCGGAAGAAGCGCCGCGCCTGACGCCGTTTGTCAAGCTCGCGGAACTGCTCGGCTCCTTTGCGGGGCAGCTGACCGAAACCGCGATCAAGGGCATCCGTATCGAGTTCGAGGGCGAGGTGGCGAGCCTCAACACCAAGCCGATGGTAGCGGCGGCGCTCAATGGTGTACTCAAGCCTTTGCTGGGCGATGTGAACATGGTCTCGGCGCCCGCGCTGGCCAAGGATCGCGGCATTGCCATCGAGACGGTCAACCGCGACCAGCAGGGGGCCTATGACAATTATATCCGCCTGACGGTTTTGACCGAGCGGCAGGAGCGAGGCGTTGCGGGGACGGTGTTCTCGGGCGGCATTCCCCGCATCATTCAGGTCAAGGGCATCAACCTCGAGGCTGAGCTGACCTCCTCGATGCTCTATATCACCAATGAGGACAAGCCGGGCTTTATCGGGCGTCTCGGTACGCTTCTGGGCCAGCTTGGCATCAATATCGCGAACTTCAACCTCGGGCGGCTCGAGCAGGGCAAGGACGCGATTGCGTTGCTCTCGATCGACAGCGTGCTGAGCGACGAGCAACTGGGGCAGATCGCGGCGCTCGAAGGCGTGGTGCAGGCCAAGCGGCTGGTATTTGCCGTCTGATCGAAAATTTTTGCGTGACAGGGCCGAGGCATGGTTGCCTCGGCTTCTTTTTGTTCGATGTTGTCAAGGACGCTTGACATTACGCTGCAAGGATATATGTAAAGGTTGCTTTACAGAAATGGAGGTCGAAATGACCAACGAGAAAGCAACCCGGCGCTATCTAGGCTTCATAATTCCAGCGACCATCCTGTTTGTTGGGGCGAGCTTCGCCCTCAAGACCGCTGACAATGCCGCCATGTTGCCGCCGCCGGCACTCTATGCAGTGTCCATCGTCCCGGTCGGGATAATGCTCAGCATGTTCTGGGCGCATTGGCGCTATATGACCGAAATCGATGAGTTCCTGCGCTTCATCCAGGTCAAGGGGGCGTTCACGGGTTTGATCATCGTGATGACAATCGCCTCCGGATGGGGGTGGCTGGAGTTTTACGCCGACGCACCGCGGCTTTCGATCTTCTGGCTCAATCCGATCTACTGGATCGCGTATAGTGTCGCCGTCTTATGGTTCACCCCTCGTGATCGTGCCGCAACTTGAAAAACAAGATCAAGCAATTGCGCGGTGAACGCGGCTGGTCCCAGGCAGTTCTGGCCGAAAAGCTTGACGTCTCACGCCAGTCGGTCAATGCCATTGAGACCGGGCGCTACGACCCGTCGCTGCCGTTGGCATTCCGGATCGCCCGGATATTCGGTGTACCGATCGAAGCGGTCTTCGATGATGGAGACGGAGCCTGAAAGGCGTTATCCGGGCGGCAATACCGCCGGCCGGCCGCGGCGGGCGGCGAATTCGACCAGGGCGATTCCGGCTACGATGAATACCGCCGCAACGGCGTGGAACAGTTCGAGCCGTTCCCCCAAGAGCGCTACGGCGAGCAGGGCGCCGACCACGGGGATCAGATTGATGAAGAGGCTGGCACGGTTGGGACCGATCAGTTCGACACCGCGCGCATAGGTCGCCTGGGCGACGATCGAGGGCAGCAGTGCAACGTAGACGACGATGAGCCAGCCTGTGGTGCCCATGGTCGCAACCTCGGCAACGAGACCCGGTATCCCGGAAGCGAAGACCATCTGGTAGACGATAGCGGCGAGCGCGGCAAAAAAGCTCGTCACAGCGATAAAGCTCATCCAGCCGATCCTTGGCTTGTAACGCAGCAGAAGCGAATGAAGTGCGTAAAGCACACATGCCGCAAAGATCAGACCGTCCCCGATATTGACGTCCAGCCCCAGGAGCCGCAACGGCAGGCCCTGGGTTGCGACATGGGTAACGCCGTAAATCGTGAGCGCAACGCCAACGATGTGCACGAGCGAGGCGCGCACCCTGAAGATCACAAAATTACCGACCATGACGAGGACCGGGATGGCAGATTGGATCATCGCGACGCTGACAGCCGAGGTGTAGAGCACCGAGGAATAGAGAAGCGCATTGAACGTCGTGAAGCCGATGGCGCCGTAAAAAGCCAGCCAGAGGACCCCGCGTCTGATTTCCGCCCATTCCGCGACCACTGATTTCCATGCGAAGGGCAGGATGAGGATGAACGCGACCACCCAGCGCATTGTCGAAAGCCCGAAGGGATCGATTTCACCGATGGCGAACTTGCCCGCAATAACATTGCCGCCCCAGAAGAGGGAAGAGAGGGCCAGGAGCAGATAGGGCTGCGACATGATCGCGGCCAACGGATTGGCGGGGGATGCCGGGGTGGGACTGGGTTTTGTCATGGTGGGTCTTGTGATTTATAGAACCCGGACTTATCAGCGTTTGGCCCCGAACAAAATTGATTAATTGGGGTGTTCAGCACGAACCTAAGGGATAGAGCTCGCAAATGGCGAATGTGGTGGTGGTCGGCTCGCAGTGGGGCGACGAAGGCAAGGGCAAGATCGTCGACTGGCTTTCCGAACGCGCGGATGTCGTGGTGCGCTACCAGGGGGGACACAATGCGGGCCATACTCTTGTCATCGATGGGGTGAGCTACAAGCTGTCGCTGCTGCCCTCGGGACTCGTGCGGGGCAAATTTTCGGTCATCGGGAACGGCGTGGTCGTCGATCCGCACCATTTCGTCGCCGAGGTGGACAAGATTGCCGGACAGGGGGTTTCGGTGACACCCGAAATCCTGCGCATTGCCGAAAATGCGCCGCTTATCCTTTCGCTGCATCGCGAGCTCGATGCGCTGCGCGAGGATTCCAATTCCGGGCTCAAGATCGGCACGACGCGGCGCGGCATCGGACCGGCCTATGAGGACAAGGTAGGGCGGCGCGCCATCCGGCTGTGCGACCTTGCTGAACCCGATACGCTGATGGCCAAGATCGAGCGTCTTCTCGCGCACCACAATGCGCTGCGGCGTGGCATGGGGGCTGCCGAAGTCGATGCGCAGGCGATCCATGACGAACTCACGGCGGTGGCCGGCAAGATCCTGCCGTTCATGGACCGCGTGTGGGAGCTTCTCGACGAGCGCCGCCGCCGGGGGGAACGCATTCTCTTTGAAGGCGCTCAAGGGGCACTGCTCGACAACGACCACGGCACCTATCCATTCGTCACCTCCTCGAACACGGTGGCCGGGCAGGCCGCGCCGGGCTCGGGGCTGGGGCCCGCAGCCATCGACTATGTGCTGGGGATCACCAAAGCCTATACGACGCGCGTCGGGGAAGGTCCGTTCCCCACCGAACAGGAAAACGAAATCGGGCAGTTCCTGGGCGAGAAGGGCCGTGAGTTCGGCGTCGTTACCGGGCGCAAGCGGCGGTGTGGCTGGTTCGATGCGGTGATCGTGCGCCAGACGGTCAGGACCTCGGGCATCCACGGGATCGCACTCACCAAACTCGACGTGCTCGACGGGCTCGATGAAATCAAGATTTGCGTCGCATATGAACTCGACGGCGAGCGCATCGACTATCTGCCTGCCTCAATGGGAGCACAAAGTCGAGTCAAGCCGATCTACGAGACGCTCGAGGGATGGAAGGAAACGACCGCAGGCGCACGAAGCTGGGCCCAGTTGCCTGCGCAAGCCGTGAAATATGTACGTCACGTGGAAGAACTTATTGGGGCTCCGGTGGCGCTTCTTTCCACAAGTCCTGAACGCGAAGATACAATTCTTGTTCAGGACCCCTTCCAAGATTGAGTTTCCTTGCGTGAAATATTTTTGTTAGAACCTTCGGCAAAATGCCAATGTTGAGTAGATAATGGCCGATTATCGCGAGCTCCTGCGCAGGGCGATCGACGCCCTGCCGGAAAATACCGGCGCCAATCGCCGTGCTGTATACGAAAAGGCGCGCAGCGCGTTGGTCGCGCAATTGCGGGCAATCGAGCCGCCTTTGCCGGCGCGCGAGATCACGACGCACCGTCTCAACCTCGAAGACTGTATTCGTCAGGTCGAACAGGAAGCGACCGACAAGCTGCTTGGTCGGTTCCGGGAGGTCGAGAATGCGACCGCCGTGCCTCCCTTTCAGGAGGCTGCACCGGAGCCCGTAGTCGAAGAAATTCCGTCCGAACCACAGGTGGAAGAACCCGAACCCGACCCGGATCCCGAACCTGTTGCCGTCCCGGTCGAGGACGACTTCGTCGAACCGGTCTTCGCTACACCCGCCTACGCAGAGCCCCAAACGGCTGAAGAGCCCGATCAGGATGGGCCCCCAGAGCCAGAAGTCGCCGATTCCGATGACGTGGCCGAGCAAGAAGCGGGCGCGTCCTTCGACGATCCCAGCGACCGGTTCGAGGAGCCGGTCCTTCGTCCAGCGACCGAGCCCGCGCAGGCTTTTGCGGTTGCCGGTGCTGCCGCCTCATCGTCCATCGAGGACATCATTGCGGCTGCGGAAGCTGCAGCAAACGACAAGCCCGGGTCGACAGCCATTGGCATCGCGGACGAGCCAGCAGCCGCGCTCGACGACGCGCCGCCAGTACGCGGCAGCCTCGCCATCGAACCCCTGATCGAAGAGATTTCCGAGCCTGTTCCGGAGCCCGAGCGCCATTTCATTGCGTCTCCACACGACGCCGAACCTCGCACGGGCGTGCCGTTGGTCGATCTGCACGGCCAACCGCTCACGAAGTCCGAACCTGGTTCCTTTGCACGGCCCGAAGCGGCGATGTCGAGCGTGCGGGAAGTCGATCTCGAGCCGCGGACGCAGCTCGATACCGGGATTTCGGACGCGCAGGTTGCCATTGACCGGGCGATCGCCGCACTCGACCGAGAGGCGCGCGGAGAGACCGCCGAAAACGAGGGGGGTGATACCCCGGAAAACGAGCCACCGGCGGACGATACGCTGCAGCCATCGGCGGGAAGCGACGGCGGACGGTCCGGCGGCATCGGTGCATTGACCGTTTTCCTGCTGCTGGCGGTTCTGCTTCTGGGCGGAGGCGGCGCGGCGGGCTTCTGGGCTTGGCGTGAAGGCTATATCAATCTCAACACGATCTTCGCGCAGGCGGATCCGACCCCTCCGGCGACCGAAGTCGCCGAGACCCAGGATCCCGCTCTCGAACTCGCGCCTGAAGTCTCCGGGAACACGACACCGGACGTACCCACCACGCCGGGCGTAAACGGCGAAGCGATGCCAGGTGAGGAACTGCCGTTCGTCGAGACCGAAACGCCGTCTCCCGCTTCAGTCGAGCCCGAAGCGTCCTTTGAGGATCGCTTGCCTGCGGAAGCCGGAGAAAGCCTAGAAGGTACTGACGAGCCGATCACCCAGGAGGCAATCGCAGCGGCGGCCAGCGGTCCGCAATCGCTTCTGCTTGAAGAACAGGCGAGCGGTACGGCCGGTGCGATCCCCTATTCGGGATCGGTCGAGTGGTCGCGCGGGAGCGATGAGTTGGGACACCCGACCATCGTGGCGCAGGCCACTATTCCGGCGCGCAATCTCGAGATGCGGATGCTCATCCGCCGCAACGCCGATCGCAATCTCCCGGCGAGCCATCTTATAGAGATCAATTTCGTTCTCGCCGAAAGCTTTGTGGGTGGCTCCATCGCCAACCTCCCCGGCGTGCTCCTCAAGGACGAAGAGCTCGTGCAGGGTCAGCCTTTGACCGGTGCTTCGGCGCGGATTGTAGGCAACTCGTTCCTCTTTGCGCTTTCGAGCGCGTCAGAGCGCGATGTTGCCGCCAACGAGGTGCTGCTGCGCGATCGGGGATGGCTCGATCTGGCGATGGTCTACGGCACGGGCCGCCGTGCTATCCTGACGCTGGAAAAGGGCGAGGACGGCGCGGAAATCTTCCAGGCTGTCATGGAGGCCTGGGCCGAACTCGACGCGGCGACCGCACCGGCAGATGCCGGATAGGCGTCGACCTGGCTAAAGCGGCCGAGTTCTTCCATCGGTGATAGTGTAGGTGCGGTCGGCGAGGGCTTCCATTTCCTCGCGCTGGTGCGAGACGAGGATGGTGTGCCACTGCTGGGCTCGTACCAGCTCGGCGAGCATGGTGCGGATCGGGCCGGCGGTTTCCTCGTCTAGCCCTGTAAAAGGCTCGTCCAGCAGCAGAACCGGGCGGTTTCGCAACAGCGTGCGGGCGAGCGCGACGCGCTGCTTCTGGCCGCCCGAAAGGGTCGAGGCGCGACGGTGCGCAAAGCCCTCCAATCCCATTTGTTCCAGTCCGTCAACGATTTGGGGCGCATCGGCGCGTACGCCCTTTCCCAACCCCAATGCCACATTGGCACCGGCCGAGATGTGATCGAAGAGATTGTCGTTCTGGAAAAGGATCGAGACGGGCCGGGATTCGGGCGGTAGATCAAGGATCGAGCGTCCCGCGAGTTGGATATCTCCTGTCGAGGGCGCGAGAAAGCCGGCCACGAGATCGAGCAGGGTGGATTTACCCGATCCCGAGGCGCCGGTCAGCCCCACGATCTCGCCGGGGCGGATGCTCATGTCGAAATGGAAACTGGTGTCGCCGCCGGGGTAGCGGAAGTTGATGCTATCGATTTCGAGCATTGGTGAGGACTTCGAGAAGCTTGGGAATGGCAAGGAAGGCGGCAAGGCTGAGGATCAGCAGGAGCGCAGCGATCGCCTCGGCGTCCTGCGTGCGATAGGCGCCGAAGGCGCGGTACATCAGCCATGGCAGGGTGGAAAAATCGGCCGTACCGAAGAGCGAAATGACGCCCAGATCGCCGAGCGAGAAGACGAACGATACCGCCAACGCATAACCAGCCGGGCGTCCGAGCAAGGGCCACTCGATCCTCGTCCACTGATCGCGTCCCGAAAGGCCGAGCGAGCGGATGAGCTTTTCGTTGCGCTTGGCAAGTGCTTCGAGAGGCGGGCTCAAAATCGCAAACGCGAAGGGCAGGGCGAGGAGGGCGTTGGCAATGACCAAGACAATCGGCGCGGCAATGCCGGTGGGAATGAAAAGCAGGCGCGCCAGGAGGAAAAATCCAAGCGCCAGGACGACGGCGGGCACGGCGAGATAGGCAAAGACCGGCAAGCCGAGAAGCGCCCTTGCGGGCGCATTGGCCGGTTCGAGCGCGCGGGACATGCCGAGCCCAACCGCCAGTGCGACGGCCAGAAAGGCGCTCAACGATCCTAGGGTCAGGCTGGTCGCGGTCGCCTGCCAGAAGGCGTCGCGCTGGAGAACCGAGACCATTGCAGGCCCGAGACCGCGTGCCAGAACGGCGAGGAGCGGGAAGATGAAGAGGGCAAGCAGGATGACAAGCACGATCCACTGCAGGGTGGCGGTGAACCCGCGATCGGGCCAGTGGAGGAGACTGCGTCGACCAAAGAGGGTGGATATGGGGGCAAAGCGCGTTGCCGGGATGATGATGGCGGCGCAGGCGAGAAGCTGGACTAGGGCAAGGACCACCGCCCTGCCAAGATCGAAATCGAGTCGAACGGATTCGTAGATCGCAACTTCGAGCGTCTGGTTGGCCGGGCCGCCGCCAAGAACCAGAACGATGGGAAAGCTCGTAAAGCACAACAGGAAAATCGTCGCGCCGACGCCGGGAACGGAACTGGCCAGCGCCGGCAGGTCGATGATCGCCAGGCGACGCAAGGGGGAAAGCCCGAGGCTGCGCCCGAGCTTGAGTTTTTCTGGAGGAATGGCTTCGAGCCTATCTAGGAAGACGCGGGCGGCGAGGGCGCCGTTGAGCAGGACGTGTGCAGCCAGAATGCCGCCGAGCCCGAAGATCATCGACCCGGATGACAGGCCCAGCGGTGTGAAGATGAAATTGACCCAGCCATTGCGCCCCCATATGGCGATGAGGCCGGAAATGACAACCAGAGAGGGCAGGACGAGCGCGGTGGAGAGCAGGCCGACCACGAAGCCTCGACCCGAAAAGCGCAGGCGGTCGAGCGACCAGGCGAGGAGCATTCCGGCGATCAATGACAGAATGGTCGAGAGTCCGGCCTGAAGGGCGGACATGCGCAGCAGATGGGCGATATCGAGGGCTGCCGAACCGGTGGTGGGGAAACGCTGACCAGCGACGGCCAGTGCAGCCAGAAGCGCGGCAATAAGGAGGGCGACCGCGAGCGCAATGGTTCGTCCCGCAATGCGCCTTCCTGGCCGCCAGGGACGTGCGCGCGCATATGGTTCGCCTGCGGCCATCGGTGCTCCCGCGTCCTGAAGCCATCACCCTCCCCCATAACAGGGGAGGGTGCAATAAGTCCTTACGGGTGTTTCAGCGCAATGCGGAAAAGGCTTCGTCGATCCAGGCGCGCGTATTGGCCGTCACGAGCTCTGCGTCGAGCAGAAGGGCCGGGGATGGGTCGATCATCTCCTCGAAGCCGGGTTCGATCCCGCCTTCAGGCTCGACCACCGGATACATCCAGTTCGTGGTAGGGATGACGGCCTGCGCCTCGGGGGACGCCAGCCAGGCGAGGAAATCGCGTGCCAGGTCCTGATTGGGGCTGGAGGCGAGAACGCCTGCAACCTCGATCTGGGTGTAGTGGCCTTCCTCGAACTTTGCCGCAGCGAAGCGGTGATCGTCTTCGGCGATGATGTGGTAGGCCGGGGAGGTGGTGTAGGAGAGCACCATGTCGGCTTCGCCGGACAGGAACAGATCGTAGGATTCGGACCAGCTGTTGGTGACGGTCAGAACGTTGGGAGCGAGGCCTTGCCAAATTTCGATGGCTCGGTCGCCATAAGCGGCCTTGATCCAGAGGACGAGACCGAGCCCCGGCGTTGAAGCGCGTGGATCCTGGATGACGATCTTGAAATCGGCGGGCATTCCTGCGAGTTCCTCGAAGCTCGAGGGGGGATCGCGCAAGTCCTCGGTATTGTAGACGAAAGCAAAATAGCCGTAATCGACCGGAGCGAAGACGGGGTCCGCCCAATCGAGGGGGATGTCAAGACCGTCGAATTTCAATCCATGTTCGGTGAACAGGCCAGTGGCCATGCCTTCGCCGATGGTGGCGGTGTCAAGGCCGAGGATGATGTCGGCCGACGTCGTTTCGCCCTCAAGCTGCGCGCGGCGCAGGGCTCCGATCGAGGAGTCGGCGGCAACGAAATCGATGGTGCAACCGCATTGGGCTTCAAAGCCCTCCTTAAGTGCTGGGCCGGGGCCCCAGGACGCGGCAAAGGCATCATAGGTATAAACGGTAAGCGTGGGCGATTGCTGCGCGTGCGCAGGGAGGGCAAACGCCCCCAGCGCAACCGCAACAAGGCTCGTCGTGATAAAGCGGACCATATCGGTCGTCCCTTTTCATAGATCGGCCCCGATCCGCAAGCGCGGGCCGGGCCAGCCAGTCATTGCGGCCAGTCTGGATCAAGGGAAAAGCGTCAAATGGCGATAGGGGCACAAGCGCGCCCTTGCCATCTCGAACTTCCTCCGCCAGCATGACCTGGTTCAGGTTCAATGGGTTTTTCTCAGCTCCGATTTCCGGAACACCCCAGCGAGACGAGGCGACACTATAGTTCCCCATCCCAAGGCGCAAGTAGCCTCAGCACCTCCCGATTTGCCGTTAGTCTTCGCCGGACCGCTGACAATTGTCGGCGGTGGCACGGTGGAGCCCGGCGTGTTGCGCGAGATCGCGGCGATCAGTTCAGGGCTCGTGGGAGCGGATGGCGGCGCAGACCGGATCCTGCAAATCGGGCTCGTCCCCGATGCGGTGATTGGCGATATGGACTCGTTCAAAGGGTTTTCCTCTATTCCCGCCGGCACGCAGGTGGTGCGGATCGCCGAACAGGACACGACCGACTTTGAAAAGGCGCTCTATTCGACCCAAGCGCCGACAACCATCGCGTTGGGGATGACTGGCGGGCGGTTCGACCACACGCTTGCTGCGCTTCACGCGGTTGCGCGCAGGGCAGCGGAACGCCGGATTATCCTCGTGGAGGAGCACGATCTGGCGCTTGGGGTCCACGGTTCGATCCGGCTCGATGTTGGAGCAGGTACGCGGGTTTCCATCTACCCGCTCGGCCGGACGGCATTCGCGCGCTCAACCGGGCTGCTTTATCCGCTCGATGGACTTGTCATGGAGCAGGGGCGGAAAATCGGGACGTCGAACGTTGCGGTGGCCGACGAGGTCGATATCAGGGTTGACATCGGCGAACAGAGCCCTTGGCTGCTGATTCTCGACCGCAATAAGCTCGGCGCCCTCCTGTAGATTCTCAATTTCGCTGGCAAGCAAACGGCTAATAGACCTCGCTGCATGGCGGATGCATCGGGCCATTTCGGGTTGAAATCGGCCAAGTCGTTCTGCCGTTATTTCATAATCTACTCTGAATTATTGATATGGCGGTGGTAAGACATTGCCGCCATCCCTCTGAGTATTCCGCGTTTACCGTAAACTCGCGAAGTAACATTTCACAGAACATTTTACTTGATTTTTCAACTGTTTACCAGCATATTGGCGCTTCCGGTTAACTATCGGTTAACCTTGAGGAGTTCTTAACATGAAACGCAAATTTACGTATCTGGCCAGCACCGCGCTGGTCGCTGGTGCCGTGTTCGCCGGGACACCGGCTTGGGCACAACAAACACTCACCGTTGCCCAGGCCGCCAATCTCTGCCCGGCCCCTGCGGGAGCGGACCTCGGTCAGTGCGGCCCGGTCGTGACCGCGTTCCTTGCAACGCGTGCGCCTGGGGCGGCGCGGGATGCCGAAATTCTCGAACTGGCGCTACAGATTGCCGAGGCTGGCAACTCCGCCCTCGTGCCTATGCCGATCTGTCTCGATGCGGCCGATGCGGTGGAAACGCTCGCCCTTGCCATGAGCGACGTCAGTTCCCGTCAGCCACTGCTCGATCTTGCTGCATCGATGTGCGTGAATCAGCTCGCGGTGGCGGCAATCGGTCCTGCCGCCGCTGATGACGGAGACGGCGATGGCGGCGACGACAATGGCGGCGGTGGTGGCGGCGGCGGCGGCGGTGGTGGCGGCGGCGGCGGTGGCGGCGGTGGTGGCGGTGGGGATCCGACCGATCCGACCGATCCCACTGATCCGACCGATCCGACCGATCCCACTGATCCGACCGATCCGACCGATCCCACTGATCCGACTGATCCGACCGATCCGACTGATCCGACTGATCCGACTGATCCCACGGATCCGACTGATCCCACGGATCCGACTGATCCCACGGATCCGAATCCTCAGACTGGTGGCCCCGGCAATACACAAAACACGGCCGGCTCTGACAATGCGGCTCCGGGCACGCCCCCTGCTACGGGTGACGGCCCAGGCAACAGCAACAACACGCCGGCCGGCCAGGGTGGCCAAGGTGGCGGCCAGGGCGGCGGCCAAGGTGGCGGCCAGGGTGGTGGCCAGGGTGGCGGCCAAGGTGGCGGCCAGGGTGGTGGCCAAGGTGGCGGCCAGGGTGGTGGCCAAGGTGGTGGCCAGGGCGGCGGCCAAGGTGGCGGCCAGGGCGGCGGCCAAGGTGGTCAGTCGAGCCAGAGCACGGCATCCGAGGATGCGCCAGACGAGGGTGAACTTCTCTAGGAAGCCATTTGTGCTCCCGGCAGACAGAAGTAACTGCCCCAAACTCGAAGGCCGGAAGCTCATGCTTCCGGCCTTTGTGTATCCACCGCGGCAAGTTCAGGGACTTAGCGAGCGGCTGTCGGCCAACTTATCGAGGCGACATGCAACAGGCCGCGCAAGAATGACCGCTCAATGCGCCGCCTGCGCGCGGGCGGCTTCCTTGACGGCGTCCTGCACCTTTTCGAAGGCGCGAACCTCGATCTGGCGGATGCGTTCGCGGCTGACATCGTATTCCTGTGCCAGCTCTTCGAGCGTCGTGGGGTTCTCCTGAAGGCGACGGGCCTTGAAGATGGCGCGCTCGCGGTCGTTGAGAACGTCCATTGCGCCTTCGAGCAAGGACATGCGCTCATCAAACTCCTGGCTCTCCCCCAGCACTTCTTCCTGGTCGGGCGTATCGTCGATCAACCAGTCCTGCCACTGGCTCGCGCCTTCGTCGGCGCGCATGGGCGCGTTGAGCGAGGCGTCACCCGTTAGGCGCTGATTCATCGAGACCACGTCGTCTTCGGTGACGTTGAGGGTAGTTGCGATCTGCTTGATCTGGTCGGGGTGGAGATTGCCGTCGTCGAGCGCGGCAATCTGGCCCTTGATGCGGCGCAGATTGAAGAACAGGCGCTTTTGCGCGGCCGTCGTGCCGATCTTGACCAGCGACCACGAGCGCAGGACATATTCCTGGATCGAAGCCCTGATCCACCACATGGCGTAGGTGGCCAGCCGGAACCCCTTGTCGGGCTCGAAGCGCTTGACGGCCTGCATCAACCCCACATTACCCTCGGAAATGACTTCCGAGATGGGCAGGCCATAGCCGCGATAGCCCATGGCGATCTTGGCGACGAGCCGCAGGTGGGAGGTGATGAGCTTTTGCGCCGCCGCCGGGTCCTCATGCTCGCGATAACGCTTGGCGAGCATGAATTCCTCATCCGCGTGCAACATCGGAAACTTACGAATTTCCTGAAGATAGCGGTTGAGGCCACTTTCGGACGATAGAACCGGTAGATTGGACTGGGCCATTCAGCACCCCCTCAATGACTTGGTGCCCGGTTGATCCCGGCACACCCCAAGCCCGCCACATCCTGTTGCCCGGCATGCGGCGAGCATAATTTCGAGGAAATATATAGGCTGGAATCTGACCTTTTCATCCCCCGCTTCAAATTTTGTTGCGAGGGACACGTTTCATTCCATCCGAAGGTAAATGAGGGGCGCCGCGATAGGTTGCGTGCGATCGCGTGGAGTAGATTGAACTTTTCGAGGCGTATGCCGGCGAAACAGCCTCAGACTCCGGCCTCGAGCTTTTGACGCAGTAGCGTCAGATCATCGGGCAACGGCGCCTCGAAGCGGAGCACTTCGCCCGTCACCGGGTGCTCAAATCCGAGAACGGCGGCGTGGAGGGCCTGGCGGCTGAGCGCCCGGAGTGCGGCCTGCGCGGCGGGCAGGAGCGTGTTGATCTTTGTGGCAAAGCCGGCGCCGTAGAGCGCGTCGCCGAGCAGGGGGTGGCCGAGATGGGCCATGTGCACGCGGATCTGGTGCGTGCGGCCGGTTTCGAGCGTGCAAGCGACCTCGGCGACAGCGGCGCTGTCGGCGCCCCAATGCCGGACCACGCGATAGTGGGTGATCGCCTGGCGTCCGCCGGACTTAAGGACCGCCTGCTTGAGACGGTTGGAGGGATCGCGGCCGAGCCTGGTGTCAACGACGCCTTTGAGCGGATTGGGAACGCCCCAGACAAGGGCGGTATATTCGCGTTCCAGCGGTCCTGTGCGACCGTGATCGGCGAACTGGGCAGCAAGGCCATTATGGGCGGCTTCGGTCTTGGCGGCGACCATTACACCCGTGGTGTCCTTGTCGAGCCGGTGGACGATGCCAGGACGTTTGACACCACCGATACCGCGCAGGGAGTCGCCGCAATGGTGGATCAGAGCGTTGACCAGCGTGCCGTCCTCATTCCCCGGGGCGGGGTGGGCTACGAGGCCGGCAGGCTTGTTGAGAACGATCAGATATTCGTCCTCGAAAAGGATATCGAGCGGGATGTCCTGACCCTCTGGATCGGCATCGACCGGCTCGGGCGTGGCAAAGGCGATGGACTCCGCGGGCTTGACCCGATATTTCGGCGTTACATTGGGCGTCCCGTTGACGCTGACGGCACCTTCGAGGATCAGATCCTTGATCCGGTTGCGCGAGAAGACGGGGAAGCGGGCGGCCAGAAACGCATCGAGCCTCGTGCCGGCCTCCCCCTCGGAAACCGTTGCGACGTGCTCATCATTTTCGACTGGACCGCTGGTCATGACCGATACCCGAACTTCCGACGAGACCGAAACCCCGCTTGAGGGCGAAGCGCTCGCCATCATCAACAAGGCCCGCCGCCGCGCGGCAATTTCGATGCTCGTTCTTTTGCTGGGCTTTATGGCGGTTGCCGGGGTGGTTGTCTATCGGCTCTGGACCATGAGCCCGGAACCGGGCGCAGCCTACGGGCTCGAAAGCGTCAGCATCCCGGCGGGCGCAGAGGTTGTTTCGGCTGCGGTGCAGGAAGGGTTTGTGGTTGTGACCTACCGGCTCGATGGCGCGACGTTGGTACGCCTTTATGACGGGAGCAGCGGGGAGGTTGTGCGGGAAATCGCCGTGGTCGCCGACTAGCAGTCGGGCACGGCGACGCTCAGGCCGCCGAGCGAGGTTTCCTTGTAGCGTTCGTCCATATCCTTGCCGGTCTGGCGCATGGTTTCGATGCAGGCGTCGAGGGGAACGATGTGGGTGCCGTCGCCCTGCATGGCGAGCGAGGCGGCGGCAACAGCCTTGACCGCACCCATGCCGTTGCGCTCGATGCAGGGGACCTGAACGAGGCCCCGGATCGGGTCGCACGTCATCCCCAGGTGATGTTCGAGGGCGATTTCAGCGGCGTTTTCGATCTGGGCATTGGTGCCGCCGAGCGCAGCGCAGAGCGCGGCGGCGGCCATGGCAGAGGCAGAGCCGACTTCGCCCTGGCACCCGACTTCAGCACCCGAGATCGAGGCATTGTACTTGATGAGCCCGCCAATAGCCGCGGCGGTCAGCAGCATGTCGGGGATCTTGCCGGGCGATGCGCCGGGGACATGGTCGATATAGTAGCGGATCACCGCCGGGATGACGCCCGCCGCGCCGTTGGTGGGCGCGGTGACCACCTGCCCGCCGGCGGCATTTTCCTCATTGACGGCCATCGCATAGGCCGAGAGCCAATCAATGGCGGAATGGAGCGGTACGTCGTTGCGGCCTGTGGGACTGGTGAGATTGGTGAAGAGGGCCCGGGCGCGGCGTTTGACATGCAAACCGCCGGGTAGCTCGCCCTGAGCCTCGAGGCCGCGATCGATGCAGCGGTTCATCACCTCCCAGATGTTGAGAAGTCGGCCGCTGAATTCCTGCCCGTCGAGCCTCGCGCACTCATTGGCGTGCTTCATCTCCGCAATGGTAAGGCTCGACTCGGCGCCCATGCGCAGCATTTCGGCGGCGTTGGCGAAAGGGTAGGGGACATCATCGGTTGCGGTGGCCGGGCCCTCGCGCTGGGCCATCTCGGCGGCAGTGCTCACGAAGCCGCCGCCGACCGAGAAGTAGGTTTCTTCGACTAGTGTCTCACCATCCGGGCCAAGGAGCGCAAAGCGCATGCCGTTAGGATGGGCTTCAAGCCGGGTCTTCCTGTCGAGTTCGAGATCGGTTTCGGGATCGAGCGCGATGCGCCAGCCATTGCCGGGAGCGATCGCCTTGCGGGTACGGAGGTCCGAAATCGCGGTTTCGGCAGCTTGCTTGTCGTAGTCTCGCGGGGCAAAGCCCAGGCAGCCGGCCAGAATGGCATCGAGAGTTCCGTGCCCGGCGCCGGTATAGGCGAGCGAACCATAGAGCGTGATCTTGAGGCGCGTACCGGGGCGGGCGTCGGTATCGCGTAGGCGATCGAGAAAGTACGCGGCGGCGAGCATTGGACCCATGGTGTGGGACGAGGATGGGCCTACGCTTATCTTGAAGACGTCGAAAACCGATACGAACATGCTCTCGTCCAACTCCCCCCGCCAGCGTTTCGCCGACTGCCAAGGTACAACATTTCGACCGCCTGCATACACATCCGCGATTGGAGTGCAGTCAATCAGGTTTCGTGGAGGCCAAACGCGGCGAGGTGTTTTTTGAGTGCCTTGTCCCGCCAGATCGTCTCGAACAGGGTGCGGAAACGCTCCGGCTCAAGCCGCTCCATGCGAACGAGGACATAGGGATAGTCCCGATAGTGATCGGTTATGAAAAAGAGCTCAGGCTCGGCCTCGAGCAGAAGATCGCGCTCGTCGCGGGAGGGGCGCTGGAGAACGAGGAGACCGGGTTCGCGCTCGCGCAGCAGAAATTTACCACCGACCTTGAGCGAGGGGGTCCCGTAGGTGACGTGATCGGATACGCCGGGATATGCCAGAGCGATCTCACGGATTTCATCGAACGTCATGCGATGTTCCGCCAGATAGGATGAAGTCCGGGATCAGCGCCGATATCTCAGGCGGCCGATCTCGTCGTATTCGGCCTGCTCTTTCTTGAGCTGTTCGGCTTCCTCACGCGCATGTTCGCGGGCGTCGAGAAGTTCTACCTTCTTGAGGTCTTCGATCGCTTCGGCGAGCTCGTCCTGGGCGGCCTCGAGCTTGCCTCGCATGTCGTTTGCAGAATTAATGAGGTTGTCGCGGCGCGTAATCGCGGCCTTGGCGAAAGTGGAATAGGCGAAGTGCGCGACGTCGGAAATCCCGGTCTTCTGTTGTTCGATTTCGATCTGCTGGTCGAGTTCGGCAGCCATCCGCTCGAAATCGGCAATCATCATTTCGATCTGCATGACCTGGCGACGCTTCTCGTCCACCTGGAATTTCTTGAGGCGGATCAGGCTCGCGCTTTTCGACTTCATGACTTGTACTCCTTACCCATCAAGCCGAGTCTCCCGCTCCACCGGTCTCCAATATCGCCGCCAGCAGATTGTAGCCGTCGGCTATAGAGGTGCGCTCGCCCCCATCCTGGCTCAAAAACGCCTCCAGGACCGGGTTGAGCGCGATGGCGCGGTCAACCTTGGGATCCGATCCTTTCCGGTATGCCCCCAGCCGGATCAGCTCCTCCATGTCGGCATAAACCGACATCAGTTCGCGGGCCTTGGTGAGCGTCGGCCGAAAATCTTCCGGCACGCAGCCCGGCATGGTCCGCGAGACAGAGCGCAGCACGTTCACCGCGGGATAGCGCCCCCGTTCGGCAATGGCCCGTTCCATGACAATGTGTCCATCAAGAATACCCCGTACGGCATCCGCAATCGGCTCATTGTGATCGTCACCTTCCACCAAAACGGTAAACAGACCGGTAACGGAGCCTGAATTGACGAGGCCAGGCCCGGCACGTTCAAGCAAACGCGGCAGTTCGGTGAAGACGGTTGGGGGGTAGCCTTTGGCCGTTGGCGGTTCCCCGATGGCCAGTCCGATCTCGCGCTGGGCCTGGGCGAAGCGGGTGAGGCTGTCCATCATACACAGGACGCGCTTGCCGCGGTCCCTAAAATATTCGGACAGCGTCAGCGTCAGATAGGCCGCCTGTCGGCGCATGAGCGCGGATTCATCGGAGGTGGCGACGATGACGATGGCACGCTTGATACCCGCC
Organism: Pelagibacterium limicola; assembly: GCF_015694405.1. Classification (GTDB taxonomy): domain Bacteria; phylum Pseudomonadota; class Alphaproteobacteria; order Rhizobiales; family Devosiaceae; genus Pelagibacterium; species Pelagibacterium limicola. Next base: position 40,721 of record NZ_JADQDB010000007.1, on the reverse strand, counting down.
TCGCCAAGATATTCGGTAACGAATTCCTGCACCTCGCGACCGCGCTCCCCGATCAGCCCGACAATGGCGATGTCAACGTCTGTATTGCGAGTGAGCATGCTCATCAGAACCGACTTGCCGACGCCCGATCCCGCGAAAATCCCCATGCGCTGGCCTTCGCAGCAGGTGGTGAAGGTATTGAGGCACCGCACGCCCAGATCCACCGGGTCGCCGACCCTGGCCCGTTCGTGTGCTGGCAGTGGACTATTGCGTAGCCCATAGGCATCGGCCCCGCGCCTAAGCGGGCCCCCGCCGTCTATCGGCTTTGCCTCGGCATTGATGACGCGCCCGAGCCAGCTCTCATCGGGATAGACGGCGCCGTCATGGCCCGCAAACACGGCCTTGCAGCCAAGCCGAATGCCCTCGACGGGGCCGAAGGGCAGACAAAGCGCCAAGCCTTCGCGAAAGCCGATGATCTCGCAGGTGAGCGTCGCCCCACTCTGGCTTTCGATGAACACCCGCCCGCCCACGCGCAATTCCCGCACCGGACCCACAACTTCGATCAAAAGCCCCTGGACCGTTTTGACGCGGCCGAAGACCTCGACTTCATCTATGGCATCGATGTCGGTGATGAGCGACCGCACCGCTGATTCTCCAAGAATGGGACGATTCGCGCCCCACGAGCGTCACCTTGGTAACTCATTCTTAAGCGTGGCGCGATATTGGGATTCGTTGAGCAAATTATTTCCGGTTGGCCCGGCGCTGCCGCTTTTCCCTCCATTACCCATGTATCCATGAGTCCCACGAGTCGGTTGGAGGGATTTCTTAAGGTTATGCATTAAGAAAAATTTGCAGCATTTTTCTTTAGATTTCAGTAGCTTATGACATTTTAATGTTAATGCATGTTGCATATTGCCCGCCTGAATCAGATTCTGTTAACTAATTGGCGGTAGGTTCGAATCGTGCCCAGTAGGGTTTGGTTAAGGGTGAGCCCGGTGGCGGCACCCAGTTCCAGTAGGAACCTAAGGTTAAGGGGATTGGCATGCGTGTGCTCTTGATTGAGGACGACAGCGCGACAGCGCAGAGCATCGAGCTGATGCTCAAATCCGAGAGTTTCAATGTATACACCACAGACCTCGGTGAGGAAGGTGTCGATCTCGGCAAGCTCTATGATTACGATATCATTCTGCTTGATCTCAATCTGCCGGACATGAGCGGCTATGAAGTCCTGCGCACGCTCCGCGTTGCGAAGGTTCAGACCCCGATCCTCATTCTTTCAGGTCTAGCAGGGATCGAAGACAAGGTTCGCGGCCTCGGGTTCGGTGCCGACGACTATATGACCAAGCCTTTCCACAAGGATGAGTTGGTCGCCCGTATCCACGCCATAGTGCGGCGCTCCAAGGGCCATGCCCAATCGGTCATCACAACCGGCGATCTTACCGTCAACCTCGACACCAAGACGGTGGAAGTGGGCGGTCAGCGCGTGCACCTGACGGGCAAGGAATACCAGATGCTCGAGCTGCTTTCGCTGCGCAAGGGCACTACGCTCACCAAGGAGATGTTCCTCAACCACCTTTATGGCGGTATGGACGAGCCCGAACTCAAGATCATCGACGTCTTCATCTGCAAGCTCCGCAAGAAGCTTTCCGTGGCGACCGCTGGCAAGAATTACATCGAAACCGTCTGGGGCCGCGGCTATGTGCTGCGCGAGCCCGACGAGACCGAAATGGCCGAAAGCGCCTGACGCTTTCAGCCTGTTCCGGAAGAACCCCGCGCGTTCCTCCCGCGCGGGGTTTTTTGTGTCTCGAGTTTAGACGACGGCCTTGCGGTAAAGGTGCCAGGTTGCGTGCCCGAGGATGGGCAGGACGATGGCGAGGCCGACAAAGAGCGGCAGCGAGCCGATAAACAGCAGCACGGCGACGATTGCCCCCCAGGTAAGGAACTGGAAGGGGCTGGCCATCACCGCGCGCACGGAGGTGTTGATAGCCCGCAGCGCATCGCCGCCGCGATCAAGCAGCAGTGGGAAGGCAATGACTGTGGTCGTGAGGACAAACAGGGCGAAACAGAACCCGATCAGATTGCCCCACATCAGCAAGCCCCAGCCGTAGGGTGTGGTGAGGGTCGCCCAGATCAGGGCGGAGAGCGTTTCAGGGGGATTATGGCGGAAAAAGTAGAGATAAAGCGCGTCGGCAGCCATCAGCCAGACCGCAAAGCAGACCGCAAGCATGAGGCCCAGCACGGCAATTGAGCCCAGCGCGGGAGACTTAAGTACCATGAACGCATAAGCGGGATGGTCGTCCAGTCCCTGCTCGCGCCTTCGGCTGATTTCGTAAAGGCCGAGCGCAGCCACCGGGCCAATCAGGGCAAAGCCGGCGGCTATCGGATAGAGGAGGGAAAAAAGATTTCCCCCTGCCGTCCAGACGGCAAGGAGGATACCGGCGACCGGATAGATGACGACGAGGAAGACGTAGTGGGACGGTCGCTCCCAAAAGTCGGCCGCGCCCTTGCGTAGCGCGTCCCACAGATCCGCAAAGGTGATTGGTCGCACCCTGTCGATAGGGTTGGTCATATCGATATTGTCGCTGATTGCCATGCTCGCCTCCCCGCATTGTCTGCGGCGCAGAGGCCCAAGCGGCTGCAGTCAAAAAGGCGCAAGGGCGACCGCGCTTCCCGCGATCTCGTGTTCGCACTCGGATTATAGCACGTTCAATGCGCCAATGCGCGTTTTTCACGCACAATTGCGGAGTGTGGCTCAGGCGGTCCGGTTGCGACGATTTCGCACAATGCACGGGAATGCGGCGTCTTCTCAATGGTTTACAGGGCTTGCTCTCGGTGCCTGCGACATCGGGACAGATGTCCGCTGCGCGCATGGCCGGTAGGATCGGCCATGTTCAGCAGCGATGAGGCCACGAATTTGGCACAGCGTTTTGTGTATCCGCAAACCGGCGCCCTGATGCGCCATTACCGGGAAGGTGACTTTCTCGACAGCCAGATCGCGCCGGTTGCCGACCCTTCCTTGCAGGCCGCCGATATTGCGATTCTGACGTTTTTCACGATGCCCAGGTGGGTGCTGGTGCTGCTCTGGCTACGCAACGCTCTGGTGCGCCCCTTCGGGCTCAAGACAGATAGTGAGACAGACTATGCGCCGCCGACACGCGAGGATCTCGTCTCGGGGAAATACAGAGGCGTTTTTGCGATCGATTTCCTTTCCGAAGAGGAAATCACCTTCGGCACCGATGACAGTCATGTCGATTTCAGGGTGTCGGTGATGAAGACGCGCTCGCCCTCCGGGCATGCTGCGATGAGCACCTGGGTCCATCCGCACAATGTCTGGGGTCGGTTCTATCTTTTCGCGGTCTATCCGTTCCACAAGCTCATCGTGTGGCGGATGCTGGCCAACCTCAAGGATATCGAGGTTCCGCGCCCGGCTCAGACATAGGGCTGGAATTTTTCCTCGAGCATGGCCTGGTCGAACGGCTTGAACATGTGGTCGTTGGCGCCGGCCTTGCGGGCCATTGCTATCTGGCCGATGTCGCGTTCGGTCATACAGTAGACCACTTTGGGACGGTCTCCACCATTATAACCGCGCAGGGCCTTGAGGAACTCCAGGCCGCTCATGATCGGCATCTGCCAATCGAGCAGGATCACGTCGGGCATTTCGCGCGTGCATTTGTCGTAGGCTTCCTGACCGTCCTCGGCCTCATCGACAATAAAATCCATGTCCTCGAGGATGCGGCGCGCGACCTTGCGGATGACGCTCGAGTCATCAACGATCAGGCACGACTTCATCGATTTGCTCCCCGGGGTGATACGGTGCTCGGGAAAGCCTAGCGGGGATTGGTTAGCGAACGTTTAGCGGCGACCGCCTTAGTCGATATCGGTCGGCAGGGGATCGGCGGTGAAACGCAGGTAGTCGCCGTCGATAGCAACATTGACGCCCATGTGGGACAGGCGGGCCAGAAGGCCGGTATAAAAAGGCTGAATGGCCCGCGCATCGACATTGCCATCCTCGGGTGTGCCCGCAACCAGCGCCGGGACGCCTGAGGGAATCAAGACCTTGGGCCCCGTCGCGGAAATGGTCAGGCGTTCGCTGCCGGGTTCGCCTTCCGCCTCGACGGTCACGGTGCCGCCACGCGGCACGCCGCCGGTCACGATCAGCAGCATGTTGAGCAGGAGCTTGGCCTTGTTCTTGGGTAGAAACATGGGAGGGATCTTCCAGTCGAGATCCGCTTTTTCGACGGCATCCATATAGAGCCTTGCAACCCGCTCGGCCTCACGGGTGTCGATATCGGTGCCAGCAGTCGAGGACGCGCCGAAGGCGAGACGCGCGAATTCGAGCTTGGCGCGGGCCTGCCTCGTCGAATTCTCGATCAATTCTTTGGCGAAGGTCTGCATGTCGGTCTGCGTCGGGTCGGCGAGAACCTCAAGCCCGTTGCCGATGGCGCCCACGGGATTGATGAGATCGTGACAGACGCGCGAACACAGCAGGGCGGCAAGGTCGGCGGCTTGCAATTCAATTATGGTGCTCATGATCCCAATTCTCCAGCCCGGCCTTTTACCGAATCAATTATGGCACTTTACATCCCGTCGGGACGTGCACAACGGCCCGCGCATGCAAGCCACAGGGTTTGACGGACAATTTTATTCCGAGCGCAAGGCGGGATCACCGGGTAGGGCGAGCCAGTTTTCGACGGCGCGCGGGAACGAGGTGGAGCGCGAGAGTTCGAACGCCTCCCGATTTCCCACTGAATAAAAAAGGACGAGCCGGTCCTCGACAATGCGGTAGATCTGGGGATTTCCATCCGAAAGGAAGCCGCGGGCCATCGACATGGCGCAATGGCCACCGAACAGCGGCGCGTAGACCGCCGGAGCGTTGATGAAGATGTCGCGATTGGCTTCCGAGGCGAAATACCAGGGCACCCCGTTCCACTCATATTCGTAGAGGGGCGATCCCAAGGTGGGCTCGGGTTCAGTGAAATAGGACACGGGATCGTAGCCCGATAGAGCAACGCCGGTCAGGAAATTGGTCACGGTCTTCTGGGTTTGCGCCGCTGCGGGGTACATGCAGCAGAAACTTAGAACCAAGCACAACAAAACCGCGTAACGGTTTGTAAGGGTTAAGATTTGTTTACCTATTTGCCGCATGATAGCCGTGATGAACCGATATGCGTTTTCGGGCGGACGGTTAATCGTTGAGTGGTCGCGTGTCCGGGCCGAGAAGTGGCTTCACTTTTCCGGACACGCTCCAGGTTAGCGCAAGGCCGTGTGATCTTGGTTAACCGGGAACACTTTTGCGGGGGCAATGCAAAGCGTGCGTCTTGGGAGCAGCAGGTAAACATGTTCAATCGCCTCTTGATGGCAATAATGATCGCCCTTTTAAGTCTCGGGCTATCATCCCCCTCGCAGGCCCAGCAGGGCTCGCTGTCGGACACCTACACGTCCGACGAAATTCTTTCGGCCGGGCATCAGTTTTTCGGCTCGGTCGCTCAAGGGCTCGCTTCGCTGATCGAGCGCGCCTTCAACCAGTACGGCCAACCCAATGCCTATATTCTGGGACAGGAGGGCGGCGGGGCGCTGTTCATCGGCGCGCGCTACGGCGACGGAACAATGTATACCCGCAACGCCGGCACCCATAACGTCTTCTGGCAGGGTCCAAGCCTTGGGCTCGACGTGGGCGCCGACGGCAGCAGGGTGATGATGCTGGTCTACAATCTCTCGAGCATCGAAGCGGTGTTCGATCGCTATCCGGGCGTTGACGGATCGCTCTATGTGGTTGGTGGGCTCGGCATGACGGCGCTTCGGCGTGGAGACGTCTACATCGTCCCCATCAGCTCGGGCGTGGGCATCCGGGCGGGCGTTTCGGTGGGGTATCTCAACTTCACCCGTGAACCGACCTGGAACCCGTTTTAAGGTTAATTCGGGCCAGCGGCACCCTCGGCGCAAGGCACACGTGACGACGTGTGCCCTTTCCTTTAGAGTAATATGGACCGGCCCGGTTGCGGCCGGCCCGGGAACTGTTGTCGAAAGCCCCGCGTTGACGCGCGGATACGGGTCTTATGGTTATCGAATACGTCATGTTTTTCGCATTGGGGTTTCTGGTTGCTGGGCTCATTGCGCTCGCGATCGGCCCCGCCATATGGAACCGTGCGGTCCGGCTCACCCGCCGGCGGATAGAGGCCGCGACTCCTGTATCCCTCAGCGAATTCCGCGCCGATAAGGACAAGCTGCGCGCCGAGCACGCTATCGCGGTCCGACGCCTCGAAATGAGGGTGGCCGCGCTGCGCGAGCGCATGGCCCAGCAGATTGTAGCGCTCGATACCGCGGCGACCGAATTGCGGGCGCTTCGGACCGAACGTGACGAACAATTTGCAGCAATCGAATCCTATAAGGTCCGCGAGCAGGAACTGATTGTTCGCATCCGCGATCTCGAACGCGACGGGGCGGCACTGGCGGCGCGTCTGCGGCAGGCCGATGTCGATCTGTCCGGTATCGATGACACGCTCATTCCCGAACGCCCCGATCCCGTCGGGGCCGATACGCTTTCGGGCGATTATCGCGCCGATGTCGAGGACCTTCTGACCGCCCTCAATATCGAGCGGCAGCGCAATTCCTATCTCGAAGAGCAAACGCGGCTGCTCCTCGGTCGAATAGAAAAGAAAAAGCGCGGGCTCAGGGATGACGCGATCGCCATGCTGCGCGATACGCTTTCCGCCAATGAAGATCCCGACAGCGAAGCGCGGGTTGCGCTGAGAAAGGCCGAAGCGCGCATCGCCGGCGCCGAAAGCCGGCTAAGCGCGCTTCTCGCCGATACCGATCAGGGTGCACGCGAGGACGAGGCGCCGGAGGCTCAGCGGCTGCTTGCGGATACCCTTTCCGATCAAGACCAGCTTGCAGCGCTCAAGACCAATGTCCTGGCGCTCGAGGATGCCGCGATCCGCGACTGGAAAAACGGGGGCCGGAGCAAGGAAAGCCTGCGGGCGCGGCTCGAAGCCATCGCATCGGACGTTTCCGAAGTCGTCTATGCGGAGGATTCGGACGCGGGCGAGGATGTTGGCGAGAGCCTTTTCGACAGGGTCCGCAAATTTGCCGGGGAAAGCTTCGACGCCCCCGAGCCGGAAATGGCTTCCGCCGGACCTGGGCCGGTGAGCGAACGCATGGCGGCCCTGCGGGACTTGCGGGGGCGGTGATCGACCGGCACATCAGTCTCGTCCCGCGGTAACTCGCTCCCTAAACACTCCCAACGGTACGCAGACGTATGCGGGGGTGAACCTCGTTCTGGCTCATGACCACTGTCTGGGGGCGGAAGCGTTCGATGATCGAGCGGACGTTCGGGCGGATCTGGGGAGAGGTGATGAGCACCGGGATTTCGCCCATCTGTGCGGCGCTTTCGTAGGCACCCTGAATGCCGACGATGAACTGCTGGAGTTTGGATGGCGCCATCGCCAGATGCCGTTCCTCGCCTTCACCCAGCATGGCTTCTGCGAATTCGCGCTCCCAGTTCGGTGACAGCGTCAGCAAGGGCAGCGTGCCGTCGGCAGCCAGATTGGCGGCGCAGATCTGGCGGGCGAGCCGCGCACGGACATGCTCGATGATCTGGCCGGTGTGGCGCACGGCCCCAGCCACCTCTGCGATGCCCTCGAGGATAGTGGGGAGGTCCCGGATCGAGACGCGCTCGGCCAACAGGCCCTGCAGAACACGCTGGACGCCCGACACGGTGATAAGCGAGGGAACGATATCCTCGACGAGTTTCTGCTGCTCCTTGGAAAGGCCGGCCAGAAGAGACTGGACGTTGGCATAGCTCAAAAGTTCTGCGGTGTTGGCCTTGAGAACTTCGGTCAGATGGGTCGAAATAACGGTTGAGGGATCGACGATGGTCAGGCCCTGAACTTCCGCCTCGTCGCGCAGCGCGGAATCGATCCACGTGGCGGGCAGGCCGAAGGTGGGTTCAACCGTGTTGTGACCGGGCAGCGTGATCCGGTTGCCCATCGGGTCCATGACCATCAACTGGTTGGCGTATACCTCGCCGATGCCGGCTTCGACTTCCTTGATCTTGATCTTGTAGACGTTGGGCTCAAGCTGCATGTTGTCGAGAATGCGGACGGCGGGCATGACGAAGCCAAGCTCGCCAGCCAGCTGGCGGCGCAGTGCCTTGATCTGTTCGGTCAGCCGATCGGTTCCGGTATCGTCCTCCTTGACGAGGCTCAGGAGGCCGTAACCAAGTTCGAGCTTGAGTTCGTCCATCTTGAGGCTGTCCGTGATCGGCGGTTCGGCGGGAGCGGCGGCAACCGTCGCCTGCTCGATGGCCTCAGCTTCATGGACCTGCTGTTGCGCGGCGCGTTTTTTGCGCGAGACGGACCAGGCTACATATCCGACCGCCGAGCCGAGAAGGACGAAAGGCATGAGCGGCATGCCCGGCACGAGCGCCATCAGGAACATGACGCCCGAACTCATGCCGAGCGCTACGGGGTAGCCCGTGAACTGGGTGGTCAGAGCCTTGTTGGCCGATCCCGCGACACCGGCTTTGGAAACGAGAATGCCGGCGGCAGTTGAAACGATCAACGCTGGAATCTGGCTGACCAGTCCGTCGCCAATCGTCAGAAGGGTGTAATTGCCGGCGGCCTGATCGAGCGCCAGCCCCATCTGGGCGGTGCCGATGATAATGCCCGCGATGACGTTGATGAAGGTGATCAGCAGGCCGGCGATGGCGTCGCCGCGCACGAATTTGGATGCGCCGTCCATGGCGCCGAAGAACGAGCTTTCGTCCTCGAGTTTTTGCCGGCGGCTGCGCGCTTCGTTTTCATCGATAAGGCCTGCCGACAGGTCGGCGTCGATGGCCATCTGCTTGCCGGGCATGGCATCAAGTGTGAAACGCGCGGCGACCTCCGCGATACGGCCCGAACCCTTGGTGATGACGATGAAGTTGACGATCAGGAGGATCGCAAAGACGATGATCCCGATGACGAAATTGCCGCGGGTGACGAAATTGCCGAAAGCTTCGATGACGTTGCCGGCCGCGGCGGTCCCCGTGTGACCATCGGCGAGGATCAGGCGCGTCGAGGCAAGGTTCAGCGCCAGCCGGAACATGGCAGAGACGAGCAGTACCGTCGGGAAGGCGGAAAACTCGAGCGGGGTCTGGATAAAGAGCGCGGTCATGAGGATCATGACCGAAAAGACGATCGAGAATGCCAGCAGGATGTCGAGCAACACCGGCGGCATGGGCAGGATCAGCACCGAGAGGATGATGACCACGCCGACCGCAAGCCCGGCGTTGGACTGGCGGATGATTTCGATGAACTCGGAAACCCGGTTGAGGCCGCCTGTCCCGGTAGCGCTAGTCGTCGTGTCGCTCATTGTATTGGGTGTCGTTCCAAGAGGCGTAGGCGGTCTAATTGTGGCGCTCGCGCTCACACCCCGCGAACCCGGCGTCGCGGGCGGTGGGGGCGTGAGGGGCGCCGCGATGGTCATGCGGCGCTAGAGCGTTGCTCGCCGGGGGGAGGGACGGGTACTCCCTCATCGGCATATTGATTGAGCTTGTTCCGCAGCGTCCGGATCGAGATGCCGAGGATATTGGCCGCGTGGGTGCGGTTGCCCAGGCAATGATCGAGCGTGTCGAGGATCAGCTCTCGCTCGACATCGGCGACGGTGCGCCCGACCATCGCGCGGGATACAGCATCAGCAGCACGGGCGGCTTGGGCAGCGAGCGAGCCGTTGCGGGCAGCCTCGGTCAATTCGGTGCCGTCGGGCATCCTTATGGCGTCGGGCTCGATGACGTTGCCCGACGAGAGCAGCACGGCGCGGTGAAGTGTATTTTCGAGCTCGCGAACATTGCCCTGCCAGGGAGCCCTGACCAGTTCGTCGCGCGCCGATTGGGACAAAACCCGCTGGCTCAGGCCGTTGGCGGCGGAATAGCGGGCGACGAAATGCTCGGCCAGGGCGATGATATCGCCAGGGCGCTCGCGCAGGGGCGGGAGCTTCAAGTTGACGACGTTCAGGCGGAAAAGAAGATCCTCGCGGAAACGTCCCTCGCGGACTTCCGAGGAAAGGTCGCGGTTGGAGGTGGCGAGGATGCGGATATCGACGGGGACCGGCTTGGTGCCGCCCACACGGTCAATTACGCGCTCCTGAATAGCGCGCAGGAGCTTGGCCTGCAGGCGGAAATCCATCTCCGAGATTTCATCGAGCAGCAGCGTGCCGCCATTGGCTTCCTCGAACTTGCCGATGCGGCGGGCAATGGCGCCGGTGAACGCGCCCTTCTCGTGGCCGAAAAGCTCGGATTCGAGCAGGTGTTCGGGGATCGCCGCGCAGTTGATCGAGATGAAGGGACGATTGGCTCGACGCGAGCGGGCGTGAAGATATTTGGCCATGACTTCCTTGCCCGTACCGCTCTCACCGGTGATGAGCACCGAGGCGTCGGACGAGGCGATCTGGTCGGCGAGCTTGACGACTTTTGCCATCGCCGGATCGCGGTAGAGGAAGTCCGAGGACTCGCGGGCGACGGCAGCTATGACGGCGGCAATCAGTTCGGCGTCAGGGGGAAGCGGGATATATTCCTTGGCGCCGGCCCGGATGGCGTTGACAGCGGCGGCGGCGTTGGTCTCGGTGCCACAGGCGACAACAGGAATGTGAATGCGCTCGGCTTCGAGCGCCGCGATCAGCGCGGGGATGTCCACCATCACGTCGACCAGCAGCAGGTCGGCGCCCTTGCCCGAACGAAGCTCTGCCAGCGCAATGTCGATGCTGGCGGCGTGGGCGACTTTGGCCCCGCCGTCCATCGCCATCTTGGTCGCCTGGCTCAACTGGCCTTCAAGGGACCCGATAATCAGCAAGCGCATCGTCTCTTCTCCCGGGGCCTTGTCAGGCCGCCTTCACTATTTCGGTCATGGTGACGCCGAGGCGTCCTTCCACCAGCACGATTTCCCCGCGCGCCACGAGGCGGTCGTTGACATAGATGTCGATGGCCTCGCCCACCTGTCTGTCGAGTTCGACGACGGTGCCGACGTCCATCTTCAGAAGCTGGGAGACCGGCATCTTCGTGCGGCCGAGCACAACCGAGAGGCGCACTGGCACGTCGAACACGGCCTCGAGGTCGCCAGCCGTGCGTTCGCCCCCGACAAATTCTTCCTGTTTTTCGCCTGCGAGCATCTCCTCGAATGAGATGTTTCCGCCGCCTGCTTCAATGTCGTTTTCAGGATCGGCCACAGTCAGCCTCCATTGTTCGTGTCGGCGCCACGCGCCGTGAGATAGGTCGAGATTCGTTTGTCGATCTCACCCGAAATTGCGTTGATGTCTCGCACCAGCCCACCGTCGGCCCATTCGATGCGCCCGTCGCCCAACCGGATGTCCGGGTCCCCCATGACGACGAGACGACCGGAAAATCCGGAGGCTTTCATGCGCTCCGTGGCAGCGGCCTGCATGGCGTCGCAGAGATCCGGATGGCAGCGAACGACGAGGTGCGGTGCGTGTTCGAGCGAGGCAAGACTTTCCTCTATGAGTGCGGCGAGTTCGGCCTGCGGGTGCCGGGCGATGAGGTGAACGGCGAGCTTGCGGGCGATGGTCGCGGCGAGGGAAACCGCTTCGCGCAAATGCTCCTTCTGCATCTCCTCGACCATCTTGATCGCGGTTGCGGCCTGGGCGGCCAGCTTGTCGGCCGCCTTGACCAGAGCTTCCGCGCTCCGGGCCTCGACGCTGGCCTGGGCCTGCGCATAGCCTTCCTCATAGCCTTCCTGACGTGCCTGGGCGCGCGCAACGTCCAGGTGGTCCTCGGGCACCATGCGCGTCTTGTGCAGGGGGGCGGCCAGATCGAGATCGAATTTGAAGCGGGCGGGAGCGGGTGTCACTGAACCATCTCCTCGTCGGCCTTGCCCTTGTTGATGACGATTTCGCCGCGGGCCGCAAGATCCTTGGCGGTGTTGACAAGACGGCCCTGCGCCTCGTCGACATCCTTGAGCCGGACGGCGCCCATCGAATCCATGTCGTCGCGCATCATGTTGGCCGCGCGGGCGGACATGTTGGCAAAGAAGAATTCCTTGGCGCTGTCCGACGCGCCCTTCATGGCCAGAGCAAGCTCCTTCTTGTCGAAGTTTTGAAGGAGCGTCTGGATGGCCGCGGATTCGAGGCGTGTCAGATCGTCGAACGTGAACATCAGATTCTTGATGCGCTCGGCGCTTTCACGGTTGATTTCCTCGAGCGCGGTCATGAAGCGCGCCTCGGTCTGGCGATCGAAGGCGTTGAAGATATCCGCCATTTGTTCGTGGCTGTCGCGCCGCTGGGTGTGGGAGAGCGTCGACATGAATTCGGTGCGCAGAGTCGATTCGATCTTTTCGAGAATTTCCTTTTGCACCGGATCGATCGACAGCATCCGCTGGACCACGTCCATCGCCAGTTCCTCAGGCAGAACCATCAGCACGCGCGAGGCATGATCGGGGGAAATCTTGGTCAGAACGACCGCGATGGTCTGGGGGTATTCGTTCTTGAGGTAGCTTGCGAGGATATCTTCGGAAACGTTGGAGAGCTTTTCCCAGATATTGCGTCCGGCTGGACCGCGGATTTCCTCCATGATCAGATCCACCCTGTCCGGGGGGAGGAAGGAAAGCAGCAGTCGTTCCGTGGTGTCGGTGTTGCCCGCCATCGCGCCCGTGGAGGATACGTGCAAGACGAAATCGGCCAGAAGCTGGTCGAGCATGTCCTGGGTGATGGGACCCAGCCGGACCATCGCCCGCGAGAGTTGGCGGATTTCGATCTCGTCGAGTTCTTCAAGGATGGGGCGGCCGAAATCGGGGCCGAGCGCGAGCAGGAGTGCGGCGGCCTTCTCGTCGCCGGTCATGATGCGCTGATTGGTTTCGTCTCCGATCTGGAGACCTTTCGAGAGCGTATCGCCTTCAGTGGGTGCGGGAAGTGACATAGTCGTTATGCGGCCTCACTCAGCCAGTCACGTACGATCAGGGACGCCTGCTTGGGGTTATCCTCGACCAGCTCGCCAACCATCTTGAGCGTCTTGACCTGCGATTCGCCGAGCGACTTGGCCTGCTCGAGCCAAGCTTCCGTAATGGCCTCCCGTGCGCGGGCGGCAGCATGCGGATCGGGCAGTTCCGCCTGAACCTCGGCGGCGGGGACGGCAGCGGCAGGCGGGAGGGCCAGAGGCTGCTTCTCGGGGGCCAGGACTTTCTTGACCAGCGGCCGCATCACAAAGAGGATCAGCGCAAGACCGATGAGCAGGGTGACGGCCATTTCGACAAACCGCATCAGGTCTTCGCGGGTGAAATCGAACAGGCCCGGAGCCTCGCTGCCGGCGGTGATATCGGGGCGGTCGGCGAATTGCATGTTGACCACTTCTACCTGGTCGCCGCGATCGGCATTGTAGCCCATCGCGGAGCGGACCAGGGCATTGATCTGGTCGATTTCGGCCTGGCTGCGCGGCGCATAATCGGAATTGCCGGCCGCATCGTAGGTGTAGATGCCGTCGACAACGACTGCCACCGAAAGCCGCTTGATCGCCCCCGCTTCGGTGACCGTCGTTTCTGTCGTGCGGGAGATCTCGTAGTTGAAGGTTTCCTCTAGCGTGGTCGAGGTGTGCGAGGTGCCGCCGGCACCGGCAGTGCCGTTCTCGGATGCACCGGGAAGTTCGTTGGCAACCGTGACCTCACCGAGATTGCCCGGCCCTTGCGATTGATCTCCGGTTTCCCGAGTCTGGGCGGAGCGTACGACCTGGCTTTCGGGATCAAAGACTTCCGCGGTGCGGGTGGCCCGGTTGAGGTCGAGTTCCGCGGAAACCTGCACGCGGGCCCGGCCTGCGCCGACCACGCTCGCCAGAAGTTCCTCGATGCGGGTGCGCAGCCGGTTTTCGATGCCGAGGGTGCGCTCCTCGATTGCCTGGGCGGCGATACTGGTTTCGTCCGATCCCGTGCCCGAGGCGAGAAGCGTGCCTGCACTGTCGACGATAGACACGGCGTTGGGATTGAGCCCTTCGATGGCCGAAGCGACGAGATGCTGGATAGCCCGGATCTCGCCGGTGGAAAGCTGACCGCGCACAGTCAGAACGATCGAGGCGGAGGGCTCCTTGACGTCGCGGCGGAACAATTCGCGCTCGGGCAAGACCAAGTGGACCCTGGCGCTCTGGACGCGCGAGATTGAGGAAATCGTACGGGCCAATTCGCCTTCGAGGGCACGGATATGGTTGATGTTCTGAACGAAGCTCGTGGCGCCCAGGGTATTTTGCTGGTCGAAGATCTCGTATCCCACCTGTCCGCGCCGAGGCAGGCCGTTCTGGGCGAGGTTCATGCGGATCGAGGTGATCTGGTCCCGAGGCACCAGGATTGTCCCGCCTTCGGCGCGGATATCATGCGGCGTACCGGTGGCGTTCAGTTCGGCGATGATGGCGGCGGAATCCTCGAACTCGAGGTTGGTATAGAGCGGGGCGAACTGGGGAGTCGTCGCCCGGATGATGATGAAAGCGAAAAAGCCGACCAGCATGACCGCAACCACCGCCATCGCAGCAATGCGTGCGATGCCCAGTTTCTGCAGCAGTTCCCCCAAATCGTTCACGCGGCACCCCGATAAACCCGATTCCGACGCGGATGACGAAGCACCCGACGTCAGTGGGCAAAATATGCCTAGCGGATGGTAAACAAGATGTTAACTATCTCTGTCAGTTTGCAATTTCAGGCACTTTCTGCCGATCTGCGTTGCCGTTGGCTTTAAGGAATGGATGAAATGCTAAGGGTTTTGGGCCGGCTGAGTTCAATCAATGTGCGCAAGGTGGTGTGGATGTGTGCCGAACTCCGCCTCGATCACGAACGCGAGGATTGGGGGGTTGGGTTCCGCGATCCCCAATCGCCGGACTTCCTGGCGCTGAACCCGAACGCGCTCGTACCGGTCATAGAAGACCAAGGGTTCGTGCTGTGGGAGTCCAGCGCAATCGTGCGCTATCTGGCACGGAAACATGGAGGCGGGAGGCTGCTCGGCGGCGCACTCGAAGACCAAGCGCTGATCGACCAATGGTTGGGCTGGCAGGCCACCGAGCTCAATTCATCGTGGAGCTATGCCGTGCAGGCGTTGATTCGCAAGAAAACCGGCTATGACAGTCCGGCGGATATCGAGAATTCAATTGCCGGCTGGACCGAGAAGATGGCGATCCTCGATGCTCAACTCGAACGCACCGGTGCCTATGTTGCCGGAACCGCATTCTCGGCCGCCGATATTGCCATGGGGCTGTCGGTGCAGCGATGGTACGCTGCCCCGTTTCACAAGAGGGACTTCGGCAATGTTGCGGGGTACTTCGAAAGGCTCAAGCGCGAGACTGAGATTTCCCGGCACGGGCTTCTGGACTATCCCTGAATCACAAAGCCCGCTGTGGGGTCCACAGCGGGCTTTGAATGGAATGCGCGTTTCCTACAATCCGATCAAGATCAGCCTTCTCGATAGTGCTGGATCCAGGTCGTACGCAGCCCGGCCAAGCCGTGCTTGTCGATGGCGGCCTGCCAATTGAGAAACTCATCGACGCTCAACGTATAGCGTTCACAAGCTTCCTCAAGGCTCAGCAGACCCCCTCGCACAGCAGCGACGACTTCAGCCTTGCGTCGGATGACCCAGCGCTTGGTATTCTTGGGTGGCAGGTCCGCGATGGTCAGCGGACTGCCATCGGGACCGATCACGTATTTCACGCGCGGACGCATTTGGACGGTCATTTTACTCTCTACTCAACCTGACCATAACCAGAACCAAGACTAGCGTATTGGGCTTAAAATTTGGCTAAGGGGAAACTTACAGGTGGTTAAGTACTCGTTGCAAAATGACAAAACGGGACTCGGTGCGGGAGGCCCATTGCATGCGCATCCGGGCGCGTTGCTTTACCCGTCCCTGAGCTGCTTTGGCCCTTCGCTTACGCGTCGGGCTAACGTCCGCGGATTTCTCTTTTCGGGGAGTGGGAAGGGCGGCCACACGCGTGACCGAACTGGCCATATAGACGACTTCGTTCAGCGCTCAGGCTGATTAGGCGTCCTTGTCTCCTGCAGGAGGCATGGTGGCGGCGACGGAGGTGATCGAGGACAGAGGCACGCGCAAACCGCCGATGATCGCCATCGGCTCGTTGCCCGAGAAATCGACCGCTTCGACAACGCCCATCAACTGCGTCGTGACAGGCACGTAGGCGCCGTTGGAATCGCGGGCGTCGATCGTGATCGTAAACCGTCCTTCGGTGAGCTTGGCACCGGTACTCGTCGTGCCGTCCCAGATGATGTCATCGGTGCCTGCCTTGAGCGACATCTCCTGAGTATAGACGACGTTGCCCTTCTGGTCCTTGATAGTGACCATCGTGTTTTCGGCGGGCTTATCGAGTTTGAAGACCCAGGCCGCTTGACCGTTGCGCAGTTCCGTCGTTGTACCGGAGGCGGTCACGGTCTTTCCGACATAGGCGACAGCCTGGGTGTTGGTGGTGTTCTGCGTGGAGGCCAGCATGGCCTGCAGGTACTCGTTGGTTTTCAGTTGCTGTTCGACCGAGGTGAACTGTACCAGCTGCTGGGTGAACTGGTTGGTGTCCATTGGTTCAAGCGGGTTCTGGTTCTTGAGCTGCGTAATGAGCAGCTGCAGGAACGTATCGAAATTGTCCGCAATCGTGCGGCGCTGGGTGTCGAGGTTCGAGCCCGTTCCGGAAATTCCCGATATGTTGGACATCGTGTCCTCCTAAACCCAGAGATTGACGGCATCGAGCCGGGCATAACCCCGCGCGACGCCGGGCGGTGGGGCGGAAAGCTCGACGGCTTCAGGATCGGCGGCAATGGAGGCTTTCCATGTGGGCCGGTCGCCGGGCTGCTCGTTGCCATCGCTGTCCTGCCGGAGAGAGAATTCGAGCTCGGTCTTGTTGCCGTCGAGCCCGGCATCGGCGAGCGCGCGTTCGAGTGCGCGCTGATCGCGCTGGAGCAGATCGAGGGTTTCGCTCCGTTCCACTGCCAACCGGGCGATGACATTGCCGGACTTGTCCATTTCGAGGCGCACATCGACACGGCCCAGTTCGGGCGGATTGAGCCTGATTTCGAAGCGCGAAATACCGTTCTGGATCGAACGGGCGATTTCGACTGCGATAAAGGGCATGTTGATGCGCGGCTCGGGCCTTGAGTATGCGGCGGCCTCGGGGCGGATGGCGCCGGGCGCTGCGTTGGTTGCCTGGGATTGTCCAGCTGGGAGAGTGAGGCCGTCCGGCTTGTCAGGTTGGCTATCGGACGAAGCGGCGGCACTCGCGGTGGCGGCGGCTGACGCCGTAGCGGCGTTGGACTGCTGGCTGGGCCGGCTTGCTGCGGCCGGTTTTTCTCCCGTGTCCGCATCGGGCGCCGTGAGGCTGCGGCCAGACTCTTCCGTTTTTGCTGACTTGCCGGGTTGGGGCTGATCGGATTCGCTCCCGGGTTTCCCGGTCACCGGCGGGGAGTTGGCGGCGGGTTTTTCCGGATCGGCCTGCGCGATGACGGCGGCGACATTGGGGCGCGTCTCGCTCTCGATCAACTTGAGTCGCTGGGCGGCGTCGGGATCGGCATTGGCGAGCGCGGTCTGGATGGCGGCGATCTGGATATCGAGGTCGCGGGCGAGGCCCGTCAGTGCAGCCGCGAGTTGGGCATCGGTCTCGCGCAGTTCCGCACCAATCCGCGTTGCCAGCGCGGAAAGGGTTTCGAGAATGCTCTGGGGGCCGCTATTGCTGTCACCGGTGTCGAGGCCAAGGGCCTGAGCGACTTCACGGAGTTGGACAAGAAGCGGGGAATCGGGATCGATGATTGCGCCGGTCTCAAACAGGTCCGAGACCATTTCGAGCAAGGCGGCGAGTGTCTCAAGTGCTTCGGTATCGAAGGGGAGGTCGTCTTTCAGACCTTGTTCGAGCCCGCCGAGGAGGGAAAGCACCTGGCCGAGCGTCTCGCCGAATGCATCGCCGAGCCCTTCATTGCCTGCTTCCGGGGTTTCGGGGACCACGCCGGGAAAGCGCGTGCCAAGAACATTGATCGGCGTTTCCTTGCCTTGCTCGATGGCCCCATTGAGCAGGAGCGCAAAGCCCGAGGCGCCGGGGGCACCGGTGTTCCCAGGCTTGAAGGCCTGACCCGGATTGACGAAATTGGCGCCGACGGCGATGGGGTTTGTCACTTTAGTAGCCACTCGATACTGAACGGACGTCTTCAGCTTTGCAGATGCAAGTGGCTTGCCAAGTCGAAGCCCTGAAGAAAACTCTTTATCTTCCGTGATTTAGATCGGAACGTGCCGAGCTCGGGCGCCTCATGCAGCGGCAATAATCTCCCGCCGGCGGCAAAAACTGCCGCGCTGTTGCGGGTTCTCCAGAAAAGGCATACATAAGCGCGTCCGCTGGCCCTTGACCCCAACCGGATGAGAAAGAGATGATGAACTCCTTAGGTTTCGACCGTGCGCCGGCCGACACCCGCGTCGTGGTCGCGATGTCTGGCGGTGTCGATTCTTCGGTGGTTGCCGGATTGCTCGCCCGCGAGGGCTATGAAGTGATCGGCATTACCCTCCAGCTTTACGATCATGGCGAGGCGACGTTCCGCAAGGGGTCATGTTGCGCGGGGCAGGATATACACGATGCGCGCCGCGTGTCAGCGGCGCTGGGGATTCCGCACTACGTGCTGGACTATGAAGAGCGCTTCAAGAAGGCGGTGATCGACCCGTTCGCCGAAAGCTATGCGCGCGGTGAAACGCCAATCCCATGCGTTGCGTGCAACCAGTCGATAAAGTTCGTGGATCTAATGGCCGTCGCCAAGGATCTTGGCGCCGATTGTCTCGCAACTGGCCACTATGTGCGGTCCAAGGTCGTCGACGGGAAGCGGGTGCTGTTACGCCCGCTCGACAAGGATAAGGACCAGACATATTTCTTGTTCGCCACGACCGGCGGACAGCTCGACTATCTACGCTTTCCGCTCGGCAACATGACCAAGGACGAGACGCGCGCGCTGGCCCGCGACATGGGGCTGACGATTGCCGACAAGTCGGACAGCCAGGACATCTGTTTCGTGCCAAGAGGCTCTTATTCGGACGTCATCAAGAAGCTGATGCCCGAAGCCGAAGTGCCCGGTGAGATCGTTGATCTCAATGGGAGGGTGCTGGGCCAGCACAAGGGGATCATCCACTATACCGTCGGCCAGCGGCGAGGGCTGGGGATCGCTTCGGGCGAGCCGCTCTATGTGATCAGGCTCGATGCGAAAACGCAGCGGGTGGTCGTGGGACCGAAGTCGGCGCTCGCGACGCATACTGTGAGGCTGCGCGACGTCAACTGGCTCGGCCCGCGCCCGCTCATCGAGATGGCGGCGGGAAACGGCTATGCTCTTGAGGCCAAGGTGCGCTCGACCCGCGCGCCACAAGAGGCGGTGATCCAGATACGGGACGGGGAGGTTTACGTGACGCTGGTCGCCGGGGAGGCGGGCATCGCGCCCGGACAGGCTTGTGTCCTTTATTCCGATGACGGCGAGGGCGCGCAGGTGCTCGGTGGCGGTTTCATCGCGGAAGCGGTGCCGGCAGCGATGGTGGCCTAGTTCAGTAACCAGCCGAGGGCAGGATTTCTTCCTCAGTCGCTTCGCCGGTTTCGGCTGCCTGCTGGTGGGCGCCGGTGTTCCATTCGGTAGTGGTGGCGATGATTGCACCACCGATGGTGAGGAGCGCGACGACGCCGAGGACAATGAGGACGATGCGGTTGCCCATATCGGGCTTTTGCTGCTCTGCCATAAGGTGATCTCCTCGCGTGGATGTGCGACGTTCAAATCGTGATAGAATTTTTATAGAGCAATTTCCAAGGAAATTGCCACGCGGCGCGTCCAAGCGCTAAAGGCCCTGGCGAAGCGAGCAAGCGTGAACCTTCCCTTGTCTACTCCAGATCTGGTGAGCCGCGCCGCGGGGGGTGACCGGGCGGCATTTGCCGCGCTCGTTAACGATCACTACGACTTCCTCTACCGCACCGCCTACAAATGGTGCGGAAACCGGGCCGATGCCGAGGACGTGGCCCAAGATGTGTGTGTCAAGCTGGCGGGTGCGCTCAAGGGGTTCGACGGGCGGTCGGCCTTTACGAGCTGGCTCTACCGGATCGTGCTTAACACGGTCCGCGACCGCCAGCGGCAGGGCGCGCGGCGGGCAAGACAGGCCGATGCGCTGAGCAAGGTCACGGCCGGTGAGGCGGCGCCGGATCAGGAAAGCGCGGTGACCGAAAACCAGATGTGGGCGGCGGTGCGACGGCTACCGGAAAAGCAGCGCGACGCGATGCTTCTCGTTTATGCCGAAGACCGCTCGCATGCGGAAGCGGCAGGGATCATGGGGGTCAAGGAGGCAACGGTCTCCTGGTATGTGCACGAGGCCAGGAAGGCCCTCAGGGATATGGTGTAGCCCGATGAACGACGAGTTCCTGAAATCGCTGAAAAATATCGAGGCTCCGGAGCCTTCAGGAGCAGCGCGTACGCGGGCACTCGATGCGGCGATGGCGGCTTTCGATGCCGCACAGGCCGAGGAAAGCGAAAAGAATCAGAAAAAAAATTCGGAATCCGCCCAAGGCGGCGGGACGGCCGCGCGTCTCAGGTCCATTACGTCCAGATGGAAAAGGAATTGGACCATGGATATTCGCGTTCCCCTTGGCGCCACCGTCGCTGCCCTGCTTGTCGTTCCGATGGGCTGGTATTTCCTCAACCAGACGGCGCTGACGCCCGTCGAGCTTTCGATGCCCTCTCTGCCGCCGATCACGAGTGCGGATGGGGCAGGGGAAATGGAAGTAGCGAATGTGCAAACACGGCAGGCCCAGGAATTCCCAACCGCACCCGCGGCTATTCCCGCGCCGGTGGCTGAGAGCCTTGGCAATGTGGCTATGGAGCAGACGGCGGCGAGCCCGACTTTTTCGAGCGCGCCCATGCCGGCGGGCGGTTTTGCGCGGACGGGGTTGTATGAAACCAAGGCAGGCGATGGTGACCGGTTCACCGCGTTCGACGAGGGCGGGGTGAAACTCACCGCCAATGAGCCGGTTTCAACCTTCTCGATCGATGTCGATACCACCTCCTATGCTTATATGCGGCGCGTGCTGGAGATGGGGCAGATCCCGCCCGCCGATGCGATCCGGGTCGAGGAGCTCATCAACTATTTCTCCTATGACTATCCGGCACCTGAAGCGGGGGGCGCGCCCTTCCTGCCGACGATTGCAGTGCACCCCTCACCGTGGAACGCCGAGAGCCGGCTGGTCCATATCGGGATTAGGGCCCAGGACGTCGATATCAGCGAGGTGCCGCCGGCCAATCTCGTCTTCCTCATCGATACTTCGGGTTCTATGGATGAGCCGGACCGGCTGCCGCTCTTGAAGCGGGCCTTTGCGCTGCTCGTCAACGAGTTGAGCGCAGACGACACGGTTTCGATTGTCACCTACGCCGGGGCGGCCGGGGTGGTGCTCGAACCGACCAGCGGGGCTGAAAAGCGCAAAATACTTGCCGCACTCGAAAATCTACAGCCGGGGGGCTCGACTGCGGGTGCGCAGGGCATCGAGGCGGCCTACCGGCTGGCGCAGGACGCAATGATCGAGGGCGGGACCAACCGCGTGCTGCTGGCGACCGACGGGGATTTCAATGTGGGGATATCCGATCCCGATGGTCTCGAGCGGTTGATCGAGGGCGAGCGCCGCAAGGGGATCTTTCTTTCCGTGCTGGGGTTCGGGATGGGCAATTACAACGACGCTACCATGCAGTCGCTGGCCCAGGCAGGGAACGGGACAGCGGCCTATATCGACAGCTTTTCGGAAGCCCGCAAGGTTTTGGTCGAGGAGCTGGGCGGGACGCTGCTGATGGTCGCGAAAGACGTCAAGGTGCAGGTCGAGTTCAATCCCGCAGCGGTCTCGGAATACCGGCTGATCGGGTACGAGACCCGCGCGCTCAACCGCGAGGATTTCAACAACGATGCGGTGGACGCGGGCGATGTGGGTGCGGGGCACTCGGTGACCGCGATCTACGAGATCGTGCCTGCGGGTGCTCGCGGGTCGGTCGATCCGCTGCGGTACGGCGAGAACGCGGCTGCGCCGGCATTGGGTGAGGACGATGAATTCGGGTTCCTGAAAATCCGTTACAAGGCGCCCGATTCCGAGGTGAGCCAGTTGATCGAAGCGCCGATCCCGGTTGCCGGGCAATATCGGGCTATTGCTGACGCTCCACAAGACATGCGGTTTGCAACCGCGGTGGCGGCATTTGGCCAGAAGCTACGCGGATCCGGCCATCTGGCGGCAATGAGCTGGGACGACATCCGGGCGCTGGCCTTATTTGCCCGTGGCGAGGACGCTTCGGGGCGGCGCAGCGAGTTCCTCCGGCTGGTCGATATTGCGGCAAGCCTCGATTGACTTTCATCGCCTGGAAAGAACGTGGCCCGGGAGCGATCCCGGGCCTTTTTTTAATCGATGGGCTTTAGCCCCGCTTCGATCTGCCCCCTCTTGGGTTCGAGGAAGGGCGGGAGCGCGAGGTTTTCGCCCAGAGTTTCGAGCGGTTCGTCGACATCGAAGCCTGGGCCATCAGTGGCAATCTCGAAAAGGATGCCGTTCGGCTCCCTGAAATAGAGGGAGGTGAAATAATAGCGCTCGACTTCGCCTGACGACCTGAGCCCCGCCTGCTGCGCGCGCGCGACCCACTGGTCGAACTGCTTTTTGTCCGGGGTACGGAAGGCGACGTGATGGACGCCCCCCGCGCCGGGGCGGGCGAACGGCAGGTCGGGCTCGACCGCGACGTGCAACTCGGCCGAGGCGCCGCCGTCGCCCATCGCAAAGACGTGCACCTCCCCTTGCTCTGCACTCGCGGCGTGCGTGCGCACCTTGCGCATGTTCATCACCGTGGTCAGCACCGGTTCGGTGCGGCGCAGATCGGGTACGCTCATGGTGATGGGGCCGAGGCCCTTGATCTGGCGCTCTTTCGGCACGGGGCTTTTGGTCCATGGGTGGGCGCCGCCGGCGCGCGTATCGTTGACCAGCCGCAGGCGCTGACCTTCGGAGTCCTCGAAATCGAGGGACATATGCCCGGCACGCTCGGCGATTTCTGAAGTTGTAACGCCGTTGGCCTCGAGGTGGGACTTCCACCATGCGAGTGCAGCCTCGCCCTCGACGCGGAAGGCGGTGCGAACGATCGAATGGGTGCCGCGCTGCTCGGGGGCGGTGGGCCAATCGAAAAAGGTGATATCGGAGCCTGGGGATGCTTTACCATCACCATAAAAGAGGTGGTAGGCGGTAGTATCGTCCTGGTTGACGGTGCGCTTGACCAGCCGCAGGCCGAGAACCTGCGTATAAAAGCGGAGGTTTTCCCGGGCATCTGCCGTGACGGCCGTGAGGTGATGCAATCCGGTGAGATCGAGTGCCATTGCGGCCTCCCATCCTTGATGTTCATTTCCCGCATAACATAGATAGTCCTTGCGCGCTTCAACACTGCGGCAAATCGAATTGATCATTCGGTTTGGGTGAACGGGACCGGTCCGGATGTGCCCCGTGAAGGCACGCGATGCAGTGCGCGATGCGCTTGACAGACCCCGCCGCGCTCCATAATAAGCGCCATGCCTCTGCCGCCCCTATCTCGGGGCGGATGACTTCCTGGGGCGGAGTAGCTCAGCTGGTTAGAGCAGCGGAATCATAATCCGCGTGTCGGGGGTTCAAGTCCCTCCTCCGCTACCAATTATTTCTTCTACAGATTTGATTTCTTTAGGAAAATTTCTATTTTGTTCATTGCTGTTGGCTTTTCAAAGAGACTCTTTAGCGTCAACTAACTGAATTTGAAGCGGAATTCTTGTGCGGGAGTTCAATACGAAGCGCTACCATATTGCTGTCCGACTCATGCGGCCATGTCGAATTTCGGTCACGACCATTAAAAATCGTTCATTTGTTTCACGTGCCGAGTCGACCATAAGGACAGCAAGAGCGACTGTGAGTGCGGCCATCACGCTCTGGCCAGCCAGCCGACCCTGCGCGCCATCGCCAGAAAGCGGCCAGCGACCTTTACAATGACCTCGAGGCGATCTGCGGCTCGGGCTTCGGGATGATGACCGATCGAGCATGCACTCGACAAGGCATCGGCGTGATCACGCCGAGCGCAACACTTTCGAGCTTTCCCTACGCGACGGACGAAGCGATACGCGCTCAGCGGTCCTTCCTGACCAGGCCGAAGCATAGATCCGGGTCTCACGGCTGCCTGCTCTGGAACCTCTGATGAGCGCGCCGGAGGTGCTGGCAGACGCGGACGCCGGGGTTCCACAAGCCTGCCTCCGTTACGAGCCGCAGTGCAATCGCTATGATGCTGGCCTTACCCTGACGGCGACATCCATGCTGAGGAAATCCGCTGACGCCCCGACATAGCCGCCGACGATCGGCATGATCTGGCGATTGCTGCGGGCGACGGCTACCGGGATGAGGTTGGCTCCGCCGAGACGCCGATGCGTCGGGTCGAATGCGATCCATCCCGCGCCAGGAAGATAGACCTCCGCCCAGGCATGGGTCGAGCCCGGATCGTCGGCGCTTTGCTGCGCGTCGAACAGATAACCCGAGACGGCGCGGGCACCGAAGCCGAGATGACGGAGCGCGTCAATGAACAGCGCGGCGATGTCCCTGCATGAGCCGCTCGCCAGCGCCAGCGTTTCCAGCGACGTCTGCGTCCCTTCTTCGTCGCGCACCCGATATGCCACCGAGTCGAGGATGCCGGCATTTAGGTCTTTCAGCAGCGAAAGCGTGTCCGTCGACGCACCGCGAACGAAGGCGCGCGCCCATGCCTTCATCCGTCCCTTGGGGTCGCCTTGCTCTGGAATGCGCAAGGCGCCCAGATCGGCCAACTCGTCGGAAGAATAGGCGAACGGGAAGGAGTGCGCGTCGGGCGCAATCCGGAACACCGGCCACGTCGCCGCCGACTGCTCCACCGTGAATTCGCTCGTGATGACAAGTTCAGCGGTCGGCTCGGAGAAAATGCCGGTGGCGATCAGGTTTCCGAAGATGTCCTGCGTCCACTCAAGTTCTGCAAAGGGCGAACAGAACAGCGCACTCGACAACAGGGCGATGTCATGGCTGCCGCGCGGGCGCAGCATCATGCGGTGCGGCCGGAGCACAACAGGACGCACGTAGCGGTAGGTCGTCCCATGGTGGATCGCCAGCCTCATCCGTGCCGCCGGAAGGCAGCCGCCAACGCAAACCTGCGGTATAGACCGTTCATGCGAAGTCCTCTGGGACGGGGCCGAAATGGCCGACGATATGGAATAACGCACCTGCAGCGCGATCGTTGCTGCGTCGCACAAATGGATGGGCAGTCCGGCGAAGGGGGGCAGCTCGGAATTCGCCGCCCTCATGCTCCTGCGCCATATATCAGGGGTCCGACACCAGGGTAAACGCAGCTTGCCGGTGGCGAAAGGCGCAGCGAAACCGCATGGTGCCTTTGCGGCGGCAATGCTGCCTCTGCATTGCGCGTTCGGCTCTCTTACGGAGATTGTATGGAGTCAGTCTAATGAGATGGAATCTCGGTCATTTCCGAACACGCCGAGTTTTGCTGGATCGGGAAGATCTCCTCGTGGAGGCGCGCGTATTCGCAACCTGATCGACACTGGAATCCACCATGAGCTGTCCGTCGACCGAGCCTGAGTGCTCATCCGTGTACAGCGACCAAAAAGCCACAAACAGGGCCGCAATCAGAGGCCCGATGACGAACCCGTTGATGCCGAACAACGACAGACCGCCCAGCGTGGACACGAGCACCATGTAGTCGGGCAGTTTCGTTCCCTGGCCCACCAGCGGCGGCCGCAGGAGATTGTCGATCGTGCTCAGGATCAAAACACCGACCGCCAGCAGGATGATACCTTGACTAACTTGCCCCGAAAGGAGCAGGTAGGCCGAAGTCGGCGCCCAGACCAGCAAGGCTCCAACCGCGGGAAGGAGCGAGAGAGCGGCCATCAGGACGCCCCACAGGATTGCCGCTTCGATACCGAGCAGCCAAAAAGTCACCCCTCCGATACCCCCCTGTATCACAGCGATGATGACGTTGCCCCGGACAGTGTATTTCACCACGGTAGTGAACTTACGCAATACGTGCTCTGTCTGATAGTCGCTGAGCGGGCTGGCTTTGCGGATTACGATCGCCAGTCGGGAGCCATCCCTGAACATGAAGAAGAGCACGTAGAGCATCACGCCCAGGCTGACGAGCAAATGAGCCATGCTCTGCCCGATGGTCAAAGCGCTGGTCGCGATGGTCTGCGCCGCCTCTCCCAGAAACGCCGTCAGGCGCGATTGGATTTCGTGGAATTCGCTTAGATTGAAAGCCGACAAGGCCTCAACGAGGAAAGAAGGCATTCCGGCATGAAACCGCTCGAAGATGGAGACGGCATCAAAATCCGGATCGCTGACGCGAGTGTACAGATTGTTCGCTTCCCGGGTGAGGGCTGCCAAGACCATTGATCCCGGTATGAGGACGATGCAGATGCAAGCAAAGGTAGTGATTGCCGCCGCCAAATTCCTCCGCGCTCCCAGACGCTGGACAAGCTTGCGGTGAAGCGGATTGAAGAGGATCGCCAGAATGACAGCCCACAATACGGCGCCATGGAACGGTACCATCAGCCAGACGAAGGTTGCCGTTACGATGACAAGCATGGCAACGAAGCTGATCCCCTGAGCGGTAGGTGCTGACATTTAGATAGTCCGCCTTTGCCAGTTTCGACTTCTCCCAGCTTAATCAGGGAGGCCAACACAACCTATATGCGACAAGAGTGCCCGGGCAGCGACCAATATGAAACAAGGCAATATAGGCCCGCGCTTTGAACCGACGAAACCCCTGTTCGTCGCTTGACCAAGAGGTCTTTCCGATTGCTTACCGGCTCCTTCTAGGCCGGGATATTATATTCCCGAGAGCTTCCCAAGAGGATGTCTCGCTAGTCTCTAGGCACCGTAGGCTATGGGGTGGGGCAGAGAGGGCAAGCAAAAAGTTACTTCTGCATCCGCGGTTGTCAACGAAAGTCGGAGGCGGTCAAGGTGTAGTAGGTCCGACGAGAATTGGCGTGAGCTTCGCGCGCAACGTCGAGAATTGAAGCACGCATCGCGTCAAATGCGGCAAGCCAACGGGATTCAGGTGTTGTAGGGGTGTGCTGCACGGCTCCAAGACTGGCCAACGCGTCGACCTCGACGAAGAACTGTATCTCAAACATGCCGTCATAACCGGTAAAACCAACGGCTTTGCGCGCCTCCTGGAAAGCGCGGCTCGGGTTTGGAAAGGTCAATGCCATGGCGTATCCCCCAGGGCGTCTGACCATGCCAATGATGTTTCGAGCGCGGGAGATAGATGGTCGCCGTTGTGAGTTCCGAGCGCATGAGCCAGTTTGGGATACTCAGCAGAGCTGAATTTGGCTATAGGCACGACACGGACGGGGAACGGAATGATCTTGCTGTATGGACGCATGACTAGATCCTTTGGTTGACTGTGGATGAGCCGAGCGGATTGGCCGGGTGCTCGTAGAGGGCAGCGATTTCGACAGGCCCGAAACGTTGCTCGTCGATTTCGAGAACTGCATCAGCCAAGGTTTCGCGCGGCATCGCTTCGATGGCGTATTGAAGCGCCCGTGCAGCGCTTTCGAACCGCTGATAACGAACTTTGCCCAAACGCCTGGAGCGTTTGCCTGTGTAGAGTTCGGCCGGGGCGGAATAGTCGAATGCTGGGGGGCTATTTATCATGATCGCTGCTCCAATTCGCGGGCGGAGGCCTGCCGCTTGGCAAGCCGCTCGATGCTTTGGGTGGCCCTCAAAAGGCGTTTGCGATCGCCCAAACCTTTGCGGATGGCCGCAAGTCGATCAATACCCTGCGTGCGCGGGACCGCTGACCGGCTTTCAACCGGGACAAGTGGTGTATTTGTCATCAAACCGGCTTCTTTGGCTTTGGAGGGTCCGAGATCACGTGGGCGATCCCGGTTGAACAGTTAAGCAAGGCGAATACTGACCGCTGCTACCTTGCCGTCTCGACCATTTTCCAACTCGTAGGTTACAGCCTGACCTTCAGTGAGTGTGGAAATGCCAGCGCTTTCCAGCGCCGAAATGTGAACGAAGGCGTCTTTGTTTCCATCAGAAGGCGTGATGAAGCCAAAGCCTTTGGCGCTATTGAAGAACTTGACGGTACCATTGATCATGAGTGTGTCCATTTGTATTGCCCGGTCCGGTGGACGTGCGGGCGTGTTTCCGGTCCGCAACACGCGGGCCGGATTGGCAACGTCTTCAAAAAATCAAGAGTTGGTCCCGTCCCGGCAGGCCGGTCAGGAAACAGCCGGTGATCGGCTGAGAACGTAACTATTATATGGGCGCTCCCAGCCCAATAAACAAGGTCCGGGACCGATCAGACAGTTGTTGGTTGCAAAGCAATTGCAAGCGTATGTGCGCTGCCATCGAGCGGTACCCGAATGTCCTTGCTGTCGACGGTCACATCCTTACCATCAAGACTCACGCGCCTTGTTGCGCCCGGGTCCACCTGGGTGACGGAAATGTCGTACTCGCTGGCGCCCAGTCTTATGCTGGCCTCAAAACCCGGCCAATCGGGGGGCAGCACGGGATCGATGATCAGCATATTGCCCCGTCGCGTTATCCCGAGGATACCCTCGATTCCTGCGCGATACATCCAGCCAGCCGAACCGGTATACCATGTCCAACCGCCCCGTCCTATGTGAGGGGCCACCGAATAGACGTCGGCCGCAACAACATAGGGTTCGACCTTGTAGCGGTCTGTCGCTTCTGCGGTGTCAGCGTGATTGATCGGATTTAGCATGGCAAACAGATCAAGGGCGGTTTTTCCATCGCCCT
The DNA here is from genome assembly GCF_015694405.1 of Pelagibacterium limicola. Taxonomy (GTDB): domain Bacteria; phylum Pseudomonadota; class Alphaproteobacteria; order Rhizobiales; family Devosiaceae; genus Pelagibacterium; species Pelagibacterium limicola. The sequence goes on along the minus strand of NZ_JADQDB010000007.1, from coordinate 11,965 downwards.
GCCTGGCGAAGGCGAGAATTGCCCACATGGCAGCATGGCTGTACTGCCCGCCGTTCTCCCGAAGGCCCGGAGGATAGCCCTTTATGTAACCGGGATCGTGGGCGGTCTTGTCGAAGGGAGGTGTAAAGAGCAGCGCCAACCCGTCTTCCTTGCGGATCAGGTGCTTCTCAAGCGATGCCATTGCGACGGCGGCCCGCTCGGGATCGGCAGCGCCCGAGAGCACCGCCCAGGTCTGCGCGATGGAATCGATCCGGCATTCCTCGTTCTGTGCCGAGCCAAGCCAGGTGCCGTCATCGAAGGTGGCCCGACGATACCATTGGCCGTCCCAGGCGTGGGTTTCGAGAGCCTTGCGTAATTTATTGGCGTGGTTCTGCCACCGTGCGGCCCTCTGCGGATCGCGGGCTTGAGTCAGGGGCACGAATTTGTTGATTGCGCTGACGAGGAGCCAGCCGAGCCAAACGCTCTCGCCTTTGCCGCCTTCACCCACCCGGTTCATGCCGTCGTTCCAGTCGCCGGTGCCCATGAGCGGCAGGCCGTGTTTGCCGATCAGCGCGATGGCCTGATCGAGTCCGCGGGTGCAATGGTCGAAAAGAGACCCGGTTTCTCCGGCCTGTTGGGGGATGAAAAAAGCATCGTGCTCGCCTTCGGCCAGGTGCTGACCCTCGAGAAAAGGCACGGTTTCATCAAGGATGCCGGGATCGTCCGCAACCGAGATGTAGGTGGCGGTGGCCAAGGCCAGCCATACGCGATCGTCCGAAATTCTCGTCCGCACGCCCTGGCCCGAATGGGGCAACCACCAGTGCTGGACGTCGCCCTCGACAAACTGTCGCCCTGCGGCGCGCAGGATGTGGTGGCGGGTCTGTTCGGGTCGGGCAAAAGTCAGCGCCATGCCATCCTGGAGCTGGTCACGAAAGCCGTAGGCGCCACTGGCTTGATAAAAGGCCGAACGGGCCGTGATGCGACAAGCAAGCGTCTGATAGAGCAGCCAGCCATTGAGCATGATATCCATTGCCCGGTCGGGGGTTTTGACCTCGATCGTGCCCAGTAGCTCGCGCCAGTAGGCAGAAATTTCCGCCAGCAGTGCCTCGGTGTCGGCATCACGGTAGCGCGCCACCAGCGAACTGGCCTCCTCGGCGGTTCCGCTCTGGCCCAGGAGCGATACGATTTCACACGACTGCCCGGGTTGGAGCGAGACCTGCATCTGTTGGACAGCGCAAGGATCAAGGCCCGCACCCACCGTTCGGGAAAGCCGGGCGGTATTTTTCAGCGCAAGCGGCGCCGCTCTGGTGCCATGCCGGCCCAGAAATTCGGCGCGGTCAGTAGTCCAATCCGTTGTCTCCGCACCCAGATCAGCGAAGGCCACGCGATCAGGGAACTGGGTACTCCATCTGTCGCGTGCCAGGATCGCGCTGGTTGCCGCATCGATGTCGGTGGTGATGAAGGGAGCATTGGGCCCGCGCTGGGTGCCGAGCACCCACTCGGTATATGCAGTGACGGTAAGCTGGCGGATCTTGTTTGAGTGGTTGGTCAGCTTGAGGCGCGAAACCTTGATCGGATCGTCGAGCGGGACAAACTGGGTGAGCAGGCTTTCAATTCCATGCGCGCGGTGTGCAAAGGAACTGTACCCAAAGCCATGACGGGCAATGTAGCGCCCTTTGTTGCGGACGGGCTGGGCGGTAGGGCACCACAGTGCTCCGCTTTCTTCGTCACGGATATAGATGGCCTCGCCGTTGGGATCGCCTACAGGATCGTTGGACCAGGGGGTAAGCTGGTTTTCGCGGCTGTTGTCAGCCCAGCTATAGCCGCCGCCGCTTGCTGATACCTGAAATCCGAAGCCGGAATTGGCGATGACATTGATCCAGGGTGCCGGGGTCGATCGTCCAGCGTCAAGCACAGTTACATATTCGGTCCCGTTCTTGTCGAACCCACCCAATCCGTTGAAAAATTCAAGGCCGGTCGGCATGTCGACATGTTCCGGTTCGGCTGAAGCAAGCGGTGGCCATCTGGCCGCAGTACGGCTTTCGTGGGGCAGGACATTGCGGGCAAGCTGGTCGGCGATCGGGCCATGGCGTGCCAGCAACATGACTCGCGCGGCAGCATAGACAAGGTCACGGGTCTCAGTCGCCATCATGTCCGCCCGTAGGACATGCACGACCCCTTGCGCTGGCGTTTCGCTGAAGCGGGGACGCGATTGACTGGTGCGTACCGCAACTTCGATGGCGCTCTGGAGATCCTGGACATAGGACGCTGCGCGCTCGTTGACGATGACCAGATCCACCGCCAGCCCCTTCATACGCCAATATTCGTGCGCCCGGAGCAGTTCGCGCACCTGTCCCATATCCTCGACATCTTCGATGCGCAGCACCACGAGCGGCAGATCGCCCGAAATCCCATAGGCCCAGAGCTTTGATTGTGCACCTAAAGCTTGTGCAATGGTCTTGGCAGGGATGCGGAAGGAGGAATCGGCATAGAGAATGGGGGCTGCTAGGCGCTGAAAGTCGGCTGCCTGCTGGGAACTTATACCCAAGTGATAGAGCTGCACCTGAGCCTGGGTCCAGGCCAGAGTCTTGGCGCGCTCGAACGCATTGCGATCATTGTGACTGTCGATCAACTCGATAAGCTTTTCGCGCGACGATGCGACAAGGGTCCAGAATGCGATGCGGACGGACTTCCCTGGCTTGATGCGAACATGGTGGCGTAACGAGAATACGGGATCGAGCACGGTGCCCACTGTATTGGAGAGCGTGCCGCCTTCTGCAATCGCGGCGGGATCGGATATTGTACGGTCGCGGCCGACAAAGCGCGCCCTGTCGGATTCATATTGGGGTTCGCCAATGATCTCGCCCTCGACCACGGCGAAGTGACCGGCCCAGACTTCGGGGTCTTGGGGATTGCGCTGGCGTCGCGTTGCAACCAGTGCGCCGAATTCGGGCAGATATTGGGTGATGACGAACATCTTGGAAAAGGCCGGATGGGCACTGTCCGACGCGGCACTGGCCAGTACCAGTTCGGCATAGGAGGTCAATTCGATCTCTCGCGTCTGGCGGCCGGAATTGGTCAGGGAAACGCGGCGCACCTCCCCGTCATCCTCACCCGAGACCAGCAACTCCATCGCAGTGGTGAGCGTACCGTCGCGGCGGAGAAACTCAGCGTGGTCTTCACCAAAGACCACGCTATGGGCATCGGGTTTTCCGGCCAATGGCTGGACGCCAGGCGACCATGACGTGCCTGTCTGCGTGTCCTTGAGATAGACGAAACTACCCCAATCGTCTTTCGTGGCATCTTCGCGCCAGCGTGTGATCGCGATATCGCGCCAGCGGCTGAACCCTGCGCCCGCCGCGGTGACCATTACAGCGTAGCGGCTGTTCGACAACATATGGGTCGTGACGGGTGCGTCGAAATCAACGCTTGAAAGGCGACGTACTGTCGGAAATCCCTGGGTGTTCGCCTCGTTGCGGACGCCAAGTTCTTTGGCGCGCTCATGGGCGACGGCGACGTCACGCGGCAGTTTCTCGGCCAGAAGCAATTCGGTTGCCCGGATCATCGGTTCGCGATGGAAGCGGGCGCGCATACGGCCGTCGAGCAACGAATTGACAATCGAGACGATGGTCATGCCCTGATGGTGTGCCATCACGTTGCGAACGATCGCAAACTTTTCCTTGGGCGGAACGCGCGCGGGGGTGAAATCAATTGCTTCGTAGAATCCGTAAGGTCCGAGTGCGCCCATGTCGGTGAGGCGCGCGTAGTTCTCACTGGCGCCCTGCGGATCGACCATTGCTGCCAGCCCTGTGGCATAGGGGGCGATGACGAGATTGGCCGATAGCCCGCGTTTGAGCCCGAGGCCGGGCACGCCGAAATTGGAGTACTGATAGGTGAACTCCAGATCACGGGCGTTATATGCGGACTCTGAAATCCCCCATGGCACACCTTGCTCTGCGGCATACCCCATCTGTCGCGCAACGATAGTGCGGTTGGTGCGTTCCAGCAGGCTTCCATCAGGCGCCCGCATCACCAGCGAGGGCATGAGATACTCAAACATGGATCCCGACCAGGAGACGAGCGCTGATGCAGTACCTATTGGGGTTGCGGTGCGCCCGAGCCGAAACCAGTGCCGGGTCGGCGCATCGCCCTTGGCAATGGCGAACAGGCTGGCCAGCCGCGCTTCAGATGCCAGCAGATCATAGCAACTGGCATCCAGCCCGTTGTCGAGGAGGGAATAACCGATCGAGAGCAGCTTGCGATCGGGATCGAGCAGGAACGCGAAATCCATGCCCTGTGCCATGTCACGCGCCGCCTTGGCGAGTGCCCGAAGGCGGGTATCGATTTGGGTGGTATCAGTCCGGATGATCGCGGCATCCCGCGTGAACTGTCCGAGTGTTTCCCCCAGGGCGTTAATCCAGAAGACCAGTTCGGAGTCCGCGCTCGCATAGTCGCCAGCGACCTTGAGGGCCTTGTCGACGAGGCGGCCAAGCGGCGGCGCTGCGCTTTGCATCGACTGGTTGCCAACCAGCAGGAGTTCGATTTCATCGAAAGTCGGGACCAGAGCCTCGCCCGCCTCTCCCTGTTGACCGGCCAGCGCCAGTCGCGCCAGCGCGAGCGTATCGATCAGACCCGTCCGGTCATCTGGCAGTGGTGCGCCGACCCATTCCTCGCAGGCATTGGCAAGAGCGATGAGATGTCCCGCCAGATTCCCGCTATCGACCGAAGACACATAGGCCGGCTCAAGCGTGCGCAAGTCCTCTGTATCGTACCAATTGAACAAATGCCCATTGAACTTTGCCAGTCTGTCCAGAGAGGCAAAGCTGGCCTCGAGTCGTTCAATCGTGGAAAGCGTTCCTAACCACCCAAAATCGCGGGCGGCGACGGTCGAAAGCAGATAGAGACCAATATTTGTCGGCGACGTCCGGTGCGCGATGGCCGGGCGGGGCGTTTCCTGAAAGTTGTCTGGGGGCAGCATGTTGTCGCGGGTTGTCACAAACGTCTCGAAAAACCGCCAGGTGCGACGGGCAATCAATCGAAGTTCTGTTTCCTCGGAAGCAGTCAGGGTGCTCCGACTGGTGAGGTCGGGGCGGCTGACAAGAAGTGCGATGGCCGGAGCCGCGAGCCAGAGCATGGCGAGCGGCGTGATCAGCGGCCAGTTGTCTGGAGCGAAGACGAGCGCAGCCATCAACAGGGCCGTTGCGCTTAAGGTACCGCCTGCCATGTCGATGTAGAATCCCGAGACCGTGAGGCGGGGTCTTTGGCTGGCTTGCGCGGCGGTTGTCCATTCGAGAAGCAAGCTGTGTGAAACCAAGAGCCGATATAGCGTACGCGCAATTGCATCGAGATTCCGCCAGGCTTCATCGGGGAGAAAAGCGAGCTTGAGTGCAAATTGGAGGGCAGCAAGTTTTGCTTCCTGGGCAAGGCTGATGAAATGATGCGGCAGATGCAGACCATTGCGCCGGGGAAGTACCGAGGATGCAATGGGCACAAAGGCAGGGATGGCGATGGCCAAGGCAATCAGCACAAACCCTCCGAATGCCGCAGGTTGCGGCAGCAGGCATGCCAGAGCGAGCGCCAGAACGGAAAAGGGTGCAATGAGCGCTCGGCGAAGATTGTCGATCAGCTTCCAGCGTCCCAGCGCCCCGATCCCTGATCTGCTCAATATCCAGGGCAGCAATTGCCAGTCGCCGCGTGTCCAGCGGTGGGAGCGTCGCGCCGCGACATCGTAACGTGCTGGAAAGTCCTCAACGACTTCGACATCGGACGCCAGGCCCGCCCTGGCGAAAGTACCTTCCAGAAGGTCATGGCTGAGAAGGGTGTTCTCGGGGATGCGTCCGGCCAACGCCGCCTCAAAGGCATCGACATCATAAATGCCCTTGCCTGCGTACGTGCCCTGCCCGAAAAGGTCCTGATAGACATCCGATATGGCGCCCGCGTAAGGGTCGATGCCGCCTGGTGACGAAAAGATGCGCTGGAACAGCGATCCGACTCCAGCACCTGGCAGCGCCGCTGTAATTCGGGGCTGGAGAATTGCGTAGCCATCAACAACCAGCCCGCGCTCAGCATCGAACCGGGGGCGGTTGAGCGGATGGGACATTTTGCCTACGAGCCGCAGGACGGTTTCGCGCGGCAGCATCGTATCGGCATCAAGCGTTATGACGTAGCGCACATCAGGTGGAACACCCGGCCCCACACCATCCATTGAAATAAAGCTTGTATCGAGAGCACCGCGCAGCAGTCGGTTGAGTTCTTGCAGCTTGCCCCTCTTGCGCTCCCAGCCCATCCAGACCTTTTCGCCCGGATTGAACTTGCGTCGTCGGTGCAAAAAGGTGAAGCGGTCGCCCGCAGGTCCTGGGCCATGCTGCACATTGAGCGCGGAGATTGCACCCATTGCGATTTCCGCCAGCGTGGTATCGCCCTCCATAACCTCCCTGGGGGCATCCACGCTATCGGCCAGCAAGGCGAAATACACATCACCCTCCGCGCCAGAGAGGTAGTGAACTTCAAGCCGTTCAATCTGCTCGAAAAGCTCTGCCTCTGTAGTCAAAAGTGTGGGAACGGCAACCAGCGTGCGATGGGAAGCCGGTATGCCTTGGGTCAGTTCAAGTCCGGGTAGTGCCGATGCGCCGACGTGACCGGCAATGACCCGATTGACCAGAGCAAAGGCGATCTGTGTCGCAGGGAGAAGAGCGGCGATGGCAAAAAAAGTCAGCGCAGGCGTTGGCGCTCCCAAGGTCAAAAGTGTCCACACACCCGCCGCCATGACGAGCGTCGTTATCAGCACAAGCGCGGCCATATAGCCCTTGAGCCCCAAACGGACCGGGATACGGCTTATCCGCAGTTGCAGCGGAGCGCGAAAGCCGATGCGCGCTTCAAACTCATTCCGGCCCTCGCCGATCAGATGAAAGCCTGGATCCCCCATGCGTTCTGCTTCAGTCGGCGTCTTCGCTCGTGCCCGTGCCTCACAGGCCGCCGTCAATGCCTCGCAGGCAATATCGAGTTCTGATCCCGGCGCACCGCGCGCCAGTTGTTCGATGGCTGCGCGATACAGGTCTCGAGTCGCAAAATCCATTTCGGCAAACCCGCTGGTCGAGGACAGGCGCGCATCGACATGGCTGACTGTTTCGAATAGGGCCGCCCAGTCCACATCGGAAATCAGCCGCATGCTTGTGATTATATTCCGCATGGTAACGTTGGATGCGCCCTGTCGCTGCTGGGCATGCTGGACAACAAGTTCGATTGACGTGCCTTGGGCCGCAAGGCGCTGCTCGAGCCAGCTTTGCGCGGGTGTGATGTCGGGATCGTAGTCGCGCAGCCGTTTGGCGAGTTGGGCGGCAAAGCGTTCCGAGAGAGGCTCGGACGCGGGTGGAAGGGACTTCTCTGACTCCGGGCCGGCTTCCAGCAACCTGTCTGCCAGGGCGTTGGCTTCGGATCTGGCCGCTCGTCCCGTGGTGATCTGGTCGGCAAGCCGACGTAAATTCTCGACAAGGACTATCCGCAGCGTGATGGCGATCGCCCAGAGTTCGCCAATGGTCAGTGGCTGAACACGCTGGTAGGCAGCAACGAACCGTATCAGCGTTTCGGGGTCGAAATGGCTGTCGGTATGCGCGATGAAGGCCCAAGCGATGCCCAAGACGCGCGGATAACCGGCAAAAGGGCCCACAGCGAGCTTGGGTAGCTGCCGATAATAGCCAGGCGGCAGATCCTCGCGGATTTCGCGTATCTGGGCCTCAACGAGATGGTAATTGTCCAGCAACCATTCAGCCGCTGGCACGACTCCTCGGTCCCCCTCCACTTCTAGTGCGCTCGCGCGATAGGCGGTGAGTAAGGTTGCGGCGTTATCGTCGAGCCGGCGATGGAGGGAGGGTACGCCGACTGTGCGGGAAGCAACGGTCTGCGCGTGAGCCAGGCTCTCGGCATGCTCTTCCAGACGCTCGAGCCCAAACAGCTCTTCGCGGACAGGTGACGGATCGTCCCAAAGTGATCGCCGATGAAGGATACTCGACACCAGATCGGCGACAGAACGCATTTTTTGGGTCCTTTCGTTCGCGTCACGACGCGAACAGATGTGAAAACCCCTATGCCTTGAAAGGTGGGGAAAGCGCGTCAGATTCTTTATCTGACACTTGTCCGCCTTGGTTTTGCATCCACGCATGGACCTCGGACTGTGACCGGGAATGGGTTATTCCGCTTCGGTCCCGCACCATGGTGACGAGTTGCTGTTCGGAATTGATCATTGTGAGGTCGAGCGGTGTCAGGAAAGGCCATTGCTTGCGTGCATTTGTGCGCAACAGCGTTTTTGCTCTGGACCCATCCAGAGGCTCGCCGGATTGATAAGCAAACATGGAAGAAACTCCCGCGAGAGCGGATGAGCATGGCGCCCTGAAGGAACGTAAATATTGCGTTCCAAGTCTGCGCTCTCGCCTATAGAGATGGTCCTCATTGGAGGCGGCAACAAGGCAGCGCCACTGTCGTATAAGACTGAGGTGCCGAGTTTGGTCTATTTGCGCCGAGTCTGAACGACTTTGGTGTTCTTTTGCTGCTTATGCAAATTGTTGCCTGGGTTCATGTGGGCAAGTCGCAAGGCTTGACGATCTTTTTTGGACATTTTGGGTACAGCTTTCTTTTGTTCTCGCACGGCTCAGCGTCGAGCCGAACGCAAGCGTTTCATGGTAAAAGGCCGGTTGGTGTTGGTGGCAGCTATGTCCCTGCGGAACGCCCCGCGCCGCCCTCGTCCTCCCAGGTTTCGGTTGCACGCTTGCGGGACGTATCGGCCCGAGAGTCGATTGGAGGCAGGCCTTGGCGCTCCATCCAGTTTCGAACCGCCTCGCGTGCCTCGGTCGGCGTGCGGCCAGTGCATGAGGCGATCGCATCCACCAATTCTGCCTCAGTCACGATGGTGTTGATGTTTGTCGAGGCAAGACTGGGCCATTCATCCATCAAGGCGTTGCGTAACTCTGACCTGGCAAGAATCTTGGGTATTGAGGCATCCATATCGTATTTGAACATGATCGTTCTCCAGACCCTCGACGTTTTCGGGTGTTCCAGAAGGTCGCGGGGCTCTTTCCAAATGGTGAGCGTCCCTGCCAGAAACAATGCAGTGACGCTGCCCTAAACGGGGCCGGCAAAGTACCGCGCAGCGAGTTACTGGGCGGTGGCCGCAATGGTGCCTTGAAACCAACCCAAATTATTCGCCAGTCCCGTACCGGCGAGCGCGAGCACCACGATCAGGAGCACGAACCAGGGCGTCCAGTTATAGATATTCCGGTATTGGCTGGCCATTGGTCGGTCCTTTGCGATTGTCTCTGAAGCAGCAATCATCGGTAGCGCACGGTTCTTGAGGCGCGCCCGAGAGGGGTTGGCAACCCCAAGAAAACTATACCGTTTGAAAAAATCAGGACTTATAGATCTTGTTCTGGGCGAGCCAAACGATGCCGGCGGCCAGGGCCCCGGCTGCCGTGCCCATGGCGATGCTGACAAACATGTCGATGCCGAAACTGACACCAACGGCGATGCCGACAAAAAAACCGGCAACGATACCAATTTGAAGCTGAAAGAACATTTCGAGGATCCTTTCTCCGGTTCCTCTATTCCGCCCTCTTATACAGGATAATCAGAGCTGTTCCTAGCACAATCGGAGCGAACAATTTACCGATGCAATAACGATCAGGTTGTAAAAATTATTTTCCGATGCCCTGGGCTCTGATCCACAGAGAAGCTAAAGCCAAGTGCCGAACCTGATATTTCGTCGCCTTGCAACCTGCAAGAAAATGTTACGCTTGGCAGTGCCAACTGTGATACGATAGCTATTATCAAGGCAAACCGGACTCACCGTTTTACTTGGTTGCCGAGCTATGACTCGCGTGGCGAGTCTCCGGCCCGTAAGAAGGGCCCAACATTATGCCGCAATCACCAGACGACCATTTCGAAGCAGCGAGCACGCTTGCCGTGGTGGTGTCTTCAATTGAGCCGTTGCTTCTCTTGTCCAGCGACCAGAAGGTTATCGCAGCCAGCGCGTCGTTCTGCAGGGCTTTCGGGATCGACCCAAGAACCGTTTCCAGAAAGCAACTCAGCGAACTGGGGGACGGCGAGTGGTCGATGCCCCGGCTTACATCGCTTCTAAAGGTAACGGCAGGGGGAAGCTCGGAAATCGAGGCCTACGAATTCGACCTCAAACGACAAAATCAGGAAACACGGAATCTGGTCGCCCACGCCCGTATACTTGACGATGGCGACAGGACTCGCGTTCGGCTGCTCCTGGCGATAACAGATGTTACCGATACGCGCACCGAAACCCGATTGAGAAACAATCTCGTTCACGATAATGCCGTACTGATGCAAGAACTCCAGCACCGGGTGGCAAACAGTCTCCAGATCATTGCGAGCGTTCTGATGCAAAGCGCGCGCCGGGTGCAGTCTGAGGAAGCGCGCGGGCATCTCCACAACGCTCATCATCGTGTCATGTCGATTGCAGCCCTGCAACGCCAGCTCTCCACTTCCGGTGATGGCGACGTTGAACTGCTTCCCTATTTTACCCAGCTTTCCCAGAGCCTGGGCGCGTCGATGATTGCCGATCCCGACCGGCTCACGATTCAGGTGACAGCCGATGATAGCGCCGTAGACGCGGGCGTTTCGGTTAGTCTGGGGCTTATCGTTACCGAACTTGTCATCAATGCTCTCAAGCACGCGTTCCCCGACGAGCGAGCCGGCACAATCTTGATCGACTATAAATCATCGGGAAGTGACTGGACTCTTTCGGTTATCGACGATGGCATTGGAATACCGAAGGGACACAATGCACCCAAGGCGGGATTAGGGTCGGGCATTGTAGAGGCCCTGGTCAAGAACCTGAACGGCGAAATCGAGATACGTGATGCCGAGCCCGGAGTGGCCGTGACCATCGTCCACCGTGAGGCAGTTGTGCAATAGCGTAGGGACAGCCCTGCAGCGCGTATGCCCTATTCTTGGTACGGTCATTCGGTCCCCTGTCGGATGGTGTCGTTCGCGTACTATCTCAAACGTTGCCCGTTCGCCCGGTTGGGCGCATAGCCTCTTCGTACCACCGCTACCGAAAGTGATCACATGACCACCCGTACGACGCAGACCATCGTCAGTTTTTCAGTACCCTTTGCTCTTCCCGGTTTTCCCTCTCCGCTGCCTGCCGGTGAGTATCGCGTTGATCATGATGAAGTCATGATAGGCGGCAATGTTGAGGTCGGCTGGTTGAGGACGGCAACCTATATTCATCTTCCCGCAATCGGAGTCGGGGCATCGACACACCAGATGGTTCCGATTGATCGCGAAATCACAGATGCGTTTGTTTGGCAGACAATCCATCCGGAATGAAATGGTTATGTGGTTACGACTTCTTTGGTTAACCCCATTGAATTCCAAATTGGCCGCGTTCGCTGTGCAAGAGGTGTCGCGATGAAGATCACCGTTTTGTTTTATCGCGTCAGAGAACGTGACGACGCTCGCGCCGTCGTGGGTAGCGAAATTATCGAAGCTGAGAGTCGAGCGGTCGCAATTCGGGAGGCTCAACTCCTCGCTCGGACCCTTAACATGCCTCAGTCTGCTGATGCGATGTCGTTGTCCGATGCCGACGGCGCCGTCTTTCATACCGAAGACCTCCGAGAGCCCCCAATTGAAGGAAACGTTTAATCGGCTAAAGAGAAGGGTAACCCTTCGGCTCCAGCGCACAAGCCTGCGCCATCGTATTCATGGAGGCCAAAGGACGCAGTTTCACCAAGTACCGACAGTCGGATTTTGTTATGGCATTAACTGCACTACGCCGCCAGAAGCCGGGAGAAGAATCGGAGCCTGTAGCGTATATCCGGTAGGTGTGGGGATTGGCGGTGTAGATATGTCGGTACTCGCGGGACATCTCCCATACGCTCCCAATTCTGGGACGAAGGAGGTGTTCATGAACAAGGACCAACGCGAGATCGCGCGTAAGCTTCGCATTCTTCAGCATGCTGATGAG
>NZ_JADQDB010000006.1 GCF_015694405.1 Pelagibacterium limicola | reverse complement strand
TGAATGGGAACGCTTCTACAACTTCGCAAGGCCTCACGGCGCGTTCAACGGAAAAACCCCTTACGAGGTGCTGCGCGAAAAACTATAATCTCAAAAGAAGATGTCCCGAAAGCACCTGCAGCTTACACTTTTCCAGCCAGGGCCGCCGCCGCCTCGATGGCAAGCACGGCCCCGGAAGATCCCCCTGCAAGCACTGCAGGCGCGCCCACGACATCGATCAGCGCTTCGATGTCCTCGATTTCGCGCGCGACCGCATAGGGCTTGGTATTTCCGCTCTCGCCACGCCCGCGCCGGTCATAAAGAACCACGGTATAGGCATCGGCAAGGAGCGCGGCAAGCCTGGGACTTGCTTCGTCGACAGCACGGTACTGGGTAGCCCCGGAAACAAGGATCAACGTCGGCCCGGAGCCGTGAGTTTCGTAGCCGATCGTGGTGCCATCTGCAGAGGTGACGTGCGGCATGGTCAGGCCCCCATTTCCCGCATTGCGAGCTCTGCCTCGACCTTCTTGTGCTGGTCGTAGCCTTCGCCTTGGGTGGCGAAATCCTCGAGCTCGAAAAGCTGGCGGATTTCGAAGCGGTCTTGGCCGTGGGCAATGGGACATTTGGCGACCCATTCAATGGCTTCGGCGAGCGAACCGCAGTTCCATATCCAGAACCCGGCAATCACTTCCTTGATTTCGGTGAAGGGGCCGTCGGTCACGAGCGGCACGCCGTCCCTCACCTGCACCCGCGCGCCCTTCGATGTAGGCATCAACCCGGCGCCATCGAGCATCACGCCCGCCTTCACCAGGTCCTTGTTGTATTTGCCCATCGCGAGGAGCAGACCCTCCTCGGGTTCGATTCCCATTTCGGTGTCGGGCGAAGCCTTGATCATCACCATAAAGCGCATGGTCTTTCTCCCTTGTGGCGCCGCCCCTCCGGCGGCCATGTGTTGCCGATGTTATAACGACGGAACAAAATGCGGAACGCCGACACCGGGAGACAAAAAAGCCCGGCGGACAACAAATCCGCCGGGCCCGATATATGCCTAACTGCCGAAACGCCTTATTCGGCGGCGTCCTCGGCGCCTTCGCTGGTCTTTTCCTTGCCGGTCTCCTGGTCGACGACCTTCATGGAGAGGCGAACCTTGCCGCGCTCGTCGAACCCGAGGAGTTTGACCCAGACCTTATCGCCTTCCTTGACGACGTCGGTAGTCTTGCCGACGCGCTGGTCTGCGAGCTGGGAGATGTGGACAAGCCCGTCACGCGAGCCGAAGAAATTGACGAAGGCCCCGAAATCGGCGGTCTTGACGACCGTGCCCTGGTAGATGGCATTGATTTCCGGCTCGTCTGTAATCGACTTGATCCACTTGATGGCCGCGTCGATCTGCTTGCCGTCGGAGGACGATACCTTGACGGTGCCGTCGTCCTCGATATTGACCTTGGCGCCGGTCTTTTCGACGATCTCGCGGATCACCTTGCCGCCGGTGCCGATCACTTCGCGGATCTTATCGGTCGGGATCTTGATCGTTTCGATGCGCGGCGCGAATTCGCCCACTTCCGAACGGGCGGTATCGATGGCCTTGGCCATTTCACCGAGGATGTGCTTGCGGCCGCGACCTGCCTGATCGAGGGCGATCTTCATGATCTCCTCGGTGATACCGGCGATCTTGATGTCCATCTGAAGGGACGTCACGCCATCGGCGGTGCCGGCGACCTTGAAGTCCATGTCGCCCAGGTGATCCTCATCGCCGAGAATATCGGAGAGGACGGCGAACTTCTCGCCCTCAAGGATCAGGCCCATTGCGATACCGGCGACAGCCTTCTTCATGGGAACGCCCGCATCCATGAGCGCCAGCGAAGTGCCGCAAACGGTCGCCATCGAGGACGAACCGTTGGATTCGGTGATCTCGGAAACCACACGCAGCGTATAGGGGAATTCTTCGGCCGACGGGCGGACCGGGTTGATCGCGCGCCAGGCGAGCTTGCCGTGGCCGATTTCGCGGCGACCGGGCGAACCCATGCGCCCAGCTTCACCGACCGAATAGGGCGGGAAGTTGTAGTGGAGCAGGAAGTTCTGCTTGTAGGTGCCTTCGAGCGAATCGATGAACTGTTCGTCATCGCCCGTGCCCAGGGTAGCGACGACCAGCGCCTGTGTTTCACCGCGGGTAAAGAGCGCAGAACCGTGGGTGCGGGGCAGGACGCCGACTTCGGAAACGATGGGGCGGACGGTTTCGAGGTCGCGGCCGTCGATTCGGGTCTTGGTGTCGAGGATGTTCCAGCGCACCACCTTGGCCTGCAGCGATTTGAAGACGGCGCCGACCTGTTCGGGGGTGTACTTGCCTTCGCCATTTTCGGGAAGGAAGTGGGCCTTGACCCGGGCCTTGGCGGCATCGACCGCAGCATAACGGGTCTGCTTGTCGGTGTTCTTGTAAGCGTCGCGCAGTTCAGTCTCGATAAAGCCGAGCATTTCCGCTTCGAGGGCCGACTGGTCTTCGGGCTCGAAATCGCGCGGCTCCTTGGCGGCCAGTTCGGCAAGCTTGATGATCGCGTCGATCACCTTCTGGCTCTGCTGATGACCGAACATCACAGCGCCCAGCATCACCTCTTCGGAGAGCTCCTTGGCTTCAGATTCGACCATGAGAACCGCATCGGCGGTCCCGGCCATGATGAGATCGAGCTTGGAATCCGAACGCCGGTCGATTGCTGTATTGAGCACATATTCGCCGTCGATATAGCCCACGCGCGCCGCGCCGATCGGGCCCATGAAGGGGATGCCTGAAATGGTCAATGCCGCGGAGGCGGCAACCATGGCAAGAACGTCGGGCTCATTTTCCAGGTCGTGCTGGAGCACGGTGATGATCACCTGGGTCTCGTTCTTGTAGCCCGCCGGGAACAGCGGACGGATCGGCCGGTCGATCAGGCGCGAGGTGAGCGTCTCGGCCTCGGTCGGACGACCTTCGCGCTTGAAATAGCCGCCCGGGATCTTGCCGGCAGCGAAATATTTTTCCTGGTAGTTGACCGTCAGCGGGAAGAAGTCGATGCCCGCCTTGGGCTCCTTTGCCGAGACGACAGTCGCGAGCACGACGGTTTCACCGAGCGTTGCGACCACGGCGCCGTCGGCCTGACGGGCGACCTTGCCGGTCTCGAGGGTCAGGGGCTGTCCACCCCAGTCGAGTTCGACCTTGTGATAATCGAAGTTGATAGCCATTGGCTTTTCGTCCTTTCGATGCGCCCTTCGTCGGTGCCTGGCATCGGGCCGGCACCGGAAAACAAGGGAACGCATATGGGCCGTGTCGCCCTCGGGACGGAACATGGACAAGACGGCGAGGGACTCCGGACAGCATCTGCTCTCGAAGTCCCCGGCGATCCTGCCATGCCCCAAAGGGGGCGCCAGGGCCAGTTGCACCGGACCTTTTGTCCGGCCTTGTGCAAGCAGACCGGCCCCATGCCGGAATGCTCCGTGAACTCGTTTCTCGCATCTCCAGACCAGACAGGCACGAGGGCTTGCCCAAGAGCGGAGCTCGGAAACGAAGATGCGGGGCCGGTGGCCGGTCCCGCATCGGTAAATTCTGGCCTAGCGGCGGATGCCGAGCCGTTCGATCAGGCTCTGGTACCGCGCTTCGTCGCCGCGCTTGACATAGTCGAGCAGCGAGCGGCGCGTGGAAACGAGTTTCAGGAGACCACGGCGGGAGTGATTGTCCTTGGCGTGGGACTTGAAATGATCGGTCAGGTTGTTGATGCGTTCGGTGAGGATCGCGACCTGCACCTCAGGCGAGCCGGTATCGCCGGCCTTGGTTGCATATTCTTCGATGAGCGCAGCCTTGCGCTCGGGCGTAATCGACATCGGGATATCCTTTCAAATCAGGAGAAAAGTCGCCATAGCCGGGATGCCGTCCAGGTATGGTCAATTAAAGCCGGTGCGGAAAAACCCGCTCCGACTGGGCGTCCCTATAGGGCAAAAGTCCAAAAAAGAGAAGCCTTATTTCGCCCCGAACCCTATCAATCCTCACTGTCCCCGGGGGTCCCATCGATCCCGACGGGCTGGCGGTCGGGATCGATTTCGGCGAGCGGGATTGAGAAGACCCATTCGATGCCGTCTTCGTGCAGGATGCGCTCGACATCGGCCTTGAGCGCCCCGCTGACCATCGTCTTGAGGACGACGGTGCCGAACCCCTTGCGCTCCTGGGGCGGAGTGAAACCGGGGACGTGTTCGCGCCAGGAGACGTGGAGCCGGCCGCCGCCGGCGCGGTTCCAGTTGACCACCAACCGTCCGTCGGGAACCGAAAAGGCACCATACTTGGACGCGTTGGTGGAAAGCTCGTGCGCGGCCATGCCCAGCACCTGCGCGGACTGAATGTTCAAGAGGATGTTGGGGCCCGTCTTGGTGACGCGCGCGGGATCCTCGGGCCTGAAGGGATCGATCTGGGTCCGGATCAGATCGCGCAAACCGATGCCCTGGGTGCCGTGCGCGAGCAGGAGATCGGTCGAGCGCGCAAGGCCGTAGATGCGGTGCTGGAAGCCTTCAACGAACTGGGCCACGGTTTCGGCGCCCTGCGCGGTCTGTTTGGCCATCGCGGAAATAACGGTGAGCTGGTTCTTGGAGCGGTGCGCCAGTTCGCGCAGCAGGAACCGCACCTCGGTTTCGGCGGCCTTGCGTTTGCGCGCGGCATCGGCCAGCGCCTGGGAGACCTGGGAGAGTTCATGGACGGGATAATGGGTCGGCTCGATATCGGCGCCCGTGCCGAGACGCTTTGCCTCGCGCGCCAGCCCGTGCACCGAACGCGCGATCCGACGCGCGAGGATGAAGACGCCGATCGCGGCGATGCCGATGAGCGCGGCTCCGCCGGCGAGCAGCCAAAGGAGCGCAGAGCGCAAGGGTTGCTGGACGACCCAGACCGGCGCCCAGGCCACCACGTACCATCCCGTCAGGATCGAACGCTGGGTAATGGTTCTGTAGCTTTCGCCCCCGATTTCCCGCTCGCGCCAGCGCATCGAGGTGCCGGACGATTCCAGGAGCGGGAGGAAAAGCGTGTCACCCGTTTCGGCACTGTCCTGGGAGGCGGCAATGACACGGTTGTTCCCGTCGACCAGCGCCACATGCCAGCCATCGGGCAGTTCGCGGGTCAGGAGCGCCGAGGAAAGTCCGGCCGCGTTCTGGGTGAGGATGATCGCCTGGTTGTCGTGAGGCGGCTGGCGCCGCATCAGGACATTGAAAACAAACTGCTCGGCTACGGTACCCCAAAACAGGTTGGAAACGATGGCATCGGTCGTCGAAAAGACGCGGTTTCCGGATTCCGGGTCCGCGATCTTGCCCAAAGACGTGCCGAACGGCACGCGCGTGTTGAGAAGCTGGTTGAGATTGGCATCGATGACGATGAGGAAGGAGCCGGTGCCACTGAGAGCGGACTGGGCGTGGGCGTGAAACCGCTCGAGATCGCCCTCCAGCAAGGATTGCGCCCGGCCGAGGACACGCAAGGTGGAGAACATGCCCGAGATTTCGCGTTCCACTGCCTGCACGACCGAGCGGGTGGTGGCGACCGTGAATGTCTCGACGACTTCTTCCTGAGCAACGTTGTGGCGCTGGAGCAGCACCGCGGTAAACCCCAGGATGGGAACGACAATCATCCCCACGAGGACGATAAGATAGACCAGAACCGGGTACGACCGGCGGTGCGGCGCCGTGCGGGTCGCTGCGCCGTCCTTGTCTGGAGGCGCAATAGTCTCAGCTGTTGGAGCGCTCATTGCTCCTCCCGGTCCCGCCATATGCAACTCGCAACGCACAAGACGTAACCCGTTGATGCGCCCGGGTAAAGAGCGGAACGGCTAAGCACTGGAAAGGATTACACGCCTGGGCTTGAACTGGCCGTGTTCGACCATACCCAAGGCAACCGCTTGCCCGCGGCAGCTGGCCCAGGCCTCGTCGAGTGAAACAGGGGCATCCCGGCCGGCAAGAAGCACGGGATTGCCCAACCTGATTGTGGCGGCCTGACGGTCGTCCACCCTGATTTCGGGAAGGTCGAAGAGGCCCGCCGCTACAGGCAGGAGCAGGGCATCGCGCGCCGCGCCCTCGACGGTCTCGATTTCGGCAAGGCTTATGGCGTTCTCGTCGGAAAAACGGCCGACCTGCGCGCGGTGCAACGCGCCGACATGGCCTCGGGTCCCGAGCGCCAGAGCAATATCGCGGGCCAGGGCGCGCACATAGGTGCCCTTGGCGCAGGTGACCGAGAGCCGGGTCCGGTCCGGTCCATGGGACAGGATATCGATGCCGTCGATCTCCACCTCGCGCGGGGGCATGTCCAGCTTTTCGCCGGCGCGGGCGAGATCGTAGGCGCGCTCACCTCCGATGCGGATGGCCGAAAAGGCTGGCGGCACCTGCGTAATGGTGCCGGTAAACCGGGGCAGCACCGCTTCGAGCGACGAGCGATCGGGGCGGTGTTCGGAGGTTTCCATCACCTCGCCCTCCATATCGTCGGTGGTGGTCTGCGCGCCCCAGGCGATATCGAATTGATAGACCTTCGTGCCATCCTGCACATGCGGGACTGTCTTGGTCGCCTCGCCAAAGGCGATGGGGAGGATGCCGGTCGCGAGGGGGTCGAGGGTCCCGGCGTGGCCGGCCTTTTTGGCCCCATAGAGCCAGCGCAGCTTGCCCACAGCTTCAGTGGAAGACATGTCATAGGGCTTGGAGAAGACCAGCCAGCCGGAAAGATCGCGCTTCTGGCGCTTTTGCTTATTCTCGCTCAATGGCACGCTTCTTTCTAGTTGTCTTCGTCGTCGCGCGGGTCGAGATCGCGCTTGACCCGCTCGGAACGCAAGAGCGCGTCGATTCTGCCGTACTCATCGAACGTGGTGTCGACGAAAAAGCGGAATTCGGGGGCGTATTTGAGATCGAGGGCGGGGGTCACCCTGCCGCGGATGAAGCGGGCATGGGCGTTGAGCGCCTTGGCCACGTCCTCGGCATTGGTCCCGCCAAGGGGCATCACATAGACGTTGGCAATGCGCAAATCGGGCGTCATGCGCACTTCGGGCACGGTCACCGTAACGGTTTCGATCAGCGGGTCGATGATCTCGCCCCGCGACAGCAGCGCTGAAATCTCGTGACGTACGCGTTCGCCGACGCGCAGCATGCGCTGGGAGGGTGCCGATGTTTTTGCCTTTTTTGCCATGCCGGGCAGATAAGCCTCTCTTTTGCTTCCGTCAACGCCTGTGCTCATCGGCCAGGATCGCGCCGAAGCCCTCGCGGTAGGACGGATAGCGCAGGGTGTAGCCCAACGCGTCCTTGATCCTCTCGTTCCTCACCTTGCGGTTGTTCTCATAAAAGGAACGGGCCAGCGGCGGCAAATCGGCGGTTTCGAAATCGACCTCAGGAGGCGGCTCCAGGCCGAGCAGACCGGCAGCATAGGCGATTACAACCTGCGGCGGTGCGGGTTCGTCGTCAACGATATTGAAAATTCCGGAAAGCTTTTTGCCCGCGGCAAGCGCGGTGATTTCGCCTATGTCCTCGCTGTGGATGCGGTTAAAGACCTGCCCGGGCTTCACGATCCGCCGCGCGGTTCCGTTGCGCAGTTTATCGAGCCCCGAGCGCCCCGGCCCGTAGATTCCGCCCAGCCTCAGAATGGCGAGGGGGATGCCAAGCCGAGCCGCCAGTTCCGCCCACGCGCTTTCAGCCGCAAGCCGCCAGCCGATGCGGGGGTTGTGGGCTTCCACCGGAAAGGTTTCATCGATCCATTCCCCACCGGCATCGCCATAAACCCCGATGGTCGAATAATAGCCGATCCATGACAGTCTTTGGGCCTTTTCGATGAGATGCGCCGCCCCTTCGAGCGCCGGATCGCCGGACGCGCCGGGGGCGATCGATGCGAGGATATGGGTCGCGCGTCCGATCGCTGCGGCAAGCGCGGTATCAACGTTGCCATCAAAGACATGTGTCTCGATGCCTGAAGCCTCGAGCGCGGCAGCCTTTTCCACGTCGCGTGTCGTTCCCGCGACCGTTGCGTCGGGATAATGGCGCCATATGGCGGCGATTGCGGCGCGCCCGGAAAATCCCGCGCCAAAGACCAGAACGTTCATGCCAGCCATTCGTCCGTCACCTCCGGATCGGTTTCGTTCGCAAGCGCCCGGGCCTTGCGCATCCGGGCCCTTTCCGGATCGAGCTTTTTGAGCGCCCAGGCCGCCATGCCGCGGATCAGCGGCTCAGGGTGATCTGCAAAGGATTCAACGCGCCCGACATGACGCCGGTCCCCGCTGTTGCCCGCGGCCACCAGCCCGTTGCGCATAAGCCGCACCCAGCCCAGCCGCCGCACCGGCGTGCCCGAAAAAAGCGAGCGAAAGCCAGCGTCGTCGAGTGCGAGAAGATCGGCAAGCCCGAAATGTTCGAGATCGGCGCGCGCCTGCAATTTGGCCTCGCGGGCCTTTGAGGCGAACTTGTTCCACGGACACACGGCAAGGCAGTCGTCGCACCCGAAGATGCGGTTCCCCATCGGTTCGCGCATCTCAACGGGGATCTGCCCCTTATGCTCGACCGAATAATAGGCAAGGCATTTGCGGGCATCGAGCTGGAAGGGTGCGGGAAAGGCGTTTGTGGGACAAATATCGAGGCAACGCGTGCATCGGCCGCAGCTTTCGGGATGCGGCGCATCCGCGGGCAACTCGGCGCTCGTAAAGATCGCGCCGAGAAACAGCCAGGAGCCGAATTCGCGCGAGACAAGCACGGTATGCTTGCCCTGCCAGCCCAAGCCTGCCGCTTCGGCGAGCGGCTTTTCCATCACCGGGGCGGTATCGACGAAAACCTTGACCTCCGCCCCGGCACGGCGGGCCAGGAGCCCGGCCAGTTCCTTGATCTTGCCCTTGACCACGTCGTGATAGTCTCGCATCCGGGCATAGGCCGAGATGTTGGCGAGACCGTTGTCGGCCAGCCGCTCCATGGGATCGGTTTCCGGCCCGTAGTTGATCCCGACCATGATGACCGATTTGACGTCCGCCCAGAGGTTTTCGGGACGCGCGCGACGCGGCGCGGTCTCCCTCATCCACTCCATCCCGCCATGCCATCCGCGGTCAAGTGCGGCGAGCAGCTTGCCTTCGAGGTCAGGACGGGCGGACGCCGAAGCGATGCCGAAGGCGTCGAACCCGAGTGCCCGCGCGCGTTCGCGCAGTTCAGCGATCAGCGCTGCAGCCGATCGGCTCAAAAATCGAGGTCCGCATAGGCCGGCGCCGCGGGCATTCCAACAATCCGGTCCAGCAGGAGCGGGCGGAAGGCCGGGCGCGACTTGATGCGCGCATACCAGTCCTTGGCTTCGCCGGCCTTGGCCCAGTCGATATCCCCCATATAGTCGAGAATCGAGAAATGTGCGGCGAGGGCGAAATCGGCGACGGTCATCACGTCGCCCGCCAGCCAGCGGCGGGTGGCGAGCAGCCAGGAAAAATAAGCCAGGTGTTCGTTGAGATTGGCCTTGGCGATGCGCAGGACCGCCGGATCGGGCGCACCCGAGCGCAGATCGCGCTTGATCAGCTTTTCCTCGAGGAGATAGGCGGTCACTTCTGTATTGAGCTTCAAAAGCACCCATTCAACGAGCCGCCAGGTTTCGGCGCGCTGGCCGGGATGTTCGGGCACCAATGGCTCGACGTGATTCTCCGGGCCGAAATTGGCCTCGATGTGGGCGATGGCCGCGAGAATGCCGACGATGGGCGCAAAGGGCTCATCGAGCATGACCGGAACCGTCGCAGCAGGATTGATATCGAGGAAATCGGGGTCGCGCCGCCAGGGCGCCGTATCGACCAGCTCGACCTCGATGCCGTATTCGGCCAGCATCAGGCGGACAATACGCGAATTGGGATCGAGCTTATGATGCAGGAGCTGTGGCATGGGCGGGTCGTTCGCTCACCAAAAACCTGGAATCGGGACGCAACGTCTTTCTCGGGCAGCGCTTTCGAACCGGAAAAGTGGCTCCCACTCTCCCCGAAAACGCTCCTTGACGGAATAAGGGCCGCTCATGCCCCTCAATCAAGGTCTTTTTGTGCCCGCCAGACGCTTTTTGCCGTCAATTGGCGAATGTCGGTAAAGCGATTGTTAACACTAGGCCTCGATCTGGCGGTCGAACTCCCCGTGCTTGCGGAAGCGCCAGAGATAGGTCGGTATCACGGCATCCATCGCGGTGGGCGCAACGCCCAGGCCCGAAAGCGTCCGCTTTTGCCTGATCGCCTCGGCAGACACCACGTTGTCACGGGCAAGCTGGGCAACCTGATCGGGAGTGAGGAGCGGCCGCGGCAGCAAGGCCAGGACGGATGCCGAAACGCTGGCCAGGCCCGCGGGCAGGGGAAGAAGCGGACGGTTGCGGCGGGTTTCGGCCTTAACCCGGTCAAGGACGCCACGCATGGTCTCGATCTCGGGTCCGCCAAACTCGTAGGTCTCGCCAGCCTTGCCGGTACCATCGACCAGATTTGCGATCGCCTGGGCGACGTCGCCGACATAGACCGGCTGGAATTTCGTATCGCCGTGAATGAGGGGCAGAACCGGCGAGATGCGCGCGAGCATGCCGAACAGGTTGAAGAAATTGTCGCCCTGTCCGAAGATGATCGAGGGCCGGACGATCACCGCTCCGGGAAAAGCCTTGAGGACCTCGATTTCCCCGGCCGCTTTCGAGCGCGCATAGGCCGATGGCGAATCGGCATCCGCGCCGATCGCCGACATATGGACCAGCCGCCGGGCGCCTACGGCCTTGGCGGCTTCGGCGACATTTTTGGCACCTTGCGTCTGGACAGCGCGGAATTTCTGGCCGCCTTTTTCAAACAGGATGCCCACGAGGTTGACGATGACCGAAGAGCCGCGCGCCGCGGCCAGAACCGAATCCGGATAACGCAGATTGGCCTGGACCGGCTGGATCTGCCCGGGAAAGCCATACATGCGCACATGGCCCGCGAGGTCAGGGCGGCGAACCGCCACGCGAACGCGGTAACCGCGCCGGGCAAGTTCCTGAACCACCTGGGTACCGACAAAGCCCGAGCCGCCGAAGACCGTTACCAGTTTGCCCGTTTCGCTCATGGAAATTTCCCCGCCGTTTGCTGTGCGCCTTGTCCGTTGCCGCTTTTAGCCCTGCGCCCGCCGCGGTTCAATGACTTTGATGCCGCGGGGCCCTTGACTCCATGGATCCCGATGTTCTACTTTTGTTCTATGCGACGGGAGGAGAATGCCTATGGCGGGACACGTTTACCAAGGAAGTTGCCATTGCGGGGCGGTGCGCTTTTCGGTGGAAACAGCACTCGAAAGCCCCGCACAATGCAATTGTTCGCGCTGCCGCCGGCTGGGCTGGACGATGCAATCGGTTCCGGCCGGAAAGTTCGTATTGTCGAGCGGGGCCGACAGGCTCACCAGCTACCGGTTCAACACGAAGGCGATCAACCACACCTTCTGCTCGGTGTGTGGGATCGAGGCGTTCGCCAGCGGTGAAGACGGCTCGGGCAATGCGCTCTATATGGTCAACGTCAGCTGCCTTGAGGGCGCCAGCTACGATTCTGCCGCCGTTACCCATTGGGACGGGGCTTCGTTCTGAAACAAATCGTGCCCTCGGGAGCGCAGGCCGGATTGACAAACCCCCGGCCCCCCTCTAGTGAGTTGCGCCGTTGCCCAGATGGCGGAATTGGTAGACGCGCCAGCTTCAGGTGCTGGTTCCCGTAAGGGAGTGGAAGTTCGAGTCTTCTTCTGGGCACCATCCTCAAATGCATAATTGCCGCTTTTCGCCGCTGCCGCTCTAGGCAAAGGGGCTTTGCCTGTGGCATCAAGCCCCTCGATCCTTTCTTGCCGGAGACCGACAACGATCATGAGCGTGCGGCTGCACAAGGGCGATCTGCCCGACCTTTCCCGTTATGGCCGCCAGGTGGCCATCGATACCGAAACGATGGGGCTCAACCCGGCCCGCGACCGGTTGTGCGTGGTCCAGCTTTCACCCGGCGACGGCACCGCCGATGTCGTCCAGATCGCGCCGGGCCAGACCGACGCGCCCAATCTCAAGGCGCTCCTCGCCAATCGGGAGGTGACCAAGCTCTTTCATTTTGCGCGTTTCGATCTCGCCGCGCTCTATACCGCGTTCGGGGTGATGGCCGAACCCGCCTATTGCACCAAGATCGCTTCCAAGCTTGTGCGCACCTATACCGACCGGCACGGGCTTAAGGATCTCGCGCGCGAACTCCTGGGGGCGGACATGAGCAAGCAGCAGCAAAGTTCGGACTGGGGCGCGGAAACACTCACCCAGGCCCAGCTCGATTATGCCGCCTCCGACGTGCTCTATCTCCACGACCTGCGGCGGCATCTGGACCGGATGCTGTTGCGCGAAAACCGCGCGGAAATGGCGCAGGCGTGCTTCGATTTCCTGCCCGCGCGCGTGCGGCTCGATCTGGCCGGCTGGTCCGAAACCGATATTTTTGCCCATAGCTGAGCGCAAACGCCCATGAGCGCCGCCACCCCGGAGATCCGGCACGCCATTTACGCCCGACTTGCCCGGCACAACCGCCGGATCGGGATGTTGCGGGTGGCCGTGCCGGTGATCGTCGTCGCGATCCTCTCGGTCCCCATTGTCCAGGTTGTCTTCGCAACGCTGGCGGATAGCTTCCCAATCGCCGGGATCCGGCTCGATGCGGATACGTTGGTGATCGATGCGCCCCGCTTTGATGGACGTACGGCAACGGGCACCGTCTACAGGATGACGGCGGATCGCGCCGAAAGCCGGATCGGGAACCTCGATATTGCCGATCTCTACGACCTCCGGATCGATCTGTCCGACGGGGCAGATTATAGCGCGCGGGTCGGATTCACGACAGCGCAATGGACGATGAGCCAGGAGCGCCTTGTGTCCAACGAGGATGTCCATGTCGCCGATTCCACCGGGGCGAGCGGGATTCTGGCCGGTATCGAGATCGATTGGCCGTCCCAGGTCATCACCAGCGATGGCCCGGTGCATTTCGTGTTCGAAGGCGGGAACCGGCTCGATGCGGCAACGATGGTGCACGACATGGGCGCCGCGATCTGGCAATTTGAAGGGGTGCGCCTCGAGATGATCCCGGCGCCCGACGATGGACGTGAGCGCGACCCGTTCGCCGAGGAGGCCGGTCAATGAAATCCGTATACGCCGCTGCATTTACACTTCTGCTCGCCGCCGCGCCCGCCTTGGCGCAAACCGCCTCGGACCCCTCGGGGTTTGGCGGGCTTTCGACCCAGGCCGGGGAACAGGTCAGCATTACCGCCGATGCGCTCGAGATCGTCGAGGACGAGAACACTGCGCTGTTTACCGGCAACGTCCTCATCATTCAGGGCACAATGGAAATGCGCGCGCCCCAGGTTCTCGCCGTTTACGGCGAGGGCGGGCCAGGCGATCTCGAGAATTTCACCGCATCAGGCGGCCGCGTCCATATGGTTTTTGACGACCAGACGACCGAGAGCGATGAAGCCTTTTACGATTTTTCCTCCCGGACACTGACGCTCACGGGCAATGTGGTCGTCGTCAACGCTTCGGGGACCGTCGAGAGCGCACGATTGGTCATCGATACGCGTGCGGGCACCTCCTCGTTTTCGGGCGGGGCGGGCGGAGGCGGCCGCGTGACCGGCGTTTTCACCCCGGGCGGCGGATGAGCGGCAAGATCGACCAGACCGGCTGGCTGGTCGCGCACGGGCTGGCCAAGAGCTTCAAGAAGCGCGTCGTGGTGCGCGACGTCTCCATCGCCGTGCGACGGGGCGAGGCAGTGGGGCTGCTCGGGCCCAACGGGGCGGGCAAGACGACGGTTTTCACCATGATCATGGGGCTGGTGCCGCCCGACAAGGGCGAGGTGCTGCTCGACGGGCTGCCGATCACCCATCTCCCGCTTTATCAGCGCGGCCGGCTCGGCATCGGCTACCTCCCCCAAGAGGCCTCGATTTTCCGGGGACTGAGCGTCAAGGACAACGTGCTGGCCGTGCTCGAGGGCCATATCCGGAACAAGAAGGAACGCCTTGCGCGGCTCGATGCGCTGCTCGAGGAATTTTCCGTCTCGCATCTGCGCGATGCCGATGCGCTGGCGCTCTCGGGGGGTGAAAGACGGCGTGTCGAGATCGCGCGCGCGCTGGCTGCAGACCCCAAGTTCATGCTGCTCGACGAGCCCTTTGCGGGCGTCGATCCCATCGCGGTCGCCGACATCCAGGGGCTCGTCCGGCAGCTGACCCAGCGCGGCATCGGGGTGCTGATCACCGATCATCAGGTGCGCGAAACCTTCCGGCTGGTGGATCGCGCCTATCTGATCCACGGGGGGCGGGTCATGATCCAGGGCCGGCCCGAGACGATCATGGCCGATCCGGACGCCAGACGGGTTTATCTCGGCGAGAGTTTTTCGCTATGAGGGTCCTTGCGGGGCCGTCTCTTAACCAATCGAATCTTCACCTCTCCAGGCTCTGGCATGAAACTTGTATGCGCGGGGAAAATCCCCTAGTGTCGCCTTCGCAAGCCGGGCGGTTCTGACGCCTTCCGGCTTGGAACGACACAGGGGATTATGACGACTATGGCTCTATCGCCGCGGCTGGATGTCCGGCAGTCCCAGACGCTGACGCTCACGCCGCAGCTCATGGCTTCGATCCGGCTGCTGCAGTTGAGCCATCTCGAATTGAGCGCCTTCGTCGACGCCGAGCTCATGCGCAATCCCCTGCTCGAACGCGAGGACGGAGGCGACGGCGATAGTCCGCTCGAACGCGAACGCGCCGTCGAGATCGACCCCTACCGGGACGTCGTCGAACAGGCGTCCCACCTTGAAAGCGCGGCCTCGATCGCCGACAGCTTCGATACCGATGTCGCAAACGTGTTTCCCGAGCAGACCGGTCAGGATTCGCTCAGCCAGTCGAGTTCCTGGCCCGAGGGCAAGTCAACCTTCGCCGGGCTCGATGCGCCCGACATCGACCAATATGTCTCGAGCCGGCCGACGCTCGCCGACCATCTGGCCGAGCAGGTGGCGCTGATCGTCAAGGATCCGGTCGACCGCCTTATCGCCCGCAACCTCATCGACAATCTCGATGAGCGGGGCTACCTCGTTACCGATTGCGCGCAGATCGCCGAGCAGCTCGGCGCCCGCCCCGAAACCGTCGAAGCGGTGCTCGAAAAGGTCCAGGGCTGCGACCCTCTGGGTGTTTTTGCGCGCAACCTGTCCGAATGCCTTGCCATCCAGCTGCGCGAGAAGAACCGGCTAGACCCGATGATTGCGGCCCTTCTCGTCCGGCTCGACATGATCGCCAGCCACGATCTCATGGGGCTTGCCAAGGTCATCGGCGCGAGCCGCGAGGACCTGATGGATATGCTGGCCGAATTGCGCGCGCTCGACCCCAATCCGGGCCGCGCTTTTGACGGCGCGCCGGTGCAAGCGGTGGTCCCCGACGTGTTCGTGCGGCGCGGGCCTCAGGGAGACTGGCAGATCGAGGTCAATTCCGAGGTGCTGCCGCGGGTTCTGGTGAACCGCACCTATTATGCGACGGTTGCGAAAAAGACGCGCAACGCCGGTGAAAAGAGCTTTCTCGTCGATTGCCTCAACACGGCCAACTGGCTCACCAAGAGCCTCGACCAACGCGCCCAGACCGTTCTCAAGGTGGCCACCGAGATCGTAAAGCAGCAGGATGCCTTTCTGACCCACGGCATCGCCCATTTGAAGCCCATGACGCTCAAGACGGTAGCCGCCGCCATCGAAATGCACGAATCAACGGTCTCGCGCGTGACTGCGAACAAGTACATGGCCACCCCGCGCGGGCTATTTGAAATGAAGTACTTCTTTACGACGGCGCTCAATTCGGCGAGCGGGGGCGAGGACCATTCGGCGGAGGCCGTACGCCACCGCATAAGGCAGCTGATCGACGCCGAGCCGGCAGAGGCTGTGCTTTCGGACGACACCATCGCCGAGATTCTCAAAAAGGAGCAGGGGATCGACGTGGCCCGGCGCACGGTGGCCAAATATCGCGAAGGGATGAACATTCCCTCGTCCGTGGTCCGGCGGCGCCAGAAGAAAATGCAGCTTGCGTAACCCGCCCGAGGCAACCAAGCCTCCCGACCTCGTGGAAAAGCCCCGCGCCCCTGCGCCATAAACCCAAATGATCTATTGACCCCCTTGGCCAATGCCCTCTACACAGGTTTCAATAATTGAGGGGAGCTCATGGCAGATCGCGCCCATTCCTATGATTACGAAGAGCTTTTGGCGTGCGGACGCGGAGAGTTGTTCGGGCCGGGTAATGCGCAGCTTCCTCTGCCGCCGATGCTTATGTTTGACCGTATTACGCGGATCGATGACAATGGCGGGGCCTTTTCCAAGGGTCAGGTGCGCGCCGAACTCGACGTGACCCCGGATCTCTGGTTCTTCAAATGCCATTTCGACGGCGATCCCGTGATGCCGGGATGCCTGGGGCTCGATGCGCTCTGGCAGATGACCGGGTTTTTCCTCGGCTGGGGCGGCTCGCCCGGACGGGGGCGGGCACTCGGCGGCGAGATCAAGTTCCGCGGGCAGGTGACGGAGGGGATCAAACTGGTCGAATATGGGATCGACATCAAGCGCGTGATGCGCTCGAAACTGGCGCTCGGCATTGCGGACGGCTACTTGAAGGCTGACGGCAAGCTCATTTATGAGGCGAACGATCTCCGGGTCGGCCTTTTTACCGACACGAGCGCGTTCTAGGCTCGTCCCGGGGAGACCGTCCGGAAACGAACGATTTGACGAATTCCAAGAGGCAAAGATGAAGCGTGTTGTGGTCACCGGGATGGGGATCGTTTCCTCGATCGGGAACAACATCTCCGAGGTGCTCGATAGTCTCAAGGCCGCGCGGCCCGGCATTTCCCGTGCGGAGGATTATGTAGAATACGGCTTCCGCTGCCAGGTGCATGGCGCGCCTTCGCTCGACCCCTTTTCGGTTCTCGACCGGCGCACGACGCGTTTCATGGCCAAGGGCGCGGCCTGGAACTACATCGCCATGGCCGAGGCCATCGCGATGGCGGGACTTGCGGAGAACGACATCAAGAACCCGCGCACCGGAATCGTCATGGGGTCGGGCGGGCCCTCGACTCGTGCCGTCGTCGAAGCCGCCGACATCACCCGCACCAACAAGAGCCCCAAGCGCATCGGCCCCCTCGCCGTCCCAAAGGCAATGAGCTCGACCGCATCGGCGACGCTGGCCACCCAGTTCGGCATTCTGGGAGTGAATTATTCGATCTCGTCGGCCTGCGCGACGTCCAAGCATTGCATCGGCAATGCCTACGAACAGATCCAGCTCGGCAAGCAGGACATCGTCTTTGCAGGCGGGCATGAGGATCTCGACTGGTCGATGTCGAACCTTTTCGATGCGATGGGGGCGATGAGCTCGAATTTCAACGAGACCCCGCAGACCGCCTCGCGGGCCTACGACGCCAATCGCGACGGTTTCGTGATTGCCGGCGGCGCGGGCGTTCTGGTGCTCGAGGAGCTCGAACACGCCAAGGCGCGGGGCGCGACGATCTACGGAGAAATCGTCGGGTATGGCGCGACCTCGGACGGTTACGACATGGTGGCGCCCTCGGGCGAGGGTGCGGTTCGATGC
The DNA here is from genome assembly GCF_015694405.1 of Pelagibacterium limicola. Lineage (GTDB taxonomy): Bacteria > Pseudomonadota > Alphaproteobacteria > Rhizobiales > Devosiaceae > Pelagibacterium > Pelagibacterium limicola. Next base: position 308,354 of record NZ_JADQDB010000006.1, on the reverse strand, counting down.
ATGAGAATCGCGCTCGAGACCGTCAAGGAAAAGGTCGACTACATCAACCCGCACGCCACGTCGACACCGGTGGGCGACAAGAAGGAAATCGAAGCGCTGCGACAGGTCTTCGGCAATGAGGACAAGTGCCCGCCGCTATCGGCCACGAAATCGCTGACCGGGCATTCGCTCGGCGCGACGGGGGTGCAGGAGTGCATCTATTCGCTCTTGATGATGCAGCACCGCTTCATCTGCGAAAGCGCCAATATCGAAACGCTCGATCCGGAATTTGAAGACATGCCGATCCTGAGGTCGCGCCGCGACGACGTGGACCTGGGCATCGTGCTTTCGAACAGTTTCGGCTTTGGCGGCACCAACGCAACGCTGGTTTTCCGGCACCCGGATCTAATCTAGGGCCGGCCTGAACGCCCCGAAACGGCAGCCTCCTCGCCCTGCGCTACTGCCTTTCACGAAACGCGGATCCCGTTTCCGGGATTCGCCTTTCGTGCAATCTGGCGCGTTCCGGCTTGTGCAGAACGCCTCCTCCCCGTCACCCTCTTGTCGGCCGATAGGTGAAGTACGAGAAATCGGCGGGCCGTGCCGTGCCGTTGAGGTCGTGAGCCGCCATGCCGACAAAGGCACCGGTGAAGCTGCCGTGTTCGGCATGTCCACCGCACTCGTCGGAAAGGATCGAGGCGTCGAGTACCGGTCCAGCCTTCTGCCAGTCCCCGCCCTTTTCGGCCCAATAGAACTGGAGCTGGGAATCCCGGATCACCGCCTTCAAACGAATTGCCCCGGTCTTGGGCAGCGGGATCGGTTCGCCCATGAAGGAGAGATTTCCATCCGGGTGGCTGACGAGCGAACTCATCAGGAGCAGTTCGCGATTGCCGTTCTCGTCCCCGCTCACCGCGCAATAGTGGAAGTTGTAGCGCCCGTAATAGGCGATCAGCCCGGCGAACTCGCGCTCGTCGGTGGGATCGAATGTTAGTTCGGTCTCCGCCTCATAGTTGAAATGCTGCTGGCGGCGCGCGACCAGGGCCTGCTCGAACCACGAGGCGATCGACTCGCGGCCAAAGAGGCGCAGTTTGTTGTCGGCGATCTGGAAGATGCGATCGGTTTCCGGCGTCCTGAGCCATTGGAAATCGATATCGAGCGGTTTACCGGTCTCGAAAGTGTAGCGCTTTTCGGCATAGAACCCGTCCTCGTCCCAAACGCCGGGCACTTCGACCTCGGACGCCGGAACGTTGGTTCCATGCTTGAGATAGAGCCAGTCGTCATCCTTCCATACCGCCTCCTGGATGGCGGTCTCGCGGCCCAGGACGCAGCGGCGTTTCTGGGTAGTGGGGCGGCCGGTCAAGTGCACGATATAGGTCCGCCCGTCGGGCGTCTCGACGATATCGCCATGTCCGGCGCGCTGGAGCGGATTGAGCGGGGTGTCCTTGGCGGTGACGATATATTTGTCGGGATGAAGCTCGTAGGGACCATCGATCGAACGCGATCGGGCAAAGGTGCAAGCGTGCTCGTATCCCGTCCCGCCCTCGGCGGTCAGCAGGTAATACCAGCCATTGCGCTTGTAGAGGTGGGGGCCCTCCACGAGCGCCAGTTCGGTGCCCTTGAAGATGTTCTTGCGGTCGCCCACCAGCTTTCCCGCCACCGGATCGAATTGCTGGAGCGCGATGCCTGTGAATTTGTGCGTGCGGCCACGGTGGTCCCAGAGCATGTTGACGAACCATTTTTTTTCGTCGTCGTCATGGAACAGGGAGGGGTCGAAACCGGAGGAATTGACATAGACCGGATCGGACCACGGCCCCATGATGTCTTCGGCGGTAACGATATAGTTATGGGCGTCCTTGAACGAGCCGTCCTTGCGCTTGACGTCGGTATAGACCAGCCAGAATTTCTCCCCGTCATGGGTAAGGCACGGCGCCCAAATCCCGCATGAATCGGGGTTGCCACGCATGTCGAGCTGGCTCTTGCGCGTCAGCGGACGGGTGATGAGCGTCCAGTTCGCAAGGTCCTTGGAATGATGAATCTGGACGCCGGGATACCATTCGAAGGTCGAGGTGGCGATATAGTAGTCGTCGCCGACCCTGAGGATGGAGGGATCTGGATTAAACCCCGGCAGGATGGGATTGGGGCGCATCGGCATGGTTAGGGTCTCCTCCCCTTTTATCGTCCTGGAAGCGGCGGTATGTCAGCCTCACGAGCCTCTCTGTCCCTTTGCGGGAGAGGGAGGCTCGCGAGGGGTTGCAGCTATGCCTGCTGCTACACGAAGCGGTTAACGAGGTTCTCGAGATATTCCTGACGGCCCGACCTGGGCTGCGGGTTGATGTTCTCGGCATGAACCCGGTCCGCGATCTCGGCCAGGCTGAGCTTTCCGGCGAGGATGTCCTTGCCCATGCCGCTGTCCCAGCCTGCATAGCGTTCGTCGAGCAACCGGTCGAACTCGCCGTCGGCGATGAGGGCAGCCGCGCCCTTGAGGCCGCGCGCCAGCGTATCGAGGCCACCGATATGCCCGTAAAGCAGATCGGCGGGATCGAGCGACTGACGCCGCACCTTGGCGTCGAAGTTAAAGCCACCCTTGCCCAGGCCGCCCTGTTTCAAGATGTAATAGAAGGCCAGTGCCATTTCCCCGGCATTGTTGGGGAACTGGTCGGTATCCCAACCAGATTGCAGGTCGTTACGATTGGCATCGACCGAGCCGAGCATGCCGAGCGAGGAGGCGATGGCCAGTTCATGCTCGAAGGAATGGCCGGCAAGGAAGGCGTGCCCGACCTCGATGTTGCACTTGACCTCCTTTTCGAGACCATAGCGCTGGAGGAACCCGTAGACCGTTGCGACGTCGAAGTCGTACTGGTGCTTGGAGGGCTCCTGCGGCTTGGGTTCGATCAGAATCGTGCCGTCAAAGCCGATCTTCTTGGCATGGTCGATCACGAGATGGAGGAAGCGCGCCATCTGGTCGGCTTCATGGCCGACCTTGGTGTTCAAAAGCGTCTCATAGCCCTCGCGGCCGCCCCAGAGCACATAGTTTTGCCCGCCCAGTTCGTGGGTCAACTCGAGCACGTTTTTGACCTGCCCGGCGGCATAGGCGAAGACGTCCGGATCGGGGTTGGTCGCCGCGCCCGCCATGTAGCGGCGGTTGGAAAAGAGGTTGGCGGTGCCCCAGAGGAGCTTTGTGCCGGTCTGTTCCATCTTCTTTGCAAAGATGTCGCCGATCTCGCGCACGTTCTTGTTGCTCTCGGCGAGCGTTGCGCCTTCGGGGGCGATATCGACATCGTGAAAGCAAAAGAACGGCACGTCCAGGAGGTCAAAGAACTCGAAGGCCACTTCGGCCTTCAATTTCGCCCCTTCCATGCCCTTGTCGTACCAGGGGCGGTCGAAAGTCCGACCGCCGAACGGGTCGCCGCCTTCGGCCGCAAACGTGTGCCAATAGGCGATTGCCGGGCGGATATGGTCTTCCATCCGCTTGCCGGCGACGATCTCGTCCTTGTTGTAATGGCGATAGGCCAGCGGGTTCTTGCTCTCAGAGCCTTCATATTTGACCTTGGACAGGCCTTTGAAAAAATCGCTCATCTTAGATACGGGCCTCCTCGATGCCCTCGTAAAGCGCGCGATAGCGCTGGTACTGTTGATCGTAAGCCCCCGACAGCGACGCGTCGGGCGCGATGGTGGTCTTGATCGGCGGCATGGACATCACCTGCGCGGGATCGGCATTCTCGGCGGCACACAGGCCAAGACGGGCCGCCCCCAGCGCACCGCCGAAATCGCCGTCCTCGGGAAGCGCGATTTCCATCTTGAGATTGGTGGCAAGCATCTTGAGCCAAAGGGTGGATTTCGAGCCTCCACCCACCGCGAGCAGGCGATTGATCCGCGTGCCTGCATCCGACAGCACCCGCTGGCAGTCGCGCATGGCGAAGCTCACCCCTTCCATCACCGCCTGGGCGAGTTGGGCAGTGTCGGTCGATTGGGAAAGCCCCACGAACGATCCCCGCGCATTGGCGTTGTTGTGGGGGGTACGTTCGCCCGAAAGATAGGGCAGGAAAATCGCTTCCCCCGGCCCTGTGAACTGGCTTTCAGCCTCGCCCGAGAGCGCCGCCTGCTTCTTGCCGGTGATGCGCGAGAGCCAGTTGAGCGAGTCCGTGGCCGAGAGAATGACACCCATCTGGTGCCAGGTGTCGGGAATCGCGTGACAGAAGGCGTGAACCGCCCCATCGGTATTGGGCGAGAATTTCTCGTTCGAGACGAACAGCACGCCGGACGTTCCGAGCGAGACGAAACCCTCGCCGGGCCGGATCGCCCCGATGCCACAGGCCGCCGCCGCATTGTCCCCCGCTCCGCCGGCAACGATAACCGCGCCGGACATGCCCCAGCGGGCCGCGAGTTCGGATTTCAATTGTGCCGACGATGCCGAGCCTTCGACAAGGCGCGGCATGTGTTGGCGGGTCAGCCCGGTGACGCCCAGGAGTTCGTCGGACCAGTCACGCCTAGCGACGTCGAGCCAGAGGGTTCCGGCGGCGTCCGACATTTCTTCCACATGCTCGCCCGTCAAGAGGAGCCGCACATAGGCCTTGGGGAGCAAGACCTTGCTGATTTTCTTATAGATTTCGGGTTCGTTCTTGCGCACCCAGGCAATCTTGGGTGCGGTAAAGCCGGGCATGGCGATGTTGCCCGCCAAATTCCGCAACGAGGGGAGCGCTGCTTCCATTTCCGCGCATTCAGCGGCAGACCGCCCGTCGTTCCACAAGATGCAGGGGCGCAGAACGTCGTCATTTTCTCCCAGGAGCGTCGCGCCATGCATATGACCCGAGAGCCCGATGCCCTTGACGGCGGCCAGTTCCTTGGGATGGCTTTGCCTGAGCCCGTCGATGGCGCCCAACGTCGCGGACCACCAGTCGGCCGGGTTCTGTTCCGACCAGCCCGGCCTGGGCCGGACGGGCTCGACCGCCGGGGCCGAGGCCTCCGCGAGCGCCCGCCCGTTTGCATCGATCAACATCACCTTGACACCGGATGTGCCGATATCGAGACCGAGATAGGTCATCGCTTCACTCCTCCCTACGCCGGACCCATGCAGTTCCACTGCATTTTTGACGTACGTACCTCATTTTTATCAGCTTAGCTAGTCCCGGCGTGGAACAGACCATTTTCCGGGCACATCGCTATCGCTTGCCTGCCATGTGAGGCTCTTCACCTAGCGCAGATTGTCGCGCAAGAAAACCTTTATCTCGATGGGGGACTCGGGTGGCGCCGCGTCGGGGCCCAGCACCAGCCGCCGAGCCGCCGCCCATACGGCCCGGATCTCGTCTTCCGGGCTCTGAACGATCACCACATCGATAACTCCCGAATTGAGGCCGGCGCAGGTCGGCCCGGTCAATTCATGTGCGACGAACCGCACCTTGCCTGCAAGCCCTGCCTCGGTCAGTGCCATGACGAGCCCGGCATTGCCCGCCCCCACATTATAGACGCCGACGATGTCGGGATGCTCGCCCATAAAGGCGAGCGTGCGTTCGTAGGTCAGGGTGAATTCGTCCTGCCCTTCAACCGGACCCAAAACCGAGACGGCGGGGAATTCGCTACTGACGATGCTGCGGAACCCCGAAATGCGTTCGGCGTGGTCGATGAGGCCCATGGAGCCCGCGACCAGCATGATCTTGCCGCCTTGGGGACAGAAACGGCCCATGAGGCTTCCTGCCGTGCGGCCCGCCGCCGCGTTGTCGATCCCCACGAAGGCCCGCCGGGCCGATCCGGGAAGGTCCGAGACCAGCGTTATGATCTTGAGCCCGCGCCCCGTGGCCCTCGCCACCGCCGCGTGGACCGCCGGCTTGTCGATGGCAACGATCGCCGCGCCATCATAGGTATCGGCGTCGAGCGCATCGAGCGCATCCGATAGCGCTTGCGCATCGATCGACCGGATGCGGTCGAGATCAAAGACCACGCGCTCGGCCCGCGCCTGCGCGCCGATGGTCTCCACCGCCTCGGCGAGCTTTGTCATGAACTGGTTGGTGCCTTCGGGCAAGATGAAGGCCAGCCGGATATCGCGGGCACGCGCCAGCATCGACGCCGTCATGTCGCGCTTGAACCCGATCCGGGCTATTGCCTCCTCGACCCGCGCCGCGGTGGCGGGCCGCACGCCGGGACGCGCGTTGAGCACGCGATCAATCGTGGCCAAAGACACGCCCGCCGCACGCGCCAAATCGTGCACCGTAACCCGTCCGCCAGCAGGTTCGATTGCCAAATCGGCCTCCCCAAGCCAATCGAGGTACGGTACTCATTGCAGCCTTGCTGCGAATCCGTCAAGTCTGCGGCGGGGAAACAGGCAAAGAGGGGGTATTGATGACCATCGCAATTGAAAGGGTTGGCACCTGGCAGGGCCACGGGGTGGACGAGGCCAAGCTCGTTTCGACGACCGGGGTCGAGGTCAGCGTCATCACCTGGGGAGTTACGGTACGGGACTGGCGGGTGCCCGTGGGCGGGGTGCTGCGTCCGGTCGCGCTGGGGTTCGAGACGTTCGATCCCTATCCGGTCCACAGCCCGCATTTCGGGGCCCTCGTGGGGCGCGTCGCCAATCGAATCGCGGATGCGAAATTCACGCTCGACGGCAAGACCTATTCCCTGCCTGCCAATGAAGGCCCCAATTGCCTCCATGGCGGCCCGGGGGGCCTTGGGCGCGTCGACTGGGATATCGAGCCCGACACCCAAAGCAATGCGATCAGCTTCACCTATACCTCGCCCGATGGCGAAATGGGTTTTCCCGGCAGGGTGAAAGTGGAAGCGGTCTACCGGCTCGAGGGTTACAGCCTCAGCCTCGATCTTTCCGCGACCACCGACCGCCCGACGCCGCTGAGCCTCGTCCAGCACCACTATTTCAATCTCGGCACGGGTCCTGACGTGCTCGATCACACGGTCCAGATCGACGCTCCCGCCTATAGCGAGGTCAATGATGCGCTCCTGCCCACCGGCGCACTGCTTCCGGTTTCCGGCACACCCTACGATCTCAGGACGCCGCGCACCCTGCGCGATGCTTCGGGGGCGCCCGTCGATTACGACCTCAACCTGGCCCTGGCCACGCGCCGCGATCCGGCAAAGCCGGTTGCGTCGGTCGTCGGGCCCGACGAGGCGTTGCGGCTCGAGCTTTTTACCGACCGGCCTGGGGTGCAGTTCTATAACGGCGTGATGACCGACTGCCCGGTGCCGGGGCTCGAGGGCAGGCGGTACGGAAAATATTCGGGGCTTTGTCTTGAGGACCAGGCGTTTCCCGGCGCGCTTGCACATCCTCATTTCCCCTCGATCATCATCACGCCGGACAATCCCTATCGTCACCGGTGCAGGATCGCCATCGCGCCCAATTGACCGGTTTTGTCTTTCGCCGGTCTTGCTTATGATCGGCGGCACGTCCCGGAACGGAGGACCTTTTGGCCCCAGCCGCTCTAAGATATGCTGCCGACGATCACATCCTTGCCCGTCAGGGGCCGTTTGAGGTGCGCCTTGCGGCAAGCGAAGCGGAAGTTCGCGCCGCCCAGCAGCTGCGGCATGAGGTGTTCCGCACCGAAGCACAGCTTCCCCCGCTGGCCTCGGGGATCGAGGCCGACCGATTCGACCCCTTTTGCGATCACATCATCGTTTGCGATCGTAGCGCGAAAACGCCCGAGGGGAGACCGCCCGTCGTCGGCACCTATCGCGCCTTGCGCTCGGAAGCGGCGGTTTCCGGCTTTTATTCGGACGCCGAATTCGATCTCGCCCAGCTTTTTGGACGCCATCCGCATTTGCGCTTTTGCGAGGTGGGACGCTCTTGCGTTGCACAACCTTATCGCGCGCTAGGCGTGCTCGATGCGCTCTGGCGCGGGCTTTTCGTTTACGCTGCGCGGCACGGAATCGATGTCTATTTCGGCGTGGCGAGTTTTCCGGGGACCGACCCGAGGGCACACGCCATGGCTCTCTCCTGGCTTTGTCACCACGAGGTTGGAGGACCGGCATGGCATGCCGAGGCCCGGTCCGGGGGCGCCGTTCCCATGGACCTCGTTGCGCCCCAAGCGCTCGACCGTCGGCTCGCCATGCGCCAGATGCCGGCCCTTGTCCGCGGTTACTTGCAAATCGGCGCCCATATCGGGCGCACCGCCTTTGTCGATCCCGTTTTCGGGACCATCGATGTCCTCGTTGTCGCGCCCCTTGCCGATGCGCCACGCCCCTGGCGGCGGCGCTTTGAACCTCGACCGGGACCGGCTTTGACAAGCCGCGTCTAACGGTTGGAATCGGTTCCGATATACTCTAGGTTCCCTGACTTTCCCCATGCGAGACCGCTTCAAATCCTGATGGACACCACGGCGCAACAGGCTGGCAATTTCGCTTCCGATCCGGGAGCCGTCACGCCCATGATGGCGCAGTTTTTCGAGATCAAGGGCGCCAATCCCGGCTATCTCCTGTTTTACCGCATGGGCGATTTTTACGAGCTGTTCTTCGAGGACGCCGAAATTGCCGCCCAAGCCCTCGGCATCACGCTGACCCGGCGTGGCAAGCATCAGGGTGCCGACATCCCCATGTGCGGGGTTCCGGTGCATGCCGCACAGGATTATCTCAAGAAACTGATCGGGCTCGGCCACCGGGTTGCGGTCTGCGAGCAGGTCGAAGACCCCGCCGAAGCGAGAAGGCGCGGCTCGAAATCGGTCGTCAAACGCGACGTGGTACGGCTCGTGACCCCCGGCACGCTGACCGAGGACGACCTTCTGCCCCAGGGCGGGAACAATTTCCTCCTTTCGCTGGCGCGCGTCCGGCATGGCGATGAGGGCTATGCCCTCGCATGGACGGACATTTCGACCGGCGAGATGTTCGCGGCCGATTGCCAGCCAGAGGCACTGGCCGACGAGATCGGACGGATCGATCCCGCGGAAATCATTGCCCCACCTGCGCTTTTCCAGACCCTCAAGGCCGAAGCGGGCCTGCCCCAGACGGTTGTGGCCCGGCTTGTTCAAGGTCCGGCCGATGCCTCGGATTCGGAAACCGGAGCCCTGCTCCTGCGCGAGACTTTCGCGGGCTTGGTCGATCCCACCGCGTTTTCACGACCGGCCCGCGCCGCACTCGGCGCGCTCCTCGCCTATGTAGCCCAAACGCAGAAGTCCTCGGGGGTCGCGCTCCGCCCGCCGCTCGTCGAGCGGGGCGTGTCCCATATGCGCATCGATATGGCGACACGCGCCTCACTCGAATTGCTCGTCACCCAGCGCGGGGAAACCCGCGGTGCGCTCCGGCACGCCATCGACCTGACGGTCACCCAACCCGGGGCGCGTGCCTTTGCGCAGCGGCTCGCGGCCCCGCTGGTCGACCCCGCGGCGATCAATGCGCGGCTCGACATGGTCGAACGGCTGGTCGCGGATACGACGCTCGTATCGGCCCTGCGCGGGATGCTGAGGACCACCCCCGATATCGCCCGCGCGCTGACCCGGCTCCATCTCGACCGCGGCGGCCCGCGCGATCTCGCAGCTGTCGGCCGTGCCATTGCGCAGGCACGCACCATCGCCGGCGCCCTCAAGGCTTCGATCTCGGACCTGGCGCCCTTGCCTCCGGGGCTCGAAGAGATCGCGGCCACGCTCGATGCCGCCCCCCAGCCCGTTGCCGATGAACTGGCGCGTGCACTGGCCGATGACGTTCCGCTCCTTGCCCGTGACGGCGGGTTTGTCGCCACCGGCTATGAAGCCGAGCTCGACACGCAGCGCAGGCTCGGTTCGGAAAGCCGCAAGATCATCGCCCAGCTTCAGGCCGAGCTTGTTGATCTGACCGACGTCAAGGCCTTGAAGATCAGGCACAACAACGTTTTGGGGTTTTTCGTCGAGGTTCCGGCCAGCCACGGCGCAAGGCTCATGAACGGGGCTTTTGACAACCGCTTCATCCATCGCCAGACGCTGGCCAATGCCATGCGCTTCACCACCGGCGAGTTGGCCGATCTCGAAGGCCGCATCGCGCGGGCCAACGATATCGCGCTCGAAATCGAGGCCGCGATTTTTACGCGGCTGCGCGAAATTGTCCTGGTCGAGACCCCATTGCTGCAAGCCGTCGCCGACGCGCTCGCCGGGCTCGATGTGGCCGCTGCGCTGGCCTTGCTCGCCGCCGAACGCAGTTTCGCGCGGCCCAAGATCGATGATTCGCTTGCCTTCATGATCGAAGGAGGCCGGCATCCCGTGGTCGAACGGACGCTGGAGGGCGAAGGGCAGAGCTTTGTCGCCAATGATTGCGCGCTTTCGGGAACGAATGGCGAGGGCGGTCAGCTTTGGCTCGTGACCGGGCCCAACATGGGCGGCAAATCGACCTTCCTGCGCCAGAATGCGCTGATCGCCATTCTCGCGCAGATGGGGTCGTACGTTCCCGCCCGCTCGGCCCATATCGGGGTCGTCGACAGGGTCTTTTCGCGCGTCGGCGCATCGGACGACATCGCGTCCGGGCGTTCGACCTTCATGGTCGAAATGGTCGAGACCGCGGCGATCCTCGACCGCGCGACACGCCACTCCCTGGTCATTCTCGATGAGATCGGGCGGGGCACCGCGACTTTCGACGGGCTATCGATCGCATGGGCCTGCGTCGAGGCGCTGCATGAATCAACCGGCTGCCGCGCGCTCTTTGCCACCCATTACCACGAAATGACGGCGCTCGCGGCAACGCTCGAACGCGTCTCGAACCATACGATGAAGGTCCGCGAATATCAGGGCGAAGTGGTATTTCTCCACGAGGTCGGCCCCGGTGCCGCGGATCGCTCCTACGGCATCCAGGTCGCACGCCTTGCCGGGCTCCCCGGTCCGGTCATCGCGCGTGCCCGGGCCGTGCTCGATACGCTGGAAAAGCGTGGAATGGCCAACCCGGCTTCCGCTCTGGCCGACCTGCCACTGTTTTCACAAAGCCCGCCCCCTGTGCTTTCGCCTCAACCTCGTGATAACCCTCTCATTTCTATGATCGACGAGGCTCGCCCCGACGAGATGACGCCGCGCGAAGCGCTCGAATGGATATATGAATTGAAAAAGGCCCGACATGCCGACGGCGCTCGCTGACCGCGAAACCGGAAAACCGCGCGCCGGTACCGCGCTCAATGCGGAAAACCTCGTCGCCGAGATCCGCGACCGGCTGGGCGAGACCGCCCCCGCCGGGCCTGAGGCGCGGGCCGTCGTTCTCGAGCATCTGCGCAATGCGCTCAAATCGGCGCGCAAGGCGGCGGAGGCCGAACTCATCGAGACCCGTAAAGGCAGGCGCTGCGCGCATGCGATTTGCGCCGCACAGGACGAAATCATCCGCGCCGCGCATCTGTGGGCCACGCGCTATGTTTTCCCGCGGGAAAACCCCTCGGAGGCCGAGGCGTTGGCCATCGCTGCCGTCGGCGGGTACGGGCGCGGGACGCTGGCACCGGGTTCGGACATCGATCTCTTATTCATCCTGCCCTACAAGCAGACCCCGTGGGGCGAGTCGGTCACCGAATTCGTGCTCTATATGCTTTGGGATCTGGGGCAAAAGGTCGGCCACGCTGTGCGGTCGGTCGAGGATTCGATCCGCATGGCGCGCTCGGACATGACGGTCCGGACGGCAACGCTCGAAAGCCGGTTCCTCACCGGCGAAAAGCGCCTGTTCGAGCAGATGCGGAGCAGGTTCGAGGCCGAGATCGTCGCGGTCACGGGCTCGGAGTTCATCGCCGCCAAGATGGCCGAGCGCGATGCGCGGCACGAGGCGCAGGGCAATACGCGCTATGTCGTCGAGCCTAACGTCAAGGACGGCAAGGGCGGCTTGCGCGACCTCAACACGCTTTACTGGATCGGCAAGTATTTCTACCGCGTTCAGACCGCGGCGGAACTGATCGAGAAGGGCGTCTTCTCGCGCGCCGAATATCGGCGTTTCGAGCGCGCCGAAGATTTCCTCTGGGCGGTGCGGTGCAACCTGCATTTTCTCCTGCGCCGGGCCGACGACCGGCTGACTTTTGAGATCCAGCAGGAGATGGCCGAGCGGCTTGGCTATGCCGGACGCGCCGGTATGCTGGGCGTCGAGCGGTTCATGAAGCACTATTTCCTCGTCGCCAAGGATGTGGGCGACCTCACCCGCATTTTCTGCACCTCGCTCGAATTTGCCCACGCCAAGAAGGTTTCCGGGTTCGGACGGGTCTTTGACAGTTTCCGCAAGGCCCGCACCCCGATCCGGGGCGAGGCCGATTTCCTCCTCGAACACGGACGGATCACGGTGGCCCGGCCCGACGTCTTCGAGCAAAACCCCCTCAACCTCATCCGCATTTTCCATGTGGCGGGCCGCGAGGGTGTGATGTTCCACCCCGATGCGCTCAAGCAAATCACCCGCTCCATGCGCCTGATCGATGCGAAGCTGCGCAACGACCGGGACGCCAACGCCTGCTTTCTCGACATCCTCACCTCGCCTGAATCGGTCGAGCGCGTGCTGCGCTGGATGAACGAATCGGGCGTTTTGGGAAAGTTCGTGCCCGAGTTCGGCAAGATCGTCGCGCTCATGCAGTTCAACATGTATCACCACTATACGGTGGACGAGCATCTGATCCGCGCCGTCGGGGTGATGGCCGAGGTCGAGAACGGCAAGCTCAGGGACGAACTGCCCCTGACCTACGAGCTTTTGCCCCATCTATCGGACGTGCGCCTGCTCTATGTGGCGCTCTTTCTCCACGACATCGCCAAGGGGCGCCCTGAGGATCATTCCGAAGCCGGTGAAGCGATCGCTCGGAAATTCTGCCCCCGGCTCGGGCTGTCGGCGGCGGAAACCGAAACCGTCGCCTGGCTCGTTCGCCATCACCTGCTGATGAGCGAAATCGCGCAAAGCCGCGATATCCAGGACCCCGAGACCGCCAAGGCCTTCGCCGAGACCGTCCAGAGCCCGCAGCGTCTCGCACTCCTGATGATCCTCACGGCCTGCGACATCCGCGCGGTCGGTCCCGGCGTCTGGACGGGCTGGAAAGGCTCCCTCCTGCGCGCCCTCTATTACGCCACCGAACCCCTGTTGTCCGGCGGTCATTCGCAGGTCTCCCAGCGCGACCGGGTCATCGAGGCGCAGGATGCCCTGCGCGCAGCGCTTTCACACTGGCCGGCCGAAAAGCTCGATGATTATCTCGAGCGCCACTACCCCAATTATTGGCTGAGGGCCGAGCCCGAACTCCAGGTCGCCCATGCGAAAATGATCGAAGGCGCACAGAAGTCCGGGTCCCCCTTTGCCGGGTCGATCGCCATCAAGACCTTCGAATCGATCACCGAAGTCTCCTTTTACACGCCCGACCACCCGCGCCTGCTATCGCTGATTGCCGGGGCCTGCACGATGGCGGACGCCTCGATCATCGGTGCGCAGATCTTTTCCACCCGCGACGGGCACGCGCTCGATACCTTCAGGCTTCGCCGTGCCTTTACCGCCGACGAAGACGAAAAGCTGCGCGCCAACCGCATCATCGATACGGTGAGGTCGCTGCTCGAGGGCCGCAAATATCTTCCCGCCGATCTCGGTTACGATTCGCGCTACAACAAGCGTCTCAAGCCCTTCTCGGTCCCCACCGAGATTTTCATCTCCAATGCGCTATCGGACAAGTTCACGGTGATCGAGATTTCCGGGCTCGACAGGACGGGCCTCTTGTACCACCTGACGCGCGCGCTTTCCGACCTTAACCTCACCATCGGATCGGCCCATATCGGCACCTATGGCGAAAAGGCGGTGGACGTTTTCTATGTCACCGACCTCACTGGCGCCAAGATCACCGCACCGGCCCGCCAGAAGCGCATCCGCGAGGCGCTGGAAGCGGTTTTTGCTGCCGGTCACGAGAAGGCATGAGACCTTGAGTCTTTACCGGAACTTTCTTTCGGTTTCAGCCCTGACGCTTTTGAGCCGGATTTTCGGCTTTTTGCGCGACATCATGATGGCGGGCGTGCTTGGCACGGGGCCCGCCGCAGACGCCTTTTTCGCCGCCTTCCGGTTTCCCAATCTCTTCCGGCGCCTTTTCGCCGAGGGGGCCTTCAACACCGCCTTCGTGCCGCTTTTCGCCAAATCCCTCGAGCAGCAGGGCGAGGCGGCGGCGCGCGATCTTGCAACCCGCATCATCTCCTGGCTGATCGTTTTCCTGGTGATCGTCACGATCCTTGCCGAGATCTTCATGGAGTGGATCCTCGTCCCCTTTGTGCCGGGGTTCCTCGCCGATCCGGAAAAGTTCGAGCTGACGGTGCTCCTCACCCGCATCTGCTTTCCCTATCTCGCCTGCATGTCGCTGATGGCGGCCTATGGCGGCATTCTCAACGGGCTGGGAAAGTTCCTCGCCGCAGCCTTTGCGCCGGTGCTTTTGAACGTGGCCACCATCATTGTCCTGGCCGGCCTTGTTGTCTATCGGAGCGGCGATCCGCAATTGGACGCCATCTGGGTCGCCATCGGGGTCATGGCGGGGGGCGTCGTTCAACTCTGGCTGGTTGTGTGGGCGGTGAGGAAAACCGGGTTCATGCCCCGGTTCCGGTTCCCGCGCGTCGACCCTGACGTGCGCCGGTTCTGGCTCCTTGCGGTCCCGGCGATCTTTGCCGGCGGCATCACCCAGATCAATATTTTCGTCGGCACCATTATCGCCTCGCAGGCCGAAAGCGCCATTTCCTACCTCTATTACGCCGACCGGCTCTATCAGTTTCCGCTCGGGATCATCGGCATTGCCGTGTCGGTCGTGCTGCTGCCCGAGCTGGCGCGTCATCTTAAAAGGGGGCGCGAGGCTGAGGCCACACAGTCCCAGGAATCGGCGCTGCTGATCTCCATGCTCCTGAGCCTTCCGGCGGCAACCGCTCTTGGCGTCCTGGCCGCTCCGGTCGTCTCGGTTCTCTTCGAGCGCGGCGCCTTCGATGCGACGGCGACGGCGGCGACGGCGGCGGCACTTGTCGCTTTCGCGTGGGGGCTGCCGGCCTTTGTGCTGATCAAAGTCTTCCAGCCGGGCTTTTTTGCCCGCGAGGACACGATGACGCCCACGGTCCTCGCCGCCATATCGGTTGTCGTCAACATCGCCATTTCGCTGGCGCTTTTCCCCTTCCTCGCGCATGTGGGGATCGCCATCGCCACCACTCTGTCGGCCTGGATCAATGCGTTCATGCTTGCTGCGATTCTCTGGCGGCGGGGTCATTTCCGGCTTTCGGCGCGCGAGGCGCGGCGGCATGGCATCATCGTTATCGCGGCATTTTTGATGGCGCTTGCCGTCTGGGGGCTCGCGACGCTCCTTGCGCCCTGGCTCGCGCCACAATCAGCGCTCATGGTCAAGGCACTTGCGCTTTTGCTGCTGGTGGGTGGGGGCATGGCCATCTATTTCGGCCTCATCCACTTCACCGGCGTCCAGCGGCTCAGCGTGCTCTTCTCGCGCTTGCGGCGAAAGGACAGAGCGGCTAACTAGGCTTCGCTTTTCAAGAACCGCCCAACCCAAAGACCAACCATGCCAGCCACAAATCGCGTTTTTTCCGGCATCAAGCCCTCGGGTGACCTGCATCTGGGCAATTATCTGGGCGCTATCCGGCGCTTTGTGCCCCTTCAGGACCAGATGCCCTGCATCTATTGCGTCGTCGACATGCACGCGATCACCGTCTGGCAAGACCCGGCCGATCTGAAGCGCTGGACCTACGAGATTGCGGCAGCCTATATCGCGGCGGGCGTCGACCCGGAAAAATCGATCATTTTCAACCAGTCCCAGGTCGCCGAACATGCGGAACTGGCGTGGATCTTCAATTGCGTGGCGCGCATGGGCTGGATGGCGCGCATGACCCAGTTCAAGGACAAGGCGGGCAAGAATTCCGAGAATGTCTCGCTTGGGCTTTTCGCCTATCCATCGCTGATGGCAGCCGACATTCTCCTCTACAAGGCCACCCACGTCCCTGTGGGCGACGATCAGAAGCAGCACCTCGAACTCACCCGCGACATCGCGCAGAAGTTCAACAACGACTATGCCACCTCGATTGCGGCCAACGGCTTTGAAGACGATTTCTTCCCCCTGACCGAGCCGGTCATCGCCGGCCCGGCCACACGCGTCATGAGCCTGCGCGACGGCACCAAAAAGATGAGCAAGTCCGAAACAGCCTCGGACATGGCGACGATCTATCTCATGGACGATGCCGATACGATCGCGCGCAAGATCAAGAAGGCCAAGACCGATCCCGAGCCGCTCCCCGAGACCGCCGAGGGACTCGAGGGCCGGCCCGAGGCCGCAAATCTCGTCGGCATTTACGCGGCCTTGATCGATAAAAGCACTGCAGAAGTCATAGCCGAATTTGGCGGGCAGGGATTCGGCGCTTTCAAGCCGGCCCTCGCCGAATTGGCGGTTTCTGTACTGGGACCACAGGCCGACGAGATGCGGCGCCTCGTGGCCGACCCAGGAGAAATCGAGGCAATTATGCGCAATGGCGCCGAGCGGGCCCGGGAAATCGCCGCAAGGACCATGCAGGAGGTGCGCAGCATCGTCGGCTTCATCGGCTGACCATTGCCATTTTGCTGTCTAACGGCCAGCTTGCGCGGCGGGCTTCCCGTGTGGCAGCATGACCACCTCAGGATGCACAGGCGGGGGACAGTCGCGCTTGCCCGATACCGAAGACCGCTACACCGACGAATACAAACGCAAATTTCTCGTCATCGTCGACGACAGCCAGGAATGCGCCAAGGCGGTAACGTTTGCCGCCTTGCGCGTTCGCCGCACCGGGGGGACCGTGGTCCTGCTCTCGGTCATCGAGCCCGACGATCACCATCATTGGCTGGGCGTTGAGGAAATCATGCGCGCCGAGGCGTGGAGTGCGCTCGAGACATTGCAGGCACGGCAGGCGGCGCGGATCGCGGCCTTCGGTTCGATCAAGGTCGAAAAGGTGATCAAGGAAGGCAGCAAAGTCGACGCCATCGAAGCCTTGATCGCCGAAGACCCCGATATCGCCATCCTCGTCCTGGCCGCCGCCGATTCCGCCGAAGGTCCGGGCCCGCTTGTCTCCTCCATTGCGGCGCGCGGCGCCAACGCGTTCCGCGTGCCGGTGACCGTGGTGCCAGGCACGATTTCGGATAGCGACCTCGCGGCATTGTGCTGAAAAGGGCCGAGCAAGCCCCTTGCAATCGCGCGGCGAAAGACTATTTTGGAACCATTCTAAATGCGATTGAAGCCCAGAGGGGCCCGCCATGTTTATCCAGACCGAAGCAACCCCGAATCCGGCCACGCTCAAATTCCTTCCCGGCCGCTCCGTGCTGGAAGGCGAACCACGCGATTTCCGCGACGCCGAGACGGCCCGCGTCTCGCCGCTGGCGTCGGCGCTTTTTTCGGTCAACGGTGTTTCCGGGGTGTTTCTGGGGTCCGATTTCGTTTCGGTAACCAAGGAAGACGCGATCGACTGGTCGCACATCAAGCCCGCCATTCTCGGCGCCGTGATGGAACACTTCATGAGCGGCAAGCCGATCCTGGGTGACAGCGCCGCGGTCGAGCCCGTTTCCGCCGAAGAATTCTTCGACGAGGAGGACGCCGAGACCGTCGAAGTCATCAAGGAACTGCTCGCGACGCGCGTCAGGCCTGCCGTTGCCATGGATGGCGGCGACATCACCTTCCGCGGTTATCGCGAGGGTACGGTGTTTCTCCACATGCAGGGCGCCTGTTCGGGCTGCCCGTCCTCGACTGCAACCCTGAAATCAGGCATCGAGAACCTCCTGCGCCACTTCGTCCCCGGCGTCGAGCAGGTCGAGCAGATTTAGCGCCAGCACTTTCCGGCCTCACACCCGCACAAGGCCCCGCACCGCGTAACCGGCTTGCGGGGCTTTGCTTTTGGCACTATCGCTCACGACATGAGTTCGCCCCTGACCCTTGCCATCGATACATCCCGCGAGCGCCTGCAACTGGCGCTGGCGATGCGCGATGACCGTGTCGATACGGCAGTCGAGGAGATCGCGAAGGGCCACGCCGAGATCATCATGGACCGGATCGGCGCGCTGCTGGCGCGGAACGGGCACGATTACCTCGATCTCGACCAGGTTGCCGTCACCACCGGCCCGGGTTCATTCACCGGATTGCGCATCGGGCTGTCGGTGGCGCGCGGTCTGGGGCTGGCGCGGGCGATTCCGGTCATCGGTTTGCCGACCCTTTTTGCCATTTCTCTCTCCCGGCCGGGGGGAAGCGAAATCATCCTCGATGCGGGCCGCAACGAGGCCTACCGGCAGAGTTTTTCTGCGCCCGGCATGCCGTTGGATGCGGCGCAACTCGCCGATCTCAAACACTGCCTCGAAGCCGCCGCGCGCACCGCTCCCGATGATTGGCGGGTCGATATTGCGCAAGTGGCGCGATTTGCCGCGCTCGCGGACGCCGACCGCTTTCCTCCCGATCCGGTCTATATCCGGCCAGCCGATGCCAAGCCGCAGATCAAGGGAAAGGTCGCGCGCCAATGAGCATCTGGATGGCCCCGATGGGGCTCCATGTCACGCTCGGGGAAACCCGTGACGCCGAGGCGATGGCGAAAATCCATGCGGCCGGATTTTTTCGAGGCTGGCCGCGCACCGATTTCGAGGCCTATCTGGCCGATCCCACGACGACGCCGGCCTATGTCGCCGTCGATAGCCGCCGCACCGTCCACGGCTTCATGATGCTGCGCCTTTCGGGCGAAGAGGCCGAACTTTTGACCATAGCGGTCGATCCGGCCCGGCGCGGCAAGGGGATCGGGCGCGCCCTGTTGGCCGCCGGACTTGCGGACCTGATGATGACGCCGGTGCGCACCTTGTTTCTCGAGGTCGACGAGACCAACAAAAGCGCCATCGCGCTTTATAAAAACTTCGGTTTTTCCCAGATCGGCACCCGAAAGGGCTACTATCCCCGCCCCGACGGCCAGGCAGCCACCGCGCTTGTCATGCGCGCCGATCTCGGCTAACCCGATAGCGATACGACAAAGGCGGGAGCGGCATGGGGATTCGGCCGGCCGGCGAGGCAACGCTCGAGGAACAATGCGTTACGCGCAATATGCGCATGACCGAGCAGCGCAGGGTGATCGCCCGCGTGCTCGAGGCCGCCGAGGATCATCCTGACGTCGAAGAACTCTACCGCCGCGCTTCGGCCATCGATCCCAGAATTTCGCTCTCGACCGTCTACCGCACGGTCAATCTTTTCGAGGAAGCCGGGCTCGTCACCAAGCACGACTTCAAGGATGGGCGCGCGCGTTTCGAGCAGATTCCCGACGAGCACCATGACCACCTGATCGATATCCGCTCGGGCAAGGTCATCGAATTCCGCAATGAGGACATCGAGGCCATCCAGGAACTGATCGCTAAAAAACTCGGCTACAAGCTCGTCGATCACCGGCTCGAACTCTACGCGGTGCCGCTGGCCGAAAAGGACGGCTAGGCTGTCAATGGTCCTGAGACTGGCCTTCATCGCGCTGGTCGTGGTGCCTTTCGCCCTGGTCGGCCTGCCTTTCCAGCTCGTGCTTTTGAGATTTGCCCCGCGCGCTTGGGGGGTACTTCCCGGGCTGTTCTTCAGGCTCCTTGCCTTCGCGCTCGGCCTCAAGGTCACCGTCCACGGCCGGCCCGCCACGGACGTGCCGGTGCTGCTGGTTGCAAATCACATCTCCTGGCTCGACATCGTTGCCATCGCCTCCGTCATCCCGGTCCGCTTCGTCGCCAAATCCGACGTGGCAAACTGGGCGCTGGTGGGGTTTTTCGCGAGACTGCAGAAAACGATCTTTGTCGACCGCACCCGCAGGACCGATACGGGACGCACCGCGCGTGCCATGGGCGATGCGCTGGCTGCCGGCGACCCGGTGCTGCTTTTTGCCGAAGGCACGTCGGGCATCGGTACGCATGTGCTGCCCTTCAAATCGGCATTGATCGGCGCTGCCGAAAAGGCGATGGGCGATGCCGGCTCTCAAGAAGTCGTCATCCAGCCCATGGCCATCGCCTATACCGCGATCTCCGGCCTTCCGCTTTCGCGCCATGAGCGCCCCAGGATCGCCTGGGTCGGAAACATGGGACTCGGCGACAACCTTTGGCATATCCTCGCCTCGGGCCCTAAATCGGTCACCATCGCCTTCTGCTCTCCGATGCCGGCAAACGGCGCGCGCAAGACGGTGTCGAGCCGGGCTGAGCATCAGGTGCGTGCGATGCTCGTGGCGCTCAATCGCGGGCAGGCTTTGCCAAGCGAGGGGGTTTATTGTAAAGGGGCGCAATGAGCGAGAACCCGTCCAGCCCCGCCCCGGCCAAGAAGGTCTTCATCAAGACCTATGGCTGCCAGATGAACGTTTACGACAGCGATCGCATGGCCGACGCGCTGGGCGCCCACGGCTATGTCCAGACCGCCGAGATGGACGACGCCGATCTCGTGCTGCTCAATACCTGCCATATCCGCGAAAAGGCTTCGGAAAAGGTGTTTTCCGAGCTCGGGCGCATCCGCGATTTCCGCGATGAACGCGGTCCGGGCGCAAAAAAGATGCTGATCGGGGTCACCGGCTGCGTTGCGCAGGCCGAGGGCGAGGAGATCATGGCCCGTGCTCCGGCCGTCGACCTGGTCGTCGGCCCGCAATCCTACCACCGCCTGCCAAGCCTTGTGGCCAAGGCCCGGACCGCGCGGGTGATCGACACCGAATTTCCCGAAGAAGACAAGTTTGCCCATCTTCCGGCGCCCAAGAGGGACGTCACCATTTCGCGCGGGCTGACGGCCTTCCTGACCGTCCAGGAGGGCTGCGACAAGTTCTGTTCGTTCTGCGTCGTCCCCTATACGCGCGGGGCCGAGGTTTCGCGCCCGGTCGCGCAGGTTCTGAGCGAAGCCCGCGCGCTGGCGGATGCCGGGGTGAGGGAAATCACGCTTTTAGGGCAGAACGTCAATGCCTATCACGGGCTCGGCGACAATGGGGAAACCGTTGGCCTCGGCGCACTCTGCCACAGGCTTGCGGAAATCGAGGGGCTTGCGCGCATCCGCTACACGACCTCGCATCCGCGCGACATGGATGACGAGCTGATCGCTGCCCATCGCGATCTGCCGCAACTGATGCCCTATCTCCATCTGCCCATCCAGTCCGGGTCCGATGCGATTCTGAAGGCCATGAACCGCAAGCATACGGCGGCTCAATATCTCGAATTGATCGACCGCATCCGCGCCGCGCGTCCCGATATCGCGCTTTCGGGAGATTTCATCGTCGGCTTCCCCGGCGAAACCGATGCCGATTTCCAGGCGACGCTCGATATCGTCAAGAAGGTCGGCTACGCCTCGGCTTTCTCGTTCAAATATTCCACCCGCCCCGGCACGCCGGGCGCCGAGATGGTCGATCAGGTGCCGGAGGCCATCAAGGCCGAGCGCCTCGAAGTCCTTCAGGGGGAAATCACGCGCCAGTCGCAGGGCTTCAATTCGGGATGCGTAGGGCTCACCCTGCCGGTGCTCATCGAAAAGCCCGGTCGCAACCCAGGTCAGGTCGCGGGACGCTCTCCCTATCTGCAGGCCGTTCATATCGAGGCGGACCAGAACCTCATCGGGCAGATCCTACCAGTGGAAATCCTTGCGACGGGGAAAAATTCCCTGACCGGCAGAATTGTCACAGCGGATCGAATCGCTGTCTGATATCGTTATCGTCTATCTAGAGTCGCAACGCTGCTGCGGAGCTTTAAGCGTTTGACACGGAACCTGCGGTCGCAACCCGACCAGTCCACCGCCGCCCATCTCGAACTTGCCTTCGAGGACAACCGGCTCGTATCCCAGCTTTACGGGGAATTTGACCAGAACCTCGCGCTCCTCGAGCAGCGTCTGGGGGTCGAGGCCAATTCGCGCGGCAATCACGTCATGTTGCGAGGGATGCCCGGTTCGGTCGACCAGGCGCGCCGCGCACTCGAATCGCTCTATGACATGCTCGAGGAGGGCAAGCCCGTCGCGCCCGCCGATGTCGATGCGGTGATTCGCATGATCGAGACCGACGACAGCCAGCTCTCGCTCCCCACATTGGAGAAAAAGGGTAAGGTGCGCATGGCCCAGATCGCCACGCGCAAGGCCACCATCGTCGCGCGCAACCCAGCCCAGGACGGCTATATCCGCGCCATGGATCGTTTCGAGATGGTGTTCGGCGTCGGCCCGGCCGGTACCGGCAAGACCTATCTTGCCGTCGCCCATGCCGCGACGCTCCTCGAGCGCGGCGAGATCAACCGTATCATCCTTTCCCGCCCGGCTGTCGAAGCCGGCGAGCGGCTGGGGTTCCTGCCCGGCGACATGAAGGAAAAGGTCGATCCCTATCTCCGGCCCCTCTACGACGCGCTTTATGACATGATGCAGGCCGAAGTGGTCGAGCGCTGCATTGCCTCCGGCGCCATCGAAGTGGCACCCCTGGCCTTCATGCGCGGGCGCACGCTTTCCAACGCCGCGGTGATTCTCGACGAGGCGCAGAACACCACTTCGGTGCAGATGAAGATGTTCCTCACCCGGCTGGGTGAAAATTCCAAAATGATCGTCACGGGCGATCCCACCCAGGTCGACCTGCCGCGTGGCGAGAAATCGGGGCTTGTCGAGGCCCTGCATCTGCTTTCGGGCGTCGATGGCATCCATATCTCGCGCTTTTCGGACAAGGATGTGGTGCGCCACGCACTCGTCGCGCGGATTGTCAGGGCCTATGAAGGCGCCACCGGCAAGCCGCCGGCCGGCGAAGGGCCACTCGCGCTTTGAGCTTTCCCCTCGATATCGAAATGTCGATCGAGGCCGGAGAGTGGCCGGAAACCCTCGAGCGCTTAGCCGAAAAAGCTTTGCGCGCGGCGCTCGCGGGTTCGGGCCGCGCGCTTTCCGGGCCTGCCGAAATCAGCGTGCTTCTGACCGATGACGCCCATCAGCGCGCGCTCAACCGGGAGTGGCGAGGCAAGGACAAAACCACAAACGTCCTTTCCTTTCCGCAAGTTGCGCCCGACGATCCGCTCGAAGGGCTTCTGGGCGACATCTCGCTGGCCCATGAGACGCTCGTGCAGGAAGCGGCCGCGCTTTCCAAGCCGTTTGAGGACCATTTCGTCCATCTTCTGGTGCACGGCATGCTTCATGTGCTGGGGTTCGATCACGAGAAACGGTCCGAGGCCCTTGTCATGGAAAAGCATGAAACCGATATTATGCTGGAAATGGGCTATGCCGATCCTTATGATGGGCAGGAGCCGATATGAGGCCGTGCCACCGTTTCTGGCACATTGCGCAATGTGACATGGAGTGCCGCCGGACAGGACGCGATGCCGTTCTCCGCACCCCGCAATGACCGATATCGATCAACCTAGCGCCGCGGCGCAAAGGCCGCATCGCCCACAGGGCGACAGTTTGATACCCACCAATGGCGAAAAGCGCCCGTCCCTATGGGCGAAATTGCGTGCGCTGCTCGCCGCGCGCGCGCCTTCGCTGCGTGATGAGATCCAGGAAGCGCTTGAGGCGCCCGAAGCCAAGTCCGAAGACGGGTTTTCGGCATCTGAGCGGACGATTTTGCAAAATGTCCTGAAGCTGGGCAACATGCGCGTCGAGGACGTCATGGTCCCGCGCGCCGATATCGAGGCGGTCGAGGCCCAGGTCGCGGTCGGTCAGGTCATCGCCCGGTTCCGGGAAGCCGGGCATTCGCGGATGCCGGTTTTCGAGGAAAGTCTCGATAATGTCGTGGGCATGATCCACATCAAGGATGTTCTCGACCGCATCACCGAAAAGGCCAAGCCGCCGGCCGGCACCAACGGGAACGGCAATGGAAACGGGACAAGCCCGGTAAAATTGGTGACCCCGGCCCTCAAGCAAAAGATCGGCAAGCTCGATCTCGTGCGCAAGGTTCTGTTTGTGCCGCCCTCAATGCCGGTCACCGATCTTCTGGCTTCGATGCAGGCGACCCGCATCCACATGGCCGTGGTGGTCGACGAATATGGCGGCACAGATGGGCTGGTGACCATCGAGGACCTGCTCGAGGCCGTCGTGGGTGACATCGAGGACGAGCACGACGAGGACGAGGCCGCGATGCTCAAGACGGTCGGCGAGGACGTTTTCCTTGCGGACGCGCGGGTCGAGCTCAGCGAATTGATCGCCGCCGTCGGGCCCGACTTCGATCCGGGCGAATACGCCGAGGATGTCGATACGCTTGGCGGGCTGGTCTTTGCCCTTGTCGGGCGCGTCCCGGTGCGCGGGGAGGTGGTCTCCAAACTCAAGGGTTTCGAGTTCGAGATCACCCGTGCCGACGCCCGCCGCGTTCGTCAGGTCCGCATCACCCGCAAGAAACGCAAGCAGCGCCTGTTGATCGCCGGTCCCAGGACCGATGCGCCGGGCCCCGAAACGGGCCAGCACGCTGCCGAATAAAATCGGCTAGCGGCGCTCAAGGGTTTGCTTGAGCGTTTCCATGATCCTTGCACGATCCTCGTCGCTGGAGGCGCCACGCAGGCGGTCCGAGAGCGCGATGACGAATTCGGCATAGGCGTTGTGCCAATCGTGACTCAATTGCGCGTGGCTGATGCGCGGGGCGGCGGGGTGTGCGAGCGCGGTTTGCCCCCCTGCCATGAGCGTCACCATGTCGTCGAGTTCGGGTACGATCACCTGATCGGACGCCATGCCGAGCGCGAGGAGGGCTGCCCGCAGCGCGGCGCGGGGCTCGTCGTCGCCATGAACGAGAAAGGCGGCGCCCGAAACCGGCTGGCGGGCCTTGATCCAGGCGAGGAGTTCAGAGTGGTCGGCATGGGCCGAATAGTTCTGGATGGTCCTGATCGTCGCCCGGACCGGCACGAGCGTGCCGTGAATGCGCACTTCCTTGGCACCCGACTGGATGATCTGCCCCAGCGTCCCCTGCGCCTGATAACCGACGAACAGGACCGTTGCATTGTGCCGGAAGAGATTGTTGCGCAAATGATGCTTGATGCGCCCCGCCTCGGCCATGCCCGAGGCCGAAAGGATGATGGCCCCACCATGGATCGCGTTGAGCCCCTTGGATTCCTCGACGTCCTCGATGATGCGGAAGCGCGGATCTGCGAAAAGCTCTTCCGCGCTCAACTCGACGTCCTCGAACCCGGCGGCAAATTTCCCGAAGAGTCCCGTCACGCGGCTGGCGAGCGGTGAATCGAGCGCCACGAGGCTGGGGTTGATCGTACCTTGCTTGATGAGGACGCCGATATCGTGCAGCAGTTCCTGGCTGCGCTCGACGGCGAAGGTGGGGATGATGAGATTGCCTCCCCGTTCCATCGCGCCGGCTATTTCCGCTGCGAGGGCCGCACGGCGGTTGTCGAGCGTATAGGCTGCGCGCTCCCGTCCGCCATAGGTTGCCTCACAGACGAGATAATCGAGCCCGGCGGGCGCTTCGGGAGACGGGTAAAAGGCTTTTTCATCCGGGCCGATATCGCCGGAAAACAGGATACGCACCGGACTGCCGTTTCCATCCTCGATCTCGATCTCGATGGATGCGGAGCCCAGGATGTGCCCCGCGTTCCAGAACCGGGCCCGGACCCCGGGTCCCGGCACGAACCATTCGTCATAGGCTATGTCGGTGAGGTGCCTGAGCGTTTCTTCAGCGTCCTTGAGTTCATAAAGCGGCTCGGCGGGAGCCTCGCCCCGGCGCTTGCGTTTTTTGGTTTCGCGCTCGGCTTCGCTTTCCTGGATGCCTGCGGCATCAGCAAGCACGAACTCCAAGAGCCTGTTGGTCGCGGCGGTCGCATAGACGCGCGCACGTGCCCCTTTGCGATAGAGCCGGGGCAGCAAGCCGCAATGGTCGATATGCGCATGGGTCAGGAGGACGTAATCGATGTCGCCCGGCGCGAAGGGGAAGGGCTTGTAGTTGAGGTCCCTGACCGACTTGTTCCCCTGAAACATGCCGCAATCTACGAGGAACGATCCCTTGGGATGGGTGATGCGGTAGCACGAGCCGGTCACCGTCCCGGCGGCTCCGAAAAAGGAAAGCGAGACGGTCATCGAGGCATTGCCTAGCGAGGGGCTCTTTTGGCGAGGATGCGTTGGAGGGTGCGGCGGTGCATATTGAGCCGGCGCGCAGTTTCAGAGACGTTGCGATCGCACAATTCGTAGACGCGCTGGATATGCTCCCAGCGCACCCGGTCCGCGCTCATGGGGTTTTCGGGCGGCTCGGGCTTGACCGCTTCGTCGGCCAGAAGTGCCTTGACGATATCGTCGGCATCGGCGGGCTTGGCAAGGTAGTCGACGGCCCCGAGCTTGACGGCGGTCACCGCGGTCGCGATGTTGCCATAACCTGTCAGTACCACTGCGCGTGCCTCGGGGCGCCTTTCGTTCAGCGCGGAAACGACCTCAAGACCGTTTCCGTCCTCGAGCCGCAGATCGACCACGGCAAAGGCCGGGGGATTGGATTTGACGGCTGCAAGACCGGCCGCCACGGAATCGGCGATCGTCACGATAAACCCGCGTTTGTCCATTGCCCGCTCAAGCCGGCTCAAAAAGGGCTGGTCATCATCAACCAGCAGCAGCGTACGATCGTTTTCGGCAAGGCCGGACAGGTCGGTCATAATCATGTTCCTTCAGGGTGCCGCTTTTATCGCCAAAAAGCGCTCAAAGGTCAAAGCCATCCCGATCCGGCACCTTTCGCCCGCCGCGCTCGTCGTCCTGGCGGGCTTCGAGCGTTGCGCGCGGCCAGGAGATTTCGACGCAGGCGTGGCCGGTGGGCTTGGCATTGAAGAAGCGCAGATTGGCGCCGGTCCGCTCGAGCAGGGTCTTGGCGATGAAGACCCCCAGGCCCAGCCCCCCGGCCCCATCGGGGTCGCGCGGGTCGCCATCGCCCTTCTCTCGCCAGCGCGAGGTGAGGAAGGGTTCACCCAGCCGGCTCAGGAGTTCGGGTGCAAAACCCGGTCCGTCGTCGGTGATCGTTATGACGGCGCGTTTGTGATCCCAGCCGGCGCCGATAGTAACCGTCGCTTGCGCGAACTGCACGGCATTCTCGATGAGGTTGCCAAGCCCGTATAGCAGGCCGACATCGCGCAGGATGACGGGCTCCTTACCCCCGAAGTCCGAACGGGTGATGGTGATGGTCTTGCCCGCTCCGGCCGCCGAGGCCTCGTGGGGCTTGGCCAGTTCGGCAATGACATCGGAGAGCGAAACGTCCTCGAAGATGTCCGCGCCCGACGGCTTGAGGCTCCTCAGCTTCCCCAGGATGGCGCGACACCGCGCGACCTGCTCGAGAATAAGGTCGAGGTCGGCGGCAAGGTCCGCATCGCTCGCGTCCCGCCGGACTTCTTTTGCGGCAAGGGCGATGGTGGCGAGCGGCGTGCCCAGTTCGTGGGCCGCGGCCGCGGCCAGCCCATCAAGCGCGGAAAGCTGCTGCTGGCGCGAGAGCGCCAGTTCGGTGACCGTGAGCGCGTCCGCGAGCTGGCGCGCCTCGTGGGCAACCTTGTTGATATAACCGGCAATGAACCCCACCCCGCACAGGATCGCCGTCCATACGCCGAGAAGGTAGAGCGGGTGCGGAGAAAACGGAACGGCGGAGTCCCACGGCATGGGCTGATGATAGAGCGCAAGCAGCGTTGCGATGATCGTCACCAGGGCCACCAGCAGAAGCGTCTCGCGCGAGGGCAGCGTCGAGGCGGAGACCGAAACCGGCGCAAGCAAAAGCAGCGCGAAGGGATTGCCCAGCCCGCCGGTCAGATAGAGCAACCCGCCAAGCTGCACGCAGTCATAGGCGAGCTGGTAGAATGCCAGCCTTGCGTTCGGCCTGTGCCCGGGCCCGTAGCGGATCAGGAGGCCCGTGTTGATGGTGATCGAGGCGAAGATGAGGACTAGGCACTCAAAGAGAGGCAGCCGGTATCCCAGCCCGAAGTGGACGATGAGAACGCTCGCGAGCTGGCCGACAATGGCCAGCCAGCGCAAGAGGACAAGCGTTCCGAGCCGCAACGGGCGCGCCGCGCGCGGAGCCGAAAAAGGCTCTGAGGGGGAAAAAACGCTCATGAGGAGGCCTCGGGACCGGCGTGCGCGGGATGCGCATGGGCCTTCTAGCACAGGATTTCAAGATGCAGAAATCGTCATCGGTTCACTTGATTGGGGGGCGCGGATCCCCAGTTATTGCCTGTTCGAGACTGGAGGATAGACCCTATGAACACTGCATTGATCAAACCCGAATGGTCAGCCTTGACCATCGCGCTGATGGTGCTTGGCTTCATCGTCTTCTGGCCCCTGGGCTTTGCCGTCCTCGCCTATATCCTTTGGGGCGAATATTTCGGTGGGTCCAAGGAGAGGGCGGAAAGCTGGCTCAAGGAGCGTAAGCATAGCTTCAAGGGCCGTCATTGCCACAATGGTCACTACCGCGGCTATCGCGGTGCGACCGGCAACGCGGCTTTCGACGACTATCGCCAAGAGCAATTGAAGCGCCTCGAAGAGGAGCGCCGCCGGCTCGAGGAGGAACGCGAAGCGTTCGAGGAATACCTCGCCAACCTCCACAAGGCCCGCGACCGCGAAGAGTTCGACCGCTTCATGCGCGAACGCACCCAGCGGCCGTCCGACGAGGACCGGCAATACTGAAAACCCCGGGCCTTCGGCCCCCTTCCGAGGCCCATCTGACGGCACGCGCCCTCCCGCCGGCGTGTGCCGTTCTTTTATTCCCCCGATGCCCGGCGCCCGGCATAATGGGCGCAATCCGATTCGCAATAGACCTTTGAAAGGACCGGTGGCCTCATGGGGCTCAGGACGCTCTTTCAGCCCCGGCCACCCGCCTCCGTCGATCTCGATTTCGGCGGTCGTGCGATTACCGTTGCCGTCAGGGTCTCGGACCGCGCAAAGAATTACCGGCTATCCATTTCGCCGCGTCACGGCCCGGTTCTCACCGTCCCCCGCCTCGGGCGCTGGAGGGATGCCGAAGCCTTCCTCTCGCGCCATGCGGGGTGGCTCGACGCCCGGCTCGAGAGCACTGGCGAAGCACCGCGTATCGCGCATGGTGCCATTATCCCGCTACGCGGGGAGGACCACCGCATCATCGCCCTCGATCGGGCGCGCGGACTGGTCACACCAACTCGGGGAATCGAAGGTGCCGAGCTTCACGTTCCGGGCGGAGAAGCCCATTGCCGGCGCAGGCTCATCGATTGGCTCAAGACCGAGGCTCGCGCCGACCTCGAAGCGGCCTGCGCCATCCATGCGGGCACGCTCGGGGTCAAGGTTGCCGCCATCTCGCTGCGCGACCAATCTTCACGCTGGGGATCATGCTCGTCGGCGCGACGGCTCAATTTCAATTGGCGGCTCGTCATGGCGCCGCCTTTCGTTCTCGATTATGTCGCCGCGCACGAGGTGGCCCATATCCTCGAAATGAACCATGCGCCCGTGTTCTGGCGTACGGTGGGGCGCGCGCTTCCCGATTACGAAAAGGGGCGGCGTTGGCTCAAGGCCAATGGGCAGCAATTGATGAGAATTGGGTGACGCGTATTTTTGATTGAACGAATTGAACGGAAAACGTTCAATTCGTTCAATTATATTTCAGTTGCCGAAAATGGAGTTGAGCAGGCTGCCGATATTGTCATCGGCCGGTGCCTGGCCTTCCTGCGGTATATAGACCGTGTTGGGGTCTGCGACGCGGTCCTGGAGCCGGACATAGGTGCCGGGCAGGTTGGCGACCTGCAGACCTTCATGGGCCTTGGCCATGAAATTGCGCCAGATCTGGGCCGGGATCGCGCCACCCGACATGTTGCGCATGGGCGTATCGTCGTCATTGCCCAGCCACACCCCGCCGACCCAGCTCGCGGTGTAACCCACGAACAGGGCGTCGCGGCTGCGCTGGGAGGTGCCAGTCTTGCCGGCCATCGGCCAGCCGCCCAGCTGGGCACCGCGGCCGGTGCCCGCCTCGACGCCGGCCCGCAGCATGTCGTTCATCATGCCGACCTGCTCGTCGGTCATCACCTGACCCGGCCCGGCGGGCACAGCCTCATAAAGCACCTCGCCCTCGGTGGTCGTGATGCGCGTGATGACGTTGGCAATGACGCCATGCCCACCATTGGCAAAGGGCGCATAGGCGGCGGTCAGTTCAAGCAGGGAAACTTCCTGGGTACCGAGCGCAATGGCGGGCACGGCCATGAAGTTCGAGGAAAAGCCCATGCGATAGGCGGTTTCGACCACGTTCTGCGGGCCGATATCGATGGCCAGCCGCGCGGCGACCGTGTTGATCGAAAAGGCCAGTGCATCGCGCAGCAGAACCGGGCCGACATAGCTGTTGCTCGCGTTCTGGGGCGACCAGCCATTGTAGTCGAACGGCTCGTCGATCATCAGCGTGTCGGGGGTGTATCCCTGCTGCAGCGCGGCGAGATAGACAAAGGGCTTGAAGGTCGAGCCCGGCTGGCGCCGCGCGGTGACCGCCCGGTTATACTGGCTTTGGGTATAGTCTACGCCGCCGACCAGCGCCCGGACCCGGCCCTCTGTGTCCATCGCGACCAGCGCGGCCTGGTTGAACCGGCGTGATTCGGCATTTTCGCGCACGGCTTCGCGAACGACGAATTCGGCGTGCTTTTGAAGTTCCCAGTCGATGGTCGTCGAGACGATCACGTCCTCGTGGACCTCGCCGAGATAGGCATTCATCAGCGTTTCCACCCAGTCGGCGACGTAATATTCCGACCCTGCGACCCGGGTCGGAATGGTCGAGCGGTCCGGATCGATCTGGGCGGCGTTGGCCTCGGCTTGGGTTATATAACCCTCGCGCACCATATTGGCGAGCGCGATCCGCTGGCGCTCGATGGCCCGCTGGGGATGGCTCTTGGGGTTGTAGGTGGCAGGCGCCGGCAGGATACCGGCCAGCATGGCCGCCTGGCCGAGCGAGAGATTGCGCGCGGAAATCCCGAAATAGGTCTGCGCCGCCGCCTCGATGCCGGTTGCCCCTGCGCCGAAATGCACGCGGTTGAGATAGAGCTCGAGGATATCTTCCTTGGTGTAGTTGTTCTCCAGCCAGACGGCGAGCAGGGCTTCCTGCACCTTGCGGCCCATGGTCTGGTCTGGGGTGAGGAAGAGGTTCTTGGCCACCTGCTGGGTGATGGTCGAGGCGCCGCGCGTCAGCTGCCGCGCCTGCACGCTTTCGAGAGCCACAACCGCAAGGCCGATGGGATCGACGCCGAAATGGCTGAAAAACCGCCGGTCTTCCGAAGCGATCACCGCCAGAGGCACGTAATAGGGGAGTTCGTGATAGGCGATCGCTTCGCCCCCGGTCTGCCCACGGTTCGAGAGCAGCTGACCGTTGGAGGCCAAAACGCGGATATTGGGCGGCCGCTGGGGAACGGTCCAGGTGTCGGACGATCCCAACTCGGCACCGTAATAAAAGACGATCCCCGCCACGGCTACACAGCCGAGAATGGCCACCGAGAAGGCAAAATAGATTATCGAGACAAAGAATCCGCCAATGCCGGACCGGCGCTTGCGGGGTTTTTTCGGCCCCTTGGGCTGCCTTGCCTGGTGCGGCTTTGCCGCCGACTTGGGCGCGGGCCTTGCCGTTCCGGCAGGCTTTGACTTGCCGCCGGCATCGATGCGGTCATCGGGAGAAAGGCGAAGGTCCATCAGCGGTTCACTCGGGCGTGGGGGCAAAGCGGGCACGGCGGCGCAAAGGCGGCGCCGGGCTCATGCACATAAACGTTCATCACCGGCAATTGTGGCCGGTTTATGTGAGAATTTCCATACCGGCCACAAGGTGTTGCGCCGGCGCAACGCTATTGGGCCTCATATATCGAGATTGGACACCGAAAGTGCGTTGTCCTGAATGAACTCACGACGCGGTTCGACGAGGTCGCCCATTAGCTGGGTAAAGATGCTGTCGGCATCGTCGGTCTGGCCGACCTGCACCTGCAGAAGGGTGCGCCCATTGGGGTCCATGGTGGTTTCCCAAAGCTGCTCGGCGTTCATCTCGCCCAACCCCTTGTAGCGCTGGAGCGAGAGGCCCTTCTGGCCGGCGGCCATCATCGCGGAAAACAGCGAGCGCGGCCCATAAATTTCGGTCGGAACGTCCTTGCGGGTAAGGACAGGAACCCCACCATAGATCTCGTCGAGCTTGCCGGCGAGCGCGCGCAATTTACGTGCATCGGCCGAACCCAAAAGCGCGGCATCGAGCGCGTATCTCTCGGCGACGCCGCGCACGACGCGGGTGAAGACATAGCCACCTTCGCCATCGAGCTGGCCTTCCCAACTGCGCTCGGTTTCATCGGACATGCGGTTGAGCCGGTTGGCGACGCGTTCGGCCAGCCCGAGCGCAGTGCTTTCATCCTCCATGGCCTTGGGGTCGAGCGCGCCCACGACGGCGGCCTGTTCGATCATCTGCCGGTTGTACCTGGTGTTCTGGGCATCGATCAGGTGGTAGAGGTCACGTGCCTGTTCGACGATGCCGAGCAAATCGCTGCCCGCATGGGTGGAGCCCGCGCGGGTGGTCAACACGGCGTCCTCGACGCCCGAGGACAAAAGATAATCCTCGCGCGCCCGCTCGTCCTTGAGATATTGCTCGGAGCGCCCGCGGGTGACCTTATAGAGCGGAGGCTGGGCGATGTAGAGGTGGCCGCGCTCGATCAATTCAGGCATCTGGCGGTAAAAGAAGGTCAGAAGAAGCGTGCGGATATGGGCGCCGTCCACGTCAGCGTCCGTCATGATGATGATCTTGTGGTAGCGGAGCTTGTCGGGATTGAATTCTTCGCGCCCGATGCCGGTCCCAAGCGCCGTGATGAGCGTTCCCACCTGATCGGACGAGATCATACGGTCGAACCGCGCGCGCTCGACGTTCAAGATCTTGCCGCGCAAAGGCAGAACGGCCTGGGTAGCGCGGTCACGGCCCTGCTTGGCCGATCCGCCGGCCGAATCGCCTTCGACGATGAAAATTTCGGCCTTGGCCGGGTCGCGTTCCTGGCAGTCGGCGAGCTTGCCGGGCAGCGATGATATTTCAAGCGCCGATTTGCGGCGGGTCAGCTCGCGGGCTTTGCGCGCAGCCTCGCGGGCGGCGGCGGCCTCGGCGACCTTTGAAACGATGGTCCTGGCTTCGGCGGGATGCTCCTCGAACCACTGGTTGAGCTTGTCGTTGATGACGTTCTCGACAACGGGCCGGACTTCGGAAGAAACCAGCTTGTCCTTTGTCTGGGACGAGAATTTGGGGTCGGGCACCTTGACCGAAAGCACGCAAGTGAGCCCTTCGCGCGTGTCGTCCCCCGTCAGGGAGACCTTTTCCTTCTTGAGCACGCCGCTCTGCTCGGCATAGCCGGTGACCTGCCGGGTCAGTGCGCCTCGAAGCCCGGCAAGATGCGTGCCGCCGTCGCGCTGGGGGATGTTGTTGGTAAAACACAGGACGTGCTCGTGGTAGGAGTCGTTCCACCACAGCGAGACCTCAACCGTGATCCCGTCCTTTTCGGCGATGATGGTGATCGGTGCATCGATCAGAGCGGTCTTGTTCTTGTCGAGGTAGCGCACGAAGGCTTCCAGCCCGCCCTCGTAATAAAGGTCGGCCTCGACCGGCTCGGGATGACGGAGGTCCTTGAGGATGATGTGGACGCCGGAGTTGAGAAACGCGAGTTCGCGCAGGCGGTGCTCGAGCGTCTTGTAGTCGAACTCAATCATGGTGAAGGTGTCGGACGAGGGCATGAAGGTCAGCTCGGTCCCCGAACGACCCTCATAGCTGCCGGTCACCGCAAGGGGCGCGTCGGCAACACCGTGGGTGAAGCTCATCTCATGGATCCTGCCGTCGCGACGGATTTTGAGCTTGAGCCATACCGAAAGCGCGTTGACGACCGAGACCCCGACGCCATGCAGCCCCCCCGAAACCTTATAGGAGTTCTGGTCGAACTTGCCGCCCGCATGGAGCTGGGTCATGATGACCTCGGCGGCAGAAACCCCTTCTTCCTTGTGAATATCGGTGGGAATGCCGCGGCCATTGTCGGTGACGGTCACCGATCCGTCGGGATTGAGCGTGACGGTCACAAGGTCGGCATGGCCGGCCAGCGCCTCGTCGATGGCGTTGTCGACCACCTCGTAGACCATGTGGTGCAGGCCCGTGCCGTCGTCGGTGTCCCCGATATACATGCCGGGGCGCTTGCGTACCGCATCAAGGCCCTTGAGAACCTTGATTGAATCCGCGCCGTATTCACCATTGCCGGAAAGCTCGGGAGTATCGCTCATGAGGGAAAGAATCAGCCTTGTTGGAGGTCAATCACTTCTATCCGATCCGCCGCCAAACCCCAAGCCTTAGGGATGGTGCGGTCGGATTTGGCCCGTTTATCCCGGCATCCGGGCGAGCTGGCCGGCGTCCACCGCGAAACGCTGGGCGCGGGCCCCCAGATCGGCGAAAAGCACCGGGTCGGTTCCGGTCATCCAGCACTGGGTCCGGAGCTTGTCCAGCGCATCGAACAGCGCCGCGCGGCGCCTGGGATCAAGATGGGCGGCGATCTCGTCGAGGAGAAGGAGGGGTGTGATCCCCGTCATCTGCGCGACGAGCCGCGCATGGACCAGGACCAGCCCGATCAGTAGCGCCTTCTGCTCGCCTGTCGAGCAAAGTCCTGCGGGCATCGCCTTGTCCTTGTGGGTCACGGCGAGGTCGACGCGGTGAGGTCCAAATGTGGTGCGGCCCGCCGCCTTATCAAGGGCGCGCGCGGTTTTCCAGCGGCCAACAAGCTCGGCTTCGAGCGCGCTTGCGGTGCCTGGGACCGAATCCTCAAAGAGCGGAGAAAGCTCGAGGAGCGCCTCGGGGAACCCGGTATCGGCGACGTTGGCAGCCATGACGCCCTGGAGGTGAGCCAGAGAATCGGCACGGGCGAAGTGAATGGCGCTTGCGGTTTCGGCCATTTGCGTCTCGATGGCCGAGAGCCAGGCGGGATCGCCGTTTTCCTCAAGGAGCCTGTTGCGCTGGCGCATGGCCTTCTCGAAATCGCCCACCGCGGCGGAGTGGCCGGGAATGAGAGTCGTGACGAGACGATCGAGAAACCGCCGGCGATCGGCGGCGGGACCGGAAAAGATCCCATCCATGGCCGGGATGAGCCAGAGAACGCGCAGATAATCGCTCATCTCCTCGACCGACCGGGCATTGGCGCCGTTGATCCTCACGCGCCGGGCGGCGGCAGTGTCGGTGGTCGCGCCGGTTCCCATGTCGGCCGGGCCGAAGGGAGTTTCGACCGTCGCGGCGACCGCCCACATCCCGTCGCTTCCCGAGAGAGCGAGACTCTCGAACGGCGCACGCCGCAGCCCCCGTCCCGGCGAGAGCAGCGAGACCGCTTCGATCAGATTGGTCTTTCCAGCCCCGTTTTCCCCAACCAGAACCACGTGGCGGTGATCGAGGTCGAGCGCCGCGCTCGTATAGTTACGGAAGCTCGTGAGGCGCAGCCGGGAGATGTAGCGGTCGGGTGTGGTCATGGGATTGAAGGGCCGCCGGCCACCTTGACCTTCGCCTGGGTCAGGGCAGCCTTCGCCCGCAAAGATCCGTTGGTGC
Organism: Pelagibacterium limicola; assembly: GCF_015694405.1. Taxonomy (GTDB): domain Bacteria; phylum Pseudomonadota; class Alphaproteobacteria; order Rhizobiales; family Devosiaceae; genus Pelagibacterium; species Pelagibacterium limicola. The sequence continues at coordinate 273,069 of NZ_JADQDB010000006.1, read as the reverse complement.
TTTCATGCAGGCGCAAAACCGCGCCTTACACCCGCATCGGCATCAGGACGAACAGCGCCAGGGTTTCGCCCTGGTCCTTTACGAGCGTGGGCGAGCCGGCATCGTTGAAAAGAAAGACGGCATTTTCGGTGCGAATCTGGGAGATGATCTCGAGAAGATAGCGCGCGTTGAACCCGATCTCGAATCCTTCGAGCTCGAACCCGGCGGGCAGTTCTTCGTTGGCCGTGCCATGATCGGGGTTGGTGACGGTCAATTCGAGCTGGCCGGGGCTGAGCGAGAGCTTGACCGCCTTGCCGCCGCGCTCCGAGGCGATGGTCGAGACGCGGTCGACGGCGCGCGCAAGGCTGTCGCGGTCGATCACCAGCTCCTTGTCGTTGTTCTTGGGGGTCACGCGGTCGTAATCGGGGAACGACCCCTCGATGAGCTTGGAGAGCAGGACGACCCCGCCAAGGGTGAAGCGGATCTTGGTATCGGACAATTCGACCCCGACGTCGCCCTCGACGCCATCGAGCAGCTTGAGGACCTCGGACACCGTCTTGCGCGGAACGATGATGCCGGGCATTCCAGCCGACCCCCTGGGAGCCTCGGCCTCCACGCGGGCCAGCCTGTGTCCATCCGTCGCTACCGCGCGCAGCACGATGCCGGCACCGGAATCCACCGTGTGCATGAAAATGCCGTTGAGATAGTAGCGGGTTTCCTCGTTGGAAATCGCGAACTGGGTGCGCTCGATCAGGTCCTTGAGCACGCCAGCCGCTATCGAGAAGGTATGAGTGAATGCCCCGGACTTGAGATCGGGGAACCCGTCGGGGTTGAGGCACTGGAGGTGGAAGCGCGAGCGGCCAGAGGAAATCTGCATCTGGTCGTTGCCATCGGTCTCAAGTACCACGTCGGCGCCGTCAGAAAGCTTGCGAACGATCTCATATAGGGTGTGCGCGGGCACGGTCGTCGTACCCGGCGTGCCGGTCATCGCGGGAACGGACTCGGTCACCTCGATATCGAGGTCGGTTGCGCGCAGGTCCAGCCCCTCGGCCGTGGCGCTCATCAGGACGTTGGCAAGGATGGGGTATGTGTTGCGTCGCTCCACCACGCGGTGCACATGCCCCAGCGATTTCAAAAGATGGTTGCGCTCGAGCGTTACCTTCATCGCTTACCTTGTCCCGTATCCTGTTCACACCCGGTCTGGCGTTTTGGAAAGAAAACGCCGGGCCGAGACCCTGCCCTGCCATTCGGCAAAACGCAAGGCCCCCACCTGTCGCAGGGGCCCTTGCGCATAATGGTTTGCAGAGGTTTTTGGCGGACGAGCCAAGGCGCCGCCCGCAAAGGCACCTACTCTTCGAGCATCCTTTTGAGGAGTTCGATTTCCTGGGTCAGTTCCCCGTCCTGGCTCATCAATTGCTCGACCTTTCGCACCGAATGGAGCACGGTGGTATGGTCGCGTCCGCCAAACCGGCGGCCGATTTCTGGCAGCGAGCGCGCAGTCAGCGACTTGGCGAGATACATGGCAATCTGGCGCGGGCGCACCACATCGCGCGAACGGCGCGAGGACAGGAGATCGTTGCGCGGAACCTTGTAGTGGCGGGCCACGATCTTCAAGATATCCTCTATGCGCACGCGAGGGGTTTCCCGGTTGCGGATCAGATCCTGGAGCGTCCTTTCGGCCAGGGCCACCGTGATCGGTTCCTTGGTGAGCTGGTTCGCAGCGACCAGCCTGTTCACAGCGCCGTCGAGATCCCGTCCGTGCGAGACGATCGAGCGCGCCACGTAATCGATTACTGCCGGGGGGATGCTCAGTCCGGGGAACCGGGCGATGGCCTGATCGGCGCGCTTCTGGACGATGGCGCGACGCAATTCGGCGTCGAACGGCGCGATGGGGATCACAAGCCCGCCCGAAAGCCGCGAGCGTACGCGATCGTCCAGCATTTCAAGATCGCGTGGGGGCGCATCCCCGGCGACGACGACCTGCTTGGTGCCCGAAATCAGGCTCGAAAGCGTGTGGCCGAACTCGGTGGCCGACTTGCCCTGCAGGAACTGCATATCGTCGATCAGGAGCAGATCGATACGCCGGAGCCACTCCTTGAAGGCAAGCGCCGACTGGTGCTTCACCGCGGTCATGAAGTGGTACATGAAATGGTCGGCGGTGAGATAGACGATGTTGCGCGTGCCGTCAGCGGCGCCGGCGGCCCAGGCGATGGCGTTGAGCAGATGGGTCTTGCCCAGGCCAACGGTCGAGTGGACATAGACCGGGTTGAATGTGACGGTGTTGTTGGCGGCGGCCGAAGCGACCTGTCGCGCAACGCCAAGCGCCATTTCATTGGCCGAACCGACGACAAAGCTCTCGAAGGTCAGCTTGCGGTCAAGCGCGCTGCCCACGAGCGCATCGGCGCGAGGGGCGGCGGACTGTCCGGTTTGGGTCAGTGGCAGCGGGGGGCGGGAATCGGTTTGCACCGTGTCCTCGGATGCGTCGGGTTCGGCCGGGCTCACCAGCCGGGGGCGGGCCTGCCCGTTGACGCGCACCGTGATATGGATGCGGCCGATCGCCGAATCCTCGGCGGTAAAGGCCTCCATGATCTTTTCGATGTAATTGGACTGAATCCAGGAACAAAGAAACCGCGTGGGCACCGAAAGGTGTGCGAGGTCGCCCACGATTTCCTCAAGCTCGAGCCGGGCGAACCATGATGTGAATACATCTTCGCCGACTGCCGCCCTGAGCCGCGCCCGCACACGCAGCCACACTCCATCGGAGTTTAGCGTCATTTCCCTGCCCCCGTTTGTGACTCCCCCCACGGCTTGCGGGTCCGCGCCCGCCTTATGCACCTTTTGCCCCGGTTGGCTTGTCCAAGCCGCACGATCGGTCGCCGCGATCGATTCCATTTCTACTTAGCCTCTTCCTGTTTTTGGGCCGTTCGTCCCCAACGGCCAGTTTCCCCGTTTTCCACCCTAAAAAGGGCAACAAAACTCCACCGACCCGCAAGTCATTCTGCGGAGTTCGACGTCACATCCAAATTGAAAACGGCACAAAAGTGCCAGGGCACGCAACTGTTACGCGTTGTACTGGATCAAGAAGTCAGGAGTTTACGTGGGAGAGTCTGCCGGGTCGTCCGGTGGAGTTAAGAATAGCCTTATCTCACCATGCGATCCTTGCATTTCAACCCCCTGGTTTCTAGGCGGCGGTTCGTTTCTTCTTGAAACCCGCCGCTCTCGTTTTCATCCAACGAAGGCATTTTAGACAGCCAAATTTTCGCACACAACCGCAGATTTCATCAAAATTGGGCTTGACTCGCAAGTTGCGCCAGACGGGGATTTTTGCGGGCCGGGCATGATAAAAGTAAGGGTATGTGACTCCTTGCTGAATCGATTTCTTAGCGGAGATTCTTGAAGGAGATTAATTTTCCCGCTGCTGTGCTCGCTGCCGCTTCCAACCTTGAAAAATGACAATGGGATGACGGATTCGTCGTTACGATTCAGGCAAGGAAAAAGCCCTCGCGAGGAGGGCTTTGAAAACTTGTTCCACCGGGGCGTGCATACATCCCCGCTTCGATGCGGTCAGGCGATGGCCTTGACGCGTTTTGCGAGGCGGGAGACCTTGCGATCCGCGAGGTTCTTGTGAAAGACCCCCTTGCCGGCGGCACGCTGGAGCTCGGACTCCGCGACCTTGAGCGCGGCGACCGCCTCGTCCTTCTTGCCGGCGGCGATGGCTTCCTCAACCTTGCGAAGGAAGGTGCGGACGCGTGAGCGGCGCGCGGTGTTGATCGCGGTACGGGCCTCGATCTTGCGGGTGGCCTTTTTGGCCGAAGGGGTATTTGCCATTTGATCTTTCCTCATGGCTACGGCGTGGACGCCGTCGGGATGCCTTGCGTGCTCGAAGCCCCTAATAGAGGGCCGGCACAACCGGAATGACCGGGGCGAGCCCCGGCCGATGAAGGCCGGTCTATAGTGGGGCATAGGTCAAGAGTCAATGCTGGCAGGACGTGCAGTAAAAGCTCGAGCGGCCGGCCTGAGCGAGTCGGACGACGGTGCCGCCGCATCCAGGTTTGGGGCAAGGGGATCCCTCGCGCCCATAGACGGCAAAACTGTGCTGGAAGTAGCCGGGCGTACCGTCGCTGTTGCGGAAGTCGCGCAGGGTCGAGCCACCCGCCGCGAGCGCTTCCTCGAGGACGTTCCGAATGGCGGGCACGAGGGCCAGAAGCTCGGGGCGCGGCGCGCCGTCCGGATCGACAAGGCTCGCGCCGCTGCGGGCCGGAAGAATTCCGGCGCGGTGCAGCGCCTCGCACACATAGATATTGCCAAGCCCGGCAACGAGAGTCTGGTCGAGCAGCAGGGTTTTGACAGGACCCTTGCGGTTCTTGAAGGCTGAAGCGAGCATGGCGGGGTTGAGCGCGTTCCCCAAAGGCTCGGGGCCCAGGGGATCGAGAAAGGGATTGGCCGTGCCGGGCGGGTAAAGCCCCATGAAACCGAAGCGGCGCGGGTCGGCATAAGAAAGGGTGAGCGCGCCGTGAAGGGGATGGGAGAGGGAAGCGGAAAAATGGACATGCCTGCCGCTTGTGTCGCCCGCATTGCGCCTTGAGGGTTCATCGAGCGGGTGGTCTTTTATGATATAGGCCCCGGTCATCCCCAGATGGGTCATCCAGACCGCGCCGTCCGAGAGCGTAAAGAGCAGGTATTTGGCGCGGCGGGTGAGGGTTTCGATGCGCCTGTTCTCGAGCGCGGCGGCAAAGCCCTGCGGAAAGGGGAAACGCAGATTTTCCCGATAGAGCGAGACGGCCTCGATGCGCGCGCCGGCAAGGAACGGCTCGAGCCCGCGTCTGACGGTTTCGACTTCAGGCAATTCGGGCATGAGGGTTCGACTTTAAGGGACCTGCGACGCGGCTAACCATTCCGCCGCCCAAAAGCTTGCTTTATGGTGGCCATGAAGGTCATAACCCCGAATACGCCATCCGAACAAGAGAGCGACATGCAAGAGGCCGAAAACACCACCCATTTTGGTGCCCGCACCGTGCCGCTCAAGGACAAGCAGGGGCTGGTCAACGACGTCTTCTTCAAGGTCGCCTCGCGCTATGATCTGATGAACGATCTGATGAGCGGGGGGGTGCACCGGCTCTGGAAGGGCCAGATGGTGGCCCGCCTCGCGCCGCCGCGGCACGGGGCCCGCCCCTTCCGCGTGCTCGACATGGCTGGCGGAACCGGCGATGTCGCCATGCGCATCCTCGATGCCAGCCATGGATATGCCGAGGTGACGGTTTCCGACATCAATGGCGAGATGCTGGCGGTGGGCGCCGAGCGTGCCAAGCACTGGCGGTATCCTTCCCGCGTGAGGTTCGTCGAGGCCAACGCAGAAGAGCTGCCTTTCGCGGATTCGAGTTTCGAGGCCTATACGATCGCCTTCGGCATTCGCAACGTTCCCCGGATCGACAGGGCGCTCCGCGAAGCACACCGCGTGCTTGTGCGTGGCGGACGGCTGCTGGTTCTCGAATTTTCGCGCGTCGACGTACCGGGGCTGGCCAAGGTCTACGAGCTTTTTTCCGACCATGTCATCCCGCCGCTCGGCCGGATGGTGACCGGAGATGCCGACCCCTATCAGTATCTCGTCGAATCGATCCGGAATTTTCCCGAACCGGCGGCTTTTTCAGCGATGATCGCCGAGGCGGGATTCAAGCGCGTCACGCACACGCCATTATCGGGCAATATCGCCGCCTTGCATGGGGCCTGGAAGTTCTAGATGGGTCTGGGCACCTATTTCCGGCTCGCACGCGCCGGCTTCGTTCTGGCGCGCGAAGGCGCGTTCTCGCTTGCCGAGGGCCAGCCGATCCCACCCTCGGCCAAGGCGCTGGTCTCGGTCGCGCGTCTGATTGAAAAGCGCGACGTGAGAAAGACCGGGCGCGTTACCCGGCTCGCCAACGCGCTCAATCGCCTCGGCCCCACCTATGTCAAGCTCGGGCAGATGCTCGCCACCCGCCGCGACATCGTCGGGGGGAGCGTTGCGGACGATCTCGCAAGGCTTCAGGACGCCATGCCGCCTTTCGACCCGAGTTTGGTGCCGGGGCTGCTTGAGGAGGCACTGGGGGAAAAGGCGAGAGCGCTCAAGGATGTCTCGCCGCCGATTGCGGCAGCCTCGATCGCCCAGGTGCACCGGGCTACCCTCGTTCACCCCGACGGGCAGGAGGAGACGGTAGCTGTAAAGCTCCTGCGCCCGGGAATCGAGGCGCGGTTCAAGAGCGACCTCGCAGGGCTTTATGCACTTGCACGCGCCGCCGAGCGCATCGTGCCCGGCGCAAAACGGTTTCGCGGCCGGTATATCGTCGACACGCTGGCGCGTTCGGCAGCGCTCGAGATGGACTTGCGGATGGAAGCCTCGGCCATTTCGGAAATGGCCGACAACACAAAGGACGACCCCGGCTTTGCGGTCCCCGTCGTCCATTGGGGGCAGACCGCACGCGCGGTGCTGACAACAAGCTGGATCGATGCGATCCCCGTCCGGGATGTGGCGCGCATCGATGCGGCCGGGCTGTCACGGCCCGAGCTTGCGCGCGCGTTGGTCAGGAACTTCCTCAGACACGCCATCCGCGACGGATTTTTCCACGCCGACATGCATCCGGGCAATCTTTTCGCTGACCCGACAACCGGCAATATCGTTGCGGTCGACCTGGGCATAACGGGCCGGATCGGCAGACGCGAGCAGCGGTTTCTTGCCGAAATCCTCTATGGCTTCATCACGCGCAATTATCGCCGCATCGCCGAACTCCACATTGAAATCGGCTATGTGCCCGAAACCCATTCAATCGCCGATTTCGCCCAGGCGCTGCGCGCCATCGGCGAGCCTCTGGTAGGACGGGGGGCGGACGAGATCTCAATGGCGCGGGTCTTGGGGCAATTGCTCGACGTCACCGAGCTATTCGACATGGAGGCCCGGCCCGAGCTGGTGCTTTTGCAAAAGAACATGGTGCTCGTGGAAGGCACTGCGCGCCTGCTCGATCCTCAATTCAACATGTGGGAAGCGGCCGAGCCGATCGTTTCAGAATGGGTCCGCCGGGCCGTAGGGCCGCTCGGTCAGGCCGAAATCGTGCGCGACGAGGTCAGGGCGCTCCTCGGCGCCGTGCGGCGGCTGCCCGAAATCGCCGCCCGTGCCGAGGGGGTCCTTGGAGATATCGAAGCCGATCACCATATCGCCAAGGTACGCGATCCCCTGCTCGTGGCGCTGGGGTGGGGTGGGCTCATTGTTCTGGGCCTGGCCGGTTTCGCCATCCTCGCTTGGCTTCTGGGGTAAAGACATGCTCGCCGGAAAGCATATTCTCCTGATCGTTTCTGGTGGTATTGCCGCCTATAAGGCGATCGAACTCATACGCCTGATCCAGAAGGCAGGGGGAACCGCGCAGGCGATCCTCACTGAAAGCGCGACGCACTTTGTCTCGCCCCTTACAGTTTCGGCGATCTCGGGGCGTCCCGCGCTGACCGCGCTGTTCGACTTAACGCGCGAGACCGAGATCGGCCATATCGAATTGTCGCGCTCCGCGGACCTTATCGTTATCGCGCCGGCAACCGCCAATCTTCTGGCCAAGATGGCCGCGGGACAGGCCGACGATCTCGCCTCGACCTGCCTTCTGGCAACCGACACCGACATACTCGCCGCCCCGGCCATGAACGTGCGGATGTGGCAAGCTGCGTCCACCCGGCGCAACATCGAAACGCTCAAGGCCGACGGCGTGCGGTTCGTGGGGCCCGACGAGGGCGAGATGGCATGCGGGGAATACGGGCCGGGCCGGCTCGCCGAACCTGCGACAATCCTAGCGGCAATCGAGGATTACTTTGCCAACCAGGCAGCGCCGCAACCTTTGGCAGGCAGGAAAATCATCGTTACCTCCGGGCCGACGCGCGAACCCATCGATCCGGTCCGCTACATTTCCAACGCCTCCTCCGGTAAGCAGGGCACAGCGATTGCCGAGGCTTTGGCGGCAAGGGGTGCGGAGGTGATTTTCGTCACCGGGCCAGCAGAATCGGCCGCGCCCAAGGGGTGCCGGATCGTCGCGGTAGATACCGCGCTCGAAATGCAGCGGGCGGTCGAGGACAGTTTGCCCGCCGATGGCGCGGTGTTCTGCGCGGCGGTCGGCGACTGGCGCGTGGTCGAGCCGGCATCGGACAAGATCAAGAAGGGTGAGGGTCAATCGCCGCCTGAGCTCCGCCTGGAGGCCAACCCCGATATTTTGAAATCCGTGGCCTCGCTTCCCGGCGGGCAGCGTCCGCGCCTCGTCGTCGGCTTTGCGGCGGAGACGGGTGACCTCCTCAATCGCGCACGGACCAAAAGAACGGCCAAGGGGTGCGACTGGCTGCTGGCCAACGATGTGAGCCCGGGCAGCGGCATTTTCGGCGGGGACGATACGGCAATTCTCTTTCTCTCGGAGAACGGCGAAGAGGACTGGGGGGCGCTTTCCAAGCGCGCGGTGGCTGCGCGTCTTGCCGAAAAAATCACCATTGCACTTGGCGACTGATTCCGGGCGCTTGCCATATGCCCGGTTTGCGGCGAGAGTGCCCCCACAAGCGTGACGCTGCCGTGGGGGCGGCAAAAGCTGTTGAGGACGAAAGGCAAAGTTCGATGTTCCATTTACCAGTCGCCAAGCTAACCGGCGCCGCCGTGCTCACGCTGTCTCTTGCCGCGTGCATGGACATCTCGATGGAAGTCGAGATCCTGAGCGAAACCGAAGCCAAGGGCACGATGACCACCACAATGGCCGCCGACGTCTATGAGATGGTCGCGGCACAGCAGGTCGAGGGCGAGGAAGGCTTTTGCGACGAGGGCGAATTGATCGAGACGCCTGAATCGGTTTCGTGCGTCGTGACCCAATCCGGCCCGTTCGGCGAGCTTGAGCTCGGTGAAGACGGCGAAGGTCCCATGATCGAGGCGATCGGCGGCGGACAGGTGCGCGTGAGCTTCCCGCTCGGCGATCTTTCCGAAGAGATCGGCCAGGGCATGGGTGCGGGAGAAGACCCCGAAATGCTCGCCATGATGGCCGCGATGTTCGAGGGCAATTCCATCACCATGGCAGTTTCGGGCGGGCGGATCGTCGATACCAATATGGATGTTGCCGCGGACGGCTTGTCGGCAAGCTTTGTCATTCCCTTCGCAGCGCTCCTGACCGGTGACGTCGAATTGCCCGAAGAGGCCTATGCCATCGTCCAGAAGTAGGGCCGTGGTCGCGCTCAAATGGCTCGCGCATGGCAGGGGACTGCCTCCGCCATCGCGGCAGACCGGCGAGGCGGCGGGGTATGATCTGTGCGCGGCAGTGCCCGAGGACGAGCCTCTTCTGCTCCCCCCGGGCGGCCATGATCTTGTGCCGTGCGGCTTTGCCCTTGCGATCCCCCCTGGCTTTGAAGCGCAGGTACGGCCCCGTTCTGGTCTTGCAGCGCGCTTTGGGGTTACAGTGCTCAATGCGCCCGGAACCATCGACGCCGATTATCGCGGCGAGGTGAAGGTGATCCTCGTCAATCACGGGAGCGCGCCGTTCTCGATCCGGCGGGGCGATCGCATCGCGCAGATGGTGATCGCGGCCCTGGCACAGAGCGAGATCGTTGTGGTCGATGAACTGGAGGAGACGGCACGTGGGCAAGGCGGGTTTGGTTCTACGGGGGTTGGCGCTTAGTCTTGGCCTGTTGCTGGCCCCGGCCGCGGCGTCGGCTGCCGAAAGCGCGCAGTTCAATGCTCTTGGGTTTTCCGAGGACGGGCGCTATTTCGCTTTCGAGCAATTCGGCATCCAGGACGGCTCGGGTTTCCCCTATTCCGATATCTTTCTCATCGACCTCGATACCGACCGGTTTGCCGGGGGCACGCCGGTGCGCGCCCGTATAGACGACGAGGACACGGCGCTATCGGCGGCCCGGCAGAAAGCGTTTGCGGAAGCGGGCGAGGCGCTCAACGCCCACGGCATCTATCGCCCGGCCCTGCCGATCGCTCTTCGGGGCGATGGCGAACTGAACGATGACGGGCTGACGCTTTCCTACGGCATTCCGAGCTGGGGTCTGGCGGAAACGCAGGGGGAATTCCATCTCGGCCTCGAGATTTTCAAGGCACCTTCGGCAACCAATTGCGAATTTTTCGAGGGCGCGCCGATGGGCTATGCACTCGTGCGCGAGACAGAAGGCCAGATCGACGAGATTCATCGCGACACGCGAGTGCCGACCTCACGCGGCTGCGTCATCACCTATAAGTTCTATGGCGTCTTCCTGCCCTTCGGGGCTTACGAGAACACCTCCGCGGTAGCCGTGCTCTCTGTGTGGTCGCATGGCTTCGAGGGCCCGGACCGGCGCTTTATTGCACTGCCTGTGGGCGAACGCGGGACTCAATGACCCTAAGCCCTGCCGAAAGCGCCCGCTATGCGCGACATCTGGTCTTGAAGGGTGTCGGAGGAGCAGGCCAGCAAAAGATTTCGCGCAGCCGCGTTCTGGTCGTGGGCGCGGGAGGCCTTGGAAGCCCGGTCATTGCCTATCTTGCGGCGGCCGGTGTCGGCACGCTGGGGGTGGCCGATCCCGATACGGTTTCGGTTTCCAACCTCCAGCGCCAGATCCTTTACGGCGAGGCGAATGGCGGCCAGCCCAAGACCGCAGGCGCCGAGGCGTTTGTGGGCCGGATCAATCCTCATGTGCGGTTTGTCGCCTATCCCGTGGGGGTGGATCCGGAGATCGCGGCAGAAATCGTGGCGGGCTACAATCTCGTCATCGAGGGAACCGACAGCTTCGAGACCAAACGTGCCGTGGCGGATGCGTGTGCGAGGGCCAGGGTGCCGCTGGTCATGGGTGCGCTGGGCCAATTCGACGGGTCGCTGACCGTGCTGATGCCCTATGCGGGCGCGAACCCCTCTTTTGCCGATCTTTATCCTGAGACGCCCGGGCCCGAGGACAGCCCGCCCTGCGAATTGGCGGGTGTGCTCAACGTGTTGCCGGGGATCGTCGGAACGATGATGGCCAATGAGGCGCTCAAGCTCATCGCGGGCTATGGCCAACCGCTCGTCGGCAAGCTCCTCGTCTATTCGGCGCGCAGCGGGGAAACGACGATCCTCCGCTACGGCCGGGCTGCGAAAGAGGTCTAGGCTCAGCCGACGACGAGGTTGACCTCGATATTGCCCTTGGTGGCATGGGAATAGGGGCAGACGATGTGGGCGCGGTCCATCAGGTCCTTGACCGTTGCGACGTCGAAGCCCGGAACGTGGGCGGTGAGTGTCACCTTGAGCCCGAACCCTTCGCCGTCGTCACGCTTGCCAAAGCCAACATCGGCCGTAAGCGTCGTATCGTCGGGCAGCTTCTTGTGATCCTTACCGGCCACAAAGCGCAATGCTCCCAGGAAACAGGCCGAATATCCGGTGGCAAAGAGCTGTTCGGGATTGGCGCCCTCGCCCGAACCACCCATTTCCTTGGGCGTCGAGAGCTTGACGTCGACCTTGCCGTCGTCGGTGGCAGAGTGTCCCTCATTGCGGCCGCCGCCGGTGGCGGTGGCATGGGCTGTGTATAGAATTTCCATTTTTTACTCCCGTTCAGCATCCGAATCGCAAGGGCGGTTCGCGCCTTTGCGGCAAAAGCGCCTTATCATGCCCGAACAACGCCCCGGCTGGCCAGCCGGTTCAGCCCATTTCCGCAGCTGCGCGCATAAATGATGCGAACCTCTGATGGCACGCATTTGCGGACGGAAAACCCGAACCCACGATTTGTGGCCTAGGTTCAGCCACGCTGCATATAAAGATTTTCCATGCGCTCTCCGGTATCGGCAGAAAAGCGGTGGTCAGCGGGAGGATGGGCGCGCTGGCCGCATTCCATGCGCGGACAGATGCGGCAGCCCACCCCGATCGGTACCGCACCAGATGGCGCATCGAGGTCGATCCCCTCCGCATAAATCATATTGGCGGCATGGGAAATCGCGCAGCCAAGCCCGATGGCGATGTGGCGGCGTGGGGCGTTATGGGCATAGCCGCCCTTGGTTATCGCTTTGGCGATGCAAAAAAAGCGTTGCCCGTCGGGCATCTGGGAAAGCTGCACGTTGATCTGGCCGGGGTTGAGGAAGGCGGAATAAACATTCCAGCGCGGGCAGGCGCCCGAATGGCGCGGGATGTGAATGCCCGAGAGCGAAAATCGCTTGGAAATGTTGCCCGCGATGTCGGTCCTCACCAAGTGAAGCGGGATGCCGGCCATGCCCGGCCGCTGGAGCGTCGTCATCCGGTGGCAGACCTGCTCGAAGCTGGCGCGGAAACGGCGGCCCAGCCGCTCGATGTCGTAGCGGGTGTTGCGGCAGGCGGTGTAAAACGCCTCGTAGGGCATGATCAGCGCCGCTGCCGTATAGGACGCCAGCACATTGCGGGCGAGGGGGACGGCGTCGGGCTGGGGCAGGGTGCTGGTTTCGATCAGCCGGTCGATCTCGGCTTTGGCGGCCAGAAGCGCCGCCTGCTGGGCCATCACGAAAAGCGCGGATTCCGGCTCGAGCGTATCGGCGATGGCCAGCACGCGCCCGCCCCCCTCGAGCCGCCGCATTACGCCATTGGGGAGCGAGGCAAGCCTTGTTTCGATGCCGAAGACGTTGAAAAGCCAGACGCGCAGGCCTTCTTCAAACCGTTCCGCGGCATTGTCGATATCGTGCCGCACGCGTTCGGCCGCCGTTTCGAGTGCAGGGAAATGGTTGGCGTTTTCCTGCAGGAAGTCGGAAACCGCTTCGGTGACGACGTTATGCCCGGTTTCGGGCGCCGTCTCAGTGCGCGCCTCGGGGCTACGCAGGTGCCTGACGTGGTCGAAAAGCTTGAGGACGGCGCGCCCGACGGCAGGATGGTTGGCGGCGAGATCGCGAATATCCTGGTTGGTGAGGTCGGCATCGGCAAAGATATCGTCTCCAAAAAGCTCCATCAGGTCGCCCACCAGCCGCCCGTCGTCGCTTTCGGCCAGCTCGCCCGGCTCGACGCCGAAATAGCCCGCTGTCCGGAAGAGGAGCGGTACGGTGATCCTGCGACGATTATGTTCGATCAAGTTGAGGTAGCTTGCCGAGATGTCGAGCGCTTCGGCGAGCTGGGCCTGCGAAACGCCCTTCAAGCGCCGCAAGCGCTTGATCCTGCCTCCGATCTGCGGCTCGGTCGCGGTCATTTCGAGCGCCTCCTCTTTACAATCTTTACAAGTCCGCTGCCCATTCTTTGCAAGGCTTTACAGTTTAACTAGCTGATTTCACTATTTATCTTGCAACAAACCGTCATTTTGTCAATTCTTTACTTAAGGCAGGCAGGACTGCTTGCACCCTACGCTTGAGGAGAACGGCGATGAACGCCATGACCACAGATATCCCGGACGAAGACTTCATCACCATCATCGCGCCCTCGATGGCTGAGGTGATGGAGAGCTTTGCGGCCCAAGGGCTGGCGGAGCGGGAATACGCCATTGTCCATCGGGGCGGAAAGCACAGCTTTACCCTCGCCGGGGGCGAAACCCTTTTCAACGGCGCCAAGATGATTGCCGCGACCTTTGCCCGGCGAGCCGGGGCGTAAGCCCGCTTCGCTCGCCAACACCTATTGCTTTCCACAAGGAGGAGAAATTCAAAATGCTCGACAAGCCCCAGACCGCGCCGGAAACCTTTCCCGCCCCCGATTGGGCACCGGACCGGTGGCGCACGATCAGGCGCGATTATTCCGTGCTCGACGTCGAAAAGCTCAAAGGCTCGCTGCAAATCCGCCATACGCTGGCCGAAAACGGGGCGCGGCGCCTATGGGAGCTGCTTCATACGGAGGACTACGTCCCGACGCTCGGAACCTTTACCGGCAACCAGGCCGTCCAGCAGATCAAAGCGGGTCTGAAGGCGATCTATCTCTCGGGCTGGCAGGTGGCGGCGGACGCCAACTCGTCGGGCAACATGTATCCCGATCAATCACTTTATCCTGTCGATTCTGTTCCGGCGGTCGTCAAGCGCATCAACAAGGCGCTCCAGCGAGCCGACCAGATCCAGACGATGGAGCGGTTCGAAGGCAAGTCCGACGCCGATACCAATTATTTCGTGCCGATCATTGCCGACGCCGAGGCCGGGTTCGGCGGCGCGCTCAATGTCTTTGAGCTGATGAAGGCGATGATCGAAGCAGGGGCCGCGGCGGTGCACTTCGAGGACCAGTTGGCATCCGAGAAAAAGTGCGGGCATCTGGGCGGCAAGGTGCTCGTCCCCACCCGCACCTTCGTCAAGACGCTCAATGCCGCGCGGCTCGCCGCCGACGTCATGGGAGTGCCGACTCTCATCATGGCGCGCACCGACGCCGAGGCGGCCCAGCTCATTACCTCCGATATCGATGAGTACGATGCACCGTTTATAACCGGTGAGCGGACCGAGGAGGGCTTTTACCGCCTTAAGGGCGGATTTGAAGCGGCCATTGCGCGCGGGCTTGCCTATGCGCCCTATGCCGATCTCATCTGGTGCGAAACCTCGACGCCTAACCTTGAGGACGCGAAACGTTTTGCCGAGGCGATCCGAAAGGAACACCCCGACCAAATGCTAGCCTATAACTGCTCGCCCTCGTTCAACTGGGCCAAATATATGGGCGAAGCGGAAATGGAAGCTTTCCAGCGCGAACTGGGGGCGATGGGGTATAAATACCAGTTCATCACTCTCGCCGGATTCCACAATCTGTCGCTCACGACCTTCAACCTCGCGCGCGGCTACAAGGCGCGGGGCATGGCGGCCTATTCCGAGCTGCAGCAGGCGGAATTTGCCGCCGAAGCCAACGGGTTCTCGGCAACGCGGCACCAGCGCGAGGTGGGCACGAGCTATTTCGATGCGGTGGCGACCGCTGTCAGCCAGGGCCGGGCGGCAACCACCGCCATGACCGGATCAACCGAGGCCGCTCAGTTCCACTGATTGGCGCGATAAACCCGGGGCGCTCCGGCCTTAAGCTCTCCGCTCTACGCGCTCCTTTCGCGCCAGTGATTCACGTGAAGCAGCCCGATACTGCTTCACGTGAATCCTTTTTCCTGTTCAGAACGCGGAGGCCAGAACGACATCGAGCCCGGCGAGAAGGCCACCGAGCAGGGTCACATGCAGCCCCGCGATCAAATAACTGATGCCTGCGAATGCCGGCTTTGAGGTCTTGTGGCGCAGGACCTGCTGCGCAAGCAGTCCGCCCGCGCTCCCGAATGCCATATCCACCAAATGCAGACTCGCCTCAGAAACGCGCCAGCCGCCCGAGCCGGCCATTTTCTTGTCCAGCCAATAGAGCCCAAAGGCACCGGCGCCCATCGCAAGGTAGATACCGGTCAGAAGGATGGGGGCACGATCAAGGATCGCAACGGCAAAAGCCAGAGCTATCAAACCGGTTGCCAGCCAGACCCTGATGCTGTCGCGCTCAAAGTATTCCGGCGTCCCACCACGGCCCGGGACGTAGGCAAGGCGCGGGCGCACCCTGAGGGCCGCGTGCTTTCCCTGCCGTCCGACGCCAATCTCGAACTCGACCGCATGGCCTGCGATCGGACGCGTTGTCCCCAGAAAATCGCTGATATGGAAGAATATGTCCCCTCCGCCGGCCTCAGGCCGGATGAAGCCAAATCCCTTCTCGTCGTTCCAGCTTGCGATGACGCCACGGTATTCCATGGGCCAAATCAACCATAAATCGACTTAACCCGAAATTACGCGCGTATCGATTTCGGACTTTGCCACCGCCCGCGTCATGGCAAAGGCCGCGTACAGCCCCAGCAGGCTCAAAACCGCACAGAGGACGAATACCGCAATCATGGCGCCGCGTATCGCGTCGGCCGTCTGGGCAACGGCCAAACCGGCACTGTTGGCAGCGAGGCCGGCAATGGCCGCACCAATGCCGTAGCCGGCAGACTGGATGGTGGGCAGAAGCGCGGAGGCGGTATCGCGCTCGCCAGGACGGGCGGTTTCCATGATAGTCTGGCTGAGATAGGCCCAGGAGGCACCGAAGCCGGAGCCGATGAGGATTTGCGCCAGGATGACCAGCCAGAGCTGACCGATCACCACGGCAACCGCCAGGTTGACAAGCCCCAAAACCAGTAAGGCAGGGCCGGTCCGGATAAGGCGCATCTTGGTCTCGTGGGTCTTTACCCCGGCGATGGCCACCGCCACGATGCTCCAGCACATCGACATCAGCGCGCCCGAGAACCCCGCCAACAAGGGACCGAAATCCCATAGTTGCTGGAGCATGTAGACGAGATAGACCGCTGCGCCGGCCTGCGCCACAGGCATGAGAAGGACGACGGCCAGCCCCGCGCCAACCGGATCCCGCAGCCGGAACGCGGCCGTCGGAAAGAGCCGGACCTCGGCATTGGCGTCGCGCTGGACGATGGCGAACAGCATCGCACCGGCAATCACGAGGCAAAGGCCCATGAGCACGGGACTGGTGAGCAGAGAAGCGATGGAGATGACGACGATCGCCATGCCGATCAGGCCGAGGCGAACAAGGGGCAGTTTTTGCGGCATGGCGGCGGTTTCAAGCCGCGGCGGGACGACGACAAGCGTCAGCGCGATGAAAATGGCGCCCATCGGCAGATTGGCTGCAAAGGCGGCACGCCAGGAGACCGTTTCGGTCAGAAGCCCTGCAAGGACCGGCCCTCCGAAGGCCGCAAGTGCCCAGATGACCGATTCGGCGCCGAAAACCTTGGGCACGAGGCGGGACGGGAAGAGCTCAGGGATCAGCGCATAGCAGACGGCAGCGACGATGCCTTCGCCCAGCCCCTGAAGCGCCCGGCCGGCCAGAAGTTCGGGCATGGAGCCGGCTATGGTCGCAAGCGCGGAGCCGGCGATAAACACGAGCGCAGCCCCGATGAGGGTCGCTCGCGCCCCGAAGCGCGCCTTGAGGTTGGCCGCAGCGGTTCCGCCCATGATGGCAAAGACGAGAAACAGCGTCGTCGCCCAGGCGATAAGCGGCACGCCGCCCAAATCCTGGACCGCCGAGGGAATCGCGACGGCCGCCAGAAAGACGTTGAAGGACAGCAGCGCAACGCCGAGGCAAAGCGTCGTGGTTGCCCCAAGATATCGCGGAGAGACGATTTCGGCCCAATCCGATGAAACGCCCATGACGGTCACCAATAAAACAAGCTACACCTTGTTTTATGATCAAGTCAAACCCCTTGGCAAGTGCTTTTATCGCTCCGGCCTTCGCAAAGGGCCGGTTTTGCGCTAGAGGAGCCCGGCGCGTTAGGGTCGAGCCTTTCGCCGGACTCCGGAGACAACCCACCTTGAACCACCTTTCCCGCCGCACCTTTGCCATCATCTCTCATCCGGACGCGGGCAAGACGACGCTCACCGAAAAACTGCTTCTGGCCTCGGGCGCGATCCATCTAGCCGGCGAGGTGCAGGAGCGCGGGGAGCGGCGGCGCACCCGCTCGGACTGGATGGAAATCGAGCAGAAACGCGGCATTTCGATCACCTCGAGCGTGATGACCTTCGAGCATATGGGATTAACGCTCAATCTTCTCGATACGCCCGGCCACGCGGATTTTTCGGAAGATACCTACAGGACGCTGACAGCGGTCGATTCGGCGATCATGGTGATCGATGCGGCCAAAGGCATCGAAGCGCAGACGCGAAAGCTCTTCGAGGTCTGCCGGCTGCGCGACATTCCCATCATCACCTTCGTCAACAAGATCGATCGCGAAGCGCGCGATACGCTCGAAATCCTTGACGAAATCATGGAAACGCTTGCGCTGGACACTGCGCCGATGATGTGGCCGGTGGGGGCGGGGGTCGACTTCAACGGCATGATCGATCTCGAAACGGGACGGTTCGTGGCGCCTGACGGGACGATTTCCGTCGATGCCCCGGGGGTGGAGGTGCTGGCGGCGCGCTTTGCCGACAGCCAGAATTTGACTATCAGCGGGGCGATGGAAGGCCTTGAACTGGCCCGGGACTCGCTGCCGCGCTTTGATCTCGACTCCTATCTCGCTGGCCATCTGACACCGGTCTATTTTGGCTCGGCGCTGAAATCGGTGGGCGTCAAGCACCTTCTCGAAGCTGTGTGCCGGTTTGCGCCGCCGCCGCGGCCCCAGCCGGCACTCCCCGAACCGGTCGACCCGGCGGGCGATAAATGCACGGGGTTCGTTTTCAAGGTGCAGGCCAATATGGACCCCAACCACCGCGATCGCGTGGCTTTCGTGCGCGTGGCCTCGGGGGCGCTCAAGCGTGGGATGCGGTTGAAGAACGTGCGCTCGGGCAAGGATCTCAAGGTCACCAACCCGATGTTCTTTTTTGCCCGCGAGCGCGAACTGGCCGAGGAAGCGCTGGCCGGGGACGTGGTCGGCATTCCCAATCACGGGACGCTTTCGGTGGGCGACACGCTGACCGAAGGCCCGGACGTGACGGTGACGGGCATTCCCAATTTCGCGCCCGAAATCCTGCGCCGCGTGCATCTTTCGGATGCCAGCAAGACCAAGCAGCTCGCCAAGGCTTTGTCCGACCTGGCCGAGGAGGGGGTCGTGCAGGTGTTCAAGCCCTCTCTCGGCGCTGGCTATTACGTGGGCGCGGTCGGTCCGCTGCAGCTCGAGGTGCTGACGAGCCGGGCACAGGCCGAATATTCGGTTCCGATCCGTATCGAACCGGCGCAATATGTCACGGCGCGCTGGGTCAAGGTCGCCGACAAGGCGCAGTTCGAAAAATTTGCGGCGCTGCATCGGCTCAACATCGCCGAGGATCGTTATGGCGACCCGGTGTTCCTCGCCCCCAGCCAGTGGGAAATCGACCGCTGCGCCAAGGACTTCCCGCAACTGACCTTCATGGCGACGCGGGACCGCGGCGAGGCGGCGTAGGGCCTCGCCCTTCGGCCGAACGTCAGAACATGTCGTTCATGTCTTTGGGGTGCGGAAGGGTCTTTCCGTCCGGGCGATCGAGGCCGCGAAGCATCGTCATGTCGTCGCCATCGAGCGAAAACGCGAAAACGTCGGCATTTTCGGCAAGGCGCGCCCGGTTGGCGGTTTTGGGCAGGACGACGAGCCCTTCCTCAATGTGCCAGCGTATGACGATCTGTGCCGGGGTCCTGCCGTGCTTGTCCGCGATGGCCTTGACCGCCGGATCGGCGAGGATCGGCGCGCCGTTGCCGCCCAGCGGGCTATAGCTTTCGATGACGATGCCGTGCTCGGCGTGCAAATTGCGGACATCGCGCTGCTGGTAATAGGGATGAAGTTCGAGCTGGTTGACGGCGGGCAGGACGCCGGTTTCGTCGGCGATGCGCTCAATGTGTTCAGGGAGAAAGTTGGACACCCCGACCGATGCGATGCGGCCCTCGCGGTGGAGCGCGACCAGCGCCTTCCAGGTCTCGACGTAAAGATCGAAGGCCGGCATCGGCCAGTGGATGAGGAAGAGATCGAGGGTTTCGAGCGCGAGCCTTTTGGCCGTCTCGTCGAATGAGCGCAGGGCATTGTCATAGCCGAAATCGCGCGTACGGAGCTTTGAGGTCACAAAGACCGCCCCGCGCCCGATTCCCGCGCGGCGCAGGCCTTCGCCGACGCCTTGTTCGTTGTGGTAGCCCTGGGCGGTATCGATATGACGGTATCCAGCGGTGATCGCTGCGCTGACGATATAGGCGGCTTCCTCGTCGGTCATGCGCCAGACACCGAGGCCGAGCGAGGGGATGGTGTGTCCGGTGTTGAGGGTCAAAGTGGCATCGGATGACATGGCTTTATCTCCAAAGTTCGGTGTCGAGACGACGGGACGATCCTGGCAGATGCGCTGAAGCACGCTGCCGGAAGCATTGAAAAATCTGACGATGTTCTGATGGGCGCGACGGCGGGCAATACTATCCCGCAGCCACAATGATATCGATTACATTAAGAAAAACCGGGCCGAAAGTCCAGCAGGGAGATCCTCAGAAACCCAGCGCGGTTTCGTCCCAGCCGAAGGCGCTCAATTCCTCGGACCGGAACTTTGCGTCGTCCGCGGTGATGAATTCATCGAGCTGGGGCGGGGCGGTCGGGGTGCCCGAGAGCATTGCGTGAGCCTGCCCGCGGTGGTGGGTCTGATGCTGGAAAAGATGGCTCAGAACGTCGTCGAGCCGTTCCGTCTGGATGCGGGACTGGCGGTGGAGGTGAACAGGCGCGGCAAGGTCGTGCGGTGCGAGCCCTTGGCAGAAGGCGAAAAGCTGAAGATCGCTCTTGCGTTGCGCGACATAAAGGCTTGCCGCATCCCCGAACGGGGTCTCATCGGCCCACGCTTGGGGCCCGAGCGTTCCGCCCCTGATCGCGTCAATATAGAACCAATCGATAATGAGAATGTGGTTGAGCGTTGCCTTGAGCGAGGGGAAAAAGCCCGTCCGCGGGGCCTCGAAGTCGGCTTGGGAGAGCGATGCAACCGCCTGGGCCAGCCTCAAGTTAGCGAGCGCATTGTTGACGGCGAGCTTTGTGAAAACCCTCAACGCGCTGTCCATCATGCCGCCGTCATGTTGAGCCGGTAGCTCAAGGCTTCGGCGATATGGGTTTTTTTGACCGCCTCGCTGCCCGAAAGATCGGCCAGCGTGCGCGCAACCTTCAGGACCCGGTGATAGGCGCGGGCCGAGAGCGAAAAGGCTTCGGCCGCGCGCAACAGCAAGGCGCGGCTTTCGGCGTCGGGGTCAACCACCGCCTCGATGATCCGCGAAGAGGCGGCCGCATTGGTGAAGACGCCCTCGGCGCCGAGCGCCAGATAACGATCACGCTGGATTTTTCGCGCGCGGGCAACGCGCGCCGCAACGCTGGCACTCGCTTCGCCTTCACCTCCGCCCCTGCCGATCATGTCAGCGGCCGAGACGGCAGGTACGTCGATGCGGATATCAATACGGTCGAGGAAAGGTCCGGAAATCCGCCCCTGATAGTCGGCAGCGCATTTGTCGCCCCGGCGGCAGGTGTGGCCGGGCGTACCGGCCATGCCGCATTTGCACGGGTTCATGGCGGCCACGAGCTGTACGCGGGCAGGGTAGGTGACCTTGGCATTGGCTCGGGCGATCACCGTTTGGCCACTCTCGAGCGGCTGGCGCAGACTGTCGAGCACCTGGGGCTGGAATTCGGGCAACTCGTCGAGAAACAGGACCCCGTTATGGGCCAGCGACACTTCCCCCGGACGCGCATTGTGTCCACCCCCCACAAGGGCTGCCATCGAGGCCGAATGGTGAGGTGCGCGAAAGGGGCGGCGGTCCGAGAGCGCGCCGTTGCGCAGCGTGCCGGCGATCGATGCGATCATCGATACATCGAGCATCTCCCTTGGATCGAGCGGAGGCAGGATCGAGGGCAGGCGCTGGGCCAGCATGGATTTGCCGGCGCCCGGCGGTCCAACCATCAGAAAATTGTGCCCGCCGGCTGCGGCGATCTCGAGCGCGCGGCGGGCAAGCTCCTGGCCCTTGATGTCGGCCAGATCTTCCTCGCCTTCGACCGCCAAGGCCTTCTGGGGGACCGGTCGCGCCGCGATCTGGCGCCCGGCAAGGTGATTGACGAGCGCAAAAAGGCTTTCGACGGCGATAATGTCGATCTCGCCGCCGGCCCATGCGGCCTCCGGACCGCAGGCTGCCGGGCAAATGATGCCACGTTCCTCGCCATTGGCAGCGATTGCGGCGGGCAATATGCCGGGCACGCGCGAAATGCGGCCATCGAGCGCAAGTTCGCCAAGCACGAAATATTTATCGAGCATGTCAGCCGGTATCGCGCCCATGGCTGCCATCAAGGCCAACGCAATGGGCAGGTCGTAATGACTGCCTTCCTTGGGCAGGTCGGCGGGCGCGAGATTGACCGATATGTGCTTGGCCGGTAGCGCCAGCCCCGAAGCAATCAAGGCGGCGCGGACGCGTTCGCGGCTTTCGCCGACCGCCTTGTCGGGTAGCCCCACGATATTGAACCTTGGAAAACCGGGTGAAATCTGCACCTGCACGTCCACGGGGACAGCCCTTATGCCCTCGAACGCCACCGTCGCAATCGAAGTGGCCATGCCCGACCCTCCTGTTGCCCCCAAACATGCCGGACGCTAGCAGCATCGGGAAGCCTCGACAAGAACATTAATAGAACATTTGTGCTGAGCGCAGGGCGGCCATGCATGGGGCGCGAACCCTTCGCGAGGAACTTTCGCTGGCCCAAGCCATTGTGCGAACGAACAGATGAACCGTCCGGCCTGCCGACGGGGAGCCTGCCGCCGCAAAGGGCTGGTCAGGAGTAAACCAAGATGAAAACGGTCAATACCAATGGCGCCGTGCTCGTGGTCGAGGACGATCCGCTCGTGCGCCTCGATATGGCGCTCGCGCTCTCGGATGCCGGCTTTGCCGTCATCGAAGCGGGCAGTGCCGATGAAGCCATCGATATTCTCGCCGAGCGCGAGCATATCGGGCTCGTTTTTACCGATGTCGAAATGCCGGGGCTCAGAAACGGGCTCGATCTGGCCGATCTTGTCGAAAAGACCCGGCCCGACGTGCCCGTGCTTGTCACCTCCGGCAGAGACCCGGCAAAAGGGGTGGACCGCACCCGGTTTTTTGCCAAACCCTATGATCCGCGCGCGGTAATCGCGCGGGCACGCGCGCTCACGCATAAGCGCAGGCGAAACGACCTTTACGCCTGATTAACCCTTTCCGTGAGGGCCCCTTTAACGCAAAAGGCCTCATTAGACCTTTCACTTGGCATTTTATGCAAATTGAAAGGTTTACCGCCCGATGCCCCTTGGCCTGCGTTCCCCGGAGAACAAGAAAGCCCCGTTCGTTCGCCATGCAGTGGGCCTGCTCGCGGGTCTGGTCCTCGCCGGAGCCCTCGCGGCCTGCGGGCACAATTACTATCCCGCCAAGGGAGACAACAAACCGCATCCCGGCGTGGCACGGGCGCATTCGCTTCCGATCCACGGCATCGACGTGTCGCACCATCAGGGACAGATCGATTGGCACGCGGTGGCGCGGGCGGGAACGCGCTTTGCCTTCATCAAGGCGACGGATGGCGGGGATCACCTCGACCGCCGCTTTCACGAAAACTGGCGAGCCGCCCGCGCAGCGGGCATCCCGCGCGGTGCCTATCATTTCGTCTATTGGTGCCGCCCGGCGCACGAGCAGGTGGCCTGGTTCGCCCAGAATGTCCCCGTGGAGCACGATGCGCTGCCGCCTGTGCTCGACCTCGAATGGAACAACCATTCCGCGTGCCGCCCCAATCTGAGCCGCGAAGAGGTGCTCGAGAAAATCCGCATCATGCTTGCCGGCATGGAAGCCCATACCGGCAAGGTGCCGATCATCTACACTGACATCAATTTCCACCGCGACATTCTCGAGGGCGTGCCGCTCGATAATCCGATGTGGCTGCGCTCGGTCGCGGCCCAGCCTCATGAGCGTTATCGCAACCGGCCGTGGGCGTTCTGGCAGTATACCCAGACGGGCACGGTCCCTGGGGTCAGGGGCGAGGTGGATCGTAATGTCTATTACGGCAACGAACAGGAGTGGATCCAGTTCTTCCTCACCGGTTGCGAGCCGCGCAACTATCTGCGTCTTGCCGCCCAGGGGCGGTGCACCGCGCTCAAATAGGCGGGGAGTTTCTCACCCCAGAAGCCCCGAATCGCGCACGCCGTCGAATACGAACTGGACGGCGAGCGCTGCGAGCAGGATTCCGACCACGCGGGTCAGCACGGCGAGGCCCGTGCGGCCCATGAGTTTCTGGATGGGGATGGCAACGAGCAGCGTCAGCCAGGCGATAAAGAGCGTTGCCACGAGCGCCAGAAGCACCAGCCAGAATTCGAAGTCGGTGTTAGCCCCGGTGGTGAGCAGGATCACCGCGCTGATCGCGCCAGGTCCGGCGAGTAGCGGCATGGCGAGCGGGAAGACCGAGATATCATTGCGGGTCATGCCCTCTTCCTCTTCTTCGCTCGTCGTACCGGTGCCACCCGAATGCCGCGCAAACACCATGTCGATGGCGATCAGCAGCAGGAGAATACCGCCGGCGACGCGCAGAGCCGGCAGGGTGATGCCGAAGAGATCGAGTATGAGGTTTCCCACCACCCCGAAGAACAAGAGGATGCCCGTCGCGATCAGGACGCCGCGCGTTGCAAAAATAAATCGGTCGCGCGCCGTGTTGTTCTGGGTCAGCCCCGCAAAGATGAAGGCGATGTCGGCAACGCCGACAGTTGCGAAAAACGTCGCAAAGGCGACCAGAAAGCTGGCGTTCAAGCGATCTCCCCCTGTTCCACGTGAATCAGTGTACCCAGCATGCCCTTAGCGCCGTCCCTCGATGGCGTCCCAGACCATGGCGGCGATGTCGGGTCCGCCAAAGCGGCGGACTTCGCGGATACCGGTGGGAGACGTGACGTTGATCTCGGTGAGGTAGTCGCCGATGACGTCGATGCCGACAAATATGAGGTCACGCTTTTTGAGTTCGGGGCCGATGATCTCGCAGATCTCGTGTTCGCGTCTAGTCAGTTCGGAAAGCTCGGGCCGTCCGCCGGCGTGCATATTGGAACGCACTTCGCCCGGCTGGGGCACGCGATTGAGCCCGGCGGCGGGCTTGCCATCCACGAGGATGATGCGCTTGTCCCCCTTGCGCACCTCGGGCAGATAGCGCTGGACCATAAAGGGCTCGCGGAAATTGGCGTTGAACATCTCGAGAAGCGAGCCGAGATTTTCATCGTCGGGCTTGACGCGGAACACGCCCGCCCCGCCATTGCCGAACAGGGGCTTGATGATGATATCGCCGAATTCGGCGCGGAACTCGCGGATTTCCCGCTCGTCGCGCGTAATGAGTGTATCGGGCATCAGTTCGGGAAAGCTTGTCACAAGGATTTTTTCGGGCGCGTTGCGCACTTCCCCGGGGTGGTTGACGACAAGGGTCTTGGGATGGATCCGCTCGAGCATGTGGGTCGTCGTGATGTAGTTCATGTCGAAGGGCGGATCCTGGCGGAGCAGGATGACATCGAGCGTAGAGAGATCGGTTTTCTGCCAGTCTCGAAGGGTGAAATGCAGGCCCTTGTCCTTATCGTCGACCGCGATCGCGTGGACACGGGCGGTGACGGTGTCGCCGCGCTGGGCTAGGGATTGAGGGGTATAATAGAACAGGGTATGGCCGCGATTCTGTGCCTCGAGCATCAGGGCAAAGCTCGAATCGCCAAGGGGATTGATGGTTTCGATGGGGTCCATCTGAACGGCGATGGAAAGCGGCATAAGAAAACTCCGGAAGGGGATCAGGAAACGGAAAAGGCGTTCTCTAGATGGTACGGCCAGTGGCCTGGCGCCAGTACGATGACATCGATCCGGCAATCGAATCCCGAAAATTGCGGGTTCGACATCATGAACCATTGGGCGGCGCGGGCTATTCGGCTTTGGTGGACCGCTTCGAGCGCAGCGGCGCCCGGCGTTTTGCGGTGCTTGACCTCCGCAAAGACCAGCAGTCTGCCGCGCCGGGCAACGATATCGATTTCGCCAACCGGGGTCTTGAACCGCTTGGCCAGGATGCGAAAGAGCTTCATGCGCAGATAAAGCGCAGCGAGCGTTTCGGCGCGACGGCCGGCCCTTTCGGCCCGGCGCTTTTCAGCGCCCGGATTTGAGCGCAAGCGCGGCATCGTAGACATCCTTGCGTTTGAGCGCGTGGCGGGTGGTAATTTCATCGACCGCGGCCCGCAATGGCATCTGGACCAATGCCGTTTCGAGTTCACCCTGCCAATCTTGCGTTCCGGCGATTTCCCCCTTGCCAGCACCGCCAACGAGAATGACGGCCTCGCCCTTGGTCCCTTCGGCAAAACTTTCGGCCAGGTCCGCAAGCGGCCCCGGCACGAAGCGTTCGAATTTTTTTGTCAATTCAAGCGCGACAACCGCCTGCCTTTCGGCGCCGAAAACCTTGGCCATGTCGGCGAGCGCAGGGCCCAGACGCCGGGGCGATTCATAAAAGACGAGGGTTTCGGGCCGGGATGCCAGCGGCGCAAGCGCATTCATGCGCTGACCGGTCTTGGCCGGTAGAAATCCGAAAAAACCAAAGGAATCCGTCGGCAAGCCGGCGCCGGTCAACGCCGCGAGCAGCGCTGAGGGGCCGGGAACGGGGAAAACCGCGAAATCCCTTTCGCGGGCGGCGCGGACGAGCGGAAATCCCGGATCGGAAAGGAGCGGGGTTCCGGCATCGGAAACCAGCGCGATCACTTCGCCTTTTTCGAGCCGGGCAAGGATTTCCCCGATGCGGGCGCGCTCGTTATGCTCGTGGAGCGGTGAGCGCGGGGTCTTGATGGCATAG
Source organism: Pelagibacterium limicola (assembly GCF_015694405.1). Lineage (GTDB taxonomy): Bacteria > Pseudomonadota > Alphaproteobacteria > Rhizobiales > Devosiaceae > Pelagibacterium > Pelagibacterium limicola. The sequence goes on along the minus strand of NZ_JADQDB010000006.1, from coordinate 246,933 downwards.
GCCTCCAGGAGCCGCGCCGAATGGCGGGTGTCTTCGCAGAGAATGAGATCGGCGGCGGCCAGGATGTCGAGGGCGCGCAGGGTGATATCGCGCAGGTTTCCGATGGGGGTGGCCACAAGATAGAGCCCCGGCCCCGGACGCTCGGGCGCAATCACATGGCTGCCGATCATATAGCTTTGCTGGCTCAAGTCCCGGTCCTCGCTAGGCCTTAAAAAACTCATAGGCGGGGCAGGATGCTTTGTCGAGGCGACGAATCAGGTCAGATTCCCGGCCATGAATGCAAAGGGACGCCTGTTTCGCAGAATTTCCCGCCTAGTTGCCGGGGCAGCTCTGCTGCTGGCCGCAGCCTGCTCTCCGTCGACAGATTACGGGTTGCCGGCAGGACGGGATTTCCCGATGCCCGTGCCCCAGGCCGGTTCCGCCGGGGCGCAGCCGCTCGCCCCCGCGCGGGGCGAAATTATCGGCAGCGGCCCGGTGCGGGTGGCGTTGATCCTGCCGCTTTCGAGGCAGGACGGCACAGCGAGTGCCGGCCGGGCGGTTGCCAATGGCGCGCGGTTGGCCATGGATTTTGCGGCGCGGTCGGGCGCATCCCATATCCACATCGTCCTCAAGGACACGGGAAACGCAGAATCGCGGGCACGGGCGGCGGCAAGCGAGGCCGTAAGCGAGGGGGCGAGCCTGATCCTGGGGCCGCTGCGCGCGGGCGCGGTTCAGGCGGCGGGCGAGGTCGCCCTGGCCGCAAATATCCCGATGATCGGATTTTCCAACACGTCCATTATCGCCCGGCCGGGGGTTTATCTGCTGTCGGTGCTGCCGGAAGCCGAGGCAATGCGGGCGCTCTCCTTTGCCCGGAGCCAGGGGCGGCAGACGGCCGCGGCTCTGGTCCCTGCGAACGCCTATGGCGAGGCGTTTTCCGCGGCGTTCCAGAGCGCGGCGCGCGAGTTGGGCATGCCGGTGCGCGGGGTCTTTTCCTTTGGCAACGAGGCGCAGGCGCGACAACAGATCGAGCAGCTCGTGCCGAAATTGCTGGCGGGTCAGATCGATACGCTCTTTCTTCCCGACCGGGCGACGGCGCCGAGCTTTGGCATTCTGCTCCAAGCCGCGCAGGTGCCCCGCGGGCGGATTACCATTCTGGGGTCGGGCGACTGGAGCGGGGACAGCGCCATTGCCGCCCAAGCCTACCTCGAAGGGGCCTTTTATCCCGTGATCGATCCGGCAGGGCTCGCTGCGATTGCGCCCGACTACCGCGCCCGGTTCGGGGGCGCACCACAGCAGCTTGCAACTATCGGTTTCACCGCGATCCTCCTCGCCAACACTCCGGCCCTCGCGCAAGCCGCGCCGCGCTACAACCCGCAGGTTCTGCTCTCGCCCACCGGCTTTTCCGGGCGCGATGGGCCATTCCGTTTCCATTATGACGGGCGCGGCGAATACGGGCTGGTGATCCACCGGGTCACGGCGGGCGGGGCGCAAATCGCCGATCCGGCGCGGCTGGGCGGGATTACAACTCAGGCGACAGGCGCCACCTCGTCTGGCGGAAATACCATCCCGCCGGTCGGGGCGAGCCTGGTGCAAGGATCCTATTAGGCCGCCAGATCGGCGACCACGGCATCGAGCACGGGCCAGCCCTTTTCGGTCACCCGCAGGCGGCCGTTGGGCAAGGTCTCGATAAAGCCGATGTCCATCAAATGGCTGATCTGGACCTGGGTCAGCGGGCGGCGGGCGAGGGCCTGATAACGGCCGGGGTCGATGCCTTCCCTCAGTCTCAGGCCCATGACCAGATATTCGTCGCCCTCTTCGTCCCAGGTGAGATTATCGTCGGCGACCAGACCGTCACCGGTCTCCATCACCTTTTCCCACCATTTGAACGGCATTTTTTCGGCGGCCGTCGCGTGGCGCACCCCGCCGATCAGCAGCCGCCCATGGGCGCCGGGGCCGATGCCGGCATATTCGCCATAGCGCCAGTAAACGAGGTTATGGCGGCTCTCCTGTCCTGGCCTCGCATGATTGGAAATCTCGTAGGCCGGGAGGCCATAGGCCGCGGTTCGCTCCTGGGTCAATTCGAACATGTCCGCCGAAAGGTCCTCGGAGGGCATCTTGAGTTTGCCGGCGTGGAAGAGGTCGAAATAGCGCGTGCCCGATTCGATGGTGAGCTGGTAAAGCGAAAGGTGCCCGTCCGAAAGCGCCAGCGCGTCTGTCAACTCATCGTCCCATGCCTCGAGCGTCTGGTCTGGCCGGGCATAGATAATATCGAAGCTCGAGCGGTCAAAGATCGACTGCGCCAGCCGCACGGCGGCCACAGCGTCATCGACGGAATGGAGTCGTCCCAGTTTTGCCAGCGGCTCGGGCCTTAGAGACTGCACGCCCAGCGACACGCGGTTGACGCCTGCCTCGCGGTAGCCGCGAAAGCGCTCGGCCTCGACGGATGTGGGATTGGCCTCCAGCGTCACCTCGGCATTGTCGGCCACCTGCCAGTTCCGGGCAATGGCATCGAGGATGGCTGCGGCGGATTTCGGGTTCATCAGCGAGGGGGTCCCGCCGCCGAAGAAAATCGATTCGACCAGCCGTCCCGGCGCGCGGCGCGCGGTGGCCTCAATCTCCTTGACGTAAGCTTTTACAAAGCTCTCCTCATCGAAGGCGCCGTGATGGACGTGGGAATTGAAGTCGCAATAAGGGCATTTGGCCGCGCAGAACGGCCAATGGACATAAACCCCGAAGGCGGTGTTGGCGCTCAAAGCGAGGCCTCGACGAATTTTGCAAAGGCGCGGGCGCGGTGGGAAAGCCCGGTGCGACCCGGCGCCCAAGCGTGCTTTTCCTGCGCCGTCATCTCGCCGAAGGTCTTTTGGTGCCCGTCGGGCATGAACATCGGGTCGTAGCCATGTCCCATTTCGCCGCGCGGCGGCCAGATCAGCGTTCCGGGGCAGATGCCTTCGAATATCGTGTCGCGCCCATCGGGATGGGCGAGGCACAGCACGGCGTTGAACTGCGCCCGGCGCTGATGCGGAGCGGTGACGCCCTTTTCGATCAGAAGATCCTCGACCTTCTGCATGGCGTTCTGAAAATTGCGCGGAACCCCGGCCCAGTCGGCGGTATAGACGCCGGGCGCGCCGTCGAGCGCATCGACCGAAATCCCCGAATCATCGGAAAGCGCGATTTGCCCGGACGCCTTTGCTGCCGCATGGGCCTTCAAACGTGCATTTTCGACAAAGGTCGTGCCGGTCTCTTCGGGTTCATCGAGGCCAAGCTCTCCGGCCGAAACAATATCGAGGCCGAAACCTTCCAGCATGTCCTGAAATTCGACCAGCTTGCCGTGGTTGTGGGTGGCCAGCACCAGCCTCTCGCCGCGGTTCAGCTTGAGCCCGCTCATTTGGCGGCCTCGAGCGCCTGTTTTTGCAGGGCGACCAGCTCGAGAATGCCTTTACCCGCCAGCGCTGTGAGGGCAGCAAACTCCTCGGCGGAGAACGGTTCCCCCTCGGCGGTCCCCTGGATCTCGACGAATTTGCCGGTGCCTGTCAGGACGAAATTGGCATCGGTTTCAGCTTCGCTGTCCTCGAGGTAATCGAGATCGAGGACGGGCGTGCCGCGATAGATGCCGCATGAAACCGCGGCGACATGATCGCGGACGGGATCGGCCTTGATGAGGTCGCGCGCGCCCATCCAGTTTAGCGCCTGCCTCAGCGCGACAAAGGCACCGGTGATCGAGGCGGTGCGGGTGCCGCCATCGGCCTCCAATACGTCGCAATCGAGAATGATCTGGTTTTCGCCCAGCTTGCCCATATCGACCACTGCACGCAGGGATCGCCCAATCAGACGCTGGATTTCCTGCGTGCGGCCCGATTGCTTGCCTGCGGCCGCCTCGCGTCGGGTGCGCGTCCCGGTGGCGCGGGGGAGCATGCCGTATTCAGCGGTGACCCAGCCTTGTCCCATGCCGCGGCGCCAGGAGGGAACCGAGGTTTCGACCGTCGCCGTGCATAATACGCGCGTATTGCCGAAGGCAACGAGGCACGAGCCTTCGGCCTGTGGAGCCGCGCCGGGGGTAAGGGTTATCTCGCGCAACTGGTCGAAAGCGCGTCCGCTGGGCCGCATATGGGATATGTCCGCTCGTCAATTATGATTAAACGCCTCTTAACGCCTCGCGCCGCCCCGAACAAGCACGCTCCTCTTGGCGCGCATTCTGTTTTCTCCTAAATGGTGAATATGCACAGGCCCGATCAAAGATCGTCCGAGTTCCTCGAAGCGCTTTCGACGCGCAGCCAGGACATTTTCCGGCGGCTCGTCGAGCGCTATATCGAGACCGGGGAACCGGTGGGCTCGCGCGCGATCTCCAAGATGCTCGACATGCAGCTCTCGCCCGCCTCGGTGCGCAACGTCATGGCGGACCTCGAGGAACTGGGGCTGATCGCGGCACCCCACACCTCGGCGGGGCGGGCGCCAACCCAGGAGGGGTTGCGGTTTTTCGTCGATGCCATGCTTGAGGTGGGCGCGGTCGATGAGGCCGAGCGCGATGCCATTGCCCGCAATATCGAAGGCGGCGCGCGCGCCGGCAATGTCGAGGAGCTGCTGAACGAGGCGAGCGCGCTGCTCTCGGGCCTTTCGCATGGCGCCGGGCTGGTGATCGCCGCCAAAGCCGACATGGTCCTCAAACACATCGAATTTGTAAGGCTCGACCCCGAACGCGCCATGGCGGTGCTGGTGGGACAGGACGGTCAGGTCGAAAACCGCATCATCGCCCTGCCGCCGGGGCTTACCCCGAGCGCCTTGCAACAGGCGTCAAACTTCCTGGCCCATCATGTGATGGGCAAGACACTCCGCCAGGCGCGCGATGCCATTCGGGCCCAGAGCGAAATCGAGGCGCGCGAGCTCGACGAGATCACGCGCCGGCTCGTCGATGCCGGGCTCGCCTCGATGATCGAGGCCGAATCGGGGGCCCCGACGCTGATCGTGCGCGGCCGCGCAAACCTCATCGATGATACCATGGCCTCCGAGGACCTCGCGCGCGTGCGCCAGCTTTTCGACGAGATCGAATCGAAAAAAGGACTGATCGAGCTGTTGAACGACGCCGAAATCGCGCAAGGGGTTCGGATTTTCATCGGCTCGGAAAACAAGCTCTTTTCGCTTTCGGGATCCTCGGTGGTGCTCTCGCCCTACAAGGACGTCAACGACAAGGTGGTGGGCGTGCTCGGGGTTATCGGCCCGACACGGCTAAATTATGCACGCATCGTGCCGGTGGTGGATTATACCGCGCATGTGGTCTCGCGGCTGATCGGACGCAAGTCATAATGTGCGCGTCGCGCATCAGGGGTTGAAATCCTCGTCCGGCTGGCCGATATGGCGGACAGTCTTTTTCCCCCATAGGTAGTTTTCAAGAAGCCTCTATGATGACTGACGATCAAGAGCCCAAACCGAATGCGGACGAAACCCCGGAATCCGGGGCCGATAACGGTGCAGCGGCGGCCGAGCCGAACGCGGAGGCGCTTCTGGCGGCAGCAGAAGCGGAAAATGCCGAGTTGCGCGACAAGGTTCTGCGCATGGCCGCCGAGATGGAAAACCTCAGGAAGCGCACCGAGCGCGAGATCGCCGATACGCGCACTTATGCTATCGCCGGGTTTGCCCGCGACATGCTGGTGGCGACTGACAATCTTTCACGCGCCCTTATGGTGGTGCCCGGAGAAGCCCGCGAAAGTGCCGAAGGCACACTCAAATCCCTCATCGAGGGAATCGAGATGACCGAGCGCGAAATGCAGCGCCTCCTGCAAAAGCATGGTGTTACGCAAATCGAGGCCCAGGGCGAGAAATTCGATCCCCATCGCCACCAGGCAATGTTCGAGGTGCCCGATCCCTCGGTCGCCGAAGGTACGGTGGTGCAGGTCGTGCAGGCCGGTTTCGCCATCGGCGAACGCGTCCTGCGGCCGGCAATGGTCGGCGTGGCCAAGGGCGGCCCCAAGCGGGGCAGCGCCGCCGGCGGGCCGGACGAGCCCCCGGCGCAAGAGGGCATCGACAAGACCGCCTGAGAACGCCGGTGCGGAAGCGCCGTAAAAAAGACTTCCCCCCAACACTCCGCGCGCTTGAAGGGTAGGGGGCATCTCCTTATATAGCCAGCCAAGCCCGGTAACGGGCAGCTGACCAGAGTATCCCCTGAGGGACCCGGTCCGGCCGGTCCGACGCGACGCCGCTCGAAACGGGCGCGGGAGAAGACCGGATCAAATCCAAGGGTCCGCTCATAAAAGAGAGGCTTATTATGGCTAAGGTAATCGGTATCGATCTGGGCACGACCAATTCGTGCGTCGCCGTCATGGACGGCAAAAATCCCAAGGTGATCGAAAACGCAGAAGGCGCGCGCACCACGCCTTCGATGGTCGCCTTCACCAATGACGGCGAACGCCTCGTCGGCCAGCCGGCCAAGCGCCAGGCGGTGACCAATCCCGAAGGCACGCTGTTTGCGGTCAAGCGCCTGATCGGGCGCCGGTATGACGATCCCATGGTCGAGAAAGACAAGGGGCTCGTGCCCTTCAAGATCGTCAAGGGCGGCAACGGCGATGCCTGGGTCGAGGTCGAGGGCAAGGCGTACTCGCCGTCCGAGGTTTCGGCGATGATCCTGACGAAGATGAAGGAAACCGCCGAGAGCTATCTGGGCGAGTCCGTCACACAGGCCGTCATCACCGTTCCGGCCTATTTCAACGACAGCCAGCGCCAGGCGACCAAGGATGCGGGCAAGATCGCCGGTCTTGAAGTCCTGCGCATCATCAACGAGCCGACCGCCGCCGCTCTCGCCTATGGGCTCGAAAAGCGCGAATCGGGTGTCATCGCCGTCTACGACCTTGGCGGCGGCACGTTCGACATTTCGATCCTCGAGATCGGCGATGGCGTATTTGAGGTCAAATCGACCAATGGCGACACCTTCCTCGGTGGCGAGGACTTCGACATGCGGCTCGTCGACTACCTTGCCGATGAGTTCAAGAAGGAGCAGGGGATCGACCTCAGGGGCGACAAGCTGGCGCTGCAGCGGCTCAAGGAAGCCGCCGAAAAGGCCAAGATCGAGCTCTCCTCGTCGTCGCAGACCGAAGTGAACCTGCCGTTCATCACGGCGGACGCCTCGGGCCCCAAGCACCTTCAGCTCAAACTCACGCGCGCTAAGTTCGAATCGATCGTCGAGGATCTCATCAAGCGCACCATCGATCCCTGCCGTGCGGCCCTCAAGGATGCGGGAATCTCGGCCGGCGAAATCGACGAAGTTGTGCTGGTTGGCGGCATGACCCGCATGCCCAAGGTGCAGGAAGAAGTGAAGAACTTCTTCGGCAAGGAGCCGCACAAGGGGGTGAACCCCGACGAGGTGGTGGCGATGGGCGCGGCTATCCAGGCCGGCGTGCTGCAGGGCGATGTCAAGGACGTGCTCCTGCTCGACGTGACCCCGCTCTCGCTGGGTATCGAAACGCTCGGTGGTGTCTTCACGCGCCTCATCGACCGCAACACGACCATCCCCACCAAGAAAAGCCAGGTCTTCTCAACCGCCGAAGACAACCAGTCGGCGGTGACCATCCGTGTCTTCCAGGGCGAACGCGAAATGGCGGCTGACAACAAGATGCTCGGCCAGTTCGATCTCGTTGGCCTCCCGCCCGCACCGCGCGGCATGCCGCAGGTCGAGGTGACGTTCGATATTGATGCCAACGGCATCGTCAACGTCTCGGCCAAGGACAAGGGTACCGGCAAGGAGCAGCAGATCCGCATCCAGGCTTCGGGCGGGCTTTCGGACGCCGACATCGAAAAGATGGTGAAGGACGCCGAAGCCAATGCCGAAGCTGACAAGAAGCGGCGCGAGACCGTCGAATCCAGGAACCAGGCCGAAAGCCTCGTTCATTCGACCGAAAAATCGCTCGCAGAGCACGGCGACAAGGTTTCCGCCGATGTGAGGTCCGAGATCGAAGCGGCGGTGGCTGCCACCAAGTCGGCGATCGAGGGCGACGATGCCGAAGCGATCAAGGAGAAGGCCAGCCTTCTGGCGCAGGCCTCGATGAAGCTCGGAGAAGCCATGTACCAGGCTTCGCAGGCAGAGGCCGCAGAAGCCGATGCAGCGCGCGACGCAGCCGCCGAAGACGACGTGGTGGATGCTGACTTCGAAGAGGTCAAGGACGACGACGACAAGAAGTCGGCGTAGCGTTCCACGTGAATCACCGCCAGGGCCCCGGATCGGATCCGGGGCCTTTGTCCAGCCGGCGATGCTGGCATTTTAGGGCCTCACTATGGTAACAGGCGACACCGGCCCTTACCTGTCGGGCACAACTGGAAGACTTGCGACAATGCGCAGGCCTTCCCAGATATGAACAAACGAACGGTTGGTTTGGCGCAAGAGATGATCTTGAAACCGTCCCTTACCTGTCCCTCCACTTCATTTGGCGGGACGCGATCCTGATGTCCAAGGCAGATTTCTATTCCGTGCTCGGGGTCGACAAGGCGTGCGATGAAGCCGCGCTCAAATCGGCCTATCGCAAGCTCGCCATGCAGTTTCACCCCGACCGCAATCCAGGCGACAGGGAAGCGGAAGCCAAATTCAAGGAAGTCTCGGAAGCCTACGATACGCTCAAGGACCCGCAAAAGCGCGCTGCCTATGACCGGTTCGGACATGCCGCCTTCAACGGCGGTGCCAACGGTCACGGTTTCGGGGCCGATTTCTCCTCCTCGATGTCGGATATCTTCGAGGACATCTTCGGCGATTTCATGGGTGGCGGCCGCCAGCGCCAGCGCGACGGTCGCCAGCGCGGCTCGGACCTGCGCTACAATCTCGAAATCACGCTAGAAGACGCCTTCACCGGCGCGACCGTCGATATCGACGTCCCCACGCTCATTCATTGCGAGACCTGCGAGGGGTCGGGGGCCAAGCCGGGAACGGGGTTTTCCACCTGCCGGATGTGCAACGGGCACGGCAAGGTCCGCGCAAGCCAGGGCTTTTTCACCATCCAGCAGACATGCCCGCAATGCCATGGGCGGGGACAGACGATGGACCAGCCCTGCACGGACTGTCACGGGCAGGGGCGCAAGCAGAAAAGCCGCACGCTTTCGGTCGATATCCCCAAGGGCATAGAGGACGGGACGCGCATCCGTCTTGGCGGCGAGGGCGAGGCGGGTCTGCGCGGAGGCCCGGCCGGCGATCTCTACATTTTCGTATCCGTCCGTCCGCACCAGCTTTTCCAGCGCGACGGCGCCGATCTTTACGCGCGGGTGCCGATCTCGATGGTCACGGCAGCGCTCGGGGGCGATTTCGAGGTCCCCACGCTTGAGGGTACGCGAGCGCGCGTCAAGGTCGAGCCCGGTACCCAGCCTGGCAACCGGATACGGCTCAAGGGCAAGGGCATGCCAGTGCTCCGTTCGACGCAGGTGGGTGATCTCTACGTCCAGCTCGATGTCGAGACGCCGCAAAAGCTCACCTCGCGCCAGCGCGAGCTTCTGGAAGAATTCCAGGCGATTTCAAACGCCCAGACCTCGCCCACTTCGGACGGATTTTTCGACAAGCTCAAGAAAATGTTCGAGGCCTAAGACTAGCTGAGCGTAAACCCCGTAATGTCATAGATGAGGATCGCGGCCGCGATGAACAGCAGGCCGGTGAAGACCATGTCCTCGATCCAGTCGATCACCTCCGGCGCGCGGACCATCATGATCGTGGGGTTGTAGTAAAAGATCGAGACACCTATCCCCGCCAGCGCCAGCGCAAGCCCGATCCAGTTCGCGGCGGGCACGTTCAAGAACATCAGGGCGATCGCCAGGACGGCAATGCCGTAAATGGGCAGACCCTTGATGAAGGCAGCGACCGAATCGTGTTCGGACACGTGCCCGCGTCTCAGGGTGCGCCAGGCCTCGTAAGCAATCGAGATCGTAAAGGTAACCGTCAGCACCCAGGCGGCGTGAAAGAGCAGCATCCCAATCCCCCAAAAAGCCAATCGGCGCCCGGCGAAGGCCCTCCCTTGCGGCCGGCGCGATGGCTGGCCTAAATGATAGGGCAATGGCTGCACATGAAAAGAGGGATTACCGCCATGCCAACGGCGCTCACGCTATCGGGATCGATCCGCACCGGGTCGTTCAACCAGAAACTGGCCGATATCATGGGTGCGCGCCTCAGGGCAGCCGGGGTCGAGGTCACCCCGGTCTCGCTCAAGGACTTCGAGATGCCGATCTTCAACGAGGATCTCGAGCCCGACAACGTGCCCCAAACCGCGATCAGACTGGCCAGGCTTTTCGTCAGCCACAACATCGTCTTCATCGCGACGCCCGAATATAATGGCGGGCTTCCGCCCCTGCTGGTCAATGCACTGACCTGGCTTTCACGAGTTGAGCCGTGGCCGTTCGAAAGTTCGGTTTTCGGGATAGGCGGGGTGTCCTCGGGCAAATACGGGACGATCTGGGCGCAATCGCACTTGCGGGATTCGCTCACCAAGATCGGAACGCTTGTCGTACCGACTCTTCTGGGCATCGGCCCTGCGAGCTCTGCCTTCACCGAAGAGGGCGACATCGCGGAAAAGGCGATCAACAGGAAGATCGACCGGATGATCGGGGAATTGACCCATTTTTCGCGCGGCGGCGTCTGATGGGCTTTGCCATCTATCTCTCCCATCCGGAGGTCGAAATCGCTCCTGACATTCCGGTCCCGCAATGGCGCCTCTCGAAGAAGGGACGAGAGCGGGCCGATATTTTCGGCAGGAAGCTGCAAACCCAAGGCATCTCAAGGATCGTTTCGAGCACTGAAACCAAGGCGCTCGAAACGGCGGGGATCATCGGGGACCTTCTCGAGCTCGCCGTCGCGCATGACCCCGAGATGGGCGAGAACGATCGCTCGGCGACAGGCTTTGTACCGCCCGACCGGTTCGAGGCACTTGCCGATGCCTTTTTCGCAGCTCCTGACCGCTCCGTCATGGGTTGGGAAACGGCTCAGGTCGCACAGACAAGGATTGTCGCTGCGGTCGAGCGCGCACTTCTCGGGAACGATCCCGCCAAGCCGGTTCTTTTCGTGGGCCATGGGGCGGTCGGCACGCTGCTCCGCTGCGCCCTTGCGCATCAAGCGATAGATCGCATCCACGATCAGAAGGGCGCCGGCAACGCCTATGCCTTCACCCTTGCCAGCCGCCGATTGTTGTGCGAGTGGACACCCATTGAGAAATGGGAGCGCTGCCAATGGCCGGAGAGTTGATCGTCGGGCTGGATGTTTCCACGCGCGGGGAAGCCGAGGCGGTTATCGAAAAGCTCGACGGGGTCGCCGATTTTTTCAAGATCGGCTACCAGCTCATTTATGGCGGGGAGGGGCTCGCTGTCGGCAAGGCGCTGCTCAAAGCTGGAAAACGCGTTTTTTTCGACCTCAAGCTCCTCGATATCGACAATACGGTCGAAAAGGGGGTCGCGGCGATCGCCGAAACGGGCGCCACGATGCTCACCCTGCATGCCTATCCCAAGGCGATGACGGCGGCTGTGCGGGCCGCCCAAGGCTCTTCGCTTTGTCTTCTGGGGGTCACCGTCCTCACCTCGATGGATCAGGCCGATCTCGAGGATGCCGGTTATAGCGTGAGCATCGAAGACCTTGTGGCACGGCGCGCGGCCCAGGCGCGCGATGCCGGCATGGGCGGCGTCGTTGCGTCCGCCTTCGAGGCACAGCGCATAAGGGAAATCGTCGGGCCGGATATGGCCATCGTCACGCCGGGCATCAGGCCGGCGGGCGACGAAATCGGCGACCAGAAGCGCGTGATGACGCCGCTCGATGCCTTGCGTGCGGGTGCAAGCCATCTGGTCGTCGCCCGCCCGATTGTAAGGGCCCCCGGCCCGCGCCAGACGGCTCAGGCAATCCTTGCGGAAATGGCGGCGGCGTGAGGAGGGGGCGATGGTATTGAAAATCGCAATTGCCGGGGCGGGCGGGCGCATGGGCGCCGCCAATATCCGGGCCGTCGTTGCCAATGCCGAAACCGAGCTCGTTGCTGCGTTCGATCGAGCCGGATCAGCGCTCGCCGGCAAGGATGCCGGGGTTCATGCCGGGCTCGAGCCGCTGGGCGTTGCGATTGGCGACGATGTTTCAGCCGCGCTCGATGCTGCCGATGCGCTGATCGACTTTACGGTTCCCGCCGCTAGCGTTGCCCTGGCCAGCGAGACCGCGAAGCGTGGGCTCGTCCATATCATCGGCACGACGGGATGTTCGGAAGCGGATGATACGGCAATTGCCGCAGCCGCTGAGGCGGGCGCGCGGATCGTCAAGTCGGGCAATATGAGCCTTGGCATCAACCTGCTTGCCGCACTCGTCCAGCGCGCCGCACAAAGCCTTGGGCCCGATTTCGATATCGAAATCCTCGAAATGCACCACCGCAACAAGGTCGACGCGCCGTCGGGTACGGCGCTGCTCCTGGGCGAGGCGGCGGCGGCGGGCCGCAATATTGCGCTCAGGGACAATGCCGTTATGGCACGCGAAGGGCACACTGGTGCCCGGGACGAGGGCACAATCGGCTTTGCCACGCTCCGTGGCGGCTCGGTGATCGGGGATCATTCAGTGATCCTTGCCGGTCCTGCCGAACGGCTCGTTCTCTCCCATGTCGCCGAGGACCGGGCGCTCTTTGCCAATGGCGCGGTCAAGGCCGCGCTGTGGGCGGCGGACAAGCCCAAGGGACTGTATTCGATGGCCGACGTGCTCGGCCTCTAGCTGAAAAATCGTTTGAAAGGCGGATCATGACCGGCACCCTCATTCTCGTGCGCCACGGCCAGAGCGAGTGGAATCTCAAAAACCTCTTCACCGGCTGGAAGAACCCGGGGCTGACCGAGCTGGGCGTCGAGGAAGCGAAAAAGGCCGGGCAGGCGCTCAAGGCCAAGGGCGTCGTGCCCGATGCCTATTTCACCTCGGCGCTTTCCCGCGCCCAGCGCACTCTCGATCTGATGCTCGATGAAATGGGCATAACCGACTTCACGATCCACCGCAGCCAGAAGCTCAACGAGCGCGACTATGGCGATCTCGCCGGGCTCAACAAGGACGATGCGCGGGAAAAATGGGGCGAGGAACAGGTCCATATCTGGCGCCGCTCCTATGACGTGCCTCCGCCGGGCGGGGAGAGCCTCAAGGACACTGCCGCGCGCGTCCTGCCCTATTACACCGCGGAGATCGAGCCGCTGGTCAAGGCCGGCAAGACCGTTCTCGTCACCGCCCACGGCAATTCGCTGCGCGCATTGGTGATGAAGCTCGAAGGGCTCGACGAGGAGGCGATCCTCAAACGCGAAATCGCCACCGGTGCGCCGATTGTCTATGGCATCGATGCGGACGGCAAAAGGGTTTCAACCGAGGAATTGTAGTCCGGCCGGCAGTACCGGACGCGCACGGCAGGGACCTCGGCGACGATTCGGCCGCCCACGCCCAAGGGCGTGGAAAATCCATAGGCTGCTTCAGCCCGTCATCGGTTTCGCGATGGCCCGTGAGGAAAAATGACCTTACGCGCCCAGGACCAGCCCGGCCTCCCAGCCAAGAATCGCACGTTTGCGCAAGATGCCCCAGTGGTAGCCGGTCAGTGCGCCGGTCGAGCCGAGAATGCGGTGGCAGGGAACGACAAAGGAAATCGGGTTGCGGCCCACCGCGCGGCCCACGGCCCGCGCTGCGGACGGGCGGCCGAGCGAGCGGGCGATTTCGCCATAGGTCGAGGCCCGGCCGGTCGGCACCTTCAGAAGCGTCTCCCAGACCTTGATTTCGAACTGGCTGCCGATCATCACGAGCCGCACCGGCTGTTCGGGATCCCAGTGAAGAGGATCGAAAATCCGTCTGGCGATGGGAACGATCGCGGCATCGTCGCGCCGGTAGTTCGCCTTCGGCCAGCGGTTGGCAAGGTCCTCGAAGGCAGCCTGTTCACGGCCTTCATCGGCAAAGGCGATGCCCGCTACCCCATATTGAGTGGTGACGAGCACGGCGAGCCCGAAGGGCGAGGGGGCGTATCCCCAGGTCATGTCGAGCCCGGCGCCCTTGGCGCGATAAATGCCGGGCGGTACCGCGTCATAGGTGACGAAAAGGTCGTGAAGGCGCGAAGGCCCGGAAAGCCCGACCTCGAAGGTCGTATCGAGGACGCTCATGTTCTCGCGCAGGAGTTTTCGGGCGTGATCGAGGGCAACGGCCTGAGCAAAGCTCTTGGGCGTCAGCCCGCACCACTTGCGGAACATATCGACCAGCGCGCGTTCGCTCATCGAAAGCGCGTTGGCAAGCCCCGCGATATCGGGGGTCTCCGGGCGGGGAACCGATAGATATTCGATGGCCCGCGCGATCCTCTCATAGGTCTGCGGCGCGGTCAGTTCTGGGGTCGGAATGGCAAGGTTCATGTTCATGATCCGACAATAGGCGCAGAGCGGCGGCGCGGCGACCCGATTTTTACGCCGTCTTTTTAGCCCTTCGCGCGGCGGAGCGCATCCGCAAAGGTTCTGGCGAACTGGTCCTTGTCATAGGGCGTCAGGAAGCGGCCGATTTCGGTTTGCTTGCCGCGCGTCATCAATTTCAGCGCCGTCACCCGGTTTTCATTGTCGCGCACCACCGAAAAGCGCACGTAAAACGGGTTGAATGAAAAATGCGTCTCCCTGCCTCGCGGGTTGACACGCCGGATATCGAGCGCGTCCGGCCAGAGGGTTATTTCCTCATAGGCCTCGCCCGATTTGAGCGATGCGGAGAGCGCCCACCAGAGCGCGAGGATATCGACGCCCAGGAGCCCCACGACCGGCCATGCGCCCATGGCATAAAAGGTGACCCCAGGGATCGAAGCGAGGATGGCGGCAATAGCCACCACCCAGCGGATAGCCTTTCTGCTCATCGCCCTGTGCGGGGTCAAAAGGGCCGAAAAGAGCGGGCTTTGCTTTTCAATCGCGGCGTCGGTCATTGACGAAACGGGGGTTGCTCTCTCTCACCCCTCAACTAAAAGACCATAAAGACAAAAACACAATGGCAAAGCCCCCCTTCCCGTGAGCCCCCGACACCACACGCCCTCCAATGTCGAGATCGCCGAGATCTTTGAAGCCTTCTCGCGCGCCAATCCCGAGCCCAAGGGGGAGCTCGACTACGTCAATATCTTCACCTTGCTCGTCGCCGTCGTCCTTTCAGCGCAAGCGACCGATGTCGGGGTCAACAAGGCGACAAAGGCGCTGTTTGCCGTTGCCGACAGCCCCGAAAAGATGGTGGCGCTGGGCGAAGAAAAAATTCGCGAACACATCAAGACCATCGGCCTTTACCGCAACAAGGCCAAAAACGTGTTCCTCCTGTCCAAGGCTCTGATTGCCGAACACGAAAGCGAGGTTCCCGCAACGCGAGAAGCCCTCGAAAAGCTCCCCGGGGTGGGGCGCAAGACAGCCAATGTGGTGCTCAATATCGGTTTTGGCCAGCCCACGATTGCGGTCGACACCCATCTTTTCCGCGTCGGCAACCGGACGGGAATCGCTCCCGGCAAGACCCCCCTCGAGGTCGAAACCAAGCTCGAAGCCCGTGTGCCCAAGCAATACCTGCTGCACGCTCATCACTGGCTGATCCTTCACGGGCGCTATGTATGCAAGGCACGCAAGCCCGATTGCCCCAACTGCATCATCGCGAACTGGTGCCGCTATCCCGCCAAGACCACCGCATGAGTTGGTTGCGTTGATGCCGAGCTTGGCTTAAGCGAAGAGCAAACTGGCAAATCCGGAGTGCCGATGTCCACGAGGTTCGACGTTCTGACCATCGGCAACGCGATTGTCGACGTGATCGCTCCCGTTACCGACGCCTTCATCGCGGAAGAAGGCATGACCAAGTCGATCATGCATCTGATCGAAGCCGAACGCTCGGCCGATCTTTATGCGCGCATGCCTGCAGCAAAAAAGATGATTCCGGGGGGGTCGGCAGCCAATACCGCGGCGGGCGTTGCCGCGCTTGGCGGGCGGGCTGCGTTTGTGGGCAAGGTGGCCGATGACGAACTGGGCGCGGTTTTCCGCGCCGATTTCGACGACAACGGCATCCATTTTGCTACGCCGGATTTGCGGGACGGTGCCGCAACGGCACGCTCGATGATCCTCGTCACGCCCGATGGCGAGCGCACCATGAACACCTATCTCGGCGCCAGCCAGCAGCTCATGGAAGCCGACATCGTCGAGGAGACCATCGGTGGTGCGGCGGTCACCTATATGGAGGGGTATCTCTGGGATCCCCCCGAAGCCAAAAAAGCCTTCATCAAGGCGGCCCATTTCGCGCACAAGAACGAACGCGCCGCGGCGATCACGCTATCGGACCCGTTCTGCGTCAATCGCTACCGTGTCGAGTTTCTCGATCTCATCCGCTCAAAGACGATGGATTACGTCTTTGCCAATATCGAGGAAGCCAAGGCGCTTTACCAGACCGACAACATCAACACGGCCGTACGCGAACTCGCCAAGGACGCCGAGGTCGCGGCCGTGACGATGGGTTCGCGCGGGGCGATGGCGATTGCTGAGGGCGAGATCGTTTCGGTGCCCGCGTTTCCCGTGCCCGAGGTGGTGGACGTCACCGGCGCGGGCGATCTCTTCGCCGCCGGGTTCCTTCTTGCCAATGCACGCGGGCAATCGATGGAAGAAGCGCTGCGGCTGGGTTGCCTTGCGGCCTCGGAAGTCATCTCCCATATCGGCGCGCGGCCGGTGGCGGACTTGAAGGTCCTCGCGCGGGGCGAGGGGATCGCGGTCTAGGGCGTTTTCCATTCCGATCGAAATCGGAATGGGAGCTCCGGGTTGGTATTTGCCGCGTTTTCAAACCGCATAAGTGGTATCCACTGTCGCC
Source organism: Pelagibacterium limicola (assembly GCF_015694405.1). Taxonomy (GTDB): domain Bacteria; phylum Pseudomonadota; class Alphaproteobacteria; order Rhizobiales; family Devosiaceae; genus Pelagibacterium; species Pelagibacterium limicola. The sequence goes on along the minus strand of NZ_JADQDB010000006.1, from coordinate 230,183 downwards.
GAAAACGCTCTAGATCTTCCTCAGCACCACTTCGTGGATTGCATGGTCGGCGCCTTTTTTCAGAACGAGGTGGGCGCGGCTGCGTGTGGGCAGGATATTTTCTCTCAGATTGGGCAGGTTGATGTTCTGCCAGATCGTCTGCGCGGTCGCCACCGCCGCTGGTTCGGAGAGTTCGGCAAAACGGGTAAAGAAGCTCTTGGGGTCGCGGAAGGCAGTTTCGCGCAGCTTCATGAACCGCTCGACATACCAGGTTTCAAGCACATCCTCGTCGGCATCGATATAAATCGAGAAATCGATGAAATCGGAAGCAAAGACGATGGGGGTGCCGGATTTCGGCAGGTCGCCGGGCTGGAGAATGTTGAGCCCCTCGACGATCAGGATGTCGGGATTGTCGACCACCACTTTTTCGCCGGGCACGACGTCATAGACGAGGTGCGAATAGACGGGGGCAGAGACCTTGGGCTGACCCGACTTGATGGCCGCAAGAAAGTTGACGAAGGCTGCGCGGTCGTAGCTTTCGGGAAATCCCTTGCGCTCCATCAGCCCGCGTTCGGTCAGTACCTTGTTGGGGTAAAGAAACCCGTCGGTCGTGACGAGATCGACGCGCGGGGAGGACGGCCAGCGGCGCAAAAGCGCGCGCAGGATACGCGCCGTCGTCGACTTGCCCACCGCCACCGATCCGGCGACACCGATAATGAAAGGCACCTTGGCGCCATTATGCCCCAGGAATCGCGTTGAGACCGCGTGGAGGCCCTGCACGGCCTCGACGTAAAAGGTCAGCAGCCGCGTCAGAGGCAGATAGACGATTTCAGCTTCAGCGAGCGAGATCGGATCGTTGAGCGCGCGCAGATGATCGATATCGCTGGCGTCGAGCGTCATCGGCTCGTCGGCCCTCAGCCGCGCCCATTCGGCCAGCGTGAAGGTGATATAGGGTGCGTATTTGAGCTTATGGGGCATCGGGGTCCGGCTCAGGCTCCATCCCGCGCGGCCTTTTCGGCCAGCCCGCTCATCGCCGTGCGCCGGTCGAGCTCGGCACTGACATGCGAGAGGCTGATACCCTTGGCGCGCAGGAGCACGAGGAGGTGGTAAAGGAGGTCGGCGCTTTCCTTGACGAGTTCGGTAGGGTCCTCGGAAAGCGCGGCGATCACGGTTTCAACCGCCTCCTCTCCGAGCTTCTGGGCGCATTTTTCGACGCCCCCGGCAATGAGCTTTGCCGTATAGGAGTCCTCGGGCGAGGCCTTGGCCCGCTCGGCCAGCCGGGCGTCGAGCGCCTCAATGGTAAAACGCATAGTCCCCCCTCAGGCGGCCCGGTCGAGGCGCATCGGAATGCCCGCCTCTGCCATATGGGCTTTGGCCGCCTCTATCGTATAGGTGCCGAAGTGAAAGATCGAGGCGGCGAGAACCGCCGTCGCATGCCCATCGCGGATGCCCTCGACCAGATGATCGAGCGTCCCGACCCCGCCCGAGGCGATGACGGGTACGTCCACCGCGTCGGCGATGGTGCGTGTCAAGCCGATGTCGAAACCCGATTTCGTGCCGTCTCGGTCCATCGAGGTGACGAGCAGCTCGCCCGCGCCGCGTTCGGCGGCACGGACGGCGAATTCGACCGCATTGATCCCCGTGGGATTGCGCCCGCCATGGGTGAAGATTTCCCAGCTTCCCGACCCGCCGCGCTTGGCGTCGACCGAAACGACGATGCACTGATTCCCGAACTTGTCGGCGGCGCGCGCCACGAAATCGGGGTCGGCAACGGCAGCGGAATTGATCGAGACCTTGTCGGCTCCAGAGAGCAGGAGCTTGCGGATGTCCTCGACCGACCGCACGCCACCGCCCACTGTCACGGGCATGAAGCAGTGCTCGGCGGTCCGTGCAACGACATCGAAAATCGTCTCGCGCCCCTCATGGGAGGCGGCGATATCGAGGAAACACAATTCGTCGGCGCCGGCGGCATCGTAGGCGATGGCCGCCTCGACCGGATCGCCGGCATCGCGCAAATCGACGAAGTTTACGCCCTTGACGACGCGGCCGTCCTTGACGTCGAGGCAGGGGATGATGCGGGCTTTCAATGTCATGGTCTGAGTCCGGATCGGAAGCGCCTGCGGTGGTGGTACACCAGATGTGCCAGAAGGCCAACCAGCCATATGGCCAGCCCGGTCGCCCCGAGCGGCAAAGTCGCCAGCGCGAACCAGCCGAGCACGAACATGACCGCCAGAAGGCTTCCCAGATCGCGACCCATGACGACACAGGGGTAGGACCCTGCCTCATCGAGCCGGCAGCCATTGGTCTCGGCGATGATGGAAGCAATGATGACGGAAATCACGGGCAGCAGGGGGACAAGGACGATGACGGCAACGATCACGAGATGCAGTTTCCAGGGAAACCGAACCGGCCGCGAAGCGGTCATTTTCCGGAGGCTTTCAGGACGGCGAGTGCTTCACGTGAATCAATGCGCCCGTCGTAAAGCGCGCGCCCCGATATGGCGCCTTCGAGAATTTGCGCATCGGGCTCGGTCATCCGCCTGATGTCGTCCATCGAGGCAAGACCGCCCGAGGCGATGACGGGGATGGAAGTGGCATTGGCCAGGTCGAGCGTCGAGGCCCAGTTGATTCCGGCGAGCACGCCATCGCGGTCGATATCGGTATAGATGATCGCGGCAACGCCAGCGCCCTCGAAGCGCTTTGCCAATTCGATAGCGGTCAGTTCGGATGTCTCGGCCCATCCCTCGACGGCGACCTTGCCGGCGCGCGCATCGATCCCCACCGCGACCCGGCCGGGGAACGCCTTGCAGGCGGCCTTGACCAGTTCGGGATCGCGCACGGCGACGGTGCCGAGGATGACGCGGGCTAATCCCTTTTCAAGCCAGCTTTCGATATGGGCAAGGGTACGGATTCCGCCGCCGAGCTGGACGGGGAATTCGACGGCGTTGAGAATTGCCTCGACCGCCTTTCCGTTGACGCTCTCACCCGCAAACGCGCCGTTGAGATCGACGACGTGGAGATATTTAAACCCCTGCTCCTCGAAGCTTTTGGCCTGCGCTGCCGGATCATCGTTAAACACCGTCGCCTGGTCCATGTCGCCAAGCCTGAGGCGCACGCACTGGCCGTCTTTGAGATCGATGGCGGGAAAGAGAATCATGGTTTCCACCTCAAAAAATTGCCGATGAGCGCAAGACCGAGTGCCTGGCTCTTTTCGGGGTGGAACTGGGTGCCGAAGACATTGCCGCGTCCGACCGCCGCGGTGATCGGCCCACCATAATCGGCGGTCGCGACACGGTCGGCGTTATCGTCGAGCGCGAAATGATAGGAATGGACGAAATAGGCATGAAGGCCATCGGGCCCCGTTTCGACCCCGTCGAACAGGATATGGGGCCGATCAAGCACGAGCGTATTCCAGCCCATATGCGGGATCTTGAGTGTCGGGTCCGCTGGCGTGATTTTTTCGACGGCGCCGGGAATCCAGCCGAGCCCCTCGGTTTCGATCTTCTCACGGCCGACGCTCGCCAGAAGCTGCATCCCCACGCAAATGCCGAAAAAGGGCCGCGCGGATTTTATCACCGCCTCTTCGAGCACCTCGATCATGCCCGGCACGGCCTCGAGCCCCGCCATGCAATCGGCGAAGGCACCGACGCCGGGGAGAACGATGCGGTCTGCGCGGGCGACCAGACCGGCATCGGCGGTGACGACGATTTCAGCCCCGGTCGCTTCTGCAGCGCGGGCAAAGGCTTTTTCCGCCGAACGCAGATTGCCCGCGCCGTAATCGATAATGGCGACGGTTTCGCTCACCTGGCCGCTCCATAAACCCTTTCGAGCCATGCCCGCTCGGCCGTTTCACGGTCCGACGCGGCCAGATCGCCATGCGCAAGCCAACCGGCCCGCATCAAGGTGCGGTTGATGATTCCGGGGGCTGCAAAACCGCTCCAGAGCGCAAAGAGGCCGTAAAGCGTGGCAGCTGCCTCAACCCCGATCTGGGCATGCGCAATGGCAAGGATGGCAACAACGAGAAGCCAGAGCGCAAGGAACGCCCAGGCATGCTTTGCCAGCGCCCAGAAGGGGGTGAACAGGAAGGCCGACCAGACGAAGCGCTCGGGCACCGCCTCGATGGCCTCCGGCCCTTCTTCGGGCCGCGAATGGATTGCGAAAATGCTCATAACCGGAAATCCCGTAGGGGGATGATATTACAGCGCGCCCTTAGTCGAAGGGATTTCCCCGCTCATGCGCGGATCGATCTCGACGGCCTGCCTCAGCGCCCTTGCCAGTGCCTTGAACAGGCTCTCGGCAATATGGTGGTTGTTATCGCCATAGACCAGCTCGGCATGAAGCGTGATACCGGCATTGGCCGCAAAAGCCTGGAAAAACTCGCGGACCAGTTCGGTATCGAAATCGCCGATCTTGGGACTGGTGAACGCCACGCGCCAGACGAGAAAGGCGCGGCCGGAAAGATCGAGCGCAACCGAGGATTTGGTGCCGTCCATCACGAGGTCGCACGACCCGTAACGCACGATGCCCTTTTTCTCGGCCAACGCCTCGCGGAACGCCATGCCCAGCGCAATGCCCACGTCTTCCACCGTGTGGTGATCGTCGATATGAAGATCTCCCTTGGCAGTTATGGTCATATCCACCAGGGAGTGGCGCGCGAGCTGGTCGAGCATGTGGTCGAAAAACCCGACCCCGGTCTCGATCGTGCGCTTGCCCGTGCCGTCGAGATCGACGGTGATGGAAATGGCGGTTTCGTTGGTCTTGCGCTCAAGGCTTGCCTTGCGCATGGGCCCGGCCCTCCAGAAATGGCTCGCGGACGCTGTAACAGGTCATGGCCCGGGCGAAAAGCCCCGGCGCGCACCCGGCGATTTGCATTTATGCCGTGCGATCCTAAATAAAGGGCCAACGGCGCGCTGATCTCAAGGCGCTGCATATTTGATTTGTCGCGTTTTCGAACCGGAAAGGTGGTACCCATTTTTCCCGAAAACGCTCCGGAAAATGGAAGGCTAATCCCCGATGACGACAATCGTATCGGTTCGCAAGGGCAATTCGGTCGTGGTGGCCGGTGACGGACAGGTTTCGCTGGGCCAGACGGTCATGAAGCATTCGGCCAAAAAGGTGCGGCGGCTGGCTGGGGGTTCGGTGATTGCCGGATTTGCCGGGGCGACTGCCGACGCTTTCACGCTTTCCGAGCGGCTCGAAGCCAAGCTCGAGCAATATCCCGGACAGCTGATGCGGGCCTGTGTCGAACTGGCCAAGGACTGGCGGACCGACCGCTATCTGCGCCGGCTCGAAGCCATGATGATCGTCGTCGACAAGTCCGATACGCTGATCCTCACCGGCACGGGCGACGTGCTTTCGCCCGAAGACGGTATCGCAGCGATCGGGTCGGGCGGCAACTACGCCCTGGCGGCAGCGCGCGCGCTGGCCGAAACGGACAAGAGCGCCGAGGAGACTGCGCGGAAGGCGATGAAGATAGCCGCCGATATCTGCGTTTATACCAATGCCGACGTAACCATCGAAACGCTTGAGACCTCGTAGATGGCGTTCGCCGTACGCCGGCTCACTGCAGACGATGCCGAAGCCTATCGTGCCTTGCGGCTCTTTGCGCTTGCCGACGCGCCGCATGCTTTCGGCGAGGCGACGGAGGAAGCGCAGGCGCGACCGGCGTCCGAATGGGTCAGTCTCCTCGCCGGATCGCGGGCCTTTTTCGGCGTTTTTGACGGCGATAGACTGGTCGGCAGCGCCAATTTTTCCCCCGAGACTGGATCAAAGTCCAGCATCGCGGCTGGCTTTTGGGGGGTTATGTCCGCCCCGAGGCGCGCGGGCGTGGTGCTTCCGATCTTCTCATCGGCGCGGCCCTCGCCCATGCCAGGAGCGCCGGGGTTCTGCAGGTGCACTTGGGTGTGGGGGTCGAGAATATTCCCGCCCAGCAGCTTTACGGGCGGTTCGGATTCACCACCTATGGCACGCAGCCGCGGGCCTTGCTGGTGGATGGCAAATTTATCGATGAGCACCATATGATGTGCTTTCTGGACAAAGAAGGCCGTTAGATGAGTGAAAACAGTTTCTCCCCCCGCGAGATCGTTTCCGAGCTCGACCGCTATATCGTCGGGCAGTCCGATGCCAAGCGCGCCGTCGCCATTGCGTTGCGCAACCGCTGGCGCCGCCAGCAGCTCCCCGAGGACATGCGCCGCGAGGTCAGCCCCAAGAACATCCTGATGATCGGGCCGACGGGCGTGGGCAAGACCGAGATTTCGCGAAGGCTGGCCCGGCTCGCCCAGGCGCCGTTCGTCAAGGTTGAGGCGACGAAGTTCACCGAGGTGGGCTATGTGGGGCGCGATGTCGAGCAGATGATCCGCGATCTCGTCGAGGACGGGCTGGTGCTGATCAAGGAGAAAAAGCGCGCCGAGGTAAAGGCCAAGGCCCATCTCAATGCCGAGGAGCGGGTCATCGACGCGTTGGTCGGCCAGTCGGCGACGCCGTCGACCCGGGAGGCCTTCCGCAAGAAGCTGCGTGCCAACGAACTCGACGACAAGGACATCGAGATCGAGGTCACCTCGCCCCAGCAGGGTTTTCCGATGTTCGACATTCCCGGCATGCCGGGCGGCGGCGGAGGGATGATCAATATTTCCGACATGCTGGGCAAGGCGTTTGGGGCCAAGGGCACCAAGCGCACGGTCAAGGTCCGCGACAGCTACGCCATTCTCATCGACCAGGAGGCAGACAAGCTGCTCGACCAGGACAAGCTGGTCGCCGAAGCCATCGAGCTGGTGGAAAACCACGGCATCGTCTTTCTCGACGAGATCGACAAGGTGGCCGCGCGCGAAGGCGGGGTGACGGGGGGGCCGTCACGCGAAGGCGTGCAGCGCGATCTCCTGCCGCTTATCGAGGGGACGACGGTCGCGACCAAATACGGCCCGGTCAAGACCGATCATGTCCTTTTCATCGCCTCGGGGGCCTTCCATGTCTCCAAACCCTCGGACCTTCTGCCCGAACTGCAGGGCCGCCTGCCAATCCGGGTGGAACTGCGGGCGCTGACGCGCGAGGATTTCGTGCGCATTCTTTCGGACACGGAATATTCGCTGATCCGGCAATACGTCGCGCTGATGGGCACAGAGGAGGTAACGCTCGAATTTACCCCCGACGCCATCGAGGCGATTGCCGACGTCGCGGTCTCAGTCAACGGGTCGGTGGAAAATATCGGTGCGCGGCGGCTCCAGACCGTCATGGAAAAGCTTGTCGAAGACATCTCGTTCACCGCCACCGACAAGGCGGGCACGACACTGACCATCACCGGCGACGTCGTGCGCGAGACAGTGGGCAAGATGGCCGGTGACGCCGATCTTTCGCGCTACGTGCTTTAGGTTCTTCTGACCGCGCGGCGAACGATATCGTCGCGCAGCGCCTTGAGATCGGCCGGCGTAAGCCTGCCGATTTCGCGGGCCAGCACGTTGGCGAGCTCGGTCGCCTCCGGGGCCATGCCGGATGTGTCTATGGCCGGCTTGGGATCGGAAATCTCGGCGAGGCGCTGGATTTCCTCGGCCTCGTCCCAGATGACGTTAAAGTAAGCGATAATGCGCTGGACGAGGAACCAGGTCGGCTTGCCCCGGCGTCCATGCTCGAGGGCGGAAAGGTAGGCGCTCGAGACATTGAGCGCCTTGGCCATGTCCTTGAGCGCGATGCCGCGCTCGTCGCGCAGCCGTCGCAGCTTGGCGCCCAATGGCGTCATCGCTCCCTCCCGCGTTTCAAACGCACATAAAGAGCGCCGCCGCCGCCGTGGGACTGGTGGGCCGTCTCGATCCCCGCGACAAGGGGACCAAGCTTGGGCGTGCCCAGCCACAAGGGCACCATTTCGCGCAGCACGCCCTTCTGTTCGAGCTGGAGATAGCCCGTCTTCTTGATGCCCTTGCCGGTGATGACCAGCAACGTGCGGTCGCCGCGCGCAGCACGCGAAAGCACGAAGGCTTCGAGCGCAACCTGCGCCTTGTCCTGGGTCATCCCATGCAGATCGAGCGTTGCATCGATGGGCTCGCGCCCACGGACGACACGGCGCTTGAGATTGGGTTCTATCGATTTCTGCGCGGGAGCAACTTTCGAGGCCGCGATCAGCGGGGCCTTGGAAGGCATAGGGACGGCGGCAAATCGAGGGGCCTGCGGCGCCTCGCTTTTGCTCTCCCGTTCTGCAGGGTGTTCGAGCGCCTCGAGCAGGGTGGACTTGGGATCGGCGCTCTTGCGGTTCGACAATGGATCGACGGTGCGGCCCACCGCGGTCCACAGATGCCAATCGCGCACGGCCCGGGACCTCTTGCTTTTTCCGGGTCCGGGTGGTCTGCGGGCCATGGAGCGAAAAACCCCGGCCGGACCTATTCGAGGTCGTTGGTCGCGACGAGCTTCCAATTGGGATCGCGCGAGCGGGTGTTGCGCATGAACGTCCACTCGTCGGCGATGGCAACAACCTGGCCGGGGGCGCCTTCGATGACGTCGCCAGCGGCGTCGCGGGTGATCGACACGACTTCGGCATCGATCCTCAGGGTCACGATCGCATTGCGCTTGTCGAGTTCAACCTCGGTGAATTCGATATTGGAAAGCCCGACAAAGGTGAATTCGACAGTATGCCCCGCCGATTCGCGTTCGGAAATGGCGGCCTCGAAACTGTCGTAGACCTCCTTGTCGAGCAGCATTTTGAGCGTCTTGCGATCGCCCGAAGCGTACGCGGTAACGATCATCTCGTAAGCCGCCTTGGCGCCCTCGATGAAACTCTTGGGGGTGAAATTGGCGTCGGCGTCGGCAACCGCGGCGAGCCCGCGGGCGAGTTCGGGCTTGCCGACCGAATATTTCTCGATTTCAGCCTCAAGCTTGCGCTGGGCACGCTCGGCATCGGCGTCGATCGTCTGCGTCTTTCGCGTCGGGAGCGGCACAACGGTGTCGTCATTATCGGGCCGGGAGCGCGAAATGCTTTCGTAGCGCTGTGAGGGCGGGCGCTCATTGCCCGTACGCGTGCCCAGAACCGAGCGCAGGCGCAAAAGCACCACGACGGCGACGACGATGACGATGACGGTGGGGAAATCGAGAAAATCGCCCATGGTCTCTTTCTTTAACTCCCATACGGGTCCGATCCCGGCCCATGACTTTTAAAACGCCGCCCGGCGATCCGGTTCCTGCCGGGTCGAGCAAAGACCATGGATGGGTCGCAACGAAGGTCTGGTTGACCTATATATAAGCAATCGGGCCGTGCAAACCACCTTCGCACGCCGATAGCCGTACAAGCATACGCGATCAACCTTCGAAAAGGGAGCCAAATGCGCCGCATCATCCTCGTTTCGATCCTGCTTGTGCCGTTTCTCGAAATCGCCGGCTTCATCTGGGTCGGCGGACAGATCGGCATATTGGCAACCCTTGGCGCCATCATTGCCACCGCGGCAGCGGGTCTTCTCATCGTGCGCTGGCAGGGCATGGGGCTCATCATCGATTCCCGCGCGATGATGGCGCGCGGGGAAATCCCGGCCCGGAATTTCGCGGGCGGCATGATGCTGGCCATTGCCGGCGTGCTGCTTCTGGTGCCCGGCTTTATTACGGATGCCGTGGGTTTCGTGCTGCTCATCCCGGCCGTCCGCGACGCCATTTATTCGGCTCTGAGCCGTAACATGGTGGTCGTTACTACCTATCGGCCGTCCAACCCCGGACCGGGCATCAAATCGATTGACCTCGATTCCGATTCCTTCCGCTGAACGTCCGGCGCGAAGGGCCAATCCGCCTCGCCTTGTGAAGCCTGGCCAAAAGTGCTAGCCAGACGGCCAACATGGCCGCGCCGGGCTCAAAGGGCATGGTGGGGCATTACACCGGAACCCCGAGAAGGACAGATATGGCTGAGGACACCCCCAACCCGGAAACACCGGCAATCGATTCCGGCGCCGTCGATCCCGCACAGGCTCCCTCCTTTGGAATCATCGGCCAGTATATACGCGACTTGAGCTTTGAGAGCCCCAACGCCCCCGCCTCGCTCCTGCCGGGCGCCCAGCAGCCCACCTCGAACGTCAATATCAACGTCCAGGTCAAAAAGCAGGCCGACGACACCTATGCGGTGGAATTGGGCCTCAATGTCAAGACCGAGCGCCAGGGCAGCGTCATCTACGCGCTCGAGCTCGTCTATGGCGGGCTTTTCCGGGTCAAGAACATCCCGGAAAACCAGCTCAGCGCGCTTTTGATGGTCGAAGGCCCGCGGCTGATCTTCCCGTTCGCGCGCCAGGTGCTCGCCTCGACGATCCAGCAGGGCGGCTTCCCGCCCCTCATGCTCGAGCCGGTTGATTTCCTTGCGCTGTTCCGCCGGAACCTTGCGGCAGCCGCCGAAAAGCAGAAGCAGGCGGCCCAGGACGGCGCACCGACCACGGTCAACTGACCTTTCGTCCCTTTGAGGGAAAAGACTAGAACCCCGGCCCCGGCCGGAGTTTTTCTTTCAGCTTTCGTATTGCGCCCAGAGGGCTTTTTCGCCCATTTCGGCTATAAAGGCGCGGTGCGCCTCGACTTCCGCCGCCGAGCCGCGTGGCGGCAAAGGCGCGGGACGCTGGCGGGCAGGCATGCGGCCGCCAGCCTCATGCCGTGCGGACAAGACTTCGGCAGAAAGCGCCAACGCCACCTGCCGGCCGCCGATCAACTCGAGATAAACCTCGGCGAGAATTTCGGAATCGAGCAGCGCTCCGTGCAGCGTGCGGCGGGAATTATCGATCCCGTAATGCTTGCAGAGGGCGTCAAGGCTAACCCGCGCGCCAGGATGGATCTTGCGCGCCAGCATCACCGTATCGATCACCGGATTGACCAGCCGCGGCCGCCCACACCATTCGAGTTCGGCGTTCAAAAACCCCATGTCGAAGGGCGCGTTGTGAATGATGAGGGGCGAATCGGCAATGAAATCGAGAAATCCCGGTGCGATTTCGGCAAAGCGGGGCTTGTCGCGCAGGAATTCGTCGGAAAGCCCGTGCACGCGAAAGGCCTCCTCGGGCATATCGCGCTCGGGATTGATGTAGACATGGTGGTTCTGCCCAGTGGGCACGTGATTGACGAGTTCGACGCAGCCGATTTCGACCAGCCTGTCGCCGCCCTGCGGAGAAAGGCCGGTGGTCTCGGTATCGAGGACGATCTCGCGCAGCATTGTGGTACCCTAGCCTTATTCGCCATTTCCGGCGCGCAGCGACGCAATGGCCGCTTTTGTCCTTGCAACCGTTTCTTCCATCGTCCCCGAGGTGTCGATGACGACATCGGCGCGTTTTCTTTTCTCGTCCTGATCGAGCTGTCGGGAAAGCAGAAAGGCGAACTTTTCCCCCGTCATTCCCGGCCGGGCAAGGGCGCGAACGCGTTGAATCTCCGGATCGCAAGCGGTGACGATCACCTTGTCGAGCCCGTAAAGCGCCCCGGTTTCAAAAAGAAGCGGAACCTCGACCACCGCCATATCGGCGCCCGCTGCCTCGGCAGCATCGAAAAACGCCATCGCCATTTCCCGCACCAGCGGGTGGATCAGAGATTCAAGTTCGCCAAGGCGTTCGGGTTGATCGGCCAGGACCGCGGCCAGCGCGGCGCGGTCGACGACACCTCCAGCCGTCGTGCCGGGAAACGCCGTTTCGATCAGAGGAGCCGCCTCGCCCGCGTAAAGAGCATGCACGGCTTCGTCTGCCGAATGGGTGGGAATGCCCAGATCGGCAACAGCGTTGAGAACGGTAGTTTTTCCGGTCGCCATGGATCCGGTCAACCCTACGCGCAGCATCCTCATTGTCCCATCGCCTGAAGAACGCGCTCCCGCAATGCAGGCGTGACGGCGGGGGTCACCCCGAACCAGGCCGCAAAACCGGGCACTGCCTGATGGAGCAGCATGCCCAGCCCGTCGACAACCCGCAAGCCAAGCGTTGCTGCATCGGCAAGGAGCGGGGTGACAAGGGGGGTATAAACGATGTCGTTGACCACCGCCCCGGCGGGCAACACCGCAAGGTCGAGACCTTCAAAGCGTGAGCCGCCCATGCCAACCGAACTGGTGTTGACAACCAGCCCGGCGTCAGGCGCCAGCGCGGAAAAATCGGCGAGCCGCGCCGGCACGATGCTCGACCCGAAATGGTCGGCAAGGTTGCGCGCACGCGCAAGACCGCGATTGAGGACGAGAACCCGGGGGATGTTTCGCGCCCGCAGGGCCGCGAGAATCGCGCGAGCCGCGCCCCCTGCCCCAAGAACGATCGCGGTTTTTAGCCCGGCGTCCCACCCCGGCGCATTGGCATCGAGATTGGCGAGGAAACCGAGATAGTCGGTATTCGATCCGAGGATTTTCCCGCCCCTCATTTCGAGGGTGTTGACGGCGCCGATGTCTTTAGCGAGCGGATCGACCGCGTCACAATGTCCCAATAAGGCTTCCTTGTGCGGGATGGTGGCATTGCCTCCCGCAAATTCTCCCTCGCGCAGGCGGTCGATGAATTCGGGCAAGGCTTCGGGGGCGATGTCGATGGCTTCGTAGGTGCCGTCGATCCCGTAATCGCGAAGCCAGCTGCCGTGGATCAGCGGCGATTTGGAGTGGCCGATTGGGTGGCCGATGACGAAGGCTTTTCTGGTCATTGGGGCATCGCAGGCAAGAAGAGTTCGGGTGCAATCTGGCGCAGGCCGGAGAGCAGGGGCAAGAGAGGCAGGCCCAGGACCGTGAAATAATCACCCCTCACGCTTTGGAAAAGCCGCACCGACGGGCCTTCGAGCCGATATCCACCGACCGAGGACAATATTGCCTCTCCCTCGAGGTCGAGTATGGCATCGAGTTCGGCATCCGATATTTCACGCATGGACAACTCGACGCTGTCGACCGTCGACCACAGGATTTCTCCGTTTTTTGCCAGCGCTGCAGCCGCGTGCAGTTGATGGGTCTTTCCGGCCAGGGAGAGCAGTTGCCGTTTTGCCGTTTCACGTGAATCGGGCTTGTGGATGTCCAGCGCGCCGCAGGAGAGCGTCTGGTCGGCGCCGATAACAATCGCATCGAGCCGGGCGGAGCTGACGGCGAGGGCCTTGGCTTTGGCAAGCGCTAGCGCGATCTGCGCCTTGGTTGCGCCTTCTCTCGTTAACCCGTGCTCGATTGCACGCTCGTCGATGGGCGCCGTGATGACCGAAAATGGCATACCCACAGCTTCGAGCAGGGTTTTGCGCGTTGGGCTATTGGACGCCAGGATCAGCATGGAAAGGCCTTGTCGCGGGATTCTCGCGACGGTTTTTCCACATCGGTGCCCACAAGGAAAGCGATAGGACGGCAATCGCATCCCTAGGGCGGAAATATCCCCATCAAGCCAGATTTGGTTAACAGATGGTTAAGCTGTGGGCCGGAATCAGGGCTGGTGACAATAGCGGGGAAAACGCATCGGGTGATGCCGGCATTGAGGTTAACGAAATGTTAAAGGAATTCACAGGCCCAAAGGTTAACAAAACCTTAAAGAACGGTTGTTTGGCGCGTTTTTCGTCGTAGGTCGGCCGGCCATATCCCCAGAGGTGAGCGGGGCACCATGCCGCAGCAGCCGTCTCAAGCCCTCCGGTTGTGGGCTTGGCGCAATTGGTGCAAAACACAGACAAGAAGAAGAAACAGACTCTTTTAGAGAGTCTTTCTAAGGACGATCACCGCCAGCCCGGTGCATTGCCCGCAAGGGAGCAAATGACCAGCCCAGACCCAACCGGAAAACCATTGCTCGATACCGCCCGCGGCATCCGCCAGGCCAGGCCGCCCGTCTGGATCATGCGCCAGGCCGGGCGATATCTCCCCGAGTACAGGCAGGTCCGAGAAAAGGCCGGAAGCTTTCTCGATCTTTGCTATGCGCCAGAACTCGCAACGGAGGTAACACTGCAACCCCTGCGGCGCTTCGATCTGGACGCAGCAATCCTTTTTTCCGATATCCTCGTCATTCCCGATGCGCTGGGCCAATCGGTTCGCTTTGAAACGGGAGAAGGGCCGGTGCTCGAACCGATAACCACGGATACGCTCGGGCGGCTCGACCCGGATATGGCAATGGCAAATCTCGCCCCGGTCTTTGAAACGCTTGGACGAATCAAGTCCGCGCTCGCGCCCGAAAAAACGCTTATCGGTTTCTGCGGGGCCCCTTGGACAGTGGCGACTTATATGATCGGGGGCAGGGGCTCGTCCGATCAAGCGGCAGCACGGCTTTTCGCGCTACAATATCCCGATGCTTTCGCTCGGTTGATGACGCTCCTCGTCGATGTCTCTGCCGATTATCTCATCGCTCAGCTCTCGGCGGGCGCCGATATGGTGCAGATATTTGAAAGCTGGGCCCTCAATCTCGATGAACTGGCTTTTGAAACCTATGTGCTCGCCCCCAACAAGGCTCTGGTCGAGAAGGTGCGGGCCGCGGTACCCGATGCGGTGATCACCGGATTTCCGCGCGGTGCGGCCGGCCTGATCGGCCGTTACGCAAGGGAGACGGGGGTTAACGTTATCGGTCTCGATTACGCCACCCCGCTTGCTTTTGCCGACAGCGTATTGCCGGCGCAGTTTGCGGTTCAAGGCAATCTCGATCCGCTGCGGCTTGTTGCCGGGGGTCCGCAGATGGAGGCGCGCGCCCAAGAGATCGTCGAGGCCTTTTCCAATCGCCCGCATATTTTCAATCTCGGACACGGCATCGTGCCGCAGACGCCTATCGAAAACGTCGCCCGCCTCATTGAGATCGTAAAACAATGAACTGGTACGCCATCACGCTTTCGGCGCATGTCATCTCGGTCATTGCCTGGATGGCCGGGTCGCTCTATTTGCCGCGGCTTTTCGTCTATCACGCCGATGCCGCGCCGGGGTCCGAAATGTCCGAGACCTTCAAGGTCATGGAGCGGCGGCTTCTTAAAGGCATAACCACTCCGGCAATGATCGCAAGCTGGATCTTCGGGCTCACGCTGGCCTTTTACTTCGGGGTGGTCGACTTTTCGCAGGGCTGGATGTGGCTCAAGGCGGTTTTCGTCATCGCGCTTTCGGGGTTCCACGGCGTCCTTACCCGCCACCAGAAGGCTTTTGCCGCGGACAGGAATACGAATTCGGCGCGCTATTTCCGGGCCATCAACGAGATTCCGACGGTGCTGATGATCGTCATTGTGGTGGCCGTGATCGTCAAGCCGTTTTGACCGGACGCGATATGGATCGTGGGCCGTTGGCATTTAAGATGGTTATGCTTGCAATCGCCCCCGTGAATGGTTTATGGAGTCGCCAACTCACGCATTCGTTGTGACCTCAAGCGGCGAACACCCGCGCCTTTTCCCCTTAATCTCTTGTCCTCTTAATCCCTCCAAAGGCTGATCATGGAATTCATGAAGCTCAGGGACCTCAAGGCCAAATCTCCGGCCGAATTGCAGTCCTTTGCCGAAGAGCTCGAAATCGAAAACGCCAATACCCTGCGCAAGCAGGAATTGATGTTTGCGATCCTCAAACAAATGGCGACCCGGGACGTCGAAATCATCGGCGAAGGCGTGGTCGAAGTACTTCCCGACGGGTTCGGGTTTCTGCGATCTCCCGACGTCAATTATCTCCCCGGGCCCGACGATATTTACGTCAGCCCATCCCAGATCCGACGGTTTGGTTTAAGAACAGGCGATACGGTCGAGGGACAGATCCGGTCCCCCAAGGAAGGCGAGCGCTATTTTGCGCTTTTAAAGGTCAATACGATCAATTTCGAGGACCCCGAAAAGGTCCGTCACAAGATCAACTTCGACAATCTGACGCCGCTTTATCCCGATGAGCGGCTGCGCATGGAGATCGGCGATCCCACGGTCAAGGATCGCTCGGCCCGGGTTATCGACCTGGTTGCCCCACTCGGCAAGGGCCAGCGCGCACTGATTGTTGCGCCTCCACGTACCGGTAAAACCGTATTGTTGCAAAATATCGCACAATCGATCGCAACCAATCACCCCGAATGTTACCTCATCGTGCTTCTGATCGACGAGCGCCCCGAGGAAGTCACCGACATGCAGCGCTCGGTCAAGGGAGAGGTTATTTCTTCGACCTTCGATGAGCCCGCTTCGCGCCACGTCCAGGTCGCAGAAATGGTCATTGAGAAGGCCAAGCGTCTTGTCGAACACAAGCGGGACGTGGTGATCCTCCTCGATTCGATCACGCGCCTCGGCCGTGCCTACAACACCGTCGTGCCCTCTTCGGGCAAGGTGCTGACGGGCGGTGTCGATGCCAATGCACTCCAACGTCCCAAGCGCTTCTTTGGCGCTGCGCGCAATATCGAGGATGGCGGCTCGCTTACAATCATCTCCACGGCGCTGATCGACACCGGCAGCCGCATGGACGAAGTGATCTTCGAAGAATTCAAGGGCACGGGCAATTCTGAAATTGTCCTCGACCGCAAGGTTTCGGACAAGCGCGTCTTCCCGGCCATTGACGTCACCAAGTCCGGCACCCGTAAGGAAGAGCTGCTGGTTGAGCCCGATATCCTGCGCAAGATGTATGTGCTTCGGCGTATCCTCAACCCCATGGGCACCATCGATGCGATGGAATTCCTGCTCGATAAGCTCCGGCAGACCAAGTCGAACTCCGAATTCTTCGATTCGATGAACACCTGACCGGCCGCACTGTGGCCTTGCAGGTGTGCGGCTCCGCGACTATTTGAGCCGCTGAGCCTATAGAAACGGATGACGGGCCGGACGTGACCGGACAATCGAAGACCATTGTTGCGCTGTCGTCCGGCAGCTTGCCTTCCGGCGTCGCGGTGATACGTCTTTCAGGTTCCGCAGCCCTGGATGCGGTGCGCGAACTGTGCGGTGGTCTGCCGCCGCCCCGGCGCCTCTCTCTAGTTTCGCTCATCGATCCGCAAACCGGCGTTTTTCTCGACAGAGGAATGGTCGCGGTCTTTCCGGCGCCCAATTCCTTTACAGGCGAGGACTGCGCGGAGTTGCAGGTGCACGGCTCGCCCGCCGGGATCAAGGCCATCCTTGCGACGCTATGCGGAATGCCGGGAATTTCGCTTGCCGGTCCGGGAGATTTTGCCCGACGCGCCTTCGAAAACGGCAAGCTCGATCTGACGGCCATCGAAGGCCTGGGTGACCTGCTTGCCGCGGAAACGGAACACCAGCGCCGGCAGGCGCTTGCGCGCCTTGAAGGCGAGCTGTCAACCCTCGTGGTCACGTGGCGCAACGAGCTCCTTGCCGCACGCGCCGAAATCGAAGCCCATCTCGACTTTTCCGACGAGGATGACGTCCCCTTTGCCCTACCAGCGCATTTCTCGGACGGACTAGCCGCGCTCGCCGCAAGCATGGAGGAAGCGTTTTCAGGTTTCGAGCGTGGCCGCATTGTCCGTGAAGGTTTTAGCGTCGTGCTCGCTGGTGCGCCCAATGCCGGAAAATCAAGCCTTCTCAATGCTTTGGCAGGGTCCGACCTGGCCATCGTCACGGCCGAAGCCGGTACGACACGCGATACCAAGGATGTTGCCATCGATCTCGGTGGCTCCCTAGTGATCCTCACGGACACCGCCGGCCTGCGCGAAACTGGTAGCCTTGCCGAAGCCGAAGGCATTCGCAGGGCGCGAACGGCGATGACTTCCGCCGATCTCGTTTTGTGGCTGATTGCCCCCGATGCGGATGCCGGCATCCCCTCAGAGGTGAAAGGCGATACCCCGGTTTGGACTATCGCTACAAAATCAGATCTCGGCCCGACCAGAACTTCCGTCGATTTTGCAATCTCGACCAATACCGGCGAGGGTATTGGCGACTTGCTAAACCGGCTGCAAAGCCATATGGAAGACCGCTTCGGTGCAGGTGAACCCGTTCTCATCAGCCATATGCGCGATCGCATGGCGATCGAAGCGGCAGTCGACGACGTAAAAGGGGCATTGGCGCATTTCGCACATGCCGAGATCTGCGCCGAAGATTTGCGCCGAGCGTCCGACAGGCTCGCTGGCCTGATCGGCCTGATCGACAGCGAGGCAGTACTGGACCGGTTATTTGCCGGATTCTGTATCGGCAAATGATTCACGTGGAACGCGCTTTAGCTCTGCAGGAGTATCGGCGATTCACGTGAAACACGATTGAATTATGCGTGGCGCGATTCACGTGAAACATCAAAGCGCGCTTTGCGGCAAGGGAACTTAGGGCCTCGGCCCCACGCGCGCGGCAGAACAAGACTCAAGAGCCATGAACGATTACGGCGTTATCATTGTCGGTGGCGGACATGCCGGGGCGGAGGCCGCTGCGGCATCGGCCAGGCTTGGGGTTGCGACGGCACTCGTTACCCACCGCTTCGCGACCGTTGGCGAGATGAGTTGCAACCCAGCTATTGGAGGGCTCGGCAAGGGGCATCTGGTGCGCGAGATCGACGCGCTTGATGGTCTGATGGGCCGTATCGCCGACAAGGGTGGCATCCAGTTCCGCGTCCTCAATCGCCGCAAGGGACCCGCCGTGCGCGGTCCGCGTGCACAGGAGGACCGCAAGCTTTATCGCGAGGCTATGCAGGCAGAACTCCTGGCCACTCCACATCTCGAGATCGTCGAAGGGGAAGTCGACGATCTCATCGTCGCCGATGGTAAAGTGCGCGGCGTCGTCCTGCTTGACGGACGCCGGATTATGGCCAAGGCCGTCGTTCTCACGACCGGCACCTTCCTGCGGGGCCTGATACACCGTGGCGAGGAAACCATCCCGGCGGGGAGGGCAGGCGAAAAACCGGTCCTCGGTTTGTCCGAACGCCTTGAGGCGCTCGGGCTTCAGCTTGGCCGGCTCAAGACCGGGACCCCGCCGCGGCTTGACGCTCATTCAATCGATTTTTCCGTCCTTGAGCCCCAGATGGGCGACAACCCACCCGAACCGTTCTCGGCTCTAACAGAGACGATCGAAATCACGCAAATCGCGTGTTACGAAACTCGAACCAATGTCGCGGCGCACCGCATCATTTCGGAAAATCTTGCGAAATCCGCAATGTATTCTGGTCGCATTCAATCAAGGGGGCCACGCTATTGCCCTTCGATCGAAGACAAGATTGTGCGCTTTTCAGATCGGGACAGCCATCTGGTTTTCCTCGAGCCAGAGGGGTTGGACGATCCGACGATCTACCCCAACGGACTCTCCACGTCGCTGCCTGAAGATGTGCAACTTGCCTTTCTCAAGACCATGCCGGGGCTGGAGAACGTCGCCATCAAGCGTGCTGGTTACGCGATAGAATACGATCATGTCGACCCGCGTGAACTGACACCGGCCTTGATGTTGCGCGCTCTGCCGGGGCTCTATCTTGCCGGACAGATCAATGGAACGACCGGTTATGAGGAAGCCGCTGCCCAAGGGCTGCTCGCTGGAGCCAATGCAGCGCTTGCCGCCCTTGGGCGGGAGCCCTTAGTCCTTTCGCGCACCAATTCCTATCTCGGCGTCATGATCGATGATCTGATCTCGCGGGGCGTAACCGAGCCTTATCGCATGTTCACGTCGCGCGCGGAATTCCGGCTCCATCTCCGGGTGGACAACGCGGACCAGCGGCTGACCCAATTGGGGATCGATGTGGGCCTGGTGGGAGAACGCCGCCGGGAGCATTTCCTTGAGCGCCGGCAGTCCCTGGAGCGTGGGCGTCTGCTCCTGAGGTCGCTGACCGTCTCGCCCACCGAGGCGCGCAAGGCCGGGGTCAATGTCAATGCCGACGGCGTTCGCCGCTCTGCATTCGAGTTGATGAGCTATCCGGACGTTGCACGGGTAGCAGTCGAAACCATCTGGCCGGAAATTTCATCAATAAAGCCAGAGACTTACGATCAACTAGCTATTGACGCGCAATATTCGGTCTATCTCGAACGCCAGAAGGAAGACGTCGAGGCAGTGCGGCGCGATGAGGCGCGCGAGATCCCGGCCTGGCTCGACTACGCCGCGCTGCCGGGGCTTTCGAACGAGATGAAGCAAAAGCTCCTTGCTGCCCGGCCTCAGACCATTGCCCAGGCGCAGCGAATCGAGGGGGTGACACCTGCGGCGCTGACACTCATCCTCGCGGTCATCCGGCGGGGCACGATGGAGAGGAAGGCCGGGTGACCATCCTAGCCGACAAAACAGGGTCACTCGCCCCCTTCGCCACAAGTTTCGGGCGTAGGCAGGCGGAGGTTCAAGCCGATCTGGAACGGTTTTGCGCCAGCCTCGAAAAATGGCAGCACATGCAGAATCTCGTTTCACGTGAAACAGTGGGCGCGCTGTGGGAACGGCACATTCTCGATTCGCTCCAGCTCTTGCCGCTAATCGAGGCCCATATCGCGGCGCAAACGCCGGCCAGGATCGTGGATATCGGCTCTGGTGGCGGATTTCCCGCCTTGCCTTTGGCAATTGCTCTCAAGAACCGCCCTGTTCACCTCCATTTGATCGAGTCCCGCACCCGCAAATGTGCGTTTTTGAAGGCCATCGTCCGCGAGCTTGGGCTTCCCGCGACCGTTCACGCCCAACGGATCGAAGAGGTCGACATTGCTGAAATGGGCGCCGTTCACGTGCTTACAGCGCGTGCATTGGCCGGTTTGCCTATGCTTTTCGGCTATCTCGCTCATTTCTGGCAGCCAGGCACAACGGCTTTTCTGCATAAGGGGCGGGAATATGGTGAAGAAATGCGTGAGGCGGATTCAGTCTGGCGCACGGCTGTGGTAAAGCATCAAAGTATAGTCGATCCCCAGGGTGTAATTCTCGAGATTTCGAGCCTTGAGCGGATCGCGTGATCTGGAATGGGCCCCATCGGGGCCGGAGGCCACATGCATCCGCGTATATTAACCCTTGCCAATCAAAAGGGCGGCGTCGGCAAGACGACGACCGCGATCAATCTCGCTACTGCGCTTGCGGCGATCGGAGAGCGTGTGCTGATCGTAGATCTCGACCCGCAAGGCAATGCTTCGACGGGACTAGGTCTGTCGCGGCAACAGCGCGAGCGTTCCTCGTATGATTTGCTATTGGGTGAGGCGAGCGTGGCCGATGCCACTGTGGCAACCAGCGTACCCAATGTGGCGGTCGTCCCCTCGACGATGGACCTTCTTGGCGTGGAATTGACCATTGCCACCGAACGCGACCGCGCTTTCCGGTTACGTGAGGCTCTGCGGAACGTCGGAGAGGTTTTGATCGACGGTAAGCCCGTGACCTATGTGCTGGTCGATTGCCCACCTTCGCTCAACCTTCTGACGATCAATGCCCTCACGGCTGCTCATGCTGTGCTGGTGCCGTTGCAGTGCGAGTTCTTTGCTCTTGAGGGTTTAAGCCAACTGCTTCAAACAATTGAGCAAATTCGCTCCACGCTCAATCCCGCGCTTTCGATCCAGGGCGTGGTGATGACCATGTACGACAAGCGCAACAATCTTTCGGAGCAAGTTCTGAGCGATGTGCGCGAGCATATGGGCGGGCTTGTCTACGACACGGTCATCCCGCGCAATGTGCGCTTGAGCGAGGCGCCGAGCTATGGCAAGCCAGCTCTGCTTTATGATCTCAAATGCGCTGGTAGCCAAGCTTATCTGCGGCTGGCCACCGAGGTCATCAAGCGTGAGCGGCAGCTGCGGGCCGCATGATGGAGAGTACCATGAACGATAAACCCTCGCGTCTCGGTCGCGGTCTCGCCGCGCTTATCGGCGACATGACCCCAGTCGACGCGCCGCGGCAGGCCGATACCGGTTCGGGCGTGCGCCGCCTGCCGGTCGAATTCATCATCGCGAGCCGGGCCAATCCGCGCAAGGGTTTCGATCCCGAGCTTCTCGAGGATCTCACCAATTCGATTCGCGAAAAAGGCGTGATGCAGCCGCTTCTGGTGCGACCGAGCGATCAAGGGCCCGATGTGTTCGAGATTATTGCGGGCGAGCGGCGGTGGCGAGCCGCACAGCGCGCCGGCTTGCATGAAGTTCCGGTCATCGTCCGCGAGGTGGATGATAAGGAAGCGCTCGAGCTAGCCATTATCGAAAACGTCCAGCGCGCCGACCTTAACCCGCTCGAAGAGGCGCAGGGTTACGGGCAGCTGATCGAACAGTTCGAATACACGCAGCAGGATCTTGCGCAGGTCATCGGCAAGTCGCGCTCCCATGTCGCGAACACACTGCGGCTTTTGAAACTGCCAGCCGAAGTGCAGTCCATGCTCGAGCGCGGTGAATTGACGGCGGGTCACGCCCGCACCCTCATTACTTCGGAAGACCCGCTCGGCCTGGCGCATCGCATCGTTTCGGCTGGTCTTTCGGTCCGCGAGGCCGAAGCACTGCACCAGAAAGACACCGAAGCCCGCAAGGGGGTTCCCTCGGCGCCGCGCTCGCCTGCGGTCAAGGACGCCGATACCTTGGCGCTGGAAAAGCAGCTTTCCGACACGCTGGGGCTTTCTGTCACCCTCGATCACAAGGACAAGGGCGGCAAACTTGAAATCCGCTACAAGACGCTCGACCAACTCGACCTCGTCTGCTCGCGGTTGATTGGCTAAGCGAAGCGCCGCGTTTCATGTGAAACATTGCGCGGGTTTTCTTTCAAGTCTTTGAAATTACGTAATAAATTACCGGCGGGCCGCGGCCATGCAGATCGCGAGCAGGGCTTGGCGCGCTATGGCCGGCGCCAGCGGGGCGGTCTTGCGGCTTTGCGCGATAGCGCCGGCGAGACGCGCGCAGGCCGCCGCCAGGCTGGAATCGGTCCATAGCCGCAATTGCTGTTCCAATGCCGACTTGCGGGAAAAATGGACGCGCGGAGTGGCGCGGGCAAGAACCTGGTCAGCCGTCGCCCCCGCGTCGATTTCCGCACGCATCGCGCGCAAGCGCGAAAAATGGCCTAGCGCAACGGCGAGGAGACGCTGCGCGTCGGTGCCTGCGGCACCCGCGCGGATCATCGCATCGTCGAGCCTGCCTGCATGGCCTGTCCCGATGGCATCGACCATCGCATCGAGTGCTAGTGCTCCGTTGTCACCGCAGAGGGCCAGTACATCGTCGCGGGTGAGGGTGCCGCCTTCGCCCGCATAAAGCACGAGCTTTTCGAGTTCACGACGCGTCACTTGGCGGTCATTGCCGAGCATGTCGCGCAACAGTGGCGCGAGATCGGGTTCCGAGCGGATCTTGTTTTCCGCCAGGGTCTGGCGGATCAGTAGATCGACGGCCTGGCCGGTATCGGCATAACAGGGCAGCGCACGGGCATCCTTTCGGGCTTCGGCGAGCTTCCGTAGGGCCTCCGAAGGCTTGAAATCGCCGCCTTCGACAACAACAAGCACAGGAAGGCCCTCATCGAGCAATTCGGCCAGCGTCGGGGCGAGCTTGTTGTTTGCGTTGCGGATGCGGATCAGCCTGTCGCCTCCGAAAAGCGAGGGCGTGCGCGTCTCGATCCCCAGGCGTTGCGGATCGGCCTCGATCTCGCTCATCTGCAGGGTGATGAGCGACTCCGGATCGGGATTTTCTCCCATCTGCCGTTTGACGACAAGGCCAGCATTTTCGCTGACAAGGCCGGCATCGGGCCCATAGACGAGAACCAGCCCTTGTGAGAGGTCAGGCCGGGCAAGGAAAGCGGCGATGTCCTTGCCTTTGAGCGCCGTCATTGCAAAGCAGGATCAGACAGGAGTGCGGCGATAACCGCCTGTGTAGCGGCGCGCACCGCCTCTTCGTCCGCATTCTGCCGCGCGGCATCGTCTGCGACGATCTGTCCGGTGGAGCGATAGCCCGAGGTGCCCGTTCGTGTGCCCGAGGCTACAATTTCGCCTTCTCTTTCAACGCGATAACGGATGGTCGCGACGATCTGACGGTCGACCACAGGAGACGGAGGGTTCGAGAGCCCGATACGGGACTGGGAGACCGAAACACTCGCCGTCAACTGCAACGCGTTTTCGCCGCGTGCGGTGCCGAGCCGGGCGGCCAGGGTCTGATAGACAACCTGCTCGAGCCGGGAGGACGGCACGGCATAGGCCATCGGGCGCGCGCCGGATCCCACCGTCGTACGGTCCGCGTGCAGAGGGGTCACCGTGCAACCGGAAAGGACGAGGGCGGCCAGTGCGATCATGCCGAGCGCGCCGTTACGGATGCTAGGCCACCACATTGACGATCCTGTTGGGCACGACGATTACCTTTCGCGGCGGGTTCGTCCCGAGAATGCGCGCAACTGCTTCCAGTGACAAGGCTTTTGCCTCGACGTCGGCATTCGGCGCATCTTTTGCCACTTCGATCTCGCCGCGGCGCTTGCCGTTGACCTGCACGGCCAGGACCACCGTATCGTCAACGAGGTAGCTTGGATCAGCCTCGGGCCATGGCGTATCGCAGACGAGCGATTCGTATCCCAAGATCCGCCAGCAACTTTCGGCCAGGTGCGGCATCATCGGCGCAATCAGCTGCACGAGGCGGGTCACGGCGACGCGGAGCGCCTCGATACGGACCTCGGCCGGTGATGGGTCCATTTCATTGATGAAACGGGAGATGGCGTTGGCGAACTCGTGGATCTGGGCGACGGCGCGGTTAAACCGCAAGCCGGCGATGTCGCTGCCCACATGGGCGGTGGCCCGATGGGCAACCTTGAGCATTTCGCTTGCGACCGCATCGCCGCCGCCGGGCTGGGCAGGAAGCTCGATCACCGCCCGGGCGTCATTGACGAGCTTCCAGACACGCTGAACAAAACGCCAGGCGCCCTCGATGCCCGCCTCGGTCCATTGGACGTCACGTTCGGGAGGCGAATCGGAGAGGACGAACCAGCGCGCCGTATCGGCACCATAGGTTGCGATCATCTCATCGGGATCGACCACGTTTTTCTTGGACTTCGACATCTTCTCGACCGAACCGATGGCGATCTCGGTGCCGGTCGCAAGATGCCGGGCGATGCGAACACCCTCGGACGTCTCGATGCGGACATCGGCGGGCGCCACCCATTCGCCCTTGGCGTCGCGGTAGGTTTCATGCGTGACCATGCCCTGGGTGAAGAGCCCCTTGAAGGGTTCGGCGACGTCCAGGTGACCGCATTTTTGCATCGCGCGGGTGAAAAAGCGCGAATAGAGCAGGTGGAGGATCGCGTGCTCGATCCCGCCTATATACTGGTCGACCGGCAGCCACTTGTCCGCGAGGGACGGAATCGTCGGCGCATCGGCATGTGGCGCGGTAAAGCGCGCGAAGTACCAGGACGAATCAACGAAGGTGTCCATCGTGTCGGTTTCGCGCCGAGCTGGCGCGCCGCATTGCGGACAATCGACGTTGCGGAAGGTTGGGTGCCGGTCGAGCGGGTTGCCGGGTGTGTCGAATTCGACGTCCTCGGGCAGGCGCACCGGCAGATCCTTTTTGGGCACGGGGACGACCCCGCACACCTCGCAGTGGATCACCGGGATCGGGCATCCCCAATAGCGCTGACGCGAAATGCCCCAATCGCGCAGGCGGTAATTGACCTGCCGGGTGGCTTGCGGCGCGCCCTCTATGGTGCGGGCTTCGAGGACGGAGGCGATCTTCTCCTTGGCGTCGTCGATCGCCAGCCCATCAAGGAAACCCGAATTGAAGGCAATGCCCGGACCGGTATAAGCCTCTGTGGTTACAGCGAATGTTTCCGCGCTTTCCCCTTCGGGCAGCACGACCGGAAAGACCGGCAAGCCGTAAGCGTTGGCGAAATCGAGATCCCGTTGGTCGTGCGCCGGGCAGCCGAAAATGGCGCCGGTTCCATACTCCATGAGGACGAAGTTGGCGACGTATACCGGGAGCGTAGCCCCCTCGATCACAGGGTGCCTGACCGTCAGGGGGGTTCTGTAACCCTTTTTTTCCGCCGTCTCGATTGCTTCGGCGGCCGTCCCCATACGGCGGCATTCGGCAACGAATGCCTTGAGCGCGTGATCGGACTTGGAGAGTTCCGCCGCAAGGGGGTGGTCGGCCGAAAGCGCAATGAAGGAGGCACCGAACAAGGTATCGGGGCGCGTCGTAAACACTTCGACGGTACCGCCGTCGACGATTTCGAAAAGAATGCGCAGTCCCTCGGAGCGCCCGATCCAGTTGCGCTGCATCAGCCGCACCTTTTCCGGCCAATTCTCGAGCGTATCGAGCCCAGCGAGTAGGTCTTCGGCAAAGTCGGAAATCTTGAAGAACCACTGAGTCAGCTCGCGCTGCTCGACAAGCGCGCCCGAGCGCCAGCCGCGCCCGTCGATCACCTGTTCATTGGCCAGGACAGTCTGGTCCACCGGGTCCCAGTTGACCTTTGAGGTCTTGCGGGTAACGAGGCCATTCTCAAGAAAATCGAGGAACAGCATCTGCTGGCGGTGGTAATAATCCTCGTCGCAGGTCGCGAACTCCCGGCCCCAATCGAGCGAAAAACCCATTGATTGCAATTGCTTGCGCATTGCCGCGATGTTTGCATAGGTCCATTCGCGCGGATGGACCCTATTGGCCATGGCCGCGTTTTCCGCGGGCATGCCGAAGGCATCCCAACCCATAGGGTGGAGTACGTTTTTCCCCTTGGCCCGCTGGAAGCGCGCGACCACATCGCCCATCGTATAGTTGCGCACATGGCCCATATGGATGCGGCCCGAGGGGTAGGGGAACATCTCAAGGACGTAATAAGGTTCACGTGTGTCGTTCTCGCGCGAGGCAAAGCTTTCGCGCTCCGACCACACGCCCTGCCAGAACGGCTCGCTCTCGCGCGGGTTGTAACGCTCGGCCCGGGCGTCGCCGGCGCTCTTTTCCTGGGGCTCGACCATGATGGGCATGCCGGTCCTTGACTTCTCGATTGACCGTGGATTTGGGTAGGGGACCATCACCAGAAAAGCCAAGCGAGGTCAACTCCGCTGATGCCCCAGAGTACCCCGGAATCCGCCGCAGAGCGCCTAGCTGCCATAAATGATCGCATCGCCCGCGCCGCCAGGCGAATCGGCGCGGGAAAAGCGCCCGACCTCGTGGCCGTCTCGAAAACCTTCGACCCGGAGGCCATTGTGCCCTTGCTCGAGGTCGGCCACCGGGTTTTCGGCGAAAACCGGGTGCAGGAGGCGCAAGTCAAATGGCCCGCGCTCAAGGCGCAATATCCCGACATCATGCTGCACTTCATCGGGCCACTCCAGACCAACAAGGCCAGGGACGCGGTTGCTCTTTTCGACTGCATCGAGAGCGTGGATCGCGAAAAGCTGGCCAGGGTGCTGTCCGAGGAAATGCAAAGGCAAGGCCGGCGCCTGCCGTGTTTTGTTCAGGTCAATATCGGAGCCGAACCGCAAAAGGCCGGAATCGCTGTTGCGGAGACTAAGGATTTTGTCGCCCGATGCCGAACGGTCCATGGGCTCGAGGTGGTGGGGCTTATGTGTATTCCGCCAGCGGAACTCCCTGCGGGCCCATTTTTCGCACAACTGGCGGCCCTGGCGGAACAGGCTGGCGTACAAAAGCTTTCCATGGGTATGAGCGCGGATTTCGAAACCGCCGTTCTCATGGGGGCGACCCAGGTGCGGGTGGGATCGGCGCTGTTCGGCGAACGGTAACGGCGATTTGATCGGTCCGCCCGCTGACCCGCCATATTTATACGTAGATAAACATATGGAAAACCAGCCGTTTGCTGCCGAACGGCCGCCACGCAAAAAGGTCTAGAGGGCTCGGAATGAATAAGCGCCGCCTGCTGATCGTTGATGATGACGCCGAGTTGCGATCGCTTCTGCGCGAGCAGTTCGAGCCATTGGGAGAATTTACACTCCTTGAAGCCGGCACCGCCGCCGCCGCGCGTGAAACCGCCCGAGGAGAGACACTCGATTTGATGCTGCTCGATGTCGGCCTCCCCGACATGGACGGGCGGGAGGCGCTCAAGATCATGCGCAAGGAAGGATTCCGCGCGCCGGTCATCATGCTTACCGGGCAGGACACCGAGGCCGATGAGGTGCTGGGGCTCGAGAGCGGGGCCAACGACTATGTGACCAAGCCCTTCCGCTTCCCCGTGCTGCTGGCCCGAGTGCGCACCGCGCTGCGCCAGCATGACCAGAGCGAGGACGTGGTTTTCTCCATCGGGCCCTACAGGTTCCAGCCGGCGGCCAAGCTGCTCGAGAACGGCGAAGGGGCCAAGATCCGCCTCACCGACAAGGAAACCTCGATTCTGAAATACCTTTATCGCCAGGGCCCCCGGACCATATCGCGCGATATCCTCCTCTCGGAGGTTTGGGGGTATAACAACCGCGTCACCACCCATACGCTCGAAACCCATATCTATCGCTTACGCCAGAAGATCGAGCGCGATCCTTCCAACGCTCGGCTCCTTGTTACTGAGGAAGGCGGCTACCGGCTCGTCCCCTAGACCGGTGGGATCGTTCGCGGGCAAGGCGCGCCCGCATGGGTCCAAAATCGCCAAGTCTTTGACCTTTTGGCGAAATATGCCAAGAATGTGGCTGCAGTATCGCTTGCGGGGGCAGCACGATGGCATTTGACGAGTCCGGCGCATTCAGGGCGCTCGACTTCTTTGCCGATTTCGATGACGAGCAACTCAAGCTTTTGGCGTTTGCGTCCGAAGCCCTTTCGGTTGCGCCCGGCGACGTGATCTTTGAGGCCGGCGTGGCGGCAAACGGGGCCTATGTCCTGGTTTCGGGCCAGCTCGAAGCCCGCGAGACCCAAACCGACAGCGGGCGCTTCATCATCGATCCCCCTGCTCTCGTCGGAGAGATGGGCCTGATGCTTACGCGACCGCGCGCCGAAACCGTAGTGGCGCGGCGTTCGTCCGAACTTTTATTCGTGCCCCGCGAGCCGTTCCTGAAAATCCTGCGTTCCGATCCCCCGCTCGCGGAAAGCGTCGCTGCCATCCTGCGCCACGATCTCGTCAATTATCTCGATCGCGTTACGGGATTGGCGTCCCGCTTCACACGGTGAAAAGTCTCGACGCCTCGTCGTATTCGTGAACGAATTATACGAAATCCGTTCAATTCGTTCACTTAAACTTCCGATCAGGCAAATTCGACGATGACCGGCACGTGGTCGGAGGGCTTGTCCGACCACCCGCGGGCCGGACGCAGGATATGGGCGGCGCGGGCATGGGCAGCGACGTCGCGCGTTCCCCAGATATGGTCGAGCCGGCGGCCGCGGTCCGAGAGGTCCCAGTCCTTGGCCCGGTAGCTCCACCAGGAATAGACCTTTTCCTCTATAGGGATGTGCTGGCGCACGAGATCGACCCAATTGCGTCGGGCGAGCAGGCGGTCCAGCGCTTCGGTTTCGACGGGCGTGTGCGAGACAATCTTGAGGAGTTGTTTGTGGCTCCAGACGTCGTTTTCGTGCGGCGCCACGTTGAAGTCCCCGCAGATCAACTGGCCGCGGTCGAAAACGAGATCATCAAACCACTCCTGCATTTCGGCGAGAAAATCGAGCTTGTGGCGGAATTTGGGATTGATCTCCGGGTCCGGTTCGTCACCCCCGGCCGGGATATAGAAATTGTGCACGGTCATCGGACCGTGCCCCAGATCGAGTCGGGCCGAGATGTGGCGGCTGTCCGGTATGCCGCAGAAACCTCTCGTCGCGATCTCGTCCAGCGGCACTTTCGAGAGAATGGCAACCCCGTGATAGCCCTTCTGGCCGTGCACCGCCTGATGGATATAGCCAGCATCGTCCAGCGCCCGGGCGGGAAACTGGTCGTTGGTGCATTTGATCTCCTGCAGGCACAGGACATCGGGCGCGTAGGTGGCCAGGAATTCGAGGACGATGGGCAGACGGAGCCGGACGGAATTGATGTTCCAGGTGGCAAGCGAAGGCATGGGATGCTCGGAGAGGGAAAATGACGATTCCCCTTATCTCCGAGCATTGGCCCGAGGTAAACCCCGGCTGCCTATTGTGGCGAGGCGACCGAGCGGTAAGTGGGATCGATATAGAAATAATGGTCCGGAATATCGACGTTTTTCTCGGTTTCCTGGATCGAGAACGTCGTCTCGACGCCGGAAGGCTCGATGAGGCTCCATTGCACGAGATCGAGCGTCGCCCGGTCAAAGATCAGCGAGACCTGCACCGTCCCGATCGGGCTGTCGTCGGTGATCATGACCGCGACATGGGTTTCGCTCATGACGACATCGGAGAGATTGGTGGTGATCAGGGAAACCTGCTCGCCCAGGAACTGGCGCAGGGGCACGTGATCCTGCGCATAGGCGTATTGGGTGCGCTGCTCGCGGTCGATGACGTAAAAGCCCCGGCCCTGGGAGATGATTTCTTCACGGCTGGGCGGTGCGTAGCGGAAACGCACGAAATTGGGGCGTTTGAGAAAGAAAGTACCCTCGATCTGCCCGCCCTGGCTATCGACCTGGACGAACCGGCCCGCCATGGTGCGGATGGCGGTGTTGTGGTCCGAAAGCTCCTGGAGGATGAACTCCTCATCGGCGGAGAGGGATCGGGTCTGGGCCGCCGCCGGTGCGGACAGCAGGAGCGTTGCAGCAAGAAGAACCAGCAAGGCTTTGAGGCGAATCATCAGGACGTCTCCGAAAGGCTTTTGCACTTTGCCCCTTGGCACAGGTGTTTAAAAGCCGATTACGGCAGATATCGGATGGCGGCGCTCAGCAAATCGTGACCGGGGTCGTGAGTTGCCCCCGGTCAATATCCATCCGCATTGTCACCGATCAGCACCTCGCGCTTGCCGGCATGGTTGGCCGGGGAAATGATCCCCTCCTGTTCCATGCGCTCGATGAGGGAGGCAGCCTTGTTGTAGCCGACCGAGAGGCGCCGCTGGATATAGGAGGTCGAGGCCTTCTTGTCGGTGAGAACGATGTTGACGGCCTTGTCGTAAAGCTCGTCGCCCGATCCACCGAACCCGCCGTCATCGTCAAACCCGCCCATCGAGCCGTCATCGTCCTCGGTGGTGATCGAATCGAGATATTCGGGGGTGCCCTGGCTCTTGAGATGCGAGACGATGTCCTCGACCTCGCCATCGGCGACAAAGGCACCGTGCAGTCGCTTGATGCGCCCGCCGCCCGCCATGTAAAGCATGTCGCCGTTGCCGAGGAGTTGTTCGGCGCCCTGCTCGCCAAGGATGGTACGGCTGTCGATCTTGGAGGTCACCTGAAAGGAGACGCGGGTGGGGAAGTTTGCCTTCACCGTACCCGTGATGACGTCGACCGAGGGACGCTGGGTGGCCATGATCAGGTGAATACCGGCGGCGCGGGCCATCTGGGCGAGGCGCTGGATGGCACCCTCGATATCCTTGCCGGCCACCATCATCAGATCGGCCATCTCGTCGACGATGACGACGATATAGGGCAGGGGCTGGAGATCGAACTCTTCCGATTCGAAAATGGCTTCGCCAGTCTCGCGGTCGAACCCGGTCTGGACGGTGCGGGTGATGACCTCGCCCTTGGCGGCGGCTTCGGCGATGCGGGCGTTGAACCCATCGATATTGCGTACGCCGACCTTGCTCATCTTCTTGTAGCGATCCTCCATCTCGCGGACGGCCCATTTGAGCGCGACGACGGCCTTGGAGGGGTCGGTGACCACCGGGGTGAGGAGGTGCGGGATGCCGTCATAGACGGACAATTCCAGCATCTTGGGGTCGATCATGATCAGACGGCACTGCTCGGGCGACATCTTGTACAGGAGCGAAAGGATCATCGTGTTGATGCCGACCGACTTGCCCGATCCGGTGGTGCCGGCGATCAGAAGATGGGGCATGCGCGCCAGATCGACGATGATCGGCTCGCCACCGATGGTCTTGCCGAGGCAGATCGGGAGCTTGGCCTTGGCCTTGTCGTAATCTGCCGAAGCGAGCAGTTCGCGCAGGTAAACGGTTTCCCGGGTCTTGTTGGGCAATTCGATGCCGATGGCGTTGCGGCCGGGGACGACCGCGACGCGGGCCGAGATGGCGCTCATCGAGCGTGCGATATCGTCGGCGAGGGAAATGACGCGGGACGACTTGATGCCGGGGGCCGGTTCAAGTTCGTAGAGCGTCACCACCGGGCCGGGGCGGACGTTGATGATGTCGCCCTTGACGCCGAAATCCTCGAGAACGCCTTCGAGCTGCTTGGCGTTCTCCTCAAGCGCCTCGGGGAGGTGTTCGGGGGAAAGCTGATTGGCGCGTGGCATCGCCAGCAGGTCGAGAGGGGGCAGTTCGAACCCTTCGGCCGGCAGGAGCGAGCCTTGCGCTTCGCGCATGGTACGGTGGGACGGCGCCGGCCGGGGCGCCGGTGCGGCCACACGGGGTCCGGGCACACGGTTTTCCTCGACGATCAGACGTGCGATGTCGTCATCGTTTTCGTTACGACCGCGCTGCACGGGCTCGTCATCGGACTCGGCATAATAATCGTCGTCATCGTCCCGATAGGCCGTGCGCCCGGCAGGACCAAGATCGGGCTCGCGGCGGGGCGGGGCAATGGCGCGGTCGAGCTGGGGCTCGAAGTCGGTGTTTTGCCAGCCGGAGCGCGGATCGGGTTCGGGCTTGGAGCGCGCGGCGAGACGCTTGAAGAATCCCTTGAGCACGAAGCCCCAATGGGCGAGATAGCCCAGAATCACATCCCCGAACCCAGCGCGATCGTCGTCCTCCTCGATCTGCGGTTCGGGCGCTGTGCGGGCAGCGGCCGGCTTTGGCTGCGCCTTACCCCGTGCCGTAGGCAGGCGCGGTTCGGCCTCGAAGGGAGGGCGCGTGCGGGCGGAAAGCCAGATCAGTCCGAGGCTTGGGACGGCAAGGACCGCAGCGAAGATCGCGGCGCCGAAGCCTTCCGCGGGCCCGCCGAATGTCCAGACGTAAAGATTGGTGAATCCGGTGCCGGAAAAGCCTCCCAACCCGAGCGGCAATGGCCAGCTCTGGGGGACTGGGAAGCAGGCGAAAAATCCGGTCGCCAGGACCGTGCCGACGATCCAGCCGCCCATCCGCAGGCCCATATAGGCGGGCGGCACGCGCCTGATGAGCGCAAGCGCCCAGACGAGCGGGGGAATCAGCATCAAAAGCGCGGCGAGGCCCAAAAGCTGGAAGGCGAAATCGGCATACACCGCGCCGGCAAAGCCGAGCCAGTTTTCCGGCCGCTTGTCGGTGGCATAGGAAAAGCTCGGATCGTCCACCGACCACGAGGCCAAAGCCGCCAACGCCATGACCGACAGGGCGGCAATGAGAATGCCGATGAGGCGCAGCGGAATGGTGATCGAGAGCACCGGGGCGGCCGAATGCCGGTCGTCGAGGTGCGAGGACGGGTGCAGGGTCATGAATAAGCCGAGCCTTGAACGCAGTACTTTGGCGCGAGACTACCGGCCCATGGTTAACCCGGGCTTAGCGTCCGGCATAAAAACGACGCAAGAAAAAGGCCTGCCAGCTTTGCCCGGCAGGCCTTTGTCCGCCTTGGGAGGAGGCGTCGGAAAAAGAGTGCAGCCCGTATGCTGATTTGCGAGTGGGAAGGCCTCTTTGGATGTGGGGTCTAAAGAGGGATACGGGCTGCACGCCGTTTCCGGCGGTAGGTTCCGGGCAGCATTGGCCGCCCGGAACCGGGATGAAATGGATCAGAACTCGGGATAGGCCTCGACGCCCACTTCAGCCTTGTCGAGCCCGAGCGCCTCGTCGTCCTCCGAGGGACGCAGGCCGACCGTGGCCTTGAGGATTGCCCAGACCACGAGGCTGACGACAAAGACGAAGACGCCAATGGCAAGGATGCCGGTGATCTGCGAGCCGATATTGGCATTGGGATTGGTCAGCGGCACGATCAGCGTGCCCCAGATGCCGGCCAGAAGGTGGACGGGAATCGCACCCACGACGTCGTCGATCTTGAGCCGGTCAAGCAGCGGCACGGCAACGACGACGATCACGCCACCGACGGCGCCGATGAGCGTCGCGGTCCCGAGGCCCGGGGTGAGCGGTTCAGCGGTGATCGAGACGAGACCGGCAAGAGCGCCGTTGAGGACAAAGGTCAGGTCGACCTTCTTGTAGATGACCGAGGTCAGAATGAGGGCCGCGAGGGCGCCGCCGGCGGCGGCGGTGTTGGTATTGGCCATGATGCGACCGACATCGGCCACGTCGCCCACCGAACCCATGGCGAGCTGGGACGCCCCGTTAAAGCCGAACCAGCCGAGCCAGAGGATGAAAGTGCCGAGCGCGGCGAGCGGCATGGACGAGCCGGGCATGGCATTGACGGTACCATCCGGGTTGTACTTGCCCTTGCGAGCGCCCAGGAGTATCGCGCCGGCGAGTGCGGCCCATCCGCCTACCGAGTGAACGATGGTCGAGCCGGCAAAGTCCGAAAAGCCGGCAGCGTCCAGCCAGCCTTCACCCCAGGTCCAGGAACCCTGGATGGGATAGATGACCGCGGTAAGGATCAGGGTGAAGATAAGGAAGGGCAGCAGCTTGATGCGCTCGGCCAGTGTACCCGAGACAATGGACGCGGCGGTGGCCACGAACATCACCTGGAAGAAGAAGTCCGAACTGGTAGAGGCGTAATCGAAGGCATCGGCGGCATCCGCCGTTACGCCGACCGGTTCGAGCACGGCAATGCCGATGGCACCGAGCCAGCCGTCCGCCATCCAGGCGTCGCCCGGATACATGAGGATGTAGCCAAGGGCATAGTAGGCGACCGCTGCGATCGAAAACAGCGAGACGTTCTTGACCAGCTGCATCGAGACGTTCTTGGTGCGGACAAGTCCGGCCTCGAGCATGGCGAAACCGGCCGCCATCCACATGACGAGGATGCCGCCGAGAATCATCAGGAACGAATTGAGGATAAAGACGACGTCGGCGGAAACACCCTCGGAGAGGGTTTCGACGACTTCGAGAGCTTCTTCGGCCACTTCGGCATCCTGGCCGAGCGCGGGAAGTGCGACGAGCAGGGCGGCAAGCGCCGCGGTGCCGACGATCTTTGACATTTTGAACGCAGTCATTGTGGTTTTTCTCCTAAATGTGCGCCAGGCCTAGAGCGCTTCGACACCGGTTTCCCCGGTGCGGATGCGGACGGCCTGTTCGAGATCCAGGATGAAAATCTTGCCGTCACCGATGCGGCCCGTCTGGGCGGCTTCCTTTATGGCGCTGGCAACTGCGTCGACCTGGCTGGCGTCCACAGCGATCTCAACCTTCAGTTTGGGCAGGAAGTGAACGGCGTATTCGGTCCCGCGATAGATTTCGGAGTGACCCTTCTGGCGCCCATATCCCTTGACTTCGGTGACGGTCATGCCGTGCACATCGAGCGAGTTCAAAGCCTGGCGAACCTCCTCGAGCCGTGACGGCTTAATGATTGCAACAAGCAGTTTCATGGGTGCTCCTTTCCGATTCCGCACCTGACACGCGTTCACCAGACTCAAGAGCCATGCCAACCGGCATTTTCGAATCGCAAGTTACTGATATTTAACGGTTTGATCGATGCGCCGCCGTGCAGCCGCAATCCCGACACAATCACCTATGCCCAAATTTTAGGCATAGTGAGCGCAAGCTTCGGCACGTGGTGAACAATTTTGCAGCAGTTAGAATCTGCCATGCGGCGTTGGGCCCGGTTGCCCACGATGGGCGCGGATGCGATGCTGGGAAGATAGGTTCTCTTCGATAAGGTCACTCGTCATGGCTCAGCGCTACGATATCGTCATCGTCGGAGGCGGGCCGGTGGGGCTTTCCCTGGGCCTGGCGCTGGGGCGGTTTGCGCCTGGGGTGCGGATCGCGCTGATCGACAGGCGGGAAATGTCGGTGCCCAAGGACGCGCGGGCCTCGGCGATCGCTGCAGGGGTCGTCCGCATGTTCCGGGCCATGGGGGTCTGGGACGGTATGGCAGAGGATGCCAATCCCATCGCCAGGATGAAAATCACCGATTCGGGCGGTCAGGACCTGACCCGACCGGTGTTCCTCAATTTCGGGGAGGAGAGAGCAGGGGGCGATCCGTTCGCGCATATGGTGCCCAATCGCGCGAGCGCTCAGTCCCTGATCGCCGCGGCAAGTCTAATCGAGGTGGTCGAGCCGGGCAGCGTGGCCGGGTATTCCGGCGAGGGCGGGCTTGCCCACGTGCGACTTGAAGATGGTCGGGTTTACGCCGCGCCGCTGGCGGTGGCGGCCGATGGCGGGCAATCGGAGCTGCGCAAGATGGCGGGAATAGGGGTGTTCGCCCATGATTACCGGCAGTCGGGGATCGTCACGACCATTTCTCATACACTGGCGCATGAGGACACCGCTTACGAGCACTTCCGTCCATCGGGGCCCTTTGCTTCGCTCCCGCTCAAGGGCAATTTTTCGTCGCTTGTCTGGACCGAAAAGTCCAATCGCGCCGTCGCGCTCGCCAAAATGGCCCCCGGTGAGCTTGCTCCGGTGATCGAATCGGTAATGGGGGCGACGCTGGGCCGCGTCGAGGTCGTCGACGAGGTGCAGGCATTTCCCCTGCGCCTTTCGATCGCGCGGCGATTCGTGGCGCCGCGGCTGGCCCTTGTCGGGGATGCAGCGCATGTCATCCATCCGCTGGCCGGCCAGGGGCTCAATCTGGGGCTCCGGGACGTCGCGGTGCTGGCCGAGATCGTTCTCGACGCCATGCGGCTCGGCCTCGATCACGGGCAAGCCGACGTGCTGGCGCGTTACGAAAGGGCGCGGGCGACCGATACCGGGTTGATGGCGGCGGCGACGGACGGGCTCAACCGGCTGTTTTCGAACGATTCGGCGGCGGTGCGCGCGGTCCGCGATTTCGGACTATCCCTCGTCGAGCGGTCCGGGCCGGTCAAATCGGCAATCATGGGGCACGCCGCGGGCATATCGGGCGCGCGGCTCCTCAAGGGGCTGCCGCTCTAGGTTCAGTCGGGCTGCGGGTCGGGACGGTGGCGGAGCCGCTCGGCTTCATCCTCGTCGATCTTGCGGGCGGCATCGATGACAAGAAGCGGCACGCCTTTCCTGATCGGAAAGGCATAGCGGGCGACCAGCGAGACCAGTTCGGTGCTATCCGGGGACAGGACCAGCCGGGTCTTGGTGACCGGGCAGACAAGCATTTCGAGGGTCCGCGGATCGAGCGAGTGCCGCTTTTCCTCTCCGCTCATTGCAGGATGGCCCCTGTTCGGGCACGCGCCATTTCCATCTCGGCGAGCGCCATGACGGTTTCGGCGCGTTCGAAAACGGTCGGTGCTTCCAGCAGGGCCTGCTTCTCGCGGGCGCCGTAGGGGCTGAGCATGGCGGCGAGATTGACGAGTTCGCCGGTTGCGGTGTCCTCGACATCGTCCCAATCGACCTCGATCTGGGCAAAATCGGCGTATTCGCGCAGCACGGCAAGCAGCCGATTGCGATCGACCCTGTCGGCGCCGAAGTCGGGCGTGAAATCGGAAGCAAATCTCGCGGTTGAAATGCGCGCCTGCCGATATGGGGTGGCTACGGCAAGTTCTTCCACAGGCTCGAATCGGCACACACCTTCGAAAACAACGAGATAGCGGTTTTCTGCCTGTTCTTCGAACTGGACCAGCCGGCCTATGCACCCCACGGGCTCGAGCGGTACGGCCCCCCGGGGCGCTTCCTCTTCGGTATCACGCGGCTGGATCAGCCCGATGAGGCGATTGCCGGCCAAACAATCATCGATCATCTCGACGAAGCGCGGCTCGAATATATTGAGCGGACGGTGCGTTCCGGGCAGCAAAAGCGCGCGCGAAAGCGGGAAGAGCGCCAGCATTTGCGGCAGGTCGCTTATGGAAGCGGGTCGGCGCATCTTTCCGGTCCTTTCTTTTCGGGCGCGGGCGCGTGCCTTTAGCGAAACAGCACCGAGGAGAGCAGGCGGCGCCCCTTGACGGTCGCTGGATCCTTGGGGCCCCAGGCTTCGAAAAGTTCGAGCAGCTTCTTGCGCGCGCCGTCGTCAGCCCATTCGCGATCGCGCTTCATGATGGCGACCAATTCGGTGGCCGCCTCGATCCGGAGGCCGCGCGCGTTAAAGATCATGGCAAGATCGAACCGCGCCTGATGATCGTCGGGATCGTTGGTGAGCCGGGCCTCGAGGGCCACCGGATCGCCGAGCTTGGCGGCCTCGCGCGCGAGGGCGATCGATTTCCGGAGCGCGTCTGCCTCAGGGGCGGTCTTGTCGGGGGCAAGAAGGTTGAGTGTCTCCTCCGCCCCATCGAGATCGCCGGTCTCGAACTGGATGGTGGCGATGCCGATGACCGCCTCGGGCGTCTCCGGCGCGTGCTGGAGAACGGCGGAAAAGATCTGGTACGCGCGCTGGTAGTCCTTGTCCGCAAGCGCTGCGCCGGCAGCCTCGAGTGCCGCAGAGATTTGCCGCTCGGCCTCGTCGGGACCCCCGATCCCGGCGCGCGCGGCGGCTTCGATCAGCTTGTCTGCGAAGCGGGCGACTTCCGATTCGGGCTTGACGCCCATGAAGGCATCGACCGGCCGCCCGCCAAGAAAGGCGAACACGGCCGGGATGGACTGCACGCCCATCTGTCCGGCCAGCGCTTGGTTCTCGTCGACATTGATCTTGACCAGGGCGATTTTGCCCTTATTGGCGGTGACAACCTTTTCGAGGGCCGGGGTCAGCTGCCGGCACGGCCCGCACCACGGGGCCCAGAAATCCACAAGCACCGGCCGGCTGAGCGAGGCTTCCAGCACATCGGCCTGAAAACGGGCAGTGTCGGAATCCTTTATCGGTGCATCGGCCGGCTGAGCGCCGTGAGAAGTGGAGGTTGGTGTCGAACGCAGGTCCATTTTCTTGCCTTGTTGCAGTTGGGGCGGCCCGCGCGGGCCTGCAGCAATCCATGTCCGAGACCCTTACACCATGGGACGGAAGGGCGCAAAGTCGGGTTCGCGAGCGGGCAAATTTATGGGTTGCAATTGTCCTCGCGGTTGGGCATATAGGCGCGCATCGCGGTGCCGCCAAGGGGGCATGCGAGTGGAGTGCGGGCGTAGCTCAGGGGTAGAGCATAACCTTGCCAAGGTTAGGGTCGTGAGTTCGAATCTCATCGCCCGCTCCAAAATTGCTCAAGGCGGAAAGCCTTGGGATCAAAGGGCCGCAAGGCCCTTTTGCTTTTCTATCCAATGATCAGCTCTTTTGCGTACCGGTTGGTCCCTGCCGGCTGGCAGTTATTTGGCTTATGGCCTGATGCTGGCTGAGGTGGACGCTTCCGGTGAGGGTGGAGAGGAAGCTCGCGGTTGCGAGGCGGTCCATGACCGGTCCTTTGACCTCGGAAAGGTGCAGGCGCACGTTCATGTCCCGTAGCCGCTCGTTGATCGCCTCGAGGCTTTCGAGGGCCGACATGTCAATGGCGTTGACGGCCGAGCACATCAGAATGACGTCGGTCAGGCCTTCGGTCCTTAACGCCTCCCCGGTTACCAGGTCTTCGAGATAGCGGGCATTTGCGAAATAGAGGCTTTCATCGACACGGATCGAGAGCACGCCGGAGACGGTTTCGACCGCGTGACGCTTGATATTGCGGAAGTGCTCGGTTCCAGGCACCCGGCCGACAATCGCCGCGTGGGGACGCGAGGAGCGGTAAAGGAAGACGATGATCGAAAGACCGACACCCAGCGCAATGCCGGTTTCGACGCCCAAAACGAGCGTACCGGCCAGCGTTGCGGCGACGGCGAGGAAATCGGCTTTCGAATATATCCACGCGCGCTTGAGGATCGTGAAGTCGATGAGGCTGAGGACGGCAACGACAATGGTTGCCGCCAGTGTCGCCTTGGGCAGAATGGCAAGAAATGGGGTCAAAAGGAGGGTTGCCAGAGCGATGCCGATGGCGGTGAAGGCACCGGCAGCGGGGGTTGCGGCGCCGGCGTCGAAATTGACGACCGACCGCGCGAACCCGCCCGTCACCGGATAGCCGCCCCCAAGCGAGGCTGCGATATTGGCTGTGCCAAGCCCGATCAGCTCCTGATCGGGTTCGATTCGCTCGCGGCGCCGTGCGGCCAGGGTCTGGGCGACCGAGACCGATTCGACGAACCCCACGAGCGAGAGAATGGCTGCGGGTAGGGCAAGAGCGAGAATCAATTCGAGGGTGATGCCCGGCAAGGACAGCATCGGCAGGCCTTGCGGCACGTCTCCCACAAGGGCGACGCCGTTTCGGCCCAGATCCAGCCAGACCGAAAGGCCCATGGTCACGGCAATGACGAGCACAGGGCCAGCGCGCACGATCAAGCGTGCAGCGCCGTCGGGAACAGACAAGCGTTTGAGCCAGTTCCCAAGGTCGAGCCGGATCCACAAGAGCAGGGCAAGCGACAGGCCCCCGATCGCCAGCGTCGGCCAGTTGATCTCACGGATATGCGCCAGGAGCGAAGCGAGGAGCTCGGGCATGGCGTGTCCGCCGACCGTTATGCCCAAAAGACCGCCGAGCTGGCTGGTCGCAATGATGATCCCCGAGGCTGTAATAAAACCGGCAATGACCGGGTGGGAGAGAAAGTTTGCGATGAAGCCGAGGCGGAGCGCGCCCATTGCCAGAAGAAAGAGTCCCGAGAGCATGGCGAGTACAATGGCAGCACTGGCGTAATCGGCCGTTCCTTCTGCGGCTACGCGACCGACGGCAGCGGCGGTCATCAAGGACACGACGGCGACCGGGCCGACGGCGAGCGTCGTCGAGGTGCCGAAAAGCGCATAGGCGATGAGCGGCAGGATCGAGGCGTAAAGGCCCATCTCAGGGGGCAAGCCTGCCAATAGCGCATAGGCCAGCGACTGGGGGATGAGCATGATCGTAACGATCACCGCCGCGACGAGATCGCTTGTGAGAGTCTGGCGGTTATAGCGCCGACCCCAATCGAGAACGGGCAGAACGGTCTTGAGCCTCATCGTGGCGGTCAGCGAGAAAGCGTCTGGTAGAGCGCACTGGCGCGGCCGCCCGAGCGGCAATAGGCGAGCATGGGCTTGGGCATTTTCTCCCACGCCTCGTGAAAGCGGATGATCTGGCCCTCGCCAAGCATTCCGGAAACCGGAATATGAACGATTTCGATACCTGCCGCCTTCGCAGCCGCCGCGATCTCGTCGAATTTGGGCTGGCCGTGGTCTTCTCCGTCGGGGCGAGCGCAGAGGATGGATTTAAAGCCCGCCTGGGCGATGCTGGGGATCTGAGCGGGCGCGATCTGTCCCATGACGGCATAGTGTTCACCGATCCGGCGCATATTGAGCGAGCCGATCCCTGATTTGAGAAAGGAAAACATTCGGGTCTCCAAAAAAAGGAAAAGGGGTGCTCCTCCCCCCGGAAGGGGGGCTGAAAAGGAGGGAGGAGCGGTTCGAGGTCAGTTTGGGGAGCGGATCAGAGCTTGTTCACCGGCACCTTGAGGAACGTCCCGCCGCCTTCGTCCTTGGGGGGAAGCTGGCCGGCACGCATATTGACCTGTAGCGAAGGGATGATGAGTTTCGGCATGGCGAGGGTCGCATCGCGCTCTTCACGCATCCTCACGAACGTATCCTCGTCGGTATCCCTGCCCACATGGATATTGTGGTCGATTTCGTCGCCAACGGTGGTTTCCCAGAGAATGTCGCGCCCGTTCGGTCCGTAGTCATGGCACATGAAGAGCCGGGTTTCGCGTGGCAGGGCGAGCACGCGCTTTATCGAACGGTAGAGTGTACGGGCGTCCCCTCCGGGGAAGTCGGCGCGGGCCGAACCGCCGTCGGGCATGAACAAGGTGTCTCCGACAAAGGCGGCGTCGCCCACGACATGGGTCATGCAGGCAGGTGTGTGACCGGGGGTGTGCATGGCATAGGCCGTCATCATGCCGATGCGATAGCTGTCGCCGTCCTTGAACAACCGGTCGAACTGGGAGCCGTCGCGCTGGAATTCGGTGCCTTCGTTGAAGATCTTGCCAAACGTGTTCTGGACGATGGTGATGTTTTCGCCGATCCCGATCCTGCCGCCGAGCTTGGACTGGATATAGGGCGCGGCCGAAAGATGGTCGGCGTGGACGTGGGTCTCGATCAGCCATTCGAGCGTCCACCCCTTTTCCTCGATATGGGCGATGATACGATCGGCGCCGTCATAGGTGATGCGGCCGGCCGCGTAATCGATGTCCATCACCGAATCGATCACCGCGCAGGCGTTCGAGGCCGGGTCCCGCACGATATAGGAGATCGTGTTGGTCGGTTCGTCGAAAAAGGCGACCACTTCGGGCATGACCGAGAGATTGGGCGTGAAGGGAAGGGGAACGGGCATTGCGGGGGTTCCTTTATTTTATGCGGAGCGGGCGGCAAGCGAAGCGGCGCGGGTGTGGCGGATGAACCGGGCCAAGGCAATGCCGCCGATCATCGATCCGGTGAAAATCACGGCGTCGGCTTCTAAAAGCCCGAGCGCTGGAATGGCTCCACCAGGGCAGAAGCCGGTAATGCCCCATCCGATACCGAAAACCGCGGCACCGCCGACAAGCGGGATATCGATCCGGCGCCCCGAGGGCAGATGGAAAACCTTGTCAAAGACCGGCGCGGGGCGTTTGAGCACGGTGCGATAGCCGATGGCAGTCACAGCGAGTGCGGCAGCCATGACCAGCGCGAGCGAAGCATCCCAGGTTCCGGCAAAGTCAAAGAAGTTGAGCACTTTGGTAGGGTTGGACATCCCAGAAAGCACGATGCCAGTGCCAAAGATCATGCCTGTCGCAAGGGCGGGGATAAGGCGGATCATCCTAGAACCCTCCCAGCACGTGGCGGATCAGATAGACCGTGGCCGCCGTCGAAGTCATGAAGACGAAGGTGGCAACGATCGAGCGCGGGGAAAGCCGTGCGATGCCGCAGACCCCATGCCCGGACGTGCAGCCGGACCCATAGTAGACACCAGCGCCCACGATCAGGCCGCCAAGGACAAGCCAGAGTGCCGGAACCTCGCTTTGAAAGGCGACCATGTCGCCCGCCACGGCGCCGAGCAGGACGGGCGCGAAGACGGCGCCACCAATAAAAGCGGCGCGCCAGCCCCAATCGCCGGAGAACGGAGGGACGAGGCCTGACAGGATGCCGGTCATTCCGGCAATCCGGCCATGAAAGGCCATGAGAAGGACGGCGGAAACGCCGATCAGGGCGCCGCCGAGCAGCGCCGGGACCGGAGTAAATTCAGTCATTGGTTGCGTACCTTGATGGTCGAAAGTCGTAAGGGAAGATAAAGAGGGCAGAACCGGATCAGGGCCGTCAGGATGAGAATCGCGCCGAGGATCGCTGCTCCCCATTGCAGGGCCGGGTTGTCAAAAACCGGCAGGCGGGAGAAAAAAGCAGCGGCTATAAGCGCAATACCCGTAATGGCGCGGATAAGGCGATCGTATGGGCCGATATTAGCGGTCAAGTGTATCTCCTTTTGTTCGGAGCCGCGGGGCTGGTCAAATCCCGTGCTGTGCCGTATATTCATATATTAGAAGATTCTAAGATGATCAATATGGAAATTGAAAAGCTCGCAGAAAAGGCCGAAGAGGCGACGCGCCTTCTCGATGCCATGAGCAATCCCAAACGGCTGATGATCCTGTGCAACCTGCTCAAGGGCGAGTGTACGGTGAGCGCATTGAGCGCTCGGGTCGACCTGGGGCAATCGCCACTTTCCCAGCACCTTGCCAAGCTGCGCTCGCTGGGGTTTGTCAAAACGCGCCGCGCGGGACAGCAGATATATTATTCTCTGGCCTCGGACGCGGTGGAAACAGTGCTGACGGCACTCTATGGCATCTACTGTACGCCGAGCGACACTTGAAAGCGGCCCTCGGGACCGGTCTGCCCGATGACAATTGTGTGCCTTTGCCGTATGGGCTAACCAGATTTCCCGCCTCATCTTTCCGGAAGCGCACGTCATGGACTTTCCAACCCTCGCCATCATTTTCGCGGCTGTCGGTGCGGGCGCGCTGGTCAAGGGGGCGACGGGAATGGGGATGCCGTTGATCGCCGTGCCGTTCATTGCTTCGGTGATGGGTCTTCAGCACGCCGTCGTCGTGCTGGTCATTCCGATTCTTTTTTCCAATGCCTGGCAGGTGGTAAAGTTCGGCGCGGCGCGGCACGATCCGGGGATGAAATTCCTTGTCCCCATGCTTGTTGCCTGCGTGGTCGGAATTGCGGGCGGCGTGTGGTTTTTGACGACCGCGCCCGAGCGTGGACTTTCGATCGCGCTGGGCGCGTTGCTTCTTGCCTATTTTGTCTTCCGCATCGCGCGCCCGAGCTTTGTCGTCGGCTCTGATGCTGCCATGCGCTGGGCGATTCCGGCCGGGCTTGGGGCCGGGATCCTGCAGGGGGCGACGGGGATTTCGGCGCCGATCGGGGTCACCTTCATTCACGCGCAGAAGTTCCTGCGCGATGCACATGTCTTTGCCGTATCGGCAATGTTTCTGGCGCTCGGCGCCGCGCATCTCCCAAGCCTCTGGATCGCGGGGCTCTTGAAGCCCGAATGGGTGCTTCAGGGATTTCTGGCGCTGATCCCGATCATGATCTTCAT
This sequence comes from Pelagibacterium limicola, assembly GCF_015694405.1. Classification (GTDB taxonomy): domain Bacteria; phylum Pseudomonadota; class Alphaproteobacteria; order Rhizobiales; family Devosiaceae; genus Pelagibacterium; species Pelagibacterium limicola. The sequence goes on along the minus strand of NZ_JADQDB010000006.1, from coordinate 186,094 downwards.
GCCGGTTGGCCAGTGGCTTTCTTCAAAACTTTCGCAGGCCGCGTTCGACAAGATGATCCTCGCTTTTTTGGGGATCATAGGGCTCAAGCTGGTGCTGGGCATCTGAGGACAACAAAAAAGGCGGCCCGCAGGCCGCCTTTTGAAATCCGGATTTGCAGCGGTTTATGCCGCAACGAGGTTCCTGAGCACATAGTGCAGGATGCCACCGTGGCGATAGTATTCGAGTTCGTCCAGCGTATCGATGCGTAGCAGCACCGGCACGATTTCCTTTTTGCCGTCGCCATAGGTGATGTCGAGTTCGAGTGTCTGGCGCGGCTCGATCGAGGCGAGGCCGCGGATCGAGACGGTCTCGTCGCCCGTGATCCCCAGGCTCTGCCAGCTCGCGCCATCCTTGAAAACCAGCGGCAATACGCCCATGCCGACAAGGTTGGAGCGGTGGATGCGCTCAAAGCTCTGGGCGATAACGGCGCGCACGCCCAGAAGCGTCGTACCCTTGGCCGCCCAGTCGCGGGACGAGCCGGTGCCGTATTCCTTGCCCGCGAAAATGACGAGCGGAGTGCCCTTGGCCTTATATTCCATCGCCGCGTCATAGATCGGCACGATTTCGCCGGAAGGCGATTTGGTGAAGCCGCCCTCGACGCCGTCGAGCATCTGGTTCTTGATGCGGATGTTGGCGAAGGTGCCGCGCATCATCACTTCATGGTTCCCGCGGCGTGCGCCGTAGGAGTTGAAGTCGATGGGCGAGACCTGCCGCTCGACCAGATATTTGCCGGCCGGGGTACCTGCCTTGAACGAACCGGCCGGGGAGATGTGGTCGGTTGTGATCGAATCGAGGAAGATTGAGAGCACGCGCGCGTTCTCGATATCGGTGATCGGCTTGGGCGTGAGGCTCATATCCTCGAAGTATGGCGGGTTCTGCACATAGGTCGAGGAGGAGTTCCACTTGTAGGTTTCGCCGCCGTCGACCTTGATCTCCTGCCAGCGCTTGTCGCCCTTGAACACGTCGCCATAGCGGCGCTTGAACATGTCGACCGAAATGGCCGAGCGCAGGACTTCGGCAACCTCGGCCGAGGACGGCCAGATGTCTTTCAGATAGACGGGGTTGCCGTTGCTATCGGTGCCGAGCGGGTCGGTGGTGATGTTCCTCGTCATCGTGCCGAGCAGCGAATAGGCGACGACGAGCGGTGGTGAGGCGAGATAGTTGGCCCGCACGTCAGGGTTGACGCGCCCCTCGAAATTGCGGTTGCCCGAGAGCACCGAGACGGCAACGAGGTCGTTGTCGTTGATGCATTTGGAGATGTTCTCATCGAGCGGGCCGGAATTGCCAATACAGGTCGTGCAGCCATAGCCGACGGTATTGAAGCCGAGCGCGTCGAGATCCTCCTGGAGTCCGGACTTGGTAAGATATTCGGTGACGACCTGGCTGCCCGGGGCGAGCGAGGTCTTGACCCAGGGCTTGGGGCTAAGTCCCAGCGCGCGGGCCTTGCGGGCGACGAGTCCGGCCGCGATCAGCACCGAGGGGTTGGAGGTGTTGGTGCATGAGGTGATCGCGGCGATCACCACGTCGCCATCGTCGATGCAATAGTCGGCGCCTGCGACGGGATAGCCCTTGTTGATCGCATCGTTGTCCTCGGGCGTATCGTGGACGCCGGTGGCGCCTTCATCCACAAAGCGCGATTCCTGCTTGTCGGCGGGCGGTTTGGTGGGCTCGCGGCGGCCGCCGGTGATGTCTTCGAGAGCCTTGACGAAGGCAGTCGAGGCTTCGGAGAGCGCCACGCGATCCTGCGGGCGCTTGGGGCCGGCGAGCGAAGGCACCACGGTCGAAAGGTCGAGCTCGAGCGTATCGGTGAAGACCGGATCCGCGTCGGTATCGGTACGGAACATGCCCTGCGCCTTGGCATAGGCTTCGACCAGAGCGACACGGTCGGGCTCGCGGCCCGAATCGTTGAGATATTTGATGGTTTCGGCGTCGATTGGGAAAAAGCCGCAGGTCGCGCCATATTCGGGTGCCATGTTGGCGATGGTCGCCTTGTCCTCGAGCGAGAGGTTCGAGAGCCCTGCGCCGTAGAACTCGACGAACTTGCCGACGACGCCCTTCTTGCGCAGCATTTCGGTGACGTGCAGCACGAGGTCGGTGGCGGTGATGCCTTCGGGTAGCTTGCCGGTGAACTTGAAACCGATGACTTCGGGGATGAGCATCGAAATGGGCTGGCCGAGCATGGCAGCTTCCGCTTCGATGCCGCCGACGCCCCAGCCGAGCACGGCCATGCCGTTGACCATGGTGGTGTGGCTGTCGGTGCCCACGAGCGTATCGGGATAGGCGGTAACCTCGCCGTTCTCCTCGCGGGTCCAGACGGTCTGGGCGAGATATTCGAGGTTCACCTGATGGCAGATGCCCGTTCCCGGGGGGACGACGCGGAAATTCTCGAACGCCGACTGGCCCCAGCGCAGGAACTCATAACGCTCGCCATTGCGCTCATATTCGCGGGCAACGTTCTGCTCGAAGGCGCCGGGCGTGCCGAAATAGTCGACCATCACCGAGTGGTCGATGACAAGGTCAACGGGGACCAATGGGTTGATCTTCTGGGGATCGGCGCCGAGCTTTGCGGTGGCGTCGCGCATGGCGGCGAGGTCAACGACGGCGGGAACGCCGGTAAAATCCTGCATCAGGACGCGCGCCGGGCGATAGGAAATTTCATGGCCGGCCTTGCCCTTGTCCGCGAGCCAGGCCTTGACGGCCTTGATGTCGTCGGCCTTGACGGTGCGGTCGTCCTCAAAGCGCAGGAGGTTTTCAAGGACCACCTTCAGCGAATGCGGAAGACGCGAAATGCCGTCGAGTCCGTTCTTTTCCGCCTCGGCAAGCGAAAAGATCGTATAGGCCTTGTTTCCAACGGTGAGGGACTTTTTTGCGTTAAAGCTATTGGATTTATCGGTCACGCGATCCGCCTTGTCTTGCTCGGTTCCGGGGCACCCCCGAATGAAACCGGGCCAAACGGCCAATCGCGGCAGGCTCACCCCACGAGCCATGAAACGATGCTGGCCACCGGCACAAGCGGAGGCTTATGGCGCAGCCGGGCTCCAAACGTGCCCGATCCGCCAAAGTGTCCCCTCTATAATGAATCCGATTTGCACTTGCCAGTCCGGACTTTCGTTCAATAGAGCTAAATACCCTGATCGAGGGTTATTTTTCGTATGCCGGAAACCGGTCTCAAGGTTGAAGATCTCGTGCTGGTGCGCGGCGGCCAGCCGATTCTGGCCGGGGTGGGCTTTGAACTTCCGCCTGGGGAGGCACTCGAGGTGCGCGGTCCGAACGGGTCGGGCAAGTCCTCGCTGCTCCTTGCTCTTGCTGGACTCATCGGGCTCCAATCGGGCCGGATTGACTGGACGGGGGGTGGGGAGGAGACCGAGAACCGTACGCTTTTGCATTATCTGGGGCACAAGCCAGCGGTGCGGGCGGGCCTCACAGTTGCGGAAAATCTCTCCTTTTGGGCCGATGTGCTGGGCGCCACGCGCGAGAACGTTGCAGAGGGGCTTGCTGCTGCGGGGCTGGCGGCAATCGGTGGACTCGATGCGGGCATTCTGTCCGCGGGGCAGACGCGGCGGCTGGCGCTGGCCCGACTCGTGGCCGTGCCGCGCCCGGTGTGGTTGCTCGACGAGCCTACGAGCGCGCTCGATATCGAGGGCGCACGCTGGGTGGGCAGGTTGATAGCGAAACACCTATCGGCGGGCGGAATAGCGGTGGTCGCGACCCATCTCGATATCGATTATGGGGATGGATGTGGCGCCAGGCGCCTTGTTCTGGATCGCCGCGCATGAGGGCGTTCTTGGCAATTGTGGGCCGGGACCTCAGGCTCGGTCTGCGCCAGGGCGGCGATATGCTGACGCTGGTGCTTTTTTTCGTGATCGTGGCAACCGTGCTGCCGTTCGCCATCGGGCCCGACCGATCGCTCCTGGCCCGGCTGGCACCGGCCATCGTGTGGGTGGCGGCGCTTCTGGCCCAGCTTCTGTCCAATGAGCGGCTGTTTAAAAGCGATTTTGCCGACGGAACGCTCGATGTCCTGCGCCACGGGGCCTTGCCGCTCGAGGCTGTCGTGGCCGCGAAAATGCTGGGTCACTGGATTTTGACCGGCCTGCCGATCATCGCTGCAACGCCGATCCTTGCGCTGATGCTGGGCATGGACGGAACGGCCCTGGGGCTGGCGGCTTTTTCGCTCCTGCTCGGTACGCCCGCGCTTGTCGCGTTCGGCGCAGTGGGGGCGGCTGTGACAGTTGGCCTCAAGCGCGGCGGGCTCGTCGCGCCGGTTCTTGTCTTGCCGCTGAGCCTGCCTGTGCTTATTTTCGGCACCGGCGCGATGGCTCCCATGGTTCCGGGAGCGTCGGGGCAGGCGTTTCTTTTGTTGGCGGCGCTGGCGCTTGCCGCCGTGGCGCTGATCCCGTTCGCCGCCGCCGCCGCCTTGCGCATTGCCGGGGAATGAAGAGATTGGCATCGGTCGATACACAAGCACCCAAGCCGGGGTTCTGGACCCGGATCGCCCATCCCGGGCTTTTCCTGGGCTGGTCGGGCCATCTCGTCATCCCGCTGATCCTTCTCACGGCCGGTTTGATGGCGTGGGGGCTCTATCTCGCCTTTCTCGCCTCGCCCCCCGACTACCAGATGGGCGATACAGTGCGGATCATGTATGTGCATGTGCCCACTGCCTGGCTGAGCCAGTTCTGCTATGCGGTGATGTTCGTCTCGGCCATCGGCACGCTCGTCTGGCGCCATCCGATGGCCGATGTGAGCCAGAAGGCCGCCGCCCCGCTCGGAGCGGTGTTCACGGCCATCGCGCTTTATACGGGCGCACTCTGGGGGCGGCCCACCTGGGGCACCTTTTGGGAATGGGACGGGCGCATGACCTCGACGCTGGTTCTCTTGTTCATCTATCTGGGAATCATCGCGCTCTGGCGCGCCTTTGACGACCAGTTGAAGGCCGCACGTTTCGTTTCGGTCGTGACGCTGGTCGGGGCGATCAACATTCCGATCATCAAATTTTCGGTCGACTGGTGGCAGACCCTGCATCAGCCAGCCTCGGTCTTCCGGCTCGACGGGCCCACAATCGCCCCGGAAATCCTTTTGCCCCTCCTCGTGATGTCGGGGGCATTCTCCGTGCTCTTTTTGACGCTCCATCTCGTGCGGATGCGTACCGAGATCGTCAAGCGACGGATCAGGACACTCGAGCTTGCGGCAGCGCGCGCTGCGGGAGGGGCCCAATGATCGCGCTCGGCCAGCACTGGGAATTCATCATGGCAGCCTATCTTGGGTGCTTTGCGGTGGTCGGCGCGCTCATCGGCTGGACGGTCCTGGACGGATGGCGGGCGCGGGCGCGGGCCGCAACGCTCGAAGCCCAGCGCGAGCAGCAACGCGCGGCGAGAAGCTGATGGCTTCAAACCGCCTGCGGATTTTCCTCGCCGTTATGCCACTGGTTGCACTGGTTGCGCTGGTGGTTGTTTTCGCCGCCCAGATGGGGCGGGACACCAATTTCGTGCCCTCGGCGTTGATCGACAAGCCAGTGCCGGAATTCTCGCTTCCCCCCGTGGAGGGGCACGACCAACCCGGACTGTCGACGGCCGACCTTGCCGGGCAGGGGGTCAGCGTCGTCAACGTCTTTGCCAGCTGGTGCGTGCCGTGCCGCGACGAGCACCCCTATCTCATGGATCTGGCGACGCGCGACGGGGTGAGCATTTACGGGATCAATTACGACGACCCGGGGCCCAATGCACGGGCGTTCCTCATCGAGTTGGGCAATCCGTATGATGCGATCGGTGCGGACCGCGACCGGCGGGTGGGGATCGAATGGGGCGTTTACGGCGTGCCGGAGACCTTCGTTGTCAATAACGAAGGGATCATCACTTTCAAGCATGTCGGGCCCTTGAGCGCGGAAAGCTATGAAACCCGCCTGCTGCCGGCGATTGCCGCGGCTGCCCAGACCTAGGTCTCGGCTTCCGCACCTGTCGCGGCGGCCTTGACCGGGTCGCCGGCCCCTTTGGCGTCGGGCGCGAATTTCGTCAGCAGCGGCACCTGGCTCATGGCAAAGATCATGGTCAGCGGCATGATGCCCCAGACCTTGAAGGCCACCCAGAAATCGTCGGAAAAATTGCGCCAGACGATCTCGTTGAGGACCGCGAGAACGAAAAAGAACAGCCCCCAGCGCAGGGTCAGCAGATACCAGCCGCGATCCTTGAGCCGATAGACCTCGCCAAAGACGTAGCGCAGCAAGGACTGACCGAAAACGAGCCCACCCAGAAGCGTTGTCCCGAAGAGCACATTGGTGATGGTGGGCTTTAATTTGATGAAGAGCGAATCCTGAAAGTAAAGCGTCATGCCGCCAAAGACGAGGACGACAACGCCCGTCACCAGCGGCATCACGGGGATGCGCTTCATGATCAGCTTCGAGAGAACCAGCGAGATGACCATCGCCACCATGAAAACGGCGGTCGCAAAGATGATCGGCTGGCTGAACCAGTTCTGGAGCGCTGGGAAGGCTGAAAGAATGCGTTCGCCTTGCGCATTGACGATGAAAAAGACGACGAGCGGCCCGAGCTCGAGGGCCAGCTTTATCAATTGGGGCCTGAGCTCATCCCAATTGACTTCGTCTTTCTGCGGTTGCGCCTGGGTCATCGTCTAGTCCCTGTCTCTGCCGGCTATCGCCTGCGCGAAATCGTTCGGGTCGAACGCTTCAAGATCGCTGATCGCCTCGCCCACGCCGATAAAATGAATGGGCAGCCGGAATTTTCTTGCGATGGCCACGAGGATGCCTCCGCGGGCCGTACCATCGAGCTTTGTCATCACCAGACCGGTGACGCCGGCCTTCTGGCCGAAGATTTCAACCTGATTAAGGGCATTCTGCCCGGTTGTCGCGTCGAGCGTCAAAAGCGTGGCGTGGGGAGCGCTCGCGTCGCGCTTCTTGATCACCCGGATGATCTTTTCCAATTCGTCCATCAATTCGGTACGGTTCTGAAGCCGCCCTGCCGTATCGATAATGACGATGTCGGTGCCCAGTTCCTGCGCTTTTGCGACGGCATCGAAGGCAAGCCCCGACGCATCGGCGCCTGTGGGGCGGGTCAGGACCTCGACCGCGTTGCGCTGGCCCCAGACCTGCAATTGCTCGACCGCGGCGGCGCGAAAGGTATCACCGGCGGCAAGAAGCACGGACTTTCCGGCCGCCTTGAACTTGGCGGTCAACTTGCCGATGGTCGTCGTCTTGCCCGAGCCGTTGACCCCGACCATGAGGATGACAAAAGGCTTTTTGCCCGGATCGACGGTGAGGGGGATCGCGACGGGGGTAAGGACCGAAGCCACCTCATCGGCGAGCGCAGCGCGTACCTCTTCGGGCGCGATATCCTTGTCGAACTTTTCGGCCCTGAGCTTTTCTGTGATCGCAATAGCGGTCTCGATGCCCAGATCGGCGGCGATCAGGATATCCTCGAGATCGGAAAGCGTTGCTTCGTCGAGCTTTTTCTTTGTAAAGATCGCGCCGATCGAGGCGGTGAGGTTGTCCGAGGAGCGCTTGAGGCCCGCGCCCAGGCGCTCGAACCAACCTTGCCGCCTTTCTTCTCCGGCCTCGGCTTGCGCGACTTCGTCGGAAGCGAGCTTTTTTTCCAGCGCGTCGGGTTTTTCGAGAGGATTTTGCACGTCCTCGGGGACGGGCGGTTCGTGTTCGGGCGGATTCGGGTGGCCGGCGCGCACCCATTCGGCCTGCATTTCGGGCGGTGCGGCATCGGGAGCAACATTGTGCGCCTCGGCCTCGGCGTCCTTCAGTTCCTCGGAAGGTTGCGGCTTGGCCTCGCCGACGAACAGGCGCTCCCAGAAGCTCGGTTTTTTTGTCTTGTCCTCGCTCATGCCGCGCACCTGTGCGGATGGGCGGCAAGTCCGTCGCGGGTCGCAGCGGCAATCTCGACGGCCACGATCTCGCCGGGGCTTCCGGCATCGAGCGCCACGGGAACGAACTGCTCTGTTCGGCCCAGCCCTTCGCGCTCGATGAGCACATTTTCGGTCATCCCCACCCGGCTTTCGCACAGTTCCCGATAGCGGGCCTCGCCGGCTGCGCGCAGGAGAGCGGCGCGATCCCGGGCGATGCGTCTGGCAACCTGTGGCATCCGGGCCGCGGGCGTCCCCTCGCGGGGCGAGAAGGGAAAAACGTGCAGGTATGTCAGGCGGGCCTCAGTAACGAAATCGAGAGTGTTCTGGAACATGGCATCGGTTTCGGTCGGAAAACCGGCGATGATGTCGGCCCCGAAAACCATCTCGGGCCGCAGGCCGCGCAGTTTTTCGGTGATCCCGAGCGCCTCGTCCCGCGAATGGCGGCGCTTCATGCGCTTTAAGATCATGTCGTCGCCCGACTGAAGCGAAAGGTGGAGGTGAGGCATCAGGCGGAGGTCGGTCACCGCGTCGTAAAGTGCCGGATCGGCCTCTACGGAATCGATCGAGGAAATCCGCAAGCGCGGAAGGTCCGGGACATGCTTGAGGATGGACAGGACCAGTCTGCCAAGCGTGGGGGTGCCCGGCAGATCACCGCCATAGGAGGTGATATCGACCCCGGTCAGGACGATTTCTCTGTAACCGTTATCGACCAGTCGTCTGATCTGGTCGACCACCACTCCCATCGGGACCGAGCGCGAGGGACCGCGGCCAAAGGGGATGATGCAGAAGGTGCAGCGATGATCGCATCCGTTCTGCACCTGGACGAAGGCGCGGGCACGGCCGTCGAGTCCGTCGATCAGGTGCCCGGCGGTCTCGGTCACGCTCATGATGTCGTTGACCTGCACCTTGTCGTTGAGCTTTTCGCCGAAGACGAGCGGGGTATAGCTTTGTGCCTTGAGCTTGTCGTCATTGCCAAGAACCAGATCGACTTCGGGCATGTCGCCGAAATCACGTCCTTGCGTCTGTGCGGCGCAGCCGGTGACGATGATTTTCGTGTCCGGGTTTTCGCGCCGTGCCTTGCGGATGGCCTGCTTGGCCTGTCGCACGGCTTCGGCGGTCACTGCGCAGGTGTTGACGATGATGGCGTCCGAAAGCCCGGATTTTGCCGCCTCGGTCTTGACGACTTCGGATTCATAAGCGTTTAGGCGGCACCCGAAGGTGATCGTTTCTATGCTCACGCGGCATCACCTGCGCGCATTTCAGGCGGGATCACGCCCTCACCGTCGCGAGACCACGCGCCGGTCATCAGGATGCGATCATCGCTTTCGCGCCATTCGATCATAAGAGGGCCGCCGGGAAGTTCTATCGTCACCTTGCGGTCGGTCAGGCCCTTGCGGGCGGCAGCGACACCTGTTGCGCAGGCGGCGGTGCCGCAGGCGAGGGTTAGGCCTGCGCCGCGCTCCCAGACCCTCACCCTTATGCGGTCGGGCGAAAGTACTTGCGCGATGGTGATGTTGGCGCGCTCGGGAAAGATCGGGTGATTTTCGAGCAGCGGGCCGAAGCGCCCGAGATCGTGGGCGTCGACGTCCTCGACCCAGAAGATGGCGTGCGGGTTGCCGACATTGACGACCGAGGGCGTATGCAGCACGGGCGCGTCGATCGGGCCGATCTGCAGTTCGATCCCCGTGGTGTCCGCGAAGGGCTCGGCAAGGGGGATCTGGTCCCACGCAAAGCGCGGCGTGCCCATGTCGACAGTCACCACTTCGCCGGAGACCGTCCCATTAAGAATACCGGCATTGGTGCGGATGGTGGCACTGTCGGAACCCTTTTCGGCGGCAATCGTGGCGATAACGCACCGGGTTGCGTTGCCGCAGGCATCGACCTCGCCGCCCCCGGCATTATAGATCCGCATGAAGACATCGACACCCGCGATGGTATCGGGTTCGATGATAATCAACTGGTCGCAGCCGATGCCGGTCCGGCGGTCGGCAATGGCGCGCACCTCGCTGGCCGAGAGCGCAATCGGGCCTTGCCGCGCGTCGAGCACGACAAAGTCGTTCCCCAGTCCATTCATCTTGACGAAAGGCAGCGCTGTTGCAGCCATGATCAGTGTTCGCTTCAATTGCCGGGTGTCCGGCCTTCACACCGGTTCAGGGTCTATATGGAGGAAAAGTGCGCCGATTTCTAGCGTCCGGACTCAAATCCGCGCCGGCCCAGGGTACGAACGTGGTTAAGCACTTGTTACGGGATTGCCCATATGTTGGGCAGATTACATCCGCCGTTTGGAGGAAAATAACGGATGACGCAGATTATGGAGGTGCGCGGTGGGGAGCGTGCGCCGGAACATGTTCTGGCGCCAATCGGTGAACGTGTCGGGCGGCTTGGCGTTGCCATTGCCGACATTGTCGGGCTGATTTCGGACCTGACGGAAGACGGCAAGGCCCAAAGTCAGGCAACGCGCGGCGCAATCGAGGCGGCGCGCGAGATGAGCGCGGCCAATGCCACGCTCGACAAGGTGATGAACGAGACCCTGGCCGCCGCGCACGACACGCGCGACGTGATCGGGAAAAGCGCCGACGTCCTGGGTGACGTCGTCCATTCGAGCGCCCGCACGATGAGCGCTCTCGGGCAAGGCGCGCTCAAGGTTCGCGACACTCTGGTGACGGTCGAAGAGACGACGGCGCGTGTCAATGCCGCCAGCGCCTCGATCGGCCAGATCGCGCGCGAAACCAAGCTCTTGGCGCTCAATGCCAGCGTGGAGGCGGCACGGGCCGGCGAAGCGGGGGCCGGATTTGCCATCATCGCACAGGCCGTCAAGACGCTTGCCGACCAGATTCACGGATTTTCGGGCGAGATCACGGGCCAGCTTGCCTCGATGAAAACCGCGCTCGCCGAGCTCGGTGCTCAGGCGCAGGCCAATGCCGACGCTGCGAACGAAGCGGCGGGACATAATGCGGCGGCGGCCGAGGCAACCGAAAGCCTCGCCCGGGTCGTGGGATCGGCCGATGCGCTGGTCAAGGGTATCGAATCGATGCGCGGACCGGTCGAATCCAACGTCGAGGGTTTTGCCGCCGTGCAGGCCGGGCTCGATGGGCTTTCCGCCTCGATCGTCCGCTCCAAGAACCATCTCGATGCCGCTGAGCGGCGCGCGGAGTCCATTCTCACGATTTCCGAGGAGTTCATCCTGTTTGTCGCCGACAGCGGGGTCGAGACGGCCGACACGCCGTTCATCGACGAGGTGCGCGCGCAAGCCGACCGGATCGGCTCGCTGTTCGAGGCGGCGGTGGGGGCTGGAGAGATTTCGATGAGCGATCTCTTCGATACCGACTACCGCGAGATCAGGGGCTCTAACCCCAAGCAGGTAATGACGCGGTTCACCGAATTTACCGACCGCGTCCTGCCCGCAGTCCAGGAGCCCGTTCTCAAGCTGGATCCTCGCGTCACATTCTGCGCGGCCGTCGATCGCAACGGATATTTGCCCACCCACAACAAGATCTATTCCCACCCCCAGGGTCCCGATCCGGTCTGGAACGTCTCGAACTGCCGCAACCGGCGGATATTCGACGACCGAACCGGGCTGGCCGCGGGGCGCAACACCAAGCCGTTCCTCGTCCAGACCTACAGGCGCGACATGGGTGGGGGGCAGTTCGCATTGATGAAGGACTGCTCGGCACCGATCATGGTCAACGGCAAGCATTGGGGTGGGCTGCGGCTCGCCTACAAGGTCGAATAACGCGATTAATTGACTCCCGGGCGGCTTTGCACTTATAAGCCGCCTCGACCTTCTGTCAGCCATGATGGAAACCGAGTCACTGGGCTACCCGAGAGGTTGCCGGTCAACATCCGCCAGCGCGTTGCGCCCGCGGGTGTCATTTGCTTTTGGCCGGCGCCGAGACTTTTTCTCGGGACAGTCTGTGCCCATATTCGGGTTTCGTTCAAGGACCGGCAGAAACAAAGCGAGCGGATTCATGTTTGAAAGCCTTTCAGATCGCCTGGGCAAAATCTTTTCCGGCCTTACGGGGCGGGGTGCGCTCAGCCAATCGGATGTCGATGCTGCGCTGCGCGAGGTGCGCCGGGCGCTGATCGAGGCCGACGTTTCGCTCGAAGTCGTGCGCGCCTTTACCGAGCAGGTCGGGCAACGCGCGGTCGGCGCGGAGGTCACCCGCTCGGTGACGCCGGGCCAGCAGGTGGTCAAGATCGTCCATGACGAACTGGTGGCGGTTTTGGGTGAAGAGGCTGTTGCCATATCGCTCAACGCGCCGGCGCCGGTGCCGGTCCTGATGGTGGGTCTTCAGGGTTCGGGCAAGACGACGACCACCGCCAAGATCGCCAAGCGTTTCAAGGAAAAACAAAACAAGCGGGTCCTGCTCGCTTCGCTCGATACGCGCCGCCCGGCGGCGATGGAGCAATTGCAGACGCTCGGCGCGCAGATCGGGGTGGATACGCTCGAAATCGTTCCCGGCCAGTCGGCGGTCGAGATCGCCCGGCGCGCGATCTCTTCGGGAAAGACCGGCGGCTACGATGTTGTGATGCTCGATACAGCGGGCCGCACCCATATCGACGAAGATCTGATGGCCGAGACGGCCGAGATCAAGCGTGTCGCCAATCCTCACGAAATTCTCCTGGTCGCCGATAGCCTCACCGGCCAGGACGCGATCAATCTGGCACGCGCGTTCGACGAACGCGTCGATGTTACCGGCATCGTCCTCACGCGCGTCGATGGCGACGGGCGCGGCGGTGCGGCGCTTTCGATGCGGGCCGCGACCGGCAAGCCGATCAAGCTGATCGGTGTCGGCGAAAAGATGGACGCTTTGGAGGATTTCCATCCCAAGCGCATCGCCGACCGTATTCTGGGCATGGGCGATATCGTCTCGCTCGTCGAAAAGGCGGCCGAGACCGTCTCGGCACAAGACGCCCAGAAGATGGCCAAGAAGCTCAAGAAGGGTCAGTTCGATCTCGAGGACCTGATGGGCCAGCTTCAGCAGATGAAAAAGATGGGCGGCATGGCGTCATTGATGAAGATGATGCCGGGCATGGGGCAGATGGCCAAGAACGTCCCGACTGACAAGATGAACGACAAGGTCTTCGACCGCCAGATCGCGATCATCCAGTCGATGACGAAAAAGGAACGCGAAAAGCCGGACCTTTTGAACGCTTCGCGCCGCAAGCGCATCGCTGCAGGTGCGGGGGTCGAGGTTTCCGAGATCAACAAGCTCGTCAAGATGCACCGCCAGATGGCGGACATGATGAAAAAGGTATCGCGCGGCGGCGCCGGCGGGCTCGCCAGCATGTTCGGCGGGATCGGCAAGAAGATGCTCGGGGGCGGCGGAATACCCGATATGGATCCGGCGCAGATCGAAGCGATGGCAAAGCAGATGGGGCCCGACCCTTCCAAGCTGCCGGACGACTTTTCAAAGCTCGCGGCTAAAGCCGGCACGGGCGGGCTGCCGGGACTTCCAGGTCTTGGCGGCAACCAGAAATTCCCTGGACTGCCAGGCCTTGGCGGCCTGCCGGGAAAGAAGAAATAACCCTTTAAAACCAACTGACGAAAAGAAAAGAGAAGTCAAAAAATGGCAATCAAGATTCGCCTTGCACGCGGTGGCTCGAAAAAGCGCCCCTACTACCACATCGTCATCGCCGATGCCCGCGCCCCGCGCGACGGGCGCGTGATCGAGCGCATCGGCGCCTACAATCCGATGCTTGCCAAGGACGACGAAAAGCGCGTCGTGCTCGATACCGAGCGTGCCACCCATTGGCTCAATATCGGTGCCCAGCCCACAGATCGCGTGGAGCGGTTCCTCGATGCCGCCGGCCTTTTGAAGCGCACCGCGCGCAACAACCCCGAAAAGGCCAAGCCGGGCGCCAAGGCGCTTGAGCGCCTCGAGGAAAAGAAGGCCGCCGAAGAGGCCGCCAAGCAGGCAGCAGAAGCCCCCGCCCCGGTCGAGGAAGCTCCTGCCGCCGAAGCTCCTGCTGCCGAAGAAGCGGTTGCAGAGTAAAATTCCTTGGCTGCAAAGAGCACAGACTCTTTAAAGCGCATTCTCATGGGCCGCATCGGTGCGGCCCATGGGATAAAGGGCGAGGTGCGCATCGCCTCTCATACCGAAGACCCCCTTGCCATTGCGAGCTACGGACCGTTCGAGACCGACCGGCCAGGGCTCACGGTTTCGATCACCAGGGCAAGGCTCGCCAAAAACGTCGTCATCGCCTCGCTCGAGGGCATTTTCGATCGCAACGCGGCGGAAAGGCTCAATGGCGTATCGCTGTTCGTCTCGCGCGAACGGCTCGATGCGCCGGACGAGGACGAGTTCTATCACGCCGACCTGATCGGGCTCGAAGCCCGGCTTGAAGACGGTTCGGTGCTCGGGGTGGTGACGGCGGTCAGCAATTTCGGGGCTGACGATCTTCTCGACGTCAGGCTCAGGGAAACCGGAAAGTCGGTTTATTTGCCCTTTACCCGAGCGGTCGTCCCTCAAATCGAGCTCGGGAAGGGCTATCTCATAGCGGTTCCCCCCGAAGGGTGGCTCGAGGAGACCCCGCGCGATCCCGAGGAAGAGAGCGAAGATCAATGAGCTTTTATGCTTCGATCATAACGCTCTTTCCCGATCTCTTTCCCGGTCCGCTCGGCGCTTCGGTCATCGGGCGCGGGCTTGAAAACGGGGCGTGGTCGCTCGAAACGCGCTTCCTGCGCGATTATGCGAGCGACAAGCACCGCACGGTCGACGATACACCTTCGGGTGGCGGCGCGGGCATGGTGCTGCGGGCCGACATACTCGCCGCCGCCATCGACGATACGGCCGCCCAAGACGATCCACGCCCGAAAATTCTCATGAGCCCGCGCGGAACGCCGCTGACCCAGAAGCGCGTGCGCGAGCTGGCCGCGGGACCGGGCGCGGTCATTGTCTGCGGGCGGTTCGAGGGGGTGGACCAGCGGGTGATCGAGGCGCGTGACCTTGAGGAAATCTCGATCGGCGACTACGTGCTTGCCGGGGGCGAGGTCGCGGCGATGGTGCTGCTCGAAGCGGTGGTGCGGCTGTTGCCGGGCGTGCTCGGGGCCGAGGAAAGCCATGCGGACGAGAGTTTTGAAGACGGGCTTCTCGAATATCCGCAGTTTACCCGCCCGCAGGTCTTCGAGGGGCGCGAGATACCCCCTGTGCTGATCTCGGGCGACCACGGCCGGGTGGAAAAATGGCGGCGCGAACAGGCGCAGGCCCTGACGCAGGACCGCCGCCCCGATCTCTGGGCCGCGCGTAAGCAAAAACCCTAGACTCCCGGGGGTATTTGCTCTATAGCCGCGCTCGACTGAACGAGGCAGACGCCTCTCCGTCCAAACAAGACCGGGCTCCTCAAGGGGCTCCAGTGAAAAGATCAGAACGGATTTTCGATATGAACATCATTCAGCAGCTCGAAAAAGAGCAGGCCGAGGCCCTTGTCGCCAAGCGCGCAGTGCCCGAATTCTCTCCCGGCGACACGGTCAAGGTGTGGGTGCGCATCCGTGAAGGCGAGAAGGAACGTCTCCAGGCTTATGAAGGCGTTGTGATTGCGCGTTCGGGTTCGGGCCTCATGGAAAGCTTCACGGTGCGCAAGATCTCCTATGGCGAAGGTGTGGAACGCGTGTTCCCCGTCCTTTCCCCGATGATCGATCGCGTCGAGGTTTTGAAGCGCGGCAAGGTGCGCCGCGCCAAGCTCTATTACTTGCGCGACCGCCGCGGCAAGTCTGCCCGTATCTTTGAATCGACCAACGCCCGCACGCGGCGTATCGAGGCCGATGAGCGTCAGGCTGCCTCCGACGCGAAGGCCGCGCGTGAAGCCGAAAAGGTCGCCGCCGCCGAGGCGCTGGCTGCCGAGCTCGCCGCACAGGAAGCGGCAGCTGCTGCTGAAGCGGCTGCAGCAGCAGAGGCCGAAGCCCCCGCAGCGGAAGAAATCAAGAGCGAATAGCTTCTGGCTCTCTGGCGGCAGGAATTTGAGAACCCGGTCCATGTGGCCGGGTTTTCTTTTTTGCCCCTTGAGGGAATAAAATCGCGGCCTGCGGTGTCTCATCTTTGTCACGGGCGGTGCAGGCCGTCCCGCAAACAGAGGCAGGAGACCCCGATCATGTTAAAGTCACTACGCCTGCCCGTCGCACTGACGGCGGGAATTGTCCTTTTTGCCACGGCGGCATTTGCGCAAGCGCCCGTCACGACGGCTACGACAGATATCGGCGATGTGATCGCCGACGCCGAAGGCTTTGTCCTATACACCTTCCGGAACGACGCGCCGGGCGTTTCCAACTGCTACGATCAGTGCGCCCAGAACTGGCCGCCGTTCTTTGCCGAAGAAGGCGCGACAGAAGGAGACGGCTATACGCTCGTCACCCGCAATGACGGTACGGTGCAGTGGGCCAAGGAGGGCATGCCGCTCTATTATTGGGTCGGGGATACCGAGCCGGGCCAGACCACCGGCGACGGGGTCGGTGGCAATTGGGACGTCGCGCGTCCCTGAGGAGGGGTTTGTCTGGGAGGCATGGGAAATTTCCTGGCCGCCCGGGGTTTGCTATGCTGTGCTTCGATTTGCCGAAGCGTTTCAATTGGGAACCGAAATGCGCGAGGCGCTGATTGCCCATCTGCCGGCCTTGCGGCGCTATGCCTATGGTCTGGCCGGGGCAAGGGCCGATGCCGAGGATCTCTTGCAGGCGACGGTCCTGCGCGCGCTCGAAGCCGCGCCGGGCTGGCGGAGAGAGAACCTGCGCGCCTGGCTTTATACGATCATGACCAATCTCTACCGCAACGGCCTGCGCGCCAATGCGCGCGGTCCGGGCCTCGAAGCCATCGGCGAGGCAGACCATGTCGCGGCGCCTCTTGCCAATCCCGACCCGCTGCTGCGCTCGCGGCTCAACACGGCGCTTGCAACGCTCAATCCCGAGATGCGGGCGGTGCTGATGCTGGTGGTGCTCGAGGGGTGTTCCTATGCGGAGGTTGCCCAGATCGCAGGGGTGCCGGTGGGCACGGTGATGTCGCGGTTGTCGCGGGCCCGCACCCAGCTTTCAGGGCTCTTGCAGGACGAAGCGGTGGTTTATCTCAACAGGGGTGAAAAGCGGCCATGAGCGAAAGGCATGACATCGGCGAGGAGGAACTTTCCGCCTATCTCGACGGTGCGCTCGATCCTGCGCGCGCGACCGCGGTGGAGGCCGCGCTTGCTGCAGATCCTGCGCTTGCCCAAAAGTTGGCGGGCTGGCGGTCCCGCGACGCCGCGCTACGCGCGCTTTTTGCGCCCTATGCGACGGGCGGAAACGCCGATCTTCCGCAAAAGCGACGGCACGCAAGGCTCCGCTCGACCGCTATCGCCTATGCGGCGGGGATCGCGATTGCTTTTTTCGCAGGGGGGGGCGGAGATTACTTCCTGCGCGCGAACCTCGATCCGCCACCGGCCGCCGCCGACCGGGCTTCGGACGCCTGGCTCGCCCAGACTGCACGCGAAGTGTTCCTGACCTATGTGCGTGAAGTACGGCACCCGGTGGAGGTAGGGGCGGACGAGCACGACCATCTGGTTGGATGGCTGGGCAACCGGATAGAAAAAACCTTTACTGCACCCGAACTCGATGGTTTGGGGTTTGCGCTGGTGGGGGGGCGGCTGCTGCCGGTTGGCGGCGCGCCGGGGGCGATGTTGATGTATGAAAATGCGCAAGGGGATCGCATGACGATTCTCATCGCGCGCAATCCGGGCGCTCGCGACACGGCCTTCCAGTTCTCGCAAGGGGATGGGGTCAACACCATGCGCTGGGTGGACGGGCCGATTGCCTATGCCATTTCCGCCTTTTTCGACCGCCCCGCGCTTGAAGCGGTTTCCCGCGCCATCTACCGGCATTTTCAAGAAAGCTGAGCTTTGGGCGGGGAACCGGGCTTGTCAGGTTCCGTTGCAGCTAAAGAGCAATCCGAGGTTCCCGGCAGATATGACTCCACCACCGTCTCCACACTGGAAACCTGCGCGGGTGCATGAGCGGCTGGGTCCCGATTTTTACGATGCCGTCGAGGCGGCCACGTTCCCCCGGACCATACTGCGCTATCGCAATCAGCGCTGGGCCGAACGTATGGGGCTGGGCGGGTTGAATGCGGAGGAATGGCTTTCTCATTTCGGGCGGTTCACACAGCTTCCCGGCAGTCTGGAGCACCCGTTGGCGCTGCGTTACCACGGGCATCAGTTCCGGAGCTATAACCCGCAATTGGGCGACGGGCGCGGATTTCTGTTCGCGCAGGGGCACGACCTTGTAGATGGGGCGCTGCGCGATTTTGGCACCAAGGGGACGGGCACGACGCCCTGGTCGCGCGGCGGGGACGGCCGGCTGACACTCAAGGGCGGGGTGCGCGAGGTGCTGGCGACCGAAATGCTCGAAGCGCTCGGGGTCGAAACCTGCAAAAGCTTCTCGCTCATCGAGACCGGCGAGAGCCTGTTCCGCAACGACGAGCCCTCCCCGACGCGGTCTTCGGTGCTCGTGCGGCTTTCACATTCCCACATCCGGATCGGCACCTTCCAGCGGTTGGCCTATTTCGAGGACCGGGCCAATCTGCAAAAGCTAGCCGATCACGTGATCACTCATTACTACCCACACCTTGTGGATCTGCCCGGCGAAAAGCAGGTGCCCGCGCTTCTGGGCGCAGTGGCGGAAAATGTCGCCCGGGTAGGGGCGCAGTGGATCGCGGCGGGGTTCGTGCATGGGGTGCTCAACACCGACAACATCAACGTGACGGGCGAAAGTTTCGATTATGGTCCGTGGCGGTTCCTGCCGCGATACGATCCGGGGTTCGTCGCGGCCTATTTCGACGAAACCGGCCTTTTCGCTTTCGGGCGGCAGCCCGATGTGCTGGCATGGAACCTCACCCGGCTTGCCGAATGCCTTGTTCCTCTTTCCAGCGCCGAAAAGCTCGAACCAGAACTCAACCGGTTCTGGCCAATGTTCCAGGCAGCGCTGGCGGATGCTGTTCTTGAAAGGCTGGGGCTCCAATCGCGGGGAAGTGAAGCCGATCTCGCGTTCATTTCGGCATTCTACGCTTTCCTGGCCGCCACCAATGCGCCCTACGAGCAGGTCTTTTTCGATTGGCGCGGCGGCGTATCGGCAAAAGATCAGGCTTTGGCGGGGCCGCTTGGCGCGCTCTATCGCGACGACGCGTTTGCCTCCGCGCGCGAAATGATCGGCGCGTACGCGCCCCGCCCCGGCGCGCGCGACCACGCCTATTTCGAGAGCGAGAGCCCGATAACAATGCTGATCGAAGAGATGGAGGCGATCTGGGCACCGATCGCAACAGATGACGACTGGAGCGCTTTTGCTGCGGCGCTCGAGGATATTGCCGCGCTACGTTCCGCATATGGCCGATAATCTTTCACCTTGAATTGACTGGCGGGGAGGCGACCAAACGCATACAACCGGTTTTCATGATCCGCCTCGCCACCTATTTCCCGCTTGTTGTCGGTCTCGTCCTCCTTGCCGGAACAGGGCGTGCCTCGGGTTATGAGGTGCGCAGCGAGACTGTCGCCGTCGTCGAGCTCTTCACAAGCCAGGGCTGTTCGCAGTGCCCGCCCGCCGATGCCTTCCTCGCCGAGCTTGGCGCGCGTGAAGGTGTCGTCGCGCTCGCCTATCATATCGACTACTGGGATTATATCGGCTGGGAGGATACCTTTGCCCTGCCAGCCCATACCGAACTGCAAAAGGCCTATGCGGCGAGCTGGGGCAAGAATCGCGTTTATACGCCGCAAATGGTGATCAACGGCGCGCATGGCGTGGTCGGCAGCCACACCGACAAGGTCGAAGGCGCACTGGCTCAAGAAGCACTGGCGCTCGCACCATCGGTTTCCATCGGTCCCGACGATACCGCACATCTCTCGGTGCCAGCGGTCGCCGGATTGCCGCAGGCTATCGTCTGGCTGGTCACGTGGCGCGAGGGCGCGGACGTCTCGGTCGCGCGGGGCGAAAATTCGGGCAAGGTTCTGCGTTATACGCACATCGTCACCGGCCGGCAGGCAATTGGTATGTGGAACGCCCAGATCGGGGCCGAGATCGCCATTCCTCTCGAGGCCGCGATGGGTCACAATGATGGAATGGCCGTCATCGTGCAGGAAAAAAGAGGCGATTTGCCCGGACGCGTGCTGGGCGCGGCCCAGATCACCCGCTGAGCCCATTGGCAAAAGAAGACCCTCGACCCGAAAGCGGGTGAGGGCAAATGACTTGGAGATCGAAAAGGCAAATCCTAAGCGGGCCCAGCCTGCCTTGGGTGATCCGCCATGTCCCCGGCTTTCCGGATTAAGGGAAAACCGGGGAAGGGCGGCTGGCCGACCGGGACCAAGGTTTGGGGGCTCGGTGATCCTGGCGGCCAGCCACTGGAGGCAATAAAAAGAGGCTAAAAGGCCATTGCGGCGCGATAGGGGATGGAATGTGTCCGAAATCGGTTCATTTGGCGGAATGTTTGCGATCCCGGTCTGTGAGATCGCCACCTCCAGTGGGAGAGTTTGCGCTTGCCAGCCGACGCGATTAGGACAATCATTGGCCTAATGCGTGTTTCGATTCAAAAAGATGAGGGCCGCTCGCGTGAGCGATAGCCTGGACCGGGCCGGGCCCATCCCCTTTCACGCTCCTGCTGCGACCACGCAGCGTGCCGTGCCGATCGTCAGCTTCGACCGGCATGAGTTGGGCCTTATCCTAAATGTCTACGGCAAAAAGGTCGCAAGCGGCGAGTGGCGTGATTATGCCCTCGACATGGGACGGGAGCGCGCGCTGTTCTCGATCTATAAGCGCACCTCCGAACGCCCGCTTTTCGTTATCGAAAAAAATCCCAAACTCGCCCGGCGGCAGGGGCAATTCCTTGTCATGACGACTGAGGGGCGCGTACTCAAGCGCGGGCAGGATCTGGGTGCGGTGTTGCGCGTCCTCGATCCCGATCTCTACATCGTGCGCTGAAGCAGCAGAGACCTGGAAACAAAAAGGCCGCGGAGGCGATCCGCGGCCCGTTCCTCTCTGCGAGGCGGAAACCGGTTATTCGCGGTTGCCGAAAAGACGCAGAAGCATCAGGAACATGTTGATGAAGTCCAAATAGAGCGTTAGCGCGCCCATGATGGCGAGCTTGCCGAGGCCTTCCTGGCCGATATTTTCGGCATAGGCTTCCTTGATCTTCTGGGTATCGTAGGCCGTCAGCCCCACAAAGATCAGCACGCCGATTGCCGAAATGGCGAATTCGAGCGCCGAGCTCTGGAGGAACATGTTGACGATCATGGCGATGATCAGCCCGATCAGCCCCATGAACAGGAACGAGCCCATGCCAGTCAGGTCACGTTTGGTCGTGTAGCCGTAAAGGCTCATCGAGCCGAACATTGCAGCGGTGATGAAGAACACCTTTGCGATCGAAGCGCCGGTATAGACCAGGAAGATCGAGGAGAGCGAGAGTCCCATCACGGCGGCAAAAGCCCAGAAGACCATTTGCGCAGCCGGGAAGGAAAGCTTCTGGATTCCGAAGCTCAAGACCAGCACGAAGGCGAGCGGGGAGAGCATGATTACCCAGGCTAGCGGGCTGCCGTACATAATCTGTGCCGCAGCGGGGCTCGAGACGGCCCATTGCGCGGTGAAAAACGCAACCAGACCGGTCACGGCCAAGCCGATGCCCATGTAGTTGTAGACGCGCAGCATGTGCGCGCGGAGACCCTCGTCGATGGCGGCGGCCGTGCCTACGCGCCCGGCGACGGTCTGACGGTCGTATTGTGCCATGTGTCGTTCCATCCTCAGTCAGTCGTTGTGACGATCCAGCCGTACCCTCCCTTCCCAATGGGGAAACAGGTGGTACGATTTGGTTGACAATATGGAGAGTGGTTATTGGAATTACAAGCAAAACCGGTCGCGGTCGGGCCTGGTAAAATCTGTCGCCGGTTTGGCCCCGTCGGCCCTCTCCGATGTGCTAGTCTTTGATTCGGGGCCCCGACGGCCCAACCGACATGTTTGCGCTTCATCCGGGACTGAACAATGCCGCGACTCTTTACCGGACTTGAGATTCCATCGGATGTGGGTTTTGCGCTCTCGCTCAAGCGGGGCGGGTTAGCGGGCGCGCGTTGGATCAGTCCGGAAAACTATCACATCACCTTGCGCTATATCGGGGATATCGACCGGCGGACGGCCGATGAGGTCGTTGACGTGCTGGAGCGTTTCGGCGCCGCTGAGCCTTTTGCGTTGAGCGTCGATCACCTGGGCGTTTTTGGAGGAAACAAGCCGCGCGCGCTTTATGCGGGCGTCGCGCCCAGTGAGGCGCTTACCCGGCTGCAGGGCGCGCATGAACGCGCGCTCCAGCGCATCGGTCTACCGCCGGACGGGCGCAAGTTCGTCCCCCATGTTACGCTGGCCCGGCTGCGCGATACCCCGCCGGGGGATCTTGCTGCCCATATTGCGCAAGCGGGGCATTTCGTCCCCCTGCGGTTCACGGTCCATCAATTCGTCCTTTTTTCGAGCCGCGACTCGGTGGGCGGCGGCCCTTATGTCATCGAGCAGGATTTTCCTCTTGCGGCCTGAGTCCCGTTCAGCCCCGGTTAAGCAAGCCTTTGCAATAGAGAGAGGGTTGGATGATCAGTGGGGGAGAAGGCCAAATTCCGGCCAAATTCACAACTAGATTGCCGGCGGGTTTGACATAAAAGCCGGACAATTTTTGCGCCTTGGTAACCATACCGGACGCATTATGGCGCCCGAGCTTTGAGTCGCGTTGAGTAAATATGAGGAAGGGTTTGGCGATGACGTCACGATATTCGGGCCGGATGCGCCGCGCACTCGCAGGTCTTGTGGCGGGAATAGGGGTAATCATGGCTGCCGGAACTGCTTCCGGGGCTACCAATCTTGGTACGTTTAATAACTGGACGGCGTGGAGTGACACCGATCAGGGCGCAAAAATCTGCTATATTGCGTCCAATCCGCAGACGCGCGAGCCCACCAATCTCAATCACGGGGATATCGGCAAGACGTTCGTGCTGGTCACCATCCGTCCTTCCAACCGCAATGAAGTTGCGGTTCTGGTGGATTTCCCCATTTCCCAGACCAATGCCAACGCTTCGGCTTCAGTGGACGGGCGGTCCTATCCCATGGTCACCGAAGGCCGGGCCGGCTGGTTGGCAAGCGTTGAGGACGAGCCGGGCTTCGTCGCGGCGATGCGAGCGGGCTCTTCCCTCCAGGTGCGCATCACCTCCGGAGCCGGAAACAATACCGTCCATACCTATTCGCTCAGCGGCGTCACTGCTGCGCTCAACCGCGCAGCGCAGGAATGTCCGCAATAGGCGCACGCTCTTATTGCACCCAGGCCACGATTTTGGCAAAGCTCCGGGCACTGCCCGGGGCGAGCCCGGCAGGATCGCGCGACGGAGTTGAAACTTGCGGATGAAAAGTCTCGCCGCATTGGCATTCGTATTGGGGCTTGCAACACCGGCTTTCGGTCAGTCGGTGCGGATTCTCGGCGATCATAACGCCTGGTCGGCCTATGCGACGACCGAGAATGCGGGGCGTATCTGCTTTGCGCTTTCCAAGCCGACCTCGGTCGAGCCGCAGCCTGATGGGTATACGGACGCCTATTTCTATCTCACCCACCGGCCCAGCGAGGGGGTGAGGACCGAGATCAACATCGTCTCCGGCTATAATTTCGCGCCCGACGTTCCAGCTACGCTCACTATCGGGGGACAGAGCTTTGCACTTTTCACGCGTGGAGACGCTGCCTGGCTCGCCGATCCGGGGCAATCGAGCGCCGCAGCCCAGGCCATCCGGGCCGGCTCGACCATGACCATTGAGGGAACCTCGGAGCGCGGGATCAAGATCAGGCAGGTCTTTTCGCTGTCGGGCGCCACCGCGGCGTCGCGCTCGATCGACTCCGGGTGTCCCTGATGCCATCGCGCCGCCCCGGCTTTGCGCCGGGGCAAAGGATGTGCTAAAGGGCGCCGCCATTGACGGCGCGGCAGGCGCCGCCCATGTTTTACCCTTGCATCTATCCGAAACGGAAACCCGACGCCCATGAGTCTGGCGCTCAATATCGATCATGGCACCGCGACGCGCCCCATAAAGGCGGGGCCCGTCGACCTTGTGGGGCTTTCGCGCCGCGAAATGGCCGGTGAATTGGCCGGGATCGGGCTTTCCGAGCGCGACGCCAAGATGCGCGCGAGCCAGCTCTGGAACTGGATCTATGTCAACGGCGTCACCGATTTCGGCGCCATGACCAATATCGCCAAGGGCCTGCGGGCCGAATTGGCTCAAGTCTTCACAGTCGGGCGCCCCGAGATCGTTTCCGAACAGATCTCGATCGACGGGACGCGCAAATGGCTTTTCCGGTTCCGCGATCCGGCGCACCCCAACATGCCTCCGGTCGAGGTCGAGACGGTTTATATTCCTGAAAGCGACCGTGGAACGCTGTGCGTCTCCTCACAGGTTGGCTGCACGCTCACCTGTTCGTTCTGCCACACGGGGACGCAAAAGCTCGTCCGCAACCTCAGCGCCGGGGAAATTCTAGCGCAGGTGATGATGGCCCGCGAACGGCTGGGGGATTTCCCGGACGGGGTGCGCCCGACCGACGGGCTCGTGCCGCCGGGCGAAACGCGCGCTATCACCAATATCGTGATGATGGGGATGGGCGAGCCGCTCTACAATTACGAGAACGTCAAGAAGGCGCTGCTCATCGCGTCGGACGGGGACGGGCTGTCGCTATCCAAACGCCGGATCACGCTCTCGACCTCCGGGGTCGTGCCCCACATCGAGCCTACGGGGCGCGAGATCGGGGTCATGCTGGCCATTTCGCTTCATGCGGTGCGCAACGACCTGCGCGACGTCCTGGTGCCGATCAACAAAAAGTGGCCGCTCGAAGAGTTGCTCGAGGCTTGCCGCACCTATCCGGGCGTTTCCAATGCTCGCCGCATCACCTTCGAATACGTGATGCTCAAGGACATCAACGATTCGGACGCCGACGCAAAGGAACTTGTGCGCTTGCTCGCCAAGATCCCGGCAAAGATCAATCTCATCCCCTTCAACCCCTGGCCGGGGTCCAATTACCAGTGTTCGGATTGGGACCGGATCGAGGCGTTCGCCGATATCGTCAACCGCGCTGGCTACGCTTCCCCCGTGCGCACCCCGCGCGGGCGCGATATTCTGGCGGCCTGCGGCCAGCTCAAGTCGGAAACCGAACGCCTGAAGAAGAAAGACCGCGACGCCTTCATGCTGTGAGGGCAAAGGGGGGCGATTGACCATCGAGATCAAGCTTCTCGGACCTGGCGACATCGCCCTATTGCTGCGGGCGGACACCGATGTGTTCGACAATCCCATAGACCCGGCTTTGGCCAAGGCCTATCTCGAGCATCCAGACTATCTGATCGTTCTGGCTCTCGAGGGAGACGCGGTGGTGGGGATGGCCTCTGGGCTTTACTATTTTCACCCCGATAAACCGCGTGAATTCTTTGTCAACGAAGTCGGGGTGGCCGACCGGGCTCAGCGGCGCGGCATCGGCAAGGCAGTAACGCGCGCCCTGCTGGAGGCCGCGCGGGTGCGAGGCGCCGATTACGCTTGGGTCGGCACGGAAAACGATAATCTACCCGCCAAGGCTTTGTATGAAGCGATTGGCGGGCGCGGGCAGGGCATGGCCTATTACGAGTTCGACCTTACTCGATTGGAACGCCCCTAGCGCCGCCACGCCAGATCATCGCGCGTCCTATGGGATGCGATGATCCAGATCGCGTGGACGAGGCCGGGAATGTAGCCGAGCAGCGTCAAAAGGATATTGAGCCAGAAGTGCAGGCCGAATCCCACGCGCAGGAAGACCCCAAGCGGGGGAATGAGGATCGAAAGAACGATCCGTATTAGATCGCCAAAAGTCATCGCGAAACGGCCTTTTTGTTCGGTTTCGGGCAAAATATGGGATTGCGCGCCCGAACCTGCAAGGTGTCACTCGCCCGCAATCCATTCGACACGGAACCGGCCTCTGTCCGCATCGGCCAGGATTTTGGTGAGCGCAGGAAGGATCAGATTCATTTCCTCTTCGAGCACGAAGGGCGGATTGACGACGATCATCCCCGAGCCGTGGAGACGTGGCGGTGTCGATGCCGCCCGGATGCTCAACTCGAGCCGAAAAATCCTTTTGATGCCTGTGGCCTTGAGGGAATCGGCAAAGGTTTGGACCTCTGCGGGATCCTTGACCGGATACCAAAAGGCATAGATTCCGCCGGGCCAGCGCGTATGTGCTTTCTGAAGGAATTTGGCCATGCGGCCAAATTCGCCCCTTTCCTCAAAGGGCGGGTCGACCAACACCAGCCCGCGTTTTTCCTTGGGCGGGAGGTGGGTGCCGAGCGCGGCCCATCCGTCGAGTTGCGTGATGCGGGTCTGGATGTCGCCGGCGAAATTTTCCTTGAGCGCTTCCGCGTCCCTGGGGTGAAGTTCGAGCCCCATAAGCCTGTCCTGCCGCCTCAGCATATGTCGCGCGATGAAAGGCGAGCCGGGATAAAAACGCAATTCCCCGTCGGGGTTCTGCGCCCTGACGGCATTGAGGTACGGCGCCAAAAGCCCGGCTACCGGTTCTGCAAGTTCGGGCCCGGAAAGCCGCCCGATCCCGTCCCGCCATTCCCCCGTCCGCTCCGCCTCGTCGCCCCACAGATCGTAGAGCCCGACACCAGCATGCGTGTCGATCACGCGGAAGGCGGCATCCTTGCGCATAAGGTAGGCAAGGATACGGGTCAGAACGATGTGCTTGACCACATCTGCGAAATTGCCCGCGTGAAACGCGTGCCGGTAGTTCATTTACGCGCTTCGGCGAAAAGGATCGTGGCGGCAAAGCCGGCAAAGACGGCCGCGAAGCTCCAGTTGAGCGCCTTCTGGATCCTTTGGGATTTCATCACCGTCTCGGTCAGCCAGCGTGCACCCAGCACGATGGCGACGACAATCGGGAGCGAGAGGACGACGAATTCGAGCCCGAGAAATACCAGCTTGGCGCTGGCTGCCGGATCGTCGGCCGAAACGAACTGGGGCAGGAAGGTCACGAAAAACAAGGCGACCTTGGGGTTGGTGAGGTTGATGCCGAGGCCGGTGAGATAGCTCGCCTTGAGGCTCGGCACACGTCCGGTGGCTTTCTTGACCGTCAATCCCGCGCCCGAGCGAATCGCCGAGATTGCCAGCCAAATGAGATAGAGCGCGCCAACGACCTTCAGGGCCATGAAGGCGGCGGGAGCGGTCAGGATGAGGACCGAAATGCCGAAGGCGGCGAGCATGGTGTGGACCGCGATGCCGGTGATTGCGCCCAGAACGGTGGCAAAGCCGTGGCTCGTGCCGAAATTGATGGTGCGCGAAATAAAGAGGGCCATGTCGGGGCCGGGCGTGATCGCCAGCACGATGGCGGCGAGGGCGAAGGCAAGGACGACGCTAAGGGAAGGGATCATCTCGATCATCTGGAAAGGGCTCCGGCAGAAGATGCGCGAAAATCCTGTTACGCCCGCACGAACCTGTTCGGCAAGCGCGAAAACGGCTCTCCTGTTGCCTTCCCGGCGCCGATCTGCTTAGTGTCGCGCCGGTTTTCACTCCCTTTCGGCAGACAAAGACACGCACTCATGAGCAAAGACGTCAAAAAGGTCGTTCTCGCCTATTCCGGCGGGCTGGATACCTCGATCATCCTCAAATGGCTCCGCCAGGCCTATGATTGCGAGGTCGTGACCTTTACTGCCGATCTCGGCCAGGGCGAGGAACTGGAGCCGGCGCGCAAGCGGGCCGAGATGCTCGGGATCAAGGAAATCCACATCGAGGACCTGCGCGAGGAGTTTGTCCGCGATTTCGTCTTCCCGATGTTCCGCGCCAATGCGCTCTATGAGGGCGTCTACCTCCTCGGCACTTCGATCGCCCGGCCGCTCATCGCCAAGCGCCTCGTCGAGATCGCCGAGATGACCGGCGCGGATGCCATAGCGCACGGGGCGACCGGCAAGGGGAACGATCAGGTGCGGTTCGAGCTTTCGGCCTATGCGCTCAACCCCTCGATCCGCGTGATCGCGCCCTGGCGCGAATGGGATCTCCAGAGCCGCACCAAGCTCATCGAATTTGCCGAAAAGAACCAGATCCCGGTGCCCAAGGACAAGCGGGGCGAAGCGCCGTTCTCGGTCGATGCCAATCTGCTGCACACCTCCTCGGAGGGCAAGGTGCTCGAAGACCCCGCAATCGAAGCACCCGATTATGTCTATCAGCGCACGGTCGATCCGATCGATGCACCCAATACACCCGAGACGATCACGGTGGGGTTCGAAAAAGGCGACGCCGTTTCGGTCAATAGGGAAAAGCTCTCGCCTGCCACGCTTCTCGCCAAGCTCAATGAACTGGGTGGCAAGCACGGGATCGGGCGGCTCGATCTTGTCGAGAACCGGTTTGTCGGCATGAAAAGCCGCGGGATTTACGAGACGCCAGGCGGCACGATCCTGCTCGCGGCGCACCGTGGCATTGAATCCATAACGCTCGACCGGGGCGCGGCGCATCTCAAGGACGAGATCATGCCGCGCTATGCCGAATTGATCTACAACGGGTTCTGGTTCTCGCCCGAGCGTGAAATGCTCCAGGCGTTGATCGACAAGAGCCAGGACTATGTTACCGGCGAGGTTACCCTCAAGCTTTACAAGGGCTCGGCGAGCGTCATCGGGCGGTTCTCGCCCTATTCGCTCTATTCGGAAGACCTCGTGACGTTCGAAGAAGGTACCGGTACCTACGACCACCACGACGCCGAAGGCTTCATAAAGCTCAACGGGTTGCGGCTCAGGACCTATGGCGCACGGCGGTTGCGGCTGGGGCGCTGATCGGCAAACGCGGCCGGTCGGGTCGATGCCAGGAATGTGCGCTTAAAGTCTCTTTAAGGCGGGGGCCTTACGCTCCGGGGCAATTGACCCGCGGAGTGAGCAGCCTATGGTGCAGGAGGCAAAAGCGGAGCGGCCGGGCGATGCGCTGCTGCTCAACGCCGCATTGGAGACGATCCCGTTCGGATTCTGCGTGTGGAGCAGCGATTTCACGCTGGTCATGTGGAACCGGCACTACCTCGACATATATGGATTTCCAGCCCGGGCGATCAGGCAGGGCATGAGCCTTTTCGAGGTCGTCGAACTCTCGTGCCGGCTCGGCAATCATCCCGATACTGATCCCAAGGGTTTTTTCGAGGCCTATGCGGCAGAACTCACTGGCAACCGCTCAGGCCTGCGGGTGGTCAACCTCGAGGAGACTGCGGGGGGACGTACGCTCGAAACCAGCCATGTCTATGCGCCGGGACTGGGCTGGGTGGTTACCCATGAAGACGTGACCGATGAAATCGCACGCGCGGACATGATGGCCGAGAGCAAGCGCGAACTCGCGCGGCAATATGGCCTGCTCGATGCCGCGATCAACAATATCAGCCACGGGCTTTCCATGTTCGACAAGGATTTCCGGCTGATGGCGAGCAATGCCGAATTTGCCCGCATGTACGCGCTGCCGCCCGAACTGACGAGGCCGGGAACCGCTTTCCGCGATATTCTCGAATACCGCCGCAAAGTGGGGCGGCACGCGCCCGAGGATATCGATGCCTATATCGCCGAGCGCCGCCGCGTGATGCGCAACGGACGTTTCGTCAATGAAATCGCCAAGATGGCCGATGGCACCTATATCTCGTTCCGCCACCAGCCGCTCGAAGGCGGGGGCATGGTGACGACGCATGAAGACATAACCGGACAATTGGCGACCGAAGCGCAGATGCGCCATCTTGCGACCCACGACGCATTGACCGACCTGCCGAACCGCGCGCTGTTCCGCGAGGACGTCGAGCAGTCTTGTGCGGGTCTCGGCTCGGGCCGGAGTTTTTCGCTGCTGCTGGTCAATCTCGATAATTTCAAATTCGTCAACGATAGCGAGGGCCACGAGACGGGGGACAAGGTCCTGCAAGCGGTTGCCTCGCGGCTCAAGGAAACGGTGGGCGGCGAGGGACTCGTTGCAAGGCTGGGTGGAGATGAATTCGCGGTTCTGGCGCCCGGAATATCCGATCCTGCCGCGGTGGCCGATCTCGCCCGCACGATCCTTACCGGTCTGGACGCGCCCTTCCGGTTCGGACGCAAGCCGGTCCGGCTCAGGGCCAGCGTCGGCATGGCTGTCGCGCCGGGAGACGGGCAAAATGCCGATACGCTGATGAGCAATGCCGACCTTGCGCTCATCAAGGCCAAGGAGGAGGAGCCGGGCACCTATCGCTTCTTTGAAAGCGGCATGGATGCAAAATTTCGCCGCCGTCGCCTGCTCGAAACGGGGCTGCGCGACGCCCTCTCTAACAAGGAACTGGCACTCCATTTCCAGCCCCTCATTTCGGCGCTGACGGGGGCGGTGGTCTGCGCCGAAGCGCTTCTGCGCTGGGATCACCCCGAACTGGGGTCGATCGCGCCCGCTGAATTCATTCCGGTCGCGGAAGACACTGGGTTGATCGTTCCGCTCGGCGCGTGGGTCATTGAAACGGCATGCCATACCGCGGCGGGCTGGGCCGAGGATGTCAAGGTCGCGGTCAATCTTTCGCCGCTTCAGTTTACACGCGCGGGGCTGCTCGAAACGGTGTGGGGCGCGCTCATGGCCTCGGGGCTTTCGGCGGGAAGGCTCGAACTGGAGATCACGGAATCGCTGCTGCTCAAGGACAGTGCGGCCAATATCGAAATGCTCCACGCGCTGCGCGGTCTGGGGGTCGGGATAGCGCTCGATGATTTCGGCACCGGATATTCCTCGCTCTCCTATCTGCGGGCCTTCCCATTCGACAAGATCAAGATCGACCGCTCGTTCATGACCGACATTGCCGCCCGGCCCGAGAACCGGGCGATCCTCGCTGCCATGATCGGCTTGGGCAAAAGCCTCGGCATGGAAACGGTCGTAGAGGGTATCGAGACTGCCGAGCAGCTTTCCATCGTTACGCGCGAGGGGTGCTCGCAAATCCAGGGATTTTATTATTCTCCACCCGTCGACGCGGAGACGTTCGCCGGTTTGATCGGGGCGGACGGTCTTCGCCTCCGGTCGGTCCGCCGCTCTGGCTAGGGCGAGCGTTTCCAATGCCCCGCGCGGACATCCCTTATGGCGCCTTTCTTAGTCTCGCGCGACGCTATGGACGCGACGGCGAGGATGCAGAGGATATCGTTCAGGAGGTGCTGATCGCGGCGGTGGCTGCGGGACGCGAGGACTTTTCGAACAGCCAGAATCGGCGCTGGATTGCTGGTGCGATCCGTCGGCGTGCCGCGTTCGACGCGCGCAGTGCGGTGCGCCGGAGACAGCGCGAAAGCCGGTGGCAGGCCGAACGATCAGGCGTCGATGCACCTTTTGAAGGCGTCTTGCTCGAAACGGTTCTCGCCGAGCTTCCCAAAGCATTGCGGGTGGTCGCAGCGCTGGCGCTTTCGGGCCACACGCGCGCAGAGATCGCCTATCTGCTCGGGCTCACCGACGCGGCGTTGCGCCAGCGCATAAGGGAGCTCAAGAAGGCGTTGGCCAGACGCGGCGTCCCGATGCCCCCTGAAATGTCCGGGCTAAACCTCGATCTGGCCTATGGCGCGATCCGGCAGGCACTGGCGCCCGCGCTCAAGCGGCACGGCGGAGCATTTGCGACCCATGACCCGGATGGGCATTTGTTTGTCATCAGAAAAATCTCACGAAAGAGCTGATCGCGGCAACAAGGGGCGTATCAAAACCAGGGCCCTTGCCAGGAGAACCGAAATGCTGCCTAAACCTCACCGTGCCTCCATTGTCTTTTACGTCTCCGATATCGCCCGCACCGAGGCGTTCTATAACGATGTGCTGGGGATCGCACTTGCCCGGCAGGAGGGGGCCGAGCCCTTCTGGCTGTCTGGCGTCCTCGATCAGGGCCTTGAACTCATCTTTTTCGAAATGGAGGGCAAACGCGGGAACACGCCGGCTCTGATCTTCGACCTCGTGGACGGCGGAATCGACGACGTGGTGGCCGCGCTGGCCGAAAAAGGCGTCACTATCGTTACCCCCGTCGCCGAAGCGCCCGGTGGCTGGAGTGCCGATTTTCTGGACCCGGATGGCTTTGGTCTGGGCCTCTGGCAGTCGGGAGAAAAGCCCCGCAGCCTGAAGTAAGCGTACGCGGCGCAGGCCGGACACGCTCCGGCGCATGGCTGGCCTGCACCGATTTTCCTTGTTCGCGCCCCATTGCTGGGGTATGGGCAGCCAGATTTTCAAAACTCCCGAAATGGCTGACCCCTTATGAGCTTGCGCAATATTGCGATCATTGCACACGTCGATCATGGCAAGACGACGCTGATCGACGTCCTTCTCCGGCAATCGGGCACCTTCCGCGACAACCAAAAGGTTGACGAGCGGGTGATGGATTCCAACGATCTGGAAAAGGAGCGCGGGATCACCATTCTGGCCAAGGTGACCTCGCTCAACTGGAAGGACACGCGCATCAATATCGTCGATACGCCGGGCCACGCCGATTTCGGCGGCGAGGTCGAGCGTATCCTTTCGATGGTCGACGGCGCGGTTATCCTCGTTGATGCCGCAGAAGGCCCGATGCCGCAGACCAAGTTCGTGCTCTCGAAAGCCTTAAAGATCGGGCTCAAGCCCATCGTTGCGATCAACAAGATCGACAAGCCCGAAGAGCGGCACAACGAAGTGCTCGACGAGATATTCGACCTGTTCGTCGCGCTCGACGCGACCCCAGAACAGCTCGATTTTCCGGTGCTTTACGGCTCCGCAAAGCAGGGCTGGATGGCTGAGGAACCCAATGGTCCCAAAGACGACATGGCGCCGCTCTTTGACAAGATCGTCGCGCATTTCTCCGAGCCCAAGGTCGAAGAAGGCCCGTTCCGGATGCTGGTGACCACCATTGAGCGCAACCCGTTCCTTGGTCGTATTCTCACCGGTCGCGTCCAGTCGGGCGTCGTCAAGCCGGGGGATGCCGTTCACGCGCTTTCGCGCGACGGGCAGGTGGTCGAAAAGGGCCGTATCTCGAAGGTGCTGGGATTCCGGGGGCTCGAGCGCGAGCCCATCGATGAAGGCAAGGCCGGCGACATCGTTGCCATTGCCGGGCTCGAAACGGCAACCGTTGCCAATACGATCGCGGTGCCGCAGATCAGCGCGCCTATTGAAGCCAAGCCGATCGATCCCCCCACACTTTCGGTCACTTTTCGCGTCAATGACGGCCCGTTTGCAGGCCGGGAAGGCGACAAGGTGCAGAGCCGCGTCATCCGTGACCGTCTCCTGCGCGAAGCGGAAGGCAATGTCGCAATCCGGGTAACGCCGGGCGCAGACGGGGATTCATTCGAGGTTGCGGGCCGGGGCGAACTCCAGCTCGGCGTTCTGATCGAAACCATGCGCCGGGAGGGGTATGAACTGTGCCTCGGGCGCCCGCGGGTCCTCTTCCGCGAAGAAGGCGGCCAGCGGCTCGAGCCCATCGAGGAAGTGACGATCGATGTCGACGACGAGTATTCCTCGGTCGTCGTCCAGAAACTGACCGAGCGCCGGGGCGAGCTTGCCGAAATGCGGCCCTCGGGGCATGGGCGCACCCGGGTGCGGCTCTATGTGCCGACACGCGGGCTGATCGGTTATCAGGCCGAACTGTTGTCCGACACGCGCGGTACGGCGATCTTCAACCGCGTGTTCCATGTCTACGCGCCCTATAAGGGCCCGCTGCCGACCCGCCGCACGGGCGTCTTGATTTCCAACGGCACGGGAACGGCTGTAGCCTACGCGCTTTTCAACCTAGAGGACCGCGGGCCGATGCTGATCGATCCCGGCGTGGAGGTCTATGAAGGCATGATCATTGGCGAGCACAGCCGCGACAACGATCTCGAGGTGAACCCGCTCAAGGGTAAGCAGTTGACTAATATCCGCACGACGTCCAAGGACGAGGCGATCCGGTTGACGCCGCCCAAGAGGTTGAGCCTCGAGCAGGCGCTGAGCTATATTGCCGATGACGAATATGTCGAAGTGACCCCACAGACGGTGCGCCTGCGCAAGATCCATCTCGATCCCCACGAGCGCAAGCGTGCGGCCCGCGCTGCGGCTGCCGAGGCTGGCTGAACCCGGTTTTGAAGCAGGGCGCAAAGTGGGCTAAACTGGATGGGACTTTCGGGCACGAGGAGTCGCGCCATGAGCGAAAGCATCACCAAGGGTAGGACACAAACGAAGGTCAAGACGGCACGGCCCCGGCTTTACAGGGTCGTGCTGCTCAATGATGATTATACGCCGCGCGACTTCGTGGTGCTGGTCCTCAAGGCTGTGTTCCGTCTTACCGAAGACGAAGCGCATATGCGGATGATCACCGCGCATCAAAAAGGCGTGAGCGTCGTCGCGGTCTATACGAGCGAGATCGCCGAGGCCAAGGCAACCGAAGCCGTGGATCTGGCGCGCGATGCCGGTTTCCCTTTGATGTTCGTGACCGAACCCGAGGAATAACCCCCGCGATTTGCGTCTCGATTTCGCCTGCTTCTCCCTGTTAAGCTCCCGTTAACGCCCTGCCGGAGCCCAACGCCCCCATGTCGAGCCAAACGTCCGCCGCCCGTATCGGGCAAACCCTCAAGGGCCTCGAGACTGCGACCCGTTTTGCTCTCGCCGTTCTGGCGCTGGCCAGCGGTGTCTATACCTATCTCGGGGTCCGTGGACTTCTCGACGGAGACGCCAATTTCGTCTTTTTCGCCGCGATCATCTATTCGGCCGCGGTCTCAGTCGGCATCTACGTGTTCTGGAGCTATATGATGCGGCTTTTCCCCCTGATGCGGGAGGCGACGCAACGCGCCGTGATGATCGGGATCATGGCGCTCGGTTCGGTAATGATTGTCGCCATGAGTTCCTGGCTCAATGCGGCGGCGCTCGCGGGGTCGGCGGCGCTCGAGCAGCACATGGCGGTGACGCTCGAAGATTTTTCGGGCGATCTTGACAAGGCCCATGCCAACGCGCTTTCGGCTCAATCGCTTCTGCCCGACGTCCAGCGGGCGCGCGAGCGGTTCGCGACCCTTGCCGGCCAGGAGCGGGACGGCGGAGCGCTGACCGGAGCCGCAGGGGCCGGCTCGGTCGTCCAGCTCCTTTCGCAGATGACCAATGAACTCGATGCGCTGTCCAATTCGATCACACGGTCGCAGGCCCAGGTCGCGGCGCTCTTTGAGGCCGGCTCGGTTCACCTTGCAACCATGCGCGAACTCGTTTCGGCGCCCGGCCCGGTGCAGCCGCGGGCCGACGAGTTTGCGGCCGAACTGGTGCGGCTCGCCGGCGTCATCGCATCGCTTCAGGAAACCTCGGTTGCCGCCTCAGTGCGGCGGGCAGCCGATGACCTTTCATTGGGCTTCATCGCGCCGGTCGCAGATGGACAGAGTGCGAGCCTTGTGGCGCGGCAGGACCAGGCCATGGCCAATATCCGCACCGCGGTCGCCGCCCAATCACAGCTCTTGAGTGAGGCAGCGCAGGATATTCTCGACCAGCCGCAGGTTGCCCCACGCCGGTTCGTGCCGCTTTCAACGGCCGAGGCGGTATTGCGCTATGCGGGGGATTTTGTTCCCTCCTGGGCGGGTGCGATCTCGATCGATCTCCTGCCTGTCGTGCTGGTGCTCTTGCTCGCGGTCGCTCATTCGGCGATGCGGCGCGACGCTGCCGCGTTCGATGATGCCGAGACCCTGACTGCCGCCGAGATGATGCGGGCCGTCGCGCTCTACCACCAGATGCTGCCTCAGCCCGCCCGGCCTGATGCGCCGGCCGAGACTGGCGACGAGGCCGAGGACGACGTTGAACCCGCGCCTCCTACGGGCGACACGGTGACGGCCCTGACGCC
The DNA here is from genome assembly GCF_015694405.1 of Pelagibacterium limicola. Taxonomy (GTDB): domain Bacteria; phylum Pseudomonadota; class Alphaproteobacteria; order Rhizobiales; family Devosiaceae; genus Pelagibacterium; species Pelagibacterium limicola. The sequence continues at coordinate 150,439 of NZ_JADQDB010000006.1, read as the reverse complement.
GCGCAAACGTGGGGAAGGGGCTAACCGGCCATGACAGCCTCTGCCCCGCATCGCGCCCCGCGTTCATGGTTGCAAAAACTCGGCGCCATCGAAGACGGGGCGATCCTGCGTTTCGCCTTTTTCGCCATGCTCGCGGGAACGGGATTGGTTCTGGTGATGGATTACCGCCAGTTGAACGAAAACGGCGCCGCGCCGCAAACCGGACATCTGGGCGATCCGGTGCTGCCGGCGGTCGAACGGCCCGAAATCGACCCTTCCAATCCCGCTTTCAGTCCCGCAGAACAGATCACGACGCCCCGCGAGGTGCTTGCAGCCCCCTTGAGCATCGAACTGGTGCCCGGGGGTATTCTGGAGTTCGTCGGAACGATCGGGGCGGGCGCCTCCGGGGCCTTTGCCGCAGAAGTCGAAAGACGCGGCGCCTATATCGAGACCGTGAGCCTCAATTCGCCCGGCGGTGCGGTCGAGGAAGCTTTGGCGATTGCCGCGATCATCGCGGCGGAGGGCTTTGATACAAGGGTCGAGGCTGGAGCACTGTGTGCGTCGTCCTGCCCGCTTATCCTCGCGGCTGGCGCGACGCGCCACATCTCGGAAAAGGCGAGTGTAGGCATCCACCAGATTTACGCATTCGAAAGCGACGCGGGGCGTATCGGGCCGGCGCAGGCGATGTCGGACGCCCAGATGATCACCGCGCGCATTGCACGGCATTTCGAGGCATCGGGGATCGATCCCGCACTTTGGGTGCACGCGCTCGAAACCCCGCCCGACCGGCTTTATTACCTGACCCTTGAGCAGATGCGTCAATACAAGCTGATATCAGGCGGGCTGGGCTGACGCGCTCACTCGAGCGACCAGGTGCCCACCCGCTCTGGCTCGCCGCGTGCGCAGTCGAACCCAGGGATCAGCCTTCGGGCAGCGTCGCGCGCCATCTGATTGGCGTCGCGATTGGCCAGCGCATCGACATGGGCGACCTGACATGTGTTGCCCGGCTCGATTTTGGTTACAACCAGCACCTGCCGGTCGGGATCCTCGTAGTCGGGCGCCGCGATGAAGAACCGCAGGATCGTACCGACGGGAATCTCCCCCCGTTCGGGGTGGTCGGCAAGGAGCCATTCGATCCGCGGCCCGGTGTTGTTGAAGGGTGCAAAGGTCTGGCCGAATGCGCGTTCGTCGCGCGCGCCGAACCCATAGGAAACCGCCATGCGCAAGTCGCTTTCCGCGACGAGAACGGGATAGCCCCTGTGTCCGGGACAAGCGAAATCCGCGCCGATCTCATAGGTCGAGATAATCGTGCACTGGGCAAAATCGAGGTCGGTATAGGCCGATCGCCAGTCCTGGGCCGCAACGGGCGCCGCCATCAGCAGCAGGCTGGCAGCAACGATAAAACTTTTCATCATCGGTGTCTCTTCCGGTTCACGGTTGTCTTTTCGACTTGCAATTGTCGCAATGGGTGGGCCATAGAGCCCCCACCTTCTTCCCACTCAAATATTCAGGACAGCCCGCCAAAATGAATATCGATGCCATCCCCGTTGGCTCCAACCCGCCTGACGACCTCAATGTCATCGTCGAGGTTCCCTTGGGCGGGGAGCCCATCAAATACGAGATCGACAAGGCCTCGGGCGCCCTCTATGTCGACCGCTTTCTTTATACCCCGATGCGCTATCCGGGCAATTACGGCTTTGTTCCCCATACGCTGTGCGGGGATGGCGATCCGCTCGATGTGATCGTTCTCAATTCCCGCCCGCTGGTGCCCGGGGCGATCGTGCGCTCGCGGCCGGTGGGCGTGCTGCTGATGGAAGATGACGGCGGGCAGGACGAGAAAATTCTCGCTGTGCCGGTCTCCAAGCTCACCCGCATGTACGACAAGATCGAGGACGTTACGGACCTGCCCGAGATACAGGTCGAGCGGGTGCGGCACTTTTTCACCCACTACAAGGATCTTGAGCCTGGCAAGTGGTCGCGGATCGATCGGATCGGCAATGTGGACGATGCCAGAAAAGTGATTCTCGATTCGATTGCTCTCGCCCGCAAGGGTTGAGAAAATCGCGTCCTGCATGTTGCGTGTCCGAAGTGGCAAGGGAGTCCGCGCCCCGGTTGCCCTTGACCTGTTCGGGGCGCAAAGAGTAGAACAGCCGGGCCGTAACCGCCGGTACAGCCCGGAAAACCTTCTTGCAAAGCGTAAAGCCCATGACCGCCCGCACACTCTATGACAAGATCTGGGATGACCACGTGGTGGCCTATAACGAGGACGGCACCGCCATCCTCTATATCGACCGTCATCTCGTCCATGAAGTCACGAGCCCGCAGGCTTTCGAAGGGCTGCGCATTTCCGGCCGCAAGGTACGTGCGCCCGAGCGCACGCTGGCGGTCGTCGATCACAACGTGCCCACGTCCGACCGCACACACGGGATCGACGATCCCGAATCGAGGTTGCAGGTCGATACACTGGCCCGGAACGCCGCCGATTTCGGCGTCGAATATTACAACGAGCTCGATGCGCGCCAAGGCATTGTCCATATCGTGGGTCCGGAGCAGGGCTTTACCCTCCCCGGCATGACCATTGTTTGCGGCGACAGCCACACCTCGACCCATGGCGCTTTCGGCGCGTTGGCCCACGGCATCGGCACCTCGGAGGTCGAACATGTTCTGGCGACCCAGACGCTGATCCAGCAGAAGGCGAGGAACATGCGGGTGACCGTCGATGGCAAGCTGCCCCACGGGGTGACGGCCAAGGACGTGATCCTTGCCATCATCGGGGAAATCGGCACGGCGGGCGGCACGGGGCACGTGCTCGAATATGCCGGCGAGGCGATCCGGTCGCTTTCCATGGAAGGCCGCATGACGGTCTGCAACATGTCGATCGAGGGCGGCGCGCGCGCCGGCCTGATCGCGCCGGACGAAAAGACCTTCGAATATGTCATGAACCGCCCGCGGGCACCGAAGGGCAAGGCGTTCGAGATGGCGCTCGCTTATTGGCAGACGCTCTATACCGATGAGGGGGCGCATTTCGACAAGGAAGTGACGCTCGATGCCGCAAACCTGCCGCCGATCGTCTCCTGGGGTTCATCGCCCGAAGACGTGGTTTCGGTGACGGGTGTCGTGCCCGATCCCGACCAGATTGCCGATGCGAATCGCCGCGCCTCCAAAAGGCGAGCGCTCGAATATATGGGTCTTACCGCCGGCACCAAGATCACTGATATTGCGATCGATCGCGTGTTTCTGGGGTCTTGCACCAATGGGCGCATCGAGGATCTGCGCGCGGCCGCCGCAGTCGTTGCCGGCCACAAGGTGCGCGACGGCGTCAATGCGATGGTCGTGCCCGGTTCGGGTCTCGTCAAGGCGCAGGCCGAGGCCGAGGGACTGGACAGGATCTTCAAGGCGGCCGGGTTCGACTGGCGCGAGCCGGGTTGCTCGATGTGCCTTGCCATGAACGCCGACAAGCTGGCGCCGGGCGAGCGCTGCGCCTCGACCTCGAACCGCAATTTCGAGGGCCGGCAGGGCTTTAAGGGGCGTACGCACCTCGTTTCCCCGGCCATGGCTGCCGCCGCGGCGATTGCGGGTCATTTCGTCGATATCCGCGAGTGGCCCAAGGCGGTATGAACGCCCCGGGCTCCGGAGACGCCGGTTTGTGGGGGCCGCTCGCGGCCCCTTCGCTTGACGATATAGAAGCGCTGGCGGTGCAGGCGCTGGAAGCGCTTCCCGAGCCCTTCCGCTCATTGGCGGCGGATGTCGAATGCCGGGTCGCCGAATTTCCGACCGACGAAGTCGTCAGCGACATGGAACTCGAAAGTCCGTTCGATCTCCTGGGGCTTTTCGAAGGTTTCGGCATGACCGAAGACGGGGCGACACCCTTTACCGGGCAGATGCCCAACCGGGTCTGGCTCTATCGCCGGCCCATCCTCGATTACTGGGCCGAACACACCGACACGCTGGGCCAGATTGTCACCCATGTGCTCGTCCACGAGATCGGCCACCATTTCGGTCTTAGTGACGACGACATGGAGCGGATCGAGCGCGACTAGGCGCCTTCGGCTTCTTTAAGAGTGGCATGCCTGTTTCCTAACATGTTTGCGCGCTTGGTTTACGCATTGTTATCGCGCATATTCATAGTGTCGTGATTCCGGGCAAGGCGTCCGGCGCATCGGCATCCGGGGGGCCGGTACAGGTATGGCAGGCGCAGTTTTTGTTCTGGCGCTCAACATTTCGATCGCGTCGACGATGGCGATTGCCTTTTTTGCTGTCGGTCATTTCGATACGCTCAATCGCGCGGCCAATTGGTTCGGTGTGGCATTCCTGCTGGCGGGCGTGAGTTTTTCGGCGGAATATGTGCTCCATGTGGGATTTGCCGATGCGCCGGCGCGCTTGGTCATTGCGTTGGCGATGCTTGGCTGCTTCCTTGCCATAGGGCATGGATTGGCACGGCGCTACGAAGCCAGCGTGCCTGTCGGCGTCGTCCTGGCCCTTTTTGCCGCCTCGGCGACGCTTCATGTCCTGATCCTCGATCTGCCGCGCGGCAGTTTCCTGCGCCTCGCGCTTTATCAACTGCCCTATGTGCTGCTCACGCTTGCCGGCATCGTCCTGGTGTGGCGGTCGGGACGGCGGGCCCTCCTCGATCTCGTGTTGCTGGGCGTGCTGGCATTTGCTGCGCTCAGTTTTGCCGCCAAGCCCTTGATTGCCGGACTGGCGGGCGGGGTTGGTGAAGCGGCACAGGATTATGCTGTCACCCTTTATGCGCTGATTTCACAGTCGAGCGGAGGAATTGCCGCGCTGCTCCTGGCCATGACATGCCTGGCGCTCGTCGTGTCCGACAGCATTGCAAGGATCGTCCGGAGCGCGGAGCGCGATCAGGCGACCGGGCTTTTGAGCCGAAACGGGTTCGAGCGACACGGCGCGCGCCTGATGATATCGGCGCAGGCCGGAGGTCAGGACGTCGCACTCGTCTTGTTCGGGATCGTGCCAGCAGCCGAGCGGTTGAACGAGCCGCAGCCGGATGTGGCTTTTGCCGGAGCGCTCGTTGGGATTTTCGGGCCCGACGCGCTCATCGCGCGTATGGGCGCTTCGGACTACGCGGTTCTGTTGCCGCAGACCAACCTTTTCGGGGCCAGGCGTCAGGCCGAGGTGCTCCGGGCCCGGTTTGCGGCCGGAACCCTTCCGGCGGCCGGCGGGGGTGCCGTAAGCATCGGCATCGCAGAACGGGAGGCCGGTGACAGTCTCTCCGATATCGTGCGCCGCACCCATTGGGCCTATGAGGAGGCCCGGCGCGCCGGCGGCGGCCAGGTGAGACTTGCCGCGCGCTCGGCATTCACCCTTGCGCGGGGTTTGACCGGCTAGCGAGCCGGCCCACCATCAGCTCGTTGCCAGGTCCGAAAGAAGGCCGGCAGCGACCGAAAGGCGCGAAAGCGTCAGTTCTCCTTCGATGAGGTCAGAAACGGTTGCCGCAATTCGCTCGATTGCGGTCGCGTGCTTGGCTTCCCAAAGGGCGAACCGCTCGGCGACCGTTCCCTCGCCGGCCCCGAGCACGTCACTGGTGAGATCCCGGAGCGCCCGGGTGACATTGGCCATCGCCCGGTCGAGCGCCATGCGATCGAAGCGGTCCGCTGTCATAACCGCGGTGCCCTGCTCGGTGATACGGCCGAGCCCGAACCTCTCGATCATCGCAAACCATGCTCGCGCTGCTTCCTCGACGGCGACCGCGCATTTTTCCGCCACCAGCACAATGTCCGTGGCCATGCCCAGAACCGAAAGCTGGGCAATGTGACGCGCAAGATCGGGCGGCGTGCCGCCCTCGCGGAACCGAGTCTCCTGGGCGGCGGTTACGCGGGTAAGGAAGGGCGATATGACGTCGGGCAATAGGGCCCGCACCCTTTTAACGCCGTCGGCATAACGCTCGATGAGGTCGGAAAGCCCGGTGCTGAACGTCTCGTTGCGCAGGAACCAGAGCGCACCCGATACCTGGGTCTTCTGAACCTCGGCGTAAAGGGCAAGCTGGATCTGACCGGAAACCCTGTTGTCGAGGGAATCGATCTCTCCATTGAGCGTCTGAAGATCGTAGGCATCGCGGGCGGCGGCGTAGGCAAAGGCAATGGCGCCGGATTCCGCTGCGGTGATCGCCGACAGGCGAGAAACGAAGCCGGGTCCCCCGCGATTGATCATGGCGTTCGAGAGTACGGTCGCGATGACTTCGCGGCGCAGGCGATGGTTATCGACAGCCTCGGGATGGCGTGCGCGCAGCCTCGCGGGGAAATAGCGATAAAGCTCCTTGGAGAGATAAGGGTCGTCGGGAACAGGCGAGGCCAGAAGATCGTCATAGAGCGCGATTTTGGCATAGGCCAGAAGCACGGCCAGTTCCGGCCGGGTCAACCCCTTGCCCGAGGCGATGCGTTCAGCCAGAATTTCCTCGTCCGGCAGGTATTCCACGGCGCGGTCGAGCGCACCGCCGCGCTCGAGTGCGGTCATGAGATCCGCCAGGTCCGGCACGGCGCTGGCGTCTTCACGCTCGGCAAGCGAAAGGGCCAAAGACTGAAGATAGTTGTTGCGCAGGCACAACTCGGCAACCTCGCCGGTCATTTCGACGAGCAGAGCGTTGCGCGACTCCATTGTAAGCGCCCCTTCGCGCACGAGGTCGGAAAGCGCGATCTTGATGTTGACCTCGAGGTCCGAGGAATTGACGCCCGCCGAGTTGTCGATTGCGTCGGTGTTGATGCGCCCGCCCTTGAGCGCATATTCGATGCGGCCACGTTGGGTGACACCGAGATTGGCACCCTCGCCGATCACCTTCGCGCGTGTCTGCGCTCCCGTAATGCGGATCGCATCGTTGGCCTTGTCGCCAACCTCGACATCGGTTTCCTCGCTCGCGCGGATATAGGTGCCGATGCCGCCGAACCACAAAAGGTCGACCGGGGCCTTGAGGATCGCGGTCATGATCTCGGCGGGGGTGGCTGTGGTGCCGGTCAGCCCAAGAAGCTCCTGCATCTCGGGAGAAAGGGGGACGGATTTGAGTTTCCGCGAAAAAACGCCGCCGCCTGCCGAGATCAGCGATTTGTCGTAGTCCTGCCAACTTGAGCGCGGCATTTCAAAAAGGCGCTTGCGTTCGCCAAAGCTCTTTTCGATGTGGGGATCGGGATCGATGAAGATATCGCGATGATCAAAGGCCGCGACGAGCCTTATATGGCTTGAAAGAAGCATCCCGTTGCCGAACACGTCGCCGGACATGTCTCCGACCCCGGCGACGGTAAAGTCCGTCGTCTGGATGTCGATGTCCAATTCGCGGAAGTGGCGCCTGACTGCCTCCCAGCCGCCGCGCGCGGTTATGCCCATCTTCTTGTGGTCATAGCCGGCCGATCCGCCGGACGCGAAAGCGTCGCCCAACCAGAAATCGTGCGCGGTCGAAATCGCGTTGGCGGTGTCGGAAAAACTCGCCGTGCCCTTGTCGGCAGCAACCACCAGATAGGGATCGTCGCCGTCGCGGCGGAATACCATTTCCGGTCCAAGGACCGTGTCGCCGACGAGATTGTCGGTGACCTCAAGTAGCGCGGAAACGAAAATCTTGTAGCAGGCCGTGCCTTCGGCGAGATAGGTATCGCGGTCGGGATTGGCAGGCATCTGGCGTGGCACGAAGCCTCCCTTGGCGCCCACCGGCACGATAACCGCGTTCTTGACCATCTGCGCCTTGACCAGCCCGAGGATTTCGGTGCGGAAGTCCTCGGGACGGTCGGACCAGCGCAGGCCGCCGCGCGCAATGGGTCCCCCGCGCATATGTACGCCTTCGACGCGCGGCGAATAAACGAAAATCTCGCGGAAGGGCCGGGGTTCAGGCAGGCCCTCAATGGCTTTGGCGTCAAACTTGATGGCGAGCGCGTCAGGCAGATGACCGTCCCGACGCTGGTAGATATTGGTACGCAGGGACGCGTCGACGAGGTTGAGCAGGCGCCGCAGGATCCGGTCCTCGTCCGCCGAATCGATGGCATCGAGCCCGGCAATGATCCCGCTGCGCAGCTCGCCTGCCTTGCCCTCGCCGGTCCCGGCGCGGGAGGGGTCGTGAAGGGCGTGGAAAAGGTCGACGAGCCCGCGCGCGATATCGGGATGAACGGCGAGCGTGGACCAGATATAGGTCTGTGACCAACTCATGCCGATCTGCTTGAGATAGCGGCCAAGCGCGCGCATGATCGTGACATCCTCGTGCCCGAGCCCGGCGACCAGAGAAAGCCGGTTGTAGCCGTCGTTTTCGGTCTTGCCGGTCGCCACGGCCACGATGGCAGCTTCGAGCCGTGTGGCGGACGCCTCGACCTCTTCCATCGCGGCTGACTGCGGAGAAAGCGTCATGTCGTGCAGGAAGCGCTCCATGCCGTCGCGCGGCCGGACCTGCCAGGTGCGTTCATCGACGACCGAGAACCCAAAATTCTCGAGCATCGGCACGCGGCTGGAAAGCGGAATGGGCGTCCGGTCGTGATAGACCTTAAGGGTCAGCGCGCCGGGTTGGTCGTGTCCTGCCATGAGACGGACCGCCAAGGGTCCTTCCTTATCGAGAGATCTGAAAACGGCGATATCGGCCAGCGCATCCTCATGGGTCTGGGCGGCCTGGTATCCGCGCGGGAAGGCGTCAGCGTAGTCGGCGACAAGTGCCGGATCCGGCGCGGCCGAGAGGAGCCTGTCGGCAAAGCTGCGGCTTATTTCATTGATCTCGCTTTCAAGCGCCTCGCGCTCGGGCCGCGGCGTCGGGCCGCCGTTGCGTCCGATGATGAAGTGGACGCGGGCAAGTTCACCTTCGGGGAAATCCGGGGCGAAGGCCGATACGCGGCCATCATAGCGTTCGGCAAGATGCACCCCAATGCGTGAGCGGATATCGGAATCGAAGCGGTCGCGGGGAAGGTAGACGAGGATGGAGACGAAATTGTCGAAGCGGTCGATCCGTGGCAGCACGCGGACGCGCGGGCGGTCGGGCAGCGTTGAAATGACGGTGGCGTATTCGAGAAGCTCATCGATGCCGATCTGGAAGAGCTCTTCGCGCGGGTAATTGTCGAGCGCGTTCATCAGCGCCTTGCCGCCGTGGCTGCGCGGGTCGAGCCCCGAGCGCCGCATGACGTCGGCGACCTTGCGGCGGATGATGGGCACGTCCGAATGGGGCGTTGCGATCGACATGGAGGTGAAAAGCCCAAGGATGCGCAGTTCGCCGGCCACCGCACCATTTGCGCCGTATAGCTTGATCCCGACGTAGTCCATGTGCACCCGGCGGTGTACAAGTGAGCGCTTGTTGGCCTTTGTGACCATCAGGGGCTCGTCGCTCTCGAGAAAGGCGAGATGCTGGCGGGTGGTGTGGACGTAGTCGGCACCTTGCCGGAGATAGAAATAGTCGGGGTCTGCCAAAATGCCGAGCCCGCTGCCCTCGACAGGGACCAGCCTGCGGGCATCGCCCTCACCCTCGAGCCGGTATTCGCGGATGCCGAGGAAGGTGAAATTGTGGTCGGCGAGCCAGGCAAGGAAATGCATCGCCTCGGCGAGATCGGGTTCGCGCAAGGCCGGCGGGTTCTCGCGGTAGTTGACGACGACCAGCCGCAGGCGCTCGAGCATATCGCGCCAGTCGACAACGGCGCGGCGCACCGCGATCATGGTTTGGGTGAGTTCGCGTTCGATCAGCTTGAGTATCTGGCGGTCGGCAGGCGTATAGATATGGACCTGCAGCACGCTTTCGTTGCGCGAATCGGGATTGGGTTTTTCGAGCACCGTCCACGGCGTGGTCGCGGGATCGACCGGCGCCACCGGATGCGTCATGAAGCGGATGTTTCCCCCGGCTGCCCGGATGGCCGCGAGTGCTGAGTCGACGATAAAGGGCGTGTCGGCCGAATAGATATCGATGACGGTAACCCCTTCGACGCCCGGCTCGGCAGAGGACCAGAGACGGATATCAGGCTTTCCGGGAGTGCGCTCACCGATGTGGGAATAGGTGCGCCGCAGCAAGGTTTCGAGCGTCTGCACAGGATAGGCGAGCAAATCCTGTTCGTCGGTTGTATTGACCGCGTGAGCCAGAAAGCGCGCTAGCCCCGCTTCGGTCCCCCCTAAAGTCGCAACACGCTCTTTCCAGTGGCGCATCAGCGCCTCGACGGTTTCGGGCATGGATGTGGCCTCTTCTTGTCGAAACGGGCTGTTGCGACCTTATCCCGCTCAGCGGCAAAGTCCAACATCCCCTTTTAGTTTCAAGGACATAGACATTAGTATCCGTCAGGTGAGCTGACCTTTCGGGAAGAAAAAAGGCCGGATCGGAAGATCCGGCCTCTTGAGAGACTTGCGGCGCCCGGCGCTGATCAGTGCAGCACGGCAAGCAACAGCAGCGCCATGATGTTGGTGATCTTGATCATCGGGTTGACGGCTGGACCGGCGGTATCCTTATAAGGATCACCCACCGTGTCGCCCGTGACCGAAGCCTTGTGCGCGTCGGACCCCTTCAAATGCACCTGGCCCGTCGAATCGGTGAACCCGTCCTCGAAGCTCTTTTTGGCATTGTCCCAGGCGCCGCCACCTGCCGTCATCGAGATAGCGACGTAGAGACCGGTGACGATGACGCCCAGAAGCATGGCGCCCAGGGACGCAAAGGCCGCCGCCTTGCCTGCGATGAGGAAGATCGCGACGAAAACGACGATAGGCGAGAGGACGGGAAGCAGCGATGGCACGATCATTTCCTTGATCGCCGCCTTGGTCAGCATGTCGACGGCTCGGCCATAATCGGGCTTTTCGGTGCCCTCCATGATGCCGGGCCTCTCCTTGAACTGACGACGGACCTCGACGACCACCGATTGGGCGGCGCGCCCCACGGCGGTCATCGACATGCCGCCGAACAGGAAGGGCAGAAGCCCACCGAACAGAAGTCCGACGACGACGTAAGGATCGGCAAGCGAGAAGCTCACCTCGCCGACGCCGTAATAGAAATCGCCCGGGCTGGCCGTCGAGATGAAGTAGGAGAGGTCCTGCGTATAGGCTGCAAAGAGCACCAGCGCGCCGAGGCCCGCCGAGCCGATGGCATAGCCCTTTGTCACGGCCTTGGTGGTGTTGCCCACGGCATCGAGCGCATCGGTGTTCCTGCGCACGTCATCGGGCAGGCCCGCCATTTCGGCGATGCCCCCGGCATTGTCGGTGACCGGCCCGAAGGCATCGAGGGCGACGATCATGCCGGCCAGCGCCAGCATGGTGACGACGGCGACGCCAATGCCGAAGAGCCCCGCCAGCGAATAGGTGACGATGATCCCACCGATGATGACGAGGGCCGGCAACGCGGTTGATTCGAGCGAAACTGCCAGGCCCTGGATGACGTTGGTGCCATGGCCGGTGATCGAGGCCTCGGCAATGGATCTGACCGGCCGGTAACCGGTGCCCGTGTAATATTCGGTGATCCAGATGATGAGGCCGGTGATGACCAGTCCCGCAACGCCGCAGAAATAGAGGGCAAGCGGCGTGAAGGTCGTGCCGCCCACCGCGATCGGGGTGTCGAGTCCGCCAAACACCCACCAGATGACGGGCAGAAGTGCAATCAGCGAAAGCACGCCCGTGGCAATCACGCCCCGGTAGAGCGCACCCATGATGTTGCCCGAGGCGCCGAGCTTCACGAAATAGGTTCCGGCGATCGAGGTCAGGACGCACGCGCCCCCAATGGCAAGCGGGAGCACCATGCCGGCGAGCTTGAGGCTTTCGGGCAGGATGATCGCGGCGAGCACCATGGTTGCCACGATCGTCACGACATAAGTTTCGAAAAGATCGGCAGCCATGCCGGCGCAATCGCCGACATTGTCGCCCACATTGTCCGCTATGGTTGCAGGGTTGCGCGGGTCATCCTCGGGTATCCCGGCTTCGACCTTGCCCACCATGTCGCCGCCCACGTCGGCGCCCTTGGTGAAGATACCACCGCCAAGTCGGGCGAAAATGGAAATGAGCGAAGCGCCGAAGCCGAGCGCAACGAGCGCATCGACCACAACGCGGTCGGTCGCGGCGAAACCGAGGCCCGTCAGGATCATGAAATAAAGCGCAACGCCCAGAAGTCCGAGGCCCGCCACCAGAAGTCCGGTCACGGCGCCGGACTTGAAGGCGAGATCGAGGCCGCCGGCCAGCGAGGTGGTCGCGGCCTGCGCCACGCGGACATTGGCCCTTACCGATACGTGCATTCCGATGAATCCGGCGGTACCCGAGAGCACGGCGCCGATCAGAAAACCGATCGCCGCGTAAATTCCCAGAAGCCACCAGGCAACGACGAGAATCACCACGCCGACAATGGCGATAGTGGTGTATTGGCGCTTGAGATAGGCGGTGGCGCCCTCCCGCACGGCGCCCGCGATTTCCTGCATCCGGGTCGTTCCCGCATCGGCAGCAAGAAGCGTGCGCGTGGTCACGATGCCGTAGACAATCGAAAGCACGCCGCAAACTACGATCAGCCATAAGGCCAAAGTCATGATTCTTTCCCCTCACACTGTGGTCCGGTAGGCGCGGGAAGCAAATTTTCCTTCAGGCCCGACCGGTCAGTTCCCTTTCCATCCGGGTGGTTCGCCGGCGGTCCTCTTCCGCTTGCGATCCCATTTGGCCCCGATGGCAACGGCGTCGAGGATAGGCGGAACAAAGTATTGAAAGCAATGGGGTTTCTGTCGCGCTCGATTTGGACAGTAATGTTGCCGCTTATTCGGCTAATGCTTTGATTCCGCGAAAATAAAACGCGTCATTATTCCTGACCCAATTGTGAGCGAAGCAAAGCTTCGATATGGCCGCCCGCCGCGGCCGCCGCCTGGGGGCCAGCGGTGAGGAGAATCGATTTGGTGCGGGCTGTTGTGCCCGACTTGACCGTAAAGGACGACTTGGGGAGGCCCGTAACCCTGGAAAGCAACGCGATGACCGCGCTGTTGGCGCGACCGCCTTCCGGTTGGGCGGCGACGCGCACTTTGAGAACGATTTGGCCATCGCCGAGGGCGACGACACCCTCTATGGCATCGCGACTGGCATTGGGCGTGACGCGAACGGCAACTAGCGCGCCGCCAGGGACGGTGCGGTTGCCTAGAGGCCACCCACAACAACCTGGCGCATCAAGGGGTAGAGTATGACGAGCCTGATGAAATAGATGGCGAGAAACAGGACGATCGGGGAGATATCGAGCCCGCCGAAATTAGGTATGAATGCGCGCAGCGGCCGCAGGAGCGGATCGGTGATCTGGTACAGCGCGTTGGCGATGGTGGCGACGAACTGGTTCGACATATTGAGAATGTTGAAGGCCAGAAGCCAACTCACGATGACCTGGGCAATGATGATGAAGATGACCACGTTGAAAACAAGGTCGATAAACTGCAAAAGCCCCAACAGCATGTCCCACAATCCTTTTCTGCCAACGGCGGCCTCGGCCGTCTTGACGCTCTAATTAAGGTTTCCACGGCCCAAGGGCAAGGCTGGATACGGCGGCCAAGAAAAAGGCCCGTCCCGGAAAACGCGGGAGCGGGCCGTCAATAGGTCATCCGGTACGCAACACACAAAGATCCGGACACGTAAGTGGAATGCACGAAGCGTGCCAAGGATAGACAGGCCTATATCTGGCGATGGAGGGAGGCGCGGGTCCAGATGTTGTGCCACGGCGCAGGATGGTTGCTGGGGGCTTTGGCATTTTGCAACGGGTGCAATTGCAAAATGCAAGGCAAGCCGTCGCTCAATCCCGGTGAGTCTCGAGGTCCTGCGCGCCGCTCTTGCGGATTTGATTGCGCAACACGGTGCGCTCGCGCGCGGAAACACCGATCAGTTCGGCGACCCGCCAGACCATGTTGTCCTCGAGTTCATGGTTCGTGTCGTCGGCGAAGACAACCTGCCACATCATGCGGATAATGGCGATCTTCTCGTTGCTTTCGAGCCGGGCCAGCCGGGAGGTAAACTGGTAGAAGTCGACGGCCTCGCGGTCCTTGCGCTTGGCTTCCTGGACCAGCTTGGCCACTTCGGTGTCGCTTAGCCCGTAATGGTCCTTGAGTGCAAAGGAGATGGTGCGCAGCTCCTCGGGCTTGGCCGAGCCGTCGACTGTCGCCAGATGAACCAGCAGCGCCGCTACCGCAAGACGCGGTTCTATCGGTGCGTTGGCGGGAGTGGCGCCGGCGCCGAAAAGTTTGGCAATTGCGTCAAACATTGGCCTTCACTCAGTCCTTCGTGGCTTGGAACGGCAAACGCCCCGATGGCTCGATCTAAGCGAGGCGCCCAACAAGGGGCAAGGCCGGCGCGCCGATATCGGGGCGCCGCTCGCAGGATTGAAGCGGCGCTGTTGAGAACGGGTCACAGGAATCGCGCAACGTCCGGGGGACCACCCCTTTGCAAGCGCGAGGCAAAAGCGTATCGGGAGGGCCAAGCGAAAATCCTCGATTTGTCGCTTTTCAGGGGAAGCCTCTTTGCTTTCCCCGAATGCTAAGGAACCGGGTAGGGGAATAGTGCTACTGTTTTTGCTCATCGCCGGCGCCGGAGGCTGGCTGGTCGCCGAGGCGTTCGCTCTCGCCGCCGGTGGAATCGGGGTCTTCGACGGCACGCTCGGCACGATTGCGCTTTGTGTTCTTGCCGCCGGTATCTTCGCGCTCAAGAACGAAACCGGGCTGGCGCGGACCGGCCGGGTGGGAATCGTGCTTTTTTCGTTTGGCGCCATGTCGTTTGCGATGGTGCTGATCATTACACTCACGTCCGGGGTCCTCGGCGCCATCGCGGCGGGGGAAATTACCTATGGGGCGATGGTCTGGACGCCTTTTTACCTACTGGCGCTGGCCTTCATGGCTGGCGGCCTTCTCGCTCTGGGCCTCCATTACCGCGATCGGCCGGGGATGCGGCCACTTGCTGTGGTCTTTGGTGCACTTGCGCTGATCCATATCGCACGCCTTGTCGCTTACGACACGTTCTGGCTCCATCGTGCTGCCGGGGTGGCGACTGCGCTCACGCTGGCCGTTATCGGCATTGGCAAGTTCAGTGGAAAAGCCGCTAGAGGAGAGCGTTGATCGCCCGGGCCAGATCGAGGTCCTTTTGCGTGATCCCGCCGGCGTCGTGGGTCGAGAGCGCGATGTCCACGCGGTTGTAGCTGTTGGACCAGTCCGGATGATGATTGGCGGCTTCCGCCAGGAGCGCGACACGGCTCATGAAGCCGAACGCCGCCGAAAAGTCCTTGAACTTGAAGGCTCGGACGATCGCATCGCTGTCCTTGTTGCGCCATCCATCAAGGCTTTCAAGCGCAGATTCGATCGTATCGGTGTCAAGACGCGTCATTGGCCGGTCCTTTTCGGAAAGCAACGCTTGCGAGGGGGGAAGGGTTGCGCGATTGGCGCACCCCGCGCAATTTACGCGTAAACTTACACCACCTTTTTACCACGCAGCGGAATGCCGCCGCAAACTTAACCAAATTGCACCAGTGTCGAATGCAAATTGGTTACAAGCAGAGGCGCGTCGACCGTTTGGCGCGCAGGAACCGACGTAAAAATGCCGTATAAGACCAGCAAAATGCTGCCGACCATCGACTATGTGTCGATCGTTGCCTCCCTCTACAAGGACCGTCGTGCCATGTTTTTTGGCACCCTTGCCAGCGTGGTTGGCGCGGCGGCAGCCGGATTCCGCGCGGATTCGATCCTGCTTTTGGTCCATGCGGCAATTCTGGCGGTGCTGCTGGTGACCCGTGACTACAACATGCGCAAGTTTGCCCGCGTTCAGATCGGTGCGACCGACCTTCAGGCGGCGCAGTTCTGGGAAAAACGGGCACTGTTCTTTGGTTATTTCGCCGCCGCTGCCTATGGCAGCTGGGTATTCTCCTCGATCGTTTTTGTCGAGGACGACTTTGCCCGGCTCGTTGCCATCGCTGTCAACGTGGCCGCAATGGTTGGGATCGTCACACGCAATTACGGCATAGACAAGCTGATGACGGTGCAACTGATGGGCATGGGCGGGCCCATGGTGCTGGGGCTGATTCTCAAGGGCGATCCCTATTATATCCTGCTGGCCAGCCTTGTTTTGCCCATGCTGATCAGTTTTCGCTCGCTCGGTGCCGACGTGCGGAACAACCTGCTCAATGCCGTCCACGGGCGCGTCGAAGCCTCCCGGCTGGCCGATCAGCTCGACACGGCTCTCGAAACCATGAATCACGGGCTTTGCATGCTCGATGGAAACGGGGTGATCGCGCTGGTCAACGACCAGGCGCGCCAGATTTTTGCCGGCATTTCCGATGGTGCGTGGGTGGGGCGCACGGTCGTCGACCTGCTCGATGAAGCCATTGCGCGGCGCGCCTTGCCGCGGGCGACCGCCGAGCGGCTGCTGGCCATGATCGAGCACGGACGCGGCGGCAAGATCATATTGAAGCTTTCGGGCGACTTCCATTGCGAGGTCACCGTCTCTACGCGGGCCGACCGCACTGTCCTCCTGCTTGAAAACGTGACGTCGCGCATCCACGCCCAGGAACGCATCAATTTCATGGCGCGGTTCGACGCGCTCACGAGCCTGCCCAACCGCGCCCATTTCACCGAGCAGTCGGAAGCCGATCTTGCCGCCCGCAGGCGCGCCGGCTCGGGCGATCCGGTGCTTCTGATGATCGTCGATCTCGATGATTTCAAGCACGTCAACGACACGCTGGGCCATCTGGCGGGCGACCGGGTGCTCGTCGAGGCCGCAAACCGCATCCGTTCAGTCATGCATCCCCATAGCCAGCTTGGCCGCTTCGGGGGCGACGAATTCATCATCTACCGCTCAGTTGATGCAGGGAGCGGTTCGGCCGCCGCCGAGGCTTCCTCGATCCTCAAGTCGCTCGGCCAGTCCTTCGATGTCGACGGGGAAAAGCTCGATTTGAGGGCATCGATCGGCTTTGTGTGCTCGCCCGAACCCGATGCGAGCCTGGACGATCTCATCATGCGGGCCGATCTGGCGCTCTATCGCGCCAAGGCGCGCGGCAAGGGGCAATGGCTGGCGTTCGTGGCGGAAATGGACGGCGAGTTCCGTTATCGTCAACGGCTCAAGAGCGATTTGGCCGACGCGCTGGCTTTAGGGCACCTCAGCCTTGCCTACCAACCCATTGTAAGTCTCCATAACCGTCAGATTGTGGGATGCGAGGCGCTCGCGCGCTGGACCCATGCCGAGCTCGGCCCGATCCCTCCGACGGTGTTCATTGGGCTGGCGGAAGAAATGGGTCTGGTTTCCGATATCACGCGCTGGGTGCTCGAAACCGCGACCGCCCAGTGTGTCAAATGGCCCGATACGGTTTCGGTGTCGGTCAACATCTCGGCGCGTGACTTGCGATCCGAATTGCTGCACACCCAGATCGCCGGGGCGCTGGCCGGGAGCGGGCTGGCGCCGCATCGGCTCGAAATCGAAGTGACGGAAACCGCGTTGATCGAGGAGCGCGAGGCGGCGGCGCGCAGTCTGGGCGTACTCGCGGCGCGCGGCATAGGCATTGCGCTCGATGATTTCGGCACGGGCTATTCCTCGCTTTCCTATCTCCACGAGATGCCCTTCACCAAACTCAAGATCGACCGCTCGTTCATCGCCGATATCACGTCCAATCCGCGATCGCTGCAGCTGATGGCCAATGTGGCGCGGCTCGGCAAGGACCTCGACCTCGTGCTCACCGTGGAGGGCGTCGAGACCGCCGAGCAGCTTGCCCTGATCGAAGGCGAGACCAATATCGATCAGGTCCAGGGCTATTATTTCGGCAAGCCGATGCCTGCTGACGAGATCGAGCGGATGATGGCGAGCATGGCGCGGGAGACTTCGGTGCGCGGGCTGCGCCAGGCGTCGGGCGGCACGAACGGCCGCGACTGACCGCGAGACCGGCCTTCTTCAAATTTGCATCAATTAACCATGTTTTGCCTTTTTGCCGTTTCGCGGCGGGCTGTCAGGACGGTTCCGCTTCCCGGATGGTTAAATTTTCGTTAATGTCTCCTTCGGCTTTCGAGGGGGCATTGTTATGCGTAGCACTCCATCCGCTAGGAGTTCGGGGGCAGGCACGAGCAGGTTCGCCGTGGCTCTCATGGATATTCTCGATCAGGTTGAGTACCGGCGGGTCAACCTCGCCGAGTTGAACGACCCCGTTTTCCGGTTGCGCTACGATGCGTACAGGCGGGAAGACTTCATTCCTGCCAACCAGGACGAGATCGCAACCGACGAGCTGGATTCGGTGCCCAATGGCATGTGCTACGGGATCTATATCAGCGGCGAGCTGGTGAGTTCGATCCGCCTGCACCACTTGACTGCCGAGCACCGCTATTCCCCCTCGATGACGGCTTATGCCGACATCCTGCATCCCATGCTCGACAGGGGCATGCATTTTATCGATCCATCGCGGTTCACCGCCGACAGGGATGCAGCGCTCGCCTTTCCGGCTCTCCCCTTCCTCACATTGCGGCTTGCGGCCATGGCCTGCGAGTATTTCGTGCCAGATTACTGCCTGTCCTCGATCCGACAGGAGCATGCCGCCTTTTACAAGCGCGTTTTCGGCTCGGAGCAGTGGGCGGGAGAGCGCTATCTCGGCGGCGGGCTCAAGTTTCCGGTCTGTCTTTATGCGGCGAGTTACAGCGAAATTCGCGACCGTGTTGCCGATCGCTTTCCTTTTTTCATGTCGACGCCCGAGGAACGCGAAGCCATGTTCGGCGAGGACGACGAGGCCCGCTTTCTGACAATGATCCAGCCCACTGCCCGTGCCGCCGCTCTGGCGGAACACCGCTTCGCCCCCGCGGGTGAGTAGGACAGGCCCAGCCTGGAGAGGTCCATGACAGCCGTACAGCCCATTGCCCCTGATCAAACCGGGGCAACCATAACGCCGCCCGGTCCGCGCGGGCTGCCGATATTGGGCCATATCCTCGATATCGCCCGCGACGCCGTGGGCTATCTCGAGCGTTGCGCGCAGACCTATGGTGACGTGACGCGGCTCCAGTTGGGGGCCTATCCCGCACTTCTCATCAACGAGGCCGATCTGCTTGAGCAGATTTACGTCAAGCAGCACGAAAAGTTCATCAAGAACCGGGTGTTCTGGCGCCAACTCCGCGCGCTTCTGGGCAATGGGCTGTTCGTGGCCGAACACGAGGACTGGCGGCGCGAGCGCCACTTTGCGGCGCCTGCTTTTGCGACACGGCCTTTGCAGGCTTATGCGCCGGCCATGGTGGCGGAAGCCGAGCGGCGGGTCGCGGGCTGGCGCGACGGGCAGGAAATCGACATGCATCGCGAGATGATGGCGCTCGGCCTGATGATCGCCGCACGTACGCTGCTCAACGCCGATGTGACCGGGGATCTGCCCGGAATAGAGCAGGGTGTCGATTGGGTCATGGACGAAATCGCGGCCCGTTACGCGCGCCCCATCCTCATTCCGGACGCCGTACCCCTGCCCGGGCATATCCGTTATCGCAAAGGCATCAAGGCGCTCGAAGCACTCATTTATCGCATCATCGAAGACCAGCGGGCGGGCCGCTCGGCGCCCGAGGGGCTCATAGGGCAGCTAATGGGCGCGCGCGACGAGACGGGCAGACCCATGTCGGACGTCCAGTTGCGCGATGCGATCTGCAACATGCTGCTGGCGGGATACGAAACCTCGGCGCTGACGATGGCCTGGGGGTTCGACCTTCTGGGCCGCGAGCGCGATATCCAGGACCAGATCGCCGCCGAGGTCAGGGATGTGATCGGGGACCGCACGCCGACCCACGAGGACCTCCCGGCACTCAAGCTCACGGAAAACGCGATCATCGAAATCCTGCGCCTGCGGCCGCCCGGCTGGATGATCGGGCGCGAGGCGATCGAGGATACCCGTATCGGCAATTATGACATTCCCAAAGGCATGACGCTGCTGACGAGCCCATGGGTGACCCAGCGTGATCCGCGCTATTTCGACGACCCCCAGGCGTTCCGGCCCGAGCGTTGGGCGGGGAACCTGCGGCGCACGCTGCCGCGTTTTGCCTATTTCCCGTTCGGCGGCGGGCCGAGGGTGTGTATCGGCAACCGCTTTGCCATGATGGAAGCGATGCTGTTGCTGGCCGTTATCGTGCGGCGCTTCGATATCGAGCGGATGGTGGAGCGCGAGGCGGGATTCGTCCCCTCGATCACCATGCGGCCGAAGGCCGGGTTGTGGGTCAGATTACACGCGCGGGGCTGAGTGACCAACTATGCCCGACGGGCGGCCGAGCGGTCGAGGGGCAGGGGTCGGCCGATGCCCGCCTCGGTGGCGAACCGGTGCAAAAGCGCATTAAAGGTATTGGGGAGCCTCATGAATGGTGCATGCCCGCCATTGTCGAGCAGATGAACCCTGCCATCCCAGAGGTTGGCATAGTTGAGGCCGAGAAGGTAGCCGGCGCGGATCGCGGGGTCATCGGCGCCCTGGACCACCGCGAACGGAATGGGGCTGGTTTCGACCACCTGCCTCTGATTGGCGCCGTCGCCCCGCAGAAGCGAGCGCGTGATTCGCGGGCGGATATGCGGATCGGTGCGCCTGATGGCCTCGATGAGGGCGGGCGTGGCCATGTCTCCATAATACATGTGGGCCAGCCGGGTGGCATCGCGGGGCGAGAGTTCGGGCCTCGAAACCAGCAGGATCGCGGGATTGAAATGAAAGGCGCGCAGGGTCGCGAGGGGCCCGGTATCGAGCGGTGGCGTGCCCGTTACCATGACGCCCGCCAGGTGCGAGGGGTGCTTGGCCATCATTTCGATCGCTATATGCCCCCCGAGCGACCACCCCATGACCACGGCGCGCTCGATGCCAAGCCGGGGAAAAAGTCCCGCAATGGTTTGCGTGAGATTGGGCAGGATATAAGTGAGATCGGGGTGGAGGAAGTTCCCCGATCGCCCATGCCCCGGCAGATCGATCGCCACCAGCCGGAAATGGTCGGCGAGCGGACTGGCCATCTGCTGTTCGAAGACGTCACTCGAAGCGCTCGAGCCATGCAGCATGATCAGCGGCTGGCCGGAGCCGCCGGTATCGCAGACGGCAATGGCGCCATAAGCGGTTTCGAGCTTGTATCGAGAGCGTGACAATGGGGCACCTGCTGCATTTGAGCAGAGATGCTAAGCGTTTGTTGTGTAAATGGGGTTTCGTATGACGGTTAAAATTTCGACAATGAATTTGGCTGTCTGCGGAGCTGAACAGGGAGTGTGAAAATGGATTATCTGGTTGCGGCGGCCGGCCTGTTGACGGTTGGTGCCTATATCTGGTCGCTGCGCGGACATTTTGTGTCCAAGACCATGCCGAAGGGCACGCGCGTCATTTCGGCCCTCGTGGCGGCGTCGACGGTGCTTTACCTCTATCTCACATTCGCGCTCGATCAGCCCCTTTGGGCGCAGATCGCGGGATTTGCCTTTCAGCTTGTTGCAGGCGCGCTATTTGCTGCCGCCATTCGCGCTTCCCGCCAAGCCCAGCTCGAATATATTTTCACGCCCGAAAAGCCCCGAGGCCTCGTGGAGACCGGCCCCTATCGCTACATGCGCCACCCGTTTTATTCGTCCTATATCCTGTTCTGGTCGGGATGGGCGCTTGCGACATGGTCGGCCTTCGCCGTTCCCAGCGTTGTGCTGTTCATCGTCCTCTACGTCGTTGCGGCGCGGGGCGAGGAAGAAAAATTCGCGCAAACCCCGCTCGCACAAACCTATGCGGCCTACAAGGCGCGCACGGGCTTTTTATGGCCTAGGCTGGCGCGCGGATAACTAAAGGATCGGGAAAGTGGTGCCGCTTACGTGACTCGAACACGTGACCCCATCATTACGAATTGTTTTTCGCAATGATTTCAGATATTTAGATGCTCTACTAAATCGTTGGACGATGCTGGATAACGCTTTGGCCAGAATCCACTTTCGAGAGTCGAGCGGTAGCACGGGGTATCACCCTGTTGCCACCCCTTTGACCCCGCCCCGCTACTAGAAGAATACAAATCAGGAATTGCCCTACTAATCTGTCCCCCGTCCCCCGTCCCCCGGACCTCCCCCTATCAACGGCGCTCTCAGATTGGGCAGGGGAGCAAGCCCGTGGTTGGAGGGATGTCCCGGATCAGCCGGATTCTTGATATGCGGTTCACCTAAAATCGCTCATTGTTGTCGTCTTCAAAGTCAGGATACGTTTCTTCAGGTGCGTAGTACTCCGCTGCATCGTACACGCTGGTCCGTTTGAACCTGCCGCCCAGTTCTGCGGCATTCAGGCGAGATAGACCGTTAATCTTGAGACCACAGGCAACGCATTCAAAGTGCGTCGGTAGGTGTTCCTGGGTCTCTGTTATCTCGTCATCCTTGAGTTTTAGCTGGGGTGTGGAAACTGGGTCGCCGAACAGAAGTGCAGTCGATCCGCAGGCGGGGCAATCGACACGATGGCCGCTTCGTCTTACAGCCCAAAGCGCGGCTGCCTCACTTTCCGCTTTGCGTTCATTGTCATCTTTTGCCTCCCATACCTTTCGGTGTGCCTCGATGTCGCCGGCGACCGCCTTTGCACTTTTATCAGCAGCGGCAGCGATCAGCTTGCTCGCAATTTCGGCCTCCTCCTTGCCGAATAGTTCGTCGAGCTCATAGCCCATTGTTGCGAGCAGAACGGCACATGCCTCATAGAATTGAGGCTGCCATGTGCTGGTCAGCGCGTCATCGAAAGGAGTTTCGCCGGAATGCAATTCGGCGTTCCGATTCCCGGTGATACGGGTGCAGGCACTCGATACCTCCTTGGTGAACGTGGGGAAGATCGCAGCCAGTCTTTTCAGCACTTCTCCCGTCGCGACCGACGAAGGCGCTCGCGCCTCTAGCGCGGGATAGCCTAGGGCGTGATAAGTCTGAATCCACGCTTGACTAGGGTCGGTGAGAAGGACCGGGCTTACATTGGCAAGGGCCGCACGAGCCAGAAGCTCCAGGGAGAGGCTGGCCATTAGGCCATGCTGCCAACTGTCTGCATCCATTTCGACCATCTGCTCTGCACAACGCTGTGCTTTCGCAAAGAGGGCTTCCGGGTCCCATGCAGCGGGTGTTTTTCCGGGATTGATTGTCTTCTTCAATGCAGTTGCTCCAAATAGGCACGCTCTAGGATGCGACCCTCGCAAGCGGGAGGCACTGGAGATCGAGCATGCAGCATTCGCCAATTGTCGATGACAACGGTGTCGCCCCGCTCGACCAACGCGATGCTGTGCTTTGAAACCGTGCCAAGCGCAGCGCGGAAGCGTTCAACTCCATGCTCACCTGCACGAGAGGCGGGTCTGAAGAATTTGTCGTCCCAACGTATGAGGCCGAAGCCTTCACTCGGCTGAAAGATGCGTAGCAGTGGCAGTCTGCCCTTCACCGGTCGACGCGGTTGAACCAACGCACGCGCAAGAACATTGTCGTCGGCTTCACGGACAATTTCGGCCCCATCGGCAAGGAGCGTTGGCACCTCTTCGAACCCGACGAGACACCTCAACATTATGTATCGGGGCGGGTGCCGCCAATGAGCCATGTCTGTATGGAAAGGGAAGACATCTAACCCATAAATCCCGCTGTACGTGTTCGGGGTGGTTTGATCTTTTGGGGTCGGTCTCAACTGATGTACCGGCGACCCTTCCCCAAGCGTGAGAACTTTCCCTAGTGCTGACGCGATTTCCTCGCCACTGGTATTGGGACGGTAGGTCTTGAGAAGAACGTATCCGCGTTCTTCGACCTCGTGACGAACTTTAGCTACCGCAGATGGGGAACGCTCAGGCCCCGTCATAGCTGCGGTCCATCAATGGCTTGGCTTTGTCCAACGTGGCGACGTCAGTGATGATGATTTCGAGGTCGCCGGTGCCGAAATGGCCGATGTTGCGTACATCACGGGTAAAGCCGGGCTGAAGATCGACGGTATCCGGATCGACCTTGACGAAAACCTTGAGATGCCGGATCTGCGGCTTGACCTCGACGCACGCAAAATTCTTGAGCCGGCGGAAGGCAACGTAGTTGTCGAGCGTCTTCAGCTCGACATCATCGCCCAGCGCAAGCAGGTACGCCTTGGTGGCCTCGTAGAGATCAACGAGGTCTTGGTCCGCATCTGCGAGATATTGCGTGACCGTCTTCTGGCGAGATCGGGATCGGGTTGAAGCAGGTTCACCCTCTGCGTTGATCCCAACGGACATTTCCCGAGCGGGCCGTTCTGATGCTGAGGTTAGCAGTTCAAACAGCAATAACTCATCGCCAAAGCGGCGATATCGAACCAGCGCGATGTTGCGGTTCATCTGGTTGACCGCATGGGCGTCGTACTTGGTGAAATCACCTGCAATGCAGATCAGTCGAGGCGTTGTCCAATCAACTGCCTTGGCCTGCTCAGCGCCGAAGCGTTCCAAGACCAGCCATTCGAAATCGCGGCGGTGGTCCATCAGCCAGTCGAGGTAGAACAAGCCTTGGTTGATGACGTTCTCATTACTGGCGCGCTTGTACTCGACGATGACCGGAGAGCCGTTCTCGTCGATGCCGAGCGAATCCATGCGCCCGCCATTGGTAGTGATGAACTCGGAGGCAAGAAACCGCACGCCCAGAAACGCTTCCATGTTGCGTTCAATCAGGGTCTGCAGCGATTTTTCTAGTGCAACCGCGCTACCGCGCAGCTCGACAACTGAAGCGCTGTCCGTTCGGAAAAGTTTGATGTCACTCATTATATCCCCCAAGCCCCTCCAATTTGCCCGAACTGGTAGCAACGCACAATCCCAACTCCCTCCAACTTTTGACTTTCAGAGTAGCGAACTCTGAAATATCAAAAATATGCACATAGGGTTTTGTGGCAGGGGTTTGATTGTGGAAAAAACATCTATTATTCAGATAGATAAAAGCAAATCGCCGATGGCGTCCGTGCTTTCTGAGCGAACCGCTCTTATATCCGCTCTTGACACAAAAGCAGCATTCAGAGATTGTCCCCGCGAAGAAGGCTGGGATGAACAAATGAAGCTGACGCCAGAAATTGCAATCGAGAACGCCAACGTAGCGGAGTGCGTCGCGCGCGGAGTAATTGAGATTGCCAGCGGAAAGGTAACTTACCACCTTAACCACAAGAAATCGTATGCGTGGAGTGACCCCGAAGAATGGGTTCGCTGCATCGCTATCGCAAACTTGGTGATCGATAAGAAGTATCCTGCGACTCAGATGCGGGTTGAGGTACAGGTGCCTCGTCGTACTCCAAGCGACTTTGCCGACATCGTCGTTTACCGCGACGAAGCCTGCCGCGATCCTTATCTCGTCGTTGAGTGTAAGAGCGATGTGCAATCGAGGGCGGGGCGGGATCAGGGCGTCGAGCAACTTTTTGGCAATGCCAACTCCCTGCGCATTCCCCTCGGCCTGTACGAGGAGTATGGGGAGTCACGCTTCTACGATGTAGGCAACTTCGAGCCTACGGAACGCCAGCGAAATCTGCTCGGCGGGCGCGATGCGGTGCCCGAGCAGTTTGGTGAGGTTCCGGCCTATGCCTACGTCGCGGGCAGCGAGATGGATATCCATCCCGTTGCCTCACACCTGCTTGAAGCCAAGATCAAGCGTGTACACTCACTTATCTGGGCCGGTGGTAAACGTGACCCCCTGACCTCGTTCGATGAGTGGAGCAAACTCTTGTTTGCGAAGGTGGTCGACGAACGCAATCGCCGTTCCGGCGAGTTCCGGCACTTTCAGGTCGGCACCAACGAGACTACCGCCGCCGTCGCTGGGCGCGTCCACACTCTATTTGCGCAGGCGTGCAAGCAGGACCCTACAATCTTCCCCGCAAACGCTCGCATTCGCCTGACAGACAAGAAGATCTACGAGATCGTTCTGACCTTGCAAGAGGTGAGTTTCCTGCGGACAGACGTCGATAGCATCGGCGCGGCCTTTGAAAACTTCTTCGGAGCGGTGTTTCGCGGAGAGCTTGGGCAGTATTTCACGATGCGCCAGTTGTCGCGGTTCACGGTTGCCATGCTTGGCATCGGGGAAACCGACTACGTCATCGACCCGACTGCTGGCAGCGGTGGATTCTTGCTAGAAGCCCTGCTGCAGGTCTGGCACAAGATCGACCGCGAGTACGAGGGGCAACCGGAGAACGAGATCAACCGGGCGAAGATGGATTTCTCCCGCACCAACGTTTTCGGTATCGAGATACATGACATTCTCGGGCGCATCTGCAAGATCAATCTGCTGCTACACCATGACGGCCATACGAATATCGAGGCAGATCGATCGTGCCTTGACGTTGTATTCGCTCATCCGCGTCTGAACCCGCCGAAGGACAAGTTTACGAAGCTGTTTGGCAACCCGCCCTTCGGTGACGAGGTGCAGGCGGGTGATGATGACCACCTCGGGGCTAACACGCTTGAGTCGTTTAAGGTGGCCGATAACCGGACCAAGGTCGCGTCCGAGCACGTCATCCTAGAACGGTCGGTCGATTTCCTTGAGCCGGGCGGCGAGCTTGGCCTGATCTTGCCCGATGGCCTGTTCAACAATCAGGGCGAGCAGAGCAACTGCCCCTCGGTGCGCAGGTATCTCGCAAAGAATGGCTTGATCGAGGCTATTGTGTCGCTGCCTGACTACGCATTCCGCAAGTCGGGTGCACAGAACAAGACGTCGATACTGTATTTCCGTAAGTTCCAAAAATGGCAAAAAACCGCGTTTAATCAGGTTTATGATGAAGCGCTTGAGAATGGCGCATCCGAGGAAGAAGCGGTCGCGATGGCGCTCGATGCGATGGACTACAAAGTGTTTCTCGCAGAGGCAAATTGGGTCGGCTACACGTCCACGGGCATTCACTCGGATTTGAACGACTTATATCGCGGCTCTGCTGGCGGCAGATTGGTGGACGATCAGGAAGGGACGATACTCGGAGAGTATCGAGCGTTCCGCGCCGACCCCGAAAACTACGCGGGTCGTAAATCGCCCGACTGCATGGCAATTTCGGCAGGCGAACTTTGGCGCGCTCATCCGAGCCATCGCCTCGATCCGAAATACCACCTGTTCAAACGAGAGGAGCAAAATGTCGTTCCAGACGGCTGGGTGAAGATGCCGATCCGGGATGTGCTGCGGCGGCGCATGGTTCAAGTAAACCCAGAAACGCGCCCGGACGAGCGCGTCGTTGTGATGACGCTTGGGCAGACGGGCGAAATCCGACCGCGCGAGGCTGGCAAGGGGCGTAACCCACCGGAATGGCTCGGCATGTATTTCGAGGATATACCTTCAACATGGTTCGCCGCGCGCGCTGGCGATGTGGTGTTCAGCTCCATTGACCTCTGGAAAGGATGCGTTGCGGTCGTCCCGCCCGAGTTTGACGGGGCGCTCGTCACGAAGGAATTTCCGATCTACGAGATCACCGACGACCGACTGGATCCGGTGTTCCTCTCTTGCCTCCTGCGCAGTCGTTACTATCAGCGGGCCTTCCGGGCGATTACGACTGGACACAGCAATCGCCGACGCACCCAGGTCGGAGATTTTGAAGACTTGGAGATTGCGTTTCCGCCTGATCGCGAAGCCCAGCTGGCCCTAATCGCTCGCCTTGTGGAAGCACGAAACGGGCAGCGGCAAGCAATAGACTTAATGGGAAGCGCAATGATGGCATTCAACAATGCCATCGACGGTCGGGGCGATGAAGCGCTTCCTGAAATTAACGACGGTGAGGAAATTGCATTGGAAGAGGCGTAATGGCAAAGCGCAGCATCACCGACGAGGAAATCGGCCTCATAAAGGCGATGCTTGCGCGCGACATGCGCAACCGGGACATCCAATTTTACTTCAATCGACAGGATCGCCCGGTGAACTCAGGGCGGATCACCGGCATTCGGACTGGCGACTACGGACCAGATGTGCCGCAAGCTTCGAATGAGGACTTGGATGCTTTTCTTGCTACTTTCGCGCCTGCTGAAATCGGCGTTGCCATCAATGGGAACGTTATCCCGGCAAGACAAAGCTTAGCCGACCAAGCGCGCGCCAGATTCGAGCGCCGCGCCGATGGACTCTGGTATCTCGCCGATGGCGAAACTTCCGAGCAGGAATGTAAAGAAACTTTCGATCCAAAACGTCTGAACCCGATAATCAAGGCGATCGCTGGTTTGGCTAATAACAGGGGCGGCTTTGTCTTTATTGGTGTTGCCGATGGCGAATGCAAAGCCGTTGGACTGGCCGATGCAGCCTTCCGTGATACCGACATCGTGACTGTTGCGGACAAGGTGAAAACGTTTCTCACGCCAACGCCGGTGTTTTCAAAATGTCTGCTCGACTTGGACGGTGTTGAAGTCGGTGTGCTTCATGTTGAGAAGCACACCTTGCCCCCCGTGATCGTCTGCCGAGACGGCGATGGCCTGACGGACGGAACTATTCTGTTCCGTTATCCCGGCCAATCTGCACGAATTAAGTACGGCGATCTTCTCGCCATGCTGCGCGAACGTGATCGTTCGGCGCACGCCTTGCTCCTGTCCAGCGCTGCACGACTGTCCGAGATCGGCACTGACAAGGCCCTCATTGTTGATACCCGCGAAGGAACGGTGGATGCCGGTGAGAGGCAGATAACAATTGATCGGGAACTAGCCGAGCAATTGGAGTTCATTCGCGAAGGAGAGTTTGAGGAGCGCGAGGGAGCACCTACGCTTCGGCTCGTGGGGGATGTTCGCGCGGTCGATGCTGCCGGGCAGGTGCGTGAGCGGGTCGAGGCGCGCGCTCTAACCGCCGATATGGCGGTGAAGTCATACTTGCGTAGGGAGCAAGTTCGGATGCCGATGGAGTATGTTTGCCTCTCTGCGCACGTGCAGCGCCAATGGTTGCCGCTTCACTATTTTGTTCGCCTCAGCGGTCAAGAAACCGATGCCGCTGTTCAGGCGCTAGAGGGCGCAGACTGCGTCTACCAGAATTCAAAGCAACGTGCCTTGGAGCGGCTACGTGGTGAGCGTAGTGCCTATACAGCTCCAACCGGTGCGGCGGTGCCGGTCGCCGCTGAGATTCAGGCGGGCCAAATTGAAGGTATAGGTGATCGCCATGCACCCTCGCTCATCGCACGAGCGATCCAAGGTCTGCCAGACGATTTCGAGAACATTCTGCCTCTGCTGGACCTACTAGACGGATTGCATGATGCGGCGCATGGCGATGCTGTGCTGCGAGGTGCGATCTATCGGGCTGCGAGCCGTCTGGATGAGATTGAGGCCCTGCAAGCGCAACAGGCTCAATAACCTACTACTTTGCCGCTTGGCTAAACTGAAACGGCTGAACCTCGTGTTCGTCCGCTCACGCGTGCGCAGGCGATGGACAGTGTTTCCTTGTGTTGGATCGGGCTGGCCATTGTGTGATAAGTATCTGATATTGCTTGCTTTTTCAAGATGATTTAGTTAGTTTGAGTTGAGGCCAAAAGGAGGTCTCAATGCCTAGCTTACGTCTTACCCGCCGCGCCATTGACGACATACCGTTCTCGGCAAGCGGCCAAGTCTTCTACCGCGATACGCTGCTTTCCGGTTTCGGCCTTCGGGTCGGCAGCCGCTCCAAGGTCTATTTCGCCGAAGGGCAGGTGAACCGCACAACCCGGCGCGTGACCATTGGCCGCGCCGATCTGTTTGCGCCTGAGGTGGCGCGCAAGAAGGCGCTGGCGGTGCTGGGGGAAATGGCCGAGGGGCGCAATCCCAACGAGGAAAAGCGCAAGGAAACCGCTGAGCGCGTCACGCTGGCTGTGGCCTTCGAACGGTTCTTTGAGGCGCGCAACAAGCTGTCGCCGCACACGGTCACTAATTATGGGCGCACCGCCAAGTTCTACCTCAAGGCATGGCGCAAAAAGCCCATGAACCAGATCACCCGGCAAATGGTGCTGGCCAAGCATCAGGAAATTGCCAGAACGCGCGGCGAGGTGACGGCCAACAACGCGATGCGCCATCTGCGCTCGGTCTACAATTTCATTGCTGCCACGCAGGACGACTATCCACCGAACCCGGTGCTGATCCTGAGCCAAGCACGGGCATGGCATCGCGAGCGGCGGCGGCAGACCTTGGTGACCGCGCAAGACCTGCCCATGTGGTGGAAAGCGGTCATGGCCGAGCCGGACTATTCCCGCGACTTCCTGCTCACGGCGCTGTTCACCGGGATGCGCCGGGGCGAGCTGATGAAGCTGCGCTGGGAAAACGTGGACCTACAGGCGCGCACGCTGCACCTGCCCACAACCAAGAACGGTGACCCGCTGAACCTGCCTTTGTCGGCATTCCTCGCGGACCTGCTGACAAAGCGTAAGGAACAAACCGAAGGGTCTCCTTGGGTATTCCCCGGTCCCGGCAAGAACGGGCATTTAGTGGAAACCAAGAAGTTCCTGCTTCGGGTCAGCACCGGGTCGGGCGTGAACTTCACGCTGCACGATCTGCGGCGGACGTTTATCACCATCGCCGAAAGCCTCGACGTTCCCTACTACGCGCTCAAGCGCCTGCTGAACCACCGCGCCAATGGCGACGTCACGGGCGGCTACATCGTCGTCAACGCCGAACGTTTGCGCGCCCCGGTGGAGCTGGTCGCGGCCCGGATATTGGATTTGGCCGATGTCAGTTGATGACTCCATTTGCCGGGCGGATTTCTGCGATGGCGCAAGCGTGCTGGAACGTGTTTTGCTCGCCATTATCAATGCCCATACGACCAACGAAACCGAAGGCCGTCAGCAGGAGCGGCTAGACGCCGCGATGATGGCACTGATCGGGCCGGCGACACAGTTCGGGCACGACTTGGAACGCGCGCTGCAATTTATGGCGAGGCAGAGACAGCGGGATGTCTGCGACGTTGAGATGCGCGCGTTGCGCTCCTGCTCGGTTGCCCCCATCGACGCGGTACGGACGATTCTGGAATTGGCACACCTCGCAGCGCGTGAGGTCATGGGCTGTACCAGTGCAGCCGATGTGCAGGAGACCGCCCATGTACTTTGCGACATGTTCCGCAGGCGTGGCAATGCTGCTTGCGCGGAGCCAGACGCAGTGCGGGAGGCGCTGGAAGCGGAGGCGGTTCAGCGAATAATCGGTGAACTTGCCGAATGGGACAATCTCAGCATCCGCCCGAATTAATACTCTCGTGCGATCAGGAACTTATGCTGAGACTGTTGGACACTATTTCGCTGACGGCAGTTACAGATTGAGGCAGCCTGCGACTTATGCCATTATGAAGACGGATGAGTTGACAGCATCCAGCGGATGAATTTCCGCGGCGGGTGACCTTGGGCACCGACCCTCTGGACCACACCCTTTAGGGGAATATTGCCCTGCCATGTCCTCCCACCGATGACCGATCAAATGAGACTGGTGGCCTGTACCTCCCGTTCGCGCCTTGGCAGGGCGCTACCCAGAGGTCACCGCAATGTATGTGGAAACCAAATCACGCGCCCGTCCTGAAGGCGCGAGCACTTCAGCCTTAATCCGCCAGCCCGCCAATCCTGAAAGACTCTTGACCACCGGACAGGTGGCGACCCTAACCGGAATGAGCATGTCCTGGCTGGAGAAAGGTCGGATATACGGTTGGGGACCGAAGTATCTCCGGCTTAGTGCAGGAGCAATTCGCTATCGTTGGTCGGATATCCTGACATACCTCAAAGAGCGCGAATGCAATCCAGAGGAGGTGGGGCGATGACGCAGTTCAACCTCACTTCCGAAAAGCAGTTCAAAACGCCCGGCGATGCCGCCGTCTTCTATAAATCTTTGGGCTGGGAGCCTATTGTGCTCCCGGCCCGTGAAAAGGCTCCTAAGGGCAAATGGGGAACCGTTGTCGAACGAACCGACGAGGAGCTGTTCTTTGCCTATGGTGCAGTAAGCAATGTCGGTATCGCCTTGGGCGAACGCTCCAGCGGTCTGATCGACATTGACAATGATTGGTCGGAAGCGGCGCTGGTCGGGAAACTGGTGTTTTCCGCGTATCCCAGCTTTGGCCGGGCAACGTCGCAGAACAGCCACCGCTTTGTCAGAGGTGTGCTGCCGAAAAATCGACAGTACAAAATTCCCCCCGATATGAGTGATGTGTTCGGTGCTGACAAAGACACTGTGCTCGAACTTCGCGGCAACAAAATGCAGACGATGGTGCCGCCTTCCGTTCATCCGAATGGCGAGCTTCTGCGGTGGCACGACGATCCCCGTAACATCCCCGAGGTGGAAGGCGCAGAACTCGAACGCTATGCCGGGTGCGTTGCGTTCCTTTCCGTTGTTTTGAAACGCTATCCGCGCGGGACAGGCAATCGGGACAATATATGTCTTGCTCTCACGGGGGCGCTTGTTCGGGCCGGGTTCGCCGACGAGGAGATAGACGCGTGGGTCATGCATGTCGCCTCTCTCGCCGGAGACGACGAGGCCGAGAAGCGCGGCGGCAAGGCTGCAGCGAGCCGGGAGAAGTTCGAGGCCGGCGAGGAGACGTGGGGTCTCCCCACCCTCTGCGAATTTCTTGGCATCGAGCCGATGGAAAAGACGCTCCGGAAATGGCTTAGCGATGACGGAGATGGGGTTGACCCAAACGCCATCGTTGTGAGGCCCGGCGAACTCCCGCAGGCAGTGGATCGGGCCGAACAGGCTTTGATCGACAATAACGTCGATATTTTCCAGCGTTTTGAATCCTTGGTGCGGGTTGCGCGGATTCAGACCAGTGCCGAAAGCGATGGGATCAAGCGTGAAACCGGCGCGCTGGTGCTGCAAACCGTGACGTCACCTTGGCTGCGGGAACAATTCGCGCGGCATGCCCGATGGGCCAGAAAGCAGAAAAAGAAGTTTGTCCCCATTGATCCGCCGAGCGAGGCCGCCACCGCCTATCTCGCGCGCGTCGGCAACTGGAGACTGCGTTTCCTGAAAGGCGTCATTCAAGCGCCGACACTTCGACCGGACGGGTCCGTCCTTCAGGATAAGGGCTACGATCCCGATACTGGCCTTCTCTACGATCCGGGGCGAACGGAGTTTGCAAGAATTCCCGACAACCCGACGAAGGAGGAGGCTCGCGCGGCGCTGGAGGTTCTGAAGCGCCCGTTCCGCGAAGTCCGGTTCGGTGGCGAACCGCATCGCAGCGTCGCACTCGCCGCCGTTATGACGGCACTGGTGCGTCGCATGTTCCCATCCGCTCCGCTGATCGCCCTCGACGCGCCCACCGCTGGGTCCGGCAAGTCGCTGCTCTCGGAAATCGTCTGCATAATTGCAACCGGACATAAACCCGCGATGATGTCTCAGGGCAAGTCGGATGAGGAGAACGAAAAGCGGCTGTCGTCAGTGCTGATGGCGGGCGACCCTGTGATTGTCATCGACAATTGTGATCGCCCGATAGAAGGAGATTTCCTTTGCACGATGTTGACTCAGGAAAAGGTGAGGCCGCGTATCCTCGGTCGATCCGAAGTCGCCAACGTGCCTACCGGTAGCCTTGTCATCGCCACCGGCAATAACATCGAACTTGCGGGCGACATAACGCGCCGAACGCTCTTTTGCCGGATCGACACCGGCGAGGAGCGGCCCGATAAAATCGAGTACAGCTTCGACGCGATTGCCGAGACCACTGAGACGCGGCCTCAGCTTGTCGTAGCGGCGCTGACGATCCTGCGCGCGTATATTGTGGCGGGCAGACCGAAGCCGCTTAAGAAAATTGGCGGCTTCGAGCAGTGGGGTCTGATCCGCGAGGCTCTGGTCTGGCTCGATCAGCCGGACCCTGAGCTAACCCGCGAACTGGTGATGGCCGACGATCCGCACAAAGCGCTTCTGGTCGATTTCCTGCGGCTCTGGCGTGATGTCTTTCAGGACCGGCAGCTGAGCCTCAGTGAAGTCGGCCACATTGCCTCGGATGAAGGCCATGAAGGTGCGCAAGCGATCATCAATGAGCTGATCGCCAACACCAACGGCAGAGTGTTCAACACACGGAGCGCCGGGAAATTTCTACGGAAGCATATGGGTCGAGTCGCAGGCGGAATGATCCTCAAGGCCGAGACCGACAGTTCCGGCATCAAACACTACCGTGTGCTTGAATCCGGACGGCGACAGGAGGAGCCTGAATCGTCAGAAGGTGTCCCGTTCTGATCGAAGCGACGGACGGGCAGGTTTGGGCTGGTTTGCCGGGTTTTATTTGGCCCGCATGGCTGCGCAAAAACCTGCCATACCTGTTCAAACCGGGCGGTGGTGGCAAGTCCACCGCCGCCCGCATTTTTATTGCCGCCTTAGCCGCCCTCGGAGGCGCAGGCAGCGGCAGGGTGGTGTAAGGCGCTGGCTTAGCCTAAAATGGGCCTGCGGGGCGCTCTGAGGGCCAGCGCGGCGGGGTTATGTGCGGCAGGTTGGGTTTTGCGGCGCGTGAGGGTCGCAGTTAGGCGCGTCGATACGGGCAGCAGGTCCATTGCCCTCGGCCTGGGGTCAATCTTTCACCTATTTGGCATCCTTCGGGGATGCTGCTCGCTTGCTACCCTACAAACGCTTTCAGCATCTTCGCGGCGCGACCAAGCTGGTCGTCGTTCATGCGGGAGAGGGTACCGTTGATCTCGGTCAGCAGCCGTGCCCGCTCGCCCGCGCCGGGCACAGCGTCGGCACCGAATAGGGTGGGCGCGGGAACGTCTAGCGCCGCCGCTATCTTCTCGGCCGTCTCGAAAAGTGGCGCGGCGACACCCCGCTCGATCTTGCCGATGGTCTCACGTGAAATACCAGTCTGCCCGGAAAGCTGCTCAAGGGTCCAGCCCTTGGCCTTCCGGTGATGGCGGACATTCGCGCCGAAAAGACGTTGAAGCTCCATATGCGCACCTCTTCCCAAGAGAGGCGGCAACGGGATACTCAAATCGAGAAATGAGAACTTTGCATTCTCAAATATGAGAACTATAACATCTCATTCATGCAAGTCAGATGCTGTGGTTCCGCTCATGATGATAGTTGATCTGCTCCTCACGGCCTTGCACTGGCTCTTGCTCGCCTTCTTCGGCGGACAGGCGGTCATCTTCATCGGCTTGGTTCTGTGGATGGTCTGGACCGACGCCATCAAGCCGAGGTTGATCCCCATGCGGGAAATCGACCGCGTGGCTGAGGATATTATCGCCAGCTATCCCAACCCGGAGCTTGAGGCTTTCGCCCGCCACGAACGCGCGTGGTATCGCAGCGACGGCGCGGAGCAGACCTACTGGTATCGCGTGCGGAAGGCCGTCAGGCGGCGGCTGGAGGAGCTATGAATATCGTCGCGACGACGAGAGCAGGCCACCTCCATACAAGGTAGCACAATCCGCGCGCTCCGAGTGTTCGGCTTCGCCGTTTCTGTGAATCTGCATGATGGATTCGTAGGTGACGGAATGCTCGACTGTCGGAATTGAACTCTCGCTCTCGTTACTGGAGGGGTGTGCGGCAGGAGGCCTCGCGAGAAACACGGTTATTCCTTGCTATTCGGATGCCCGTGAGTGATTTTTCCAGAAAATGGGGGACAGGACATTGCTTGAAGAAATTGCCATTCAATTCGTAAATCAAAGCGAATCTACACTTCAACAAATTGGTTTTGGCTTTGTCGTGATCGGTGCAGTTATCGCAGCCTTCGTTACACGATCCAAAACAGAAATTGCCCGCGCACCATACTTTGCCTACTCGACCTTGATCTTTTTCCTGGTGTCCGCCGTGCAAGTGGTATGGCTACAGTCGCTACCCGCGATGATAGGCGGCTATCTTTGGGCGCTCATGGCGATCTCGTTGGCGGCGTCTGTCGCTGGCGGCTTCTTTTTCTGCCGTATAGCCATAGCTCGGTCACGAGATGCCTACGGACATAGCCGTATGGCGTTGCTCGCATTCATTCCGATTGCGAACTTCTGGCTCCTGATGACGCCCTCCAAGCACGCGATATCCGCGAATCGTGTCCCAACAATTCCCATCCTGAGCGGTGGCCTTGGCGTAGTAACGGGCTTTATCTTGTTAGCTGCTACCATCGGCGTGACCGTCTACATTGAAGAACAAGCACGGCAAATGGAGCAGCGTGCTCAGCTTGAGCCGATGTCGCAGCAGGCTGGCATTGACTTCCTGATCCGCTCGAACGGCCTCGAAGGAACGCTCAAGTTGCTTGCCGATGAGTCGCAAACACCGATCACGGTGGACAACGTGACGACGCTCGCTAGGATCGAAGCGATAGGGACGCAGTTGCGTCGAACTTATATCGTCGATTTCGAAGGTATGACGATGACAGACCAATTTCAGCGGGGAAGCCGTAATGGCATCTGTGCCTACGAGCCTTTCGAGCCGCTACTTCGTGCTGGGGCGACAATCCGCGAGATTTATGTCGAGCGAAGCGGGCGCGAAATCGGTGCGGTCATGGTGACACGGCAGGAGTGCGGATTTTGATGGGTAACGAAGAACGAAGTAAAATCTATTTTAGCTGATGCGATCAGAACCTGACGCAGCGATTTCTGCAACCGCCATGCGTACTCACCTAGTGAAAGATGAGGGAAGCTGGTGCCGCATAGGTGACTCGAACAC
Organism: Pelagibacterium limicola; assembly: GCF_015694405.1. GTDB lineage: Bacteria > Pseudomonadota > Alphaproteobacteria > Rhizobiales > Devosiaceae > Pelagibacterium > Pelagibacterium limicola. The sequence continues at coordinate 114,146 of NZ_JADQDB010000006.1, read as the reverse complement.
CTGACCCCATCATTACGAATGATGTGCTCTACCAACTGAGCTAATGCGGCTTACCAAACGCAGGGCGAACCCTACTATAGAAATACTAATTCACTACCCACTTCGCCAACCCACTGGCTTCGAAGCTCATTCTCTAGCGGACCCGCTAATTACGAATGATGTGCTCTACCAACTGAGCTAAAGCGGCCCGATGGGCTCGTCTTTTACTTAGGGGCGCGCGGGAGCGCAAGAGCGAACAGACGATCAGTTCGCTGGCTGATGATAAGGACGTTTCTCCTTTTCCTGAGGGAGCTCGAGCATGTCGGGCGGTCGGGCCGAATCGTCGGCTTCGATCAGGATGGGGGAAGCAGCCGTGACGGGGATTTTCCACTCGAAGGCATCAAGCCGGCCGGTGACGGGGGAGGCTGGAGCCCATTCGTCCGAGGTCACCCCGTCGGCGACCCAGGTGGGATCGGCTGGGGCGCTCAGGGCGCGAGAGACCCAGGTGCGCGCCTTGCCCTGATCGCCCAGTTGCCCTTCCTCGATCTCGGCCATCAGAAGGCACATCATGCGGGTAGGGGCGTTGGCCACGAGAGGCGCAAGGGCGTTGCGCGCGAGACTCCATTCATAAGCATCGATCGCGGTGCGGGCCAGGACGATGGCCGCCGCCGGGCTGGTGCCCGGATCGCCGATCAGGCCCTGAAGACGCTTCAAGCGCTCAAGAGCCGAAGCGCCCGGTTTGACATGGGCGTAGAGGGTGGCGGCGTCGGGATGCCCGGTGGCGGTCCAGACGCGCTTTAAAAGGCTCATCGCCTTGCGGGTCTCGTCGCGGTTGATGTGGATGCGCGCGGCCACAAGCGCGGCGGGGGGAAAATCGGGGATCGATTTAAGCGCCGCATTGGCGTGCTCGAGCGCTGCATTGGGTTCAGTCGACTCGAGCGATATGGCAAGAGCGGTTTCCAGGACGCCTTGCCGGTGCCTTTTCGCGGATTTTTGGCCGCGCGTGCGCGCCGGAAGGCTTGCAGTCATCTTGAGGGCTTCGGACCAGGCGCCACGCGCGGCCAGATCTTCAAATACAGCTTGGCTCGCCCAGTCGAGTGTCGGGGCGAGAGTGAGGGCCTTGCGGGCAAATGTGAGGGCGGCGCGGGAGCGGTCCTGCGTTTTCGCCTGTTCGTAGAGCCCGGCAAGGGCAGCGATCGCGGTCTTGGGGTTGGCGATCAGGGCGCGGTAATGCTCGCGGGCGGCAGCAAAATCGCCCAGCGCCAGATCGGCGCGGGCTTCGAGCAGCTGGGCAGCGGTCGAATCGGCAAGCCTTGCCTGCGCTTCGCGCGCCAGATGCCGGGCGCGGGAGAACTCGCCTGCTTCAAGCGCGATATAGCCATCCGACAGTGCGTCGACCCCAGCCTGCTTTTTCCGGGCTTCGGTGTGGCGGGCCAGGCGGGCGGGTGCTTCGATGACGCGCCGCAGGAGCGCCCAGACAAGGATCGAAACGAAGATGACCACAATGACGGCAAAGATCGCCGTGCCGAGGCCCGGTTCGAGCCGGTAGCGGCCGATGTCAATGGCGACGGTGCCGGGCAGGGCGATGAGCCAGGCTGCGCCCAGCGCGAGGCCCAGGCTGATCGCAAGCCAGATTACGAGGCGCGTCATCGGGCGGCCTCCTCGGCTGCGGGTGCCAGGGCGCGGATATCGCTCACCAGAGCGCGGGCGGCGATCACGGCGTCGAGATCGGTCCTGACCGGGGCTGCAACCGCCTGCATGGGTTCGGGAAGATCGAGGATGAGGGCGCGGGCCGCAGCGGCATCGTCATTATCGAGCGCCCTCTCGATACGCCCGACAGCCACCTCGGGTGTGTCCTCCTCTCCCTCGATGGGCCGCAGGGCAATTGCCGACTGCGCCTGGGCCAGGAAGGTATCGAGCCATCCCGCCTGCGGATCCTGTGGGCGGGCGGCAAGCAAGGCGGGGACAAGGGCCCGGAAATTGCGCGCGATCTCGCGGGTGGGCTTGACGCCGTTGGCGGCAATGGTGCGCACGGCATTGGTGATGCCGAGCTCGGGTACGAGGGTCTCCACAGCCGCAAGTTCGGCGCCGAAAGGCTGGCCGGCGGTGACGGCGGTTTCGAGCGCGGCTGTCGCAGCAGGCAGCCGCGCGAACCGATCGCGTTCGGCGCGCATGGCGTCGATATCCGCTTGCGCCGCGGCCATCGATTCGAGGGCCTGGAGGCGCGAAGATAGCGTTTCGAGGCTCGTTGACAGCGCGTCCACCACATCGTCGGGCTGATCGAGCCGAGATTCGATTTCGGCCAGTGCGCCGCCGAGCCGGGCGATTTCCTCGGAGAATGCCGAGGACTGATCGGCGGGGATGCCCGTCGCGACGGCCTCGATTCTCTCGTCCAGCGATAAGACGCGCTCTTCCAGAGGAGCAAGGGCGTCCGGCGTCAAAAGGTCGGATGGCAATTGGGGAACAGGCGCGGCTTCCACGGCTCCGACACGCTCCTCCAGCCCTGAGAGGTTGGCGGTATTCAGTTCCAGCCGGTTTTCGGCCCGGCCCATGCGGATTTCGAGAGCGGAAAAGGCATCCTGCGATACGCCTCCAGCCTGCGGCCAATGCCCCGCTATCGCCAATCCATAGGCTGCGGCAAGTCCCGCCAGGGCGCCGCCAAGGCCCGTGGCGGCAAGCGCAAGAAGGGGTGGTGGCGGGGCCGGGTTCGCGGCTACAGAAGGTTTTTGCGGGCCGGACATGTTTTTAGGCGCGTCCCTGGGGGCTGCAGCAGCGGCAGCGGGCTTTGTCTCGGCGGCGGGTTTTTGTGCCGGCGCCGGTTCGCTCGGCGCGGCAGGATTTTCTTTCTTTTCGATATCGGGCGCGGGCTTGCGGGCGGTGAGATCGAGAGTAGGCGGCTTGACGGGTCCGGTTGGTTTATCGGCCATGGCGGTGGCGCCTCTTTGTTCTTCTCGGTCTGAGGGCAATCATGCCCTGATTTGGTCGCGGGCGAAAGCGAGCGCAAGCGCCATCATCGCCTCGTGGGAGGGATGGTCGGCGAGCGCAATGCGCAGGAAGTGATGCTCCACGAGCGGTTCGGCACAGTTTTCCGAAAGGCACAGGCAATGGAGCATGGTCTTTGGAAGGATGAAATCGGGACCCGTGGCGAGCCGGGCAAAGGCCTCGGCCGTGCGCCGCGAAAAAAAAAGCGCGCCGGCGATCTCGCCTGCAACGAGCTCGGCCCGCGCCTTTGCGGGGAGCGCCGGAACCTGTTCCATCGCATAAAGCGTTGCAACCAGCACATCTATCGAATGAGGTTTGAGCGCAGCGCCGAGCGACCCACTCAGATCGCGCGCGGCGGGGTGAAAGATCGGACCGCCTCGATGGGTTCGGACAATCAGGGCAACCAGATCGGCAAGCGTCCCCTCTGCCGCGGAGACCATGTCGAACCCGGCGTCGCGCGCCGCATCGGCTGTGGCTTCGCCCACGGCATAGAGCGGCTTTTTGAAAAAGGCCGGGTGAGGGTTGCGGTCAGCGAGAAAGCGGACCGCGTTGACCGAGGTCGCTGCAAGAGCGAAAAAGGTTTCGGGCTCGGGCAAGGGGTCGCTCTGGGCGATTGCCTCGAGCATCGGGGCGACCACCGGCTCGAGATCGAGCGCGGCGAGATGGGCTGCGGTGCGTGTCGCATCGGGCTCCGGCCGTGTGACGAGAAGTTTGATCCGTCCGCTCATTCAGCCCCGTTTAGTGTGTTGAGAAAATCCTCGCCGGCCGCGGCTTTGAGTTTTTCCCCCAGCCGTCGGCCCAGCTCCGGCCCGGCATCGGCATCGCCCGATATTTCCTCCTCGAACGCTTGCTGCCCGTCGACAGAGAGCAATTGGCCCAGAAGCGTGAGCGTGCCGCCATCGAGGCGGGAAAGCGCTGCTATCGGGGTGCGGCAGGAGCCGTCGAGGCTGGCGAGAAAGCCGCGCTCGGCCTCGACTTTTTGCCGCGTTTGAGGATGGTCGAGCGCGGCGACAAGCCGGCCGGTGGCGGTGTCGTCGGTCCGGGTCTCGATGCAGATTGCACCCTGCGCCGGAGCAGGGGGAAACCGGACTTCATCAAGGACCAACGTCGCACGATTGTTCTCTCCGAGCCTATTGAGCCCGGCGAGCGCGAGTAGCGTTGCGTCGGCTTGCCCGTCGGCGAGTTTTTTGAGGCGGGTCTGGACGTTACCCCTGAACGGCACGATGCGGAAATCGCCCCGGAACCGTTTCATCTGCGCGGCGCGACGCAGCGAGGATGTGCCAATGCGCGCGCCCTCGGGAAGGTGATCGGGGCTCCTGGCGATGAGCGAGATGAAGGCGTCGCGGACGTCCTCGCGCTCGAGAAAGGCCGAGAGCACCAGCCCATCGGGGAGGCGGGTGGGCATGTCCTTGGAGGAATGAACCGCCAGATCGATTTCCCCGGACAAAAGTTGTTCTTCGATCTCTTTGGTGAAGAGCCCCTTGCCGCCGACTTCGGCCAAAGGCTTGTCCTGAATGGCGTCTCCGCTGGTCCTGATGACCTTTATCGCGAGGGTCTCGGGGTCAAAGCCATGGATGGCGCAGAGCCTGTCGCGCACCTCATGGGCCTGGGCGAGCGCGAGCGGTGAGCCGCGGGTGCCGATGGTCAATAGCGGGGTCGGTTGCGATTGCAATGTGGCCTCGTCGGTGTAAGAGAATGGGCGCACAGGGGAAAATATGGCGCCAAAGTTTCGTTCCCTTGTGCCATCAGACCATAACCGAAGGCCAGAGACCAGATCGCCGCAATGACGCTCATCCTCGGCATTGAAACCAGTTGCGACGAAACGGCGGCTGCCGTCGTCCGCCGTCATGAGGACGGACGGGGCGAAATACTCTCCAATATCGTGCGCTCGCAGCTTTCCGAGCACGCTGATTTCGGCGGGGTGGTGCCCGAACTGGCGGCGCGCGCGCATGTGGTCCATCTCGACCGCATCATCAAGGCGGCGCTGGACGGGGCCGGGACGAAGCTCGACGATCTTTCCGCCATCGCCGCGACGGCGGGGCCGGGGCTAATCGGGGGTGTCCTTGTTGGCCTGACGACGGCCAAGGCGATTGCCGCGGCGCGGGCCAAGCCGCTGATTGCCGTCAATCACCTTGAAGCGCATGCGCTGACGGTACGGCTGACGCACGGCGTCGGATTTCCCTATCTGATGCTGCTCGTCTCGGGTGGGCACAGCCAGTTCGTTCTGGTCGAAGGGGTGGGGCGCTACACGGTTTGGGGTACGACCATCGACGATGCCTTGGGCGAGGCTTTCGACAAGGCGGCAAAGCTTTTGGGGCTGGGTTATCCGGGTGGTCCGGAGGTCGAAAAATGGGCGCAGAAGGGCGATTCGCGCCGGTTCGACCTGCCGCGACCGCTTCTGAAAGAAAAGCGGCTCGATTTTTCCTTTTCGGGCTTGAAGACAGCGCTGCGGCTGGCCGCCGAATCGGTGGCGCCGGTGTCGGACAAGGATATCGCCGATCTCTGCGCGAGCTTTCAGGGGGCGGTGACCGATATCGTGTCGGCGCGCAGCGCCGCAGCATTGTCGCGGTTCGCGACGGAAAATCCCAACACGCAATTGCGTTTCGTGGTTGCGGGCGGGGTGGCGGCCAACAGGGCGATTGGTGCCGCCCTGCAAGCGGTAACCGACGCGGCGGGGGCCGAACTGATCGTCCCGCCGCCGGTGCTTTGCACCGACAATGGGGCGATGGTGGCCTGGGCGGGGGCGGAGCGGTACGCGCTCGGGGCGTTTGACGGGTTCGACGTTGCCGCGCGCCCGCGCTGGCCGCTCGAGGAAACGCCACTCATGAGAACCGCATGATGGGGAAGGTTTTCGTTATCGGTGCGGGCGCCTGGGGGGCGGCGCTCGGGCAGGCTGCCCGGGCGGCGGGCCATGAGGTTCGTCTTGTCGGGCGGAACGCACCGGCGGTCGATGCGATCAACGAGACGCATCGCCTGCCCTCCTATCTCGGAGATATCGTTCTCGATCCGGCGCTTGAGGCCCAGATCGGGGTGGCAGGGCTTGAAGAGGCGGATCTTGTCCTGATGGTTGTGCCGGCTCAGGCAACGCGGGAAACCGTCGCCGCCATCGGGCCGAAGCGCCTGGCGGGCAAGCCGGTGGTGCTTTGTGCCAAGGGGTTCGAGAAGGGATCCAACAGGCGCCAGAGCGAAATCCTTGCCCAATGCGCGCCGGACGCAGAACCCTTCGTCCTGTCCGGTCCGTCCTTTGCCCATGACGTCGCCTTGGGCAAGCCGACGGCAGTGACACTGGCCGGGCGAGCGGTCGAACGCGCCGAGGCGGTTGCGGCGCTGCTCGCGGGCCCCTCCTTCAGGCCCTATGCCTCGGGGGACTTGACGGGGGTCGAGATGTGCGGGGGGCTCAAGAACGTCTATGCGCTCGGGGCTGGGGCCATCGAGGGTGCGGGGCTGGGGCTTTCGGCGCGTTCGGCATTCCTTGCCCGCGCTTTTACCGAGATGGGGCGGGTGATCGTGGCGCATGGGGGGAGCGAGGTGACGCTGGCCGGGCTTTCGGGAATCGGCGATCTGGCCCTGAGTTGCACCTCGCCATCCTCGCGCAATTACGCGTTCGGGGTGGCCCTGGGCGAAGGCGGGACGGTCGAAACTATCCGCGAGAGGGGGCTGGGGTTGGCCGAGGGCGTCTTTACCGCACCGGTGGCGCTGGCGCTGGCGCGCGAAAAGGGCGTCGATGCGCCGCTCATCGAAGCGGTCAATCTTCTGCTTTCGGGACATGCAAAAATCGATACGCTGGTGCCGATGCTGATGATGCGTCCGCTCAAGCGCGAACAATAGGGGGTAGTCATGGCTTATTGGCTGTTCAAATCCGAGCCGGAAACCTGGGGCTGGGACGATCAAGTGAAAAAGGGCGCTCCGGAAGAATGGAGCGGGGTGCGCAATTACCAGGCGCGCAACAACATGCGCGAGATGAAGCTCGGGGAATTGGGCTTCTTCTACCATTCGGTCAAGGAAAAGGCCGTGGTGGGAATCGTCAAGGTCGCGGCGCTGGCGCATCCGGATTCGACAACGGACGATCCGCGCTGGGAGTGCGTCGATATCGAGGCGGTCAGACCCTTCGGCCGGCCTGTGACGCTCGATGAAATCAAGGCGCATCCGGAGCTGGGCAAGATGGTGCTGGTCAACAATTCACGGCTTTCTGTGCAGCCGGTCAGCGAAAAGGAATGGAAGATCATCTGCGGGCTGGGCGGCGTCGCGCCCTGATGGACTTGCCACCGTTTCGGGTGCAGATTGGGGTGTCTATTGGCTGACCCTGTGGGGAGGGGAAAATGAACTATCTCGACGTCAACTGGCTGGCCGTGCTGCTGGCGATGATCGCATCGATGGCGCTCGGCGCAGCGTGGTACACCGGGCTTTCCAAGCAATGGCTGGCCGCGACGGGCAAGAGTGCCGAAGAAATCATGGCCGGATCGGGTGGACAGGCGACGCCCTTTATCTGGGGGGCGGCGATGGAGCTCGTCATGGCCTATTTCCTCGCGCTCCTGACGCCGCAGATCATGGGCGATGTAACCATCGCCAATACCGTGATCGTCGGTATCCATCTGTGGGCCGGGTTCATGGTCACCTCCATGATCCTCAATCACCGTTATCAGGGTCAGAAATGGTCGCTGGCGATAATCGATGGCGGTTATCTCCTGGGCGTCATGATCGTCCAGGGCGTGGTCTTCGGTCTTCTGGGCTAGCTGGATACTTTATTGAACGAATTGGACGAAATTCGTTCAATTCGTTCAGTTAAAATTCGCAATCTCGGGTCTTGTGGTCCCGGTGCGGCGAGGGCAACCTGCGATTGTCGCCCATCTTGCCCCCGCGAGGATTAAGTTGTGCCCGCTCCGGGCCTCAGAAATCCGGAGCAATTCCCTTGACTTCCCAATCGCCATAGCGTGCCGGGTCGAGGCCGCCGCGGCCATCGATTTCCTTTGGCGCGTTCTTCGTCTTTTCGTCGATTTCGGCCTTGCGCGCCTGAGCTTCGGCGAGCGCACGCCGGGCGATTTCGGGGTCGGGGCGTTTGTGGTTCGGCGCGGTCATGGCGGGCAACCCAATTCATGACAAAGAGTTTAGGAAAGGCAGGACTTGTCCGGCCCCTTTCCGGACACCATCCTATAGGCCAAAGAGGGTTTTAATGAAAGCCGAGCAACAACGATGATGAATACATTGCGGACCACCGTTCTTCTTGCCGGGATGACCGCACTCTTTATGGGCGTGGGTTTTCTCATCGGCGGGCAGGGCGGGATGATAATCGCGCTCGTCGTCGCGGCGGGCATGAACGTCTTTGCATACTGGAACTCGGACAGGATGGTGCTCTCGATGCAGGGCGCGCGGGAGATCAGTCCCCAGTCCGCCCCTGAACTTTACGCAATGACCCAGCGCCTGGCCGATAATGCCGGGCTGCCCATGCCCAGGCTCTATGTCATCGATACCGAGCAGCCCAATGCCTTTGCTACGGGGCGAAATCCGCAGAACAGCGCGGTTGCGGTAACGCGGGGGCTGTTGCGCCATCTCGACAGCCGAGAGGTTGCGGCGGTGGTGGCGCACGAGTTGGCGCATATCAAGAATCGCGACACGCTGACCATGACAGTAACGGCGACGCTGGCCGGCGCGATCTCGATGCTGGCCCAGTTCGGGCTGTTCTTTGGCGGGCGCAACAATGATTCGCCCGTGGGAGCGATCGGCACCATCGCAATGGTGATTCTGGCGCCGATCGCGGCGATGCTCGTCCAGATGGCGGTGAGCCGGACACGCGAATACGAGGCCGACCGAGACGGCGCGGCGATCTGCGGGGATCCGATGGCCCTGGCCAGCGCGCTGCAAAAGATCTCGGCGACCGGTCGTCGGACGGTCAACATGGCCGCCGAGCGCGCCCCGGCCATGGCGCATATGTACATCTCCAACCCCCTCTCTGGCGCGCGGATGGATAACCTCTTTGCTACCCACCCCAACGTGGAGAACCGCGTCGCGGCACTCACCGAAATCGCCCGTATGGGTGGCGGCGGCGGTGGTCAATTCGCCCGTTCCCGTGCTAGCAACACGCGGCCCGTCGCGTCGCGGCCCGGGCAGAGCTGGCGCACGCCGGGAACAAGGCCGCGCGATGAAGGTCCTTCAGGGCCCTGGGGATAAGAACGGACGTCCGCTTGCGCGATATCGATTCCATACCCGGTCTCAGGCCCCGCCTCGAGGCCGCCTGGGCTTTGCGGGATGTGCTGGCGGGCAAATCGTTCGTGCCGCTTGCAGCGGATAAATTCAGCGACAGCCGCGATCGCGCGCTGGCCAACCGGTTGGCGACGCTGGCGCTCAGGCGGCACGGGCATATTTCCATCGTCATCCATGGGGTGCTGGCAAAAGGTATCCCGCCGCGGTCGGGGCTCCTTGAGGCGGTCCTGCGGTTGGGTATCGCCCAATTGCTTTATTCGAACGATATTGCGGATCACTCCGCGCTCCATCTTTCGGTTGAAGCCGTGCGGCGTGACCGGCGTGCAGGACGGTTCGACAAACTGGTCAACGGAGCCTTGCGGGCCGTGCAGCGCGAGGCGGAACGCTGGCGGGAGCTCGATCCGGTCTTATTGTTCCCCGATCGGCTCAAGGAAAGCTGGACTACGCTCTACGGCGAGGCGGCTGTTTCGCTTTTCGCGCAAGCGCTTTTGAATGGTGCGCCGCTCGATCTTTCATTCAAAGCGCCCGACGCGGAACTCGCCGGGCAATTGGGCGCAATCCCGGTGCTCGGGGGTTCGTACAGGCTCGAGACCCGCGAGGCGGCGGTTGCCGATCTGCCGGGGTTTGCAGAGGGCAAATGGTGGGTGCAGGACGTAGCGGCGGCCTTGCCCGCGCGGTTCGTGGCGGCAAAAGCCGGCGAATCCGTGCTCGACCTTTGTGCGGCGCCGGGGGGCAAGACGGCGCAACTTGCGGCGGCGGGCGCCGCGGTTACAGCACTCGATATCTCGCTCGAGCGCATGAAACGGGTCGAGGAGAATCTTCTCCGGTTGGGTCTTGATGCCGAGATCGTTGTTGCGGACGCGTTGAAATACGAGCCGGGGAAAAAATTCGATGCCGTGCTGCTCGATGCGCCGTGTTCGGCGACCGGTACGTTGCGGCGGCACCCCGAGGTGGTCTTTTCGCGGAGTAAAAAGGATGTCGCGGGCCGGGTCGCGCTGCAGCGCGCGCTCATCGAAAAGGCGGCAGGGCTTTTAAAGCCGGGCGGGCGGTTGGTCTATGCGGTCTGCTCGCTCGAGGCTGAAGAAGGCGAAGCCCAACTCGACTGGGTCCGGGATTCGGTTGAGGGGCTTATTTTCGATCCGGTCCGGGCTGAAGAGATCGAAAGCTGGACTGAGGCGCTGAACGCTGCCGGTGCCCTGCGCACCCATCCAGCGCTCACTGTTCCCGGCGAAGCGGGCGGAACGCTCGATGGGTTCTTCGCGGCGCGATTTGTTCGGCGGTCATAGGTTATTGGCTGCCGTTCATGCCCCCTGAGGACAGCCAGGGTCCATGATTTCCGGAACGATGAACCCTGGCCCCGAGCGGCGGCCCTGCATAAGCCCAGACATTGGAATACCTCAAGCCGCGCGAACGCCCGGCACTCGGCGTTTGTGGTCAACGCGCAGTTGATGCTATTGTGAAAATTGCGAGTGGTGTTGAGGCAGCGGCGTGCTGGAAGTATTGCGTTTCGTTCTGCAGCGGACTGCCTTGTCCCTTGCGGACAGGTTTGTCACAAATCCGATATTTTCGTGGACCTGGGCGGATTCTTCCGGCGGGGGCTATGTCGCGCGGCTTGCTGAGTTCCGGCCCACCGACAGCCAGTCCGTTCTCGAAATGATGGAAGGCAAATACCTGCTCGCCGGCGAAATGGTCGATACGGCGGGAATTTCGCCCTTTGCCATCGACATCGGCTCGGACGCCTGGTTTGCCGATCTCAATGCTTTCGGGTGGCTGAGGCATTTCCGTGACCTCACCGACACCGGCCAGCGGCGGTTCGCGCGCACGCTGGTGCTCGACTGGATCGCGCGCAACCGGCGTTTCGACCGCGATAGCTGGGGGGTGTTCATCACGGCGCGCCGCGTACTCAACTGGCTCAAATCCTACGCGCTGCTGACCGAAGAAGCAGGGCCTGACGAGATAAGGCGCATCAATTCGGCCATCGACAGCCAGGTGCAATCGCTCAAGCTGCGGGCACAATACGATCCCGACCCGGAAGCGCAGCTGATGGCGGCCATCGCACTGACCGGGGCGGCGTTGTCGGCGGCCGAGGAACCAAAGTCGCTTGGAACGCTGGTCCGCGAACTCGAGGCCCTGGCCGGCCGGCAATTCGATGCCGATGGAATGCATCTTTCCCGATCGCCGCTGGTCCAGATCCGGCTGCTGAGCGAACTCATTCCCGTGATCCAGCTTCTAAAGCAGCGTCATGCCGGGCTTGCCGCAATGATCGCGTCGCGGACCGAGGCGATGCACCGGATGCTCGACAGGCTGGTCCTCGGGACACGCGAACCGGCCTATATGAACGGCTGCGGGCAGGTGCCGGTCGATCTGATTCTGTCGATCGGGGCGCAATCAGGCGCTCGGGCCCAGGGTTCGGGTCTAGGCGGGGGATATGGGATCCTCGTCGACGGTGCCGGCAAGCTCGTGGCCGACAGCGGGCTTGTGCCACCCCTTGGCTTTGCGGGCCATGCGCATGCGGGCGCCCTGAGTTTCGAGTTCTCCTCGGGAACGACGCTGGTGGCGGGGAGCTGCGGGCCGGCACCGAGCCAGTTGCCCGAGAGCCGTAATCTATTCCGCCATTCCTCGGCGCATTCGGCGCCGACCATCGATGATATATCGAGCGCGGAGGTCGGGGGGCGCGGATTTCTCGCCGACCGATTGCGTCCCATTGGCCCCGCGCCTTCGGTGCGGCTGATCGAGGACGAAAACGCGCTGGAAATGCTCTCTTCAGCCTATCGCGGGCGTTTCGGGATCGATGTCGCGCGGCGCCTGACCCTTATGGGGGCAGGACACACGCTCGTCGGTCAGGACCGCTTCATCGCCGCAGGTCGTCAACCGGGGCGCGAGGGCGGGTTCAGCCTGCGGTTTCACCTCGCACCGGGGGCTGCACTCGAACGCGCCGGCTCGGAAGACCTCATCCGCATCGTCCACAAGAACGGCGAGGCGTGGTCGTTCCTCTGGGAGGGCGCGGACGCCGACATCGAGGACAGTGTGCGCCATTCGGCGCATTTCGGGCTTTTGCGCACCAACCAGATCGTCCTATCGGGCCGGGTGCGGGCAGGGCACGAGGTGGCCTGGGTTTTCACCCGCCAGTAGGCCTATTTTACCGTTTTCTCCCCACCCGATCCGTGATAGGGCGCGGCCATTACCCTCCTCCCCTCGCCACGAAGGATTATCGCCCATGCCGCAATCGGGTTCTCTGAAGGTCAAGCGCGCGCTTTTGTCGGTTTCGGACAAGTCGGGGATTGTCGATTTCGCACAGAAACTTGCCGCGCTGGGGGTCGAGATCATCTCGACCGGCGGAACCCGCAAGGCGCTTGCCGAGGCCGGGGTGGCGGTGATCGACATTTCCGAGGTGACCGGGTTTCCAGAGATCATGGACGGACGGGTGAAGACGCTCCATCCAAAGGTGCATGGGGGGCTGCTGGCCGTCCGGGAGAATTCCGAGCACCGGGCGGCGATGGAGGCCCACGAGATCGGGGGCATAGACCTGCTCGCGGTTAATCTTTATCCGTTCGAAGCGACGGTGAAGGCCGGCGCCGATTACGAAACCACGATCGAGAACATCGATATCGGCGGGCCGGCAATGATCCGCGCGGCGGCCAAGAATCATGGAGACGTCACCGTGCTCGTCGATCCCGCCGACTATGGGATGGTGCTCGAGGCGATTGCGGCCACTGGCGAGGTGCCGCTCCAAGATCGCAAGCGGCTGGCGGGCAAGGCTTACGCACGGACCGCGGCTTACGATGCGGCGATCTCGAACTGGTTCTCGAAAACGCTTGATGTGCCCGATCTGGGGCATCGCAGCTTTGCCGGGGCGATACGCGAAACGATGCGCTACGGCGAAAATCCGCACCAATGGGCGGCATTCTATACCGATGGGTCGGAGCGCCCCGGGGTCGCGACAGCGCGACAGGTGCAGGGCAAAACGCTCTCGTTCAACAACATCAACGATACCGACGCGGCGTTCGAACTGGTGGCCGAGTTCGACCCCGAAAAGTCGGCGGCGGTGGCGATCATCAAGCACGCCAATCCGTGCGGGGTGGGGCTCGCGGCAACGCTTGCAGAGGCCTATAAATCGGCATTGTTGTGCGATCCGGTTTCAGCCTTTGGCGGGATCGTGGCGCTCAACCGTCCTCTCGATGCGGAAGCGGCGACCGAGATCGTCAAGCTGTTCACCGAGGTGATCATCGCGCCGGGCGCCTCGGAAGAAGCCATCGCGATCGTCGAGGCAAAGAAAAACCTTCGGCTTCTCGTGACCGGCGGGCTCCCCGACCCAAAGGCGTCGGGGATGACGGTGCGCTCGGTCGCGGGGGGGCTGCTCGTCCAAACGCGCGACAACGTCAATGCCGACGATTACGATCTCAAGGTCGTGACCAAAAGGGCGCCGACCGACAAGGAAATGGCCGATCTGCTGGTGGCGGCAAAGGTCGCCAAGCACGTCAAGTCCAACGCCATCATTTACGTCAAGGACGGCGCGACGGTGGGGATCGGCGCGGGGCAGATGAGCCGGGTGGATTCGGCGCGCATCGCGCACCGCAAATCGGTCGATGCTGCCGAGGCGGCGGGGATCGAGGGTGCGTTGACCAACGGCTCGGTCGTTGCGTCCGACGCGTTCTTTCCGTTTGCCGACGGGCTGGAAGCGCTGATCGCGGCCGGGGCGACGGCGGTGATCCAGCCAGGCGGCTCCATGCGCGACGACGAAGTGATCGCGGCGGCGGATGCGGCGGGACTGGCAATGGTGTTTACCGGCACGCGGCATTTCAGGCACTGATCTTGCCTTTTTGCCGGGCTTTACCGTAAGCCTTTGGTAAAACAAGCGGGTGTGGCGATGGCCGGTTCTATGGGCGTTCTGTTTTCGCCCGTCATCTTGTTCTTTATCCTGGGCGCGCTGGCTGCGGTCGCGCGTTCCGATCTCACCATTCCTGAGGCGGTGGGAAAGGGCATATCCCTCTATCTCATGGCTGCCATCGGGCTCAAGGGCGGGGTCGAGGTTTCGGCAGCGGGCTTTTCGGTCGAAATGGTGCTGGCCGCGCTGGCCGGGGTGGGCTTAAGCTTATTGCTGCCCCTGCCGGCCTATTTCCTTTTGACGCGGCTCGGCCGGCTCGATCGGACCAATGGCGGCGCGGTGGCGGCGCATTACGGTTCGGTTTCGGTGGTGACTTTCGTCACCGGCGTCGAGGTGCTGACGACGGGTGGCATGCCGCCGGCGGGCTATATGGTCGCCGTGCTCGCGCTTATGGAGACCCCGGCCATCATCATGGGGCTGGTTCTGGCGCGAGGACGGACGGACGCCGCCGTTCACGGGCGCGGGGAATTGCTGCGCGAAACGCTACTCAACGGTTCGGTCGTGCTGCTGATGGGCAGTTTCGTCATCGGTGTCCTGATCGGCAAAGACGGCTTTACGCAGATCGCGCCGGTTTTTGACGCCGGATTCCGGGGCATGCTTTGCCTGTTCCTGCTCGATCTGGGGCTGATCGCCGTAAGACGCCTGCGGGAAGCCCGTTCGCTGACCTTCCGGCTGGCCGGACTGGCCATCCTTATCCCCCTGATCAATGGGGCGATCGGCGCCGTGCTGGGCACGCTGATCGGGCTCGATCCCGGTTCGGTCGCGGCGTTGACGATCCTTGCGGCCAGCGCGTCCTATATCGCGGTGCCTGCCGCGATGCGGCTTGCCCTGCCGCAGGCCGATCCGGGGCTCTATCTTGCGATGTCGCTTGCAGTTACCTTCCCCTTCAATATCCTTTTCGGCATTCCGCTTTATTCAGCCCTCGCACAAGGACTCTCGGGCCTATGAGCATCACGACAACGCAAAGGGTGAAGATCGAGGTTCTGGTCGATGCGCCGCTCGTGCGGCTGGTGGTGGCCGCGGCAAAAGAGGCCGGGGTGACGGGCCATACGCTACTGCGTGCGCTGGGCGGAGAAGGCAGCGGCGGGGCGTGGCGCGAGGACCGGGTAACCGGCGCGGCGGACACCAAGCTCGTCTTTCTCACGGTAACCACCGCCGACGCCGCCGACCGGCTGGTCGAGGCGCTGACCCCGCTTCTCGACAGCTACCGGCTTATCGTCTGGCGGAGCCCCGTCGAGGTGATCCGGTCCGAGCGGTTCTAGCCGTTCGAACCGATTGCGACCTCGAGCGCGATCTCGATCATGTCAGTGAGCGAGGATTGCCGCGCGGCAGCATCGATCTCCTCGCCGGTGATGAGGCAGTCGGTCATCGTGCAAATGGCGAGCGCCCTGGCGCCGAAGCGCGCGGCGAGCGTATAGAGCGTTGCCGCTTCCATCTCCACCCCGAGCACACCGTGGGCAATGAGCCTCGAATAGGTTTCGAGCCCTGAGGGGTGATAGAAGATGTCGGAAGAGAGGATGCCGCCCACATGGACCGTCTTGCCCTTGGCGTGCGCCGCATCATCGGCGGCGCGCAGCAGGGAATAATCCGCCGCCGGCGCGAAATTGTAGGCGCCGAAACCGTCCTTGACGATGGTCGAGTCGGTCGAGGCCGAAGCGCCGATCACGACGTCCCGAACCTTGACCTTGGCGTTAAGCCCCCCGCAGGTGCCCACGCGGACGAGCGTCTTGACGCCATAGATATTGATGAGCTCGTGGACATAGATTGCGGTGGACGGCTGGCCCATGCCGGTGGCCTGCACCGAGACCGGCTTGCCTTTATAGGTACCGGTGAAACCGAGGCAGTTGCGGACCGAATTGACTTCCCTGGCGTCCTCGAAAAAGGTCTCGGCGATCCATTTGGCGCGCAGGGGGTCGCCGGGAAGAAGGATTGCCTCGGCGTAATCCCCGGGCTGTGCGTGGTTATGCGGCGTCATTTTTATCTCTTGGTCAAAATTTGTCCACGCGCACCATAGGGCCGCCGCTTTGCCAGACGCAAGAGGGCGGTTCCGCACTTGCGCTTGGCAAGCGCGCGCGCATGGATTAGAGGTCTGGCCAACAGGATATAGCCCGCGCATTTTTTCGGGGAGCGTTTGGAAGAATGGACAAGTTCACGAGTTTGACCGGTGTGGCAGCACCACTGCCGATCATCAATGTCGATACCGACATGATCATTCCCAAGCAGTATTTGAAGACCATCAAGCGCACCGGGCTCGGTACGGCGCTTTTTGCCGAGATGCGCTACAATGAGGACGGCAGCGAGAAAGAGGATTTCATCCTTAATCAGCCCGCCTACCGCAAGGCGCAGATCGTTATCGCCGGGGACAATTTCGGCTGCGGATCCTCGCGCGAACATGCGCCATGGGCACTGCTCGACTACGGTATCCGCTGCGTCATTTCGACGAGTTTTGCCGACATTTTCTACAACAACTGCTTCAAGAATGGCATCCTGCCGGTCGTCGTGACGCCAGAGCAACTCGAACTTCTTCTCGATGATGCTTCGCGCGGCTCGAACGCCACGCTGACAGTCGATCTCGAAACCCAGACGATTTCGGGACCTGACGGGGGGACGATCCATTTCGATATCGATCCGGCGCGCAAGCAGGTACTGCTCGAAGGGCTCGACGATATCGCCATGACGCTCAAGAAGGCCACGGCGATTGCCGGGTTCGAGGGCAAGATGGCAGAAAACCGCCCCTGGGTTTAGCCTGCGATGGTCAGGCGGATTTCATCGGGCTCGCCGTTCGAAGCACGGATCGGGTATTCGCGGGCGGTCGTTGATCGCGACATGGTCTATGTCTCGGGTACGACGGGCTATGATTACGCGACCATGACCATGCCCCAGGAGGCCGCGGCGCAGGCGCGCAATGCATTCGCGACGATTGAAAAGGCTCTTGTGGAAGCGGGTGCCTCGCTTAGGGACGTGGTGCGGGTTGTTTATTATCTTGTCGACATGGAAGATTACGACGCGCTGGTCGGGGTGGCTGGCTATGTGTTCGGTGACATCCGGCCCGCTGCAACGATGATCGTTT
Source organism: Pelagibacterium limicola (assembly GCF_015694405.1). GTDB lineage: Bacteria > Pseudomonadota > Alphaproteobacteria > Rhizobiales > Devosiaceae > Pelagibacterium > Pelagibacterium limicola. The sequence goes on along the minus strand of NZ_JADQDB010000006.1, from coordinate 97,032 downwards.
GCGGGCTGACGACGCCGGAAATGAAACTCGAAATCGAGGTCACCGCGCGGATAGGCGCTGCCACATCGTGACCCACGCACCACGCCTTGAATTCGTTGACGAGCCCGGTTCGGCCGACATCGAGGCCGTCACCGCCATCCTGGGCGCAGCCGCTGAGGCGCAGCGCCCGGGCGGCAACTACCGCGACTATGGATTTCTGCTCAAGAATGAGGCCGGCGTAATTGTCGGCGGCCTCACCGGCTATGTGCTTTACGACTGGATGTTTATCCAGTTCATCGCCATTTCCGAGGATCTGCGCGGCCAAGGCTTTGGCAAGCTCCTGATAGAACAGGCCGAGATCTGGGCACGGGCGGAGGGCTTGGGGGGCATGTGGCTCGATACCTTTGCTTTCCAAGCACCCGATTTTTATCGCGCCCTGGGATTTACCGAGTTCGGCACAATCGAAGACCATCCCGCAGGCTCGCGCCGCATATTCTTCCAGAAGCGGCTGACTTAGAGCTTCCCAAAGACATTGCCTCGGACGGAGTTGTTGAAGCCGCCTTGCGCGGGGATCCAAAAACCGGCTATGTCGGCACAAATTCAGGTGTACCCACCAGTACGGCGAGGACCAAGCATGGCCACCCACTCCCTCTTTCTTCTTCCCGGCGATGGTATCGGCACAGAAATCATGGCCGAGGTCGAAAAGCTGATTGCGCATACCAATGCCAAGGGCTGGACCGACTTTACCACCGAGAACGGGCTCGTCGGGGGCAGCGCCTACGATGCGCATGGGGTGGCGATTTCCGAAGAGGACATGGAAAAGGCGCTTGGTGCCGATGCGGTGATCTTCGGGGCTGTCGGCGGGGCGAAATGGGACAGTGTGCCCTATGAGGTGCGGCCCGAGGCCGGGCTCTTGCGGTTGCGTAAGGATCTGGGGCTCTTTGCCAATCTCAGGCCGGCCATCTGCTATTCCGCGCTGGCCGAGGCGTCATCGCTCAAAAAGGAACTGGTCGAGGGGCTCGATATCCTGATCGTCCGCGAATTGACCGGCGGGGTCTATTTCGGCGAGCCCAAGGAAATCACCGAGCTTGGCAACGGCCAGAAGCGGGCCGTCGATACGCAGGTCTATGAGAGCTACGAGATCGATCGAATTGCGCGCGTTGCGTTCGATTTGGCGATGACTCGCGGCAAGAAGGTGCATTCGGCCGACAAGAAGAACGTCATGAAGTCGGGGGTCCTGTGGGACGAAGTGGTCCGGCAGGCGGCCGGGGACTACCCCGAGATCGAACTGTATCACATTCTCGCCGACAACGCTGCGATGCAGCTGGTGCGCAATCCGAAGCAGTTCGACGTGATGGTCACCGACAATCTCTTCGGAGATATCCTGTCGGATGCCGCTGCGATGCTGACCGGATCGCTCGGCATGTTGCCGTCGGCTTCGCTCGGCGCGCCCGATGCTCAGACCGGCAAGCGCAAGGCGCTTTACGAGCCGGTACACGGCTCGGCGCCCGATATCGCAGGGCAGGGCGTGGCCAACCCCATCGCGATGATCGCCTCGTTCGCCATGGCGCTGCGCTATTCGTTCGGCATGATCGACTTGGCCGGACGCGTGGAAAAGGCGATCTCGGATGTGCTCGAGGACGGGTTGCGGACGGGGGATATCATGCAGGATGGCTGCAAGCGCGTCGGTACGGCCGAGATGGGCGATGCGATCATCGCCAAGCTCGGCTAGCGCTCGACGACCTCAAAGGAAAAGGTTTCGTCAAGCCAAGCGCCCGATGAGACGGCAATGGTGTGTGGTCCGGCGGGATCGCCTTCCGCCAGACACCAGTAGGCTCCGATCCAGCCCTCTTCGACGGTGATTGTGCGCGTGGTCTTGGCGGCGGTCCGGTCCGCAGAAATCTGCGAACCGGCGGTCTCCCAGATCTGAGCCGGTGCAGGCAGCTGCAGGATCTCAGTGATTTTCAACTCGGAAGGGGCGCCTTCGAAGCGGATATGCCAGGAAAAACACGCCTGGCGCGGCAGGAGGGGCACACGGGTTGTGTATTTGCTCTCGGCATTGCCAGCTGCGTCGGTCACCGTCACCACAAAGGCACGGTCAACGATGTGTGGGTGCTCCTGCGCGGTGAGAGGCCAAGCCAGTAGTACGAGCCCCAGCGCTCCTCCAAGGGATGCGATGTGCATTCATGGCCTCCGCCGTTTGTGCCCCACATAGCATAGCGCGAACCCTTGGCCGTTGCGAGGGGTCAGAGACCCCAGGTCTCGCCGAGCAGGCGATAGCTTTCGAGGCGTTTTTCATAGTCGTGGATGGTCGTGGCGATCATCACTTCGTCGGCACCGGTTGCCGCGATTTTTTCTTCCATCGCCGCCTTGACCGTTTGCGGGCTGCCGGTGATCCAAAGATCCGACTGGCTTTCGATGAAGGCGCGCTCGCTCTCGGTCCAGGAGTAGGCGTCGGCCTCCTCGGGGGAGGCTATCTTTTGCGGCTTGTTCTGGCGCAGGCGCAGCCAGGTCAGTTCCATCGACTTTGAGAGATATTTCGCCTCCTCGTCGGTTGGAGCGCAAATGACCGAGAGGCAAAGAATGGCGTGTGGTTTTTCAAAGCTGTCCGAGGGGCGGAAGCTGCGGCGATAGGCCTCGAAGGCCGGTCGTGGCGGGGTGGCGGAGAAGTGTGCGGCAAAGCCGTAGCCCGTGCCGTATTGGCCCGCCATCTGCGCGGAAGCGCCCGAGGAACCCAGCAGATAGATCGGGGGCAAGGCGATTTCGCCGGGTACGACCTTGACGCGAGCAAAGGGATGATCGGACGGGAAGCTCCCTTGCTCGAAAGCGATGAGTTCGGCGAAGTTTTCCGGAAAGCTTTCTCCGCCGAAGGAGCGGAGAGCCTGCAGCGTCAGTCCGTCCGAACCGCCGGCGCGGCCTATCCCGAGATCGATACGTCCGGGATAGAGTCCGGCAAGCGTCCGAAAGGTCTCGACGACGCGCAAGGGGACGTGATTGGGCAGCATGACCCCGCCGGACCCGATCCGGATGCGATGTGTGTGGGCCGCGGCACTGCCGATCAGGATATCGGGGGCGGATGAGGCGATGGACGCCATGCCATGATGTTCGGCATACCAGAGACGGGTAAACCCCATTTCGTCGCCGAGCCGGGCGAGGTCGAGCGTTCTGGCGAGGGCCTGGGCGGCGGAAAACCCTTGCGCGATCGGGGCAAGGTCGAGGATGGAGAGGGGCGTTGTCATGGCCCAAGACATGGGCGTGAGCGCGCCTGGGGTCAAGCGCGCTCGCCAGAGGTTTTTTCCGTTTACGCCGCCTTGGCGTTGATCTGGTCTTCGCCGAGCCGGAGAAGCTTGTTGTCGGCGTTCTTTTCTTCGGCCAGCGTTTCGCGGAGATGGGGCAGGATGTCTTCATGACCCAGCTCGCGCGCCCAGGCGATCAGCGTGCCATACCGGGTGATCTCATAGTGTTCGGCGGCTTGCGCGGACGCGATCAACGCAGCATCGCGCGTCTTGGCGTTGGTGATTTCCTCCAAAAGCTCTTCGGCCTCCTCGAGAATGCCTTCGATGGCGGGGCACTCTTCTGCCGAAGGCTTCCGGCCCAGCGACTTGAACACTTCATCAAGCCGCGAGATGTGGGTCCTGGTCTCGGCAAGATGCTCTTCAAAGGCATTCTTGAGCGCGGTGGCGGACGACTTTTTCGCCATTTCGGGAAGCTTCTTGGCGAGAAGGTTCTCGGCGAAATAGACGTCTTCGAGCGTATGGATGAAAAGATCTTCGAGTGAGGCGATCGACATGATGGCACATCTCCGTTGCGTGGTGCGACAGGAACGCTTAAAGGTTCGCTGGCGTTCCGGTGCCGTCATCGACTCTTTGGGAAGCGATAAAGAGGGATATGAGAAGACTCGCAAAAACGCTCTTCGGCGGTATTGCTGCCGCGTCGCTCCCTTTGCTCCTTGCCAGCCCGGCGATGTCGCAGGCCCTGGTGCTCGATGAGTTGAGGGCGGGGGTGTTCGCTCACAACGCGTATGTGGGCTTTGTTCCCACTTCGACCAATTTCGATTTCTCGCGCATCGAAAACGTCAAGTTTTCAGCGCTGTTTGCCTCCCCAGAGATCGACGCCTTCACCTGGATCGGTTCGCCGCGTATCGAAATGGGCGGCACATTCAATCTCGCCGGGCGACGCGAGAATTTTGTCCATGCCAATCTTAACTGGCAGATCGGACTCTTCGAGACGCCGCTCTATCTCGAGCTTGGTTTCGGCGCGAGCCTCACAGATGGCGCGCTTTCCGGCGCAACGGCCCCTGCACGCAATTTCGGCTGCCCCCTCAATTTCTACGAATCGTTCGGGATCGGCGCACACTTGAGCGAAACCGTGACGGCAACGCTGGTCTACGAGCACATCTCGAACCTCGGGATCTGCACACCCAATGACGGCATTTCTCACGTAGGGGTGCAGGTGGGGTTCAAGTTCTAGGTCGTCACGCCAGATAAAGAATGCCTGAAAAGAGCGCCGAGAGCAGCAAGAATGCTGCCAATGCCGTCGGTAGCCAGCCCTCGTCGAGCAGGTAGTGCCAGTACTTTATGCCCGTTACCACGAGCCCGAGGGCAGCGAGCGTGGTGCCGCCCAGAAACGACTGGGCTAGCGTGAACCGTTCGGTGTCTGGCTCGGGTGCTTCCAGCAAAAACGGGAAAACAAAGAGCGCGGCACAGAACAATGCCAGCGACACCCCCAGGAACCAGTAGCTCCAAACCCGACGATCCAACGCTGCCCCCTGTCGTCCTCCGGCCAAGATCGGCTCACCAATAAGCCCGCCCCAGACCACTGGCAATTGACTATTTTCCCAGAGGGCGTATGACACGCTCCAATATTGGAGCGTGCGCCAGTGACCGATCAGCGGATCCGTTGGAAGTCGACTTGCCCTGCCGGTGCAACTGCATCGGCTGTAAAGCCGCGCGCAGCAAAAACCACCAAAACCTTCTGACGCGCTCCCCGGGCCTTCCTCCCGGCGGGGAGGGCGGCAATGGCCCTTGGGCCGCCGGTGGCCGAACCGGCGCGGGAGGTGGTAAAAAAGGATCAAGCGAATGGGTTTCAAGGTTGCAGTCGTCGGCGCCACAGGCAATGTCGGGCGCGAAATGCTCGACATTCTCGCCGAGCGCAATTTTCCGGTTTCCGAACTCGTCCCGCTTGCCTCATCCCGCTCGGTCGGGCGCGAGGTGAGCTTTGGCGACGAGGTGCTGAAGTGCCGCAACCTCGATGATTTCGATTTTGCCGGCACCGATTTCGTGCTGATGAGCGCTGGGGGCGATATCTCCAAGCAATGGGCACCGAGGATTGGGGCGACTGGCGCTATCGTTATCGATAATTCTTCGGCCTGGCGCTATCACGAGGACGTGCCGCTGGTCGTGCCGGAGGTAAATGGCGCGGTGCTCGATGCCTATATGGCAAGGAACGATCGCAAGAACATTATCGCCAACCCCAACTGCTCGACGGCTCAGCTCGTCGTCGCCTTGAAGCCGCTGCACGATCTGGCGACGATCACGAGGGTCGTGGTTTCGACCTATCAGTCGGTTTCCGGTGCCGGCAAGGAAGGGATGGACGAGCTCTGGGCGCAGACCAAGGGCATATTCGTCAACGATACACCCGAGGCCAGGAAGTTCTCAAAGCAGATTGCCTTCAACGTCATCCCCCATATCGATGTGTTCATGGAGGACGGCTACACAAAGGAAGAGTGGAAGGTCCTGGCCGAGACCAAGAAGATTCTCGATCCCAAGATCAAGGTGACCTGCACGGCGGTGCGCGTGCCGGTGTTCGTGGGGCATTCGGAAGCGGTCAATCTCGAATTCGCCCAGCCGATCACACCCGACGAGGCGCGCGATGCGCTGCGCGAGGCACCCGGAGTGATCGTTATCGACAAGCGCGAACCGGGTGGCTACATCACGCCGGTCGAGGCCAAGGGCGAGGATGCTACCTATGTTTCGCGCATCCGGGAGGATGCTACGGTCGAGAACGGGCTTTCGATGTGGGTCGTTTCGGACAATCTGCGGAAAGGCGCCGCGCTCAACACCATCCAGATCGCCGAGGCGCTGATCGAACGCGGGCTGGTTTCCGAAAAGGTGGCTGCGTGATGCGCTGGGTGGCGTTGTTCGAGGACAAGACCGATGGTGCGGATATCCGCGCCCGGTTCACCGATGCCCACCAGGCTTTTCTCAGGGCCAACAAGGGCAAGATCGTTCTGGCCGGCGCAATGCGTCCGGCGCCGGATGGCAAGCCCGTGGGCGGGCTATGGGTGTTCGAAGCCGATACTCGCGAAGAGGTGGAAGCGATCATCCGCGAAGATCCCTTCCACCGCGAAGGCCTGCGGGCCTTGGTGCGGGTCTATGCCTGGGGCACGGCTCCGGGTTTTGAGGATGTAGCGATCGCCCCAACCGCGTGACATAATTCCCCTGCCTGCCGGAAAACCGGCAGGCGGGTTCTTTGCCTTTCTGTCGGAAGGCGATAGAAACGTCAAATCGTCTCTTTCAACGCTTCCCCGGTTTCATGCCCCTTCGCGATGTGCTCATCGCCCTTGCCGTCGTTTCGATCTGGGGCGTCAATTTCACCGTCATCAAGCTCTCGGTTACCGAGTTGCCGCCGCTTCTGGCAGCAGCCCTGCGGTTCTTTTTCGCTGCCGTGCCGGTCATCTTCTTTATCCCGCGCCCCAAGGCGCCCTGGACGCTGGTCGTCGGTTACGGGCTTTCGATGGGATGCGCTCTCTATGCGTTCCTCAACACCTCGATAGCGCTCGGTATGCCGGCCTCGCTCGCCTCGCTTGCGTTGCAGATGCAGGCCATGTTCACGATAGCGCTGGCGTTCTTCGTGCTCGGCGAAGTGCCACGCAAGCTCCAGATCGTCGGCGCGGCGGTGGCCATTTCAGGGATCGGGGTGATTGCGGCGGGTCACTGGCAGGGGGCGGGGCTCATCCCGCTGGGGGTGCTGATGCTGGCCGCGCTTTCATGGGCGGTGGCTAATGTCGTTTCCAAGAAAGCGGGATCGATCCCCATGGTGCCCTTTACGGTGTGGGGCAACGCCATCGGTTGCGTGCCGCTGTTTGCCCTTTCCTTTCTTTTTGAAGGCGGGCCGGGTGTTCTGGTCAATGTCTTCCCGCCCAGCCTGACGGTTATCGGGCTGATTGCCTTTCTTGCCTATCCGACGACGCTTTTCGGGTTTGCGATGTGGTCGGGGCTGTTGTCGCGCCATTCGGCGGCGACGGTTGCGCCCTTCACGCTCCTTGTGCCGATTACGGGGATCGCATCGGGCGTCCTGGTCCTCGGCGAGCCGATCCATCCCGCCGATGTGGCGGGTGGCGTGCTGGTGCTGATCGGATTGGCGCTGACGGTACTCAAGATCCGCCCGAAACAGGCGCCGCTCCAGCCCGGAGCTTAGCGCGAGACCGCGTCCCGTGTAGCAACTTTGAGCCTTATTCGAGCCCTTCTGCCTAGATGTCAGGTCGCGTGAAGTCGCCGCTTTCCCCGTTCATGACCCATAGCTCGCCGGTCGATATGTCGAACCAGGCGCCGTAGAGCGAGATTTCGCCAGCTTCGACGCGGGAGCGGATAGAAGGGAAGCTCGAGAGATTGCCAAGCGACTGACGGATGGCGATGCGTTCGAGCGCCGTCTGACGCTCGGAGGGGGTCAGCAGATCATTGGCCTCGACCTTGGCGGCGACCGGCTTGACCATCGAGAGCCATTTGCCGATGAAGTCGCCCTCGGGGGCCTTGCCGGCGGCAGTGGCGAGCGCGGCCTCTATGCCCCCGCACCGCCCGTGTCCCATGACGACGATATGGGCAACCTTCAAATGCACGACGGCATATTCGATGGCGGCGGAGGTCGCGTGGTAGGTTCCATCGGGCCCGAAGGGCGGCACGAGATTGGCGACGTTGCGCAGCACAAAGAGCTGGCCGGGACCGCAATCGAAAATCGTTTCCGGCGCGGCGCGGGAATCGCAGCACGCGATCATGAGGGTGGTGGGTTTCTGCCCGTTCTGGGCAAGCGCCCTATAGCGATCCCTTTCTCCGGCATAGCGGCCGGACATGAAACTCTTGTAGCCATCGAGAAGGAATTGAGGGAACTGTTGGGCCATTTCGCCTCGCCGTTTTTCCGAGCCGCCCGGAGCGATTAGCGGTATAGAGAGGCAATATCAATCTATTTGACATCCGGAGGCCCTATCGATGGTGATCTACAGGTTCCTGTCGGGCGATGATGACTCGGCGTTTTGCCACAAGGTGACCAAGGCGCTATCCGAAGGCTGGCTGCTCTATGGCGAACCGCACTATGTTTTCGACCCGATTGCTGGGAAAATGCGCTGCGGGCAGGCGGTGACCAAAGAGGTCTCCGAGCAGATCTACGATCCGGACAAGAAACTCACCGAGTACGTCTAGGACCCAGAGCCTCCGCGCCAAACCATATTCATATAGACCCCGCCGCGTTCGAGTTCATCGAGCATCTGGTCGAGGCGCTTTCGGCGCGTCTCGGGGCGTTTTGCGCCGCCGATCCAGCCTAAATAATCGTTGCGCTGATAGGCTGGCCGGGCGTCATAGGCCGTGCGCAGCCCGCGTTTATCGAGCAGAGCGGCGATATCGGACGGCATGGGGTTTGTCGCGCGGGTGAGCGCCATTTCAGGTCTCTCCTTCGGGCGTAATGACGATGCTGCCGGCGCTACGGGTTGCCGGGCCGTGCCACACCGCTTCGAGATTGTTGCCATCGGGATCGAGGAAATAGGCGGCGTAATAGCCCGGGTGATACGCCCGCTCGCCGGGTGCTCCATTGTCTGTCCCGCCATTGGCAAGGCCTACTTCATGGAAGCGGGCGACGGTCTCGCGATCCGGCGCCTGGAAGGCAAGGTGGCAACGGGAGGAGTAGTCGGCAGCGGCATCCACGAGCAGTTCGTCGGCGGCAAAGAAATGCTCGGTCTCGTAGGTGATGTCGCGTCCCAGAGCTTCAAGGACTGCGCGGTAGAAGGCACGGCTTTTTTCCAGATCGGCGACGCGCAGGTGGAGATGATCGATCAACCGGCCGCGATGGTGCTGCATTTCGTCCTCCCTTGTTATGAGCGGAGCCATACTATAAGCTCTAGCAATAATTAGCAATGCTAAAGGAAAAATCGGGATGCACTATGACAGGGGGCGGACCCTGCAACTATTGCACCGGGTGGTGTTGCCACTCGACCGCGCGCTCCAGACTGCCGACCGGGCGACAGGGTGCAGCGCGGCCCAGCTCTCCGCACTTGGGCTGTTGATTTATACCAGTGTTTCAACACTGTCCGGGTTGGCAGCTCGGGAGCGAATCAGCGTGCCAACGGCATCACGGATCATCGAAACGCTCGTCAGATCAGGGCTTGTGGAGCGGGAGGTCTATGCGGCGGACAGGCGGACGGTGCACCTTCGGGCGACGGAGCGAGGGCGGCGCGCAGTCGAGATTGCGTGTAGGGCGCGGGAAGCCGCCCTGGCCGAGGTGCTTGTCGATTTCAGCGAAGCCGAGTGGGACGTGTTGGGCGGTGCGGCGAGAGGTTTGGCGCGGGTTTTCGCCTACGACCGTGGGGAGGTATAGGGAGCGCGCTGCGCCACCCCTCTAGCCATCTAAAAATCCTTCAATAAGCGCGTGCTGAATGAGGGCGACCGTCTTGGCGTCCACGATGCTGCCGGAGCGAATCAAGTTCAGGGCATCGGCGAAGGGGACTTCGACGATCTCTATCTCCTCGCCTTCATGCGCGAGTCCGCCGCCCGCGCCGATCCGGTCCGTCTCGTTGTAAAGTCCGATGAAGCAATGGCTCTTTTCGGTCAGTGAACCGGGGCTGGCATAGATGTCGAAGACGGGGATCAGCGTGTGGAGTGCAATACCGGTCTCTTCGATCGCCTCGCGTTTCGCACAGGTCTCCGGGTCGTCGCCATCGAGAAGGCCGGCGCAGGCTTCGAGCAGGAAGCCGTCGTCACCATTGAGATGGGCGGGCAGGCGGAACTGACGTACCAGTGTGATACGTTTTTTCTCCCTGTCGATCAGCAGGACAACGGCGGCGTGTCCGTGATCGGCGACTTCGCGACCGTGCGGGTCAAGCGTGCCTTCCGGGCCGGGCAACGCGATTTCGTACCGGCTGAGGGTGTTCCAGCCCTGGAAAAGAATTTTCATTGAAAGAATCGCAGGGATTCGAACCATTATGGCACTGCTTTACGTTATAGGTAAACCAAGCTGACTTTTCTTAGTCCTTGCTGCGGTTTGGGCTAAAGAGACCAGAGGGAAATTAAATATGATAAGGAAACTCAATATTTTACTTGGGGCTGCCTCAGACAAAATGTCTAGGCTGCGCCCTTTGACGAATGGGGAAAGCGCGATTAGAGAAGGATAAACCGAACCTCGCCCTCGATCCGGGGGGCACGGAGGCACAGAGGCAAAAATGGCCCAAATCTTCCGACCGACCTCGCCGCATCTTTCGATCTGGCGCTTCACCCTCACCATGACGTTGTCGATCCTGCACCGTATTCTGGGGGTCGGCCTTTACGTTGGAACGCTGCTGTTTGTACTGTGGCTCGGGGCGGCGGCCCTAGGCGACGAGCCACTCGCGACGGTCAACGCGTTTTTCGCGCACCCGCTTCTCCAGGTGGTGCTCTTTCTCTATACGCTGACGCTGTTCCACCACATGGCCGGGGGCATCAAGCATTTCGTCTGGGACACGGGACACGGGTTCGAGGCGGGGCCACGCGATGCGATCTCTATCGCGACCATCGTCTTTTCGGTTTCGATGACACTCATCGTCTGGTCCGTCTTCATCTGGTTCTAGGGGAGCACGCGGATGGCACATTCGGGCAACAAGGGTACGGCGACCTTTATCCGTCAACGCATAACGGGCGCGCTCAACATTCCCCTCATCGGGTTCTTCATCTGGCTGATCGTCTCGCTCCAGGGCGCGAACAGGGCGCAGATGGTCGCGACGTTCTCGAACCCCATCGTCTATATCCTGGCACTGGTTCTCATCGGATCGGCACTCACGCATATGCGAATCGGGATGAACGAGATCATCGAGGACTATGTCCACGCGCCGGCGCTGCATAATCTCGCAAAGCTCGCCAATACCGTCTTCACCATCGCCATCGGCGCCGTTGCCGTCATCGCGGTGCTCGTCCTCGCGTTCGGAGGCTAGAACATATGGCTTCGGCTTATACCATCGTTGACCACGCCTATGATGTCGTTGTGGTCGGCGCAGGCGGCGCAGGTTTGCGCGCGACCCTCGGCATGGCCGAGCAGGGGTTCAAGACCGCGTGCGTGACCAAGGTGTTTCCCACGCGCTCGCATACGGTCGCCGCGCAGGGCGGGATTGCCGCATCGCTCTCGAACATGGGCCCCGATAGCTGGCAGTGGCACATGTACGATACCGTCAAAGGGTCGGACTGGCTGGGCGACAACGATGCGATGGAATATCTCGCGCGCGAGGCGCCGCAGGCGGTCTACGAGCTCGAACATTACGGCGTACCGTTCTCGCGCACCGAAGAGGGCAAGATCTACCAGCGCCCGTTCGGGGGCCATATGCAAAATTATGGCGACGGCCCCCCCGTACAGCGCACCTGCGCGGCGGCCGACCGCACCGGCCATGCGATCCTCCATACGCTTTATGGCCAGTCGCTCAGAAACAATGCCGAGTTCTTCGTCGAATATTTCGCCCTCGATCTGCTGATGAGCGCGGATGGCGCCTGCCAAGGGGTCATCGCCTGGAAGCTCGACGACGGCACGCTGCACCGGTTCCGCGCCAAGATGGTGGTGCTGGCAACCGGCGGGTACGGGCGCGCCTATTTTTCGGCGACCTCGGCCCATACCTGCACCGGCGACGGCAACGGCATGGTGGCGCGCGCCGGGCTTCCGCTCCAGGACATGGAGTTCGTCCAATTCCACCCTACGGGCATTTACGGCTCGGGATGCCTCATCACCGAGGGCGCGCGCGGGGAAGGCGGGTATCTCGTCAATTCCGAAGGCGAGCGCTTCATGGAGCGTTATGCGCCCAATGCCAAGGATCTTGCGAGCCGGGACGTCGTTTCGCGCTGCATGACGATGGAAATCCGCGAGGGGCGGGGCGTGGGACCGAAAAAGGACCACATCTTCCTCCACCTCGACCACCTTGATCCCGCGGTGCTGCACGAGCGGCTGCCGGGGATCTCGGAATCGGCAAAGATTTTTGCCGGGGTCGATCTCACCCGCGCGCCGATCCCGGTGATCCCGACGGTCCACTACAATATGGGCGGTATCCCGACGACCTATTGGGGCGAGGCGATCGATACCCGCCGTGGCGGCCCGGATGCGACAGTGCCAGGACTGATGGCGGTGGGCGAGGCGGCCTGTGCCTCCGTGCACGGCGCCAATCGTCTGGGCTCGAACTCGCTTATCGATCTGGTGGTCTTCGGGCGTGCTGCAGCGATCCGTGCCGGCGAAATCATCGATCGCAATGCGGCGATCCCCGACGTGAACACGGCGGTGGAGGAAAAAATTCTCGGCCGTTTCGACCGGCTTCGGCACGCCAATGGCGGAACGCCGACGGCCCAGCTCAGGGACAAGATGCAGCGCGCCATGCAGGAAGACGCTGCGGTGTTCCGTACCCAAGAAACGCTCGAGACGGGTTGCCGCAGGGTGTCCGAGATCTGGGCGGAGATGGCCGACATCAAGGTGACCGACCGTTCGATGATCTGGAATTCCGATCTTGTGGAAACGCTCGAGCTCGAGAACCTGATGGTCAACGCGATCACCACGGTCTATTCGGCCGAGGCGCGCAAGGAGAGCCGCGGGGCACATGCGCGCGAGGATTTCACCGAACGCGACGACGCCAATTGGCGCAAGCATACGCTATCGTGGGTCGATGAGGCCGGCAGGGTGACGCTCGACTACCGACCTGTGCATGTCGATCCGCTGACCGATGGCATCGATCTGCAAAAAATCGCGCCCAAGGCGCGCGTTTATTAGGGAACGGGCGGGATGGTGCTGGCGACGACAGGATATTCGGGAACGCCGCTGCCCAAAAAGCTGGGCTTTGCGGACGGCCAGCGCGTCCTGTTCGTGGGGTTGCCCCAAGACCTCGAAGCGCTGGCCTCGTGCTGCCGTTTCCTCACCGTCGACCGGCAGGCGGGGCTCGCCGGGTTCACGGCGCCTTCAACGCGCTACGATGTGATCCACGCCTTCACGCGCTCACATGCCGAATTGTCCGCCTCGACCGACGCCCTTCAATCCGCGATTACTCCCGATGGCACGATCTGGATTTCATGGCCCAAAAAAGCGGCCAAGCTCGAAACCGACGTTACCGAAGACGTAGTCAGGGACGAGGCCCTCAAGCGCGATCTCGTCGATGTAAAAGTCTGTGCCGTCGATGCGGTGTGGTCGGGTCTCAAACTCGTCATCCGCAAGGACAGGCGCCACCTGCATTAGGAACAGACCAAATGGCTGAACTCATCCTCGACAAGCGCTCCCGCCCAAAAAAGGGCAAGGTCTGGCCCAAGCCGGAGGGCACGACCAATATCCGGGAATACCAGGTCTATCGCTATGACCCGGACACCGAGGCCAACCCGCGGATCGATACCTATTTCGTCGATCTCGACGATTGCGGGCCGATGATTCTCGACGCCCTCTTGTGGATCAAGAACAATGTCGATCCGACCCTGACGCTTCGCCGCTCGTGCCGCGAAGGAATTTGCGGATCGTGCGCCATGAACATCGACGGCGCCAATACGCTCGCTTGCACAAAGGGCATGGACGAAGTTTCTGCGGGGCCTGTCAAAGTCTATCCCCTGCCGCATATGCCGGTGGTCAAGGACCTGGTGCCGGATCTCACGACCTTTTACGAACAGCACAAATCGGTGGAGCCCTGGCTTCAGACGAAATCGCCCACGCCCGATACGGAATGGCTGCAAAGCCGGGAAGACCGGGCCAAACTCGACGGGTTGTACGAGTGCATCCTTTGCGCATGCTGCTCGACCTCGTGCCCGTCCTATTGGTGGAACGGGGAGAAATATCTCGGACCGGCGGTGCTGCTGCAGGCCTATCGCTGGCTGATCGATAGCCGCGACGAGGCGACCAGCGAACGGCTCGACAATCTCGAGGATCCGTTCAAGCTCTATCGCTGCCACACGATCATGAATTGCGCCAAGGTCTGCCCCAAGGGGCTTAACCCGGCAAAGGCCATTGCTGAAATCAAGAAGATGATGGTCGAGCGCAAGGTCGCGTAATTTTCGTCCTGCGACCGGCGATTTGAAAGAGGGCCGGAAACGGCCCTTCTTTTGTGATAGGCTCGTCCCATGACCGAATACGAAACCATTGTTTATGTAAGAAGCGAGGCGCGCGCGCGCGTCCTGATCGCAGCGCTAAGGGCACACGGGTTTTCGCCGCGCGATATCGCCGATGGCGGCTTGCCCGGGGTAAGTGCGGGGTTTTCGGGTACGGGGGTGCCGATTGCGGTGCCCGAGGAGGAAGCGGCGGACGCCAAGCCGCTCGCGGAGGCACTGCTTGCCGATATGGAAGCATAAGCGAATCGCGGCAAATGCTTAAAACTGCCACATTGTGGCGCTTAGGGACGGGGGCAGATGTTTGCGGGCTTGCCTGAGCCGTTCCGAAATTCCATAACCGCGCCATTGGATCGCCGCGAGCGCGGATGGCCGAGGAGAGTTGACGATGACACGTTCGATCACGCGCATGGGCTTGCTTGGTGCGGGCGTCGCGCTTGCCGCGGTCATTGCGGGATGTTCTCCCACGACCGGCAGTCGTCCAGCGCCGCTGCCCCAGCCACAGGCCTCGGCGCCGGTTGCCACGAGCACGGTCCAGACGGCAGACCTGCCGCCGATCGGTGGTCAGCCCGCAGCGGCCAGCCCCACCACCGGCACAACCGGAGCCTATCCTGCCAACACGACCGGGCTCTACGACCCGCTGAACCAGACCGCCTCCACCGACGGTTTCGTGTCGCTCGACGGCATGGGTGCGCCCGGTAACACGATGGGCGGGCGCGACCTTTCGGGCGCGCTGACCATGGAAAAGCTGCTTGGAGGCTGGACGATCATTTCCGGGGCCGAGCAATGCCGGCTCAACCTTACCTACACTGCCAAGGGCGCCACGGGACGCTACCGCGCGTCGACCCCGGCCTGCAACCAACCGGTTCTGGCGACCGTGACCTCCTGGCAGCTTCTGGGCAATCAGATCCAACTCTACAACGAAGCCGACGAGATCGTCGGTACGCTTCTCAAGAGCGGGGACAGATTCGTCGGTACACTGGCCGGAGGCCAAGCCGTCTCCATGGTGGGCTGATCTATTGAGTTCCGGCGCCCGGGGGGCGGACGCCTCGCTTCTCGACACTTATGCCGACATGGTCGTTTCGGGGCAGGTGCGTCCCGACCCGGCGCAAAGAGACGTCGCAGGAAAACTTGGCGCTCTGGCTGACCAGCTTGCCGACCTCGAGGCCGGGTCGGGTTCGGTTTTGGCCCAGCTCTTCAGGAAAAAGCGGCAAACGCCCAAGGGGCTCTATATCTGGGGGGATGTGGGGCGCGGCAAGACCATGCTGATGGATCTGTTCTTTGCCTCGGTCCCGATTGCGGCCAAGCGGCGGGTACATTTTCATGAGTTCATGAACGAGGTCCATGAGGCGATTGCCACGTTCCGGGCCCAAAATCCGGGGACCAAGGGCGCGCGCGATCCGATCCCGGCGGTGGCCCGCCCGATCAGCCGCGCGGTACGGCTTTTGTGTTTCGACGAGTTCTTCGTCTCCGATATCACCGATGCGATGTTATTGAGCCGGTTGTTCGAAATCCTCTTCCGGGACGGCGTGGTCGTGGTTGCGACCTCCAATATTCCGCCCGACAGGCTCTACTGGAACGGGCTCAACCGGCAGCTCTTCCTGCCGTTCATCGATCTGCTCAAGGCCCATACCGAAGTGCTCAATCTCGATGCGGCGACCGATTATCGGCGCGAAAAGCTCGATGCACAGGACGTCTACCGTGTCGGCGAAGGACCAGGGATAAGCGCGGAAATGGATGCGCTTTTTGCGCATCTGACCGGCGGGGCGGAGGTCAAGCCGGATGCCCTCGAAAATCTCGGACGCGTGATCGTCGTACCGGCCCAGGCTATGGGCGTGGCGCGGTTTTCCTTTGCCGATCTGTGCGAAAAACCTCTCGGCGCGCGCGATTACCTCAAACTTGCCAATCAGTATCATACGCTGGTCATCGACGGCGTTCCGGTGTTCTCCAAGCTCCGGTCGGATGCGGCCAAGCGGTTTATCCTCCTGATCGATACGCTCTATGACCGGGGGATCAAGCTCGCGGCGAGCTTTGCCGCTCCGCTGGAAAATCTCGCCAAGGACGACAAGACCGCTTTCGAGTTCCAGCGCTGCCTATCCCGTCTCGAGGAGATGCGGTCAGCCGATTATATCGCTCAGCCACTGCGACAGACCGGGCGGACGTAGATTGTTATGGGTCGGAACTTTCCCTGTCGCGGAAAGTGTCAGCCTTGCAGACCCATCAGATTATGGCCGGTCAAGAAATCCGGCTGTTAGACGAAGGGTTCACTTGCGTCCGATTGTCACAAGGGCTAAGAGGGGCGCGGGAAAACCACAACTTTACCTATAGGGAAACTTGGCTATGGCGCGCAGGAAAATCGCTCTCATCGGGGCCGGTCAGATCGGCGGAACGCTGGCACATCTGGTCGCGCTCAAGGAATTGGGCGATGTCGTGCTGTTCGACATTGTCGACGGCGTGCCGCAGGGCAAGGCGCTCGATCTCGCGCAGTCGGGTCCGGTCGAAGGCTACAATGCGAGCCTCAAGGGCACCTCTGAATACAAGGACATCGAAGGCGCGGACGTCGTGGTCGTTACCGCCGGCGTTCCCCGCAAGCCGGGCATGAGCCGCGACGATCTTCTCGAGATCAACCTCAAGGTGATGGAGCAGGTCGGTGCGGGCATCGCCAAATATGCGCCCGAGGCCTTCGTCATCTGCATTACAAACCCGCTCGACGCGATGGTCTGGGCATTGCAGAAATTCTCCGGGTTGCCGACGGCCAAGGTTGTGGGCATGGCCGGTGTGCTCGACAGCGCACGTTTCCGGCATTTCATTGCCGACGAGCTCAATGTTTCGGTGCAGGACGTCACCGCATTCGTAATGGGCGGGCATGGGGACACCATGGTGCCCCTGGCGCGCTATTCCACCGTTGCAGGCATCCCCTTGCCCGACCTCGTCAAGATGGGCTGGATGAGCAAGGAAAAGCTCGATCAGATCATCCAGCGCACACGTGACGGCGGTGCGGAGATCGTGGGTCTTTTAAAGACCGGTTCGGCCTTTTACGCACCTGCAGCCTCGGCCATAGAGATGGCCGAGTGCTATCTCAAGGACAAAAAGCGCATCCTGCCCTCGGCGGCCTATCTCTCGGGCGAGTTCGGGATCAAGGACATGTATGTGGGCGTGCCAGTGGTGATCGGCGCGGCGGGTGTCGAACGCGTTGTCGAGATCGAGCTCAACGGCTCCGAGAAGAAGATGTTCGAGACCTCGGTCGACGCCGTGCTCGGCCTTGTCGAGGCCTGCAAGAAGATCGCTCCCAAGCTGGCCTGATTATCTGCCCGGGCGATCCAGAACGTCCGGGTTCTTTTAAATCCGCTTCCTCTCCTTTCTGTCCGAACCCGGGCGGCGGCATCGTAAAGGATCATTTCCAGAGATGAACATCCACGAATATCAGGCCAAGGAACTCTTGAAATCCTATGGCGCGCCGGTGGCGCAGGGCGTTGCGATCTTTTCGGCGGACGAAGCCGAAGCGGCTGCGAAGTCGCTTCCAGGGCCTCTTTATGTTGTCAAATCCCAAATCCACGCCGGCGGGCGCGGCAAAGGCAAGTTCACCGAGCTTGGACCTGACGCCAAGGGCGGCGTGCGACTGGCGTTCTCGATCGAGGAGGCCGTCGCCCATTCGAGGGAAATGCTTGGCAATACGCTCGTCACCAAGCAGACGGGCGACGCGGGCAAGCAGGTCAACCGGCTCTATATCGAGGATGGCGCCGATATCGCGCGCGAGCTCTATCTTTCGCTGCTGGTCGACCGCACGACGGGCCGGGTGGCCTTCGTTGCCTCGACCGAAGGCGGCATGGATATCGAGACCGTCGCCGAGGAAACGCCCGAAAAGATCCTTACCCTGCCGATCGACCCCGATACCGGGGTGACCGATAGCGATGCCGACAGGCTGGCCGCTTCGCTCAAGCTCGAAGGCAACACCGCCGATCAGGCCAAGAGCGTCTTCAAGCTCTTGTACAAGGCATTCGTCGAAAAGGACATGAGCCTTCTCGAGATCAATCCTTTCATCGTCATGGACAATGGCGACGTCCGCGTGCTCGATGCCAAGGTTTCGTTCGACAACAATGCGCTCTTCCGCCATCCCGACATCGTCGAGCTTCGGGACCTCACCGAAGAGGACGACAAGGAGATCGAGGCCTCCAAGTGGGACCTCGCCTATGTCGCGCTCGACGGCAATATCGGGTGCATGGTCAACGGCGCAGGGCTGGCGATGGCCACGATGGACATCATCAAACTCTATGGTGCCGAACCGGCCAACTTCCTCGACGTGGGGGGCGGGGCCTCGAAGGAAAAAGTGACGGCCGCCTTCAAGATCATCACCGCCGATCCCAACGTCAAAGGTATCCTGGTCAACATCTTTGGTGGGATCATGCGGTGCGACGTGATTGCCGAGGGCGTGATCGCGGCGGTCAAGGACGTCGGGCTCAATGTGCCGCTGGTCGTGCGGCTCGAAGGCACCAGGGTGGCCGAAGGCAAGAAGACCATCGACGAGAGCGGGCTCAACGTGATTTCTGCCGACGATCTCGACGATGCCGCGCAAAAGATCGTCAAGGCAGTAGGGAAGTAGGACCGGTGCCGCCGCGCAAGATCAGCCTCGTTGAGGAAGCCGAAAAGCGGATCGCGAAAGTCTTCGATCCGCACGTCGCCGGCGACGTCAACGAGTCCCAGGTCAAGATCGCCAAGTTCGGCGAGGTTTTCGATTGGCACGCGCACGAGAACGAGGATGAAGCGTTCCTCGTTCTCCGCGGGCGCGTAGCCATCGATTTCCGCGACGGCGTTGTCGAGATGGACGAGGGCGATTTCCTCACCATCCCCAAAACCGTCGAGCACCGGCCGCGTGCCCTCACCCACGAACCCATCGTCCTGATGTTCGAACCAGCGACGACCCTCAATACCGGCAATGCCAGCAACAGCGCGCTGACTGTCACAGAACTCAAGAGACTTTAGGAAACGCAATGTCCATTCTCGTCAACAAAGACACCAAGGTTCTGGTCCAGGGGCTGACCGGCAAGACTGGCACTTTCCATACCGAACAGGCGCTTGCCTATTTCGGCACGCAGATGGTGGGCGGAATCCACCCCAAGAAGGGCGGGGAAAGCTGGGCGTCGGGTGTCGACGGCACGTCGCTTCCCGTTTTTGCCTCGGTGGCCGAGGGCAAGGAAAAGACCGGCGCCAGCGCCTCGGTCATCTATGTGCCGCCTGCTGGCGCTGCCGATGCGATCATCGAGGCCATCGAAGCGGAAATCGATTTGATCGTCTGCATCACCGAAGGGGTGCCGGTGCTCGATATGGTCAAGGTCAAGTCGAGGCTCGAAAAATCCAACTCGCGGCTGATCGGCCCCAACTGCCCGGGCGTGCTGACGCCTGAGGAATGCAAGATCGGTATCATGCCGGGCAATATCTTTTCCAAGGGTTCTGTCGGCATCGTTTCACGCTCGGGCACGTTGACCTATGAGGCAGTGTTCCAGACCACCAATGAAGGGCTGGGGCAGACGACAGCGGTCGGGATCGGCGGCGATCCGGTCAAGGGCACCGAGTTCATCGACGTGCTCGAGATGTTTCTGGCCGACGAGGCAACGAAGTCGATCATCATGATCGGGGAAATCGGGGGTTCGGCGGAAGAAGACGCTGCCCAGTTCCTGATCGATGAAGCAAAGCGCGGCCGGAAAAAGCCGATGGCCGGGTTCATCGCGGGGCTCACCGCGCCAAAGGGCCGCACCATGGGCCATGCCGGGGCGGTGATCTCGGGCGGCAAGGGCGGCGCCGAGGACAAGATCGCGGCGATGGAAGCGGCGGGCATCAAGGTGTCGAAATCGCCCGCGCGCATCGGGGCGACGCTGGTCGAGGTCCTCAAGGGATAGTGATCGAACGCGCCCGCCGATTGTTGGCGGTTAACCGAAACGAGAGGCGGGCGCGGTCATAGTTCCAACCCAATTTGTGGCCCTATGGCGGGCCGGCTGGTTGGATAATAGCGGGGGGATCGGGACCCCCAAGAGAGAAAAATGGCACGACAGGACCAGAACGAAGCGTTCCTCCTTACTTCCTTCCTTTATGGCGGCAATGCCGACTACATCGAGGCGCTTTACGCGCGGTTCAAGGCCGACCCTAAAAGCGTCGAGTCGAGCTGGGCGGAGTTTTTCGGCGGGCTTCCGGATTCAAATGAAGACGTGAAGAAGAACGCCGAAGGGCCGAGCTGGCGGCGCACCGACTGGCCGCGAACCGGGAATGGCGAACTGGTTTCCGCGCTGGACGGGAACTGGGGCGAGATTGCCATCAAGTCGCAAAAGGCAGTGATCGAAAAGGCCAAGGCGGCCGATTCACCGGTTTCGACCGCCGATGTCATGCAGGCGACGCGGGACTCGATCCACGCGATCATGATGATCCGCGCCTACCGCATGCGCGGCCACCTGCACGCCAATCTGGACCCGCTCGGGCTAGAGGTGAGGGAAGAAGCGCCCGAACTCGATCCCGCCGCCTACGGGTTCACCGAGGCGGACTATGCGCGCGAGATTTTCATCGACAACTATCTCGGGCTCGAATTTGCGACCGTGCCGCAGATGCTCGAGATTTTGAAGCGCACCTATTGCGGGACGATGGGCGTCGAGTTCATGCACATCTCCGATCCCGAGGCCAAGGCGTGGATCCAGGAGCGCATCGAGGGCCCCGACAAGGAAATCACCTTCACGAGCAACGGCAAGCGGGCGATTCTCGCCAAGCTCGCCGAAGCCGAAGGATTCGAGAAGTTCCTCGATGTCAAATATACCGGCACCAAGCGGTTCGGGCTCGATGGCGGTGAAGCGCTGATTCCGGCGCTGGAGCAGATCATCAAGCGCGGTGGTGCGCTGGGGGTCAAGGATATCGTTCTCGGGATGCCGCATCGCGGTCGGCTCAACGTCCTGACGCAGGTGATGGGCAAGCCGCACCGGGCGCTCTTTCACGAGTTCAAGGGCGGCGCATTCTACCCCGACGATGTCGAGGGATCGGGTGACGTCAAATACCATCTTGGCGCCTCCTCGGACCGCGAGTTCGACGGCAACAAGGTGCACCTTTCGCTCACCGCCAACCCCTCGCACCTCGAGATCGTCGACCCTGTGGTTCTGGGCAAGGCGCGGGCCAAGCAGGACCAGAATTCGGCCAAGGGGGGCAGGTTTATCGAGGATACGCGCGATACCGACCGCACATCCGTGCTGCCGCTGCTGCTGCATGGCGATGCGGCTTTTGCCGGCCAAGGCGTCGTTGCCGAATGCTTCGGGCTTTCGGGCCTAAAGGGGCATCGTACGGGCGGGTCGATCCATGTGGTGGTCAACAACCAGATCGGGTTCACGACCTCGCCGCACTTCTCGCGCTCCTCGCCCTACCCGACCGATGTCGCCAAGATGATCGAGGCGCCGGTGTTCCACGTCAACGGCGACGATCCCGAGGCTGTGGTCTATGCAGCCAAGATCGCGATCGAGTTCCGCCAGAAATTCGGCAAGCCTGTCGTCATCGACATGTTCTGCTACCGCCGGTTCGGCCACAACGAGGGCGACGAACCGAGCTTCACCCAACCCCTGATGTACAAGGCTATCCGCGGCCACAAGACGACCTTCGAGCTTTATGGCGAGCGGCTGGTCAACGAGGGTGTCGTCAGCCCTGAAGAGGTCGAGCAGATCAAGGCAGATTGGCGGGCACATCTCGAAACCGAGTTCGAATCCGGACAGGATTACCGTCCCAACAAGGCCGACTGGCTCGACGGCGCGTGGAAGAACATAAAGCTCGCCGAAGCTGACGGTCCGCGCCGCGGGATTACCGGGGTCGACGTTTCAAAGCTGCGCGCTCTGGGCGAGAAGATGACCACAGTGCCGCAGGACTTCAATGTCCACCGCACGGTGCAGCGTTTCCTCGACAATCGGAGGAAGGCCATCGCCGAGGGCGAGGGCATCGACTGGGCAACGGCGGAAGCGCTGGCGTTCACTTCGCTGCTCGATGACGGCCACCCGGTACGGCTTTCGGGCCAGGACGTCGAGCGCGGCACCTTCTC
This sequence comes from Pelagibacterium limicola, assembly GCF_015694405.1. Taxonomy (GTDB): domain Bacteria; phylum Pseudomonadota; class Alphaproteobacteria; order Rhizobiales; family Devosiaceae; genus Pelagibacterium; species Pelagibacterium limicola. The sequence continues at coordinate 74,718 of NZ_JADQDB010000006.1, read as the reverse complement.
CCAGCGCCATACCGTGCTCTACGACCAGGAGAATGAGGCGACCTACACGCCGTTCAACCATATCGGTGAGAATCAGGCGCGTTACGAGGTCATCAACTCGATGCTCTCGGAAGAAGCCGTGCTCGGCTTCGAATACGGCTATTCACTATCCGAACCCAATGCTCTCACCGTCTGGGAGGCGCAGTTCGGCGATTTCGTCAACGGCGCACAAGTGGTGATCGACCAGTTCATCTCATCGGGCGAGCGCAAATGGCTGCGGATGTCGGGGCTCGTGATGCTCCTGCCCCACGGCTATGAAGGGCAGGGGCCAGAGCACTCCTCGGCACGGCCCGAGCGGTTCCTGCAATTGTGCGCCGAGGACAACTTGCAGGTTCTCAATTGCACGACGCCGGCCAACTATTTCCATGCGTTGCGGCGGCAATTGAAACGCGATTTCCGTAAACCCCTGGTGATCTTCACGCCCAAATCGCTCTTGCGGCACAAGCGCGCGGTGTCGGGGCTTAACGAAATGGGCGCCGAGAGCTATTTCCACCGGCTTCTCTGGGACGACGCGGAAGCGCCAGGCCTGCCCAAGACCGACGTAAATCTGGTGTCCGACGACAAGATCCGCCGTGTCATCATCTGTACGGGCAAGGTCTACTACGACCTTCTCGAAGACCGCGAAAAACGCGGGATCAACGATGTGTACCTGATGCGCCTCGAACAGCTCTATCCGTTCCCGGCCAAGGCCCTGATCGACGAGCTTTCGCGCTTCAAGAACGCCGAGGTCGTCTGGTGTCAGGAAGAACCCAAGAACATGGGCGCCTGGGCGTTCGTGCAGCCCTATATCGAATGGGTGCTCGAGCAGATGGGACGTCCGGGCGACCGGCCGCGCTATGTGGGCCGTCCGGCTTCGGCTTCGACGGCGACGGGACTGATGCGCACCCATATCGCGCAGTTGCAGGCCTTTCTCGACGAAGCGTTCGACTGAACAACCGATTGACGGGCGCGCGGCGGCCTCACGCATTTGCCGCGCCCAGATGAGACAAACAAAAGGATACCCAAGAGATGTCCACTGAAGTCCGCGTTCCGACCCTCGGGGAAAGCGTCACCGAAGCCACCATCGGGCAATGGTTCAAGAAGGTGGGCGATGCGGTCGCTGCCGACGAGCCGATTGTCGAGCTTGAAACCGACAAGGTGACCATTGAAGTGCCTGCGCCGGTGTCAGGTACGCTCGAAGCGATCTCGGTCAATGAAGGGGACACGGTCGAGGTGGGCGCGCTGATCGCGGCAATCGCGGCCGGGGCCGCGCCGGCAAAAGCGGTCGAAAAGCCCGCCGAAGCACCAAAAGCCAAGGCAGAGGAGACGCCCAAACCTGCCGCCACGCCAACCAAGACCGAAATGCCACCTGCACCCTCGGCCGCCAAGCTCGCGACCGAAAAAGAGGTCGACACCACCGATGTCGCCGGTTCGGGCAAGCGGGGGCAGGTCCTGAAGGAAGACGTCATGAAGGCGCTCGAGGGCACCGGATCGGCGCCCGCCGCCCAGCCTGCTCCGGCTGCTGCCCGCGCGCCGTCCCAGGGCGAGGATGCGGCCCGCGAAGAGCGGGTCAAGATGACCCGGCTGCGTCAGACTATTGCCAAGCGCTTGAAGGATGCGCAAGCGACCGCCGCCATGCTCACCACCTTCAACGAGGTGGACATGAAGCCGGTCATGGACCTGCGCAACGCCTACAAGGACCTCTTCGAGAAAAAGCACGGCGTCAAGCTCGGCTTCATGGGCTTTTTCACCAAGGCCGTGGTCCATGCGCTCAAGGAAATCCCGGCGGTCAATGCCGAGATCGACGGCACAGACATCATCTACAAGAATTTCGCCCATATCGGGGTCGCGGTCGGGACTGACAAGGGTCTCGTAGTGCCGGTGGTGCGCGATGCCGACCAGATGACGATTGCCGAGATCGAAAAGGAAATCGGCCGGCTCGGCCGCGCAGCCCGCGACGGCCAGCTTTCGATGGCCGACATGCAGGGCGGGACCTTCACCATTTCCAATGGCGGGGTCTATGGTTCGCTGATGTCGACCCCGATCCTCAACGCGCCGCAGTCGGGCATCCTCGGGATGCACAAGATCCAGGAGCGCCCCGTGGTGGTGGACGGACAGATCGCCATCCGCCCGATGATGTATCTGGCGCTCTCATACGATCACCGGATCGTGGACGGCAAGGAAGCGGTGACCTTCCTCGTGCGGGTCAAGGAGAGCCTCGAGGATCCGCAACGGCTGGTGCTCGATCTCTAGGGTTTAGCGGGGAAGCCGCTATGTCCGGCGAACTGAATCTTCTTGTCTGGAGCGTGCCGCTGGTCGCGTTCTATGTCCTCGCGCAGTCAGTTTGTTACCGGCTGCAGCATGGGGTTGTGTTCGCGGGGGGCGCGCGCGACGGTGAAGCGCCGCCGAACGTGCTCAATGGCAGGGCCGAGAGAGCCCTGCGCAACCTGCTCGAAACCTATGCTGTTTTTGTCGCCCTCGTCGTAGCCGTCGAATTGAGCGGGCGCGGCGGCGAGCTGACTTTGTGGGGCGCGCATCTCTACTTTTGGAGTCGCTGGGCCTATCTCCCTCTCTATCTGGCGGGCATACCCTATCTGCGCAGCGCGATCTGGATCGTTTCGGCGGTCGGGTTGATCCTGATGTTTGCCGGGATCGTCGTCTGATCTATCCTCAAAAGATAATGAGCTAAGGAACACCATCATGGCCGACACTTTCGATCTTACCGTTATCGGCACCGGACCGGGCGGCTATGTTTGCGCGGTGCGCGCGGCGCAGTTGGGCATGAAGGTTGCCGTGGTCGAGAAGTGGCCGACGTTCGGCGGCACCTGTCTCAATATCGGCTGCATTCCCTCCAAGGCCTTGCTGCATGTCTCCGAGCTTTTTGAGGAAGCCAGGCACAGCTTCCCCCAACTCGGCATTGAGGTCGATGCGCCAAGAATCAATCTCGAAGCAATGATGGCGCACAAGGACGACGTGGTTGCATCCAACACCAGCGGCATCGAGTATCTGTTCAAGAAAAACAAGATCACGGCGTTTTACGGCACAGGCACAATCGCGGCGGCGGGGAAGGTGACGGTCACTGCCGAAGACGGCACGGTGAGCGAGATCACCACCAAGAACATCGTCATCGCGACGGGTTCTGTGCCGGCGAACCTGCCGGGCATCGAGATCGACGAGGAAAAGATCGTGACGTCGACGGGTGCGCTCGAGCTCGACAAGGTGCCGGGCCATCTTCTGGTGATCGGTGCTGGGGTCATAGGGCTCGAACTCGGTTCAGTCTGGGCGCGGCTTGGGGCGAAGGTGACCGTCGTCGAATTCCTCGATCGCATCCTGCCGGGGATGGATGGCGAGGTCGCCAAGCAGTTCCAGCGGATGCTGTCCAAGCAGGGTTTCGAGTTCAAGCTGGGAACCAAGGTCACGGGAATCGAGAAATCGGACCAGGGCCTTATTGCGCAGATCGAACCGGCTCAGGGCGGGGAAGCGGCGAGCATCGAGGTCGATGTCGCGTTGGTCGCCATTGGGCGCGTGCCTTATACTGAAGGACTTGGGCTCGACGGCGTGGGGGTCGAGCTCGACAAGCGCGGGCGGGTCGTGACCGACGGGCATTACAAGACCAATGTCGATGGCATCTACGCCATTGGCGATGTGATCGCGGGGCCAATGCTGGCGCATAAGGCCGAAGATGAGGGGATCGCAATTGCTGAAATTCTCGCGGGCCAGGCAGGCCACGTCAATTATGGGGTGATCCCGGGGGTCGTCTACACCAGTCCCGAAGTCGCTTCGGTGGGCAAGTCGGAAGACGAACTCAAGGCGGAGGGTGTCGACTACAAGGCCGCCAAGTTCCCCTTCACCGCGAACGGGCGCGCCAAGGCGATGCTGGCGACCGACGGGTTCGTCAAGATTCTCGCGGACAAGGCGACCGATCGGGTGCTGGGCTGTCACATCGTTGGACGTGGCGCGGGCGAGATGATCCACGAGGCTGCGGTACTGATGGAGTTCGGCGGTTCAGCCGAAGATCTCGCCCGCACGTGCCATGCGCATCCAACGATGAGCGAAGCGGTGCGCGAGGCTGCGCTGGGGCTCGGGGACGGTTCGATACACATTTGATCGCACGGGCGCTGCGCCTGTGCTGAAAAGAGAAAGGGCCGCGTCGGTGGGACGCGGCCCTTTTTCATGGGCTGCCGGAAAAGCCTAGGGCTCATAGGTCACGGTGCCGGCGTCGTAGGCGGCACGGCAGTCGGTGGCGTCACGCATGCGATTGCTTTCAAACAGCTCCGATGCGGCTCCGCGACCCTGGAAACGGGGGTCGTCGCACTCGCCGTCATGGGGATAGTCACCTGAATCGTCGCCGAAATTGATACGGAACGAGGAGGACTCGCTTGTCGATCCCGTCGTGTCCGATGACGTTCCGGCGAGCCAGACTTCCCCGGACAGGAACAGCGCGCGGCAATCGCTGGCATCATGGCCGCGGTCTCCGTGCAGCAGGACACTGTCGGTGCCGGGACCATCGAAACGCGGATCGTCACATTTGTCGTTATTGGCATAGTCGCTGGTATCGTCGCCAAAATCGATCTCGTTGACGCCAGCAACAGCAGGGTCGCCCCTCACTCCGGCGAAGGTGATTTCGCCGGCACGATACAAGGTCTCGCAATCGGTGGCATCGGCCATGCGGTCGGCAAAGAGCAGAACGCTGGCCGAACCCGTTCCTTCGAAGCGCGGGTCGTCGCACACGCCGCTATGGGTGTAGTCCCCCGAGTCGTCGCCGAAATCGAGGCTTCCGGTTACCGGTCCGCTGTCTCCGAGATAGATCGAGGGATCGGCCTGGTATGCCGCGCGGCAGTCCGAGGCGTCGGCGAAGCGGTGGCTGTCAAGTCCCCCGCCAAAGCGGGGGTCGTCGCATTCGCCATCGCTGGCCCAGGCGCCCGAATCGTCACCGAAGTCGATGCCGTCGATATCGGACGTCTCGCTTTCGCCGATATAGATCGAGGGATCGGCCTCATAGGCGGCGCGGCAGTCCGTGGCATCGGCGAGGCGGTGGCTTTCAAGTCCGCCGCCGAAGCGCGGGTCATCGCACTCACCGTCGTTGGCCCACGTGCCGGAATCGTCGCCAAAGTCGATGTCTCCGGTGTCAGACACGTCACTCTCGCCGATGTAGATCGAGGGATCTGCCTCATAAGCGGCGCGGCAATCTGTGGCGTCGGCGCGACGATGGCTCTCAAGCCCGCCACCGAAGCGTGGGTCATCGCACTCGCCGTCGTTGGCCCATGAGCCGGAATCGTTGCCAAAGTCGATGTCGCCGTTCGAGCCTCCCTCGCCGATGTAGATCGAGGGATCGTCTTCATAAGCAGCGCGGCAATCTGTGGCGTCGGCGAAGCGGTGGCTCTCAAGCCCGCCACCGAAACGCGGGTCATCGCACTCGCCGTCATTGGCCCATGTACCGGAATCGTCGCCAAAGTCGATGTCTCCAGTGTCGGACACGTCACTCTCGCCGATGTAGATCGAGGAATCTGCCTCATAGGCGGAGCGGCAATCTGTGGCGTCGGCGCGGCGGTGGCTCTCGAGCCCGCCACCAAAACGCGGATCATCGCATTCGCCGTCGTTGGCCCAGGTGCCGGAATCATCTCCGAAATCGATTTCGCCTTCCTCGGGGGCTTCGGATACCTCTGCCTGGTGCTCGGGCGCATCCGTGACCAGGGTCACGGTGCCAGCCTCGAATGCTGTCCGGCAGTCGGTTGCGTCACGCCCTTCGTCGGCCGCTATGCGAACGGCGGCGGCGCCAGTGCCCTCGAAGCGGGGATCGTCGCATTGGCCGTCATTGGCCCAGCGGCTCGTGTCGTCGCCGAAATCGATGGACTGGCTCAGCGCAGGCCAGGATGCCAAAAGGGCAAACGCCACTACGGCGCTGCCCATCAATATGCCCGTTTTCCTCATTTTGCGTCCCCTCAGGCCGCGGCGTTGTCCGGTCTCGGTTTGTGCCGGGTGAGGCGAGTGAACAGCAAAATGCCGAAAATTACCAGTGCCGTTCCGAGCCCGTGAACCAGGGTGAAATCCTCCCCCAGAATGACAACGGCAAGGACGATGGTGACGATGGGTGAGATGTTTCCGAAAACGGCCGTGCGCTCGGCCCCGATGCGCCCGATAGCTGCGGCGATCATGAAGACAGGCAGTACCGTTGCCAGGAGGGCAAGCGCCATAAGCACCATGAGCGTGGACGCGTCGATCGCCAGCGCGGTGATCGGGTGGGTCGATAGGAAATGGGTAAAAACCGCGGCTCCGGCTGCGCTCATCGCTATGCCGGTAAAGAGCTGGGAGCCCAGCGCATCGATCGCGGGTTTGGCAAAGAGCTGGTAGAGCGCATAGGTGACGGCGGCCCCGAGGACCAGAAGGGTCCCAACGAGTACATTCTCACCCTCGATGGCGAGATCCCGGGTAAAGATCACCGCAATGCCGCAATAAGCTATGAGCGCGGCCAAGACCGCCTGCCAAGCGAGCTTGCGGCGGAACAGGATGGCGCCCAAAATCAGGACCATGAAGGGGTACGTGAGCAGGACCAGCCGGTTGAGCTGGGCGGAAATAAAGGCAAGAGCAGCGAAATCGAGATAGCTCGCGCCGTAGTAGCCGAGAATTCCGACGCCCGCCGCAAGAAGAACCGGGCGCATTTCTACCGTCTCCCCCGCATGGCGGCCCCTGCCTCGCTTCCGCGCCGAAAAGCCCATCCAGCCCAGCACCATGAAGGCGGGCGTAGCCAGGATCATGCGCCAGGTGAGGATGGTGACCGGGTCGAGCCCGTCGGCCAGTGCGAGCTTGACGAAAATGCCCTTGGTCGCAAAGAAGGCAGCGCCGAGGGCGGCCAGGGTCAAGCCCCAGGCCTCGTCACGCGGATCGGGAAGGGCGGAGGATGAAGAAGGAGCGGTCATGATAGAGAGGGTCTACACCCCGATTGCAGTTCCCGCCACCGCCGTTTTCATCCTCGGGGGTGCGCGCGGGCGTAGGCTTCGAGCAGCCTTTGGGTATCGACGTGGGTATAGATCTGCGTTGTCGAAAGCGAGGCGTGGCCGAGAAGCTCCTGAATGGCGCGCAGGTCGCCACCCCTGCCCAGAAGATGGGTGGCGAAGGAATGGCGCAGGGCGTGGGGCGTGGCCGATGCCGGAAGTCCGAGTGCGCCGCGCAATTGCTCCACGCGGAGCTGGACGAGGCGGGGCGAGAGTGTGCCGCCGCGCGTGCCTTTGAACATCGGTTCGCTGGCGCCGGTCGCGAAAGGGCAGAGCTTCAAATACTCAGCGATCGCCTCCCTTACGGCGGCGATCAGTGGCACGAGGCGGACGCGGCCGCCCTTGCCGGTAACCCGCAGGCTCTGCCCATCGAGATCGCGGCGCGTGACGGCGAGCGCTTCGGAGATGCGCAGGCCCGCCCCATAGCAGAGCGCGATCACGGCGGCGTCGCGTGCGGCAACCCAGGGCCGGGTCTCCATCTCGTCGACCGTTTCAATGACCGATTTCGCTTCGCTAACGGTCAGCGCCTTGGGCAGTGTTGCAGGCCGTTTGGGGGTGCGGATAACCGAAAGGGCTTCGAGCGCCATGACGCCATTGCGCTCGAGATGGGCGAAAAAGGACTTTATCCCCGAAAGCCCGCGCGCCAGCGAGGTCGACCCGATCCCGACGCGCCGGCGGGCGGCAAGGAAGGCGCGCAGATCGGCGGCCCGCAAGGACTTGAGATCGGCAAGATCGATTGTGCCGCCGATATGGCCGGAAAGAAAAAACATCAACTGATCAAGATCGCGAACATAGGCCTCGACGGTCTTGGGCGACAGGCGGCGGATGGCGGAAAGCTCTTCGAGCCAACCTGCGCGCAAATGTCTGAGGGTTTCGGAAAGGGCGAATCCGGTGTCGGTCATGGCCCGAAGATAGGCCGGTTTTCTTTATAAAGATCGAAGAGTGTCACGTGAGGGTCTGGCCGAATCGCGATTACCGCCTATTGTGGCGCCTCTCTTCCCGTTTTGAGCCCGATGATGTTCGAGCCCGGTTCCATCGTTGCCGTCATGGTCGCCGTTGCCGTGGACAGACCGTATTCCTATCGCGTGCCCGAAGGCATGGTGGTCGAGCGCGGCTCTGTTGTCATCGTGCCGCTGGGTCCGCGTCCGACACTCGGCGTGGTCTGGGGGGCACCCAAGGACAATTTCGCCCACAACCGCACAAAAGACATTGCCCATGTCTTCGATCTGCCACCGCTTCCCGACGAGCTTTTGAAAACCGTCGATTGGGTGTCTCGCTATACGCTTGCCCAGCCGGGTATGGTCCTGCGCGGGGCATTGCGGAGCCGGGAGGCGCTCGATCCGCCACGGCCGATCGTTGCGCTGAGGCGCACCGGGCATGTGCCCGAACGGCTGACGCCGGCGCGGGCGCGGGTGCTCGATTTTTTCGAAGGAGAGGACCATCCCTGGGCCAAGACGGCGCTTGTCGGGGCGAGCGGGGTTTCGGCTTCGGTTATCGACGGGCTGGTGAAGGCCGGGGCACTAGAAGCGGTGGAAATGCCAGCGCCGCCGCCGGTCCTCCCGCCCGAGCCCGATTTTGCGCCGGCAACGCTTTCGGGGGACCAGCAGGCCGCGCTCGAAAAGCTGCGTGCCCACGACAAAGGTGCCGAGGGCGGGTTTTCGGTGGCGCTGCTCGACGGGATAACCGGCTCGGGCAAGACGGAGGTGTTTTTCGAGAGCGTCGCCGACGCGCTCAGGGCCGGCAAGCAGGCGGCGATCATCCTTCCCGAGATCGCCCTCACACACACCTTTCTCGAACGATTTGAAAAACGCTTCGGGCACCGGGCCGCCGAATGGCATTCGGACATGACCCCTGTGCAGCGGGCAAAAGTCTGGCGCGGGGTGTTGAGCGGAGACATCCGGGCGGTGATCGGTGCGCGATCGGCGCTGTTCCTGCCGTTCCGCGAGCTTGGATTGTTCGTGCTTGACGAAGAGCATGACGGGGCGTTCAAGCAGGCGGACAGGGTCAATTATCACGGGCGCGACATGGCCGTGGTGCGCGCTTCGCTCGCCGAGGCGCGGGTTATTCTTTCTTCGGCCACGCCTTCCATCGAGAGCCGTCATAATGCGGAGCACGGGCGTTATGCGCATATAAGGCTGGAAAGCCGGTTCGCCGATGCCGCATTGCCCGACATCTCGGCCATCGACATGCGGGTTGAGGGTCCGGAAAAGGGCCAGTGGATCGCCCCGAGGCTGGCGCGGGCGGTCTTCGATGCGCTCGATAGGGGCGAGCAGGCGCTTTTGTTCCTCAACCGCCGCGGCTATGCGCCGCTCACGCTCTGCCGGGCTTGCGGACATCAATATCAATGCCCTGAATGTTCAACCTGGCTTGTCGAGCACCGATTCAGGGGCGTGCTGATGTGCCATCATTGCGGGCACGAGGAACGTGCGCCGGAGGTTTGCGGGCAATGCGGGGCAACCGATTCCCTCGTGGCGGTGGGGCCGGGCATCGAGCGGGTGGCCGAGGAAGTGGCCGAACGGTTTCCCGGCGCGCGAACCGTGGTGCTTTCCTCTGACATGGGGTCGATGACACAGATCCGCGAGCGATTTTCAGAAATTGCGCGCGGGGATTACGACGTCATTATCGGCACCCAACTCGTTGCCAAGGGCCATCACTTTGAAAAGCTCAGCCTTGTCGGGGTGGTCGACGCCGATCTCGGGCTCGCGCATGGCGATCCTCGCGCGGCGGAAAAGACCTTCCAGATCCTCACGCAGGTGACCGGCCGGGCAGGGCGGGCCAGCCGGTCGGGCAAGGCGCTCCTGCAGACCTACCATCCGGACCACGCCGTCATGCGGGCGATGATTGCGGGGGACCGCGAAGGGTTTTACGCCCATGAGCTCAAGGTGCGCGAGGAGGGCGGGCTGCCCCCGTTCGGAAGGCTCGCGGCGCTTATCATTTCGGGCGAGGATCATACAGAGACGGCCGATTACGCGAGACGGCTGATGGGTTCGGCGCCGCTCGCAAGCGAGGTGCGGCGTTTCGGGCCGGCAGATGCCCCGGTCGCGATGGTCAGGGGGCGGCACCGTGTGCGGATACTGGTCCAGAGTCCCAAGGGTTTCGACCTCTCGGGCTATGTGCGCTTCTGGCTCGAAAATGCCGTTCCGGCGCGGGGGAACCTGAGGGTCCAGGTGGACATCGATCCGATGAGCTTTTATTGAGCGGATCGCATCTGCCCCTTATGCGACATTTGAGCCGCCGCAAATTGGCCAGCTTGGGATTGCGTGCCCGTTTTGGGCATGATAAGGCCAGCCCGAACTTTAGGCGCACCGCGCGTTTGCCGCTGGTGAAGCCCAGGTTCGTCGAGGTATTCACGCCCGTCTCGCATTCATCACCGGCCATCGGGTCCATCCTGTTGAATGAGATGACGGTCAGCAGCGGGGTTTGAGGGCTTGAGCGCTACACTGTCCGTTCTTACCGGGATCGCGCGACCCTATGCGGCAGCGCTTTTCGATCTGGCCAGCGACGCCAAGGCTGTCGAGGCGACCGAAAAGGATCTCGATGCCATTTCCGGTCTCATCGCGTCCTCGGACGATTTTGCCCGGTTTCTCAAAAGCCCAACCATTTCCGCCGATGCCAAGCGCGAGGCGCTCGAGGCGATCCTTGGGAAAGCCAAGACGTCCGAGCTCGTCGCCAACACGCTGCGGCTGGTTGCCAGGAACGGGCGGCTCTTTGCGCTGCCTGCGATCATTGCCGCCTACAAGGCGCTAGCCGCCGAGGCGCGCAACGAGGTGGCGGCGGATGTCGTCTCGGCCACCAAGTTGACTGCGGCGCAGGAAAAAGAGCTCGCCAAGGTTCTCCAGGGCAAACTGGGCAAGGATATCACCCTCAATGCGCGTGTCGATGAAAGCCTCATCGGGGGCCTTGTGGTCAAGGTCGGCTCGAAGATGATCGACACCTCGCTCAAGACAAAACTTTCGGCCATGAAGATCGCCATGAAAGGGATCAGCTAATGGATATCAAGGCTGCGGAAATTTCCGCGATCCTCAAAGACCAGATCAAGGATTTCGGCAAGGAAGCCCAGGTTTCCGAAGTCGGTCAGGTGCTTTCGGTCGGTGACGGTATCGCGCGCGTTTATGGTCTCGATAACGTGCAGGCCGGCGAGTTGGTCGAATTCCCCGGCGGCATCAAGGGCATGGCGCTGAACCTCGAGACCGACAATGTCGGTATCGTTATTTTCGGTGCCGACCGCGACATCAAGGAAGGCGATGTCGTCAAGCGGACCGGCTCGATCGTCGATACCCCGGTGGGCAAGGGCCTTCTCGGGCGCGTTGTCGATGGTCTGGGCAATCCGATCGACGGCAAGGGCCCGATCGAATATACCGAGCGCCGCCGCGTCGACGTCAAGGCCCCGGGCATCCTGCCGCGCAAATCGGTGCACGAGCCGATGTCGACCGGATTGAAGGCCATCGATGCGCTGATCCCCATCGGGCGCGGCCAGCGTGAGCTGGTGATTGGCGACCGTCAGACCGGCAAGACCGCCGTCATTCTCGACACGTTCCTCAACCAGAAGCCCGCGCACGCCGCGGGGGCTGCAGAAAGCGAAAAGCTCTACTGCGTCTACGTGGCCGTCGGGCAGAAGCGCTCGACCGTTGCGCAGTTCGTCAAGGTGCTCGAAGACGCCGGAGCACTCGAATATTCGATCATTGTTGCCGCGACCGCTTCGGACCCCGCGCCGATGCAGTTCCTTGCGCCGTTCACCGGCTGCGCGATCGGCGAATATTTCCGCGACAACGGCATGCATGCCGTGATTGCCTATGACGACCTTTCCAAGCAGGCCGTCGCCTACCGCCAGATGTCTTTGCTGCTGCGCCGTCCTCCCGGGCGCGAAGCCTATCCGGGCGACGTTTTCTATCTCCACTCCCGCCTCCTAGAACGCGCTGCAAAGCTCAACGAGAACCACGGGCTCGGCTCGCTCACCGCACTGCCGGTGATCGAAACGCAGGCCAACGACGTGTCGGCCTATATCCCGACCAACGTGATTTCGATCACCGACGGCCAGATCTTTTTGGAGACCAATCTCTTCTTCCAGGGCATTCGTCCGGCGGTGAACGTGGGTCTTTCGGTTTCGCGCGTGGGCGGTTCGGCCCAGATCAAGGCGATGAAGCAGGTTGCCGGTTCGATCAAGGGCGAGCTCAGCCAGTATCGCGAGATGGCGGCCTTCGCCCAGTTCGGTTCGGACCTCGATGCGGCGACCCAGCGTCTGCTCAACCGCGGCGCACGTCTGACCGAGCTGCTGAAGCAGCCGCAGTTCTCACCTTTGAAGACCGAAGAGCAGGTCGCGGTGATCTTTGCGGGCGTCAACGGCTATCTCGACGACTTGCCGGTGCGTGGCGTGGGAGCGTTCGAAAAGGCGCTTCTGGGTGTATTGCGGTCCAAGCATGCCGATATCCTTGGCGATATCGCCAAGGAAAAGGCGCTCAGCGATTCCATCAAGGAGCGGCTTATTGCAGCACTTGATGCATTCAAGAAGACCTACGCGGCTTAAGGGCCTGTTCGGCACGTCTGGCAAGGAGCATTGAGGCGTCATGCCCTCATTGAAAGACCTCAAGAACCGGATCACCTCGGTCAAATCGACCCAGAAGATCACCAAGGCCATGCAGATGGTCGCCGCGGCCAAGCTCAAGCGGGCCCAGGACGCGGCGGTTGCCGCGCGTCCCTATGCCGAACGCATGGGCACGGTGCTTTCCGGGTTGGCTTCGGCCTGTAAGGGCCGGGAGGGCGCGCCCGCGCTCCTTTCGGGAACAGGAAAGTCCGACGTCCATCTTCTGGTCGTCGCGACGGGGGAACGCGGCCTCGCCGGCGGGTTCAACTCCTCGATCGCGCGGCTGGCGCGCGAAACGGCGAGCAAGCTCGTTGCCGAGGGCAAGACGGTCAAGATCCTGTGCGTGGGCAAGAAGGGCGCCGATATCCTCAAGCGCTCGTTTGCCAGGAACATGCTCGAAACCATCTCGCTGCGCGAGGTCAAGCAGCTCGGCTACACCACCGCGCAGGCCATCGGAGAAAAGGTGCTTGCGATGTACCTCGCGGGCGAATTCGACGTAGCAACGCTGTTTTACGCCGAATTCCGCTCGGTCGTCTCGCAGATCCCAACCGCCAAGCAGCTCATCCCGGCGCAGTTCGACGAAACAACGGGCCAAGAAGGGCTGGCGCGGTACTACGAATACGAGCCCGACGAGGATGCTATCCTTGCCGACCTTCTGCCTCGCAATGTGAGCGTGCAGATTTTCCGCGCGCTGTTGGAGAACAACGCTTCGTTCTTCGGCGCGCAGATGAGTGCGATGGACAGCGCCACCCGCAATGCCGGGGAGATGATCAACAAGCTGACGCTTTCGTACAACCGCCAGCGTCAGGCCCAGATCACCAAGGAACTGATCGAAATTATTTCGGGCGCCGAGGCGCTCTAAGGTAAGGACAGAACACTATGGCAGACAAGAAAATCGGCCGCGTTTCGCAGATTACAGGCGCCGTTGTGGACGTCACCTTCGACGGTCACCTGCCCGCGATTCTCAACGCCCTCGAAGTGGACAACAACGGCAACCGGCTTGTGCTCGAGGTCGCCCAGCATCTGGGCGAAAACGCAGTGCGCACGATTGCCATGGACACGACCGAGGGTTTGGCCCGTGGTGCTGAAGTCGTCGATACGGGCGAATCGATCTCGGTTCCGGTGGGCGACGAGACGCTCGGGCGCATCATGAACGTCATCGGCGAGCCGATCGACGAGGCAGGTCCGGTCAAGACCGCAGGCCGTCGCGGCATTCACCAGGATGCGCCGGCCTTTGTCGATCAGTCCTCCGAAGCACAGATTCTGGTGACCGGCATCAAGGTCGTGGACCTGCTCGCCCCCTACGCCCGTGGCGGCAAGATCGGCCTGTTCGGCGGAGCCGGCGTGGGCAAGACGGTTCTCATCCAGGAACTGATCAACAATGTCGCCAAGGCGCATGGTGGGTATTCGGTGTTCGCCGGTGTGGGCGAGCGCACCCGCGAGGGGAACGACCTTTACCACGAGATGATCGAATCAGGCGTGAACAAAGACCCCAAGGAGCATGGCGGTTCGACCGAAGGCTCCAAGTGTGCGCTGGTTTTCGGCCAGATGAACGAGCCTCCGGGAGCCCGCGCCCGCGTGGCGCTGACCGGACTTACGGTTGCCGAGCATTTCCGTGACCAAGGCCAGGACGTGCTCTTCTTTGTGGACAACATCTTCCGCTTCACCCAGGCCGGTTCGGAAGTGTCGGCGCTTCTGGGCCGTATTCCTTCGGCGGTGGGCTATCAGCCGACGCTGGCGACCGACATGGGCGCCATGCAGGAACGCATCACCACAACCAACAAGGGTTCGATCACCTCGGTGCAGGCCATTTACGTTCCCGCAGACGACCTGACCGATCCGGCGCCGGCGACTTCGTTCGCCCACCTTGACGCAACGACCGTGCTCAACCGCGCAATTTCGGAAAAGGGCATCTATCCTGCGGTGGATCCGCTCGATTCGACATCGCGCATGCTTGATGCGTCCATTGTCGGTGAAGAGCACTACCAGACGGCTCGTGAAGTGCAGGAAATCCTCCAGCGCTACAAGTCGCTCCAGGACATCATCGCGATTCTCGGGATGGACGAATTGTCCGAAGAGGACAAGCTGACCGTGGCCCGTGCCCGCAAGATCGAGCGCTTTATGAGCCAGCCGTTCCATGTGGCCGAGGCCTTTACCGGCGCCCCTGGCATCTATGTGGAACTCGAGGACACCATCAAGGCCTTCAAGGGCCTTGTTGCCGGCGAGTACGACCACCTGCCCGAGCAGGCTTTCTACATGGTCGGTACCATCGAAGATGCGGTCAAGAAGGCCCAGAGGCTGGCGGCAGAAGCTGCATAAGTAAAGGATCGATCTGATGGCCGATGGCGTCAAAGTCGAAATCGTATCGCCCGAAGCGCTGGTTCTCAGCGCCGAAGCCCGCTCGGTGGTCGTGCCGGGGGGCGATGGCTATATGACGGTCATGGGCGATCATGCGCCGGTGATGACCGTATTGAAGCCGGGCTTTGTCACGGTGACCGACCGTACGGGCGCAAGTTCGAGCTTTTTTGTTGCCGGTGGGTTTGCCGATATCTCCGATGCGGGTGTGGCGATCCTCGCCGAAGAGGCCAAGCCTGCCAGTGCGTTCGGCCGAGCAGACGTGGAAGCGCGCATTGCAGCGGCACAGGCTACCCTCGATGCCGCGGTATCCCCCGAGGACAAGGCCCACGCGCAGACCGCGCTCGATACCTGGAAAAACCTGCTGCTCGAGCTTGGAACACTGGGCGCCACGGCGCACTGATCAGGGCAAGTAAATCAAGAATTGTCAAAGGGCGCCTCAGGCGCCCTTTTTTGTTGGCCGCAAAAAGAACGTGATGAAAAAAACGGCAACGTTCACTTAAACAAATTTGCTTAGGGTATGCGTCGATCTCCTTGGGTGGGGGCACGGCATTTCGTCGATAGGAGCCAGGGCTATGCAGGGGCTTACCAGCAAATTCTTCGGTCGCATTCGCATGACGACCATGATCGCCGCGACAGTGGTCGCTGGCGTCGTACTCTCGGTTGGGGCTGTGGTCACTGCCGTTTATGTCAATCTATCCGCCAATTCCGCGAACGTAGCGGTTGCGACGCAGAAGTCCAACATCCGCACTGCCGCCACCGTCTTGGGCGGGATGGGCGGCATCCAGGTAGAGTGGACCGAGGAGGGCGACGTCGGCTCGATCGGAACCTGGGTGATGCCGCGCTTCTACAACCACGATCTTGCTGATTCGATCGCCCGTGTGACCGGCGAAACGACGGCGATCTTCGCATGGAACGCCGAAGCGGGCATTTTCGAGCAAGTTACCGGCTCCATGACCGACGCCAATGGCGAACGTCTCAAGCTCGATCCCGTCGCAGGCGACAGCGACCTTGCCAACCGGGTGAGGGAGGAAGGCGCGGTCTATATCGAGACCGATTTTGCTGGCGAGCACTACTTCTCGGTCTACCAACCGATCAAATATCTCTCGGGCAGCGATGTGCTCGGCCTGCTCTATGTCGGAGTGAACCAAGACGCGATCACAGCTGTCGTTACCGACACGATGAACCTCCTTTTGATGGTGGGCGGCATCGCGGTGGTCGTCATCGGTGGTGTTGCCATCGTTGCTTCGCGGGCGATTTCACGCCCCATTCCCATACTTTCGGGCGTAATGGGCCGGATTGCGGAAAACGAATTCGATCTCGAGGTGCCCTATACCGAGTTCACCAATGAGGTCGGCGACATGGCGCGAGCGGTCGAGGTGTTCCGCCAGAATGGGCTCAAAGTGGCCGAAATGACGGAGGCCGAAGCGGCCAAGATCATCGCCGACGAAGAAGCACGCCGCAAGATGATGGCGGAATTGCAGGACGCTTTCGGCGACGTGGTCAATGCGGCGGTCGCCGGGGACTTCGGCAAGCGGGTCGAAGCAAAATTTGCGGATGCCGAACTCAACGCGCTCGCCGATTCGGTCAATGAACTGGTCCAGACGGTCGATCGCGGTTTGGCCGAGACCGGGACCGTTCTGAGCGCGCTCGCCCAGACCGACCTCACCCGGCGGGTCGAGGGTCATTACGAAGGAGCCTTCGCGCGCCTCAAGCATGATACCAATGCGGTGGCCGAAAAACTTTCCGACATCGTCATGGAACTGCGCGGCACATCGGGTGCCCTCAAAACGGCGACCGGGGAAATCCTTTCGGGGGCCAACGACCTTTCCGAACGTACGACGCGCCAGGCGGCGACCATCGAGGAAACCTCGGCGGCCATGGAGCAATTGGCGACGACCGTCATGGAGAACGCCAAGCGTGCCCAGGAGGCAAGCCAGACGGCAGGAACGGTGACCAATGCAGCCGAAGAGGGCGGGAAGGTCATGGACGAGGCGACCGCGGCGATGGAGCGTATAACGACCTCGTCGGCCAAGGTGTCCGACATCATCAAGATGATCGACGACATTGCCTTTCAGACCAACCTTTTGGCGCTCAATGCCTCGGTCGAGGCTGCGCGGGCCGGAGAAGCCGGCAAGGGCTTTGCCGTGGTCGCCGTTGAAGTCCGGCGGCTGGCGCAATCGGCAGCCGAGGCATCCTCGGAGGTCAAGGCGCTGATCGAGCAGTCGACAAGCGAGGTGAGCGGGGGGTCGAAGCTCGTCGCCCAGGCGGCGGAAAAGTTGATCGCCATGCTCGAAGCGGCGCGCGCCAACACCGCGCAGATGGAAGAAATCGCCCGCCAGAGCCGCGAGCAGGCGTCCTCGATCGAGGAGGTCAATACCGCGGTACGGCAAATGGACGAGATGACCCAGCACAATGCGGCGCTGGTCGAGGAGACCAATGCAGCCATCGCCCAAACCGAGGAGCAGGCCACAGCGCTCGATCGGATCGTCGAGATTTTCCGGCTCGATGGCGGGGCGGCAGCCGCGCCAGCAACCCCCCGCCCGGCGGAGGCGGCGCCTGCTCCGGTCAAAGCCAAGGTCCGGCAGGCCCAGACGGCCTATCTCAGCCAGGGTAATGCTGCAATCGATGCGGACTGGAACGAGTTCTAGCACATCCTGCCGTCGAACCGAAAAGCCGCCCAGTGGGCGGCTTTTTCTTTTTCGCAAGTATGGTCAAGGTTTACGCGCCATTAAGCCGCCAAGGATAACTTATCGACCAAGGATGCAAAACGTCGGTATCGGCTGCGGGGGCAGCGCGAAATCGGGAAACAAATGCGAGCCGCCGACAGGCGGACATGGGCCGCATTGACCGTCCGGACTTGACTGTCCGTCAAGGGCGGTTGCCAGAAGCAGCCCATGCGTCCTGCCTGTCCCTGCTGTTGCACCTTAGCCAGTGACCATATGGGGCAATTACATGAATATTAGGGCAAAAATCTTCGCCATCGTCGGTCTCATGGGGCTGGTCTCGGCGCTTATCGGCGGCATGGCTATCTATGTATCTGCCGAATACAATTCCAAAATCCGCACGTTAGAGAGTTACGCGGATCAGGTTTATTTGGGCGAGAGGCTCAATCGCTACGTCACGGCTGTGGTGATGGAATCGCGCGGCATCTATGCTTCCCGGACCACAGAAGACGCTGCTCCCTTCGCTGAAGGGCTGATGAACTATCTCGATCGCATCGATACGTTGCTTGCAGAATGGCGCCCATTGGTGGCCGCGGACGAACTGACCGATTTCGAAACGATGGTTGCCCGAGCCGGGGAGTTTCGTGAATTCCGGACCGAGACAGCCCGTCTGGGCCGGGAAGTCGATCCAGCCCTTGCCAATGAGCAAGGCAACAACACGGAAAATAGGGCGAACCGGCGCGCATTTCAGGCTGAAATCGATGCGGTTGTTGCCGAGGATCTCGTCGGATTCAACGCAGTCAAAGACGCCATCACATCCTTCCAGCTGCAGATGCTCACGATTATCCTCGTGACCGTTGCTATCGGCCTGGGGGCCGGAATCGCCGCAGCGGCTTATATCGGCAATACTCACCTTTCACGCCCCATCGGGCGGCTGACCGGAAGCATGCAGGCACTGGCGGACGGCGATCTCG
The DNA here is from genome assembly GCF_015694405.1 of Pelagibacterium limicola. Lineage (GTDB taxonomy): Bacteria > Pseudomonadota > Alphaproteobacteria > Rhizobiales > Devosiaceae > Pelagibacterium > Pelagibacterium limicola. Next base: position 56,132 of record NZ_JADQDB010000006.1, on the reverse strand, counting down.
ATGCGCAAATAGACTATGTCGAAAATAAGGACGAAATCGGCGCAATGGCGCGCACGCTGGAGGTGTTCAGGGACAACGCCCGGACTGTGGCAGCCCTTGGAGAAGAGGAAAAGGCGCGAGCACTGGCAACCGCCGAACGCGCTCGGACGATGGAATCCTTCCAGGCCGACTTCGATGCAGCCGTGGCCGCTTCGCTCGAGGGTGATTTTTCAATACGCATCGGGGAAGACTACGCCGACCCCGACATTGCGCGGATTGCGACCAATTTCAATGGTCTGCTGGGAAGCGTCGATGCCGGGCTTTCCGAGGCGGGCAGCGTGCTCGCTGCGCTCGCCCAGACTGACCTTACCCGACGCATGGATGGCGAGCATCGCGGCGCCTTCCTCAAGCTCAAAACAGACATGAATACGGTTGCCGACACTCTGACCGACGTCGTGACCAAGCTGCGGGGGACGTCACGGGCGGTGAAGATTGCGACAAGCGAGATCCTCTCGGGCGCCAACGATCTTTCCGAGCGCACCACCAAGCAGGCCGCGACGATCGAGGAGACCTCGGCGGCAATGGAACAGCTGGCGACGACCGTCATGGAGAATGCAAAGCGCGCGCAGCAAGCGAGCGAGACCGCGCTTTCGGTGACCAGCGCGGCCGAAGAGGGCGGCGCCGTGATGGGTGAAGCCAATGCTGCCATGGAGCGCATCACGACCTCGTCGGCCAAGGTTTCGGATATTATCAAGCTGATCGACGATATCGCCTTCCAGACCAATCTATTGGCACTGAACGCTTCGGTGGAAGCGGCGCGCGCCGGGGAGGCAGGCAAGGGCTTTGCTGTCGTTGCGATCGAGGTGCGCCGGCTGGCGCAATCAGCAGCGGAAGCCTCCTCGGAGGTCAAGGCTTTGATCGAGCAGAGCGGCTCGGAAGTTGAAGGTGGTTCGAAACTCGTCGCGCGGGCGGCCGAAAAGCTCGCCGTAATGCTCGAAGCGGCGCGGGCAAATACGGAACTGATGGAAGGCATTGCGCGGGAAAGCCGCGAACAGGCATCGGCGATCGAGGAAGTCAATACCGCGGTGCGCCAGATGGACGAGATGACCCAGCACAATGCGGCGCTCGTCGAAGAGACCAATGCCGCCATTGAGCAGACGGAAGCCGAGGCCAATCGCCTCGATACGATTGTCGATATCTTCAGGCTCGATACGAGCGTGGACAAAAGCGTGCCCATCCCGGCAATACCGGCTTCAAAACCGAAGCCAGCGACGATGAAGGCGACGCGCGGTGCCTACCTCGCGCGGGGCAATGCTGCGGTCGATGCGGACTGGAGCGAGTTCTAGCCTTGGCCGTGAAAGGGCGTCTTTTTTAGACGCCCTTTATGCCAGGGCCGCCGCGACAGCAGCCTTGGCGTGGAGGCTCGTGGTGTCGTAAACCGGCAGCGGGCTGTCGTCGTCGCCTATAAGCATGCCGATTTCGGTGCAGCCCAGGATCACGGCCTGGGCGCCTCTGGCAGCGAGTCGCTCGATGGCGCGCACATAGATCGCGCGCGAGGCGTCCGAGACGATCCCGCGGCAGAGTTCTTCATAGATGATGGCGTTGAGATTGGTATGATCGACGTCAGGGACAAGTGGGTCGAGCCCGCGCTCCCGCAGCCGGTCCTTGTAGAAATCCATCTCCATCGTGAAGCGTGTGCCGAGGAGTCCGACGGTCTCCGCGCCATCGGCCAGCAGCGCGTCGGCGGTGGGATCGGCGATGTGCAGGAACGGGCATGAAATTGCAGTTTCTATCGCACCGGCGGCGATGTGCATTGTGTTGGTTGCAAGAATGACGATCTGGGCGCCAGCCGTTTCAAGCGTTCTGGCACTTTGCGCAAGAAGGAATCCCGCCTCTTCCCATGCGCCCTGCGACTGCATTTGCGCGATGGGAGCGAAGTCAAGCGCTTGAAGCAGGATGGGCGCCGAATGCAGCCCGCCCTTGAGGCGCGCCGTTTCCCGGTTGATCGCGGCGAAATAATGCGCGGTCGACTCCCAGCTCATCCCACCGATGATACCGATCGTCTTCATGATCTTGTGCCGGCTGAGAACTGTCCGGGGATGTGGGCGAAGGCCTTTTGCACCTCAATATAGGCCGGGCGCTTGAAGGGCACGATGATGTCGTGCACACGGAAAAAGTCCTCCCAGCGCCAGGCATCGAATTCGGGATCGAGCGCGCCTGCGCCGGGTGCGTCGAGATCGATCTCGCTTTCATCCCCGGAGAGGACAAAGGCAAACCACTTCTGGCGCTGGCCACGAAACTTGCCTTTGAGGGCTATGCCCAAAACTTCGTCGGGCAGGTCGTAATAGATCCAATCCTTTATCGCACCCAGAAGCTTGACCGAGCGGACCGAGGTTTCCTCGAAGAGCTCGCGATGCGCTGCGGCCAGCGGGTCCTCACCTGGATCGATGCCCCCCTGGGGCATCTGCCATGGCTGTGAAACCTCGGATGTGTCCGGCCCTGGCGTGAAGATTCGACGGGCAATGAACACCTTTCCCTCTCTGTTGAAGAGCGCGATGCCGACGCAGTCGCGATAGGGAAGGGCGTCGCGGAGGGTTTGCTTGTCGGTCATTGTATTGGCGCTTCAAGGAGTGATGGCTCTTACTGCGCTGCCGTGAGCCGGTCGGTCAAGAGCGCGCTCACCGGAACGAGGAGATAGGTGTTCTCGTCGAGCCCCGTGGACCATTCGGCAAGCGTGCGGATCGAGACCGGCAACGCAGAAATTGTGCCGATCGCCCAGCCACGCTCGGCGGCACGCGCTTCCAGCGCAGCAAGCGAAGACAGGATGACATTGCGGGAGGGGTTGGCATCGAGCGTTGTATCGGCGCGGGCGAAGGGAACTTCATTGGCGCGCGCCAGCTGCGGGGCAACCGAGCGGTTGGACGAGCCATCGTCGAGATAGGCCAGTCCGCGTATGCCCAGTTCCTCCATAATGGGTGAAAAATCGGCGGCCGAGGCAGTAAACCGCGCGCCCATATGATTGAGGACACCGACATAGCCCCCCATGCGCGTCAAGATCCAGTACAGCTTTTCGAGATTGTCCCGTGCGGGCTGGTCGGCAAGAAGGGTATGCGGGCCGGGATCGTTCTGGGGATAGTCGAAGGGCTCAAGCGGCAATTCCAACATGATCTCGTGTCCCGCGCCGCGCGCTGACTGGGCAAGTTCGGGGAGATTGTTGCCATAGGGTGCGAAAGCGAGTGTCACCGCTCCGGGGAGTGAATCGATGGCTTGGCGAGTCGTTGTCGGATTGAGACCCAAGCCGGTAACAACGACGGCGATCAGCTTGCGCCCGCCGGCCGCCTCGGGCGTGATGGCCGGGCGGGCATAGGCGGTATGGGGCTTTAGGCCGTCGCTGCCAATGCGGGGCAAGGGGCCGTGCCGCGTTTCCTCGACAAGCTGCGGCAAGGCGCCATGAGCGGTGATCTGAGCAATATTGCGTTCGATCGCCGCAACGCCCTCACCGTTTTCCCCAAGCGATATGAAAGAGGGCCCCGGTCCTGTTGCGGGGATGTCGACCGCGTCCGGCGGGATTTCGCGCCCTACTTCAATCTCGACACGATTTGGCTCGGTCGCCGTCGTTACGGGCACTTCGACCACCGGCCGTCCGCCGGAGGGATCGTTGACCAGGGCAATCCACAAAACGATGCCGGCCACCCCGAGAAACAGAGTTCCTGCGCCAATTCGGGCCCATGGCCACTGGGCCAAGCCAAGCTTGCGGCCGGGCATAGGGCCCTTGCGCCGCTTCCTGCCCAAGGGTGCGCTCAACTCGTCGGTCATGCCGATCCGGTTCCGCCCCCGCATATGTGGCCGCATTGCGCTCCCGGGCAGGGGGGCCGAATCACGCCCGGAAGACCAGTTCAACGCTATTCGATTTTCTCGGTGCGGGGAATCCGCCTCAAAAAAACGCCCGCTGCGATTGGATCGGAGCGGGCGCTTTAACTATTCAGGTCCGGCCTTCCTCACCAGGAAAACTCGCATTAAAATGCCCTAGTTGGACGTACTTGCCGCCCCGTTCGGCGAGCGCATGTTGGCTACGATGGCGGCGGGATCGGGCGGAAAGGCGTCATGGGATTCGGTCCCCAGGATCAGATCGATGGCATATTGCATCTGATTGTCCGCTTCGCGGTCTGCCGGCACATAAACCGACGACCCCACGGTCGCTTCCTCTTCCTCTTCTCCCGAAATATGCCCGGCAAGTCCGGCTTCGCCAATGATCTCGTCGCGGCCCCGGAACTCCTCGGGCACATCCTGTAGCACCTGGATGTCGGGTGTGATGCCTAGCGCCTGGATGGACCGGTTGGCGGGGGTATAGTAGCGCGCGGTCGTCAACCGCATCGCCCCGTCAAAGCCGAGCGGAATGATCGACTGCACCGAGCCCTTGCCGAAGGAGCGCGTCCCCACGAGCGTGGCTCGGCCATGATCCTGTAGCGCGCCGGCAACGATTTCGGCCGCCGACGCCGTGCCGCCGTTGATAAGCACGATGACCGGAATATCGGTAATGAGGCTGTCGATGTCGTCGGCTGCCGCATCGTATCGGGCGCTCTGGTTGGGCAGGCGGCCGCGGGTCAGAACGATGGCCCCTTGCGAGAGGAAGGCATCGGCGACGAACTGGGCCTGGTCCACGAGCCCGCCAGGGTTGTTTCGCAAGTCCAGGATGATGCCTGGAGGCGGACCGTCCTCGGCGTCCATGATTTCGCGCAGCGCACGCTCCAGTCCCGCATAGGCCTGGCCTGAAAAGCGGGCAAGGCGAATGATCGGAATCTCGCGTTCATAGCTCCAGCGCACTGCCGAGATGGCAATAATGTCGCGCGTCAGGGTGACTTCAATCGGCCTGTCGGCGTTCTCGCGGGCGATGACAAGGTCGACATCGGTGCCGACCTGCCCGCGCATCTTGCTCACCGCTTCGTCAAGTGTCATGCCCATCACCTGTTGCCCGTCGATTTCCACGATCAGGTCGTTGGCGAGGATTCCGCCGCGCGAGGCGGGACTGTCGTCATAAGGCGAGACGACCTTGACGAGTCCGTCTTCCATCGTCACTTCGATGCCGAGGCCGCCGAAGGTTCCTGATGTATCTTCCCGGACATCGGCAAAGCTCTCGGGGCTGAGATAGGCCGAGTGGGGGTCGAGCGAGGTCAACATGCCCTGGATCGCTGCTCGGATAAGCTCGATATCGTCAGGCGCCTCGATGTATTCCTCGCGGATGCGGTCAAAGACGAACCCGAAAAGCTCGAGCTGGCGGTAGAGCTCTTCCTCATTGTCCGATTGGGCGGCAACGGTTCCTGGCAGACTCAGGGCCAACACCGCCATGACGCCGAAGGCGAACCGCACCCAAATAGGCGCGCTCTTGTTTTTCCGACCCGCCGCCGTTGTCGAAGATACCGTCATCAACTTGTTCCACTTTCCTGTTCCTGGGGGGTGACCATCCACCACTCCAGCGGGTTGATGGGAATGCCGCCCTCGCGCATTTCAACATACAGCGTTGGCCCGTCAACGCCAGTGGGGCCGCTCTGCCGGGCCGCATCGCCCATTCTACCCACCGGCGTACCCATCTGGATGAATTCGCCGACCGTGGCCTCGACCGTTTCGAGGCCGGCCAGGACGATCAGATAATCGAGGCCGGCATTGATAACGACGATTTGGCCGTAATTGAGGACAGGTCCTGCATAGGCGATCCAGCCATCGGCGGGGGCGAGAACCGGAGCCCCGGTGGCGGTAGCAAGGCTGACGCCTTGCGCGGTGCCTCCGAAACCGTCGGCCGCCCCGAAGTTCTCGACGAGGTCGCCAACGGCAGGCTGCGTGAGGAAACCCCTTGCAGATTCAATGGGGACAGCCGGCTCGGTGCGGGTCTGGTCGGCAAAGGCGACCTCAAGGACTTCGCGGTCGAGAACCGGAACGCTCGATCCGCTCGCAGCCGCGGTGCGGGCATCTCCCGCTGCGGTAACCGCTGCGATGCGGGCCTCGAGCCCGGCGATCAATTGTTCGAGAGAGGTCGCTCGGTCGGCAAGGGCCAGCGCGCCCGCTTCTTCTACGAGGAGATCCTCGGTCAACCACTCCAGCCCCTGCTTGCGCGCTTCGATGACCGTGGCGATACGCAGCCGCTCGGCATTCAGGGTTTCAAGGTTGGCGTTGAGGTGTTCGGCCTCGGCAAGGGCGGTTTGTTTGATTTCCACCAGAGCATTGAGACTGTCGGTGACCGTCCGGGCGCGTTCCTGAAGCTGGGGAAGAACAGCGCTCAACAAGAGAGCAGCTCGCGCCGATCCCAGGGCGTCGGAGGGATCAACGATCAGGGCCGGAGGCGGGCTGGCCGAGATGCGCTGGAGCGAAGCGAGGAGGTTGGAAATCGAGCGGTCATGCCCGTCGAGCCTGTGGCGGATCGAACGCTCGGAAGCAAAGAGCTCTTCAAGCCGTTCCTCAATCAGCCTTATATCCTCACCTGCGAGGTCGACGCGCTGGCCGGTGGCAACGAGTTCGGCCGCAAGGCGGCTTGCGTCACCATCGAGCGCCTCGATTTCGGCACGGATCTGGGCAATGCGCTCGTCGGTGAGCCGCATCCGGTCGGCCAGCCGCGCGAGATCGTCGCTGGCCTCCTCGGCGGTCGGCTCCAATTCGGCATGGGGGATGGTATCGAGGTCGACGGGGTCCGGCTCGCTCTCCTGCGCGCCCAAGGGGGCAGAATGAAGCGATCCCGCCAGTATTAAGACCGGAAGGAGAGCGGGGGGTCGCAGAAATGCAAAAGCACGCCGAATCACGGGCCGGACTTTATCAGGGATTCGGGGCTCAATCGCCACGATGATAGGGATGTCCGGATAAAATTGTGGTGGCCCGGTAAAGCTGCTCGGCGGTAAGGATGCGAACGATCTGATGAGGCCATGTCATGGGTGAAAAGGAGAGAACAAGATCGGCGCGGGACCTTACCTCGTCATCGAGTCCATCAGGTCCGCCGATAACGAGCGCGAGGGCGGGCCGGTTTTCATCGCGCCATTGGGCAAGTCTGGCAGCGAAGGGTTCGCTTGCGAGGGTCGTTCCGCGTTCATCGAGCGCGACGATGACGGCTTTTTCAGGGATGGCCGAGAGAATGGACCTGGCTTCCTCGCGCTTGCGTGCATCGGCGCTGCGGCTGCGCGATTCGGGCAATTCGGATAGAACCGGACCGGCGAGGCCGAGAGGCTTGCCCCCGATTGCTGCGCGCTCGAGATAGCGCGCGGCCAGCACCCTTTCGGGCCCATCCTTCATGCGCCCGACGACAACAAGCATAATGCGCATCGACTATCCGTCAGACGGTCAGTGTGCGTCGGCCTTGAAATCCGCAGCCCACATCTTCTCGATGTTGTAGAACTCGCGAACTTCGGGCCGGAAGACGTGCACGATCACATCGTCAGCATCGACCAGAACCCAATCCGCCGTCGGCAGCCCTTCGATGCGGGGCTTGGCATAACCGTTTTCCCGCAACGCCTTGACGAGCTGGTCGGCAATGGCGCCGACATGGCGGTTCGACCGGCCCGAGGTTACGACCATGTGGTCGGTCAAGCTGGATTTTCCCGTAACGTCTATGGCGAGGGTGTCTTCGGCCTTGGTATCCTCGAGGCAAGCGAGGATCAGATCGAGAAGGGGCTGCTGCGGCAGGGTCTTGGGGGATGCATCGTTTGATGCGGTCTTGATGGGCGTGAGAGCCATTAAGGGGCGACCTCCGCCTGGAGAAGGTGTCCGTGGGTCATCAGGGTTGCACTTTTTCCTTTCGTTGTGGATCCGGCGCAAACCACACCGGAACGTCCAATATGCGCATCGTCAAGGGGTTTGCCAAGACGGCGCACACCGACAATGTCATCATGACTTAATGTCGTTAATGAGACGGTAACCAAATGTCAGGAACGGCGCCCTATTTCCGGCTGCGCAGCTGGGATGAGGACAGTGTGCTCATCAGCCCGTGCAAAAACACCCAAGCGGGCGGATCGAGCGTTGCCAGGAGCCGAGCGTCCGACTCATCGATCCGGCCGTGGCGGAAACGTGAGGCGGCGCGTGAAACGGCGGCCTTGCGGGTCGAGCCGGGCCGCACATAGACGGCAACCGGCATCATTGAGAAAATCTCGTCCCAGCGCTCCCAATGGTGAAAGCCAGCAAGGCTGTCGGCACCCATGATCCAGACGAATCTGCGCCCTGGAAGGGTCTTTTGCAGGTGGGAGAGGGTTTCAAAGGTGTAGGTAAATCCATGAGCGGCTTCAAAGCCGGTGATGTGACAGCGGGGCCCGGCCACAAGTGCCCGGGCAGCGCGGACGCGCGCATCGAGCGGGGCAAGATCGGAATGATCCTTTAACGGGTTCCCTGGGGTCACCAGCCACCAGACAGCGTCGAGATCGAGGCGCTTGAGGCATTCGCGCGACACAAGGCGGTGGCCTTCGTGCGGCGGGTTGAAGCTGCCGCCGAACAGACCTATGCGCATCCCCGGCGAGGAGGGTGGCAGCGAAACGATATCCCGGGAAAAGAAAGCCGCGCTCAAGGACGGGTCTGCCCTGTGCCGCGAACGAGATATTTAAAGCTCGTCAATTGCTCGACGCCGACCGGGCCGCGCGCATGCATCTTGCCGGTCGCGATGCCGATCTCGCCCCCAAAGCCGAATTCGCCGCCGTCGGCGAACTGGGTCGAAGCGTTATGGAGGAGGATCGCCGAATCGAGGCGGTTGAAGAAGGCTTCGACCACTTTGGGATCCTCGGCAATCACCGCTTCGGTGTGATTGGACGAATAGGTCTGGATATGGGTTATCGCCCCTTCGATCCCGTCCACGACTTTGACCGCAATGATGGAGTCGAGATATTCGGTATGCCAGTCCTCCTCGGTCGCGGTGGCCGCTCCGGCATAGACTGCCTGGATTTCTGCATCGCCGCGAATTTCGCATCCCCTTGAAGCCAGAGCGTCGAGGACGGGCTTCAAATGGGTTTTGACCGCCGCGCGATCGACAAGAAGGGTTTCCGCTGCCCCGCAAATGCCAGTGCGGCGCATCTTGGCGTTGGCGATGACATCGACGGCCATAGAGAGATCTGCGCTCTTGTCGAGGTAGATGTGCACGAGACCTTCGAGATGGGCGAAGACGGGCACGCGGGCCTCCTCCTGCACGCGCGCGACCAATGCCTTGCCGCCGCGGGGAACGATGACATCGATGCTGCCATCGAGCCCCCGGAGCATTTCGCCAACAGCGGCGCGGTCGGTGGTGGGAATCATCTGGATCGCCGCTTCGGGGAGACCCGCGGCTGAAAGACCCTCGACAAGCGCATCGTGAATGGCGCGCGAGGAAAAAAAGCTGTCCGAGCCGCCACGCAGGATCACCGCGTTTCCTGCCTTCAGGCACAAGGCTCCAGCATCGGCGGTGACGTTGGGGCGGCTTTCGAAGATAACCCCGATAACCCCCAACGGTGTTCGCACACGAGCGATATCGAGCCCATTGGGGCGCTGCCAGCGGGCGATTTCAACCCCAACAGGATCGGGCAGGTCGGCGACTTCACGCAGGGCCGTGGCGATTGCGGCAATGCGATCGGCATTGAGCGTCAATCGGTCGATGAAGGATGCGGCAACGCGGTTGGCCCTTGCAGCCTCGAGGTCCTTGGCATTGGCGGCAAGGATCGCGTCTTCGCCTGCAAGGATCGCGTCGGCCGCGGCGAGGAGTGCCTTGTCCTTTTGCGCGCCCGGGGCGGTCGCCAGTACGCGCGCAGCGGAGCGAGCCTTTTGGCCGATTTCGGCCATCATGGCGGCGACACCGTCGCTGTTGGACATTGCTGACATTTTTTTCTCCTCAGGCCTTCAACAGCACGAGATTGTCGCGATGGACGAGCTCGGTGCGGGTATTGAGGCCGAACATTTCCTTGATGGCGTCGCTCTTCTTGCCTTTGACCAGTTCGGCTGTCTCGCGGTCCATGCCGGCAAGGCCGCGGGCGATCTCGCGGCCGGAAAGGTCATGAATGGCAACGGCATCGCCGGGAACAAAGTCGCCACTTACCGTGACTACGCCAATCGGAAGAAGCGAGCGCCCGGTGCCCAGCGCGCGGACCGCGCCGTCATCGATCGTTATATGGCCGACGACCTCAAGGGTGCCCATGATCCAGCGCTTGCGTGCGGCCTTTGTGGTGGCGGTGGGCGCAAAGAGCGTATGAATGCCCCCGTTCATGAGCGTGCCAAGAGGGTCTGGCCCGGTGCCAGAGGCGATGATCATGGCGGTCCCGGCATGGGTTGCGATCTTGCCTGCCTCGATCTTGGTTGTCATGCCGCCGCGCGAAAGATGGCTGGCCGCTCCGCCCGCCATTGCCTCGATGTCGGGGGTGATGCCGGCAACGAAAGGAATATGCTTGGCTAGGGGATCGCGAGCCGGTGGAGCCGTGTAGAGTCCATCGACGTCCGAGAGTAACACCAGAAGATCGGCCTCTATCATCGAGGCGACGCGCGCCGACAGCCGGTCGTTATCGCCATAACGGATTTCCAGGGTCGCAACCGAATCGTTCTCGTTGATGATGGGCACGGCGCCAAGGCTCAAAAGCGTATTGACGGTCGTGCGCGCGTTCAGGAAATAACGTCGTTCTTCAGTGATATTGGGGGTGAGAAGAATCTGCCCCGTCACGATCCCATGCTTGCCAAGGTGGCCGGCCCAGGCCTGGGATAGAGCGATCTGCCCCGCACTGGCAGCGGCCTGACTCTGTTCGAGCGGCAAGGACTTGGCGGAAAGCCCAAGGATACGGCGTCCGAGCGCGATCGCGCCCGAAGAAACGATCACCACCTCGCGGCCTTGCGCTTTCAGGGTTGCGATGCTCGCGGCGAGTGATTCAAGCCAGGGCTCGCGGAGTTTTCCGGTCTTTGTATCTACGAGCAGCGCCGAACCGATCTTTACGACCAGCCGTTTATAAGGGGCAAGCGCGTTGATTTGGGGCTCGGTGGCGGCCATCAGGGCGTCCATTTTTGCTCCGGCGCGATCCGTGAGGAGCGTGCCTCGTTTTCCTTACCGTGATCGAGGGCTTCGAGGACCGCATATAACACAGTATCGACGTTATGACCGGTCGCACCCGAGATGGTGAGGACCGTACCTCCGCAAGCCTCTCCCAGCATTGAGGCACGTTCCTCGACAGTTTGCTCATCAAGCGCATCGATCTTGTTGAGGCAGACGATTTCTTCTTTTTCTGCCAGCCCCCCGCCATACGCGGCGAGTTCGTCCCGGATGGTGCGATAAGCGCCCGCCACATCCTCCTGGGTCCCGTCGATGAGGTGGATCAGCACCGCGCAGCGTTCGACATGGCCCAGGAAACGGTCGCCAAGCCCAGCTCCCTCCGATGCGCCTTCGATGAGGCCCGGTATATCGGCGAGCACGAATTCGCGCGCGCCGATACGGACGACGCCGAGGCCGGGATGAAGGGTCGTAAAAGGATAATCGGCGATCTTGGGCTTTGCCGCGGTCACCGCAGAAAGAAACGTCGACTTGCCGGCATTGGGCAGGCCGACGAGGCCGGCATCTGCAATCAGTTTAAGCCTCAGCCATATCCATTTTTCCTCGCCGGCAAGGCCCGGATTGGCGCGCCGGGGAGCCTGGTTGGTAGAGGATTTGAAATGGGCATTGCCAAAGCCGCCATTACCGCCCTCCAAGAGCACTTCGCGCTGGCCGATCTCGGTGAAATCGGCAATAAGCGTTTCCCCGTCCTCCTCGAAAATCTGCGTACCGACGGGCACTTTAAGGATGACGTCTTCGCCATCGGGGCCGGTGCGGTTCTGCCCCATGCCGTGCGTGCCGGTTCCGGCCCGGAAGTGCTGCTGATAACGATAGTCGATAAGCGTATTGAGTCCATCGACGCATTCGACGATGACGTCGCCGCCCCGCCCGCCGTTGCCGCCGTTAGGACCGCCGAACTCAACGAATTTTTCGCGTCGGAAGGCGATGGCGCCGGCACCGCCATTGCCCGAACGAATAAAGACCTTGGCCTGGTCGAGGAATTTCATAGTGTCTCCAGCGCCTTGTAAAAGGCGTCGCGGGTAAGTTCGGTCTCGATATGGTCGATCTCGGCCTTTTGGGCAAGGCAGATACGCTTGCCGATCCGGGTTCTTACAAAGCCCAGCTTGTCCTGGATACGGAGCGAGGCGGTGTTGAAATGAAAAACACCCGAGACGAGAGTGTCGCCGGTCGAGTGGGAAAAATACCAGTCGATCACCGCACGCGTCGCCTCGGTCATATAACCCTTGCCCCAATAGGCCCGTCCGAGCCAGTAGCCGATCTCGGGCAAGCGTCCCTCGCGATGGGTGCCGCAGAAACCTATGAGCCCGGCCTCCTTTTCGCAAATGGCAAATGTTATCGATTCCGGTGACCATTCGCGCTTCTGCCGGATCAGCCAGTCAAAAGCCATTTGCATCGTATAGGGGTAAGGGACCCGGGCGAGGTTTTTGGTGACCTCGTAGTCATTGAGGAGGGCAGCAATGCGCGGCGCATCGCGCAGACGCGGACGGCGCAGGACGAGCCTGAGAGTCTCGATCTCGGGTTGGGACCCTGTCATTGCCCCGTCGCTCCGATCCTGTAGCGGGCAACCGATACGCCCGAATGCGGTCCGCACGCGGCAATTGCTTCGCTTTCAAGAACGAAACCGATTTTTTCAAGAATGGCTCGCGATGCGCGGTTTTCCGAAATGGCACGCGCGATCAGCGCCGGGCACTCGCGTCTTCCAAGTGCGGCCTGCACGAGCGCCTGCACCGCTTCTGTCGCAAGGCCACGTCCCCAATAGGGTTCGCCCAGCCAATAGCCGAGTTCTGGCGCTTCCCCGGGCTGGAAGGTCAGCCCGACGACGCCCGCTACCCCATCGGACGCAACCGTTATAACGAACGGGCGTTCCTCGGGGCGCTGCGCGAAGTCCTCGACAAAGGCGATGGCGTCCGCTGTCCCGTAGGGGAAGGGAACGCGCGCAGTCATGCGATGAATCTTTTCATTATTGGCCAAACGCGCAATGGTCGGCACATCGTCCATGTGCGGCGCGCGCAAGACGAGGCGCGCAGTCTCGATCCGCGAGGGCAGCCAATCGGTCGAAAAGTCGGTGTCCATCACCTGAACCCAAATGCAAAAAAGGGGAGCCGGTGACCGGCTCCCCTTATCTCTAGCTGACCGCAACGCAGGGGAGAAGGTCTCCGGCGTTTCGGTTTATATCCGACCGCCGTTATTCGGCTGCCTTGACTGGCTCGACAGACACAAAGCTCTTGCCGCCCGACTTGGTGGCAAACGTCACGGTGCCGTCGACCAGCGCGAAAATGGTGTGGTCCTTGCCCAAGCCGACATTGGTGCCGGGGTGCCACTTGGTGCCGCGCTGGCGGATGATGATGTTGCCGGCCACAACCGTTTCGCCACCGAACTTCTTGACGCCGAGACGGCGGCCAATGGTGTCGCGACCGTTGCGGGATGAACCGCCTGCTTTCTTATGGGCCATCTTTGTTCGTCCTTATTCCTTGTCGGCCTTTTCGGCCTTCTTGGCCGCTGGCTTCTTTGCAGGAGCCTTGGCCTTGGTTTTCGTCGCGTCCGCAGCTTCCGCCTTGGTCTCGGCCTTCTTGGCAGGCGCCTTTTTCGCAGGCTTTTCCTCTGCGACGTCGGCGACCGGAACAGCCTCGGCCTTTTCGGCCTTCTTGGGTGCGGCGGCTTTCTTGGCCGAGGGCTTTGCGCCGCCGGTCAGGATCTCGGTGATGCGCACGAGGGTCAACTCCTGCCGGTGACCGTTCTTGCGGCGATAGTGCTGGCGGCGCTTCTTTTTGAAAATGATGACCTTCTTGTCGCGGAATTGCTCGACGACCTCGCCGGCCACCAGCGCGCCCTCGACGAGCGGGACACCGATGGTGTCGCCGACCATCAGCACGTTTTCGAAGGTTACAACTTCACCGGCGTCTCCGGCGATCTTTTCGATCCGGACCAGATCGTTGGCAGCAACCTTATATTGCTTGCCGCCGGTCTTGATGACTGCGAACGTCATTTGTCTGTGACCGGACGAGAAAGCCCGGTTCCCTTATGTTTTCGCGTCCTGCGGCGCCGCGGCGGTGCCCTTTTTGTCCGCGGTCTTCGTCTTTGACGCCTGATGTTGGCAGGTGTCCGGGCGGCCTGTGGCTGCGTGTTGAACAAACAAAACAGGCGCGTGGGGATGCCCCTCCGCGCGTTTGCCGGTGCTTATCGGTGCAAATGTCCCGCGAGTCAAGCGGCTTGGGCCCCTCGTGGCGGCCTCAGCGGTCAGGATACCAGTCGCGGATCCTGATTTCGGTTCGGCTGCCAGGAGGCAGTGCGGCAGATAGCTCTTGCGGTTGGGTACCGATTTCGCCGGAGGCAAATCCGTAATGAAAAGGGTAGACGGCTCTGGGCTCCACCTTTCCAATGCAGGTTACGACCTGATCAGGAGTCATCGTATAGGGGAGGTTCATGGGGAGGAAGGCGATATCGACGGGGCCGAGATCGTCCATCTCCGGTATCGGCTCTGTGTCGGAAGCGAGATAGACCTTTGTGCCGGCAAAGTCGAAGAGATAACCGTTGCCCACCCCTTTTTCGTGGTATTTGGCCCGCTCGGGGGTGGTATTGTACATGGGGATCGCCTTTAGCCGGACGCCGCAGACCTTTGCCTCGTCGCCATTTGCCATCATCATCTTGGTCCTGGCGGCGATGTCGGCGGGCATCTGGTCGTACACGCGCTTTGGGGCGACGAGCGCGGTTTCGTCTGAAATCAGGGCGTCGAGCGTTTCAAAATCCAGGTGATCGTCGTGATGGTGCGTGAGAACGATGAGAGTCGGCCGCTCGAGCGCGGCGTAACGCCCCGCGCCGCCGACGGGGTCGCAAAAAATGGTCTCTCCGTTCCATTCCAGAACGAGGCTCGCATGGTGGACGGGAATGATTGCAAGCGGCCCTTTGGCCGTTTCGATCTCATCGCGTTCAAACATCGGTTCTCTCCCCGTTGTCCTTCTCGATACCGGCCGGCGGAAACTCCTCGCGCAAAAAATCGCTCCTGTGGATGCGGGTCCAATGCTCGAAGTCCCAGCGCGGCGCGTTCGCAGAAATCGCCCGGCGTGGCAGATAGGCCTGAGCGCCGACAGTGTTGTTCCCGCTCCGGACGAGAAGCGCTTCGCGTCGGTACTGGTTCCCTTCATAAACATCGAGACGGGCGAGAGCGGCGGCCGAAAGGCCTTCGATCAGCAGGCCGTCAGCCGCATCGTCCTGGTTGGCGACGAGCGCGGGATAAAGCACGCCGGGTATATAGACAGCACGCCAGCCAGGCGCGCTCACCCGTTGCAACGCTTCATCGGCCAGGCGTTGGCCCAGCACGAGGGCGCGAATGTGCGGGTCGCACAAGGTGCCGTAAACAAAGAGCGGCAGGGACGGGTCTGCGTTCATCGGTGCATTCATGGGAGGAGCGTAACCGAACTTGTCCAAGCCGCAAACAAGGTGTTGCGGGCCAAGAGCGCCTATGCCATATAGCGCCCACCCAAGAGACCCCAGCGCGGCCGGCTCCCAGCGGCGGGACGCGTCACCAAGACGGAGAGGTGCCGGAGTGGTCGAACGGGGCGGTCTCGAAAACCGTTGAGCGCGCAAGCGTTCCGAGGGTTCGAATCCCTCCCTCTCCGCCATTTTGTTTGCTATATTGCTGATAATACAGGGTTTTTTCGAGCATGAGTGAAGCAGTATGCATCTTCGTGTGCCCTTGCTTTGTTTGATACTGCATTTCGCCTCAGCCCAGTGCCCATTCGTGATCGGCTCACAGTGCCAATGGGATCTGATAGGAACGACGCTGAAGCAAGCCAGCAGTGATGTCGAGACGCTCTAATCGCACCCGACCTGTCGGTGCAGTTTGCGCACGCTGCGCCAGTACACTTCTAATAAGCCAAAGAAAGTCCGGTGTTGTTGTCAAGGGCAAGCCGAAGGCCGTGTGCCACTGCACGATGCTCCGCTTCTCATTTGATCGAGCGGACCGCTCTGGATGTGCTCCTGGCAGCGGCCGCTGCTGTTTTCGGCAGCTGTAGCTTGATGTTCTTCTTGGCTCTCAGCGCGCGTTGGCGGGTTGGGACGAGTCAGGACGAACGTTGCGGCACAAGCCAGAACAGCGCCTTGCACGGCGAGAAGCCAAGGCGCCAACCCTAAGAGCAACGATAGCGTGAAGGTTGCGACGATCACCGCAATAGCAATGGCCTTGGCGCGCGGCGCAATGGCACCCTTCTCCTGCCAGTCCGCGAGAAGGGGCCCGAACCGCCGGTGCGTGAGGAGCCAGTAATGCAGACGCTGAGAGCCGCGTGCAAAACAGAATGCTGCGAGCAACAAGAAGGGCGTCGTCGGCAAGAGCGGCAACACTACTCCTGCCGCCGCAAGCGCCACGGCAATGCATCCAGCGGATGCCCACAGCACACGTGCCATCATCTACCTCGCTTTCTCTACGCGCGGCTTGAGAAGGATCGGCGCGTAAACCGCGCAGAACAGCGCGAAAGCAAAGATCCACAACAGCCCACTGACCGAGAAGATCGGGAAGTACAATGCCGGGACGAGATCCACCAGAGGACGAACCAACGCCGCCGCTGCCACATAGCTATAGGCCACGACGATCAGCACTGGCGCCTTGATCTCGCGCCCGGTATGCCCAAGGGCTGCACGCGACATCACCGCCAGTGTCATCCCCCCGATCGCGCCGACCAGCAGCACGTGTGCTGCCGAAGCATGGGTCAGAAGGCCTGTTGCCCCAAATCCGATCACCACAAGTCCCAAGGGAACGAAGGCATATGCGAGATGGAGCGCGCCAACGATGGGCTCGCGCCAGCTCGAACCACCGCGCCACCGCACGAGCCGCAAGCCCTGCGCTATGCCGGCAGCGAAACACAGTGCGGCGGTCAGCCAGTCGTCAGGCGCGCTTACCCACAGGACGAAGGCGGCGAGCGTCAGGAGCAGCGTTCCCTGATCGAACCGGTCGAACGGTGCGGGCAGCAATTTTTGCCTCCGCCGCGACAGCCAGTTGCGTGTAAAGCTGGGCACGATCCGCCCGCCAACAAGACAGATCAGCATCACCAATGCTGCAATCGCCATGCGGCTCGCAATGCTTGTGTCCTCGCCACTGAAGGCGAGGATATGGAACCAAATGTTTGCCGTCGTCAGCGCACTGAGGCCGGCCAGTATCTTGAGGTTCTTCCAATTCCGCCCTGCCATGATCTCGCGCAGCGCCACCAGCGTCAGCGCCGGCAGAAATGCGGCTTCGATTGTAAGGGATATGGGCAATCCCAGCGCGTCGGGAAACAATAGGGCCAACCTTCCGGCAAACCACAACGCCACAAGGGCGAGAAGCGGCGTTCCGGATACCGGAAGGCGGCCGGTCCAGTTTGGTATCGCGGTGAGCATGAAGCCCCCCATCACCGCACTGGTGTAACCGAAGACCATTTCGTGGGCATGCCAGTTGACCGGTCCGAACGTCCCGCCCACCGGCCATCCAGAGATCAGTGCCATCACCCAGAGCGACATCGCCAGAATTGCCCAAACGCCGGCTAAAAGGAAAAAGGGCCTGAAGCCGTAGGAGAGGATCGCCGGGCCGTTAGCGGCGATCCCGCGCGGGATGCCGCCATTGGCGATACGGGTAAAGAACACGTCTCAACTCCATGATCGAGATTACGATGCCACTCTTGAAGCATGAACGATGGGTTGTCTTTGCGCTGTCACAAGGAAATCGCGACGCTTGCCGGCTAGGATAGAAGCTGGATCAATGGACGAGACCAATGCCTGGCATCGACAAGACCATGACCATGCTCGAGGTGATGACGCGCTGGCCGCACACGGTGCCGGCCATCATCGCCCACGGAATGCACTGTGTAGGGTGTCCGATTTCCGGTTTTCATACCGTTGGGGAAGCCGCGCTCGAACATGGCATGTCACCCGACGCGGTGGCTGCAATGCTTAAGGATTCGACGCGGATCAGCGCGTCTCGCCGACATTGTCGGCAAGCATCATGAGTCTGTGCGGATCGCGCACCAAAAGCCGCTGCCTCCCCGTCTGGACCAGTCCCTTTTCTTGCCAAGCGGTTAGGATGCGGGAGACGGTGTGGAGTGTCGTGCCGGTCATCTCAGCGAGATCCTGCTTGGAAATCGGAAAATCGATCCTGATTCCATCTGCTTCCTTGCGACCTGATTGCTGCAAAAGCCGCAATACCGCATGAGCCACCCGCCTCTCCACCTCCTCGGTGGCCATTTCACGCAGGCGCGCGTGCGATTCCTGGAGGCGCTGGCCGACAGCGTGCATCGCGCCGATCGCGAGCGAAGCGTGCTTTTCGATGAAGCTGCCCCATAGCCCCATCGGCCAAGCCAAAGCAGCACTGTCGACGACAGCGATTGCCGTGCCGGGATAGTCGTGCCGCTGCAAAGCCTTGGCGATACCGAACAGGTCGCCCGGCACAACGATACGGATGATGACCTGCTGACCGTCCTCGGTCACCTGCGAAACCTTGAGCCGCCCTTCGACGAGCACGAAAAATTCGTGCGCCTCCGCCCCTTGCTCAAACACTGCGGAGCTCGCGCCGTACCGGCGCAACGTGGCGCGTTCGAACATTTGTGCGAGCGCCGGCTCGTCCAATGACTGGAAAAGATCAAACCGGCGGATCGTATCGAGATAGGGATGGGCCATAGGCGCGCGAGGTGTCCGGTCGGTCGGTTCGTTTCGGACAACTTAGGCCGACGGGAACCGCCGGGCAACGGCTAGTAGCTAGGTCAGGCAAACCGCCGCACGATGGCGCGTATCCAACCGATCAGCGGATCGTGCCATTTCGGTTCACGCACGAGGCGGAAGCCAAGGTGATCCGGTGGTAGACCCGCAGCGCAGGCCCCGGCCACCGCATCGCGAATAAAGCCCGACATATAGGTCCTGTGTTGGCCTTGCAGCGCCCGCACACCACAGTTGTCGAGCCTCGACATCACATTGCCGGCAGCGTTAAGCACCACGCGCTCGAGGCATGTATCTGTCCACTCCCATACATTACCGGCGATATCGGCAATGCCCAGCGCATTCTCCCCAAATGCCCCTCGCGGCTGCACGGTTGGCTCGCCTTGTTTACCGCGTGCCGCCATGGACCTGTATTCGGCCAGCCAACGATCCGAAAGACTCTGGCCAGAAATCGCCGCTGCGGCGGTGTCGCCCTCAACTTGCGCAAAATGCAACCATTCGAGATTGGTAGGAAGGCGCCATGTCTCGCCCGCCTGACGCGAATACCACTGCGCATAGGCCGTGGCATCGAGAAAGCTCACTCCGGTGGCGGGCAGATCCACCCTTGCCGTTTGCCGTCTGTCGAGCGGAGCACAGGCCCCGGCATCGACGCAAGCCTTATAATCGGCCGCGGAAACCTGATATTTCATCACTTCGAGCTGCACCGAAACCAGCCGCGTCGCGAGGGGCGCATCGATATCGTGCCCGCCAACAGAAAACTGGCCGGCATCGCGGTAGGTGACAGAACCAGGGGCTACCAGCACCGATTCGACCGGTGTGTGCCCGCCGGTTGCTCCGCCGTCCGGTGAAAACAGGACAATGGCACCGGCTCCGATTGCAGCCAGTACAACGAGAGGCATTGCGACCGATCCGGCATTCTTAAGTCCCATTATTGCGGTCATTTGCGCTTCCATTCGAGAAGAAGGCGGCCCGGCCGCCGTTGGCCGGACCGCAGAATCAGGCTCTCGCCTATTCGATCGGTCGGGGCGCTACGACCTGGGTCATCAGATCGTCGTTCCACTCGCCTTCAACGAGGACGTGGGCTGCCGCACCGAGCTGTTCGGCTTCGATGAGGTTATGGTTGACGTAGGCATAGACGCCTGGCTGGAGGAAGGTGTAGAGCGCAGCTCCCGCAGCGCCGCCCGGAATGAGCCAGGTTTCGAGATCGCGAAGCGGGGTGTTGTTGAAGCTGCCTTCCGGCCACACATAATCGCCATGCCCGCCAATGAGGTGAGGACGGCTGTCGCGGTTGGCGGTGCTGTGAATGATGAGCACGGTCTCCCCGACCTTGGCCTTGAGCGCATTTTCCCCGGTCAGCGCACCAACCGCACCGTTCATCACTATGTGCGTCGGGATCAGTCCCTTCATAACCTCGAGCGTATCGCCGAAGCTCTCGCCCAGTGTGTCGTAGGTCTTGAAGTTCCCGTCCTCGTCACGCGGGATATAAAGGTCGTTCTCGCCGATATAGAAGATATCGTCGTAAGTGACCGGATTGCCTTCGTGGTCCTTGAGGCCGTCGCGCGGCAAGACCAGAACGGCACCACTCATCCCCGACACCACGTGCCAGGCAATCATACCCTCCGGCGCGCAATGATAGACAAAGACGCCGGGTCGGGTCGCTTTCCAGCGCAGCACAACCTCTTCACCTGGATAGATATTGGTCAGCGCGCCACCGCCCTTGGCGCCCGTCGCGGCATGGAAGTCGACATTGTGCGGCATCTCGTTGGTCTCGGGATTGACCAGCGTGAGTTCGACATAGTCGCCCTCATGCACGACCATCAGCGGGCCAGGCATCGACCCGTCATAGGTCATGGCGCGAAGGACCGTACCCTGGCCGTCGACGACCATGGGTTTTTCTTCGATTTCCATCCGGAACTGCACCACCCGCGGCTCAGCCGGCGCGATCTGCTCGTGCGCAGGAGCAAAGGGTGGAGCCACAAGGTCTACCGTGATCCGCTCAAGGCTTTCGAAATCGACGACGTCCTTGGCGAACGCGGGAAGGGCGAGGCCCAAGGGTATCGCCAGAGCTGCCGTTGCCGCCCCTGCAAGCAGGGTCCGGCGTAGCACGATATTGAACTTGGTCATTTTATTCTCCTGGCTTGTACAGCCCTCAGTTGGGCCGTGTCAGGAGAGTTTTAAAAGAAAGCGGAGAAGTTCAGTTTGCGCCGGAACAAACATCGCTCGGCTAGGGCTTGGCTATATTGTCGCACCAAGTATTTTTGATCTTGCGCTGTTAATCTATTTGTAACGACAGAATGTCGCACGTGAGTTTGTCTTGGGACAAGGAGGGTGAGACGGCGCTGCTTTAATGAGTCTCCAAGCGCTCGTTTATGCGCCTAGAAATGGAGTTCAAAATGAAAACGCCTCTCGCCGCCGCATTCGCTGCCACGCTTGCCTTGTTGGCCGTGCCAGCCTTTGCTGCCGATCATGAAGTCAAAATGCTCAATAAGGGCGCAGCGGGGGTCATGGTCTTCGAGCCTGCCGCTCTTCATGTCCAGCCGGGTGATACGGTTACGTTCCTGGCCACGGATCCCGGGCACAATGTCGAATTCATCGCCGGTATGTTCCCGGAGGGTGTAGAGGCCTTCCGCAGCACGCTCGGCAAGGATGTCACCATCACCTTCGATGTGCCGGGCGTCTACGGCGTAAAATGTACGCCGCATCTCGCCATGGGCATGGTCGGCGTGATCAAGGTCGGTGACGATCCCCACAATATCGAAGCGGTGAAGGGTGTGCGCCAGCCGCCGGTCGCAGGCCAGCGCCTTGCTGCGGCCTACGAAACCCTAGGCCTCTGACAAGGATCATCGAGCTGCCCGTGATTGACAGCAGGCAGCTCGCTTCTCTTTAGCGGCGGCACAACCCCGAAACTGGAGTTGGACAATGACCCATGTCGTGCTGGCCCTGTCGGTGTTTCTGCTCACCCATCTTGTGACGGCCCTGCCTGGCGTTCGGGATGTTCTGGTCATCAGATTGGGCCTGCCATCCTATATCGTCATCTATTCGGCCATATCGATACTGGCCCTCACCTGGCTGATCCTCGCAACGCTGGAAGCCCCTGTAACACTGTTGTGGTACCCTTCGGGCTGGCAGGCCTGGGTGACGATCATCGTGTCACCCGTTGCGGTCTTTCTCATCGTCGCCGGGTTGCTTTCCCCCAATCCGATGTCTCTGTCCTTTTTTCCAGACTCGCGCCGGCAAACCGGCGCTATCGTCGAGGTCACGCGGCATCCCGTTTTCTGGGGGGCGTTTCTTTGGGCAGGAGGCCACATTCCACCCAACGGCGATATGCGCTCGGTGCTTCTGTTCGGCGTTCTGGCGCTTCTGGCCTTGGCCGGATTCGTTCTCGGCGACCGGCGCTCACGGCGCAGGCTCGGGAGCAGATGGCCCAAGGTGGCCGAGACGACATCGATCATCCCGTTCCTCGCCATTATCCAAGGCCGCGCCCGCCTGCGGTTCGATCTGCCGCTTCTGGCTGCGATGGCCGTAGCCTCGGTGCTGACGGGTTGGATGCTCCTCGGAGGACATGCGTTCCTCTTCGGCGCCGATCCGCTTGCCGCAACACGTTATTGAGGTGGCGATGTATCGCGACCAACATACCCAACGCATGTTTTCGACGCTTGAATTGGGGTACAGCAACCTGCTGCTCGGCTGCGACCGACTCTTATGCCTGGGCGAAGGCGCGACAAGCGATATCGACAGGCAAGAATGCAGGGAGGTCGGCGCAGCTCTCATTTCCTGTCTTGAAAACGTTCGCCTGCTCGAGGACCTGAGCCTGATGCCGGCCCTCGAACACCTGGCGCGCGAGGATCCGGTAATGCGGCACATATTCCGGCGATTGTCCGCCGAGCACTGCGAGGATGCCTGCCAGATGGAAGAAGTCCTCGAAACCCTCGACGCGCTGGCCGGGCGCTGCCCGCTCGCGGCGGGCTATGCACGCTTACTGTTCGTGGGCTTTGCTCGCGGGATGCGCAGGCATGTCCACATGGAGCGCTATGCCATGCGGCGCATCGTCGGGATCGAGCCTGCCACGACGATCACGCAATGAAGGAAGCGATCTGACCTCCTGGGGACGGGATGGGGCGTTTGGCGGCAGGTTCGGCATGATGAGGACATGTCACGCCAGGATCGGGGTTGGTCCTTGACCTAGCTCAAATACAACCGTGGTGAGGTCCATTAATGTCGGGCAACATCTTTAGCGCAGTAGTCAGCATGTCCCTTCCCGCTCCGCTCGCCCAGGCACTGGCAATGGTGCCCACCCGAATAACCGCTCCCGCCGATGGCCCTGCCATGCGGGCCGTGTCGCTTCCCCATTTTCGAGGAGAGCCATCGTGAGCACAATTGAATCAGGGGCCCGCGTTGTGGACGTGCGTTCTGTTCCTCCAGCCGTGCGTCATCAGGCGATATTCCGCATCTTCGGAGATTTAGAGCCGGGACAGGGGTTCGATATCGTCAACGACTATGACCCGGCACCTTTGCACCGCCAATTCGTCTCGCTCTATGGCGACGGCTTCGATTGGGATTACCTGCGCCGGGGGCCGGACATCTGGCACGTCCGGATCACACGAGGCTGATGGCCAGCGCCCGCCGACGCTGCAAATCGAGATGCATCTGACCCGATTCAGTGACTATTCCCTGCGGCTGCTGCTCTATGCAGCCTCGATGGATGATCGCCTGATTACTATTGAAGAAGTGGCGCATGCCTATGGCATTTCGCGTGCCCACCTGATGAAGGTCGCCAATCTTCTCGTCCGGACGGGCTATCTCGTCTCAGTCCGCGGCCGCTCCGGTGGCCTGCGCCTGTCGCGTCCAGCAGCCGACATCAATCTGGGCGCCATCCTGCGCGCCACCGAGCCCGATTTTGCGCTTGTGGAGTGTATGAGTTCCAAGAACGGCTGCGCGATTACTGCCAAATGCCGGCTCAAGTGCGTGCTCCATTCCGCACTCGCTGCCTTTCTGGCGGAACTGGACGCGCACACTCTGGCCGATCTCGAACTCGATCCACGAGATTTCGGCCTCGTGCTTCCTCCGGACTAGGCAAGCCGGCGCTGCACCATGATCGCGTAGCCCGAGGTGACAGCGTCCCACTGCCCTGCCCAACGCATACCCGCTTCATCGAAGTCCCGCTTGAGCGCCAACGGGTCTTCCGGCAACAAGGCAAACAGCACCTCTCCGGGACCGAGCATCGCCAACTCCTCACGGACCAGCGCATCGGCTTGGCCCTGCATGTGGCCTGTGCAATCGAGAAACCGCCGCGGTTCAGGCCAGTCCAAGTCGGCCTCAGGTCGTTCCCTGTCCCCTGCGAGCGGCTCGAAAACAGCCTCCCAGTCTCCACCGGTAAGCGGCGAGAGGGTCGCGGAAAATCCCTTGCGCTGCATGACCTGAACCAGGGGCATGGGTTTGAACGGCGCAAGAAGTCGTAACGCCTGACCCGGTCCAAGCCTGCCTACCGCCTCCATGATGCGAGCGAAAGGCTCGACACCCTGCGCAATCAGGGGGCGAACATCGCAGGTGAGGGGATCCCGGCCAGGCGTCATGACACTTGTAACCCAGATTCGTTTGAGGATCGGAACGTGCTCCGATCGATTACGGCACAGCGCTCCTCTGTCGCAGGGGACACCGTTCTGCAATTTGACCTAGATCAAATTGCGGGCGCCGCCAAGCCGATAAGATGCATCGGAAATACTTCTTATTTTCCAGAGCCAAGCACCGGAACGCCCCGAAAAATGTCCAGTCTGACGCGCGACGAACGCGCCCTTTCGAGTCTGCTCTTTCTCGTTCTTACAGGCTTTGGATTTGCCTTTGCGATAGGCGGGAGGGGTGACCCGTTGGCCGCGCACGGGTGGATCATGATCCTCTTCGGCCTTGCCGGGCTGTTCATGATGCTTCGTGTGTGGAGCGCACCGAACCCGCCTCAAAGCAGCTATGACGAGTATTTCGACGCACCTACCAAAGCAGGCATTATCCTAGCTCTGGTCTGGGGTGTCATCGGTATGGCCGTCGGAGCCTGGGTGGCCCTTCTACTTGCCTACCCCGATTTCAACCTTGCCGGACCCTGGACGAGCTTTGGTCGCATCAGGCCGATCCATACCAGCGGCGTGATTTTCGGCTTCGGCGGCAACGCTTTGATTGCCACATCATTCCACGTCCTCCAGCGCACTTCGCGGGCTCGTATCCCCGATCAGTTCAGCCCCTGGTTCGTGCTTGTCGGCTACAACCTCTTCTGCGTCCTGGCCGCCAGCGGCTACGTTCTGGGCATCACTCAATCCAAGGAGTACGCCGAGCCCGAATGGTACGCGGACATTCTCCTGGTCCTTGTGTGGGTTGCTTATTTTCTCATCTATATCCGCACGCTGATGCGCCGCAAGGAGCCTCATATCTACGTCGCCAATTGGTATTACATGGCGTTCATCCTGGTCGTGGCGATGCTCCATATCGTCAACAACCTCGCGGTGCCGATCTCGCTCACCCAGGCCAAGAGTTATAGCCTGTTCTCGGGCGTGCAGGATGCCATGACCCAATGGTGGTACGGCCACAATGCCGTGGCCTTCTTCCTCACTGCCGGCTTTCTGGGCATGATGTATTATTACCTGCCCAAGCGCGCGGAACGTCCCATCTTTTCCTACAGGCTGTCGATCATCAGCTTCTGGGGCATCACCTTCATGTACATGTGGGCGGGTTCCCACCACCTCCATTATACCGCTTTGCCGCACTGGGTGCAGACGCTGGGCATGGTGTTCTCGGTCGTTTTGCTGATTCCTTCCTGGGCGTCTGCCGGCAATGCCCTGCTCACGCTCAATGGCGCATGGCACAAGGTACGCGACGATGCGGTGCTGCGCTTCATGATGCTGGCTGCGATCTTTTATGCCATCACCACCCTTGAAGGATCCTTCATGGCCATCCGGCCCGTGAACTCGCTGTCCCACTATACGGACTGGACCATTGGCCACGTCCATGCCGGCGCGCTCGGATGGGTAGCGATGATCACTTTCGGCTCGCTCTATGCGCTCGTGCCCTGGATGTGGAAGAAATCCCAGCTCTATTCCAAGGCATTGGTCGAGGTCCACTTCTGGCTCGCCCTCTCGGGTACGCTCGTCTACGTGTTTGCCATGTGGAATTCGGGCGTCATCCAGGGCCTGATGTGGCGCACCTACGATGAGAGCGGAACGCTCACCTACTCATTCCTTGAGTCCCTCGTCGCCATGCATCCCTACTACGTCGCCCGGACCATCGGCGGGACACTGTTCCTGCTCGGCGCCATCGTGGCCCTTTATAACGTCCTCATGACAATCCGCATGGTCGAGCGGACCAGCGAGAATGTCGCCCCCGATCTGCCAGCCACCGCTCCCCAAGCGGTTCCTGCAGGAGAATAACCAGATGCTCAAACTTCATTCCCGGCTCGAGCGCAGCGCAATCGGGTTCGTCCTTGCGATCATCGTCGTGTCCTCGATCGGCGGGTTCGTCGAAATCGCCCCCCTGTTCACCATCGACGAAACCGTCGAGGAGGCGCCCGACATGCGGGTCTATACCCCGCTCGAACTCGCCGGGCGGAACATCTATATCCGGGAAGGGTGCTACGCCTGTCACAGCCAGATGATCCGCACCCTGCGCGATGAGGTCGATCGCTACGGTCCATATTCGCTGGCGGTTGAAAGCCAGTACGACCATCCCATGCTCTGGGGTTCCAAGCGCACCGGTCCGGACCTTGCCCGCGTGGGTGGGAAATATTCCGATGATTGGCACGTGGCCCATCTCGTCAATCCGCGTGACGTCGTGCCTGAGTCCAACATGCCTCGCTACGGATGGCTGCTGGAAACCCCGCTAAGGACCGACGATCTCGACCGGCACCTTGCTGCCATGCGCGCCGTCGGCGTGCCTTATACCGATGAGATGATCGCCAACGCCCCGCGCGATGCGGTGGCCCAGGCCAGTCCCGATGCGGCCGCCGCCTATGATGTGCTGGAGCGCTATGGCGCAGAGACCAATATCGGCCTGTTCGACGGTCGTCCCGGCCAGATCACCGAAATGGCCGCACTCGTGGCTTATCTCCAGATACTGGGTCGCCTGACCGAAACACCCTACCAAACTGCTGTAGCGGAGGCACGGTAATGCTCCCCGATCACGACACCCTTGTGGCCTTCGCCAAGTCCTTCGGCCTTTTTTACCTGATCGCCATGTCGCTGGCCGTTCTTGTTTATGTTTTCTGGCCTTCGAATGCGAAAAAATTCGACGCCGCCAAACGGGCACCGCTCGATAACGACGAGGACCGGCCATGAGCGCACCTGCACCCGACCGGGACCCCGTTACCGGCCGCTTGACGACCGGACATGAATGGAACGGGATCAAGGAACTTGGCACCCCCGTTCCGCGTATCGTGTTTATCGGGCTGACGCTTGGTGCTCTCTATCTCATCGTGTGGACGATCCTTATGCCGGCCTGGCCAGGGATCAACTCCTATACACGCGGCCTTTTGGGCATCGACCAGCGCACGTCCGTCGAAGCGCGGGTGGCCTTGGCGCGCCTAGAACGGGCCGAGTGGACGCAGCGGATCGAAACCGAACCGTTGGCGACGCTTGCATCCGATCCGCAGGTGATGAACCTCGTCAAAGGCTATGGCAAGACGCTTTTCGGCGACAATTGCCAGGCCTGTCATGGCGGCAAGGGCGTGGGGAATTCAGGGTTTCCCAATATCTCCCAGGCTCCGTTGATGTGGGGGGACGATCTCGACACCATCCATGAGACCATCCGTGTCGGTATCAATGCAGCTCATCCCGAAACGCGGTTTTCGCAAATGCTGGCCTTCGGTCGGGACGGAATGTTGGGGCGCAGCGATATCCTGGCGGTGACCGACTATCTTCTGGCGCTGGGGAGCGGCGCGTCCGTCGACGATATGACTCACGGTGCCGAAGTGTTCGCGTTCAACTGCGCATCCTGTCACGGCGACAACGCCCGGGGGTCGGTCGATTTCGGTGCCCCCGATCTCGTCGACGATCACTGGATTTATGGCGGTTACCGACAGGCGGTGTTCAACTCGATTTTCACGGGCAGGGCCGGACACATGCCTTCCTGGGAAGGCCGACTGTCGAAAGCCGATCTACGCATCCTCGCGCTGTATGTGGGCTGGCTGCGCGAGAATCAGCCATGAGCCGGACAGCAGGCATTACGGGCGCTGGCAGACGTCGCTGGATCGTCGCCGCCCTCATCGCCGGGGGATGTATCCTCTTTGTGCTTGCCAATGCCCACCTCGTTTATGTCGCCTTCGCTTCGCAGCCAGCCTGCGTCGATCATCTCAAGCCCGGTCATGAGGCTCCCGGTTTTCGGGCCGCGCGCTCATCCTGCTGACAAGGACCTGCACCGATGACAGATTCAACCCAGATAGAGATCGATGCTCCCCTTCCCTCGCGGCGCAAACGCAACCTGCCGCTCAGTGCACCGCTCGACTGGCTTGCTGGCGGCTGGCGCGATCTCTGGACGGTCCCTGCCCCGAGCCTACTTTACGGCCTTGCGGTCGCTTCTCTCTCGGCCCTCGTGGTCGTGGGGATGGTATTCTATGGGTGGGATCACATCCTGTTCCCGGCCCTTTCGGCCTTTCTCGTCGTCGCGCCCGCGCTGGCCACCGGTCTTTACGAAAAAAGTCACCGGATTGCCGAAGGCAGACCCGTACGCCTGACGGACATGGTCCTCATAAAGCGCGGGGCGGGCTACCATATTCTTTTCATCGGCGCGATCCTTGCCCTACTGGCTATGCTCTGGATGCGGGCGGCTGTTCTGCTTTTCGCGCTCTTTTGGGGTTGGCTGCCGTTCCCTGGACTCGGCCGGATCGTCGAGATGCTGTTTTCCACGCCGGAAGGCTGGGCGCTTATGGTGACCGGCACGCTGGTGGGAGGACTTTTTGCCGCGCTCGGCTTCGCCATCAGTGCCTTTTCCATTCCGCTGCTGCTCGATCGGAAGCTCGATGCATTCACCGCAATGGGCATCTCCATGAGCTACGCCTGGCACAACAAAGGGGTAATGGTCGTGTGGGGCGCAATTATCCTGGCACTATGTGCCGTAAGCATCCTTACGGGCTTTGCCGGATTCGTCCTCATATTCCCACTTCTTGGCCATGCCACCTGGCATAGCTACAAGGCAATCTGCGACGAACCGCAATGACATGTTGCGCGCCGGCGGAAATGGCCGATATCGGACGCCGGGCGGTCGCCGGACCGGATGAGGCCGAACTGCGCCTGGTGAGTCGCACCCTGCCCGATGGCGCGGTGCAGACCGATATTTCCGCCCCGGCCATTCATTGCGGGGGTTGTATAGGCAAGATCGAAGACGCCCTGGGCGGTCTCGAGGGCATCGAATCCGCGCGAGTCAACCTTTCGGGCAAGCGTGTAACTCTTGTCTGGCGCAACCCGGCGGCGGTGGGCAGAGCTCTCGGGGCGCTCGAAAAACTGGGCTATAAGGGCCATCTGCTCGATCTGACCGCCCCCACGGCGGATACCGAGTTCTGGCGGCTGGTCAAGGCCCTCGCCGTCGCTGCTTTTGCATCCATGAACGTCATGACGCTTTCGGTCGGCGTATGGTCGGGCGCCGATGGAACGATGCGCGATCTGCTGCATGGCATTTCCGGGCTCATAGCCCTGCCAGCCCTTCTCTATTCAGGACGTGTTTTCTACCTGTCGGCCTTTGCCGCCCTGCGCCGGGGCACGACAAATATGGATGTGCCGATAACGATCGGGATCGCTCTGGCTTTCCTGCTGAGCGTATTTGACACGCTCAACAGCGCACACCATGCTTATTTCGATGCCGTCACCTCGCTTGTCTTCTTCCTGCTCATCGGTCGCACGCTTGATCACATGATGCGCGAGCGTGCGCGCACGACAGTACGCGGGCTGGAACGTCTTGTTGCCCGCGGCGCCGTGGTGCGGGCAGCATCCGGCCAAACGCAATATCGCCCCCTCGCTGAAATCACGCCAGACGAGACGCTCTTGATCGCCGCCGGCGAGCGTATCCCCCTCGATTGCGAGGTTTCCGAAGGGCACTCCGATATTGATGTCTCCCTCGTCAACGGCGAGGCGGTACCGCTCGTCGCAGCACCCGGAACGCTCCTCCGGGCTGGCACACTCAATCTGACCGGCCCGCTCACCGTCGTGGCAAAGGCCGCTGCCCGGGACTCCTTTCTCGCCGAAATGATCCGCATGATGGATGCCGCCGACGCGGGGCGCGGTCGCTATCGGCGCGTCGCCGATCGCCTGTCCCGATATTACGCGCCGATCGTTCATCTAGCAGCGTTTCTCTCTTTTGCGGGTTGGATGGTGGTGACCGGCGACTTCCACCACTCGATCACCATCGCCATTGCCGTGCTCATCATCACCTGCCCCTGCGCGCTCGGGCTTGCCGTCCCGATGGTGCATGTGGTTGCAGCCCAGCGGCTCTTTGCCCGCGGCATCATGTTGCGCGATGGCGCCGCACTTGAACGACTGGCCGAAATCGATACCGTTGTCTTCGACAAGACCGGTACGCTGACGACAGGCGAACTGGTCCTCGATCCCGATTTGGACATCGATCCGCAGCATCTGATCGTGGCGGCGGCCTTAGCCGCGCATTCCCTGCACCCGGTCGCCCGCGCCATCAGCCGCGCCGCCGCCGCGCGCGACTTGCAAATCCGCAAAGCAGAAGAGATCAGCGAGAGCGCCGGTTTCGGGGTCGAAGGCCGGGTGGACGGCGTTTATTACCGGCTGGGCCGCCGGGCCTGGGCCACGGGCGATGCCGATGCCCCCCAAGTCACCGTCCTCGCTGCGGATGGCCGGATCCTCGCTCAATTCGGCTTTGGCGACGAGTTGCGCAAGGACGCCCGGAAAGCGATCGCTACGCTTGAAACTGCTGGCCTCGATCTCGAAGTGCTCTCTGGCGACAGCGAAAAGAACGTTTCCGCGCTCGCTGCGGACTTGGGCGTCGAGCGCGCCTTTTCCGAGCAGGATCCGGGCGAAAAACTCGCCCGGCTCGCCACCCTCAAAGCGGAAGGGCACAAGGTGCTGATGATCGGCGATGGACTCAATGATGGTCCGGCCATCGCGCTTGCCGACGTCGCGATGACCCCGTCGAACGCCGCCGATGTCGGGCGGGCGAGGGCGGGCCTCGTTTTCCTCCATGAAAGCCTTCTGGCCGTACCCGAGGCGATTGGCATTGCACGGGGAGCAGCTGTTCTGGTGCGTCAAAACTTTGTCATTTCGATTCTCTACAACGTTATTGCGCTGCCCATAGCGGTCCTCGGCCATGTCACTCCGCTCGTTGCGGCACTCGCCATGTCCATCTCGTCGGTGATCGTGGTCGCCAACGCCATGCGGCTAGGAGGGGCGCCGGCTAAATGAGCGAATTCTTTTATCTCATCCCGCTGTCCCTTCTGATGGGTTTCGCTGGCCTGGGTGTCTTCCTATGGTCGCTCAGGGCCCGGCAGTATGAGGATTTGGACGGCGCGGCCGAACGGATCCTTTTATCGGTCGACCTGCCACCCCAGAGGACAGTCCGGCGCGCGGAACCACCCGGCGCCTCGCCCGTTGAAAACGGCAGAAAAGTGGCGAACGGCGGAGGGGAGTCCACTCATGGTGTCCAGACGTAAATGGAACATCTGGCTCGCATTTTTGGCCGGCGGTCTATTTGGGGCGGCCATTGGCACGGCGCGGGGCGTGATGGTCTACGGCCAATTCGATATCGGTTTTCTCTTCAATCACGTGCTGGGTGGTTTTTTCCTCGGCGGCGTAGCGTTGTTCCTGATTGCGGCCGTTGTGAACTGGTTCAAGCGCCATCCCGCCTAGCAGGTTGAGTCGGGCGGAATTTTGTGTAGGCTGAATCAAAAACGTCGAGGAGGAGACAGAAGGTGACGCCTTCGCAAAGCGAGACCAAGTCGCCGGACAAGACCACCCGCAGGCTTGAGCTTGTCGTATTTTTCGTGCTTGCTGCGGTGATCTGGCCATTCATCGCCGTCGGCATCGTCGGAGGATACGGGTTCCTCGTCTGGATGTGGCAGATCGTCTTCGGCCCGCCGGGCCCGCCGGCCTAGGACACGGCGATGGATTTTTCGCGCCGGAATTTTTTAAGGGGACGAACGAGCCGTGGAACACCGCCGCTGCGTCCGCCCGGCGTCCAGGAGGCCGATGTCGATGCCCATTGCACTACCTGCGGCGCCTGCATGGACGCCTGCCCAACCGGCATAATCATACGTGGCGAGGCCGGGTTACCCGAAATCAGTTTTGAGGACGGCGAATGCACTTTCTGCGATGCGTGCGCTCACGTCTGCCCGGAGCCGGTGTTTTCGTCCTTGCCATCTGTCGCTGGCTTTGGACACAGCTTATTGATAGCGGATCAGTGCCTCGCCGCACGCGGCACCTATTGCCAGTCCTGCGCAGACGCTTGCCCTCAAAGCGCATTGCACTTCTCCCCGCGACTGGGTGGCGTCCCACTTCCCCGGCTAGATAGCGATTTGTGTACCGGGTGCGGCGCATGCGTTTCCTCCTGCCCCGTGCGCGCCATCGGAATTGTTTGCCATGACTCGGAGGCAGTTCATGCGTGATTCACCGGAAATGTTGCACATATCAAGCGCCCTCGTGCGCACCCGGCCCGAACGTCAGGCTGCCGTTGTCGCCGAAATATTGGGCGTGGACAATTGCGAGATAGCACACGCCGATGAGGGCCGGATAATTCTCATCATCGAAGGCTCAACCAGTGGTGCAGTGGGCGCCGTGCTGACCCGCATTGCCACCATCGACGATGTCATCTCGGCGAACCTCGTTTACGAGCAGGCCGAACCCGTCCAAACCTTGGGAGAACCGGTATGACCCTCACGCGCCGCGACGTTATAAAAGCTCAAGCCGCCAGCGCTGCGGCGGCAGTTGCCGGCATATCCCTGCCGGCCGTGGCCCAGCCCGTCACCGGGGGTTCCGAAGCCCTGCGCATCGAATGGTCCAAGGCTCCATGCCGGTTCTGCGGCACAGGCTGCGGGGTCATGGTGGGCGTGCGCGAAGGCCACGTGGTCGCAACCCATGGGGACATGCAGGCCGAAGTCAATCGCGGCCTCAACTGCATTAAGGGCTATTTTCTTTCAAAGATCATGTATGGCGCCGATCGCCTCCAGCAGCCCCTGCTACGCAAGCGTGATGGTGTCTATGACAAGGAGGGCGAATTCGAGCCTGTGTCCTGGGACGAGGCGTTCGATGTCATGGCGGCGAAGGCAAAAGAGACACTTGCCAGGAAAGGGCCCAGGGGTGTCGCCATGTTCGGCTCTGGCCAGTGGACGATCTGGGAAGGGTATGCCGCTTCGAAACTGATGCGGGCCGGGTTCCTCTCCAACAATCTCGACCCTAATGCGCGGCACTGCATGGCATCGGCGGCGACCGCCTTCATGCGCACGTTCGGCATGGACGAACCTATGGGTTGCTACGACGATTTCGAGCACGCCGACGCTTTTGTGCTCTGGGGATCGAACATGGCGGAAATGCATCCGATCCTCTGGACGCGGCTGACCGACCGCCGCCTGTCCAATGCGCATGTGCGGGTAGCATCGCTGCAGACCTTCACCAACAGGTCGTCTGATCTTGCGGACCTGTCGATCATCTTCAAGCCCGGCAGCGATCTGGCGATCATGAACTATATCGCCCATCACATCATATCGACCGGCCGGGTGAACACGGCATTTGTTGACCGGCACACCAAGTTCATGCGCGGTAACACCAATATCGGATATGGCTTGCGCCCCGAGCACCCCCTGCAACAGGTCGCGACCGGGGCCGCTGAGGCTGGCGCTATGGAGCCTATCGATTTCGATGCCTTTGCAGCGCATGTCGCCCAGTATCCTCTTCAAAGGGCGGCCGAAATCTCCGGGGTCGAACCGGGCTTCCTTGAAGAACTGGCGGAGCTTTACGCCGACCCCGCTACAAAGGTGATGTCACTCTGGACGATGGGGTTCAACCAGCACGTTCGGGGCGTGTGGGCCAATCATATGATCTATAATCTGCATCTGCTGACCGGCAAGATTTCCGAACCCGGAAACAGCCCGTTCTCGCTGACGGGCCAGCCCTCGGCCTGCGGCACAGCGCGAGAAGTCGGCACCTTTGCCCACCGCCTGCCGGCCGACATGGTCGTGACCAATGCCGCGCATCGCGAAAAGGCCGAACACATCTGGCATCTGCCAGAGGGCCTGCTCCCCGACTGGGTTGGTGCCCATGCCGTCGAGCAAGACCGCAAGCTCAAGGATGGGGAGATCAATTTCTATTGGGTTCAGGTCAACAATAACATGCAGGCCGCGCCTAACACGACCCAGGAAACCTGGCCGGGCTATCGTAATCCGGAGAACTTCATCGTCGTCTCGGATGCCTATCCCACCGTCACAGCGATGGCCGCTGACCTTATCCTGCCAGCCGCGATGTGGGTCGAAAAGGAAGGCGCGTACGGAAACGCCGAACGGCGCACCCATTTCTGGCACCAGTTGGTCGATGCCCCGGGCGAGGCACGCTCGGATCTCTGGCAGCTTGTGGAATTCTCCAAGCGATTTGTGACGGACGAAGTCTGGCCTGCCGAAATTCTCGACACAAATCCCGAATACCGGGGCAAGTCGCTCTATGATGTGCTCTTTGCCAACGGCCATGTCGACCGCTTTGCGCGCGGAGAGGTCGATGCCGCCTACGCAAACGCAGAGGCAGATCATTTCGGCTTTTACCTGCAAAAGGGCCTGTTCGAGGAATATGCCGAATTCGGACGCGGTAAGGCGCATGACCTGGCACCGTTCGACACCTATCATGAGGTACGCGGCCTGCGCTGGCCAGTGGTTGACGGCGAGGAAACCAAATGGCGCTATCGGGAGGGTTATGACTCCTATGTAGAGGCTGGCAAGGATGTCGATTTCTACGGCATGCCGGATGGGAAGGCGATCATCCTGGCCGTTCCATATGAACCTCCTGCCGAGGCGCCCGACGAGGAATATAACTTGTGGCTAGTCACCGGCCGGGTGCTCGAACACTGGCACTCGGGATCGATGACCATGCGGGTGCCCGAGCTCTACAAGGCATTCCCCGGCGCGGTATGCTTCATGCATCCTGACGATGCCCGGGAACGCGGCCTCAACCGGGGCGCGGAAATCCGCGTGATGTCGCGGCGTGGCGAGATGCGAACGCGGCTCGAGACGCGGGGCCGCAATCGCATGCCACGAGGCGTGATCTTTGTTCCCTGGTTTGATGCCAGTCAGTTGATCAACAAAGTCACGCTCGACGCCAACGATCCGATATCGCGGCAGACCGATTTCAAGAAGTGTGCAGTGAAGGTGGAACACGCATGACTGGCAACACCACACCCAAATTGCTTGCTGTTCTTATCGGCTTTGTTCTTCTGGCCACCGCGGCACTCGCTCAGGACATAGTTCCGCGGCTGACGGGCGCTGCCGATCCGATGGCCGAAGTGCCAGCGCCGCCCATTGCGCGGACGATTACCGACGATGTGCGCCGCATGCGCAATTATCCCGAGCAACCGCCCGTTATTCCCCATTCGATAGACGGGTACCAGCTGACGCTCAATACCAACCGCTGTCTTGATTGCCACAAGCGCGAGCTCAATGATTTTGTGCGCGCGCCGATGCTAAGTTTTACGCACTATATGGACCGCGATGGCCAGATGCTGGCCGACGTCGCTCCGCGCCGCTACTTCTGCACAGCCTGCCATGTTCAGCAATCCGACGCGCAACCTCTCGTCCCCAATGAATTCAGGGACATGCTGACCCTGATGCAGGTTGATAGGGAGGCCGTGCAATGAATTGGCTGAAAAGACCGCTACTGGTTTTCTGGAACATCGCCAGCCGGCCCAGCGCCTATCTCAGCGTGGGGTTTCTAACCCTAGGCGGTTTTGTCGGGGGGGTGGTTTTTTGGGGCGGCTTCAATACCGCCATGGAAATCACCAACACTGAAGCCTTTTGCATCTCGTGTCATGAGATGGAGGCTAATGTCTATCAGGAGATGACCCAGACCGTCCACTTCACCAACCGGTCAGGGGTACGGGCCATCTGTTCCGACTGCCACGTTCCCCACAACTGGACTGACAAGATCGCGCGCAAGATGCAGGCCTCAAAGGAAGTCTGGGGACATATTTTCGGCACCATCGATACCCGGCAGAAATTCCTTGATGAGCGCCTACGTCTCGCCCAGCACGAATGGGCGCGTCTAAAGTCCAACGACTCGCTTGAATGCCGCAATTGCCACTCCGAGGTCGCCATGGACTTCACCCGTCAGACCCAACGGGCGGCGGAGATTCATAACGCGTTCTTGATTCAGCAGGATGGTTACACCTGCATCGACTGTCACAAGGGTATTGCGCACCAATTGCCCGACATGACCGGCATCGATCCAGGCTGGTTGCCCCCAGTCGAATTGAGAGACGAACTCGCAGCGCATGCGCCAGAATATGAGCAGAGCCTGGCCCTTATCGACGAGTATCTGACGTTTCCGGGCCATTTTCGCTGAATTTCGCGCCGATCCGAAGCCCCAGACGCGGGCCCTTTCGGGCTCCGGGTGTCGCGGAAGGGATCTGACGATTTGGTTTCTACCTTACGCAAATTGTTGTTTTGGAACCCTTTTAATCCGAATGCCATTACGGTCTGGATCCGTATTTAGACAGTCCGGAGATTCAACGGCTGAGAAGATGCGCGAGCGAGAGAGCGCAGGTCAATCCCGAAGGTGGGCGCTCTCGCCAACTCACCCGCACGCCTATGGGAGAAGCCGTTTACGCGTCGAGCAGTCCTTCGAGTTTGCCAGGAACGCGGCGTCCCAGCTTACCGCAGATGAGCAAGACCAGCTGGCGCTTCTCCTCAACAAAGCGCTCGGTCGACCGTCGGCGGAGGATCGATAACATCGGTTTCGGGTAGCGATTGTCGACACTACCGAGTTCGGCAGGCGCTGTCGCCGTAGCTTGCCGGCTCAATGCGCGCCGTGCAGCACTTTGTTCAGGATCAACTCATCTTGCCACTTCGCACGTTACCTCGTGTACAAACGTTAAGAGAGGGTAGCATGTTTGATACTGGGCACAT
Organism: Pelagibacterium limicola; assembly: GCF_015694405.1. Lineage (GTDB taxonomy): Bacteria > Pseudomonadota > Alphaproteobacteria > Rhizobiales > Devosiaceae > Pelagibacterium > Pelagibacterium limicola. The sequence continues at coordinate 19,374 of NZ_JADQDB010000006.1, read as the reverse complement.
GGTTACAGCAGGCGAAACCGCATTGTTTGTCTCACAGGCAGGCAAGTCGGACGGACCACCAATTGTTCTCCTGCATGGCGGCTTGGGGAGCAGAGCCGACTTCGTGCCGCTCGCCAAGCATCTCATACAACAATATCGGCTGATTACCATCGACAGCCGCGGTCATGGCAGGTCGGGCCTGGGCCAGGTGAAAATGACATATCGTCAACTCGCGGATGATGTCGCCGCCGTGCTGAAAGAACTCGGACTGAACGAGGCCGGACTTATCGGCCATAGTGACGGTGGAATCGTCGCGTTGCGGCTCGCGGCGGCACCTGGTGTCGTTCGGCCGCGTTTTGTCGTTGCTGTTGCAGCGCACTGGGTGCTGCCCGACGATGACCCGATCCGCGAGGTCTATCAGGGTGTTACGGTCGAAGAATGGCGCGAGATGTTTTCGGAGCAGATCGAAAGGTACGAGGCCGAAAACCCGGAACCCGATTTCGCCCGGCTGTTCGAGGCAACAAAGTCCATGTGGCTTGGTCGAGATGCCGATGCTTACCCGGGGGAGACGGTTCGGGCCATCAAAGTTCCGCTCCTTGTGGTGCACGGAGACGAGGACTTTCTCGTATCCCGGCGGCAAGCGTTTGATCTGGCCGAACGGGTGGAGGGGGCGCGACTTCTCAACCTGCCGTTTGCCTCGCATACCTTGCTTGAAGACCGTCCGAACGAGACCCTTCCCGCACTGACCGATTTTATCTCCGGAGTGTCAGAGGGCGAACAAGCTCAATCGTAACAGGTTCCCGCCCGATGATGCGCCGTTCGTCCGGACGCCCTAGGGGCGTGGTTCTTCTGGTAGCCGTCGTGAACAAAAGTGTGACCAATTTCGGATGGCAGGTCTGGACTTGACCCAGACCCCAACGAGTTGAACGAGGGATGCGAGGTGGCAAGGAGACAGTCAGCTTTCCTACGCCTCGACCGCGTGTTGGCACAGACGAACAGGCAATCGAGGTGCACAAAGCGGCTAGCGCTCCAAAGTGCATAGTCGAATGTGAGAGCGGCATATTGCGCAGCCGCCTGCTCGAACGCTGCGTATTGCTGAATCAAATCGGGCAACGGCGCAACGTCCGCCGGTAGAGCGCTTCTGACGACGTTCGTCACTCGGCTTCGTCCGAAACGAGATGGAAGCCTTCGTCCAGCCAGCCGGTTATACCTCCGGCCATGATTTTGACCGGCCGCCCCAACTCGGCGAGTCGCAACGCTCCCCGCGCTGCACCATTGCAATGAGGGCCGGCGCAGTAGGTCACAAAGATCGTTTCGTCCGGCCAGTCAGTCATTTTGGACCGCACAATCTTCCCATGGGGGAGATTGATGGCTCCAGGAATGTGACCCTTGGCGAACAGGGCTGGGCTGCGCACGTCGAGCAGGACGAAATCAGCTCCTTTTTCGAGGGCTTCGTGCGTGTCCCAGCAGTCGGTTTCAAATCCAAATCCGGCTGCGAAGTGCTCGCGGGCCTCAGCGCTTGGAGCCGGCGGAATAGCGGTGACGGAAGTTGCCATGCTTGTTCTCCTTTCGCCGTCCATCTGTCCGAAGTGCACCTGCGCTTGCAATTGGCGAAAATGACAATATACGTAAACATCATGCCAATCCTCACGGGTCCTCTCGTCGTCGCCCTGCTTTACGATGGTCTTTGCACCTTCGAATTCGGGATCGTGGCGGAAATCTTTGGCCTTTCGCGCCCCGAGATGGGGCCTGAGTGGTATCGCTTCGCAAGTTGCGGGGTAGATGAAGGGCCGATGCGCGCGCATGGCGGCTTTTTCATCATGGCTGAAAACGGACTAGAGATGTTGCAACAGGCTGACATTGTGGTCGTTCCCGGCTGGAAGGGAGTTGACATTCCTGTTCCCGATACGCTTTGCCGGCAGCTTCGCGTCGTGCATGAAAGGGGTGCGCGGCTTGCGTCTATCTGCTCGGGCGCTTTTGTCTTGGCGGCAACGGGACTGCTTTCCGGGGGAACGGCGACAACACACTGGCGCTATGCGGACCAACTCCGCGCGCGCTACCCTGAGATCGCGGTGGACGACGCATCGCTCTATCGCGAACACAATCGAATCTATACTTCGGCCGGAAGTGCTGCCGGAATCGACCTAATAATAGAAATCATCAGACAGGACTTTGGCGCGACGGCTGCAAATTCCGTTGCTCGGCGCTTGGTGATGCCCGCGCATCGCATGGGAGGCCAAGCCCAATTCCTTGAGCGTCCGGTCGCTCACCGGGAAGGTCTGGAGATCACCCCGCTTCTGGAGAATGTCCGCGCGAATCTGGCGATGAACTGGAGTGTGGAACGTATGGCCGGGGAATGTCGTATGAGTATTCGAACGTTCCTGCGTCGGTTCTGCGAGGCCACTGGACAGACACCGGGAGATTGGCTCGTGGACGAACGGGTCGCTGAAGCGCAACGGCTATTATGCCAGGGGCCGGCGAATATCGAGTCCGTGGCACTGGCGTCGGGATTCGGCAGTTCCCACACTCTCCGGCACCATTTTCGGAAAAGGCTCGGCATTAGCCCGAGCGAATATCAAACGCGCTTTATCAGCGAGCAACCTGTCGGCCGCCGTGTATCCGTTTAGCAATTCGGATAATGCGGCATTGGGCGGCCCATGCCGCTACCCGCGGATCCGCAAGGTCGGCCTCATCATATGTTTCTGAATCCCACCATTCACGGACATGCGCGTTCAATTGCCAGCCCGCGAACGACCGGACGGGTTTGATGTTTTCCAACGCGCAGATTAGCAGCATCAGCATTGTGTCCGATCAAGCAAGGCTGGGGAATACGCCGTCGGTAAGAGAATGCGATCCTCGATCGCGCCAACTAGGCGCCCATGGGCAGCACCTGTCACCCGCTTGATCTCTGCCCATTCCTCATCATCCATGAACGCGCTCCATGCCGTCTCCTTGGCGGCGATGCTCGGCCAGCGCAGCAAATACACAAACTCAGTTCGTTCCGGCGTTTGAGCCTCCCACATTCCAATGAGGTCGAACCCGTGGCGCCGCATGATCCTGGCCGCATGATCTCTGAACCGGTCGTGGAAGAACTGTTTGTTGGACTCAAATATCTCGTAGATTCGAATCTGATGGATGGTCATCGAACTCTCCGGCCACTGTGCTTAGCAGGCGTTTTGCAACGATCACTCGTTGAAGCGTCCAAGTTCGCATTGGGCCGCTGAGGGTGCAATCCTTTCCGGTCATTGCCTTGCAGTGCCAAGGAAATTGACAGGTCACACTCTGAAGTGATGTCCAGTTTAGGCGACTGTCAGCGGTCTAGGACGCCTGTTCGAGGCAAAACTATACTGGTGGCGACTGCTCGAATTTGGCGCTTCTGCACACGCCAGCCGCTTGCGCCCGTTGGGCCGCTTTTCGGATTGCGATTGTGGAAACTTGCGCGCAAGCGAACGGGTTAATGTGTCTCAAAGGATTGATATCACTCACCGACGATCCCGACCGTTCTACCTTATTCATATTGTGCAGGGCATTTTTCATCCGCCGCAAAGGCTGGATATGTGGCCCAGCGATGATCATCGTACCCGCATTGTTGTCATCGCCGATTGGGATCGATGACACGGCGTTACAGAGCTTTCCACTAGCGCTCACGCCGAAGCGGGCACGTAAGGCCAGAGTTTGAACGGCGTGGGAGTTACTTGATGCCTAAAACCGGGAAGAGCGACCCTGAGCGGCTCGCCGGTGTTCGTCTGGGGCCAGCCGAGGGTTGAAAGGGACGTCATTGCAGAACGGTGTCCTCGGCCAACCGCTTGCTGGTGGTTCGCAGCAAATCAAAAATGGTATCCAGGATCTGAGAACGGGGCGCATTGCGCGATGTGATTGCTGCGAATGTGTGGGGCAGATTGATCTCAAATCGGCGTACGGCAATGTTGGGGCGGGCCTGACGGCTGGCGATCAGGGCGTTGGCGAGGGTGATGCCGATACCGGCCTCGACAAAGGACCGTGCCACATTGACCGCATGGGTTTCGAGCACGACGTTGGGAACGATCCCGGCACGTTCCATCGCTTCATCAAGCTGGACCCTGAACGGACGATGTCGACCGAGCAGGATCAGGGGCACCCCACGCAGATCGCGCACGCGTACCAAATCAAGCTTGGCCAGCGGATGTTCACTCGGGATAAGGGCCACGGTTTGGGCCGTGACCAGTTCCTCGAGCGCGATCGCGGGGTGATCGACCGGCATCTTGACCAGACCTATATCCGCGCGACGCATGGCGACAGCGTTTATCGCCTCGTGATAGGTCAAAAGATCGACCGAAATCTTGAGCCGGGGGTAGATCTCCTGCATGGATCTGAGGACCGGAGGCAGGAGGCTGGTTGCCAGGCCGTTGGGCGTTGCGATGGTCAATGGGCGCTGGCCCCATCGGTCGGAGCTCGCGACGGCTTCGACACCTTCAAGGGCCCGGCTGACCTCATCGATCAACTGCCTTGCACTGTCAGTTGGATAGAGGCGCCCCTGTCGCCGCTCGAACAGAATTTCGGCTCGCGCCGATTCAAGCTCTGAAATCAGGCGGCTGACCGAGGGCTGGGACAGGCCGAGCACCTTGGCGGCGTGGAGCGTCGAACCCACTGTCATGACGGCGCGAAAGGCCCGCAGATGGCGCAATTCGATCCCGGTTTCGGTCATCATCTCAACTCAATACTATTTGTCCGGCAAATACACTGATTTGGGTAGATCATAAGATTGTGCTGCGCAAGCGCATGGTTGACGCTGTCGTCAAGAGGTGTGCAGCGCCGCAAAAGGCCTGCGCAGAGAGGGAGTGCCGAATGGTCTTTGTCATAAGGCGATTGTTGCAGGCTGTGCTGATCGCTCTGGTGATGTCGGTTCTCGTCTTTGCCGGTGTATTTGCCGTCGGCAATCCCGCTGACATTCTGATCGACCCGGAGGCGACCCAGACCGACCGGCTGCGTCTGATCCAGCAGTTCGGGCTCGACCGACCTCTGCACGAGCAATATTTCATATTTCTTGGCAATGTCCTTCAGGGCGATTTCGGCAACAGTTTTGTGTTCAACCGCCCCGCGCTGCACATCATTTTCGAACGCATGCCCGCAACACTCGAACTGGCCTTCGCCGCCATCCTCATCGCGGTCGTCATCGGCATTCCGCTCGGGCTGTGGGCGGGTCTCAGGCCAAACGCCTTTTCGTCCAAGACCATCATGGCGGGCTCAATCCTTGGGTTCTCGTTGCCCAATTTCTGGCAAGGGATCATGCTGATCCTTTTGTTCTCGGTAACGCTGGGCTGGCTGCCGGTCACCGGTCGCGGGCCGGTGGGCGAATTCCTCGGCATCCGCTCCTCGTTCTTTACACTCGAAGGTTTGCGTCATCTTGCGTTGCCTGCGTTCAACCTCGCGGTCGGGCTTTTGGCGCTGGTCATCCGGTTGACGCGGGCAGGCACACTTGAGGTTATGCCGCAGGATTTCATCCGTTTCGCGCGCGCCAAGGGGCTGCGCGAGCGCCGCGTCATCTTCATTCACCTGCTGCGCAACATTCTCATTCCCGTCGTGACGGTGGTGGGCATGAGCTTTGGTGGATTGATCGCCTTTGCGGTGGTGACTGAAACCATCTTTGCCTGGCCCGGAATGGGCAAGCTCATCATCGATTCCATCAATGTCCTCGATAGGCCGATCATCGTCGCCTACCTCATGGTGATCGTTCTGGTGTTCATCCTTCTCAATCTCATCGTCGACATTCTCTATTCCATCATCGACCCACGCATCCGGCTTGAGGAGGCGGGGCAATGACCATCGCAAGCGTAACCCCGCCCCCAGTTCCCAAACCCGGCGCTATCGAGGGCGAAGCGCCCTGGCGCGGTATCGTTCGCGAATTTGCCAAGAGCTGGACGGCGATGTTCGGGCTGATCCTTCTGGTCCTCATCGTGCTGATCGCGATTTTCGCGCCGCTGCTGTCACCCCAGAACCCTTACGATCTGGCCTCGCTCTCGATCATGGACAATCGATTGCCGCCCGGCGAAACCGGCTGGTCGGGCATGACCTTTGTTCTGGGCACCGACGGACAGGGGCGCGACATGCTCTCGGCCATCATGTACGGGCTGCGCATCTCGCTCGGGGTCGGTGTGGTCAGTTGCACCATCGCGCTGTTCATCGGGCTGGCGGCGGGCCTTGCCGCAGCCTATTTCGGCGGGCGGGTCGATACCATCATCATGCGGATCGTCGATCTGCACCTTTCGTTCCCGGCCATCCTCATCGCGCTGATCCTGCTCGCAGTGCTCGGGCGCGGGATCGACAAGATCATCATTGCGCTGATCGTGGTGCAATGGGCCACCTTCGCCCGCACGGTACGCGGGGCAGCGCTGGCCGAGCGGCGCAAGGAATATATCGAGGCGGCCCAGTGTCTTGGTCTGCCGCAATGGCGGATCGTTTTCGGACACCTGCTGCCCAATTGCATGCCGCCCATGATGGTGATCTTCACCGTCGAAATCGCCTCGGCCATCGCACTCGAGGCGACGCTGTCCTTCCTCGGAGTCGGCCTGCCGATCACCCAGCCTTCGCTGGGCCTGCTGATCTCGAACGGGTTCCAGTTCATCCTCTCGGGCCAGTACTGGATTTCGGTCTATCCCGGCATCGCGCTGCTCGTTCTCATCGTCGCCATCAATCTGGTCGGCGACCATCTGCGCGACGTTCTCAACCCAAGGAATGCCCAATGAGCACTCTCTTGGAAATCACCGAGCTTCAAACCCATTTCCTGTCCGAGCGTGGCGCGGTCAAGGCGGTGGACGGGGTATCCTTCACTGTCAATCGCGGCGAGGTTCTGGCAGTGGTCGGGGAATCCGGTTCGGGCAAGTCGGTCACCGGGCTGTCGGTTATGGGGCTGATCGACAAGCCGGGCAAGGTTGTCGGCGGCACCATGCAGTTTGACGGGCAGGATCTGAGTTCCCTAAGCCCCGAAGCGATGCGGCAATTGCGCGGCAACCGCATCGCAATGATCTTTCAGGACCCGATGATGACGCTCAATCCGGTCCTGCGGGTCGATACCCAGATGATCGAGACGCTGCGCGCCCATCGCGATATCTCCAAAAAGGACGCATGGACCCTCTGCCGCGATGCGCTGGCACGGGTTGGCATTCCCGCGCCCGATGAGCGCATGCGGTCCTATCCGCACCAATTCTCGGGTGGCATGCGCCAGCGCGTCGCCATCGCCATTGCGCTGTTGAACGACCCGGATCTCCTCATCGCAGACGAACCTACCACCGCGCTTGATGTCACCATCCAGGCGCAGATTCTGGCGCTCGTGCAGGGGCTGGTCACAGAGCGCGGCATGGGGGTGATGTGGGTGACCCATGATCTCTCGGTCGTTGCCGGGTTCGCGGATCGCGTGGTGGTCATGTATGCCGGCGAGGTTGTCGAGGAAGGCCCGGTCGACCGGGTCATTTCCCAACCCACCCATCCCTATACGCTGGGGCTGATCGGCTCGGTGCCTTCGCGCAACAAGCGCGGCGCGCCGTTGACGCAAATACCCGGTTCTACGCCATCGCCGATCAATCGCGGCACGGCCTGCCGGTTCATGCCGCGCTGCCGTTTTGCGCAAACCAAGTGCGAGGAGCACCCGCCCCTGATCGAGAGCGCGACCGGCGCTTCGCGGTGCTGGTTTCAGGATGAAGTCGCTGCACAAAGCAGGGAGGTCGCGTGATGGCCGAGCCGCTGCTGAAACTTGAGAACATCTCCAAGCGCTTCTCCAAGCGTATCGATCTCGCTGGCAAGATCGCGCGCCGTCTGGGTGCGAAAATCTCCGAGCGGACAGTTCATGCTGTCGATGATGTTTCAATCGATATTCACGAAGGCGAAGTGGTTGGTCTCGTGGGCGAGTCCGGCTGTGGGAAGTCCACCTTGGGGCGCGTCGCCGCCGGTATCCATGCCCCGAGCGAGGGGGCCATCCACTGGCGCGGCGAAAAGCTTGAAGGAGGCGGGAGTTCGAAAGACCGGATGCGGGTGCAGATGGTCTTTCAGGACCCCATGTCCTCACTCAACCCGCGTCACAGGATCGACCGCGTCATTGGCGAAGCACCGCGCTATCACGGGCTGGTCAAAGGCAAGGAGGTCGAGAATTACGTCTCCGAGTTGCTGGACAAAGTGGGTCTCGATCCATCCTACCGCACGCGGTTTCCGCACCAATTCTCGGGCGGGCAGCGCCAGCGTATCGCCATTGCCCGTGCACTTGCGGTGCGGCCTGAACTTATCGTTTGCGACGAGTCCGTATCCGCGCTCGATGTGTCCGTGCAGGCGCAGGTGCTCAATCTGTTCATGGATCTGCGCCGCGAACTTGGCCTCGCCTATCTCTTTATCAGCCATGACCTTGGCGTGGTCGAACACATCTCGGACCGCGTGGTCATCATGTATCTGGGGCGCGTTGTCGAAAGTGCCCCGACACCGGAGCTTTACGCCAAACCGCTCCACCCCTACGCCCAGGCGCTGCTCAATGAAGTGCCGCGCCTGGTCACCGGCAAGCGCGTATTCCAGCCGGTCAAGGGCGAGATTCCCTCGCCGCTCAATCCACCGTCAGGCTGCCATTTCCACCCCCGTTGTCCAATCGCGGACAGCCATTGCGCAAAGGTCAAGCCCGACCTGCGCGAGGTGGCTCCGGGACGCATAGTGGCCTGCCACAAGGTCTGACCCAGACCACAAAAATCAAAGGGAGAACGAAACCATGAAATCAACCATCAGGACATTGGCCCTCGGAACGGCTCTCGCCGCGCTGATGGCCGGGTCACCGGCGCTGGCGCAAAGCCTCACCGTGGCGCTACAGGCCGAGCCAAGCTCGATCGACCCGCAGTTCGCAACCACCGGACAAAACCAGCAGATCGCACTCAACATGTTCGAGACGCTGGTGACCTTCGGCGACGATGGCGGTTTTGTCCCCTCGCTCGCCACCGAATGGAGCGTGGCTGACGATCAGGTCACATGGACCTTCAATCTGCGTGAAGGCGTTACCTTCCATGATGGATCTGCATTCAACGCGCAGGACGTGATCTTTTCGCTCGAGCGCGTGCCGAGCATTGAGAACAGCCCGGCTCCCTTCGCCCCCCGTGTTGCGGTTATCGAGAGCGTTACCGCCGTCGACGACTACACCATCGAAATCGTTACCTCGCGCCCGGCTCCGACGCTGCTCAACGATCTGGGAACGATCTACATCGTGTCCGACGAGATTGGGGAAGGCATGGCCTCCGATCAGTTCGGCTTTGGCGATGCAGCAATCGGCACCGGGCCTTATCAATTCGTCTCCTATACGCCCGGCGACCGGGTGGTGATCGCACGCAATGACGACTATTGGGGCGAGGCCGTGGATTTCGAGCAGATCGATATTCGCTTCATCTCCTCGGACGCTTCGCGCGTGGCCTCGCTGCAGGCCGGCGAGGTCGACATGATCGATGCGGTGCCGCCCAACGATCTCGACCGCCTTCGTGCCCTCGATGGCATCGAGGTGATCGCGGTTGCGTCGGCGCGCATGGTCTATATGGGCTTCGATCAGGGTGGAGAGACCACACCGATGGTGACGGGCACGGATGCTAACCCGTTCCTTGACGTGCGGGTACGTGAAGCGCTTGCACATGCGATTGACCGCCAAGCCATCGTTTCGCGCATCCAGTTCGATTCCGGCGAGCCGGCTGGACAGTTTGCACCCGCGGGAATTTTCGGCCATGATCCGGATCTTCTGCCCACCGAATACAACCCCGAGCGCGCCCGCGAATTGCTGGCCGAGGCGGGCTATGCCGATGGCTTCGGGCTGACGGTACACGGGCCGAACGATCGCTATATCAACGATGGCATCGTCACCCAGACGGTTGGCCAGATGTGGGCACAGGTCGGGCTCAACGTCGCTGTCGAAACCCTGCCGTTCAACGTCTATTCGGGCCGCGCCACCGCGCGCGAGTTCTCGGCATTTTTGTTCTCGTTCGGCATTACGACCGGCGAGTCCGGCCTGGGACTGCGCAATGTCCTCGCCACCTATGACGAGGAACGTGGATGGGGTGCCAACAACCGCTTCCGCTATTCCAACCCCGAGTTCGATGAAACGCTGGCGGCGGCCTTTGCCGAGTTTGACGATGCCGAACGCGAACGCCTGCTTCAGGAAGCGACCCGGATCGCGATGGACGACTACGCCATCACACCGCTTTATTGGGAAGGTAACAACTGGGCGGTGCGAGATGGCCTGATCTTCAGCCCCAGCCCGGATGGGCGCTCGCTGATGACCAATCTCTCAAGCGCGGACTAGGCGATATGATATCGATGGCCAAACCCGCACCCTCTATTGTGGCCACTGTCATACGCGACGTGATGGTGCCCATGCGAGATGGCATAAGGTTGGCCACCGATGTTTTCCTTCCGCAAGGGGACGGACCATGGCCCGTTCTCATGGAACGCACACCGTACGACAAGACCGAACCGCGCGCCAACGAGTTCACCTTGGATCACCCGGAGGTGTTCGGGCGCGAGGAACTTGCGGGATTTTTCGTTGGCGCAGGATTTGCCGTTGTCTTTCAGGATTGCCGTGGGCGCTACCGGTCCGAAGGGCGATTCACCAAATATCGTGGCGAGGCCGAGGACGGTTTCGATACCATAGCCTGGCTTGTTCGTCAGGGCTGGTGCGACGGGCGCATCGGTACTATGGGGCTGAGCTACTCGGCTCACACTCAGATGTCAGCCGCCGCGCTCAATCCGCCGGGGCTAAAGGCCATGCTGCTCGATTGCGGGGGCTTTTCTAATGCCTATCAGGGCGGCATCCGCTATGGCGGCGCGCTCGAACTCAAGCAGGCCACTTGGGCCTTTCGCCACGCCCTGCGTAGTCGCGAGGTCGCAGCCGATCCGGAGAAACGCGCCAAGATAGAGGCAATCGACATTAGGGACTGGTTCGGCAAGATGCCTTGGTCGCGGGGCAATTCCCCCCTCGCCGCCGTGCCGGGCTATGAAAATTATCTGTTCGAGCAGTGGGAAAAGACGCTGTTTGACGACTATTGGAAGATCCCCTCCCTTTATGCAGCAGGTTTTTATGACCGCATGCCGGTCGTTCCCTCGGTGCACATTTCAGGATGGTATGATCCTTACGCTGTGACAGCGGTGGAGAATTATTCCGGACTTAAGGCGTTGGGGCACCCGACGTCGCTCATCCTCGGCCCGTGGACACATGGCGCACGCTCGAAAACCCATGCCGGAGAGGTGGATTTCGGACCGGAGGCGACTTTTGATGCCGGGATGGGACAGGATTTCGTCTCGTGGCGCATCGGCTATTTTCGCGATGTGTTCAATGGCATGCCACCGCAAGGCGCGCCGGTTCGCGTGTTCGTCATGGGTGGCGGTACAGGCAGGAACCTGGCGAATGGTCGCCGGGACCACGGTGGTCAGTGGATCAGCGCAACGCAATGGCCTCCAGAGCAAGCCGAGCCGATTTCACTCTATCTCGACACTGGCGGCAGGTTGTCCTTTACCCCGCCTACGAGCGACAGCCGTCACGACTTTATTGCCGACCCTGCCAATCCCGTACCGACCATTGGCGGGCCGATCACCTCGGGCGCCCCGCTGATGGAAGGTGGGGCCTATGACCAACGCGCTGATGCGCGGTTTTTTGGCGGGGACGAAACGGCCCCTGCAACTGCAGAGCGCGACGACGTCTTGGTGTTCGAGACCGAGCCGTTGACCGAGGACGTCGTGCTCATTGGCGATATGCGGCTAGTTCTATTTGCCCAATCGGACGCTGAGAATGCCGACTTCACCGCCAAGCTGGTTGATGTTTATCCGGACGGATTTGCCATGAACTTATGCGATGGCGTGCTGCGGGCCTGTTACCGCGAAGGGTTCGACAAGGCTGTCCCATTGGTGCCGAACCAGCCCGTGCTCCTCGAGATTCCTCTCTATCCGACCGCCAACCGGTTCATGAACGGACATCGCATCCGGCTGGAAATTGCATCTTCGAATTTTCCACGTTTCGACATATGCCCCAATACAACGCCGGGCTACGATCTCAATCCCCACCGCAAAGTAGCCAGAAACACGATCCTGACAGGTCCTCGCGCATTATCAGCTTTGCGCTGCTATGCGTGCTAACCCTCCATCCAGATACGGTCGACTTGTGGTTGCCTAGTTCTAGACAATCCAGCAATCCAGCAATCCATGCGGAACGGCCGGGGCGAGTGGGAGCGAGCGGCCGCAGCCCACCAAGAGCTGTCAGGCTGGTGAGGGTCGACGTGTCTATCGTCTTCGAAATACTAGAGGCGGTATTGGACCAGATCGGTAGCGACGAAGTGGACGTGCTCTTCCGGTGTCTCCTTGCGCATCAGTTGCGCAAGGGTACGGAAAGCCTGTTCGGCCAGTTCACTCTCGTTCTGGCGAACCACAAATACAGGATTGGGCAGATACTCGATGATGTTGGACTCCGCAAAGGTTCCGACGATCAAGGTTGTCGGTATGGAGCCCAGGCGCGTGCGGATCGCGCGCATGGCCCCATGGAAGATCAGCAGCGAGCCGAAAAGGAGGCCCTGGGGGAGGCGGTGGTGATTATCAAGAAAGTCCATCATCAGCCCATGCCCGCCCTCTTCGGTATCCATATCGGACGAGCAGACATGAAACATGGTCCTGGCGCGACGATGGTCCGCCGTAATGCTCTCAAACCCCTTGATACGCTGGAGGGTGGTGGGATTCGAAGGACTACCGGTTAGGAAGGCGATGTCGGTCGCGCCAGCCTCGAGAACACGCTCGGTCAACAACTCAGCGCTGGCAAAGTGGTGGCTGGTCACCACAAATCCACCGTCGCCTTCGTAGTAGCGATCGAACTGGACAGTGGGCAGTTCGCCCTTTCGGGAGCCGGCGGGAAGTCGGCGTCTCGGCTCGCTGGGCGTTAGAACGACCCCGTCCACCCCTCGGGCCGCAAAATTCTCGAGTGCCAGGCGTTCGATGGCCGGATCTTCCCCCGTCGAGGTGGTAACCAGCACGAACCCCTCCTGCCGGCATCGGCGCTCCAACGCTGCCGCGACCCGGGCAAAGAATGCATTGCCAATGTCGGGAACAATCAGGCCGATGGTGTGGCTTCGTGCGAGCTTCAGGCTTCGGGCTGCCTGATTATAGCGATAGCCGTGCTTGGCGATATAGGCTTCGATGGCCGCTTTTGCCTTTGGACTGATCCGGTAGTTGTCCGCTTTCCCGTTGATGACCAGTGTCACGGTCGTCCGCGAGTACCCGGTGTCGTGCGCGATTTCCTTAATCGTCTTTGGCATCGACTCTCGCTTTCAGTCCCGGGCCGCCAGCCGCCCCAACGCTACCCCGGCTCGATTTGTATTTGTCGGATAAGCCACTGGCAACCCGCGCGGCGTGTCAGCGAACCTTGCTTTCTCTGCAAACCGCACTATAGCGCTACCCACTTGCAGCTCTTCCAATCCCATGCTAAATGTCCTTTGCTAACTTGTGTGAGCAAGTTCAGCGGGTGAGGAGAATTCACGACATCAGGGCTCATTTTCCGAGCGCGATTTCGCGCGCGTGAGTTCTAGCCGTGCGTCCTGAAGGATGCTCGCGGAGCGCGACCTCTTTGCCGATCTATGACGAAAAGAGGATGACGATATCTTGAGCGCTTCCATTTCCACACTCGACCGCCATTCTGGCGTTTGGCCGGTCATGTTGACCCCTTTCAGGGACAACCTCGAGATCGACTGGCGTTCTCTCGAGCGACTGATCGACTGGTATATCGCGAGCGGTGTTCACGGCCTCTTTGCCAATTGCCAGTCGAGCGAGATGTTCTTCCTCTCGGACAAGGAATCGATCGAGTTAACCCGTTTCATCGTCGCGTATGCAGATGGGCGCGTGCCGGTGGTGGCTTCTGGACATACCGCCGACTCCTGCTCCCAGCAGGTCGAGCAACTCCATGCTATCGCCGATACCGGCGTCGAGAGCGCGATCCTGATCTCCAATCGCCTTGCGACGGCCGACCAGCCCGATGAAACGGCGCTTGAAAACTTGCAGCGCCTCACCGAGGCGATTCCCGAAGTGGCGTTGGGCGTCTATGAATGCCCCTATCCCTATAAGCGGCTGCTGACTGATGCGACGATCTCGTGGTGTGCCAAGTCTGGACGTTACACCTTCATCAAGGACACCTGCTGCAACGAAGAAACGATCAAGCGGCGGTTACAGCTCGTCGCTGGCACCCCCTTGCATCTGCTGAACGCGAATGCCCAGACGCTTCTGGGGAGTCTGAAAGCCGGAGGCCATGGCTATTCGGGTGTAATGGCGAACTTCCACCCCGCGCTGTATGTCTGGCTGGTCGAAAACTGGCAGGCGCAGCCCGAGAAGGCCGAGATGCTGGCCGAGATCCTGACAGTCAGCGCCCTGTCCGAATATCTCGACTATCCGGTGAGCGCCAAAGACTATCACAGGCAGATCGGCACATTTGAAAGCCGCATATGTCGCAGCCGGCCAATCGGCAGCTTCGACGACCTGCATTTCCCAACCACGATCGCGCAGATGCAGAGCCTGAGCGCGCGCTGCAAGACGCTGATCGGTCTCTAATAGTTTCGAGCCCAGGAATCGCCCGAGGAGTATAAGTCAATGTCCCGCACCGTGCTCGTGACCGCCACGAACTATTCCCGCCTCTGCGGCGAGGGTAAGGCGCTGCTCGAGTCCAACAATTGCAGCGTCATCGAGAACACCTTCGGTCGACCGATGACCTTCGAGGAGCTTGCCCAGCGCGTGGAGAGGGCAGACGCGGTCGTGGCCGGCGTGGACAACTGGAACGAGGCGGTGTTCGCCTTGGCGCCGCGGCTCAAGGTGATCGCCCGTTTTGGCGTAGGTGTCGACAATATCGATATCGAGGCGGCGCGCGCGCGAGGTATCAAGGTGACCAACGCCGCCGGTGGCAACGCCAATGCCGTGGCCGAGTTGACGATCGGGCTGGTTCTCGCTGCGATGCGCAATATCCCGCAGCTTCACGCTACGACTCGGCAGGGGGCGTGGGACCGATTCGTCGGCGAGGAACTCTCGGGCCGCACCGTCGGCATACTCGGCTTTGGAAATATTGCGCGTATGATCGCAAGGAAACTGAGCGGCTTCGACGTCACGGTCATTGCCCACGACAAGTTTCCCGATTTCGAGGCCGCCAGAACCCTCAACGTCGAGATGGTGGACGCCAAGGAGGTCCTGAGCCGCTCGGACATCGTCTGCGCCATGCTGCCCAGCCTGCCCGAGACCAGACATTTCATGAATGCCGAGGCCTTTGAGTGCATGAAGGCCGGCGCCTACTTCATCAACACAGCGCGCGGTGCGCTGGTCGATGAAACGGCCCTCAAGACTGCTCTGGACAGCGGCAGGCTGCGTGGGGCAGCGATCGACGTCTACGAGACCGAACCAGTTGATCCGGGCAATCCGCTGCTCAATGTGCCGGGTCTCGTGACGACGCCGCATACCGCCGCAGAGACCTACGAAACCTACAGCAGCATAGGATTGATCACCGCGCGCGCGGTGGTCGATGCGCTAGAGGGGCGTGTGCCCCGCAACCTTCTTTGAAACACCGGCTTCCGCTCGGCCGGCCCACCGATGGTGACTGACATGTCAGTTCTCAGATTTATAGATCGCAAAGCCGAGGCCTACCTTTTGACGGCAATCCTCGTGGCCATCTCGGTGATCCTCGTGGCGCAGGTCTTCATGCGCTATGTGGTGAACAATCCTCTGGTCTGGGCCGAGGAATTGGCGCGGTATCTGCTGATCTGGTGCACGATGATTGGCACCAGCCTCGCGGTGAAGGAGTCGCGCCATATTGTTGTCGATTTCGCGCCGGTGCTGTTCGGCCCGCGTTCGATCGGCCTTTTCCGGATGATCTCGATGGTCGGGATAATCTGCTTTAGCGCAGTCATCACATACTACAGCGTGCCATTCGTGCTGCGCGTGCAGCAGATGAACCAGCTTTCACCATCCCTCGAAATTCCCATGTGGTGCGTTTATCTCGCACTGCCGGTAGGCGCTGTAGCCTCCATCATTCGCGCCCTCCAGCAAATCTATCTCCAGCTTCGCAATGGCGTCCCTCCTGCCGCACAGGAGACCATTGCGACGCTTTCCGGGGTGGTCGAGCCGGACAACCGGGAGGGCCGCTGATGTACCCCGCGCTGGCATTGGGCTCATTCATCCTCTTGCTGTTCCTCACCATTCCTATCGCCGTCGCCATTGGCCTTGCTTCGTTCGTTCCGGGATGGCTTGGGGCACCGATTAATCCCAGCCAGGTCGTCCGTACGATCGTTACCGCGCTCGACTCGTTTCCGCTGCTTGCGGTCCCCCTCTTTATGGTTGCCGGTGACATCATGACGGCTGGCGGCCTCGCCCGCCGCCTGTTCAATTTCGCCGACGCGATCCTTGGGCACCTGAACGGCGGTTTGGCTATCTCGACCGTTGCGGCCTGTATTCTCTTCGGCGCCATTTCTGGGTCGTCCCCCGCCACGGTCGCCGCCATCGGTTCCATGGCCATTCCGCTTCTGACGGACAATGGGTACGAAAAGCGCTTCGCGACAGTGCTGGTCATCACAGCGGGTACGCTGGGTGTGATCGTGCCCCCTTCGATACCGATGATCATTTACGGCATGGCCGCAAATGTGTCGGTCAGCAAGCTGTTCCTGGCCGGCATCGGGCCCGCCCTGGTGATCGGCGGCCTGCTGATGGCCTACGCCTTCTGGTACGGAACGCGCAACAAGGACCGAATCCGCACGACAGCCGGCGACATCCCGTTCCTAAAAGCTGTCCGCAGCAGCTTCTGGGCGCTACTGGCACCGGTGGTCGTTCTTGGGGGCATTTATGGCGGCGTCTTCACACCCACTGAAGCGGCCGCGATCGCCGTTGCCTACAGTGCCTTGGTTTCGTTGTTCATCTTCCGCGAACTGAGCTTGGTGCAATTGA
Organism: Pelagibacterium limicola; assembly: GCF_015694405.1. Classification (GTDB taxonomy): domain Bacteria; phylum Pseudomonadota; class Alphaproteobacteria; order Rhizobiales; family Devosiaceae; genus Pelagibacterium; species Pelagibacterium limicola. The sequence goes on along the minus strand of NZ_JADQDB010000006.1, from coordinate 2,466 downwards.
TCCGGGTGGTCGGGCGAAGTGCGCTCACCATCGCCCCGATCCTGATCATTGCGGGCACCGGCGCGGCGCTTGGCCGAGTTCTCAATCTGCTGGGCGTACCTGCAATGTTGGGCAATTTCGTCTCAAGCGTCGTCAGCGAACCGTTGATGCTCCTGCTTCTGGTCAACGCCCTTCTGCTGCTGGTCGGCATGGTGATGGAGACGCTCGCTGCGATCATCGTCCTGACCCCGATCCTGCTGCCTGTGATGCTGCTGTTCGGAGTGGATCCGATCCACTTCGGCATCATCATGACCATCAATCTGGCCATTGGCTTCGTGACGCCGCCCGTCGGCGCCAACATCTTCATCGCGACCCAACTCACCCGGCTGGGTCTCGTCGAAATCTGCAAGGGGCTGCCGATCCCGCTTTCCTTGCTGATTCTGGGGCTCGCCATCGTCACCTACGTGCCCACGATCTCTTTGTGGTTGCCGATGATGTTCTAGTGCGAACCCCAATCGTCCATTGTTCAAAAAACCAAGGGAGTGAGATCATGCGTACTGTCACTATTCTATTGAGCGGAACCATACTGTCGGTCGCCGCATTCGCTGCACCGGCGGCGGCCCAGGATCACACGATGATCATGGCGCATACGCTGTCGGACACCGGCCACCCGATGTACCAGGCGTTCATGCGCCTTAAGTCTGAGATCGAGGAACGAAGCGACGGCAGGGTGGAAGTACTCGACCAGGGCGGCGGCGCCCTTGGCGGCGACCGCGAGATCATGGAGGGAACGATCTTCGGTGACATTCAGTTCGGTCCGATGTCGAGCTCGGCCGCAGTGCAGTTCGTCCCAGAGCTTGCCGTCTTTGATATCCCTTATGTGATCCCGGCTGACAACGAGGCGCGCTATGCGCTGTTGAACGAGGGCGCGCTAGCCCAGGCCATCGGCGCGGCGATGGAAGCAAAGGGGCTCAAGTTCATGGGTGTCATGGATGGCGGCTTCCGCAACCTGACCACCAAGGGCGTCGCGGTGCACTCGCCTGACGACATCGCCGCGGCGGGTCTTCGGGTTCGCGTTCAGGAGAACCCGATTCATATAGCGATCTGGCGGAACCTTGGCGCCGCGCCGACACCTATCGCGTTCACGGAGCTCTACGGCGCATTGCAGCAGGGCGTGGTCGACGCTCAGGAGAACCCTTACGGTCATATTCTGAGCCAGCGCTTCTATGAAGTCCAAACGCACCTCGTCAACACCAACCATATCCTCTTGGCCAATATAAACGCGGTCAATCTGGAGTGGTACGATAGCTTGCCCGAGGACGTGAGGCAGGCGGTGGACGAGGGTTTCGAAATCGCAACAAAGTTCCAGTGGGAAGTGCAGGCTGAGTTACAGGATAGCCAACGCGCGCAGCTTGCCGGACACATGACGATTATCGACCTGGAATCCGAGGAGCTTGCGCAGTTCCAGGAAAAGACAAGCGACGTCGTGGATATGGTTCGCGAACGGGCTGGAGACGATATCGTCGATATCTTGATGACCGCTCTCGGAAACTAGAGCGACTTCAGAATCCGAAAGATTCGAGAGGCGAATAGAAAAAGATCGAAAGACTTGGAGCATGGGTTCCGATCCGATCGGAATGAATGCCCTGGACGCCCTGATCGTCTAATCGGACATCAACCGGCGCGGCTGCTCGCATCCGCGCCGGTATTGAACGGTACAAGGGGCCTTGCGGCTGACGATCTCTGCCTGCGGGATGGTAGCCATTGTCGTATCGTGGAGGTGCTACACCGCCACCCGGTGTGCCGGGCCAACAACCGTTGGTACCGGGCCGAGGTCTCGCGAAAGCTGGACCCACCTCCAATCGGAATTCCCGCTGAAGCTTTCGCTGACGTTCGCTTAGCGGTGCGGACGACAGGGCGCGAAAGCATTGCCACGCGCTTCAGTCCTATCAGAACCGGAACATTGTCCCCTCATCTGACGTTGGCCTAGGGCGACCCACGAGGGAGAAGCGGGGACACTGCCCGGGTGGTCGTTCATTTCGATTGGTTCAATCACGGTGGCAAACACGACCATGAATTCGTCCCTGTCGCATCCTCCTCCCAACCCCCCGCCTCCTTCGACGCTGACGCCTCAAGATGCTCTAGCGATGCTGATGGCAGGCAATGCGAGGTACGCGAGCAACCAAAGAGTCAACGAAGACTTCTCCGCGACCCGGTCTGCCCGGACCCAATCTCAGCAGCCATTCGCGGCTGTCCTTAGCTGCGCTGATTCCCGAATCTCTCCGGAATTGGCATTCGATCAGGGGCCGGGAAATATTTTCGTGCTGCGACTGGCCGGCAATTTCCTCAATGTGGATGGTCTAGAGCGTCACCCGAGCTGAATGAATCGGTGCGGGTTCCCAAATCAACGCGTTTCTGATTCATCATGTTTGCCGGGTGAGGAGGCCGGCGGACATGTCGAAAGCTTTGTCACTCGATCTCCGGACG
>NZ_JADQDB010000005.1 GCF_015694405.1 Pelagibacterium limicola | reverse complement strand
CTCATCAGCATGCTGAAGAATGCGAAGCTTACGCGCGATCTCGCGTTGGTCCTTGTTCATGAACACCTCCTTCGTCCCAGAATTGGGAGCGTATGGGAGATGTCCCGCGAGTACCGACATATCTACAGCCAGATGCGGCCGAAGGGTTCAAGGCGTCGCCGGCCTGGCCGGCCTTTGCAGCCGTGGGCACGACCATCGTCCACGACTTCACGGTGCTGACGGAAGCCCAATATGGCGAGGGCATGGGGGTGCGCTGGTCCCGGATCGCACAGCCGGTGCTGGTTGTTGACGGCGATGCGAGCTTTTCCTTTATGGCGGCCGGCGCCGACATGGCTGCCAAGGCCTTGCCCAATGCACGCCGCAAGACCCTTGCCGGTCAGGGACACGGCCCCGAGCCCGAGGTTTATGCCCCCGTGATCCGCGAATTCCTCGGCGGTTAAATCAGCGATTGCCCCTCGGGCAGCACGCGGTGGGGCGGGGTGTGGCCGTCAAAAAAGGTGCGGATATTGACGATGACCGTCTCGCCCATCTCGATACGGCTTTCGAGCGTTGCCGAGCCCATATGCGGGGTCAAGACGATCCGATGCGCGCGGGCGAGATCGAGCAGGCGCGGGTTGACTCCCCGCTTGTGCTCGAAGACATCGAGCGCCGCCCCTGAAAGATGCCCGGTCTCGACCAGATCGGCGAGCGCGTTCTCGTCGACCAGGTCGGGACGGGAAATATTGACGAGGACCGCCCCCTTCTTCATGCGTCCCAGCCGCTCCGCGGAAAGGATGTGGAAGGTGTCGCGCGTATGGGGTGTGTGCAGCGAAACGATATCGACCGCCCCGAGCATCTCTTCGATCGAGGGCCACCACGTCGCACCCAGCGGCTCCTCGACCTGCGGGGGTTTTCGCGTGCGCCCGCAATAATGGATCGAAAGCCCGAAGGCTTTGGCGCGCCGCGCCACCGCGGTGCCGATCCGCCCCAACCCCACAATCCCCAGCGCCTTGCCGGTGAGCCGCTGCCCCAGCATCCAGGTGGGCGACCAGCCCGACCAGGTTCCGTCCTCCAGAAGCACCTGCGCGCCCTCGACCAGCCGCCGCGGCACCGAAAGCATGAGCGCCATCGCCATATCGGCGGTGTCCTCGGTGAGAACGGATGGGGTATTGGTGACGGTGATCCCCGCAGCATGCGCAGCTTCGACATTGACGTTGTCGATGCCGTTGCCGAACTGGGCGATCAGCCGTAGGGAAGCGGGAAGGCTGGCGATCAGATCCGCGTCGATCCTGTCGGTGATCGAGGATACCAGCACGTCGCAATCATGGGCATTGGAGACCAAAGCCATGCGCTCGAGCGGGTCGTCACCGATATTGAACCGCGTATCGAAAAGCGCCGCCATGCGCTCTTCCACGATATCGGGCAAACGGCGGGTGACAAATACCCTGGGCCGCGCGCGCGTCACACGATCACCCCATTCAAGGCCATAACTCGCCTGCCTTTCAGCGACCATTAATTTGGTTGGGTTACTCAATAAGGAAAAAGCGTGAGCGTGGAAAGCCCTTGGGGGCAGCGCGAACCGTGCAGGAAATTGCTGGTGATTGTTGTGCGTCGAGTCTCCCTGGATCTTTTGCGTATATTGATGGTTCTGCTGCTCGCGCTGACGCCCGTGCTGCATGGCGTCGTGCCCGCGCTTGCGCAAGACCAAACGGGGGTTGGCCCCTCTAGCGGCCTGCCCCTGCCGCGCTTCGCCTCGGTGCGCAATGCCCAGACCAATGTGCGGGTGGGGCCGGGCACGCGGTACAATGTCGCCTGGGTTTTTCTGCGCGCCGGCATACCGGTGGAAATCGTCCAGGAGTTTGATACCTGGCGCAAGATCAGGGATGTCGAGGGCGCCGAAGGCTGGTTGCATCAGAGTCTGGTTGCCGGTGCGCGGGCCGGCATCATCACCCCTTGGGCAAGCGAGGGGCAGGTTGCCCTGCGGGTGAGTGCGGATCCCGGCTCGGGCGTGCGCGCCTGGCTCACGCCAAACCTCATCGTATCGATCCGCCGGTGCACGGGGGTGGTCTGCGACGTACGGATCAGCCACGCCGGGGCTGAAGGGCGGAGCGTCGATTATGCCGGGTTTGTCGAGCAGTCCGCGCTTTGGGGCGTTTATCCCGGAGAAGTTTTCTGAGCGCTACCGCCGCGCGGTCTTCTTGACCCGGACAATGACGTCCACATGGGTAACCGTCATCCCTTCGGGCGTCTCGGGCAGCCCCGTGATGCGGATCGAATTGGAGGGGATATCGACGATCCGCTGCTCGTCCTCGATGAAAAAATGGTGATGGTCGGTCGTATCGGTATCGAAATAGGACCGCGACGCATCGATGGAGATTTCCCGCAACAGCCCGGCTTGCCGGAACTGGTGCAGGGAATTGTAGATCGTCGCCAGCGAAACCTGCACGCCCGCTGCCTCGGCCTCGGAATGAAGCTGCTCGGCATTGATGTGACGATGCTCGCCGCCGAACAATAGCTCCGCGAGAGCAAGGCGCTGGCGGGTCGGGCGCAATCCGGCCATGCGCAGCACCGCCATGAGGCAGGGGCCACGCGAGGATTCGGTCGCTGCAGTTCCGGCTCTTGCCATAAATCCGGTAATAGGGGTCATCTAATCTCCAATACCCCTTTATAGTGAGCGGACCCTCGCGAGACAAGCATTGGCGCCCCACCTGGGGCTGCGCTTTATCCACCCTTATGTGGCATTGCGCCGCGAGGCGATTGCAAGCGGTGCTTGACGGGACTAGACTCGCCGTATGGTCAGGGCTTTCTTCCTGGCCACTGCGCGCGGGTACCGGCGTTCGCGATAAGGCCGGTCCGCTCGGCAATCGTAACGAGACCAGGAGGTATCCCCCCATGAGCCTGCGAGTATCTGGAAAGAACATGGATGTCGGCGAATCGCTGCGCGGCAAGGCGGTCGACCATTTCGACGCGGTGGTGGGGAAGTATTTCGACGGCGGCTACGACGGACATCTGACGCTCGAGCCCGAGGGCATCGGCTACCGGGCCGATTGCATGGTCCATCTCGACACCGGCGTCGTGCTGCAGGCGAGCGCCTCGGCCAATGACGCGGTTGCCGCTTATGAATCGATGGCAGAGCACATCGAAAAGCGCCTGCGTCGCTATAAGCGCAAGCTCAAGAACCATAGGCGGCATGTCAACGGCAGCGAGGACGGCTATGCCGCCTATGTGCTCGCCGCCCCCGGCGACGAAGAAGAGGTCGCCGACGACTTCGCTCCGCCCATCATTGCGGAATCGACCCAGAGCCTCAAGACCATGAGCGTCGGGGAGGCGGTCATGGAGCTCGATCTGACCCAATCTGACGTCATTGTGTTCCGCCACGCTGGACATGGCGGCATGAATGTGGTTTACCGCCGCGCTGATGGAAACATTGGATGGATAGATCCAGCGCTCTCACCAAGTTGATCCCCTAAGAGGAAATGGTCGGCGCCGCCGGAACTCTGGCGAAAGACTGATCCCGAGAGCGATGAGTCCCCAACAACCACAACACCCGAAGGCTTTATAGATGGAACTTGCTGACATTGTGTCGCGGGACGCTATCGTTCCTTGCGCAAAGGTCGCGAGCAAACGCCAGCTCATTCAGCTTCTCGCCGAGAAGGCCTCCGAGCTCGTTGGTATCGATTCGACGGTAATATTCGAGACGCTTGTGCATCGCGAACAGCTTGGGTCGACCGGGCTGGGGAACGGCATCGCCATTCCCCATGGCAAGATCAAGGGCCTTCCCGGCGTCACTGCGGTTTTTGCGCGCCTCGAGCAGCCCATCGAGTTCGACGCGGTGGACGATCAGCCGGTCGATCTCGTGGTCATGCTGCTGGCGCCCGAGGGATCGGGCGCCGACCATTTGAAAGCGCTGAGCCGCGTTGCGCGTCTCCTGCGCATCGACGGCGTCGTCGATCGCCTGCGGGCCACCAGAGACGAGGCAAAGCTGCGCGATATTCTCGTGACCCCGCTCGAGGCCATCAACGCGGCCTGAGCAAGGCCGCACGATCGCCCCCGACGGGTATGTGTGACCGGTTTGGGGAGGATCAGATGCGCATCGGTGTATTGGGAACAGGGATGGTCGGCCAGGCCATCGCCGCGCGGCTCGCGGGCCTGGGTCACGAGGTCATGATGGGTTCGCGAGAGGCGAACAACCCCAAGGCGCTCGATTTTGCCGCGGCATCAGGCGCCAGGGCAGGCAGCTTCGGTCAAGCCGCCGATTTCGCCGAAATCGTCTTCAATTGCACCAATGGCGCCAACGCGCTTTCAGCCCTCCAGTTGGCCGGTGCGGACAATCTCAGGGGCAAGGTGCTGGCCGATCTGAGCAACCCCCTCGATTTCTCGCGCGGGTTTCCCCCGTTTCTTTCGGTCTGCAACACCGATTCCTTGGCGGAAACCATCCAGCGCGCCTTCCCCGAGACGTGCGTCGTCAAGACGCTGTGCACGGTCAACGCCGACATAATGGTCGAGCCGAGGCGTCTTTCCGGCAACCACCACGTCTATCTTTCGGGCAATGATGAAGCGGCCAAGGAGGCGATAAGGGCTTTGCTTGTCGAGTTCGGCTGGCGGAAGGTCATCGACCTTGGCGGGATAGAGACGGCACGCGGGCAGGAAATGATGATGCCGCTCTGGCTTTCGCTCTGGAAGGGGTTGGGCACCGCGCAGTTCAATTTCACCCTCGTGACCGACGAAGGGAATGACGGGGACCAAGGGCTGACCTGACCGGGGGCATTGCCCCTATCGGTTTCAGCCTTGTTTATGGTCGTCCCTAGTGCAGCGTCGCCAGATGCACCTCGTGACCCTCGATCCAGTCGAGGATGGCCTCCCGGCTGTCGGCAATCAGCACCGGAGCGCCGTCCGCGCTCATCAGGAGCTCGAGCACCTGATGGGACGGCGCCAGCCCTGCCTGGGGGATAAAGCGCGCAAGATCGCGCGCCCGCATCTGGCGCCAGAACACGATATCGCCCGCGCCCAGAGCGGCAAATTCGTCCGGGGTCAGGATTCTGAGCGGCTCGGCCGCCTGTCCCAGCGGGGCATCGGTGAACGCGCGCTTTTCATTGGCCTTGTTCATAACGCATACCTCTCTACTCGACCGACCTTATGTCGATCCGGCGCGTCACCGGTTTGGCCACGGGCCGGTATACGGTGATAACGAGGAGGCCGTTCGCAAGTTCAGCACCCTCGACGCGCATGCCGTCGGCCAGAAGAAAGGTGCGCTGGAACTGTCGCGCGGCAATGCCGCGGTGCAGGTACTGGCGCGCACCATCCTCGGTCTGCCGACCCCGCACGATAAGCTGATTATCCTCTGCAATCACTTCCAGATCGTTACGGGCAAATCCGGCAACGGCAATGGAGATGAAATAGGACTCTCCGCCCTCTTCCAGCCCGGTGCGTTCGATATTGTATGGAGGATAGCCCTCCGAGGCCTTGGCAAGCCTGTCGAAGCGCTCTTCGAACGTATCGAAGCCGAGGAGAAATGGCGCGGAAAACAGCGAAACGCGGGTCATGGCGGTCGGTCTTGTCCTTGATAACTCAAGCAACTCGCCAACGGGCCCGAAAAAATCAGCACCCCAATGGCTTGGCTATGATATGGGGTTGCCGTCCTGCCGTTCAAGTGAGGAGTAACCGTCGCGCCAATGGCCGGGAAACCCGAACCTGTCTCCGTCGTCATGCCCGCCTATCGGGCTTCGGACACGATCGTATGGGCGGTGGAATCGGTGCTAGCCCAATCCTACGAGGCCTTCGAACTGGTGATTGTTGCCGATGACGACACCGACTACGAGGCCATGTTGGGCCGGGCGGGGATCGCCGACCCGCGGATCGTTTTCACCGCCAGCGGCGCCATCGGCGGGGGTGCTTCGCCTGCGCGCAATATCGGCATCGAGGCTTCGCGTTACCGCTATTCCGCCCAGCTCGACGCAGACGACCGGTTCGCGCCCGACAAGCTCGAAAGGATGATGCCGGCCGTCATGGCCCATGGCCTCGCCTCGAGCGCGCTCAATATTGCGTTACCGGACGGCACGATCCTGCGCCGGGTCGGCGAGGGCGAAGACCGGCTGCTTTCACCCTCGGACTACAAGTTCACCAATTTCTCTGGCGATTCCATGCTCGTTTACGACCGGCAGCGCGCCGATCCGCGCTTCGATCCCCCGCTCGTCTGGATGGCCGATCTCGATTTTCTCCTGCGATTGTTCGGCTCGATCCCCGCCTGCTATCATTTCGGAACGGCGCTTCACGATTACGTCAAGATGCCGCTTTCCCAATCCAACGGACCCGACGTTGCCGAAAACATGATCGCCAGCAAGACCTTGCTGCGCAACCGGCTCGCTTCGGGATACTATGCCGAACCCTATGAGGGAGCATTTGCGGGCGTCGACCGTTTCCTCGCGCTTTCGCTGCAAGCCGAACGCACCTTTGCGCCCGATCCGGCAAGACCTGTGTCGTTGTTCGAGGACCACATCGAACCGATCCTCGCCGGATCGATTTCTGGTTAGAACTCTCCGAGCCCGACGCCCTCCCCAAAAACGAACTTGATCGCGACGGAAAGATGTCTTTAACTACAAATGAGGTACGTACGTCAAAATGACAGAATAGCTTTGAGGGAGAGAACGATGCGGAGATACCAGGTCGATCCGGAGTTCGTCATAAGGGATGAACAAGCCCTGCGCGGCCTCTTTCCCGCACAAACTTCTTTGGCGGCGCAGAAATGCCAGGACGCGCTCGACGAACACACCCGGGGCTTTATCCGCCGCTCCCCCTTTCTCTGTATAGGCACCCAGGACCTCGACGGACGGGCCGATGTCAGCCCACGCGGCGATCCGCCGGGCTTCGTCCAGATTCTTGACGACCATACGCTGGCGATTCCCGATCGGCCCGGCAATAACCGGCTCGACAGTCTGGCCAACATCCTCGCCAACCCAACTGTCGGCCTTTTGTTCATTGTTCCGGGATTTGACGACACCTTGCGGGTCAACGGGCAGGCCAGCCTGGTAACCGACCCCGGCATTCTCGAAAGCATGCGTGTTAACGGCCGCGTCCCGAAACTCGCGATCCTTGTGAGGATAAGCGAGGTTTTCATGCACTGCGCCAAGGCATTCCGCCGCTCGCGATTATGGAATCCCGAGCACTTCCAGGACCGCAGCGCGATGCCTTCCCTCTCAAAGATCATCCTCGACCAGACAGCCGGCGCGCCCGAGGACGCCGATGCGATGCGCAAGATCGATGACGACCTCGAAGAGGAATACAAAAGGACGCTCTACTAGGCCGAGCTTTCAATTCCCCCGCCGGCGGGCGTTCGCGCTGGCGGCTGCAGCACCGGGGCGGCTGGCATTCTAGCTCTTTTTTGCGCGGCCATTGGGCTGAAGCGTCTCGCCGCGTTCGAGCATCGAGACGATTTCGGCGATCTTGCGCGCCCGCGTTTCGGGGCGTTTGGGCTGCGTGACCCGGAACATGATCGAATAGAGATTGGCGCGATTGAGCGTCTCGTAGGTGGCCGTTGCCGCCGCGTTGGCCTTGAGGGCGGCAAGAAAATCCTCGGGGATCTCTAGCGCGCTGCCCGATGCATAGGCGGCATCCCAGCGCCCGTCCGCCTTGGCCGCCTCGATCTGCTTCAGCCCCGGGGGCCGCATGAGTCCCGCTTCAACGAGTGCCGCGACATGGCGGGTATTGACCTGCGACCAGATCGATTTGGCCCTGCGCGGCGTAAATCTCTGCAAGAAGGAGGATTGGTCGTGCGTCTTCTTGATCCCGTCGATCCACCCCCAGCATAGCGCCGCCCTGACGGCCTCCTCATAGCTTATGGTCGGCTGCCCGGACTTCTTCTTGTAGATTTGCAGCCAAAGCTCGGGCCAACGGCCATGGTTTTCCTCCAGCCAATCGTAAAAGGCATCGAAACTGGCAAACGCCAGGATTCGGTCGGGATCGGGGATGACAGGCGGCATTATCGGCTCCTCGGAACGGAGCGGCATTGAACAGGGATCGTACCGGCATCGCAAGACGGATGCACACCGGTTCCGGCGCGTCATGCGGTGAGTGGTGTCGCGCGTCATTCGGCGAACGGTGCGGCACGTGAAATAGAGGACGGACGAGCGTAGCGAAGGACCCCGGCCAACATTTTGGCCGCCCCATCGGAGCGCCAGAGAGCCGCATAGCGCGGCTTCAGCGCGTCATGCGGCGAATGGTGCGGCGCGTGATATCGAGAAAATGGTGGAGCCAAGCGGGATCGAACCGCTGACCTCCTGCATGCCATGCAGGCGCTCTCCCAGCTGAGCTATGGCCCCATCGGACAGGTTAGCCCCGTCAATCGGCGGCGAACCTATGTGAGAGTGCCAGGGGACGCAAGAGCAAACTTGCGCCCCCGGCAACAAATTTTCTATCGTTCGTCTTCGTCCACTTCGACGTCGAAATCGATGTCGTCGTCCTCGTCGTCGGTCTCAAGGAAGGTGTCGTCATCGTCACCGCCAAGATCGTCCTCGACATCGACATCTTCCACATCGGGGATGTCCTCCCCGGCGTCCTCATCGGTATCTTCGGCGTCATCGAGCGAGATGACCTCCGCCCCGGCGGCCTCTGCGGCGAGGTCGACTTCGACCTCTTCGCTTTCATCCTCATCCGCCACGACCGCCTTGGCGCCGAACTTGACGGCGACCTTCTCGTTGGCCGATTCAAAAAAGGACAAGGGATAGGACTTGCCCGTATAGGGCGAGACAACGGGGTCTTTGTTGAGGTCGTAGAACTTGCGCCCCGTTACCGGGCAGGTCCGCTTGGTACCGCGTTCATCACTGGCCAAGGCAATTCCCCACAGTCTTATCAAAGGGTTGGCTGTTGCGGAGGTTGTTAGGGCTGGTCTTTGAGCCTTCGCGCCGCATCTTGATCGTCCGGTTACATTGAAATTTTCAGCCCTGTCAAACGCAAAATGCGTCTGCCTAAGCGGCGCCGTTGGCACTCTGCGCCGATCATGGTAATGCCGGACGCGATTTATGCTTCAACGCCGCAAGGCTCAGTCCTGGATTTCACCGTGTCTCACGCCCTTCCTCCCCGTCCCCGCGCCGCATCCAATCGCGGAGCTCTCAACGGCACGATCAAGGTGCCGGGCGACAAATCGATCTCGCACCGTTCGATGATGTTCGGGGCGATGGCGCGCGGGCGCACGACGGTTTCGGGCCTCCTCGAAGGCGAGGATATCCTTGCGACCGGGCGTGCCATGCGCGAACTCGGCGCGAGGATCGAAAAGAACGGCGACGTCTGGGAGATCGACGGTTTGGGGGTCGGTGGCTTTCTGGCCCCACAGACCGATCTCGATTTCGGCAATGCCGGAACCGGCGTGCGCCTGACGATGGGGCTCGTGGGCACCTCGCCCTTTATTTCCCGCTTCGTGGGCGACGCTTCGCTCACCGCCCGGCCCATGGGTCGGGTGCTCGATCCGCTGCGCGCTATCGGGGTGGAGGTCGTCGAGCATCACGACAACAAGCTCCCCATCGCCCTCAAGGGACCCAAAACGCCCCTGCCGATCCGATACCGCGTGCCGATGGCTTCGGCCCAGGTCAAGAGCTGCATCCTGCTGGCCGGCCTCGTCATTCCCGGCGAGACCGTGGTCATCGAGCCGGTAATGACCCGCGACCATACTGAAAAAATGCTCGAGGGCTTCGGCGCAGATATTTCGGTCGCAACCGATGCCGAAGGCGTCCGGACCATTACCGTCAAGGGCCTGCCAGATCTCAAGGGACAGGAATTGACCGTTCCCGGCGATCCGTCGTCGGCCGGCTTCCCGCTGGTCGCGGCGCTGATCGTTCCCGGCTCGGACGTCACCATCGAAAACGTCCTGATGAACCCGACCCGCACCGGACTTCTTGAGACGCTCATCGAAATGGGCGGCGATATCGCAATTGAAAACCGACGTGTCTCGGGCGGAGAGGACATCGCCGATCTGCGCGTCAGGCATTCTTCGCTGAAAGGCGTCCGCGTGCCGCCCGAACGCGCGCCATCGATGATCGATGAATACCCCGTGCTGGCGGTTGCCGCATCCTTTGCCGAGGGGCGAACCGAAATGCCGGGGATCGAAGAACTGCGTGTCAAGGAATCCGACCGGCTGGCTGCGGTTGCGCGCGGGCTCGAAGCCAATGGCGTTTCCTGCGAGGAGGGCGAGGATTATCTTGTCGTCGAGGGCAAGGGGCACGTGCCGGGCGGCGGCACGGTCAAGACGCACCTCGATCACCGGATCGCCATGAGCTTTCTGGTGATGGGCATGGCCTCCGACAGGCCGGTGACGGTTGATGACGACCGCATGATCGCCACGAGCTTTCCCTCTTTCATCAAGGACTTTTCCCGGCTCGGGGCCGGCCTTTCCGCCAATGAGGACGCGGCGTGATCATCGCTGTCGATGGACCGGCCGCTTCGGGCAAGGGCACCATCGGCGCGGCCCTCGCGGCCCATTTCGGCCTTCCGCATCTCGATACGGGCCTTCTCTATCGGGCCATCGGCCGCGCGGTCGCCGCGCGGATCGATGATGCCGATATCGAGACGCTGGCTACGGCCGCCGCGCAGGCGCTCGACCTGACGACTCTCGACGCCGACAGGCTGGTCGGCGCCGAAACGGGGATTCTGGCCTCAAGGATCGCCGTATTCCCGGGCGTGAGGAAGGCGCTGTTCGCCGCCCAGCGCAGCTTCGCGCTGCAGGACGGGGGCGCGGTGCTCGATGGACGCGACATCGGCACGGCGATTGCGCCCGAGGCGGAGGCCAAGCTCTTTATCGTTGCCGATCCCGAAATCCGCGCCGAGCGGCGTGCGCGCCAATTCGAAGCGCGCGGGGAGACGGTCGACAGGGCAAAACTTCTAAGGGACATCTGCGAACGCGATGCGCGCGATGCGGCTGCCCCCCATGGCGGGTTCCGGCCGGCGCACGATGCGGTCTTGCTCGATACGTCCAATTTGGATATAGAGGCCGCCATCAAGGCAGCCATCGCGGAAGTCGAGGCGGCCATGGCTCGCAAGAAAGCCTCGCGCTAGAGGCAAATCCAAACTTGCGGCTTTGGGCCGGTCCGATTTCTTCGGGAGAACGAAACGTCTCTCCAGTTCGCCTTACAGTATGCCCTGATAGTGCCGGATCGTCAGTCTGCGCGGGTTTCCTTTCGGGAGGCCGGTGCGGATACCGTCATTTGGGGGCATTGCGTGTCAACACCAACCTAAAATGTTCCGGGGTCTGTCCCGGATCGGAGATTTAATGGCTACCCAAACTGCTAGCGCAGAAGATTTTGAAAAGCTCCTGCTTGAGAGCTTCCACGATATCGACCCCGTTGAAGGGTCTGTCGTCAAGGGCACCGTCGTCGCGATCGAAAAGGATCTCGCGATCATCGACGTGGGCCTCAAAACCGAAGGCCGCGTGCCTTTGAAGGAATTCGGCGCCGCCGGCCGCGACGGCACCATTGCCGTGGGTTCGGAAGTCGAGGTCTATGTCGACCGCGTCGAGAACGCCATGGGCGAGGCCGTCCTCTCCCGTGAGAAGGCCCGCCGCGAGGAAAGCTGGGTCCGCCTCGAAGCCCTCTACGAAAAGGGCGAGAAGGTCGAGGGCCAGATCTTCAACCAGGTCAAGGGCGGCTTCACCGTCGATCTCGACGGTGCCGTGGCCTTCCTGCCGCGCAGCCAGGTCGATATCCGGCCGATCCGCGACATCGGCCCGCTGATGAACGTTGCCCAGCCCTTCCAGATCTTGAAGATGGACAAGCGCCGCGGCAACATCGTTGTTTCACGCCGCGCCATCCTCGAGGAAAGCCGCGCCGAGCAGCGTTCGGAGATCGTCCAGCAGCTCGAAGAAGGCCAGGTGGTCGAGGGCGTCGTCAAGAACATCACCGATTACGGTGCGTTCGTTGACCTCGGCGGTATCGACGGGCTCCTGCACGTTACCGATATCGCATGGCGCCGCGTCAACCACCCCAACGAGGTGCTCTCCATCGGCGAGACGATCAAGGTTCAGATCATCCGCGTCAATCAGGAAAGCCACCGCATTTCGCTGGGCATGAAGCAGCTCCAGGCCGACCCCTGGGAAGGCATTGCCGCCAAGTATCCGATCGGCGCCAAGTTCAGCGGCCGCGTGACCAACATCACCGACTACGGTGCGTTCGTCGAGCTCGAGCCGGGCATCGAAGGTCTGATCCACGTTTCGGAAATGAGCTGGACCAAAAAGAACGTCCATCCGGGCAAGATCGTCTCGACCTCCCAGGAAGTCGAGGTCATGGTGCTCGAGGTTGATCCCGACAAGCGCCGCATTTCGCTTGGCCTCAAGCAGACCCTCGCCAATCCGTGGGAAAGCTTTGCCGACAAGTTCCCGGTCGGCGCTGAAATCGAGGGCGAGGTCAAGAACAAGACCGAATTTGGTCTCTTCATCGGTCTCGACGGCGACGTCGACGGCATGGTCCATCTTTCGGATCTCGATTGGAACCGCCCGGGCGAAGAAGCGCTCGAGGACTACAACCGTGGCGACATCGTCAAGGCCAAGGTTCTCGACGTCGATATCGAAAAGGAACGCATTTCGCTGGGCATCAAGCAGCTCGGCACCGATTCGTTCGCCGATGCGTCTTCCGGTTCAGACGGCCTGCGCAAGGGTGCGATCGTAACTTCGGAGGTCACTGCGGTGAACGACGGCGGCATCGAGGTTCGGATCGCCGATACCGATCTCACGGCCTTCATCCGTCGTGCCGATCTCTCGCGCGATCGTGAAGACCAGCGCCCCGAGCGTTTCGCCGTTGGCGAAAAGGTCGATGCCCGCATCACCCAGTTCGACAAGAAGAATCGCAAGATCGCCCTTTCCATCAAGGCGCTCGAAATTGCCGAGGAAAAGGAAGCGGTCGCCCAGTACGGCTCGTCCGACTCCGGCGCCTCGCTCGGCGACATTCTCGGTGCGGCTCTCAAGGGCCAGGGCGACAAGAAGTAAATCTTGCGCGCACTTGCAATATGATGAGGTCCGCGCCCCGGCGCGGACCTTTTTTGTCTTCCGGAGGTCGTATTGTTGTACAACTGGCGTCCCATGACCCGCCGCGATCTGCCCTTCGTTTCTGCGATCGCCGGTCGGGTGCATCCGGATTTTTTCGAAGAGGACGCGATCTTTAGCGAGCGACGGTCGCTGGCCCCTGAAGGGTGTTGGGTTTGCGAGGGCGACCAGAGGCCACTCGGTTACGTCCTGAGCCATCCCTGGACGCTGCAGGCCCCGCCCGCCCTCAACACGGCATTAGGCGCGCTCCCTGAGGATCCAGACAGCTTCTATATTCACGATCTCGCGCTTTTGCCCAAGGTACGTGGCACCGGCGCCGCGCGCAGGATTGTCGATATCCTCATCGATGTGGCGCGTCCTTATCCCACGATGAGCCTTGTTGCGGTCAACGGCTCGGCCCCCTTCTGGTCGCGCTTCGACTTTGCCGTGGCGAACCGCCCGGATCTTGCCCAAAAGCTCGAAACCTACGATCCGCAGGCGCGCCTCATGGTGCGGCAGCGCACCTGACTTGCATTCGTCCAGGCAAGCCTTTAGCCCTAGCGGAAACTTTTGAAGGTATTCAGCGGCCAGATGACCCAGCTCGGTGACGATCCCGTTCACGCTATTCCCGCAACGCGGGCCATCAGGCGCTCGCGCGGGCGCTGGCGGATATTTGCCTTTCTTGCCTTGGCCTTAGCCGTGATGGTGGGGGTCGCCCGATTCGGCCCCGAGATCTCACCACAGGGCGAAGCGATCGCCCGGGTTGAGATCAACGGCACCATCACCACCGACCGTGACCGGGTCGAGCGCCTCAAGGACCTGGCCGATGACGCTAGCGTCAGCGCCGTCATCGTGGCCATCAACAGTCCCGGCGGCACCACGGCGGGCGGTGAGGAGCTTTACGAGGCGCTGCGGACGCTTTCGCAGGCCAAGCCGACCGTGGCGGTCATCGACGAACTCGGTGCCTCGGCGGCCTACATGACCGCCATCGGCACCGACCGGATCTTTGCGCGCCGGCTTTCCATCGTGGGGTCGATCGGCGTGCTTTACCGCCATGTCGATGCGGGCCGCCTGCTCGAGACCATCGGTATCGATCTCGACAAGGTCGCCTCGGGAGAGCTCAAGGCAGAGCCCGAATTCGATGCGCCCATCAGCCCAGAGGTTCGCCGCAGTCTGGCTGCGCTCGTTGAAGACAGCTTCACCTGGTTCGTCGACATCGTAGCCGAGCGGCGCGGGCTGTCCCGGCCCCAGACGCTCGCCCTTGCCGATGGCCGCATCATGACCGGCCAGATGGCGCTGGGGACGGGGCTGATCGATGCCCTTGGCGGAGAGGCCGAAGCGCGGCAATGGCTTGCCGAAACGCACGGTATCGACCCCGATCTCGACGTCTTCACCGCCTGGCCCCCGGCTTCGAATGCCGGCTGGCTGCGCCAGTGGCTCACGGAAAGTGCGTCCCAGGCACTTGGTCTGGGCGCCCATAGCGCCATAGCGCTTGACGGGCTGGTCTCGCTTTGGCACCCTTCCACACGGTAAAAAAGCAAGGCAAAAAAGCCGTTTAGAGAAACGCGCCGGGGGGCGCATCAAACGATGATCAAGTCGGAACTCGTTGAAAAGCTTGCTGCGGAAAACCCGCATCTGTTTCATCGCGACGTCGAAAACATCGTCAACGCGATCCTCGATGAAGTAGGGGATGCGTTGGCGCGCGGGGACCGGGTGGAATTGCGCGGGTTTGGCGCTTTTTCGGTCAAGAACCGCCCCGCGCGCGTCGGGCGTAACCCGCGCACGGGCGAGCAGGTCGATGTGGGCGAAAAATACGTGCCCCAGTTCAAGGCGGGCAAGGAAATCCGCGAGCGCCTGAACGGCAAATAGGCCACGCCATTTTGAATGGAGCTTCCCGGCCGCAAAGGTGATAATCACCTTTGTCAAAGGTGCTCCTGAGGACTCGACCCATGCGCAAACGCATCATCGGCTGGCTCGTGCTCGTGCCGCTTTGCGCAATCATTCTCGTCTTTGCGCTGGCCAACCGGCACACCGTTGCCGTCAATTTCAATCCGCTCGTCGCGGTTGCCGGCGATGCACCCGGCTATGGGGTGCCGCTGTTCCTGATCGTTTATGCGGTGTTGTTCTTCGGCATTGCCCTGGGCGGTATAGCGGTGTGGTGGACCCAAGGAGCCCATAGACGGTCCGAAAAACGGCTGGCGAGGGAAAATGAACGCCTCAAGGCCGAACTCGACGCCGCCCGCCGCGCCCCGGCCCGCGAACCCGATCCCGCCCTTGCCGCAGCCGACGAACTGGTCTGATATGCCTTACATGCCCGTTATCAAGATATGCGGGGTTAAAACCCCCGAAATCCTCGATTGCGTCGTCGCCCAGGGCGCGGACATGGTGGGGTTCAATACCTTCGGCAAAAGCCCCCGCTATATAGATTGGGCAACGATTGAAGCGCTTGTCGCGAGGGCTTCGGGGCGTATCGAATCCGTTGTCCTGCTTGTCGATCCCGATGACGACGATGTTCGCGCCGCCGCCGCAACGGGTGCCGGCTGGCTCCAGCTTCACGGGCACGAAACGCCCGCACGCGTTTCTGCCATCAAGGCGGCCACGGGGAAAAAGGTCATCAAGGCCCTGCCGGTGGGCGGGCCCGAGGACCTAGCTGCCGTTTCCGCCTACGCCCAACTCGCCGATGGGCTCATTCTCGACGCCAAGCCGCCTGCGGACGCCACCCGCCCGGGTGGGCTGGGCGCAACCTTCGACTGGTCGCTGCTCGCCGGGCTTGACCCGGACGTCGCCTTCATGCTTTCGGGTGGCCTCGATAAGGACAACGTGGCACGAGCCGTGCGCGAGGTGATGCCTTTCGGGCTCGATGCTGCGTCCGGCGTCGAGCGGGAAAAGGGGGTGAAGGATGCAGGATTGATTTCCGCCTTCATCGCCAACGCGCGCGCTGCCGCAACGGAGTTAAGGAAATGAACAAACGAGCCGCCAATTCCCTGCGCCAGGGACCGGACGAAAGAGGCAAATTCGGCATTTTCGGCGGCCGGTTCGTCGCCGAAACCTTGATGCCGCTGATCCTCGATCTCGAAAAGGCTTATCGTTCGGCGCAGAAGGATCCTGCGTTCCTGTCCGAGATGAACGATCTGCGTACCCATTTCGCCGGAAGGCCTTCCCCGCTCTATTATGCAGAGCGCCTCTCGGCGGAACTGGGCGGCGCGCGCATCTATTTCAAGCGCGAGGATCTCAATCACACCGGTTCCCATAAGCTCAACAACTGCCTTGGCCAGATTCTTCTGGCCCGGCGCATGGGCAAGACGCGGATCATTGCGGAAACCGGCGCTGGCCAGCACGGCGTTGCCACGGCCACCGTCTGCGCGCGTTTCGGACTGCCCTGCACGGTATTCATGGGGGCCACCGACGTCGCCCGCCAGATGCCCAACGTCCTGCGCATGAAAATGCTCGGTGCCGAGGTGAGGCCCGTTACCGCAGGCGCGGGAACCCTCAAGGACGCCATGAACGAGGCGCTGCGCGACTGGGTAACCAATGTGGAGAGCACCTATTATCTCATCGGCACCGCCGCCGGCCCGCACCCCTATCCCGAAATGGTGCGCGACTTCCAGAAGGTGATCGGGGAGGAAATCCGCGAACAGATCATGGAACTCGAGGGTCGTCTTCCCGACGCGCTGGTCGCCTGCATCGGCGGCGGCTCGAACGCCATCGGCACCTTTCACGATTTCCTCGACGAACCGAACGTGCAGATTATCGGCGCTGAAGCCGGAGGCCACGGCCTGGACGTCGAGAACGGTCACGCCGCCTCGATGACCGGCGGGCGCCCCGGCGTGCTCCACGGCAATCGCACCTATCTCCTCCAGAACGAAGATGGACAGATCCTTGAGGGCCATTCGATTTCGGCCGGTCTCGATTATCCCGGCGTCGGACCCGAACACGCATGGCTGCGCGATACAGGCCGCGTGACCTACGTTCCGGTTACCGACAAGGAGGCGCTCGATGCCTTCATGGCCTGCACAAAGTTCGAGGGGATCATTCCCGCACTCGAAAGCGCGCACGGGCTCGCCCATGTCATGAAGATCGCTCCGCAGATGAAATCGGACAAGGTGATCGTGCTTTGCCTTTCGGGGCGCGGCGACAAGGACGTCGAATCAGTGGGCAAGCATCTGGGCATGGCCCTCTGAGTTGAGGGGGATTACGCCAGCCATGCGCATTCGGGATGGCTGGCATGACCAATGGCGGGCTGGTCAGCTCCGGCATTTGGGCCCATTTACCTCCTTGAGACGAACTTAAGGCCCCTGGAGGCAGACATGTCCAATCGCGTTATCGATAGCCTTGCCGGCTTTTTCGGGGATATTGGCCGCGCCCGCGCTGCGTCCGCGCTCTATAACGACCTCGCCGGCCTTTCCGATCAGGCGCTCGAGGCGCGTGGCCTGTCGCGTGCCGACCTGCCACGCTATGCCTTCGACAAGGCATTCACGCGCCGCTAGGCATCCAACCTTGACCAATTCACGACAACGAGGCGCCCGCTTGCGGGTGCCTGCGGTTTTGGAAGGCTTCGGGCGAAAGTGGGCGCCGCTTTTGCAGCGCCGGGAGAGCGTTGCTCAAAATCCCGGCCAGGCAGTTGACTCTTCAAGCGTTCTTCCTCTTTATCCCGCCCGACCACTTGAGGAGGGCAGTGAGCCTATGACCGGTACGCGTATCGACAGGCGGTTCGCAAAGACAAAAGCTGAAAACCGCCCGGCGTTTGTATCGTTCGTGATGGCGGGCGATCCCGACGAGGCGACCGCCGATGCCATTCTTGCCGGGCTCCCTTCGGCAGGCGCCGACATCATCGAACTCGGCATGCCCTTTTCCGACCCGATGGCTGACGGTGTCGCCATCCAACTGGCCGGACAGCGCGCCCTCGCAGCGGGCATGAGCCTGAGAAAAACCATCGATACGGTAGCGCGGTTCCGTCGCAATGACGACGAAACCCCGATCGTCCTGATGGGCTACTACAATCCCATCTATATCTATGGCGTCGAGAAATTCCTCGCCGATGCCGTCGCGGCAGGTGTCGACGGACTGATCGTCGTCGATCTGCCCGCCGAAGAGGATGAGGAGCTTTGCCTTCCGGCCCTGGCGGCCGGGCTCAACTTCATCCGTCTGACCACCCCCACGACCGACAACAAGCGCCTCGCCACGGTGCTCAAGAACACTTCGGGCTTTGTCTATTATGTCTCGATGACCGGCATCACCGGCGCCGAGATCAAGAATCGCACGGCCGTCGGCGAAGCGGTTAGCCGCATCAAGGGCCATACCAATCTGCCCGTCGCGGTGGGCTTCGGGATCAAGACGCCTGAGGATGCCGCGCTGATCGGCAGGGGCGCCGATGGCGTGGTCGTCGGCTCTGCACTTGTTTCAGCGGTCGCCGACTCGCTGGTTGACGGCAAGCCGCAGCCCGGAACCGCGGAGGCTGTGCACAGCTGCGTGCGCAAGCTTGCCGAGGGTGCAAAGCGCGCCAGAAGCTGATATAAATTGCCACAATCATGTCCTACCGTCGGGGATCGCAGTGAGCGGTTCCTGGGCCGGTTCGCCGGAAATACAGGACAGAAACAGGGATCAAGGCGAGAGCTCAAGATGAACTGGATCGACAACGTCGTCCGACCCAAAATTCGTTCCTTTCTCAATAAGCGCGACGTCGAGGACAATCTCTGGGTCAAATGTCCCGAGAGCGGCGAGATGGTGTTCCACCGCGACCTTGAGACAAATCAGTGGGTGGTGCCCAATTCGGGCTACCACATGAAGATCAAGGCTTCGGACCGGCTCGATAATTTCTTCGACGAAGGCCGGTACGAAAGGATTGCGCTGCCACAGGTCGCGCAGGATCCGCTTCGGTTCCGCGACACCAAGCGCTACACCGATCGCCTCAAGGAAGCCCGCAGCAAGACCGGACTTGACGATGCTATGCTCGTCGCCGTGGGCAGGCTCTATGGCCGCGAGGTCGTCGCCGGCGTGCAGGATGGCGATTTCATGCTCGGTTCGCTCGGCATGGCCGCGGGTTCGGCAATCGTTACGGGGCTCGAGACCGCCGTCGAACGCAGGCTGCCCTTCGTCATTTTTACGGCTTCCGGCGGCGCGCGCATGCAGGAAGGCATTCTCTCGCTGATGCAGATGCCGCGCACCACGGTTGCAGTGCAGCGCCTGCGTGAAGCCGGGCTCCCCTATATCGTGGTGCTCACCAATCCCACGACAGGCGGGGTGACAGCGTCCTACGCCATGCTCGGCGATGTCCATATCGCCGAACCCGGCGCGCTCATCTGTTTCGCCGGCCCGCGCGTCATCGAGCAGACCATCCGCGAGAAGCTCCCCAAGGGCTTCCAGCGTTCCGAGTATCTCTACGAGCACGGCATGGTCGATATGGTGGTCCACCGCCACGATCTGCGCGCGACCATCGGCTCGCTCGTGGGGATTTTGACCAAGGCCCCCGCCAACGACGCAATTCCCAACCGCTTCGTTCAAGCCGCCCCGGCGCTCACGGCGCGCGACGTGGCGATTTCGGCGGAGGGAGACGACGATCTCCTTGCAACGACGCCCGTAGCCGGTCACGCCGAATAGCCGGCCGATTTTCAAAAAGGCCCCGCCCGCAGAACCGGGCGGGCCTTCCGTTTGCCCCTGGCCGCCCATGTCCCGCACCGATGCGATTCTCAAGCGTCTGCTGACGCTGCACCCCAAGCTGATCGATCTCGAGCTCGACCGCACGCTCGGCCTTCTCAAGGCGCTGGGCCGCCCGCAGGATCGGCTGCCCCCGGTCATCCATGTGGCCGGCACCAACGGCAAGGGCTCGACCATCGCCTATATGCGCGCAATGCTCGAGGCGGCGGGCAACAAGGTTCACGTTTATACCTCGCCTCACCTTTCGGCCTTTCGCGAGCGCATAAGGCTCGCCGGCACCCTCGTCTCTGCGCGCCGGCTTAACGCCGCGCTCGAGATCTGCGAGGCGGCCAATAAGGGCAAGCCCATCACCTTTTTCGAAATCACCACCTGCGCGGCGTTCCTGCTGTTCAGCGAGGTAAAGGCCGACTACCTGCTGCTTGAGGTGGGCCTCGGTGGCAGGTTCGACGCCACCAATGTCATCGACAACCCTCTGGGCACGGTCATCACGCCCGTATCGATCGATCACACGCAATTCCTGGGCGAAACGCTCTCCGAAATCGCGTCGGCAAAGGCTGGCATTTTAAAGCGCGGCGCACCGGCGGTCATCGCGCGCCAGCCCGACGACGCGCTCGAAACCATCGCCGCTGAAGCCAGGTCCCTGGGAATAGAACCTTTCGCCGCCGGCGTTGATTTCGATGGGTTTTCGCAGCGGGGAAGGCTCATCTATCAGGATGACGAGCAGTTGCTCGATCTTCCCCTGCCCGCGCTGGTCGGTCCCCACCAGATCGAGAACGCAGCGCTGGCCATCGCCGCCGTCCGGCATTTCCGGCTGCCGGTATCCGAGGAAGCGATTGCCAGGGGCTTGCGCAACGCGGTCTGGCCGGCGCGGCTGGCCCCGTTGCGCGGCGCGCTCGGTGATTATCTCGAGGACGGGCAAGAGCTCTGGCTCGATGGCGGCCACAATGCGGCGGGCGCCGAGACATTGGCGGCCGCGCTCGCCGAGATGAATGCCGCACGGCCCGCGCCGCTTGTGCTCGTTTCGGGCATGATGGCCACCAAGGATGCGGCACGCTTTTTCGCGCCCTTCAAGGATATGGCAAAGGAAGTCTTTGTCGTGCCGATTCCGGGCGAGGCGGGTGCGCTCAAGGCGCGCGAGCTGGCACCATTCCCCAAGCAGCATGGATTGAGGACGACACTTGCCCGCTCGGTGCCCGATGCGCTCGCGCGCGCCGCTCACATCGAGGGCGCGCGCATCGTCATCTGTGGCTCGCTCTACCTCGCCGGCGCGGTTCTCAAACTCAACAAGACGCAGCCGGAATAAGCCGCAGGTGTCACCCCAAAATAAAGCGCTTGTCCCGACAGGATCGGAACAAGCGCTTTTGCGCTTCGCTTTACGAAAGGAGAAGCGAAGCAAACCGTCTTATGCGGCGTGGCTTTCGAGCCATTTGACGAGACCGGCCTTGGGCGTGCCTGCGCCGATCTTCATGTCGGCAGCCTCGCCCCCCTTGAAAAGAATCATCGTGGGAATCGAGCGTACGCCGTACTGGGCGGCGGTACCGGGGTTCTCATCGACATTGAGCTTGACAATCTTGACCTTGCCTTCGAGCTCGGTCGAGATTTCTTCGAGGATCGGCGCGATCGCGCGACACGGCCCACACCATTCGGCCCAGAAATCGACGAGAACGGGTTGGCTCGAGCCAAGCACTTCCGAAGAGAAGGTGGCGTCTGTCACATGTCCAGTCATGGAGATACCTTTGCAAATTTGAGGCGAACCCGCACGAGCCCCGCCCCGGGGAAACCTATATTGATCAATAGCTAGGCGGAGTCGGGAGCCAATTCAACCCTGCCCGCCGCATGGCACCCATCACACAAGCGCGATGCTGTCGCTCGCCGCCCGGAGCCGGCCGGGATCGAGCACCATCAGCCGCCGGGGGGTCGTCCAGAGGATCGCCGTGGTTATTTCCTGCCCGGGAAACAGCCTCTCGGCGATGCGCGCGTAAAGCCCCAGTTGCGCCCAATAGGCCTCGGGTACCCCATCTTCGCCATGCGGTGCGGCGGCATCGGATTTGAAATCGATAACCATAATACCCGATTCATCTGCGACGAGCCGGTCTATCCTGCCCGTAAGCCTGATCGGGGTACCATCCCGCGTCGCATCGAGCGCAAAACTCACCTCGGCGCGCGCATCGGGCCCGAACAACCGGGCCAGCGTCGGATCGGAGAGGATGGCGAGCGCTTCGTCCGCGACCGGCTGCGCAAGCTCGGGCGCATCGGGCAGGAGCGTCACCGCCGCTGCCAGCGCAACCGCCTCGCGGCGAATGGGCGGCACGTGCGTCAGGTGCTGGAGCAGGGCATGGAGCGCGATGCCCCGGTCGCGCGCAGTGCGTGCATCGAGCAGGCGTTCGACCTCCGGGGCAAGCGCTGCGTCCGCTCGCTCCGCTGCGCCCAACGATGAGGGCGAAACGGTTTCCCTTGATGTCGGTAGCGCGAGTGGCGGAAGGGAAAACGTTAGATCTGCGGTACGTAACGCAAGGGGACGGTCCGAGACCGGTCTAGGGGGCGGCGTGGCCAGGGGATATTGCACCACCTCCTCTCCGCTCGCCGGATCGGTTATGGTCTCGCTCCCGGCCGCCAGGGCGGTCTCGATGACGGTGTGCCAGCTTCCCTCCGCTTTGCCCCGCTCGGTGAGCGTCCCCGCGACGATCAGCTCATCCTCGG
Source organism: Pelagibacterium limicola (assembly GCF_015694405.1). GTDB lineage: Bacteria > Pseudomonadota > Alphaproteobacteria > Rhizobiales > Devosiaceae > Pelagibacterium > Pelagibacterium limicola. The sequence goes on along the minus strand of NZ_JADQDB010000005.1, from coordinate 382,428 downwards.
CCCTCGTCATCGCCACATAGAGATTGCGCCAGTATTCCTCGCCCTGCCGCGCGGCGACCGCCTCGCGCAAGGTACTTGAGACGCGGCAGTGATGCTCCGTCCCCGGGCAATAGAGCAGGAACGGCGTCTCCGGAGGCCCGGCGAATACGCAGTCCTTGACCGGGGGCGGCTTGCCGGCGGCGTCCGCGAGAATGACTATTGGCGCTTCGAGCCCCTTGGCCCCGTGCACGGTCATCACCCTCACCCCCGAGGTCTTGGCGGCGAGATCGCGCTTGATGACGATGTGGCTCTTGCGCATGGCCGCGAGAAAGCCGGTGAGCGAGGGCTGGTTGGAGTTCTCGTGTTCGAGCGCCAGATCGAGGAATTCGGCGATCACCTCATCGACCTCTGCCCCGAGCCGGGCGTGAAACCGTCTGAGCCCGCCCCTTTCGTAAAGCACGTGGGCGAAGAACTCGTAAGGCCGGTCGAGATCGAGCCTTTGGCGGAGGTCGAAAAGCACCTGATAAGCCGCCTGCGCAACCGGCCTGTCGCTTGCCCCGAGCGCCTGCCAAAGCGAAGCCCCCCTGCCGCGCGGCTCGGCGAGGTCATAGAGATCGTCTTCGGAAAAATCAAAGAGCGGCGAGCGCAGGACGGCGGCCAGTGTGAGGTCGTCGCTGGGGCTCAGCAGCACGTCGGCCAGGCCCAGAAGATCGTCGACCGCGATATGGGCCGAAACCGGCAGGCGGTCAGCGCCCGGGCTTTCGATGCGTTCTTCTTTCAGCGCCCGGACGATCTCGCCGAACACCGCCGAGCGGCGCTGCACGAGCACCAGCACGTCTTCGGGCACAATCGCACGCCCCCGCGGCCCGGGGGGGGTGCCGATTTCAACCCAGTGCTTGATGGTCCGCGCAATTTTTCGTGCAAGCTGGCGCGGCGCGCTGCCAAGGTTTTCCATCGGTTCGAGCGGCCATTCTTCACCGGGCTCGGTGGTTTCGGGGGCTGCAATCAGGGGCCAGAGCGTGATCGTGCCGCCCGTGTCGCGGCGCGCGCTTTCGTGCCGTATGCCCTCGGGCGGCGCAAACAGGCCGCGGGCCACCTCGGGGAGATTGGCCACCCTGTCGACCCCATCGAGGATAGCGGGAAGCGTGCGGAAGCTCGTGCGCAGCGTCCGGTCGCGCCATTCCCGTCCGGATTGTCGCGCCCTGAGACCCATTTTGCGCCCGGTTTCGAGAAACAGCGCCGGATCGGCCCCCTGGAAGGAATAGATCGACTGCTTGGGGTCGCCCACCGCGAACAGTGTCTTGGGCCGCCCCGTGCCTTCGCCGTCGAAGAAATCGTCGGCCAGCGCCTCGATCACCCGCCACTGCTCGGGATTGGTGTCCTGGCTTTCATCGACCAGAATATGGTCGATCCCGGCGTCGAGCTTGTAGCGCACCCATGCGCCGTACTCCCGGTTGGCGAACAGCGCTGCCGTACGGACCACAAGATCGTCGAAATCGAGCCAGGACCGAGCCCGCTTCTGCGCTTCATAACGCGAGACGATGCTCGAAAGAACGCCGAACAGGGCGCTCGATTGTTCGGCAATCTGCGCCGCCTTGTAGCGGTCGAGCACACCGGCGAGCCGCTCGGCCTCGGCCAGGAGATTAGCCGCCAATGCGGGATTTGCTTTTTCGAACGCCTTTTTGGGGAAGTTCTTGGGGACGCTGCCCTCGCCGGTCAAATAGGCGCCGATCAAATCCTTCGGGTCGGGATTGACCGGATCGAGCGCATAAAGCTTGTCCTCGAACCGGGTCTTGCCCATGTCGGGAGGCGCGATCTCGAAAATCTCGGGCCAATCGGACGGCGGCACGATCATGCCTGAAATTGCCTCCGCCAGCACCGATGCGGCGCTCACGCCGGGCGAGAGACCAAGAAACCGCTGCAGATTGATATGCGCGGCCGCTGGATTGGCAAGAAGGGGTTCGAGCTTGCGCCCCAGTTTAAGCGCATCGGCAATGGCCTTTTCGATCGCGTGATCGCTCAATTGCGCAAAGAGGAGCCGCGCCGCATCACCCGCCGCCCTCCCGGCAACGAGGCCTTCGGCCAGAACGGCTTCGCGCGCTTCGAGGATCATCTGCCGCGCGTCGGCCTCCTCGATCACCGAGAAATTGACCGGCACGCCCGCTTCGAGCGGAAACCGCTGCAGCACCGCCTCGCAAAAGGCATGGATGGTGTTGATCTTGAGTCCGCCCGGGGTTTCCAGCGCCAGCGCGAACAGTTGCCGCGCGCGCAATTGCGTTGCGGCATCGGGGGCATGCCCGAGCATGTCGGTGAGCGCAGCGGCGAGATCGCCGTCATCGAGCCGGGTCCAGGCCCCGAGAATCTCGGAAACCCGGTGCCGCATCTCGGTAGCGGCGGCCTTGGTGTACGTAAGACAGAGGATCGTTTCCGGCGCCGCACCCCCAAGCAGCAGCCGGATCACGCGACGGGTCAGGATGAATGTCTTGCCCGATCCGGCATTGGCATTGACCCAGACATTGGCCTCCGGGTCGGTTGCAGCCAATTGGCTGGCGCGCGCGTCGGGCGGAAGGGTCAAGGGACGTTCGCTCATGGCGTATCGTCCTCGCCAGTTTCGGTCAGCGCCCATTCACCGGTACGCGCCAGATGTTCGTAATCGCCCTTGAAGCGCTGGCCCTTTTTGGGAAACACCCGCGCGGGCATTTTCTGCCCCTCGCGCATCAGCATGGCCGAGATATGTCTCAAAAAGCGCTGGAAAGTGCCCGCGATTGCACCGTCGAGATCGGTGTCATTGGGCAGGGAAAAGGCTTGCGGATCGAGCGCATCGGGCTTGGCGCCGATCTTGATGTAAAAAAGCGCTTCGGAACGCACCGAAGGAATGTCCCCAAATCCGCCATGGCGCGCCATCACGGCTTCGAGCGGCAATTGTGGGGCGAAATAGGCTTTCATGTCGGCTGGAGCAGGCACCGATCCGGTCTTGAAATCGATGATGGCCAGCTTTCCGTTTTTCAAAATGTCGATGCGATCGGCCCGGCCCCGCAGCGTAAAGACGTCTCCCTCGTGGGGAAATTTCCATTCGCCGTCGATTTCGGCCCGACGTTCTGCGACCCCCGCATCGCGCTCGCGTTCGAAGTCGAGAAACTGCGCCGCCGCTTGCGAGAACCGGTTGAGCCAGAGGTCCCGCCGGGCAGGCACGGCATCGAGCGCCGAAAACCGCGCACGCGCCAGCGCCATGAGGTTATCGAGCGCATCCGGGGCGGCGATATCGTGTTTCGCCTTGATGAAGTCTCCTACCACGTCGTGGATGATCGTACCGCGTTCGGCAAGATCCGGGTCCGCGCCAAGCGGATCGATCTTTCGCAGCCTCAGCACATATTTGGCGTAGATGTCGTAGGGCGAGCGCAACAGGGTCTCGACATCGGTCACCGAAAGCTGCCTGGGCCGTTTGGCGGCCGGCGGGGCCGGGGCGGGCCGAGGTTGGGCCGAGGGCGGCGCGCCCGTGAGGTCGATGCGCCGCGCCAGGTCGAGCCAATGGCCGCCGCGCGCCTGCATGGTTTCGACCGGCACGGCGCCGAAAAACCCTTCAAGCCGTTCGATGAGCCGCGATGGCGTTGCCGGGCCGGTGCCCTGCCTTTGTGAAAGCGTCACGATCACTTCGCGCGCGCCCATCGCCATCAGGAAGTCGTGGGCGGCAAGCCCGTGGAGCTTTTCCGGTGGCTCCAGTCCCGCGCCCATGCGCATGCCCCGGCTCAGCCACGGGCCCGGATCGGCGACTTCCGGCCAGACGCCCTCGACGAGCCCGGCAAGGATCACCCGGTCCGCCGTCATCAGCCGCGCTTCGAGCCGGCCATAGAGCGTGACGGCGGTGGCCGGTTTGCGCGGCGCCCGCACGCTCTGGCCGGTCATCAGTCCGTCCAGCGCCGGCGACAGCGTGTCCGCGTCCAGCAGCGGCCCACGTCCGCCTTGCCGGGCCAACGTATCGAGCAGGAGCGCGAGCTCCTTTTCCCCTTCGAGCGGCGGAGAAGCCTGGCCATCGGGGAGCGCACGCAGGGCCGAAAGTGTTTCATCGAGCGCGACGGCCAGCTGCGAGGCATGGAACCCGGGAACTTCGAGCAGAGTGTCGAGCGGTGCGAGCGCGGTGGAGACCGCATCGACCAGCGTCAGGATCGCCTGCGTCTCGTCGGCGGAAAGCTTGAGGCGCCGTGGCTGCCTTTCGTCTCCGGCCAGCGCTTGGATGATCCTTTTGAGGCCCTCGATACCGGCGCCGGGGCGCTGACCGCGCAGGACCTTGAGGTCCAGCGCTTCCGCGGCGGAAGCGATGCGCGCACGTCCCAACCCAAGGGTGACATGGCGGTTGCGCAACAGCGCCATAAGGTCGACCGGCGCGTATCGGCCCACCACCAGCGTCACCGCCTGCCGCACCAATCGGCCGGCGCGCGAGAGGTGGAGCGGTGTGCCCGCCGCGTCGTCGGCCTCGATTCCGGCGCGTTTCAATTCGGCGGCAATCCGCCGGGCGAGCGTCTGGTCCGGCACGATTGCCGCGGCGGTTTTCCCCACACTCAGCGCGTCATGCATGGCGATGGCAATGGCGCGCGCTTCTTCCTCTGGCGTGCGGGCCTTGAGGATCGAAATCCCTTCCGAAGCAGCCTCGATCTCGAGGTTTTCGGCCAACACGGCCCAGCGGGCCGTTTCCGGGGCGAGCGCCAGCGCGGCATTGAGCGCCTGGGTGCGTGGTGACGCCGGAGCGCCAAGCGCAATCACCCGTTCCGGGGCGCTCCCGACCGTATTGAGCAATCGTACGAGTCCATATTGCGGATGTCCGTGCGGGTTGTTCCTGCCCGAGAGGAGCGCATCGAGGGTTCCCTGACCAAGCGTGGTATCGACGCCCGGCAGCACCACGGCGCCATTGGGGAGCGCGGCTATGGCGGCGATGAGTTCGGCGGTGGCGGGCATCGAGCCGGTCGAACCTGCAACGATGACGGGCTTGTCGCCGTAAATCTCCTGGAGCCCCTGTGCCTGCCGCCGGACGAGCGCCGCAGTTCGGGCGCTGGCATCCATCTCGCCCTCGGCCTCAAGGATTGCCGGCCAGCGGGAAAACACGAAGCGGACGAATTCGAGATTGGCGAGAAACTGCGCGGCCAGCTGCCCGGTTTCGATCTGCCCTAGATCCGAGAGGTTCTTCCCGGCAATGGCGAAGTCGTCGATCAATGTGGCCAGGGAATCCGCCAGCGCCAGCACTTCGGCAGTGTTGGGCCTGCCGCGATAGCCGCCCAGCGCCGGCGCCGAAAAGGGTGTATCGGCGCGGGTCGCGAGCCATCGCTCGACAAGTTGGGCGAGCAAAAGCCGGCGCTTGACCCGGCCCATGGCCGGCGGCAGCGAGATGGGTTCGAACGGCGGCAGGAATGGTTCCTCCGCTGGGTCCTCGCCGCCAAGCGCCCTGAGGTCGGGCAACAGCATCGGCCTTGCGCCCAGCGCTTCGAGCAGTGCATCGGCCAGCGCTGCGCGCGCGCGGCGGGTGGGCAGGAATACCGTGATGTCCGAGAGCCAGAAGGGGCCTTGGCGTGGCCATGCGGGCAACAGTGTGCCGTCGACAAGGCTCCGGGCGAGCACCTTGAGAAAGGGAAGGTGCGGCGCGATCGAGAATATGTTGGCGCCCGCCGCCATCAGACCAGCGCGCCGATCTGCTCCTCGGTGCGGATGATCGCAGCCGGATCGCCCACATGATACCATTGCGTCGCGATCTCGACCCCCTTGAGACGTCCTGCTTCGAGCGCAACCTGGAAATGCTTATAGAGCGAAAAGGGCACGTCCGGGCCTTGGGCGGCGATATGGCGGGCAATGAGCGCCACCCCGGCATAGACCACCGGACGGCCGAGGTTTTTCGAGATCGTCCCGTCGCCCGAAAGCAGGAAGTCGGCGCCCTTGAAGTATCCGCTTGCCCGGTCGGGCGGAACGCAAAGCAGCACCGCGTCGGCTTCGCCTGCCCCGTAAGCCTCGATCAGCCGCGTTATCGGCCTGTCCGCGCCGGGGAGCCAGAAGCTGTCGGTGTTCATGGTCAGCACAGGATCGGTGCCCAGCAGATCAAGCGCCTTGCGCAGCCCCCCGCCCGTATCGAGCAGGCGGTCCTTTTCGTGGCTGACTGCAAAACGGATATCGGGCAACCCGGCGGCCAGCCGCTCGATATGGGCGATGATTTGATCCGCCTTGTGGTGGGCATTGACGACGAACCGCCCGCACCCTTCGGCAAGCGCCGCATCGATCACATGGTCGATGAGCGGCTTGCCCGCCACCTCGATCAGCGCTTTGGGCGTCTCGAAGGTCAGCGGCCGCATGCGCGTCCCCAATCCCGCTGCAAGCAGCATGACATCGGGCGCATGGCTCAACATCGCTGTCATTGCGGCTCTCCTCTTTCTGCGCTCCAGCGCGATAGCGCCGGGGACCAGCTCCCGATCGGCTTGCCGCCTAGGGGCTTTATCGTCATGGTGCGGCCATCGCCCGATGGCGTACTGTCGAGCGCGATTGCAATGCCCTCGCGTTCGGCCAGTCTTGGGGCCCGCTCGGGCCACTCGATCAGCTTGACCGCGCGATCGTCGTCGAAAAGCCCAAGCTCTTCAAGTTCGTCCTCTCCAGCCAGCCGGTAAAGGTCGGCGTGGACGATGCCGTCGTAGGGCTGGACCAGGGCAAAGGTCGGGGAGGGCACGGCCATGTCGGGTTGTCCCAGCCTTGCCCGGATAATGGCGCGCGCCAGCGCCGTCTTGCCCGCGCCGAGATCGCCGTAAAGCAGGACGACATCGCCCTTATCGAGAAGCGCCGCTAGGGCTGTCCCGATGGCGTCGGTCGTTTCCGGATCGTGCGCGAAAAGCGCGAACATAACGCTATTCGCCGGCGTTCTGCGCCTGGGAGGCGTCGGCCGGGACGATTACCGTGACCCGCGTGCCGCGCGGCTCGCGCCCCTCGATATGGACCGTGCCGCCATGCAGATTGGCGAAGGTCTTGACGATCGCCAGCCCCAATCCCGCCCCGCGCTGGCGTCCTTCGACCGATTGCCCCTCGAAGCGCGAGAACATCGCGGCGCGGATTTCCTCGGGAATCCCGACGCCCTCGTCCTCGACGCTGAAGGCGATGCGGTTTGCCCCCCGCGCCTCGACCGAGAGCCGGATTTCGGCTCCGGGTTCGGAAAAACGGGCTGCATTGGAGAGAAGGTTGTAGAGGATCTGCACGATGCGCGTGCCGTCGGCGACGAATGCAGGGAGGTCCTCGGCCACCTCGACCTTGAGGTTGACCGGTTTTTCAGAACCCGAGAACGCTGCCGAAAGGCCGGCGCGCGCCTTTGCGATAAGGTCGGGGATGTCGAGCTTTTCGGTATTGAGCTGGGCGATCCCCGCATCGACGGTGGCAAGATCGAGAATATTGTCGATCAGGAGCCCCAGATTGGCGCTGGACGCACGGATATAGTCGGTATAGGCGCGCTGCTTTTCGTTGAGCGGGCCGACCTCGCCCGAGGCAAGGAGATCGGCAAACCCGATGATATTGGTAAGCGGGGACCGCAATTCGTAGGAAACGTTCTGCACGAACGTGTCCTTGAGCCTGTCTGCGGCGATCAGCGCCTCGTTGCGTTCCTTGAGCACACGCTCGTAATTGGCGCTTTCCGAGACGTCCATGAAGGTCATCATCGATTGACCGTCGGGCAGGCGCACCACGGCGAAATCGATCAGCCGGCCGTCGGCGCGCGCAATGCGCCCCTTGGTGTCCCCGCGCGTGGGGTTGAGATCGATGATCCGGCGCTTGAGGTCGCGCCATATGGCATCCCCGTCCTCGGGAAAGGCGCCCGCCGCGGCGCGGGTCACATCGTCGATATGGGGGCGGCCACCGAGAACGTTCATGGGCAGCTTCCAGATTTCCGACAGCCGCGGATTGGATAACCGCAGCCGTCCATTGGTGCCGAACACCGCAACGCCCTCATTGAGCGCATTGAGCGTTTCGCGCTGCACGTCGATGAGTGCATTGTGGCGGGTTTCGAGAGCCAGGCGTTCGGTCATGTCCTCAAAGACGTAGATCACCCCGCCCGAGCCGGTCGCGGGGGCCGCGATCACATTGGCGCATCGCCCGTCCGGCAGGTACCAGGGCGTTTCGCGCGGGGTGGTGAGCGCATAGCTCATGAGGTGCTTGTCGCGCCAGCTGCGATAGTCGGATTCGGCGGGCAGGGCGCCCATGGTGCGGAGCTTGTCGAGAATGGCCCGCTCGTCGGGCCTCCCCGACAGCCAATCGGGGTCGAGTGCCCAGAACTGCGCATAGGCGGAGTTGAAGTGTGTCAGGCGCCGGTTCTTGTCGAAAACGGCAACAGGTGTCGCCAGGGTGTCGATGACCGTCGTCAAATGGCCGAGATCGGGCTCGCGGGGCGCGTCCTCCTGCATCTTCGGCCGGGCAAGCGGCAGGTAGAAATACCCCGCCGAGCCGCCATTGAGCGGAAAGAGCACGAGGTCGAGCTTGCCAGCCATCTCGTGCGCGTGTTCGAGCGCAATCGTATCCCCTGCGTTCTCGAGCGCCTTGAGCAACCTCTCGCGCGCCGGGGCGGGGAAGATATCGGGCGCCGTCCCGCGTTCGGATTTGAGCCCAAGCGTGCGGGTAAAATGGAGATAGGCGGCATTGGCATAGACCAATACCCCGTCCCTGTCGCGGATCCAGGCCGGAACGGTGAGGTTGGACAAAATGCCCTGCGCCTCTGTCAGCGAGGGAAGGCGCGTAAGCGCCGGGCCCGAGGCCGGGGACCGCATAACACTGCCCGAGGGCCGCAGCCGGACCACCGCCGAGCCGCCCACGAGCCGTCCTGCGCAGCGGATGATACGCCCATCGCGGGCCGTGATCGAGGTCTCGAAGACCTTGCCCTCGATCCGCAGGTCGGTGAGCCGGTCGGCCAGCTCGCGCGCGGCGTCGGCGTCGAGCCAGCTGCGGAAATCGAGTACGGTTTCAGGTCGCGTTTCGCCGGGGATGAGCGCCGGAACCGGGCCCAGCACAGAGGGCGCAAGACCCGTATCCTTCCAGAGGATGGTGACTTCGGGCATGCCGGCAAGAAGCGTCTCGAATTCGTCGAGCGCCGCGCGCATTTCCCCCAGTCGTTCGGCGGTCGAGGCGTTAGCCAGGTCCGCCGCGCGCCGCCAGCGCGCTGCCATGAACGTGGCGACGAGCCCGAACCCGGCTGCGCCCAGCGCAATGGCATAGGGTGCGGCATTGACGACATTTGCGGAGATGACCGGAGTGGCAAGGGCAGGGCTTGCGGCAAGAACCGCGACGGGTGCCGCAGACAGGGCCACGAATCCAGAAAGTTTCCGGAATCCAGCCGGCTTCATGCCCCTTCGTGCCTCGCTAAATATGTGACCCGCCCGTCAGGCCATGCCGTGTGGATGACCGAATCACTAAACCATACAGGGCCGCCGAATCGGCTCCAAGTCTCAAAGTAGGGTATTTAAGGCAAATCTTATCTTTTGGCGGTCAGCCCCGCCGGGCGGCGATGTGCGCTGTGGAAAAGAAGAGGGGGCCGCCGGCCCCCTTCTCGTCAGTAGCGATAGTGGTCGGCCTTGTACGGCCCCTGCTGTGGGACACCGATATAATCGGCCTGCGCCTTGGTGAGCTTGGTCAGTTTTGCGCCGAGCTTTTCGAGGTGAAGGCTCGCGACCTTCTCGTCGAGATGCTTGGGCAGCACATAGACCTTGTTTTCGTACTTGCCCTTTTGCGTGAAAAGCTCGATCTGGGCCAGCGTCTGGTTCGAGAACGACGCGCTCATGACAAACGAGGGGTGCCCGGTGGCATTGCCGAGATTGACCAGCCGCCCTTCGGACAGCAGCACGAGCTTTTTCCCGTCGGGAAACTCCACGAGATCGACCTGCGGCTTGACGTTGGTCCATTTGAGATTGCGCAGGGCCGAGACCTGAATCTCGTTGTCGAAGTGACCGATATTGGCGACGATCGCCATGTTCTTGACGCGCCGCATATGGTCGAGCGTCAGGATGTCCTTGTTGCCCGTAGCGGTGACGATGATGTCGGCACGCTCGATATCGTCGTCGAGCGTCACCACCTCATAGCCGTCCATCGCCGCCTGCAAGGCGCAGATCGGGTCGATTTCGGTGACCATAACGCGGGCGCCGGCGCCGCGCAGCGATTCTGCCGAGCCCTTGCCCACGTCGCCATAACCGCAGACGATGGCGACCTTGCCCGCCATCATGACGTCCGTGCCGCGCCTGATGGCGTCGACAAGGCTTTCGCGGCAGCCATATTTGTTGTCGAACTTGGACTTGGTGACACTGTCGTTGACGTTGATGGCCGGGAAGGGCAGTTCGCCCTTTTCCTGCAACTGGTAGAGTCGCATCACCCCGGTCGTCGTTTCCTCGGAAACGCCTTTGATCGCCGCGCGGATTTTTGAATAGAAATTGGGGTGCGTGGAAAGCCGCTTCCTGATCGTTGCAAAGAAAATCTCTTCTTCCTCGTTGCCCGGATTGTCGAGCACAGAGGGGTCGGTCTCGGCCTTGGCGCCGGTTAGGACGAGCATGGTTGCGTCTCCGCCATCGTCGAGAATCATGTTGGGTGTCCCGCCGTCACCCCATTCCATCATGCGGTCGGTAAAGGCCCAGTATTCCTCGAGCGTCTCGCCCTTGTGGGCAAAGACAGGTATGCCTGCCGCGGCAATGGCTGCGGCCGCATGGTCTTGGGTCGAAAAGATGTTGCAGCTGACCCAGCGTACCTCGGCGCCAAGCGCGGCAAGCGTTTCGATCAGCACCGCGGTCTGGATGGTCATGTGGAGCGAGCCGGCGATGCGCGCGCCTTTGAGGGGCTGTCTTGCAGCATATTCGGCGCGGATGGACATCAGGCCGGGCATCTCGATTTCGGCCATTTCGATTTCCTTGCGGCCGTAACCGGCAAGCGAAATGTCCCTGACGGCATAGTCGGTGAAACTGGCGCTCATAGCGGATCGCGCTCCCAAATCTCGTGTGTACATTGCTGATGGAGGGCTTATACGCGCTGGGACGGGCAGTGACAACATGGGATATAAAGATTCATTTATATCCCGTTTCACTCGCTGGATTCGCAATTGTCTTGCAATCTGGTCGTCTTTGCCTCATATGGTGCCCATTGCTGCCGCCAAATGAAGCGGCAGATGGACTTCTCTTCTCTTGTCCTCTTGGCGGTGAGCGGCGAAGTCGGCCCGAAAGGCGAAATGCTTTCCGGGGTCGAGCCAGCACCCGCGCGATTTTTCCCCATACCAGGGTCGCCCGTTTGCACCTGTTTATTCCGTCGGCGTCCTGGACGGCCGATGGCCCGCGCGCTGGATTGTCCTGCGCGTCCACGCGCCCGTGTGGCGCAGAAAGATATATGACTTTGACCGATTTTCAGTCACTGGGCCTTCCGGCCCTTCTCACCGACAGCCTCACGGCCGCCGGTTTTATCGAACCGACCAAGATCCAGGCCAACGCCATCCCCAAGCTCCTCGAGGGCCGGGACATGATGGGTATTGCCCAGACCGGGTCGGGCAAGACCGCAGCCTTCGGCCTGCCGATTCTTGCCGCGCTTCTCAACCTCAACGGCCGTCCCAAGCCGATGACCACGCGCGCTCTCATTCTGGCACCGACGCGCGAGCTGGCCGTACAGATCGATGAGAGCCTGCGCAAATTCGCCGGCGCGAAAATGAAGCTCGACACCGTCCTCCTTTTAGGCGGTGTCTCGCGCTACCATCAGATCAAGCGTCTCGAGCGCGGCGTCGATATCACCGTCGCCACCCCGGGCCGCCTCAAGGATTTGATGGATGATGGCAAGATCAGGCTCGCGGGCACCAAATTTCTGGTGCTCGACGAGGCCGACCGCATGCTCGACATGGGCTTCATCGTTCCCGTGCGTCAGATCGTCAAGGCCATCGGCGCCGAACGCCAGACCATGATGTTCTCGGCCACGATGGCCCCCAATGTCGCCGATCTTGCAAAGAGCCTCTTGCAGGACCCGGTGCGTGTCGAGGCCTCGGTCGCCGGCTCGACCGTCGTCAAGATCGACCAGCGCGTCATCCTCTCGGGGACCAAGGCCAAGCGCGGCGTCCTCAATGAACTGCTTTCGAGCAGCGAGGAGAACATGGAGCGCGTCATCGTATTTTCGCGCACCAAGCATGGCGCCGACCGCGTAGCCAAGAACCTTGCGTCAGACGGACATAGCGCAGCCGCCATTCATGGCAACAAAAGCCAGAATGCGCGCCAGGCCGCACTCAAGGGCTTCACCAAGGGTTCGGTCCGCATTCTGGTGGCGACCGATATCGCCGCGCGCGGCATCGACGTCCCCGGCATCTCCCACGTGGTCAATTACGAGCTGCCCGACGACCCGGAAAACTACGTGCACCGCATCGGCCGCACCGGCCGCAATGGCGCTTCGGGTATTGCCATCACGCTCTGCGACGCGACCGAGCGCGGCAAGCTGCGCGATGTCGAGCGCCTCATCCGCCTGACCCTGCCGGTCACGGGCGATCTCCACACCGCCAACCACACTGGCGTTGTCGAGGCACCGGTGTCGGCGAACAGGGCCCCCAAACAGGGCCGTCCGGCCGCACGCGATGGCCAAAAGCCAAGGCAGCCCCGGCAGGAGCGGTCTGGCGACGGCCGCGGCTCGTCTTTCACCGACCTCGCCAATGCGCTTGGTAAGGGCGGCGAGCGCCACAAGCCCTCTGGAGCGCGTCCGGATGGCCAGAAGTTCCGCGCCCGGCGCGGCAAGGGCGGTGGCAAGCCGAACGCCCGGGCGGCAAGCTGGGCCTGATCGCAAACCGCACAAGGGTGTGGGCCGGCAATACCGGCCCGCACCCCGGTCAGCGTATCCGGACCTTATCGGCCTTGCGCCGCCTGCGGAACGGAACCGCAGCCAGTGACCAGCTGCCCCATAACAGTCCGTAGCCGAGCCCGAACCCGACCGCGGCGAAGGTCAGGCCTTCCATGGTCACCGGAACGGCCGGCCGATAGTCCTCGAGCGCGGCCGCCCCCACATCGGTGTCGAAATACCGCGCCATTGCGCTCACTTGTTCGATAGGTCCGGCATTCCGGAGGGCGTCGCGCTGGGCCACCAATTGTTCGTGTCGTTCAAAGATCACACGCATCGAAACGCCGCGATCGACGAGAAAATCGTCCGGGCTTCGGCTATACCGGTCCAAACCCTCCGCGCGCGTCAGCCCGCTTGCCGCCGCGTCGTCGTCGAAACGGGCGATGACGGCCGAGAGCTCGTCGATCGCGCCGCCCAGGCGCTGCGCATATTGCTGCGAATATTCCGGGATTTGGGAAATCCCCGCCGCGCCGAGAACCGCCCCAGCAAGACAGATCAGCCGTTTCATCCAACCTTCTCCGACGCCCCACCGGCATCCTCGCTATCATGGGATGGAGGCCGGAATTGGACAATAGGACGCGGGAAGTCCGAACGCGGTTTGAAAACTCAGGGCTTGAACCCCGTATAGTTCTCCGCCAGCGATTGCCGGGCAATGCGCGAGGCGCGCAGGTAATCGAAATCTGCGCGCTGGATGCGGCGCCCGAAATCCCCGCTGTCGGGGAAGGTGTGGAGAAGCTGGGTCATCCACCACGAGAACCGCTCGGCGCGCCAGGTGTTTGTCAGCACCCGCGCCGAATAGGCGTCGATCCCGGCCTTGGACTTCTCCCCGTAATGCTCGGTGAGAGCTTCGGCGAGTACGGCGACGTCGTGGATCGCCATGTTGAGCCCCTTGGCCCCGGTCGGCGGCACGATGTGTGCGGCATCTCCCGCAAGAAAGAGCGAGCCGAACCGCAACGGTTCGGCGACAAAGCTCCGCAAGGGGGCGATGGATTTTTCGATCGACGGGCCGGTCTTGAGGTTTTCCGCAATCTCGGGGTTGAGCCGGGCGCGCAACTCGTCCCAGAAGCGGTCGTCCGACCAGTTGGCGACATCCTCGCTTGCGCTGACCTGGACATAATAGCGCGAGCGCGTCTCCGAGCGCATCGAACAGAGCGCAAAGCCACGCGCGTGATGAGCGTAGATCAGCTCTGGCGCGACGGGCGGCTGATCCACGAGGACACCGAGCCAGCCGAGCGGATAGATGCGCTCGAAATTGTGGATTGCCCCCTTGGGCACCGAAGCGCGCGTGACCCCATGAAAGCCGTCGCATCCTGCAATGAAATCGCAGGCGATTTCGAAGCTCTGTCCGTTCTTTGTGTAGGTAACGCGAGGCGAAGCACCGTCGAAATCGTGCGCCGCGACGTTCTCGGCCTCATAGATCGAGACCGCGCCGGTTTCCGCGCGCGCATCCATCAGGTCGCGCGTCACTTCGGTTTGGCCATAGACCATGACCTTTCGGCCAACGAGCTCCTCAAAATCGATACGCAGCATGTCGCCATCAAACGAGAGCTCCACCCCGTCATGAGGCAAGCCCTCTGTATCCATGCGCGCGCCCACGCCGATTGCGCGCAAGACGTCCACCGCGCTCTGCTCGAGCACGCCTGCGCGGATGCGTCCCAGTACGTATTCGGGGCTGCGCTGCTCGATCACGACGGCATCGATGCCCGCCCTTTCGAGCAGGCGCCCCAATGTCAGCCCGGCCGGCCCGGCCCCGATGATTGCAACCTGGGTACGCATGAACGCCTCCTCCGCGTATACATTTTCCACGCAGTTTTGCCGCGTCATGACGGTTCGGCCAATGGACAGGGACGACAAAGTGTTGGATTATTTCAACATGAGTTCGATCCCGACCTATGCCCTCTACGGAGAACAGCAAACCAGCGCCGAGCATTGGCTGCATTGGGAAACCATCACCTCGCGCTCGCGGCTCTATGGCTTCCGCATCGCCGCCCACCGCCATGAGGAGCTTTACCAACTCCTTTATGTCTCGCGCGGGCGCGCCTCGGTGATGCTCGATGGCGAAACGTTCGAATTGTCCCCGCCCGCCGTCATCGTCGTTCCCCCGCTCGCGGTGCACGGATTTTCTTTTTCCCCCGACATCGAGGGGCTGGTGCTGACCTTTTTTGCCCGCGACGTTCGCAACGTCATGGCCGAGATCGGTCCGGAGACCGTCAGCCTTATGCGGCCGGGTGTGCTGCGGCCTGTCGAAGGCGTTGTCGACCCGCTCCATCTCGATAGGCTGGTGACGTTGCTGATTGCCGAGGCCGACCACGCGGCGCCCGGGCAGAACGCGGCACTCAAGGCGCGGCTGACCTTGCTTCTCGTCGCGTTGCTCCGCATAGACCTCGCCGCCCTGCGCAATGCGCGTGAGGAAACCGACGTTTCGGCGCGCCATGCCCGCGCCTTCGTCGCGCTGGTCGACCAGCACTATCGCGACACGCGCAAGATCGGCTTTTACGCCTCGCGGCTCGGCATTACCCCCACCCATCTCAACCGCGTCTGCCGCCAGATTTTCGGCAGTTCGGCATTGAGCGTCATAGAGCGGCGCATCGTGCTCGAAGCGCGGCGCTACCTGCAGTTTTCCGTTCTCTCGATCAAGGAAATCGGCATCCTCCTGGGATACCCCGACCCTGCCTATTTCTCGCGTTTCTTTGCCCAGCGGGTCGGCCAGAGCCCCCAGGCTATCCGCAACGCCATCAGTTCGCGCTGAGACGGGGATAGGGGCGGGATCGGTAATCCGCGTTCCTCCCTTTTCCCCCGCTGGCGGCCGTTTCCCATTGGGGGTGGAACGCCGGTTTCGCCTTTCGCATTTGAAGGTATGCCGCACCCAGTCGCCACGCTTGCCATCCGTCCCCTGCCGAGGCTGCTTGCACTCATTTTTCTAGTATGGGTGTCCCTCTCCGCCGTCTTCGCTCAGGAGGGTGGGCCTGAGATCACCGGCGACCCGGAAACGGGCCAGCCCGCCGGTATCGAGAATGGTCTGCAGACGGACCGGGAAAACGCCCTGGAGATGCGGCTGACGCAAATCCTCGTTTCGACCGGGTGGTTCCGCGACATCGAGATCGATGTCCAGCATGGCGTGGTCACCATCGATGGCATCACCGATACTGCCGAACACCGCGCCTGGGCGAGCACTTTGGCCGAACGGATGGAGGGCACGGTCGCTGTGGTAAACCGGCTTGCGATAGGCGCCGACTTCCAGACGGCGCTCGAGCGCATGGGGGGCGAACTGGAGCGGCTTGCCCGCCGCGCCGAACAAACAGCTCCCCTTGCCATTCTGGCGATAGCCATCGCTGGCGCGACCTGGCTGCTTTCGGCCCTCGTCGCACGCGGTGCGCGCCGCGCATTGGCGCCCCGTATTCATTCCCCCTTGCTGCTTGGCGTCGTCGTGCGTCTCATCTCTTTCCCCGTCCTGCTTTTGGGCATCTATTTTGTCCTGCAGGTGGCGGGGCTGACCCGGCTTGCCGTAACCGTGCTGGGCGGCACCGGCATCGTGGGGATCATTGTCGGCTTTGCCTTCCGCGACATCGCCGAAAACTTTCTTGCGAGCCTTTTGCTCAGCGTGCGCAATCCGTTCAAGACCGGAGACCTGATCGAAGTGGCGGGCCAAACCGGCGTCGTCCAAAACCTCAACACGCGGAGCACGGTCCTGCTGACGCTCGATGGCAATCACGTCCAGATTCCCAACGCGACCGTTTTCAAGAGCACGATAACCAACTTTTCAAGCACACCCACGCGGCGCGCCGAGTTTCTCGTCAATATCGACCAGGGAGCCTCGGTCGCCGAGGCGCAGGCCGTGGTGTTGGCGATCCTGAGGGAGCACCCGGCGGTCCTCGAACACCCCGAACCTCTGGTTCTGGTGGACAATCTGGGGGCCGCCAATGTGGTGCTGAGGGTGAGCTACTGGTTCGATGGGCGGACCTATTCCCCCGCCAAAACGAACTCGGCGCTGTTACGTCTCACCAGAAACGCTCTGCTCCGACCTTCCCCGCAATCGGGCCAGGAGGCGCGCGCCGCCCAGCCGAAAGTCCCCAACCGGGATAATCCCCTGCCTTCCCCGCCGCCCAGGCCGGGCAGTGGAGCCACGGATGCGGGGGAGGTGACGGCCGGAGAGGGCGAACTCACCAATGAAATGCGTGAAGTGGAAACCCAGGTCGAAGGCGAGATCCCCGAGGCCGCCGAAAATCTTCTCAAGCCCTGAGGGCCGCAAGGAAAGCCGATATACCCGCGATCTGAGGGGCCAGCGATAAGCCATCTTTAAGGCCTGCTGAGGCAATCTGGGGTTCTCCTGGAGTTGTTTCATGCCATCTGCCATCTATCACTCGGCCCACTTTGCCCAAAGGGTGGCCCTTCCGGCGCTGACCAGCGTGGCATTGCTCGCCGCGCTGGTGGGGATGCTGCTGATATGGGCTGGCCGTGAAGCCGACGAGGTGTCGGTGGCCAGGCAGACGGCCCTCGCAAACGTCGTGGTCGGCAAGTTGCGCGAAACCATTGCGCATGATCAGGAAAGTGTGACGGTCTGGGACGACGCTGTCCTGCGGGTCCAGGAGGAGGATGCAACCGAATGGATTGAATACAATCTGGGCCGCTGGATGCACACCTATTTTGGCCACGACGGCGCCTATGTGCTCGATCCGGCCGATCACCTGATCTACCAGTATTCTGTTGACGAAAGCGCATCCTATCTCGATACCGAACGCCGTGCCGCGCCGCTTGTCGCGGACCTGCGCCAAAGGCTCCGCGAAGGGGACGATACCGGGCTTTCCGATCGTATCCTGAGCCAGGGTGCCTCTGATATCACGGTTGTGTCCGGGCGACCTGCCCTCGTCAGCGTCAAGCCCATCGTCTCCGATACCGGCGACATCGAACAGGTCACCGGTGCCGAGTATCTCCATATCGCCGTGCGGTTTCTGGATGGCGATTTCCTGGATACCTTGGCGGGGGATTATCTCTTCGAGGCGGTGCGTTTCGGCTGGGATGAACCGGTGTCGGATAGCGATGTCGCCCTGCCCTTGCGCGCAAACGCCGGAGAGCCGGTAGGATATCTGATCTGGAAGCCTTACCGCCCCGGCGCGGAGGTGATTGCCAAGGTTGGTCCGGTGGCCACCGTGGTGGCGGCAGCGGTCTTTTCGCTCATCCTGGGCCTTTTGTTCGTATTGAACCTGCGCTCGCGCAAGCTTGCCGAGCGTGACGCCCGCATGCGCCACCTCGCGCACCATGACCCTCTCACCGACTTACCCAATCGCGCCCTGTTCGACGAACGGCTCGAGACCGCCCTGAAAGAGCGGTCTCCCGGCAGCGCGGTTGCCGTACTCTACCTTGATCTCGACCACTTCAAGCAGGTCAACGACACGTTGGGCCACCCGATCGGGGACGCCGTGATTGTCGAATTCACTGCAAGGTTGGGCACCCTGATCGGACCAGGCGATACCCTGGCGCGCCTTGGTGGTGATGAATTCACGATTGTGATGCCCGCTCTGGCCACCGAGGAAGCGGTGACGTACCTCTCGGACCGGATCATCGATGCGGTGCGGCACCCCTTCAATATCGAGGGGCAGCAGGTGTTTGTCGGGGTTACCATCGGTATCGCCCTTGCCCCTCGCGATGGGCAAACCCGCACCGATCTCTGTCGCAAGGCCGATATTGCGCTTTATCATGCCAAGGGCGCAGGACGCGGCCGCTACGCCATCTTCGGGCCCGAGATGGATGCGATGCTGCAAGCGCGGCGTGAAATGGAGCGTGACCTGCGGCTTGCCTTGC
Source organism: Pelagibacterium limicola (assembly GCF_015694405.1). Lineage (GTDB taxonomy): Bacteria > Pseudomonadota > Alphaproteobacteria > Rhizobiales > Devosiaceae > Pelagibacterium > Pelagibacterium limicola. The sequence continues at coordinate 363,813 of NZ_JADQDB010000005.1, read as the reverse complement.
AGAGCAACGATCAACTCGAGGTGCATTATCAGCCCCTCGTGAGCGCCGCTTCTCAGAAGATGATCGGGGTGGAAGCCCTGTTGCGCTGGCGTCACCCGATCAGCGGCTGGTTGCCGCCCGATCAGTTCATCCCGATTGCCGAGGAAAGCGGTTTGATCGAGGCGGTGGGGGATTTCGTGCTGCGGGAGGTCTGCAAGGCAGCGCGACGCTGGCCCAATTTGTCGATCGCCATGAACGTGTCCGCCATTGAATTGCGCAACCCCGCCTTTGCCGCCAAAGTGGCCGCGCGCGTGCTGGAAGCGGGCGTTGACCCCGGCCGGCTCGAGCTGGAGCTGACCGAAAGCGCTCTCACCGACGTCCATGGGATCGCGGATCAGAACATAAGGGCGCTGAGGACACTGGGTGTGCGCATCGCCCTTGACGATTTCGGCACCGGTTTTTCGTCCTTGAGCAGGCTCCAGACCCTCGAACTGGATCGGATCAAGATCGATCGCAGCTTCATCGATGGCGTGGGGCGGACGAATGGCGACGAGGCGATCGTTCATGCCATCGTCGAGATGGCCCGGGCCCGCGGCCTGAAAACCACGGCCGAAGGCGTGGAAACCCTCGAACAGAGCAGCAAGCTGATGGTTATCGGCTGCGACGAATTGCAGGGCTTTTTGTATTCGCGCGCGGTACCGGCCTCGGGTATCGACGCACTGCTCGCCGAGGGACCCGCTCGGGACGCTAAGGCTTCGGGTGTCGAACTCCAAAATCCCACCGGTCTATCGCTGGCGCCTGGCGGCGCGGTGTGAATTCCGCGCGGTCCCCGCGGGTTCCCTCTCCGTATGTCTCTCGGTTGGTCCTCTTGAGTGGGCTGCGCCTTGCGGCCCGGGCCGATAGCTGAGATCGGCGGATAAAAGGGATCGAGTTGGCGGGTTCGCCGTTGGTAGCAGTGATGGGACAAAAAGGTCCCGACCTCAATCGACCAGTGGCGGAAACGCATGCGTTCGTGGCTCTTGCTTGCCGTATTCATTATCGCGGTTATCGGTACAGGTTCGCTCCTCGGCATTGTTACCGCGCCGGGGCCCTGGTACGCCGCGCTTGAAAAGCCTTGGTTTACCCCGCCCAACTGGCTGTTCGGCCCGGTATGGACGGTGCTTTATCTCCTGATCGCCATCGTTGGTTGGCGTGTGTGGAATAGGCCTGGGCTCCCGACCCTCAAGGGGCTCTGGGTCGTCCAGATGGCGCTCAACTTCCTCTGGTCACCGGTGTTTTTCGGCGCCCAGGCGATTGGGCTGGGGGCCATCGTAATCCTTGCCCTATTGGCGGCGATCCTGGCGTTCATAGGGAAGGCTTGGACTCGCGACCCGGTGAGCGCAACGCTTTTCGTGCCCTACGCCGCTTGGGTCGGCTATGCCTCAGCCCTCAATATCGCGATTTTCCTTCTCAACTGACCCAGGCTTTGCGCTTTTTTGCCTCGCGGCCTGATCGCAACGCAGTGACGGAAGGTCAATGTTCGGCTGTACAGCCTTGTCGCGCCGAAAACTTGTGATCCACGCCGCACAAACGGCGTCGAAGCCGGTATGTAAAAGGGGCGCAGGATTACTGTAACAGGGATAATTTATGTTTAAGAGACGACTAATGAACCTTAAACTAAATTGACCCAATAGTTAATAGTCCTGCATGACGGCAATATTACTTATATATTCAAATTTTACTACAACATGTAACTTTAACTGAGACTGAACGACTCATCGTGCTCCTGCGTTCAGTCGAAATTACTAGACCGCCAACTTAGGTTTAACTTGCCATTAGCACTTTCCGCCTAAAATATTAGATCATCGATGCTATTGCTTGGAGACTCGCGTGACGCTCAAGAAACAATTGATTTTGGTGCTCGGCGCCTTGATCTCGATCAATTTGGCCCTCGTCGCCGCGAGTTTCGTCATGACGCGCACCAACCTTGCGGCGGTCGACAGCCTGGTCGAAGAGAACGTCGTGCCCCTCAGCCGTCTCAAGGCGGTAGCCGACGCTTACGCCGTCGCCATTGTCGATAACGCCCATAAGGCACGGGCCGACCAGGCCCACCTCGCCGATGCCCCAGCGCATATGGCGCGGGCGATGACCGAGATCGCCGCCGATTGGGACCTTTACCGCTCGAATCTCCAGCGTCCGGCAGAAATCGAGCTGGCGGGAGCGGTGGAAAGCGCGATGTCGGCGGCTGCCGCGCCGCTGGATCGGCTCTCGGGCATCCTTGCGGGCAAGGACATGCCAGCCTTGGTGCAGTTTATCGAGCGCGAGCTTTATCCGGCCATCGACCCCATCAGCGATGCGGTAAGCGATCTCATCGATTACAACGTCGAGGCCGCGTTAGTGGAACAGGCGCAGATCGACCGGTTCGGTTCGCTCGTCCTGATGCTGATAGGGGGCATTGCGCTTGTCGTGCTCGGCGTGTCGGCCTATGCGGCGCGCGTGACGCTCGTTTCGGTTGCCCGCCGCCTCACGACGATGCAGATGACGATGGCCTATATTGCCGCCGGCAATGTTGACGCAGTCGTCCCCTATACGGACGACAAGGACGAAATCGGGAGCATGGCGCTGGCGGCCGAGCGTTTTCGCGCCAACGCCGCCCGCATCGTGGAAACGGCGGAAAAGGAGCTCGAGGCGGCTTCAGCGGCGCTCGATACGGGCGCAAAGCTCGACGCGGTATCGCGGAGTCAGGCGATTATCGAGTTCGAGCCCGATGGAACCATCATTACCGCCAACGAAAATTTCTGCCGCGCCCTGGGGTACGAGCTTTCCGAGCTCGTCGGCAAACATCACCGTTTGTTCGTCGACCCCGCCTATGCTGCGTCCTCTGATTATGCCGAGTTCTGGAAGCGTTTGGGGTCGGGGCAGTACGATGCGAGCGAATACCCGCGTATCGGCAAGGACGGTCGGACGATCTGGATCAATGCGAGCTATAACCCTGTGTTCGACCGTGCCGGCCAAGTGGTCAAGGTGGTCAAGTTCGCAACCGATGTTACGGCCCGCAAGCAGGCAGTCGACACCGTCGGCGCCAGTCTGGCAAGCCTTGCGGAAGGCGATCTGAGCCATACGATCGACATGACCTTCCCCGCCGAACTCGAGCCGGTGCGCGCTGCCTTCAACGAAACGGTGGGCCGGATTTCCGAAATCGTCGCGCAGCTCCAGAACACCTCGCGCGCCCTGCGCACCGCCACCGGTGAAATCCTTGCAGGAGCGAACGATCTCGCCGAGCGGACCACCCGCCAGGCGGCAGCAGTCGAGGAAACCTCGGCGGCGGTCGAACAGCTCGCAACGACCATCACCGACAACGCCGAACGGGCCGGTTCCGCCAGCGAGAGTGCCCGCGCTGTTTCGGGCCTTGCCAACGAGGCGGGCGACGTCATGTCGCGCGCAACCGATGGCATGGAAGCAATCGCAAGCTCGTCGAGCAAGATCTCCAACATCATCGGCATGATCGACGATATCGCGTTCCAGACCAACCTTCTGGCTCTTAACGCCTCGGTCGAGGCGGCACGGGCCGGCGAAGCGGGCAAGGGTTTTGCGGTTGTCGCGATCGAAGTGCGCAGGCTCGCCCAGTCGGCGGCGACGGCCTCGAGCGAGGTCAAGGCGCTCATCGAGAAGTCGAGCCAGCAGGTAGGGGCCGGTGCCAAGCTCGTGTCCGAAGCGGCCTCGCGCGTCGCTGCAATGCTAGACGGCATCAAGGAGAACGGTCGCCACATCGAAGCCATCGCCAGCGCGACCGCCGAACAGGCCAGCACCCTCAAGGAGGTAACGGTGGCCGTGCGTCAGATTGACGAAATGACCCAGCACAATGCGGCGCTCGTCGAGGAGACCAACGCCGCCATCGAGCAGACCGAAAGCCAGGCCGCCGCGCTCGACGCCATTGTCGACGTTTTTGAACTGGGCTCGGACGATACCCGTCCGGTTCGCGAGGACGCGACCGTCAAACCGACGCCCGTGGGCCTAAAGCGGGTAGGCTAGTCGAGCAATGACCCCACCCGTCAGGCACTATCCGGCGGTTACGCCCAATGCCGGCATCACGCGGCAGGTGCTCGCAGACGCCCCCGAGGTGATGGTGGTTTCCTTCCGCTTCGAGCGCGGGGCGGAGGGCGCGCTCCACAGCCATCCCCACATCCAGGCAACCTATGTGGAAAGTGGGCGCTTCCGGTTCACCGTTGGTGACGAGACATTCGAGGTCGCCCAAGGCGATTGCTTCGTGATAGCCTCCAACAAGGTTCATGGATGCACCTGCCTCGAAGCAGGCCGGCTGATCGATACCTTCACGCCCCGCCGCGACGATTTTCTCTAGAATGGCGCTTTGATCTCGACCCAGCGATGTGCCGCATCGCTTGCAATTGCGTCCGCCGCCCCGCTTGGCTACTAGAGGAGGACGCAACGGGTATTTCAGATCTGAAAAATGGATTTTTCCTGGGACGATCTCCGGCTCTTTCTCGATGTCGCCCGGCTGGGCGGACTCACCGCGGCGACGCGGACGACAGGCCTCTCGGCAGCGACCCTGGGCCGGCGCATCACGGCGCTCGAAGGGCACATCGGCGAACGGCTCTTTACCCGCACCCAAACGGGATATCAGCTCACGCCTGCGGGAGAGGACCTTCTGGCGAGGGCCGAGGAAGTCGAAGCCGCCATGCTCTCGATTCGGCGATGGAAAGAGGGCGCCATCGGCGAGCGGACGGTTCGAGTTTCGGCCGGACCCTGGACATCGGCTTTTCTTGCGCGGCACCTAGACCGGTTATGGACGGTCGATGATCGTTTCGGGATCGAACTTGTGACCGCCAATCAGAAGGTCGATATCGGACGACGTCACGCAGATATCGGCATTCGCAACCAACGCCCGACCGAGCCGTTTCTGGCCGGCCGCCTCGTCGGCCATGTGGCCTACGCCCTCTACGCCCGCCCCGAGCTTGTGGGCGGGGTCGCGGCGGGGTATTTCGTGGGGGCCGCCGGGGACGGCGCGCAGACCCATTCGGCCCGCTGGCTGAATGCCAAGCACGGCGACCGCATAGTGACGCGCGGAAACGATGCCATGAGCGTCATGGAGCTGGTGGCCGCCGGTGCCGGCATCTCGGTATTTCCCTGCTTTGTGGGAGACCTCGAGCCGCGCGTCGCCCGCATGGCCGACCCGATCCCCGAACTCGAGACCGAACAATGGCTCGTCAACCATCATGAGGAACGGCACGTGCCGGTCGTGCGCACGGTCGCCGAACGCATCGCCGCGCTCATGCGCGATAACATGCCGCTCATAAGGGGCGAGCGGCCGCGCCGATGAGTCCCGCATCGTTGCCGCCTCGGCGCGTTCTGGTCTAGGGTGACAACCGCGTCGACATCGGCGACCTCACCTGCGTCGTCAATCTTTAACCAGGGATCAGTTACTTGAAATACGCTATCGTCGGCACCGGCGCGCGCCATGCGATGTTCCGCGACGCCATTACGACAACGCACGGCCATGCGGCGGAGCTGGTGGCCCTGTGCGATATCAACGATCACAGGCTTGCCCTGTCCGCCTCGCGCGTTCCCGGCCAGACCGGCAATGGCGTTGCCACCTATCGGCCCGAGCAGTTCGCGCAGATGATTGCCGAGCAGAAGCCCGATACGGTTATCGTGACGGTCCCCGATTACCTGCACCACGCCTATATCGTTGCGGCAATGCGCGCCGGCTGCAACGTGATCACCGAAAAGCCGATGACCACCGACCTGCCCCGGCTCAAGGACATTCTCGACGCGCAAAACGAGACCGGAAAACGCGTCTCGGTCACCTTCAATTATCGCTACACGCCGGCGCGCACCCAGATCAAGGATCTGCTGGCGAGCGGCGTCATCGGCGATGTCGTCGCAGTGGATTTTTCCTGGCATCTCGACCGCGTTCATGGTGCCGATTACTTCCGGCGATGGCACCGCGAAAAGGACAAGTCCGGCGGCCTGCTCGTCCACAAATCCACCCATCACTTCGATCTGGTGAACTGGTGGCTCGGCTCGGTTCCCCAGAGCGTCTCCGCACGCGGGCGGCTGGCGTTTTATACGCCCCAGACGGCCGATCGGCTTGGGCTCAGCGGGCGCGGCGCGCGCTGCCACGATTGCCCTGTCGCGCATAGATGCGATTTCCGCATGGAGCTTGAAGCGGACGAAAACCTGCGCGCGCTCTACCTCGATGCCGAACAACACGATGGGTACCACCGTGACCGATGCGTTTTTGCCGATGACATCACCATCGAGGACACCATGCAGGTCGGGGTCGCGTACCGGAATGGGGCCATGCTCAACTACACCCTATGTGCCTATAGCCCCTGGGAAGGGCTCGAGATTCGTTTCCACGGCACCAGGGGGGAGCTCACCCACAAGCATGTGGAAGTGCATGGCGTGTTCGGCGGCCGGCGGGAAGCGCCCGCCGGCGAGGCCATGACGACACGCATCCATGTCGCGGGCGAGCCTCCCCGGTCGGTCGAGGTCTGGGCCGGCGAGGGCGACCATGGCGGGGCCGATCCGATCATGCTGGGCTATCTTTTCGATCCGCAAGCCATGCCTGCCGACCGGTATGGCCGCTCCTCGACCCATCTCGATGGCGCATGGTCCATTCTCACCGGCATTGCGGCCAACAAGGCAATGTCTTCGGGCCAAACCACCAATATCGCGACATTGCTCGAAGAAAACGGCCTATCGCTCTGATTGCGCCCGGGGGGACGGGGATAGCGTCTTGAGGTGATCGAGGATGACCGTCACCGCGTGGTTCTCCCAGGAATCGAGCTTGTCGTCGTCCGAGAGGTTGGACTGGAAGATGACCGAGAGCGTGGCGTTGTTGGAAACGTAGAAATAGCCCAGCGCGGCGATCGAAATATAGAGTTGGACGGGGTCGACGTCCTTGCGGAAGATGCCTTCCCTGGCTCCCCTTTCGATCAGCGTGCGCAGTTGTTCGACCAGGGGCGAGTGCAAGCCGCGCATTTCGGGCAGCGTCTTGAGGAAGCGGGCGCGCAAAAGGTTCTCATTGGTCAGGAGCGCGATGAACCAGGGGCTGCGCAGGAAATGGCGGAAGGTGAACCGCACCAGCGTTTCCACCGCGCCCACCGGGTCGTACTGGTCAAGCTCGAGTTCGCGTTCGCCCTGGCGGATTTCCTTGTACGCCTCCACGAGGACGCGTTTATAGAGCCCCTCCTTGTTGCCGAAATAATGGTAGAGCATGCGCTTGTTGGTCTTGGCGCGCTTGGCAATGGCATCGATGCGCGCGCCCTCGAACCCGCGATGGGTGAATTCATACCGCGCGGCCGCGAGAATGGTCCCCTGGGTGCGCAACGCGTCACGCACGCGGCTCTTTTCCGGTTTGGGGTCAGCCGGCTTTGCCGTTGTCCGGGGAGCTTGACCTAAAGAGTCCTGTGACAAAACCGTTTATCCTTGGAATGCTCATCAGCACGGTCATCAGAATGACGATCCAGAGAACGGCGCTGATAGGACGCGTGAAGAAGGGCGTTACGTCTCCGTCTGTCAAAAGCAGGCCGCGGCGAAGGTTCACATCGAGCAGTTCGCCCAGGATAATGCCAAGAACCAGCGGGGCCATCGGATATTTCATTTCCCTGAGGATGAACCCGATGATCCCGAACGCGATCATGACGTAGACGTCGAACATTCGCTGCGTAATGGCAAATGAGCCAACAACGCACAAGACATAAACCACCGGCATCAGCTTTTCGCGGGGGACGACAAGCACTTTCACCAGAATTCTGGTCAAGGACAGCCCGTAAATCATGATCGCAATAGTGGAGAGCAACAATATGCCCACGATCTGATAGAGAACTTCGGGGGTCTCGGTCATGATCATCGGACCGGGCCGGATGCCGTGAATGAACATAGCGGCAATGAGGACCGCGGCGGCGGCCGAGCCGGGCAGGGCCAGCGTCAGGGTGGGAATCATCGCGCCCGGGACAACGGCGGAATTGCCGGTCTCGGCGGCAACCAGCCCTTCGATGGAGCCCTTGCCGTATTTTTCCTTTTCCTTGGACGCCCGGCGGGCGGCGGCGTAGGACGCCCAGGCGCCGATATCCTCGCCGACCCCGGGAATGATGCCGGCAATCGTTCCGATCAACCCCGAGCGGATTGTCGTCACCCAGTGCTTTGCAACCTCGCCGATGCGCGGAATGACACGGTCGGTGCTCGAGACGATCTTTGGCGCAAACCTGCGCTTCATCACCGTCAGGATCTCTGCCAGCCCGAAAGCGCCGACCATTGCCGGGATGATGTCGATGCCAGCGCCAAGCTGGCGCAGACCGAAGGTGAAGCGCTGATGGGCGTGCAGGCTTTCCATGCCGACCATGGCGACCAGCAGGCCGAGGATACCTGCGATATAGCCCTTGATGGGGTTGTCGACGGCAGTAAGGCGCCCCGAGATGACAACCCCGAACAGCGCCAGCCAGAAGAATTCGTAAGACCCGAAACGCAGCGCGAACTCGGCCAGTAAAGGCGCGACCAGCGCGAGAAAGAAAATGCCGACCAAAGTGCCGAGCGCCGAGGAGGTCGTCGCGATGCCCATGGCGAGCCCCGCCTTGCCCTGCTGGGCGAGCGGATACCCATCGAGCGCCGTGGCGGCGCTGGCTGGCGTTCCGGGAATGGCGAGCAGGATTGCAGGCCGGCTGCCGCCGTAAATCGCGCCGATATAAACCGACATCAGCGTCAGGATCGCCTGATCGGGGGCCATCTTGTAGGTCAGCGTCACCAGCAGCGCGACGCCCATGGTTGCCGTCAGACCCGGCAACGCACCGATGACGATGCCGAGCAATGTCGCCCAGGCAAGGTTGAACAGCGATTCCAGTGTCAGGAAATGCGCGACACCGTTCGACAGCAGGATCAGACCATCAAACATCCCATCGATCCCGGCATGAGTCAGGGCAAGCGGACGAGAAAGCCGCGCTCAAATACAAATGTTACCGCGCCTGCGACAATGACAGCCTGCACCGCCGCCCAGATGAGCGACCTTGCCAGGGGCGCCGGGGCGTCGTTGAGCCAGACTTCAAAGGCGACGATCGCAACAAAGACGAACAATCCGGTCGCCAGCCAGAAGGGCAGCCACCCGATAAGTCCCAGTGAATAGACGAGAACCATGCCTGCGAGGGCAAGGACCCTCTTGGCCTCGGCGCCCACGAACCGGTGCCCAAAGGTTTTCCAGCCGCTGGCAAGGGGGGCGGCACGGGCGCTGCTCAGAGCCAGCAGAAAGCCGCAAAGGGCAAGCGCCCCGCCCAACAGGCCCGGCACGAGCCCGGGAATGGTCGCGGGGTGTATGCGGCGGGTTTCGAGCCGCGGCATGTCCCAGGAGAGATAAGCAATCACGAGGCCAAGGACGAGAAAGAACATTCCGGCCAGCAGGTCCGCCTTGATCGCCGCTGGCGTGTCAAGGTTGTCCTGTTCGGTTGTGTCGGACGCGTGCTCGGACATGAGGCCCCCTCACCAGGTTTTGGCCCGCTCCCAGGGGAGCGAGCCGGAGTTTCGTGCACAAGACCATCAGTCCATCAGGCTGCGGGTGTCGCAATCGATGCCGATGGTCGAAGGATCGTTGACCGCTTCGTCGCGGGCGAGGGCGGCGCAGGCTTTCTCGATGATGACGGGCATCACGGCCGCTAGCGCCTCCTCGCCATAAGCTGGCGCCATCACCGCGCCATTGGTCATGGCGTAGGTGCGCAGGGTCTCGGCGTTCATGATGTGATCTTCCCAGACCGCATCGAGCGTTGCGATGACCTCTTGGGGCACGCCGGCCGGCACCAGAATACCGAAGTAGTCCGGAAAGATCGGCATGTCGGGCAGCCAGTCGGTCACCGGCGGGATCGGATCGACGCCCTCGAGCTCCAACGGATGATCGCTGAGCACGGCGAGGGCCTTGAGCCTGCCGCCGCGGACCAGTTCGGCCTGTTCGACCGCCAGCTGGCTGGTGACCATCACCTCACCGGCCGCGGTTGCAGTTGCGGCCGGTCCGCCGCCGTCATAGGCAACCATCCGGTAGTCGAATCCGCCGGCATGGGAAAGCGCGGCGATTGCCGTGCCGCCCGACGAGGTGACCCCGGCGGTGCCCACCGTGATACCCTCCCCGCGTTCGCGGAAGGCTTCGAGCAATGCGCCGAAATCGTCAAATTCGCTGTCGGCGGGCACGCTGATCAGCGGCACATTGGCAACGGCGAGATAGACATGCCAATCGCCGACATCGGTATCTTCAAGCAGGCCGGAAACGTGATAGGTGGCATTGTTGGCAATGGCATTGCCGGTCCAGGTATAGCCGTCGAGCGGGGCCGCCAGCACTTCTGCGGTGCCGGTCGCGCCGGAAGCACCCGGCTGGTTGACCACCACCACCGATTGGTTGAGCGCATCGGCAATGATGGGGGTCAGAACGCGAATGACTTGGTCGGTCGAGCCCCCGGCGCCCCAGGGCACAATGACATTGATGGGACGGTCGGGCTGCCAGGGGTAGTCCTGAGCCAGGACCCCGGTCGCCATAAAGGCAAGACCTGAGGTAGCCGCAGCAAGTGCAGCCTTCGTCAAGAGACGCATGGTATCCTCCCTATTTCAATTTCGCGCGGCGGTTCCTCCTCGCAGCGCTGGTTACAACATTGAAACGATGGTCCAGACCTGTCAAGAAGTAAGTAACCGGTTAGTTCTTTTGTGATCGAGCCCGCTTTCGCCACAGATGTGCCTTGAGATGCCGGCAGCAAAGATGGCCCGGGCGAAAAGGACAACATTGCAAATGCTCGGATTTGCCGCTCTCGCCAGTGCTCTGATCTACCTCATGATTGGCCCGCTAAAGGCAGGCCGCCGGAACTGGTGGCACTCCCACGACGGAGGCACCAGATCAAATGCGCTGGCCTAGGTTCTTGACGTGCCAAATCGTGTCCAGTAAGTAACTGGATAGTTACAATACAATGAGCATCAGGGTGGAGGTCCGCAATGACGCAGCGCCGCATCGGCATCATCATGCACGGCATCACCGGCCGCATGGGATACAATCAGCATCTGGTCCGTTCGATACTGGCCATCCGCGATCAGGGCGGGCTCGCGCTCGCCAATGGCGACACCCTGATGGTCGATCCCATTCTGGTCGGGCGCAACCTCGACAAGGTCAAGGCCATCGCGGAACGCCACGGGGTTGCGCGCTATTCGGACGACCTCGATGCTGCGCTGACCAATAAGGACGACGAGATTTTCTTTGACGCCGGGGCGACCAAGATCCGTGCCGGACTTCTGGAAAAGGCACTGGCCGCCGGCAAGCATGTCTATTGCGAAAAGCCGACATCGGACGATCTTTCCATCGCCATCGACATTGCCAGGAAAGCACGGGCTTCCGGGCTCAAGCATGGCGTGGTTCAGGACAAGTTGTTCCTGCCGGGGCTCATGAAGCTCAAGATGCTGCGCGATGCCGGCTTTTTCGGTCAGATTCTCTCCGTGCGCGGCGAGTTCGGCTACTGGGTGTTCGAGGGCGACTGGCAGAAGGCGCAGCGCCCGTCCTGGAACTATCGCAAGGAAGATGGCGGCGGCATCATCATCGATATGCTGTGCCATTGGCGCTACGTGCTCGATCATACGTTTGCCCCGGTAAAGGCGGTATCATGCCTTGGCGCCACCCACATCCCCGAACGCGTCGACGAGGCCGGCAAGCGCTACAAAGCCGACGCGGACGATGCGGCCTATGCAATGTTCGAGCTTGAGGGCGGGATCGTCGCAACGGTAAATTCGAGCTGGGCGGTGCGGGTGCGGCGCGATGATCTCGTGACCTTCCAGGTCGATGGCACGCATGGCTCGGCGGTGGCCGGGCTCCACAAGTGCTGGACGCAGCACCGGGTAAATACGCCCAAGCCCGTTTGGAATCCCGACCAGCCACAGACCATGAACTTCCTTGCCGACTGGGAAGAGGTGCCCGACAACTGGCCAGCCGACAACGGCTTCAAGGTGCAGTGGGAACAATTCCTGCGTCATGTGGCGGAGGATGCGCCCTGGGCGTTCGGCCTCGAAGCCGGCGCCAGAGGCGTGCAACTCGCCGAACTGGGGCTCAGGAGCTGGGCCGAGCGCCGCTGGCTCGACGTGCCGCAACTGGAGTTCTAGGACCATGGCCGCGCTTGTCTTGCCCAACCCGGACCGGTCGGTTTCGCCCTACAGGATCAAGAACGCACCGGTTGCGATCGAAAAGCGCGATCCTTCGCGGTTCAACCGCATCGCCTATGCGGCGGCGCATGTCGTGGCCGATCCATTGGCCGATAACGATCCCTGGCTCGCCCCCGCCATCGACTGGGACAGGACGCTGGCGTTCCGCCATCACCTTTGGGACCTCGGATTCGGGGTCGCCGAGGCGATGGACACGGCCCAGCGCGGCATGGGGCTGGGTTGGCCGGAAGCAAAGGAGCTGATTGCGCGCGCCCTCCGGGAGGCCGCCTCGCGCGAAGGCGCCCGCATCGCCTGCGGCGTGGGGACCGACCATCTCGCCCCGGGCCCCGATCTTTCCATCGACACGATCATCGCGGCCTATGAGGAGCAGATGGAGGCGGTCGAGGCCCACAATGGCCGCATCATCCTGATGGCCTCGCGCGCGCTGGCCGCAGTGGCCAAGGGCCCGGACGATTACCACAGGGTCTATGACCGCATTCTTTCGCAGGTCCGGGAGCCTGTCGTCATTCACTGGCTGGGCGAAATGTTCGATCCCGCACTCGCCGGCTATTGGGGCCAGGCAGACCACATGGGGGCAATGGACGTGGCACTCGATATGATTGCCGCGAATGCGGCCAAGGTGGATGGCATCAAGATTTCCCTTCTCTCGAAAGAAAAGGAAATCGCCATGCGCCGGCGCCTGCCCGATGGCGTCAGGATGTATACGGGCGATGACTTCAACTATGCCGAACTTATTGCCGGGGACGCGCACGGCTATTCCGATGCCCTGCTGGGCATTTTCGATGCGATCGCGCCAGTGGCATCGGCAGCGCTCGATGCGCTGGGACAAGGCGAGGACGACGCGTTCTTCGACCTCCTGGGGCCCACGGTTGCGCTCTCGCGCCATATCTTCAAGGCCCCCACGCGGTTCTATAAAACCGGCGTGGTGTTCCTAGCCTACCTCAATGGCCTTCAGGACCATTTCATCATGATCGGCGGCCAGGAATCCACCCGATCGGCCCTGCATCTGGCCGAGCTTTACCGGCTCGCCGATGAGGCGCGCGTGCTCCTCGACCCGGCTCTGGCCGAGCGGCGCATGCGCGAGGTGATGTCCGTGCGCGGTATCGCGCAGGCCTGATCGCGATGGGCGGCTCCCCCCTCACCATCCGCGTTCTGGAGATCGAAGCCTTCGAGCGCCCCGTGCCGTTCCGCTTCGCATTCCGGTTCGGCGCGGCGCGCGTTGACCGCGCCAATCAGGCCTTTGTTCGGGTGCGGATTTCCGACGGGTCGGGCCGGGAGGCAACGGGCTGGTCTGCAGAAATGCTGATGCCCAAATGGTTCGACAAGAATCCCGACCTGACGCCGGAACACAACGCCGACCAGTTGCGCGGCTCCCTCCGTCTGGCGATGGAGACGATCAAGGCCGCAGGTGCCGCCACCGCTTTCGGTTTGCACGCCGTTTCCGAGCCCGAACACCATTCTGCTTGCGCACGGGTCGGGCTTAACGGCCTCATCGCCTCCTTCGGGCTGGCGCTTGTCGATCGTGCCATAATCGATGCGCTGGGGCGGCTGGAGGACGTTCCCGCCCTGACGCTCGTTCGGGAGAACAGGCTGGGGATCACCAGCGCAACGGCGCGGGACCTCGCGGATTTCGATTTCGCCTCGTTCCTCTCGCGCCTCGCCATACCCGACCATATCCATGTGCGCCACACGGTCGGCCTGGGCGATGCCCTCGACCGGCAGGATCGCGATGGCGACGGGCTCGGCGATGGGCTCCCCGAGACGCTCGAGGAGGTGATTGCCGCCTATGGACACCAATTCTTCAAGCTCAAGCTTTCCGGTGCCATCGACGCAGATATCGCGCGCCTTGAACGCATCGTATCGATTATCGAGGTCAGGGTGCCGCACTATCGCGCAACCCTCGATGGCAATGAGCAGTTCGAGGACGAAAGCCATGTCCTTGCCTTTCTCGACGCGTTCGAATCCGCCCCCGGGCTCCGGCTTTTAGGCGAACGCCTGCTGTTTCTCGAGCAGCCTATCGCAAGGGCAAAAGCCCTTTCCGCGCCGGTCGAAAGGATCGCGCAGCGTGTCTCGCTCGAAATCGATGAATCCGATGCGGATATGGATGCCTTCTTGCGCGCGCGCCATCTCGGCTATCGCGGCATCTCATCGAAATCGTGCAAAGGCTTTTACCGTGCCCTGCTCAATCGGGCGCGCATCGCGCGCTGGAATGCGGACACCCCCGACAAGCCGTTTTTCATGTCCGCCGAAGACCTGACCATGCAATCGGGCATCGCCCTGCAGCAGGATCTGGTCCTCGCGGGGCTGGTGGGTGCGGACCATGTCGAGCGCAATGGGCACCACTTCGTCGATGGCATGCCCAACGCGCCGAAAGCGGAACAGGATGCTTTTCTCGCAGCGCACGGGGACCTTTACGCATCGACGCTAGGCCGGACGCGTCTCAAGATCGAAAAGGGTCGCGTTGCGCTTGCTTCCGTGGCCAGTGCGCCGGGGCTGGGGGCGCTCGTCGCTCCCGATCGCGCAGCGATGTCGGCACTGAAATTGGAGGAAACCCATGAGCCTTGAAGGCCGTATCTCGATCAATCTCGCCACCACCCGCGGCGCGTGGGGGTTTGCCGAAGCGGTGGACGGCTGCCTTCGCCATGGCATTACCGCCATCTCGCCCTGGCGCGATCAGGTTCATGCCATCGGGCTCAAGGAAGCCGTGCGCATCGTCCAGACCAATGGGCTCAAGCTCACCGGCCATTGCCGGGGCGGCATGTTCCCTGCCGACACCTTGGAAGGCCGCCAGGCTAATATCGAGGACAACAAGCGTGCGATCGACGAAGCTGCGGCAATGGGTGCCGATTGCCTCGTCCTGGTCGTCGGAGGGCTGCCCGGGTCGTCGAAAGATATCGGCGAGGCACGCAAGCAAGTCCTTGAGGGCATCGCGGCCATCCTTCCCTATGCCCAGGCGCAGAGCATGCCGCTCGCCATCGAGCCGCTCCATCCCATGTATGCGGCAGACCGGGCCTGCGTGAACACGCTCCGTCAGGCGCTCGACATATGCGAGCAGCTCGGGGAGGGCGTCGGCGTCGCCATCGACGTCTATCACGTCTGGTGGGACCCCGAGCTTGAAGCCCAGATCGCCCGCGCCGGGAAAATGGGCGCGATCCTTGCCCACCATATCTGCGACTGGCTCGTGCCGACCCGGGACCTCCTTCTCGATCGCGGCATGATGGGCGATGGCGTCATCGACTTGCCGCGCATCCGCGGCTGGATCGAGGCCGCCGGATTCCACGGCGCCCAGGAGGTGGAAATCTTCTCGCAGGACAATTGGTGGAAGCGTCCCGGTGATGAAACGCTCGCAACCTGCATCGAGCGTTTCAACACCGTCTGCACCCGCTAGCCCCTCAGATCACCGCGCCTTCGCGGTCAAAGACATGGCAGCGGGCCGGATCGAACCGGGCCGTGATCCGCGACCCCGGACCGAGATCGTGCTGCCCGTCCAACACAATGGTGAGGGGTTGCCCGTCGGGCACTCTGGTATAGAGCAGCGTCTGCCCGCCCAGGTTCTCGACAAGGTCGATGGAAACCTCGGCAAGGGGAACCTTGCCCGGTCCGTCCTCGATCGAGAGGTGTTCGGGGCGAATGCCGAATTCGACCGCATCGCCCGGCGCGCCCTTTGCGAGGGTGCGGGGCAGCGCGAGGGTCTGGCCCGCAACGTCGAGCACGATCTGCCCCCCGCCCGCCGAACTGATCGCCGCCTTGATGAAATTCATCTTGGGGCTGCCGATGAACCCGGCCACGAATCGGTTGGCCGGCCTGTTGTAGAGTTCGAGCGGGGCGCCGATCTGTTCGACATGGCCCAGGCGCAGCACGACTATTTTGTCAGCCATCGTCATGGCCTCCACCTGATCGTGCGTGACGTAGATCATCGTGTTGCCCAGGTCGCGATGGAGCTTGGCGATCTCGACCCGCATCTGCACGCGCAGCTCGGCATCGAGGTTCGAGAGCGGTTCGTCGAACAGAAATATCCGCGGCTCGCGCGTGATGGCGCGTCCGATGGCCACCCGCTGGCGCTGCCCGCCGGAAAGCTGCTTGGGCTTGCGGCCGAGCAGAGGTTCGATCTGGAGGATTTCGGCCGCCCGCTGGACCTTTTCCTTTATGACCGCCTTGGGCAACTTGGCGGTCTCGAGCCCGAAAGCGAGGTTCTGGTAGACCGACATGTGCGGGTAAAGCGCATAGGACTGGAAGACCATCGCAATGCCGCGCTCGGCAGCGGGCACCTCGTTCATGACCTCCCCGTCGATCAGTAGCTTCCCCCCGGAAATGGGCTCAAGCCCCGCGATCATGCGCAACAGCGTGGACTTGCCGCACCCCGAAGGGCCGACAAACACCGTGAATTCGCCCGGCTCGATCTCGAGATCGATCCCATGGATGACCTCGACGCTGCCATATCGCTTGTAGACCTGTGAAAGCGTTATCGGGGTGGACATCGGGTCGGGTCTCCTTCCGGCTCAGGCATTGGAGGTCGGCTGGGGCACGGGTATCCAGCCTTCATAGGTCGGGTGCCCCGTATCGATGGGAAAGCGGACCTCCTGCCGGGTCCGGTGCGAATGATAAAAGCCCGCGATCAGTTCGAGCGCGGCCCGGGCATCGGCGGTGGTCACGGGCAGCGGCGCCTCTCCCGTCAGCGCATCGTAAAAATCCCTGACCTGACCGGCAAAGCGCGGCGGCACCGGCGTCCAGCCATCGAGCAGGGCATCGATCCGGGCCGCGGTTTCCGCATCGCGCGGCACGATCCGCCAGGGGTCCTCTCCCGGGTTATAAGGGCCATGGCTGCTCTCGAAGGTCACATTCTCGAAAGCAAGGTGGAGCCGGGAGATTTCCTCGCGCGCGCCGAGCGTCGCCGTGAGCGAGGCCAGCGCTCCCGATTGCAGTTCGAGGGTGGCCGAGGCGCAATCCTCGACCTCGATATCGTGCACCCGGGTTGCGATGCGTCCGAAAATCGCCGCGGGCGGGCTCATGAGGTAGCTCAGCATGTCGTGCAGGTGGATGGCATGCGTCATCAGCACACCCCCCAGTTCGGTGGCCCACTTGCCCCGCCAGGGCACGGCATAGTATTCGGGCAGGCGCTGCCAGTAGGTCTCGGCGGTCCCGACATAAGGGCGCCCTGCAATCCCGGCATCTATTATCGCCTTGGCTTTCTGAACGCTGTTGCCGTAGCGATACTGGAAGATCGGCATTAGCAGTTTGCCGGCAACCTTTTCGGCGGCCATCACCGCATCGATCTCCCGAAGCGTCCCCACCAGCGGCTTTTCGCAGATGACGTGCTTGCCCGCCGCGAGCGAAGCCATGATCTGCCCGTAATGGATCGCGGGCGGGGTGCAGATATCGATGACGTCCAGATCGTCCATCGCCAGAAGATCGTCGAACCGCGTCGTCCTGCGCGCAATTCCAAACTCGTCCGCAACGGCGTCGAGCCGGACCGGGTCGAGGTCGCAGACAGCGACGACGCGAAACCGGTCCTCGTTGTTGAGATAACCCTGCGTCATGTGCGAGCGGCCGATCCCGCATCCAACGATGGCCACATTGAAAATCTTGGTCGTCATCTTATGGGGGTCGTCCTGTTGGCGTCGGCGAGCGCCTGTGCCTTGAGCGCCAGTTCCATGGCCAGAAAGCACCGCGATTGGGGCATTGCCGTCTGGGTCCGGTTGGCGATATCGGCAATCAGCTGGCGCCCGAAGGGCAGATCGACGCTATTGCAGTCGAAGTGTTGCACGCCCTCGCCGTTGACGAGGAACAGGTGGTTGGCCCCCTCGCGTCCGGCGATGTCGATGTTCTTGCGGATTTCGATATACCCCTCTGTGCCCAGGAGGGTGAGCCGACCATCTCCCCAGGTGGGCAGACGCGCGGGCGAAAACCAGTCGACCCGGACATAGCCCGTGGCCTCGGGGCTCCTCAAATGGAAATCGCCGAAATCCTCAAGCCCGGGCTTGTCGGGATGGGCACGGTTAAAGACATTGGCCGAGACGATCTCGGCTGTCTCGGCACCCGTGAAGAACAGGAACTGCTCGACCTGATGGGAGGCTATGTCGACAAGTATCCCGCCATACCGGTCCTTTTCGAAAAACCACCCGGGGCGTTTGGAATTGCCAATGGAATGGGGTCCGAGGCCCACGGTGTTGATCACCTTGCCGATGGCGCCGGCCTGGACCAGCTCTCCCGCTTTAACCGTCGCCCTGTTCTCGAAGTGCTCGGAATAGAGGATCGAAAAGATCCGCCCGGTGCGTTGCTGGACCTCTCTTATGGCCGCGAGCTGGCCAAAGGTCGTCATGCCGGGCTTGTCCATCAGCACGTCCTTGCCGTGCTCCATGGCCGCAATCGCGATCGCCGCGCGGTCTGCAGGAATGGCCGCGCTGGTGACGAGCCCGATGCTCTCGTCTTCGTAAATGGCACGCGGGTCCGAAACGCGCATGGCATCGGGATATTGGGCGCTGAATGCGGCCGCCAGGTCGTTCTCGGGCGCGTGAAAGCTGGTCAGTTGGGCCCCGGCCCTAACAAGGGCGTCGACCTGCCCGTAGATGTGGCCGTGATTGATGCCGATGGCAGCAAAGCGCAAAGCCGTCATATCGCGATCTCCCCTGCCTAGCGTTTCATGCCGGTTGTGGCGATGCCTTCGATGAGAAGGCGCTGGAAGAACAGAAAGAAGAAGAAGACCGGAACCAGCGAGAGGATCGACATGGCAAAAAGGCCCGCCCAATCCGACTGTCCACCTTGGGAATCCACGAACGAGCGCAGGCCCAGCTGGACGGTATAGGTGCGCATGTCATTGAGATAGATGAGCGGCCCGAAGAAGTCGTCCCAGGTCCACAGGAAGGTGAAGATGGCGGCGGTCGCCAGCACCGGCATGGAGAGCGGGAGCATGATCCGCCAGTAGATGCGCCACGGGCTGCACCCGTCCATCATGGCCGCCTCGTCGAGCTCCTTGGGAATGCCCCGGAAGAACTGCACCATCAGGAAGATGAAGAAGGCATCGGCAGCGAGGAATTTGGGGACCACCAGCGGCAGGATGGAGTTCACCCACCCCAGGTTGAGGAACAGCACATATTGCGGGATCAGCGTCACGTGATAGGGCAGCATCAGCGTGCCCAGCATGATCGCGAACCAGAAGTTGCGCCCCCGAAACTGAAGACGAGCGAAGGCAAAGGCGGCCAGCGAGCACGCCATGACATTGCCCGCGACCGAAAGCACCGAGATGACCAGCGAATTCCAGAAGAAGGTCCCGAAATCGACCCGCAGGCCGAACCAGCCCCGCGGATAGGCCTCGAGAGAAACCGTCGAGGGGATCAGGGTTGTCGTGTTGAAGATTTCCTGGGACGGGCGGAACGAGGCGGAGAGCATCCAGAGCAGCGGGTAAAGCATGAGGATGGACGCGCCGATCAGCAGCGCGTGCAACAGAAGCGAAACCCAGGGCTTGCGCTTGTCGTCGAGCCCGACGACCTCGGTGCCGCGGTTGCCGTCCATGTTTGCCGATGCCGCCTGATCAGTCATCGTAATGCACCCAGTAGCGCGCGGTGAGGAAGGAAAAGGCTGTGAAAAGGGCGATGATCACCAAAAGGATCCAGGCCAGCGCGGAAGCATAGCCCATGCGGAAGAAGCCGAACGCCTCCTGATAGAGATAGAGGGTATAGAAAAGCGTCGAGTTGATCGGCCCGCCAGTGCCGCCCGAAATGATGAAGGCGGGGGTGAAGGCCTTGAACGCCTCGATGGTCTGCACCACCACGTTGAAGAAGACGACGGGGGTCAGGAGCGGCAGGGTGATCTTCCAGAATTGGCGCGATTTCGAGGCCCCGTCGAGGCTGGCCGCCTCGTACATGTCCTGTGGGATCTGCCTTAGGCCGGCAAGGAAGATGATCATCGGCGAGCCGAACTGCCAGACCGAGAGGATGACGAGGGTGGAGAGCGAGTAGTTGGGATTGGAAATCCAGCTCGGGCCCTCGATGCCGAAATTGGCGAGGAAGGTGTTGACCAGCCCATTGCCGGCAAAAAGTTGGCGCCAGAGAACGGCGATGGCCACGGAGGTGCCGAGCAGGGAAGGGAGGTAGAAAATCGCCCGGTACCAGGGCAAGCCGCGCATGCCGCGATTGAGCGCCAGGGCGACGAGGAGCGCGAAAGCAAGTTTCAGCGGTACGGAAAACAGCACAAAGAAGAACGTCACCCGCATCGAGGCGGCAAACTTGGGATCTGCTGTCGCGATGCGCACATAATTGGCCGCCCCGACCCAGCGCGGGTCGGTGAGAAGGTCGAAACTGGTGAAGGACAGGTAGAGCGAGGCCAGCGCGGGACCGGCGGTCAGCCCGAAAAAGCCGATGAACCAGGGCAAGAGAAACATGTAGCCCGCGCCATCGCGGCGCAGAAAACGCACGAGGGGCCCCTGCTTGCGGGGCCTGACCCCCGATGGGCTTGATGCGATAGTCGACATGGGCCGATGATCCAACACTTATGCCAAGAGAACCGATCAGGGAGCGCTCCCGCGCTGGAAACCTTCGGGATGCGTCGCCCTTGGGGCGCCGATCCGAATGCGGGGAGGCCCCACACCCGCCGATGGGAACCGGCGGGTGTGGGGTGGAGCGATCATGCCCGTTCGAGGATCGACTGGGCTTCCGCGACGAAGGCTTCGGCACCTGCGCGCGGGCTGTGCTGATCGAAAGCCACTTCTTCGCTCACCCGCACGAGCGTCCGGTCGATTTCACCGGCACCCAGCGGCGGCGGGGGCGGCAGCGGACCGGCAAGATCGCCGAGTTGTCCGATATATTCGACCCCGGCCCGGCCGGCCTCGTTGAGTTGCGGCGCAAGGAAATCGCGCACGGCAGCGGATTCGGGCACGCCGCGCTCGACGTCGAGGATGGCAGCAGCTTCCTGGTCGTTGACAAAGAAGCTGATGAACGCTGCTGCGGCCTCCTTCTGCTCGCTCTGGGCCGAGACCGAGAAGAACATCGACGGCTTGCGGTAGTGTCCGCCGCCAACGCCGTCGGCAATCCGCGGATAGGCGCGCATCACGATGGGTTCTTCATTGATCGCCTGGTAGCCGACCAGCTGGTTGGAGTGCGCATAGGAAATCGCCGCACGACGAAGTGAAACCATGCCCGTCTCGATCTGGCGTTGATCGAGGGCCTGCACATCGGGAGGCACGCAGGCACCCGACGCCCGCATTTCGGCCCACAACTCGAACCATTCGTGGATATCGTCGACATCGAAGGCCAACTCGCCGTCTGCGGTATAGAGCGCCTTGCCCTTCTGCCGCAGGAAGTTCTCTAGGAAGGGTTCGCCGCCCGAGCCGTCGGCAATGCCGTAAAAGCCCTGTCGGCCGGAATTGGCCGTGATCTCGTCGCCGATTTCCTTGAGGCGGGCCAGGGTGAGGCTGTTGTCGGGAAGCGGGATTCCAAGCTCTTCGAACACGGCCGCATTGACCATCATCGCCGCCGAATTGGCGCCCAGGCTCACGCCGTAGAGCGAGCCATCCACCGACCCGCCATCGATCGTTGCCTGGTCGAAGCCCGAAAGGTCGAGCGTGCCGTCCAGGAATTCATCGAGTGGGGCCAGCGAGCCGCGGCGGGCATATTCGAAAATGTAGCGGTAGTCCATCTGGATGACGTCGGGCGCATTCCGGCCGGCAACCTGTGTCGCCAAGCGGGGCCAGTAGTCGTCCCAGCCGACGGTTTCGCCGTCGATCACGACGCTCTCATTGGCCGCCATGAACAGCTCGCTGACCGCAAAGGTCCGGTCGGCGCGCGGCGCCGAACCCCACCACATCAGCCTCAAGCGCGTTTCCTGCGCGATCGCCCGGCTTACCCCGGCCAGCGAGGCTGCGGAAAGCGCGGCGGCACTCCCCAGGAGCATCCTGCGTCTATCGATTACAAGTGACATTACATCTCCTCCATTTTCTCCCAAGGCCTGCACTCCGGCAGGTCCGTGGCCAAACTTCCGGCATTTTTATTGTGCTCCGGTCTTCTGCCGGTAAATAACCAGTTGGTTACTATGCTGTCTGACAAGATTGGCGCTGTCAATCGTTTTATGGGGCCGGATCGCCACCCCGGATCGGCAGCGCGGGAACCGGCTTGGGCGTCTTCGGCCGCGTTACTTGCGGTCCTTGCCCTGGCCCTTTTTTTCGTCCTGCGCGAGATTATAGGCGGTGTCCACAAGGGCGAAATGGGAGAAGGCCTGCGGGAAGTTGCCCACCAGTTCCTTGCCCTCCCAATCGTACTGTTCGGAAAGCAGCCCCACATCGTTGCGCAACGACAGGATGCGCTCGAACAGCGTGATCGCCTCGTTGCGCCTCCCCTGCAGGATGTAATTGTCGGCGAGCCAGAAGCTGCAGGCGAGAAACGCCCCCTCGTCGCCCGGCAATCCATCCACCGACTCTTCGGTGTCGTAGCGCAGCACCAGCCCCTCGCGCATCAGGTTCTCCTCGATGGCTGCGATGGTGGAGGCCATGCGCGGATCCTCGACGTCCAGAAAGCCGACGATCGGCATCAGGAGCACCGAGGCATCGAGCGCCTCCGCGCCATAAGCCTGCACGAAGGCGTTGCGCTTCCGGCTGAACCCTTTTTCCTCGATGTCGCGGCGAATATCGGCCCGTAACCCGCGCCAGTGATCGACGGGGCCTTCGAAGCCGAAGCGTTCCGCCGAGGCAATGGCGCGGTCGAACGCCACCCACGCCATCAGCTTGCCGTGAACGAAATGCTGCGGATCGCTGCGGACTTCCCATATCCCCGCATCGGGCTTGTCCCAGATCGTCTCGAGATGCCGCAGGAGTTCATGTTCGACACCCCGGGACGTTTCATGCAGATCGAGGCCCAGGCACCGGGCTTCGTAAAGCGTATCGATAACCGACCCGTACACATCGATCTGCAGCTGGGCGTAGGCGGCATTGCCCGCCCGGACCGGATGGGAGCCGCGATGTCCCGGCAGCCCTTCGAGTTCGACCTCCCCGGTCCGCCGCTCGCCGGCGATGCTGTAGAGTGGCTGAAGCTGGGAAGGTGCGCCGGCCACGGCCCTGAGCAGCCAGTCGCACCACTGCTCGGCTTCCTTGCGGTAGCCGGCATTGGCCAGCGAAAGCACAGTGAAATAGGCATCGCGCAGCCAGCAATACCGGTAGTCCCAGTTCCGCTCGCCCCCCACGGCCTCGGGCAACGAGGTCGTTATGGCTGCGACCACGCCACCGGTGGGGCGGTATGTCATCGCCTTGACGGTAATGATCGAGCGCATCACCGCTTCGCGCCAGGGCCCTTTATAGGAACACGTCTTCGACCACTCCCGCCAGAACGCCTCGGTCTCCTTGAGCGCCTTTTCGGCATCGGGCAATTTGGGCGGCGGCAGATGCGAGGCTTCATAGGCCATGACGAAGGGCAGGCGCTGGCCCTTCCGGACCGTGAAGGTGCTGACGATCGAACGGTCGTCCTCCTCGAGGTCCACCGGAGACGAGAGGGTGACCGAATGCGGTCCGGCGGTGGCGCGCAGGGCCCTCTGGTCTTCCGAGCGCGTGGCCCAGGGCGCGATCCGGCCATAGTCGAACCTCACCCTGAGATCCATGTTCATCAAGACCTCGCCCTCGAGCCCCACAACGATCCGGACCAGGTCGGACACCTCGTGGTTCTTGCGCACCGGCATGAAATCGATGAGGCGCACGCTGCCGCTTTCGGTGTGAAAGTCGGTTTGGAGAACCGGATTGTCCCCGCTATAGCTGCGCTCGACACGGGCCGGCGCGGTGGCGGGGGCGATCTGCCAGTGGCCATGCTCCTCCGAACCCAGGATGGCGACAAAACACGCCTCGGAATCAAACCGCGGCCAGCATAGCCAGTCGATCGAACCGTTGTTTCCCACAAGGGCTGCACTTTCGCAGTCCCCGATCATGGCATAGTCGCTGATTTTCAAACCCATGCTTCCCGCCGCCCTCAGTGGCGTCCGCGCGCCGTGCCAAAGACTTTAGCCAGAGCAGCGCCGGCCAGACCCGCAACCAGAAGGGTGCCGCCCGCCAGCGTAGCCAGGGTTACCGAAGCCGGCAGCAGCACCGCATGCGCGCGCGCCTCGTCATCGAAAGCCCCATCGGGCTCGTGCAGGTCCTCGACCGGGGAGCGGAGGTTATCCTCCCGATCCGGTTCGACGGGTTCGTCCCGGTCCTGCCCCTCGACGGTATTGCGGGCCAGGTAGCGGTCCATGAAGCTGGGCAGGGCCATCGCGCCCAGGATCGTCATGGCGGTGCTTCGCCCCAGCCAATACTCCCTCTTGGGGTTCATGGCCGCGTGCACGATGGCGTCGGCCGCCGCCTGGGGCGAATAGACAGGAGCCACCGGGCGCGGCTGTGCCTCCCTTTTGGTCCGCGCCCAATCGAATTGGGTCGTGTTGACCGCAGGCAGATGCACCGAAGTGATGCGGATACGGCTCTGCGAATGGATAAGCTCGGTGCGCAGGGCGTCGGAAAAGCCGCGGATCGCATGTTTGGCCCCGCAATAGGCCGATTGCAGCGGAATGCCGCGATAGGCAAGGGCCGAACCGACCTGTACGATAACGCCCGCGTCCCGCGGCTCCATCTGCCGCAGCGCCGCCATGGTGCCGTGCACATAGCCCAGATAGGTAACCTCGGTGACCCGCCGGAACTCTTCCGGCGATACCTGTCCCAGCTTGCCGATGATCGTGGTCATGGCGTTGTTGACCCAGATATCGATGGGCCCGAGCCGGTCCCTGCAGGCTTCGGCCGCCGCAAAAACCGCCTCGGCATCGGCGACATCGGCAGGAAAAACCTCCGCCTCTGCGCCCAGAACCAACAGTTCGCGCCGCGTCTCCTCGAGCCCCTCGCTTTCCCGCGCGAGCAGCCCCACTTTGGCGCCGGCGCGGGCAAAGGCGCGCGCCGTGGCGCGGCCGACCCCGGCTGAGGCCCCGGTGACCAAAACGACCTTGCCGTCCATATTCGTCATGCCGATGTTTTCCCTGGTTTTTCGTTCCGTCCGCATGGAGCTAACGCACAAGGGCGCGGTTTGTTCGGCAGGGGAGGTTGCGGCACAGAGTGGGCGTGCCCTGCTCTCGATGCAGCGCGAAACCCCGGCCGCCTTCCGGCTCCGGTTGGTCGAGCTGCGCAGGGCGAAGATCGCTTCCGTACGCTCTGTTTATTTATGCGCGAGCGGTCTTCGCCCTGCGATCCGGGAGTTTTCGGCGTCGGCGTCCCCATATGGCTGGGGCCAATCCCCGCCCCCTTTCGGGGGTACGACGCCGGATGACTACGGCGAACGGCTCACGTGACGCTCTTCGGCCCGGCCTGGACAAGAAAGTCCATGCCACCCGGATTCACCGCCCCAGAAACGCGTATGCATCCTCGCTCGTGGGCAGCGACGGGGACCATCATAACGAGGGTTCGCGATACGGGGATAAGATTTCCGGCGTGGCGGCGGCGTTTTCATCCGACGCCTGCGGGTCGCGCTCGTCCGAAGCGGCGGCCTGCTCATCATAACTGAACGGATTGAACGGCTTTCGTATAATTCGTTCAGTTATTTTTTTGCTTGGCCCTTCCGGTGGCGCCGCCATGCGTCGGCACGGCATCGCGCGTGCAGTATCGCACCCGCGCGGCGTGTGGCGATAAGATTTATTCGGGCCAGCGCTGCCATCACAGCCGTATGAGCGTTTCAGGGTCACGCGCCCCGGTATAAAACGCATCGAGCGCTTGCCCGAACACCGGCTCTTCGGGCACGGCCTCGGCAAAAAGCGTCATCGACGAGCGGAACTTGAAATCGTCGGGCGACCCGAAGATGTCGTGCGCCGATTTCTCCTTATGCCCGAGCACGGCCCGCGTGCATTCCGTTAGCCGCGCGCCCAGCACGGGGTGGGCATGATATTGGCGCGCCGCGCCAAGCCCCGAGAGCGCATAGCGCCGGCTCATCTCTGAATGCCCCAGCCCGGCGACCTGCGGAAAGATGAACCACATCCAGTGCGAGCGCTTCTCGCCCGCGAGGAGTTCGGCGAGGACGGTTTCGTAGACGGGGTCCTGGGCGGCGAGGAAGTGGTGCATGGCGGGAGGATAGCATGTGAACAGGCTGGGCAACATTCCGGGTCGTCCCCACCTCCGTCACTACCCGGCTTGTCCGGGTGGTCCAGTCGATGTAGTGCGGCGCGCGCCAGCCTCTCGAGAAGTCACCTCGCGCTGGCCAGCGCGGCTGGATCACCCGGACGAGCCGGGTGATGACGGGGAGGAGGACATGCGCGGTGCGCGATAGGCCTTGCGAAGGGCGGCGATCAATCCAATGCCATCAGCCAATCGGCCAGATCGCGCCACTCGGGATTAAGCGCCTCGATCAAATTGATCTTCCACGCGCGCGGATATTTCTTGATGCGTTTTTCGCGGCCTATGGCTGCCGCGATCAGTTCGTGTTCTTCGAACATACCAGCCTGTGCGTCCCGTATTTCCGGGTAAAGTGGCCACCTTCCCCGCGCTGGTGCTGACCCAGACGTTGGCGCAAGTTGCTTGTGACGCCGGTATAGAGCGTGCCGTTGCACCTGTTGGCAAGGATATAGACGTAGCCCCTCATGAGTCGAACGTATCGAGAACATAGGCTGGTTGCAACGCTGCACCTGCCCTACACGCCGTCGCCACCCGGCTCGTCCGGGTGGTCCAGGCCAGGTCTCACAGCGCACGCCACTCCTGGCAGAAGTCTCAACGCGCGCTGGACAGCGCGCAGCTGGATGACCCGGATAAACCGGGTCATGACGAGATGGTGGGGATGGGATGGGACGGGATGGGATGGGATGGGATGGGATGGCATGGCATGGCATGGGAGGTGGCGGCGAGCTTTCATAAAGTGGTGCGCGCAACCCGCGCCGTCAGTGCGCCGCTTCCCAGTTCTCCGCCGCCTTCGCGTCCACCTGAATAGGCACCGCTAGCCGCACCGCGGGTTCGGCTGCCCCTTCCATCACCTTGCGTATGACCGGGAGTGCGGCTTCCGCCTTGTCGGCGGGGGCTTCGAAGATCAATTCGTCGTGGACCTGCAAGAGCATGTCGGCCTGAGCCTTTTCGGCGGCCAGGACCTTTTCCATGCGGATCATGGCGCGGCGGATGATGTCCGCTGCGCTGCCCTGGATCGGGGCATTGATCGAGGCGCGTTCGATGAAGGCGCGTTCGGAGGGGTTCTTGGTGTTGGCGTTCTCGAAGGGGATCTTGCGCCCGAAGATGGTGGAGACGAACCCTTGCGCTTTGACCAGCCGCTTTTGCTGCTCCATATAGTCCTGGATGCCCGGGAAACGCTGGAAATAGGTCTTGATGTAATCGCCCGCCTCCGAGCGCGCGATGCCCAGCTGGTTGGCCAGCCCGAAGGCGGAAATGCCATAGATGATGCCGAAATTGATCGCCTTTGCGCGGCGGCGGATCATCGGGTCGATGCCCTCGATGGGCACGCCGAACATCTCGCTCGCCGTCATGGCGTGAATGTCGAGCCCCTCCTCGAAGGCATCCTTGAGGGCATCGATATCGGCGATATGAGCCAGAACGCGCAGTTCGATCTGGCTGTAATCGGCCGAAATCAGGAGATTGCCGGGCGCCGCGATAAACGCGGTCCTGATCTTGCGCCCGTCCTCGGTGCGGATGGGGATGTTCTGCAGATTCGGATCGGTCGAGGACAGCCGCCCCGTCGCGACCGCCGCCTGATGGTATGAGGTGTGGACGCGATTGGTGCGCGGGTTGATGTAATCGGGTAGGGCGTCGGTATAGGTCGATTTGAGCTTGGTCACCCCGCGCCAATCGAGCAGGACCTTGGCGAGCGGCACGCCTTGCAGCGCGAGATCGTCGAGCACCGACGCGCCGGTGGCCCAGGCGCCCGTCTTGGTTTTCGTGCCGCCCTCGAGCCCCATCCTGCCGAAGAGGATATCGCCAAGCTGCTTTGGCGAGCCGAGGTTGAAGCGCTCGCCCGCCAATTCATGGGCCTCTTCCTCGAGCGCGGCGGCGCGCTGGGCGAAATCGCCTGAAAGGCGCGACAGGATCTGGCGGTCGACGCTCACCCCGCGCGCTTCCATCCGCGCCAGCACCGGGACGAGCGGGCGATCGATGGTTTCATAGACGGTCGTGGCATTGAAAGCGGCAAGGCGCGGCTTGAGGACATGCCAGAGCCGCAAGGTAATGTCGGCGTCCTCGGCGGCATAGGTCGCAGCCTTTTCAATCGAAAGCTTGTCGAAGGTGAGCTGGCTTTTGCCGGTGCCGGCAATGTCGGAGAACTTTATGCAGGTGTGGCTGAGCCAGCGCTCGGCCAGGGCATCCATGCCGTTGTTGCGCGCACCATCGAGCGCATAGCTCATGAGCATGGTGTCATCGATCGGGGTGAGCGTGATGCCGTAGCGCGCGAAAATGCCCAGATCGTATTTGATGTTCTGGCCGATCTTTAAGATCGCCGGGTCCTCGAGGATGGGCTTGAGCATATCGAGCGCGGTGCGCAGATCCATCTGCCCCTCGGCGCGCCCGCCCCCGAACATGTCGCCCACCCCATCGACATGGCCGAGCGGAATGTAGCAGGCCGCGCCCGGCTCGGTGGCAAGGCAGATGCCCACGAGATCGGCCTGCTGATTGTCGAGCCCGGTCGTTTCGGTATCGACCGCGACATGGCCCATCTCAATGATCTTTTCGACCCAGCCGGCAAGCTGGTGGGCATCGCGAACGATCTCGTACCCCTCGTGGCGGCAGGGAATGGCGCGGATTTTTTCGAGCACCGCTTCGGCATGGGCCTCCGGCCCGTGATTGGTCCGGTGCGCCGCGCCGGTATCGGCGGAGGTGCCCGACTGGCCCGAATGCCCTTCGGCGGTGGCGGAAAGCGCGGCGTCGGCGGAAAAATCGTCCGGATCGACCTCCAGCAGCGTCGAGACGCGGCGGGTGAAGGCGGCAAATTCCATCGCCTTGAGGAAAGGCACGAGGAGCTTGGCGTCGATGGGCTGGCGCACCAGATCGTCGAGAGGAATTTGGACTGGCGTGTTGCAATCGAGTGCGACGAGCTTTCGCGAGATGCGCGCCAGTTCCGCATTCTCGATAATGGTTTCGCGGCGCTTCTGCTGCTTGATCTCGCCGGCGCGCGCAAGGAGCGTTTCGAGATCGCCATATTCGTTGATCAGGAGCGCGGCGGTCTTGATCCCGATGCCGGGAATGCCGGGCACGTTGTCGACGGCATCCCCGCACAGCGATTGCACGTCGACCACCTTGTCGGGCGTGACGCCGAACTTCTCGAACACCTCGTCCGGGCCGATCCAGCGCATTGGCGGCTGGCCGGGGCGGGCGATGGTGTCGAGCATCGAGACGTTCTCATCGACAAGCTGCATCAGATCCTTGTCCGAGGAGACGATGGTGACCTTGCCCCCACGGTCGCGCATCTGGCAGGCATAGGTGGCGATGATGTCGTCGGCCTCATAACCCTCCTGCTCGATCGAGGGCAGGTTGAAGGCGCGGGTGGCGTCGCGGGTCAGGGGAAACTGCGGCACGAGGTCCTCGGGCGCCTCGGGCCGGTGGGCCTTGTACTGGTCGTAAAGATCGTTGCGGAAGCTCTTGCCCGAATAATCGAAGATGACCGCCATGTGGGTGGGGGTCTTCTCGCCCTTGAGGTCTTCGGAAAGCTTGAAGAGCATGTTGCAGAACCCCGCCACCGCTCCGACCGGCAGCCCGTCGGACTTGCGCGTTAGGGGCGGCAAGGCGTGATAGGCGCGGAAGATGAAAGACGAACCGTCGACAAGTACGAGATGCATGAGAGGCGTCCGGCAGGGTGATTTGGCCAGAGCGATTCCGGCAAAAGGGGAGACCACCCTAAAAGCCCGAAAGCGCAACACAAAAAAGCGGAACCCTCACCATTGCAAGAATCGTGAAAATTCCCCGCGCACCTTGGCGCGTTCTCGCCGCCCGGGCAAGAGCGCGAACCACCGGTGCTTTTCTCATAAAAATAGACGAATTTGTAACCGCCCGTGCCTATAATTGCGTCAATCGGGAGAGCGGAGGCAAAAATGCTCGACCACTGCGCCGCCATTCACCTGGCGCCCCATCGCGATTGGAGCACGCGGTGCGGGGAGATCGTCCGTGGGACCGGGATGGGGGAATCCTGCCTGTTCCTCGGCGTTGACGACATCGCCCGCCGCGTACGCAAGACCCCGGTCCAGTTCCTCATCATCAGCTACAAGACCGACGCCGCCGACATCGAGCAGGCCATCGCCGAGGTGCGCCATCACCGCGAAACGGGCGTCAGGTTCATGCCCATTATCGTCTTCAGCCGCGATTCGAGCGCGGCGACGGCGGTACACTTCCTCAAGATGGGGTGCGACGACATCATAACCTTCCCCTGCACCCTCGATTATCTCGCCGAGCGGCTTTCCAATCAGCTCGGGCGCAGGATCGATTATGTCCATGCCGGCGATTATTTCGGGCTCGATCGCCCGAACCTGCGCGAAGGGGACGAGGAGGACATCGTCGAGCGCTTCACCGTCCAGCGCGACCCCGTACACGGGATCAAGATCCTGTCCCAGAGCAAAAAGCCGACCCGCCACGCGGGGTAAGGTTGATCAGCCGCAATATTGGGTAGGCATCGCGCGCGCCTCTCCCCGCGCGGGAGAGGGCCAGCGATGGTGACCCAGCCGTTGTCGCCAGAGATAGGGAGGGACTACGCCGTCATGCCCGGCGAGCGTACGCCCATGATCAGCGCCCAATAGGTGCCATAGGTGTTGAAGGTGGTCGCGGGTCCGCGTTTGACCGAAATGCCGAACTGCACATAGTCGGGATTGATCATCACCTTGTGATGGGCGGGGGATTTCATCCAGCCGTCGATGACCGTCGCGAGGTTCGGCGGTCCGCCCGCAAGATTTTCGCCCGCCCCGCCCCAGAAGCCGGCGCGCCGCAGGCGCTCGATGAAGGGTTGGTCCTTTTCGGCGGTGTGCGCCACCTTGGTGGTGCGCGCCATGATCCCCGCCTGCTCTTCGGCGACAGCCTGCAGCATCGCATTGTGCGTCAACTCGGCCAGCCCGTTCTCGCGCCGCATGGCATTGAGCGCCACGCGCGCTTCCGCGGGCGAAACCGAGGAGACTGGGGTTGCGCGCTCGGTGGCCATGATGACGGGCGCGGTCGAGCACCCGGAAACAAGCAGGGCCCCGCCGGTCGCGGCAAGGCCAAGCAGAAAGTCGCGGCGAAGCATCAGGTTCATGGCGCTCCTTTTACCAGAACTTATTTCCACCGGTAGAGGCAAAAACGCCGCTTCCAAATGGAAGCGGCGTCCTTGAGGATTTCGGTGGGCAACCGGCTTACTTGCGGGTGCGCCAGCTGTCGGCGTAGTTCTCGCGGGCCTCGGCGGCGTAGGGCGTGGGGGACACGCGCACGCGGATTTCGGTCTGCTTGTGATGCTCGGTCGAGGTCTTGCCGGTCGGCTCCGGCTCGCCCCAGAGCATTGTGAGGATGTCGCCTTCCTGCACGTCAGCATCGACAACGCCGAGCGAGAGCACGCAGCGTTCGTTGAACGAATAGCCGTTGAACATCGACATGCCGACCATCTTGCCGTCGGCCATCACCATATCGGCCGATGAGGAAGCATAGTTGGGCTGCGGGAAGTCGATCCACTTGTAGGGCGTACCTTGCTCGAAGGCCGAGGCGATGACCTTGAGGACGTCCTCGCGGTTCCACTCGAAGGTGACCTTCTTGCGGTTCTTTTGGGTCTTCATCTTTTCAAGGGCGGCCTTGCCGATGAAGTCGTCCTTCTTCCAGCCGATATAGAAATCATAGCCGAGCTCGAACGGATTGACGTAGTAGTCCTCGATATTGTTCGAGACAAAGCTGCCGCCGATGGCGCCCGAGGCCTCGTAGCTGTCGGCACCAAGCCATTCGCGATAGGCCGCCAGCATGCCGTCGCCGGTGTAGATGCCCGGAAGCGGGGAGGGAATCCAGCCCGATTCGAGCGTGTTGGTCGAATAGGCGCGGCTGCCGCAACGCACGATATCGACATTGGCTTCCTTGGCGGCATCGAGAATTGCCGAGAGGATGTAGTTCTTGTCCTCGTAAGGACCCCAGATTTCAAGACCGGGTGCGCCGGACATGCCGTGACGCAGGGCCTGAACCTTCTTGGAGCCGATATTGATCCAGTCGACATGGAAGAACTTGATGTCCGGAATCGGCCCGCGGTTCATCTTCTCGAAGATCTTGTAGGCTTCCGGACCCTGGATCTGGTAGCGGTAATGGGTGCGCAGCACGCGCTCGCCCTCGGGGCGGGAATTGGAGCGCGGATCGTGCTTGATGCGCACATTCCACTTGCCATAGGACGCACAGAACATCAGCCAGTTCGAGGTCGGCGCGCGGCCGACGAGAACGAACTTGTCCTCACGCTCGCGGAAAATGATGTGGTCGCCGATCACGTGACCGGCAGGCGTGACGGGCACGTAATGCTTGGCGCGGTTGAGACCGAAATTGGCGAAGGAATTGATGCCGTGATAGGCGAGGAATTTCTCGGCGTCCGGACCCTCGACGATCAACTCGTCCATGTGGTGGCTCTGGTCGAACAGCACAGCCGAATTGCGCCACGCCCATTGTTCGTTGCGCCAGTTCTGGAACTCGGGCGCCACGACCGGGTATACATACATCCCGATCTTGGAGTTGCGGAGCCGGTCCACAATGTCCGGGTTTTCCTTCATGATGTCGGCAAGACTGGTGTGCGCCATAGTGGCCCCTCCCTTGTGTCACGTTTTTGATGTATACATATGTGCTCGATCGTGAGTGAAAAGCAAGTCCATTTTGACGCGTTTTTCGGCCGCGATGCAGAATCGCCTGCATCGCGCCGGTGTGAATAAGCAAGAGGAGGGGCCGGTTTTTCTGGCCTCAGCGGTGGATCAGCGCCAGGCCCGGAATTTTCTGGAGCAGTTCGGGGTCCTGGCTGAAAATGTATTCAAGGTTCTGCCGCGCGATCCGCGCATGCTCGCGGGCGATGAATTCGGCCCGCGCACCCTCCCGGGCGACAATGGCATTGAGCATCGCGTGATGCTGGTCCTGCGCGGTGCGCAGGGAGCGCTTGAACGCGGCGATCTCGAGCTTGTTGGGCAGGAAGGCCGAGGGCGAAGCAAAGGGAAGAGCGGCAGCGCGCTCGACCTCACGGCGGACGATGTCGCTTCCCGAAAGCCCGGCGAGTTCGTTGTGGAACTGCTCGTTGAGTTCGGCATAGGTGTCGAAATCGACATCGCCCTCATTGGGGCCAAAGCAGGTATCGAGTTTTTCAACGATCGCCTTGAGGCGCCCGAGCCCATCCGGGGTTGGGCCGCGTTCGGCGGCGATCCGCGCGGCGGTCCCCTCGAGAACCCCACGCAACTCGATGGAATCGACAACGTCGGCATAGCCGAAACGCCTGACGACGAACCCGCCGCTGGGAAGGCGGTCGAGCAGGCCCTCCTCGGCGAGCCGCGACAGGGCCTCGCGTACGGGGGTACGGGAAATCTCCAGCGTTTCGGCCAGCGACACCTCGAAAAGACGCATTCCGCCCGGCAACTCGCCGTTGATGATCTTTTCGCGCAACTCGATGACGGCGCGGCGGCCGTGCGTTGCGACTTCGCTGTTCCTCATAGCCTTCCCCATCTGCTTTGACCCGATGCTGTATAACACCACGCTATGCCGATAGGCGAGACCGGGCGGCGACCGGCCGGCGTCAGCCCCCGATTATTTGGTGAAAACCACCGTCTTGTGCTTGTTGATGAGCACGCGGTCTTCCAAATGCCAGGCCACCGCGCGGGCCAGAACCCGGCGCTCGATGTCGCGGCCCTTGCCCACGAGGTCCTCGGGCGTGTCGGCATGGCTCACCGGCTCGACGTCCTGGCAGATGATCGGGCCCTCATCGAGATCGGCGGTGACGTAGTGGGCGGTCGCCCCGATCATCTTCACCCCCCGCTCGTGGGCCTGGTGATAGGGCTTGGCGCCCTTGAACCCCGGCAGGAACGAGTGGTGGATGTTGATGCAGCGGCCCGCGAGATAAGCCGAGAAATCGTCCGAGAGGATTTGCATATAGCGCGCCAGGACGACCAGTTCGGCACCCGTCTCCTCGATGATCGCCTTGATCTGCGCTTCCTGGCTGGCCTTGGTGTCCCTGGAAATCGGCAGGTAATGGTAGGGAATGCCCTCCATGAGGGTCAGATTGAGCGCATCGCGCGGATGGTTCGAGACGATCCCCACCGGATCGATGTTCAATTCGCCAATGCGATTGCGGTAAAGCAAATCCCCCAGGCAATGGTCGAACTTGGAAACGAGAAAGAGGACCTTGCGCCGCGCGCCAGCGACCCGCAGCGTGAAATCGAGGCCGAATCGTTCGACCTCCTCGGCTATTCCGGTACGGAAGGCTGCCTCCTCGGTCTGCATGGAAAAAACCACGCGCATGAAGAACATGCCGGTCGTGGCGTCATCGAACTGATGCGCTTCGAGAATGTCGCCGTCATGCTTGGCAATACGCGTTGCTACCGCCGCCACGATCCCGCTGCGGTTGGTGCAGGAGAGGGTCAAAATATAGTCTGTCACGTCTAGTGCCTCCATTGCGGCCGCGCGCTGGGGACCGCATACCCTGAAACGATGTGATGATGCGAGGGGTCGGTCCTCAACCCTTCTTCTCCACCGGCGGCGTGCCGTGGGTATGGAAGGTTTCGATTGTTTTCAAGCCCCAGGCCTGTCCCTTCTTGCGGTCGGCCTCGGTCCAGGTGACGGTTTCCCAGTCCGGTGCAAGGATCAGCCGCGCGCCCGCATTGGCCAGTTCCACCCGGTTGCCCGCCGGCTCCCACACATAGAGAAAGAATGTGCCCTGAATCGCATGCTTGTGCGGGCCGGTCTCGATATGCACTCCGTTCTCGAGAAAAATGTCGGCCGCGCGCAGGATATCCTCGCGCTGGTCGGTGGCGTAGGTGACGTGGTGGAACCGCCCATGCCCCCCACCGTGCTCCTCGGTACAGGCGAGATCGTAGGTCTTGTTGTTGACCGTGAACCAGCATCCGCCCAGCCGCCCGTTGTCGAGCATGATCTGTTCGGTGACCCGCGAGCCGAGGCAGGTGATCATGAAATCGCGGAACCGGGTAACGTCGGCCGAAAGGAGGTTGAGGTGGTCGATCCGGCGGGGGCAGGCGCCCTGCGCGTGGAACCGGCTCGCCATGTTCTTGAGTGCGGGCCGGTCGTTTTCGTCCGGGATATAGCGGTGCGTGTCCCAGTAAAGCTCGAACACATGGCCGAAGGGGTCTTCGAAGCGAAAGGCCCGTCCGTGGCCGAGATCGCCATCGACCCAGCCGAGGACTTTATATTCCGAGGCCTCGATCGCCTTGACGCGGCGCTCGAGCGCTTCGGGCGATGACACGCGATAGGCAATATGCCCGACCCCGGTGGTCGTGTGGCGCGTGAGCTTGAGGGAATGAAACTCGTAATCCTCCCAGGCCCGCAGATAGGCCGAGCGTTCGTCCTGTCCGGAAAGCTTGAGCCCATAGACACGGGTAAAGAAGTCGAGGCTCTCCTCGTACTTGTCGGTATAGATCTCGACATGCCCGAGATGGGCAACGTCGTAAACGGGCTCAGCCATCGCTTTTCCTCCCGGGATCCCGGCCCCCTGCCAGCGCGGCGGCGTTTAGCGGCCCACACGCGGCTTTGTATGCATTATGGGGCAACTCAAAATCCAGCGCAACGGCGTATGCGGCAGTTTTTTCGCAATTCCGGGGCGTTTTGAGTCCACGCTTGATTTGCCTCGCCAGTTCATTGTATACATAGACCGATGAAATGGAGGATCGGCATGACCATCTTGAATTTCGGGCCCCGGCACACGGACGCAAAGCCGAAAAGCCCTGCGATTTCGGGGATGATCGAAGGTTATTCGATCGAAGTCATGCCGCGCACCGCCGCCAAGGTCGAAGATTTTCGCGCCATTCTTCCAGAAGGCACCCGCGTCTATATCGCCCATATCGACGGCACCCCCATCGAGGACATGCTGGCCACCGCCGCCCGGCTCCACGCCGAGGGCTTTCCGGTCATGCCGCATTTTCCGGCGCGATCGATCCCCGACAAGGCAACGCTCGAGGACTGGATCAAGCGCTACCGCGATGCCGCCGACGTCCGGCAGGCCCTTCTTCTGGGGGGCGGCATAGCCAGCCCGCGCGGCGCGTTCGAGAGTTCGATCCAGCTGATCGAGACCGGGCTGTTCGACAGATACAGCTTTACCCATCTCCATGTCGCCGGCCATCCCGAGGGCAACAAGGACATCGACACGCAGGGCAGTGCCAATGTCGATGCGGCCCTGATGTTCAAGCAGGATTTTTCCACCCGCACCGATGCGCAAATGGCAATTGCCACGCAGTTCGCCTTCGACGCGGAGGCGGTGATCGCATGGGCCGAGCGCATCAGGGCGATGGGCGTCACCCTCCCCGTGCACGTGGGCATCGCCGGCCCGGCCAAGCTCCAGACGCTGATCCAGTTCGCGCTGAGCTGCGGCGTCGGTCCCTCGATCGGCGTGCTCCAGAAGCGCGCCCGAGACATCACCAAGCTGCTCGTGCCCTATGAGCCGACCGAGGTCGTCAATGGGTTGGCCACGCACAAGGCGCAGAACCCCGACAGCCTCATTGCCCAGTTGCATGTCTTCCCCCTGGGGGGAATCAAGGCGGCGGCCAACTGGATGAACGAGAATGGCGGCGAGGCCGTAAAGGCCGCCGTCGGCTAGCGCGCCTCCAAATTCGGTATACAGCACCGCGCCAATTGCGCCTGCCGTGAGCGTAAGGCTTGCCCGGCAGGGGCAAGCCTGTGTACATGAGCGTCAACGCCAGCACGGCGCGTCGATTGAGGAGAATGCCCATGACCGTAAAGCCGCCCCCCTACCGTGCCGATCACGTCGGTTCGCTCCTGCGCAGCCAGGCGGTCAAGGATGCGCGCGCCAAGTTCTTCGGCGGCGAGGCCAAAAGTCGCGACGAACTGACGGCTGTCGAGGACGGTGCGATCCGCGACGCGATCAAACTCCAGGAAGATGTCGGCCTGCCGGTCGTGACCGATGGCGAACTGCGCCGCTCGTTCTGGCACTACGATTTCATGGAGGATCTCGAGGGCTTCAAGTTCGTCCAGCGCGATGTCGCGACCGGCCACAACTTCAAGGGCGCCAACACCAGGCCGATCTTCCCCACCATCACCGGACCTGTCGATTTTCCCGACGATCACCCGATGATCGCGCATTACAGGTTCGTGGCTGAAAACACCAAGGTGATGCCCAAGATCTCGATCCCCGGCCCCTCCTGCTGCCATTTCCGTGTGGCAAAGGCCGATATCGGCCACAAGCCTTATGCCGACGATCTCGAACTGCTGTTCGCCGATCTCGCCAAGGCCTACAAGAAAGCCGTCAAGGCCTTCTATGACGCCGGGTGCCGCTATCTGCAGATGGACGACATCTTTTTCGCCTATCTGTGCGATCCCAAGATCCGCGCCGAAAAACAGGCCGAGGGGCTCGATCCCGATTGGCTGATCGACCAGTACGCCAAGATGATGCACGATGCGATCGAGGGCCGTCCTGACGATATGCTGATCGGCATGCACATGTGCCGGGGCAATTTCAAATCCACATGGATCGCCGAAGGCGCCTATGACCCGGCGGCCGACGCGGTGTTCAACAAGACCGGCGTCGACATCTATTTCATGGAATACGATACCGAGCGCGCCGGCGGACTCGAGCCCCTGCGGCTTTTGCCCAAGGGCAACAAGCGCGTGCTGCCGGGCTTCATCACCACCAAGACCGGCGAACTCGAATCGATCGACGATCTGAGGCGCAAGTTCGACGAGGTGGCCAAATATGCCGACCTCGACCAGTTCGGCATCGCCCCGCAATGCGGCTTCTCCTCGACCGAGGAAGGCAACGACATCACGATCGAGGACCAGAAGCGCAAGCTCGAACTGGTGGTCAAGACCGCCGAGGCGATCTGGGGCGAGGTCTAGAGCCACAGTTTCCAAGGCAGGACAAGAGCCCGGCCGTCGCGCCGGGCTTTTTTTGCCCCTTCTAGGCGTCGCCGAGCTTTAGCCCCAGATAGCGGTCGAGCGTGTTGCGGTCCTTGAGCAGCTGGGCCGAGGTTGCGCTGTGGGCGATGCGCCCGCGCTCTATGATGAGGGCGTTCTCGGTGAGGGCGAGTGCGACCTCGGCATGCTGCTCGACAAGGATGATGGCGATGCCCTCATCCTCGGCCATCTTCCTCACCGCAGCCGTCAGCTCCTCGATGATGATGGGCGCCAGCCCCTCGAAGGGCTCGTCCAAAAGCAGCAGCGAGGGATTGGTCATCAGCGTGCGGGCGATGGTGAGCATCTGCTGCTCGCCGCCCGAAAGCTGGTTGCCCATATTGGTGCGGCGCTCCTTGAGGCGCGGGAAGAGCGCATAAATGGCGGCAACGTCCCAGCGGCCGGGCCGTGCGGCGACGGTGAGGTTCTCCTCGACCGAAAGCGATGGGAAGATGTCGCGCTCCTGGGGTACCCAACCGAGCCCGGCCCGCGCCCGCCTGTGGGGCGCGAGGTGCGAAATGTCCGCGCCGGAAAAGAAGATTTCCCCGCGTGCCAGCGGCACGAACCCCATGGCGGTCAAAAGCAGCGTCGTCTTGCCGACGCCGTTGCGGCCTAAAAGCGCAAGGGACCCTTGCGCGGCAAGCGCGAACGAAATGTCGTCGAGCACGACCGCCTCGCCATAGCCCGAGCGGACGCCTTTGAACTGGAGGAGCGGTTCAGCCATGATGTCCCTGCCCGAGATAGACTTCGCGCACGCGCGGATCGTTGCGCACGGTTTCGGGGTCGGCCTCGAGCAGAACCGCGCCCGAAACGAGCACGATGATGCGCGAGGCGAATTTGAAGACGATGTCCATGTCGTGCTCGATGAACAGCACCGAGATGTCCTGGGGCAGCGCCGAGATGACGGCAAAAAGCGCCGCGCTTTCGTCCTTGGGCACCCCCGCCGCCGGCTCGTCGAGCAGGAGCACGCGCGGCCGTGTGGCGAGTGCCAGCGCGATTTCGAGCAACCGCTGCTGCCCATAGGGCAGGTGCCGCGTCGTGCGCATCGCGACATCGGCAAGCCCGAGCTGGGTGAGAATGGCAAAGGCCTCGTCGATCGCATCGGCATGGGCGGGCAGCCGCCGCCAGAACTGGCCGGCCTTCCCGTCCCGCTCGCAGACCGCCAGCGTTACCGCTTCGATGGGAGCGAGATCGGGAAAGAGCGTGTTGATCTGGAAGGTCCGCGTGAGCCCGCGCTTGACGCGGGCATAAGGTGCCAGGCCGGTGACCTCCTCGCCATCAAGCGCGATACGGCCCGAATCGGGCCTGATCTGTCCGGTGATCAGGTTGATGAGCGTCGTCTTGCCGGCCCCGTTCGGCCCGATCAGCGCATGGCGCGCACCCTGAGGCAGCGCGATCGACACGTTGCGGGTCACCTCGAGCTTGCCAAAGCTCTTGTTGAGCCCTTCGGTGACAAGAACATCGGTCATCGGGCTCATTTTCCGCGCCTCGACACAAGGCCCGACAGAAAGCCCAATATCCCCTTGGGCATGAACAGGACGACCAGCATCAGCAAAATGCCGATGCCGAAATACCAGTATTGCGGATTGACCCCGGCGAGCTGGTCACGCGCCATCAAGAAAATGAAGGCCCCGAGGATCGCGCCGTAGAGACGCCCGGTGCCGCCCAGGATCAGCATGACGACGACATCGGCCGAGC
This sequence comes from Pelagibacterium limicola, assembly GCF_015694405.1. Lineage (GTDB taxonomy): Bacteria > Pseudomonadota > Alphaproteobacteria > Rhizobiales > Devosiaceae > Pelagibacterium > Pelagibacterium limicola. The sequence continues at coordinate 323,969 of NZ_JADQDB010000005.1, read as the reverse complement.
GCTGGAACGAGAGCGCATCGAGCGTCACCACATTGGTCGTTTGCGCCATCAGCGCCCCGGCCAGCCCGGCAATTGCCGCCGAGATCGTATAGATCTTGCGCAGGTGCCATTTATGGTCCGAGCCGATGGCGGGCATGCGCTTGACGTTCTCGCGCACCCCGCGCAGCGCCAGCCCGAAAGAGGAGTTGACCAGCCGGCGGCTGAGTAGGAAGCAGATAAATAGAACGATGAGCGAATAGGTGTAGGACGTATAGCCCCAGAGATCGAAGCGGAACTGGCCGAAAACCGGCCAGCGGTTCATGCCCCGCAATCCGTCCGTTCCGCCCGTGAGCCACGACATGGCGTTGGCGAGTTCGAGGGTCAGAAAGCCCAGGCCCAGCGTCACCATGATGAGCGCAAGGTGCTGCACGCGGGTGATGAGGAACGAGGCGATGAACCCGATGAGCCCGGCAAATGCCCCGGCCATCAAAAGCCCGGTGATCGGCTCGCCCCACCCATAGACCGAGATGATCCCGGCGAAATAGGCCCCAAGCCCGAAGAACATGGCGTGCCCGAGCGTCACGATCCCCGCATAGCCAAGGATCAGATCGACCGAAATGGCAAAGAGCGCGGCGATGGCGATCTGGTTGGCCAGCGGCAGATAGGTGGGAAACAGAAAGAACGGGGTCAGCGCCGCGAGCCAGGCGAGGATTTCAAAGGCCGACCAGCGGCCCTGGCGGCGCATCCAGATCTTGGGATCGGTGGTGCCGGTCGTGGGGTCGGTTGCACTCATCGTTCGAATCCCTCCTAGCGCTTGCCGAACAGGCCCAGCGGCCTGACCAGAAGGATCGCCACGAGGAACAGGTAAATGAAGAATCCACCGAACTCGGGCATGAAGTATTTTCCCGCCACATCCCCGATCCCCAAGAGCGCCGCGCCGACGAACGAGCCGGTGATCGAACCGAGCCCGCCCACCGAAACCACGATCAGGACGTAAACGAGGAAATGGAAGGCAAAGGAGGGCGAAAGCCCCACGATGTCGATGGCCAGCGCGCCGCCTAGCCCTGCAAGCCCGCTCCCCAGCGCAAAGGTGATGGCAAAGACGCGCTCGACATTAAGGCCCAGCCCCTGCGCCACCCGCTGGTTATCCACCGCAGCCCGGATCTGCGCGCCTAGCCGCGTGCGCTCGAGGCCGAACACCAGAAGCGCGGTGACCAGCAATGCGACAACGATGAGGAAGATGCGGTAGGTGGTGAAATTGAGCCCCGCGAACTGCACCGAACCGCGCAGCCATGACGGCAGGATGACCACCTGCTGCACGGTGCCGAAAAGAAAGGTCGCCGCGGCCGTGGCGACAAAGACCAGCCCGATGGTGAACAGCACCTGGTTAAGCTCGCCCGCCCGGTAAAGCCTGCGGAACAGCGTTCTTTCGAGGACCACCGAAACCAGTGCGGCGGCGATGAAGGCGAGCGGCAGCGCGACAAGGAAGGGCAGGCCGAGCTGGCGCATAGCCAATATCGTCACATAGCCGCCCAGCATCCCGAACGCGCCGTGGGCGAGGTTGATGAAGCCCATGAGCCCGAGCGTCACCGAGAGCCCGACCGAGAGCAGGAACAGCAACATCCCGAAGGCGAAGCCGTCGAACAAGACAATGGCGATCTGGCCGGTCATGACCGCGGACCCCTACTGGATTTTCGTTTTGGCATTAGACCATAATTCGCCCCGGCTGGACCACGCACCGCCGCTTCCTCCGTCATTACCCGGACAAGCCGGGTGATGACGGCTGGAGAGGTTGGAGTGCTCGGTGAAGCCACCTGAAAGCAAGCCGTTTCGCCGATTGCCCGCGTCCATTCTCCATCCCGCAGGGAGCCGGGAGAAAGGGCCTTCCGCCCGGATAGGCGGAAAGCCAAAAGTGCCGTTCAAACTTAGTTGCTGCCGTGCAGTGGGTCCTTGACGTCCGGGATCTCGTGGATGATGACGTTCTGGAGTTCGCCATCGACATCCTGGATTTCGCGAATATAGACCGTCTGGACGACGTCGCGAGTCTCGGGGTCGATCCACATCGGGCCGCGCGGGCTCTGCCAGCTCATACCCTTGGCGGCCTCGACCAGCGCATCTCCGGAAGCATCGCCATCGGTGGCCTTGAGCGCCTCGAAGATGAGGTGCATGCCGTCATAGCCCCCGATCGAGAACAGGTCTGGTTCGCGGCCATTGTTGGCGGCGGTATAGGCGGCGACGAACTCGTTGTTGAGCGGGTCGTCGCGTTCGAGCGTGTAGTGGAAGGTGGTGATGATGCCGAGAGCGGTTTCACCCATCGATTCCAGAGCCTCGGGATGGGTCAACTCGCCCTGCGCGAAGATCGCTGTGTCGGGGGGTGCAAGGCCGCGGTCGGCCAGCGCCCTTCCGATGGCGGCGGGCTGGGCGCCGCCGGGTACGAAGATATAGACTGCCTCGGGATTGGCATCGCGCACCCGTTGCACAAAGGCCGAAAAGTCCGGATTGGCGACCGGGGTGCGGTCGGACCCCACGACCGTTCCGCCCGCTTCGGTGAACCCGCGTGAGAACGCAGCTTCAGCATCGTGTCCCGGGCCATAATCGGCCACCAGCGTATAGGCTTCACCGACCCCGGCCACCTCATGCGCCCACTGGCCGAAGGCGTAATTGAGCTGGGGAATGGTGACCGAGGTCCGCACGATATAGGGCGACTGCTCGGTGACGATTGAGGTGGCGGCGTTCATTACCACCATGAGCTTGCCCGCTTCCGCCGATACCGGCGCCGCGCCGAGCGCTTCGGGGGTCAGCGCAAAGCCGGCAAGGATGTCGACGCCGTCGCGCACCACGAGTTCCTGGGCAAGGCGCTGGGCCACATCGGCCGCCGGGCCGCCCGTGTCGCGCCGGACGATCTCGATGGTGCGGCCGGCAACCTCGTTGCCATGCGTTGCAAGATAAAGATCGATACCGGCCTGAAGCTGATTTGCCGCGTCCGCGAACGGGCCCGAATAGGGCAGGATGACGCCGATCTTGAGCGGCTCCTGCGCCGATGCGGCCGTGCTGAAGGCCAAACCCAGGCCCAGCACCACGACCGTCGCTGTTCTTCCCAACATGGAATCCTCCCTTGGTTCCGTTGTGACGGGACGACCGCGCATAGGTTGCGCACCCTGGCGTGTTCCCGTTCGGGAAATTGTATACATAAGATCGTGCATGCGCCAAGAGGTGAAACGCATTATTCGCGAAACGACGCGCTGTATGTTATGCTGCATAGCAAATATTGCGGGCCTCCGAGACGGCCATGTACACATTTCTGGCGTCTGCACGCCGCCTATTTACCTCCCGTTCGCTCGTGGCGTACCTTGCGCCTGACGCTGGCTGGGCATGAGGCTGGCAGCGGCACCATGTTCACGCCAGTTGCATCACGATCGGATGACCGACGCTTGCGTATGATCGAGACGACCGCAGTGACGACCCCCCGCGGGCGCTGGCTATGGCCCGGCGCCATCGCGCTGGTACTGCTTGTCATGATCGTGAGCTGGGGCGGCAGCTACGCGACGCGGTTCTATTTCTCCGAAGCCGAAGCGCGCGGCCAGAACACGTTGAGGCTGGCCGTGGCCGTGCTGCGCGGGCATCTCGCCCGCTTCGAGCGCCTGCCCCAGCTCCTCGCCGATCATGAGGACATCAGGCGGCTGGTTTCCAACCCCGGGGATGACGAATTCGTCGAGGAGATGAATCTCTGGCTCAAATCGATCAACGCGCTGCTTGAATCCTCGGACCTCTACGTCATGCTCCCCAATGGCGACACGCTGGCGGCGAGCAATTTCGATACCGATACCTCCTTTGTGGGCGGCAATTTCGCCTATCGGCCCTATTTCCTTGATCCCATGGAGGGCAGGCCCGGCCGGTTTTTCGCCCTCGGGACGACCTCGCTCAAAAGGGGTTACTATTTCGGGGCGCCGGTGATCATCGGCGGCGACGTGGCTGGTGTGGTGGTCATCAAGATCGACATCGACGCCATTGAGGACAATTGGCGCGGCGGGGACTACGAGATTTTCGTGACCGACCCCGAGGGGGTCATCTTCATGACCAGCAAGACCGACTGGCTGTTCATGTCGGTCCCCCCGCTCACCGGCGACCTGCTCGAACGCACGGCGGAGACGAGGCGCTATGCCGATGCGCAACTGCGCGACCTGCCGACCTCGCGCGGCGCCTATGCCGACCACGAATTGTTGCTCGTCGAGGATGGCGGAACGTTCCGCGAGTTCCTGATGCTGACCGAGGAAATGGCGGAGGCCGGCTGGACGGTGAAGGTTCTGCTCGACACGACCCCCGCCCGCGCCCAGGCACTGTCCGCCGTGATCCTCGCCGTGCTGGTCGTCGGGCTCATTACGCTCTCCGCCGCCATCTATCTCCAGCGTCGCGCGCGGCTGCGCGAGCGGCGCCAGCTCGAACGGGCCGCGCAAGAGCAATTGGAACGCCGCGTCGCCGAGCGCACCGCCGAGCTTGCCGCGGTCAACACCAAGCTCGAAGAGGAGATCGGCGAACGCAAAGCGACCGAAGCCGTCTTGAGAAAAACCCAGTCCGATCTCATCCAGGCCGGAAAGCTAGCCGCATTGGGGCAGATGTCGGCGGCGCTTTCCCACGAATTCAACCAGCCGCTCTCGGCAGCCCGCAATTATGCCGACAACGCACTGGTGCTGATCGAACGCGGGCGGATCGAGGATGCGCGCGGCAACGTCACCCGCATTTCAGGACTGATCGACCGCATGGCCTCGATCTCGCGGCACCTGCGCAATTTCGCCCGCAAGCCCAACCAGCGCCTGAGCGCCATCGATCTCGGCGAGGTGGTGCGCGACACGCTCGAAATCATCGACTGGCGGATCAAGGCCGGCGAGGCGGAGCTCACGATCGATCTGGGCGACGTGCCGGTGCGCGTCCTTGCCGGGCCCGTGCGGCTCGAACAGGTGCTGGTCAATATCCTCGGCAACGCCATCGATGCGGTGAGCGAGGGCGAGGACAAGCGGGTCGAACTTGCCGCGCGGCATACCGACGACGCGGTGACCATCACCGTACGCGACCACGGGCCGGGCATCCCGACCGGGCTCGGCGGACGCATTTTCGACCCGTTCTTTTCGACCAAGGGCGTGGGCAAGGGCCTGGGGCTCGGGCTCTCGATCTCCTACAACATCATCAAGGATTTCGGCGGCGAGCTCAGGGCCGAAAACCACCCCGAGGGCGGGGCGGTATTCACCATCGTCCTCAAGCCCGCCGGGCAGACCTCGGACACCGCGCTGGAGCCCGCCCAATGAGCTGGGGCCGCATACTTCTGGTCGATGACGAGGAGGAGCTGAGGCTCTCGACGGCCCAGACGCTCGATCTTGCAGAGTTCGACGTCAAGGATTTTTCCAACCCCGAGCGCGTGCTCGAGCTGGCCGGGTTCGGGTTCCAGGGCATCGTCATCACCGATATCCGCATGCCCGGGATGGACGGGCTGACCCTCATGAACCGCCTGCACGAGATCGACCGCGACATTCCGGTGATCCTCGTCACCGGGCATGGCGACGTGCAGCTTGCCGTGCGTGCCATGCGCGAGGGCGCCTACGATTTCATCGAAAAGCCGTTCGTCTCTTCCCAGCTCGCCGAGATCGCCACCCGCGCGCTCGACTATCGCCGGCTGGTGCTCGAAAATCGCGTGCTACGCGCCGCCGCCGGCCAGCGCGACGATGTCGAGCAGCGCCTCATCGGGCGCTCCAACGCCATGATCGATTTAAGGCGCAAGGTGCGCACCGTAGGGCCCACCGATGCCGATGTGCTGATCGTCGGCGAGACCGGTTCTGGCAAGGAGGTCGTGGCCCGCGCGCTGCACGATCTGTCTGCCCGCGCCAACAAGCCCTTCATCGTCATCAATTGCGCCGCGCTGCCCGCCAACCTCATCGAAAGCGAGCTTTTCGGTCACGAAGCGGGCGCCTTTCCCGGCGCCCTGCGCGCAAGGTTCGGCAAGTTCGAGCTTGCGCAGGGGGGAACCATCCTGCTCGACGAGATCGGCTCGATGCCCCTCGACGTGCAGGGCAAGCTCCTGCGCGTCATCCAGGATCGCGTCATCACCCGGCTGGGCTCCAACGATCCGCTGCCCCTCGATGTGCGGTTTCTCGCCACCAGCAAGACAGGGCTCGAGGACGACGTGGCGGCCGGGCGCTTCCGCGCCGACCTGCTCTATCGGCTTAACGTCATAACGCTTCACATCCCGCCGCTTTCCGCGCGGCGCGAGGACATCCCGCTGCTCTTCATGCAGCTTTTGACCGAAGCCGCCGCGCGCTACCGGCGTGACCCCGCGCCGGTGCCGCCCAATGTCATCGCAGCGATCGCCGGGCGCAACTGGCCGGGCAATGTCCGCGAGCTGCGCAACGCGGCGGATCGCTACGCCCTCGATCTGGGCCTGCCGGTGACCGAGCAGGGCGCCGTCAATGGGGGCGTCGCGCCCGCCCGGCTGGCCGACAGGGTCGCAGCGTTCGAGAAAAGCGTCATCGAGAACGCGCTGATCGCCCATGGTGGCAGCCTCAAGCCCGTCTATGAATCGCTGGGGCTTTCGCGCAAGTCGCTCTATGAAAAGATGCAGAAATACGATCTCGACCGCACGCGCTTCGGCGGGGAGCCGGCAGGGGACGACTAGAACGGGTGGATTTCCACCCGTACTCGACGCCTAATGTTACCGAATCCACCCATTGACCGGCCCCAAGGGCGGAAAAAATGCAGCCCGCGGGATTCGGGCTGTTGCGCGCGGGCCACTCCAGGGCGTTGATTGCGGCCATGTCCGGCTCCGGCAAACCGGGGACCGGATGGGCATCATGCCCAGCGACCAAATCCTATGGGAGGATATCGATGCGTCTTCTTTCTCTTGCCGCGCTCGCGGCAGCGACAGCGCTTGCCGCAAGCCCGGCCTTTGCACAGGACCGCGAGGGCTGGCCCTCGAGCCTGACCATCGGCACCGCGAGCCAGGGCGGCACCTACTTCATCTACGGCACCGGGCTCGGTGGGCTGATTACCGAGGAACTCGGCATCAACGCCTCCGGTGAAGTGACCGGCGGCCCGGTTCAGAACGCAACGCTCGTCGAGACCGGCGATCACCAGATCGGGCTTGTCACCATGGGCCCGGCCTATGAAGCCTGGGTTGGGGAATCCGAACTTGCGCCCGGCCTTGAGCACAAGAACCTGCGTGCGCTGTTCCCGATGTACCAGACGCCGTTCCAGGCGGTCGCGCTGACCTCCTCGGGCATTTCGAACGTTGCCGACCTTGACGGCAAGCGCGTCTCGGTCGGTCCCGCCGGTGGCACCGCTGCGACCTACTGGCCGCGCTTTTTCGAGATCGTGGGCGTGTCTCCCGATGTGTCTTATTCGGGCGCCAACGACGCGGTGAGCCAGGTCAAGGATGGTCTGATCGATGCCTTCGCCTTCGCCGCCGGCGTGCCGATCGCGGCCTTTGCCCAGATCGCGGCTGAAAACGAAGTGAATATCTTCAGCTTCACCGAAGAACAGCGCGGCCAGATCCTTCAGGCCCGGCCCGAGCTCGCTGCGTTCGACGTTCCCGCAGGCACATATCAGGGCTTTGACGAACCCGCCCTGACCATCGCCCTCTGGAATTTCGCGGTCACCCATGCCGACCTGCCCGAGAGCCTCGCCTACGAGATTACCAAGCTCGTCATGGAAAACACCGAGCGCATGGTGCAGATCCACGCGACGGCGGCCGAAACCGTTCCGGCAAATGTGGATAAAAACACCTTCCTGCCGTATCATCCCGGGGCTGTCCGCTACTTCGATGAAATCGGCGTGGAGATCCCGGCTGAACTGCGCGGCTAACAAGCGCGGAACCTTCCGGTAAAACTTGCGGGTGGCAGTTGCTCTGCCACCCGTTTCTGCAGGAACCGATTGAGCGGCCGCGCTTACGCGGCCTGGGAGGAGATCAGATGGTTCAGACCGAAAAGACGGCGCAGGCAACCGATGCAGGCCCGATGATCGCCAAGGGCGTCGACGAGGAGCCGCTTGCCACCAACCAGCGCGACCTCAGCGGGCGCCTGAACTGGTTTCTCGTCGCCTTGTGCATTGCCTATACGGGCTTTCACGTCGCGATCATGAACCTCTACCCGCTTGAAACGTGGACCTATCGTATGATCCACCTCTCGGGCGGGTTGTTCCTCGGTTTCGTCATCTATTCTGCGCTGAGCCTCAAGCCCGATGCCGAAAATCAGGCGGCAAAACGGAGCCCGCTCGAACTGGCCCTCGCGGGGGCCGGCATTCTGGGCGTCGGCTATGGCCTCGCGATGGTGGTTTTCGCCTGGGGCGGGCTGTGGTTTGCCGGTGTGCGCGCACCGCAGGCATTTGTTTTCCAGACCTTCGGCATTCCCCTTCTGGTCGGTACGGTTGCCGCACTCGTTGCCGGCTGGTTCTTCCCCGAGCGCGCCAAGTCGCGCGTCCACTGGAGCGACTGGGTGCTGGCAGCGGCATCGATCGCCGTGCTGGGCTACATCCTGTTCAATGTTGGGCCGATCCGCTTGCGCGCCGGCACGGCGCTGGCGCAGGCCCCCGATTTCTATGCCGCGCTGGTCGGCGTGATCCTCATTCTTGAATTGACCCGGCGTGTGGCCGGGCTTGCGCTCGTGATCATTGCAGGCGTCTTCATTGCCTATTCCTTCCTTGGTCCCTGGCTGCCGGGGTTTTTGACCCATCGCGGCTATTCGCCCGAACGGTTCTTCACCTACATCTTTACCGACCAGGGAATTCTCGGCGACCCGATTGCCGTCTCCTCGACCTATATCATCCTCTTCATCACTTTCGCGGCCTTCCTCCAGGCCTCGCGCGTGGGCGACTATTTCGTCAATTTCGCCTTCGCCATGGCCGGTGGCTGGCGCGGTGGGCCGGCAAAGGTCGCGGTCTTTGCCTCGGGCCTGATGGGGATGATCAACGGCACTTCGGCGGGCAATGTCGTCTCCACCGGTTCGCTCACCATTCCCCTGATGAAGAAGGTCGGCTATCCCGCGCGCAGCGCCGGCGCCATCGAGGCGACGGCCTCCTCGGGCGGACAGATCCTGCCCCCGATCATGGGCGCGGGTGCCTTCATCATGGCCGAGGTCACCGGCATCCCCTATACCGACATCGTGGTTGCCGCGATCATCCCTGCGGTGCTCTATTTCGTTTCGGTCTATCTGATGGTGGATCTCCAGGCCCTCAAGCTGGGCATGAAGGGCCTGCCCAAGAGCGAGTTGCCCAAATTCGCCGTTCTGGCCAAGCAAGCCTACCTGTTCCTGCCCATCATCATCCTCATCTATACGCTTTTTGCGGGTTATTCGGTGATCCGCGCCGGCACGATGGCGATGGCCTCGGCGGCCGTGGTTTCATGGCTCACGCCCTACAAGATGGGCCCGCGCGCGGTGCTCAAGGCGCTGGAACTCGCCGCCAAGATGAGCATCCAGCTCGTCGCGGTGTGCGCGGCGGCGGGCGTCATTGTCGGCGTCATTGCTCTCACCGGCGTCGGCGCACGGTTCTCCTCGCTGCTCCTGGGCATTGCCGAACAGAACCAGATCTTTGCCCTGTTCTTTGCCATGTGCATATCGATCATCCTCGGCATGGGCATGCCGACCACGGCGGCCTATGCGGTTGCCGCGGCGGTGGTTGCGCCCGGACTGATCCAGCTCGGCATCCCGGTGCTGATCGCCCACTTTTTCGTCTTCTATTATGCGGTGATGTCGGCCATCACCCCGCCCGTGGCGCTCGCCGCCTATGCGGGGGCCGGGCTATCGGGGTCCGACCCCATGAAGACCTCGGTGGAAGCGTTCAAGCTCGGCCTTGCCGCATTCGTCGTGCCTTTCATGTTCTTTTATTCGCACGAACTGCTCATGCAGGGCGAATGGCACGAAATCCTCCATGTCTTCATCACCGCGCTGCTGGGCATCCTGCTGCTCTCCTCCGCAGTCCAGGGCTATTTCTTCGGCAACCTCGGCAAACTCCTGCGCGTCGTGCTGCTCGCGGGCGCGCTGGCCATGATCCAGGGTGGCTGGATGTCCGATATCGTGGGGCTCGGCGTGGGGCTGGCGGTGTTTGTCTACCAGAAGCGCTTCGTGAACGCGCGCACGCTCGTCAGAGGCTCGGACTGATTAAGCTCCCCGTTCGCGCGCCATGCGCGGACGGGGCTTCCTCAATCCTCGGCGCGGGCAGCGCCCTCGCTATCTTCGTCGAAGCCGTTGTTGACGAGGTCGGTCAGCGCTTCGATGGCCTGGCGGGCCTCCCGGCCCGTCGCCTGGACGAGAATGGTCGAACCCGGACCGGCCGCGAGCATCATCAGCCCCATGATCGAGGTGCCGCCCACCGTAACCCCGTCGCGCGTGACGGTGACATTGGCATCGAAATAATCGGCGATATGGACGAACCGCGCCGAAGCACGCGCATGCAGGCCGCGCTTGTTGCAGATCGTCAGGCGCTGGCAGATTGCGCGGTCGGTTTCGCCGGTTGTGCTCATTTGCCCAGAACGTCGTTGGCCACGTTGATATATTTGCGCCCCGCCTCCTGCGCAAGGCGCACGGCATCGCGCATCTCGGTCTCGCCCCGGATGCGGGCGAGCTTGACCAGCATGGGCAGGTTGAGCCCGGCAATGACCTCGATATTGCGGTCCTGCATCACGGAGATTGCAAGATTCGAGGGCGTGCCTCCGAACATGTCGGTGAGGATGACGACCCCCTTGCCGTCATCGACGGTTTCGACCGCCTTGATGATGTCGTTGCGACGGCCTTCCATGTCGTCGTCCGGACCGATCGATACCGCAGCGACAGCCTCCTGGGGGCCGACGACGTGCTCAAGCGCAGATTGGAATTCTTCAGCCAGTCTGCCGTGGGTCACAAGGACCATGCCAATCATGGGGTTATCTAATCCCTGTAGTTTGAACCGGCCCACCGCGACATGTCCGGAGTGTTGACCGCGCCGCCGCGCGTTTCAAGCCTTTTCGGGAAAAATTCACGCGATCCCGGCACCGAGCGCCCTGAGCGCGGCATGAACGAGAAACCGCTGATGCAGCCCGTCGATCTGCCCGCGCCGGGGCACGGGGCAACGCGGCACCCAGATGCCGTGTATCTTCGTGGTCATTTCCGATTCCTCGAGCAGGCGATGCTCCTGGTCGACCAGGTCGACCACCAGATGTACATGCGCCGATTGGGCATAGGGCAGGGTGATGATCCCGCGCCCGCGCAATTCGATCATCCCCGCAATGGTGGGAACCGGCTCCATCACGAGCCCGTCCTCGTCGGTCGAGAGCAGAACCCGATCGTCCGAGATCAGCAGCGCGGTTTCGCCCCGCAGCCGCGCCTGTTCGATAAGGTCGAGCGCCAGAAGCGATTTACCCGCTCCCGAAACGCCTGTGAGCAGAATGCCGTGATCGCCGATGAGGATTCCCGTGCCGTGAGTGTTATGCTTTTCCGTCACGTCTTCGCTTTCGGTAAGGTTAGAGTGAACACGGCGCCGGTCCTCCCGTCATCCCTGTTTCCTGCTTCTAGCGTGCCTTTATGCGCCTGTGCAATCTGGCGTGAGATCGAAAGCCCCAATCCCGAGTGATCTCCAAAGGATTCGGTTTCCGGACGGTCGGTATAAAAACGCTGGAACACCTTTTCGGTGTCCGCGATCCCCCGCCCCTCGTCCGTGACCCGCGCAATCACGCGATCACCCTCGATCGCGACAAGAACCTCGACCGTGCCGCCTTCGGGCGAAAATGAAACCGCATTGTCGATGAGATTGGTGAAGATCTGGGCCAGCCGCGTGTCATGGCCGAGCACCAACGGCCCGCCCTTTCCCTTTTTCTCCGCGAACACCACCGAAACCCCGCGGTTGGCCGCAAGGTCGGACTGGATGGCGACGATGGCCTGCGCCAGCCCCGCGATGTCCACGGGCTCGGTATTCTCGCGCGCCAGCTCGGCATCGATCCGGCTTGCGTTGGAAATGTCGGAAATCAGCCGGTCGAGCCGGCGCACATCGTGCTGGATGATTTCGACCAGCCGTTGGCGATCGGCGGCTTTCTTGGCCAGCGGCAGGGTTTCGACGGCGCTGCGCAGGGAGGTCAGGGGGTTCTTGAGCTCGTGCGCAACATCGGCGGCGAAACGCTCGATGGCGTCGATCCGGTTGTAGAGCGCGTTGGTCATGGCGCGCAGCGAGCCGGAAAGATGTCCGATCTCGTCGGACCGGTCGGTGAAATCGGGAATTTCCTCGCGCGCGGTCATCGACGCCTGGACGCGCTCGGCCGCCGCCGAAAGCCGCCGCATCGGCCCCGCGATCGTCCCGGCCATCAGCGCCGAAAGCGAGCCGGTGACGAGCGCTGCAACGAGCGCGATCCTCAGGATCGACCAACGCTCCTGGGAGACGATCGCATCGATATCCCCAGGCGAGGTCGAGAGCAGCAATACGCCCACCACCGAACGCTGGCGCTGCACCGGCACGGCCACCGAAACCACGAGCTGGCCGCGCGCATCGACGCGCACGATATCGGCGGGCGAACCCGTAAGAGCGGAGGCGACCTCGGGATAGCGCAGCCCCTCGGTCGCGGGATAGTCCTGATAGAGCGGATAGGTGCCCCCCGGCAGGAAGCGCGCCACCCAGTTCCAGGCATCGAAAAGAAAAAACCCGGTGCCGTTGGTCTGGGGGGGCGGGCCGGGGGCGCGCAGGATTTCCCCGCTGGCGAAGATGTCGTTGGAATCGAGGATCATCATGCCGTCGCGGTCGTATATCCGCGCGCGGGTTCGGGTCGGGGCAACGATATTGCGCAGAAGCGGGGCCACGCGCTCGGGATTGATGGGAAACTCGAGCGTGGGGTCGAAAAACGAAAAGGGCGAGGAAAACTCGCCCATATAGAGATCGAGCAGCCGGTCCGGATTGACTTCGATGACGTTGGAATCGGCGGTGGCCGAAGCCGCGACGGCGGCCGAAATGATCTCGCCCTGCACGCGCAGCGATTGCACCCGCACGTCGATCAGCCCGGCGCGGAAGGTATTGAGATACATGATCCCGGAGACCAGCGCCGCGAGCGCGACGAGGTTGAGGATGACAATCCGGCGGGTGAGCGAGGAAAAGAAGGTGAAATTTATGAGCCGCCCCAGGCCCCGGAAAAAGGCGAACACCGGACGCAGCAGCGGTTTGCGCGCGGCACGGCGCTCGGCGGCCGCGCGCGCCTTTTCCTCTGCCTTTGAGGGCGGAGGGGTATCTTCGATGGTCTCGGTTACGTCCAAGCCGGACTATTGCTCCTTGAAGCGGTATCCCACCCCATAAAGGGTTTCGATCATGTCGAAGGCCTGATCCACGCTTTTGAACTTCTTGCGAAGGCGCTTGATGTGGCTGTCGATCGTCCGGTCGTCAACATAGACCTGATCGTCATAGGCGGCATCCATGAGGGCATTGCGGCTCTTGACGACCCCCGGGCGCTGGGCGAGGGCCAGAAGAATCAGGAATTCGGTGACCGTCAGGGTCACGCGCTGCCCCTTCCAGGTGCAGGTGTGCCGCTCCTGATCCATGATCAGCGCGCCGCGTTCGATTGAGGAGCGTACCCCGCTGTCCTCGCCATTGGCGGGCGCCGGGCTGGTCTCCTTGGGCGCGGCGGCGCGTCGCAGCACGGCCTTGACGCGCTCGACGAGCAGGCGCTGGGAAAACGGCTTGGTGATGAAATCGTCCGCGCCCATCTTGAGCCCGAACAATTCGTCGATCTCCTCGTCCTTGGAGGTCAGGAAGATCACCGGGACGTCCGATTTCTGGCGCAGGCGGCGCAAGAGTTCCATGCCGTCCATGCGCGGCATCTTGATGTCGAGGATGGCGAGATCAGGCCGGTCGTTGGTCAGGCCCTCGAGGCCAGAGGCGCCGTCGGTATAGGTTGCGACATTGTAGCCCTCGGCTTCAAGCGTCATCGAGACCGAGGTGAGAATGTTGCGATCGTCATCGACGAGAGCGATTTTGGGCATGCATTTTCCTTCGTGTTTGCCGCGCGGGATGCCAGCCGATGGGGGGGCTCCGCAGGCGCCGGAATTGCCGTCACAATTGGTCGACCTCGTTTTGGCCCCTATATTACGCGGAAAATAAGGCAAGGCCAATTGGTTCCCTTTCGACCGTGTGGAGGGCTCCCGCCCTCGCTGGCTAGACAAACGTCTTACGACCCATTGCCAGATGGTCCTTTGGCGCCCTGGCCGGGTAATCTGCGCACCACATTGGCGGAGCCGGGACGGCTTTGCCGACCAACACGTGCCCAGAGTTTTTCGATGACAAAAGTGACGTGCCAGAGCCTTGCTACCGACCTCGCCCGCAAAGCGGGGACGGTCCATTTCAACGACGCCGCGCCTGCCCTAGTCGAGGCTGCGATTGCGCGCAAGGAAGGCTCCTTGAGCGTCGATGGCGCCTTTGTCACCGATACCGGCCAGTTCACCGGCCGCTCGCCCAAGGACAAGTTCATCGTTCGCGACGAATTGACTGAAAAGCTGGTCTGGTGGGACAACACCGCCGCGATGAGCCGCGAGAACTTCGATGCGCTTCTGGCTGATTTCACCGCCGGCCTCGAAGGCGCCGAGCTCTTCTGCCAAGAGCTTTACGCCGGTGCCGATCTCAAGCATCAGCTCAACGTGAGCGTACTGACGCCTTCGGCCTGGCATGCGCTCTTCATCCGTAACCTCCTGATCCGCCCGGCCCGCGCGGCGCTCGAGGGGTTCGCGCCCGACGTCACCATCATTCACAACCCCGCATTCAAGGCCGACCTGGAAAAGCACGGAACGCGCAGCGGGACCGTCATCGCGCTCGATCTGTCGCGCAACATCGTCCTCATCGGCGGCACGGCCTATGCGGGCGAAATCAAGAAATCGGTCTTCTCGCTCTTCAATTTCCACGCCCCCTCGCAAGGGGTGCTGCCCATGCACTGCTCGGCCAATACCGGCAAGGGCGGCGACACAGCGCTCTTTTTCGGGCTTTCAGGAACGGGCAAGACGACGCTTTCGACCGATCCCGAACGCGTGCTGATCGGGGACGACGAGCACGGCTGGTCCGAGGACGGCGTCTTCAACCTCGAGGGTGGGTGCTACGCCAAGACGATCAATCTCTCGGAAAAGAACGAGCCCGAAATCTTCGGGGCGACCAAGGCCTTCGGGACGGTGCTCGAAAACGTCGCAATGGACGCGCAAAGCCGCGAGCTCGATTTCAACGATGGCTCGCGCACTGAAAATACCCGCGCCGCCTACCCGCTTTATGTGCTCGATAACGTTTCGCGCACGGGGACGGGCCAGACGCCGACCAACATCGTGCTTTTGACCGCGGATGCATTTGGGGTCTTGCCCCCGATCGCGCGGCTGAGCCCCGAACAGGCGATCTATCACTTCCTTTCGGGCTATACTGCCAAGGTTGCGGGGACCGAGCGCGGCGTGACCGAGCCCGAGGCGACCTTCTCGGCCTGCTTCGGCGCGCCGTTCATGAGCCTCCACCCCACCGTCTATGGCCGGATGCTGAAAAAGCGCATCAGGGAAAGCCTCGCCGAGTGCTGGCTCCTCAACACCGGCTGGACAGGCGGCCCCTATGGCGTTGGCAAGCGCATTTCGATCAGGGACACGCGCGCCCTGCTCAACGCGGCGCTGTCGGGCGCGCTCGTCAACGTGCCCTCACGGATTGATCCCGTTTTCGGCTTTAAGGTGCCGGTCGAGGTGCCGGGCGTCGAAAGCCGGCTCCTCGACCCGCGCGAGACCTGGGCCGACAAGGGCGCCTACGACCGTCAGTCGGCAAGGCTCGTCGGGCTGTTCGAAACCAATTTCGAGAAGTTCGCCGCAGCGGACGCCCAGATCGCGGAAGCCGGCCCGCGTCTTGCCGTCGCGGCGGAATAGAAAAGCCTATCTCGCAAACCCAGAGCCCCGGACACGTCCGGGGCTTTTTTCTTGTCGCCTAATAAAAGATATGCGCCCCGATGGTCGCCACCGCGACATAGGCGGAGGCCCAATTGGGCTGGACCGTTGTGGTGTGGAAGTGCATCGCGGTGGTCAGCCCGTCTTCGTGGCGGACGCCGCGCAGGTGCTTGTTATAGGCGATCCGGGCGATGAGGTGGGACTTGACCCAGGATTCCCGGTCGAGCGTATTGCCATGGCCCCCATCGTCGGGCCGCCCGTCGCAGGCAAACGAGAACTGGCAGCGATTGATGAGGTGGGCGTTCTGGAACACCACGCCGCAGACGCTGCTGGGATATTGCCGCGAATCGACCCGGTTGAGGATCACCGATGCGACGGCCCATTGCCCCGCTTCCGGCTCGCCGCGTGCCTCGTGATAAACGGCTTGCCCCAAGCAATAGATTTCCTTGGACGCGAAGGCCTTGCGCTCTTCGGTCAACTGGAACTGAGGAGAGGCGACGTAATGGGCGACGAGTTCGGGCGTCAGAGTGTCCTGGGCGAGAGGTGCAGTCGCGGCAAAGGCAAGAAACGGCATCGCGAGGGCGGCTGCCCTCAGCCGCGCAAAAACCACTCTTATGGCGTTGCCACCCCGCGCCATCGTCTGTCCCAAGCCCTTGTCTTGCGCACCGCGCCTTGATCGGCACGGCCTGCTTTGTTGGTTCGCCTTTTAACCAGACCTTAGTATTAACGCGATATTAAGCTTAATCAATGGTTAACACGATCGGGCCACCGGTTCTGGCGGGTCTTGCTTAAGGGGCGGGCGTGTCGGTTTTGTTAGCCGGAATGCGGGCATTTAACCTAATTTGCCTTGCTGGCCGGGGGCCGTTGGCGTAGGGAGCGAGGCACACCATGTCTCTTCTCGCCCCCGCTCCGCCCCTCTCCGAACTTCAGCCCCGTCAGATCCGGTGGATCGCTGGCGGCTATGTCTCAATGCTGTCCTCGCTGGCGGGGCAGACCTTTTTCATCGCGCTGTTCGGCGCGCATATCCGGTCCGAGTTCGGCCTGAGCGACGGCCAGTTCGGATTGCTCTATACGCTGGCAACGCTCGGTTCCGCCATGTGCCTTGTTGCGGCCGGACGCATGGCCGACAAGATACCGGCGGCCATTGTGGGCAGCGGGGCGACGTTGAGCCTTGCGCTTGTCAGCCTTCTGATGGGACTGGCAGGCGAAATCTGGATGCTGGGGCTGGCACTGTTCGGTTTGCGCTTCTTCGGGCAGGGCCTTTTGACACTGAACGCGATCACCGCATTGGGCCGCTGGTTCAACCGTTTCCGTGGCCGCGCGCTGGCCCTGGCTCAATTGGGATTTTCGACCGGCGAGGCGGTATTGCCCTTTGCCGTGGCGCTTGGGATCGCGGGATTGGGCTGGCGCACGGTGTGGTTCGTGACGGCCGGCGCGCTTGCCCTGGTGCTCGCGCCGGCGATCCTGTGGTGCTTTGCCAATCCGCCCGACGGCAAAAAGGCCAGGGCGGCCGGCCTCGTCAATCCCGACAGCGGGGCCGAGCGCCTGACGGGTGGCCATTATACGCGCCGGCGTGTGCTGGCCCTTCCCCTGTTCTGGATCGTCATGATGGGGGTGGCGACCAGCCCGGCCATAAGTACGGCCATCTTTTTCCACCAGATGCACCTGATTGGCGAAAAAGGCTGGGATCTCCTGATCTTTGCCGGGTTCTTTCCGGTCATGGCCGCAAGTTCCATCATCGCCTCGCTGGGAACGGGCTGGTTGATCGACCGTTTCGCCGCCTACCGGCTCATGCCGATTTTTCTTCTGCCGCTGGGCACGTGCTGCCTCGTGATTGCGCTCCTGACGCCGGTCTGGACCATCCCGGTGTTCTTCTTTCTTCTCGGCCTGTCCAACGGCATGGTCGGCACGACGATCAGCGCGCTGTGGGCCGAACTTTTCGGCACGGTTCATCTGGGCGCGGTCCGCGCGATGGTGACGGCGGGTACGGTTCTGGCTTCAGCCATTGGCCCGGGGATTGTGGGCGGTTTTATCGATCTTGGCTTTTCGCTGCCCGGGCAAGGCTTCGCGCTTGCCGCCTATTGCTTTGCCATCAGCGTCTTTTATTTCTTCCTGCGTGAACGGCTCCGTGCCCAGGTTGCGGCAACCGCAGCGTCATAGAACCACGATCCCCGAATGCTTGGCCTTGTGGTCGGGTTCGACATGGATCGTGACATGGGCGCCTTCGGTGGCCGTCTTGAGCGCGGCTTCGATCCGGTCGCAAATCCCGTGCGCCGTCTCGACGCTCATCTCGCGCGGGACGACGAGGTGGAAATCGATGAAGGTCACCGGCCCGGCGCGCCGGGTCCTGACATCGTGGGCTTCGAGCGCACCTTCGGCGCTTTTCTTTATGGTCTGGCGGATGGTTTCGAGTTCCTCGGGGGGGACCGCCACGTCCATCAGCCCGCCGACCGAACGGGCGACAAGCGTCGATCCTGACCACAGGATGTTGGTCCCGACCAGAACGGCGATGATCGCGTCGAGAATCTGCCATCCGCTCACGATAGCGATCCCGAGCCCGACGATGACGCCGACCGACGAAAGAACGTCCGTCCAAAGGTGCCGTCCGTCAGCTTCAATGGCCGGCGAGCGCAGCTTGCGTCCCATCCGGATCAATACAGCACACCACGCGCCGTTGATCGCCGTCGCGGCAAGGACGATGGCGATACCCTCGCCTGAAAGATCGACCGGCTGGGGATCGGCGATCGCCTGCCACGACTGGTGGAAGATCAGAAGGGCGGCGATGAGAATGAAAATGCCTTCGAGGACTGCCGAGAAATATTCGGCCTTGTGGTAGCCATAGGGGGCCGTTGCATCGGCCGGCCGGGCGGCGAGACGCACCGCAATCAGGGCCGCGAAGGCGGCAACCACGTTCACCACGCTTTCGAGCGCATCCGAGAGCAGCGCCACCGACCCGGTGATCTGCGCCGCCCAGAACTTGAGCGCAAGCACTGCAATGCCGACAACGATCGAGCCGATGGCCAGGTGGACCGGTGAGGTGTTGAACATCGGCGGGTCTCGCAACAAAACGGGTGTCGCAAACCCTTATGCGAGTGGCGTTTCCCTGTCTATCCCTTTGTTTTTACTTGCAAATGAGATTGCAAACGAGTTGCAGAACGCGGGGTGGACGCAAAGGAGGCGTGCGCATGTTCGAGGGTCTCGATGACCAGGTGACAAAGGGCGGCGATATCCTCGGTCGGGTGGACGAGGTCGGGCACCATGATGGTGCGCATGCCCGCCGCATGGGCGGCCCTGACGCCCGCATGGGAGTCCTCGAAGGCCACGCAATGCCTGGGCAGGGCCCTCAGCCGCTCCGCCGCCGTCAGGTAGGGCTCGGGATGCGGTTTGGGATTTTGCACATCGTCGCGGGTCACGATGGTATCGAAGGACAGGTAGATCCCGACCGCATCGAGATGGGCTTCGGCATGGGCCCGCCGCGAGGAGGTCGCAACGGCCATCGGCACGCCGTGCGTCTTGAGCGCCGCGATCAGCTCGGCGGCGCCGGGCTTTAAGGGAATCGGCGCGTCCTTCATGCGCCGGTGCATATGGACGCGACACATCTCGTCGAACCGGGGATAGGGAAAATCTTCGCCATAGGCGGCGACCAGCAGGCGCGCGGTGGATTCGTGCGAGCTCCCGACGAGCGAGTTGTGAATCGGATCGGTCATTTCGAAACCGAGCTCGCCGCAAACATCGAAGACGATGGCGCGGAAAACGGCTTCGGTATCGAGCAAGGTGCCGTCCATATCGAAGATGACGGCGTCGAAAGGGTGGGAGAGCGGCATTGAGAGACCCTTCAAAGCCGCTCAATACCGGGCCCGATGCGCCGCGTCAATGCGAACTAGCGCTCGGGGCCGGCATCGACATCGGGGAGGTCGACATCCGGTTTTCGCCGCCTGCGGCGGGCGGGCTTGGCCTCGGACGGGGTCGATTTGCGCGGCCTCTTTCTGGGTTCGGGCTCCCCATTGTCCTCGCGTGCCAAGTGGATCGGCGGGGCCTTGCCGCGCTTGTCGGTGCCGAAATAGACCGTCTGGTGCGGAAAGGGGATTTCGATGTTCCGCTCGTCGAATATGCGTTTGACGATAGCGCTGTAGGCGCGTCTGATTCCCCACTGCTTGCCGGGAAGCGTCTTGATGCGCGCACGCAGGACCACCTCGCTCGGCCCGAAGGCGTTGACGCCCATCCATTCGAACTCGGCAATGATCTGCGATTTGAAATCCGGATTGGCGCGCAGTTCTGCAAAGGCGTCGAACATGGCAGCCTTGGCTTCCTCGGTGTTCTCGCGGTAGGCGACGCCCATGTCGATGAGGGCAAAGGAGAACCCGCGCATGAAGTTCGTCACCGTATCCACCGAGGAAAACGGGATGATGTGATATGAGCCTTCGACATCGCGCAATGCCGCCGAGCGGATGGTCAGCCTTTCGACTACCCCCGAAATGCCGCCGATCGAAACGACGTCGCCGACATCGATCGCGCCCTCGAGCTGGATGAAAATCCCCGTGATGATGTCCTGCACGAGCTTTTGCGCGCCAAAGCCGATGGCAAGGCCGATCACACCGGCCGAGGCGAGCAGCGGCGCAATGTTGAGCCCCAGTTCCGACAGCACGATCATCAGCGAGACGACGAGCAGCGTGATGGTGAGCGCGTTCCGCAACAGGACGAGCAGGGTGCGTTCGCGCGCCGAGACGATGACCGCCAGTTCGGGGTTGATGCGATAATCGACCCAGGAATTGAGGACCAGCCAGGCGACGAAGGTAACGATGAGAATCAGCGCAATCGTGACGATGGCATTGGCCATGCGCCCGCCGACCTGGCTTTCGAGCAGGGCAAAAAAGTCGATGACCCCGAGCGTATGGAGGCAGAAGACGACGACCGCGGCAAAGATCGCGAAGCGCAGGGCCGACAGCGCCCGTGGCACGAAGGTGTTGAGCCGTCTTTCGAGCAGGGGCACGCGCCGGGAAAGCTCGGGTGGAAGGACGATGCCCCGCCCGATCATTTTGCCCAGCAGGTTGGAAACCACGATACCGATGACGACGGCGATGGCGATCTGCCCGTTGGCGACCAGAATCGAATAGAAATCGCCCAGTGGTCGCGTGATGGCGAGTACGCCGAGCCCGGCGAGATAGGCGAGCACCGGCATGTGCCAGTAGCGCGCGATAAAGCGCAGCGTATTGCGGTTGCGCCCTACCCCCGCTCGCCGTGCCAGCCGACGCGACACGGGGCGATTGGCCTTGAGAACGGCGGCGACGGCGAAGCCCAGCACCATCAGGAGCCCGATTACCCCGATGGCGCGCCCCGCGCCCGTCGAGATCATGCGCGAAAAGAGCGGCAGGATCAGCATCTGGCTAAAAACGAAAACACTCGTCAGCAGCCGCCCCCAGCGGATGACGGCAAGTGCGTGAGCATCCTCGAGCCGGATAAGCCTGGCTTGGGCGCGATAGGGCGAAACCAGGAATCGCAGGAAGGCCAGCGCCACCTCGATGAGGACGAAGGCGTTGAGATAGAGCGAGTGGGCAAAGCTGATATCGCCCGGATCGCCGAGCACGGAAAGCGCAACGATATAGCCGAGCGCCCAGGGCAGGACCGCCGCCCCCAGATCGAGCACGAGCGTGATGGCAAGAACGATCAGCTTTCCCAGAACGCTGTCCTCGCCAACCGTTCCCTTGATTCGGCGGCGGAAATTTCCGGTCAGGTAACGCAAGCCATAATAGCCGCCATAGGTTATGACGACAAGCGCCAGGAGGTCGACGGCGAGCGTGCCGACCAGCCGCAGATCCTGGACTGAAAGCGCCGAAAAGATCGTGGGCGCGGCAAGGATCTGCCTGCCGAGCTCGCTGAGCGACCGCCCCGTGCTTTCCGCGGCCCATTGCGTGAAATCGGCGATCTGCCCTCCGACCGACCGCAATTCGATCACGCTTTGCGGGGCAGCACCATTCCCTGCCTCGGCGGTGTCGGCCGCGCGTTCGAGCTCGGCGATCAGGCGCTGGCGCGCTTCGTCGTCGCGCAGAACCTCGATGAGCCGAGCGAGCGCTGCGTCGGTCTCGGTCTGGGCTTGGGCGGTCTGTCCTATTGCCGGACCGGCGACAAGCGCCCCGAGGCCCAGAACGATGAGGACGGCCAGAATGCGGAATGGATGGAAAAGGCGGCTGGGCATGGTGGCGTTATGCGTCGTCTCGGATCGGGAACGGATGCGGAGCCTATAGCGGTTCGCGCATTTGATGAACTCTTTTCAAGGCTTTGGCCAGAAAGGTCGCAAGGTCGCGGGACGGTAGGGCGTCCATCCGGGCGCAGCGTAGTTCATGCGGTAGATCGCCGAAGGGGAAACCTCGCAATCGGGCATCGGAGGCTTGCGCGGCGCGCGGCGATAAAGCGAGCCCATCGGCCCCTCGGGCGCGGTCATGTTGCGCAGTGGCACGAGGGGGTCGACCCGCGCGCGGTGGCGGGCCAGTGCCTCCATGTCGAAGGCGAGGCCCTGATGCTCGGCACCTTCCAGCACCCAGAGAAGCGCGTTGTCCGACAGCCCCACAATGTCCCCACCGCCGCCCACCGAACCGTGATCGCCGGGGAAATACATCTGCCGGTACTTTCCGCTCGGCGGCTTGCCGTTGAGCCTTGCGAGGTTGGTCCACAGCGAAGGCTCGAAGCTGCGCCGGTTTTCATCCACCGCCACCGCATGCCGCGCTGATCTGACGAGGCTGGAAAGGTCATGGTCGTGGAACTGGTACTTCTTGCGCGTGAAAGCCGAAACGATCGGCAGATGCGCCGGAATGCCAAGCGCGCCAACCGTATCCCAGACCCCGACATAACTTAGCGCAATCAGGTTCAGCGCCGCGGCCTCCGCTTCGGGCATGCCATGCCTGACATACCAGGGCCTGTCCGAAGGTTTGGTCACCAGCCCCGGAGAGTTGACCGCGCGGAAGGCGCGTGCCGTATCGTCGTCGGGATGCACATCGTAGCGTTTGTAGAAATCGAAGACGTCGCGGATCGCGCGGCCGTTGGCGCGCGGAACGATGCCGCATTTGCGGATCATCCCGGCCAGCGAGCGGGCGGTATAGGCCCCGCGCGAAAATCCGAAGATGTAGATCTCGTCGCCGGGCTCATAGTTGAAAATGAGGAACCTGTAGGCCGCCGCGATCTTGGCCAGAAGCCCGAGCCCGAAAGCGCCTGCGAGCCACGCCTCCATCCGTCCCAGCGCCGGCGAAGTACCTACGCCTTCATCGTAGAAGGTGAGTTGCTCGATCCCCGTTTCGTCGCGCGGCAGGACGGATTGCGCCGCAAGCACCACGTTGGACGGGTACTCGGCGCTCATCCTGTTCCATGTGCCGTCGCAGAAAACCGCCAGCCGTTTCATCCAAGCTCCCCTGGCCCGGGGAAGAAACTAGCACGATTTCACAATGGCTGTCGTGGCCGGCTGGCGGGAAAGCGGGTTGGCGGGCACCCTAGAAAGGGTCAGCCGAGCCCGTCGCCAAGTTCGATCACTTCAACCTCGCCTTCCCATTCGGGCCAGTGCTGGCGGTGAATCTCGAGAAAATCACGCGTGAAGGCGATCATTTCCTCGTCGCTGTCGAGCTCGTACATCGCATAGCCCGCAATGACTTCCTTGGTCTCGGTATAGGGGCCGTCCAAGGTGAGCTTGCCCCCGCGCACGCGGCCGATGCCGGTCTTGAACATGGGACCGCCGGCTAAAAGCTTGGCGCCGGCCTCCGCGCTCTGCTTGTCGATGGCCTCGAAAAGCGCCGCAGGCGGCTCACCAAGCGCTTCGGGATTGGTGGTTCTGACGATACCGATATATTTCATGGTTGATGCTCCGATGGCGGCCCGGGATTGGACCCGAACGCAGGACGGCGCGCAAGCATCGAAGCCGACAATTCGCCACCGGACTTTTTTCCGGCATTTTCGTGCCGTTACTGGTCGCCCATCTTGAGGGCCTTGATGAAGGCTTCCTGCGGGATTTCGACCTTGCCGAACTGGCGCATCTTCTTTTTCCCCTCTTTCTGCTTTTCGAGCAGTTTCCGTTTGCGCGTGGCGTCGCCGCCATAGCATTTGGCGGTCACGTCCTTGCGCAGCGCCCGCACGGTCTCGCGGGCGATGATGCGGCCCCCGATGGCGGCCTGGATGGGGATGACGAAGAGGTGGGGCGGGATCAGCTCCTTGAGCTTTTCGCACATCTGCCGCCCGCGATATTCGGCGGCCGAGCGGTGGACGAGCATCGAGAGCGCATCGACCGGCTCGGCATTGACGAGAATGCTCATCTTGACCAGATCGCCTTCGCGATAATCGGAAAGCTGGTAGTCAAAGCTCGCATAGCCCTTGGAGATCGATTTCAGCCGGTCGTAGAAATCGAACACCACCTCGTTGAGCGGCAGGTCGTATTCGATCATCGCCCGGTTGCCGACATAAGAGAGATTGGTCTGGATGCCGCGCCGGTCCTGACAAAGTTTGAGGATCGCCCCGAGATAGTCGTCGGGCGTGAGGATGGTTGCCTTGATCCATGGCTCGCGAATCTCGGCGATCTTGACGACGTCGGGCATGTCGGCCGGATTGTGCAGCTCGATCTCGGTGCCGTCGGTCATCTGGATCTGATAGACCACCGAAGGGGCAGTGGTGATGAGATCGAGATCGAATTCGCGTGCGAGGCGTTCCTGAATGATCTCGAGGTGCAGGAGCCCCAGGAACCCGCATCGGAAGCCGAACCCGAGTGCGGCCGAGGTTTCCATCTCGAATGAAAAGCTCGCATCGTTGAGCCTGAGCTTGCCCATGGCGGCGCGCAGATCCTCGAAATCGGAAGCATCGACCGGAAAGAGCCCGCAGAAGACGACGGGCTGGGCGGGCCGGAAGCCCTCGAGCGGGGTATCGGTGGGCTTGCGGTCGTCGGTGATGGTGTCGCCGACATTGGTATCTGCAACCTCCTTGATCGAGGCTGTAAAAAAGCCGATCTCGCCAGGACCGAGTTCGCCCACATCGACCAGCTTGGGGGTGAAGACACCCACGCGGTCGAGCTCATAGGCCGCTCCGGTCGCCATCATGCGGATCTTCTGGCCCTTCCGTATCCGCCCATCGATGACGCGAATGAGCACGACGACGCCGAGGTAGAGATCATACCAGCTGTCGACCAGCAGCGCCTTCAATGGCGCGTCCTCGTTGCCTTTGGGCGCGGGCAGCCGCTCGACGATGGCGGCGAGAACCTTTTCGATTCCCAGCCCCGTCTTGGCCGAAATCTCGACGGCGTCGGAGGCATCGATTCCGATGACGTCCTCGATCTGCTGCTTGACGCGCTCGGGCTCGGCGGCAGGTAGGTCGATCTTGTTGAGGACCGGGACAATCTCGTGATTGACCTCGATGGCGTGATAGACATTGGCCAGCGTCTGGGCTTCGACGCCCTGCGCCGCATCGACCACCAGAAGCGAGCCTTCGCAGGCTGCCAGCGAGCGGTTGACCTCGTAGGCGAAGTCCACGTGGCCCGGCGTATCGATGAGATTGAGCACGTAATGCTGGCCATCGGTATGCTCATATTCGAGCCGCACCGTCTGCGCCTTGATGGTGATGCCGCGCTCGCGCTCGATGTCCATCGAATCGAGCACCTGCTCTTTCATCTCGCGCGCATCGAGCCCGCCGGTCATCTGGATCAGACGGTCGGCAAGCGTCGATTTCCCGTGGTCGATATGCGCGACGATCGAGAAGTTGCGGATGTGGGTGAGCGGCGTTTTCGGCTTTGTCATGGGGCTAGCGTTTACCAGCAAGCCCCATGCTGGGGAAGATGGTTTATCGCCACTTAACGCCGCGTTTCACGCCGATTTTCAGGCCTCGGGGGATGCCAGGCCGGAAGGTCGGCCCATTCGCGCAAGGTGAGGTAATCGGGCAGGGCGTTCGAGCATTCGGTCCGGGGCGCAAAATAGATCGGCGAGGTAAGAAGTTTCCGGATAAGCTTAAACATTTTCTCGTCTCCAACTTGAACGTTGAAGCATTTTCCGCTCGTTTATCGGTCATCTCAATCGACAAGCTCTCAAGCTTGCTTTAGAAAAACTATATGCGCGACGAACTGGCCATTCCCCTCAATGCTTTGCGGGCCATCCAAACGGTGGCGCGGCTGGGCGGTCTCTCGGCGGCGGCAGAGGTGCTGGGCGTGACGCCGGGGGCGGTAAGCCAGCACATCCGTCGCGCCGAAGAACGGGCCGGCCTCTTGTTGTTCGAGCGAACCCCGCGGGGACTGATTCCGACGCCCGCCTTGACAGAGCTGCTGCCTCAATTGCGTTCCGGCTTTGAGATGCTGGCCTCGGCCAGCGCGCGGCTGGTGGCCGATGAAGGACAGGTGCTCAACGTGACGCTCGGCAACGTTTCCGCGTCGCGCTGGCTGGTGTGGCGGCTTTCAAGGTTCTATGCCGCCCATCCCGATATCGAGGTGCGGCTCCTGCCGACCGACAAGCTTGTCGATCTCTCGCGTCCCGATATCGATTGCGGCATCCGTTTCGGACGCGGTGACTGGCCAGACGTTGACGCGGTCAAGCTGGCGCGGGCGCGGGTGTTCCCGGTCTGCGCACCTGCGCTGGCGGAAAAGCTCAAGGCCCCCGGCGACCTCGCCCGGGTGCCGGTCATTTGCGACATGATGACGATGTTGTCCTGGGCCGATTGGCTCGAAGCCGCCGGCGTGGCGGGATTGCCGCTCAACGGCCCGGTCTATGCCGACCCCGCCCTGTCCTTCGATGCGGCGACGGCTGGGGAGGGCGTGCTGCTGGCGGTCGGCATCATGGCCGATTATGCGCTCAAGCATGGGCAGCTGGTGCGGCCCTTTGCGCAAAGCGTCGAGCCGGCCAATGGCTATTGGTTCGCAACGGCAAAGGGGCGGCAATTGCCGTCCCGCACGCGAAAATTCCGGGCCTGGCTGATAGACGAGATGGCCGGTTCTAGTTTAGAATAGTTCTAAACTTCACGGAGTTTCGTCATGCTCGCCCGCGTTCTCTCCTCCAAGCGCGACTTTTCCTCCCTGTCCGAACGCGAGATCCTGGCCCTCGCCATCTCATCCGAAGAAGAGGACGGGCGCATTTATGCAGCCTATGCCGACCGGCTGCGGTCCGACTACCCTGCCTCGGCGGCGATCTTCGAGGGCATGGCGGCAGAAGAGGATGAGCACCGGCGCAAGCTGATCGATCTCTATACCGAAAAGTTCGGCGCACATATTGTGCCGATACGGCGCGAGCACGTGCGCGGCTTTTTCACCCGCAAGCCCGTTTGGCTGATGTCCGAGCTCGACATCGAGATCGTTCGCGCGCAGGCGCGCGACATGGAACAGGGCGCAGCCCGATTTTACGCCGAGGCCATCAAGCGCACCGCAGACTCCGCGATCCGCAAGCTGCTCGGTGACCTCGAGCGCGAAGAGCGCGGGCATGAGCGCGCCGCTGAAGCGCTCGAGACCGCCCATCTCGACCCGCAAGCGCGCGAGACCGAGCAGCAATCGGCCCACAAAAAGTTTCTCCTCACCTATGTCCAGCCCGGCCTTGCGGGCCTGATGGACGGTTCGGTCTCGACTCTCGCCCCGATCTTTGCCGCTGCTTTTGCCACCGGCGACACCTGGACGACGTTTCTCGTGGGGCTTGCCGCATCGGTCGGTGCGGGGATTTCGATGGGCTTTACCGAGGCGGCAAGCGACGATGGCAGGCTGACCGGGCGCGGCTCGCCCGTAAAGCGCGGCTTTGCCTCGGGCATCATGACGACAATTGGCGGGCTCGGCCACGCCCTGCCCTATCTCATCGCCGACTTCTGGACAGCGACAACGATTGCGACCATCGTGGTCTTTATCGAGCTATGGGCTATCGCCTATATCCAGAAGCGATTCATGGACACGCCCTTCTGGCGTGCCGTCCTGCAAGTGGTGCTGGGTGGCTCGCTGGTCTTTGCGGCAGGCATACTGATCGGGAGCGCATGAAATCTGAACTCCGCTTCGAACGCGTGACATCCTCGAGCGACGGGGTTGAACTCGTCTGGTTCGATTATGGCGAGCCGGGCGGCCGTACCCTCGCGCTGGTTCACGGGTTGGCGGCGGGCGCCGACCAGTTTGATGCCGACGCGCGGCATTTTGCCGGCAAGGGGTTCCGCGTCATCGTGCCGGATCTGCGCGGGCATGGGCGCTCGGGCAAACCCGCATCCAAGGACTATTCGATCGCGCGGATGGCGCAAGACCTCCTCGAAATCTTCGAGGATGCCGGTGCAGGGCCGATCGATTATGTCGGCAATTCCCTGGGCGGAATCCTGGCGCTGCATCTGCTCAAGGATCACGCGACCTGCTTTAATACGCTGACCACATTCGGCACCGCGCCGGCGCTCAACCTCCCAGGTTTCACGAGCGCGCTCATTCCACTGAGCTATCGGCTGGCTGGAAAGACGGTTGTTTCCCGATTGACCGCGCACGTGACCACGCCGGCAAGGGAGGGCCGCGAGGTCGTGGCGGCGCTGATCCGCACGTTCGATCCCGAAGTTGGCAAGGCGGTCGGCGGCGTGGTGTCGCGATACGACCTCAGCGCCAATGTGCTCGCCTGCAAAAAGCCGCTGCTCATCATTCGCGGGGCCCGGGACCGGGCTGTCAATCGGAAGCTCGATCCTGCGCTTGCTGCGCTCGACGCGCTGCCCAATGTGACCATCGTGCGCATGGACGGAGCCGGGCACTGCGCCAATCTCGACCAGCCCGAGTTGTTCAGGCAGACCGTGCTCGATTTTATTGCGGGCCAGCCCGACTAGTTGGGAAGGAACGCCGCGATTTCCGCTCGCAGCCGGTCGATCCCCTCTGCTTTTTCGCTTGAGGTGACGATGATCTCGGGATGCGCGGCAGGGCGCTTGGCAACTGATTTGACGCAAGCCTCGATGATGCCCTCAAGGGCCTTCCCGGTCAGCTTGTCGGCCTTGGTCAAGACGATCTGGTAGCTGACGGCGGCCTTGTCGAGCTCGTTCATGACCGTTGCGTCATTGGCCTTGGGTCCGTGCCGCGCATCGACGAGAACGTAGACCCGGCGCAGATTGGGGCGGCCGCGCAGGAACTGGTGGATGAGCTTGTTCCACTTCTCGACCGCCGGCTTGGGCGCCTTGGCAAAGCCGTAACCCGGCATGTCGACAATCCGCATCCCGCCCTGTTCGGGCGCAAAGAGATTGAGCTCCTGCGTGCGACCCGGCGTATTGGACGTGCGCGCGAGCGCCCGCTGGCCGACAAGCGCGTTGATGAGCGAGGACTTGCCCACATTGGAGCGACCCGCGAAGGCAACTTCCACCACGTCATCGGCAGGCAGATCGGAAACACGCACGCACCCCTTGAGAAAAACCCAGGGGCGGGCAAAGAGCAGGCGAACGGTTTCTGGAATCTCGGACATGGGCCACCAATAGCAGAAAGGCCGGTCTCCCGGCCCTTCTTTTCGTCTTTTCTATTCCGCAGCCTTGGGCTTGCGCTTGAAACTGTTCTTTATGTTGCCCAGAAGGTCCACCTCGACGCCGTGGCGCTTCATGATGAACCATTGCTGGACGATCGAAAGGAAGTTGTTCCACGCCCAGTAGATCACCAGACCGGCCGGGAAGGTCGCCAGCATGAAGGTGAAGATGATCGGCATCAGCCCGAAAATCATCTGCTGCGTCGGATCGGTCGGGGGCGGGTTCAATTTCATCTGCACCCACATGGTGACACCCATGATGAGCGGCCAGACGCCCACCTGCAGGAACGGCCCGATGATCGGCACGATCGTGGGGTCGTAGGGCAGGAGCCCGAAGAGGTTGAAGATCGTCGTGGGGTCCTGCGCCGCAAGGTCCTGAATCCAGCCAAAGAACGGCGCGTGCCGCATTTCGATGGTAACGAACAGGACCTTGTAGAGCGCAAAGAACACCGGAATCTGGATCAGGATCGGCCAGCAGCCCGAGAGCGGATTGATCTTCTCGGTCTTGTAAAGCTCCATCATCGCCTGCTGCTGGGCGGCGCGGTCATCCTTGTGCTTTTCCTGGATCTCCTTCATCTGCGGCTGCACGCGCCGCATGTTGGCCATGGAGGCATAGCTCTTGTTGGCCAGAGGGAAGAAGATCGCCTTGATGATCACCGTCACCGCAAGGATGGCGAGACCGAAATTGCCCAGGATCTGGTGCAGGAACCGGATAACGATGAACATGGGCTTGGTGATGAAGTGGAACCAGCCCCAGTCGATCAGAAGCTCGAACCGGTCGATTGTATAGGCGCGCTCGTAAGAATCGATGATCGCCTCGACCTTGGCCCCGGCAAAGGCAAGGCTCGTATGTTCCGCCGATCCGCCGGCCGGCGCGACGACGGCCGTCTGGGACACGAAATTGGCGCGATAATCGTCAAGATTGCCGTTGCGGGTCGAATGGAAGAACCGCGCGTTGACCGTCTCTGTCTGATCGGGAATGATCGCCGTGGCCCAATATTTGTCGGTAAAGCCCAGCCAGCCGCCGGTCGAGACATAATCACGCTGGCGATCGCCCTGCAGGTCGCCATAGCTCATCTCGACGAGGTTGGCGGCGCCCAGGACACCGATCGGGCCTTCATGGAGAATGAAGAAATTCTGCGTCCACGGTGTATAGAGCCGCATGATGCGCGAATAGGGATAAAGCGCCACTTCGCTGGCTCCGGTATTGGTCACGCTCTGGGTGACCGTGAAGAGATAATGGTCGTCGACAGTGATTGTGCGGCGGAACACGAGGCCTTCGCCATTGTCCCATACCAGCGTTACCGGCGAATTGGCGGTAAGAGTTTCCCCGCTCTCGAGCGCCCACTCCGTCTGCCCGTTGGGCAGCGCAACGGTGCTGCCCGAAGGCGCGACCCAACCATGCTCGAGGAAATAGGGTTCAGGCGACCCGGCTGGCGAAAGCAGGGTGATGGTCGGGCTGTCGGGCTCGATGGTTTCGCGGTAGTTCACGAGATGGAGATCGTCGATCCGCGCGCCCACAAGATTGATGGAGCCCGAAACCGACGGTGTCTGGATGGCGATGCGCGGGCTGGCGGCGAGCGCGGCGTCACGCGTCGCAAAGGTCGTGATATCGGACGTCGGCGCTGCCGTTCCGGCGGGCGCTACAGCGCCCGGCTCTCCTGCAGGAGCGGCGATGTCGAGGCTGTCCGGCGCCTGCTGTGCCGCCTGTTGCTCGGCGGCAAGTTCGGCCTGGCGTTGCGCCTGCTCGAGCTGCGGGCCCGCGATGAAATATTGCCAGCCAAAGAGCACAACCATGCTCAGGACGATGGCCAGGATCATGTTGCGTTGGTCGTTCATGGCTCTATTTCAATACCCGCTCGCCCTTGGGCCGTTGTCTCTCGTGAATGCGTTCGATGGAGCCCGAAAGTTCGGCCACGAGCACATTGAAGGGTTCATTTAAGGCCTCACGCCGTCCGATCAAGACATAATCGTGACCTGCGACAAGCTTGCCGCTCACCTTTGCGACAGCCGCGCGCAGTCGGCGCTTGATCCTGTTGCGCTCCGGGGCGTTACCGGTCTTCTTGGTGACCGTATATCCGACCCCCGGGATTGCTTGCTCGACCGTTGCTGCCTGCAACACAAAACCGCGCCGGGCTACCCTCGTGCCCCGCGCGGCTTTTACAAACTGTGCCCGTTTCGTAAGGCGCCTCAGCGACAAGCCAGGCCCTCCGGCGCAAAGCCGGACGCTTACGCCGAAAGCCGCTTGCGGCCGACCGCGCGGCGGCGGGCCAGAACCTTGCGGCCATTCTTGGTGGCCATACGGGCCCGGAAACCATGGCGGCGCTTGCGCACGAGATTGCTCGGCTGGAAAGTACGCTTCATTGATCCATACCGCGCGCGCCGGCGCGATCCTCTTTGTCTAGGTGTCTTTGTGACGTTAATGTCTGCCAATGGGGCAAGGGCGGTCCCGCCCAGAGCCAATGGCAAAGGTTGCGCGGCTTATAGAAAAAAGCCTCCCTCAAGTCAATCGAGCCAGCGACCGAATTTGCGCCGGCATGCCCTGGGCGGTCTGGTCAGCATCTCCAAGCCGCGTTACAAGCGAGGCGAACATAGGGGACAACCGGTCGAGGGGCCTTCGGAATAGCGTGGCAACGAGGAACGAAAGGGTCGATCTGTGCGTGATCGGCGCCGGTCCGGCCGGGCTGGCCGCCGCCGAAAGGGCGCTCGAACTCGGGGCGTCTACCGCCATTGTCGAGGCGGTCGAGATGGGCGGGGTTGCCCTCAACTGGGGCGCCTTGCCGGCCCATGCGCTCGCCGCCTCGGCGCGCCGGGCCCATGATATCCGTACCGCGGCCGACCTGGGTATTGGAGCTGAAGATCCGAGGGTCAACTTTGCTCGGCTCAATGCCCATATCAAATCTGTCGTCGAGGACGCGCGGCCCAACGTATCGGCCGAGCGGCTGGCCGCCAAGGGGGCCGAGGTCATTCGCCATCCGGCCGCATTTACGTCGCCCTCGACAATCGCGGCCGGCGAAAGGCGCATAAAGGCCCGGCGGTTCATCCTCGCCACCGGTTCCCGTCCCCATATTCCCGAAATACCCGGGCTCGAGGGCGTGCCCTTCCACACGCCGGAAACCATATTCGAGATCACCCGCCGGCCGGCACACCTCATCGTCATTGGCGGCGGCGCGACGGGAACCACGCTCGCACAGGCGCACCGGCGGCTCGGCTGCGAGGTGACGCTCGTCGATATGCTCGCCCCTCTGGGGGATGAGGATGTCGAACTTGCCGTGCCGGTTCTCGACGGTCTCGAACGCGAGGGTGTCGCGATCTTTGCCAACACGGGCGTCGTTGCCGTCGAGGGCGATGAAAATAACGTTGTTGTCACGCTCAGGACCGGAGCCGACGAACGAACGATTTCAGGCTCCTACCTGCTCGTCGCGACCGGCCGTAGCGCCAATCTCGACACCCTCGACCTGGGCAAAGCGCGGGTGAAAAGGGGCCGGGGCGGGGTGGCGCTCGACATGGTTTCCCGCACCTCCAATCACCGTATCTATTGCGTGGGGGACGCCGCGGGCACGCGCTCGGTCCATGCTGCGCGCTTTATGGGCGCCTGGGCTGCGACCCATGCGCTCGGCCCCCGTTTGGGGCTGTTTCTGCCCCCCGTCCTGCCTCGGTTGATTGCCACCGACCCCGAAATCGCGGCCGTGGGGCTGACCGAAGCCCAGGCGCGGGCGCGCCATGGGCTCAATTTCTCCGTCACCCGCTTTCCGCTGGCCGGTCTCGACAAGGCCCGTGTCCACGCCCGGCGCGAGGGGCACGCAAAGCTCCTTACCACCCGGAGAGGCAGGCTTGTGGGGGCAGGGTTTTGTGGAGACGGCGCGGGCGAATTGGCCGGCCTCTTTGGGCTTGTCATCGCACAAAGGCTGACGCTCCACGATCTTGCTGGTCTTCTCGCTCCCTATCCCGCGCTCAGCGAAATCGCATCGCTTTCCGCCGCTCGATATGCCGCCGATCATCCCCAAAGCCTCGCCTGGAGGGTTATGGGGACGCTTAAGCGTTTGTTGCCATAGCGAAAATGCGCCTGTAGACTCCCGCCATGGCGCTTGGGGACAAAACGGTGAGAGTGAGAAGCTTGTCCTTCAAGCTCATCTCGGTCATTGCCTTTGTCATCCTCCTGGTCGAGGTCGCGGTCTTCTTCCCCTCGCTCGCCAATTACCGTGCGAGCTGGCTCGACGACCGCCTGCGTGTCGGCGGGGTGGCGGTGCGTGTATTCGACGCAGTGCCCGACGTCACGGACCTGCCGGTGGAGATCACCGATCCCCTGCTGCAATCTGCGGGCGCTTTGGCCATCGTCTACCGGCGCGCCGGGCAGACCGACCTGATTGCGCTCGAAGCGGTGACCATGCCCACCGAGACCCATCTCGCCGACATGCGGGACCGCAACCCCCTGCGCCTCGTCGTGGAAGGGGTGGAAACTCTGCTCTTCGGTGGTCGGCGGGTATTGCGGATCGTCGGCGTGCCGCCCGGAGCGGGGGACATCGTCGTCGAGGTGGTGATGCCCGAAGGCCCCTTGCGGGCGGACATGCTCACCTATTCGGTCAACATTCTGGCGCTCGGCTTCATTATTGCAGCGGTGACCGCGGCCGTACTCTATATCTTTGCCGAGCGGCTCCTGATTGCGCCCATCAAGCGGCTGACCGGCAACGTTCTCGCCTTCCGCCGGAATCCCGAAAACGGCACGCTGATCATCACGCCCGATCCCGATCGCGACGACGAAATCGGGGTGCTCGAGAACGCGTTGTCCGAAACGCAGGCCGAGCTGTTCTCGATGCTCCGTCATCGCCGCCACCTTGCCGATCTCGGGCTGGCAGTCGCCAAGATCAATCACGACCTTCGCAACATGCTGACCTCTGCACAATTGCTCTCCGATCAGGTGGCAACCCTCGACGATCCCAAGGTGCAGCGGCTCGCGCCCAGGCTAGTGACCACGCTCGACAAGGCTATCGGCTTTGCCCAGACGGTGCTCGATTATGGACGCCAGCAGGTCACCCCGCCACGCCCGCGCAGGTTTTCCCTTCATGCGCTTGGCAACGAAGCGGCCCAGGCAGCCGGGCTTCATGGGCATCCCACGATCAGGTTCGACAACCAGGTGCCCGAAACCCTCGATCTCAAACTCGATCCCGATCACGTCTCGCGCGTGCTGGTGAACCTCTTCAAGAATGCCCGCGAGGCTCTCGAGGTGATGGGGGAAAAAACCCCCGACCCTGCAGTGGTCCTCACCGCGGGGCGAGAGGGCGATCAGGTGCGGATCGTGATCGCCGACAACGGCCCCGGCCTGCCGCCCCGCGCGCGCGACAACCTTTTCGTGGCTTTCGAGGGTTCGGCGCGGGCCGGCGGCACGGGGCTGGGGCTCGCCATCGCCCGCGAATTGACCGAGGCGAACGGAGGCCGGCTCACCCTCCTCGATACCCCCAAGGACACGCGCTTCGCCCTCGATTTTCCCCTCGCAAGCCTTGTCTGACCCACGTCCTTTGGAGCGCGCGTCAGCAATCAAATTTCCCTTTCCTCAAGGCTTGCATTGCCTGCCAACCCGGTATAAGCGTTGCGCCTGCCGTCGGGGCCAGCCCCCAAAACCGGCACTGCGCGCCCGTAGCTCAGCTGGATAGAGCACCAGACTACGAATCTGGGGGTCAGAGGTTCGAATCCTTTCGGGCGCGCCAATCTCGTTGCAGAGGTGTCCCGCCTTCGAGCCTTACACCCTGAATGCGCTGGCGGAGTCGTCATCGTTCAGATCGATTATGCCATGCACGTTGGCGTGGTGAAGACGCTTGATGTTGGCCTTGGCATCCTTGGTGATTTGCCGGATGCGTTCGATTTCCAGACTAACCTGGGTACGGCCATAAAACGTCTCAGGATGATGAACCGCTCGGCAAAGCCCTTATTCTCTTCAGCAAATCGCAGCGCCGAGCGAAGACGTCATAATTCCCAAAGCACGTCGGGGACTATTAGGCCCACTTGCCCTAAAAAGTGCAGAGCCTGTTCCTATTTCTGGAACAGGCTCCGAAACGTTCAGCGCAGGGTTGAACTATCGATCACGCAACGACCCGCAAGCGTGAGGAGATGGCCATGCGGGCTGGGATCGATCCAGCCCTTTGCTGCAAGCCTCTGCGCCAAGGAAGGTTCCAGTTGCCTGCCTTCGAGGATAGCGCGCAAATCGATGGCGTCGTCCGGGCCGATGCCGTCATACAGCGGCACAGTGTCATGCCGCCTTGGCATCGGCCTCGGCGAGTGCGGTCAGTTTTTCATCGGTCGCCTTTTCTTCGTTGAGCGTCTGGTCAAGCAGGCGAACCGCGTCCTTCATCCCGAGCCGCTGAGCCCACGATTTCAAGGTGCCATAGCGCGCGATTTCATAGTGCTCGACGGCCTGTGCCGCAGCCGTTAGTCCGGCATCAAGCGCAACGGTGTCCTTGTATTCCTCCATCACCTCCTTGCCTTCTTCGATAATGCCGAGAATGGCGTCGCAGGTCTTGCCGCGGGGACGCTTGTCGAGCATCTCAAAAATCTGCTCGAGCCGTTCGACATGGGTTTCGGTTTCCTGCCGATGACGCTCGAAACCTTGGGCCAGTTCCTCCGAGTTTGCCGCTTTGGCCATTTTGGGAAGAGCTTTGAGAATCTGGCGCTCGGCATAATAGATGTCGCGCAAGGTGTCTTCGAAAAGTGACTTGAGATTTTTTTCGGCCATTGGATCCTCCGGTCTGTGCAATTAAGTCCGGACGGCAACGGTATTCCGGGGAAAATGGTTCCAGAACAAAGATTTACGTACGCTAGAAGACCAAAACGTCGAGCCAACGTGCCCGCATAGCTCGGCCCGCCCCCTCGGGCCAATTGCCGACACTTGTAGAGCGATTTGCGGGGCACCTTCGCATGAGCCGGGGGCGCTTTCGTCATTCACGGGTCGGCCCTTGTCCGCCGACGCCGGAGGCCGACCATAAGAGCAGCCAAAGCCACCAAGGCAAAGCCGATGGCGCCTGCGAGCATCATTGTTTTCGACACGCCTTTATGAAAAGCCCAACGAGATTGCAGTTCTGGGGTGGGATCCTGGTAAGGGATTCCCGCGAAGTAGACATCGTAAAGGAACCCCGCGAGAACAAGCGCCAGGCTGAGTGTGACCCCTGCTGTGAACAATCTCATGCCGCTTCATCCTTCTTCTGCCCCACCGCGACGATCCCCGTCCGAATATGCGATTTGCAGATGATGTGCTCAATGTCGTTCACTTGATGCCGCAGAAGCGCCGCTTCGCAAACCTTCCAACTATCCGCTAAGCTCATCATCGACCTCTTTGACTGTCCTAATGACAACACCAACGGTACCGGCACTGGTTGAAGGGTGCGGTACCTGGAGGCTTTTCCATTGGGCTATAGGTACCCGTATTGGTGGCTTATGTGTATCTAAGGGCACGGGCTCTGGTGCCCACGGCATCACCTGCGCTTAGCCCGGGCCGCACACGATGACGTAGCCGATGACGCTTGTGTCCGGCAGATGAGCGGCTCATCCCCTGGATACGACCATGCAACAGGAGCTAGGACCTGCCAGATCAGCAACCAAGAGTGGCGTGTCCACGTCGGATTGATCGCCCGGGCTTCGTCGTTCAAGAAATGAAGGAGCAACGATGATGTCTGAAAAGGAAGTTCTATCCGTTATCCGGGCCCAGGAAGACGCAATTGCCAAGGGGGACGCCCGCGCTACAGTCGATGCCATGGACGCAGATGTGGTGATTTTCGATCTGCAGCCGCCCCTTGCGTATCGACGCGAAGAAGCACGCGACATCGAGGCGATAAATACCTGGTTTGCAACTTGGCGCGACGCCGTCACCGTTCACATGGCGGACCCGCAGTTCATGATCAACGGCGATCTTGCAGTGGCCTTCGGGCTGTCGCGCATGACTGGCGTGAAGACCGATGGCACAACGGTCGACTCCTGGAGTCGGCGAACCATCGTGCTAAAGCGTATCGCCGGGTCCTGGAAAATTGTCCACGAACATGCCAGTTTCCCTATGGCAATGGACGGAAGTGGCCGCGCCATGACGGATCTCTTGCCGGAGTTCCGGAACGCCTAACGTCGTCAAGAGGATCTCCCCATTTTCGCGGCAAAGGGTTCGTAACAGAACTGTCGATTTTGAGCGCAAAGATGCCGTACCATCAATGGGTCGCGCTAGAAACGTCCCGGTATTTGCAGCGCCCCTCTGTATTGCTTCGGTGTGCCATTTTTCCCCCAAAGCTGTCGGTCAAACCCTCATCGCGGGGCGACGTCTTCGAAATTTGCGGTCCCCGGGT
This sequence comes from Pelagibacterium limicola, assembly GCF_015694405.1. Lineage (GTDB taxonomy): Bacteria > Pseudomonadota > Alphaproteobacteria > Rhizobiales > Devosiaceae > Pelagibacterium > Pelagibacterium limicola. The sequence goes on along the minus strand of NZ_JADQDB010000005.1, from coordinate 286,349 downwards.
GGGCCGCCATGGGCGCGGCGCTTTGTCAGTGACAATCAACAGTGAGGGGTTGCTTTGCTCAAGAAACGCAAATATTGCGTTACGGGAGTGAGGGACAGGACATGGCGCCCAGAAAACGCGCGAGCCAGGCCGATATCGCCGAGCGACTGGGCGTTTCCGTTAGCACGGTGTCGCGGGCCTTGGCCAATGAGATCGGGATCAGCGAAGGTGTCCGGGGCGAGGTGCTGCGGGTGGCGCGTCAGCTGGGCTACAAATCCAAGCACCCTGTTGCAGGTGAAAATCTCGACAAAAGGGCCTTGGCGCTGGTGCCTCTCAACAGCGCGATAGGTAATCTCGCCAGTTTTTATCACGGTATCGTGGAGGGCATGCGCTCCCAGGCCCAGACTGCGGGCATGGCGCTCGACGTGCGCCTGGTCAACGAGGAGACCGTTACGCTGGACTTCCTCCGTCGGCAGGTCTCCAAGACCGGCGCCAACGGCCTTATTCTGGCCGGCATCGATCCGGACGACGAGATCGTTCAGTGGACCCAGGACGCCGGCATCGCGATGGTGCTGGCCAATGGTGTCGATCCGCAAATGCGGGTCAGCTCCGTCGCACCGGCCAACTTCCACGGCGCGTTCCAGGCGACCCAGCGCCTGATCGCGGCGGGGCACCGCAAGATCCTCCATTATACCTACCGCCTTCGCCCCACCATTCTGCAACGCCGGCGAGGCTTCGAGGCTGCGATTGCCGCCAATCCGGGCGTCACGGGAAGCGTGGTGATTTCCAACGAACACTCGAGCCAGGTTCTTCTGGCTGCATTGCTCGCCCACAAGCACGATGTGACGGCGATCTTCTGCTGGAACGACAGTGCTGCGGTGGAGATGGTCGAAACGCTCTTGGGACAGGATTCTCCGATGCCCAGGGGGTTTTCCATCATGGGATTCGACGACCTGCCGATTGCGGGCATGGCCAATCCGCGCCTCAGCACTGTCCGCGTCGATCGGGAAGCGATCGGCCGGGGGGTCGTGCGCCTGCTGGCCGATCAATTGAACGGCGAGCGCGCCGTTCAGCAACTTGAGATTGGTGTCTCCCTCGTCGAGGGCGAAACGGTTCGCACCATTTCCTGAGGCCCGGGCGCAATTATTTCGGGCGGGGTTGTTGAAAAGAGTCGCCAACCCCGCCCGAGCAAGCGAGCTATCCGGTTCCAGAGCCAATGCAAATTTCGAAAATTTGCAAAATTTGCATGAATAACGCAAAAAACTTGAAATTGCGCAATTTTGTGCATACCGTTGCAGGGTGCCCGGGTGCTCCGGGCTCTCCGCGGGAGGCGAGCAGGTGGATTTGCGGCAATGGAGCTCTGGGCAGGTTGCCTCGGTCTTGAAGAAGGCCGAGGCCTTCGCGCCGTTTCCGCGCAGCGGTACGCCCGAATGCGTTCGACTCTCTGCCGAACTCGGCGCTGAGGCCATGGCCGATCTGTTGGTCCGGGCCGAGGCCGACCGGGACGCTCCCATGCCCGCCCTTCCGGCCCGGCTCTATGACGAGTTCCGCAAGACAGGTCGCCGCGAGGGCTACGAGGACGCCCAGCGCCGCCGCCGCACCATGCTCTATGGCCTGACGCTGGCCGAGTGGCTCGAAGGCGAAGGGCGCTTTGTGCCGGCCCTCGAGGAGATTGCCTGGGCGCGGCTGGAGGAAACGAACTGGTCCTGGCCCGCCCATGCCCGCGGCCTCGACCATCCCGATCACCCCACGCTCGACCTGGCGGCTGCCATGTCCGCGCTCGACATGGCCGAGCTCGATTATCTCGTCGGGGAGCGCCTCTCCCCCAACCTTCGGGCCCGCCTGCGGGCCGAGGTCGACCGCCGCGTCGTCGCGCCGTTTCTCGATCGGGACGATCACTGGTGGCTGCGCACGACGCCACACAAGCAGGTCAACAACTGGACGGCGGTGTGCGTGGCCGGCGTGGTCGGCGCCGCGCTCTATCTGGAGGCGGATACAGACAGGCTGGCGCGCATCGTGACCCGCGGCTTGCACAGCCTGGCCGACTATCTCGATACATTCGATTCCCAGGGCGGATCGTCCGAAGGGCCCGACTACTGGACGTACGGTTTCGGCAATTACGTGGTGCTGGCCCACCTGCTGGATCTGCGGTCCGGTGGCACCATCGACCTGCTCGCCGGGCCGGCCCTGCGCGACATCGCTCAGTTCCCGTTACGCACCATGCTGGGCCCCGGCGTGTGGGTGAGCTTTTCTGACAGCGACAGCAATCCCGTGTTCCATCCCGGCCTGCTCACCTATCTGGCGCGCCGTCTCGAGCTGCCCGGTCTTCTGGGGCTGGGCATGAAGAACGACTACGTGCTTTCCCACTTCAACCAGTTCGCCTGGCCCCTGCGCCAATTTGCCTGGCCGCTGCCCCCGGAGGCCGAACCGGCCCGCCTCGGCCCCCACGACTGGTATGAGGAGATGGCCTGGATGATCAGCCGCCTGGATCCCACCGATCCGGCAGCGCTGCGGCTCGCCGTCAAAGGGGGGCATAACGACGAAATGCACAACCAGAACGATGTCGGTTCGTTCATGGTCGTATCCGGCGGCAAGGTCGTGCTCACCGATCCCGGCCGCGGCCGCTACTCGAAGGCCTATTTCGGGCCTGAGCGCTATCAGAACCTCATGGCGTCATCGCGCGGCCACTCCGTGCCGCTGGTCAACGGCTTCGAGCAGGTCGAGGGCCGGGCACACGCGGCCCAGGTCATCAGCCACCATCACGGCGTGGATGCAGACCGGCTGGAGCTCGAAATGGCAGCGGCCTATCCGCAAGCCGCCGGGCTGGACTCGCTTCGGCGCAGCCTGACATTGGATCGGTCCCATTCCGGCGGACGTGTGTTGCTTGACGATACCTATCGCTTCCATGCCGAGGACAGCCTTTTCCAGTCCGTCCTGGTAACGCCCATGAATACCCGGCTCGAAGGCGATAGCGTCATCGTTGGCGAAGTTGATGCAGGGGTACGCATCACCTTCGATAGCGGCTTGCTCGATGTGGCTTTCGAGCATCATCCCGGCGTGGAGAAACAGTACCAGCCGGCCGTCGACCTCACGCGCGTGGTGTTCACCCCCAGGCAAAGGCGCCCGGTGGGGAGTGTCGCGCTCGAAATCTCGCCGCTTTCGGTGCGGAGAGGGCTGTCCGGCATCGGGCAGATCAGGCGCGGGTCCTACGCGGAGGAGCGTTCGGACCTTGAATTGGAACCCGGTGGCCGCTGAGCCCCGGAAAAGGGAGGACCAGAATGAACAAGACCCAATGTTTTAAGGCGGCGGGCGCCGTGGCCATTGTGGCCATGCTGACCGCTGCAGGACCGGCGCTCGGCGCAGGGCAGTCGCCCATGCTCGACGCCCTGGTGCAGAGCGGTGAAATCCCGCCCCTCGAGGAGCGGCTGCCAGCCAACCCCCTAGTGCTGGACGCCGAGAGCATCGGCCAATATGGCGGCACCTGGCGCATGGGAATGAATGGCGGGGGCGACAATGGCCTCATCGCCAAAACGGTGGCCTATGAGGGCCTCGTACGCTTCGACCGCGAATGGCAGACCGTCATTCCCAACCTTGCCGAAAGTTGGGAGGCCAATGCCGAAGCGACCGAATACACCTTCAAGCTGCGCGAAGGGGTAAAGTGGTCGGATGGCGCACCATTCACCAGCGCCGACATCGCCTTCACCGTCGAAATGTACCAGGACCCCGAATATGCGGCGAGCAGCTGGATCGACAACATCAACAACCCGGCGACCGTCGAGGTCATCGATGACCTGACCTTCAAGTTCAAGTTCAACCGGCCGAACGGCATGCTGATGGACGAGATGGCCAGCGTCAACGGCATCCACATCACTTCGCTTCAGAAGGCCTATTGCAGCCAGTTCCACCCCAGCTACAACGAGAACGCGGCTGCCGATGCCGAAGCTGCGGGCTTCTCGAGCTGGGCCCTGCATTTGCAGGACCGTTGTGCCTGGGGCTGGGAAACCATCCGCTTCGCCAATCCCGACCTGCCCACCCTTTATGCATGGGTGCTCGACCAACCGCTGACGGCCAACGCCTCCCGCGTCACCTGGAAGCGCAATCCCTACTATTGGAAGGTCGACAGCGAAGGCAACCAGTTGCCCTATATCGACAGGCTCGACATGCGTGTCAGCCAGGGCGGCGTCGAGGAACTGACCCTCGCCGCGCTCAATGGCGAGATCGACTTCCAGGAACGCCACATTGCCACCAACGTGAACAAGCCGCTGTTCTTTGATGGACAGGAGCAGGGTGGATATCATCTGGGCGCGGTGATTCCCTCCGCCTCCAATACGCTGGTGTTCCAGCTCAATTTCAGCCACGACGATCCGGTCAAGCGCGAACTCTTCCAGAACAGGGATTTCCGCATCGGTATTTCTCATGCCATCGACCGCGAGGAGATCGTGGATCTGGTCTTTACCGGCCAGGGAGAGCCCTACCAGGTCGCGCCACGTCCCCAGTCCCCCTTCTATGACGAAGAACTGGCCAAGCAGTATACCGAGTTCAACCCCGAGCTTGCCATCGAGCACCTCGAAGCCGCGGGCCTGACGGAAATGAACGGCGATGGCGTTCGCCTCATGAGCGACGGCCAGCCGGTCAGGATCACCGTCGACGTCATCTCGGCGCTCCGTCCCGAATGGATCGACATTCTCGAAATCATGCAACTCCAGCTTGCGGCTGTCGGTGTCGAGATCGAACTCAACAATATCGATCGCACGCTGTTCTATGAGAAGCGCCCGAGCAATGACTACGACGCTCAGGTCTGGGCGGGCGACGGTGGTCTCGAAGTGGTACAGGAGCCCCGCTACTACTTCCCCTTCAGCGATGAATCGGTCTGGGCCTATCGCTGGGCGCAGTGGTTCAACGGCACGCGTCCCGAAATTGCCGAGGAGCCGGCAGATTGGGCCCAGGAGCAGATGGAACTCTATCGCCAGATCCGCTCCTCGTCTGATCCCGACGAACGCGCCGACCTGATGCGCCAGATCCTCGCCATCACCAAGGAACAGTTCCCGGTGATCGGGGTGAGCCTGATGCCGGACTCCTACTCGATCATCCGCAACAATCTCCGGAACGCACCCGAAACCATGTTCAACGCCTGGCTCTTCCCGACCCCGGCGCCAATGGACCCGGTTACGTGGTATTTCGAATAAGCGCGGATCTCCCACCCCGCTTAGTCCCCTCGCGGCATCAGGCTGCGGGGGGAAACCCCAGATACCCGGAGGCCGGTTATGGTTGGTTTCATCGTCAGGCGCTTCATCGCCATGCTTCTCACGCTGTTGGCCGTTTCCATCGTGGCCTTCGCCATAATCCAGTTGCCGCCCGGCGACTTTCTGACGAGCTATATTGCCCAGCTTGCCTCAACCGGCGATCAGGTCGATCCTCGCGTTATCGAGAACCTGCGCGCCCAATATGGTCTGGGAGAGCCCTTCTATGTCCAGTACTGGAAATGGATTACCGGTGTCGTGCAGGGCAATTTCGGCCATAGCTTCGAATGGAAGCGTCCGGTCTGGGAACTGATCTGGGGCCGCATCGGCAATTCCATCCTCCTTGAGGGACTTGCCGTCATCGTCATGTGGTTCGTCGCCCTGCCCATCGGCATTTACGCGGCGGTCCGCAAGTATTCGCTGGGCGACTACCTCTCGACCATCCTGGGATTCATTGGCCTCGCGGTACCAAACTTCCTCTTTGCGCTCATTCTGATGTACCTCGCTTATACCTGGTTCGGAACCACGCTCGGGGGGTTGTTCTCGCCGGAATTCGAGATGGCACGCTGGAGCCTTCCGCGCGTCTGGGATTTCCTCAGCCACGCCTGGGCACCGGTTCTGGTGCTCGCCACCGCAGGCACTGCCGAGCTGATCCGCATCCTGCGGGCCAACCTGCTCGATGAGATGAAGAAGCCTTATGTGGTGACCGCCCGCGCCAAAGGCCTGCCCGAGTGGAAGGTGATCCTCAAATATCCCGTCCGCCTCGCCCTCAACCCGCTGATCTCCACCATTGGCTGGCTGTTGCCCGCCCTCGTATCGGGTTCGGTGATCGTCTCGGTGGTCATGAACCTGCCGACAGCCGGACCGATGCTGCTGCGGTCCCTCACCACCCAGGACATGTACCTGGCCGGCGCGATCATCCTGTTGCTCAGCGTCCTCACCGTGATCGGCACGCTGATCTCGGACATCCTTCTTGCCCTTATTGATCCCCGCATTCGCTACGGAGCCAGGTGATGGCCGTCCTGCTCATGGAAACGCCAGTTTCGGAAATTGCCCCGCGCAGGATCGCCCGCGAAAGCCAGCTCGGCCTGATGTGGAGGCGTTTCCGCCAGCACCGGCTGGCGCTGATCAGCCTTTGGGTGGTGGTCTTCTTTTACGCCGTTGCCATTCTGGCCGAGTTCCTGTCGCCCACCGATCCCTCGGCCTACAACGCCCGCTATACCTATGCGCCGCCGCAGGGCATCCATTTCTTCGACCGGAACGAGGACGGCAGCTGGTATTTCGGTCCCTTCGTCTACGGCTACAAGACCGAGATCGACCCGGTCGCCTTGCGCCGGACTTTCGTCATAGACGAGGAAGTGCGCCTGCCGGTCCGGTTTTTTGCGGAGAGTGCGCCTTATCGCCTGGCCGGCCTCATCCCGATGTCGACGCGTTTTATCGGTCTCGAGAACCCGCGCGACCCGTTCTATATCCTGGGCGCTGACAGGCTGGGCCGGGACCTGCTTAGCCGTCTCATTCACGGCACGCGCATTTCGCTCTCGATCGGGCTCGCCGGCGTAACGCTGAGTCTCTTTTTTGGCATTGTCATCGGGGGCTTTGCCGGTTTTTACGGCGGCAGGTTCGACGGCGTCGTCATGCGCGTAGTCGAATTCATTCGCTCCATGCCCACGATTCCGCTGTGGCTCGGTCTTGCCGCGGCGCTCCCCAGGGACTGGAGCGCTCTTCAGACCTATTTCGCGATCACGATCATCCTCTCGCTGATCGGCTGGACGGAACTGGCGCGCGTCGTGCGCGGGCGTTTCCTGAGCCTCAGGACCGAGGATTTCGTGACCGCTGCGCAACTCGACGGGGCGAGCGACTGGCGCATCGTGACCCGTCACATGGTCCCGAGCTTCACAAGCCATATTATCGCTGCGGCCACGCTCGCCATTCCCGGCATGATCCTTGCGGAAACGGCGCTGAGTTTCCTTGGTCTGGGCCTGCAGGCCCCGATCGTTTCCTGGGGCACACTACTCCAGGACGCCCAGAACATCCGCACGCTCGCGACCGCACCCTGGCTCTTGATGCCGGGCCTCTGCGTCATCGTGGTCATTCTCGCCCTCAATTTCCTTGGAGACGGCCTCCGTGATGCCGCAGATCCCCATGGCCGCTGAACCCATCCTTGCGATCAAGAACATGTCCATCACCTTCACCTCGCCCGACGAGGCCGATGTCGAGGCGGTGCGGCAGGTCGACCTGACCCTCACGGCCGGCAAGACGCTGGCCCTGGTCGGCGAAAGCGGTTGCGGAAAATCGGTTACGGCGCGCGCCATCCTGCGTCTGCTCGACAAGTCGGCTTTGCTTCCCAGCGGAGAGATTCTCTTCAACCACGGGCAAGGCACGGTCGATATCGCCCGGCTGAAGCCCGACAGCCTTGCCATGCGCTCGATCCGCGGCGCGGAAATCTCGATGATCTTCCAGGAGCCGATGACTTCGCTTTCTCCGGTGCACACCATCGGCGACCAGATCGACGAGGTCATCGTGCTGCATGAAGGCGTATCGCCCAAAAAGGCGCGCGAACGCACCGTGCACCTGCTCGATCAGGTCGGCATTTCGGGCGCCCGCGAGCGGGCCAATGCTTATCCGTTCGAGCTCTCGGGAGGATTGCGACAGCGCGCCATGATCGCCATGGCTCTGGCCTGCACGCCCAAACTCCTGATTGCCGATGAGCCCACCACGGCGCTCGACGTCACGACACAGGCGCAAATCCTCGATCTTTTGCGCCAGCTTCAGGATGATTTCGGCATGGCCATGCTGTTCATCACCCACGACCTGGGCGTGGTGGCCGAAATCGCCGACGAAGTCGCCGTCATGTATCTGGGGGACGTGGTCGAGCAAGGCGATGTCTATGAAGTCTTCAGGTCGCCCCAGCACCCCTACACCCAGGCCTTGATGAACTCGGTGCCGCATCTGCGGCGCAAGGCGGACCGCCAGCGCCTCTCGCCGATCAAGGGCACCGTGCCCTCGCCAAAGGACAGGCCGGCTGGCTGCGCGTTTACCAGCCGGTGCCCCTACGTTTTCGAGCCCTGCGCCGGCACCCGTCCCGCCCCGACCGAGGTCGGTGCGGGTCATCTCGCGCGGTGTCACCTCCTGGCCCGCACAAAGATGGAGGCCTTGGCATGAGCACGATCCTCTCGGTCGAAAACCTCTCCAAGATATATACGCTTGGCAGCGGCCTTTTCGGGCCCTCGCGGGAGCTGGTGGCGCTCAACGACATCAGTCTCACCGTCAAGGCCGGCGAAACCCTGGCCATCGTGGGCGAAAGCGGATGCGGCAAGACGTCCCTCGGACGCTGCATCATTCAGGCGCAACCCGCAACGGAAGGACGCGTCTATTATCATCCCAAGGACGCCGCAAAGGTTGAGCTGACCGCTTTGTCCAAGCGCGAACTCAAGCCCTGGCGCCGCGACGTGCGCATGATCTTCCAGGATCCCATGTCGTCGCTCAACCCGAACATGCGGGTCTTCGACCTCGTGGCAGAACCGTTGCGCATCCATCGCATCGCACGCGGCCGCGAACTCGAGGAAAGGGTCTACGACGTTCTGGCCAAGGTCGGCATCCCATCGGACGCCGCCGGGCGCTATCCGCACGCCTTTTCGGGCGGCCAACGCCAGCGCATCGGCATCGCCCGCGCCCTGGTGCTCGATCCTAAGCTGGTCATCGCCGACGAGGCCGTGTCCGCGCTCGACGTTTCCATTCAGGCCCAGGTGCTCAACCTTCTCGACGATCTCAAGGAAGAGTTCGGCCTTACCTACATCTTCATCAGCCACGATCTGGGGGTGGTCAACTACATCGCGGACCGGGTGGTGGTGATGTATCTGGGTCATGTGGTGGAGAACGCGCCCACCGACCTGCTGTTCGAGCGCCCGCGCCATCCCTATACGGAAATGCTGCTCGCCGCCCTGCCAGTCGCCGATCCCACCCGGCGCAAGGGCCGCAGCACCACGCCCAGGGGAGAAATCCCCTATCTCGGCAACCGGCCGCAGGGGTGCCCGTTCCATACGCGCTGCAAATACGCCCAGGACCGCTGCCGCAGCGAGAAGCCGGCGCTCCGCGCCATCGATGGCACAGACCAGATGGCCGCCTGCCATTTTGCCGAAGCCCTTGAACTACAGGGCGCCTTCGAGGCGCCGCAAAAGGCGAGCGCTTGAAATGACCTATGATCCTGCCACGGCCAATCCGCTCTTCGGCAACCCGCTTCGCACCCGCGATGACGTCGAACGCGGGCTAAACGCTCTCTTTACGCCGCTTCTGCCCTATTTTTCCAAGGGCGGGGCGCGGGTGCGGCTCGACGGCGTGGGGGCCCATTTCGACCGGGCAGCAGCCGATCTCGAAGGCTTTGCCCGCCCGCTCTGGGGCCTGACGCCGCTGGCGGCCGGCGGCGGCCTTTTCGACCATTGGGCGCTCTACCGCCAGGGTCTTGCCAACGGGACCGATCCCGAGCATCCCGAATACTGGGGTGCGGTCAACGGCATCGACCAGCGTCAGGTGGAACTGGCGGCCATCGGCTTTACCATGAAAATGCTGCCCCATCTGGTGTGGGACCCGTTGGAGCAACGGGCCAAGGACAATCTGGCGGCCTATCTCAAGCACGCGCGAAAATTCGACTACGCGGACAACAACTGGAAATTCTTCCGCATCCTGGTCGATCTGGGACTCGAGGAATGCGGGGTCGAATTCGACCGTTCCTACACCGATGCCTATCTGAGCGAGCTCGAGGACTTCTATCTCGGCGATGGCTGGTACCGCGACGGCAATGTGCGGCGCATCGACCATTACATCCCCTTCGCCATGCATTTTTACGGGCTGATCTATGCCAGGCTGGCCAATAGAGATGACAAGCGCGTGGCCGACTACAAGGAGCGCGCGCGGCTTTTTGCTAAAGACATCCAGCACTGGTTCGACGAGGATGGCGGCGCGCTGGCCTTCGGGCGCAGCCTGACCTATCGGTTTGCCTGTAGCGGCTTCTGGGGCGCGCTGGCCTTTGCCGATGTCGAGGCCTTGCCCTGGGGTGTCATCAAGGGCCACTTCCTGCGGCATCTGCGCTGGTGGAGCCAGCTGCCCATCGCCAGCGGGGACGGCGTCCTCTCGATTGGCTATGGCTATCCCAACCTCCTGATGTCCGAGAGCTATAATTCGGCCGGCTCGCCCTATTGGGCGCTCAAGGCCTTCCTGCCCCTGGCTCTGCCAAAGGATCATCCCTTCTGGACAGCCGAGGAGGTGGACGCCGACTTCTCTCCCGAACCGGTGCCGCTCCGGCATCCCGGCATGGTCATGCAGCACACGCCGGGCAATGTGGTGGCGCTATCCAGCGGCCAGCAGAACTGGCAGATGCGCGCTGGCGCCGAAAAATACGCCAAGTTCGTCTATTCGAGCCGCTACGGTTTTTCCGTCGAGGCGGACGAGCGCGCCTACCATTCCGGAGCCTTCGACGGGATGCTCGCTTTTTCGGACGATGGCCGCCACTACCGGGTGCGTGAAACCAACGAAATCGCCAGGATTGCCGGCGACACGCTGTTCTCGCGCTGGAAGCCCTGGCCCGATGTAACGGTGGACACCTATCTCCTTCATGCCGGCTATTGGCATGTCCGCGTCCATCGCATCGAAACCCCGCGCCCGCTGCATGCCACTGAAGGCGGCTTTGCCATTGCTCGCGCCGATTTCAATGCCGATACCTATATCGACGAAACCGGCAGGGCCATCGCGCGGAGCCGGACCGATCTCAGTGCCATTGTCGATCTCGTCGGCCAGCGCGAAGGGCGAGCGTTCCGCACCCTGCCCAACACAAATCTCATCGTCTCCAAGTCCATCGTGCCGCAATTGCGCGGCGAGATCGCCCCCGGCGCCACGGTGCTGGTGACGGCGGCTCTGGCGCTGCCGGCAGGCGATGAGGCCGACATGGCGCTTTCCAACCCGCCCGAGGCGCCCGGAATTGCGGCGCTCGAGGCTCTATTTGCCAGCAACGGCGTTGATGTGAACGCCATTCTGGTGCCGGAGCGGTTCTAATGCGTCCCAAACTCGCCTTTTCCTTCAGAGCGGACAAGACCCGCCACGTCTTCGATGGCGAGGCGCTCGAGCGGCTCGGCGCGTGTTGCGAGGTGCTCTCGCCGGCGCCCATTGAAAGCCTCGGGGAGCCGGAGGCGCGCCGGCTTTTAGCGGAAGCCGAAGTGCTGGTCACCGGCTGGGGTGGGCCCATGCTCACCTCCGAGGCCCTGCGTTCGGCGCCCAATCTTCGGCTGATCGCCCACGCTGCCGGTACGGTAAAGTTTACCGTCGATCCTTCTGCCTACGATCTGGGTATCCGCGTCACCCACGCGGCGGAAGCCAATGCCGTCCCTGTGGCCGAATTCACCCTGGCGGCGATCCTTTTTGCCAACAAGCGCGTCTTCGAATTGCGCGACCTCTACCGCGCCGACCCCAGCCGCCGCTCCTGCCACGCCCTGACCGATGAGAACATCGGCAATTTCCACCGGACCATAGGGCTGATCGGCGCTTCGCGCATCGGTCGAAAGGTGGCCGCCATGCTGGCAGGTTTCGATTTCACCGTTCTGCTCTACGACCCCTTCGTGCAGCCCGGCGATCCGGTGACCGAGCATGTCGAACTTGTCGAACTGGACGCGTTGATGGCCCGGTCCGATGTCGTCTCGCTCCATGCCCCCTCCTTGCCAACCACACGGGCCATGATCGGGTCCAGTCAGCTCAAGCTCATGCGGGACGGCGCGGGGTTCATCAATACGGCAAGGGGTGCCCTGGTCGACGAGGCAGCCCTGCTGGCCGAACTGCAGACCGGGCGCATCCATGCCGTGATCGACGTCACCGATCCGGAAATCCCCGAGCCGGGATCGCCCTTTTTCACGCTACCCAACGTCTTTCTCACCCCGCACATCGCCGGTGCCATTGGCACGGAGCGGGCCCGGCTGGGCTTGATGGCCGTGGAGGAAGTCGAACGTTATACGCGCGGCGAACCCCTGCTCTATGAAATCGTACCCGAATTGCTCGAGAGGTTGGCGTAATGTCCGGACTAACCCACCCATCGGGCCCGTTGGCGGACCACCACCGCGACACCGACCGAGAGCGTGCAGAGGCATTAGGGGCAGCCGAGGAGGGCGCGCGGCATGAGTCCGATGAAGCGGCCCTGCATCGCGCCCGTCTGCAATTCCTGACCTGGGAACGCCAGGCCGACGACATTGCGAGTCCCGAGCACCAGGCGCGTCTCGCGCTACTGCGCGAAAGGGCTGGCGCCGCTATCCACCCAACCGCCTATATCGCCGCCGAAGCCGCCATTTTCACCACTCGGCTAGACTTGGGTGAGCAAAGCTGGATCGCCGGTCATGCCCTGGTGCGCGGAGAGGTGACGCTGGGCGCCCATTGCACCGTCAACCCCTATGCGACGCTGTCTGGCAAGGTCAGTTGCGGCGACGGCGTGCGCATTGCCAGTCATGCTTCGCTTGTCGGCTTCAATCACGGCTATGACGACCCGGACGTGCCGATCTACAAGCAGGCGCACGAAACGCGCGGCATCACAATCGAGGACGATGTGTGGATCGGCGCCAATGCTGTCGTCGTCGACGGGGTGCGCATCGGACGCGGCGCGGTGATCGCTGCAGGGGCCGTAGTCAGCAAGGACGTGCCGCCGCTGGCCATTGTCGGCGGAGTTCCGGCCAAGGTGCTGCGGTTTCGCGGGCGCGGCAGGCAGGACGGGGTGCGCGAGCAGCTGCGGACGCTGAGCGCCCGCGCCGCCGCGCAACACCAGGCCATTCTTAGGCGCAACATGGACAATGGCGAATATCTCTCGCGCGAGAACCATGGCGAAAATCGCATGAGCATCCGGCATCTCTGCGATGCCATCGAGATCGCCACCGGCTTCGGCGGTACGCCCGAGGGGCTGGATCGGGACGCGGCCGTCACGCGGCTTCAGGCCGTCCAGGAGCCCGTGACCGGTCTTTTTCCCGACCCCTGGCAGCGACCGCTTCCGGGCGCGGAATTGCGCCGGGACGGCCTCGCCCTCTACAACGTTCTCGCTGTCGGTTATGCGCTTGAGGTGCTGGGCGCACGACCGCTCCATCCGGTTTCAGCGGTGGAACTCCCGGCCCATGAACTCTGCCAGTGGCTCGAAAGTCTGACCTGGCGGGAACGGGCCTGGGCAGCCGGCGCGGACGTGGACACCATCGGCACCGCGCTCTATTTCAACGCCCGCTATTTCACCTCTGGCACGGTGCGCGAAACCCTGTTCGGCTGGCTGGCGCTGCATCAGGACAGGGGGACGGGGCTGTGGGGCTCACCCACCCTGGAGCAAGGCCTGCTCCAGCCCGTCAATGGCTTTTACCGGCTCACGCGCGGCACCTATGCGCAATTCGGCATTGCCGTGCCCAGGCCCGAGCGCGCGATCGATTCCGTGCTGCTCAATTACCGTCAATATGGCGGCTTTTCAGGTGCGACCTATACTGCCTGCAACCTGCTCGACACCATTCATCCCCTGCTGCTCTGCCTTGGTCAGACAGATCACCGTAGGGCCGAAGCCGAGGAGGTCGCGCGCGCCATTATCGCTCGCGCCGGAGAACGCTGGCAGGATGAAAAGGGTTTTCCCTTCGCCGATGGGCAGGAACCTGGCTTGCAGGGCACCGAAATGTGGCTCTCGGTCGTGCATCTGGCGGCCAAGCTCTTGGGTATCGAGGACGATTTCGCCTTCGTGCCCAAGGGCGTGCATCGCACGCAAGCGGTGGGGCTCGGACTATGACGCAACAAAAGAAGGCGCTCGTGGTCTGGGGCGGCATGGAACTGCATACGCCCGAGCGCGGCGCGCAGGTGGTGCGGACCCTGCTCGAGGAAGAGGGGTTTGCCGTCACGGTTACGCCGGACTACGACGCCCTCGGGGCCGAAGACGTGGGGAGCAACGATCTCGTCGTGCCGGTCATCACCGACGGTACTCTGGCGCCCGAGAAGATGGAGAGGCTCATAGCCGCCATCCGGGCGGGCACCGGGCTTGCCAGCTATCACATGGGCCTCGCCACGACCTTTCGCGCCAGCGTCCCGTTCCGCTATGCCGCCAGCTGCTACTGGGTGCAGCACCCCGGCGATATCGTGACCTATAGGGTCGAGGTTACCCGCCCGGACCACCCCATCATGGCTGGGATCGAGAGCTTCGAGCATACCTCCGAGCAGTATTACCTCAACTACGACCCGGCCGTGGACGTGCTGGCCACCACGACGTTTTCGGGAGAGTTTCATCCCTGGCGCAAGGATGTCGTCATGCCGGTGGTCTTCGTCACCAACCATGACAAGGGGCGCGTGTTCTATTCCTCGCTCGGCCACACCGCGGACGAACTGGAGATTCCCCATGTCCGCACAATTCTCCGGCGCGGCTTGCTCTGGGCGGCGCGCTGAGGCGGCGCGGACCGCTCGTCGGAAAGGCGATTGACATCTCCCGCATCCACTCGCATTTTGCAGCCTTCACCAGGGGTGTCCCGTCAAGGGGCTGAGATACTGCTAGGCCGCGAGGCAGCGCAGGGACCCTACGAACCTGATCCAGTTCACACTGGCGTAGGGACGGTGCAGATGCCCTCATGGCCAGGCGGCCTTCGCGATACGAGGCGTTTATCCTTCCCGTCAGAGCTGGGTCTCCGTTGCTTGCCAAGCGAGGAGCCTCGACATGACAATCCATCCCGCCCCGAACGTCACCACCGGACCGTTTCCGGCTTCGGCCAAGATCTTCAAGCCCGGTGCGATTCACCCCGAAATCCGGGTGCCTATGCGCGAGATCGCCCTGCATCCGAGCGCCGGCGAGCCGCCGGTCACGGTCTATGACTCGTCCGGCCCCTACACCGACCCGGAAGCAACGATTGCCATCGAACTGGGCTTGCCGCGCTTGCGCGAAAGCTGGATTGCCGGTCGGCGCGATGTCGAGCCCTATGAGGGCCGGAATGACAGGCCGGAGGATAACGGCTTTGTCTCGCCCGATCGACTGACGCCGGCGTTTCCGGTCCGCCACCGTCCGTTCCGCGCGAAAACCGGTACGTCCGTGACCCAGCTCGCCTATGCCCGCGCCGGCATCGTCACGCCGGAAATGGAGTTCGTGGCCATCCGCGAAAATCTCGGCCGCGAACAGATGTGCGCCGCCCAAGAGCGGGACGGCGAGAGCTTCGGCGCCGCGATCCCCGATTTCGTTACGCCTGAATTCGTGCGCGACGAGGTTGCGCGGGGACGCGCCGTCATCCCGGCCAACATCAACCATCCCGAACTCGAGCCCATGATCATCGGGCGCAATTTCCTTACCAAGATCAACGCCAATATCGGCAATTCGGCCCTCAGCTCCTCAATGGCCGAGGAAGTCGAAAAAATGGTGTGGGCCATCCGCTGGGGTGCGGACACGGTCATGGATCTCTCGACCGGCCGCAACATCCACAATATCCGCGATTGGATCGTCCGCAATGCGCCGGTGCCAATCGGTACGGTGCCCATCTACCAGGCGCTCGAGAAAGTGGGCGGCGTGGCCGAGGAGCTGACATGGGAGGTTTTCCGCGACACGCTCATCGAGCAGGCCGAGCAGGGGGTTGATTATTTCACCATCCACGCCGGCGTTCGGCTCGCCCACGTCCCGCTGACCGTGAACCGGGTGACCGGCATTGTCAGCCGGGGCGGCTCGATCATGGCCAAATGGTGCCTGCATCACCATCGGGAGAGCTTCCTCTACGAGCATTTCGAGGACATTTGCCAGATCATGCGCGCCTATGACGTGACCTTCTCGCTCGGCGACGGCCTGCGACCCGGCTCGATCGCCGACGCCAACGATGCCGCGCAATTTGCCGAACTCGAGACATTGGGCGAACTGACCCGGATCGCATGGCAGCACGACTGCCAGGTGATGATCGAAGGTCCGGGACACGTGCCGATGCACAAGATCAAGGAGAATATGGAGAGGCAGCTCGCCGTCTGCGGCGCGGCCCCGTTCTATACGCTCGGACCTCTGACCACCGACATTGCGCCGGGTTACGACCACATCACGAGCGGGATCGGCGCAGCCATGATCGGATGGTTCGGCACGGCTATGCTCTGCTACGTCACACCCAAGGAACACCTGGGGCTGCCCGATCGGGACGACGTCAAGACCGGCGTCATCACCTACAAGATCGCGGCTCACGCAGCCGATCTCGCCAAGGGGCATCCGGCCGCCAAGCTGCGCGACGATGCGCTCAGCCGGGCCCGCTTCGAGTTCCGCTGGGAGGACCAGTTCAACCTCGCCCTCGATCCCGAGACCGCACGGAATTTTCACGACGAGACACTCCCGAAAGAGGCGCACAAGCTGGCTCATTTCTGCTCCATGTGCGGCCCCAAATTCTGTTCCATGCGCATCTCTCACGACATCCGTGCCGAGGCGCGCAAGGAAGGCATGGCGGCCATGGCAGAAAAATTTCGCGAGGGCGGCGCCCTCTATATTCCCACCCGGCAGGAGGCTTGAACAATGACCACGCCCTCATCTCTCTTCATCCGCATGCGCGCCGCCGCACCCCTCGTCCAGTGCATCACCAACTATGTGGCGATGAACGTCGCGGCCAACGTTCTGCTCGCGGCGGGGGCTTCTCCAGCCATGGTTCATGCCGAGGAGGAGGCCGAAGAGTTCGCGATGATCGCCGGGGCCCTGACGGTCAATATCGGCACGCTGTCGCCCGCCTGGATTTCCGGGATGAAGGCGGCGGTGAAGGGCGCGACCCGGGCCAAAAGGCCGTGGGTGCTCGACCCCGTTGCCCATTTCGCCACCAGATTGCGGCAAAGGACGGTCGCCGAGTTGCTCGACCTGCGCCCGGCTATCATTCGTGGCAACGCCTCGGAAATCATCGCGCTCGGCGGCGGGCAAAGTTCCGGCCAGGGTGTCGATAGCGGCGATCCGGTCGAGCGCGCAGAGGATGTCGCGCGGCAGCTGGCAAAGGCGTGCGCGGCGGTCGTCGCCGTCACGGGTGCCGTCGATTTTGTCACCGATGGTGAAAGGCAGGTGCGCATTTCGGGCGGCTCGGCGCTGATGCCCAAGGTGACCGCGCTCGGCTGTTCGCTGACCGCGCTGGTCGGCGCCTTCGCCGCAATCGCTCCGGATGAGCCGTTCGATGCAACGGTGGCCGCGCTCGCCGTCTTCGCCGTGGCAGGAGAAAGGGCGGCGCATGGTGCCGAGGGGCCGGGCTCCTTC
The DNA here is from genome assembly GCF_015694405.1 of Pelagibacterium limicola. GTDB lineage: Bacteria > Pseudomonadota > Alphaproteobacteria > Rhizobiales > Devosiaceae > Pelagibacterium > Pelagibacterium limicola. Next base: position 268,916 of record NZ_JADQDB010000005.1, on the reverse strand, counting down.
GCGGTGCGCTTCCTCGATGCTCTCCATGCCCTCGATGCACAGACCCTGGAAGCCCAGGGCCGGATCGTGTCGGCATGACGCAGTTCGACCTTTCGCTCTATCTCGTGCTCGATCCCGATCTTTGCCGAAGCCTCTCCATGGTGGAGACTGCGCGCGCGGCGGTGGCAGGCGGCGCAACGATGGTCCAGCTCCGCGACAAGACCGCGGGAACCGCCGGCCTCGTCGCGGTAGGCCGAGCGCTCAAATCGGCCCTGGCCGGCACCGACGCGGCCCTGATTGTCAACGACAACCTCGACGCCATGCTCGCTGTCGACGCCGATGGCCTTCATGTCGGGCAGAAGGACATGGGCGCGCGGCAAGCGCGGGAAAGGATTGGGCACGGCAAGATCCTCGGCCTGTCGGTGGAAACCGAGGCGGCTGTCAGCAGGGTCGACGCTTCGGCGGTCGACTATGTGGGCGTCGGTCCCGTTTTCGACACCCCGACCAAGCCCGACCACGAGCGCCCGATCGGTATCGAGGGGCTGGCGCGTATCGTCGCGCTTAGCCCGGTCCCGGCCGTCGCCATCGGTGGGCTGAAACCGCATCATGTTGCCTCGGTGATGGCGAGCGGTGCGGAAGGGCTCGCGGTGGTATCGGCCATCTGCGGCCAGCCCGATCCCCAGGCTGCCGCCCATGGACTTGCCAGGGCCATCGCAGCGAGCCGCGCCTCAGGCAAATCACTGCGGTCCGGCGGCCGCCCGATCGGTTACCCCGACCGGGATTCCAGGCCATCCCAAAGCTCGTGAAAATGATGGAGGGGGCCGTGGCCGCGCCCCACTGTCAATGCCTCGCTCGCCGCCAGCGCGCCGGAGAGATAGATCTTTGCCCCCCTCACGCTCTCTTCCATTGTATGCCTTGGCAAGAGTGCCGCAATGGCAGCCGAGAGCGTGCACCCGGTCCCGTGGTCGTTGCGTGTCCGGATCCGGGGCGCCGATAATTCGATCGTTCCGGCTGGTCCATGCAGCAAATCGGTGCTTTCGGTCAATCCTGGGAGGTGACCGCCTTTGAGCAGGGTCCATTCCGGCCCCAGCCGCCGCAGGTCCGCAACCCGCGCTCGCATTTCCTCCAGCGTCCAGTCGGGAGCAGCACCGAGCAGAACGCCGGCTTCGGGCAGGTTCGGCGTGATGATCCGCGCGAGAGGCACGAGCAATTCGCGGACCGCGGCCACAGCGTCGGGATCGAGCAAGTCATCGCCACTCTTGGCCACCATGACGGGATCGAGCACGATGTTGGCCGCGCCATGATGGCGGAGGCGACCGGCAATCGCTTCGGCGATGTCCGCATTCGCCACCATGCCGATCTTGACCGCATCGACCCGTACATCCTCGAAAACGGCGTCGATCTGGGCACAGACGATGCCGGGTTCGAGGGGGAGGACGGCCTGCACCCCTTGCGTGTTTTGCGCCACCACCGCCGTGACCGCAGCCATGGCGTAGGCGCCATTCGCCGAGATGACCTTTAGGTCCGCATGTATGCCGGCTCCCCCCGTCGGGTCGGTGCCGGCGATACTGAGAACATTGGCGATCATGGCGCGATAACCGCCGTCAGCAAGCCGAAGGCCGTGCCGGGAGCTTCCTGACGACGCTCACCGGCTGACGTCATGGCCGGGGCGTCTGCCCGCTGGACGGGGGAGGATGGAATACGGGAAATTGTCATGGGCGCCCTCGACGGTGCGGCCGGCAAAAGGGATAAGGCGCCTGTGCCCGTCCCTTCGCCGGCATGATCCGGATCAGGTTCAAAGGGTCACTGCGCTGCTATGCGGCCGGCAGAATCTCAGCCCCCTGTCGGGGCTCCCCTCGGTCGGGGCCAGACTAGCACACACTTGGGAAAGGTCCACGGGGAAGGCCAGAGGCCGCTTGTTCAAAAATCAAGTGAAGCGTCGCGGGCCGGACAAAGCAAAACCCCGCCAGATGGGGCGGGGTTTTCGATTATCCGATCAGTGAAGGCGGTTATGCCATTCATCGACTTCGCGTTTGACGTCGTCCTTGGCTTTTCCGTAGCGCTCCTGGATCTTGCCCTCGAGCTGCTCACGGTTGCCGTTGATCTGATCGATCTCGTCGTCAGTGAGTTTACCCCACTGTTCCTTGACCTTGCCGGTAAACTGCTTCCAGTTTCCTTCAACACGATTCCAGTCCATCGCAACCTCCTTTGTGGGTCATGAGAGAAAAACGCCCCCGGCCGCTGGGAGTTCCCCCGAAGACGATCTCGCCGGACGCTCGGCCGTGCGGAACCGGGTTACCGAACCCCGGAAAGGCGCAAAAAAGGGCGAGATTATAATTTGCGGCTATCATAGGCCCAATGAAGCAGGGCCTGGCGTTGGCGCGGGCGGCACCATCGGTCGCCCGGATCGCAGGCCCGGCGGAGCTGCGCAACATGGCGGCGCATCGCCTTCCAGCGGCCGATCTGGCGCTCATCTTCGCCCATCATCCTGCGCCCGTAATAATAGCGGCAATACCACTGGAACCAGCCTCGCGGGTCGTCGGGATGGATCCAGCCTCGGGCCCGCCAAACACTGAGCGGTTGGCTTGCATCGACGCCGAACCAGTTAAGGGAGGGATCTCGCCGTCCAGAGGAAAGCTTGGCGTCCCGGAACCAGGCTTTGGGAAATTCCTCCACGCAATCGGTCATGTACTTGCCGCCGAAAACCCCCAGTGCCAGCATTTCTAATGGCGTAAGGTCGGGCCGGAAATCAGGGTGGAAATCGCGACCGGTCGGCGCGACGAGCTCGTAGCTGTATTCGCGCTGCATCAGGTCGTCGACGACAATCCGGCGTGGCGACATTATTGGGCTGGCCCCACGGGTCGGACAGCGTTGCGCTGCCAGATCGAGAAGTTGAGCCCGCAGGCGAAGGTCACCCATGCCAGATAAGGAGCGAGCAGCCAGGCAGCGACGATACTAATGGGCTGGAAAACAATGATGGTGAGAAGGATCGCGATCCAGAGCATGACGATCTCGACCAGAGCCAGGTCCATCCGGTGGAGCCCGAAAAAGAGCGGCGACCATGCGGCGTTGAGCAGAAGCTGGACCGCAAAGATACCCAGCGGCAGACTCGCTCCGACAAATCCAGCCTCGCGCCAGACAAGCCATCCAGAGACTGCGATCATCGCATAAAGCGCGGTCCATACCGGCGCGAACAGCCAGTCAGGCGGCCGCCAGCGCGGTTTGTCGAGCCGTTGGTACCAAGTGCCTGGGCGGAAGATTACACCCGCCGACGCGGCCACAAAGCTCGCACTGAGAAAGGCGGCCAGCATGAGCAATTCCAAGCCGTCCATTGGACACCCCGTGCAAGAAGGAGAGCCGCTTGACGGTCAAGCGGCTCCCTGCAATCGCTAGTGGTTTCGGGGGGCAGCAAGCTCGCCCGATCCGAACTGGGAAAACAGCGGCACGATCTGCCAGACGGCCGACAGGCCCACCAGTACATAAACGATCCTTGAGAGCGCCGAGCCGGCGCCGAAGAGAGCGGCAACGAGATCAAAACCGAAGAGGCCAACAAGCCCCCAGTTCAGACCGCCCACGATGACGAGGATCAGCGTTAGGATGTTGAGGTATTTCATGACACTTCCCCTTCCAAGGGTTGCTTGTCAGTCTTGAGCCGGCAGGATGACCGTATCAATGACGTGGATCACGCCGTTGGAGGCCACGATGTCGGCGGTGATGACGGTGGCATCGTTGATGCTGACCGACGTGCCATCGACCGCGATGGCGATCGTCTGGCCATTCACCGTCGTCGCCTCGTCGATATTTGCCACATCCGCCGCCATCACCTGCCCAGCAACGACGTGGTAGGTAAGGATGGCGATGAGCTGGTCCTTGTTTTCCGGAGCAAGCAGGGTTTCGATTGTGCCCGCAGGGAGCTTGGCGAAGGCTTCATCCGTCGGGGCGAAAACCGTGAACGGTCCCGGGCCTTTGAGCGTATCGACGAGGTCTGCGGCGGCGAGGGCTGCGGCCAGCGTCTCGAACTGGCCCGCTTCCAGCGCCGTTTCGACAATGTCCTTGTCAGCCGCGACCGCGCCGAAGCTTCCGGCAAGGCTGATGGCTGCGGCAAGGAATGCGGTCTTCAATTGCATGGTGGTGTTCCTCTTTATGACTTGGCGACCCTCAATACGGGACCCGGAAGTCATAAGATGAAAATGAATTTTCTTGCCAGTAAATTTTTCGTGACAGTATATCGATTTTTCTTGAAATGAAAAAAGTATCTAGGTTAATGTCCCAAGGAGAAAATGAGGCTCGATCAGATTGATTTCCGACACGCTCACCAACGAACTGCACCGCTATGCCATTGGGCCGCGCATCAAGGCGCTACGCCTCAAGAAAAAGCTCGGCCTCGCTCAATTGGGGTCTCACACCGGGCTTTCGACAGCGATGCTGTCCAAGATCGAGCGGGGACAACTCTTTCCCACTCTACCCACTCTGCTCAGGATCGCCATGGTGTTCAATGTCGGCCTGGAACACTTCTTCACCTCGCAGGAGGACAAGCCGCTGGTTGCTGTCGTTCGGAAAGACGAGAGGATCAGGCTGCCCGCCCCCCCGGGCGAGGACCCTCCTGCCTGGCTTTTCGAGAGCCTCGATTATCCTGTGGCCGATCGCAGGATGGAGGCATTTTATGCAGAGTTCCCCGCTGACGCCTCCTCTTCGGCGCCGCACCGGCATGGCAGCGCGGAATTCATTTACGTCCTGAGCGGGGCTCTGCATGTCGATGTCGGGGGCGAGGAAACCATCCTCGATGCCGGGGATGCAATCTATTTCGACTCAAACGTGCCCCATAGTTATCGCCGTGCGGGCGAAGGCGTTTGCCAGGCGCTGGTGGTGACGACACCTTAGAAACGCGGCGAGGCGCGACAGACAGCGCCATTTGCAAACGAGGAAATCCGTGACGGTCGCCGACGCCGGCCCCTCCCGGGTCGACCCGTCGCGTGGAACGGTCCAGACTCGGGCGCGTTTGTGAGGGCTGACCGATGAGGAGTCCTTATGCCGTCGAGAACCTGGGGCGCTATCCGCCATGACGGCGATTGGGAAATCCGGATTTGGGCCCCTTCTGCCCGTTCAGTGTCGGTAACGATCGGCGAGCATACCCTTCCTGCTCGAATGGATGCGACCGGGTATTGGCATGCGAGGGCTGCCGCCGAACCCGGCGCCCCCTATCGCTTCCGTGTTGACGATACCCTCATTCCCGACCCCGCCTGCAGATTGCAAATGGGAGATGTGCACGGCGCGTCCGTTCTCGTCGATCACGATGCCTATCGCTGGACCGAGGCCTGGAAGGGGCGCGAGTGGCCCGAGGCCGTCCTCTACGAACTGCACATTGGAACGTTCACCCCTGAGGGCACCTTTGCGGCCGCAGCGGGAAAACTCGCGCAACTGGCCTCGCTCGGCATCACGGGGATTGAGATCATGCCCATCGGGCAATGGTCGGGCAACAGGGGCTGGGGGTATGATGGGGTGCTGCCCTTCGCGCCGCATCTTGCTTATGGCAGGCCCGACGACGTCAAGCAGTTCGTCGAGCGCGCCCATAGCCTGGGCATGATGGTGATTCTCGACGTGGTTATGAACCATCTCGGACCCGACGGCGCCTACCTGCATGCCTCGACGCCGGAATTTTTCGACAGTGATCGCAAAAACCCCTGGGGCGCCGCAATCGACTTTTCCCAGCCTGCGGTGCGCTCCTTCTGGATCGAATGCGCACTTTCCTGGCTCGAAGACTACCATCTCGACGGCCTGCGGTTGGACGCCGTTCATCAGATCGCCGGCCCGGGCTCGGATCAGTTCTTCAACGAACTCGGCACGGCGGTTCAGGGGCTTAAGCTCGGCCGGCCCCTTCACATCATCTTGGAAGACGAACGCAACGAGCCGGTGCTGCGGGAGAAGCCCGGCTATGTGGCGAACTGGAACGATGACTTTCATCATGCCGTCCATGTCGCACTGACCGGCGAAGAGCAGGATTATTACGAGAGCTTTGCCGTCGATCCCATCGGTGACCTTGTCCTCGCTCTCGAAAAGGGACATGTCGAACAGGGCCAGAAGCGCAAGGGTCGCGCGGTGCCGCGGGGCGCCCCTTCCGAGCACCTGCCTCCCATCGCCTTTGTCAATTCCACCCAGACCCACGATCAGGTGGGCAATCGCCCATTTGGCGAGCGCTTGATCGCCCTGGCTGACCCCCAGGCGCTCCAGATGGTTTTCTCCCTTTTGCTCGTCAGCCCCTATATCCCGATGATTTTCATGGGCGAGGAGCGCGGCGAAACCGCACCTTTTCTGTTCTTTGCCGACTACGAAGGCGAATTGGGCCAACGGGTCCGCGAAGGGCGGGCTGCTGAGTTTCAGGCAATAGCGGGCCTTGGCGACGCGATCCCCGACCCCACCAGTCTCGAGACGTTCGAGGCGTCGAGGCTCGATTGGACGGTGACCGACGGGTCACGCCAATGGCAGGACCTGACGCGAACTTGCCTTGAATTCCGTACCCGATATGTCGTGCCGCTTCTCAAGTCTGGCCACCGTGCGAGTATCGCGCGCCGATGCGGGGACGGGTCGCTGGAGGCCCAGTGGACCTTCCGGGACGGCCGTCTGTCAGTGGCGCTCAACCTGGGGAGCGTAGGTGCTTTCTCTCAGGATGACGAGGACGCCGGTCTTCGGTTCAACGCAATTGAATCGGATCCGTTTGCATTCGCGGCGTGGGTCCGATGACGCGCCCCGGCCAAATCCCGAACGCCACCTATCGCGTGCAGTTGCGTGAAGGGTTCGACTTTGACGCCTGCCGCAGCCACCTCGACTATCTCGCCGACCTCGGGATCTCGCATTTGTATCTCTCGCCGATATTCACCGCATGTCGCAATTCCACCCACGGCTACGACGTCGTCGATCCCACCCGGATCGATCCCGTACTGGGCGGGCGCGAGGCTTTCGAGGAACTGGCCCGTGCCGCCCATGCGCGGGGCCTGGGCATCCTTCTCGACATCGTTCCCAACCACACGGCCTTTTCGCTCGAAAACAACTGGCTGTGCGACGTCCTCCGGCGGGGCCGAAGCAGCCGCTACGCGCGGCATTTCGATATCGATTGGGACGCCGGGCCGCTGGTCCTGCCGTTTCTGCCCGAACCTTTCGAGAAAATGCTGGCGGAACACAGGATCGGCATTGCCGACGGCTTTCTGACCTTCGACGATACCAAAGTTCCGCTCGCGGACGGGACCGGTGACGGCGACGCGCGGACTGTCCACAAGGCCCAACACTGGCGCCTGCGCCATTGGGAGATCGAGCGGGACGGCATTACCCATCGGCGCTTTTTCAACGTCACGAGCCTTATTGGTATGCGGGTCGAGGATCGCCAGGTGTTCGACGATACGCACGCCCTGATCGTTGAACTGGTTGCCGCCGGGCTTGTGGACGGATTGCGCGTCGACCATATCGACGGGCTGGCTGACCCCAGGACTTATCTCCAATGGCTGGCGGAGGCGACGGGCGGCATTCCTGTATGGGTCGAGAAAATTCTGACCGCCAACGAGACATTGCCGGGCGATTGGAAAACCGTCGGCACCACGGGCTACGAAGCCGCCGCCCTGATCGCAAGGCTTCTGACAGACAAATCCGGTTTCGCCCGGATGGATGAACTCTGGTCCCATTGGGTCGGGCCGGACGATGGTTTTGCCGCGGCCCTGAGCGTTGCCAAGCACGATATCCTTGACCACGAACTGGCGGCCGAACGCCATCAACTGATCTTTCTCGCGCAAGCTGCCTGCATCGATAGCCACATCGCGGAGCCTGGCCCGGAAAGCTTGCGCGAAGCGATAACGGCTCTTTTGACGGCCATGCCCAGATATCGCACCTATTTCATGGGTGGGACTGGATGCCGGACCGATCGTGAACTAATGAAATCTGTGGTCGAGACGTCGCGTGCGCATCTGCGCTCGTCCACGACCCTCGACGCGCTGACATCCCTTTTTCTCTCCCCGCAAAATGCCTCGGCCCACCGATTTGTCACGCGGTTCCAGCAGGTGTCCGGCGCGCTCACGGCCAAGGCGCAGGAGGACACTGCCGGGTTCCGGTGGCCACGATATCTAGCCCTCAGCGAAGTCGGTGCCGAGCCCGACCACGCCACCATGACGCTCGATGACGCCAACGACTTTCTCACGGCGCGCGCCGCGACCGAAATGACGCTGACCTCGACACACGATACCAAGCGCTCCGAAGATTCGCGTATGCGTCTGGTCGCGATCTCCCATCGCCCTCGTGCCTTTGCCTCTCTCATGCAGCGGGCCGGTAGCCTGCCCGAGGCAAAGCAGGTCAGCGCCCGTTGGCAATGGTATGTCGTGCAGTCCGCTCTCGCCCTCTGGGGAGGCGAGGGCGATATCGCCCAGCGGCTCGGTGACCACATGGTAAAGGCGATGCGCGAGGCCAAGGACATCACGTTCTGGACCCGACCGAACCAGCAAGCAGAGACCGCCGCAGTCGATTTCGCGCACGCACTCTGCAATGACTGGAGCCGGGATCGCCCGCCCGCTCTCGATGAACTTATGTCAATCGCCCAATATCTGATCCTGACCCAACTCGCCCTCAAGGTGCTGATGCCGGGCTTCCCGGATTTCTACCGAGGGAGCGAGGGCGAGTTTCTGGCCCTCACCGACCCAGATAATCGCCTGCCGGTGGATATCGGGGCCCTCGGCCGGCTGGCTGGTGACGAGACTTTTTCCGGAGAGAAAGCGAGGCTGACGGCCCTCCTCCTGGGGTTCAGAAAGGAGCATGGAGATTTCCTTGCTCATGCAACGGCGTCCATCGGGGCCCGGGACAGGTCATTCTGCATGCGCCGCACCCATAACGGCCGGGAACTCAGGACGTTCTGGGGCATGGATCCGCGGGTGGAAGCCACCAGCATTCTTTATCGGGCGGAGCGCAAACCCTTGACCCTCGCCATAGGATGGGCGTGATGGAACACCTTCACACCTGATGCGTTTGTAGAGGCAGACCGCTGCCTGGCCGGCTTTTCTTCGAGGATGCGAGCGTGAAACAAACGCGAATCTCTTGTGTGGCCGGACAGGGTTCGGTCGCGACGATTCTTCTCGCCGGTGGCCAGGGCACGCGGCTTTGCGAACTGACCGCAAGGCAAGCCAAGCCGGCTTTGTATTTCGCTGGGACGCACCGCATTATCGATTTTGTCATGGCAAATGTCGTGAGGTCTGGCCTTGACCGTCTGGTGGTGGCGACCCAATTTGCTCCGGGCACGCTTGAAGCGCATGTCCCTTTGCGCTGGGGGCACCATTTCCAGTTGGGGCAATGTATTCTTCAGAATGGGAAAGGTGCCTATCGGGGGACGGCCGACGCGGTCCGGAACAACCTGTCTCTCGTCTCCGACCCCGTAGTCGATACAATCGTGGTTCTGGCCGCCGATCATGTTTACGAAATGGACTATGCGGCAATGATCGAGGCGCACCGGGCCTCGGGCGCAGCTGTCACTGTCGGCGTCGATGTCGTGCCGCAGTCGGACGCATCGGGTTTCGGGGTCATGCACGCCGATGAGCAGGGCGTCGTCACGTCCTTCCAGGAAAAGCCTGCCTGCCCGCCAGCCATTATCGGTGAGCCGGGATATTCCATGGTCAGCATGGGTATTTACGTTTTTTCCCGTGTCTGGCTGGAGGAGGTCCTTCTCAAAGAGGAACGGGCGCTCGACTTCGGACACCATGTTATTCCCCTGGCCGTCGATCAGCGGGTAGCAACGACCTATCGTCTGCCGGCGAGCGAGGGTATGGGCAGACCCTATTGGCGGGATGTCGGCACCCTCGATGCCTTCCGTCTCACCCAGATCGAATTCGCCCATAAAGCCCCCTGTCGTTTGCCGGGAGAGCCCTCCGCCACCTCGTGGTTTCTGGGTCGTGGAACCATTGCGATGCCGGGAGCGCTGGTTTCGCCGGGCGCGCGCTTGTCGCGCACGATAGTGGCGCCCGGAGTCCACATCCCAAGCGGCCTGGTGACCGGTGAAGACACGGATGAGGATCGTCGCTGGTTCCGCTGCACCGAGGGGGGCACGGTGCTGATCAACCAGACGATGGTCGAACGCTGGATGGAGCATCGCGCGAGCGTACGGCCTCGCTCGACAGCCTCTCGCCCCGCCGGCCGGTTCAATCTTGGGGTCCTGCTCCCGGCACTGGACGATTCGCGTGCTTAAAAGAAACGACGGCCCCCCGCAATTCGACCTATTCGCAGCTCGTGCGGACGTGCTCGGCGCCGAATTTGACGGCAACGGCACCAACTTCGCGCTGTTTTCCGAGCACGCAACCCGCATCGAACTCTGCCTGTTCGATCCCAGCGGCTTGACCGAGCTCCATCGCCTGGACCTGCCGGCCATGGAGGGCGGCATCTGGTTCGGCTACCTGCCGGGCGTCGGCCCCGGTCAGGTCTACGGCTATCGGGTGCACGGTCCTTATGCACCCGAGGAAGGCCACAGGTTCAACCCCAACAAGCTTTTGCTCGATCCCTACGCCCGGCAGATAAAAGGCGAGATCGCCTGGAACGATGCGCTCTTTGGTTATGTCATCGGCGAGGACGATACGAGCTTCGATACGCGCGACAGCGCCCCGTTCATGCCAAAGGCGGTAGTGGCGGATACCGACTTCGACTGGGATGCGGACAACGCCCTCCGTACCCGCTGGCAGGACAGTTTCATCTACGAAGCTCATGTAAAGGGCCTTACGAAGCTTCATCCCGATGTCCCCGAGCACTATCGCGGCACCTTTGCGGGGTTGGCAGACGAGGCGATCGTTTCTCATCTCAAGGCACTCGGCGTCTCGGCGATCGAGTTGATGCCGGTCCATGCCTTTGTCAACGATCGGCACCTGGTCGAAAAGGGGCTGACCAATTATTGGGGCTATTCGACCCTCGCCTTCTTTGCGCCGCATGCGCCCTACCTGCACAGCGGCCAGATTCGCGAGCTCAAGCAAGCCATCCGCAAATTCCATGCGGCCGGCATCGAAGTCATTCTCGACGTGGTTTTCAATCATACGGCCGAGGGAAGCGAGCTTGGCCCCACGCTCTCTTTCCGCGGCATCGACAATGCCTGCTACTATCTGCTCTCGGAGGAAAACAGGCGGCACAGCTTTGATACCACCGGCACCGGGAACACCCTCAACGTCGCGCATCCGATGGTGATGCGATTGGTATTGGACAGCCTGCGCTACTGGGTTCAGGCAATGCATGTCGACGGATTCCGGTTCGATCTTGCCTCGACGCTCGGCCGGGAAGCCCAGGGTTTCGAGCGCGACGGCGCGTTCTTCACGGCGCTCCGCCAGGATCCCGTTCTCTCGAGCGTCAAGCTGATCGCCGAGCCCTGGGATGTTGGAGAAGGTGGTTATCAGGTGGGGGGCTATCGCTGGCCGTTCCGGGAGTGGAACGACAAGTTCCGCGACAATACCCGCGCATTCTGGCGCAAGGATCCGGGGTTATTGCCCGAAATCTCTCAAAGACTGGTCGGGTCACCGCTCCAGTTCAATCACAGCCACCGTCCCGCCACCTCCAGCGTCAATTTCGTCGCCGCACATGACGGGTTTACCCTCTGGGACACGGTCAGCTACCTCGAAAAGCGCAACGAGGCGAACGGCGAGAACGGTCAGGACGGACACGACCACAATCTGTCCGACCATATGGGTGTCGAAGGTGAAACCGACGATCCCGAGGTGGTGGGCGCCCGCATAAGACGCGTTCGCGCCATGCTGGCCACCGTCCTGCTGAGCCAGGGAATTCCCATGATCCTGGCGGGCGATGAGCTGGGAAACAGCCAGAGCGGCAACAATAATGCCTATTGCCAGAACAACGAGCTATCCTGGATCGATTGGTCCAAGGCCCGTCCCGAGCTCCAGAAGGCCGTAGCAGCCTTGAGCGCCTTCCGCGCCGAAGTCTCAATTTCCAAGGCGCGCTTCACGGTGGCCGAGACCGACGAGCCGGAGATCCAACCTACCGCTGAATGGCTCCATCCGCGCGGCAGGCAAATGACCGAGCAGGATTGGCAGGATGGATCCCTCAGATGCATGGGCCTCAATATCTGTGCAGGAGAAAAGGAAAGCGTCCTGATCGTGCTCAACGCCGGTGACGACTGCCGCTTCGTGTTGCCCAAGGGGCAATGGGAACTCAGGATCGATACGGCTTCCGATGACGTTGCGTGCAGGAAAAAGGTGGCCCGCCAGATCGATGTGTCATGGCAGTCGGTGCTCGCGCTGAAATTGCTCGATACAAGATAAGGATGGCAACGCCCTTGCGCCCAAGTCCGTCGGAAACAGGCAGAACGGTCGGACAGGACCTTTACGGTTTCAAATGGATGGTCTTCTGCTCGAGCGCCGAAAACACGCGGGCCGCCGCGGGGGAGAGCTCTGCTTCCGCCGGCAGGACGAACGAATAGGGCGAGACGGCGATCGGGTCCTTGATGTCGAGCAGCCCGATATTGCCGCCGAGTGCATTGCCCCGCGCATGAAATTCGCCCACGGACCGCGCAACGGGCGCTACGGCATTGGTTTCGCTGACGATCGCGAGCGTCAGCAGCAGCGAGGCGGTGCCGAGAATGCGCTGGGGGATCGGGTAGCCATTTTCCAGAAGGTAGGTTTCGACCTCCCGCCGCATTAGCCCGCCGGTCGGTTGCATCACCCAATCGAAAGGCAGGCACTGGGCAATCGTGACCTGCTTCTTTCGCATCAACGGATGGTCCGGCCGGGCGATGAAGGCCACCGGTTCCGGCCCGATCCGGCGCATCCGCACGGCTCGTCCGTCAAACCGCTCCGGCAGGCGACCGATGTAAAAATCGAGCTCGCGTGAAAGCAGGGACGCCGCCAGCTTGTCGCTGGTTTCCACATCGACCGAAATTTCGATTTCGGGATAGGCAATGCGCATCTCGCGCAGCGCCGGCAGGACGATCTCGAGCGCCGGCCCGGTCACAGCCCCGATGCGGACCTGCCCGCGCACGCCTTCGACCAGTTCGCCGATCTCGTCCTTGGCATCGTTGAGTTGCCGCAGGATCGCATGGGCCTTTTCGGCCAGCAGCTTGCCGGCAAGGGTGAGGGACACACCCTTTGCATGACGTGTATAAAGAGGCGCGCCGGCGATGCGCTCGAGTTCAGCCATGAGCCGGGACGCTGCGGGCTGGGTGATCGCGAGATGCGAGGCGGCGCCCGACATCTGTCCGGTGCTTTCGAGAGCCACCAGCAACCGCAAATGAGCAAGCCTCATGCCCCGTCGGATAAACTCATCCTGTAGCCCGCCCGGTCCCGTCCATTGAGTCATTGATATATCACTTTCGGTATATTCAGAGGCTAAAGGAATATTTGCTATGCATGATGAGTCAAGCCAGTGTGCACCCGCCTGCAGGGAGCGATGGTCCAAAATAAGGAGCACGTCATTGCAGGTAGCGTTGCCGGGGAGGTGTCGTGGCAGTATGACTTTGTGAGTCGACGGTCGTTGGAAGCGGGAGTGCCCGAGCTTCCACGCCGGAAGACCGCTGCCACACGATTTCCCCCACACGCCGAAAAGTTAAGAAGGACTATGCCGATGCTGCTTTCCCAGCGCCGCACTGCTGATGGCCGGACCCAGGTTGTTGTCCGCGACGGGCCGGAAGCCTATGCACTCGGCAAGGACACAACGCTTTACGAATTCGCCCGCGATTGCGCGGAGCGCAAACTGCGCCTTGCCGACGCCATAAGTGCCATTGGGCTGGGCGAGGCTGTCGATATCGAGGCCGAAGCGCGCGAAGGGCGCCTGCTCCCGCCCATCCTCCATCCCGACCCCGCGCATCTGCATTTGACGGGTACGGGACTGACCCATCTCGGCTCCGCCGCGACCCGCGATGCCATGCACGCAAAGGCGAATGCGGCCGAGGAGACCCTTACCGATTCCATGCGCATGTTTCGCATGGGTCTCGAAGGTGGCAAGCCCGCAGCGCTCCCCGGTGCACAGCCTGAATGGTTCTACAAGGGCAACGGGTACGCCCTGGCGGCGCCCGGCGCTCCACTCACCATGCCCGGCTTCGCCGAAGATGGCGGGGAAGAGCCGGAAATTGCAGGTATCTACATCATCGCTTCGGACGGCACGCCGTGCCGGGTCGGTTGGGCGCTGGCCAACGAATTTTCCGATCACGTGACCGAGCGCGTCAACTATCTCTGGCTGGCGCATTCAAAGCTGCGGATGGCGGCCTTCGGTCCCGAAATACTCGTGGGCGATCTCCCGCAAAGCGTCGAGGGCACTTCCCGCATCCGTCGCAAGGATCAGGTGATCTGGGAAAAACCGTTTGTTTCTGGCGAAGCGAACATGTCCCATGCTCTCGCCAATCTCGAACACCACCATTTCAAATATCCGATCTTCCGTCAGCCCGGCGATGTGCACATCCATATGTTCGGCACCGCGACCTTGAGCTTTGCCGACGGTATCAAGACCGAACCCGGTGACGTTTTCGAAATCGAGGCGGCGCCCTTCGGCCTGCCGCTGGTCAATCCACTCGAGCGCGCCGACGATACCGGCGTCGCGCGGGTCCGGACCCTTTAAGGCGGGAGGACATAGCGCACATGCCGTTCACACCCGCTCCCTGGCCCCGCAAGCTCCGCTCACAGCATTGGTATGGCGGTACCTCGCGCGATACGATTTATCACCGCGGCTGGCTCAAGAATCAAGGCTACCCGGACGACCTCTTCGATGGGCGCCCGGTGATCGGCATCCTCAATACATGGTCAGAGCTGACGCCCTGCAATGGGCACCTCAATGAACTTGCTGAAAAGGTGAAGGCGGGCATCTGGGAGGCCGGGGGCTTTCCGCTCGAAGTGCCGGTGTTCTCGGCCTCGGAAAATACCTTCCGCCCCACCGCGATGATGTTCCGCAACCTTGCGGCAATGGCGGTGGAAGAAGCCATGCGCGGCCAGCCCATCGACGGCGCGGTGCTGATGGTCGGCTGCGACAAGACCACGCCCTCGCTTCTGATGGCTGCGGCCTCGACCGATATCCCCTCGATCGTCGTTTCGGGCGGCCCGATGCTCAATGGCTGGTGGCGCGGCAAGCCCGTGGGCGCCGGCACCCATCTTTGGCAGTTCTCCGAAGCGGTCAAGGCCGGAGAAATGTCCCAGTACGAATTTCTGGAGGCCGAGGCCGCCGTTACGCGTTCGGCGGGGTCCTGCAATACCATGGGCACGGCGTCGACAATGGCCTCGATGGCCGAGGCGCTCGGCATGGCGCTTTCGGGCAATGCGGCCATTCCCGCCGTCGATGCCCGGCGGCGTGTGATGGCGCAGCTGACGGGCCGGCGCATCGTCCAGATGGTCAAGGATGACCTGAAGCCGTCCGACGTCATGACCCGGGAGGCATTTGAAAACGCCATCCGTACAAATGCCGCGATCGGCGGTTCGACCAATGCCGTCATCCATATTCTCGCGATTGCCGGGCGGGTGGGCATCGATCTGACGCTCGACGACTGGGACCGGCTCGGACGCGACGTGCCGACCATCGTCAACCTCCAGCCCTCGGGCAAATACCTCATGGAAGAGTTCTTCTATGCAGGGGGCCTGCCCGTCGTTCTCAAGCGGCTGGGAGAGGCGGGCATCCTGCACAAGGACGCGCTGACCGTTTCGGGCACGACGATCTGGGATGAGATCAAGGACGTCAGGAACTGGAACGAGGATGTAATCCTTCCCGCGGACAAGGCGTTGACCCAGTCGGGAGGTGTCGTCGTCCTTAAGGGCAACCTTGCTCCCAAGGGCGCGGTGCTCAAGCCCTCTGCCGCTTCCCCGCATCTCATGAAGCATCGCGGCAGGGCGGTGGTTTTCGAGGATATCGACGACTACAAGGCGCGCATCGAGGACGAAGCGCTCGATATCGACGAGACCTGCATCATGGTCCTCAAGAATTGCGGCCCCAAGGGCTATCCGGGCATGTCCGAGGTCGGGAACATGGGCCTCCCGCCCAAGGTGCTGCGCAAGGGCATCACCGACATGGTGCGCATTTCCGATGCACGCATGTCGGGCACGGCATACGGCACGGTCGTGCTCCACACTACGCCCGAAGCCGCCGCCGGGGGCCCGCTGGCCGTCGTGCGTTCGGGCGACATGATTGAGATCGACGTCCAGGCGCGCCGGATACATCTCGATATCTCCGATGAGGAGTTGGCCGCGCGCCTGGCGCAATGGACCCCGACCCACGAGGTTCCGGCTTCCGGCTATGCCTGGCTCCATCAACAGCATGTCCAGGGCGCCGATACCGGAGCCGATCTTGATTTCCTGCGCGGCAAACGCGGCCGCGACGTTGGAAGGGACAGCCACTGATGAAACTCGCACTTGCAGGCATCGGCAAGATCGCCATCGACCAGCACGTCCCCGCGCTCAAGGCCTCGGGCGACTGGGATCTGGCGGCGACCTTTTCACGCCATGGACGCGTCGAGGGCGTGCCCGGCTATACCGATTTTTCCGCGCTTCTGTCCGAACGGCCCGATATCGAGGTCGTATCGCTGGCCATGCCGCCAGTCCCCCGGTTCGATTACGCGCGCATGGCGCTCGAAGCGGGCCGTCACGTGATGCTCGAAAAGCCTCCCGGTGCGACGCTCGCCGAAGTGCACGCTCTCGAAAAGATTGCAGCCAGCAACGGCTTGACCCTATTTGCGACCTGGCACTCGCGCATGGCCAAGGGCGTTGCCGCGGCAAAGTCTTGGCTGGCGGGCAAGACCGTCCGGTCGGCGGCGATCGTTTGGCGCGAAGACGTCCGCCACTGGCATCCGGGACAGGATTGGGTGTTCGAGCCCGGCGGGATGGGGGTTTTCGATCCGGGCGTCAACGCACTCTCGATCTTGACCGAAATCCTGCCTCTGTCGGTTCATCTGACCGCCGCCGAGCTCGATTTCCCGGCTAACCGACAGACCCCGATTGCTGCCCGGCTGACCTTCACGGGCAATGCCAGCGCCGATTTCGATTGGCGCCAGGAAGGCCCCCAGACATGGGATATCACGATTGCGACCGATGCCGGGACCCTGGTTCTGCGCATGGGCGGCAACGTACTCGAAATTGATGGACGCGCCGTCGAGGGCGACGATTCCATCATGGGGGAATACCCCGCACTCTATGCCCATATGACGAGGCTCGTAGAGGAGGGGCGATCGGACGTCGACCTTTCTCCCATGATCCACGTTGCCGACGCGCTGACCCTCGGACGCCGCAACAGCGTCGAGCCTTTCGAATGGAGCGCGGCGCAATGAGCGCCGCCCTCGGACTTTCAGGAACGTCCCGGCTGGTTTGCCGGACGGTTTGGTTCTCCCCGCCCACAGAGCGACGGGCCGGAAGGATCAAAGCAAGCGGGACGGTGCCCTAGCGCACCTTCCCTTCATGACAAGTGTTGTCAACGGTCAACCCTAGGGAGGAATATTATGACCTATAAGACACTTCTGGCCACTACGGCCCTTGTGGCCCTGTCTGCGGGCGGTGCCCATGCACAGGTAATCGGCTTTTCCCAGATCGGTTCGGAATCGGGCTGGCGCGCTGCCGAAACCACGCTGACCCGCATGCAGGCTGAAGAACGCGGTTATGATCTGCGCTTCTCCGACGCCCAGCAGCGCCAGGAAAACCAGATTGCCGCCATCCGTTCGTTCATCGCACAGGATGTGGACGCCATCCTGCTCGCACCGGTCGTTGCGACCGGCTGGGACGCGGTGCTCCAGGAAGCGGCCGAGGCCGAAATCCCGGTCATTCTGCTCGACCGCATGGTCGACAGCTCCGACGATCTCTACCTCACCGCCGTCGGCTCCGACCTCGTCCATGAGGGCTATGTGGCCGGCGAATGGCTGGTCGATACCGTTGCTGGCGAAGATTGCCGCGTGGTCGAGCTTCAGGGCACCACTGGCTCGAGCCCGGCCATCGATCGCAAGAACGGCTTCGAACAGGCCATTGCCGATCATGCCAATGTCGAAATCGTGCGCAGCCAGACCGGCGACTTCACCCGTTCGGGCGGCAAGAGCGTCATGGAAGGGTTCCTGCAGGCCGAAGGCGGCGGGGCCGATATCTGTGCGGTCTATGCCCACAATGACGATATGGCCGTCGGCGCCATCCAGGCGATCAAGGAAGCCGGTCTCAACCCCGGCACCGATATCCTCGTCGTCTCGATCGATGCCGTGCCCGATATCTTCCTTGCCATGGCGGCAGGCGAAGCCAACGCGACTGTCGAACTGACCCCCAACATGGCCGGTCCGGCATTCGATGCCCTTGAAGCCTATTGGGCCGATGGCACCATGCCGCCCAAATTCATCCAGACCGAATCGGCCCTTTACACCCAGGACGACGATCCGCAGGGTGAATATGACCGCCGCAAGGATCTCGGCTACTGATTTGAGCCCAAAGGACGCGGGCGCAGCCGCCCGCGTCCACCAATACTTGTAAATCCGAAAGGTCCTGCCCCGTGCTGCTGACCGTAAAAGGCCTGTCCAAGTCGTTCCTTGGCGCAAGGGCGCTCGATGCTGTCGATTTCGATCTGGCAGCCGGAGAAGTCCACGCTCTTCTGGGCGAGAATGGCGCGGGCAAATCGACCCTCATCAAATGTCTGACTGGCGCCTATCACCGCGATGCGGGCGAGATCGCGCTGGACGACCAGCCCATTGATCCGCGTTCGACCTCGCAAGCGCAGGATCTGGGCATCGGCACCGTCTATCAGGAAGTGAACCTCCTGCCCAATCTCACTGTGGCGCAGAACCTGACTTTCGGCCGCGAACCGACCCGTTTCGGGCTCGTCGATGCGCGCGCCCGCACCCGGATGGCGCGAGAAATGATCGAAGGCTATGGCCTCGATATCGACGTCAATCGCGACCTGTCGAGCTATTCGGTCGCCATCCAGCAGATCGTTGCCATTGCGCGCGCCGTGTCGCTTTCGGGCAAGGTATTGATCCTTGATGAGCCCACCGCGAGCCTTGATGCGCGCGAAGTCGAAATGCTGTTCAAGGTCGTGCGAGACCTGCGCAGCCGAGGGCTCGGAATCATCTTCATTTCGCATTTTCTGGATCAGGTCTTCGCGATCTCCGACCGTATCACGGTCCTGCGCAACGGGCGCAAGATCATCACCGAAAAGACAGCCGAACTCGATCGGGTCAAACTGATTGAGCACATGCTCGGCCACGCGCTCGAACATGAGGTCGAGGCCCAGATGGCGGCCCATGCGGACGAGCAGCCTGTCCGTCCCCTCGCCTTCAGTTTCCGCGGCATCGGACGCCAGGGGATGATCGAACCATTCGATCTCGACATCCACGAGGGCGAAGTTGTGGGGCTCGCCGGCCTGCTCGGCTCCGGCCGCACCGAGAGCGCCGAACTGTTATATGGGGTCAGGGTCGCCCTGACCGGCGAAGCGCGCGACGCCAATGGCCCGATCAATATCCGCAATCCGCGGGCCGCCATTGCGGCGGGTTTCGGCTTTGCTCCCGAGGACCGCAAGACGGACGGCATCGTTGCCGACCTGACGATCCGCGAGAACATCGTTCTTGCGTTGCAGGCGAGCAAGGGCTGGATGCGCCCCATCCCACGCGCCGAGCAGAACCGGCTGGCCGACGACTATATCCGCCGCCTCGATATCCGCACGACGGGGCGCGAAAAGATGATCGGCGAGCTTTCGGGCGGCAACCAGCAAAAGGTTATCCTTGCGCGCTGGCTGGCCATGAATCCTCGCTTTCTCATTCTCGATGAACCGACCCGTGGCATCGACGTCGGCGCGCATGCCGAAATTTTGCGCCTGATCCGCGAGCTGAACGCCCAGGGCATGTCGTTGCTCGTCATTTCCTCAGAACTTGAGGAACTGGTGGCAGCTTCGGACCGCATCATCGTGGTGCGCGACCGGCGGCATGTGGCCGAACTGACCGGAGCCGACATGACGGCTGACACCATCGTGCGTGCCATCGCCGCGCCCGGGACCGCAAAGGAGGCGACGGCATGATGGTGCCAACCCTGAAACGCATCGCGCCGCAACTGAGCACCCTCGTTGCGCTGATCATTCTGATTACCTTCATATTTCCCTCGTTTCTCAACCTCTCGATGGTCGATGGGCGTCTCGTGGGGCCCTTGGTCGATGTCGCCAAGCGCAGCGCTCCTGTGGCGCTCCTCGCCATCGGCATGACCCTGGTGATCGCCACCAAGGGGATCGACCTTTCTGTGGGCGCCATCATCGCCATCTGTGGCGCTTCGGCGGCCTGGGCCGTGAGCGCCGGATACGGGCTCGGGCCGGCCCTCGTCATCGCGCTTTCCGCCGGGATTGCCTGCGGGCTCTGGAACGGGGTCCTGGTCTCGATGGTCGGCATCCAGCCCTTTGTTGCCACGCTCATCCTGATGACCGCCGGGCGCGGCATCGCCCAGCTCATAACCGAAGGACGCATCCTGACCTTTACCGATCCCAGCTTCGGCTGGATCGGATCGGGCACCTTGTTCGGACTGCCGGTTCCCGTCTGGCTGTGGCTGGCGACCGGCGTGCTGATGGCGCTCCTCTTGCGGCGCACTGCGCTCGGGATGCTCATCGAGGCCGTGGGCATAAACCGCCGCGCCAGCGCGCTTTCGGGGGTCAACGCCAGGGTGCTGCTCATCGCGGTCTACGCTGCGTCGGGCTTCTGTGCGGCACTGGCCGGGTTGGTGGTCACCGCCGACATCCGCGGAGCCGACGCCAACAACGCCGGTCTCTGGCTCGAACTCGACGCCATTCTGGCCGTGGTTATCGGTGGCAACTCGTTGCTCGGCGGCCGTTTCTCGATCGCCGCTTCGGTGATCGGGGCGCTGATCATTCAGACCATCAATGCCGGCATCCTGCTCGGCGGGTTTCCGCCCGAATACAACCTCGTCATCAAGGCCGCGCTGGTCGTCGTGATCCTTGTGCTGCAGTCGCCGAATCTCGTCACGCACTTCGCCTTCCTGCGCGGAGCGCTGCCCACGCGCCGGCCCTCGGAGCAAGTGCAACAAACCGGAAAGCCAAAGCCATGAGAAACCCGCGTCTCCTGCCGCTTTTCGCCACCATCGCGATCTTTCTGCTCGCTCTCCTGATCTGCTTTATCCAGTTTCCCAATATGTTCTCGACCCGGGTGCTGGGCAATCTTCTGACCGACAACGCCTATCTCGGTATCGTTGCGGTCGGGATGACGGTGGTCATTCTTTCGGGCGGGATTGATCTCTCGGTGGGCTCGGTTATCGCGTTTTCCGGCGTCTTTATTGCCGTCGTGTTGCGCGATACCGGCCTTCACCCGATGATCGTCTTTGCCATGCTGCTCGCGATCACCACCCTGTTCGGGGCAGCGATGGGTGGGCTGATCCATGCTCTCGCCATGCCCGCCTTCATTGTGACGTTGGCGGGAATGTTCCTCGCACGCGGTGCCGCCTATATGCTCTCGATCGACTCGGTGCCGATCCAGCACGAATTCTATGGCCTCTTGCAGTCCTACATTGCCCTGCCGGGGCGCGGGCGGCTGACGCTTATCGGTTTCCTGATGATCCTCGTATTCATCGCCGGCATTTTGATCGTCCACAAGACGCGCTTCGGCACGGCCGTCTATGCCTTTGGCGGCGGGGAAGCGACCGCACGGCTGATGGGCATCCGCAAGGGCCGCGTCACCGTGATGATCTACGCCTTTTCCGGCCTGATGGCCGGGCTCTCGGGGATCGTCTTCTCGATCTATACCGGCTCGGGCTATTCGCTGGCCACCGTCGGCACCGAGCTGACGGCGATCGCGGCCGTCGTCATCGGCGGCACGCTCCTGACGGGCGGGGCGGGCTACATGTTCGGCACCTTTATCGGCGTCCTGACCATGGGGCTGATCCAGGTCTATATCGTCTTCGACGGCACGCTTTCGAGCTGGTGGACCAAGATCGTTATCGGGCTGCTGGTCCTGGCCTTCATCCTCTTGCAAAAAGCGCTGGTGCGCCTCGCCCGGCGCGAGGAAACCTTGCTTCCGGCCTGATCGCACCCTACCGGTGAATTTCATGCACGTGGCCTTGCGGCCGCGCGCATGAGCACGTTTTTCCATTTTGGGGTTGATCCGTAGGACGTCTTCCTGAAAATATGCAATATTCTCATGGCTATCGTCATGCACAACAAAAGCACCAGGGAGAATAACGTGAGCACACATCTCAAGCGTATGGGAACCAAGACTGCCGCTGTTGTAGCCGCGGCCGGCGCCATGCTGGCCTTTTCCGCGGCTCCGTCTTTGGGCCAACAGCAGTTCGTGACCATCGGCACTGGCGGGGTGACCGGTGTTTATTACCCTGCGGGCGGCTCGATTTGCCGCCTCGTGAACCAGGGGCGCTCCGAACACGGCATCCGCTGCTCGGCGGAATCGACGGGCGGCTCGGTGTTCAACCTCAATACCATTCGTGAGGGCGAGCTCGATATGGGCGTCGTTCAATCGGACGTGCAATACAATTCGCTCCATGGAATCGAGCAGTTCGCCGATGCCGGTCCCTATGAAGACCTGCGCGCCATGTTCTCGCTTCATCCCGAGCCCTTTACCGTCGTGGCTCGTGCCGATGCCGGCATTACCAATTTCGAGGATCTGCTGGGCAAGCGCGTGAACCTCGGCAACCCCGGTTCGGGTCAGCGCAATACGATGGAACTGCTGATGGCCGAATACGGCTGGACCGCAGACGACTTCGCGCTGGCCGCCGAATTGCCTTCGCGCGAGCAGGCCCAGGCGCTGTGCGACAACAGGTTCGATGCCTTCGTCTTTACCGTTGGCCACCCTTCGGGTTCGATTTCCGAGCCCATAGCGACCTGCGACGCCGTCCTCGTCAATGTGACAGGCGACATCATCGACCGCCTGGTGGAAGATAACCCCTACTACTTCCACGCCACCATCCCCGCCGGAATGTATAACAACAGCGAGGACGTTCACACCTTCGGCGTGGGTGCCACGGTCGTATCGTCGACCAATACCTCCGACGAGGTCGTCTATCAGGTGGTAAGGGCGGTTTTTGAGAACTTCGACGAGTTCACAGCGCTCCATCCGGCCTTTGGGGTTCTCGAAAGGGAAACGATGGTTACAACGGGCAACTCTGCCCCGCTTCATGATGGAGCGGTACGCTATTACGAGGAAGCCGGCCTGATGTAATCGGCCACGCCTTTATGGCAGGGCGGCCTGGACCGCCCTGCCATCCGTTTGGAATCCGAGGGGAAGGCGATGAGCGCGATCAGTGAAAAAGACTCCGGGCAAACGGCAAGTCCGGAGGATCTCGTAGCAGCAGCCGATACCGGCGCGCGGGCGCCGGAGGGATTTCCCGCAAAAATGCTGTTCGGCGTCGCTCTTGCGTGGTCGCTGTTCCAGCTCTGGTACGTTTCCCCTCTCCCCTTCGCCTTCAATTTCCTGATTTTCAACGATACGCAGGCGCGCTCGATCCATCTCGCCTTCGCATTGTTTCTGGCCTTCACGGCTTATCCAGGAATCGTCAAGCGCACCGCAGCGATCCCTGTCTTTGCGATAATCTATGGGATCGTGGCCCTGGCTCTCGCAGTCTTCGCCGGCAATCAGGGACTAGCGGGTAATCCCCAATGGGTCGCGTTTGCCGTCATGGCAGGCGCAACGGCACTCGCCGCTTATGCCGCTGCGCGGCCCGCCCCCCTCCACAGGGTGCCGGCTGTCGACTGGATTCTGGCTTTCGGCGCGGCGTTCGCGGCCGCTTACCTCTATATCTTCTATCATGATCTGGCGCGCCGCCCCGGCGCGCCTCAACTCTTCGATCTCGTCATTGCCGGCATGGGCCTGGTGCTCCTGCTCGAAGCGACGCGGCGCGCCTTGGGCCCTGCTCTGCTGGTCATTGCCGTGATCTTTCTTTTTTACACTTTTGCCGGCCCCTATATGCCGGACATGATCGCCCACCGCGGCGCTTCCTTCCAGCGCGTGATGAGCCAGCAATGGCTGACGGCCGAAGGCGTTTTCGGCATCGCGCTCGGGGTTTCGACCAGCTTTGTGTTCCTCTTCGTCCTTTTCGGCGCATTGCTCGACAGGGCTGGAGCCGGCAATTATTTCATCAAGGTCGCGTTTTCCCTTTTAGGGCATCTGCGCGGTGGCCCGGCAAAGGCGGCCGTGGTCGCCTCGGGCATGACCGGGCTTATTTCGGGCTCGTCCATCGCCAATGTCGTGACCACGGGGACTTTCACCATTCCCTTGATGAAGCGCGTCGGCTTTCCGCCCGAACGGGCAGGGGCCGTGGAGGTTGCCGCCTCGACAAACGGCCAGATCATGCCTCCGGTCATGGGCGCCGCGGCGTTCCTGATGGTCGAATATGTCGGCATCCCCTATTTCGAGGTCATCCGTCACGCCTTCCTGCCCGCTGTTCTCGCCTATATCGGGCTTATCTATCTTGTTCACCTCGAATCGCTCAAAGACGGGCTTGAGGGTCTGCCACGCCGTCATCCGACGACATTTGCCCGCAGCGCCATCAACTTCGGCATTACGGTTGCAAGCATCATCATTCTCGCCGGAGCCGTCTATTACGGTATCGGCTGGACGCGCACGGTCTTTGGGCCGGCGGCAAGCTGGATGGTGGCGATCGGCGTTCTCGCCGCCTATGTGGGTCTGCTCTGGGTGGCCGCCCGTGAACCCGACCTCGAACTGGACGATCCCAACAGTCCGGTGCTCGAACTGCCCGAGGTCGGCACCACCGTGCGCAGCGGGCTCCACTTTCTCCTGCCGGTCGTCGTCCTTGTCTGGACCCTGATCGTCGAGCGCCTTTCCCCGGGCCTTTCGGCCTTTTATGCCGTCAGCTTCCTCATGTTCATCCTTGTGACCCAGCGGCCGATCATCGCCGCCTTCCGCCGGTCGCGCGAACTGGTGCCGGCGCTGATCCAGGGCTTCCGCGAATTAATTGAAGGACTTGCACAGGGCGCCCGCAACATGGTGGGAATCGGCGTTGCGACGGCCTCGGCAGGCATTATCGTGGGTACGGTTGCCCAGACCGGAATCGGTGGCGTCCTCATCGAGGTGGTCGAGTTCATTTCCGGCGGCAATCTGATCGTCATGTTGCTGATGACTGCGGCCATTTGCATCGTGCTCGGGCTCGGACTCCCCACCACGGCCAATTACATCATCGTCGCGACGCTCATGGCGCCGGTGATCGTGGAACTGGGCAGCCAGCAGGGCCTTATCGTGCCGCTGATTGCGGTCCACCTGTTTGTCTTCTATTTCGGGCTGATGGCCGATGTGACCCCGCCCGTCGGACTTGCGGCCTACGCGGCGGCGGCCATCTCGCGCGGCGATCCGATCAGGACCGGTATCGTCGCGATTTCCTACGACATCCGCACGATCATCCTGCCCTTCATCTTCATCTTCAACACTCAGCTTCTGCTGATCGGCGTCGACGATCTTTTCACCTTCGCGGTCGTCTTCCTTTCGGGTCTCGTCGCGATGCTGGTCTTTGCTGCCGCAACCCAAGGCTTTTTTGTCACGCGCAGTCGCATCTATGAATCCCTCCTGCTGCTTCTGGTCGCCTTCACCATGTTCCGGCCCGGCTTCTGGATGGACATGATCGATCCGCCCTACGACATTCGGCCAGGCAGCGAACTCATGGAAATCGTCGAGACCAAGCGCCCCAACGAATTCATCCGGCTCCAGGTCGAGGGCTTCTCGATGCTTTCGGGCGAAGTCACCAAGACGGTGATGCTCAATCTCGGGCCGGACGCCCCGCCCATAGAGCGACTTCGCCATGCAGGCCTCGAAGTCATGGAAATGGGGGGCAATGTCCAGGTCATGGCCGTCGACTTTTCGTCCCAGGCCGAGCGGGTCGGCATCGAATTCGGCATGGACATTACCCAGGTCCTGGTTCCCGACGAGACCCGGCCACCCAAGGAAATCATATTCATCCCGGCCCTAGCTCTGCTGGGCGGCATCTACTTCGTCCAACGCCGGCGGAAGGCCAAGGAGGAGGGCGCCAGGGCCGTCAAGGCCAACGCCTGAGGAGCAGCCATGTACACCAATATTCTCCTGGCGGTGGACATCGCCAATATCGAGCAGGACAAAAAGGCCGTCGAAACGGTGGTCGAATACGCCCGCGCGTTCGGTGCGCAGCTCCATATCCTCACGGTCGTACCCGATTTCGGCATGTCGATCGTGGGTGGATTTTTCCCGGCCGACCACGAGAAGAAGGCCGTCGCCAAGGCCGATGCCGACCTCCATGCCTTCACCGCCAAGGCGATTCCAGCTGAAATCAGGCACCGCCATATCGTCGATCACGGCGTCATCTATAGGATCATCCTCCACTATGCGCGTGAGACCAAGTGCGACCTGATCGTCATGTCGTCGGGCCGTCCCGATCTCGAGGACTACCTGCTCGGGCCTAACGCCGCCCGCGTCGTCCGCCACGCGCGCTGTTCGGTCCTTGTGGTGCGCAACGACGATTGAGGGTATCGACTGTACGAACCGTGTAATCGGGGAGTTGTCCTAGATGAAGTCGCGTCACGTCTTTCCCCGCCATACCCAGGCGGACCTGCCGGTGGCCGTCGCCGGCGATGGCGCGTATCTGATCGATAGTGATGGAAAGCGCTATCTCGATGCCTGTGGCGGCGCCGCGGTCTCGTGCCTGGGGCATTCCGATCCCGATGTCGTTGCTGCGATCAAGCGCCAGCTCGAGACGCTCGCCTACGCGCACACTGCATTCTTTACCACCGAGGCTGCCGAGTCCCTTGCCGACAAACTGGCAAACCTGGCGCCAGAGGGGATCGAGAGGGCTTATTTCGTCTCTGGCGGGTCCGAGGCAATGGAAGCGGCGATAAAGCTCGCGCGCCAATATTTCCTCGAGATCGGCCAGCCCGAGCGCAGGAACGTCATCGCCCGCTGGCAAAGCTATCATGGCAATACACTCGGCGCGCTCTCGGCCGGCGGCAACCGATGGCGCAGAGCGCAGTTCGCGCCCTTCATGGTCGAGGCCATGCACCACGTCTCGCCCTGCCACGCCTGGCGCTATATGGAGGACGGCGAAACCGAGGCCGCCTACGCCGACCGCCTCGCGGCCGAGCTGGAAGAAAAAATTCTCGAATTGGGTCCAGACACCGTTGCGGCATTTCTTGCCGAACCGGTGGTGGGCGCAACCATGGGCGCCGTCCCGCCGGTCGAAAGCTACTTCAAAAAGATCAGGGCCGTTTGCGACAAATACGGCGTGCTCCTGATTCTCGACGAGGTGATGTGCGGCATGGGGCGGACGGGAACGCTGTTCGCCTGCGAGCAGGACAAGGTTGTTCCCGACATGATCGCCATCGCCAAGGGGCTGGGCGCGGGTTACCAGCCCATCGGCGCGTTGCTTGTTGCCGGAAATATCTATGACGCCATCGAGGCTGGTACCGGGTTTTTCCAGCATGGCCACACCTATATCGGCCATCCTGTGGCGACAGCGGCGGCTGGTGCGGTGCTGGACAAGATTGCCGATCCGCATATGCTGGCGCAGGTGCGAAAGCGGGGTGCCGCTCTGATGGATCGCCTGCGCGCAGATTTCGGGCAGCATCCATTCGTCGGAGACATTCGTGGCAGAGGATTGTTCATCGGCCTTGAGCTCGTCCAAGATCGCCAGAGCAAGACGGCCTTTCCCCCCGCTGAACGCATTGCCGCGCGGATCAAGGCCCAGGCGATGAGCAACGGTCTGATGTGCTATCCCATGAGCGGCACTATCGATGGGGAAAACGGCGACCATATCCTGCTCGCACCGCCCTTCATCATAACGGACGAGCAGATCGGCGAATTGGCCGAAAAACTCGACAAGACGCTTAAAACGGCCTTTGCGTCTGCATGAGCGCTCCCGCCCTCATCATGGTCGCCCCCAACGGTGCGCGCCGCACCAAGGCCGACCACGAGGCAATCCCCCTGACCATTGCAGAAACGGCGCGGGTTGCGGCTGAGTGCCGGGAGGCTGGGGCCGACGCCATCCATGCGCATTTGCGTGACCGAGATGGGGCGCATATCCTCGATGCCGATGGCTACCGTGAACTGATGGCCGCAATCGCGCGCCAAGCCGGTCCCGATATGGTCGTACAGATAACCACCGAAGCCGTTGGCCGCTATTCGCCAGCCGAGCAACGCGCGGTGGTCGATGCAGCCCGGCCCGAAGCGGTCTCCGTTGCGCTACGGGAAATGCTCCCGGATGTAAGCGAGGAAAGCCAAGCGGCGGCGTTTTATGCCAGGTGCAGTGAGCGGGCCGTAGCCGTCCAGCATATCCTTTACGCGCCGGGGGAACTGACACGGCTCGCAGATTTCGTTGCGCGCGGCATCGTGCCGGGGCGGGAGCAGTCGATACTGTTGGTGCTTGGGCGCTATACAACAGACCAGCAGAGCGCACCCGGCGATCTTGTGCCGTTTCTAGCAGCAATGCGAGAGGCAGGAGACGCGGTGGGACCGTTCATGACCTGCGCATTCGGCCGCGGAGAAATCGCCGGCCTCGGCTGCAGCCTCGCGTTCGGCGGCCACGCCAGGGTGGGTTTCGAGAACTCTATCGAAAAGCCTGACGGGGCGCCACCGCGGGACAACGCCGAAAGTGTCGCGACGATTGCAGCAATTGCTGAAAGCCTCGGGCGGAAACGTCCCGATCGTGCTACCGCCCTCGCCACGCTGGGGCTTCGATGAGGGCGCCAGGCCTCGCCGCCTGTTATTGTATGACGATCTCCTGGCCGAAGCGCGGGATATAGAAGAACTGCTTATAGAGCTGGATATCGGTGGTGATCACATAGCCGACCACCGGATGGTAGGTGTACCAGGCCTCCGAGACGACCACATAGTTGTCGCGCGCCAGATTGGTGATTTCGGCGGGGAGTGGGTAGGTCGCGTTCTGGCTTTGCGGGGTGGCACCGTTTGCGCCACGGCTGGTTCGTACCCGTGCCGTGCCATCCGCATCGACGTAGACGATGGTCAGCAGCATCGAAGTCTGGCTGCCGTCGAACGGCAGCATGATCGCCTGGCTGGCCGAGAAATAGTCGTTCAGCGTCGAAACCGGCAACGTGGTCCGCGTTTGCGCGACGAGATCGCCCAACGTGCCCGCCACCGAGGCTAGCTTGCGATCGGCCTGTATCCCTTGGGAAATGTCGACCGAACCGAGATAGAGGACGAGGAGCACCGGGACAACCAGGGCGAATTCCACCGCTGCGACACCCTTCTCCGAGCGCTGGAGGAGGGCAAGCAATTTGCGGAAACGAACGCGGAACATCGACATCGCCACCCTCATGAATTGCCGGGGGGCGGCGCGGGGAAGGTGAAGGGTTCGTTGCGGAACACGCGCGCTGAGGCGAGCAACCGCTTTCCATCGGCGGTCACCCCGGTCATCAGGCCCGGAACAGCAATGATCGTGGGCCACTTGTAATAGGCTTCGACGACGACAATGCTGCCCCCCGTGCCGGGCTGGTATTGTTCCTGAATGCTCCACTCCCCGCTTTCCGCGTCCAGCGGATTGCCGGTGGAGAAATTGGTGAACGCCTGAATCTCCCGAACCGTTATGCGCAACTGGTTGCAATCGAACATGCCGAGAAGCCGCCCGCAGATATCGGCCCGATACTGACTGGCCGACAATGCTTGCTGGTGTACCTGCCCGGTGCGAATGAGGCGCGAGGAATCGTGGACCGCGCTGTCGAGCGCCTGTCCGGCGAAAAAGACCAGTGCGGTCTCCATCGCGGCTCCGATAATGGCGAAAAAGATGGGCGCGAGGAGGCCGAACTCGACCGCGGTGGCGCCGCCATCGGCGCGCATCACGCGTCGCGCAAAAAGCCTCGCCAGCGAAAGGGGGGAACGATGCGCCGATTTCATTTGCGTCCACAGCCGGTAACGATTGTCCGAAAACCGGGAAGACTTTAAGCACGGCTACCCTAATGCACCCTTAGACCAATTCCTAAAGTGCGGCCTAATTAGGGGAAGGGTGAATCCGGAGTTAAGTACGGCGCCAGAATGCTTGTCTGTCACTACTATTAAGCAAGCAGCCTCGCTTTCGTCTTCGCCGTTCGGGTGAAGGCCGACGAAGTGAACGTATGAGATTGCAGGACTTGTGAAAGCCGTTCTACCGCGCTGCGTCGTTCACCATCGAGCTCGACATGATGACGGTCGAGGTGTAGCTGCCGTCGTCGCCAAGCGTTATCGTGGGCTGGCAGGCCGGTGCGCACGAAAGCGAGGTGCGCTGGCTCCCCATGAAGACGGTCACAGTATCGCTAACCAGCTGGGTCACCTCGACGATGGTATCGGCAATCGGGTCGCCCCGGCTGTCGAGAATGATCATGTTGGTCCGCCCATAGCTCTTGCCGGTCAATACCAGCGTCTGCGGATCCTGGATGGTGACGTCGGCAACCGCGGGGTTACCGATGATGACCGTCGCCGCGGGAGCTGAAAGGCGCAGGACGCGGGCCATATTGGCATTAACCGAAACGAGCGTCGTTTCCTCGTTGGCCACAACCGGGCCGACGCCTCCCAGGGCTGGTAAGGCAAGGCTTGCGGCTATTAACGCACTGCGAACGAAACGCGGCATGACTTATTCCCGTGGATACGCGGGCAACCCCGCTATGGTTACCCGATGATGGCGGGCAATGGTTTATATTTGGCAAATGAGCAGGCGGCAGCCGTTTGCACCTGGGGCAATTATCCCATGGGCGTGGAACCGGAGAACGGTCGCAACGTTTCGTCTCGGCTGGAAAGAGCGCCAGTTAAGGCTCAAGGTCGGCAATTCATTCAACTTTATCTATCGCCGTAACGACTTAATAATCATAGGAATTATTGGCCTGAGAGCAACAGTTTTGGGGCTTTCGATTAACTCAATTTCAACGGCTCAAGTCTAGCGTCATGCCCGAGTTCGATGTGTGACGCGTCGAACGATGCAGTCACTTCATGGACGCACGAACAAGGAGCAAGTTATGAATCTCTTCAAGAAGTTTGCCGCTGACGAATCCGGTGCAACCGCGATTGAGTATGGTCTTATCGCGGCTTTGATGGCTGTGGTAGTGATCACCGCTATCGGTTTGATTGGGGGACCCCTCCAGCAGGCATTCCAGAATATCGGCAACACGCTGACCGGCGCTGGTACCGGCGGCTAAGTGCGCATTTGCGTGCAGTCGAGAAGGGGGGCATTGCCCCCCCTTTTTATTGTATATATTGGGTTTGATATTAACGGCAAATTCACTCCACAACCCTAGGGTCTGCGTAGAGCTTGCAAACCGTTTGAGGGGGCGCTTCATGTTCGGTAGAGCCGTGAAAAGGATGTTGGCAGATGAATCTGGCGCAACAGCCATAGAGTATGGCCTTATCGCAGCGTTGCTGTCGATCATAGTTCTGGCTGCGGTTTCGCTGATTAATACGCCGGTCGGCGGCTTATTTGGAAGAATTCCCGAGTATTTCTCGAATATTTCATTTGGTTGACGGACCCGATTGCACGTGGCTTGGGCTCTGCTATTTGTCTTCCCCGCCCTCATGGCCTTCGCGGCCTTTTCTGACCTTCTGACCATGCGCATTTCCAATAAGCTCGTGCTGGCGACGGCGGCGAGCTTTTTTGTCCTGGCGCTGGTTGTGGGCTTCGATATCGCACAGATCGGCTGGCACATCGCAGCCGGTGCCCTGGTGCTCGCCATCACCTTCGGCTTTTTTGCCGCCGGATGGATCGGCGGCGGCGACGCCAAGCTCGCAGCGGCCATCGCGCTGTGGTTCGGGTTCGAGCCGATGCTGCCCTTCCTGCTTTATGCTTCGATCTATGGCGGCGCGCTGACGCTTCTCATTCTCATAGGCCGCCGCTACATGCTTCCGGCGCCCCTGATGCAGATTGGCTGGATAGAGCGCCTGCACAACGAAAAGACCGGCATTCCCTACGGCATCGCCCTCGCTGCCGCCGCCTTGATGGTCTATCCCGCGAGCCCGGTTTTTCTTGCATTGGTGAAATAACCGACCGCGAAGTGAAGTACTGCCCAGGCGGCTTTTTCGGTGGCCGTTCGCTGCACCCTGTTAAAGCATCCATTAAACCATTGGTTAACCTTTAGAAAAAAGCCACGGTTAACCAAGTTTTGACCCTTTGAACCCCATAGTTGCGCCCAAAGTCTGCCTGCCGCGAGCGGCGGTTGTTGGAGTAAGGCTATGAAACCGGCGCGTATTCTGCTTATTGTTGTTGCCCTTGTGGCCGGAGGCCTGGCGGCGTTTCTTGCAACCCGGGGCGGCAACACACCCCAGCCGCAGACCGTCGAGGTCACCCAGATCCGGGAAGAGCCCAAGACACGCGTGCTGGTGGCCACTCGTGCCATCGGCCTCGGCCAACGGCTGACGGCGAACGATGTTTCCTGGCAGGACTGGCCGCAAGGCGCCATCCGCTCCGAATACCTGACAGCAGAACAGATCCCCGACGCACCGGCGCAAATTGCGGGCTCGGTGGCGCGGTTCGAATTTTTCCCCGGTGAGCCGATCCGCGAGGCCAAGCTCGTCCGTTCCGAGCAGGGTTATCTTTCCGCCGTCATCACCGAAGGGATGCGGGCGGTCTCAATCCCTGTCACACCGGAGTCGGCCTCGGGCGGCTATATCGTGCCCAACGATCGGGTCGATGTCGTTCTCACCCGCTCGGGCTCGGCCTATTCGGAAACCATTTTGGCCAATGTGCGCGTTCTCGCCATCGGCAAGCGGTTGGGCGAGGTCGGGACCACTGCCGGCGCGGCCGATCCTCAGGAGCCTACGTCTCAGGTCTTCGATGGCAATCAGGTGGCGACGCTGGAGCTGACGCCGGTTCAGGCTGAAACCATTCTTAATGCGACGACCGCCGGAAGGCTCGCGCTGGTGCTGCGCTCGGTGATCGATTTCGCGCAGGCCCCGAGCGCCGAGCAAGGTCGCACCCAGGCCGTCCGCCTCATTCGCTACGGGCAAACTCAAGCCGTGATGGCCGGTAGCTATCAGGGTTCGGATTCAGGGCAGTCTGCCGGCTTCAGCCAGTCTGGTTCGGGGTCGGAGTCCGATCCCGTTCCCATGTTCGATTCAACCCCACCCGACGCCGCGCCGGGCGAGCTGAGATAGGTGTTCAAGATGCCGACGAAAATAATGAACAGCGCCTGCATCCCTCTCAGCGTCCGCCGTCTCCTTCTGGCGGGATTAGCCGCGCTTGGCCTGGCAATGGCGGCCGCGCCGGCGGTTGCCAATTCCTCGGCCCATCTGTTGATCGGGCATAACGAGATCGGGCGCACCCAGCACATCCAGATCGGCGTCAACAAGTCGATCATCATCGATCTGCCGGTCGAAGCCGGTGAGGTGATCGTTTCCCAGCCGGGGGTGGCCAACGCGATCATGCGCACCCGCTCGCGGGCCGTCATTCAGGGCATCGCGGCCGGCGAAACCAATATCTTCTTCCTCGATTCCCGCGGCTCAGGCATTGCTGTGATCGAGATTTCCGTCGCGCAGGATGCAACCGGTCTCGCCGCCACCATCAACCGACTCATCCCCGGCGCGCGCGTGCAGGTGCAGTCCTTTGCCGATGCCGTGGTGCTTTCCGGGCAGGTCAATTCCGCAGACGACCTCGAAAAGGCCGTCGCCATAGCCGGCCAGTTCGTCGGCGGGCCAGATTCGGTGACCAGCGTCATCAATGTCGCGGGCGGCCAGCAGGTCATGCTCAAGGTGACCGTCGCCGAAGTCAGCCGCGAGGCGGTGCGCCAGCTTGGAATCAATCTCAACGCCTCCTTCGGGACCTCGGCAATTCTCCAGACCAATCCGTCTCTGGGTGGCGCTTCCGGTGTCTCGGGCAACCCCAACCTGCTGACCGCCAATATCGGCGCCGGCAATTTCTCGCTTACCGCCCAGTTGCGCGCGCTCGAACGGCGCGGTGCGATGCGCACATTGTCCGAACCCACGCTGACCGCCATTTCCGGCCAGTCGGCCGAGTTCCTCGCGGGCGGAGAATTCCCCGTTCCTGTCTCGGTGGACGCTGACGGCAAGATCACCTACGAATTCAAGGAATTCGGCGTCAGGCTCAATTTCACGCCGACGGTGCGCTCGAACGGCATCGTGGGCCTCGTGGTTGAAACCTCGGTTTCCGAACTGACCACCGAGGGTGGCATCAACACACCCATCGTGACCATACCGGCCACGCGCGAACGTCGCGCTTCGACTTCGGTCGAACTGCCCAATGGCGCAACACTGGCCATCGGCGGGCTGATCGAGGACCGTGTGCGCCAGCAAATCAACGCGCTGCCCGGATTGGGTAACATCCCGATCCTCGGTGCGCTGTTCCGCAGCCGCGACTTTGTCCACTCGCAGACCGAACTGGTCATTCTCGTTACCCCCATGATCGTGCAGCCGAGCTATGCCCAGCCGCAACTGCCGACCGACACCTATGTTCTGCCAACCGAAGCCGAAGCGATCTTCCTTGGTCGTATGGAAAGCCTTTACGGGGTTGGCGGCGGGCAAGGCGGCGGACAGTTCCGCGGTTCTGTCGGCTTCGTTCTGGATTAAGGGCAAGGCGGAAGAAAAGATGAGCTTTATCGACAACGACAAGTCCGATCCCGCCAATCAGGCGCCCGCGGCCGAAGCGCCGACCGGGGCGCGGCTGGTGCCGCGCATAACCATCCAGGCCTTCTGCGAGCAATCCCAGACCGCCCAGATGATCGAGGATGCGGCCCATGATCGGCGCATGGCCAAGGTTGCCCTGACAACCCATAACGGGGGGCTCGAAGGCGCGGTCGAGACCTATAGGAGCAACCCGACTCCCAACCTCATCATCGTTGAAACGACCCTTCCCTCAGAAACCATGCTCGCGGGCCTTGAGCGGCTTGCCGAGGTTTGCGATGCCTCGACCCGCGTCATTGTCATCGGTCACGTCAACGACGTGGTGCTTTACCGCGAGCTGATGCGCTCGGGCGTGTCGGACTATATCGTTATGCCGGCCACGACGCCTGTCCTCGTCAACGCCATTTCCGAATTGTTCGCCGGGGAGGGTGCAGCCCCGATCGGGCGCACCATCGCCTTTATCGGGGCCAAGGGGGGCGCCGGCTCGTCCTCCATCGCCCATAATACCGCCTGGTCGATCGCGCGTGCCATCCGTCAGGACGTTCTGGTGCTCGATCTCGATCTGCCCTTCGGCACCGTGGGGCTCGATTTCAACCAGGATCCGCCCCAGGGCATGGGCGATGCCGTATTCGCCAACGAAAAAATGGACGTGGTGATGCTCGAGCGGTTGATGAGCAAGGCCGCCGCCCACGTCCATCTGCTGACGGCGCCTGCAGTCCTCGACCGGACCTACGATCTTTCCGAGCGCAGCTTTGAGCAGATCATCGAGTTGAGCCAGAAGCAGGTTCCCTGCGTCATTCTCGATATCCCGCATGTGTGGACTGAGTGGGTGCGCTACACGCTGGCCGCTGTCGACGAGATCGTGATCGTCGCCGAGCCTGACCTTGCCAACCTGCGGAACGCAAAGAACATCGCGGATATCGTCAAAGGTTTGCGGCCGGGCGAACACGAACCCCTTCTCGTCATCAACAAGGCCGGCATTCCGAAAAGACCGGAAATTCCGGCCGACGAATTCGCCGGCGCCGTTGAATGTCGCCTGATCGGCCAGATTCCCTTCGATGCCGCCATATTCGGCACCGCGGCCAATAACGGACAGATGATCTCCGAGGTTTCCGCTACCCACAAGATCAACGACCAACTCAAGACCATCGGGCTCGAGGCTACGGGCCGCACCATTTCCGCGCCTCAATCGCGTTCCGCGGGTTTCAAGCTCCCCGACCTTTTGCGCCAGCTCAAGCGCGCATAGGGAAGGCGAGGGAAGGACTAACCTGAGATGTTTGGCAAGCGCACGAGTTTTGGCGGTAACACGCAGGCGACGCCTCCGGTCCCGAGGCCCGTGGCAGAGACGCCTCCTCCGCGCGCCGAGGTCCCCCGCGCCGCGCCCGCCGCCAGGCCGGACGCAGCCCCGTCCACCCCCGTTCGCCCGGCGCGCGAAGAAGTGTTGGATATCCACGCGACCGAGTCCGCGGCGCGCGACAAGAATTATTTCCAGACCAAGTCCTCGATATTCAACGCCCTGATCGATTCGATCGATCTCTCTCAACTCGCGGCGATGGATCAGGTCTCGGCGCGCGAGGAAATCCGCGACATCGTCGCCGAAATCATCGCGCTCAAGAATTTCGTGATGTCGATTGCCGAGCAGGAAGACCTGCTCGAGGATATCTGCAACGACGTGCTGGGCTACGGCCCGCTCGAGCCCCTGCTCGCGCGCGACGACATCGCCGACATCATGGTGAACGGCTCGCAGAGGTGCTACATCGAAGTGGGCGGCAAGGTGAAGCTCACCAATGTGCGCTTCCGCGACGACGCACACCTGATGAATGTCTGCCAGCGCATCGTTTCCCAGGTCGGCCGCCGCGTCGATGAATCCTCGCCCATATGCGACGCGCGCCTGCCCGATGGTTCGCGCGTCAACGTCATCGCGCCTCCGCTTTCGATCGATGGACCCGCGCTCACCATCCGCAAGTTCAAGAAAGACAAGCTCACACTCGCTCAGCTCGTCAAATTCGCCTCGATTTCCCCGGAGGGAGCCGAAGTGCTCCGTATTCTGGGGCGTATACGCGCCAACATCCTGATTTCAGGCGGTACCGGTTCGGGCAAGACAACGCTTTTGAACTGCCTCACCGGCTTTATCGAGAAGGACGAGCGCGTCATTACCTGCGAGGATTCGGCCGAGCTTCAACTCCAGCAGCCTCACGTGGTGCGCCTCGAAACCCGCCCACCCAACCTCGAGGGCGAGGGGGAGATCACCATGCGCGAACTGGTGCGCAACTGCCTGCGTATGCGGCCCGAACGCATCATCGTGGGCGAAGTGCGCGGACCCGAGGCGTTCGATCTGCTACAGGCCATGAACACCGGTCACGACGGTTCGATGGGCACGCTCCACGCCAACTCTCCGCGCGAGGCGCTATCCCGTCTCGAATCGATGATCACGATGGGAGGCTTTGCCCTGCCCAGCCGCACGATTCGCGAAATGATCGTCTCTTCAATCGACGTCATCGTTCAGGCTGCCCGTCTGCGCGATGGCTCGCGCCGCATCACGCACATTTCCGAAGTGCTGGGCATGGAAGGCGACGTGATCGTGACCCAGGACATTGTCCTTTACGACATTATGGGCGAGGACGCGGCGGGCAACCTTATCGGACGGCATCGCTCGACCGGTATCACCAAGCCCAACTTCACCGAAAAGGCGCGCTATTTCAACGAGGAGGCAGCCCTTGTCGAGGCACTCGAGCGCGCCAATGTCGAATTCAGGGATATCTAGACGATGTCCCCCCTCCTTTTGGCAATTCTGGTCATGGTCTGCGTCGGGGCGCTGGGCTTTGCGTTTGTGCCCCAACTGGCCGGCTCCGGTCGGGCCGAGAAGCGCAAGAAAGCACTCAAAGGCGACGTGACGGTCCAGCGTCAGGCCGTAAGCGCCCAGAAGACCCGCGACAGTCGCCGCCGCACTGTGCAGGATGCGCTCAAGGCTCAGAGCCAGCAGCTCAATGCCCGCAAGGCCAAGAAAACGTTGCGGGCCCGCATCTTTCAGTCCGGCATCAAGATCGACCCGCGCGCCTGGATACGCAATTGCATAATCCTTGGGGTGGTTCTTTTCGTCGTCCTCATCGTCCTGCAAGTGCCGATCTGGTATGCGGCGGTTTTTGCCGCTGCTGGCGCCTACGTGCTGCCCAACATGTATCTGGCCAACCGGCGCAAGGCCTATCAGAGCAAATACCTCGATGAGTTGCCTAATGCCGTTGAGGCGATCGTGCGCGGTGTCAAATCGGGCCTGCCGCTCAACGATTCGATCCGCCTCGTCGCCCGGGAGGTCAAGGAGCCGGTCCGATCCGAATTTACGCGCGTTCTCGAACAGCAGTCGGTGGGCCGAACAATCCAGGAATCGGTGGAGGTGCTGTTCGAACGTGTCCCGCTGCCCGAGGTCAATTTTTTCATTGTCGTTATTGCCGTTCAGCAGCAGGCGGGTGGCAATCTCTCCGAAGCGCTTGGCAACCTTGCGCGCGTCTTGCGCGATCGCAAGAAGATGAAGGCCAAGGTCAAGGCGATGAGTTCGGAAGCCAAGGCTTCCGCAATTATCATCGGCTCGCTGCCGATCTTCGTGGCCGGTGCGGTTTCGGTAATCAGCCCGCAATATCTTCTCCCGCTGATCACGACCAATGTCGGTATCATCTGCCTTGGCGTCGCCGGGCTCATGCTCGCCGCCGGCATGTTCGTGATGAACCGGATGATCCAGTTCGACTACTAGGAGTTCCCCGCGTGAGCCTTGTCGATCAGATCGTCAAACCCGAATTCCTGACCGCGCTCTTTGCGGCGATTTCGGCTGCAGCGATCGTCTTCACCTTCGGCGCGCACATGGCCGAGCGGTTCGAACGCAATGACCGGATGAAGCGGGTTGCCACCGAGCGCGAACAGATGCGCGCAAAGGAGATGGCGCGCCTGCGCAACCAGGAAGCGGCCAAGGGACAGGGCGGACGCAATATCCGTGGCGCCGAGAGCAAGTCCTA
The DNA here is from genome assembly GCF_015694405.1 of Pelagibacterium limicola. Classification (GTDB taxonomy): domain Bacteria; phylum Pseudomonadota; class Alphaproteobacteria; order Rhizobiales; family Devosiaceae; genus Pelagibacterium; species Pelagibacterium limicola. The sequence continues at coordinate 230,465 of NZ_JADQDB010000005.1, read as the reverse complement.
CATGAAGGACGTGGTCGAGCGGTTTTCACTGCAAAAGGCCTTCATGGACGAGAATACCACCGACCGGCTCGCCCAGGCCGGTTTGCGCGGACAGGCAGCGTTGACCCGCTTCCTGTTTCTTCGCTTCGTAAGCCCGATTGCACTGTTTATCGTCGCGGCGTTCTACCTGATTGTTGTGATGCCGGGCGACAGGCCGCCCTTCCTCAATGTGGTTTATGCTCTAGGCGTGGGGCTCGTCGGCGCCTACCTGCCGGTGCTGCTCCTCAAGAACAGGATCGACAAGCGCCAGGCATCAATCCGGAAAGCCTGGTCCGACGCCCTCGATCTGATGCTGCTTTGCGTCGAAGCTGGCATGTCGATCGAGCATGCCATTAAGCGCGTGGCCAAGGAAATCGGTCTTCAAAGCGCCGAACTTGCCGAAGAAATGACGCTCACGACCGCCGAACTGTCCTTTCTCGAGGATCGGACAAGGGCCTTTGAAAATCTGGGGCGTCGCACCGGGCTCGATGGGGTGCGCTCGGTGATGACCGCGCTTATCCAGGCCGATCGCTATGGTACCTCGGTCGGCCAGGCGTTGCGCGTCATGGCCGAGGAAGGTCGTGATCAGCGCATGATGGAAGCGGAAAAAAAGGCGGCGGCCCTGCCCCCCAAGATGACCGTGCCGCTGATCATTTTCTTCTTGCCCGTGCTGTTCATCGTCATCATGGCGCCAGCGATCATAACGGCGACATCGCTTTAAACGCCCGCGATCGCAGTAAGAAACGCCCTGCCAAAGCGTTCGAGCTTGGCTGCCCCGACGCCCGGAAGCGTGCCCATCGCCTCAAGCGTTGCAGGGCGCGCCATCGCCATCGCCTTGAGCGTTGAATCGTGGAAGACCACATAGGGCGGCACGCCCTGCGCCTTGGCGAGTTTTGCGCGCGTTTCTCTCAGGGCCTCAAACACGCCGCGGGCCTGAGGGTCGAGATCGGCGGTGGCGCTCAGCGCTCTTCTGACGTCCGCTGATTTGCGCACCGGATCGCGCCGGAACATGATCCGACGGTCTTTTTTGAAGACTGCACGCGCGCCCTCATCGAGCTTGAGCGCGCCGTGGGAATCGTGGTCGACATGGAGCAGCCCCATGGCCGTCAACTGCCGCAGGACCGACTGCCAGATTTTGGCGTCCAGCTCGCGCCCCGCCCCGAACACCGGCTGGCTGTCATGCCCGAAACGCGTGACCTTGTCCGTCACCCGCCCGACCAGAACATCGATGATGTGGGCTGCGCCGAACCTCTGGCCGGTGCGGTAGATCGCGGCCAGCGCCTTGATCGCCTCTTCCGTTCCTTCCCAGGTCTCGACAGGATTGAGGCACGTATCGCAATTGCCGCAATTGCCCGGATGGTTTTCTCCGAAATGGGTAAGAATCGCCTGCCGGCGGCACGAGGCGGTCTGACAGACGCCCAGCAGCGCATTGAGCTTGGCGTTCTCGACCCGTTTGACGGCCTCGGGTGCATTACCCTCCGAGATCATGCGCCGCCGCTGGGCGACATCGGCCATCCCGTAGCTCATCCATGCATCCGCCGGCAGCCCGTCCCGGCCCGCACGCCCGGTCTCCTGATAATAGGCTTCGATGGAGGCGGGCAGGTCGAGATGCGCCACGTAACGCACGTCAGGCTTGTCGATCCCCATTCCGAAAGCGACGGTTGCCACAAGGCATACACCGTCCTCGCGCAAAAAAGCATCCTGGTTGCGCTCTCGCACCGCGCCATCGAGCCCCGCGTGATAGGGCAGTGCCGGAATGCCTTGCCCCGTCAGCCATTCGGCGGTGTCCTCCACCTTGGCGCGCGAAAGGCAATAGACAATGCCCGAATTGCCCTTGTGGGGGGCGAGAAAGGCAAGGAGCTGCTTTCTGGCATTGGCGCGCTCGACAATCGTATAGGCAATATTGGGCCTGTCGAAGCTGGCCGTGAATACTGCGGCCTGCTCGAGACCGAGCCGCTCGATGATATCGGCTCGCGTCGTGGGGTCTGCAGTGGCGGTCAGCGCAACGCGCGGAATATGGGGGTAAAGCTCCTTGAGCTGGACCAGTTCGCGATATTCGGGCCGGAAATCGTGTCCCCACTGGCTTACGCAATGGGCTTCGTCGATGGCAAAGAGCGCAATATCGACCCGCGAGAGCAGATCGTGAAAACCGGGGGCCGAAAACCGCTCGGGCGCGACATAAAGGAGGTCGAGTTCGCCGGCGAACAGTCTGTCGCGCACGGCGCGCTGATCCGCCCCGCTCATCGAGGAATTGAGGGTGCCCGCATTGACCCCGGCCTGCTTGAGGGCTTCGACCTGGTCGCGCATCAGGGCAATCAGCGGCGAGATAACAACCCCAACGCCTGGCCGGCAGAGCGCCGGGATTTGGTAGCACAGCGATTTACCCGCCCCCGTAGGAAACAGTACCACGGCATCCCCGCCCCCGGTGACGTGTCGCACCACGACCTCCTGCTGGCCGCGAAACCGCTGATGTCCGAACACCGAGGCGAGGATATCCAGCGGATCTCTTCTGGTCTGGGTGGATGCGAAAAGCGATGACACAGGCGCGCTCGAAATGGTCTGGCGGGAAAGGACAAGCAGAGGGCGATTCGGTGCCCGGTCTCTTTGTGACCTGCATCAAGGAGCCGAGGCAAGCCTTGCGGGCAGCGAAGAATCCGGTAAGGCTGCAGATGTCCAAGGGAGAGAGCAATGGCGGGATCAATTCATATCGGCGTCGGCGGCTGGACCTTCGAACCTTGGCGGGGGACGTTCTATCCACAAGGCCTCGCCCAGAAGCGCGAGCTCCAATATATGGGCGAGCATATGACTTCGGTTGAGATCAACGGCACCTTCTATGGCAGCCAGAAGCCCGAGAGTTTCCAGAAGTGGCACGATGAGGTGCCGGAGAATTTCGTTTTCTCGCTCAAGGGCTCGCGGTTTACCACCAATCGCCGCGTGCTCGCGGAGGCCGGAGAATCCCTCTCGAAGTTCCTTTCGAGCGGAGTGACCCGGCTTGGCAAAAAGCTCGGGCCTATCAACTGGCAACTGGCCGGAACCAAGAAATTCGATCCCGACGATTTCGCAGCGTTTTTGAAGCTCCTGCCCCATGAGATGGACGGCCTGCGTATCCGCCACGCGGTAGAGCCGCGCCACGAGAGTTTTTGCGATCCCCAGGCTATCGCACTGGCGCGCGAGAATGGTGTGGCGCTGATCACCGGCTGCGACAGCAAATTTCCCGTGATTGCCGATCCCACGGCCGACTTCGTATATCTGCGCCTGATGGGGACGAGCCCCGATAACGAGAAAGGCTATTCCGATGCCGATCTCGATGCCTGGGCCGAGCGGTTGAAAATCTATGCCGGGGGCGGTGTCCCCAGCGACCTACCAAGCTATGGCCCGGCGCCCGAGAAAAAGCCGCGCGACGTCTTTGCTTATGTCATTGCCGGCGCCAAGGAGAAAAACCCCGCCGCCGCGCAGGCGCTGATCAGGCGAATCTAGGACTGGTCCTCGAGTCTGGGCCGTTCCTCGAACTCCATCGCCTCGATCCGCTCGCCCCGTTTTGTGAGCTTGCCGGTCGAGATCAGAATCTCGTCGATATCCTGATTGGCCTGCCGGAAATGGGTTTGAAGCTTGTTGACGCGCTCGTTGAGCCGTCCGACATCCGCGAGCAGGGCGATCACTTCCTTCTGGATGACATGGGCCTGCTCGCGCATCCGCACATCGCGCAATAGCGCCTGGATGACCTGGATCGAAAGCATCAGGAGTGAAGGAGAGACGATCACCACCCGCGCCCGCGCCGCGCTCTGGACGACGTCCTCGAACCGCTCGTGAAGGTCGGCAAAGATCGATTCCGAAGGCACGAACATGAATGCCGTGTCCTGCGTTTCGCCGGTGAGCAGGTACTTTTGCGAAATCGCCTTGATATGAACTCCGCAGTCGCCGCGGAATGTCGTCATCGCAGCACGCAAGGCCTCCGGCCCTTCGGCCTCGCTGATTCGCTGCCAACCCTCGAGCGGGAATTTGGCGTCGATCACCAGAGGTGGCGCGTCATTGGGCATGAAAATGAGGGCGTCCGGCCGCGAGCCGTTGGAAAGCGCTGTCTGGAAACTGTAGGCCCCCATAGGAAGCCCGTCGGCGATGATCGCTTCCATCCGCCCCTGCCCGAATGCACCGCGCTGCTGCTTGTTCGCAAGGATCGATTGCAGCGAGACGATCTCGCTCGAAAGCTGCGTGATATTGGTCTGCGCGCGGTCGATAACCGCCAACCGCTCAGCGAGCTTGGTCAGAGTTTCATCTGTCTTTTCGCGGCTTTCGGTCATCGACTGGTTGACGCGATGGCTCGACGCATCGATCCGCTCGGTCAAAAGCCGGGCGAGGTCGGTGGTGCGGGAGCCGAAGATCTCGCTCATCGTCTGCATCCGCCCGGTCATCTCGGACTGGATGCGCATCATGTCGGCGATATGGCGCTCCATCTCACCGGCCCGCCGTGCTTCCTCGACGGCCTCCGTCGCCCGCTGGCGCGAAGCGCGCAATTGGACGATGACCATGACGACCAGCAGTAAGACCGTAACGCCCAGGCCCACGGCAAGCGTCTCGAGAACCGTCACCGACCGTCCGCCAATATCGAAAAGGACTGTTTCCATAATGTTCTTGTTATCTGATTCGCAGGTGCCCATATCTCGCTTTGCTTGACCGCGCCCGCCAAGGTGCATTAACGAAATGCGCAATCTCCCGGAACCGAGGCCCAGATGAGTATACGCCCGATCCTTATCCTGCCCGATCCACGCCTGCGCCAGGTGACTGAGCCGGTCGACACTTTCGATGACGAGCTCAAGAAGACGATCGAGGACATGTTCGAGACCATGTACGACGCGCCCGGCATCGGACTGGCGGGGCCGCAGATCGGTTATATGAAGCGCGTCGTGGTGATCGACCTCGCCGATCCGGAAAACCCGGACTCGGGCAAGATCGCGATGATCAACCCCGAGATCGTTGAAATGAGCGAGGAAACAGCGGTTTCCGAAGAAGGTTGTCTCTCGATCCCCGAGCTCTATTACGAGGTCGAACGCCCCACCGAGGTGACGGTCAAATTCTTCACGCCCGAAGGCAAAGAAGTGACGCGCCATGCGACCGGGCGACTCGCGGTCTGCATGCAGCACGAAATCGACCACCTCGATGGCGTGCTTTATATCGATTACCTCTCACGACTGAAGCGCGACCGCGTGATCAAGAAGTTCCAGAAGCGCGCGCGGCAGGCCGGCTAGTTCGGAAACGACGGAGAATCGGCGATGAAGGTCGTCTTCATGGGAACGCCCGATTTCGCCGTGCCCACCCTGACCGAGATCGTGATGCGCGGGCATGAGGTTATCGCCTGCTATACCCGCGCGCCCAAGCCCGCCGGACGCGGACAGGCCGAGCGCAAGAGCCCCGTGCATGAGGCTGCGGAAGGCTTTGGTATCCCCGTTTTTACACCGCGCAATTTTCGGGACCCGGCCGAACGCGCGACCTTTGCGGCTTTGGGGGCCGAGACTGCCGTGGTCGTTGCCTATGGGCTGATCCTGCCCATCGAAGTGCTCGAAGCGCCCGAAAAAGGCTGCTTGAACCTTCATGGCTCACTTCTGCCCCGTTGGCGCGGCGCCGCTCCGATCCAACGCGCGATCATGGCCGGAGACCAGCGCACGGCCGTTTCGATCATGAAGATGGAAGAGGGACTCGACACCGGTCCGGTGGGTCTGGTCGAGGAAATCCCCATTGGCCCGGACATGACGGCCGGCGAACTGCATGACGAGATGATGTGGCGCGGCGCCGATCTGATGGGAAGGGCGCTCGCTGCGCTCGAACGCGACGCGCTGGTCTTTACCCCGCAGCCGCAAGAGGGCGTGACTTACGCGCAAAAGATCGAAAAGGCGGAAAGCCGGATCGATTTTTCGAAGCCTGCGCACGAGGTTCACAATCACATCCGCGGCCTGTCGCCGTTTCCCGGGGCCTGGTTCGAGATCGAACTGGGCGGCAAGCCCACCCGCATCAAGGCTCTGCGCTCGCAATATGCCGACGGGCAAGGCAGGCCGGGCAAGATTCTTAACGGGCTGACCATTGCCTGCGGCGCGGGCGCGATCCGCATCACGCACGTCCAGCGCGAGGGCAAGGGGGCAATGGATGCGCAGGCGTTCCTGCGCGGCACCGGCGACCTCGCGGGCATCGAGGTGGGCTAGCCATGCCCCGGTACAAACTCACGATCGAATATGACGGAACCCCGTTCTCCGGCTGGCAGTGCCAGGACGGCCAGCCTTCGGTTCAGGAAACCCTGGAAACGGCGATCACCGCCTTCAGTGGTGAGACGGTCCGTACCCAGACGGCGGGTCGCACCGACGCGGGCGTTCACGCGCTGGGTCAGGTGGCTCATTTCGATCTCGAAAAAGACTGGGATCCCTTCCGGGTTTCGGAAGCCCTCAATTATCATTTGCGGCCGCATCCTGTCGCGATCCTGTCGTGCCAGAAGGTTGGAGAGGATTTCGAGGCGCGGTTTTCCGCGCACGCCCGGCATTACGAATATCGTATCCTCAATCGCCGGGGACGGCCCGCGCTCGAGATGAACCGCGTTTGGCACGTTCCTGTCCCCCTCGATGCCGGCGCCATGCACGAGGCCGCGCAAAAGGTACTCGGCCAGCACGACTTCACCACCTTCCGCGCCGCCGAATGCCAAGCCAAATCGCCGGTCAGGACACTCGACCGGCTCGATGTGTCGCGAGAGGGCGAGATGGTCGTCATTCGCGCGTTCGCGCTTTCCTTCCTCCACCATCAGGTGCGCTCGCTTACCGGATCGTTGAAACTGGTCGGCGAGGGCAAATGGCGGGTCGAGGGATTGCGCGACGCGCTCGACGCGCGCGACCGCTCCCGCTGTGGCGCGATGGCGCCCGCAGCGGGTCTCTACCTTGTAAGGGTTGACTACTAGACCGGGACGGGGACGAACAGCCCCAGTATCCCGAGTCCGAGCACCACGCCGACAACCTGTGCGATCATCAGCATTACGATCTGCCCGACATTGAGCCCGACGACCAGCCGGGCGTTATTGATCCGCGCCGCGAGCCCGGCGACGATTGCAACAAACATCACGACTTCGCCGCTCAACCCCACAAGTCCCGCGAGCGCCAGGATGATGGAAATGAATGCATTGAGCCAGTTGTCGACCGTAAGGAACGGCACGAACTTGTCGGATTTTCCCAAGGCCCGAAGCACGGCCCAACTCGCCGCCACCAGGGCGGCGTAAAGCACGACATTGGTGAAAACGAGCACCAAGCTCGTAATTCCGGCCCCCGTTCGGGTGAGCGCCGCGGCGCCCAGGGTTATGGCAATCGAGACCATCAGCGCGATAAAGCTCGAAACCAGGCCGCGAAGATCGATCTCGAAATAGCCCGGTGCATCGCGACGCCCGATCAGCAGCCTCCAGGCGCCCTGAGCGGCATTCGCAGCTTCCTGCTGGAAGGTTGGCGGGATTGCGGACACAATAACGGGCCTTTCGACGAGAAAGTTAGGCGGAGACGGCGAACATGCCGCCCATCATGTAGAGTGAGTAGGGCAGGCCTGCAACAAAGTTGAACAGTGCAAACGCGAGCGCGGGGCCGAAGGCCAGCCCGGCGGCGCGGCCAAGTTTATGAAAGAATACGGCGGTCAGCGCGAGAATGGCACCCCATAGCGGGACGCCGATGAGGATTGTCACCGCTCCGGCAAAATTCATCAAGGCCAGAAGGAAAAGCCCCGGAACATAGAATTCGGTGACGGGGTTCGGCAGCGCCAGTGCCCGCCGAGCGAAGCTCGCTGAAATGACGAGTGCAAGCACCGGCATGGCATGGCCTGCGATCAACGTGATCATCGTCTGAGATGCGGGCATGCCGACGCGCATGACCAGTGCGATCACCGAGAGCGTCGCGGCGGCGAAATAGAGGACGAAGCCCAGATTAAGCGCTTGAGCATCGAAGGTGAAAAAGCTCCGCCAGTCGCTGTGCCCGCCCAGAATCCTCGACCAACCCTTGAATGCGGCAGTTACAGTCTCGTTCACGCTCATCTATCGGCTCCCTTCGAGAAACCGTGCGGTGAAAACCGCATAAAGATCCGTTAGCCGGTCGACATCGGCAACGGGCACACGCTCGTCCACCTGATGCATGGTAGCGCCAACCAGGCCGCATTCGACCACGGGGCAATAATCGGCGATGAACCGGGCGTCGGAGGTGCCCCCGATCGTAGAATGTGTCGGCACCATTCCGGTGATTTCCTCCATCACAGCACAGAGATGGGCAACATGTCCCTCCGGCGGGGAGATGAAGCATCGCGAAATCGGCCCCAGAACCTCAAAAGCGATTTCGCAGCCGCGCGTGTCGTTGAGACCGGCGATGCGGTGCTTGATCTCCGCTTTTAGAGTTTCGCCCGTCCATGTTTCGTTGAAACGGACATTGAAACGCAGTTCGCCGCGGCCCGGGATGATGTTGGCCGTGGGGTTGCCCGTATCGATCGAGGTCACCTCAAGATTGGAAGGCTGGAAATGTTCGGTCCCGCCATCGAGCGGATTGTAGAGCACACGCACCAACTCCGCGAGAACCGGCATTGGATTGTTGGCGCGCTGGGGGTAGGCGACGTGACCCTGCTTGCCCAGGACTGTGATTTTGCCCGAAAGCGAGCCCCTGCGCCCGATCTTGATCGAATCCCCGAAAACCTCAAACGAGGACGGCTCGCCCACTATTGCAAAATCGAACCTGTGACCCTGGTCAGCCGCCCATTCGAGCAGCTTTTTTGTGCCGTTGACCGCATCGGCTTCTTCGTCGTTGGTAATGGCGAGCGAAACGGTGCCCTTGTTTAGCCCTCCGTCATGCACGAGCCTGGCCATCGCTCCGCAAAAAGCGGCGACGCCGCTTTTCATGTCGGTCGCTCCGCGCCCCCACATGATCCCGTCGATGATCTCCCCTGAAAAGGGGTCGTGGGTCCAGGCTTCGAGATTGCCTGGCGCGACCACATCGGTATGCCCGGCAAAGAGCAGGTGAGGGCCAGGGGCGTGTCCCGCGCGGGTTGCAAAGAGATTATCGACGGGATAGGAGCCGTCACCTTCAAATCCGAGACGCGTGCAGGTAAAGCCCAGTGGGACCAGAAAGGCCTCGAGTACATCGAGCACGCCTTCTTCCGCGGGCGTCACCGAAGGCCGGCGAATGAGATCGGCAAGAAGGGAAACCGAGGGGCTGGTCATCGTGGTCGGCTCAGTCCCGCAACAGATCGTTGATCGAGGTCTTGGAGCGTGTCTGCTCGTCGACACGCTTGACGATCACCGCGCAATAAAGGTTCGGACCCGGCTCGCCATTGGGCAGCGGCTTGCCCGGCAGCGACCCCGAAACCACCACAGAATAGGGCGGCACCTTGCCGATATGAATTTCACCCGTTGAGCGGTCTATGATCTTGGTGGACTGGCCGATAAAAACGCCCATCGAGATGACCGAGCCTTCGCCCACGACGACACCCTCGACGATTTCCGAACGGGCCCCGATAAAGCAGTTGTCCTCGATGACGACCGGCCCGGCCTGCAAAGGCTCAAGCACGCCGCCGATCCCGACCCCGCCCGAAAGATGTACGTGCTTGCCGATCTGCGCGCAGGACCCCACCGTGACCCAGGTATCGACCATCGTGCTTTCGTCGACATAGGCGCCCAGATTGACGAAGGAGGGCATCAGGATCGCGTTCTTGCCGATGAAGGCGGAGTGCCGCACGATAGCGCCGGGCACCGCGCGGAACCCGGCCTCCCGAAAACGGTTCTCGCTCCAGCCGGCAAATTTCGAGGGCACCTTGTCCCACCAACTGGCGCCGCCCGGCCCTCCCGAAATCGCTTCCATGTCGTTGAGCCGGAACGAGAGCAACACGGCCTTCTTGAGCCATTGGTTGACCTGCCAGTTGTCGTCCTCGACCTTTTCCGCCACCCGGGCCTGGCCGGTATCGAGGAGATTGAGGGCCTCACGGACGGCCTCGCGAACCTCGCCCGCCGTCTGGTAGTTGACGGCGTCGCGGTTCTCGAAAGCGGCTTCGATAGTTGCGGCAAGGTCGCGGTATGACATATGTGGTGTGAGCCTCGAAATCGGTGGCGGATCTTGTTCGGCGCGGAACATAGCCCAAGGCGCCAGCCCACGAAACCCTTGACCCCCGATTCAGATTGTCCTTGCACAGCGGCCATTGATCCTTAACACCCGGCTGCGAAAATAGATCGAACCAAATCAAGGAGCCCCCAAATGGGCCGCAAGCGCCATTCTCCGCTCAGGACTTCCGTCGAAGACATAGAGGTCGTCCGCCATGTCCCGCAAACCCCTCAGAGCAAGTCGTCTGCCTATCGCCTCGCTTTTGCCGACGAGGAGTTTCTGACCTCCGAGGATCTACGGGGAATGCGCTTTCACCTCGAATACCTCAAGGTCGAAAGTCGCTTGCGTATGGCCGAGATCGATTCGACCGTGGTTCTGTTCGGCGGTGCGCGGATTCCCGAGCCCGGCAAGCCTGCCTGGGCCGCCAAGACCGAGCTGGCAAAGAAAAATCTCGAAAAGAACGCAAAATACTACGCGGAGGCCCGCCGCTTTGCGCAACTGGCATCGAAAACGTCCCAGGCGACCGGCTACCGGGATTATGTCGTGGCCACCGGCGGTGGTCCGGGCGTCATGGAGGCGGGGAATCGCGGCGCCGCCGATGTCGGCGCGCCTTCGATAGGCTTCAATATCGTCCTGCCGCACGAGCAGGCACCGAACCTGTTCGTAACCCCCGACTATTCGTTCAATTTCCACTATTTCGCGACGCGCAAGATCCACTTCCTGGTGCGCGCAAAGGTTGTGGCGATCTTCCCGGGCGGTTTCGGCACGCTTGACGAGTTTTTCGAAACCCTCACCCTGATCCAGACCGGGCGCATGGAGCGCATACCGTTGCTGTTATTCGGCAGCGAGTTCTGGGGCCGCGTCATCAATCTCGATGCGCTTGTTGAAGAAGGCACCATCTCGCCTGACGACGTCAAGCTCTTCAGGATCGTCGACACGGCGGACGAAGCCTGGGAATGCGTCCGGATGGCCTACAACCTGCCTGTCATAGCCGTGGATTGAACAAAAAAGGCCCGGCTGCGCGCCGGGCCTCCTTGTGTCCTGTCATCCTGGCCTACTGGTTGGCGCGCACCTGCACATTGAGCAGATCGACCAGCACGAACGGATCGTCCTCGGCGGCGGCAAATTCGGCAACGCCCACCGGGCTATCGGGTTCGGCGACGATTTCGATGCTCTGGGGATTATCGATGAACGCGTTGACCGCGCGGGTAACCGACGCCTTGAATGCAGCATCGGGAACTTCGGCAAGCACCATCGGAACCATGAATTTGAGTCCGCTCGCAAGCGTGGCCCCGTCGATGCCCTGCTCCGCGGCAGCGAAATCGAGGATTTTCATAAACAATGAGGCATCCTCGTAGCGGATAGCCAGTTTTTCGACCTGAATCTCCATCAGCTTTTCGAGCATGGCCTCTTCGAAAGCGGCCATCTCCGCTTCCTGGATCGTTTCGCCGGCCTGGGCAAGCTCGGCCATCTTGAGATTGATCTTGAGCATCTCCTGATAGAATGCCCGGGTATAGCCGCCGATCGTTGCGCTGAACCTCAGCGCCGCCAGATCGTCGACGGTAAATACGAAGTCTTCCAACACCGCTTGTCCCGTTTCGGGATACCAGACGGTTGTGGCGCCAACCCACCCATTGAACTGCTCCAGCCCGAACGCGGCGAGGACTTCGGTCGCCTCTTCATCGGGAATCGACGAAAGATCGCCGCTGATACCACTGATCTCGAGGCTCGTTGCGATCGCGCTCATATCCTCGCCAAGATCCATGACGCCCGATATGGAGGCAACCGAGAAAACTTCCTCACCGTCCTTGGAGATCGAAAGCGGCCCCATCGACGCCGTTTCGTAAAGCCGCAGGGCCTGAGGCAGGATATTGCTGAAGTCGAGGGCCGCCGGAATGGTGATGCCTGTTACGGCAATGTTCCGCAGGGAAACCGATACATCCTCCTCGAGGTCATCGATTTCGATATCGGCAGTCGAGGCGCGTTCGACCTCATAGCCCCCGTCGCTCGCTTCACTGACACCGGAAAAAACGATATCGCCCGGCACTTCCACATCGTCCTCGCCGGGAATGTAGATGGTGAAATCGGAGAGCGTCACCGTATTACCCTCCGCGGTCGCCGAGGCATAATCGACGGAGACGCCAAAAAACTGAACCGCGGCCTTGAGCTTTGAGCCGAAATCGTCGGCATCGAGTGCCCAAGCCGGATGCGCCGCAAGAGCAATGGCGCTGGCAAGCGCGATCCGCGAAACCTGATTGAGCATGGTCCGTATCCTCATTTTATCGCGCCGTGCGTAGCGCGTCTGTTGATTATCAGGGGCAATATGAGCGGGATTTATAATCATCGCCCGCAGCAAGAGCTAGCGGCATTTGTTGCGCTGAGTGTTTGGCAATTAGATGACGGGCGGCGTTCAGCGCCAGCGCAGGAAGCCCACGAGGTCGTCGGTCACGTGATGGACGTGGGGCTGTGCGTCCCCCCGCCCAAGCTCCCATGCATCGACCTGTTCGTGCACGAAGTCCTCTCCAGCGACGACCTGCACCGTGATCATCCCCGTTTCGTGAGGGACCACGAGATTCTTTTCAAGATCATCAAACATGATCGCCGACCCGGGATCGACCGCATGCTCGGCAAGGAAGGACTCGTAGGCCTCCCGCAAGGGCTTGGGCTGGAAGCGCGCCGAACGGATATCGAAGATGGCTTCGAAGAGATCGTCGGCACCCAGGCGCGAAAGCACGGCGCGGGCGTGGCCTTCGTCAGCATTGGTGAAGATGAACTTGCGCCCCGGCAGCGCGCGGATGGCTGCGACCAGCTCGGGATGCGGCTCGACCGGGGAATAATCGATGGCGTGGACCGCATTGAGATAGTGATCTGGGTCCACGGCGTGGGAGTGCATGAGGCCGTTGAGCGTGGTGCCGTGATCGCGGTAATAGGTTTTCTGCAACGCGCGCGCCGCCTCGAAATCGAGGCGTGCCAGCTCCATTACGTAATGGGTGATACGGATATCGATCTGGGCGAAAAGATTACAGGCTCGCGGATAGAGCGTATTATCGAGATCGAACACCCAGTCGGTGACTGTATCGAGGTGACGCACAATCGGGTTCATGTTGTTCATCGCGCCAATATAGCACCAACCGGTGAACGGGAAATGACCGGCTTTTCTTCCCCTTCGCCCCGAGCCGTCAAGTCGCCTCGCCCGACACACCCGAAACGATCTCGGCGGTTTCTTCTGTCAACGCCTGCCCCTTGCGACGTGGCGTGGTGAGCGGGGTCGGCAGAGGGCCGCCTGTATTGCCGCGCAAAAGATCGGCACCCGCCATCAGCCCGCCGGCCATCTGCATCTCGAGCCGCTCGGCGTCGCGGCTGCGGACCTCCTCGACGACGTCCTGTGCCTCTTCCGGGTCGACTCCGAGGGCAATCAACACCTGGCGTCCGAAAACGAGCGAGGACTCGAGCATTTCACGCAGATGGTAATCGACCCCGATACCGGTGAGCTTGAGGGCATGTTCGCGGTCAAAGGCGCGCACAAAGAGCGTCGCCAGCGGGTACTCGTGCTTGATATGCTCGGCGATCAGGGTCGCATCGTCCGGCCGGTCGATGCAGACGAGAATCATCCGCGCGCTACCCGCGCCTGCCGCGTGAAGGATGTCGGGCCGCGTGCCATCGCCGTAATAGACCTTGAAGCCGAATCTGGCGGCGGCCTGGATCATCTCGACGTCGTTGTCGATGATGGTGACGTCCACCCCCTTCGCCAGCAGCGGCTGGCATACCAGTTGCGCGAAGCGCCCGAAGCCGATGATGAGCACGGTCCCCGACAGCCCGTCCGCCACTTCCTCCACGCCATCGAGGCTCAAACCGTCCTTGGGTTTGTAGCGGTTGAAGACGACGATGATGAGCGGAGTGAGGATCATCGAAACGATCACCGTAGTCGCAAGGATCGCGTTCATCTCCGGGGTGAGAATCCCTGCGCCCAATGCGGCTGAGAACAAAACGAAGGCGAACTCCCCACCCTGCGCCATGAGTACTGCGCGTTCGAGCGCTTCGAGATTGGTCGAGCGCAGCAGTCGCGCGATCAGGTAAATACCCAGCGCCTTGACGATCATGTAGACAATGACCGCCAAGATGATGAACGGGTAGTTCGCCGCGATCACCGCAAGGTCGAGCGACATGCCGACGGCAATGAAGAACAGACCCAAAAGGATGCCACGGAACGGTTCGATGTCGGCTTCCAACTGATGGCGGAAGCTCGATTCCGAAAGTAGCACGCCGGCCAGAAACGCGCCCATCGCCATCGAGAGTCCGCTGATATCCATCGCCAGCGCCGCCCCGAGCACGACGAGCAGCGCCGCCGCGGTCATCACCTCTCGCGCATGGGCGTTAGCGAGGATGCGGAAGAGAGGATTGAGCAGGAACCGCCCGACCAGTACCAGCCCGACGATGGCCCCGACTGCAATGCCGATGCCGGTCAACCGGTCGATCAGCGTCACTTCGCCGGCCTGTGGGGCGATGAATGCGATGAAGGCAAGCAGGGGTACGATGGCGAGGTCTTCGAGCAGCAGCACAGACACCATTTTCTGCCCGGCAGGGGTCGTCAATTCGCCGCGCTCCTCAAGCGTCTGGAAAACGATCGCCGTGGACGTGAGCACAAAGCCCAAACCCGATATCAGTGCAATGAGTGGCGGCAGCCCAATAAGCACGCCCGCCCCGGTGAGGAGCATGGCGCAGGTGGCGACCTGCAATACCCCCAGCCCGAAAATCTCGCGCCTCAGGCTCCAGAGCCTGCGCGGCTGCATTTCCAGTCCGATGACGAACAGGAACATGACCACGCCCAACTCGGCCGTGTGCAGGATCAATTCGGGTTCGGTGACGATCCTCAGCCCGAATGGGCCGATGACAAGACCGGCGGCGATGTAGCCTAGAACCGAACCCAGCCCGATACGTTTGAAGATGGGCACCGCGGCGACGCCCGCCGCAAGGATCGCGACAACCGGGAAAAGTTCGATACTGCCGTGTGCCGCTTCGCCTGCCATTAAATCCGCCCCTTGAAGATGGAGCGGGAGGCTAGACCAACGCCGGAGCGTCCGCAAGAAGCCCGGTTGACGAAAGCGATCTGGTGTTATACTGATATACTACACTATATGGAACTGCACATGACCCAATGGCGTGACGACCAGCCGATCTTTATCCAAATCCGGCAAAGGATGATCGAGATGATCCTCAATGGCTCCATCGATGAAGGCGATGCCCTGCCATCCGTGCGTCAGGTCGCAACCGACCTTTCCGTCAATCCCCTGACCGTCACAAAATCCTACGAGGCGTTGGTCGATCTGGGCATCGTGGAAAAGCGCCGGGGACTGGGCATATTCGTGACCACAGGCGCGCGCGCCGCCCTTTTGCACCACGAGCGCGAAAAATTTCTGGCCGAAGACTGGCCGGCGATTCTCACCCGGATCGCTGCCCTTGGGCTCGACGTAAAGGACCTTCTGGATAACGGAGATCGCAAATGACCATCGAGGCGCCCATCATATCCGCGCGCGGCTTGCGCAAGCGGTTCGGCAAGTCCGAAGTGCTGCACGGGCTGGACTTCGATATTCCCGCCGGACGCATTTACGGCCTTGTGGGGCACAACGGCGCGGGTAAGACGACAACACTCAACGCGCTTTTGGGCCTGACCCAATGCGAGGGTCGGATCGAGGTTCTTGGGCTCGACCCCTTTGCCCATCGCGCGGAACTGATGAACAACGTGGCGTTCATCTCCGACGTGGCGAGCCTGCCGCGCTTTCTGCGGGTGCGCGAGCTCTTCGCCCTGCTTACCAACATCCACCCTAATTTCAGCCAGGAAAAGGCGCGCGATTTCCTTGCGGGAACCGATATCCGGCCCGAGGCCAGAATCAAGAATCTCTCAAAGGGGATGATTGCCCAGCTTCATTTGGCCGTGGTCATGGCCATCGATGCGAAACTCCTGGTGCTCGACGAACCCACCCTCGGCCTCGATATCACCTATCGGAAACGGTTCTACCGTCGCCTCCTCGAAGACTACATGACCGAGGAACGCACCCTGCTCATCACCACCCACCAAGTCGACGAAATCGAATTCATGCTCTCCGATATCATGTTTATCCGCGATGGCGAGTTGATCGTCCATATGCAGATGGAAACGGTCAATGAGAAGTACGTCCAGCTCGTTGTTTCGGATCCTGGGAATATCGAAAAGGCACGAGCCTTGGGGCCGGTATTCGGCGAGACCCGTTTCGGCCAGACCGTCATGATCTTCGACGGCGTCCCGCGCGCTTCGCTTGCGCCCCTGGGGCAGCTTTCGACACCCACGCTTTCAGACCTTTTCGTTGCGCTCATGCAGCGCGAAACGGTTAACGCCGGAGCGGCATGATGCAGGCGATGATTGCTCTCGTTAAACGCGAATATCTCGAACATCGCGGCGCATTCGTTTTCGGGCCCGCCATTCTCCTCGGGCTCATGCTGCTCGCTTCGCTCTATATGACGTGGTCCGTGAGCTTTGATGCCCGGCTGCACGAGGAGATGTCGAGCGCGCTGCGCTTTTATGAAGCCGCCTTTGCTTTCCTTGCGGCCGGCTGGTGGATCTATCTGCTCGTCATGCTGTTCTTCTATTTCGCCGATGCGTTTTCGTCAGACAGCAGGAACAACTCGATGCTGTTCTGGAAGTCCATGCCGCAGACCGATTTCAAGATTTTCGGCGCCAAGATGACAGCCGCCTTTACGGTTTTTCCCACGGCCATCCTTCTTGCCGTGGCGATCAGTGGGGTGATCGCCTATCTCCCTGCATTCAGCGCAGGTAATGTGCTTGCCGGCTTTTCGCCTCCCGGGCCGTTCGAAACCATTGGCGCCTATTTCAATATCCTCGCGGTCGCCATCGTGTTCTACGCCCTCGGCTTGCTCTGGTACGCTCCGTTCTTTGCGTGGGTAGGACTTCTGAGCGTCCTCTTTCGCCGCTGGGCCATCCCGCTCGCCTTTCTTATCCCGGTGACGGCCGGCCTTTTCGAGAATCTGTTGACCCGCCGCTGGGAACGCGACGGGGGGCTGATCCTCAACTTCCTCAAGGAGCGGATGAATTTCCGGTTCCAGGGGCTCGATTTCGAAACTGTCTGGGTTTTGGGCGAGCCGTGGAATGCGCCCGGGCTCATCGTGAGAATGTTCGCGGGGGTAAACTGGACGTCGCTCGCAGGCGGGCTTGCCGTCGCAGTGATCCTCGTTTTCCTCGCAAGCGAATACCGGCGACGATACGTGCTCACCTGAGGACCACCCCTATTACGTAAGCGTTATTGCCTTATTAGGGCGCAAACGCCTAAGCTCGCCGTCGTTTCGATGCGACGGCGACCGCCGACAGCCCTGCCGACGATCCCGCCGCCTTTTTGGCACCTCTGAAAAGGCAGCAGGCCCATGACCTCAACTTCCCACCGCCCGGTAGCCGCGGACAAGCCGAGCTTCATCGAAGAGTTCACGCCCAAAAGCCTCACAACGCTGCGCGAAGGGTATGGCTTTACCCAATTGCGGGCAGACGCAATCGCCGGGCTGACTGTCGCAATCGTTGCGCTGCCGCTTTCGATGGCGATCGCCATCGCGTCGGGGGTGACCCCGGACCGTGGACTTTATGCGGCGATCGTCGGGGGGTTCCTTGTTTCGCTGTTCGGCGGCAGCCGGTTCCAGATCGGTGGTCCCGCGGGCGCATTTATTGTGCTCGTTTCCGCGACCGTCGCGCGCCACGGCGTTGACGGCTTGCTGCTCGCCACCGCGCTGTCGGGGGTGTTGATGATCGGCATCGGATTGCTGCGCCTGGGCACCTTCATCAAGTTCATTCCATATCCGGTGACGGTGGGATTTACCGCCGGCATTGCGATTATCATCCTGGCCAGCCAGCTACGGGATTTGTTCGGACTCACGCTCGACGGGCGGGAGCCGGGCGAAATCGTCGAAAAGCTCCACGTACTTTGGGTCGCGCTCCCCACCATGAATGGTGTTGCGGTTGCGGTGGGATTCGGAACCATCGCGATGATCCTTGCGCTCAACCGTTTCGCACCGAGATTGCCGGCCTTGTTGATTGCGGTGGCCGCTACAGCGCTAATTGCCGGCCTGTTCGGCCTGCCGGTCGCAACCATCGGGAGCCAGTTCGGCGGTATTCCCAATGCGCTACCCGTTCCCGCCTTGCCTGAGATCAGTGGGGAGCGGATCATCGCGGTCTTGCCCGATGCCATTGCATTTGCGCTCCTGGGGGCGATCGAATCGCTGCTCTCTGCTGTCGTCGCCGACGGCATGACGGGGCGGCGGCACCGCTCCAATTCCGAGCTTCTCGGTCAGGGCATTGCCAATATCGGTTCGGCACTTTTCGGCGGCATCTGTGTCACCGGGACCATCGCGCGCACCGCGACCAATGTGCGCTCGGGCGGACGCACGCCGGTTTCGGGAATGCTCCATGCGCTCTTCCTGCTCGGCTTCGTGATGGTCGCCGCACCACTTGCCAGCTACATCCCCCTCGCTGCCCTGGCGGGGGTACTGGTGGTCGTCGCCTGGAACATGATCGAGCGTCACGCGATCTCGGCGCTGTTCCGCGGCTCGCGCGGGGACGCCGCGGTTTTGGCAGTGACTTTCCTGCTGGTCGTTTTCCGCGACCTGACCGAGGGTATCGTCGTGGGCTTTGCGCTCGGCGCGCTCTTGTTCATTCACCGCATGGCGGCTGCGGTGGCCATCGAAGAACGCAAGGCAACGCATACCCATCCCGAGACTGATGACAAGTCTCCATACGACCCCAGGCAAGCGACCGATAACGCTACGGTCGTATACAAGATTTCCGGGGCCTTCTTTTTCGGCGCAGCGGCGAGCGTTGGAGCGATCCTCGATCGCATAGCCGATCAGCGCAAAAACTTTGTGCTCGATTGCACCGACCTGCCGGTGCTCGACTCGACCGCCGCCCACGCGCTCGAAGGTGCCGCGCGCAAGGCACGTCAATCGGGCATAAGGTTCATCATCGCCGGTGCGCGCGCTCCCATCCGGCGGATGCTCCTGACCCATGGCGTCCGCCCGCCCATGGTCAAGTACAAGCCCGATGTCGCCTCGGCTTTGGCATTTCTCGACAAGGATGGGGGATGAAAGCGGGCGCCGCCCGATCAGCGCGCGCATTATCGGTAAGAAAAACCGATTTGTGAACTGCGCTTTCGCGCCGATCCCCGGTCGATATGGGCTTGTCATGCATCAAGAACGCAGGCAGCATTGTAACCGTTTTCAACCAGTTGAAAGGAGGTGATCCAATGTCTAGTGAGATCCGCGCAGGCGGGAGCGGCTTTGGGTGTGAGGTGATAGCGGCGAGGCAGCCCTCGGCGCTTTGATCTTCTTCCTCCGAACCATCTGATGGTTCAGTCACTCTTTGCGTGACGGTATCATGGAAGGACCACTCGAAATCCGGGTGGTCCTTTTTTGTTGGCTTAAAGTGCTTGATCCCGAATATCCGCGGCGCTATCTATTTCATCGGCGCTTCACGATGAAGTGCCGCATAGACGTTCTCAGGGCGGGGTGGAAGTCCCCACCGGCGGTAACGGGCTCCAATGCCCGAAGCCCGCGAGCGCCTTTCCTGTTGGAAAGGGTCAGCAGATTCGGTGCGATTCCGAAGCCGACGGTCATAGTCCGGATGGAAGAGAACGGGATTTGGACCGGCCGTGCGTCCGCGAGTCTTCGCGCGCGTTCGGGCCTGCGGTCTTCGATCCCGCAACCCCTGAGGTCACTGGTGGTTAGCGAAAGGATCGAGAACGTGACCCAGACGACCTCTTACTTCAAATCGAGCCCCGCCCTTACAGGTGCAGGTCTCATGCTCTTGGCCGGAATTGCCTTTGCCGGCGTCAATGTCGCGGTTCAGTGGGCCGGCATGGTCAACGGCATCTCGTCGACCGCAACGGCTTTCTGGCAGTATTTCTTTGGCTTTCTCTTTGTCCTGCCGCTCGTCTGGCGGCGTGGCCTTTCGGCCATGCGCACCGGGCGCCCCATGCTGCATCTCGTTCGCATCGTCCTGGCGGCGGCGGGTGTGCAGGTCTGGGTCATGGCGCTGGCCCATGTGCCGCTCTGGCAAGCGATTGCGCTTTCCATGACTTCGCCCTTCTTCGTTCTGGCCGGCGCCGCCCTCGCTCTGCGCGAAACCGTGACATTGGCACGTGTCGGCGCCACAGCCTTCGGCTTTGCCGGCGCGCTGATCATCATCGCGCCATGGTCTGAAACCTTCACCTGGCACGCCGTGCTGCCGGTGCTTGCGGCTGCACTTTGGGCGGGAGCCTCGCTCATAACCAAGGAGCTCACACGCTTCGAGCGCTCCGATTCCATCGCGCTCTATCTTCTGCTTCTCCTCACACCGATCAATTTTGCGCTCTATTTGGGGTCGGGCCTTCAAATGCCGCCCCTCGAGGGTTGGCTCGTGCTGCTGGCGGCCGGACTTCTGACAGCGGCTGCGCAATATGTGCTCACCCGGGCCTATGCCTCAGCGGATGCGGCTTATCTTCAGCCGTTCGAGGATCTCAAGCTGCCGCTCAACATCATCCTGGGCTGGATCGTTTTCGGTTTTTCACCGGATGTGACCTTCTGGCCCGGTGCCGCCATGATCGTTGCCGGCTCGATCTATATCATGAGCCGGGAAGGCCGAGGGCGATGCGCCCATTGAGGGGACTTGCATAAAAAACGGCGGAAATACGGGTATTTCCCGTATCGCCGCCGGAGTTGCTCTTGCCCTTCGCGCTCTCGCGAAGACCTCAAGAATACCGCGAACCTGCGACGATTGCCATAGTGTGGGCCAGATTGCATGGCGGTGCGGACGGTAACGAGTCTGTGAGCCGTTTATCGCCAACACCGTCATGCGCTCAAAAGCACACTTTGGTCGCCTGGGCCTCATCGGGTCTGGATTGTGGTCGCAGACGCTTCTGGAAGGTCGGTCCCGCCTTGCGTGCGATCAAGGTGTTGTAGTGCGCCGAAAAGCACGCAGAGGACGACAATGAATATCAGATGGCCGCGTGCGGCCACCAACCCGTCGCGGAATCTCATGTTTTTGCCTCGCTGGCGGGCGGTTGCCAACCTGCCGCATAAACGATGCCGGCCAAAGCCATGCAGTTGTGAAAGCCCCAAAATATGTTGGCCACGAGCCCGGTAAGTGAATACTGGTCCGAGCCCGCCAGATGCAGGCTCAAGGCATATGCAATGGCTCCCAGTGTAAGGCCCATGACGGCGATTTGAGGCCAGACCAGCCGGTAAAATCTTCCCTGCTGCCGCTGTTTGGGCGTGACCTTGAATGCAATGGGCCGGCCGGTGACAACCGTCCATATCGCCTGGAGATTGATCGGGAAGAACGAGAGATAGCTGGACTTGCCTCGGTTGCCGGGAATCCCCCATGTTCCGACCATCGCCGCCAGTTCCATGGCGATCAGGAAGGGTAGAAGTCGGTTGAACAATTCCACCGTGAATCCGTCGACCGGCGCGATGCCTGTCAGCAGATAGATCACCGGCGCCGCAAGGAAAACGAGGTTCCAGATGGCGCCGAGATAGGACCAGAAGGTCGAGCCATACATCAGCTTTTGCGGCAGCGAGAGACCTTTGCGCCAAAGCGGATTGTCGTGAAAGAAGATGTCCAGCGTCCCGCCAGCGTATTTGAACCTTTGAACCGTCCAGGACAGAAGATCCTGGGGGGAAAGCATCTTGGATTCTACATAGGGATGCTGGATGGAGCGCCAATCGCGCTCGCGGTCCGAATGGAGGACAATCGAGGTGTAGATGTCTTCGGAGACGTGGAATTTGTATGGTGTGAACTCGATCGCGTGCGCCGCCTCGTCACGTATGGCATTGAGCAACCCTGTGGAGACCGCGTTCTCTCCGGGAGCCCGGCTTATGCTCGCTGTCGTGAGGTTCATGGCCCGCTCGACCGCGGCGCCGTAGGATCGGAGAGCGGCTTCGATTACCGCTTCACGGCGATGTATGGAGGCGGCGCCACAACAAAAGGCGGCATTCGCCCAGTTTCTCCGGCGCAGCAGAACATCGTAAAACAGGCGCGGGTCCGAGACGAACGGATCCTCACCGAACCTTATCGGTCCGAAGACCCTTTCGATCGCGCCTCCGATTGTCCGCCCGGGGCGCCCCAAGGCCTGCCCAAGCGCCTCGCCCAGCCCGATGCCTTCGGGCAGATCGAAAAACCACTGTGGGGTCTGAACCCAGGCGACCCTAGGGTCGCGGAAATAGCCCATGGTGCGTTCGAGCAGCGTTGGGAAAGGCCGGGTGTCGGCATCGCAGATCAGGATGAAATCGCCATCGGTCTCCTCGATCCCATTGCGCAGATTGCCGGCCTTGTAGCCGGCATTATCGGGCCTTGTGATGTAATTGACGCCTTCTTGTTCGGCGACCGCGCGCATCTCCTCCCGTCGCCCGTCGTCAAGCACGTGGATGACGAGGTTTAACGGGTGGGGATAGCGCATCGCGCGGGCGTCGCGGATGCCCAGCCGCACGAGTTCAGGATCCTCGTTGTAGGTCGCGAAAAAGACATCGACGCTAAGGGGGCGATCGGGGCCATGCAGATCGGGAACGCATTCTGCGATGGTTGCAGGCGGGGGGGTGATCGGGGGATCCGAGACCTTCCAGAGATTGATATAGTAGAGCAGGAGGCCGATAAAAGCGCAGGTTTCGGCAAGAACCAGAGGCAGTGCGAACCACAGAGCCTCGTAGTTGAGCGAGGCGGTCCAGCGCCAGCTCAGGTACCAGAGGCCGGTGGCGACGGCCGCTAAAGCAAGGAGCCGGAATACCGATTGGCGCAACGCCGAATGGGGCACCGGTTCGGGAGGACGCCGATCCTCAAATCTGTCGAAATAAAAACTCACCAGCGACCGAGCTCCACCTGCAGGGCTTCCATCGAGCGCGCGACTGCGGCAAACAGCGCCTCCAGTGCCGGTTTGTCGGTCACATCGCGGGTCACGGTCTGGGCCGCAGCATGCACCTCCGATGCACCGAGATTGCTGGCCAGGGTGGCGATTGCAGCCGCAGAGCGTTCGAGGTTTTTCTGATCATCGGCAGCGAGCGTAAGCACGAGCTCATCGCGCCGCTTTTCGATGTCCTTGACCAACTCGACGAGGACGGAGTCGAAGGCCTCGTCGGACAGATCCTCGCGCAGTTCCGTCAGGCGCTGGGGCTGAATGATCTCAGGATTGGCCGGCGCCGGTGCGGCTGGACGGGGCAGAAGCTGCGCGTTTGCGCGCCGCGCGGGGAGCGAGGTCCAAAGCCAAACCGTCCCGCCGGACCGCGTACGATGGCGAGTGGCCAGGACTTCACGCTGGTCGGAGAGGCGCAGCCGTTCGACCGACGGCGTCGGTCGACTCAGGCGTTCGGCGGCCCAATTTCGCTCGTTGCCCTCGGCATCGGGAAAAAGGCCCGACATGGCGAGGAGGCCAAGGACATCGCCTGTCGACATCCCGATCTTGGCGATCCCTGTCGGCAGGTCTGTCATTTTGTCGAACGCAGCGTTGGCCATGACCACTTTGCCCTCGGCATCCTCCATGAGCAGACCGTAGGGAACGGAGTCCGCAGCCTCGTGCATGTGGTGCTGCGCCCGTGCGGACTGTCTCAGGGTTGAAAGCAAGGCAATCTGGTCGCCTGCCATTTCGGCGAGCATTTCCAGTCCGTCCAACGCCTCCCTTCCGGGCCGCGGATGCGGGACGGTGTCGACCGCGCCAAGGACACCGATTGCGGGACCGGAACGCATGCGTATCGGTGCGCCAACGTAGAACCTGGTTCCATGAGGGCCCGCGACCGACCCATCCTTCGCGAGCATCGGTTCGCGGCGCGTATCGGGAACCACGAGCGTTTTGTTTCGATCGATGGTGGCTGCGCACAGAACATCGGGAAGCGGAGGCCGCGCGCGCTTCCAGTCGGATAGGGCCCGGTAATGGATGGCACCGTGAGACGAAAGGCCGACAAACGTACCGCGGAGGCCCGTTATCTGGGCGGCGAGCCGAGTGAGCGGCGCCATCCGCTTTTCCGCATCGGCATCAATCAGCTCTGCGAAATCCAAGCTCTCGTCCTCTTCACTCTGGAGGGGAGCGTGCGAGTTGTTTCGAGGAGCGGCATGGGAAGCAAGGACCCTCATGGCGCATCCTCCAGCGCGACGGTCAACGTCAGGCAGTTGCGACCGGACCCCGAACGATAGGTGAGCCGGTCGACGGCTGCTGCGATGATTCCCAGCCCGAATCCAGATTCGGGAAGGTGATCGATATGGTCGGGATCGAAATCGGGAAGACGTGCGGAATCGAGCTTGTCAGAAGGGATCGGGCGCCCGCGGTCCTCAAGGTCAATCGCAACCGAGCGGCCGGCGATCCTCAGGCCGAGTTCGATCTGCTGGTCGGGCGCACCCCCGTCAAGTCCGTGACTCACGACGTTGTTGACCGCCTCGACGATCGCTGCCCGCACCTGAAAATACCGCCATTGGGGACAATGGGGGGCGAGCTCGCGGTCAAGCCAAGCCACCAGGGCCGGCACGTGGTGGTGCTCGGCCGGGATCGCGATACGGAGGTCGGATCTGGTGGCGCGCTCGATCACTCGGACAAGCCCTCAACGGCCGCCCCGCGATCGGCGTAGATGGAGAAGACCTTGTCCATTCGGGTGAGCGTAAGGACCGACATGACGGCAGGGGCCACGGCACACAGTGCCAGTTCGCCCTTTACCCCGATGCGCTTGAGCAGGCTCACCAGTGCTCCGAGCCCGCTGGAGTCGACATAACGGACATTGGCCAGATCCAGAATCAGCCGCGTACGCCCGCCTTCCGCCAGTTCGGACAGCCGAGCTCGGAACGAGGCTGCATTGGATGCGGTGAGACTTTCTTCGGTCAACCTGACGACCGTAATGCCTTCTTGTTCATCCTGCCATTCAAGCATGTTTCCCTCCCGCCGAGACGATCAACAGCGATACGTCATCTTGGAAACGCTCGGCGGCGACCCAGGTTTCAAGTGCATGTTCGACCGCGGAGGAAAGAGGGGCTCCGTCCTTTACGGCTGCGGCGCAGGTTCTCGCGAGATTGGCCTCGCCGAAGGGCTCGCCTGTTGGGGATTCGGCCTCGCTGATGCCATCCGAGAAAATGACCAGGTGGTCGCCGGGTCGAAATACGGTGCGTTCAGAAACGAATTGCGCATCGGAAAGCAAGCCTACCGGATACCCGCCCTGTCCAATCCACTCGATCGCACCGCCTTGGCGCATGATCATGGCGCGTGGGTGACCGGCCTGACAGACGATAGCCTCGCCGGCTTCGAGATCGACAATTCCGCACATCAGTGAAAAGTAGTCGTCCGTATCGAGTTCTTCGACAAAGCGCTCGTTGAGCAGCGCCGCCAGCCTGTCGGGAACAAAGCGCCGACCTGGCGCCCAAGGGCGTGCGCTGCCCACGGTATCGAGAAAAAGCTGGTTGGTAATCGTATGGGAGAGCGTTACCGCCCGAAGGGCAGACCGCATCCCATGCCCCGCCACGTCCACTGCATAGAACCCCATGCACGCATTGTTGATGGCGATGGTGCCGAGCATGTCCCCCGATACGAAGTTGGCCGGACGGAACAAGAGATCGACCTTGAAGTCACCGGGGATTCTGCCTGGTGCTGGTAGAAGGCGGGCCTGAGCCCGGCTCGCCTCCTGCAGCCCTTGCGTGATTTCGGAATTGGCCTTTTCGAGCCGGAGCCTGGTGGCGCGCAGCCGGTCGTCGTAGCGGAGAACGCGCTCGGCCACCTGCAGCCGCACATCAAGCGTGCGCCGCCGGATGGGCGTCGCCATGAAGTCGTCCGCCCCGGCGGTGAGGGCATCGAGATACGCTACGTCCGGATCCCGACCGGTAAACAGGATCGCATAGAGGTAACGGTCATAGCTGCGCTGCCGTAGCAGATGCATGAGATCGAGCCCGGACATTTCCGGAAGGTCCATGTTGCATAAGAGTGTGGATGCGGGCTCATCTTCGATAACCCCGAGCGCCTCCTCACCGGTCCGGACAAAGGTGGCCTCATGCCCCATCTGCGAGGCCATGGCGCCGAGAAGCGCCTGCTGGCTGTGATCGGGTTCGACGACGAGAAGTTGCATGAGCAATCCTGAATCATTTTTAACAAAGATCGCGAGAATTGCCTTGCACGCGGGTTTCCATGGGGAGAGGCATTTTATGAAAATCGAGTCATTCTGAGGCAATACCTTTGCCGGCGATCAATAAACCCGCGCGCCCGTGGCTGCGCGCGTGCCGATCCCATGGGGAAGGGCGAACCTATGCCGTTCGTTCGAGCGCGGACCGCCAGGCGGCCGCGTAGCGGGCCATCGGAGGATCGGGCAGGAATTTTTCGTCGTCCGCAACGGGTGGAGCGGCCCCCTGGCTCGGCGCAACCAGCATCGCTGCCCCGATACTGGTCCCCGTGGCATTTTCCGTGGTGACCACCGGGCGACCGGTCGCGCTTGCCAGCATCGCGCAGTAAAGCGCATTACGCGAGAAGGGACCCTCGACAGCGATCACGCCTTCCCCCGCCGTCATAACGAGGCATTCCGACGTCATAAGGGCCAGGTAAAACGACGCCACGACGTGTCGCTCGGCTTGTGAAAGGCTTTCCGGATCCTGGGTCCAGTTCGCTGTACGGTTCGGGAAGGGCCCGGAGCCTGGCAGTATCGTCGGCAACAACATGACCCCGCGTGCGAGAATGTCGGCAGCGCTAGCGCTGGACGGCGTTTCAACGGACGAGGGGATCAGCGTTGAGAACTCTCGCCCGCCCATAAATCGCGCCGATGGGACGGGTCTGCCGAAAGCGTCGATATTGGCAAGGCAGTCGCGGGTTGGATCAAGTCGCTCAAGGTCTCCACCCGGCGAGCAGGCAATAACCCAGGTGCCGGTGGATACGACGGAAAACGGCGGTTGCCGCATTAAGAAGTGGGGGACGAGCGAGGCATTGGAGTCGTGAATTCCACATGCGACCGGCACCGAGGAAGCCAGCCCCAATTCGCGAGCGAGATCCGCCCGCATCGGGCCAAGTGCCCCATCTGCAGGCTGGAGCGGCGGAAACCTGTCTAGCCAGCCTTCCTCCTTTACGAGCGATGAAAATCCCCAGGTTCGGAAGTCCCATAGATCCGTGTGGCAGCCCAGCGAGGTCAACTCGCTCGCGGTCACGCCGGTGAAGCGATAGGCCCAGTATTGAGGATAGGTGAGAATCCAGCGCACTTGCGCAAACGCTTGGGGATACCGCCGGGCCTGGTAAAAGAGTTGCGCCCCCAGGTTCAAGCCGCCCGGCAAGCGCGGCGAATAGCTTGTCTCAAAGCCGGGCCGGATCGCATCATAGGCAGATGCCGATGCCTCGGGATCTGCACTTTCATAATCGAGTACAGGCAGGGCAAGGCTGCCATCTTCCGTGATGAGGGCCGCACATGCCCCGTGCGTCGTGATTGAAATGGCATCGAGGGGAAATTCGCGGTTGATTTCTGCGAGGGCGGTTCTGATGAAGCCCCAAAGCCCGTCGATATCGAAGTGGGCGTATGGAGGGCCAGCCAGCACGCGATTGGGCGCGGTTCGCACGGCAGTCTCGCGCATGGCGCTCAGGTCGACGGCCACGACCTTTGCGTTTGTCTTGCCGACATCAATGACCCCGACATGGCGCATCGTCAGACAGCTCTGCGCTCTCGGAGGCGCCGCGCAACGACGGGAAGGGCGATAACGACAATCAGCATGACCCCGACAAAGATGGACATGACGATCCCCGGGACATTGAGCAGGCCCAGTCCGAACGTGACCAGCCCCATGATGAATGCAGCAATGACCACCCCGGCAATGCTGCCCGATCCTCCCAGGATCGACACGCCACCCAGGACGACCATCGTGACGATCTCAAGTTCCCAGCCGGATGCAATGGACGGTCGCGTGGACCCGAGGCGGGCCGTCAGCAGCACGGATGCTATTCCCGCTGTCAGGCCGGTAAGAACGAAAAGCACGAATTTCACCCGTCGAATGCGAATGCCCGAGAACTGGGCTGCGAGCGGGTTATTGCCGATGGCAAAGACGGCTCGCCCGAAATTGGTGCGATGGAGAAGAACATAAAAGACAATTGCCAGAGCGAGAAACAGGACGATCTCGAACGAAACGACCCACCAGACATAACCCTGACCAAACCATGCGAAATCGCGCGGATAGCCGCGAAATGCCTGGTCGCCCAGGACAATATAGGAAATGCCTCGGAAAAGGCTCATCGTGCCGATGGTGACCACAATCGAGGGCAGACCGAGCCCGCTGACCAGCAGGCCGTTGAACGCGCCGCACGCAATTCCGACCAAAATCCCTATTGCGGCAAGCGTTGGCGCATCGGCACCAAATTGAAGGGCAAACCCCATGGCCGTGGAGGCAAGGGCGATAATGGATGCCACCGAAAGATCGATTTCGCCCGATATGATGACCATGGCCATCGCCAGTGCGATGATCGCCTTCTCCGTGAAATTGAAAGTCGCGTCCGACAGGCTCCACGGGTTGAGGAAATAGGGGGACGCCAGGCTGTTTGCGATGAAGATCGCTATCGCCACGACGATCAGCAGCATTTCCCAGCTCTTGAGCGCGGTGGCCAGCGGGCTCTCGAGCCGGTCCGGTATCGCGCGTGAGATATGGGGTATCTGGGTCATGCTGCGCCCTCCCCCTGCGCCCGTTTCAGGATTATGCGGCCCTTCTTGCGCTCGTTGCGGGCATTGAAGATCACCGCGACAGTGATGACGGCCCCCGAGATGGCCATTTGCGCGAAGGGCGAAACATTGATGACGGGTAAGGCGTTATTGACCACGCCAAGGAATAACGCCCCGAGGACGGCGCCCGGCACGGTCCCGATCCCGCCTGCGATCGATACCCCCCCGATCACGCAAGCGGCGATGATCTGCAATTCGAACCCGCCTGCTATGTCCACATAGGCAACCGCGTACCGCGCTACCCAGAGGTAACCCGCCAGCCCGGCAACCATGCCTGCCACGGTGAAGGCGAAGAACCGCGTCCGGCCGACATTGATACCGGCATAGACCGAGGCCGTTGGGTTGACGCCAACCGCATAGAAAGCCCTCCCCAGTGGCGCGCGGCTCATGAGAATGAGAAACAGGCCGATCACCGCAACGGCGATCCACGACGATACCGGGAGGCCCAGCGCAACGGTGCGCGGCAGGGCTTTGAAGGCGTCATCCATCTGGTGGGCGTTGACCCACTGGCCTCCCGAGAGAAGAAAGATCGAGCCGCGAAAGATGGTCATCGTGCCCAGCGTGACAACGATGGAAGGCATGTTGAGCTTCCAGACCAAAACCCCGTTGAGCGCGCCGAGGCTCGCGCCGAGCACCATGCCCCCAGCGATCAGGGCCGGGACGGGAACCCCGGGAAAGGCTGCATTGAGCATGGCGACCACCATGCCACACAAGGCTAGATTGGCGGCCATGGAAAGGTCGATACAGCGGGTAAGGATCACCAGCATTTGCCCAAGCGCCAACATCGCCAGAATGGACGTATCATCGAAGACACGCACCAGATTGCGCGGCTCGAGAAAAGCCGGGAACCGCATCGATATCAGCGCGAGCAGGAGGCCGATAGCGGCAACGAGGATCATTTCGCGGTGCTTGAGGACGATGCTCATGCGGCCTCTCCCTCGATCCCGGCGGCGGTTCGCACCAGGGTTTCAGCGTTAAGGCCGGACCGATCGAACTCGCCCGCGATGCGGCCTTCCCTCATGACGATCACCCGATCGGACATGCCCATTATTTCCGGCAATTCCGAGGAAACCATGATGACGCAAAGCCCTTCCGCCGCAAGTTCACTCATAAAGGCATGGACGGCTGCCTTCGAGCCGATGTCGATGCCTTTGGTCGGCTCGTCGAGAATGATGACACGCGGGCGCGTGGCCAGCCACTTGCCGATAACGACCTTCTGCTGGTTGCCGCCCGAAAGCGTGCCGACGTCCTGATCCAGGGCCGCAGCTCGCAGGTCGAGCCGCTCTGAATATTTTCGGGCAAGCGCAAGCTCGTTGGCAATATGAAGAAAACCGGCGCGCGACGTGTTCCTCAGCGAGGGTAGGGAAATGTTCTGAAAGATCGGCAGCCCGATGACTGCGCCCTGACGTCCCCGATCCTCGGGCACATAGACGATCCCCATATCGACGGCGTGGGCCGGGTTTTTCGCCAGCGCAGGCTTCCCATCGAGCGTGACCGTGCCGGCGCTCGTCCGCGTGATGCCGAAAAGTGCCTGCATGGTCTCGGTGCGACCAGCGCCGACCAGACCATAAAAGCCCAGTATCTCGCCTCGGCGCAGGTCAAAGGAGATGTCTTCGAACTCGGTCGGATGGGTCAGGCCCTTCACGGTCAAGACGGTCTCGCCGGGCGTGACATCCTGCTTGGGAAATACGTGCTCGACTGATCGGCCAACCATCATGCGAACAAGTTCGGCCTGGCTGGTGTCCCTCATCATGCCCGAGGCGACCATTTCGCCATCGCGAAAAACCGTATATCGGTCGGCGACGCGGAAGATTTCGTCGAATTTGTGCGATATGAACAAGATCGCCTTGCCGTCTTGCTTGAGCATGTCGATCAGAACAAACAGCTCCTCGATTTCCTTGTGCGAGAGGGCCGCGGTCGGCTCGTCCATGATGACGATCCGCGCTTCGATCGACAGGGCACGGGCAACCGCCACCAGATGCTTGTTGGCAATTGATAGGTCCTTAAGGCGCATGTCGGGGTGGATCGGTGCGCCCATGGCCTGGAGAAGGCTGCTCGCCTCGGCGCGCAGCCTGCGCCAGTCGATCAAGCCGATCCGCGTCCGCGGTGCGTGACCGAGAAAGATGTTCTCGGCGACCGAAAGCTCGTCGAACAGGACCGTTTCCTGGTGGATGGCCGTGATGCCTTGGTCGAGCGCCGCGTGTGCCGTCGGCAGTGAAATCGGCGCCCCGTCGAGCTCTATCGCGCCCTCGTCGGGCTGGTAGATGCCGGTCAGGATTTTAACCAGAGTGGATTTGCCGGCCCCGTTTTCGCCAACGAGAGCGGTGACTTGACCCGGATGCAGTTCGAGCCCGATGCGGTTGAGCGCGCGCACGCCAGGAAAGCTCTTGGATACGTCCCTTAGTGAAAGGCAGGGGCGTGGCACGGCACTGTCTGGGGCCCTAGGCATCGTGACTGGCTCGTTTGGGAATGGTGCGCTCGCCTGCGTGAAAGGTGCGTGGTCGCATTGTTGGTCAAAGGCGGTCCGGCGCCAATGCCGGACCGCCAAAGGAAACATCAGAAGATGGACTTGAACTCGTCCACGTTCGATGCGTCATAGGTGAACGGATCGGACATCGCCGCTTCCCCGTTCTCCCCGATGGTTATTTCGCCGACGCGGCCGATGGAGATCGTTGCGCCCGGTTCGGCCACGGCCGCGCCGGTGGCCAGCGCATGGGCGATATAAGCAGCGGAATAGCCAAGATCGATCGGGTTCCAGATCGCAAAGGACTGGCTGGCGCCGGAGTGGACGTGCCCGGCCATCTCCGAGGGCAGAGCGAGCCCGGTGACGTTGATCTCACCGATTTTGCCTGCGTCTGTCACCGCCTGGGCGGCAGCTACGATGCCCACCGTCGTCGGGGCGATGATCGCATCGAGGTCAGGGTAGGTTTGCATCAGGCCCTGCGCTTCCCGATAAGACTTGTCGGCAAGATCGTCGCCATAGACCACGGTAACCAGTTCGATGCCGGGATAGTTGGGCAGCACCTTACGCGCTTCATCGATCCAGATGTTCTGATTGGTGGCGGTTGCGGTGGCCGAGAGTATGGCGACTTGCCCCCCGTCCGGCAGGTGATCTGCAGCAAGGCGGATGATGGTGTTGCCGATCAACTCGTTTGAAGAGGGATTGAGGTGCATGGCACGGCCCTCGGGGGCTACGCCGGAGTCCCAGGAGATGACGGTGATACCGCGATCCATGGCGCGTTGCAGGGCCGGGACGAGGGCGTCGGGGTCATTTGCCGAAATCGCAATTGCATCGACCTGCTGGGCGATCAGGCTGTTGATAACCTCGATCTGGGCCTCGGCCGTCGGTTCGGTTGGGCCGGTGTAGATGATCTCGACATCGCCAAGCTCCTCGGCGGCTTCTCGCGCTCCGGCATTTGCAGCTTCGAAAAAGCCGTTACCCAGCGATTTGACCACGAGCGCGATGCGCGTCTGGGCCTGCGCGGGTGCTGCCAATGTGAACATGGCGGCCGTAAGTGCAGTGGTTGCAATAAGTCTTTTCAACAAGCTCATGATATTTCCTCCCTCGAGCGTTGCGTTGATCGTCGTCCTCGGCCGGTCAAGCGACCGAAGGCGAAACTTCCTCCTCCGCGTTGTCAGAGGGCCCGGCGATGCGTATCGCTACGCCTCGCTCCTCGAGCATTTGTCGGTCCTCGTCACGGATGTTGCGGTCGGTGATAACCATGTGGATGCGCTCGAGCTTGCACAGGATCAGGCTTGATCGCTGCCGGAACTTCGATGAATCCGCCAGGACCACCAGCTCATCGGCCTGATTGAGCAGCTTCTGTTCGGCCTGAATCAGCAGGGGATCGGCTTCGGTCAGCCCGTGAGGTCCGATGCCCTGGGCACCCATGAACATGCGGCGCGCATAGAAATGCTTGGTCACATCGCTTTCAAAGGGCGAAAGAATGATATTCTGCTCGCGATAAATAGTGCCTCCGGGAACGATGACGCTGTTCTTGGAGTGGCCGAGCAGATGACTGGCGATAGGGAATGAGTTGGTAAACACCTGACAGCGCCGGTTCACCAAATGGAAAACCATCTGATAGGTCGTTGTGCCCCCATTGATGATTATGGAATCCCCGTCGGCGCATAAATCGACGGCTACCTTGGCTATCGCGCGCTTGAGGCCGATATTGATCGTTTCATTGACCGAGAACGGCCTGCCCACAAGGTTGCCTTGTGTCGGCGGCGTCAGGGCTTCCGCCCCACCCCGGACGCGCCGTAGCCTGCCCTGCACATGAAGGGCGGCAATATCCCGGCGGATCGTGGCTTCCGAGGTGTCTGTCAATTCGACAAGTTCTTGCACCGTCGCGACAGGCCGCGCTTGCACGGCAGCGAGAATAACCCTGTGGCGCTCACTTTCATGCATGTTCGACCCTCCCATACCGACAGTTTTCATCATTTTCGATCACTGTCAATCGTATTTAATCAGAAATGATCGTTTGTGATCGTTTATGATTGACAGTAGGCTTGCGTTGCGTGCACAACGGGCTCCGGAAAACAAAGCCAGGGCTTTCCGAACGGGGAGGAAATCATGACCGAAACGACTTCGTCCGCGCGACTGTCATCGCTGTGGGACGATGCGATTGCATCGGGAATGAGTGAAGTTGCGCAATTGGTCTATCGCTCCAATCTGCTCGGATCGGACAAAAGAGTGACCAATTATGGTGGCGGAAACACCTCCTCCAAGATTTTCGAGAACGATCCGCTGACAGGAAAGCCTGTCGAGGTGCTCTGGGTGAAAGGGTCGGGCGGCGACTTGGGCACCATCAAACGCGATGGTTTTGCCACGCTCTATATGGACAAGCTCCGGGCTCTCAAGAACCTCTATCGCGGCGCGGAGCATGAAGACGAAATGGTGGGCTATCTGCCCCATTGCACCTTCAACCTAAACCCGCGGGCGGCATCTATCGACACCCCGCTCCACGCCTTCGTCTCGCATCCCTATGTGGATCACATGCACCCCGATGCCATCATCGCTATTGCCGCGAGCGCCGATAGCAAGGCGCTGACGCGGGAAATCTTTGGGGACACGATTGGCTGGCTGCCATGGAAAAGGCCAGGGCTCGAACTCGGGCTCTGGCTGGAAAGGTTTTGCCAGGAAAACCCATCCGCCAAAGGCGTTGTTTTGGAGAGTCATGGCCTGTTCACCTGGGGTGACACCGCCAAGAGCTGCTATGAAACCACCCTCGCAACGATCAATGCAGCCATTGCCTGGCTTGAAAAGCAAACTGCAAACAAGCCGGCATTTGGCGGCGTCCGGCACGAGGCATTGCCAACTGAACAACGGCAGGCAATCGCGGCACGCCTCATGCCCGCTATCCGTGGATTGATTTCGGCCGAGAGCCATAAGGTCGGCCATTTCGATGATAGCCCGGTGGTGCTTGAATTCGTCAATTCGCGAGCACTCGATGCACTGGCCCCGCTGGGCACGTCCTGTCCGGATCATTTCCTGCGCACCAAGATCGCTCCATTGGTGGTAGAATTCGATCCGACCAGACCGGACCTCGCTTCGCTCGAAGCCGCATTGCCCGGAGCGGTCGCGCAATATCGGACAGGCTATGCTGCCTATTACGAGCGCTGCAAACGCCCCGATTCCCCAGCCATGCGCAATCCCAACGCCGTGGTTTTCCTCGTGCCTGGCGTGGGCATGATGACCTTCGCGAATGACAAGGCCACGGCGCGCATCTCGGCCGAGTTCTATATCAATGCCATCAACGTGATGCGCGGAGCCTCGGCGGTTTCAACCTATCGCGGGCTCGATGAGCAGGAAGCGTTCGATATCGAATACTGGCTGCTTGAGGAGGCCAAGCTCCAGCGCATGCCAAAGCCCAAGTCGTTGGCCGGCCGCGTTGCGCTGATCACCGGTGGAGCGGGAGGCATCGGTCGCGCCAGTGCTGACAGGCTGCTCTCGGAAGGCGCGTGCGTCATGCTGGCCGACATCGATGAGGCCGCACTCGAGAGGGCCCACGCCGATCTCGCTAGCCGGTATGGCGCCGACGTCGTCCGCACCGTTCGCCTCAATGTAACCGACGAAACCATGGTCATCGAGGGGTTTAACCACGCGGTGGTCGCTTTTGGCGGCCTGGATATCCTGGTGTCCAATGCGGGACTGGCGTCGTCGGCCCCGATCGAGGATACCACCCTTGCGCTCTGGAACCGCAACATGGATATCCTTGCCACGGGCTACTTTCTCGTCAGCCGAGAGGCCTTCAAGCTGTTCAAAGCGCAAAAGATTGGTGGCAACGTGGTCTTTGTTGCGTCCAAGAACGGGCTGGCCGCTTCGCCCAATGCTTCGGCCTATTGCACGGCCAAGGCGGCCGAGATTCACTTGGCGCGCTGCCTTGCGCTCGAAGGAGCCGCCGAACAGATCCGGGTAAATGTGGTTAATCCCGATGCGGTGCTGCGCGGCTCCAAGATCTGGACCGGTGAATGGAAAGAGCAGCGCGCGGCAGCCTACAACATGGGCACCGACGAACTCGAAGAACACTATCGGCAACGGTCCATGCTCAAGCGCTCCGTACTGCCCGAGGACATTGCGGAAGCGATCTATTTTCTCGCCTCCGAAATGTCGGCAAAGTCCACAGGCAATATCATCAATGTCGACGCGGGCAATGCCCAGAGTTTTACACGCTAGTTCGGCCGAAGGGCTTAGGAGGCCGACAAGCTAATCGGCCAAGTACGCCGCTTGCCGGTGCAAGGGAGGAAAGAACATGTCCGGGCTCGATACCCTAACGGAGGCCATTGCCTCCGAGAACGAAAGACACGCATCCGCGTTGCGCAGCGATTTCGAGGCATTGGGCATTCAACTTGAAAGGCGTGGAATCGATATCGAGGATATCGTGGCCAAGGTTTCGCACTATGACGTTGCCATTCCATCCTGGGGCGTGGGCACGGGCGGCACACGGTTTGCCCGCTTCCCCGGTCCCGGGGAACCGCGCGACATTTTCGATAAGCTCGAGGATTGTGCGGTCATTCAGACGTTGACAGGCGCAACCCCCAGGGTTTCGCTTCACATTCCTTGGGACAAGGCCGATCCCAAGGCCTTGCGCCACAAGGCCGACGCTCTTGGCCTCGGCTTTGATGCCATGAACTCGAACTCCTTCTCGGACGCGCCCGGACAGACGCATTCCTACAAATTCGGCTCACTGAGCCATGCGGACGCAGCCACCCGCGCGCAAGCGGTAGAGCATAATGTCGAGTGCATCGAAATCGGGAAAGCGCTGGGTTCCAAGGCGCTGACGGTCTGGATCGGCGATGGCTCGAACTTTCCGGGCCAGACCAATTTTACGACCCAGTTCGAGCGATATCTGTCTTCAATGAAGGAAATCGTCAAAGCGCTCCCGCCCGACTGGCGCATATTTACCGAGCACAAGATGTACGAGCCGGCCTTTTACTCCACCGTGGTTCAGGACTGGGGCACCAATTACATGATCGCTCAGGAGCTTGGGCCGCAGGCTTATTGCCTTGTCGATCTCGGGCACCATGCGCCAAACGTCAATATCGAAATGATTGTTGCCCGACTGATTCAGAGCGGTAAGCTAGGCGGGTTCCACTTCAACGATTCCAAGTATGGCGATGACGATCTCGATACCGGCTCAATAGACCCCTATCGGCTTTTTCTCGTGTTCAACGAACTGGTGGATGCCGAGGCGCGCGGGGCGAGGGGATTTAGCCCGGCCCATATGCTCGATCAGAGCCACAACGTGACCGATCCCATAGAGAGCCTGATGCAGAGCGCCATGGAAGTCCAGCGCGCCTACGCCCAGGCGCTACTCGTCGATAGAGTCGCGCTTACCGCTTACCAGGATGACAATGACGCCTTGATGGCCGCGCAAACACTCAAGCAGGCCTTCCGCACGGACGTCGAGCCCATTCTCGCGATGGCACGCATGCGCAAGGGCAATGCTGCCGACCCGGTCTCGACTTACAGGGCTTCGGGCTATCGCCAGCACGTTGCGGCGCAGCGGCCAGCCGTGGCCGGCGGATCGGGGGGGATAATCTAACCATGGTCGAGCGCGTTGCTTTCAGGATGAGACTCACTCCTGGCCGCATGGACGAATACCGGCGCCGACACGACGAGATCTGGCCCGAGCTTGCCGACTTGCTGCGCTCCTCCGGGATATCGGACTATTGGATATGGCTGGACCCGGAGACCCATTGTCTCTTTGCAACATTCGTGCGCGCAGAAGCCAATTCGATACACGCATTGCCGGAAACCGAAATCATGCGCCGCTGGTGGGCCATGATGGGCGACATCATGGAAACCAACCCTGACCACTCGCCCGTCCAGGTTGATCTCATCCCCATGTTTCACCTGCCCTAGTCCGGATCGGTGTGGCATAGGCTTAGGCCGCATTGGGGACGGTTAGACGACTTGGTGCCTGCATAAATAATACTTGGCGACATAAACGGGAAAACGGACGGCTCCTAAAGGGCCTGTTAAACGATATTGGCTAACACTTGTGTCCTATTTATGCGGCAAATAGACAAGAGGCGGACACTATCGTGGCTAACGGTGTCCCGATCGCGCTGAAAAGATTCGCGCGCCGGGTCTTCCATGCGAGCAATATCCCTACCGCTATCGCCCTGGTGGTGATCGTGGCGGCCATTGCCTTTGCCGAAATGCAGAACCGCTCCATTCACGAGCAAACCCAGCGCAACGAGGTGCTCGGCCAAATCGCGCTGGTACGAGCTCAACTGGAAGGCAAGGTGACCTCCAACATTCAGCTCGTACACGGCTTGGTATCTACCATAGCTACCGAACCGGACATGAATCAGGCGCGGTTCGCCAGCCTTGCCGGCTACCTTTTTGCCCAGAACAACCAGCTCAACAACATCGCTGCCGCCCCAAATCTCGTAATCCGGTATATCTATCCGGTAGAGGGAAACGAAGCTGCGCTCGGGCTCGACTATGCAAATCATCCCGAACAGTCTGAAACGGCTTTGCGTGCCCGTGATACCGGCCGCATGGTGCTTGCGGGACCGGTCCATTTGGTCCAGGGAGGCAGGGGTTTCATCGCGCGTTTCCCCGTTTTCATTTCACTGCCGGACGGAACCGACAGATTCTGGGGCATTATCTCTGCCGTAATCAACGCAGAACGCCTCTATACCGAAAGCGGGCTTCATGCTCTCAGTGAGGAGCTGACCATCGCTATCGCGGGTCAGGACGGCTCGGGGGCTGATGGCACCGTATTCTTTGGTGATGCGGCCGTATTCGGCATGGACCCGATCCTTGCCGACGTCTCACTCCCTGCAGGCCGCTGGCAATTGGCGGCCGTTCCCAAGGGCGGATGGGGCACCGAGCCGCCTAACGCGTGGTTCCTTCGCATGGCCATGATCGCGGCTGCTGCTTTCGTGCTTATCCCGGTCATGCTGGTTGGCCGGCTCAGCGCCGATCGCCGGCGCCGGCTGATTGAGCAAAAGCGTCGGGAACTTGAACTGCAGCGTCTTTCACGCCGTCTCGAACTCGCCCTCGCCACTTCCCAGGTCGGCGTATGGGAGATGAACATCCTGACAGGCGAGTTGTCTTGGGACGACAGGATGAATGAGATTTACGGCTACCCCCAGGATGGGGGCGCGCGAGACTATACGCACTGGCGCAGCAGACTTCTCGAAGAAGACGCCGAGCGTTGCGAGCGTGAGTTCAATGAATCCGTGCGCACCGGGGAGCGCTATGTTTCCAATTTTCGTGTCGTGACCCCGGAAGGCGAGGTCCGCCACATCCGCGCGCTCGGCTCGGTCTATCAGGACCCTGGATCGCCCCCCAGAATCCTCGGGGTCAACTGGGATGCAACGGCCGACGCGCGGCTTTCGGAAGCCTTGATGCGTGCCAAGACGCAGGCTGAGGCCAAGAACTTCGAACTGGAAACCGCCAAAGCGCGCATCGAGCACAACGCGCTGCACGACCCCCTGACCGCCCTGCCCAACAGGCGGTACCTCGACGATGTACTGGAGATGCATGCGAAGCGGGTTGCCAAAATCCCCATCCAGGCTTCGATACTTCACGTCGATCTGGACCGGTTCAAACAGATCAATGACACGCTCGGCCACGCCGCAGGCGATGCCATGCTCATCCATGCTGCCGAAATCCTCAAATCGGCCGTACGCCAGAGCGATTTCGTCGCCCGGATTGGAGGTGACGAGTTCGTGGTCTTCTGCCTGGGCGAAAAAACAGATGTGGAACTGCGCGACCTTGCCGGCGGTATCATCAGGGCCATGCGCCGCCCGGTTTCTTTTCAGGGCCATGAGTGCCGTTTCGGCGTTTCCATCGGCATCGCCAGTGCGGACTGCACCGGGGTTACCCCAAAACAGCTATTGGTGAATGCCGATATCGCGCTTTACCGGGCAAAAAAACGCGGCGGCAACCGCTCCGAGTTCTTCTCCGATGAACTGCAGGCCGAGATCGTGACGACCAAGCGGGTGGCCGACGACATCCTCTCGGGCCTCGACCACGGTGAATTCATCGCCTATTACCAGCCCCAGTTTGATGCCATCACGCTCGACGTCATAGGCGTGGAGGCGCTGGCACGGTGGAACCACCCGACCCGCGGTATCCTGACGCCCGACGCATTCATCAACATCGCTGAAGATATCAATGTCGTCGGTACGCTCGACAGGTTGATCCTCGAACAATCCCTTGCCCAGCGCTGTGAATGGGATAGGGCCGGCATCTTTGTTCCGCGCGTTTCGGTCAACGTCTCGGCGCGTCGGCTCCATGATGAACATCTCATCGACACGCTGAAACGCCTCGATATCCCATTGGGCGGGGTCGCGTTCGAACTGGTCGAGTCGATCTATCTCGACGAAAACGAAGGGATCGTGAGCTGGAACATCGACCAGATCAAGGAACTCGGGATCGACATTGAAATCGACGATTTCGGCACGGGCTACGCCTCGATATTGAGTCTGATGAAATTGCGGCCCAAGCGGCTGAAGATCGACCGCCAGCTTGTTCAGCCGATCACCGGCTCGCGCGAGCAGCGCACACTCGTGCAGTCGATAATCGATATCGGGGCCTCGTTGGGCATTTCCGCGATCGCCGAGGGCGTGGAAACCCGCGAGCATGCCAGCATCCTTGCCGAAATGGGCTGCGCGGCCCTGCAGGGTTACGCCTTTGCCCGTCCTATGCCAGCGGCGGACATACCGGATTTCGTCCGTTCAGCCCGCTGGCGGAAAGCTAGCTAACCCTTAAAACATGACAGTTCTGTCACATTGGGGCTGGAAACTGCCCTCCCGCTCCGTTATGGGCAGCGGGGACCCGTCAAAGCGAATACACGAAGCGCCGGATCCGGAAAGCCCATGGCAAAAAGCACCATCGACAAGGACCTCAAGCGGGTTGGCCAGCTAGGCAGCGCCACGAGGGAATCGGCACGCGCGGGCGCGGCACCTGGCATTGCGCTGGTGTTTCTTCTGCTGGCGCTGGTCTGGGCATTTTTTGCCGTGGGTGGCGGCCCGCTCGGCTATCTCGTAATCATTGCCACCGTTATCGCCGCCTATATGGCGCTCAATATCGGCGCCAACGACGTCGCCAACAATATGGGCCCTGCCGTCGGCGCCAAGGCGCTGACCATGACCGGAGCCCTGGTCATTGCCGCTGTTTGCGAAGCGGCCGGAGCGCTTTTGGCCGGTGGCGACGTTGTGACAACCATTTCGCGCAACATCATAGCACCCGATACCAGCCTCGACACCACGGCTTTCATCATGGTCATGATGGCGGCGCTGTTGTCCTCCGCGCTGTGGATCAACCTCGCGACCATCCTTGGTGCCCCCGTTTCAACTACGCATTCGGTCGTGGGCGGCGTGGTGGGCGCCGGGATCGCCGCAGCCGGTTTCTCCGCCATTACATGGCCGACCATGGCGACGATTGCCGCCAGTTGGGTGATCTCGCCTGTCATGGGGGGGGTACTGGCCGCGCTTCTCTTGTCGATAATCTATGCGACGATCCTCGATCAGCGCGAGAAGGCTGCCTCCGCACGGGTTTGGGTGCCGGTATTCGTGGGACTAATGACCGGCGTCTTTGCCATGTATATGTCCATGAAGGGGCTTAGCCGCGTGTGGAAACCCGAACCTCACGTGGTTCTTTTTCTGGGCCTGCTTTTTGCTGGGTTGGGCTGGCTGGCCACCAAGCCCTGGGTTGCCAAACGAACCACCGGCATGGAGAACACCAACAAGCATGTGGCGGTGATGTTCCGCCTGCCGCTGATCTTTGCCACGGCGCTCTTGTCCTTTGCTCACGGCGCCAACGATGTTGCCAACGCGGTGGGTCCCCTTGCGGCGATTGTCGCCGCGGTGGACAGCGGGATCGCTGGCGATGCGCGCGTCGCGCTGCCGCTTTGGGTTCTGGCCATAGGCGCGCTCGGCATCGCGCTCGGGCTGGCGCTTTTCGGGCCGCGTCTCATCCGCGTGGTCGGCGAAAAGATCACCAAGCTCAACGAGATACGCGGCTACTGCGTCGCTCTTTCGGCGGCCACCACTGTGCTCGTCGCATCGGCGCTTGGTTTGCCCGTATCCTCGACCCATATCGCGGTCGGCGCGATATTCGGGGTAGGTTTCCTGCGCGAAGGATTTTCCAATAAAGGTATTAAAAATAAAGCAGTAAGCCCCGAGGGAGTCTTCCTCAAGACTGACCACCTCAACAAAACCCCTGAAGAGGCGATTGCCAATTTCAACAAGCGCCAGCGTCGCTATCTCGTGCGCCGTCAGCACGCCTTCTCGATCGGCGCGGCCTGGATCGTCACCGTGCCCGCAGCCGCGTTGATCGCCGCGATAATCTATTTCGCAATGAAGTTCTTCTTTGGGCTTTAGGGCTTGCTCTTGGGTCGGCTAAGCTCGCGTTGTGCCAAGGCCAAGGCAAGGTCCGCCAATCCCTCGTGGGTGATCAGGCGCTTGGCCTCGGGCAGAACCGCCCAGTGCCGATAGCGCTGTCCCATTTCCTTCCAATCTTCACGCTGATTGGTGACCTTTAGGGGAAACACCTTGACCTCGACGGGTGCTGGGCGCTCTTCGGTAACCGGTAGCAGATAGGAGCCGATCGGCGTCTGCTCGATCTCCCCTTCGACGCCCGCTTCTTCGTAGGCCTCGTAGGCCGCGCTTTCCCAGGGCGTCTTGCCCTCGATGAGTGCGCCTTTGGGGAAAATCCACTTGCCGCGGCCGCGCGAGGTAACGAGCAGGACGACAAGCTGTCCATCGATAAACCTGTAAGGCAAGGCGCCATACTGCGGACCGGCTGGCTCGATTTGGCCACGGAACGGGCGTCTGACGAGTCCCAGTAGTTTTTCCAGCATCCGCGCCACTTCCCTGGATGAGATCAAGTATTTGAAACTATCGCGATTCAAGCACGGGCGGCAACGTGCCGCCCACCACGATTAACGGGAAAACGCAGCGTGCGGCTATGGTTCCGCGCTCTGTGCTGGGCTAGATTCGCCCTGCACATTCGTGCCGGGAATCACCCCAATATGAGCGGAGGCCATTTTACCCAATGACCGTCGAGATCGACATGGGGACAACGCGGGCGGGTGCCACCGCACCGCTCGATCTCGAGGAATTGCTGGCGACAAGGCTCCTCGTCCAGGGCAATTCCGGTTCGGGCAAGTCCCACCTCCTACGCCGCCTGCTCGAACAGAGCGCCAAATGGGTGCAACAATGCGTCATTGACCCGGAAGGCGATTTCGTGACGCTTGTCGATCAGTTTGGTCATGTGGTTGTCGAGGCCGACCGGTCGGAGACAGAACTGACCCGTATCGCGGGCCGGGTCCGCCAGCACCGCGTATCGGCGGTTCTTTCACTCGAAGGGCTCGACACCGAAGCCCAGATGCGCGCCGCCGCCGCCTTTCTGGGGGGGCTTTTCGACGCGGAACGCGAGTTCTGGTATCCAATGCTGGTCGTCGTCGACGAGGCCCAGCTTTTCGCACCAGCCGCAGCCGGGGAGGTGTCCGATGATGCAAGGAAACTTTCTCTCGGGGCTATGACCAATCTGATGTGCCGCGGGCGCAAGCGCGGACTGGCCGGGGTCATTGCTACCCAGCGGCTTGCAAAACTTGCCAAGAATGTTGCGGCCGAGGCGAGCAATTTCCTCATGGGCCGAACGTTTCTCGATATCGACATGGCCCGTGCGGGTGATCTTCTGGGCATGGACCGCCGTGCAACCGAGATGTTCCGCGATCTGGCACGGGGGCAGTTCGTGGCGCTTGGGCCGGCTCTGGCGCGCCGTCCCTTGCCGGTGATCATCGGCCCGGTGGAAACCTCCGCCCGCTCGACCAGCCCCAGGCTTATGCCGCTGCCGGAAGCTGCACGCGGCGAAGAGGCGGCGGATCTCATCTTCACGCCCGGCGCCGACGAGGATTTGCGGGTGCCGCCACGAAGGCCTGCCCAACCGGCGCCCCGGCCCACGGCCGATATTCTCGCCCAACTGAGCGCGCCTGTGCCCCAGCCGCAGCGCGAAACGCTTTTTCCTGAAATAGACGAGGCCGAACGTGACGCCCTGATCGCGGCGGTCCTCAGTGAAATCCTCGAAGACCCTGAGGCGAGCTATCGCTCGGTGGCCGTGCTCTATCAGGATTTTCTCGTGCGTTGCCGTATCCGGCGCGTACCTGGCGCTCCACCCGATCTCAGCGAATTCAAACGCCGCTTCTCGGTAGCCCGCGCCGGGATTGATTCACAAACCGCCCAAAGTGAGACCTGGCAAAAGGCGCTCGGACTTGCCAATGAATTGAGCGAGGACGTGCAGGGCGTATTCCTGTTGCTCGCTCGCGCAGCGGTGGACGGCCTGCCTTGCCCGTCCGATGCCTCCCTCGCCCGCGCCTATGGCAGCCATTCGGCCGGCCGTGCGCGGCGGCTGCTGACCTACTTCGAGGAACGTGACCTGCTCGTCCTGCGCGACGATTTTTCCGGCCGACGCATCGCGGCCTTCCCAGATCTGGCGTGTGAAACCGCCGCAGGTGATCCCAACGCGCCCGCTGACACTCCGGGTCGCGACGCCGCAGAATAGCGTTTGTTTGTCGCCGTGCAGCCTTTGACGCGCCCCTATACGGCCCGGGCCAAGGGCCTATGGTCTATCCCGCGGCCCCGGACCTCATCTTCGATAGGCGCCGCCTTCGAACCGTCGAGATCGAAGATATCCACTATAGCGTCGAGTGAGCGGGCCTGTTCTTCGGTCTGCTCGATTGCCGCATTCGTCTCCTCGACCAGCGCAGCGTTCTGCTGGGTCATTTCATCGAGCTGACGCACGGCGGACGATACCTCACCGATCGCCGACGCCTGCTCGCGGCTGGCGCCGGAGATCGCATGCATGATCTCCGCATTTTCCTTGACCGCCAACAGGATCGCGCTGAGCTTG
Organism: Pelagibacterium limicola; assembly: GCF_015694405.1. Classification (GTDB taxonomy): domain Bacteria; phylum Pseudomonadota; class Alphaproteobacteria; order Rhizobiales; family Devosiaceae; genus Pelagibacterium; species Pelagibacterium limicola. Next base: position 186,278 of record NZ_JADQDB010000005.1, on the reverse strand, counting down.
GCGGCAGCTTCCGAGACGAGTTTGGACCCGCCTGCAACTTCCGCGGCGGACTGTTCGATCAGGGCCTTTACCTCCGACGAAGCCTTTGCTGCCGACTGAGCCAGCCGCCGCACCTCGATGGCGACCACGGCGAAGCCCTTGCCCGCCTCCCCGGCTCGCGCAGCCTCGACCGAGGCGTTGAGCGCAAGCAGGTTGGTCTGGAAGGCGATATCGTCGATCAGCTTGATGATATCGGAAATCTTTTCCGAGGATGCGGTTATGCGTACCATCGCCTCGTTTGCGTGGTCTATCACCTTTCCCCCGGCGCTGGCCATCACGGAGGCGTTCTCGGCCTTGCTCGCGACCTCTTCGGCCTTGGCAGCATTTTCCGCAACGGTTGCTGCAAATTGCTCGATTGCTGCGGCGGTCTCCTCGATGGTTGCGGCCTGGCGCGTGGTTCGCGCCGAAAGATCGTTGGCGCCGGACAGAATCTCGCTGGTGGCCGTCTTGAGTGTGCGGGCGGTGACGCGCAACCGTCCCAGTACCTGGGCAAAGCGCTCTGCAACCGCATTCGTGTCGGATTTGAGTCGGTCAAACGCGCCTTGATAACTGCCTGTGACACGCACCGACAGATCGTCGCCGGCAAGCGCGGAAAGGACTGCCCCGGTTTCCGTAAGGCCACGATCGACCGTCTCGATCAGCGCATTAACCGAACGGGAGACTTCGTCGAGCTCGGGACGGTCGAAGTGCTTTTCGATGCGCACCGAGAAATCACCGGCCAGCGATGCCGCGACCACCTTGCGGATTTCCTGCTGCAGTTCGAGCCGTACGGCGTTTTCTGCCATCTCGCGGCGTTGCACCTGTTCCTTTTCGGCGTCCATTTCGCGCATGGCCTTGCCGTTGTCGCGGAAGATGGCGAGCGCCTCTATCATCTGACCCACTTCGTGGCGTTGCTTGTCATCGAGAGCGAGGTCGAAGTCGCCATGGGCCAGCGCGCGCATGTCGGCGGCAACCTTGCGGATGGTGGCCGAAAGCTTGGACCCGATGAACAGAGCAAGCCCTGCGCCCGCAAGAAGCGCAAACGCGGCGGCGGCGATGATCACAGTTTGTGCCAGGGCGGCCTGGGACGCGGCTTCCGCGCCCAGCGCGGCCTGCTCGGCACTGACGAGGTCAAGCAGAGCGCGATAGTCGCCTTCCATCTCGATACCGAGCGGCTCGAGTTCGTCACCCATGACCCCATTGCGGGCCTCTATCTCGGCGCGCAATTCGGTCATGCTCGTACCATAGGCCTCAAGGTCGGCGAGAATCCGGGCGACATTGGCCTTCTGATCCTGACTGAACACCGCAGCGTGAAGGCGCGTAAAGGTTTCGTGCGCCATCCCGGCATTGGCAAAGGCGGATTCGAACAATAAAGGGTCGTTGGTCAGGAGGAAGCGCTCGACATCGAGCTGGGTGAGAAGGATCTCCTGCACGGCCTGGCCGGCAATGCCCGTGGCGTTGAAATTGGCGCTGGCACTGGCGGCTTGGACAGCTCCCCCCGCATTGGCGCGCAGATCGGCGCCAAGCCGGGCGATTTCGGCGGTCAGTCGATTGGCGTTCCGCTGGTGAGCGACCAGTTTGTCGAAAGCTGCGGCATAGAGTTCGACGTCTTCGTCAAGCTCTTCCAGCATCGCCAGCTTTTCAGCATCGCTCGCGAGAAACGCCATGACTTCGGGCGTGAGCACCAGTGCATCGATGCGCTGGGCGAGCCGGTCCGCCGCTTCATTGGTCGGATCGGCCCTGAATTGCTGATCCGCGAGACGGGCGGCGGCCAGCGCCTCGACGTAGCCTGAGATCAACAGGGTCTGATCGGTGCCGCTTTGATAGGCGTCGAACGTTTCGGTTACGCGCGCCAAGCCGGTAATGGCGACAAGGCTGATCGCTGCGAGCATCACGATCAGGACGGCGAAGGATGAATAAATCTTCTGGGCAATGGAAAAGCGCGAAAACATTTGGCCGGACCCCCCTGGCGCATCAGATCGCGGAATATGGCGAGGGAGCAAACTAGGCTGTTTCGAGTTAAGGAAGATTCAAGAGTAAAAAAATTTTGGTGCCCAGCGGCCTAGTGTCCTAGGCGCCTGTCATTCGGCAAGGGCCGTAACGACAAAAGGTGGCCTTGCGACCACCTTCCAGCGTATTGGTGCAGGTAGATTGGGCTCTCAGCGTGGAGCGAGCACCATCACCATCTGCCGACCTTCGGATCGCGGGGAAGATTCGACCTTGGCGATCTCCTCCATTTGATCCTTCACCTTGTTGAGCAGCTCCAGTCCGAGCTCTTGGTGCGCCATTTCGCGGCCACGGAAGCGCATGGTGACCTTCACCTTGTCGCCTTCGCCAAGGAACTTCTCAACCGAGCGCATCTTCACGTCATAGTCGTGGGTGTCGATATTGGGGCGGAGCTTGATCTCCTTGACCTCGATCACCTTCTGCTTCTTGCGCGCCTCGGCAGCCTTCTTCTGAGCGGCGTACTTAAACTTGCCGAGATCAAGGATCTTGCAAACGGGAGGCGCTGAATTGGGCGCAATCTCGACAAGGTCCATCCCGGCCTCCATAGCCATCGTGATGGCCTCACTGGTGCGCACCACGCCAATATTCTGGCCTTCGGCGTTGATAAGCTGGATTTCGGGAACGGTGATTTCGTGATTGGAGCGCGGCCCATCTTTTTGGGGCTGCACGGGTCTCATCGGGCGACGAATGGGCTTTCTTCCTTTGAATCGTTAACGTTCAGGCGGCTCTGGCCGAGCGCGCCTTAAAATCTTGGCAAACGAGGGTAAAGTCAACAGCAAACGGGGGCGATTCTTTGACCCTTTGCCCTGAGGATACAGGCATGGATGCTACGTTTGAAAAGATGATGGTCGGAGCAGGCGGAGAGGCGCGAGAAATTGCCATTCTGCGGCGCGATGGCGGTGCCCCGGGGCTGTTCTGGCTCGGGGGTTTCCGCTCGGACATGGACGGCTCGAAAGCCCAGGCTCTCGATGCGCTGGGGACGGAAAAGGGCCTCTCTGTCACCCGCTTCGACTATTCGGGCCATGGCCGCTCGGGCGGGGACTTTCTCAAGGGCACGATTTCGCGTTGGCTCGAAGAGGCGCTGGCGGTGTTCGGGACGACCGGGGGCCCGCAGATCGTAATCGGCTCTTCCATGGGAGGTTGGCTAGCGCTGCTGCTCAACAAGGCTTTGCGCGAAAAGGCCGAGGACCGTGTACGCGGGATCGTATTGATCGCCCCCGCCACCGACATGACGCGCGATTTGATGCGCAACACCTTTACGGACGCCGAGCTGGCCGATCTCTGGGAAAAGGGCCGGGTCGAACAGCCTTCGGACTATTCGGATGAACCTTACGTCCTCACCAGGGAGTTGATCGAGGACGGCGAACGGCACCTGCTCTTTTTCGGCCCCATCCGCACGCGCTGCCCGGTGGCGATCCTCCAGGGAGGAAAGGACACAGACGTCCCCCCCGCTCATGCACTGAAACTCGTCAGCCACCTGATTTCTGACCCGGTGACCTTTACGCTCATTCCGGATGGGGATCACCGGCTGAGCCGGGAGGCCGATATCGAGAAACTGAAGCAGACCGTAATGCGGCTGACGTGAGCCAAATCACCTGGCCAATTGGGCCCGGCGACTGTCGAACCAGCGCGCGGCGCCCAAGCCGGCCAGCATGGCGACAACAAAAATCGCGGCATCGGGTTCAAAAAGGCCCAAGGCGGGTATCGCCCCGCCAGGGCAGAAGCCCACAATGCCCCAGCCGACCCCGAACAGAGCCGAGCCGCCGACCAAGCGCGCATCGACTGTGGTCCGGGTCGGCAGGTGGAAGCTGGTGTCGAACAGCGGTCGGGTCCGCCTGAACACCAGCCGGTAACCGATAGTGGCGACTGCAACCGCCCCGCCCATAACGAAGATGAGCGAAGGGTCCCAGGCTCCCGCGAGGTCGAGGAAATTGAGCACCTTGGCAGGATTGATCATGCCCGAGACGGCGATCCCCGCTCCGAAGACAAGTCCGGCGAGCAGCGCAGAAAGGATTGGACGCATCTTACAAACCTCCTACGAGGTGGCGGACGACGAAAACCGTGGCGATCGCGGTGGCCATGAAGGTCAGCGTCGCGACGATCGAGCGGGGGGACAACCGCGAGATGCCGCAAACCCCATGACCGCTTGGGCAGCCATTGCCGAAATAGGCTCCGACGCCAACGATGAGCCCGCCGACCACCAGCCAAGGGGTCGGAATTGTGCTCTGAAAGGGGATCGGCCGGCCGCCAAGAACCACAATCAAGGCTGGAGCTACCACAGCACCAGCGATGAAGGCGAGCCGCCAGCGCCAATCGGGGGGTAAGGGCGGGACGATGCCCGATGCGATACCTGTCGCGCCCGCGATGCGGCCGTTGAACGCCATGAGAATGACGGCGGAAAGCCCGATAAGACCACCGCCAAGCAAAGCGGAAATGGGGGTAAATTGGGTCACGGGATAGATAACTCCTTGGCACCGGAATGCCTGTTTAACGCGGCTGTTCCATTATAATATGACCCTGCATGGCCGCTACGCAGCCGCCGTGCAGGGCGTTGCGTTGTTGTTCGGGCTGCGAGATTTTCTTTGCGCCGAATCGGTCGTCTGGAGCGTTTCAGGAAAGCGACGTCACTTTCTGGTCTGAAAACGTAGTATAGTTTTGAAGATTGTGCCGGTTGAATTATCGGCAACGGACCGGCCCATTCAAGGCATTCGCCGCATGGCCGTTTCCATTATAGTCATGCTGATTATCCTCGCACGAGGGCTGCAATGCTTAGCTTATATGACGATGCGGAATTGTATGACCTCATCGCACCGCGCGATGCGACCATGGAAAACTTCTATGTGGAAGTCGCCGGTGGGCCTTCGCGCAGGGTGCTGGAACTCGCCTGCGGTTCCGGTCGCTTTACGGTTCCCCTAGCGAAGAGCGGCGCCCACGTCGTCGGAGGCGACCTTTCTGAAACCATGCTGGAACGGGCGCGCTCTGTTGCGCGCGAAACGGGCGCGAAGGTGAATTTTGTCACGCTCGATATGCGCGACTTCCAACTGAACCAGTCGTTCGATGCCGTGGTGATTGCGGCAAACTCCATTATGCATATGCATTCGACGGAGGACTTTGCCCGACTGTTTGCCACAATCAGGCGCCATCTCGCGCCGGGCGGAAACTTGGTCTTCGATGTTTTCGTACCCAATGCCCGCTTGTTGAGGCTACCCTTGGGTGAACGGCAACTCTTGGGTTCCTTCAGGCATGACGAACTCGGAGAGATCGTGGTGGAAGAGACAATCAGCTACAACCCCACTACGCAGATAAGCGAGGCCAATTGGTATTGGTCAACGGCGTCCAACCCCTCATTCAGGCGTACGAGCCTAAGATTGCGCCAGATTTTCCCTCAAGAACTTCCATTGTTGCTGAGGCAGAATGGCTTTGAACTGGTGAGCCGGTTCGGCGATTTTGATCGGCGCCCCCTAACGCCCGAGAGTTGGCGCCAGGTCTGCATCGCCAAGGAGGGGACATGAGGCGCTATACCGGCGAGCCGCGCCTGCAAAAAGGGCGCCTCAAGGGCGCCCTTTGAACTCTTGCGATGTCGGCAGTCCTTACAGCCTGCGCTCGATCTTTTCCACGCGGTAGCATTCGATGACGTCGCCTGCGCGCATATCTTCGTATTTCTCGAAGGCCATACCGCATTCCTGGCCGACCGGCACTTCCTTGACCTCGTCCTTGAAGCGCTTGAGCGTCGAGAGCTTGCCTTCGTGGATAACCACGTTGTCGCGCAGAAGGCGCACGCCCGCGCCGCGCTCGACGATGCCTTCGGTGACGCGGCAACCCGCGACCTTGCCGACCTTCGAGATGTTGAACACTTCAAGGATTTCGGCGTAGCCGATGAAGGTCTCGCGCACTTCGGGAGCCAGCAGGCCGCTCATGGCGTTCTTCACATCGTCTATGAGGTCATAGATGATGTTGTAGTAGCGGATTTCGATGCCTTCGCGCCCCGCGAGCTCGGACGCCTGCTTGTTGGCGCGCACGTTGAACCCGATGATGATCGCACCCGAGGCCGTGGCCAGCGTCACATCGGATTCGGTAATGCCGCCGACGCCCGAATAAAGAATCTGCGCTGAGACTTCCTCGGTCGAGAGCTTGTTGAGCGCGGTAACGATCGCTTCGACCGACCCCTGAACGTCGCCCTTGATGAGCAGCGGGAATTTGGCAATACCCGAGGCCTTGAGCTGGTTCATCATCTGCTCGAGGCTGGTCGCGCCGCCGCCTGCCGTCTTTTCGCGGATGACGCGCTGGCGGTATTCGGTGACCTCGCGGGCACGCGCCTCGCTTTCAACAACCGCGAAACGGTCGCCGGCATCGGGCACACCCGAGAAACCGAGCACTTCGACCGGCGTCGAGGGGCCAGCGGATTTGACCTGTGCGCCCTTGTCGTCGATCAGCGCGCGGACCTTGGCCCATTCCGTCCCCGCGACGACAATGTCGCCGACGTTGAGCGTGCCGCGCTGGACGAGAACGGTTGCGACAGCGCCACGGCCCTTGTCGAGCTTGGATTCGATCACCAGACCCTCGGCGCGGCCATTGGCCGGTGCCTTCAGTTCAAGCACTTCGGACTGCAGAATCACCGCTTCGAGCAGGCCGTCGAGATTGGTTTTCTTGAGCGCGGAGACCTCGACATCGAGCACTTCGCCGCCCATCGATTCCACGAACACCTCGTGCTGGAGCAGTTCGGTGCGGACACGGGTCGAATCGGCGCCCTGCTTGTCGATCTTGTTGATCGCCACGATGATCGGAACGCCGGCAGCCTTGGCATGCTTGATGGATTCGATCGTCTGAGGCATCACGCCATCGTCGGCGGCAACCACCAGAATGGCGATGTCGGTCGCCTGCGCGCCACGGGCACGCATGGCGGTGAACGCCTCGTGGCCCGGCGTGTCGAGGAAGGTGATCTTCTGGCCGTTCTTTTCGACCTGATAGGCGCCGATATGCTGGGTGATGCCGCCGGCTTCCGTGGAAACCACATTGGCTTCGCGGATAGCGTCGAGCAGCGAGGTCTTGCCGTGATCGACGTGACCCATGATGGTGACGACCGGCGGACGCTGTTCGAGATCGCCGACATCATCCTTTGCAACGTCGTCATAAAGGCCTTCTTCCACGTCGCTTTCCGCAACGCGCTTTACGGTATGGCCAAGTTCGGTCGCGATCAGTTCGGCGGTATCGGCGTCGATGACGTCATTGATCTTGAGCATCATGTCCTGTGCCATGAGCATCTTGATGACGACCACGGCGCGCTCGGCCATGCGGTTGGCGAGCTCCTGCACGGTGATCGCTTCGGGAATGATCACCTCGCGCATCAGCTTGGGCTGCTGCACCTGGGCATTGCGACCCATCTTCTTGTTCTGGCGCCGGCGCATCGCTGCAAGCGAGGGCCCGCGATCACGTTCGGAATCCTCGAAAGCGGATGTGACCGTCAACCGGCCACGCGAATGGGCATCGCCACCACGGCGGGCGGGCGTAGCTGCGGGCTTGTTGACCGCGCCACGTTTGGCGCGTTCGAGTTCGTCGCGATCGACCAGTTGCTTGGACGCAGGTGGTGCAGCGCGACGGCGCACGCGATCATCCTCGCCCTCGCCCGGCGGGGGCGGCGGGGGCATGTCAGGCTGCGGCGCGCGCGGAGAGGGCTTGTGGGCTGGCTTGGGACGCGCAAGGCCGGCCTTGACGGGTACGATCGCGTCAAGCTCGTCGGCTGGCTGTTCCTGGGCCTCGGCGGCAGGCTCGGCCTGCTGCTTTGCCTCTTCGGTGACACGGCGTGCAGCTTCCTCGCGCTCGGCCTGGCGCCGAGCGTCGATCTCGGCAAAGCGGCGCGCTTCCTGCTCGGCCTTGACACGATCGTCCTCGGCACGTGCGGCGGCTTCGCGCAGGGCGCGTTCGCGGGCCAGTGCTTCGCTCTGGGTTAGATTGGGTCCGCTCGTCGACGGGCGCGGGCCTGAGGATTGGGGACGGCCACCCGGACGCTGTCCGCCTGGAGCCGGAGGACGAGATGGTTGGCCGGGCGCGGCGCCCGAAGGCGCACCTGCTCCTGGGCCGCCAACCCGCCGCGTGCGCTTTTCCACCACCACGGTGTTGCGCGAAGAGCGCGACATGCCGGGACGCTGCCCCAGATTGGGAGCGCCCTTCAAGGTCAGGGTCTTCTTGCCCGGGCCCTGGTTGTCGCCGCTATTGTCCTTGTCGGTCATATGGTGCCGTCTTCTTCTCTGTCTGTGGCGATGAACCGCGCGAGCCGATTTGCCCGCTCCATCACCGAATTTGCAGCCGCGCCGGGAATAAGCGCAGCGTGTATCACATTTTCAAGGCCCAATGCCAAACCCAATTGGTCCGACGCGAGCGATTCGATATGCTCGAGGCCTTCGGGCGTCTCATAGGCACGCCGCACAGACTGGAGCATCTTGCGGCGGCTGTCTGGCGCTGCGTCGCTGGCTGTAATCAGCGCCGCAGCTCCCCGTTTTTCGACAAGCGCCGCAACCTTGGCGGCGCCCGTCACCAGCGCGCCCGCCTTGCGCGCCAATCCAAGCGCCCCCGTGAGGCGCTGTTCTAACCGCGACCGGGTCATCAACGCAAGGTCGGCGGGCACATCCACTTGCGCCTTGAGGCTTTTGGAAAACACTTTCTTTCTGATCGCCTCGTCAACGGCGGCGGAAGAAAGCGTGATCCAGACACCCCGGCCCGGGGCCTTGCCGTCCACATCGGGCACGATGTCGCCCTGAGGCGATTCCGCGAACCTGATGAGTTTGGCCACCGGCATTTCGGTGCGGGTGAGCGCGCATTGGCGCATGGTGTCGTTGCTGCGCGCCACCGTTTGTTTGGCCCCTACTCCGCGACCGCGCCTTCGGCGAAGTCCTCTTCGCCCTCGGCCGCGGCCTGGGGCAAATCGTCCTCGGTAATCCAGCCGACTTTCAACCGGGCAGCCATGATCATGTCCTCGGCTTCCTGGCGCGAGAGCGGGAAGGCGCTCAGGCTGCCGTCATAGCGCTTGGTTTCGCCATCCTTCCGCTCGGACCAGCCGATGAGATCGTCGGCAACGCAGCCGGCGAAATCCTCTACAGTCTTGATGTCGTCTTTGCCGAGTGCCACGAGCATGGCGGCGTTAAGCCCGCCAATATCGTAGAGTCCGTCCTCAACCCCGAGCGACTTGCGCTCTTCGTCCTGCTCGCGCTCGAGCGCATCAAGATACTCGGTGGCGCGGTTCTGGATTTCGGTTGCCGTCTCTTCATCGAACCCGCCGATGGAGGCGATCTCCGAAATGTCAACGTAAGCCAGTTCCTCGATGGAGGAAAAGCCTTCCGAGGCCAGAAGCTGGGCGACCATCTCGTCGACATCAAGCGCCTGCATGAACAGGGTCGAACGCTCGGTGAATTCCTTCTGGCGGCGCTCGGACTCTTCCTGCTCCGTCAGGATGTCTATGTCCCAGCCAATAAGCTGGGAGGCCAGACGCACGTTCTGCCCGCGGCGGCCGATGGCGAGAGAAAGCTGCTCGTCGGGCACCACCACTTCGACCCGCTCGGCTTGCTCGTCGAGCACGACCTTAGCGACGTCGGCAGGCTGGAGCGCCGATACGACCAAGTCTGCTATATTGTTCGTCCAGGGGATAATATCAATCTTTTCGCCCTGCAATTCTCCAACGACCGCCTGAACACGCGAGCCGCGCATACCGACGCACGCGCCCACCGGGTCGATTGAAGAATCCGAGGAGGTCACCGCGATCTTGGCACGGCTGCCCGGATCGCGGGCGATCGAGCGGATGGTGATGATGCCGTCGTAGATCTCAGGCACTTCCTGCTGGAAGAGCTTGGCCATGAACTGGGGATGGGTGCGCGAGAGGAAAATCTGCGGGCCCCGCTGCTCGCGGCGCACATCGTAGATATAGGCGCGCACACGGTCGCCATAGCGGAACATTTCGCGTGGGATCAGTTCGTCGCGGCGGATAATGGCTTCGCCGCGACCGAGATCGACGATCACGTTGCCGTATTCCACACGCTTGACGGTGCCGTTGACGATCTCGCCGATCCGGTCGATATATTCGTCGTACATGCGCTCACGCTCGGCGTCGCGCACCTTCTGGACAATGACCTGCTTTGCAGACTGCGCGGCAATGCGGCCAAATTCGATGGGCGGGAGCGGCTCGGTGACATAGTCGCCATATTTTGCCGCAGAATTCTTGGCTTGGGCGTCGGCCAGCGAAATCTGACGGCCATATTCCTCGACATTCTCGACCACCTCGAGAAGCCGCCAGAGGCGCAGTTCGCCGGTCTTGGGATTGATCTCGGCCTTCACCTCGGTTTCCGCGCCGTAGCGAGCCTTGGCGGCGCGCTGAATCGCTTCCTCCATCGCCTCGATCACGATCATGCGGTCGATGGACTTTTCGCGGGCCACCGCATCGGCGATCTGCAAAAGTTCAAGCCTGTTGGCTGAAACGGCCATATTCGAACAACTCCCTAGTTGCGCTCTTCGGCGTCTTGATCGCCGTCAATCTGGTCTTCGTAAATAGTTTCAATATCCCCGTCTTCATCATCGAACTCGGGGTCTTCGGCCTGCATCTGACGCGCTGCATCGAGCAGTTTGTCGGTCAAGACCAGTTTGGCATCGGCGAGCGCTGTAAGCGGCAGGCGATGAATCGGATCCTCGTCCTGGGGCGCGTCTGGCAGGCGGATCGAGAAAGTCTCGTCGTCCGCCCCCACGATCTCGCCCCGGAAACGCTTGCGCCCATCGATCATGTCGGCCAGTTCGACCTTGGCCTCATGGCCGGCAAAGGCGGCAAAATCGCGGGCGCGGACCAACGGGCGGTCGACGCCGGGCGACGATATTTCAAGATGATATTCCCGGTCTATCGGGTCTTCAAGATCGAGCACCGGGGAAAGGTCGGCATTGAGTGCCTCGCAGTCCTCGATGGTGAAACGTCCATGCGTGTCCTCGCACATGATCTGAAGCGTGCAGCCATTTTCCTGGGTCACGCGAATCCGCACGAGATCGTAGCCAAGCGATTCCGCAATGGGCTCGACAATGGCCGCAATGCGGGCTTCGAGTGGAGTTTCCCGGACATAGCGTTTTGTGTTGGTGATCGGTGCCATGGGCCCTTGGTCAACAAAAAAGAGCGGGGCCGGTTGGCACCCACTCTCTCATTAGTTCTGAGATTGTTGGCGGTGATATAGCGCGGGGCGCGAGGAAATGCAAGGCAGGCTGATGGGCGGTGGGTCGCCGCTATGCCGACGAGGCCCTCAATGGAAATCCCGCGATTTGGGCACCACGCGGACGTTGCGCGGGTGGCCACGGTTGCGCGAGATGAGCGGGTTTTTTACATGATCGGCGCGGGAGAGCTCGGGAACAACGTTTTGCCCGATGGCCAGCCGGTCGAGAAGGTCCGAGCGATCGTAGACCGCATTCATGATGACGTGGATCACGCCTTCTGCACTTTTCTGCACCTCGCCCTCGATCACCGCCACCCGGGCAGCCATGAAGGGCCGGCGATATTTGCGTTCGAAGACGCGCGCCCACATCAGCCCGTTGGCGACCCCCGTTTCGTCCTCGATGGTCATGAACAGCGCATTGCCCTTGCCGGGGCGCTGGCGGATGAGGACGATCCCCGCAACGCGGACGCGCGCGCCGTCGCGCTGGGCTTCGAGCCCCGCGCAGCTTACAAAGCCCTCCCGGTCGCACCAGGGGCGCAGGAAGGTCATCGGGTGCGCCTTGAGCGATAGGCGGATGGTCTGGTAATCGGCGATGACGTGCTCGGAAAGCGTCATTTGCGGCAGGGTCATGTCCGGCTCGGGGCTGAGTTCCTGCGCCTGGGCGTGGGCAAACAGGGGAAGCGGGTCATCGTCGGGCAGACGTCTCACGGCCCAGGCGGCCTCGCGGCGATCGAGCCCGAGCGAGGTAAATCCGTCGGCGTCGGCCAGGATGGTCAGCGCACGGTGGGGCAGGCCGGTCCGCTGCCAGACATCCTCTATCGAGGCATAGCCATTGCCGCGGCGCTGGCGGATGCGCTCGGACCACTCGGATTTGAACCCGTCGAGCTGGCGAAAGCCAAGGCGCAGGGCGCAGTGCTCGCCGCCCGGTTCGAGCGTGTTATTATGTGTACTGGCGTTGATGTCCGCGGGCCGCGCCTCGACTCCGTTCTCGCGCGCATCGCGCACGATCTGGGCGGGCGCATAAAACCCCATGGGCTGGGAATTGAGCAGCGCGCAGGCAAAGACGTCGGGGTAATAGTGCTTGATCCATGAAGAGATGTAGACGAGCTTGGCAAAACTCGCCGCATGGCTTTCGGGAAAGCCGTATTCGCCGAACCCCTTGATCTGGTCGAAACAGCGCTGCGCGAATTCGCGCGTGTAGCCGCGCTCGACCATGCGCTCCACCATCATCTCCTCGAACTGCCAGATGGTGCCGTTGTGGCGGAAGGTGGCCATCGCCTTGCGCAGCCGGTTGGCCTCGACATCGGTGAACTCGGCGGCAACCATGGCAATCTTCATTGCCTGTTCCTGAAACAGCGGCACGCCAAGCGTCCGCTTGAGCACCTTTTCGAGTTCATGGGGATCATGGGGCGGGGCGGGCGAGGGAAATTCGACTTTCTCCTCCCCGGTGCGCCGCCTGAGGTAGGGATGGACCATATTGCCCTGTATTGGCCCCGGGCGGACAATGGCGACCTGGATGACGAGATCGTAGAACTCGCGCGGTTTCAAACGCGGCAGCATGTTGATCTGGGCGCGGCTTTCGACCTGGAAGACGCCGATGGACTCGCCCCGGCAGAGCATGTCGTAAACTGCGGGATCTTCCTGGGGCACGGTGGCGAGGTCGTAAACCTTGCCATAGTGGTGATGGATCAACTCGAACGCCTTGCGAATGCAGGTGAGCATGCCGAGCGCCAGCACATCGACCTTCATCATGCCCAGTCGGTCGATATCGTCCTTGTCCCATTCGATGAAGGTGCGGTCGGCCATCGCGGCGTGGCCGATGGGCACATATTCGTCGAGCCGGCCCTGGGTCAGGACGAACCCGCCCACATGCTGAGAGAGATGACGCGGAAAGCCCAGAAGGCGTCTTGCAAAAGAGACGGCGCGGAAAATCGCGGGGTTGGAGGGATCGAGCCCGGCCTCTTTGATATGGTCGGAAGGCAGCTTGTCTCCGCTCCAGCTTCCCCAGACGGTCGAGGCAATACGGGCGGTGATGTCCTCGGTCAGTCCCAACGCCTTCCCCACCTCGCGTATGGCGCTCTTGGGGCGGTAGGAGATGACGGTAGCAGCGATCCCCGCGCGCTTGCGGCCATAAAGTTTATAGATGTGCTGGATGACCTCCTCGCGCCGTTCATGCTCGAAATCGACATCGATATCGGGCGGCTCCTTTCTTTCCTTGGAAAGAAACCGGGCGAAGAGCAGTTCGTTCTCGTTGGGATCGACGGCGGTGATGCCCAGCGCATAGCAGACGGCGGAATTGGCCGCCGAGCCGCGCCCCTGGCACAATATCCCCTTGTCCTCGGCGACGCGCACGATGTCGTTGATGGTCAGAAAATAGCAGGCGTAATCGAGTTCGGCGATCAGCTTCAATTCGTCGTGCAAAAGCTTCTTCACCTTTTCCGGAATGCCATCGGGGTAGCGCATGGCGGCGCGGCGCCAGGTCAACTCCTCGAGCCAGCCTTGAGCGGTAAAGCCCGGTGGGATGGGCTCTTCGGGATATTGATAACGAAGCTGGGAGAGGGAGAAATCGATGCTTTGGAGCAAGGTTTGCGTCTCGGCGATGGCCTCGGGGGCATCGGCGTAAAGCCGCGCCATTTCCTCGGGGCTTTTCAGATGCCGCTCGGCATTGGCCTCCAGAAGCAATCCAGCCTCGTCGATGGTCACCCCCGCGCGGATGCAGGTAAGGATGTCCTGGAGGTCGCGCTGTTGGGGGGCGTGATAAAGCACGTCATTGGTGGCGATGAGGGGAACGCCGGTGCGGGTGGCCAGTGCCTTCAATCCCATCAGCTGGCGGCGGTCATCCCCCCTATATGTCATCGACGCACCAAGCCAGACGGCACCGGGCGCCGAGTGGGAAAGCTCGGCAAGCGTTGCTTCGAGCCGACCGGGATCGCCTTCCGGCATGACGATCAGATTCAGCCCGGCCGTCGAAAAGCGGAAATCGGAAAATTCCAGGAGGCATTCACCTTTCTTGCCCTTCAGGTTTCCCTGCGTCAGCACCCGGCACAGACGGCCCCAGCCATCCCGATCCTGCGGGTAGGCGACGATATCGGGCGTGCCGTCTATAAAGACCAGCCGCGCGCCGACCGCGAGCTTGAAGCTTTTCGCACGTTCGGCGATTTCCGCCACGGTGAAGGGTAAATCCTCCTCGCGATACCGCGCCTTGACGCCGTATTCCCCCGGTCCGGACCCTTCGCGCCGTTTTTCGAGCAGGACCTCCCCTTCACGCAAATCCTCGAGCGCCCCATAGGCACGCACGACGCCTGCCACCGAATTGCGGTCGCAAATCCCTATCCCCGACTGCCCGAGCAAAAGCGCGGTTAGGACGAGGTCCTGCGCGTGGGAGGCGCCGCGCAAAAAAGAGAAATTTGTGGCTGTTACCAGCTCGGCATACCCACTCATCATGAGCCTCATGGGAACAGTCCATGCATAAACCAGCGCACGGGCTCGCGTTCATGTCCGTAAAGCCCGTAGCGAAAGAGCCAGAAGCGATGGCCCTCGCCATCTTCGACGCGGAAATAATCGCGTGACTTTACGTCCTTTGCCGCGCGCCACCATTCGGGGGCGATGCGTTCGGGCCCCTCGACATATAGCGTATCGTATAGCACGCCGCGCCAGCGGAAGCGTTTGGGCGGGCCGTCGGGCACCTCGGCCGCCATCGCCTCAATGGGTTCGGCAGGTGAAAGAAGAAATAGCGGACGCGGCGGCTTCGTCCCCATTTCGGGCCACGATCCGGTCTGCGCTCCGAGAGCCGGAACCGCAAGGGCCGCACGTTCGGGCAGATGACTACCTTTCGCGACGAACCGGTTGACCGCATCCGAACCGAACCGCGCGGCAAGCCGGTCGATGAGATCGATGACCGAGCGTTCGTGCCCATTATCGCCATCGAGCCCCGGCTGGACGGCGGAGGCTGCATCGTCATCCAGAACCGCAATACGGATCATGTCAAACCCGAAGCCAGGATCGAGCGGATCGGGGAGCGCATCCAGCCGCATGGAAATCAGCCGCAACAGGGTTTTGGGTGCACGCAAAGGCTGGCCGGACAACACCTCGATCTGCCGCACCGCGCCATCGGCACGGAAAAAGGTGACCTCGAAAGCCCGTCCGCCCCGGTCGAGCCTCGAAAGACCCTCGCACAGCTCATGAGCGAGGCCGGACAGCGCGCCATCGATATCGTCCGCAAGGCCGATCGGATCGGCAAAGCGGCACTCGGCGGAAAAGACCGGAGGCGGGCGATGGGGGACAAGGGGTCGATCGATCTCGCCCAGCACTTCGGCCAATCTCAAGGTCAGATCCTCCCCGAAGCGGGCGGCAAGCGGCTTTCGCGGGCGGGACGCCAGATCGGCGATTGTCTTCAATCCGGCACGCCTTAGCGCCAGGGAAACCTTTTCGTCGGCTTCCAGCGCCTCTACGGGCAGGCTTGCGACATGATCGCGCTCGGCTCCCGGCGGGGCGATGGTGCCGGTGGCGCGGAAGCGGCCCAGCGCGCGGGCGGCGCGGGTCGTGCCCGCAATGGTGGCAAACGCGGTCAGGCCCATGCGGGCGAGTCTGGTAATGGCATCGTCCATCAGCGGTTTCTCGCCCCCGAACAGGTGCGTGCTGCCCGAGATCTCGAGCATCAGGCCATTGGGCGGGTCCTGGGCGATGACGGGGGTATAGCGGTCGCACCAGCGTACGAGGTTCCCGATCAGGATCGCGTCCGCCGCTTCGTCCTCCTTTTCGACACGCATGAGGGGCACGCGGGCGCGGGCATCGGCGAAGGCAAGGCCGGGCAGCAGTCCAGCCTTGCGTGCCATGGGGCCCGTGGCCACCAGCCGGAGGGCGTTTTCACGCCGCCCGACAACAACGAGCGGGGCTTTGTCAGGCGCGCGCCCTGAGGCTCTCTCCAGCCTCTCGATGCGTTCGGTCGAAAGGTAAGGAAGCCACAGGGCGAGATAGCGTCTTTGGAGCGAAGGCGCGGGTTTCATGGTCCCACTCCATTTCCCAGCTGCGTCCGGTTCCCTCGGACGGGTGTTTCAAAAGCGTCACTGCGAAGGCGGGATTGCCTGGCAGGCTAAGCCCCGGCGAAGCCGAGAGCGATGGCGCAACCTGCCAGCGGGTTTGCGCCGCGCTCGGGCTGGGGTCGGTTCCCGCGCGCAGGATCAGGGTGGTAACGCCGTGTTCGGCAGCGGCGAGTTTCAAGCGTCGGGTGGCCGTCAGATCGAGATGGGGCGCGGGGCCGGCGATGTCGATGACGACGCTGGCCAATCCTTTGCAGCGCAACCCTTCGAGGGCGGCGCGAAGCGCATCCTTTTCATTGTCCACCGGCAGATGGATCAGCGTTGCGGGGTTGATGCCCATGCCGGCGAGGCCAGCGCCGTAAAGCGCACCCGCGCGCAAGGGCGCGCAGCGCACCCAGAGCGAGAGGCGGCTTTCCCGCCCTGCGCGCGACACCACCCCGGCAACAAACCCTGTCGTGGCGGGCGCATCCTCCTTCCGGAGGGCAAAAAACTCATGCACCGTGCTGCGCGAAAGGGCCGGCAGGCCGGACAATTGCCCGCCCAGAGAAACCGTCTCGCTCGCCATAAGAGGCGCGGACATGCTGGCAATAGCACGCAGCCGGCCCAGCGCATCGTGTGCTCTGTCCATAGAATTGTTCCTATTTTGTTCTATTAAAGACTCCAAGCGCGTCGGGAGTCAACTGGCCAGAGGTGAGGGGTGCTTACCCTTGGAGGAAGGTCAGATCCTGCGCCGGGCCCGTGGGCCAAGGTTCAGTCTGCAAAAGGCGAGACGCGACAATGGCTTTCCTGCGATTGTCCGTCCTATACGAACTTCTCATCGAACGCATAACCGGCGCCACGCACGGTGCGTATGGGGTCCTTGACGCGGCCACGGTTAATGGCCTTGCGCAGGCGTCCCACATGGACATCCACGGTGCGCTCGTCGACATAAACGTCGGTACCCCAAACCCCGTCGAGCAATTGCTCGCGCGAATAGACGCGCCCCGGATTGCCCATGAGATATTCGAGCAGGCGGTATTCGGTCGGACCAAGGTGGATTTCCTTGCCCGAACGCCTTACGCGATGGGTGGTGCGGTCGAGCTCGATATCGCCGGCCTTGAGCACGGCGGCGATCAATTGCGGGTTCGAGCGGCGCAGGAGTGCGTTGATGCGGGCCAGGAGCTCGGGGATCGAGAAGGGCTTGACGACATAGTCGTCCGCCCCCGTCGCGAGCCCGCGTACGCGTTCTTCTTCCTCGCCGCGCGCCGTGACCATGATGATGGGCACCGAGGCGGTTTCCGGACGCGCGCGCAGCCGGCGGCAGATCTCGATGCCCGAAGTGCCGGGCAGCATCCAGTCGAGAAGAATGATGTCGGGCTTGCGCTCGGAAATGCGCAGCACCGCTTCATCGGCATCCTCGGCTGCCGAGACCGAAAAGCCCTCGGCTTCGAGGTTGTAACGCAAAAGCTCGACCAGATCGGCTTCGTCTTCGACGACAAGAACCTGCGGGATCATCCGTTTCGCGTCCCCCTCACGGTTGCAGCTTTTCGCGCCGCAAATCCTCGATATCGGAAATCAGAGACTTACCGGTGGCGAGGAAATAGGCCTGTTCGGCGATATTGGTCGAATGGTCGCCCACGCGCTCGAGGTTCTTGCCGCAGAACAGGAGATGCGTGCACATGGTGATGTTGCGCGGATCTTCCATCATGTAGGTCAAAAGCTCGCGGAAGAGCGAGACATAGAGGGCATCGACATCGGTGTCTCGCTCGAACACCTCGACCGCCGTATCCTTGTCCTTGGCAGCGAAGGCGTCGAGTGCGAGCTTGACCTGTCGCTGCGCCAATTCGCCCATGTGACGCAACCCGTTCTTGAACTGGGTAGACATGGTGACCCCCTCGAACTGGGTCGCGCGGCGGGCGGTGGATTTTGCCATGTCCCCGATGCGCTCGAGGTCGTTGGCCACATGGATCGAGGCGATAACCAAGCGCAGATCCGAGGCGACCGGCTGGCGGCGGGCAATGATCGAAACAGATTTCTCGTCGATCAGGTGTTGCATGGCGTCGATCTTCTTGTCGGCGACGACCACGGCCATCGCCAACTCCTCGTCGGTGCGCACCAGAGCATCGACCGCATTGGCGAGCGCCTTTTCGACCAGACCGCCCATTTCGGAAATCGCGCGGGCCAACTCGGTAAGCTCGTCTTCGTAGGACGAGACGATATGTTCGTTGTTAGGCATCGCCGCTTCTCCCTTAGCCGATACGGCCCGTGATGTAGTCCTGTGTGCGCTTTTCGCGCGGATTGGTGAATATGCCCTCGGTCGGCCCTTCTTCGATCAGCTTGCCCAGGTGGAAGAAAGCGGTTTTTTGCGAAACACGCGCCGCCTGTTGCATCGAATGGGTGACGATGACGATGGTGTAGTTCTCGCGCAACTCGTCGATCAGTTCCTCGATGATGGCGGTGGCAATCGGGTCGAGCGCGGAGCACGGCTCGTCCATCAGGATTACCTCGGGGCCGACGGCAATGGCGCGCGCGATGCAAAGCCGTTGCTGCTGGCCGCCGGACAGGCCCGTGCCGGGCGCATGAAGCCGGTCCTTGACCTCCTCGAACAGCCCTGCCTTCTTGAGCGAGGAAACAACGATCTCCTCAAGGTCGGTCTTGTCCCGCGCCAGCCCGTGGATCTTGGGGCCGTAGGCGACATTCTCAAAGATCGACTTCGGAAAAGGATTGGGCTTCTGGAACACCATCCCGATCCGTGCGCGAAGCTCCACTACGTCGAGGCGCGCATCATAAAGATTCTCGCCGTCGAGCGTGATATCTCCGGTTACCCGGCACCCTTCGATGGAATCGTTCATCCGGTTGATGCAGCGCAGGAAGGTGGATTTGCCGCAGCCCGAAGGCCCGATGAAGGCGGAAACCGACTTTTCCGGGATGTCGATCGAAACGTCGAACAACGCTTGCTTCTCGCCATAGAACACGTTGACCCCGTCTGCTTTCAAGCGCGCCGGATTGGCGTTGGCGTCGGCGGTGCGGACGGTCTGGAAGCTTTCCATCGCCGGCGTTGGAGCTGGATTGGCCATTTTGAGCGGTCCTTGCTGGTTTACCAGGTGCGCTGAAGATGTTGCCGCAAAAAGATCGCGACGGCGTTCATGGTGATGAGGAAGCCCAGCAGCACGAGAATACCTGCCGACGTACGCGCGACAAAGCCGCGTTCGGGGCTGTCGGCCCAGATGAAGATCTGGGTCGGAAGCGCAGTCGAGGCCTCCATGACGCCGCCCGGCGGGCTGGTAATAAAGGCATTCATGCCGATGAGCAGGAGCGGAGCGGTTTCACCCAGGGCCTGGGCCAGGCCGATGATCGTGCCGGTCAATATGCCGGGCAGCGCAAGCGGCAGCACGTGGTGCATGATGACCTGATGGCGCGACGCGCCCATGCCCAGTGCCGCCTCACGAATCGAGGGCGGAACCGCCTTGAGTGAAGCACGGGTGACGATGATGATAGTGGGCAATGTCATGAGCGCCAGCACAAGGCCGCCCACCAGCGGGGCCGAGCGCGGCAGCCCGAAGGTCTGCAGGAACACGGCGAGCCCGAGCAAACCGAAGACGATGGAAGGCACGGCGGCAAGGTTGTTGATATTGACCTCGACGATGTCGGTGAGCCGGTTGCGCGGCGCAAATTCCTCGAGATAGACCGCCGCAGCAATCCCCACGGGAAAGCTGATCACGAAACACACAAGAAGTGCATAGAAGGAGCCGGTGATGGCGCCGGCGAGCCCGGCAAGCTCGGGGAAACGGCTGTCCGCGTTAAAGAACAGCGCCCAATTGAACGGGCGCGAAACGCGGCCTTGTTCAACCAACACGTCCCAGAGCGCGATCTGGCCGTCGTTGAGGCGGCGGCGGCTCTCCGGCAGGTCGCGGTTGATGACCCCCTTGTTGAGCTGGTCATAAGGGTCGGCCGCGGGAATTTCGAGCACCAGGGTCGATCCGATGACGCCCGGATTGCGCAAAACCGCATCGCGCACGATGAACTGGGTGTTGTTGGTGAGAATCTGCCCCGCCGCACGCATATCGGCGCCCTCTACACCCGTGAACATCTCCTCGATTGCGTCGGAAACGACGGTCCGCCAACGCCCTTGCGCCGGATCGCCTCGGTCCACCAGGTCTTCGGAAATATCGAAGGCAACGCGGATATGGGTTTGGGTGAAGGCCGAATACCCTCCGATGACCAGCGTCGTGACAAGAATGCCCAGAAGACCGATCGCGGTGCAGATGGCGGCGATGCCGTAAAAACGGAGCCGGAGGTCGGCGGCATAGCGTCGGCGACGCAGCGCCGCCATGCGATCCGGGTCGGCAAAGGTAACTGAGGGGGCGGTGATATCGGTCATCTTTCGGTCCTCAGTCATATTGTTCGCGATATTTGCGCACGATGGTCAGCGCGACGACGTTGAGGCACAGCGTCACCACAAACAACACGAGCCCCAGAGCGAAGGCAGCGAGCGTCTTGGGGCTGTCGAATGCAGTATCCCCGATCAGAAGCGTCACGATCTGCACGGTAACCGTTGTCACCGAGTCGAGGGGGTTGATGGTCATGGTGGCGATCAGACCTGCGGCCATGACCACGATCATGGTTTCGCCAATGGCACGCGAAAAGGCGAGCAGGACGCCGCCCATGATGCCGGGCAGGGCGGCCGGGACCAGAACCTTGGTGATCGTCTCGCCCCGCGTCGCACCCATCGCGAGCGAGCCATCGCGCAGCGAGCGCGGCACAGCGCGCAAGGCATCGTCCGAGAGCGAGGAAATGAAGGGGATGACCATGATGCCCATGACAAGACCGGCGGCGAGCGCGGAATTGGGCGAAGTCGAAAGGCCCAGGAGATTACCGGCCTGTCGGATGGCAGGCGCGACGGTCAGAACGGCGAAAAAGCCATAAACCACCGTCGGGACGCCCGCTAGGATTTCCAGGATCGGCTTTATGAAGTTGCGTACGTTCTTGTCGGCGTACTCGACCAGATAAATTGCAGAGAATATCCCCACCGGAATGGCGATGATCATGGCGATGGTGGCGATCAGCAGTGTTCCGAGAAAGACCGGTACCGCCCCGAAGGCGCCGGCACCAGCCACCTGGTCGTCGCGGATCGGAATCTGCGGTTCCCAGTTGAGGCCGAAGAAGAATTCATGCGCCGGGACCATCGCAAAGAACTGAAGCGACTCGTAAACCAGCGAAACGATGATGCCCAGTGTCGTGAGGATCGCGGCGGCGGAACAGAAAATCATGAAAGCGGTCACGAACCGCTCGACGCCGTGCCGGGCGCGAAAACGCGGTGCAAGCCGCGTATAGGCCAGGAATCCGCCGATCAGCATGATTGCGACGGCGACGACGATCATCGCCCATCCTGCAATCCCCTGCCAGCGGAGATAGGTTTGGGCGGCCTCGAGAACCATCTCGGACGGCGTACCGAACATCCGCCCCCCAGCGACGTTCTTGATCTCGGAAAGAAGGAGCCGGGTCTGTGCCGCGCTCAGACCGTCTATCGCTCCGGCTGGCAGGCCGGCAAGCAGGAGGCCGTCGATAACCGTTTCCTGGAACAGGAGCCAGAGCAACACGAGAACCAGCGCCGGCACGCCTACCCATATGGCGACAAAAGCCCCGTGATATCCGGGAAGCGAGTGGGTGGCTGCACCCTCGACGGCGACAAAGCGGTTGCCGGCGGACCGTCCGACATAAAAGGCGGCAAGCGAGAAAACGATGATGGCCAGAACCAGATATCCAAGCATCGCCAATGATTCCCCGTCTTTGCCCTGGAAAAAGGGGAGACCGGATGTTTTCCGGCCCCCCGTCGTTTTTACTGGTAGCGGTCGAAGTGTTCGCCGGCGGCAACGCGCTGGCGAGTTGCTTCGCGGTCTTCGTCGGAAAGCGCGATCAGGCCGCGTTCTTCGAGGTAGCCGCCCGGGCCGAAGGAATCTTCGGACACGTACTCGGTCACGAATTCTTCAAGGCCGGGGATGACGCCGCGGTGGGCGTTCTTGATGTAGAAGAACAGCGGGCGCGCTACGCCGTACGAACCATCGCCGATCGTGTCTTCATTGGGCTCGACGCCTTCGATCAGGACGGGCTTGAGGGTGTCCTGGTTCTCGTAAAGGAACGAGTAGCCGAAGATGCCGAGAACCCCGCTGTCGGCATTGAGGCGCTGAACGATGAGGTTGTCGTTCTCGCCGGCTTCAATGAACGGTCCGTCCTGGCGCATGCGATCGCAAACGTTGCGGCGCTCGTCCCCTTCAAGGGCGGCAATAGCCGGGAATGCGGCACAGCCGGGGTGCATGACGAGTTCAACAAACGCGTCGCGGGTGCCAGAGGTCGGCGGGGGGCCGAGAACCTCGATTTCCATGTCGGGAAGCGAAGCGTCGATATCGGACCAGCGGCGGTAGGGATTGTCGACGATTTCGCCGTCGATCTCGACCTTGGCAGCGAGGGCCTGGAAAATCTGGGCCTTGGTCAGGTCCATGTCGGCGCCATCCTGCGAGATGGCGATGGAGAGGCCGTCATAGCCGATAAGAACCTCGGTCACGCTATCCACGCCATTGGCAATGCAGGCGTCATATTCAGACCGGGTCATGGGGCGCGAAGCGCCGGTGATGTCGGGGTATTCGGTGCCTACGCCCTCGCAGAAGATGCGCATGCCACCCCCTGTACCGGTACCTTCGACGACGGGCGCCGTGCCGCCAGTCATCGCGGAAAACTGTTCGGCAACGGCCTGGGTGTAAGGGAACACCGTGGAGGAGCCCACGATGCGAATCTGGTCACGGCTCTGGGCGTTCGCAGCGGTTGCGCCAAATGCGGCAACGACGGCGAGCGCAGCGGCGCTGGCGTAAAGTGCGGTTTTCATGATTCTGATCTTCCTTGGTGTCAGAAGCGTCCGGGCTGTTGCCCCCTGTGATGAACGCGCCCGAGAGGACGTCCCATCGCGAAACGAGCGCAACCTAGAACCCGCAGCTAACGCTTATATGACGGTCAAATGACACTTGGATGACGGCTTAAATTGCTGGAAAAAAAGAGAAATTCAGCGCGAGATCTGTGCAAAGCAATTGCGTGCAGGTAGTTCCGTTACAGGGGGAGAAGGTTCGGGCTCAGCGCGGGAGCAGGATCTCGACCCGTGTTCCCTCGCCGGGCTTGGAGCGGATGGTCATTTCGCCCTCGTGGCGCGAGACAATGTGCTTCACGATGGCCAGGCCCAGCCCCGTCCCCTTCTTGCCGCGCGTGGTCTCGCTGTCCACACGATAGAAGCGCTCGGTGAGGCGCGGCACGTGCTCTTCGGCAATCCCCTGGCCGAAATCGGTGACCGTCAATCCATGATGGGCCCCCGAGCGCGAGGCGTCGGGGGTAAGCGTGATTTCGATCCTGCCGCCCGCGCCACCATATTTGAGTGCATTGTCGGCGAGATTCTCGATGACCTCGTAGAGCTCCTGCCGGTCGCCATTGATGATGACCGGAGCATCCGGGAGATCGAGCTTTAGCGCCACCCCGCCTTCGGCCAGTCGCGGCTCGAGCGATTCCGCGACCTCGCGGATCAGCAGGTTGAGATTGACCTCGCCGGTTGGCTTGACGTGCTGGCGCAATTCGATGCGCGAGAGGGACAAAAGATCATCAATCAGCGCCGACATGCGCTCGGCCTGTCCACGCATGATGCCGAGGAAACGCGCCCGCGCCTTTTCATCGTTTGCCGCCGACCCCTGCAGCGTCTCGATGAACCCGGAAAGCGAGGTGAGCGGCGTGCGCAATTCATGGCTGGCATTGGCGATGAAATCGGCGCGCATCCGGTCGGTACGCTTCTGTTCGGTGAAGTCGTAAAGCGAAATGGACGTAAATTGCACGCCATCCTCGCCATGGGGCCGGTACGGGACGACGACGGCCCGATACCAGACGTCGTTGGGGGCAGTGATATGAAGCTCGCTACGCTGGGCTTCGCCGGTTTCCTGCACCCTGCCGAGAGCTTCGACGAGTTCGGGATTGCGCAGGGTGAAGGCAAGGGGATCGCCCACTTTGGCGCGCGGGAAACGCTGGACCGCAGCCGGGTTGGAATAGACAATCACGGCGCGCTCGTTGACCAGCAGGCAGGGTTCAGCGAGCGTATCGGCGAAACGGGCCACGTTGGGGTCGAGCCCACTATCAACCGCCGTTTGCCTGTTCTCGCCGCCGCGCCGCCCGGTGAGCCGCGCCACAAGCGTGCTCAGGACGCCGAGGCCGACAACCGACCCGAAACCATCGACAAGGGAAAGCCGTCCGAACGCCATCAATACACCCAGGATAACAACGCCGGCCATCCAGACGGCGAAAGCCGGATGCGCGGGAAAACGAACGCCGCGACGGGGCGACAGGTGGGCTGGCGGATCCAATCTCATAGCGAATCGACCGTCCAGCATGGCACTGGCATATCGGACATCCATGACAACGCGATGATGACGCCCAAGGGCTTATCAGCTTGGCCCCGACTGCGTAAATAGAATGTGTCCAAGGAGAGGCGGTCCAGATGTCCGATGCGTTCGATCTCGAAAATCCCGAGTTGCCCAAGGCGATCAGAAAAAACGCGCTGACCAGCGGCGGCTATCCCTATGAGGAACCGCTCGATTCCAAAGCGTACGAAAAGCGCCTGCGCGCGCTCCAGATCGAATTGGTCAAGCTCCAGTCCCATCTTCTCAAGTCCGACCAGCGGGTGCTGGCGCTCTTCGAAGGCAGGGATTCGGCCGGCAAGGGCGGTACGATCAAGAGGTTTCTCGAAAACCTCAACCCGCGCAACGCGCGTACCGTGGCACTGCCCAAACCCTCGGACCGCGAGCGCACGCAATGGTATTTCCAGCGCTATGTCGAACACTTCCCTGCGGGGGGTGAAATCGTTTTGTTCGACCGCTCCTGGTACAACCGTGCGGTGGTGGAACCCGTTATGGGCTTCTGTACGGCGGACGAGACCGAAACCTTTCTGCGCGAGGCACCGGGGTTTGAGCGGTTGTTCAATGATTCCGGGGTCTATTTTTTCAAGTTCTGGCTCGAGATCGGGCGGGAAATGCAGTTGAAGCGCTTTCACGACCGCCGGCACGATCCGGTGAAAATCTGGAAACTCTCGCCGGTCGATCTCAAGGCCCTCGATTGCTGGGACGAATATACCGAAGCCCGCAATCGCATGTTCGCGGCCACCGATACCGCCGATTCGCCGTGGATCGTCATCCGGGCCAATGACAAGAGGCGCGCGCGCCTCGCCGCCATCCAGCAGGTGCTGTGGCCGATCGAATATGAAGGCAAGGATTTCTCGGCGCTCGGGGAGATCGATGCCGATATCGTCCTCTCGGCCGAGGGCTATCTTGCCCGTCACGGATAGGCTAATCACACCCATCTTTCAGGCAGAGGAAGCAACAGATGGTCGGGCGCGTCGTTTCCATCGGAGAGGCCATGATCGAAATGAGCGGGGGGGCGGACAACGCCTATCGCATGGGCTTTGCCGGCGACACGCTCAACACGGCCTACTATCTGAAGATGCGGCTGGGCGATGAATGGGAGGTCGACTATCTGACAGCGCTCGGCGACGACCTCTACTCAAGGCAGATGCGGACGCATATCGAGGGTTTCGGTATCGGCACCGCTCATGTGAGCGAGATCAAGGGCAAGCGCCCGGGTCTCTATATGATTCATCAGGCCGATGGCGACCGCCATTTCACCTATTGGCGCGACACCTCGGCTGCCAAGCTCCTGGCCGACGACAAGGCCGCATTGAACAAGGCGCTCGACGGGGCTGACGTCATCTATTTTTCAGGCATCACCCTCGCCATTCTGGCACCCCAGGCGCAGGCGCAATTGCTCGGCGCTATCGGTGAGCGTCGCCGAAACGGCGCCACGGTTTGCTTTGATCCCAATATCCGGCCCGCGCTCTGGAGCGGAAAGGACGCGGTGATCGAGGCGCTGACGGCTGCGGCAGGCGTATCAAGTATCGTCCTGCCTACCCATGAGGATGAAGTACCCTATTTTGGCGACGCCGACGATATGGCGACAGCGCAACGCTATCGCGAGGCGGGGGCCGAAGAGGTAGTCGTAAAGAACGGCGGCAACCCCGCTTTGGTGGTGACTGCAGAAGGGCTGTGGCGCGTTGCCGCGCAAAAAACGGATAGAGTGGTCGATGCTACTGGCGCGGGCGACAGTTTCAACGGCGGTTATCTCGCCGCCCGGCTCAAGGGCGCCGATCCCGAGACGGCGGCGAAAGCGGGCCATGCGACAGCCGCTATCGTCATCGGTTATCACGGCGCAATCGTGCCGCGCGAAAAGCTCGAGGCCGCCGCTCAGTAGGCCTTGTCGCCACGGCCCTCGATATAGGCGATTTCCTCCGGCGTCGATTTTCGCCCCACCGCCTTGTTGCGCAAGGGGAACCGGCCGAACTTTTCGATGATCTCGTGGTGCTCGATCGCATAGGGCAGATATTCGTCATCGCCCAGGCCTTTGAAAAGTCGGACCGATTCCTCCTGGATGACCAGCGATTCCGCATGCTGGAAGGGCATGTAGAGGAAAAGCCGTCCATGGAGGTCGAGCTGCTTGTCACAGCCTTGCGCGATAGCCTCCTGGGCCAGCGCCAGCGCCAACGTATCGGAAGCAAAAGCCTCGGGCCGGCCCCGGAACAGTTGCCGCGAAAGCTGGTCGAGGAGAATGATTTCCGCAAGGCGCCCCTCGGCCGTTTCCCGCCATGTCCAAAGCTCGCTTCGCACAGCCTTGGCGTGGACCGCCGAAAGCCGCTCTGCGCATTTTTCATCGAACACTGGATCGCCCGAATACCAGTCGTCTGGCCCGTGTTCGACAAACCAGAAATCGAGAACGTCCTTGGACTGCATGGGAATTTCCTGTTTTGTTCGCGTTGGGGCGAGGATACTCTCGCCCATTCGTGATTCTTGAAGAGAAGTGTGGCCCGGAAATGGTTGTCTGGTCCAGCCAGCAGGACGCAGCGCTGAAAACTGTCGCGGCCTGGCTCAAGGATCCCGGTGGCGCACAGGTTTTTCGCCTGTTCGGCTGGGCGGGCACCGGAAAGTCCACCCTCGCGCGGCATCTCGCCAAGGATGTCAAAACGGTCAAATACGCCGCTTTTACAGGGAAGGCGGCACTCGTCATGCGCAAGCGCGGCTGCAAGGGCGCGTCCACGATCCACTCGCTGATCTATACGCGGATTTCCGAAAAGGAAGGCGAGCCGCGTTTCGTACTCGACCCGGAATCGGCGGCAGCCAATGCCGATTTGATCGTCATCGACGAAGTCTCGATGGTCGATGAGGTGCTGGGCACCGATCTTTTGAGCTTTGGCACCAAGGTGCTGGTGCTCGGTGATCCGTTCCAGTTACCGCCCGTGCAGGGGGAAGGATTCTTCACGGCGAAAGAACCCGATATCATGCTTACCGAAATTCACCGCCAGGCACGTGACAACCCGCTGGTGCGGCTTTCTCTCGATATCCGCGAGGGCAGGGGGCTCGACTACGGAACTTATGGCGAGAGCAAGGTGATCCCGCGCGCTGACATCGACCAGTCCGAGGTGCTTTGTGTCGATCAGGTGCTTGTCGGTCGCAACAAGACCCGGCTCCACTACAACAACCGCATCCGCGAACTCAAAAACCTGCCCCCGGAAATACCCGTGAAGGGGGACCGGCTGGTATGCCTTAGAAACAATCCGCAGAAAAAGCTTTTGAATGGCCAGATATGGACAGTGGCGGAAATCAAGAAGCGGGCCGGCGGGACGCTGGAAATGACCATCGATCCCGAGGATGCCGATCGTACCGCGGTCCAGACCAAAGTCAGGACTCACGAGGCATTCTTTACTGGAGAGGATGCAGAGATGAGCTGGCAACTCCGTCGCCAATACGATGAATTCACCTATGGCTACTGCCTTACGGTCCATAAGGCACAGGGCAGCCAATGGGATAACGTCTATCTGTTCGACGAGAGCTTTGTCTTCCGAGAGGAAGCGGCGCGCTGGCTTTATACCGGCATTACGCGTGCGGCCGAAAGGGTCACCGTTGTGCGGTAGCAAACGAGGGCGGCTGCTGAAGCGGCCCAAATCCGCGCATTACAGCTGACTGAAGGAACTGCCCTGTTCATTCCGCCTCACGTTCAACGCCATGCCCAATATGTCACCGTTTCTTGCGGTCGACCTGATGGTATGCGCGGCGGGCGTGGAAGTCGCAATAGGGCTTTCCCTCTTCGGAAGTGCGACCGCAAAAGTGGAACTCGCTCGACATAGGATCGCCGATAGGCCATTTGCAGGTCTTTTCAGAGAGCTGCAACAACGAGATGCGTTCTTCGACGGGGATGTAGAGCTCGGCGGCTTTGGTCTGCACTTCAATGACCGCTTCGGCCTCAAGGTCCGTATCGATCTTGAGCGCGGTCGCTCCCAGGACAGGCGCGGCGCCGGTGCGGCGTGGACTGCCCGCGTTGAGATTGGTGCGCGTACTCCCGGCAGTACCTTGGGATGGCCGGCGCGGCGCGCTTGTGCGCGGCGCTTTGGGGCGCGGGGAGACATTGGTCGGCTTGGCCCGTGCTGACAGCTTGAGCCGGTGCACCTTGCCGATCACCGCATTACGCGTGACCCCGCCACTCAGCTCGGCTGCGATCTGGCTTGCGCTCAGACCTTCCATCCAGAGCTTCTTGAGAAGAGCTACACGTTCGTCAGTCCAGGTCATAATCAAAAAAGGCTCCCAGGCCGAATGACGATTCAGAATCCGATCACTCTCCGCCGGACACATCCGATGGACGAGATACCAGTTCTCGTAGAGTGATGGGGTCCGCCACACGAGATGTCGTGTTCCCAATGGCGATCATCCTACACAGGCGGGGGAATCGCTTTCAAGAGTCGCGAGCGAGTTTCCCAAGATAATCCCCGCTCAAATTTGTCCAAGTGCACAAATCCGGGGAAGCTGTTGCACACCGCACACAGCGCCAGCACGAGGCTCACTTAGCCCGCGATTGTGGCCAGTGTGAGTCAAAGCCCCGCACAGGCCCTGAATCCGGGCCATACGGGGCGCGGGAGATTGACTTTTGCGGCATCCGCGACCATAAGCGGGGCTGGATGATACGTGCTTGGACTGAAGAGCCGGGCGCGTTTTTCGTTTTGGGACATGCCCCGGAACATCCCTTAACCCGAACTCGAGAAGGTGGCTTTCAAGATGTCTGCGCTCTATGGCACGTACGCCCGGTCCGAACTCGCTTTTGTGCGGGGCGAGGGCGTGCGATTGTTCACGGAGGACGGCACGGCCTATCTCGATTTCAACGCCGGGATCGCGGTCAACGCGCTCGGGCACGGGGACCCTCACGTCGTCGCGACGCTTAAGCGCCAGGCGGACAAGCTTTGGCATGTCTCCAATATCTATACCATTCCCGAGCAGGAAAAGCTGGCCCAGCGCCTAGTCGATGCGACCTTCGCGGACAAGGTGTTCTTCACCAATTCGGGCGCCGAGGCGCTCGAATGCGCGATCAAGACCGCGCGGCGCTATTTCTGGGACAAGGGCGAGAGGGACCGCGTCGATATCATCGGCTTTTCGGGCTCGTTCCATGGGCGCACCACAGCCACGATCGCGGCAGCGGGTAACCCGGCCTATACGGAGGGCTTCGGCCCGATGCCGGGATATAAGCACCTAAAGCCCGGCGATCTCTCACTGGTCGAGGCCGCGATCGATGAGAAGACTGCCGCCATCCTTATCGAACCCGTGCAGGGCGAGGGCGGGGTAACAGCGTTTTCCGACGCCTATCTCAAGGGGTTGCGCGCGCTGGCCGACAAGCATGGGCTGCTTCTCATTTTCGATGAAGTGCAGTGTGGTTATGGCCGGACAGGCCGTTTCTTCGCCCATGAATGGGCCGGGGTGACACCGGACATCATGGCGGTGGCCAAGGCCATAGGCAACGGGTTCCCATTGGGCGCCTGCCTTGCGACGGATGAGGTTGCCAAGTGCATGGTGCCGGGCACGCACGGTTCGACCTATGGCGGCAATCCGCTAGCCTGTGCGGTGGGCAATGCTGTGCTCGACCGGATCGAGGCTCCAGGCTTTTTCGAGCATGTGGAAAAAATGGGCCATGTGCTTTCCCGCCACCTTCACCAGCTCATGCAGCGCTATCCCGATTACATTACCGAGGTGCGCGGCAAGGGGTTGATCGCCGGGATCAAGATCACGCCGCCCGTCCGCGATTTCGTTCAGCGCCTGCGCGATCACAAGCTGCTCACGGTTGCGGCCAGCGACAATGTCCTGCGCCTTCTGCCGCCATTGATCGTTAATGAAGCTGAAATCGAACAAGCTGTTTCGATCATCTCGGATGCGTTTGCCGAACTCGAAGCCGAAAGCGCCAGCGCGGCTGAATAGGCCGCGCAGTTTCCCACCACATTCCAGCCTCCTCAGGACCAGTCATCATGACCGGACAGCCCAGACATTTTCTCGATCTCAAAGATTTCTCCCATGAGGAATTGCGCAAAATTCTCGACTTTGCTCACGCGCTCAAGGCGCGCCTGAGGGCGGGCGAACGGCCGCGGCTTCTGGCCGACAAGGTGCTCGCGATGATCTTCGAGCGCCAATCGACCCGCACGCGCGTTTCCTTCGATGTCGGCATGCGCCAGCTCGGCGGCGAGACGCTGATGCTGACGGGACAGGAAATGCAGCTCGCCCGCGAGGAGACCATCGAGGATACTGCGCGGGTGATGAGCCGGTACGTCGATGCGATCATGATCCGCATCCTCAGCCATGACGACCTGATCGATCTCGCCGGGGCGTCTGCGGTTCCAGTGATCAACGGGCTGACGCGCCGCTCGCATCCCTGTCAGGTCATGGCGGACATCATGACCTACGAGGAACACGCAGGGCCGCTGGCCGGCAAAAAGGTCACCTGGGTCGGGGACAGCAATAACGTGCTTGCCTCCTGGGTCCACGCAGCCCCCCTGTTCGGCGTCTCGCTCGCCATCGCCTGCCCCAAGGAATACTGGCCCGATCAAGGCCTGTTGTCCGACATTGCCGAGGCTGGAGACGCTGTGACGCTCGGAACCGATCCGGGCGCGGCCACCGAGGGCGCCGATCTGATCGTCACCGACACCTGGGTTTCCATGGGCGACACGGACGAGGGTGAGCGCAGGCGTATCTTGAAACCCTACCGGGTCGATACCAGATTGATGGCCAACGCCAATCCCAAAGCCCTTTTCATGCACTGCCTGCCTGCCCATCGCGGGGACGAGGTTACCGACGAGGTGATCGACGGTCCGCAATCGGTGGTGTTCGATGAAGCCGAAAATCGCCTGCATGTGCAAAAGGCGATCCTGTGCTGGGCCTTCGGGATCGAAACCCTCTGAATTACTGCGCACGCCCGGCCACTCCGGCGGGTGCGCGCGTGAAAAGGACTGCAATGACCCCAAGTACGCTCGAACAGTTCGGCCTCAACCGCCCCGAAAGCGGGGACGATGTCGCCGTGCCCTTTGCGCTCGAGACGTTCGATAGCCGCGGGCGCGTGGTGCGCCTGGGTGACGCGCTCGACACCATCATCTCGCGCCACGGCTATCCTGAGCCTGTCGCCCGTCTCCTGGGCGAAGCGATCACGCTCGCCGCGCTGATCGGATCTTCGCTCAAATTCGAAGGGCGCTTCATTCTCCAGTCCCGCACCGACGGGCCCGTGAGCCTTCTGGTCGTCGATTTCGATACCCCGGACGGCTTGCGTGCCTATGCGCGCTACGACGCTGACGTGATTGCTGAGGCCGTGCGGAACGGCAAGGCCAGTCCCGCCGAATTGCTCGGCAAGGGCATCCTGGCGCTGACCGTCGATCAGGGCGTGCATATGGACCGCTATCAGGGGATCGTGGCACTCGAGGGCCATGAGGGGCTCGAAGAGGTCGCGCACACCTATTTCCAACAGTCCGAGCAAATCCCGACGCGTGTGCGGCTCGCCGTCGCGGAATACTCCGAGCGCGGACGCCCGGGCTCGCGCTGGCGGGCAGGGGGCGTGTTGCTCCAGCACCTGCCCGAGACCGGAATTTCGCATATGCCGGACCTGCCGGGCGACGGAGATTTCGAGAACGAGGCGACAGCCGATCCCGATTTCGTTGAGGACGACGGCTGGACGGAGGCCAAGGCGCTGCTCGATACGCTGACCGACGCCGAACTTGCAGACCCTGACCTTTCGTCCGAGCGCCTGCTGTTCCGGCTTTATCACGAGGCAGGCGTGCGCGTGTTCGAGCCCCAGCCGCTGGTCGAGCGCTGCACCTGCTCAGCCGAGCGGGTCGAGCAGATGATCCACGATTTTTCGCCCGAGGACCGGACGGATATGGTGGTCGACGGGGAAATCGAAGTGGTGTGCGAGTTCTGCTCGACGCACTATCACTTCAATCCCAACCAGTTCTGATCGGTCGACGGCAAGGCTTTCCAAATCCTTGCGAAAAGTTCATTTGAGCCGTCGCGCCTGAATCATTAGCCTTGCCCGGACGCTTTTTGGCGGGCGACGCTTTTTCATTTTCAGGGACGCCTTCATTGGACAAGACCGGCGGGCCGGATTCGGCGCAGCTTTCTTTATCCGAACACCATCCAGCGGAGACGGCCGAACGCCCTCCCCGCCGTTTCGGGTTGATGTCCGCTTTTATGCGGTTTGCCATTGCCTTGATCGTCGTCGGCGTAGCGGGCTACCAGGCCTATAGCTGGGTCTCCAGCCGCCCAGAAGCGCCCCAGCGCATGAACAGGGAACGCAGCTTTACCGTTAATGTCGTCGAACCCACCTATGGAGAACACCGGGCCGATATCGGCACGTTTGGCCAGGTGGTAGCTGCGCGCACACTCGATTTGCGGGCGCAGGTCCAGGGGCGGGTGGTTGAGGTTTCGCCCAATTTCCTCGCCGGCGGGCAGGTCATGGCAGGCGAAGTGCTAGTGCGGATCGACCCTTTCGCCTACGACGCGGCGGTAATCGAGGCGCGGGCTGCCATCGCCAATGCGGAACTGGCGCTGGCCGAAGCGCGCGAGGCCAGGGCGCTTGAGGAGCGTAACATCGAAACGGCGCGCGCCTCGCTCGCTGCCGCTGAAACCGATCTCGACCGCGCCCGTTCGCTACTTTCCACCGGCGCGGCGACCCAGCAGACGGTCGATACACGCGCCCTGACGGTCGCCGAACGCCAACAGGCGCTCAGCCAGCGCGAAGTCAACATTTTTACGCTCGACGCACAGATCCTGCGCCAACAGGCGGCCATTGCGCAGGCACGGCATCAACTTGACGTTGCCCAGCGGAACCGAGCCGACACGGAGATCACTGCGCCATTCGACGGGACCGTCACCACTGGCACCGTGACCGAGGGCGGATATGTCAACGCCACCGAAAATCTCGGGACACTCTACGAAACTGCCGCGCTGGATGTGAGCTTTACGCTCTCGGACCGGCAATATGGCGAATTGAGCGCTGCCGGGATGTTGGGGCGCCCTGTAACCGTTACCTGGAATGCGGGGTCGCGTCCGGTTACCGCGCAAGGCCGCATCACGCGCACGGCGGCGGAAGTCGACGCATCGACAGGAGGCGTCACGCTTTTCGCCCGGCTCGATGCAGGGGACGCGGGCCGATTGCGGCCGGGCACTTTCGTTTCGGTAACGATCGAAGGCATAGCGCATGAAAGCAGCCTGATGGTGCCCGAAACGGCGGTTTATGACGACGACCACCTCTATGTCGTCCGCGATGGTCGCATGGCGGCGATCGCCGTGACCATTCTCGCGCGCCAGAACGATCAGCTGATCGTCAGCGCCGAGATCCCGGAGGGAGAACGCATCATCACCTCGCGGCTTTCACAGGCCGGCGCGGGCGTTGCTGTCACGGTGGAGGGGGAAGAGCCGCAAACCCGCCCTGACGGTAGCCCCGTCATCATGGGGCCAGGCGGTGGCGGCGGCATTGTGATGCGCGGGCCGGGAGGCGGATGATGCGTCCATCGCTCCAGGCGTCACAGGGCTTGCTTGCCGGTTTCGTCAAGCACAGAAACGCAGCCAATCTTTTCATGATCCTGTTTGTGCTGTTCGGCCTTTGGGGGGTCAACAATCTCAACCGGCAACTCATGCCCAATACCGAAACCCGCACCGTCAATGTGACGGTAAACTGGAGCGGGGCGTCGGCCGAGGACGTCGAGCGAAACATATTGCTGCTGATCGAACCGGCGTTAGGCGCGATAGACGGCGTGATCTCGAGAAATTCGTTCGCGCGCGAAGGACGGGCGCAGATCCGCGTGAATTTCGAGCGCACCGTCAACCTCCAGACCGCCGAACAACGGGTGCAATCGGTGGTTTCATCGATTACCGGCCTTCCGTCCGGCGCCTCGACGCCGGTGGTCTCGGCCCAGCGCTTTTTCGATCCCGTGGCCGCCATCGCCATATCCGGCCCGTTCCCCGAAGAAGCGCTGCGGCGCTATGCGCGCGAGATCCGCGACGGGCTGCTGGCGGCGGGTGTCGACAGGGTCGAATTTACCGGCTATCGCGACCGGCAATTGCGGATCGAGGTAGACGACGCCCGATTGCGCCAGCTTGGATTGACGCTCGCCGATCTATCCAATGCACTGTCTCCCAATTTCGCCGACCAGCCCTCAGGGACGCTTCAAGGCGACCTTGACGCGCAGATCAGGGCGGCGGCACGCGAGCTTTCGGCGCGCCAGATCGCGGAAACCGAAATCTTCTCTTCGGCGACCGGACAGACCCTGACTTTCGGCGATATCGCAACCATCACCGACACCTTCGATCCCAACACGCCGCTCGGCTATATGCGGGGGGAGCCAGCGATCAAGTTGCAGGTTTCGCGTGCCGCCAATGCCGATACTGTGACGACCTATGAGGCGGTGCGCGACTATGTGGATGCGCTGCAGCCTACCTTGCCCCAATCGCTCAACGCCGTGGTGTTCGATGCCGCCGCCGAGCAGGTAAACCAGCGGCTGGGCCTTCTGATCGCCAACGGGGTGGCCGGGTTCGTGCTGGTGCTCGTGGTGCTGTTCGTTTTCCTCGACGGGCGCGTTGCAATGTGGGTAGCGGCGGGCATCCCCATCGCCATTCTGGGCACGCTTGGCGCGATGTACGTCATGGGGCTGACCATCGACATGATTTCGATGTTCGCGCTCATGATGGTGCTCGGGATTATCGTTGACGACGCCATCGTGGTGGGAGAACACACCTCAACCCTTTACCGCCAAGGCCTCTCGCGCGCAGAAGCCGCCATACAGGCGGCCAGCCGGATGGCGCCTCCCATCATCGCATCGGCATTGACCACCATGGCAGCCTTTGCGCCGATCTGGCTGGTGGGGGACGTGGTGGGACAGATCATGTCACCGCTGCCGCTCGTCGTCGTGGCGGTATTGGCGGCGAGCCTGCTCGAAAGCTTTTTCATCCTTCCCGGACACCTCGCGCACGCCCTGCCGCGCCAGCGCAAAAGGGCGGGCAAGTTCCGGCGGACGTTCGACAAGGGATTCGACTTTTTCCGCGAAAGGTTGTTCGGGACCCTCGCCGAATGGTCCTATTCTTGGCGCTATCTGACCGCCGCGATCGCGCTTGCCATTTGCATCGGCGCGCTGGGGCTGCTCGGCTCGAACCAGTTACGGTTCGAATTCTTCCCGACCGCCGAAGGCGAAAGCTTCAACGTATCTGCCCAGTTCCAGGCCGGAACGCCGCAGAGCGAAATGGCAGCGATCATCGAAGATATCGAGCGCTCGGTCGCCGAGGTCGAGCGAAACCTCGCGCCCAATGGCGAAACGCTGATCGTCACGACCTATGCAAGCCTCGACCTCGAAGAGGGCCGGGCGGATTTCAACGTCTACCTTACGCCGTCCGAACAGCGTTCGGTGCGCACTGCCGTCATAACCCAGGCGCTCAGGGACAACCTGCCAGCCGTTGCGGGCGTTTCAAGCATCGGCGTGCGCGAGTTCCGGGGCGGCCCGCAGGGGCAGGCCATCGATATCCGCTTCATCGGCGCTTCGGCGAGTGTGCTCAAGCAGGCATCAGAAGCGCTTCAGGACGTGCTCGAGGGCTTTCCTGAAGTCAGTTCGACCTCCGATACGCTCTTTTACGGCGGTCCCGAGCTGATCATGAACCTCAACGCCCGGGGGACTGCGCTCGGCTTTGACCTCAACACGCTGGGCACCCAGGTACGAGACGCCTTCGAGGGGCGGACTGTGGGAACCATCGCAGCCCATGAAGACGAAATAGCCGTCAAGCTGCTACGGGAGAACGAACGGTCCGGCTCGGCGGCGCTGCGCGAAATGTGGGTGCGCGCGCCCTCGGGGACCTATGTCCCGCTCGCCTCGATCGTCGATTTCTCCGAGCGGCAAGGCTTTGCCTTTATTGCGCGCGAGAATGGGCGGACGGCGGTGTCGGTCAGGGCTAACGTCGATGAGGGTGCCGACTCGGGCGCCA
Organism: Pelagibacterium limicola; assembly: GCF_015694405.1. GTDB lineage: Bacteria > Pseudomonadota > Alphaproteobacteria > Rhizobiales > Devosiaceae > Pelagibacterium > Pelagibacterium limicola. The sequence continues at coordinate 149,672 of NZ_JADQDB010000005.1, read as the reverse complement.
TCCTTGCGCGGCTGGCATCGGACTACCTGCCACAGATCACGGCACGTTATGGCATAGCCTACGAATTCGGTGGACGCCGGGCCGAACAGAACGCCGCCTTCGCCGATCTCGGCATCGGCGCCGTATTCGCGCTGGCGGTGATGTATATCATCATCTCGTGGATTTTCGCGTCGTGGTTCACGCCCTTTGCGGTGATGGCCATCATCCCCTTCGGCATCGCGGGAGCGGCCTGGGGGCATTTCCTCCTCGGCTATCCGTTGACTGTCGTTTCGATGATGGGAATGCTGGGATTAGGCGGCATTCTGGTCAACGCTTCCATCGTCATGATCGCACGCATGAACGAAAGGCTGGCCGACGGACAAGGGTTGCGGCAGGCCTCCATCGGCGCTTCCAAGGACCGGTTGCGGGCGGTTATCCTCACATCATTGACGACGATCGGAGGGCTGACGCCACTCCTTTTCGAGAAGAGCCTTGTAGCTCAGTTCCTGATCCCGATGGCACTCACCATCGTCTCGGGGCTAAGCCTTGCAACGCTGCTGGTCCTGTTCCTCGTGCCCGCCATTCTTGGCATCGGCGCAGACATCGCGGCCTTCCTGCGCTGGGCCTTCATGACCCCCAATGCCCCGACCTTTCGTGAAATGATCGCGGGCCGGCACCATGAAGCGCCGCAGGTGGCGCCGGCGGAATAGGTCCCGCCAGCGCGCGCTCTCTTTAGGCCTGATCGAGCGCGTAAGCAAAGTCGGCGATGAGGTCTTCGGAATCCTCCAGGCCGACCGAGAGGCGTAGCAGGCCCTCGGTAATGCCCATTTCGGCTTTGTCGGCGTCCGAGAACCGCTGGTGCGTAGTGGTGGCGGGGTGGGAGACGATCGATTTGGCGTCGCCCAGATTGTTGGAAATGGCAACCACCGCCAATGCATCGGCAACCTTGAACGCCGCCTCTTTTCCCCCCTTGACGGTAATTGCAACGAGCGTCGATCCGGCGCCCATCTGTCGTTTGGCGAGGTCGTATTGCGGGTGCGAGGGATGAAAGGGGTAGCTCACCAGTTCAATCTTGGGGTGACCGGCAAAGAAATCCGCGAGCTTGGCCGCGCTTTCCGTCATCGCCTTTACGCGCAAGGGCAGGGTTTCGAGACCCTTGAGAAACACCCACGCATTAAACGGGCTCATCGAGGGCCCGGTCTGCCGGATGATGGTATGAACGTCAGCCTCGATCAGTTCCTTGCGGCCAAGGATTACTCCGCCCAGCGCCCTGCCCTGCCCATCCATGTGCTTGGTGGCCGAATAGGTGACAAGGTCAGCGCCAAGCTCGAGCGGTTTCTGCCAGATCGGAGTGGCAAAGACGTTGTCGACGATCAGCACGGCGCCGTGGGCATGAGCGATATCGGCAACGGCCTTCAAATCCACCAGTTCGAGCGTCGGGTTAGTCGGCGTTTCGACGAACACCACCTTGGTGTTGGGCCGCATGGCGCGGGCGAAGTTTTCCGGGTCCCGGCCATCGACCAGCGTCGACTCCACCCCCCAGCGCGGCAGGTAGTCCTCGACAACATAACGGCAGCCCCCAAAGAGCGCGCGTGCCGCGACAGCATGATCGCCCGCGCGCACCTGGCTCATTACGGCGGTGGTCACAGCGGCCATGCCTGTGGCCGTACCGCGAGCAGCTTCGGCGCCTTCGAGCAACGCGGCGCGCTTTTGGAACATTTCGACGGTAGGGTTGGAAAAGCGCGAATAGATATGGCCCGGCTCTTCGCCCTTGAACCGTGCTTCGGCGCCAGCCGAAGTGGGGTAGACGAAGCCGGAATTGAAAAAGATCGCTTCGGAGGTTTCCCCGTGCTGGCTGCGCTCCATGCCGCCGTGAACCAGCATCGTCTGCGCCTTGCGGCGCGTGTGGTCAAAAAGCGGGTTCTTTTCTTTCGACATGGGTCACCTCAACAAAAAACCGGCACGCGTATGACGCGGCCGGTGCGAAAGATAGGTCGCTTTAGCAACTTGTTTTAGGTGGCCTGCAATCTGACCGGCCAAATCACCACCTGACCGCGACACGCGCAGTCAGCGGTGACTTACCGCCAAATGCGGCTTGGCGTCAATCGCAAGCGTTGGTAAGCCTGAACCGGAGAGTTCACGGGAGGCGGAGCCGCATCATGGGTGAAGCGTGGCCACAGGGTATCTTCTCGACCCGGCTCATCAAGGCCTTGGCCAAGACAGGCGCAATTGCTTCGGGCAAGAAATTCGACGCCGATCAGGTTCAGCCGGCGAGCCTTGACCTGCGCCTGGGCGAGAAGGCGCTACGCGTGCGGTCGAGCTTTCTCCCCGGCCCGGAAAAGACCGTCGCTGCGCGGGTCGAAAATCTCAAGCTTCACGAGATCGACCTGACCAAGGGAGCGGTGCTCGAACGCGGCTGCGTCTACATCGTCCCTTTGCTTGAAAGCCTCGACCTGCCGAGGGAAGTGGCAGCGGCGGCCAATCCCAAGAGCTCGACGGGGCGGCTCGATATCTTCACCCGTGTCATAACCGACGGCGCGCGCAGCTTCGATACCGTTCCCGCCGGCTATAAAGGCCCGCTCTATCTCGAGATTTCACCGCGCACATTTCCCGTTTTGGTGCGAACCGGATCGCGCCTCTCCCAGATGCGGTTCCGTTCGGGCAACCCGCGTCTATCGGTCGCCCAGCACAAGGCGCTTCACAAGAAGGAGACGCTGGTGTTCGAGCCCAACATGGATGTGGGCGAGGGCGTGTCGCTTTCAATCGATCTCAGGGGCGATGGACGTGGAGGACTGATCGGTTTCCGCTCCAAGCGTCACACGGCAGTGGTCGATGTGGACAAAAAGAACGCGCTCGACGTGCTCGATTATTGGGAGCCACTGTACAATCGCGGCGACAATGAACTGATCCTCGACCCCGACGAGTTCTATATTCTCGTGTCCCGCGAAAGCGTGCATGTGCCCCCCGATTACGCCGCCGAGATGGTGCCGTTCGACCCCCTGGTTGGCGAATTCCGGGTACATTACGCAGGGTTCTTCGACCCCGGCTTCGGCCATTCGGCGGCGGGCGGCGAGGGATCCCGTGCGGTTCTGGAAGTCAGGAGCCGCGAGGTGCCGTTCCTTCTGGGGCATGGACAGACGGTGGGGCGGCTGCTCTATGAAAAGATGGCAGAGCGGCCCGATACGCTTTACGGTTCGGCGCTCGGATCCAATTACCAGGCGCAGAGCCTAAAACTGTCAAAGCACTTCAAGCCGTTTCCGCAAAACTGAGTTGACCACGATGCAGACCATAGCCGCCTACGGCGCCAGCGCCGCTACTGCTCCGCTCGCAGCCCTTACGATCGAACGCCGTGAGCCCGGGCAGGGTGATATCGAAATCGACATTCTCTATTGTGGGGTCTGTCACTCGGACCTGCACACGGTGCGTAACGAATGGGGCGGAGCCAAATATCCGGTCGTGCCGGGGCACGAGATCATTGGTCGCGTTTCACGGATGGGTGGCGCTGTATCGCGCTACAAGGTCGGCGACATGGTCGGCGTCGGCGTGATGGTCGATAGCTGCCGCACCTGTCCATCGTGCCGCGAGGGTCTGGAAGCCTATTGCGACGAAGGGTTTACCGGCACCTATAATGACGCCGACAAGTTTTCGGGCGGCGTCACCTATGGCGGCTATTCAAAGCGCATCGTCGTCGACCAGCATTTCGTACTGGCCATCCCCGAAAATCTCGATCCTGCCGCGGCGGCGCCCCTGCTTTGCGCGGGGATTACCACATGGTCTCCGCTCAGGCATTGGGGCGCTGGGCCGGGCAAGAAGGTCGGCGTTGTGGGTCTGGGCGGGCTTGGACATATGGGCGTCAAATTCGCTCGCGCGATGGGTGCGCACGTCGTCATGTTCACCACATCGCCATCCAAGGCGGCAGATGCCGAAAAGCTCGGCGCGCAAGACGTGGTTGTGTCGACCGACAAGACACAGATGGGTGCGCATCGCCGCAGCTTCGATCTGATTATCGATACGGTTTCGGGCCAGCACGATCTCAATGACTATGTCCGGCTTTTGACCCGTGACGGGGTTCTGGTGATGCTCGGCATTCCCGAACACGCGCCCCCGCCGCTTTCGGTGGGCCAACTCATCGGCGCGCGGCGCTCGATTGCGGGTTCGACGATCGGCGGAATCCCCGAGACCGCTGAAATGCTGGCCTTTTGCGGAGAGCATGGCATCGTCTCCGATGTCGAGGTGATCGCGGCCAACGAGATCAACACCGCCTATGAGCGCATGCTCAAGGGCGATGTCAGGTATCGGTTCGTCATCGACATGGCGACGCTTTAGTCGAACCGGACGGCAACGTCGGCATTCGCTTTTAGCCGCGAACGTTGTTGTACGCGCGCCGTCGCTATTCCCCGTGCCGCCAGAACGCTCAAACCGCTGGCTTGATCAACGGTGCATAGGCAGCCAGGCCGCAGACAAAAAAGTGCCGGAGCCCAGGGCCCCGGCACGACAGGTTGCGCTGGCGTCAACCCTTACTGGATTGCAGCCCAGCTCTGGATCAACTCGTCATAGCTGATCGTAATGGGTTCTTCTTCTTCGTTGTCCTTTTTGGGCTGGGGAGCGAGGGTGCCGTCCGCCGCAGCCTGTTCGACCCAGTACTCAAGTGACTGCTCTTCGTTGAGCATGGGGCCGTATTCGCCCTGAACCCCTGCCGCCTGCAGGCGCGCCATGACTGCTTCCTGCTCGGCGCAAAGCGCGTCCATCGCTTCCTGAGCGGTCTTTTCGCCCGAGGAGGCATCGCCGATATGCTGCCACCAGAGCTGTGCCAGACGCGGATAGTCAGGAACATTCGTGCCGGTCGGCGACCACTGGACGCGGGCCGGAGACCGATAGAACTCGATCAGGCCACCGAGCAGGGGAGCCCGTTCGGTAAAGCTGTCGTGTTGGATGGTCGATTCACGAATGAAGGTAAGGCCGACATGGCTCTTTTTCACGTCGACAGTCTTGGAGGCGATGAACTGGCCGTAAAGCCAGGCGGCCTGCGCCCGATCGAGCGGCGTGGACTGCATCAGGGTTACCGAACCGGCGTCCTGATAACCCAGCTTCATGCCATCGACCCAATAGACGCCATGGGGTGAAGGTGCCATACGCCATTTGGGCGTGCCGTCCTCGTTAAGCACGGCGGTTGCACCTTCGCCAACCATGTCGGCGGTGAAGGCGGTATACCAGAAGATCTGTTGGGCGATTCCGCCTTGAGCGGGTACCGGACCGGATTCCGAGAAGTTCATGCCCTGGGCTTCCGGCGGAGCGTAGGCGGACAGCCAGTCAAGATATTTCTGAATGGCATAGACCGAAGCTGGACCATTGGTATCGCCGCCGCGCGCGACGCAGGAACCGACCGGCTGACCGGCCTCATTGACGCGGATACCCCATTCGTCCACCGGCAAACCGTTGGGCAGGCCACGATCGCCGTTTCCGGCCATCGAGAGCCAGGCATCGGTGAACCGCCATCCGAGCGAGGGGTCCTTGCGGCCATAGTCCATATGGCCATAGACCGTGCGTCCGTCGATCTGCTTGCCGGTGAAGAACTCGGCAATGTCCTGATAGGCCGACCAGTTGACGGGCACCCCTAGTTCATAACCGTACTCGGCCTCGAATTCAGCCATGATCTCGGGATCGGTAAACCAGTCGTAGCGGAACCAGTAGAGGTTGGCGAACTGCTGGACCGGCAGTTGATAGACCTTGCCATCGGGGGCCGTGGTGAACGAAAGGCCCACGAAATCGTCAAGATCGAGATCTGGGTTGGTGAAGTCCGCACCGTCTCCCGCCATGAAGTCGGTGAGGTTGCGTACCTGATCATAGCGCCAGTGGGTGCCGATCAGATCCGAGTCGTTGATGTACATGTCATAGAGGTTTTCGGCCGTCTGCATCTGGCTCTGCAGGCGCTCAACGACGTCGCCTTCGGAAATCAGATCATGGGTGACGCGAATACCGGTGATGGCGGAAAAAGCAGGTGCAAGCACCTGGCTTTCATATTCGTGGGTGGTGATGGTTTCCGACACGACGCGGATTTCCATGCCTCTGAGGGGCTCGGCCGCGTCGATGAACCACTGCATTTCGGCTTCCTGCTCGGCCCGGCTCAGGCTCGAAAGATCGCCGATCTCCGCGTCGAGAAAGGCGCGGGCGGCGTTCATGTCCGCCCATGCCGGCACGGTTGCCGCGCCCATGAGGACAGCGGCCGCTGTCGATGCTAAAAGATACCGTCGCATAAAAATCCTCCCTTTGGATTGCGAGTGCGATATCGGGAGCGGGCGTCTGACCACGTCCGCTCCTCCCTGCTCTAGACGTAGCGAAACACGAGGATCGCGTAGGCCACACTGAGAGCGAGAGACCACCACAGGTTGGTGTCAACGAGACCCAACCATGCGAGGTTGATGAATGAGCTTCCGAGAAGCGAGATGAACAGCCTGTCCCCTCGCGTCGTTTCAAAGCGCAGGATGCCGACACGCGGATCGCCGCCGGGCCGGAAATATTCCCAGACCCCCATGGCAGCGATGAGCGCGAAAATCGTGATGAAGAAAATTGCTGTGGGCCACGTCCAGGCCATCCATGCAAAATTCATGGCGTCTGCCTCCTATACCCGGCCCAGGGCAAAGCCCTTGGCGATGTAGTTGCGGACAAAGTAGATGACGAGTGCGCCCGGGATGATGGTGAGCACGCCGGCCGCCGCCAGTACACCCCAGTCGAGGCCAGAGGCCGAGACCGTTCGGGTCATGGTCGAAGCAATCGGCTTGGCCGCAGTCGTCGTCAGCGTTCTCGCGATCAGGAGTTCGACCCAGGAGAACATGAAGCAAAAGAATGCCGCCACCCCGATGCCCGAGGAGATGAGTGGCATGAAGATCTTGACGAAGAATCTCGGGAAGGAATAGCCGTCGATATAGGCGGTCTCGTCGATCTCCTTGGGAACGCCCGACATGAAGCCCTCGAGGATCCATACGGCCAAGGGCACGTTGAAAAGACAGTGCGCCAGGGCCACTGCAATATGGGTGTCGACCAGGCCGAACGCCGAATAGAGCTGCAGGAATGGCAAGGCGAACACGGCCGGGGGAGCCATTCGGTTGGTGAGAAGCCAGAAAAACAGATGCTTGTCGCCCAGGAACCTGTAGCGCGAGAATGCGTAGGCCGCAGGAAGTGCCACGGCCACCGAGATCACCGTGTTCATCACGACATAAATGATCGAATTGATGTAGCCCGAGTACCAGGAATAGTCGGTGAAGATCACCATGTAGTTGCGCAATGTGGGGTTGCTGGGGAACAGGGTAAAGCTGCCCAGAATCTCCTGGTTTGTCTTGAAGCTCATGTTGACCAGCCAATAGATCGGCAACATGAGGAAGATGATATAGAGTGTGGGCACCAGCCAGGAATATCGGGACTTCTGACCTCGGCGCCGCATTTTGCGCGCCAGTGCCTCGTCGAACGGCGCACGCTTTGGCGCTGCAGCCGCCGGTTGCGTCCGCATCATGGCCTCACCCTTGAGGATACCCGGTTGGGTGGAATTGGTCATGTCAGCGCCCCGAGTCATAGTTTGTCATCACCGTATAGAAAACCCAGCTCAAGAGCAGGATGATGAGGAAATAGATGATCGACATTGCCGCCGCGGGCCCGAGGTCGAACTGGCCGATGGCCATCTTGACGAGGTCGATCGAAAGAAACGTCGTCGTCGAGCCCGGCCCGCCGCCCGTGACCACGAATGGCTCGGTGTAGATCATGAAGCTGTCCATGAAGCGCAGCAGCACGGCGATCAGCAGCACGCGGTGCATCTTGGGCAACTGGATGTATCGGAAAACAGACCAGCGCGACGCGCCATCGATCTTTGCCGCCTGGTAATAAGCGTCCGGGATCGATACCAGCCCGGCATAACACAGGAGCACCACGAGCGACGTCCAATGCCAGACGTCCATCACGATCACCGTCACCCATGCCGCTACGGGATCGGTGGCGTAATTGTAATTTATCCCCATTGCCGCGAGGGTCCGGCCCAACAGTCCGATGTCGACGCGGCCGAAAACCTGCCAGATCGTCCCTACGACGTTCCACGGAATGAGCAAGGGCAAGGCCATTAACACGAGACAGATCGGAACGCCTATGCCTTTGCGCGGCATATTGAGCGCAATGAAGATGCCGAGCGGAATCTGGATCGCAAGGATCGTGAACGAGAAGGCGAGGTTGCGGAGCAGCGCCTCATGGAAGCGGCGCGAATGGAGAACCTGTTCGAACCAGGTCAGGCCTGACCAGAAAAAGACATTGTTGCCGAACGTGTCCTGCACCGAATAGTTGACCACCGTCATCAGGGGTATGACGGCGGAAAATCCCACGAGCAGCAGTACCGGCAGGACAAGAAACCAGGCTTTATTGTTCCAGGTCTTTTCCATTGGCTAAGCCCCCAGCTCGACACGCCAGCTGTCGGCGTAAAGGTTGATCCCTTTGGGCTCGAAGCGGATCCTGGGATCGGCGGGGATGTCTTCGTTCTCGCCCACGATTGCTGCCAGTTCCACCCCCTCGAGTTCGGCGCGCACGATCTTGTGCCTGCCGATATCCTCGACCTTGCGGATGGCGACAGGGAGCCCCTCGCGGCCGATGCGCACATATTCAGGGCGCACGCCGAGTTCGATCGTCTTGCCGGCACCCACATTGGCTCCGCCTGGCAGCGCAACGGTCGCCGATCCGATGCGCGCATTGGCGCCATCGAGCTCGATCGGCATGACGTTCATTCCCGGCGACCCGATGAAATAGCCGACAAAGGTGTGGCTGGGTCTTTCGAAGAGTTCGTCAGGCTTGCCGATCTGGACGATCTCGCCCTCGTACATCACCACAACCGTATCAGCGAAGGTGAGCGCCTCGGTCTGGTCGTGGGTGACGTAGACCATCGTATAGCCGAACTGGCGGTGAAGCTGCTTGAGTTGGCTGCGCAGCAGCCACTTCATATGCGGATCGATCACCGTGAGCGGTTCGTCAAAGAGGATCGCGTTGACGTCGGAGCGCACCAGGCCGCGTCCCAGCGATATCTTCTGCTTCTGGTCGGCCGTGAGCCGACGGGCTTTGCGCTTGGCCCAGTCGGAGAGATCGATCATTTCGAGAATGGTTCTGACCGAGCGATCAACGTCCGCTTCAGGCACACCGCGATTGCGCAGGGGAAATGCCAGATTGTCGTAGACGGTCATGGTGTCGTAGATGACCGGGAACTGGAACACCTGCGCGATGTTGCGTTCCTGGGTCGACAAATGGGTTACGTCGTGTCCATCGAACAGAATCGAGCCATGCGAGGGATTGAGCAGTCCCGAAATGATATTGAGGAGCGTAGTCTTGCCGCAGCCCGACGGTCCCAGAAGCGCATAGGCGCCGCCATCTTCCCAGCTATGATCCACTTCCTTGAGCGCGAAATCTTCGTCCCGGCTGGGATAGGGCAGGTAGGAATGCTTGATGTGCGAAAGATCGATTTTGGCCATTGTGGTTTCCTCCCTCTCCGGCCTTATGCCGCCAGCGGCGGACTATGGACCGCCCGGCCTGCGGGATCGAACACCATGAGATGCCGTGGATCGATGAACACCTCTATGGTCTCATCGACTTCAAAGGTATGGATTCCCGGGGTTAGCATGACCCAGGCTGCATCGCCGTAAGCGAGGTGGACAAAGCTTTCCGACCCGGTGATCTCGGTTATGGTCACCCGGGCCGTGACCCCGACTGCATCGGGTCCTGCCGGTGCGAGGGAAAGATGGTGAGGTTGAAACCCGATCGTATAGGACCCGTCGGGCGCGGAGGTCGCTTCGACGGGAACCGGGAGTCCAACCCCACCATCCAGGAGGAACCTGTTCCCTTTCTTGTCCAGCAAGATCGTATTGAGGGGCGGATCGGCAAAAGTCTGGGCCGTCAGAAGATCGTTCGGGCGCCGGAACACCTCGATGGTTGGTCCGAATTGTGTAACCCGCCCCTGAGAAAGGGTTGCCGTGTTGCCGCCCAGGAGCAAGGCTTCGGAAGGCTCGGTCGTTGCGTAAACGAAGATCGATCCCGCCTCGGCAAAGATGCGCGGCAGTTCGGCGCGCAGTTCCTCGCGCAACTTGTAGTCAAGGTTGGCAAGGGGCTCATCGAGCAGCACAAGTGCTGCATCTTTTACGATTGCGCGCGCGAGCGCCGTGCGCTGCTGCTGCCCGCCAGAGAGATTGAGCGGCAACCGGTCGAGCATGGGAGTCAGTTTCATCAGATCCGCGGCCTTGCGCACCTTGGCATCGATCGTCTTTCGGTCCAGCCCGGCAAGGCGGAGCGGGGAGGCGATGTTTTCGTAAACGCTCATCGAGGGGTAGTTGATGAACTGCTGATGGACCATGGCCACGTTTCGCCGCTGCGGGGCAATGCCGGTAACATCGGCGCCATCGAACCATACGCTTCCCGACGTCGGCCGCTCGAGCCCAGCCATGATGCGCATGAGCGTTGTCTTGCCGGAAAGCGTCGGGCCTAGAAGCACGTTGAGGCTTCCATGTTCAAGGGTCAGATCAACAGCATCGATATGGGTTTCCGCCCCGACAGTTTTCGAGACGTTCCTAAGCTCGAGCATGCTTTATATCCTCCCCTCCCGAGCGCCCCCGCCCGTCGGCGGTATCCCGCTCCCTGCACAGTTCGGCGATAAACATCTCCAACTTCTTTCCGTCTATCACGCTGGACCGCAGTCCCAGCTTGGTCCGCCGCCAGAGGATATCCTCGGCTGACCGCGCCCACTCCCGCTCGACAAGATAGCGGACTTCGGCGGCGTAAAGTCCCGCACCGAAATGATCCCCCAAGTCCGCATATGCCTCTGCCTCGCCCAGGATGGTCCTGGTCAGCGTGCCGTAGCGGCGTAACAATGCGGCGGCATGACCGGCGTTCAGAAAAGGGTAGGCTGTGGCGAGAGCGGCGACCTGGGCCTCAACCTCCTGAGTTCCGAAATCGCCACCCGGCAAGCGGGAAGCGGCCGTCCATCGCTTTCCGCGTTTACCGAGCGCGGCTTCGATGTGTTCGAGAGCGGCTTCCGCCAGCCGGCGATAGGTCGTGATCTTTCCGCCGATTACGGTGAGAAGCGCAGCCGTGCCACCGCCGCCCGAACGCTTGAGAACATAATCCCGCGTCGCCTCCTGCGCTTTGGGGGCCCCATCGTCGTAGAGCGGGCGAACGCCGGAATAGGTCCATACGATATCGTCGCGCGTTATGGGAGCGGCGAAATAAGAGCTGGCTGCGGCGACGAGATAGTCGATTTCGCTATCGGAAATTGCCACGCCCTGGGGGTCGCCCTCGAAGTCTTCATCCGTGGTGCCGATAAGCGTAAAATCAGTTTCGTAGGGAATGGCAAAGAAGATGCGGCCATCGCTATTCTGAAAAAAGAAGCATCGCGCGTCGTCGTAGAGCCTGTTGACTACGATATGGCTGCCTTTGACCAGGCGGACCTTGTGCGTTTCGTTTGAGCCGATCGAACCGGTCAAGACCTCCGAGACCCATGGCCCGGCAGCGTTGACCAGCATCCTTGCCGTCACCGTCCCGGTTTCGCCCGACGCGTCATCGGCGATCGTGACGACCCACAGTTCGTTCTCGCGTCGGGCGGAAACGACGCGCGTGCGCGTGCGGATTTCAGCTCCCCTGGCCGCCGCATCCTGCGCATTGAGGACAACGAGGCGGGCGTCGTCCACCCAGCAATCGGAATATTCGAACGCTTTGCCGTATCCGGGTTTAAGGACGCTGCCGATGCTGTCCGATCGGAGATCGCGAACCCTCGTGGCCGGCAGGAGCTTCCGGCCGCCGAGATTATCATAGATAAAGAGTCCGAGCCGCAGCAGCCATGCAGGCCGGAGGCCCTTGTGGTGTGGCAGGATGAACCGGAGCGGCCAGATGATGTGCGGCGCCATGGCCCAGAGCACTTCGCGCTCCTTGAGCGCCTCGCGCACCAACCTGAATTCGTAGTGCTCAAGATAGCGCAGGCCACCATGAACCAGCTTGGTTGAGCCTGATGACGTCCCGCTGGCCAGATCGTGCATCTCGGCCAGGAACACCGAGAAGCCGCGTCCCGCCGCATCGCGCGCGATGCCGCAGCCATTGATGCCGCCTCCAACGACGAATATGTCGTATTGCTCTTCAGGCACGAAGACTCTCCCTCGCTTTCGAATTCTGTTCTTATTAAAACGAAAGCAAAGCGAACTTCTATCGAAACCAGTCGCGTGTCAACCGCTTATCAACGCGAAGCGAACCGCAAACATTGCGATGGCCCGGCCAAAGCTAGGCCGAACCCCATGCGGTTGGCGGAGCGACGCCAATCCCAAGGCTCTCCGCCCGCCTTTTTTCGAATTGGATCTTGCAGCCGACAGGGCGTAGGGGGCATTTTAATGCCATTGCGGTGGATGGGCTTTCGCCAAACCGTGCCCGCGGCTTCGTCGCACTTTCGACCCAGATGCAATCCCACTTGCCCCTCGAATCATAAGGCGCTAGAAGCTTCTCAGCAGCTGTCCTTGCCCTGAAAGCAGGGGCGATGCTGGACAACGCAGGTCCCATTATGCGGGTGTAGCTCAATGGTAGAGCAGAAGCTTCCCAAGCTTACGACGAGGGTTCGATTCCCTTCACCCGCTCCATCCCTTGCTCTCGTCCGTCCTTAGGTTTCCCTGCAGCCCAGGTGCGCTCCGGCGCTTTTCTGGTGTGCAAGCGCCGATCAATGTCGCGTTCATCGATCAACGGCGTGCCGGAGGCCAAGGAAATGCCAGACTTCTGCGGCGAGCACGGGATTACCTCGGAGGTGGAGGTGATCGCGATGTGCGATATCAACACCGCATGTGGGCGGACGCTCAAGGGCGATGACAACTATCGCATCGTTGTCGAGGCGGCGACGCTCGCCTGAAATGCCAACTATTGAGTGGGAACGTCGGGCGAGTAGCGTGCCAGCGCGGTAATCACCTGCTTTGCGGTGATCTGGCCGATCTGCTTGCCCTCGGCATTGGCGACGCCAACCCATTTATGTTCCGCAAATAGCGGCAGCACATCCTCGCAACGCGCGTCTTCGGGCACCATCAATTCGCATGGTTCGAGATTGGTGCGGTCCATAATGGTGCGGACATGGATGGCCCGTGCCTTGTTCACATCGCGGACGAACTCCTCAATGTGTTCATTGGCAGGGTGGAGCACGATTTCCTCGGGTTTGCCGACCTGCTGGACAGCGCCGTCCTTGAGCACCGCAATGCGGTTGCCGATCTTGAGCGCTTCATCGAAATCATGGGTGATGAAGAGGATGGTCTTGTTGAGGGAAGATTGCAGTTCGATCAACTGATCCTGCATCCCCGAACGGATGAGCGGGTCGAGCGCGGAAAAGGCCTCATCCATCAAGAGGATTTCGGTGTCCATCGCCAACGCGCGGGCCAGACCAACCCGCTGCTGCTGGCCACCGGAGAGCTGACGGGGTCGTACTTTTTCGTAGCCCGAAAGGCCGACGACGTGGATCCAGTGCGCAGCCTTTTCCAGTCGCTCGGCTTTCTTTATGCCCCGGATTTCAAGACCATAGGCGACATTGTCGAGCACCGAACGATGCGGCAACAGGCCGAATTTCTGGAATACCATTGCGATCTGCGTACGCCTGAATGTCCGCAACTGATCAAGGCTCATCTGGGTGACATCGGCGCCATCAACGACGATCTCGCCGGAGGTTGGATCAATCAGGCGGTTGACGTGGCGGATAAGGGTTGATTTTCCCGACCCCGAAAGGCCCATGACCACGAAAATCTGTCCCTTTTCGACATCAAGGGTGACATCGTCGAGACCGACGACGTGGCCGGTTTCGGCCTGTACCTCATCCTTGGATTTTCCCTTGCGCATAAGCGCCAAAGCCGATTGCGGATCGGGGCCAAAGATTTTTGTGACACCCCTCATGGCGATGGCGAGATCGGTATTTCCCAAAACGTCCATCAGCGTACCTCCGACAGTCCGAAGCGCGCCTGGAGACGTTTGCCATAGGCTTGCGTGATACGGTCAAAAACGATGGCCAGAACAACAATCCCGAGACCCGCAAAAAGGCCGCGTGAGACTTCAAGTCTGCCGATGCCCTGAAGCACCTGATAACCAAGCCCGCCTGCCCCGATCATTGAAGCGATAACGACCATGGCGAGCGCCATCATGGTGGTCTGGTTGACCCCTGCGAGAATGGTGGGCAGTGCGAGAGGTATCTGCACGCCGAAAAGGCGTTGGGTCGGGGTGTCGCCAAAGGCGCGGCTCGCCTCCATAACTGCGGGATCGACATTGCGCAGACCAAGATCGGTGAGTCGCATCAAAGGGGGCGACGCATAAACGATGGTTGCCAACAATGCCGGAATCTTGCCGGGTCCGAATATCATGACAGTCGGAATGAGATAAACGAAACTCGGCATGGTCTGCATGAGATCGAGCACGGGGGTGACGATCTGGCGAACGCGGGTTGACCGCGACATCCACACCCCGACAGGGATGGATATGACAATCGCCGTAAGCGTCGCGGTCAGCATCAACGCGGTGGTCACCATGGCATCGCGCCACAGCTCCATCACGCCCAAAAACATGAGCGACACAAAGACAATTAAGGGCAGTTTCCAGGTGCGCGTGGCCAGCCAGGCCAAACCCACGAGAATGCCGATGACTGCCCACCATGGAATGGCAATCAACAGGCGCTCGATGGAACTAAGAAGCATCAAGAGTGGAAACGCCGCCGCCTCGAGTTCACCGCCCCAGTTGCGGACGACCCAATTGAGAGCCTCATCCACAGACCTGCGCATGGGCCTAGTATCAAACAGTTGGGGAAACATCGCCATCCCTCACGCGATTGGCCGAAAATGGAAAAATGCGACCGGGCGCGTGGCCCGGTCGCAAAACCAGATATGCCTGACGGCCTGGCTCAGCTGAGGCTGTCCAGAACGCGCTCGGCAACATCGGCCGGAACCCAGGAGGTCCAGAGATCCTGTTCGGTGAGGAGGAAGTTCTCAGCCGTTTCGGCAGCGCCGGCCATGTTCTCTTCGCCATAGACCAGCAGCCCGCTGATCTGGTTGTTGGTCAGGCCTGCCTTGGCGAGATATTCGGCGACTTCAGGCGCTTCCTCAGGCACCCATGCGGCTGCACCGATCACCGCCGGCGATGACGGATAGGCTGTGATGCCCGCCGGATCGGTACAATCGGTATTGGTGTTGCAGGCATAGATCGCCATGTCGACCTCGCCCAGATCGAGCTGAACGGCGTCATACTGGCCGAGGATGGAGGTCGGCCCCCAATAGTAAAAAAGGATCGGCTCTTCGCGGGTGAATGCGCGCGCAATCGAGGCATCGAGTGCACCCCCGGAACCCGGCGAGAACAATGTCCAGCCCTGGCTTTCCATGTCATAGGCTTCAAAAAGCGCTGTCGTCGACAGCTCGCATGCCCAGCCCGGAGGGCAAGAATAGAGTCGACCCAGCTCAGGGTTTTCCTGATCGGGGAAGAGGTCGGGCCGCGCGATAACCGCCTCGGCGGTCGTTAGCTCGGGGTGCTCTTCCTGCATATAGCGGGGGATGAACCAACCCTCGATAGTGCCGTCGGTGATGGCGTCCGCTAGCTGCACCACAAGACCATCTTCGATGCCTTCAGCCCAGGCATCCTCAATGGTACTGGTCCAGAGTTCGGGCGCCACAGCAGGCGTGCCGCGTGTGAGCATGGAGGCCGAAGTCGGCACCGTGTCGCCGGTCACGATCTCAACATTGCAGCCAAAGCCCTCCCCGAGAATGATCGCATGGATGTGTGCCAGAGCAGCGGCAGACGGCCAGGTCATTTCGGCAATATCGATGTTACGGTCTGTTCCGCACGTCGTCTCCTGCGCGAGAGCCGGTATGGATGTGGCCGCAAAAAGCGTCCCTGAGAGCGCGACAACACCCATCGCGGCGGCAACGCCACCGGATTTAAAAAGCATATTCATGCCTCCAACAATGTTTAAGGTGGTCGGACGCTAGCAATATGAGGCAAGCATGTCAAATTTCGATCTACTTGTCGTTATTCTCCATAAATACAAATACAGACCTAAGATATAGGGAAGCCATTTTTACATCGAAAGATTTAATTCATTAATGATTTGATCCTGCAAATGACGGCCGTGCCATTTTGTTGACAAAAACTAACTGCGACAATTCTGCATGCTAGCCGTTTTTGACCTATATGACGGGGATCGCGTCGCATAGCCCAATGTCGACGCGTTCGTGTCCTTCGCCTGGGCCTGGGACAGGTCTCCGCACGTGCGCTTTAACTTGCCGGGCGCCGCATGAGCGGCTTTTTCTAGAGGTCGGATGCCTGCAGGGGCATCGAGAGGATCGTTTCCCGGTTGCGGCAATAGGCGGGCGGCATCGGTGTCGGTAGATCTTCGTGGTTCGAAAGCCATTGATCGCATGCGGCCTTGTGGCCGCAGCCCATGCACCGGAAGGCGGCGCTGCGGAACTGATCGCCGCTGAGGGTCCCCGCGATGAATGCCCCCGCAACGTCTCGCCGATTGGCGGACAACATGCGGTTCATTTGCTCCATACTGCGATCAAGTCTCGGAAAATCGAACATAGCCAGCCTCCAGATAAACTCTGGGTACCTTAACCCTCTACGTCGGCGCACTCTTTGAGGTAGATCAATTCCCCCGCTGTTCGCGAAGGTCTTTCATTGGCCCGGGAACGTCAGATAGGCCTGGGCGGGCTAGCCGTCCTCATACTCAGATGCTTGTATCATGGACTCTTCGCGCAGCTCGGCCCGAGGAAGCCAGCCGGGATCGATGCCGATCATGTCGGAAAGCCGATGGGCGATCCCTTGTAGCAACCGATATAGGCATAGCTGTCCTGCTGGGCGTTCGATCAGGCGGCATCGACCCACTCCGCACCGGCAATGCCGTGAATGAACCCGTTGGAGAACGGGACGCCGGGATAGATCGTGGCCAGTTCTTCTCGTGCGGCGCCGGCCTCCAACGCGCCGTCGAGCAGGGCGCGATAGGTCCGGGCGACGGCCACCATGTCACAACGCTGGGGTGAGAGACGGATACTTCTGACCCCCGCTGCGGCAAGTGTAGGCAGTTCAGCCAGAACCACATGGCAGGTGTAGGACATGGTCTGGACGCCGTTGAGAACCAGGAAGGGCTGACGGTCGAGGGTTTGGACGACCAGCCCGTCGGGCTCCTCGCCGCAGACGAACTGGCAGTTGTCCTTGGTATTGCCTTTGGCGCGAGCGTGGGCACAGCGCGCGGAAATGGCGAGCGGGGTGCGCCCGAAGGCGAGAACCTCGATCGTCAGATCCGGAAAATCTGCAGCGATAATTTCGACCGAGCGCATAGGCAATTCAGGCGGCAGGCAAATCGAGATCGCCCCATTGGCGGCAAATAGATGCGTGGTAGCGACGTTGTAGATGTTGACCAGCGGGCCGATGGCGTGGGGGCGCCCTTTCACCTGCATCAGCGTCGAGAGGTCGGAGACCTCGACGATCTGGTCGTGCCCCCCAATCAGGCGGCGTTGGGCGCGATGCTCGCGTTCAAGGGTCAACAACCCCAGACCGGCGAGATGAACTTTCTTGCCGCCGCGTTCGAGCCGGCTGATCACTTGATCGAGCATGGAATCGAAAAAATGCAGGCGCTTGGAGCAGACAAATTCGCCAACTGTGACGGTATCGGCCGGGGCTTCGTCGGCGATCCTGAAATAGAAATCGCGCCACTCGTCCACCGCCCAGAGATAGGGAACGGGGCCGAGGGTTATGTTCATCGCCCGAGTATTCATCGCCATCTCTTTTTGTAAGCACCGCTGGTCGTCTTCTGGCCTTCGCTGAATTCCCTAAGACCGGCCGTCACGTCCGCAACGGCTTCTGGCGGAGCGGCCAGGGCTTTGCGGATGGTGGAAACCACGCTTGCGACATAGGCTCGCCCGCGCTGGCGGCCTTCGATCTTCAGGGCCTTTACCCCGGCTTTGCGAAGAACGTCGATTTCCTTTAGGATGTCGAGGCTCACTGGGTCTTCGAACGCGTATCCATTGGCATCGCCGATGTTGAAACGGCCCTTGCACAGCGTGGGATAGCCGACCGGCTCATCGCGGGAAAAACGATTGATGGTGTAGCCGCCGAGCTCGGACACCATGTGGGTGCCATCCTCCCGGTAGCGTACATGGCTCGCGGGCGAGCACACGCCATGCATGTTAGGGGATTGGCCCGTGGCATAGGATGAGAGCGAGCATCGGCCTTCCGCCATGACACACAATCCCCCGAAGACGAAGACCTCGACCTCGCATGAAACCGTGCTCGCTATAGCCGCCACTTCGTTGAGGGTCAGGACGCGCGGCAGGACGACCCGGCGGGCGCCGAACGCGGCCGCAAGAAACGCGATGGCTTCGGCATTGGTCGCGGCAGCTTGCACCGAAACGTGCAGTCGCTGATCGGGGTGCGCAGAGGCCGTATAGGCCATGAGACCCAAATCGGCGAGAATGACAGCGCTGGCTCCGAATTCCACTGCGTCGTCCACTGCCCGGTACCAGAGGCCTTCCTCTCCTGCGCGCATGAACGTATTGATGGCCACCAGCGTCTTGACGCCTCGGTGCCGCCCGTAGGCGATTGCGTCGGCCATTTCCCGGCGCGAGAAATTGAGACCGGGAAAGTTGCGGGCGTTAGTCTCGTCGCGGAATCCGCAATAGATAGCATCGGCGCAGGCATCGACGGCGTCCCTGTAGGCCGAAGGCGTTCCGGCGGGGCAGATCAGTTCCATGCACCGCCCTCCTTGCCAAGGGCCTTGCTGCGGATGCGCTCAAGCAGTCGCTTGATCGCCGGGGCAAAAGGGCCTGTTTGCGCTGAAAGTTCAGTGGGCAGGTCGAGGGCCGCATCGTCAATCGCATTGCGCAAGGCGAGGACGGCTTCAGTGTCGCCTTCAATGGACAGTTTGCGGGAAAAGAACGCGGCATCCCCGTCGAGCCTGCCTTCGAGCAATGCCAGCAGGGTGAGAATGGGACCGCTTATCGTCACGTCGGCCTTGGGCATCTTACGGCCCTTGACGACCGAAATCTGATGCTTGTCGGGGTGCAAAAGGAAGCCGTGGGGGAGATCTGTTGGTTTGATGAGAAAGCTCGCTGAGGCGTGTTTCCCCATCCTGTCCAGCAGAAGCGGGTGTCGGCCGAGCACGGCGTTGAAGGCCCAATCGGCGGCGGGAGCTGCCAATCGGGCGGGCACCATTGCCAGTGCCTGAGCAAGTGGAGCAGGAAGGGACATGCTGACTACCGGGCTGAAGATGTTGCCCGACATTAAGGGGCCTCACCACGGTTGTATTTGAGATAGGTCAAGGACAACTCCTGGCTTGTCGCTTTTGCTTTGCTTGCAGTTCGGCCCGGCGGTACCGGTGGTTGGTCACCCTGTAATTCGGCCCCTTGCTCGTCGACGGGCAGGGGGCAGGCGCTACTGCGCTGCGAACCAAGGACCCTGCCGTAGTGGTGATGGTCGCAATCTTTCACGCTATCGCTGCTCTAGTGTGGACGGCCTGACTTATTTCTGGGCAAAGCGTTGTTCTGGATTGCCCGCAACGTTCATCCTGACCTCGTCGCGCGCCGAGAGCTAGGGTAAGAACCGAGCCGAGTCCGCCAAATGCCGTCGGTAGCGTCGCGGCCTAGATGGCAAATACATACAGTGGCTTTCGGGGGCCGACCGTGGATCGCCGGGGCACGAGAGCGGTCAATTGCGAGGCGATTTGACTCGCAAGGAAGCTATTTCGCGATTTCGTAGAAGCGGAAATAGCTGGGTGCGTAATCGAACACCATCAGATAACGCTCGGGTGCGAGTTTGTAGATGAGGGCAGTGGCGTCCATTTCGGGATCGGCATTAGCCTCCGGGGCCATGTGGACGCTGTGCAGGCGTGGCTCTTGATAACCATAATAGAGCGCGCCTGCGAAAAAGACCGTGCCGGCACTGGCGCGGGCCATCAATCCGCGATGGCGCTGGCTACCCGAATTCTTATCAAAGACCAGCGCCTGGCCTTCCTGGTAGATGCGAGCCGGAAACCAGGAATAAACGTAAGCACCGAGAGCGTCGGTTTGCAGGCTGCGTACCCGCCAGTTCCCGATCAACTCGTCGTCGCTTTCCATATCGATCCGGGGCGCATCGGCCAGTTCCAGTATAGCCTCGGCACCCGCCCTGTTTTCGGCGTCGCCATGTTCCTCAAGCATCATCTTGAGGTGGTCGCGCAGCGCTTCCTCCCAACCGTCCAGCGCCTCATAGCTGCCTTCGGGCAGGGATTTGTACAGCGTCTTGAAGTAAGGGGAGGAATCGGCGTCCTCGGCGGCAACGCTCGCCGAAAAACCCGCAAGCGCCACCAAAGCTACCGCCATCAACCACTTCATCGCATGGACCTCCACACGTCGATACCACCGGAATGCGGAAGTCCTTAGCACGAAAGGCGTAGCCGTGTCAGGCAGCCGCAACCTTGCGGCCCGACTCGCGCGCAAAGCTATGGAGCGCGGAATGGGGAATATGAAGCGCCAGCACGTCGCCCGGATTGCCGCGATGAATGCCGGAACTCCTCAGGATGATATCCTTTTCAATTCCTTTGGCGTTGGCGTAAACGAGGCTCTCGGACCCCACCAGTTCGACCGCGTCGAGGGTCGCAGCGATCGTCAGATGCGGTCCTGCGGGCTTTTCGAGTACGATGTCTTCGGGCCGGACGCCAACGGTTCCGGTCGCTGTCGGGATCGAGCCGGGCAGATCGGCGCCGATTGCACGCAGGCTTTCGATATCGATGAGATTCATCCCCGGCGACCCCATGAAGGCGGCGACGAAAAGCGATTGGGGATCGGAATAGACGTCGAGCGGCTTGCCTACCTGCTCGATCACCCCGCCATTCATCACCACGAGCTTGTCGGCCAGCGTCATGGCTTCGAGCTGGTCATGGGTGACATAGACCGAGGTCGTGCCCAATGCGCGCTGCAGGCGGCGGATTTCGACCCGCATATGGGCGCGCAGCTTGGCATCGAGGTTCGATAGCGGTTCGTCGAACAGGAACGCCTTGGGCTGGCGCACGATGGCCCGACCCATGGCGACGCGCTGACGCTGACCACCGGAAAGCTGGCGCGGCTTGCGATCGAGAAAGGCCTCGATCTCGAGAATGCGGGCGGCATCGGCCACGCGCTTGTCGATCTCTGCGCGCTGCGTGCCGCGGTTTTTGAGGCCGTATTCGAGGTTTCCGCGCACGCTCATATGCGGATAGAGCGCGTAGTTCTGGAACACCATGGCGATATCGCGCTCGGCAGGCTCGAGCTTGTTCACCACTGTTTCCCCGATGCTGATCGTGCCGCCGGTAATGGTCTCCAGCCCCGCGATCATGCGCAGCAGCGTCGATTTCCCACAGCCCGACGGCCCGACGAGCACGACAAGCTCACCGTCATTGATCGAGAGACTGAGGTCTTTGATGGCCTCGACATTACCGGGATAGACCTTGGAGACGCCGGAAATCTCTATTCTTGCCATTGTTCTTATTTCTCCGTTTCAACAAGGCCTTTGACGAACAGGCGCTGCATGAAGATGACGACGAGGACAGGAGGGAGCATGGCAAGGATTACGGCGGCCATGACGAGATGCCATTGCGGCTGTTGGTCGGCATAGGCGGCCATGCGCTTGATGCCCATGACGATGGTATAATAGCGGCTGTCGGTGGTCACGAGCAGCGGCCACAGATACTGCACCCAGCCATAGATGAACATGATGACCGAGAGTGCGGCGATATTGGTGCGCGACAGCGGAAGCAGGATGTCCTTGAAGAACTTGATTGGTCCTGCCCCATCGACTCGCGCCGCCTCCATCAATTCGTCCGGAATGGTCAGGAAAAACTGACGGAACAGGAATGTGGCTGTCGCTGACGCGATCAGCGGCAGCGTGAGACCGACATAGGAGTTGAGCAGTCCCAGGTTAGAGACAACCGCGAAGGTGGGAATGATGCGCACTTCGACCGGCAGCATCAGCGTCACGAAGATGATCCAGAAGGCCAGAGTCCGAAAGGGAAACTTGAAATAGACGATGGCGTAGGCCGAAATGATCGAAATAGCGATCTTGCCCCCAGTGATGATGATGGCCATCCAGGTGGAATTGATCAGCATCAGCCAAAGCGGCGGTGCGCCGGAGGTCGACATGCCCTCGGTCAGCATGTGGGCATAGTTCTCGACCATCGCCGGGCCCGGCAACAGTGGGGTCACGCCGCGGAAGAAGGTTCCCGGTGCCTGGGTTGAGGCAATGAAGGCCACATAGACCGGAAAGACGACAACGGCGACCCCGAGGATCAGAACCAGATGGGTCAGGACATTGAGGAAGGGACGATTTTCAACCATGGGTCACTCTCCTCAATACTGCACGCGCCGCTCGATGAAGCGGAACTGCACGAACACGAGCGCGATGACGATGAGCATGAGAATGACCGACTGGGCGGCCGATGACCCGATGTTCAATCCCAAAAAGCCGTCGTCATAGACCTTGTAGACCAGAATATTGGTCGCCTGATTGGGGCCGCCCGAGGTCGTGCCGTCGATGATGCCGAAGGTATCGAACATGGCATAGTTGATGTTGATGATCATGAGAAAGAAGGTCGTCGGCGAGAGCAGCGGAAAGACGATGGTCCAGAACCGCTTGAACGGCCCCGCTCCGTCGATCGCCGCAGCTTCGGTGAGCGAATTGGGGATCGACTGCATGCCGGCGAGAAAGAACAGGAAGTTGTAGGAAATCTGCTTCCAAGTCGCCGCGATGATGACGAGGATCATCGCGTCGGTGCCGCTGGTGCGGTGGTTCCAGGTGATCCCGAACTGGCCGAGCGCATAAGGCAGAATCCCGATCGAGGGGTTGAACATGAACCACCACAGGATACCGGCCACAACCGGCGCGACCGCATACGGCCAGACCAGCAGGGTTGTGTAGACATTGGAGGATCGGATCAGACGGTTGACGGCAGCGGCCAGCAGAAGGGCAATGGCCATCGCCAGAAAGGTAACCGAAACGGCAAAGATCAGCGTACGACCGAAGGAATTGAGGTAGTTGGGGTCGGTGAACAGCCGTGTGTAGTTCTGGAACCAGACAAAGCTCGTGCGTAGACCGAAGGGATCTTCGCGCTCGAAGCTCGACTTTACCGCCTGCGCTGCCGGCCAGATGAAAAAGACGATGGTGATTGCCAATTGCGGCGCCAGCAGCAGATATGGCAGCCCCTTGTTGGAAAAGATCGTGCGCTTGGTCTGCATGACGCCCCGCAATTAGTCTCGTTGTTCTTATTGTCCGTAAAACGGATAGGGGACCCGCATCGTCAGCCGGACGCGGGCCCCTTTGGTTGATCAGCGTTTAGCTGTTTGCAGCTTCAAATTCACGCAGGAGCGCATTGCCGCGTTCAACCAGCGAGTTGAGCGCTTCGATGCCGGTCTTGTCGCCAGAGAGCACGGCTTCGAACTCTTCGTCGATCATCGTACGGATCTGGGTGTAGGACCCAAAGCGCAGGCCCTTGGAATTTTCATTGGGTTCAACGCGGGTCATTTGCAGGATGGAAACGTCCGAACCCGGATTGGCTTCATAGTAGCCCTGCTCGACGCCAAGGTCATAAGCGGCGTTGGTGATCGGGAGATAGCCCGTATCCTGATGCCAGGAGGCCTGGACATCGGCTTGGCTGAGATAGGCAAAGAACTCGGCGACACCCTGATATTCTTCGGCCGGACGCCCCTGGAGAACCCACAGGGTTGCGCCGCCGATGATCGAGTTCATCGGGCTGTCGACGATGTCGTCGTAATAGGGAAGCGGAGCGAAACCGACTTCGAAATCGGTGTTGGCGACGACCGCGGCACGGCCGGCCGAGGAGTTCATGAAGATGCCGCACTCGCCGGCAAAGAACATGGGCTGGGCATCGGGTCCGCCTACCGGACCGCCGTAGCGATAAAGACCTTCATCCTGCCAGCGCTTGAAATTGTCCCAGTGGCGGGCGACGATTTCGTTGTTGAGCGTGAACTCGGTGCCGAGGCCGCCAAAGCCGTTTTCCAGGGTGCCGATGGGGGAGTTGTGAAGTGCCGAGAAGTTTTCGGTGTGGATCCAGGAAATCCAGGCTGTGGTCAGCCCGCACGGTGCGGCGCCGCTTTCAACGATCTGGTTCATCGCTGCTTCCATTTCGGCCCAGGTGGCCGGAGGTGTCTCGGGGTCGAGACCGGCAGCTTCAAAGATTTCCTTGTTGTAGTACATGATCGGGGTGGACGAGTTGAAGGGCAGCGACAGAATGTTGCCTTCGGTGTCAGAATAATAGCCCACCACCGAGGAGAGATAATCGGCAGGATCGAAGGGCTTATCGTGATCGGCCATGAGCTGGTAGACCGGGTAGACGGCGCCTTGGGCAGCCATCATGGTGCCGGTGCCGACTTCAAAGACCTGTACGATCGCTGGCTGTTCGTTGGCGCGGAATGCCGCGATTGCCGCGGTCAGGGTCTCCGGATAGGTACCGCGGTACACAGGCACGATGCGGTAATCGCCCTGGGTTTCATTGAAAGCTTCGGCAACGGCCTCGAGCTTCTGCCCCAGTTCGCCGCCCATGGCGTGCCACCACTGGATTTCGGTCTGGGCCTGGGCCGCGCCGGCCGAGAGTGCCGCCAGCGCGACACCTGAGGCCAAAAGAGATTTCAGCATGATAGTCTCCCGATCATTGTTAAAACGCTGGCCGCAGGGGCCAGGCGGCAACACGCCGTCGGGAGGGATGCCTAGACCGTGGTGATAAACCACGGGTGACATTTGGATGACAATTGTATGACGGTTGAAAACCTGCCGGACTCCATGCCCGCCGTACTGCGCCCTCCAGTCGCTTCAACATCCTCCCCGGCCGGCTCGTATGCCGATGGCAGCGCATTTTTGCGTCTACCATGACGCCATTGTGACAACCCGATCCGCCCTTGGCAACGACTTTGCACACGTGTGCGAAATCAAAGCGGCCGTCTGTGAAAAACGCACTTGGATTTCAACGGTCGAAAACGGCAAGAAGTTCGATATGGGCCGAAAAGGCGAACTGGTCGACCGGGGTGACCGTTCCGATGCGGTATCCGGCAGCGACGAGGATCGCAGCGTCTCGGCCGAAACTCTGGGGATCGCACGCGACATAAATGACGCGTTTGACCTTTGCCTTTGCCAGCTCCAGCACCTGGGCTTTCGCCCCCGCACGCGGCGGATCGAGGACGACGCAATCGAACCGGTTGAGTTCAAACGGTGTCAGCGGTTCGCGGAAGAGATCGCGGCATTCCGCGGACAACGGTTTGAGGCCGGTCGTTGTGCGTACCGCCTTGGCCAGCGCATCGATTGCCGCCTTGTCGCTGTCGGCAGCAAAAACAGGTGCGATTTGTGCAAGACGCAAGGCGAAGGGGCCAATGCCGGAGAAAAGGTCGGCCATGGATTTGAGCCCTCGGGCGGCATCGGTAACGCGCGTGGCGAGTTCGGCTTCAGCTGCGGCGGTTGCCTGCAGGAAACCCGCAACCGGGAGAGCGACGCCGGCCTTGCCGAGGGCGAGCAAGGGCGCGCGAACCGAATAGAGTGGTTCCCCGTTGAGCGATACGCGCGCAATATCGTAGCGGCGTGCAAGTTCGGCAATGGCGGCGGATGGCTTTAAACCCTTGCCCTTGATTGCGACGTCGAGGCCGGTATCGGCCACCGTGAAGGCGACATCGCAGGGACCGAGAAGCGCCGCGATCCTCGCAGCGATCTCGGGCGCCTTGACAAGGGCGGGCACGAGGATCGGACAGGCTTCAATCGGGTGGATGTCGTGGCTGCGCAGGCCCATGAAGCCCGCACCATGCCTTGTCGCGTGGAGCGTCACGCGGCGGCGCCCGGTGCCGTGAGCGATCACCGGTTCAGCAACGTCCGCTTCGACCCCTGCATGGGCGAGCGCTGACACCACGAGGTCACGCTTGAAAGCGCCATATGAAGAGGGCGCCATATGCTGGAGCTGGCAGCCCCCGCAACGACCGAAATGGGGGCAGAACGGAGCGACGCGGTCCGGAGAAGGTTCAACAATGTCGAGAAGGCGTCCGCGATTGCCGCTGACCTCGGCGATAATGGTCTCGCCCGCCAGCGTATGGGGCACGAACACCGGCGCCCCCTCGACATACGCTATTCCCTCGCCCCGATGGCCAAGCCCGATGATTTCTAGCGTTTGCGCAGGGGTCATGCCAATCGGGCCAGCCAGTCGTCCACCTCGAAATGTTCAGGGATGGAATTCTGTGCCCCCGATTTGAGGCAGGCAAGGCCGGCTGCGGCCGAAGCGCGATTGAGCGAAGACCTGATATCAAGTCCGCCAGCAAGTCCGGCCGCGAGATAACCCACAAAAGTATCGCCCGCTCCCACGGTGTCGAGGGGGGTTATTTTGATCGCGGGCACGTGAATCGCTTCGCTTTCCGACACAGCCAGGGCGCCCTCCGCGCCGAGGGTTGCGACCACGGTGACATCCAGCCGTTCGGCCAGCCAGCGAACGGACGATCCGCGGTCAAGAGCCGGGGCGCCGAGCATGTCGAGCACGCCTTCGAGTTCGGTTTCGTTGACGACGAGAATATCGATCTCGTCGAGCAGTGGTGCCGGGAAAGCCATGAAGGGAGCAAGGTTAAGCACTGTCCTTGCTCCTTGTCGGCGCGCATAACGGGCTGCCGCGAGCACGCCGTCGAGCGGCGTTTCAAGCTGAAGGAGCAGCCAGTCGCCGGACTGGAGCCCGGCCTGTTCGAGCGCAGTGCAGGTGAGGCGCGAATTGGCACCCGGGAGCACGGTGATCATGTTCTCGCCCGCATCGTCGACGACGATCAGCGCCGTGCCGGTATGCCGGTCCATGACGCGGACGAAGGAAAGGTCGATTTCCGCTTCGCTCAACAGCGCAAGGGCTCGGTTGGCAAAATCATCCTGCCCCACGCAGCCGACCATCCTCACCTCGCCGCCGGCACGGCACGCCGCGAGTGCCTGATTGGCTCCCTTGCCTCCCGGCGCAAATTCGAGCGTCGTACCCATGACCGTTTCGCCCGGTCGCATGAGCGTGGGCGCGTGTCCGACAACGTCGATATTGATGGACCCGTAAACGACGATCATTCAGCTTCCTCCAGATACCAGAACCCCTTTTGCCAGAGAGCGTGACGCCCGTTCAACGGAAATCGGACGTGGCGATCAAGGTGGCGCCCGGCGTGGCGCATGGCATTCGGCTGCCTGGCTGGAAGCGTCGCAATTCATGTCTTCAGGAAGGTGGGGGAACCAACAGTATTCAGCGCGGGTTCAGGGGGCGAGCACTAAAAGGCGGGTTCAGCATTTCAAATTTCATGAAAGGACATTGAGATGGCGTATCGCATGGGCATTTTGACGATTTCGGTATTTGCGGCACTTGCCTTGGGGGCCACGGCGTTTGCCGGGGGGCAGGGCGGCTCTCTCGATGGTACCAGTTGGCGCCTTGTCGCCTTGGGCGACTCGGCGGTGAGCGATGGGGTGACGACAACGCTCAACATCGACGAAGGCGCAGTGGGTGGCGAAGGCGGATGCAATGTCTATGGCGGCTCGCTGGCCCTGACAGGCCAAAGCGGGATCGCGATCACGGAGGTCTTTTCGACCATGATGGCTTGCGACGATCCGGCAATGGAACAAGAGCGCGCCTTCTTTGAAGCGCTCAGCGCGGCGACCCGGTACGTGCTCGAAGACGGAACCCTGACGCTGCTCGATGCGGACGACAGGGAACTGGCCACTCTTTCGGCGCAATAAGCGCCTTAGAGACCGGGGTCCATGAGCGTATGGACCCGGTCGGCCCCCAGCCGGGCCAGCTTGAGCATCATTGCCTTGCGGCGGGCAGGGGCAAGCGTATCGAGGGGGGCGGGGCGTAAAATGTCCCCGCCATGCCCGTCCGCGACCATCAGCCCCTCCTCAAATGGGAATATCCCGGGGTCGAGTTCAGGCGGCTTGCAGAAAAAGAAGCGGTCGCAGAAATCCTTGTAGTTCGGCCATTTGGCATCGACGCGGTAGTCGATGAGGCTCGACTTGATCTCGACAATCCAGATTTCTCCCCTAGCGCCGACCGCGAGAACGTCTGCCCGTCGCCCGTTGACGAGCGGCACTTCGGCGTAGCACGCCATATCGTGGACCGAGCGCAAGAACCGCATCACGCCGCGCTGCACACCCAGGGCCGTGGGCGACTGGCGGCCATCGACAAGTAGTGGCTCGTTGGAATCGTACTGGCTCATTACGCCAGTTTACGCTCGCAGGCGCTTGCCTGCAAATACGTGACCTGAGCCGGGACGCCTGTGATCGCGGTTGAAGCGGTCTGTCGCGCGGCGAATGTTTTTCATTCCTGAAAAGAATATTGCGTTTGTTTCCGTAGCGCAGCCCCTTGGATATGCGCAATTCTTGTTCATCCGGACCGTAGCTCTTCTCAAACGATCCGGAAACGTATTGCAGAAATGGCTGTCTTTGAGACGCCATGCTGCTCCGCAAGAAAAGGATTACCACAATGCTCTATGCAGCGCTTGCCGCATTCCGCCAATGGCGGCGTTACCGCCATACGCTTCGCACACTTGGAAAACTCGACCCGCGACTTCAAGAAGATCTCGGACTGACCGACGCCGATCTGGCGACTGTCGCCGCCCAAGCCGCCCGGGAAGAAGCCTTGGTCAGCATCTACAACTTGGGCGGCGCCCGGCCCGACGACGAGAGGGCGCTATGGCCAAAAGGGAAAGCCCAACGGCCCCAGGAACCCTCTGTGGATGGGTGCACTCGATTTGCCGCCTGCTGAGCGCTCAGTCGAGCGGCACAAAACCTACGCGCCTGTAAAGCCGGATGGCCGCGAGGTTATCCGGCTTAACCTTGAGATCGATCGCCGTACGGTAGCGATTGCGGCAGGCTTCAAAAGACCGCAAGAGAAGAGCCTCGCCAATCCCCTGCCGGCGCCAGCCGGGTAGGACGGCGAAATCCTTGAGAAATGCCGAGTTCCAGCAATGGGCGAGACCAACCAGTGCGCCATTCGGCCCTTGCGCGACCAGCATCAACTCAGCGTCGTATTCGGGATCCGTACGGGTCGCATGCCACCACGTTTCAAAATCGGACACGTCGCCTTCGCCCTTGCAATAGGCAGCCGTCAGAAGCGTATGGAGTTCTGGAGCCATCGTTTCGGAAAACAGCACCGGCACTACGCCCTCGGGCCAGGACGGCTCCGGAAAATCCGCCGACAGGTCTCTGCGCATTTGGATCGGTTCGGCCATAATGGACAAACGATAGCAGAAGCCGAAACGGGGCTCAAACGTTGCCGGAATCAGGCCACGGTTTTCCGCCGTGCGAGCCCGCCATGTTTTTCGAGAAAGGCGACGATCTCCTCGACGCCCTTGGAACGCTTGAGGTCGGTGAAAACGTGGGGTTTGCCCCCCCGCATCCGTGCGGCGTCGGTATTCATCACATCGAGATCGACTTCGACATAAGGCGCGAGGTCGGCCTTGTTGATGACGAGAAGGTCTGAGCGCGTGATACCCGGGCCGCCCTTACGCGGGATTTCCTCGCCCTGGCAGACCGAGATGACATAGAGCGTCAGGTCCGCAAGGTCGGGCGAGAAGGTCGCGGCCAGATTGTCCCCGCCAGATTCGATGAAAACGATATCGAGATCGGGGATGCGGCTACCGAGCTCGGCGATGGCACGCAGATTGATGGATGCATCCTCCCGGATCGCGGTGTGCGGGCAGCCGCCGGTTTCCACCCCCACGATACGCTCCTCAGGCAGCGCCTGAAGCCGCGCCAGCATCAGCGCGTCTTCCTTTGTATAGATATCGTTGGTGACGACGCCGATCGAATACTGCTCGCGTAAGGCCTTGCACAGCTTTTCGGTGAGGGTTGTCTTGCCCGAGCCGACCGGACCACCGATGCCGACGCGAAGCGGACCATTGGATGTGCTCATGAGCGGAATATCCTTACGTTGAGATCTTCATGCCGCATCCCGGCAATATCGGAGCCGTAGGCGATACCGCCAATATCCTCGAGACTCGCGACGGCAGCGTCATCGGCAAGTGCTGTAACCCTCGGTTCCAGCTGCGCCTGGACGGCGAGCCCCTGGGTCTGGCCGAGCGGGACGAGCCGGACGGCAACGGATATCTGCTGGCCGATCGCGGCATTGATGAATCCGAGCACTGCGGCGCGTGTCCCGATCCCATGCGCAGACACCAGCGCGCCAAAGGCGATGGGCAGCGCAACCGGCTTGGACAGCGCGGCATCAAGCCAGGGGGGTGTTTCTACCGGCCAGGCTGCGGCAGCGAAAAGAAACGAACGCGCCTGTTCGCATGTTTCGAGATGGCGTTCGGCGGTAACCTGAAGTGCAAGCGCCAGCTCTGCAGTTTCGGCGAAAGCTTGCGCGTCAACGCTGCTCACGGCGCGGGCAGCGATGGCAAGAAAATAGGCATCGGCGCGGATGAAGCCGAGGTGAAGCTGGCCTTCGAGCCAATGGACCAATGTTGGCGCGTCAGCGATCCGCCCGTCTGCAATCGCGGTTTCGAGCCCTTGGCTATAGGCGAAACCCCCGATGGGAAAGGCCGGCGAAAGCCATGTGAACAGCCGCAAAAGCCGGTCGTGCTCAGCCATGATGATGGTGATGATGATGACCGTCACCGCTATAGGCGCCCCGGACCGGAGAGAAGGGTTCGATAACGTCGCGAACAAAGGCGCCCAGGCCTTCCAGCATCTGCCTGATTACGTGGTCGCGCCCGATCAGAAGGCGGCCGCCTTGCGCTTCGATCTGACAGGGCAGGTGGCGGTTGCCGATATGCCAGATGAGTTCGGCCAGGTGCTGGGCGTCGCGCGCTCTCACCTCATAAAGGGCCTCTTCACCGGCGACGATTTCAACGACCCGGCCATCTTCGAGCACAAGCACATCGCCGGTTTCGAAGGCGACTGTGTGGGGGAGATCCACGAGAACCTCATGGCCATTCCGGAGCGTTATGAGCTTGCGGCGCAAAACCCGCTCGTCATGGGCGAGTACGGCCACATCGAACGGCGTTCCGCGATTATGTCCCTTGTGATCGTGTCCTACCACACGCATCTTCTTCCCCCGACTGATCCAATGTCCGTTGTGCCGATGCACGAAGCGTGCCAGTGCCCTCAGGGCGTATCGGCGTCGGCAAAGCATGAGACCGGCTCGGCATCCTCGCCGGCCATCTCGTCAAAAAGCTGGGCATCGTTGCCACGCGACCACCACACGTATTGGCCGGAGGCATAACGGGCGCCCGAGGCAGAAATGACGTTGACGAAAATCAGGCGTTCACCGTCGACCGGCACAATGGCGAGGAAGATCGGGTGGGCATTGACGTATTCGACCGTCAAGGAGTCATCGATCCCCTGGCACTGATAGATAACGACATCCCGTTGCGCGTTGCCCTCAAGGGTGAGGACGAGCTGCATCGACGTTTCGACGGCTGGCGCTGGAAAGGCGGCCAAGCCCAACGCTGCCGCTACAATGAATTTTTTCACGGGACCTTCTCCTCAAGGACCGGATGACGATTGAACGAAACCTAATCCAGTTCGATGACGAGTCCAAGGCGGCGTGTCACACCAGCCAATATGCCAGCCCATAGGCCGCCGCACCGCAAACGCAGGCCAGCGATATATCCCGGCGCAAGCGGAAGCCCAGAAATGTTCCAGCCACCCCTGCGGCCAGCATCGTCAATGCACTCCAATCTGCTTCCATCATGGGCAAGAAGGATGCCACGCACAATGCCGCGATGGCCGCCGGGCCGGTAGCATCGAGAAACCGGCTGACGGGGCCGTCCGGCGTGATGGCACTTGTATCGATCCGCGTGGGCAGAAAGCGCATCAGCCAGGTGCCAATGCCGACAATCAGGGCGGTGATGAGCAGATCGGTATTCATTTGCCGAGCCTCCTCCAGTCAACAAGGCCGGAAAGCGCCCCGGCCACCATGCCGCCAACAATGCCGACGGTGGTCGAGACAAACAGCGTCAAAGGAATGGCCGCCAGAATGGTGACGGCGACGACGCCAAGCGTGCGCCGCGAAACCATTGCCAGCAGCATGGCAAGAAACAAGGCGGGCATCAGAAAGCCGAGCGCGGCATCGACCACCGGATAGCCTGACACCGCGCCTGAAAAAAGCGCCCCGGCGATGGTGCCGAAAAGCCATGACAAATATGGTCCCAGGCCGAGCCCGAACATGAAGCGCTCGGAGAAATGCTCGCGGGATTTATTGAGCGCAACGATTGCGGCCCCGAACACGCCGTCGCTCAACCCGCCGGACCAACCCCAGGCATAACGGGTCGCGGCCCGGTCGCGTGCCTTTTCAAGAATGGCGGGCGCATAGAGCACGTGGCGAAGATTGGTCGCCAGAATGGAGAGCGCCGTAACGACTAGCGGTGCGCCGGAACCGAGCAAGGCTACCACCAGAAACTGGCTCGATCCGGCATAGATGATGGCCGAGAGGAACCCGGCCTCAAAAACCGAAAATCCGGCCCGTGCCGCTGCAATGCCAAAAGCGATACCAACCGGAAAATAGCCCAGCGTTACGGCAAGGCTGGATCGCATGCCCGAGCGAAAACTATCGAGGGGGAAAGATTGGGGCATTGGGATGGGATATATCGAACTGCCGGTGTCTGATACCTAGCAGGTCATTCGCGCTCTCGATAGCTGAAATTATTCTGCTACTCTCGCGCCGTCGCTCCTTTCCATGTCGGTTGGGGCGAATTCAGCTGTCTAAATGCCGGAGCTTGAGCTCGTGAACCATCAGATTCTTGAACCATCTCACGACGGATCAAGGTGATAATGTCGGTGTCCGAAGATGATTCTAGTATTTCCAGATAAGCGACACCCGCCCGGCGTAATGCCTCTTTCTTTACGGCGTCGCGTGCAGCGGCACTATTCTGAAAGTGTCCGCCGCCCTGATATTCAGCGACCAATGCAGGTGTCCCCAAAGGAGAAATTACCACGACATCAACCCGCTTGGAATTTATACAACTATGGGCTTGGGGATCCGGAGATCTGATGATCTCCCCAAGAGATGTCTGAGAAAAGACCCGATATCGCGGCCACTGTCTGCGAATTTCGTTCTCAATAATCCTAAACACGCGGTATTCCGAAGCGTTCATTACTTTGGACACTTCGAACTTGGCATTGGTGACAACACGCAGTTGATCGTGCGCGTCGCGGATGACGGACGCGGTATTGAAATTTTGGGATACGGTTCTCGGCGTCCAACCTTGCTTGAAGGGCTTGTTGCCTCGTTTTCGGTCGGACATAGCCAGAAAAGCTACAATCGCCACTGCGGCAATTATTACCAAGATCGCGACATCGCTCACAAGCTTCGCCTCTAGCTGACGCTTTTACCGGACCCTCAACATCGGATAGCGCAGTGCAAGTGGTGGAAAGACCGGAGGAGCAATTTAATTCAATATGGCGATATCTTTCAGAACAGGAAGTACCGCTGCGCCATGGGAAGCACCTCGGCAGGCTCGCAGGTGAGGAGTTCTCCATCGGCACGGACCTCATAGGTTTCCGGATCGACCGTTACCTGCGGGGTCGCACTGTTGTGGATCATCGCTTTTTTCCCGATGCCGCCTCGGGTGTTGCCGACCGCGAGCATCCCCTTGTCTACACCGAGCCTCTCTTGGAGACCGCTTTCGAACGCGGCCTTGGAGACAAAGGTGATGGAGGTATTGGCAATCGCCTTGCCGTAGGCGCCGAACATGGGGCGGTAGTGCATGGGCTGCGGCGTTGGAATCGAGGCGTTGGGATCGCCCATTGGGGCCGCCGCTATCATGCCGCCCAGCAGCACCATTTCCGGTTTCACGCCAAAAAAGGCAGGGCTCCAGAGAACCAGATCGGCACGTTTGCCGACCTCAACCGAACCGATATGCTCGGCAATGCCATGCGCAATGGCGGGGTTGATCGTATATTTGGCCACATAGCGCTTGGCGCGGAAATTGTCGTTGTCGCCTGTCTCTTGAGGCAGCCGTCCCCGCTGGCGCTTCATTTTGTCTGCGGTCTGCCAGGTGCGGATGATCACCTCGCCGACCCGCCCCATCGCCTGGCTGTCCGACGAAATGATCGAGAACGCGCCCATGTCGTGGAGGATATCTTCGGCAGCGATGGTTTCCTTGCGGATGCGGCTTTCCGCGAAGGCGACGTCTTCGGGGATCGAGGGATCGAGATGGTGGCAGACCATCAGCATGTCGAGATGCTCGGCCAGCGTGTTGACCGTATAGGGACGGGTGGGGTTGGTCGATGAGGGGATGACGTTTTCCAGCCCGCAAACCTTGATGATATCGGGTGCATGGCCGCCCCCGGCGCCTTCGGTGTGGAAGGCGTGGATAGTGCGGCCCTTGAAGGCGGCGATAGTGTCCTCGACGAATCCCGATTCATTGAGCGTGTCGGTGTGGATCATCACCTGAACGTCGTAATCGTCGGCCACCGACAGGCAATTGTCGATTGCCGCCGGTGTCGTCCCCCAATCTTCGTGGAGCTTGAGTGCCGCCGCGCCGCCCAGGATCATTTCAACGAGCGCTTCGGGCCTGGAGGAATTGCCCTTGCCGGCAAGCGCAATGTTCATGGGGAAGGCGTCAAAGCTCTGGATCATCTTTCCGATATGCCAGGCGCCGGGCGTGCAGGTCGTGGCCAGCGTTCCATGTGCAGGGCCGGTGCCGCCGCCGAGCATGGTGGTGAGCCCGCTCATCAACGCTTCCTCAATCTGCTGTGGGCAGATGAAGTGGATATGAGCATCGAATCCACCGGCGGTCAGGATCTTGCCCTCGCCTGCGATCGCTTCGGTTCCGGGCCCCACGATGATGCTGACGCCGGGCTGCGTGTCTGGATTGCCGGCCTTGCCGATACCAGCGATCAGTCCATCCTTCAGGCCGATGTCGGCCTTGTAGATGCCGGTATGGTCAAGCACCAGCGCATTGGTGATGACGGTATCGACGGCGCCATCGGCGCGCGTCACTTGGGATTGTCCCATTCCGTCGCGGATGACCTTGCCGCCGCCGAACTTCACCTCTTCCCCGTAGATGGTGAAGTCCTTCTCAACCTCAATGAAAAGCTCGGTATCGGCCAGGCGCACCTTGTCGCCGGTGGTCGGACCGTACATGTCGGCATAAAGCGTTCGGGCTATTTTGGCAGGCATGGATCAACTCCTCCGGGTTGAGGGCGAATGTGACGAGAGGTGGGCGGCTTGCCACAAAATGACCTTGCAACGCTGCGGGACCGTCGACGTTTGTTCATCGAGAGGGGGGCAAAAACCTCTGGAAACAATGGAGACAAACAATGAAGAAGCTCTCTGCTCTTGCACTTGGCACTGCCATGGCCCTTGCGGCCCCTATCGCTATCAATGCGCAGGATACCGACCTCGGGGTTGGTCTTGACGGCGGTGTTGGCGTCGAATTGGGTGGCGACAATAGTGGGGTCGATGCCGGTATCGGCGTGGATGCCGGTGTTGGCGCTGGTACGGTCGACGGAGCTATCGATGCCGGCGCAGAGGCCGGCGTGAATGTCGACGAATTGACCCATGCCGACCTTGAGGCGGCCATTCAGTCGTCTGGTGCGCTTAACCTCGATGTGATCAACGGTACGGCCAATATCGAGGTCGTGGCAATTTCCGATCTTGCGGCCAATGACGGTGGCGATGCTTCCGTAGTTGCCGACACGCGCGCCCAGTTCGAGGGCGACATTTCGGCCCTGCAGGATGACATCGCGGCCAAGACCGAACTCGTCGCCGCGCTTGAAGCCGAAGGTTATGCGGCGGACGACGTCGTTGCCGTCTGGATGCATGGTTCGGGTGACGTCGTGCTGTTCGTGGATGCCTAGTCCCTCACCACGAATAGCGCCCATGGGGCGGGTAGCATCTGCTACCCGCTCTTTTTTTGCGCCCAACGGCGAGAAGCAAGACCCCGATAGACCGGTCACAGCGTGCCTGCAACTTTGTTGTTGAAGCCGAAAACCGTACGGCTTCCGGCCAAGGGGACCAAAGTAACGTCGCGCGTTTGGCCGGGCTCGAACCGAACCGCGGTACCCGCAGCAATGTCGAGCCTGTAACCCCGGGCCTTTTCGCGATCAAAGCGCAGGCCTTCGTTGGTCTCGTAGAAATGATAGTGGCTACCCACCTGGATGGGACGGTCGCCCGTATTGGCGACGGTCAGGGTTACCGTGCCCCGGCCCGCATTGAGTTCGATTTCGCCGGGCGCGGTGATGATTTCTCCGGGGATCATCGGTTCTTCCTAACGGATGGGGTTATGGACGGTGACGAGCTTGGTGCCGTCGGGGAACGTCGCCTCGACCTGGATGTCGTGGATCATTTCCGCGACCCCTTCCATCACCTGTTCTCGGGTAATGACATGAGCGCCGGCCTCCATCAGGTCAGGCACTGCCCTGCCATCGCGCGCGCCCTCGACGACGAAGTCCGTGATCAGCGCTATGGCTTCGGGATGATTGAGCTTGACCCCGCGCTCGAGCCTGCGCCGCGCCACCATGGCTGCCATCGAGACGAGCAGCTTGTCCTTCTCCCGCGGTGTAAGGTTCATATTCTCCCCCTTATAGCGTCCAGAGTTTGGGCACCGCACCGGCGAACTGCGCGATGACGGGCATTATGATCTTGCGCAAGCGATAGCCCGATTCTGCCAAGATACGTACGACCAGCTTTTCGCCGATCCGGGATGCGCCGGCATTTTCCGCGCCTTCGAGCAATGCCTTGACCGGACCGATCTGGCGTTCGGCATCGGCTGCAACATAGCAGAGCGTAGCGTAGGCGCGCGCGCCATAGAGCAAGGCGACATTGTTGCGCGCGACGAGGCAGTTGGCATCGAGCCGGCTGGCTTCGGCATGCACAAGCACGCCACCGCGGCGCACGCGCCAATCGTCCTTGAGCCGCGCCGAGAGCGCGTCCTCGCCCCGGGCTTCGCGGCCCATAATTACCGCTTCGAGCCCCAGGAAGGTAGCATCCGCTGCCATTTCCACGTCAAGCCGCCGTTCGAGCTCGGCGCCATCGAAAAGGATGGTTTCCTGAGGCAGCCAGTCGAGGCGCGCGCCCTTGTCGATGGTGAGTTTCGAGGAAACCCGGGCTGAGCCTCCGACCGAGCGATAGACTCGCTCGCAGGCCTGGGTGGTTACGACGAGATGGGTATGCTGGGAGGCTTCGGCGGACCACAGCACGCCGTCACCGCCGGTCAGGCCGCCGGAGGAATTGATGAGTACGGCATCGAGCCAGGTTCCCTGCGGCTTGGGCACGCGAATCTTGGCGCAGCCCTCCTGGTAGAGTGTATCGATGACGCTCCGTCCGTCCCGCGCTTTGGCCGTGATGCGGCCTACTCCCCGCGCGCGTTGGAGGCGCGGAGGCCGGAGTGTCTCTTGGGCGATTGTGTCGAGCATCAGACCATCAAATGCCGTTTCACCTGTGGATCGTCGAGATCGCTGGCGGGCCCCGAATGCATGACTTCACCGCGATCCATGACGTAGATATGGTCTGACAATTCGCGGCAGAAATCGAGATATTGTTCGACCAGAAGAATCGTCATCCCCATTTCATCGCGCAAAAACTGCAAGGCGCGCCCGATCTCCTTGATGATCGAGGGCTGGATGCCTTCGGTTGGCTCGTCAAGCACCAGCAATCTGGGTCGGGTGACCAGCGCGCGACCGATTGCGAGTTGCTGCTGCTGGCCGCCCGAGAGGTCTCCGCCGCGCCGCGAAAGCATGGATTTGAGCACTGGGAAAAGCTCAAAGATCGTCTCGGGGATATTGCGATCTTTTGCCTTTAAAGGCGCATAGCCGGTCTGGAGGTTTTCCTTGACCGTCAGGAGCGGAAAGATTTCGCGCCCCTGCGGGACATAGCCGATACCGGCACGGGCACGGTTATAGGGCGCGGATTTCTTGAGATCGGTGCCATCAAAGGAAATGCTGCCCGCGCTGATCGGCTGAATGCCGGTTATGGCGCGCAGCAGCGAGGATTTGCCAACCCCATTCCGGCCCAGCACCGAGGTGATCGCATTGGGTCTGGCCTCGATCGAGATTTTCTTGAGCGCTTGGGCTGCGCCATAATGGAGATCGATTTCGGATACGGTCAGTTGCGCCATTTTTCAGCGTCCCAGATAGCGTTCGATGACCAGCGGATCAGCGGAAACATGTTCGAGCGAGCCCTGCGCCAGCACCGCGCCTTCGGCAAGGCAGGTGACGCGGCAATCGAGATCGCGGACAAAGCTCATGTCGTGCTCGACGACGACGACCGAACGGGTCTTGGCAATATCGGCCAGCAATTTGGAGGTTTCGATCGTCTCGGCATCGGTCATCCCGGCCACCGGCTCATCGACCAGCATCAGCTTGGGATCCTGGGCGAGCAGCATGCCGATCTCGAGCCATTGCTTCTGGCCGTGCGAGAGATTGGCCGCATACTCATTCTTGCGATGGGTGAGGCGTACGATATCGAGGATTTCCGCGATCCTGTCGGTATCGGCGGTGTCGCGGGTATAGAACAGCCCCGAAAAGACGCCGCGCGGCTTTTTGAGCGCCAATTCGACATTGTCCCAGACCGTATGGCTTTCAAACACCGTCGGCTTCTGGAATTTGCGTCCGATGCCCATATTGGCGATTTCGGTCTCGTCCTTTTTGGTGAGATCGACCGAGCCCTCGAAATAGACCTCGCCCGTATCGGGCTTTGTCTTGCCGGTGATAATGTCCATCATCGTCGTCTTGCCTGCGCCATTCGGCCCGATAATGGCCTGCAATTCATTGCGCTGGACGATCAGCGAGAGGGAATTAAGCGCGCGAAAGCCGTCGAACGAGACCGTGACGCCATCGAGGTAAAGCAGGGAGTCGGTGCGCAGGGTGTCGACCATTGTCCGTTACTCCGCCGGATTTGTTTTGGGTTGCGCATTCCCTGCGTCCGATTCCGTCGTTATCGGAAAGTCGGTTTCAGGGCCGGGTGCGGGCCCGACGCCCTTCTGGGCGCTCGATGAGGCACGTCGCGCCTGAATGGCATTCCAGACCGACGTGAACAATCCGACCACGCCCTTGGGGAGGAAAAGCGTCACGAAGATGAACAGCCCACCCAGCGCAAAGAGCCAGAAATCGGGCAGTGCCGCGGTGAAATAGGACTTGCCGACATTGACGATGATGGCCCCGATAATCGGGCCGATCAGCGTGCCGCGACCGCCCACTGCCGCCCAGATGACAACCTCGATGGAGTTGGCCGGAGCAAACTCGCCGGGGTTGATGATACCGACCTGAGGTACGTACAGCGCACCGGCAATACCGGCGATGACCGCCGAGACGGTAAAGGCCAACAGTTTTACGTTTTCGACCCTGTAGCCAATGAACCGCGTCCGGCTTTCTGCGTCACGTACCGCAACCATCACCTTGCCCAGCTTGGACTTGACGATCATCGAGCACACAAGGAAGGACAGAGCCAGTGCAATTGCTGTTGCGGCAAAGAGGATCGCCCGCGTCGTTGGCGCCGCAATCGGCGTGCCGAGGATGTCACGGAAATCGGTCAGCCCGTTATTGCCGCCAAAGCCCATATCGTTGCGGAAGAAGGCGAGCATGAGCGCAAAGGTCATGGCCTGGGTGATAATCGAGAGATAAACGCCCGTCACCCGGCTTCTGAAGGCAAACCAGCCAAAGACAAAGGCAAGGATGCCCGGCACCAGCATGACCATGATGGCGGCAAACCAGAACTGGTCCATGCCCAGCCAGTACCAGGGCAGTTCAGGCCAGCCGAGAAACACCATGAAATCGGGCAATTCGGGATGGGCATAGACCCCGCGCGTGCCGATCTGGCGCATGAGATAGACGCCCATGGCATAGCCGCCCAGCGCAAAAAATGCGCCGTGGCCGAGCGAAAGAATGCCGCAATAGCCCCAGATGAGATCGAGCGCGAGCGCGAGCATCGCATAGGACAGATATTTGCCCATCAGCGGCACGAGATAGTTGGGCACGCGCAAGGGATGGCCGACGGGCAGCATCAGATTGGAGAGCGGCACTAGGATCGCTGCCAGCAAGAGGATCGAGATGACCCAGATGGCCTTCTTGTCGAGTGCGCGTAGGATTGCAGCCGTAATCATTGCTCCACCGCCCGTCCCTTGAGCGCGAACAGGCCGCGCGGCCTGCGCTGGATAAAGAGGATGATGAGCACCAGAATGACGATCTTGGCGAGCACCGCCCCGGCATAGGGCTCAAGGAATTTGTTGGCGATGCCCAGTGTCATGGCGCCGACCAGCGTGCCCCAGAGATTGCCCACCCCGCCGAACACCACCACCATGAAGCTGTCGATGATATAGCCCTGGCCAAGATTTGGCGACACATTGTCGATCTGGCTGAGCGCCACACCCGCCAGTCCCGCAACGCCAGAGCCAAGCCCGAAGGTCATGGCATCGATCCAGGGCGTCCTGATCCCCATGGCCGAAGCCATGCGCCGGTTCTGGGTCACCGCCCGCATCTGGAGGCCCAGCGGTGTCTTGTTGAGAACAAGCAGTAGCAGCGCAAAGACGACCAGCGCGAAAATGACGATCCAGAACCGGTTCCAGGTCAGGGCGATGCCAAAGAACTCGAAGGCGCCGGACATATAGCTGGGATTGCCCACATCGCGGTTGGTGGCACCGAATATGGTGCGCACGCCCTGCTGGATGACCAGCGAAAGCCCCCAGGTCGCAAGCAGAGTTTCAAGCGGACGCCCATAAAGCCAGCGGATGATGCCGCGCTCGATCCCGACACCGATCAATCCGGTTATGAGGAACGCCGCAGGCACGGCAATGGCGAGGGAATAATCGAACAGGCCCGGATTCGTCGTGCGGATGATTTCCTGCACCACAAAAGTCACATAAGCCCCGATCATCACCATCTCGCCGTGCGCCATGTTGATGACGCCCATGACCCCGAAGGTGATGGCCAGCCCGATGGCCGCCAAGAGCAGCACCGAGCCCAATGATATGCCATACCAGACATTCTGCCCGATCCCCTGCAGCGCGAGCGCCTGGTTGATGCGGGCGATACCGGCCTCGATATTGACGCGTTCGATCTCCGAGGCATTGGCAAGGTTGGAGTTGAGAATGCCGAGCGCCTGCCGGTCGCCACGCGCTGCGATAACCGCGACGGCTGCGGCAAACTCTTCCTCGCTGACATCGGTCTTGAGGATGGCGGCCGCGCGGGCCTGCTCCATCACCGTGCGGACACTGGGATTGGTTTCCTCGGCAAGCGCCTCATCGAGCAGCTCGATATTGGCCGGATCGGCAGTGCCGAACATTTCGCGCGCGGCGCGCAGGCGCACATTGGCATCGTCGCTCAGGAGCGTCAGATTGCCGATGGCGGCGCGGATGTCGCGGCGCAGGGAATTGTTGATGCGAATGAGTTTGAGATCGCCGGGCGCAACGCCCTCGGCGGTTTCGCCGGTGGCGGCGTCCCTGATGGGGCCGGACCCGGCGCGGATATAGATGCCGCCGTCAGCTGTCTCGTAAAGATTGCCCGCACCAAGCGCCTC
The DNA here is from genome assembly GCF_015694405.1 of Pelagibacterium limicola. GTDB lineage: Bacteria > Pseudomonadota > Alphaproteobacteria > Rhizobiales > Devosiaceae > Pelagibacterium > Pelagibacterium limicola. The sequence goes on along the minus strand of NZ_JADQDB010000005.1, from coordinate 108,235 downwards.
AAGAACGGCAACCGCCTGCGGTTCACCTGTTGCAGCAAGGGCCTCGACCGCAGCGGCTAGGCCGCGCAGATTGGTGTCGGCCATTGTCGGGACGATCTCTGAAACCGTCTGGGCGCGCGCGCCGGAAGAAAGCCCGGCAAGGATCGCCACAAGGATTGTAACAAGAAAAAGCCTGAACGGATGGGCTGTGCGCATTGTCGGAAAGCAATCCGTTTTTCGGTCGGGGAGGGTCGTTGAGGAAAGGGCGGCGTGCCGCCCTTTCGCGTTCGTGATCGTCAGAGCGATGGCTTAGCTGCCGCCGCAGGTTTCGGTGACGGTGTTGTAGTTGCCGCAGTTGATCGGATCGGTCCAATCGGCAATCAGGTCCATCGAGCCGGGCAGGAAGTCGGACCATGCGTCGCCTTCGACCAGACCGTCTGTTTCCCAGACCACAAAGAACTGTCCGTCTTCCTGGATTTCGCCGATCAGGACAGGCTTGGTGATGTGGTGGTTGGGCAGCATGGTCGCGATGCCACCGGTCAGGTTCGGTGTTTCCTGGCCGACGATGGAGTCGATCACGGCATCGGCATCGGTCGTGCCGGCAGCTTCCACGGCCTTAACCCAGAGGTTGAAGCCGATATAGTGGGCTTCCATCGGGTCGTTGGTGACGCGGCTGTCATCGCCGATGAAGTCATGCCAAGCGGCGATGAATTCCGCGTTTTCAGGCGTATCGACGCTCATGAAGTAGTTCCAGGCGGCAAGGTGGCCGACCAGCGGGGTGGTGTCGAAGCCCGAAAGCTCTTCTTCACCCACAGAGAACGCAACGACCGGGATGTCTTCAGCGGCCACGCCCTGATTGCCCAGTTCGCGGTAGAACGGCACGTTAGCGTCGCCATTGATGGTCGAGACCACTGCCGTCTTCTTGCCTTCCGAACCGAAAGCGACGATGTCGGAAACGATCGTCTGCCAGTCCGAATGCCCGAACGGGGTGTAGTTGATCATGATGTCTTCGGCAGCAACACCGGCATCCTTGAGATATTGCTCGAGGATGAGGTTGGTGGTCTGGGGGTAGACATAGTCGGTGCCGGCAAGCACCCAGCGTTCGACGCCTTCCTCGTTCATGAGGTAGTCGACGGCAGGGATAGCCTGCTGGTTGGGGGATGCGCCGGTGTAGAACACATTGCGCTGGGATTCTTCACCCTCGTACTGGACGGGGTAGAAGAGCAGCCCGTTGAGCTCTTCGAATACCGGCAGAACCGACTTGCGGCAGACCGATGTCCAGCAGCCAAAGACGACGTCGACTTCATCGACTTCGATCAGGCGCCGTGCGAGTTCGGCGGCCAGAGGCCAGTCGGATGCGATGTCGACGGTCACGACTTCGAGCGGACGGCCCAAAACACCACCGGCGGCGTTCTGCTGTTCGATCATGAACAGGATCGTGTCCTTGAGCGTAGTTTCAGAAATCGCCATCGTGCCCGATAGCGAGTGAAGAATGCCGACCTTGATCGGCTCGCCTTCTTGTGCTGCTACCGGCATGGAAAGAAGGCTCGCGCCCATAAGCCCCGCCAGCGTCAAGTTCCTATATTTGGTCCAGTCTGTCATTTGTCCCTCCGACAGTTGCTGATTACACCGCCGCAAGGAATCGCAAGAAGCGTGCCAAGGCCTGAACGTTTCGGCTCAAGCATTGGGTTAACAAATTATAAATAAAGGACTTTAGGTAGAGCAGGCTGCCCGATGGAGTGCGTATCAGCGTCCGCGGTGCCCCGCTGGCTCCAAGGCCGTCGGCGGATAATCGGGGTCGTGCTCAAAAAACGAGCAGCTATTTCACAATGGCGCCAAAGAATGCACAAGAATCGGGCATTTGCGCCATGACAAGTGCAGTCGACTCCAGTAGATTGGCGATGCCGGATGTCCTCCGGCAGAGGTTGTTTGCACCACAATCTCACAGCCCCGTACGTTCGCGAGGCGTACGGGGCATTTCTTTGTCCCGAAATGTCTCGCCGGACAGGTTACGGATCGATTGACGCCCACCCCCTGCCGCGTTCACCGTTCAAAATCGATTGATTCGCCGTTTTTGCAGGAAGCCTCGATGACCGCACTGGCCGAATTCGCCATGCTCAGCCACGGCTGGCGACGCGCGCTTCTAATGATTTTGGCCGGTGCAATAGCAGCGCTTTCGGTGGCGCCGCTTTTTATACTGCCCGCGCTGTTCATCGGGCTGCCGCTACTGGTCTGGACGCTGGACGGTGCCGAGCGGCGCAAAGGGATTTTCGGCAGGATTTTTGGCCCGGCATTCCGGATCGGATTCTGGTTCGGGTTGGGATACTTCACCGCTTCGCTTCACTGGCTCGGTTTTGCCTTTTTCGTCGATGGCGGTTGGCTGATCGGGGCGATGCCGCTCGCGATTGCCGGGCTGGCGGCGATCCTTTCGATCTTCTGGGGCTTGGGAACGGCCGTTGCGCATTTGTTATGGGCGGCAGGCGCCACCCGCATCTTCGCGCTGACCGCCTGCCTTTCGCTGGCGGAACTCGCACGGGGTACACTTTTCACCGGCTTTCCCTTCAACCTCCTGGGCTATGCATTAACGGCCAATGCCGAGATGATGCAGGCCGCCAGCCTCGTTGGCATTTATGGCCTCACCTTTGCCGCCATCCTTGTTGCGGCGACGCCGGCGCTGGTGTGGCCCGGCGCGGACAGATCAATTGTCAGCCGATTGCTGCCGCTGTTCGGGGGGTTCGGGCTTATCGCGCTCCAATTGGGCTGGGGATATCAGCGACTCGCCAATACCACGATCGAATATTATGATGATACCGTCATCCGCCTCGTCCAGCCGGCAGTGCCACAGGACGATAAATGGCAGGTCTTTGCCCGTGAGGAGATCGTGACGCGGCTGATCGATCTGTCCACCATGCGCACCGGCCCTGATGATAGGGGGCTCGAGGATGTGGATATTCTTCTCTGGCCTGAAGCCGCTCTACCGTTCTTTTTGTCCCAGGAGCCGCAATATCTCGCCCAGATTGCGCGGATGCTGCCTGAAGGCACCGTTCTTTTGACCGGAGCGCCGCGAGAGCCCTACGGCCCGGATGGAACGATCATACCGGGCGCACAACCCTACAACGCCATCCTTGCGATCAATGCGGATGGCGAGGTGGTCACAAGCTATGACAAGACCCATCTTGTCCCCTTCGGAGAATACCTCCCCTTTCAAAGCTTTTTCTCGCGCTTTGGTATCGGCCAGTTTGTCTACGGGTCGGACGGCTGGGCAGCGGGGGAAGCGCGCCGGCTGATCGAATTGCCCGGCTTGCCGGCCGTTCTGCCCCTCATCTGCTATGAGATCGTCTATTCCGGCGGATTGGGCGCCCTGGTCGCGGACGCAGCCTTCATCCTTGTTGTAACCAATGATGCATGGTTCGACGGATCGATCGGCCCGGCCCAGCACTTCCACCACGCACGCCTGCGCGCCGTGGAAGAAGGCAAGAGCATGGTTCGGGCGGCCAATTCGGGTATTTCAGCCTTTGTCGATCCGCTTGGGCGCATCGGAGGTATGCTGGGGCAAGAGGAAGTCGGCGTGCTCAAAGGTGTGCCGGCCCGGCCTGTCGAGGCTACGTTCTTTGCCCAGGTGCGCAACATCCCGTTTTTCGGATTCATCCTCGCAGGCTTGCTGCTTCCTGCCGCGGGTCTTTGGGTCGGCAGGCGAAAAAGGATATAAGGAACTCTTTATATCTACTCTTGATTTCAGCACACCAACCTGCGAAAAGCGCGATTGAAAGTGCGCGGGAACGGCCCGCGCACGCGCATCCCATCGTGCGCCCTCCGCCCACACGCCAAGAGGTTTAACGTGGCCAGTACGAACTACCTATTCACCTCGGAATCGGTTTCCGAGGGGCATCCCGACAAGGTCTGTGATCAGATTTCCGACGCGATTGTCGATGCGTTTTTTGCCATAGATCCCTATTCGCGCGTCGCGCTCGAAACGCTGGCGACCACCAACCGCGTCGTTCTGGCGGGTGAAGTGCGCGGGCCCAAGCAAATCGATGCGCAGAAAATGGAAGAAATCGCGCGCACGGTTGTGCGGCGGATTGGTTACGAGCAGGAGGGCTTCAACTGGAAGACCCTCGATGTCGCCTGCCATGTCCATGAGCAATCCCCCCATATTGCGCAGGGCGTCGATGCGTCGGGCAACAAGGACGAGGGCGCAGGCGATCAGGGCATCATGTTCGGCTTTGCCGTCAACGAGACGCCCGAATTGATGCCCGCGCCGATCATGTTTGCGCACACCATCCTGCGCAGAATGGCCGAAGCGCGCCATAAGGGCGAGGTCTCGGCGTTCGGGCCGGACGCCAAGAGCCAGGTGACACTGCGCTATGAAAATGGCCGCCCGGTTGGGGCAACCTCGGTGGTCGTTTCTACCCAGCACACCGAAAATACCAGCCAGGACGAAGTGCGCGAACTGGTGCGCCCTTTCGTTGAGTCCACCCTGCCCAGAGGCTGGATGCCGCCGGAAGACGAATTCTACGTCAACCCGACTGGCGCCTTCGTCATCGGAGGACCGGATGGGGACGCTGGGCTTACCGGGCGCAAGATCATCGTGGATACCTATGGTGGGGCCGCTCCGCACGGGGGTGGCGCGTTTTCGGGCAAGGACCCCACCAAGGTCGACCGCTCGGCTGCCTATGCCGCGCGTTATCTTGCCAAGAACATCGTGGCTGCCGGATTGGCGGACAAATGCGTTATCCAGCTCTCCTATGCCATCGGCATTTCCAAGCCGCTTTCGATCTTTATCGATACATACGGCACGGGCAAGGTGGAGGATGACAAGCTCGAACCGGTGCTCCAGAAGGTGATGGACCTCTCCCCTCGCGGCATCCGCGAGCATCTCGGTCTCAACAAGCCCATCTATGAACGCACCGCCGCTTACGGGCATTTCGGGCGTACGCCGGATGCCGATGGCGGGTTCTCATGGGAAAAGACCGATCTCGCCGAAGCGATCGCGGCGGAGTTGACCTGATCGCCAACGCGATGGATCAATCCCGAGGGCGCGGCGCTTGCCGCGCCTTTTGTTTTCGCCTAGAGCGTCTCAACCATGACACTCAAACCCATTCCTCAGGATCCGCGCGGGCCGCGTGCCTTTTTCGGGCGGCGGGCCGGCAAGAAGCTGCACAAAGGCCAGCAAGCGCTCTTCGAGACGCTGTTGCCTGAGCTTTCCCTCGATATTTCCGCCCCCTTCGATCCGCGCGCCCTGTTCCCGGACGCCAAACACATCCATCTTGAGATCGGCTATGGCGGGGGCGAGCATCTGGCACGGATGGCGCGGGAAAATCCGGGTGACGGCTTCATCGGCTGCGAGGTCTTTACGGGCGGGATCGGCAAGCTGCTCGAAACTATCGACACCGAGGGCCTGCGCAATATAGCGCTCTTTCCCGATGACGTGATCAAGCTGCTTGCCGTGATGCCGGATGCATCCATCGACCTCCTCTACGTTCTTTATCCCGACCCCTGGCCCAAGCCGCGCCACCACAAGAGACGGCTGATCCAGTTTCCGGTGCTCGCCGAATTCGCCAGGGTGCTCCAGCCCGGCGGAACGTTCCGGTTTGCGACCGATATCGAGGACTATGCCAACTGGACGCTGGCTCATGTCCTCAGAACACCGGAATTCGTCTGGCCGATCTCGGCCCCCGGCGCATGGCATACGCCCTATCCAGGCTGGGTGCCGACGCGGTATGAGATCAAGGCGCGCAGGCAGGGGCGGTCTACAAGTTTTTATTTCGAATTTTTTCGTACGGACAGGACAAATGAGCGTTAATCCCGACCATCAGAGCCGCCACGTGGCGGTGCAGGAAATTGCCAAAGCCGCCGGCGCTGTGGCGCTCGACTATTTCCTCAACCGTGAAACGCTGGTGATCGAGGCCAAGGCAGGACCCCAGGATGTGGTCTCGATCGCCGACCGCAATGTGGAAACCCTTATCCGCGAGAAGATCGCCGCCCAATTCCCCGAGGACGGGATCATGGGCGAGGAACACGATCCGGTGCCGACGCGCTCGGGGCTGACCTGGGTGATCGATCCGATCGATGGCACTTCCCCCTTCGTCATGGGGATGCCGGACTGGTGCGTTTCGATTGCCGTTCACGATGGTAACGAGGTGGTTGCCAGCGCTATTTTTGCCCCGCGGGTGGACGATCTCTATCACGCGGTCAAGGGCGGTGGGGCATGGCTCAACGGGCGACGCCTTGCCGTCGATCCCGCGCGCACTGTGCAATCGGGCCTAATTGGCATGGGCGCCAACTACCGGATTCCGCGCTCCTATATCACCACTTTCGCCGAACGCCTGCTCGACGCCGGCGGCATGTTCTATCGCAACGGATCGGGCGCCTTGATGATCGCCTATGTGGCCGCAGGCCGTCTGGCGGGCTATTTCGAGCCGCACATCAATGCCTGGGATTGCCTTGCGGCGATCTTGATGGTCGAGGAAGCGGGAGGCTATGTGGCGCCTTATTGCCCTGACGGCGAGCTTTCGAAGGGCGACGCGATCCTTGCGGCAGCGCCCGGCGCCCGCGAAGAGCTCATCGCGCTATCCTCAGGGCTGTCGCTCAGGACCAGTTCCTGAGTTTCGACGTCTTGCCGATGCCGGGATTGAAGCTGTTGGTAGGGTCGAGCGATTTGTAGAAGTCTTCCAGGGCAGGCTTCGCCGGGTACAAGTGCCCCACATTATGCTCGGCGGGGTATTCGACGCCGCTGGCGTCAAATAGCCCGAGCAGTTTTTTCTTGATCGCCTCGACGTCCCCGCCCTTTCTCACCATGTAGTCCAGATGGAGCACATGGCAGAAAAAGTGCCCGCAGGCGCCCTTGTGGACCATTTCCGCATCGAGTTCCGGTGGCAATTGGGGAACGAATTGCGTGGCGTTTCGGGGCAGGGCGACGTCGAGCGCAAGAATGTCCTCGACAGTATCTGGATGCACGGCACGATAGCGCCCGCCTGCCCCACCAAAGGCAAAGCGGTGGAGGAAGGCGTCGGCGCCCTCGCCGGGCGAACACTCGAAAAAGTCCCCGTTCTGCGATGGAAAGATCGAAGAAAGGTAGTGCCGCGCTTCGGCAATCCCTTCGCCGCCCATTTTGATCATGAGGTAGTGGCTGTAGCGCCGATGATAATCGTTCATCCGCTCGGGCAGATGTTCGGGCAGGAGGTTGACGAGCGCCTGCAGGATTCGATCTGTGACGGCCCCGCCGAGCCCCAGCTTTTCGCTTAGCCCGTCGAACCAGCTCTTGACCATGAACGCCTGGGGTACGCGGTCGGTGCCCAGATACTTGATCAGGAGGAACACGTCTTTGCCGTATTTGCGCGTGGTGCCATAGGCATCGCGGTCGAAATACTCGCCCTGGATGGGCAGGTTGGCGAAGTTGCCCAGCATATGGCGACGGATGGCAACCAGTTCAGCCGGGTCATTGGTGCCGATATAGAAAACCTGGCTCTCCTTATCGGCTTCGAAGGTATCGAGCCGCAGGGCGAATACCGCGAGCCGCCCAGCGCTGCCGGACGCTTCATAAAGCCGGCGGGGATCGGCATTGAACCGTGCGGGGGTCGATGCATCGATATCCCGAACATGATCGCAGTATTGATGGTCTGACGCCCACTGATTGGTGTCGTATGTGATATCGCTTTCGGCATATTGGCCGCTGTCGAGGCGCGCGAGAATCGTTTCTGCGCTCTCACCGAGTTCGACGCCCAGATGATTGACCAGCCGCAACTGCCCATCCGCGCCCAGTTGGGCAAAGAGCGCGAACTGTGTGTAGGCTGGTCCGCGCTGGATGAGCGAGCCGCCAGAATTGTTGCAGACGCCTCCGGTGACCGAAGCGCCGATGCAAGACGAACCGATCACCGAATGCGGTTCGCGGCCAATGGCCCGCAGCGTTTTTTCGAGCGCGTCGAGCGTCGCGCCGGGCAGGGCGATGACCTGCTTGCCGCCGTCGATCAGATCGATGCGCTTTATGCGCATGGTATTGATGATGACGATGGGGCGGTCATAACCGTCGCCAAAAGGCGTCGAACCCCCGGTCAGGCCGGTATTGGCGGCCTGGATGATGACGATGACCCCGGCCTCGACGCAGGCTTTCAAAGCGCGCCACTGCTCGAGTAGCGTTCCGGGCCTGACAACGGCCAGCACCTCTCCATCGCCGAACCGGTATCCCTTGCGGAAACGCCGCGTGGCGCGATCCCCTACGAGCACGTGACGCGGGCCGGTGATGGCGCAGAGCGCCGGAATGAGGGTGTCGGTCATGGCGGGTCCAACGGCAAACTAAGGCGCAGGACCATAACGCCGCCACGGCACAATAATAGCCTCTCTTTTGTCGCGCCCTGCCGCTCGCTCAATGCACCGTGATGATGCCATCCACAGCCTGGAATTCGGCCGGCCGGATCAGGCGCTGGTGCGCGATGCGGATCGAGTGGAGCGGGCCCTCGATCTCGCGCTGCCAGAAATCTAGAAATTTCCTCAAGGAGGGGAAGTCCGGGGCCAGGTCGTGGTGCTGCCAGATGAAAAGCTGGAGCAGCGAGGGCTGGTCGGGCATGTGATAGTGAATTTCGGCCGTGGTGAGCCCGTAGCCGCTGATCTGACGAAGAAAGTCCTTATCCATACTTGCGCCTTTCCGCACTGAATGCTGCGGGCCTTTCCCTTCTCGCTGACGCCTTTTGTTTTTTGCAAACAAGATGATAGCGCTCGAACCAGGATATGGGAAATCAGCAGCCTGGCGCGGTGAGTGCTAAACCCTCGGCTTTGCCCGGTTGGTTGGAGACGCGGTGAGCGGGTCGTCGGGCCAGTAATGCTTGGGGTAGCGGCCTTTCAGGTCCTTGGCCACGTCCTTCCAACTCCCGCGCCAGAAACCGCGGAGATCGCGGGTCGTCTGGATGGGGCGATGGGCTGGTGAAAGTAGCGAAAGAAGCAGTTTGACCTTGCCGCCGGCGATTGCGGGATGCGTATCGAGCCCGAAAAGTTCCTGCACCCGGATGGCCAGCACGGGGCCGTTTTCGGCGCCGTAGTCGATTGGCACACGGCTGCCCGAGGGGGCATCGAAATGCGAGGGCAGGAGCCTGTCCATCGCGCCACGCCTGTCCCAAGGGAGGAAGTCGTAAAGCGCCGCCGACAGATGTTCGGCAGTGATCTCGTCGAGACGGGAGAGCCCCTTAATGTGAGCAACGATCCAGGCTGCTCCGTCTTTGGCCAGCGCGTCATCGGAGAGATCGGGCCAGTTCTCTCCGAGATGCTGAAAGAGGAAGCTTGCGCGTTCACGCAGTGCGACCTGGTCCTTGGACCAGGGTAACGCCTGGACACCGATCTCCGCGATCCCCTCGGCAAGAAGGGTGGCTGCGGCCGCCTTGTCTTTGATCGGTACGGGCGCGTCATCGAGCCTTACCGCGCCGAGCATCCGCTGTTTTCTGGCGCGGACGGCCTTTGCCGTACGGTCGAAGGCAAGTGTTGTTTTCTCGACAATCTTTCCCGCAAAGACATCCTCGATGGTCTGGCGGTCGATAGCTGCGGCAGAGCGGATCTTGGCGTTGACCGCCTTGCCCGTCATGTCGGCGACGACAATGAAGGCTTCGCGCGCCAGCGCGTCCGTCTCATCGATCCGGCCTTGGCGCCCATTGGCGAGGCGGAAGGTCCCGCGGGCGCCCGATGCCTGCGCGATTCGATCGGGAAAGGCGCGGGAGAGATGATGGCCGATTTCAGATTGGCCGGTCCCGGTTCCCCCGCCGACGAGGCGAGCCCAGTTTTGTGCGAGGCGGCGCGCTTCTGCGGCGCGTTTCGAGCTGTCGCTGCGAACGCGTTGCACCCGAATGGCAAGATCGGTGTCGCTGCCGCCTAGACCTTGCTCGCCCAAGACAACACCGACAAGGGCGGCATCCAACGCCGCTCCCTCCTGCGATGCCAGCGCCACCATGTGCCCCAGGCGGGGATGAAGCGGCAACTTTGCAAGCAATCTGCCGTGTGCAGTGATGCGACCTTCCTCATCGAGCGCGTCGATGATTTTTAGAAGGGTGACGGCTTCAGCCCAAGCAGGGGCCGGTGGCTGATCGGGGAAGCTGAGGGCCGCAGGGTCGGACACACCCCAATTGGCCAGATCGAGCACCAGCCCGGAAAGATCGGCTTCCGTAATTTCGGGCGGATCGAAAGGGACAAGCCCAGCCGTCTGGCCTTCGTGCCAGAGCCGGTAGCAGATTCCGGGCTCGGTGCGTCCGGCACGGCCCCGGCGCTGGTCGGCGGCGGCGCGGGAGACACGGCGGGTCTGGAGATGGGTAAGTCCGGTATCGGGTTCGTAGACCGGAAGGCGCGACAGTCCACTGTCGATAACGACCCGAACCCCTTCGATGGTCAGCGAGGTTTGCGCGACGGCCGTTGCCAGAACGATCTTGCGTCGTCCGGGCGGCGCGGGTTGGATCGCGCGATCCTGTTCGGCCCCCGAAAGCTGTCCGAAAAGCGGGGCAATATCGGTATCGTGCCCTACCCGCCCGTTCAGCGCCTCGGCAACGCGGCGGATTTCAGCCTGACCGGGAAGGAAGACCAGCAGCGAGCCCGTTTCCTCGCGCAATGCTGCGAGCGTGGCAGAGACCACGCTATCAACGATTGGCGTATTGGGCATGGGTGCGATGTGTCGGGTCTCGATCGGAAATGACCGGCCCTTGCTTTCAATGATTGGCGCCTCGCCCAACAGTGCTGCAACGTTTGCGCTGTCGAGCGTCGCCGACATGACGACAATGCGCAAATCTTCGCGCAAGGCGGTGGCATCGAGTGTTAGCGCCAGCCCCAGATCGCCGTCCAGGCTTCGTTCGTGAAATTCGTCGAACAGCACCGCCGCGATGCCCGTGAGTTCGGGGTCGTCGAGGAGCATGCGCGTAAAGACACCTTCGGTAACGACCTCGATCCGGGTTCGGCCGGACACCCTGGTATCGAGCCGCACGCGATAACCGACAGTCTCGCCCACGGCCTCCCCCAGCATTGCCGCCATGTAGCGCGCAGCGGCACGGGCAGCGAGGCGGCGGGGTTCGAGCATGACGATCTTGCCCTCGCCGCGCCACGCCGTATCGAGCAGGGCCAAGGGAACGCGGGTCGTCTTGCCCGCGCCGGGCGGGGCGACCAGCACCGCGCGCGTGCCGTTCTCCAGCGCCGATTTGAGCGCCGGGAGGGTATCGTCGATGGGAAGCGCGTCGCGGGACTCGGTCATTGCCCCTCTCTTGCGGTTTTGGCTCCCCAAGGCAAGTGCCCCAAAACGCGAATCTGCAAGCGACCGGTCTCTAGCGAGACTCAGAAATCACCCAAACCCCAACTGAGCTTTTGAAGCGGGCGTCTGATGCGTTGCCGCGGTAGCCGTTACTGCGCGGCGATCATCGCCGACTTGAGCGCGCGGATGGTATCCGCATCGGTAATCTTGCGGCCCGGCAGTTCGAAACCCAGCGCTCCGGCCGGCCCGCCATCCGCCGCCCTACGGCGTGATCCCGAGGCGTGAAGTTCCCTGACACCAAGGCGCGCAATCAATTCGGGCGCGTTGGTAACGGTGACGCCGGAGCCCGGCATGATCGAGATTCTATTTCCGGCCAAACGTGTAATGTCCGTCAGCGCTTTCAGGCCCTTATCGACATTTTCTGCGCCGCCCGCCGTGAGGATGCGCTCAAAGCCCAGGGCGACGGCAAGTTCGATGGCTTCTGCAAAATCGGGTACGAGGTCGAACGCGCGATGCAAGGTGGTGCCGAGCCCCCTGGCACGTCCGCAGAGCGCTGCGAGCGTTCCGGTATCGAGGCGCCCGTCGGGGCGGCTGGCGCCCAATACCACGCCCGCGAATCCCAGCGCGCGCACATGATCGATCTCGGCGATCATTGCATTGATCTCGGCAGCGGCGAAAACGAAATCGCCCGCCCGCGGCCGGATCATGACGTAAACGGGGACCGGGGCGGAACGCGCCGCGGCCAAAAGGCCTGGTGAAGGCGTCAATCCGCCGAGCGCGAGCGCGGCGCATAGCTCGATACGGTCCGCCCCGCCTTCAATCGCGGTGGCCAGCCCTTCGGGATCGTCGACGCAGACTTCGAGCACGCTCATCGGTCGCCCATCCAGAAATCAAGCCCCATTGCGGCGGCACCGATGAGGCCTGCATCGGGTCCCGATTTTGCGGGAACGACAAGCGGCGCTGTCGTGCGTGCGAGAATTCTTTCGCGCACAGCCAGGTCAAGCTCGGCGACGAGGGCCGTGTCATGTCCCAACCCGCCACCAACCGGAACGATGCTGGCGCCGGTTATATTGATGGCAAGGGCAAGTGGTGGTGCCACAAGCGCAAGCCAGGCACCTACAGTGCGGCTGGCGGTTTTATCCCCCTGCCGCCAGCGGGCCAGTATCCCCATGCTGTCGAGCGATTGGCCCGCCAGGTGAGCGTGCAGTCTTTCAAGGCCGCGCGCGCCCCCGACCGTATCGACGCAGCCCGACTGCCCGCAGCCACAGGAAAAATGAGGTATCGGTTCCGGTTCGTTCGCGACAAGGGTCGGAACGATCGCGCCATGTCCCCATTCGCCCGCATAACCCCCCCTGGGATTGATCAATTTCCCGCCCGCAACAAGCCCCCCTCCAACGCCTGTGCCAAGAATGATTCCGAAGACGGTATCGTGGCCACGCCCCGCGCCAAGCCGGGCTTCCGCCAGAGCAAAACAGTCGGCGTCGTTGGCAACGACGACCGGAACATGGAGGCGGGATTCAAGATCGCCGGCAAGATCGCGTCCATCGATGGCGGGAACATTGGCGCAGATCATGCGCCCATCGGTCGTGATGCCGGTGACCGAAATCGCGATGCCGCGTACGGCGTCGGACGCGGCGGCGAGTGCCCCTTCGAGCACGGCGCAAAAGGCCTCGAAGTCGGTGCGGGGCGTGGGCACGCGCTCAGTAGGCGTAATTGCAGCCAGCGTTTCAGCATAGCTCCATTTGATTGCACTGCCGCCGATGTCGAATGTCAGAATCATGGAGCAGAGACTAGACTTCGTCCTGCGCCTTACAAGCGGGCAAATCGACAATTGAGCCATCCAGGACGTTCAGCGCCCCTTTTGGTTGCCTACCGAATGTTCTAGATACTGCCCAAAATTTGAACACTTCCGTTCGTCGGCGATTCAATGGGCAAAAATCGTCACCGCCAGCCTCCAAATTGAGGGTTCTTTAACGGCCGCGCGCCTTTGATGACGCCGGGGAGAGATCGAACTGTTTGTGGGGCCGGACGACCATGTTTTCGAGACTCAGTATCGCTCAGCGCATCTATGCGGGGTTCGGCGCCTTGATGGCTCTCCTCGCGGCGATTGTCGTATTTGCCTATTTGGGCGTGAACGGTATCTCGCAGACCTTCAACGACTACAGGCAGGCGGCGCGGCAAACCTTGGCCGTTTCGGAATTTGTGGAAGCACTGTCCGCGACGCGGCTCGCCGATCTCGACTACCGGCTGGAAACCTCGGCCGGCAAAGCGAGCGAACTGGCGAGCCGTATCGAGACGCTGATGCTGCGCGATCCCGAAGTGCTGGCGCTCTTTGAAAATGATGCCCAAGGGCTTGCGGCGCTCGAACAGTTTTCCGCCTCGGCCAGCGCTTATCAAACCGCTTTTGTCGCGATGACCGGGTTACAGACCCAGGTCGATGAAAAGATTGTCGAGCTTCGGACAATCGGGGAAAAGTTGCGCGCTGATGCCAACGCGGCCCTGCGCGCCGTGAGCGGAAACTTCAACGCCACGGGCGCAGCCGGTTTCGCCGTTCAGGCGACCATCCTCACCCAGTTCGATGTCGAGCGGTTCCTTCTGACGGCAGATCCCGCTGTCCTCGAAAGCGCCCATGCCAATCGCGCCACCGCGCAGGATAATCTCCGCTCGCTGCACGACGCAGTGCTGGGCAATTCCCAGAAGGCTACTGCCAATCGCATGATTGCCGACCTCGACACCTATATGGCCCTGGCCGAAGATGTGGCGGAGGCCATGTTTGCGCGCAACCGTATCATGACTGGGGAACTCGATGTTCTCGGCCCGCAAATGCAGGTTGCGTTCGGGGCAATGCTCCAGACAATCCGCGAGCGGCAGGATCGGCTCGGGCCCGAAGGGGCAGCGCTCGCTGACGCGACCGTCTGGACCGTGCTCGGCGCGGGCCTCCTTGCGCTGGTCGCGGGGTTCGGATTGGCCCTTCTCATCGGACGCGGCCTGTCTTCTGCCGTCAAGTCGATTGCCAACCATATGCGCCGGCTCGCCCAGGGCGACCTCGACCTTGAGCTCGATGACGGCTATGGCCATGAGATCGGCACGATGCTCGAGGCTCTGGCCGTCTTCCGCAACAATGGGAAGGCCATGCGCGATCTGGACGCCGAAAGAACTGCTTCCGCCGAACGCGATGCAAGGGAAAACGCTTTGCGCGCCGACCTCCAGTCCCGCGTGGGCGCGGTGGTCACTTCGGCTGTCGCCGGCGATTTTTCGGTGCGCATTGCGGCCAATTACGACGATCCCGAGCTTCAGAACCTGGCCGACAGCGTCGACACCTTGATGCAGACTGTCGACAACGGCGTTTCGGAGACCGGCGAAGTTCTGGCAGCAATGGCAAGGGCTGATCTCACCCGGCGCATGAAAGGGGATTATCAAGGCGCTTTTGCCAAGCTCAAGTCGGATGCCAACGCAATGGCCGACACCTTTGCCGCGATCGTGGGGCAATTGCAGGTAACGTCGCGTGCCCTCAAGACCGCAACGAGTGAAATTCTGCACGGCTCCAACGATCTTGCCGACCGCACCACGCGTCAGGCGGCAACCATCGAAGAAACTTCAGCCGCGATGGAACAGTTCTCTCGCACGGTTCTCGCCAATGCCGAGGCAGCCGGCGATGCCCTCGGCAAGACCCGGGCTGCCGCCGAACTTGCAGACAAGGGCGGCGCGGTGATGAGCGAGGCCAATGCTGCGATGGAAAAGATCACCGCATCCTCGGCCAAGGTCTCCGATATCATCAAGTTGATCGACGATATCGCTTTCCAGACCAATCTTCTGGCCCTCAATGCGTCGGTGGAAGCGGCGCGAGCCGGGGAGGCGGGCAAGGGCTTTGCCGTCGTCGCCATTGAGGTGCGGCGCCTGGCGCAGTCAGCAGCGCAGGCTTCCAACGAGGTCAAGTTGCTGATCGAACAATCGGCCAACGAGGTCGGCAGTGGCACGAAACTGGTGGCCCAGGCCGCCACTGCGCTGCTCGATATCCGCAAGGCCGTAACCGAGAATACCGAACTTATGAAAACCATCTCGATGGCCTCCCGTGAGCAAGCATCGGCAATCGAAGAGGTTTCTGCGGCCGTCCGCCAGCTCGACGAGATGACACAGCACAATGCCGCTCTGGTCGAAGAAACGAACGCGGCAATCGAGCAGACCGAAAGTCAGGCCAGCGAAATCGACCGCATCGCCGATACCTTCATCCTCGAGCTCCATGCCGATGCCGAAGAGGGAAGGGCTGCAGCTTGACACGTGGGGCGATCCGCCCCAAGCCTCTTGCCATTCTCCCTTCTCCCCCCTATAACGCGGCGTTCTTGAACGGGCCGCCCGGCCAAAAGGCATGCCGTGGCGGTTCCAGAATGCGAAAAAGACCCCGAGCTTGCCTTGCGGGTCCGAATAAACAAGGAAAAGCAAAATGCCGAAGATGAAGACCAAATCGGGCGCCAAGAAGCGTTTCAAGGTCACCGCGACGGGCAAGGTTCTCGTTGGCGCGGCCGGCAAGCGTCACCGCCTCATCAGCCACAATGCAAAGTACATCCGCTCCAATCGCGGCACCTCGGTCCTCTCGGACCAGGACGCCAAGATTGTCAAGAAGTACATGCCCTACGACCGCTGATAAGGAAGCCATGACATGTCACGTGTAAAAAGAGGCGTCACCGCCCACGCCCGCCACAAGAAGGTTATCAAGGCCGCCAAGGGTTACTATGGCCGCCGCTCGACGACTTATCGCGCCGCGGTGCAGTCGGTCGAGAAGGCCGCACAGTACGCCTATCGCGACCGTAAGACCAAGAAGCGCAATTTCCGTGCGCTCTGGATCCAGCGCATCAACGCCGCCGTCCGCCAGCACGGGCTGACCTATGGCCGATTTATCGACGGCCTCGGCAAGGCTGAGGTCGCGGTGGACCGTAAGGTCCTTGCCGATCTGGCTGTGCACGAGCCTGCCGCTTTCGAGGCGCTCGTTGCCAAGGCCAAGGGTGCGCTCGCCTATCTGGGCGATATCGAAGCAACGACCCGTCAGCGGGTCTCCGCTTAACGCTCCCAGCTTTAGCTGAGGCCGGAACATAAAGCCTTGCACCATCCCACGTTTAGGGGTGGCGCGGGGCTTTTTCGTTTGTTACCGCTTCGCACCGAATACCACCGAGATTCCAGGTTCACCCAATGACCGACCTTGCTCCAATGTCCGCTTCGCTCAAAAAGGCGATTGCCGATGCCGATACTCAGGCGGCCCTCGAAGCCGTACGGGTTTCCGCGCTGGGCAAAAAGGGTTCGATTTCCGCGCTGCTGGCGACCCTGGGGCAGATGTCCCCCGAGGAGCGCAAGGAAAAGGGCCCAGCGATCAATGGGCTCAAGAACGAGATCACCGTCCTGATCGAAGCCCGGCGCGCCGAGCTTGAAGCCTATGCCCTCGAAAAGCGCCTCGCCGCCGAGAAGGTCGATATTACGCTCCCCTTGCGCCCCGCACCTGCGGCCGCCGGCCGTATTCATCCGGTCAGTCAGGTGATCGACGAAATCACCGCCATCTTCTCGGATATGGGGTTTGCGATAGCAGAAGGCCCGGACATCGAGACAGACTATTACAATTTCACCGCGCTGAACTTTCCCGAAGGCCATCCTGCGCGGGAAATGCATGACACCTTCTTCTTCAGCCCTGGCGCAGACGGGACGCGCAAGCTCCTGCGTACGCACACCTCCCCTGTCCAGATCAGGGTGATGCAGAAGACCAATGAGCCGCCGAGCGCGGCATATCTCACCGCGCCCATCGATCCTCCCATCCGTGTCGTCATGCCGGGCCGCACCTATCGCAACGACAGTGACCAGACCCACACGCCGATGTTCCATCAGGTCGAGGGGCTGGTCATCGACAAGTCGAGCCATATAGGCCAGCTCCGCTGGGTGCTCGAGGAGTTCTTGAAGGCCTTCTTCGAAGTCGAAAGCGTCAAGCTGCGCTTCCGCCCCTCCTTCTTCCCCTTCACCGAGCCCTCGATGGAAGTCGACGTCCAGTGCGACCGCTCGGGCAATGAGGTCAAGATCGGACAGGGGAGCGACTGGCTCGAGATTCTGGGCTGCGGCATGGTCCATCCCAATGTCATCCGCAATGCGGGGCTCGACCCCGACGTCTATCAGGGCTTTGCCTGGGGCATGGGGATCGACCGCATCGCCATGCTCAAATACGGCATGCCGGATTTGCGGGCGTTCTTTGACGCCGACAAGCGCTGGATCGACCACTACGGCTTCCGCCCCTTCGATCTGCCGACCTTGTTCGGCGGTCTGTCGAGTTGATGCGTTGAGCCAGACAAAAGGGTACCGAACACAATGAAATTCACGTTCTCCTGGCTCAAGGAACATCTCGAAACCGCTGCGAGCGTCGACGAAGTCGTCGAAACGCTCACCATGATCGGGCTCGAGGTCGAAGGCGTTGCCGATGCAGCGGCGCGACTAAAGAGCTTCGTCACCGCTCACGTGGTTTCCGCCGAGCAGCACCCCAATGCCGACAAGCTCCGCGTCTGCAAGGTCGATGCGGGCACGGGCGAGTTGATCGATGTCGTCTGCGGCGCGCCCAATGCGCGTACGGGATTGAAATCGGTCTTTGCCTTTGCCGGGACGTATATTCCGGGCAAGGATATCACCATCGGCAAGGGCAATATCCGGGGTCAGGTGTCGAACGGGATGCTGTGTTCGGCCGCCGAGCTCGAAATCTCTAACGATCACGAAGGCATCATCGAATTGCCCGACGATGCTCCCATCGGCGTCTCCTATCCCGATTATGCGGGCATAGACGAAGTGGTGATCGATGTGTCCATCACCCCCAACCGAGGTGATGCAACCGGGGTTTACGGCATCGCGCGCGATCTTGCCGCCTTCGGACTTGGTACACTCAAGCAGACCGATTTTTCGCCGGTGCCGTCCAAAGGCCCGAGCCCTATTCCCCCGCTCCCGCACCGGTTTGCCGAAGGTGAACCAAAGGCGATCCGCAAGTTCGCCGGGCGCTATATCAAGGGTATCGGAAATGGTCCCTCTCCCGATTGGTTGCAGCAACGCCTGCGCGCGGTCGGCCTGCGACCCATCAATACCGTCGTCGACATCACCAATCTCGTTTCGTTGGGATGGGGCCGGCCGCTCCATGCCTATGACGCCGACAAGGTCGAAGGCGAAATGGTGCTGCGCAACGCGCATGGTGAAACCTTCGATGCGCTCGACAACAGGATCTATACGCTCGACGAGTCGATGACCGTCATTGCCGACGACAAGGGACCGCTGTGCCTGGGTGGCGTCATGGGCGGCATCCGGTCTGGCGTCACCGATGAAACCATCAACGTCTTCATGGAATGCGCGAGCTGGGACCCCGATCTCATCGCCCAGACAGGCCGCAAGACCGGCATTATTTCGGACGCGCGCTATCGCCTCGAGCGCTCCGTCGATCCTGCGCTGACCGAGCCCGGCATGGAACTCGCCACCCGCCTCGTCCTCGAGCTTTGCGGCGGCGAGCCGATGGAGCCCGCCATTTCAGGCGAGGACGTCTTCCCCGATACGAAAATCGAGTTTCCGCTGTCGGAAACCAGGCGCCTCACGGGTCTTGACGTTTCGGCCGAACGCATCGGCGAAATCCTTGCGCGCCTCGGCTTCGAAATGACCGGCACGGGCGCAACCCGCCACGTCAAGGTGCCTTCGTGGCGACCCGACGTGACGCAAAAGGCCGATCTCGTCGAGGAAGTCATGCGCATGGTCGGCATCGACAACGTGCCGGTCGAGCCACTTCCGCGACTGGCTCATGTGGCCCCTCGCATTCTCACCACCATTCAGAACCGCCGCCGCCTTGCACGCCGCGCGCTTGCCGCGCGAGGGCTGGGCGAGGCCATCACCTGGTCGTTCATTTCTGCCGATCTGGCCGAGAGCTTCGGCGGCGGCAAGCCGGAACTAAAGCTCGCCAATGCCATCGCTTCCGATATGACCGACATGCGCCCCTCGTTGCTGCCCGGCCTGCTCTCGGGCGCGATGCGCAACCAGAACCGGGGTCATGCCGATGTCGCGCTGTTCGAGGTGGGGCAGGTTTTCCTTTCCGATTTGCCGGAGGGTCAGCGCACCTACGCAACTGGCATCCGCACGGCAACTGCCGGGATTAACGGCGCTGGTCGCCATTGGCAGGAAAAGCCCCAGCCGGTCTCGGTTTTCGATGCCAAGGCCGATCTTGCCGCCGTGCTCGATGCGCTGGGCGCCGACATTGAAAAGCTGCAAATCGTTGCCGAACCTGCTTCCTGGAGCCACCCGGGCCGCGGCGGCCGTATCCAGCTCGGGCCTAAGGTCATCCTTGGATGGTTCGGAGAACTTCATCCTTCGCTCATTTCGAAATTTGATCTCGATGGTCCAGTCGTGGCGTTCGAGCTCGATCTCGATGCGCTGCCCGAGCCCAGAAAAAAGCCCACGCGCTCGAAGCCGGCGCTGGAAATTTCGCAGCTTATGGCGGTCAGCCGCGATTTTGCCTTCGTGGTCGACGAGAGCGTCGAAGCCGCCGCGATCCTCCGGGCTGCACGCGGGGCCGACAAGACGCTTATCGGTGACGTGACGATTTTCGATGTCTTCACCGGCGCCCATGTCGGGGAGGGCAAGAAATCGGTGGCCATCGAAGTGACTCTCCAGCCCCGCGATAAAACGCTGACCGACGAGGAGATCGAGGCGGTTGGCGGAAAGG
This sequence comes from Pelagibacterium limicola, assembly GCF_015694405.1. Taxonomy (GTDB): domain Bacteria; phylum Pseudomonadota; class Alphaproteobacteria; order Rhizobiales; family Devosiaceae; genus Pelagibacterium; species Pelagibacterium limicola. Next base: position 88,334 of record NZ_JADQDB010000005.1, on the reverse strand, counting down.
TCGTCGCGGCGGTCGAGAAGGCCACCGGGGGTGTCTTGCGTGGGTGATACCCGGGAAGCGCAAAGGGCACGGGTGGTCAGACTCGACCATTCTTCGGCTTTCCTGTCGGAGGAAGGCGAGTTGCGCCGTCTCCCGCGAGCACCCAAGCGCAAGCGGCCACCCGAGTACTGGGCCCAATTCGAGGACCGTGCGCTATTCTATGATTGTTTTTGGCACGAGGATGGGCAGGACATTGTTCTCGTAAGCCCACCCCCACGGAATCTGCTCAAAGAATATAGGAGGGCAATCGTTCGGGCTATACCATCGGGGAAACGCGTTTCGCTGTCACTTCGACCGGCTCGATCCACGATGGTAACCATAGTGTCCGGAGCACCCGCTGGCACACAATCGCTGGAGTTCACGATTGCGGGGCAACGGCACGTCCTGACCGTACAGCCAAATCACTGCGATGTATTTGCCGGGCGGCGTCTGCTGTTCACGATGAACAAGGACAATGATCTGGGATGGATTTCCACCTGGGCGCGGTGGTACGCCGCTATGCATGGCACCAACGCAATCGTGATCTTCGACAACGGTTCCACGGTCTATGATACGCAGGCGCTCGAAGACCTCATCTCGGAGATAGATGGGATCGACTTGGTTTGTGTCGTCAGTTGGCCCTATCGTTATGGACCCCACGACCCGGCGGTCGTTTTCCATCGTTATTGGGCGAATTTCCTGCAGGTCTCGAGCTATACCATGCTGTTTCGCCGTCTGGCGCGGCGCGCCGCCGCCATCGTCAATTGCGACATCGACGAACTGATCGGCAACGAGGGTGGCGCCAGCGCCTACGACCGGGCCTTATCCAGCCCCAACGGCTTGGTCACATGCAAGGGGACCTGGGTTGAATGTGTGGTTGGAGCGACTGAAGATGGCGATACGGGGCACTTGGCTTATCGCTACCGGGATAAAAACGCGCTCAAGGCCGTTTGCGCCAGCAAATGGGCCCTCGATCCCTCCCGCGATTGGTGCGCGGATATGCAGGTAATGCCGAGCGTGCACAGACTATATGGCATCCCGAAATCGTGGGGACGCCGAGCGCCCAAGCTCCCTTTCTGGCACTTCAAGGCCATCAATACCAACTGGAAATCCAGCCGTCGGCGCACCGAACTTCTAGACCCGACAAGGCATAGACGGCTTGTCGATCTCGATGCCGAGATTGCGAGATTTTGCGCCGGGAGCAATAAGGGATGAAGGCGAGCGGCATGTCCGTATCCGACATATTCCCAGAAAGCTCGCCGGCCTCGCTTCCTCAAGATGGCCAATTGCGACGCAAACCACGTTGGGGATGGCGGCAGCGCCCCGACAGCTTCGCAGAACGGTTCGAGGACAGAATTTTATTCTACGACGCATTTTTTGCGGCCGAGCCTCGCCGTGTGCTGCTGGTCGGCCCGCCCCCGCTCAATCTCGGCCGTCATTTCCGCTCCGCGCGATTTTGGGCAAAGCCGAGCAATACGCCTCTATATGCACGCTTCTTTCCGTCCCTTTCCACCATGATCACCGCGCTCGATGATGTTCCAGCGGGCACGGATGCCATAGCGGTTGATTTCGCCGGCATCGCCTTCGAGATGCCGGTGCAGCCCAGCCTCGTGGAACGGTTCCGGGGTCGCCGTCTGCTGTTCACCATGAGCAAGGACAATCCCGTCGAATGGATCGCGGCTTGGGCGCAGTATCATGCGCGGCGTCACGGTACGGATGCGATCGTGTTTTTCGACAATGGATCGACCTATGAGCCGGATCATATCGCACGCACCCTCTCGGAAATCGAAGGGATAGATGACTTCGTCATTTTTCGCTGGCCCTACGTCTATGGCGCGATCGATCGGGCAGTGATCTTCAACCCCTACTGGACGCAGTTCCTGCAGGTTTCGGCCATGGGACTGGTGCTGCGCCGGATTGCCGGGGCTGCGGAGGGAATGCTCAACGCCGATATTGACGAATTGATCGAAACCCCGACCGGCGAAAGCATTTACTCGATTGCGGCGCGTAGCGCCTTCGGGCTGGTCACCATGCAAGGCCGATGGGTGGAGCCCGCGGTTGCCCCCCACGCGCGTCCGCCCTATCTACACGGAGACTTCCCCTACCGTCTCAAGGACGCACCGGCTAGGATCTGCAAGGCGCGCAAATGGGTCATTGATCCGCGCCGCAACTGGTTCGGCAACTTAGAAGTGCACCCCTATATGCACTGGATCGAAAACCGGCCGCACGGCAGCAAACACCAGTCCGCAGACGTTTTCTTCTGGCATTTCAAGGGAATAAATACAAACTGGAAGGTTGAGCGAGCGGCGCCGGTGCAGCCCGACGAGAGCTTTATGGAATTCGATTCGGCGATGAATGCCAGGTTGGCGGCACATATCGACAAAGACGCCATCCTCGATGCTGTCCTGTCGAGGAGCCGGAATTCATGACGATGTCCTGGCCAGTGGCCTATCGATATTTCGTCCTCGCTGCTGCCTGCATTCTTGCGGGATTGTTTGGCGCCTTGACCATCTACGTTCTCCTAATCGGCCTGGTCTGTGGTGCGCTTGCACTTGTTGCCACCCGGCAACGTCCATGGTTGAAGGGCGATCTCGCTGCACGCCTGCTCGCTGTCGCCTTCGTGCTTTTCGGGGTTTCGTTTGCCGGTTCCGCCGTTGTCGTTGGCGATCTCATTTATGTTTTAAATTACTTACCCCTTGTGCTCTATGCGCCTCTCTCGGTCATCCTTGCCGGCGGTGCGGGGGAACGCAACCACGTGAGGTTGTGTACCATCGCCCTGTTTGGGACTGCGGTGCTGGCGTGCTGGGCCATCGTTCAGAAGTTCGGTTTCGGTGTCAGACGGCCCGAAGGAATCGAGATCGACACCATCGCGTTCGCTCACACCGCCATCATTACCGGGTTCATTGCAGGGACCGGGATATTCCATAGGGCATCACGCTGGCGTTTGGCCTTCCTGCTTGGGCCGGCGCTGGGTACAATCGTCGCGCTGATGACAACTTCGCGCGGGCCCCTGCTCGCGGTCCCGGTGCTTTGCGTTATCCTGCTCGTCGCTTGGACACGCCGGCCGTGGGTAAGTATCAGTCTAGCGGCCATCTTGGCCTTGGGGAGTCTCGGCGCGGTTTTGGTTCTGGCCCCGAAAACGTTCGACCGGGTCGCCACGATCTCAAAAAATGTTTCCCAGCTAGCAAAAACCGGCGACGTGCTGGAGAATTCGGCAGGTCAGAGGGTAGATATGTATACGGCTGCGTGGCGTGCCTTCCTGGATGCGCCGGTATTCGGGCATGGCTGGGAGCGCAAGTTCCCCGCCATTACGCCCTACCTCGACCCAGACTCCAGAGTCCTGAGGCGCGAGCACCGGCATCTCCATAGCGATCCTGTCGATGTGGCCGTAGCCAATGGCAGCGTAGGACTCCTCGCGCATCTATTGATGCTGCTGGCCCCTTTGCTGGGCGCGGCGTTTTCCCCGCGCGACAGCCAATATCACGTTCGGATGACGGTCTGTGCCATGCTCTCCACCGGATATGGGATTTTCGGGCTCACCTATCTCCTCTTCGGGTTCGAATATCACACGACCCTTTACGTTACGCTGGCCGCGATCGCCATCGGCTACTGCCGGGACGTACCTCCTACAAAGGACGGAAGGTCTGGCTAGCGCAGCCACCCGCTCGGTCTGGGATGCAGTTCGATCCGTCCGCCCTCGGTCGCCTTGTCGATTGCGGCGATTTCCTCGTCCGAGAGCGCCAGGTTGCCGAGCACCCCGAGATTGTCCTTGAGCTGATCGAGCGTCCGCACGCCGATCAGAGCCGAGGTCATTTCCTTACGGCGCAGGACCCAGGAGAGGGCAAGCTGCACCATCGATTGTCCGCGCGCCTCGGCAATGGGGCGGAGCTTGTCGACCGCCTCGACAACCCGTGGTTCGAGATGGCTGGGCCGCAACGACCCACCGGGGTTTTCCGCCCGGGTGTTGCCCGCGACTCCGGCGCTATATTTTCCCGAAAGCACGCCCTGCGTCAGCGGCGAAAAGGCAATGATGCCGATGCCGAGGTCGCCACAGGCGTCGATCGTCCTGTCGTCTTCGATCCAGCGGTTGAGGATCGAATAGGAGGGCTGATGGATGGTCAGCGGAACGCCCATATCCTTGAGAATGCGGTGCGCTTCGCGCGTTTCCTTTTCGGGGTAGGAAGAAATGCCCACATAGAGCGCCTTGCCCTGCTTTACCACCTGCGCAAGAGCCCCCATCGTCTCCTCGAGCGGGGTCTCGGGGTCGAAGCGATGGGAATAGAAGATGTCGACATAATCGAGAGCCATGCGCTTGAGCGACTGGTCAAGGCTCGAGATGAGGTATTTTTTCGACCCGAATTCACCATAGGGTCCCGGCCACATCAGGTAACCCGCCTTGGTCGAAATGATCATCTCGTCCCGATAGGGCCGGAAATCGCGCGCCAGCACCTGCCCGAACAGCTCTTCGGACGAACCCGGAGGCGGGCCGTAATTATTGGCAAGGTCGAAATGGGTAATGCCCTGGTCGAACGCGTAGCCGAGTATTTCGAACGCGGAGGGATAATCCCGGCTCCCTCCGAAATTCTGCCAAAGTCCCAGGGAAACCACGGGGAGCTTGAGCCCCGAGCGCCCCGAAGGGCGATATTCCATGCTCTCGTAGCGCGCCTGGTTCGCACGATAGGTCATTTCTCTCTCCTGACGACGATTGGTTCCGCACAGATGGCACGGCGGATAGGGACTCGCGCGATACTAGCCAGCCTGCGACGCTTCGCGCAAGTCCGCCGCGCTTGCCCTTAAGGCATGGGCGGGTGTAAGAGCCGGCCATGACTGACCGCCAGCCCATCAAGATCGTCGCGCTCTACAAGTTCACCGACCAGCCCGATTTTGAATCGCTCAAGGCGCCGCTGGCCGAGTTCTGCTGTGCGTGCGGCATCAGGGGCACCTTGCTGCTGGCGCCCGAGGGCATTAACGGCACCGTGGCGGGTAGCCACGAAGCCATCGATCAGCTGGTCGATTGGCTCGAGGGCGGCAACATTTTCGGCGGGCGCTTCAAGGGCGCCGAGATCAAGTATTCCTTTGCTGAAAGTCAGCCTTTTCATCGCATGAAGGTGCGGTTGAAACAGGAGATCGTTACGCTGCGCGCACCCGAGGCCAATCCCGGGAAACAGGTCGGCTCCTATGTCGAGCCCGAGGACTGGAATGCGGTCATCGCCCAGGACGACATCGTCGTCCTCGACACCCGTAACGATTATGAGGTTGCGCTCGGCACCTTCGCGAATGCACGCGATCCCAAGACGCAGACCTTCACCCAGTTCAAGGACTATGTGGCCGAACATCTCGACCCGCAAAGGCACAAGAAGGTGGCGATGTTCTGCACCGGTGGCATCCGTTGCGAGAAGGCGTCCGCTTATATGCTGTCCCAGGGGTTCGAGGAGGTGTTTCACCTCAAGGGCGGCATCCTGAAATATCTCGAAACCGTCCCCGAGGACAAAAGCCTCTGGAATGGTGAGTGTTTCGTCTTCGACGAACGTGTTTCGGTGGGGCATGGGCTGAAAGTGGGCGATGCCCAACTCTGTCGTGCCTGCCGCCAGCCCCTGACACCTGCCGGCCGCGCTCGTCCCGATTTTGTCGAAGGCGTCCAGTGCCACCATTGCGCCGATACGCTCGATGATGCGAAGCGGCAAGCTGCAGCCGAGCGCCAGCGCCAGATCGCGCTGGCCGCCGAGCGCGGAGAAAGCCATATCGGCGAGGACGCAAAAGCTGTCGCCGAAGCGCGCCGCCTCAAGGCCAAGGCAAGGCGCGACGCAGACCGGAAACGCAACAAGGCGTCTGCCTGATCTCCGTCCCGCGGTTTATGCCCGGTCCAACCCCTGAGCGTATCATTGTCCTGCAGTACTGGGGATTAGTCCGGCATTCGGGGAGTGTTCGATGGCAGCGATGGCCAACGCACATTATTATTGAACGAATTGAACGAAATTCGTCCAATTCGTTCAATTAAGCGCTTATGGAGCCGGGTCGTCATTGAGGATCAGGTACATGTTGACCTGGTCGAGCCAGCGCCCGAATTTGTGCCCGGCCTGGGGAAGCGTGCCCATATTCACGAACCCGAAGCGCTCGTGAAAGACGATCGAGCCGGTGTTTTTGGAATCGATCACTGCCACCAACAGGTGAAAGCCCTTCGCTTTCGCATCGGCAATGATCGCTTCCATCAGTGCCGTGCCGATGCCCTGGCCCTGGGCGTCCTCGCGCAGATAGATCGAATGCTCCACGGTCTTGTTATAGCCCGAGCGCGAGCGATAGGTGCCGTAGCTGCCATGGCCGAGGATTTCGCCGTCCTTTTCGGCCACAAATACCGCAAAGCCATTATTCTCCCGGTCCTGGAGCCAAGCGCGTCGGTCTTCCAGCGTTTCTTCGGCCTCCGTCCATATGGCATCGAGCCGGCGGATGGCGTCGTTATGGATATCGAGAATGCCGGGAAGGTCGGCTTCGGTCGCGAGGCGGATATTCATTGTTGTTTGCACCTTTATTATAGACGGTCTCAATGCTAATCTGGATTTACCAATAAATATCTATCCATCACATAAAGAATTTCTATGGATATAGATCAGCTTCGCACCTTCGATCGCATCGCCCGCGACCTGAGTTTCACCCGCGCTGCCGCGCGCCTCAACGTGACGCAGGCCACGGTATCCATGCGCATGCGCGTACTTGAGGATGCGCTGGGCGTCCAGCTATTCACCCGCGGACGCAAGATCGCATTGACCGATCAAGGAATGACCTTCCTCCCCTATGCCCGCCGGGTGCTCAATACGGTCCAGGAGGGTCGAGAGGCGCTGCGTCGCGTCGAGCGCGGGCGCATCACGCTCGCTTCCCTGTTCACAATGGTCACGCCCCTGCTTTCGGAAAGCCTGTTGCGCTTTCAGGAACGGCATGGCGGGGTGGATGTGATCGTCAAGGAGGGGCGCCACGAACATATCACCGCCATGCTCCATGACCGCACCGCTGAACTGGGCATCATCACCTGGCCCAATCTCGACCCGCTCGTCCCCGAGATCTATCCCTTCATCGTCATGCGCGAACCCGTGCCGCTGGTCCTGGCTCCCCATCTGGCGGCCAAGCTGCCACCCGATCCCTCGCTTGCCGACATTCTTGCGCTTACGCCCCGTGTTATCTCCTTACGCTGGTGGCAGGTCGATCCCGAGGGCGCAACGGCGCTTGTGCGCCGTGCCGAAACCAGCATCGAGATCCCCACCGGTCCCGCGAGGCGGCTGGCGCTGGCCGGGGAGGGGTTGGGTTTTTTCGTGCGCTCGGCGATACGCGAGGAACTGGAGCGCGGCGATCTCGTCGAGGTGACCCCGCGCGATTTTGCTCCTCTCCATCGCGACATCGCGCTTGTGGCGCTCTCGAAATCGGCCCTCGAACGCGACATGGTCCGCGACTTCGCGCGCGAGATCGCGACCGAATGCGCCGCACTCGGCACGATTTTGGAAAACCGGCTGGAAGGCTGACCAGCGCGCCTAGCGCACGATCAGCGTGCCCGCCCCATGCTCGGTGAAAAGCTCGAGCAAAACCGAATGCGCGGTCTTGCCGTTGACGATCACCACGCCCTCGACGCCCCGGTCGAGTGCCTCGATGCACGTCTCGACCTTGGGGATCATGCCGCCCGAGATCGTCCCGTCGGCAATAAGCTGCTGGGCCTCACGCACCGAAAGTTCCGGGATGAGCTTGCCCGATTTATCGAGCACCCCGGGCACGTCGGTCAGGAACAACAGGCGCTTGGCAAAAAGCGCCCCGGCAATGGCGCCTGCAAAGGTATCGGCATTGATGTTGTAGGTTTCGCCATCCCGCCCAGGTGCCACCGGCGCGATGACGGGAATCATCTCCGAACGCGCCAGGAGATCGAGCAGCGTCCGATCGACTTCGACGGGTTCCCCTACGAAGCCGAGGTCGAGGATTTTCTCGATGTTGGATTCGGGATCGATATATTTTTTCTTGGCCTTTTCGGCAAAGACCATGTTGCCGTCTTTGCCGCACAGCCCGATCGCCCATTCGCCCTCTGCATTGATGAGCGCGACGATCTCCTTGTTGATCGAGCCGGCCAGAACCATCTCCACGATCTCGACCGTCTTCTTGTCGGTGACGCGCAAACCGCCTTCGAATTTCGATTCGATGCCGAGCTTTTTCAGCATCTCGCCGATCTGCGGCCCGCCGCCATGGACGACGATGGGGTTGACCCCCGATTGCTTCAGGAGCGCCACATCGCGCGCGAACGCTCTGCCGAGCTCGGGATCGCCCATCGCGTGGCCGCCATATTTGATGACCACGGTCTTGTTCTCATAGCGCTGCATGAAGGGAAGCGCCTTGGACAGCACCTCGGCGTCATAGGCGTTTTCAAGTCCTTGGGGCATGGGGGCAGGGGACTCCTCGTCGGTATTGTCCTTTGTCTAGCGCAAGAGAAAAGAAAGGGCAAAACACCATTGGCAATCAGGGCAGATTCCTTTCACGAGCCTTTGACTTGCATGGGGCCTTCGGTTGGAATGAGATCGGGCCGAGGGAGAAAAGCCATGGTCAACCGCAGGCATTTCATCAGCTTGGCCGCGTCTGCCGCAACAGGGGCGGGGGTAGGCTTCGGCCAACCAGCCTTAGCGGCAGGGGAGGATTTTCCATTCCAGCTTTCCGACGAGGAATGGCGGGCGCGCCTTTCGGAAATGGAGTACTACGTGTTGCGCCGCCACGGCACCGAGCGCGCCTTCACCTCCCCGCTCGATAGCTTTTATGAACCGGGCACCTATCATTGCGCAGGGTGCGACCACCCGCTTTATTCCTCGGAAACCAAATTCAACAGCTATACCGGCTGGCCGAGCTTTTGGGAGAGTCTGCCGACCGCCATCGGCACGACGGTCGATACGTCCCTGCTTATGGTGCGCATCGAGTGCCACTGTGCCAATTGCGGGGGCCATCTGGGCCACATCTTTGACGATGGACCCGAGCCGACCGGCAAACGCCATTGCATCAACGGCGTGGCGCTCGCCTTCAAGCCTGCCTGACCTTTTTCTGGTGCTGAAGGCTGCGTTGAAAATTGCCACAATCGGGATATTAAAAGCGCCGGTTCCGAAGGCCTGATGGGCGCGACAAGAGCGATGAAACTGACGATACTGAAGACCGGGGAGGTGCCTTCGGTCCTTGCCGGGCGTTTTCCCGCCTATACCGACATGTTCCGCGCCATGTTCGAACGCGACGGCGCCCGATTTGACTTCGAGGTGATCGACGTTCCTGGCGGGCCCCCGCTTCCCGATCCCGCGGACCTCGAGGCAGTCCTTGTCACGGGATCGCCGGCAGGCGTTTACGATAACCTCCCATGGCTCGACCCGGTACGCGACTTCGTGCGCAAGGCCTATGCGCGACGCCTTAAGTTGGTGGGGATCTGTTTCGGTCACCAGATCATCGCCGACGCGCTGGGCGGGGTGGTGCAAAAATCCGAAAAGGGATGGGGGCTGGGCCGGCATACGTATCGGATCGAGGCCCGGCCGCGCTTTTTCGATCTGCCGCGCGCAAGCGTTTCCATCGCCTGTTCGCATCAGGACCAGGTGATTGCGCCGCCCGCGGAAGCCCGGTTGCTTTTGTCGTCGGATTTCACCCCGAATGCCGGACTTCTCTACGGCAACGGGACCACGCTCACATTCCAGCCGCATCCCGAGTTCGAGGACTCCTACACCTCTGCGCTGATCGATTTACGGCATGGCCAGGCGCCCGACACCGTACTCGACGCCGCCCATGTTTCGATGGCGAAGCCTTCCGACAGCCCCCTGCTCGCGCGGGCAATTTCGCGTTTCTTGACGATCTAGCCCGACCCCAGCAGGTCGCGGACCATGGTCTGGATCAGTTCCACGCGCCCGAGCGCATCACGCAGGTGATGCTGGTCCTGGCTTGAGAGCGAATTGATCGCGACGCGGTTCGTGGGGCTGATTCCGGCCTCGATATCGGCGATCTGCTGGGTGAGGATCAGGCTGAGCAAAAACCCGTGGATATCGGCCAGGATATCGGCATCGGTCTGCCCGTGGCCCGCTTTCGCCGCTGTTTCCCTGAGCCGGCGCGGCGTCGACAGCGCTTCAATCCCGTGACGCAACGCGATCACCCGCGCGCCGGCCGTGATCGGCAGCAGGCCGCCGGCCTTGAGGTCTATCCGGCCGTCGGCGTCGGTCTTTAAGCGCCCGAAGAGGCCCAGAGGTGCGCCATGCCCGCCCGTCGCTTCCCCCAGTGCTCGCAACAGACCATGCGCATCCGCAGCCGTTTCCATGGCGCGTCGCCGTAACAGATCGGCCAGTCGCGCGCCACTCGTTCTGGAATAGTGGGCGGCGGTGAAGTCGTAGAATATGTCGACGTTGAGCAGGGTCTCGGGCGATGGATTGCGCACCCAACCTTCGATCTCGCTCGTCCACTCGGAAAGGCGTTTTCGCCAGGCACGGTTCTTGGCCATCACGCCGCCCTTGCAATAGGGGATGCCAGCGCGGTCGAGGATTTCGTTGACCCTGGTTGCGAAGCGGGCAAACCAGTCGGTTTCGGCGTCGAGATCGCGTTCATAGTCAGTGGCGATGACCAGCGCATTGTCCTGGTCGGGCGCCAGCAGGCTTTCTCCGCGGCCACCCGAACCCAGAACAAGCAGGGCATAGTCCGCCGGCGGAGGACCGCTGCCTTCGGCGAGCATTTCGGCTTCGGCGATTTCGGCTGCGCGCGCCGTCATGGCACGGCTTTCTGCCGCAATAACGGCCGCCGCGGCACGCGCCTCGAGACCATCGGCCAAAAGCCCGGCTGCGAGCCCGGGCAGCGCGGCTTGCACGCGCGCCAGTTCCCTCGGGCGGTTTGCGGCCGCGATCTCATCGGTGACGCTCATGGTTGCCAGCGCCCGCTCGCGCAGCAAAGTGCGCAGAGTGAAGAGCCCGACGATTTGACCATCGGCACCGGCAACCCCGAGGTAGCGCAGATTGCGTCGCGCCATGAGCCCAAGCGCGCGATAAAGGAAAGTATCCGAAGGCGCCGAAATGACCGGGACACTCATCACATCCCCGACGCGCTTGGCGGGGCCGCCGGGGCCGTGCTCGGCGACAGCACGCAGGATATCGCGCTCGGTGACGATGCCCGTTTCTTCTCCCGCTGCGACGAAAAGGCAGCCGATGCCGAGTTCATTCATCAGCCTAGCCGCGTCGTGCAGCGAGGCGTCGGGCGTGGTCGATACGATCTCCCTTTGCATCACATCGCCGAGCCGCTGGCGGTAGAGATAGCTATCGACCGCCCTTCGGCCGCCCGAGCGGATGGCTGCGCCGGCAAAATCGGGCCGATCGTCGGGGCGGGCGAACCAGCCGGCCTGTTCCTGCTGGGCGATGAGGTTGGCCGGGCGGCGGCTGAGCAATTCGGCTTCGCCCAATGTGCGGACACCGGCAGCGAGGAGCTTGGGGACAAGCGCCCGGTAGATCCCCGCCGTCACGAGCGCATCCCCGAGCGCGGTATGCCGCCCCTCGATGGGAATGCCCAGGCTCAGGGCAAGGCTATCCAGCGAGGTATCGACAAGCCCCCTGTCGAGCCCGGCGGCAAGCAGGGCGACGTCGAGCACGCGCAGTTGCGGCCAGCCGATCCCATGGCGGGCCGCCTCGAAGCGGAAAACCGCCATGTCGAAATTGATGGAATGTCCGATGACCACCGCCTGCCCGATATAGGCCGAAGCGACCGGAGCTGCCGCCGCAAAGCCTGGTTTTTCGGCAACATGGGCGTCGGTCAGGCCGTGGATGCGGCTCGAGGAAGGGGGGATGGGAAGGCCGGGATTGACAATGATGTCGAGCTTTTTGTCATCGAGGAGATCGGGCCCATGGAGCCTGACTGCGCCGATCTGTATGATGCGGTCCTTGCGAACGTCGAGACCGGTCGTCTCGGTATCGAGTACCACCGCGTCCATGTCGATGAGTGGCGTTGCTGCAACCGCGCCTGCGCTTTGCCTTGAGGGCATCGGGGCTCAGGCCGACATGCGTGCGTCGAGCTCGGCCATTATGGCGGGAATATCGAGCGCCTTGCGCATTTTGGCCTGGTATTCGATGAAGCGGAAGGCAGTGTTATTGACCACCATCATCTGATCGGCATCGCGCACGGCGCTTTCGATTGGCGCGTTGTCGAGCACCGCCATTGCCGTGGCGATCGAAATCCCGTCCGGGCCGAGCGGAGGCTTGTTCATATAGGATTCGAGGCGCGTTTCGAACGCCGCGACGAGGTCGCTCCAGCCCTTGTCCTGCCTGTGCTCTGGTACAGGCTCGCTCGCAAGGACATCCTTGTAGAGTTCGAGAAGCACGCTGGCGCGCCGGGCGGGGTCGGGGTTGAGACCATCGCGATGGTCGGCTTCGATCATCAGGATCAGATCCTGCGCCGCGACCCCGAATGCCTCCCACTTGCAGATCGTCAATGCAAAGCCGAAGTCGGCATCACTGAAGAGCTTTGGACCGGCAAGAAGTGTTCTGGCGCGCAGATAGGAATAACTGATTCCCTGTCCGAGATAGGCCGCGCCGGCCCTTATGGACTCGACAAGCGCCGGCCAGTCGGACCCTTTCTTGCGCGGATTCAATACGCCGATCAAACTCTCTAGCACCCGTTTCCTCCCGGTTTCCGGCCCGATTTTCCACTGTTAACCGCCTCTTGGGGCGCTCGGTCCGATTAATCCATTTGACGTTTCACCTATGTTGCGCAAATAATACGTCGTCTTGCAACTATCCGATAATCGTAATTATCCTTTGAGGAGGGGGTAATTCGAGGCCATCGAGATGGCGTCGAATGTTGTGAGCAATTGGAACCCTATGGGGGGAGTTCACCAGTTGCTTACCCGCTCTGAATACGGGACTGATGGTCTCTCCCTGCTGTCCGGAAGGGAGGACTAGCTTTGTCTGAGAAACTGCCACCAGAAGTGGCGGAGGCTCACTGGAACAAGACGCGTAGTCTGATGATTACCGCGCTCTTGATATGGGCCTTTTTCAGCTTCTTCATTCACTTCTTTGTTGTTCCGTTGAACAACATCGTCATCGCGGGCTTCCCGCTCGGCTTTTATATGGCCGCGCAGGGCTCCCTCATTGTCTTCGTCGTTTTGATCTTCTGGTTCGCCAACCGGCAGAACAAGATCGACGAGGAATTCGGCGTGGCCGAGGATTGAGGGGGATCACATGGCACTGTCAATGAAAGGTGATTTCACCGACAACCTCGGCAAGATCTACGGCATTTATGTCGGCGGTTTTGCCGGCTTCGTCATTCTTATGGCGCTCGCCTCGATGGTTGGGGTTCCCGACCAGTTCATCCTCTGGGCTTATATGGCCGCAACGATCGGCATCTACGCCTTTATCGGCATCATGTCGCGCACCGCGGTCGTGTCCGAATACTACGTCGCGGGCCGTTCTGTCCCTGCCGTCTACAACGGCATGGCAACCGGCGCGGACTGGATGAGCGGCGCGAGCTTCGTGGGTATGGCCGGCACACTCTTCGTGCTCGGCTATGACGGCCTGTCCTACGTTCTGGGCTGGACCGGCGGCTACGTGCTCGTTGCGGTTCTGCTCGCACCCTATCTGCGCAAGTTCGGCGCCTACACCGTGCCTGACTTCCTCGGGACCCGTTATGGCGGCAACGCGGCGCGTCTTGTGGGCATCGTGGTGCTGTTCGCCTGCTCGTTCACCTATATCACGGCGCAGGTTTACGCTTCGGGCATCATTGCCTCGCAGTTCCTCGGCATCGACTTCAACTATGCGGTGTTTGCAGGCCTTGCTGGCATTCTGGTGTGCTCGATGCTGGGCGGCATGAAGGCGGTGACCTGGACCCAGGTGGCCCAGTACATCGTCCTGATCGTTGCCTATCTGCTGCCTGCGGTCTGGATGTCGACGGTTCAGTTCGGCATTCCCATCCCGCAGCTGACCTATGGTGGCACGCTCAGCGCCATCGCTGAGTATGAGCAGATGCTTGAAGTCGCCCGTGCGCACGTCGTGCCGTTCCAGGCCATGACGCCGCTCAACTACTTCACGCTTATCTTCTGCCTGATGGTCGGGACGGCATCCCTGCCTCACATCCTGATGCGTTTCTTCACGACCCCGACGGTTCGTGAAGCGCGCAAGTCTGTGGGCTGGTCGCTGTTCTTCATCTTCCTGCTGTACTTCACGGCACCTGCTTATGCAGCGTTCTCCAAGTACAATCTGATGGGTCTGTTTGCCAACGCCGAAGACTTTCGTCTGGCCTTCACTGCCATTCCGCAGTGGATGCTGAACTGGGGTTCTATCGAAGGTCACCAGCTCGTCACCATCTGTGGCGTGAAGGCGGAATCGGTGGCGGCCATCCAGGCAGCCTGCGAAGGCCTGGGCTTTGAAGGCGGCTTCCCCTATCAGCAGTTGACCCTCAACAACGACATGATCGTGCTTTCGACGCCGTCGATTGCCGGCATGCCGATCTGGGTTGTGGGTTTGGTCGGTGCCGGTGGTTTCGCTGCCGCGCTTTCGACCGCTGACGGCTTGCTGCTGGCTATCGCCAACGCACTCAGCCACGACGTCTACTACAAGATGATCGACCCCAAGGCAGACACTAAGCGTCGTCTGACTGTGGCCAAGGTTCTTCTTGTTATCGTGGCGATTGCTGCTGCGCTCCTTGCGCAGACCAAGCCTGCGGACATTCTGTCAATGGTGGCATGGGCCTTCTCCATCGCTGCTGCTGGCCTGTTTGCGCCGCTGGTACTTGGTGTCTGGTGGAAGCGTACGACCAATATGGGCGCCATCCTCGGGATGATCGCCGGCTTTGGCGTTACGATGTTCTATCTCATCGGCAACGTGTATGGCTTCGATTTCCAGAAGGGTACGGGCGACGAATTTACCTGGTTTGGCATCGCTGCCATTTCCTCGGGTATCTTCGGTGTTCCCGCTGCCTTCATCGTGACGATCGTGGTCTCGCTGTTCACGCCAGCACCGAGCCAGGAAATGCAGGAGTTCGTCGACCGTCTCCGTACGCCCAAGGGCGGCAATATGATGGTGCAGACGCACTAATCTGCTAAATATGCGCGCGGAGCCCAACGGCTCCGCGCGTTAAAACAAGGAATAGCCTCTATGTCGTCTGCCCTTTTCGGGATCGGGATTATGGCCCTCACTTATGTGATGGCTGTGGCCACCTTCGTTTTTTTTGCCGGTGTACCCGAAACTGTCGCGATCTATCTGGGCGGAACCTATGCGCTTACCGCGCTTGCGGCCCTTATGTTTTCCCGAGGTGTACTGGAATTCGCGATCGGGGTCGATCGCAACATTGCCTTCTTTGTAGCGCTGAGGCGCGTCACGGACCCGCTGCTGGCGATCTTTGCGCCAATTACACCGCGCTTCCTGTTGCCCTTTGCAGCCTCGCTTTACGTCGCCTTCCTGTTCTTCTTTCTGAAACTGTTTCTGTTCGGCGACGGTTTCCTTGGCATTCCGCCGCTCTTCATCGTTCTTTATCTGCTCATTGCCTCGGCGTTTTGAACCGAATCCGCCTCTGGCGCATTAGGCGATGATCGGGGCCTGCCGCGTCCCGGAAGCGTCTCAGACACGATCGTGCATGAATCGCGCGCCGGATTGTGGTAGCCTGACCGGGTTGTGCTCTCCGAGGCGGCAACAATGGACGAAATCACGAAGCTGGCCAGGTTTTCGGTTCTGCGCGCATCCGGCTATGCCGGCATCGCGATCCTTCTCGTCATGCTGACATTGGCCTTCGATCCATTGGCCAGCTTTCTTTATGGCGCCCTCGGTCTTGCCGTGCTTGCCGTGGCTATGACGACCTACGCACGGTTTTACCACGTGCGCAGGCGGATCAACGAAACCGAAGTCTGGATCATGCTGCCCAAGGACTTGCGGCCCGAAATCACCATTGCCCGCAGCCTCATCGTCAACGCGATGCGCGACCAATTGAACGAAAAGTCAGATTGGTGGGCCAATCTTTCGCGACTCTTCCTTGGCATTGCGGTCGCCATCAGCTTAACCCGGTTTGCGGCTGTTTAGGCAATTATCGCTTCTGGTTCCTGAGATAGGCAACAAGCGTTTCGCCTGCAGTTTCAATGTGCTTGCGCGTAAGCTCGCCCGCCAGTTTCGCATTGCGCGCCTTGCACGCGTCGAGGATCGCCTGGTGCTCGGCCACCGCGTGGCGCATCCCTTGGACGAAATAGAGCACGAGCCGCACATAGCGTTCGACCAGATCGTTGGTCTTGTCGACGACCGAAAGAAAATAGGGCTTGTCGGAATCCTTATAAAGCGCGCGATGGAAGGCCCGATTGAGATCGCCCCAGCGCATGGGGTCTGTCTCGGCGGCAAACGCATCGCATTGTCGCTGGGCTTCGGCGAGTGTTTCCTCGGTCATCAGCGGAACCGCCATCTCAATGACAATGGGCTCGATCAGGGCGCGGAACTGGAAGATCTCTGTAATCTGATCGGCCGAAAGCGAGGCGACCACCGCTCCCTTGTGGCGCTCTGACACCACCAGCCCCTGAGCCTCGAGCCGTTGCATGGCCTCGCGCACCGGGATGCGCGACACGCGGAACATCTGCGCGATCGTATCCTGGCGCAAGGCCTCCCCGCCCTCGATCTCTCCCCGGATGATCGCGTCGCGCAACGCATCATAGATCACGTCGGCAGACGAAGCCTGCTTGGAAAGATCTGACGCCTTTAATTTCAAGCCGTTGGCCAAAACCGAATCCCCTTGCCCCGCCCGGCACGTGAGCAGTGATACTCCCTCGTCCCGGCGGGGGAAACAGCGCGTCGCACCCCCGTCAATTTAGTATATTGTAGATTGGATACAATTATGCAAACGTAATGTTAATCCGGCTGCGCAGTTGGCCGGTGGAGGCTTTGAAATCAACTGCTCAAAGAGAGGGACATCATGAAACTTCCCGTCATGTTCGGGGCGGCAGCGATGGCGGCCAGCCTGATCGTCACCCCGGTATTTGCCGACAAGCTCGATGACATTATCGCATCGGGGGTACTGCGTTGCGCGGTCGTGCTCGACTTCCCACCCATGGGATCGCGAGACGACAATAACGAGCCGATCGGGTTTGACGTCGACACCTGCGCTGATCTTGCTGCCGCGCTCGGCGTCGATTACGAGATTGTGGAAACCCCGTTCCCCGACCGTATCCCTGCGCTCGTTTCCGGTCGCGCGGATGTGGGCGTGGCGTCCACTTCCGATACGCTCGAGCGTGCCAAGACCATCGGGTTTTCCATCCCCTATTTTGCGTTCAACAACGTGGTTCTGACGCGCGACGATACCGGCATCGAGAGCTACGAAGATCTTGCCGGCAAGAACCTTGGTTCGGTCGCCGGCGTCTTTGAGGCCATTGCGCTCGAGGAAGACCACAACGAATGGGATGCTGGTGGCTCCTTCCGCACCTTCCAGAGCCAGGCCGATGTGTTCCTTGCGCTCAACCAGGGGCAGATCGATGCAACGGTCGTCACCGGCACGGTGGCCGCAGCCACGATTGAATCGGGCAACTTCTCGGGGTTCAAAATTGCCGGCGAAGCGCCTTACCTCGTCGATTATGTATCCCTGATCGCGCTGCGCCAGGAATACGGCCTGCTTAATTATCTCAACCTCTTCGTCCATCAGCAGTATCGGACCGGACGTTATGAAGAGTTGTTCGAGAAGTGGGTCGGCGGTGGTGCACAGCCGCCCTCCCTTGCGTTGAACGGCATCTACTACTGATCTTCATGAGCCGGGGCGGTCCGCCGCCTCGGCTTTCCGTCGTTCTGGAGCGCTACGGGGCCTTGGCCCGAGGGGTAGCACGCGCAGCCGGAGAAGACGCGCATGTTCAACATCAACTACACCTTTCACTGGAACCAGGCATTCCGGGCCTTGCCCCAGATGCTGGAAGGCGCGCTCGTTACGCTCCAGATCGCCGTGCTCTCGATGGTCATCGGTATCGTCATCGGCGTATTGCTGGCGCTGGCCAAGGATTCGAGAGTTGCGGCCCTGCGCTGGTTTGCCAACATCTGGATCGAGGTGGCGCGCAACACGCCCGCGCTTTTTCAGGTCTACATGATCTATTTCGGCATTCCTGCCGTGCTTCAGCTGGTGGCGGGCGTATTTGGCGTCAACTTCCGTGCCTTGGGCATCAACATCTTCTATCTCGATTCCTACTGGGCGGTTCTTGTCGGCATTGCCTTCAACAACGCCGGCTATCTCGCCGAGACCTTCCGCGGCGGCCTGCGCGCAGTACCGCCCACCCAGACGCGCGCCGCACGCTCCCTTGGGTTTAACGCGGTCGACTCCTTCCGCCTGATCGTCCTTCCACAGATGTTTCGCGCCGTCTTCCATCCCATGACCAACCAGATGGTGTGGGCCATCCTGATGACGTCGGTCGGCATTTTCGTGGGACTCAATATCGACCTTACGGGCGTCACCCAGGAACTCAATGCGCGCACCTTCCGCACCTTCGAATTCTTCGCGCTCGCGGCAGCTATCTATTACGTGATCGCCAAGATCGTCACGGGCGGCGCCCGGCTGATCGCCTGGCGGCTGTTCAGGTACTAGGGGGGAGGGGAACGATGTTCGGAACCTCCATTACCTGGGGCGATATCACCTTCATGATGACCGGCGCGGGCCTGACGCTGGCCATCACCTTCTGGGCGATGCTGGGTGGCACGCTCGCCGGCATGGTTTTCGGGCTCATCCGCGCGCAGTCCCCCTGGTACGTCAATTACCCCATGGGCGCGCTGCTTGACGTGCTGCGCTCGGTGCCGCTGCTGATCCAGTTCATCCTCTTCAATTCCTTCCAGTCGATCGCGGGGCTCAACATGAACCCCTTTGTCGTCGGCTGCGTCGTGCTGGCGGCCTACACCTCGGCATATTGCACCGAGATCGTGCGCGGCGGCATAGGGGCCGTCCCGGTGACCACCCGCAAGGCTGCGCGTTCGCTGGGCATGAGCTACTGGCAGGATATGCGCTATATCGTGCTACCCTTGGGTACCCGCGTCATGCTGCCATCCTGGATCGGCCTGACCCTGGGCGTCATGAAGGACACAGCGCTCGTTTATGCCATCGGCGTCATCGAACTCCTGCGCTCCTCGCAAATCATCATCACCCGCAAGCCCCATGAGGCTCTGGTCATCCTGGCCATTGCGGGTCTCATCTACTTCCTCGTGAGCTTCCCCGTTTCACGCCTGGGCGCACACCTTGAAAAGAAATGGCGCGAAAATGATTGAGATCGAAAACGTCAAGAAGTCGTTCGGCAATCTCGAAGTGCTCAAGGGCATTTCAATGACGGTGGAAAAGGGCGAGGTGGTGTCGGTGATTGGTGGATCCGGATCGGGCAAGTCCACCATGCTCATGTGCATCAACGGGCTCGAACCAATCGATTCCGGCCGCATCCTCGTCGATGGCACCGAGGTACACGCCAAGGGCACCGACCTCAACAAGCTGCGCCGCAATATCGGCATCGTCTTCCAGCAATGGAACGCCTTCCCCCATCTCACCGTGCTCGAAAACACCACCATTGCCTTGCGCAAGGTGCTGGGCAAGTCGCGGAGCGAAGCCGACGAGATCGCCATCAAGCAACTCAAGCATGTAGGGCTGGGCGACAAGCTCAAGGTATACCCATCCAGGCTCTCGGGCGGCCAGCAGCAGCGCATGGCCATCGCCCGCGCGCTCGCCATGAGCCCCAAATACATGCTGTTCGACGAGGTGACGTCAGCGCTCGATCCCCAGCTTGTGGGAGAAGTGCTCGACACCATGCGGCTTCTGGCTTCCGAAGGCATGACGATGATCGTCGTCACCCATGAAATGGCTTTCGCGCGAGAAGTCTCCAACCGCGTTGCATTCTTCCGCGACGGGCTGATTCACGAGATCGGCAGCCCCAAGCAGATTTTCGAGTCACCGGAACGCCCTGAAACCGCGGCTTTCCTCAAATCCGTTCTCTAGTCTTACTTAGTGGGAGAAGACCTATGTGGCAGGGCATCATTCCGGCCGTCACAACCAAGTTCACCGAAGACGACAAGCTCGACTTCAAGGAGATGGCACGCTGCTTCGACATCCAGATGGATGCCGGGTGCGATGGGCTGATCGCCTGCGGCTCGCTGGGCGAAGGACCGTTTCTTTCGCACGATGAGCGCATCGATGTACTCAAGACCATCCAGCAATCGACAAAGGGCAAGCCCGCGCTTCTGACCATTGCCGAGGCTGCGACCCGCGACGCCTGCCGGCTGGCCGAGCGCGCCGCGAGGGAGGGTGCTTCGGGCCTGATGGTCGTGCCCTCGACGATCTATCACACCAATCGCGAGGAAACGCTCGCCAACCTCCGGGCCATTGCGGAAGCCGCCGACCTGCCCGTGATGATCTATTCCAACCGCATCGCTTATCGCGTGGATGTCACCAACGACATGCTGCTCGAACTGGCCGAAACCGACAAAAGGTTCGTCGCCGTCAAGGAAAGTTCGGACGATATCCGGCGCACTACCGATGCGGTCAAACTGCTCGCGGGCAAGATGGACGTATTCACCGGCGTCGACAATCTCGGCTACGAGGCGCTGTGCGTGGGCGCGGTGGGCTGGGTGGCCGGTCTGGTTGTTGCGTTCCCGGCGGAAACCGTCGCCGTCTATCGGCTGGTCAAGGCCGGGCGGCACGCCGAGGCGCTGAAGATTTACCAGTGGTTCCGCCCGCTGCTCGATCTAGATGTTTCGACCTATCTCGTTCAGAACATCAAGCTCGCCGAAGCCCTGGCGCTGGGATCGAACGAACGCGTCCGCCTGCCGCGCACGCCGCTTTCGGGTGCCCTGCGCAGTGAGGTCGAACAAACGATCAAGTCTGCGCTCGCCGCGCGGCCCGAATTGCCCGATCTTTCCAGGTTGGCAGCCTGATTGCCGCCACGAGGGCGGGACATTGTTCCCGCCCTGATTTGCGTGTTTCGGAGTCACAAAGTGGGGCAACCCCAATACGATGTCTGCGTCGTCGGAGCCGGTATTATCGGCCTCTCCATTGCTTTCCGGCTTACCGAGGCGGGCAGGACTGTCCTGATCGTCGACCGCAAGGGCATGGCGGCTGAAACCAGCGCCGGTAACGCGGGGGCACTTGCCTTTGCCGATATCGAGCCGCTGGCCTCGCCCGGCATTATGCTCAAAGCCCCCAGATGGCTGTTCGATCCCCTGGGCCCGCTTTCCCTCCCCCCTAGCTATGTGCCGCAGATACTGCCCTGGCTCATCCGCTTCTTCCGCGCCTCGCTTCCCGATCGGATCGCGGAAAGCACCAGGGCGCAGACCGCGCTGATGGACCTCGCACGCGCTGAAACTGAAAGTCTCTTTCTTGCCGCCGGCGTCGCCCCGCTGCTGCGGCGCGAGGGCGCGCTTTATCTCTATGAGGGGGAACGCGCGTGGAAAGCATCGCTGCCTATGTGGGAAGCGCGGCAGGCGCATGGAATAGAGTTCGCGCACGTGGCCGGCGAGCAACTGGCAGAATTGCAGCCGGGTCTCGGCGCATCGTTCACCCACGCAACCTTCGTCCCACAATGGCTGACCGTTTCCGACCCCCTCGATATAACGACGGGGATCGGGCAGGCGGCAATCGAGCGCGGCGCCTATCTGCGGATCGCCGAAGTCAGCGGCATCGAGCAGGATGACGAGGGCGTCAGGCTGGCGCTTGCCGATGGAACCGAGGTCACCGCTTTCGAGGCGGTTATCGCTTCTGGCGCCTGGTCGCACCGGCTCGCCCAAAGGCTGGGCGACACTATCCCGCTCGAAACCGAGCGCGGGTACAACACGACCTTCCCCAAGGATGCATTCGACCTCAAGCGCCAGTTGGTTATCCCGGGCGATGGTTTCGTCATCACGCCGCTCGATACGGGTCTGCGCATAGGCGGCGCGGTGGAGCTGGCGGGTCTCGAACGCGCGCCCGATTTCCGGCGTGCGGAAATCATGGTCGAAAAGACCAGGCGCATCCTCCCCGGTCTCAAGACAACGGACGGGAAACAATGGATGGGTTTCCGTCCATCGCTCCCCGACAGCCTGCCCGTGATCGGTCGTTCGCCCCGCGCCAATCGCGTGGTCTATGCTTTCGGCCACGGGCATCTCGGGCTCACCCAATCGGCAGCGACCGCCCGCGTGGTTCGCGACCTTATCCTGGGTGATGCACCGGCAATCGACCTCAACCCTTATCGTTCGCAACGGTTCTCATAAGATGGCGCGTCATTCCTTTTTCTGTATCGATGGTCACACCTGCGGCAATCCGGTCAGGCTCGTCGCGGGTGGCGGACCGCGCCTCGAGGGCGCGACGATGATGGAAAAGCGCGCTCATTTCCTGGCCGAGTTCGACTGGATAAGGCTCGGACTTATGTTCGAGCCGCGCGGGCACGACATGATGTCGGGCTCGATCCTTTATCCTCCGACGCGCGAGGATTGCGACATCGCGATCCTCTTTATCGAAACCTCCGGCTGCCTGCCCATGTGTGGGCATGGCACCATCGGCACCGTGACCTTCATGATCGAGCACGGCTTGGTGACGCCGAAAACGCCGGGTGTGGTGCGGCTCGATACGCCCGCCGGGCTGGTCGTTGCCGAGTACCGGCAGGAAGGCGAATATGTTGAGGAGGTGCGGCTGACCAATGTTCCCGCTTTTCTTCACTCAGAGGGTTTGACCGCGCATGTCCAAGGACTGGGGGAGGTGACTGTCGATGTCGCCTATGGCGGGAATTTCTACGCCATTGTCGATCCACAGCCCGCCTTCCGCGATATGGCCGATGTCAGCGCCGGCGATATTCTGCGTTGGAGCCCCGAACTGCGCCGCGCGCTCAATGAGAAACATGAATTCGTCCATCCTGAAAAGCCTGACATCAAAGGGCTTTCGCACATCCTCTGGACCGGGGCGCCCACACAACGTCAGGCAACCGCGCGCAATGCAGTCTTTTACGGCGACAAGGCCATCGACCGTTCGCCCTGTGGCACAGGCACTTCGGCGCGCATGGCGCAATGGGCCGCCAAGGGCAGGCTCGGCAAGGGCGATGAGTTCATTCACGAATCCATCATCGGCTCGATGTTCAAGGGGCACGTAGAGGACGAAGTGAGCGTCGGCGGCAAGCCCGCCATCATCCCCTCCATCGCCGGCTGGGCGCGGGTGACCGGGCTCAACACCATTTTCATCGACGATCGTGATCCGTTCAAACACGGGTTCATCGTCAAATAGGAGGAGGCTTTAGTGAAGATCACCGGCATCAAGGCCTATCAGGTCGATCTCCCCCTCAAGGAGGGCCGCTACAGCTGGTCGAACGGCAACTATGTCGAGGTGTTCGATGCAACCGTGGTTGAAGTCGAGACCGATGCCAGGATCACCGGCTATGGCGAATGCTGTCCGCTCGGTTCTGCCTATCTTCCATCTTATGCGCTGGGCGTCCGGTCGGGACTGGCCGAAATCGCGCCGAAAGTCATCGGGCTCGATCCGCGCGATGTGAACGTCATCAACCGCCACATGGACGCCGTGCTTCGCGGCCATCCCTATATCAAGGCCGCGATCGATGTCGCGTGCTGGGATATTCTGGGCAAGTCGACCGGCCTTCCAGTTTACCAGCTTCTGGGCGGCAAGGCGCAGGAGGAGGTCAAGCTCTACCGCGCCATCTCGCAGATCGAACCAAAGGCCATGGCAGCGAACGTGGCGGGCTATCGAGACGAGGGCTACACCAAGTTCCAATTGAAGGTCGGCGCCGACGCTGACAGCGATATCGAGCGCATTCGTCTCTGCGCAAAGGAAATGCGGCCGGGCGACATCCTCGTGGCCGACGCCAATACCGGCTGGACCATGCACGAAGCCGCACGCGTCGTGAATGCGGTGCGCGATGTCGACGTCTATATCGAGCAGCCCTGCCCGACATATGAAGAATGCCTCGTCACCCGCCGGCGCACGTCGCTTCCCTTCGTCCTCGATGAAGTCATCGACGGTTTGGGCACGCTCCAGCGGGGGCTTGCCGATGGCGCCATGGATGTCATCAATCTGAAAATTTCGAAGGTCGGCGGACTGACCAAGGCGAATTTGATCCGCGACACCTGCATTGCCGCAGGCATCCCCATGACCATCGAGGATACGTGGGGCGGCGACATTGTAACCGCCACAATCGCGCATCTGGCGCAGTCGACGCCTGAGGAGTTCACCTTCTCGGCGACCGATTTCAATTCTTATGGAACCAAGGATATCGCAAGTGGCGCGCCGAGGCGTGTGGACGGGAAAATGAAGGCCTCGGACGCACCGGGCCTGGGCGTCGTTCCGATCATGGAGGCCCTGGGCGATCCGGTGCTGGTGGTCTAGATGCGATCCTCAAAGATCATCCATGTCGTCGGTTGCCACGCCGAGGGCGAGGTGGGGGACGTGATCGTCGGTGGCGTCGCGCCGCCGCCGGGCGAGACTATCTGGGAGCAATCGAGATGGATCGCACAGGACAACCGCTTGCGCAACTTCGTCCTTAACGAGCCGCGCGGTGGCGTCTTCCGCCACGTCAATCTGCTGGTGCCACCCAAGGACCCACGCGCCGCAATGGGTTGGATCATCATGGAGCCGGTCCACACCCCGCCGATGTCTGGGTCCAATTCGATCTGCGTTTCGACGGTCCTGCTCGACACCGGCATCATACCGATGACGGAACCCGAAACCCGCTTTACGCTCGAAGCGCCCGGTGGATTGATCGACGTCGTCGCCACCTGCAGGGATGGCAAGGCCATTTCCATCCGCGTTACCAACCATCCGAGTTTTACTGCAAAACTTGGGCTGCCACTGGAAGTCGAGGGTTTGGGAACCGTCATTGTTGACACGGCCTATGGCGGCGACAGCTTTGTGCTGGTCGATGCCGGGAGCCTCGGCTTTTCACTGACCCCGGACGAAGCCCGCGACCTCGCGGCGACCGGGATGAAACTGACCAGGGCCGCGTCAGAACAGATCGGCTTTTCCCACCCGACCAATCCCGACTGGAAACATATTTCCTTTTGTCAGTTCACCGCGCCTGTGGAGGTGATCGATGGCGTCAAGACTGGCCGCAACACGGTCGCGATCGAACCGGGCAAGCTCGATCGCTCACCGACGGGGACGGGATGTTCAGCCCGCATGGCGGTACTCCACGCACGTGGCGAACTGGCGGTAGGAGAGCCGTTTGCTGGCATTTCCATCATCGGAAGCCGCTTTGATTGCCGCGTAGAATCGGTGACCGATCTCGCCGGAACCCCAGCAATCGTTCCCTCGATCGCAGGCCGCGGCTGGGTCACAGAAATAAAGCAACTTATGCTCGATCCGTCCGATCCCTGGCCGGGCGGCTACCGGGTCGGCGATACCTGGGGATTGTAGGTGCCATGACCGATACGGCTTCGCTCACCCTCGACCAGGTCTTTGATTTTGCAGTGAGGGTCATGACAGCCAATGGATTGTCCGAGCCTCACGCCCGCGCCAATGCCGCCGTCATGCGCGACTGCCAACGTGACGAGTGCCAGTCTCACGGGCTCTACCGGCTCATCATGTGCGTCAGGACGCTGCGGGCGGGCATGGTCGTGACTGACGCCACGCCCGAAGTTTTCGACCACGCGCCAGGTGTTGTCCGCGTCGATGCCAAACGCGGCTTCTCGCTACTGGCATTGGACGCCGGATTGCCGTTGCTTGTCGAAAAGGCGCGGGCCAGCGGGATTGCCGCGCTCGCCATCCAGAACTGTTTTCATTTTTCCGCCCTGTGGCCTGAAGTGGAGCGGCTGGCGGAACATGGGCTGGTCGGGCTGGCGATGAACCCGAGCCATGCCTGGGTTGCTCCCGCAGGAGGCACCACGCCGATCCTTGGCACCAATCCTTTTGCATTTGCCTGGCCGCGCAAGGATGGGCCTCCCTTTGCGTTCGACTTTGCAACCAGTGCCATGGCCCGAGGCGATATCGAACTGCATAGGCGCGAGGGCAAGCCTCTGCCGCCGGGTACGGGGATCGATGCAAGGGGGAACCCCACCACAGATCCGCTCGCCGTGCTGGACGGAGCGATGCTGCCCTTCGGGGGGCACAAGGGATCGGCGCTTTCCCTGATGATCGAATTGCTCGCCGGACCGCTGATCGGCGACCTCACCAGCCTTGAATCGATGCAATACGACGAAGGCGCCGAGGCTGCGCCCCTGCATGGCCAATTGCTGATCGCCATCGACCCGGCACGCTTTACCGGCGGCGACTCCGCGTCCCATCTCGCACGCGCCGAAGCGCTGCTCGATGCGACCGCCGGACAGGGCGCGCGCCTGCCCGGGCAGCGGCGCCACGAGGCCCGCGCACGCACGCTGGCCGCCGGTCACGTGAGTATTCCCCGCAAGCTCTATGAGGACCTCCTTGCCCTTATTCCCGAAGCCAAGCGATGAGTATTTGCCCGGCCAATGAGTAAAACAATGCATGGAGTTTCTCTGGCAAAACCGGACCTGGCTTAGTAAGACGGTATAGTTCAGGCCAGAAGGGAAGCGTCCAGTGCGACAGGACGGGACACGAAATAAGCACGATGACGCCGCGAGGGCGGGCTGGCTCTACTATGTTGCCGGTAACACCCAGGACGAGATCGCGGCAAAGCTCGGTGTTTCCCGACAGACCGCCCAGCGGCTGGTCTCGCTCGCGATGAGCGAAAAGCTTATCAAGGTGCGGCTCGACCATCCGATTGCCAGCTGCCTCGCACTGGCCAGCGAACTGCGGTCCCGCTTTGCGCTCGACCTTGTCGAGGTCGTGCCCTCCGATCCCGGAAATCCCGATACGACGCTTGGCGTTGCCGATGCGGTCGCCGCTGAACTCGAACGCCTGCTTTCCGCGCCCGAGCCCCGCATCATCGGGGTCGGGACGGGGCGCACGCTCAAGGCGGCGGTGGAAGCGATGAGCCCGATCGACTGCCCGCAACACAAGATTGTTTCGCTGACGGGGAACATTGCGCCGGACGGTTCGGCCGCGTTCTATAACGTCATTTTCTCGATCGCCGACAAGGTGAGCGCGCCAAGCTTCCCCATGCCCATGCCCGTCCTCGCCTCCAGCGCCTCCGAGCGTGAATTGCTCCATCAGCAGGTTGGCATCGAGAGAACGCTCGCGCTTGCCGCCCAGGCCAGCGTGAGTTTTGTCGGTATTGGCGATCTTGGCCCAAAGGCGCCTCTCTATATGGATGGGTTCATTACCCAGGATGAATTGAAGCTCGCTCAGAAGGCCGGGGCTGTCGGCGAGATGCTGGGCTGGACCTTCAATGCCGACGGGGTGTTGATCCAGGGTATGATCAACGACCGTGTCGCCTCCCCGCCTTTCCCAAGCCGGGAGACTTCGCTCGTGGTCGCGGCCGCCAAAGGCGCCAACAAGGTGGATGCGATTCGCGCCGCAGTGCGCCGCCGCCTCGTCAACGGGCTCATTACCGACGAAGAAACCGCGCAGGCGCTGCTCGCCTGATCGCCGGGTTTTCCCGCAGATCTCCCATCTTTCATTGGCCTCGCCGCCGGTGGCCTTGGCGTTTGACGTCATTCGCCCAATTGTTACTTGACTCTCTGCGCTACAATATGAGTAATTGCCCATGCGAATAGCAAATGCTCAATCTCGAGCATGAGGGAGGATTAATCATGAGACTACGCTCGATTGCTATCGGGTCGTGCTCGCTTTTTGCCCTTGCGGCAGGTGCGCAGGCGCAATCGCTGACCATCGCGACCGTCAATAATGGCGACATGATCCGCATGCAGCGGTTGGCCCACCATTTCATCGACGCCAATCCCGGTATCTCGCTCGAATGGGTGACGCTCGAAGAAAATGTGTTGCGCCAGCGCGTGACCACCGACATCGCGACCCGGGGCGGCCAGTATGACGTCATGACCATCGGCACCTATGAAGTGCCCATCTGGGGTGCGCAGGATTGGCTTGTGGCGCTCGACGGGCTGGTGTCCGACCCTGCCTATGACGTGGATGACCTGCTGCCGGCCATTCGGGGCGGACTGACGGTCGACGGTAATCTCTATGCCGCCCCGTTCTACGGCGAAAGCTCGATGGTGATGTACCGTACCGATCTGTTTGAAGCCGCCGGGATCGACATGCCCGAGGCCCCGACCTGGGACTTTATCGCCGATGCCGCCCGCACCATCACCGACAAGGATAACGAGATTTACGGCATCTGCCTGCGCGGCAAGGCCGGATGGGGTGAGAACATGGCGTTCCTCACCGCGACGGCCAACTCATTCGGCGCCCGCTGGTTTGACGAGAACTGGGAGCCTCAGTTCGACAGCGAGGAATGGAAGAACACGCTTCAATTCTACGTCGACCTGATGAACGAAGCCGGCCCTCCGGGCGCGTCCTCCAACGGGTTCAACGAAAACCTCGCGCTCTTCCAGACTGGCAAGTGCGCCATGTGGATCGATGCCACGGTCGCAGCGTCCTTTGTCACCAACCCGGCCGAGAGCCAGGTCGCCGACAGCGTTGGGTTCGCCCTGGCGCCCGACAACGGCCTGGGTAAGCGCGGCAACTGGCTCTGGGCATGGTCGCTGGCCATTCCCGCCGGTACCCAACAGGCCGAAGCGGCCGAAAAGTTCGTCGGCTGGGCAACCTCCAAGGAATACCTCGCACTGGTCGCCGCCGAGGAAGGCTGGGCCAACGTGCCTCCGGGGACCCGCCTCTCGCTCTATGAGAACCCCGAATATCTTTCGGCCGCTCCATTTGCCGAAATGACACTCGGATCCATCGAGGCGACCGATCCGACCAACCCCGCTGTCGATCCCGTGCCCTATGTGGGCGTTCAATTCGTGGCCATCCCCGAGTTTCAAGGCATCGGTACCGCCGTGGGCCAGACCTTCTCGGCCGCGCTCGCCGGGCAGATCAGCGTCGATCAGGCGCTCGAAACCGCCCAGCAGCAAACCCGCTCCGAAATGGAGCGCGGGGGCTACTACCGCTAAGCGCCACCTCCCGGGGCGTGACCGGCACGGACTTTCCGTGCCGGTCGATCGGGACCCCTTGACTGCATAAGGTTCGGCTGCCGTCGAATCCCCATCCTCCGACCTCTTGATGCGGAGGACCTGGTGAGATGGAGCAGCGCGTTCAAAAGCACATAGGGCGAGGCAAAAATCGGAGGAAGGGCGATGGCTACGGCACAGACTCAGACAGCGGCACGCCTGATGATGGCGCCGGCGGTTGTGCTTCTCCTTGGCTGGATGTTGATCCCCCTATCGCTGACTCTGTGGTTCTCATTCCAACGCTACAACCTGCTGATGCCCGGTCAGGAGTTCTTCACCGGCTTCGACAATTACCGTTATTTCCTGTCCCACCCCAATTTCTGGTCGGCGCTTGCCAATACGCTGATCCTCGTCGGCGGTGTCCTGACGATCACAATAATCGGCGGAACGCTGCTCGCGCTTCTGCTCGATCAGCCGATTTTCGGGCAGGGGATCGTGAGACTTCTGGTCATTGCGCCTTTCTTCGTGATGCCAACCGTCTCTGCGCTGGTCTGGAAGAACATGCTCATGCACCCGGTCAATGGGCTCTTTTCGTGGATCGCGCGCGTTTTTGTTGTCCAGCCCATCGACTGGTTCGCCCAGGCCCCGATGTTCTCGATCATCGTCATCGTCGCCTGGCAGTGGCTGCCTTTCGCGACCCTCATCATCCTCACCGCGTTGCAGTCGCTCGACGAGGAACAAAAGGAGGCTGCCGGGATGGACGGGGCCGGACCGTTTCCGTTGTTCTTCTATATTATCCTGCCTCACCTGGCCCGTGCGATCACCGTCGTCATCCTGATTCAGACCATCTTCCTGCTCTCGATCTTTGCGGAAATTCTCGTGACCACCAATGGTGGACCGGGCGTCGCGACGACGAACCTGACCTTCCTCATCTACATGCAGTCCCTGCTTCAGTTCGATGTGGGACTGGCGTCCGCCGGCGGTATCGTTGCCGTCATCCTCGCCAATATCGTTGCAATCTTCCTGCTCCGCATCGTGGGCAAGAATCTGGAGGCGTAGCAAGATGGCCCGCGCAATCTCGACCCGCCGCAAAATCGCCATCTCGGCAATCGCCTGGCTCGTCGCTTTCCTGATCTTTTTTCCCATCCTCTGGACGTTCCTGACCAGCTTCAAGACCGAGGGGACGGCGATCCAGATTCCGCCCAAGTTCGTGTTCTTCGAGTGGACGCTGGAAAACTATGTGACGGTGCAGGAGCGCTCCAACTATTTCCGGCACTTCTCCAATTCGGTGATTACCGCGGTCGGATCGACCATTATTGGGCTCCTCATCGCCATTCCGGCGGCTTGGGCGATGGCGTTTTCGCCGACCAAGCGCACCAAGGACGTGCTGATGTGGATGCTCTCGACCAAGATGCTTCCCGCCGTCGGTGTCCTCGTCCCGATCTACCTGATCTTCCGCGACCTGCGCCTGCTCGACACCCATATCGGGCTGATCGCGGTGCTGACCATGATCAACCTGCCGATCATCGTCTGGATGCTCTACACCTACTTCAAGGAAATCCCGGTCGATATCCTCGAGGCGGCGCGCATGGACGGGGCCGGTTTGCGGCAGGAAATTGTTCATGTGCTGACCCCGATGGCCATACCGGGGATCGCATCGACGCTCCTGCTCAACATCATCCTCGCCTGGAACGAAGCCTTCTGGACGCTTAACTTGACGACGACGCGCGCCGCACCACTGACCGCGTTCATAGCCTCCTATTCCTCGCCCGAAGGACTCTTCTGGGCCAAGCTTTCCGCGGCGTCGACGCTGGCCATCGCGCCCATTCTCATCATGGGCTGGTTCAGCCAGAAGCAGCTCGTCCGCGGCCTGACATTCGGCGCCGTTAAATAGAGGGGCATAAAATGGGTTCGATAACGCTCGATCACGTGACCAAGAGCTTCGGCGCCGTCACCATAATTCCCGATATCAGCCTCGATATCAGGGACGGCGAATTTGTCGTCTTCGTTGGCCCCTCGGGCTGCGGAAAATCCACGCTTCTGCGCCTGATCGCCGGCCTCGAAGATGTATCGGGCGGCAAGATTATGATCGACGGAGCGGACGTGACCAACGCCCACCCGGCTCAGCGAAAACTGTCGATGGTCTTCCAGTCCTATGCGCTTTATCCGCATATGAGCGTGCGCGGCAACATCGCCTTCCCCCTGAAGATGGAAGGGGCGAGCAAGGAAAAGATCGACGAGGCCGTCGGCAACGCCGCCGCCATCCTCAATCTCACCGATTATCTCGATCGCAAGCCCCGCCAGCTTTCCGGCGGCCAACGCCAGCGCGTCGCCATCGGCCGGGCCATCGTGCGCCAGCCCAAGGCATTCCTCTTTGATGAACCGCTATCGAACCTCGATGCTGCCTTGCGCGTTGCGATGCGGCTCGAGATTTCCGAACTTCACAAGAAACTCGGCACCACGATGATCTACGTTACGCACGATCAGGTGGAAGCCATGACCATGGCCGACAAGATCGTCGTACTGAACGCTGGCCGCATCGAGCAATACGGCACGCCCCTCGAACTCTATTCCAAGCCGGCAAACCGCTTCGTCGCGGGGTTCATCGGCTCGCCCAAGATGAACTTCATCGAAGGCGCGGAAGCGGCGCGATTTGGAGCCCACGCCATCGGCGTCCGCCCCGAACACTTTACGGTCTCCCAGGAGGCTGGCTCGTGGAAGGGCGTCGTGGGCGTCGCCGAGCATCTGGGTTCCGACACCTTCCTGTATGTCAAATCCGAAAGCGGAGACCAGCTTACGGTACGAACGTCGGGGGAAATTCCAGTCCGCAGCGGCGAGACCGTGCACCTGACACCGATGGACGGGCGAGTCTACCGGTTCGACGCGCAGGGTCATGCGATTGCCGGATGAGTCGTTAGGGTATCGGACGCGATGAGCACCAGATTATCTGCCACAACACTTGGTAATCTGCCGGCGCGCATCGCCTGCCCGCGCTATGACCGTTCGGCACTGACGCCGGGGATCGTGCATTTTGGCGTCGGAAACTTCCACCGCGCGCACCAGGCGATCTATCTCGATGATCTGTTCAATCTCGGCGAAGGGCACGAGTGGGCAATCGTTGGCGCGGGCGTGCGCCAAGCAGACGAGGAAATCCGCGAGATACTGGCTGCGCAGGATTTCATGTCCGTTATTGTCGAGCAGGAGGCGTCGGGCACTTCGGCTCGCATCGCCGCACCCATGGTCGATTTCGTCTCGCCCGCTGATCGGGCGCGCGTAATCGCCACTTTGGCGGATCCGAAAATCCGCATCGTTTCCATGACCATAACCGAAGGTGGCTACTATCTGGACGCGGACGGCAAGTTCAATTCCGCGCACGCCGATATCGTCGCCGATGCCGCTGCGCCCGACGATCCGCGAACCGTATTTGGGTTGATCCTTGCCGGACTTCAAAAACGTCGTGCCTCGGGAATCCCGCCATTCACCGTGATGAGCTGCGACAACATTCCCCATAACGGCAGGGTGACCAGGAACGCTTTGATGGGTCTGGCGCGGCTCTACAATCCAGAATTTGCGAATTGGGTATACCGAAGCGTCGCCTTTCCCAACGGCATGGTGGACCGCATCACCCCCGCGACGTCCCAGCGCGAGCGGGAACTCGTCGAAAACGAATTCGGCATTGCCGACAAGTGGCCGGTCTTTTGCGAAACCTTCCGCCAATGGGTGCTCGAGGACCATTTCCCGGCGGGACGTCCCGCGCTGGAAAAGGTGGGTGTGACCTTTGTCGACGACGTTTCGCCCTGGGAGTTGATGAAGATCCGTATCCTCAATGGCGGGCACGCGGCGATTGCCTATCCCTCTGCGCTCATGGATATCGAATTCGTCCACGAGGCGATGGCCGAACCGCTGATCGGGCGCTATCTGGCGAAACTGACGACCGAAGAGATAATCCCCGTCGTTCCTCCGGTTCCCGGCACCGATCTTGCCGCCTATGCGGACCAGACGGCCTCCCGTTTTGCCAATCCGCGCATCCGCGACACGATCCGGCGCCTGTGCCTTGATGGTTCCAACCGCCAGCCCAAGTTCATCCTCCCCTCGGTGGTTGACAGGGTGGCGGTTGGAGCCTCGGTGACCGGACTCGCGCTCGTCTCCGCCTTCTGGTGCCGATACTGCGCAGGAACTACCGATTCCGGTGCACCGATCGCGCCCAACGACCCCGCATGGGACCGCCTGCAAACCGCCGCCCTCGCGGCCAAATCGAACCCGGTCATCTTCCTCGAAATGCGCGATATTTTCGGGACAGCGGCGGACGATTCCCGCTATGTCGAGGCGTTCTCTAGCGCGCTGCGGACCGTCTGGGAGATCGGCGCGCGGGAAACACTCGTTGCCTACATCGAAAATCGGCTACCGGCGTAATATCTTTCGGTCATCACCGGAAATGGACTAAACCAGTCTGGTGTCCTTGGGAGGTGGCAAAGGGAAATGTACGTAGTGGCTGTCGATGTGGGAACGAGCAGCGCCCGCGCCGGCGTGTCCGATATGGCGGGCGAAATGCTTTCCCGCGCCGAACAGCCAATTGAAATCCAGCGACGCGGTGCCGATTTCGCCGAGCATCAGTCCGAAGACATCTGGCAGGCGGTCTGCAAAGCCGTCCGGGCGGCGGTCGAAATGGCCGACGTCGGTCCGGCACAGATTGTGGGGCTGGCATTCGATGGCACCTGCTCGCTCGTCGTGCGGGGTCGTGCGGGTCAACCGCTCGCCGTGTCCCCCGGTTGCGACGCCAAGTGGGACACGGTGGTATGGCTCGATCACCGTGCGCAGGAGGAAGCCGAGGAGGTCAACGGCACCGGCCATCGCGTCCTCGCCTTCTCAGGCGGTGCGATTTCGCCGGAAATGGAAATCCCCAAGCTCATGTGGCTCAAGCGGAACATGCCACAGACCTGGGAAGCGGCGGGCCATATCTTCGATCTCTCCGATTTCCTTGTGTGGAAGGCGACGGGGTCGCTCGCGCGCTCGCAATCGACATTGACCAGCAAATGGACGTTCCTTGCACACGAGAAGGACGGCTGGCAGCGCGATTTCCTTGCCCGGGTCGGACTCGAAGATATGGTGGAAAAAGCGGGCCTGCCCGCTTACGCCACGCCCATCGGAGCGCGCGTCGGTCCGCTGACACCCGACGCTGCAGCAGCGCTCGGGCTGACCACGGGGTGTGTCGTGGGCATGGGCATGGTCGATGCCCATGCCGGGGCGCTCGGCGTTCTCGGCGCCGCCGCGCAGGACGCATCCAATATCCACCGCCATCTCGGCCTCATCGCCGGTACCTCAAGCGCCGTGACGGCGCTCTCCGCCGAACCGCGGCCGGCCGCCGGACTCTGGGGCCCCTATTATGGGGCCGTACTACCCGGCGTATGGCTCAACGAGGGTGGACAATCGGCTTCGGGCGCCGCGCTCGACCATATCATCCGCATCAATGCGCAAGGCATGATCCCCGGTCCGGAAACCCACGCCCGGATCATTGGCCGCGTCATGGAATTGCGCAAGCAGGACGGCCCGGACATCGCCCCGCGCCTGCATGTTCTGCCCGACTTCCACGGTAACCGCTCCCCCTTCGCCGATCCGCTGGCGTTGGGCGTCATCTCTGGACTGAGCCTGGATGCGTCGTTCGACGGCCTTTGCCGGCTCTACTGGCGTACCGCCGTTTCCATCGCGCTCGGCGTGCGCCAGATTCTTGAAACGCTGAACCGGCGCGGTTACGCCATAGATACGCTGCACGTCGCCGGGGGCCATACGCGCAACCCGCTTCTCATGGAGCTTTACGCCGATGCCACGGGCTGCGTTGCGCGCGAGTTGACCGGCGCTGACGCCATGTTGCTCGGCACCGCAATGGTCGCGGCGACGGCGGCCGGGCTCTATGCCGAACTCCCTCAGGCCTGCGCTGCCATGCAGCACACGTCCACGCCGCGTCAGCCCGACCTTTCCCGCAAGGCGCACTACGATCGCGATTACGCCGTGTTCCTCAAGCTCCATGCCCACCGGCGTGAAATTGACGCGATGCTTTGAAGAGACAATCCGGCCAATTCGGGATTACCGAACTGGCCGGAAAGCGATGGGCGCCCGAACGTCGGTGGCGCCGTTAAACATCCAGGAACGCGGTTTCGTTTTCGCCTTGAAGATAGATGTCGAAGGTGACCGTATCCCCCTCGCGCTTGCCGATCATTGTCTTGTCTCGTCCGGACATACGGGCCTTGGCCAGCACCCCGTCCTTTGCGTTGGCATCCGCTTCATCGGAGAAATACATCCGCGTCAAGAGGCCGACATTGATGCCGCGTGCAACGATCCACATGCTGATGTGCGGCGCCATCATCGCGCCCTTGGGGCCGGGGACCGCTCCGGGCTTGATCGTTTCAAAGCTCAACCGCCCATCCTCGTCGGCGGGAAAGCGGCCCCACCCGATGAAATTGGGGTCGGCCTTGCCGCGATGCTCGGCCGGGCTGTTGTAAATCCCGTTCGCATCGGCCTGCCAGATCTCGACCACGCAATCGGCGACCGGGTTGTTCCCGCCATCGATGACCCGGACATTGACCGTGATCCGCTCACCCTTGACGCCGTCCTTGATGACCTCGAGCCCGGGGTCCTCGGGGTAGACCCCGGTGATCCCGCTCCAGTTGGGCGTCATCCCGATATGCACGTAAGGCCCTGCGGTTTGCGAAGGGGTTTCCTTGAGTTCGGCAAGATAGCTCGGGAGCATGGCCATCAGTTGCCCTCCTTCTTGTTCTCGAAGAATGTCGAACGGCGTCCACGCAGAACCATATCGAAACGGTAAGCACGCAGGTCCATCGGGATCGTATTGTTCATGTCGAGCCGCGCCACCAGCCGGTCTATGGCGTCAGGATCGCTGATCGTGTTGACGATAGGGCAGATTTGGACCATCGGGTCGCCCTCGAAATACATCTGCGAGATCAGCCGTTGCGCAAAGCCGGTGCCGAAGATCGAGAAGTGGATATGGGCCGGCCGCCAGTCGTTGACGCCGTTGGGCCATGGATAGGGCCCGGGCTGGATGGTGCGGAACCAGTAGTAGCCATTCTCGTCGGTGATGGTGCGTCCGAACCCGCCGAAATTTGGGTCCAGCGGCGCCTGATAGCCTTCCTTCTTGTGGCGGTAGCGCCCCGACGCGTTGGCCTGCCAGAACTCTACCAGTACATTGGGGACCGGGCGGGCGTTCTCGTCGATGATGTGCCCGTGAACGACGATGCGCGGCCCCAGGGCCTGCTCGCCGGGCTTGGCGTAATTGACGATCAGGTCGTTATCCAGCTCGCCCAGCATGTTGTGCCCGAAGGCCGGGCCGGTCCGCTCGGAAAGCGTTGCATCGAAGCTCAGGAGAGCCTGCTTGGGGGCGCGAAGGAAAGTCGACTTGTAGCCCGGCGTGAACGCCGCAGGATGCTGGGCGCGGTCGCGTGCAACAAAGCCCGGCGCCTCCTCGACACGGTTGGGTAGTGTGGCGCTCATCTTATGCCTCCTTCATGGATTTGAGAGCCTCCGACGCCAGCTTGATGGCGTGGTTGGCGGCAGGCACGCCGGCATAGATCGCCACATGCAGCAGTGCCTCGCGGATATCGTCTTCAGTCGCGCCGGTGTTCGGCGTCGCCTTGATGTGCATGACCATCTCGTCGTAGTGCCCAAGCGCGGCAAGCAGCGCGATGGTCACCATCGAGCGTTCGCGCTTGCTCCAGTTCTCCCGAGACCAGACATGTCCCCACGCCGCCTCAGTGATGAGGTGCTGGAAGGGTTCGTTGAATGTGTTCGTCCCGGAAACGCGGGCATTGACGTAATCGTCCCCCAGCACCTCGCGCCGGGTCGCCATGCCCTGTTCGTAGCGCGCCGAAGGCTTGTTCTTTTCGCTCAATGTATTCTCCTTGTCGGGATGCGTCCGGCCAGCGCGGCAATCGCTTCCATGACCGGGGCAGGGGCCTCGACGCATGGAATATGACCCGCGCCTTCGATGAGTTCAAAATCGGCGCCCGGAATGGCGGCGGCAAAACTCCGGACCACGTCAGGCGGTGTCGCACCATCTTCCGAGCCGACGATCACCTTGGCCGGAACGGCGATTTTTTCGGTGTCCGCGCGGCGGTCGAACGCGGCGATGGCTTCGCACGTCGCAAGATAACCTTCGACCGGCTGGCGTTCGAACATCGCACGCGCCAAAAGATAGGCTGCGTTGTCGGGGCGACGGAATTTCGCGGAAAACCAGCGTTCCATGATCCCGTCGGTCGTCGCAGCGAGGCCCTTTTCGGCAATCAGCGCGATGCGCTGGCGCCAGAAATCGGCCTCCCCGATCTTGGCCGCCGACCCGGAAATCAGAAGCCCGCCAACCAGATCGGGCCGCGTGAAATAAAGCTCCTGCGCGATCAGCCCGCCGACCGACAGCCCGCAGATAATGGCATTCGAGACCCCGAGATGATCCATCAGCCCGGCGAGATCGACCGCGTGGTCGACGATGGAATAGGGTGTCTTCCCGATGCCGGAAAGTCCGTGCCCGCGCTTGTCGTAATTGAGCGTGCCGAAGCGGCTCTCGATCCCGGCGACAACATCGTCCCAGATGCGGAAATCGGTGCCGAGCGAATTGATGAACACGATCACCGGTGCGCCCGCAGGGCCCGGCCTGTAGCGGTAGTGGATCGCAATGTCGCCGATCTGCGCGCTCTGCATGGATAGCCTCCCATGTATACACTGGATTGCAGCTTTGGTTTTGTAAAATGAATTTTTTGCCGGTATGGATATCCTCTAGGTTATAGGTTTCACGCAATGCCGCAAGCACGCGTCCGGTTTCGTCATCTCAGGACCTTCATAGAGGTCACGCGCCAGAAATCGGTGGGCCGCGCCGCCGATATCCTCGGCGTGACCCAGCCGGCCGTCACCAAGACGATCCGTGAACTCGAAGAAATCCTTGAGAAAAAGCTCCTTGAAAAGGAAGGTCGCGGTGTGCGGATCACGCGCTATGGCGAGGTATTCCTGAAGCACGCGGGCGCCTCTGTCGCCGCCGTGCAGCAGGGGATCGACAGTCTTTCGCGGGTGAATACAGGCACCCTGATCCGCATCGGCGCCCTGCCTACGGTTTCGGCCCGTATCATGCCGGCGGTGATGCGCCAGTTTCTGGCAGAGGATACCAACGATCCGGTCCGGATTGTAACGGGCGAAAACCACGTTCTGCTCGATCAGTTGCGGGCCGGCACGCTCGACCTCGTGATCGGCCGCCTCGCCTCGCCCGAGCAGATGGTGGGGCTGGCGTTTGAATATCTTTATTCCGAACAGGTCCGGTTCGTCGTGCGCGCCAGCCATCCGCTTTTGCACGACGCCAATTTCGACTTCGCTCGCATCCGTGCCTTTCCGGTGCTGATGCCGACTGCGGGATCGGTAATCCGCCCCTTTGTCGATCGCTACCTTCTGGCGCACGGCATGGCCGAGTTGCCCCGAACCATCGAGACGGTCTCTGACGCCTTCGGCCGCGCCTTCGTTGCGGAAACCGATGCCGTCTGGGTGATCTCTGAGGGCGTCGTCGCGCGCGATGCGGCTGAAGGGCGCTTGCGTTATCTGCCGGTAGATACCTCGGAAACGCGCGGCGCTGTTGGGCTCACGACTCGGGAAGATACGGCCGGGAACGCCGCTTTCGACATCATCCGCCAGACCGTGCGCGCGGTGGCCGAGGAACTGGCAATCTAGACGCTTCGGGATTTCGGCAAAATCCGCGCTGCAATCGCGCACCGATACGCCACACGCGATGCCCGCTGTGGTTCCAGACATTTCAAGACGGCTTGGGGCGATGAACGCTCCGCACTGATATTGTTTAGTATGAAGCGATCATCGCCCCAGGCATCCGGGATTTTGGGCTTATGGCGGCGTCCCGGGCTGGGGATTGTTGGGAGCGCATCGTTTCCAATGTTCCCGCTGCCCCTCCGGGTTTCCCCGGTGCGACGTGGGAGAGTCACGCGGGGCCGTTTATTCTAGCCCGCACCCCTCACATGTTATCCACATCCGGCCATCTGTCCGCTTTGGACCTTCCCTGCGGCGACCCGCATGGAACCCGAACCAAACCCGCCCAAACGTTCGTAGCGCTTGCGTCCATCAGCGCGGGTTCGTGAGGGCAGTATGGGGGTGATTGATGGGGCGGGGATAGAAATACAATCACTCCCGCGCCCACACCGGGGGATATACAAGTCCGGATGGAATTAGCTTGCCCGCCTGGGGCAAGCGCTAAACGGCGTTCCCCTCTTCCCAAGCAGCACGCACCAAAGTCCCTTTTTTTGCAGCAACGCGAAGTCAATTTTGCAACCCAGATAGGGCCCATCTATTGTATAAAAAGCGGAATTTCTATGTGTGTGCAGTAAGGACCAATCAATGGGGCGCCAGTCATGACGCTTGAAGACCTTTATCGTCTGCTCCGTAGCGGGCATGTTCAGGCGCAGGGTGTGCTGGATACACTCGATGTGCCGTTGCTGGTGTTGGATCAAGGCATGTGCGTGGTAACGGCCAACCCCGCTTTTTTGCGCGCCTTCAAGACTTCGCGCGACGACACTGTGGGGCATGCTCTCTTTGAACTCGGGAATGGCCAGTGGGACATTCCGGACCTGCGTCAGCTTCTTTCGAGCGTCATTCCACGCGCGGCGGCAATCGTGGACTACGAGATTTCGCATGCCTTCCCCGACATCGGCGAACGCACCTTTTTAATCACCGCCCGCAAGCTCGCTCACCCGGACGGCAACAGTCAGCAAATTCTCATCGTCTTCACGGATATCACGAAACGACGCATCGACAGCGCGGCCAAGGATATTCTGCTCAATGAATCCAGACATCGGATGAAAAACCTGTTGGCGGTCGTGCGTGCACTGGCACACCAGACACGAACGGAAGGCGAAACTGCCCTCCAGTATCGCAAGTCTTTTCTTGAACGCCTGGATTGTCTGGCAGTCACGCAAGAACTTGCGATGGCCGAGGCGGATGGTGTGGACTTTGAAACGCTCGTCCGACAGACATTGCAGTCATATACCGACCGCATCGCCCTTCGTCCGGGCGCAAATCCGCCACTCGCCAATTCCCAGGTGCAGCCACTTGGCATGAGCCTAAATGAACTGGCCACCAATGCGGTCAAATATGGCGCACTGTCGGTTCCCGATGGAAGCATTAACCTGAGTTGGGAGGTCGAGCATGAGGGGGAACGGCAAGTGCTGTCGGTGGTTTGGACTGAAGAAAACGGGCCCGAGGTCGATCAACCGGACCATGAAGGATTCGGGACCGGACTGATCAACCATAGTGTCACCGGCGCACTGGATGGCGAAGTCGACATTGCCTACGACAAGAGCGGCGTGAACGTGCGCATCAGAATCCCGTTGGACAGGAATCTAGAATGACTGAGAGCCCTCACGACGAGAAGAAATTGACCCTGCTCGTCGTAGAGGACGATTTTCTGATCGGCTTTGATCTTAAACGCACCCTGCAGGAGGCCGGTCATCGCGTCATCGGCCCTGCCCGCAAGGTGTCGGAAGCTCTCGAAATCCTGAAAACCCAGTCACCGGATGCCGCCATTCTCGACGTCAATCTGTATGGTGAGCGCGTGAGCCCGGTTGCCCGCTTGTTGCATGTCATGGGCATACCCTTTGTATTGACCAGCGCTGATGAGGATTTCATCCGCGGGGACGATGCGCTGTCCGCGTCGGAAAACTTCGGCAAGCCAACGGACACAAAGCGCCTTCTGGCAAGCCTGCATGCCCTTGGGGAAACGGGCAGATAATCCCGGAAGCGCGCTCGACAGCGCTCTCCGAGTCGCCGGGGGACCGCACCCATCAAACCCCATAGCGGGGGCGAACGCTGTGCCGATTCTAAACCGCCTCCAGCGCCGCCGCGATCCCTTGGCCCACGCCGATGCACATGGTGACCAGTGCGCGCTTCTTGCCCGTCAGCGACATTTCGAGCGCCGCCGTGCCCGCGATACGCGCGCCTGACATCCCCAAGGGATGTCCGAGCGCAATCGCGCCGCCATTGGGATTGACGAAATCGGCGTCCTCGGCGATCCCCAGCCCGCGCAGCACGGCAATCCCCTGGCTCGCAAAGGCTTCGTTGAGTTCGACAAGATCGAAATCGCTGGGCTTGATGCCGAGCCGCGCCGCTAGCTTCTCGGACGCAGGCAGCGGGCCTATACCCATGACGCGCGGGGGCACGCCAGCGGTTGCGCCGCCCGTGATGCGGGCGAGCGGGGTGAGGCCGTATTTCTTGACCGCCGCTTCCGATGCGATGATGAGCGCAGCCGCGCCATCATTTACGCCGGATGCATTGCCCGCCGTCACCGTGCCGCCTTCCTTTTTGAAGGGCGTCGGCAGCTTGGCCAGTGTCTCGATTGTCGTGGCGCGCGGGTGTTCGTCCTTGTCCACCACAACCGGATCGCCCTTGCGCTGCGGGATGGTGACTGCGACGATTTCCTTTGCAAACCGCCCGCTCGCTTGCGCAGCCGCGGCCTTGCCCTGGCTCCTCACGGCAAAGGCGTCCTGATCTTCGCGAGAAACGTGATAGTCCTCGGCGACATTCTCGCCCGTCTCGGGCATGGAATCGACGCCATGGAGCTTTTTCATCATCGGGTTGACGAAGCGCCAGCCGATTGTGGTGTCATAGATCTCGGCATTGCGCGAAAATGCGGTTTCGGCCTTGGGCATGACGAAGGGCGCCCGGCTCATCGATTCCGTGCCGCCGGCGATCATAAGGTCGGCCTCGCCCGCCTTGATGGCACGGGCAGCGGTGAGCACCGCGTCAAGCCCCGACCCGCATAGCCGGTTGATCGTCGTGCCGGTCACCGAAACGGGAAATTCCGCAAGCAGCAGGCTCATGCGCGCCACGTTGCGGTTGTCCTCGCCCGCCTGATTGGCATTGCCGAAGATGACATCCTCGACCGCCTCGAAATCGACCGAGCGGTTGCGCTCCACGAGCGCCCTCAAGACGATTGCCCCCAGATCGTCGGGGCGCACCGCAGACAGCGCGCCGCCAAACCGTCCGATAGGCGTGCGGATGTAATCGCAGATATAGGCCTCGGTCATCCTAGGCTGCCTTTCCGCCCTCATGGGCGCGCTTGGTGCGTTCCTGAAGATCACGCAGGGTCTTGAGTTCGAGTTCGGTCGGTGCAGGCGTTTCCTCGAGATCGTCGGCGAATTTCACCGTCCAGCCGCATGTCTCCTGAACCTGTTCGCGCGTGACGCCGGGATGGAGCGAAACCACTGTGAACTCTTTCGTCACAGGATCGGGCTTCCAGATCGCCAGATCGGTGATCAAGAGCGTCGGGCCTTTGGTTGTGATGCCGAGGCGCTTGCGATGATCGCCGCCCTCGCCATGGCCGAACGAGGTGAAGAAATCGATCTTTTCCACCATCGAGCGGGTCGCCTGCTTCAATGTGATGTAGATTTCGCCGCATGACGTCGCGATCTCCGGCGCGCCGCCACCGCCCGGCAGGCGGACCTTGGGCTTGTGGTAATCACCGATGACGGTGGTGTTGATATTGCCGAATTTGTCGATCTGGGCAGCGCCCAGAAAGCCGATGGAAATGCGCCCGCCCTGCAGCCAGTAGCGGAACATCTCGGGGACCGCGACGGTTGAAACGGCGGTCTCGCAAAGCTCGCCATCGCCAATAGAAAGCGGCAGCACGTCGGGTGCGGTGCCGATGGTGCCCGATTCATAGATCAGCGTGATGTCGGGCGCGTGGGTCAGGCGCGCCACATTGCAGGCCGCCGAGGGAGCGCCGATGCCGACAAAGCACACGTCCTTCGAGGTCAACGCACGCGAAGCGGCAATGGTCATCATTTCATTGGGTGTGAAATCGCTCATCGCTCAAAGCCCCTTGATCCGTTCGGCGAACACCTCGGGCGTCGCTTTGAGAACATTGGTTTCCATCCATTGGGTGAACAGCTCCCGGTCGGCGGAAATCTTGTCCCATTCGAGATAGGCGGCGTTATCGCGCGCATAATAGCCATGGGTATAGGAGGGATGCGCGCCGCCCTTGACGACGCTGATGGCCGTCACCGTCCAGTGCGGAAGGATGGTGAGGTTCGGATGCAATCCCTTGAAGTCTGGCACAATCTCCTCGACCGTCACGACGACCTTCTTGGCCGCCAGCGCAGCCTCCTTCTGCACCCCCACAATGCCCTCGATC
The DNA here is from genome assembly GCF_015694405.1 of Pelagibacterium limicola. Classification (GTDB taxonomy): domain Bacteria; phylum Pseudomonadota; class Alphaproteobacteria; order Rhizobiales; family Devosiaceae; genus Pelagibacterium; species Pelagibacterium limicola. Next base: position 45,254 of record NZ_JADQDB010000005.1, on the reverse strand, counting down.
AGCACGTCGCCCTTCTCGTTGGCCTTCTGGGCGTGGATGAAGGTGACGTCGGGCCGGTGCGCGGGAATGGCGGCAAGCTCCTCCCCGGTGAAGGGGCAGGTGATCGATTTGATTTCCGGGTTGACCTTGGGCAAGTCCGCGCCTTTGTAGCCCCGGAACACGGCGCAGGGCAGGCCGGACGCTCCGGCTTCGTACGCATTGGCCATCGCCGCGTGGGAATGCTCGACCGTTTCGATCGTGCGCGGATGGCCGTTTTCGATGGCGTCGCGCATCCGGCGCAACAGGCCGACGCCTGGATTGCCCGCATACGAGAAGACGACCTTTTTTGCGATCCCCATGCCGATCATCTGGTCGTAGATGATGTCGGGCGTCATGCGGATCAGCGTCAAGTCCCTGAAACCCTGCCGGATGACCTCGTGGCCTGCCGCATGGGGTATGAGATGGGTAAAACCCTCGAAGGCGACGGTATCGCCGTTCCTGAGGTTCTCGCGCACCGCCTGGTCGAGCGGCATCACCTTGCTCATGGTCCAGTATCCCAATCAAATATAACTTGGGGAGTGTTTATCACTGGCACGATTGCCGCGTAAAATGATAAATGGTCGCCGAAACATAACTAGATAGAATGTAACAGGGGCATCCGATGTCGTCGCCCATCATCGATCCGCGCATCAAGCTCCGCCATCTTGCTGCCTTCGTCGAAACCGTCCGGCAGGATGGCGTCGCTCCTGCCGCCGCGACGCTTGGATTGACCCAGCCGGCCATATCCAAATCGCTCGCCGAGCTTGAGGATATCCTTGGCGTGGCGCTGTTCGACCGCGCGCGCCGCAAGCTCGTGCTCACCGGTTTCGGCGAGACGTTCCTGCGCCATGCCAATGCTGCAATTTCCGCCCTGCGGCAGGGGATCGATGCTGTCGGCCCTGCGCGGGGAACCCAAGCTATCGTCCGGCTCGGCGCATTGCCGACCGTTGAAGTCGAGGTCGTCCCCCAGGCGGTGGCGGCGTTTTCGGCCGGTCCGCTCGCCTGCCGTGTCCATATCGAAAGCGGTCCGAGTCCGCATCTGCTGGCCCTGTTGCGCATCGGCGCCATCGATTTCGTCGTCGGACGCATGCCCGATCCCGGCGTCATGGCGGGGCTCGTATTCGAGCATCTCTATTCCGAGACGCTCCAACTTGTCGTGCGACCCGGCCACCCCCTTCTGTCGGCCTCCCAGCCCGACCTGCGCCTGATCGGTGGTTTCCCCGCCCTTATGCCGCCGCGCGGTGCGATCATCCGCCCAACCGTCGAGGCCCTGCTTGTGGCATCGGGGCTGGGGCGGCTGCCCCAGGAAATCGAGACGGTCTCCAATTCTTTCGGGCGCGCCTATACGCTCCTGACCGATGCCGTCTGGTTCATCTCGCGATCGGTCGTCGCGGGCGATCTCGAACGCGGCGATCTTGCAGCGCTTCCCCTGGATATGGCGGCCAGCCACGGCGCCGTCGGCATTACCACGCGGGCCGGCGCGGAATTCGATCTTTCGACTGGCGCGCTGATGGCGGCGGTGCGAACCGCCGCACAGGGTCGCTAGCGCATCAGGTTCGGCAGGAAGAGCGCGATGCCGGGGAACAGGATCAAGATGGCAATAAGCACCAGATCGGCAACGAGGAACATGGTAACGCCCTTGAAGACGTCTGTAAGCGACGCATATTTGCCCGCCACGTTCCTGATGACGAAGACGTTCATGCCCAGCGGCGGTGTGATCATGCCGATCTCGAGCAGCTTGACCAGAAACACGCCGAAGAAGATGAGGTCGATATTCTGTGCATTGAGCACCGGCAGCAGGACGGGAAGGGTGACCAGCATGGCGCCGAACGGCTCCATGAACATGCCGAGGACCAGATAGATGAGAACGATGATCAGCATGAGCTCGAAATAACCGAGCTCGAACCCTGCAACCGCGCTGCTGATCAGCCCGGCGACCCCCGAAAGACCGAGGAATCGCGTCAGCATCACGGCGCCGACCCCGATGATGAACAGCGAAGCGCAGGTCGAAAGCGTTTCAAGGACCGACTGCCTGAACACGGTCCAGGAAAGCTTTCCCGTGATCGCGACCAGTACGATGGCTCCCGCCGCTCCGATGGCTCCCGCTTCGGTGGCCGTGAACTGGCCCGAAAAGAGTCCACCGAACACGAGACCAATGAGGGCGAGCAATGGCCAGACCGAGCGGAAAACATCTCTCCCCTTGAGTGTCTCGACACCGATGGGCTGGCTGGGAACGATGTCCTTGCGGAACGTCGCGATCAGCAGGATCACGATGATGTAGCTCAGCGCCGTCAGCAGCCCCACCGATATCCCCGCCACAAAGACGCGCGTCACCGAGGTTTCGGCAAAGACGCCGTAAATGATCATCAGGATCGAAGGCGGGATGAGCGCGCCGATGGTGCCGCCGGCCGCAAGCGCACCCGTGGCGAAGCTTGGACGGTATCCGGCCTTGACCATCTCGGGGATGGCAATGCGGCCCAGCGAAGCCGCTGTGGCAAGCGATGAGCCCGAAACCGAAGCAAACCCCGAACAGGCGACAATCGCTGCGACCCCAAGCCCGCCGGGCACCTTGCGCAACCCGATCTTTGCCGCATCGAAAAGGCCTGTCGTAAGCCCGCCATGATAGGCGACAAAGCCCATCAAGAGGAACATCGGGACGGCAGAGAGCGTCCAGCTCGCAATGAATTCATGCGGTGTATTGGCAATGATGCCGATGGCCGGCTGGAGGCCGAACATGAACCAGACGCCCGCGAACGAAACGACGATCATCGCAATGGCGACGGGGACCCGCAGCACCAGCAGCAAAAAAAGGGCGCCGAGCCCAACGAGACCCACGGTCAGGTTCATTCAGGCTTTCCTTCGAGCGGGGGAGAAAGGGCGCCATAAAGCGCGACAAGCGCGGCAAGCGCAAAACCAACAGGCAGCACGAAATAGGCCGGCCAAGTCGGCACCGCGATCGAAAGCGAAATGACAAAGCTTTTGGTCGCGAAATGGCGCATCGCCACAAGCCATGTGGTGTAGGTGAGGGCGATATAGGCGGCGCAGGTCACCAACGACACGAAGACGTGGTTGATGCGGCCGAGCGGCCCGGTAAAGAGGTGGGCGAAGATTTCGACGCGGATCATGTCCCCGCGCCGCTCCGCCCAGGCGATGGGCAGGAAGGCGAGGCCGAGCATGTAATAATTCGAAACGATCTCGATGGTCGCCGGAATCGGTCGCGACAGGACGTGCCGCGAAACGACATAGGCCGTCACGTGCAGCAGCATGGCGATCATCGCCACGGCGCCGACCAATGCAAGGCCGCTGGCGATCGCCGAGATGAACTTGTCGAGTCTTTGTCGCAAATGGCCGCTCCCATGCAAGAACCGGCGGGGGCCGGACGTTATCCGGCCCCCTGCCTGACGGCTAGCTCAGAGACCGTAAGTGTTCCAGTCCACCTTGTCCCAGATCTCTTCCTGGACGCGGGCCGTGATGGCTTCGACATCGCCATCGAGCTCATCGACAATGGTCGTCCACTTGTCGACGAGTTCCTGGAAGCGGGCGATCTTTGCCGCCGCATCGCTGACCCCGAGCTGGGTTTCGGCTACTTGCACCGCTGACGCGATGTCATCGGCACGGAACGCTTCGGTCGCATCGATGATGTCCTGCGGTCCGGGGATGATCTCGAGCCCGTTGTCGAGCGCGACCTGCCGCGCCTGGCCTGGCCGCTCATAACCCCAGTTCTCTGTAAAGAGTGCACTGGCCCGGTTGGCGGCGCGGGCAAAACCGGCTCGCTGATCGGGCGTCAGTTCTGCCCAGACGTTGCTCGCCACGGTGAAGTTCGAGGTCGTGTGGTAAGTGCCGAGCGGCACGTCGATGACATATTTGGCAACGTCAACCAGCCGATAGGAAATGAGGTCGGAAATCGACGCCATCGTGCCGTCGAGCACGCCTTGCGACATGGCCTCGAACTGGTCGCTGACCGGCACCTGCGCCGGGGCAGCGCCGAGCGTTTCGGCCCAGCGGGCATAGGGCGCGCCGCCTGAACGCAGACGCAGGCCCTGCAGGTCGGCCAGAGAATTGACCGGCTTGGTGGTGATGATCACGTAGACATCCGACGAACCGGCGCCAACGAACACCCCGCCCATCTCCTTGAATTCGGCCTGGCACTCATCGCAGGTGACGACATATTCGGTCATCGCCGCGCCCATCGCGTGGGGTGTCGTGGCCAGAAACGCCAGATCCCCCGTCAAGGCGGTGTTGGGAATGTCGGCAGGCACAAAGAGCGGCAGAAGGTTGCCAACTTCGGCCAGCGAGGATTGCAGCGCGTCTTTGACCGCGCCGATCGAGACGACTTCGGGGCCGATCATCACGCCCGTAAGCTCGCCGTTGGTCTCCTCGGGCAGAAACACCGCAAAGGACTCGTAAAGCGGGCTCGTTGCAGGGTGCACCGGGGGTGCGCCGGAAGCGAGGCGCAGCGTACGCGCTTCGGCTGCGCCCACGGTGAGCGCGACCAGTGAGGCCGCGGCCAAAAGCTTGGTAAACGTGTTCATTTCCATCCTCCCGCGGCCTGGACCATCCAGGCCGCTTCTGATACATTGAAACCATCGCCGCTTGCCGCGGTCTTCTGGTTAGGATCCGAGAAGCCTCATCGCGTTTTCCTTGAGGATCAGCGAACGGACCTCAGGCTTGATGTCTAGCTTTTCGAAATCGGCGAGCCAGCGGTCGGGCATGATCGCGGGCCAGTCCGAGCCGAACAGCACGCGCTCCTTGAGCAGGCTGTTGGCGTAGCGGACGAGAATTGGCGGAAAGTATTTCGGCGACCACCCGGAGAGGTCGATATAGATGTTGGGCTTGTGGGTCGCGACGGCCAGCGCCTCCTCCTGCCATGGGAAGGAAGGATGGGCCAAGATGATCTTGAGATCTGGGAAATCCACCGCCACATCATCGAGATACATCGGGTTGGAATATTTGAGTCGCATCCCGTTCCCACCATGCATTCCGGCGCCCACCCCCGTCTGTCCGGTGTGGAACAGGGCGGGCACACCGGCTTCCTCTATGACCTCGTAAAGCCCGTAGGCCGCGCGGTCATTGGGATAAAAGCCCTGATAGGTGGGGTGGAACTTGAACCCTCTGATACCGAAATCCTCGACCAGCCGCCGTGCTTCGCGCGCGCCGAGCTTGCCCTTGGCCGGATCGATGGAGGCAAAAGGGATAAGGATATCGGAATGGTCGGCAGCGAGTTCCGCCATTTCCTCGTTGGCATATCGCCGATAGCCGGTCTCGCGTTCGGCATCGACGGGGAAGATCACCGCCGCGATCTTGCGCTCGCGATAATAGGCTGCCGTCTCGGGTATGGTGGGCGGGTGCCTGAATGGCGAGTGGAAATAGTCGGCCATCGCCTCCTGTAAATCGTCATAACCATCATCGGCATGGGTTCCGCACGGCTCCTCGGCGTGGGTATGAATATCGATGGCGACGATGTCGTCGAAATTGATCATCGTGACCTCTCAACGCTCGCTGATCGGCGGCCAGCCGGCGATCTTGCGGGTAAGGGCGATGAGTTGGTCGTGCTCGGCATCGGTAAGCATCGAGAGCGCCTCGCGGTCCAGCCGGTACATCTTCTCGCCCGACTTTTCGATCTGGCGGCGGCCCTCGTCGGTGGGACTCAGCACGACCGAACGCCGGTCATGGCGCGGCACATGACGCGCCACTAGGCCACGTTCTTCAAGCGTGCGCACGAGCTTGGTCATGTTGGACCACTTGATCTTGAGCACATCGGCGAGCACGCCCTGGCGGATGCCGGGGTTTTCGGCCACAGCCATGAGGACGGTGAACTCCGAGATCTTGATCTCGCTTTCCCCGAACAAGGCAAAGAAGCGCTCGAAGGCGGTGAGCTGGGCAATGCGCAGCATCAGGCCGGCCGAGTGTTCGAGCGCGCCAAGGCCGACCTGTTCCAGGCCGGGTTCCTCAAGTGCCGCAGGCTTGCGTGCTCCAGCCATCGGCTGTGCGTTCCTCCCTCGTCAGGCCGGTATGCCGGCTTATTAGTTCATTTCTGAATTGTTCAAAAATAAACTATCTCTGACGCACGGCGTCAAGCGCCAAAAAACGGTCGCGCACGCCGTGCCCACGTCTTCGCGAGCGCCGGTCGAGTCACGGCCCGTGCACGAGATGGGGAGTAAAAGGGAGAATACGATGCCGAAACCCAGGGACTGGGCGATGGTTCAGGCGCAGCAGGCAGCGTGATAGGCAAAGCGCGCCGAAAGCCGGGGTAGGGCGTCGGTGTCGCCAATGCGGTAGGCGAGCGCTGCCGACACCGCCATCCACGCAGCGCGCATATAGGCATCGGCACGGTAAAGTGCGGCGTCGGTGTCGGCTTGCATTGCGCGCATATGCGTACCCAGGGCCTCGAACTCATCGAGCAGGGCAAGGAGGGCTGGCGACTCTCCGGCTTCCTGGCGCGCGCGGTCCATAAACACACTCAGGCCCTTGCCCTCATCGCGCCAGAGGCGCCGGGTCAGGAAGTCGAGCGCCTGCATCCCCGTAGTGCCTTCGTAGATTGAAAACACGCGCGCATCGCGCAGATGCCGCTCGAGTGGCCATTCCTGCGTATATCCCGCGCCACCCAGAATCTGTATCGCGCGGTTGGGTACGTCAAATCCTGCCTCTGCGCCAAAATTCTTGATGAGCGGCAGCATCCAGCCGGTGTAATCCGCCAACGCTGCATCACCCGTAATCCGTGCGATATCCATAGCCGTGGCAAGTTCGAGTACAGCCGCGCGCAGGATTTCGGTGCTCGCGCGGATTTCATCAAGTTGGCGCCTGACATCCGGGTGCTGGTCAATGGTAACCGGCGGCTGGTCCGGCGCGCCGCCCTGTCGGCGCTCGGCAGCATAGGCTTCGGCGATATCTGCGGCAGCGGAGGCCAGCCCGAGCCCCTGGCAGCCGGTCGCCAGCCGCATCAACTCGATCATGGCGAAAAGCTCCGGCAACCCGCGCCCTTCTTCGCCGAGAAGGACCGCCTTCGCCTCCTCGAACCGCATCGCGCAGGTGGGCGAGGCGTGCAGCCCGAGCTTTTCCTCGATCCGCTCGATGACGACTCCGTTGGATGCGCCATCGATCATATTGGGCACAAGGAACAGGCTTATCCCGCGCGTCCCCGGTTTTTCGTTAGTGCGGGCGAGAACGCAATGGCCGATGCGCTCGGCAAGATCGTGATCGCCGAACGAAATCCAGATCTTGTTGCCGTTAACGATCCATTCGTCCCCGCGCGCCTCAGCCCGCGTGCGCAACCGCCCGACATCCGAACCGGCGTCGGGTTCGGAAATGCAGATGTTGGCCGCCCACTGTCCTGAAACGAGGTTGGGAACCCATTCAGACGCTGTTGCCGGGTCGGCCGCTTCGGAGAGAAGATGCGCAGCGGCGCGCGTTGAGGTTGCCGCCATCATCAGCGAAGTGCAGGCGCGGTCAAAGAGCGGGAAAGCCGCGGCTTGTACCGTCAGGGGCAGGGCTTGTCCCCCGTATGTCCCGATAACATCCATACCGAGCCAGCCCGATTCTGCGAACTGTTTGAAAGCTTCGGCAAAACCCTCGGGAAGCGACACCCGCCCATCGGCATAGTGCGCGCCGATCTTGTCGCCGACGGGATCGAGGGGCGCCAGCACACCTTCGGCAAAGTCGGCTGCCGCCTCGAGGATCGCCTGCACCGTTTCATCGTCGCAATCGGGGCTGAGCGATTTGAGCGTCTGCCAGCCGGGTGTGCGGGCGAGGATAACGAGCGTGCGCGCGACTTGGTCTTTATAGGACATCGGCTATTTGGGCTGCATACGAATGGCGCCATCGAGCCGGATCACCTCGCCATTGAGATACCGGTTCTCGATGGCAAACCGCACAGCGTCGGCAAATTCAGCCGGATCGCCCAGCCGTGAAGGGTAGGGGATGGCCGCGGCTAGGCTCTCCTGCGCCTCCTGGGGCAAGGTATGCAGAAGGGGGGTAAAGAAGATGCCGGGTGCGATGGTGTTGACGCGGATTCCAGAGCGCGAGAATTCACGCGCCGCCGGCAGGGCCATGGAAACGATGCCGCCCTTGGAGGCTGAATAGGCGGCCTGTCCGATCTGCCCCTCGAAGGCGGCGACCGACGCGGTGTTGACAATCACCCCGCGCGCCTTGTCCTCCCGTTCGGGAAGCGCCGCCATGCGCTCGGCGGCCAGCCGCATCATGTTGAACGTGCCGATGAGATTGACACGGATCACCATTTCGAACGTCGAAAGGGGCATCGGGCCCTCGCGCCCGAGAATGCGTCCTGCCGTCCCGATCCCGGCGCAATTGACGAGGATGCGCAAGCCGTCGCCTGCCTCGTTCGCCCTATCGAGCGCCGCCGCCGCATCGGCTTCGCTGGTCACGTCGCCGGAAACGGCAACCCCACCAATTTCTGCGGCGACCCTCTGGGCCGCTTCGGCGTTACGGTCAAAGACGTGAACGATCGCGCCGCGTTCGGCGAGTAGTGTCGCGGTGGCTTCGCCAAGCCCCGATCCGCCGCCGGTCACCAATGCGCTCGAGCCTTCGATCTTCATGGGTTTCACCACTTTTTCAGTGCGGTGATGACGCGGGGATCGCCGCCATAAAGTGCATCGACCAGATCGCCGCGATGCCGCAACACGGCGCGCTGGTTGATCGAGCCCTTGTCGGTAACCTCGCCTTTTTCGAAACGCAGCGGATCGGCAAGGATCATCAGGCGCTTGATGCGCGAGGCCGAGCCGGTCGCCTGTGCCTGGTGTGCGGCGAGTTTTTCCGCCAACGCTGCCCGGACGTTCACGTGGTCAAAAATCTCGGCCTCCGAAAGGTTGCCGCCATCGGGAACGAGCGCTTTGAGTGCCGGGAGAACGGGCACGACGAGAGCGCCGAGTTCGGCCTGATTTTCGCCGGTAATGACTGCATCGCGGATAAGCCCGCCGAACTGGTTGACGAGCTTTGCGCGGAGGTCGCCTACGGCAACCCAGGTTCCGGTCTGGAGCTTGAAGTTCTCGGCCGTGCGGCCATCGAAATAAAAGCCCTTGGAAGGATCGCCCGGAACGGCGAATTTGACGGCATCCCCGATCCGGTAAAAGCCTTCCTCATCGAAGGCTTCCGTCGTCAGTTTCTCGTTACGCCAGTAGCCGGGGGTGATATTGGGGCCCTTGAGCCGCAACTCGTATTTCCCATCGGCCGGTACGAGCTTGAGCGTCACCCCTTGCGCCGGGATGCCGACATTGCCCGCCTGTTCTTGAGGCTCGGTGCAGAAAAGGGCAAAGGGACCGGTTTCCGTCGAGCCGAGCCCCGTACCCATCGGAACGCGTCCGCCTGTCGTCTCGACCGCCAGTTCGTTGAGCGCATCCCATGTGTGCTGGGCCATGCCAGCCCCTGCATATATCATCATCTTGAGGTTTTTAAAGAACGTCTCGCGCAGCGTGTCGTCCTCGCGCATGGCATTGACGAGCATCTCGTAGCCCGCGGGAACATTGAAATACCAGGTGGGCGAGATTTCCCGCAGCGCGGCCAGCGTCCGGCCGATCAGTGCTGGGGTGGGCTTGCCCCGGTCGATATAATAGGAGCCCCCATTATAGATGGCGATGTTGAACACCTTGTTGCCGCTCGCCGTATGGTTCCAGGGCGACCAGTCGACAAGGACGGGGGGTTCGTCACGAAAATAGGCGTAGCAATCGGCCACCATTTCCTGGTTGGCGCATAGCATGCGCTGGGTCTGGATTACCGCCTTGGGCGAGCCCGTGGTGCCAGAGGTAAAGAGGAATTTGGCGACCGTATCTGGCCCGACCGTTGCAAATGCCTTGTCTACGTCTTCGGTCGGTTCGGTCGCGACGATATCGGCGAAGCGGAACGTATTGGCGCGGCCGGAGGGCGCGTTGTCGAGCACCGCGAAGGGGACCTCGGCACCAAAGCCGGAATCAACCGCGTTGCGGAATGCATTGCCATCATCTGCAAAGACCAAGCCGGGGGTAATCTGCCCCGCGATATCGCGAAGCTTGGAAAAGTCCGTCGAGACCGTTGAATAGGCCGGAGCAAGGGCAGCAGATGGAATACCCACATGTTGGGCGCCGAGCGCCATCAAGGCATGTTCGATCGAGTTTTCCGAAAGGATGACCAGCGGCCGTTCCGGCGACAGGCCAAGACTGAGCAGGAACTGGCCGATGGCGCGCACCTTGGCGAGCCCTTCGGCATAGGTCACTTCCCGCCAGGGGCCAGTATCACGGCGATCTGCAATCCAGACCCGCTCCGGCGCCGCATTGGCCCAGTGGACAAAACGCTCGTTGAGCTTTGCGGGATAAGGACCGAGCGGGTCCTCGCGCCAAACGATGATTTCGCCATTGGCACGGTTCTCCCAGAGCACCAAAGGAGACCAGAGTTTCACATCGCGCATCGGCTTCTGGGTCACGAGTTCCTCCACCACATAATCCCGAATTTCGTTTACAAGGAAACAATCTACATGTAAACGATCAAAAACTATCGGTGAGGAGAACCACGATATGGCGGGCGATAACGCGGCCGAATTCGTCACCTACGAACTCAAGGGAAACGTTGCACATATCGGACTGAACCGGCCCCAGAAGCGCAATGCGATCAGCGACCGGTTCGTCGAGGAAATTGCCGTCGTGGTCGCGCGGGCACAGGCGGAAGCCAAGGCTGCCGTGCTCTTCGGCCATGGCGATCATTTCTGCGCCGGGCTCGACCTTGCCGAGCATGTCAAGAAATCCCCCATCGAGGGCGTCCATGGTTCGCGGCGCTGGCACGCGGTGTTCTCAAACATCGAGCACGGCACCATACCCTGGATTTCCGCTCTGCACGGCGCCGTCGTCGGCGGCGGTCTGGAGCTTGCCGCATCCACCCATATCCGTGTCGCCGACAAGACCGCATTCTTCGCGCTGCCCGAAGGCCAGCGCGGTATCTTCGTGGGCGGTGGTGGTTCGGTGCGCGTTGCCCGGCTGGTGGGCGTTGCGCGCATGACCGACATGATGCTCACCGGACGCGTGGCCTCGGCCGAGGAAGGCGAACGTTGGAACGTCGTGCAATATGTCGTCGAAAAAGGAAGTGCGCTGAGCAAAGCTCACGCGCTTGCTGAAGCCGCCGCCAGCAATGCCGAGATCTCTAATTATGCGGTCATAAACGCCCTGCCGCGCATCCAGGACATGGCCAAGGAGGACGGACTGTTCGTGGAATCCTTTATCGCCTCGTTCACCGCTACGAGCCCGGAGGCCGAAGAACGCCTCAATGCGTTCCTGGAAAAACGTGCTGCGCGCCTCAAGGCGCCTGGTTCGGCATAAGGCGCCATTGCACCGATGGGAACCCGTCCGCACGCAGCGGTTGATCTGGGGCGGCTCGACAGCGCGCTCGGTTTTCTGCTGCGCCTCGCCCAACTCAAGACCCAGGCGCGGTTCTTCGAGGAAAGCGGAGCCGGACAGTTCAAGCCCGGCGAGTTCACCGTGCTATGGGTTATCCTGCACAATCCCGGCATTCGCCAGAGCGCGCTGGGCCAACAGTTGATGATCAAGCGTGCGCATATGACCAAGCTCGTACGATCGCTGGAGGATCGTGGTCTGGTCACGCGTCGCATTCCCGAAGACGATCGCCGCGCTGTGGAATTGACGCTGTCGGTGGATGCTGAAAAGCAGATCAGGACTGCCGAGGCGTGGTTCTTCGATTTCGAAAGTCGGATCGGCAACCCGCTCACCGCGATGGAAGTTGAGCAATTGAACGCGCTTCTGCGCAAGTTTCTGGGACTCGCCTGACGGCGCCCATAAACCCGGGAGATTCTGCAATGAACATCGATGACCTCATTGCCATCGACATCCATACCCATGCCGAGGAGCCCTGCTGCGGAACGCGTGACGATGGCTACGACGTCTTCCAGGCCGGCATGGCAAAGTATTTCAAAAATCCGGGTGGCGCGGAGGGTATGTTGCCGTCCGTGCAGCAGACCGCCGATTACTACCGCGAACGCAAGATCGGCTGTGTGATTTTTCCGGTCGATGCCGAGCGCGAGACCGGCTTCCGCCGTTACAAGAACGAGGAAGTCGCAGAGATCGCGGCGCGGAACGCCGACATCATGATCCCTTTCGCGTCCATCGATCCAGCCAAGGGCAGGCTCGGGGCACGTGAGGCGCGGCGGCTGGTGCGTGAGTTTGGTGTAAAGGGCTTCAAGTTCCACCCTACCATGCAGGGCTTTTACCCCAACGACCGTTCGGCTTACGTGCTTTACGAGGCAATCGCCGAAGAAGGGGCGATTGCCCTGTTCCACACCGGGCAGACCGGGGTCGGTGCGGGCATGCATGGCGGCATGGGTATGAAGCTCAAATATTCAAACCCCATGTATCTCGACGATGTCGCCGTCGACTTTCCGGACATGCCCATCATTCTCGCCCACCCGTCTTTCCCCTGGCAGGACGAGGCGTTGTCCGTGGCGACCCACAAACCCAACATCTATATCGACATGTCCGGCTGGTCCCCGAAATACTTCCCGCCCATCCTCGTGCGCTACGCCAATTCGATTTTGAAGCACAAGATGCTGTTCGGGTCGGACTGGCCAGCGATCACGCCGGACCGCTGGCTTGCCGATTTTGCCAATATCGAGATCAAGGATGAAGTACGCCCGCTTATCCTCAAGGACAATGCGCGCAAGCTCCTGAAGCTTTGATCGCAGGCGATCAGAAGAAGAAGATCCAGAGCAGAATGATGATGGGGATCGGAATTCCGATCATCCAGAGCAAAAGTCCACGGAACATGAGGAATTAACTCCCTTTATTGGCCGAGATGCCCCTGTTTCCAAGGCAGTGCGCGGCGGTTGATGACCTGGGAGAGTAAGTTCGTCGGAAACGAATTGTTCCCGTCGCGTCAGTAATCCTGCTCGTAGAAGATGCCGATCGAGGAGTCTCCATCCGTGCCCGTGGCTCCGCGCGCGCGAAGAGAATCGGTGATATCGAGGTCGATCGTCACACGGCTCTGACCCCCTGCACCCGTCTCGACGCCGAGATAGATATTGTCGTCGAGATAGCGGCCCGCGCGTATCCCTGCCTGACCTTCGGCGTCGGTAATGATGTCGAGATCGTCGAGACCCGCCGCCTGACGCAAGCCGTCAAGCAGAGATGTGTTGCCGCCGACACCTGCAAGCTCTGCGGCTGTGGCAGCCAGTCTTGCCAGTTGTAGCGGGGTGAGTTGGCCTACGCTGCGATTGAAGAGAAGCCGCGCCAGAACCTCGTCCTCGGGCAGCATCGGCTGGGAGGTAAAGGAAATCTCAGGCGCGGAAGCACGGCCCGAGACGGTGACAAATACCGTGATCCCTTCGCCTTCGGTGCGCGCAACCAGATCGATGAAGGGGTCGAGGTCCCCCATGAGTGTAACCATGCCGCTTTCGAAATCGATACGCTGGCCCAGGATCGTCAGCCGGCCCCTGATCAGCTCGAATCCGCCCACCGGCTCGATGGCATTGACGTTGCCCGTCACCCTCACCTGGCCGCCGACTTCGGCATCGAGTCCGCGCCCGCGCAGGAATACCTGATTTGGTGCAGAAATCGTGACGTCGAGGGCCAGGGGAACTGGCGCGGCCACGCCGCCCACGGCGCGCTCGTCGACCCGAGCGCGTGCAAGCGTCTGCAACACGTGAGGTGGTGCGTTGCGGTGGTCGACGGCAATGAGCGGGCTGTCGGGGCGCATCCCTTCGGGAATGGTGATATCGGCGCGCGCCACCGCGACATTGCCCGAAAGCAGGCCTCCATTGATGAGCGGCCCCGAAAAGTTGAGATTGCCGTTGAGCGTCGCGACAACGAGATTCCCGTCGGCATAACGCGCATTATCGAGCGATATCTGGACATTGGACGTGAAGTTCGCATCCAGTCCAACCGTTCCCGTTGCGGAAACCGCGCCACCGGTGGCGAGCTGGGCGGAAGCGGAATTGATGGTGATGGCATTGGCCGAAAGCGAAGCATTTACCGCAATGTTCTGAAGCCTCAGGGCGAGCCCAGGATCGATATATTCCGCACCGGCAATTGACAGCGAACCGGCAAATTGCGGGGCATCCAGGCTGCCGGTTATGCGGGCGTCGAGATTGGCCGTCCCGATGGCCTGTGCACCGGTCTCGGCAACGAAGGGGTTGAGCAGGGAAAGTGGGATCGATCCATTGAGGGCGACATCGAGCCCGTTGCCATCGAGCGGAATGTTCCCCTGCAACGTGGCGCCCAATCCTTGCGCACCCGTCACGCGGGCGGCAGAAAGCGTGACCTGATTGTTGGCGAAACTGCCTTCCGCCGAAAGGCTCAATGGCGCGATACCGAAATCGGCGATTGCGGCGGCGCGCAGCCCGCTTCCGGCAAGGCTGAAGGTCGCGCGCGGATCGCTCGGCGTCCCCGATATCTGTGCGGTCCCATCGAGCGTCCCCGACAGTCCCAGTTCAGGCGCTATGGTGTTGGCGATGTCGAGCGGCAAGGCGGAAATCGTCAGCGCTATGTCGAGAGCCTGACCTGCACTGCCCGTTGCCACTATGCGTCCCGACCCTACCGCCAAGTCGACGCCGGAAAACTGTACCACATCGCCTGAAACGACAAGCTCGGTCGGAGCGGCGAGACGTGCGGAGAGCTGGGCCTGCGAGATGGAAAACGTGTCGAGAGCGACACGATATCCATCGTCAACCGGCGCGAGGGAACCGGCCAGCGCAACATCGGTATTGCCCGCCAGTCGCGCGGTACCGGAAAACTGCGTGTTCCGCCCGACAGCATCGGCAGTGAGCTGAATGGATTCGATATCGATCTCCGCCACAGAGGCGTCCTGAGCCTCCAGATTGCCTTCGATCGTGGGCACACCGAAGAGATCTAGGATTGTCGCCTGGAGCTGTCCCGACCGCACCGAGATGTCGTCAAAAACGAAGTTCTCGAGTTGGGCGCTGGCGACTGCAGACTGGACACCTTCATTATGCGTCAGTCGGATATCGGCCTGAGCCGCGCCCTGTGCCCGGACGGTGGCCAGCGCGGCGGCCGTTTCGATATTGGTTGCATCGAGTTGCAAGCGGCCCTCAAGCAGGCCGGAAGCGAGCCGTGTGAGATCCCCGGCAATCTCGGCACCGGGTGCGGTGAAAACGAGATCGGAAACGATCAGCCGCTCGGCGTTGGAGTCGATGCCGGAGGCGAGGCTCACGCGGAATCCATCGAGGAAGGCCGTTCCACTAAGACGTCCGGCCAGTCGGCCATCGACACTGGTCCCTTCAAAGCCCAGCCGCCCGTCGCGCAACGTCCGGCCCGCTAGCGAGCCTTCCGGTACCGTGGCCACGAGCTCGAGATCGAGAAGCCCATCTTCGCCCCGTGCAGTACCGCTAACGCTCAACCGACCCCTGGCATCAGGCGCGAGGCTTGCCAGGTCATCAAGAACGGCCTCGAACCGGAAATCGGCGGCAAGGCTGGCGAAGGTGCCATCGGCCGTGACAGACACTTCTGGCGTCACGAGCGAAAACCCTTGCGCCTCTATGCCCGCTTCCGTCCGCGCGACCCTGCCCGAAATCTGCGCCTGACCAGCGATCAGCGCATCGGCAATCGGATCGTCAAGGGAAAGGTCCGTCGCCGTGCCATCCAGCACCAGGTCGAAACCGCCGATGGTCGGAGAAATGGAGCCGGTCGCGTTTAGGGAAATGGCTCCGGAGAGATCACGCCCGGCCAACCCGGAAAAAGGCGAGAGAGACTCGGCGTTGAGTGCGATGTCGCCTTCGAACACCCCGTCGTCGATAATCCCTGCCATCTCGAGCAGCAAGGCCCGGCCGGTCAACCGCAACTGCGCAAGCGTTATCGGGTCGCCAGCCTGCCAAAGCCCCGCCGCACCGAAGCCGAGGCGCGGTCCTAGAACCTCGGCGATCTCCTCTGAACGCGCGGTGATGCCCTCTGCCAGCCCGTCTATATTGAACGTGACGCGGCGCGATCCGGCATCATCGAGATTTGCAGCAACCCCTTCGGCGTTAAGCGAGAAATGCTGTGCCGCGAAATCGGGTGTTGTCAGGCCAAGCACCTGCAACGTCCCGGTCCAGTCGGTCGTACCGTTCTCTCCGTAGTCCACCTCGAACCGCGCCCGGTCGATGCGCGTGGAAGCGCCGGGCACGGGAAGAATGACCGCGGTTCCGTCAGCAGCCCCTATCTCGCCGGTCACATCGAGACGCCGCAGGAACCAGTCCCGGGTGGTTTCGCCGCTGGCAAGCAGGGAAAGCTGCCCGCCCGAAAGGCTTAGCTGGGAAAGTTGGAGCCCGCCTTCGTCCCTCAACAGGGCATCGAATGAAAGTGCCGAGCGCTCTCCGAAAAAGTCGCGATAGGCCGCGGGCAGGATATCGGCAATCGGCCCCTGGAGATCGGCCTGAACGCGGAGACCCTCCGCGCCCTGGTTCAAAAAGCCCGATCCTGTGAGAATCCGCCGACTATCGGCGTCGAGCGAAAGGGCTACGTTGAGGTTGTCGATGCTGCCCGAGCCCGAGATCCCGAGGGCGATCTCGGGCCTGCCCTCGATATTGAGCAGATTGGCGACGATACCGTTTTCGGGTTCGACCAGTTCGAGGGTAAGATCAATCTCGCGCGTCTCGTTCGAATAGTTGAGATCGAGGTTCAGCGTGCCCCCAGGCCCGTCAAGACGCACGATGTCGAGGTCGGCATCGATTGCCCCATCCACCAGTGTCATCGACCCCGCGATGGAGATTTCCGACCCCAGCCCGAAAACCTGCTCTCCGAATATCACCTGCGGTACTGAAAGGCTTTCGAGAATGACGGCCACCGGAAACTCCGGCACGGCAAATCCACCCGCTTCGGGGGTGGGGAGCCCCGGCTCTTCGGTAACAACCGGATTGCGCACATAGGTGATGGAGTCGGCGGAAAGCGAGCGGATTTCGAGCCGCCCGAACAGGAGCGCACCCTGATTCCAGCTGATCGCCGCATTCTCGACGATGAGCCAGATCCCTTCGGTATCCGAGATGGTGATCTGCCCGATGGAAGCGTCCGAGGACAGCGCACCCTCGATATTGGTCAGCCTGATCTGGCGGTCGGGCGTCGAAATCTGGTTCTCGACAAAAGAGACAAGCCCCGAGCGCTGCTCCTCCTCATCGAGGGCTGCCGCACGCGCAAGCGTTTCCATAAGCGTCTCGCCGGTCACTTGCGTCAAGGCCGGCGTGGGGGCCAGCATCAGGGTGCCAGCGCAGCAAAGGGCAGCGAGCTGTTTCAAAACGCCTGTCCTATGCCAACGTAAAGCGCGTAATCGGGATCGCCGGGCCGCTTGTTGAGCGGTATGGCGACATCGAGCCGGAGCGGGCCGAGTACGGTATAATACCGGACGCCGACGCCTGCACCCAGCCTGAGCTGATCGAGGCCAGGGAAGGTATCCGCGGCGACATAGCCGCCATCGACAAACCCGACCGCCCCCCATTCCTCGTTGAACCGTACTCGCCCCTCGATCGATGCTTCGAGAAGGTAGCGGCCTCCGGTGACGCCGCCCATGCCGTCATCCACACCAATGGACCGGAAGCCGTAGCCGCGCACCGACCCCCCGCCGCCAGCAAAGAACAGCATGTCGGGTGGGATTTCCGCAAGCGAGGGCCCGCCCAGCGCTCCGGCGCGGACACGTCCCGCCAAGACGAAATTGGACTCCGGCCCAAACGCCAGATAGGTGCGCGCCTCGGCCGTCGCGCGGATAATGGCGTTTTGATATTCGAACTCGTAAACCGGGTCGAGCGTCCCCGCGAGATAAAAGCCGCCGGTTGGATCGAGCTGGGAGTCGCGGTTGTCGAACGTGGCCGCGCCATAGGCGCCAACCATTGTAAAGTTGCGGTTCCCGAAGGTCAGATCGTCCTCGAACAACGAGTGCTTGACCTGCAATCCGCCCTCGGCGCTGATCGTATCGGTAAAAAGGTGGTTGAGCCCGATCCGTCCACTGACGGAGGTTTCGGTATAGAGAGGCAGGACAAGGCGTTGAGCGGCCATCGTCCCGATGAAGTCCGTGTCGGGCGTCAGGATGCCGGGCTTTGTGAACGTCCCCCCAAAGGCATAGTCGAACTCTGCCGTATCAACCGGCCAGCCGATTCCCGCGATCCTTGCGTCGAGCCTGAGGCGTTCGGCCTCGCCGAAAAGGTTTCGGTGCAGCCAGAACCCCTCAACGCCAAGGCCATCGATGGTGGAGAGCGTCGCACCGACACCGAAGCGGCGCAGGGGTTGCTCCTGGACGATCACGGTAAAGGGCAGGGAGGTATCGGGGTTGATGGCGCTGGCCGCTTCGATCCGCAACGAACGAAAAACGTCGAGCCGCGACAACCGCTCGCGCGCCAGGGCGATGTCGTCCGGGTCGTATTCGGCGCCCGGCACCAGACCGGTCTGGCGCACCACGAAATCGGGGTTCATGTTTTCGGTGCCCTGCACCGAAACGGGTCCGATCGTTGCATATCCCCCGGGGGCCACGCTGATGCGGACGTCGACAGTGCCCGTTGCATGATCGGCAACCACATTGCGCGCGCCGATCTCAGCCATGGGATAGCCCTGCTGCCGCCAAGCCTGAACCAGCAATTGTTCGGCACGGGCAATGGCGGTTGCCCTGGCGATCTGGCCGGGGGCAAAACCTTGCTCTTCGGGCACGTCGACAAAATCGTCCGGGTCGGTGGCGAGCGGCGCGCGATTGGCGGTCTCCAGCCGGCCAAAGATGAACTGGCGCCCGGGATTGATCCTTACCGAGATCGTCGCAGGTTCGCCAATTCGCGCATCGGGCGGGATGGCGCTGGCCTCGCGTCCGTCGACAAGGATGGAGATAGCGCCGCCATAATATCCATGGTTGTAAAGCGCGGCGGTGAGCCGGGCATAGTCGCCCCTTGCCTTGGCCAAAAGACCGGGCACGCCCGAGGCGGGACGCTCCTGATCGGCCCAGAGGCTCGACGCGGCGCGCAGGGCAGAGTCCAGTTCGGCATCCGCTCCCGTTTCAAAACTCAGGACATAGGTGCGCGGGTCGGCGATGACGGCCTCCGCATCGGCACCTTCATCGCCTCCGAAAAAGCGTATGCCGAACAATTCGAACCCGAGCGCCGGCTGCGCAAGGAAACCGGCGAGAAGGGCAAGCGCCGCAACTTTATGGGCAAAAAATGGCTTCACGGCTGGTACGCGATCAATTCAATCCATTCCGTCGATTTGCGCGCCAAGGGGATACCGGCTCGCAATTGAGGCAAAAGCCTAGCACATGGGCAGTTAACTCAATACCCGGAGAAGGCCAAATGAGGTGTGGCGATGCATCAGCGCAACACCTCGCCCGGCTGCACGCCACCAATGGCCTCGAGCATCAGGAACGTACCTTCGAAGATGTCGACCGAGGGCCTGAGACCAAGATCGGGATTGCTGGCCATATAGGCGGAAGCCATGAGGATCGAAGCGTTGAGGGAATCATGGGGATCTGGCCGCGCAGGTTGAGGCGCGGTTGCGTCGGCAGCCTCGATCGCGGCCAGGGCGGGGCTCGACGCGGCCTCTTCGATCAATCCGATCGGCCGCGACGGCGGCAGGAAACCGAGCGCAACGACCATCGGCGCCTCCGCGGCAGCAGCGCTGGCCGCTGGGGGCTCGACAGCGGGGGAAGGAAGCACCGCCGCAACGACGGGCGGCTCGAATTGCGGTATGCGTTCGGGAGGGACCGGCGGGGTCGGCACTATGGCGGTTTGCGCCGGCGGCGGGGGCGCGGCGGGTGAAGAAGGGCCCGGCCTCAGACCGGTAAGCTCGAGAAGTCCCTTGTCGCGCGCCGCATAATAGTAGCCGCGCGCATAATGCTGAACCGCCCGATCATGGTTGCCTTCGGCAACGAGATAGGCGCCGCGCAGGTATTTTACCCCATAGATAAGATTGGTTTCCGGATCGAGCAGGTCTTCCGGCTTGCCCGTAAAGCCCATCGTACGGGCCGTGGCCGGCAAAATCTGCATCAAGCCCCAATATGGCCCATTACGGGCGCGGGGATTGAACGTCGATTCCCGGTTGACCACGCGCCTCACGAGCTCGACCGGCACCTCATAATGTTGGGCATAATACTGGATGAGCAGTTCGATATAGGCGCGTTCGTCCGCTTTGGCGGGCACGACCGAACAGCCGATGAGAAAAGCAACAACAAGCGCGAGCAGCTTTCTTGCCGGCATCCCTCGTTCATCTCCCAGCAGCGTCAAAAGGCAACAGTATCAGATGCAGCTATCACATCTCCGCCCATAATGGGAACAGGTGTGGCAAATTCGCGGCAATATAAGGGCAATTTCCCTTTGCGGGAAAAATGATCTATTTGCGCCCTATGCTCAACCCAATGCCCAAGACATTCGTTTATGATCCGCCCCGGGAGCCTTGGCTGTCGTTGATCCATGAGGACGACCACATCCTCGTCTTTGACAAGCCCTCGGGATTGCTGAGCGTCCCGGGCAAGGATCCCACCCTTAACGACAGCCTCCAGTCCCGTGTGCTCGATCGCTGGCCCGGGGTTGGCACGGTGCATCGGCTCGACAAGGATACGTCCGGCGTCGTGGTGATGGCCAAGGACAAGTGGACTCACGGACGGCTCGGTATCCAGTTCGAAAAACGCGTGACGCGAAAGACCTATTTCGCCCGCATATGGGGCTCGCCTGCCGACGAGGAAGGATTCGTCGATCTTCCGCTTGCGACCGATTGGGAAAACAAGCCCCGCCAACAGGTGGATCACGCACGCGGACGACCCGCCCAGACCCGCTGGCAGGTCGTTGCCCGTGAAAGTCAGGTGACGCGTGTGCAGCTTACCCCGCTCACCGGGCGTACCCACCAGCTGAGAGTGCACATGCGGGAAATCGGCCATCCGATCATTGGCGACGAATTTTACGCAACGGGCGAAGCCCTTGCCGCCGCCGACCGCTTGAACCTGCACGCCGCCCATCTCGGCTTCATCCACCCAGCGACCGGTGAAAGCGTCGATTTCCACGCCCCCGTTCCTTTTTGAATACGCTTGCCTTTCATGTCCGGAACGCTGTCGACGCTGCTGTCTCCCGGCCCAATCTAGTGGTTGCGCTTCGTTCGACCTTAAAGTAGGTTCCGGCCAGTTCGCGTGCGGCCCACCGCCCGAAGCACCCGTAGCTCAGCTGGATAGAGCGCTGCCCTCCGAAGGCAGAGGTCAAGTCGGTTTGGGCAAGGAAGGAGACGAAAATAGACAGTGAGAACAAGGATTTGCGAGGTCCTCGTTCTTGGCTTTTAACTCGCAAAAAGTTCACGTAAGCACTGCGTAAGCAGTTGCGACCGATAAGCACCCGTAGCTCAGCTGGATAGAGCGTCGCCCTCCGAAGGCGAAGGCCACAGGTTCGAATCCTGTCGGGTGCGCCAAAACCGCCGGGCTGTCCCCGTCTCTCGCGCACCACCGCAGTGGCTACGCCTGATGAGATTAACTCGTTGTTGGCGCTGACGCTCTCTCCTCTCGGCTTGTAAAATCCGGATCGATGAGATCATCATCGCTTTGTGCGATATTGGTGGGTCAATCATGCGCAGACGATGCGCCAGGAAATCGCCGGCGGCTATCTCTGGTCTCCCGTGACCGAGGCCAACGGCGCCCGCAGCAGATTCTATGACAACATGCGTCTTGCCGCACCCGGCGATCTGGTTCTCTCCTATGCCGAGGGTAGAGTGGGTCGGATTGGGATCGTCGCCGACTTCGCGATCAGCGCTCCCAAGCCCGAGGAGTTCGGTTCGATCGGTGCCTATTGGAATGCCGTCGGATGGCTACTCCCAGTCGAGTGGCTCGACGCCGCCCTGGCCGTCCGGCCCAAAGATATGCTCGCACGGCTGGCGCCACTCCTACCCGCTACGCACTCGCCGATCCAACCCACGACCGGGAACGGCAATCAAAAGGCTTATCTGGCGGAGGTCGACCGCGCCCTCGTCGATCTCGTCCTTGAGGCCGCGAGGTTGCCTCGTGCCGATCTCCTCGTGGCGCCGGCCAAGACGATCTCCGATTTCGCGACGACGCTGGACGATCTCGTCGAGCGAAGCATTCTTGAGGACACGTCCATCGATCGAACGGTCCGCGAGCAGCTGACCCGTGCACGGCGCGGTCAGGGCCTCTTCCGCAAACGTGTCCTCGACGTCGAGCCCATTTGCCGGATCACGGGGATCGACAAGCCCAATCTGCTGATCGCGAGCCATATCAAGCCATGGCGCGCTTGCGGCACGGCCGCGGAACGTCTCGATGGGTTCAATGGCCTGATGCTCGCGCCGCACGCCGATTTCCTGTTCGATCGGGGGCTGATCGGGTTCGAAGACGATGGTCGAGCGCTCTTTTCCTCCCAATTACAGGAGACGGACGCGGTCAAGCTCGGGATGCACACCGTCCAGAGACCGCCACCACGGCCACTCCGGGACGAGAGCAGAGCCTATTTCCACCACCACCGCAGTGCGGTCTACATTCCCTGATGGAGTTTCCCGATAGTTTCCTATAGACAAGTCCGATAGAGTTCTATAGGATACGACTCATGAACGCACATACGACCGATCTCGACCGTCTCCGCGCAGAGGAAGCTGAACTCGAACGCCGCCTCCTTGAGGTGCGCGAGCATCGTGCCCGTCTCGAACGACGCAGCCGGCCGCGGACGCCGGATGGCGGGCGGCCGCTCCGCGAGATCGTCCTCGACTTGCTGGGCGATGCCATGGTGCCGCTCAACTCGCTTCTGATCGCGAACGTGCTGCGCCCACTCCAGGACCGCACGATCCCTTCGACCCGCTTCGGAACGCTCTCCAACGATGAGGCCAAGTCCTTCGACTCGTCCCGGGCCAAGCCAGTCTATCTCTGCCATTGCCTGACCCATGATCAGGGGCAGGCGGTGAAGCGCTTCTGGGCGCGGTCGGACTGGCCGCTCCAGAACCGCATCATCGGGCCGATGTCTGGGCGGCTGCTCTTTCTCGAGGGCGCAGCCTGGACAATCCGCCTGGCGCGTGCCGCGCACCGCAAGGAGCTGGTCGCCGCCAACCCGGAGACTTTGAACTATGTCGCGGCCGACCAGGCGCGCGACGCCGGCCTGCAAGTGCAGCGCGGCATGTTCCCCTATGACGAATGGCTGAAGGCGATCGCGGAACTGATCGGGCGCCATCGTGCTGAGGACGAGAGGACCCGCATCGAAGCGGCCGAGACGCTCGCCACGCGCCTGTCCGAACGCGATCTTCTGTTCGGAGCCCGGGCGCCGCTGGTGTCGCTGCCGGGCTCGAAGCCGGGCTGGGTGAGCGCCGATGAGCGTTAAGGGCAGCACCGCCCTAGTCCGTCTCGCTGGCAACCCGACATGCGAGATCCTCGGGGCCATGGTCATGCAGGAGGGCTCGGAGAAGCGCTTCTACGAGCAGGTCGTGGGCGAGCGCTACGATCGCGAGTTCGGTGAACGCCAATCATCCAAGCGCCGCGGCGCTCAGTTCGAGAGCAACGCGTATGCCGGCGATGCTCGCCTGCTGCGCGAGACGCTGAGCCCGCTTATCGGGCTCGATCCCGACGACGTCCGGGTGCGCAATCTCACCGACGACCACCCCGGCAGCAAGGACGATGCGAGGATCGCACGGCTCAATATCACGCGCGCGATCCTCACCGACAGCATCCGTGGCGGGACCGCACCGCACATCATCGTCCAGCCGCAGCTGCTCATTCCGACTAGCCCGGGCCCGCGGCCTTATTTCTTCATCGCGCCCGATCTGCTGGTCTGGTCGGTGGAACTGGGCTGTTATCTGCCCGGCGATCTCAAATCGTTCATCGTTCGCGAAAATGAGGTCCCCCGGGGAGATCTTGCGCGCGTCCGCCTCCAGCTCGGGGCGCAGGTTCTGGCGCTTCGCCACGAATATCATCGCCTCGACCCAGCGATGTTGGTCGCCCCAAAGGGCTTGCTGATTTTCTCCCGGCCCAACGGCCTGCGCCCCCATGCACCGCGCATCGAGGATCTCGGCGGGGCGGTCGAGGCCATTCGCATCGGTATCGCGGCGTTCCTGCGTCATCGCGAACGTATCAACATGCTGCGCGCCGGCGCGGCGCCTTATACCGTGGCCACCGATCTCGAACCCAATTTCCAGGATGCGTGCCTGGCCAGCTGCGTCATGGCGCAATGGTGCCGCGAACGCGTGGCAGGGCGCGCCGCCGACATGGGTGATGTCGCCGGCGAGGTGCTCGGTGACATAGCGATGGATCGGGTCATCGGCCTCCTGACGGGCGCTGTAGCGCCGGCCGATGAGCACGAACGGATCGTCGCCGAACGGCTTCGGACCCTCGCTGACCAGCATGAAGTGGGGAGAGCGGCATGAACGCGTTCGAGGATACCATCAATCGCGTGGTCGCCCGGTATACCGGCCGCGCACTCGCGACGCGCACGTCGAGTGGCCTCTCGCCCGATCCGGCGATCACCATCGGCATTGCCACGATCAAGATCGTCACCGAGGAGCACATTCAGGCGATCGCGTTCGGCACCTTGGATCGCGATCCTCAAATCGTCGTGCGGCTCGACCCGATCGGCCGCGACGTGGGGGATCTGTGCCCGTTCGCCGATTTCCTCAACGCGACGGTCGATCGGGCGCTTGCGACCGCCAGTGCGATGCGCGTCTGGATTCCCCATGGCGTCACGCTCGAAGCGCTCGACGTGCTCGGCCATCGTTATTGGCGCAACGAGAATGCGCCCGATGAGATCCGGCGCATGGGCGAGACCTGTCGAATCATAGCGCGCGAAGCGATGGTCCCGGGCCAGCAGCTCGTTGCCGATGCGGCGGCCCTGCTGCAGGACCATTGCGTCACGGGCATGGCCCCGATCGAGGCGGGCCACCTCGACGCCATCCTGGCTTGGTTCGATGCCACCGTGACTGATCCCCTGACCGAATCGCGCGAACGCATCCGACTGCCCGCGTCGGGCATTCTCCCGAACACGCCGGACCAACCCATCGATGACCGGATCGATCGTCTGCGCAAGGAGGCCAAGAACGCGGCAGGCGCACGCCGGCACGCGCTGCAAGCGCAGATCGCCGATACATTGCGGCATTGGATTGTTCGGGAATGGCACCTGTTGGTCGAAGGGCGCGGCGCCTTCCTGGCCCTGGGATTGCCGGCGACGGGCCTCGGCAGCCTGGTCGAGGATTCGGCCAAGCGCGTCGAATACGACCTGCAGAACGGTTTCTACCCGGCCCGCGCGCCCCATCGGCTCGCCGCCGAGCTGGGCACGCTCGAGGCCGGCCGTGACAAAGCGGAGCTCGCGGCCCTAGAGAATGACCCGGCACTGCGCGAACAGGCCATACGAGCGGGCGGTGTCGTGATTGGCACGGTCACGAACGTCAGCCAACCCCGCCGCAACTTCAAGCCCTGCGACATCGACGTGGAGTCGGACCAGAACGTCATCCGCTTCCGGCTCGACGACAAGATCAAGATCGTTGGCTGCGGGGTGAAAGGCGTCGTGAGGGCGCTCGGCGCGACCGCCGCCGGCGGCACGCGCATCTCGATAGAGATCACCGAAGGCGTCCGCCAGACCGGAGTGCTCACCGTGGGCGCGCGCGTCGAACTGCTGCGCGACGCCTATGCCTTCGTGAATCACAAGGCTCTGAAGGAGACGAGGAATCGGCAGCCTTGGATCTTCTACGGAGATGCGGCCCCTGCGATTCCACCCCGCCCCTCGACCGGCCAATCGGCGCTCGCGATTGCGCGCGCAGCGAGGCGATGACCATGACCACGGCCATTCGGCAGCGCCAAGACGACGCGGACCGCGTGCTCGATGCCGCGATCGATCATGCTCTCTTCGGCACCGCGCCGCTCACCATCGTGAAGTCGCCGCCCGGTGCCGGCAAAACCTTCCTCGTCGAGTGCGCCACGGCGGTTGCTGTGGCGCGTCCCGCCATGCGCGTGGTCATCGTCACCCCAGGCGTATCGCAGCTCTATGACGTGGCGCGCCGCTTGCTGGACTATCGCTTTCCGCGCACCGAACTCGCTCATGCCAAGCATCGAGTCCTGCCGGTCGACCTCATCGGCCGCATCACGGCGTCGAGCGGATGGGCGCCCGGCCTGAACATCGGCCCAGGCGTGATCGTCACCAACGCCCACCTCCTTGCCGCCTATCTGCACCAGCTCCCGATCGGGACATTCGACCTGATGATCGTGGACGAAGCCTATCAATTGGCCGCTTCCGACTTCATGCCGATCGCGAGCCTCGCCACTCGCGTGCTGATGGTCGGCGATCCAGGGCAGCTCGATCCGGTTACCTCGGCCGACACGACCAACCTTGAGGCCGCGCCGCACAAGATCCACTGGTCGGCCCCTGCCTATGTCTTGGATCGCTTCCCCGGCACGCCCGTGTTCGGGCTTCCCGTGACGCGCCGCTTGCTACCGGACACCGCTGCCCTCGTTCAGGCATCTTTCTATCCCGACCTGCCGTTCGACTCGGTCGTCGACCCCAACAAGCGTCGGTTGCGCTTCGCCGTCTCCGGGCTCGAGCGCGGCATCGACGATGCGCTCGATGCGATCGCTGCGGGGCGGAGTCTCGTAGCCCTGACCTTACCAGGCCGTGCGCCCGCCCATCAGGAGGCCGATCTCGAGTTGGCCGAGCTCATTGCGCACGTCGCCGATCGCGTGCTGGTCCGGCAGGGCGAATGGATCGGGGAGCGCGCGCTGCGCGAGGACGACGTCGGCTGCATCGATCCCCACGTCGTGTCGGGCGGTGCCATCGCCGATCGCCTGCGGCAGCGCGGGCGCGGCGGGCTGCGCGTCGACACGGTCGAACGATGGCAGGGCCTCCAGCTGCCGATCTCGGTTGTTCGTCACCCGCTCTCGCTCCCGGAGCGACCGGTCGCCTTCGATCTCGAAGCAGGCCGGTGGTGCGTGTCGCTGTCCCGCCATCAGATCGGCTGCGTGGTCGTCGCACGCGAGGCGGTTCGCGGTGTTATCGCCGATTACGTCCATGGCTGCGACACGGTCGCCGCCGGCGCGGAGGACGGCACATGGTCCGGTTTCGAAGCGCACCGCCGCATCTGGACCTCGCTCAAGGATCAGGCGCGAGTGTTCTCGGTTTGAATGCGGCGCAGCCAATGCCCGAGCCGATCGGCGGCGTCCTCGATCGGCTCGTGTTCCCAGATACGCATCACCGTCCAGCCCAGCGCCTCCAGACGACGATCCGTGTCGCGATCGCGCGCGACATTGGTCTCGATCTTCTCCCGCCACCACTCGGCGTTGTTCTTGGGCCAAGTGCCGTGCGACGGGCATCCATGCCAAAAGCAGCCGTCGAGGAAGACGGCGAGCCGGGCGCGCGGGAAGACGATATCGACCGTTCGCCGCGAATTGGTCAGCAGCCGTCGATGCAGCCTGAACCGCAGGCCACGACAGTGCAGCGCGGATCGCAGCGCCCGTTCACGCGGATTATCGCGTCCCGTCGTTGCCGCCATTCGTTTGGTGGTCGTAGCGGCGATCGGATCAGGGCGTGTCGGCCGCGTCATGCATCTCGATATGGTGCCGCAAATCGAGGCGAAAAGCCTCCTCGTATCGCAACGTGCTCTGCTCAAGGCGGGAAAGGAACCCGGCGGTCGCCTTGCGGGACAATGGCATCACGCTACGCGTAAGGAATGTCGCCAGATGCTGTTGCACAGCCACCTCGGGCCATTCCGACACCGAGGCAAGGCCTCTGCGGCCATCCATGCCCCAGGCGGCGCTCGGCCATCGGGCTCCTGCGACGATATCCGGATCACCGTCGCCGTCATAGTCCGCGTCGGCCGTCAGCCGCCGGGCGATCCAGCTAGCGAATGGTACGCTGACCGCGTTGCCGACCAGCCGCCAACGTTGGCGAGTCTGGCGGACATCTTCGCCCGGGATGTGCGTCCAGCCGGCCTCGAATCCTTGCAAGCGCTCGGCATCCTCGATCGACGGCACACCGATAAGTCGCCGTTGGGGAAACCAGATTGCGGGTGGCGAGGGAATGTGCAGCGCCGATCCGCCTTTAAGGGGTGGCGTCGCATCGATCGCCCACCCAAGGCCGGTATTGCCTTCCGTCCAATAGAAGCCGCAAGCGTGGACCCCGCGCTTTGTCGGCTTCGGCGCAGCGGCATCGACGCCGAGCAGCGCGGGGCGAGGATCCTTTGCTCGTGATGCCAGGATTACAACGCGACGGCGACGTTGCGGGAGCCCGAACGCCCGCGCATCGACAGTCCGATAGGCCCAGGCGAACCCCATCTCCTCAAGTGAGGTGACGATCCGATCGATCGCGCGGCCACCATCAAGGCTCAGCATGAAAGGAACGTTTTCAAGGACGAGCCAGGTCGGCCCGGGTCTCGCCTTGGCGAGAAGGTCGAGTACAACGTCGATGAGACCGGAGTTCGGTCCCGAGATGCCCTTTCGACGCCCGACCTGGCTCAGATCTTGGCAGGGGAATCCTGCGGTGAGGACGTCGCAAGCCGGCAGCGCTTTCAACGCCCGAACATCCTCCGACAATGCGGCTCTCGGAAAGCGTAGCGCGAGCACGTCGCGGGCGCGCGGATCAGCATCGCAGAGCAGTACGCTGCGATGGCCCTCATTATGAAATCCTTGCTCAAGTCCGCCAATTCCCGCGAACAGCCCAGCTACCGTTAACTGTTCTGGTGACGATCCTGTTGGTACGCACCGTGCATCAACCTCAACTCCAGGCGGAGGAGCTTCTACGTCGAGGATCGATTTCAAATACATATGAACTGGTCCGGTCGTCGACAGAGGGCGATATCGTCGTGAGAACATAGCATGCGCGGCATCCTCACTCGAGCAAATTCGGTGTCCGTAACTCTGCTGAGTAAGCCTTTACCTTCGCCCTCGGGGAACCGCTCTTTGGATAGAGCGGCACCTTTCCAACTTTCAGTCGTCTGCTGATGAGCCGCGCCAACAGTTTTGTCGAAGACGGCAGTATCAAGAAATCAGTCAACGGGCGTGACGAACAGGACCTGTGCTCCTTGTAGCCAAGCCTCCAGCCCGATCTCAGCCGCCGTGGCATCCGCAGGGGTGCGAGCCCGTGACCGAAGATCGCGCTGACGAGGTCGCGACAACCGCGGTAGATCGCGGGTTCTCTCTCGCGTAACAAGCCTCTCCAGTTGAGCTGCAAGAGGTGGACCGGGCTCGCGTGCTCTTGCGGCCGTCTTTTCGACCGCGTCTTCCGGCCGCACCTCGTCAATGGCACGAGGGTCGGAACAGACGTATCGGCTCACCCTATCATAGACAATGCGATGCTCGCCCGGCGCGCCAGCCGCCCCTAGCCGAATCTGCGAAGGCCGAAGCAACAACGATCGTCGCAGGACTTCGCTCGCGTGGAATGCCCTCTCGTAACCGGCCCAGTTGGAGAAGCGTGGCGCAACATAGAACACGTCCGCGCCCTCTTGCTCAAACTCCTCCAGACGCTGGAACTGGTGTTCATCAAGATCGACGTGGTAGCGCCAGAATGGCTTCTGCAGTACCGGGATGCTCTCGGCCGGGCTGAGACGCCGAAACCGCGACAACTGCTGCCCCAACTTGAATTGCAACATGACGACCTGGCCAGGGCCAGAGAAGGCGACATCAAAGCCCAAACTCGCTTCATGCAGCAGACTCGGCAGGAACGGTGTCGCGCGAACACCGGCAGTGGCGAGCCGACGCTCCATCTCGCGCGTGACGCCATAGCCATAGGAAAACTCCGACAATCGTTCGTGGAGATTGATCATGCCGTGCTCCTGCGAGCTGGGGGGCGATGACCAAGCTCAATAGCTTTGCGGCGCTGAGCCGGGCTGAGCGCGCCCCAGAACCGATGCACCCGGCCGGTGGGCATCTGACGCAGGTCCTCAATGTGTTGCGCGCGCCGCAACTCGACCTGGAAGAAGGAGGGATGATGATCAATGCCGAAGCTCTGGAGTTTCCAGAACACGACCGCAGCATATTTCGGCGTGAGCTTCTTGTTGCGTCGGTAGTAGTCGAGCGCGCCGGTCAGGATGGGGTTGGCCTCGGCGGCAGCGAGGCGCTCCAAGGCCTTGACGCAGCCCTGGAGTTGCATCTGCTGCGTCAGCTTCGCAAGCCGGCGCCTGGCCTCATCCGATGACAGCTGCCGGCCATCTTCGAGTACCGCGACGCCGAACTGGAGAATGCAGTGGGATCCTACCCATAGCGTCGCTTTTGTGTAACGGTTCGCAATCTCGAAATGATATCGAAGATCTTGCTGGCCGCAGAGTTCGCAGATCTCGATCGTCGCTTCATGGTCGATCGTATTCTCGGTGAACGTCCACTCCGCAAAGGCAGCCGGGAGGGTGCCGGCGACCGAGCGCGGCAGAATGCTGTCCCGAACCCTTTGTGTATAGCCGGACACTCAGCAGCCTCCTTATTTAAGGCCACTTACCTTAGCAATCTAGCTATTTAAGCCAAGAGGCGTTTGCTTAAATAGCTCATTTCGGCCATGATAATGACATGGCTGACACTTCAACCAACGATAGCCGTCTTGGCCGCTTTATCGAGACTCCCGTCGCGGGCGAGATCGTCCGCGCCTTTGTGCCGCCCCCGCTCCCGCCCGTTCCACCAATCGATGTTCTCTCGCTGCTCGACCGCCTAAGCGTCGCCGAGCGCGCGTTGGGACGCCTCGACGGCATCACCATGCTCCTGCCCCGCCAGGAGCTGTTCCTCTACATGTACGTTCGCAAGGAGGCGGTCCTCTCGTCCCAGATCGAGGGCACCCAATCGACTCTCTCCGATCTCCTCCGTTTCGAAACCGAGGCTCAGGCCGGTGAGCCGATCGACGACATCCGCGAGGTCTCGAACTACGTCGACGCGATGATGTTCGGGCTCGAACGCCTCAACGAGCTGCCGCTATCGCTCCGCCTCATCCGGGAGATGCACGCCCGGCTCCTGCAGAGTGGGCGCGGCGGTACCAAGCACCCAGGGGAATTCCGGCGCTCTCAGAACTGGATCGGCGGCAGCCGACCGGGAAACGCCCTATTCGTCCCGCCACCTGTCACTGAGCTCGACGCGAGCCTCGGTGCTCTGGAAGCCTTCATGCACGAGGACCACTCAAGGCTGCCGGCGCTCATCAAGGCGGGGCTCCTTCACGTCCAGTTCGAGACGATTCACCCGTTTCTTGACGGTAACGGACGCATCGGGCGACTGCTGGTAACTCTTTACCTTTGCGTCCATGGCGTGCTGCGCAAGCCGCTACTCTACCTCAGCCTCTATCTGAAAACGCGCCGCGCAGACTACTACCGGCTCCTCCAGGAAGTCCGCGAGCATGGTTCTTGGGAGGCCTGGCTGGAATTTTTCCTCGATGGAGTCGCGGAGACCGCCAACCAGGCCTTCGACGCCGCGACCCGTATCGTAAATCTATTCAAGCAAGATCGCGAACGCATCACCGCCGAGAGCGAGCGCGCCGGCTCGGCTCTACGCATACACGACCTGATGCAGCAAAACCCCTACGTAACCAGCAATCAGCTCGTCGAGCGGACCGGGCTGTCGGCACCTACGGTGAACGCCGCTCTCACTGACTTGCAGCGCCTCGGCATCGTCGATGAAGTGACTGGCCGGCGCCGCGGCCGCGTCTTTGGGTATCGCCGCTATCTCGCCATCCTCAGCGAAGGCACCGATCCGCTCCCAGCCACCTGATCACCGCTAATCGAAAGTCCACTACTTGCGTCTCGAAAGCGTCACCATCTCCGGCTTCCGCTGCTTCGGTCCCGACCCGCTCAAGGTTCCCTTCAGCCCCGAGGTCACCGCCATCGTCGGCTCCAACGCGGCCGGCAAGACAGCTCTACTCAAGGCGCTCTCCAAGGTCTTTGGCGTTAGCCGCGCCGAGCGCACGATCCATCGCTCCGATTTTCATTTGGCTGCGGACGCTGATCCAGATGACCGCTTGGCGAAGGATCTGGTCATCGACGTGCTGATCGCGCTACCCGAACTGGCCGATGGAACCGCCACGCCTGAGACCGTCGCACCATCCTTTCGGCACATGCTCATCGCCCGCGAAGACAAGCCGCCGGTGTGCCGCATGCGGCTGGAGGCGCGCTGGGAAGACGACAGCACGGTCGAAGGCGAAGTGTCCCAAGACCTTTATTGGGTTGATACGCTCGACGACTCGCCGGCGGACGCCAAAAAGCACCCGGTGCCGCCCGCGGACCGCGGGCTCATCCAGCTCTATTATACGCCGGCGAGCCGAGACGCGAGCGCGCAGGTGCGCGCGACAACCGGCGCGCTTGCCGCTCGCCTTCTGCGCGCAATTGAATGGTCCGACAATGCTCGCGACAGCGTCGACGAGGCAGCGGAGGCGTTGACCGAAGCCTTCGAGGGCGAGAGGGCGATTGCGGCGATCGGCAAGGCGCTCCAGGCACGCTGGTCGTCCCTCCATGACGAGGTTGTCGACACTAAGCCCCGCCTCAGCTTGGTTGGCCGCCGCTTCGAGGAAGTAGTCAGCAGGATTGCGGTCATCTTTGAGCAGGGACCCGACGGGCAAGAGCGGGGACTCGACGGTCTCAGTGACGGCCAGCAGTCGCTCTTCTATTTCGCACTTGCCGCCGCCGTATTCGACATGGAACGCCAGGTGGTCACCGGCAAAGTCGAAGGCTTTCACAAAGATCAGCTGCGAATCCCGGCCCTGTCGATCTTCGCTCTGGAAGAGCCGGAAAATCACCTGTCGCCGTATTTCCTCGCGCGCATCTTGAATCAGGTTCGATCGCTAACCGAAGATGGAGGCGCCCAGGCGCTCGTGACAAGCCACTCGCCCGCGGTACTCAGCCGGGTCGAGCCGCGCGAGGTGCGCTATTGCCGCAGCAATCCCACCACGCGTATCTCTACGATCAAGAAGATCAAGTTGCCGAAGGGCATCGGTGAGGAGGCGAAGTTCGTCCGCGGCGGGATGCTCGCATTCCCCGAGCTCTATTTCGCGCGCTTCGTTCTTCTGGTCGAAGGCGACTCCGAACGTGTGGTGCTGCCGCGCCTGGCCGAGGCGCTCGATCTCTTGATCGATCCGGCCTTTGTCGCGATTGTTCCGCTTGGCGGGCGCCATGTGCAGCACTTTTGGCGGCTGCTCGCTCAGCTTGAAATCCCCTACGCCACCCTAATCGACCTCGATCTAGGCCGGGCAGGAGGGGGGTTCGGCCGCATCAAAACGGCTATCGAGAATCTCGTCGAGTTCGGCGCGCCAAAGCAGGAACTGCTCAAGCTCGACAAGGGTGTCCTGTCCGACGCCGACTTCGCCAAGATGCACACCTGGCAGGATGAGGAAGACCGCAAGATTCTCCGCGGCTGGATCAACTGCCTGAAGAAATACGGGGTCTACTTCTCCGAACCGCTAGATCTGGACCTCGCGATGCTTGCAGCATTCCCGGCTGCCTATGAAGCGACGATCCCCGCCGGCGGCGGCCCGCGTATGGAACCCGATGACGCGGCCAAGGCCGTTCTGGGGGCCAAAGGCCCCGGCCTGACTCTTTACACCGGTCCCTATAAAGACCATCCGCCTCTCTTCCCCGATTACCGCTACCACTTCCTCACGCACAGCAAGCCGGCGACGCACCTTGCCGCGCTAACCCACATCAAGAATGGCGCTCTCAAGGCCGACATGCCGCCAGTATTAGCCGAGTTGCTCGCCCACATCGCGAAAAGCCTGAGGCGCGATTGACCATGGCAGTGCTCGCGCGCCGCATCCGCCCTGATGACTGGACACCGATGGGGGTTGAGGCGCTCGAAGCCAATGCCCTGATCGTCGCAAAGTCCGATGACCATCGCTCGGTGATTGCCGGCCCCGGAGCGGGCAAGACCGAGCTGCTCGCCCAGCGCGCCGCCTTCCTCCTCCAGACCGGCGCGACCCCCGCGCCGCAGCGCATACTAGCAATCAGCTACAAGCGTGACGCCGCAACCAATCTCGCGACGCGCGTGCGCCAGCGCTGCCATCGCAGCCATGCTGCACGTTTTGATTCGATGACCTTCGACGCCTTCGCCAAGGGGCTACTCGACCGATTTGGCCAAGTCCTACCCGAACGCTGGCGGCCGCGCCCTGACTACGAAATCATGTGGACCAACGACGACCTGTTCCGGGGCTTCCTGCACCAACAAGTCGGCGCGCCGCCACCTGAAATCGGCACCATGGCTGACATTCAGGCGATCGGCGTCAAGGCTTTCGAGCGACACCATCTCGTCGGGCACCCGCTCCCGGTCGAGGGGTGGCGGCCCGCACCCGCGCAATGGGCCGCTGATCGCTTCTGGCAGTCCTCGCTTCACGAGGGAGCCAAGACTCGGCTCTCCTTCCCGATGATCGGACGGCTTGTCGAACTCCTCCTTCGATTGAACCCGATGGCTCGCCAAGCGCTGCGCCTGACCTACTCGCATCTGTTCATGGACGAGTTTCAGGACACCACCCAAGTCCAGTACGATCTCGTCAAGACCATCTTTCTCGGGAGCGGGACCGTCATCACGGCGGTCGGCGACAACAAGCAGCAGATCATGCGCTGGGCGATGGCGATGGACGATCCGTTCGCTGCGTTCGACGCCGACTTCGGCGCAGTCCGCACGCCACTTTTCAACAATTATCGCTCCTCCCCCGAACTCGTCCGCATCCAGCACGTCCTCGCCCAAGCGCTCGATCCCATGGCGGCCGAGCCGGTGTCGAAGGCTAAACCCACGATTGACGGCGCGAGTTGCGCGATCTGGGATTTCTCGACGCCCCAAGTCGAAGCCGCGCGGCTCGCAGCCTTCATTGCGGCAGATATGAAGGCATTCGAGCTCAGTCCGCGCGATTTTGTCCTGCTCATCCGTCAGCGTGCTGACCGCTATGCTGCAGTGCTAGAACCAGCCTTTCAAGCTGCCGGGCTCTCGCTCCGCAACGAGGCGAGCATGATCGGCGCTGTCGCGCTACAAGACCTTTTGCCAGATGAGGCGTCACGGCTTATCATCGGCCTACTTCGCCTGGCCACGAGCCCACGCGCCGGACGCTACTGGTCAGAATGCCAGGAAGCACTATCCGTGCTTCGGGGAATTGGTCCCGATGACGCAAGCGCGCAGGGGCGTTTCGCCCGCGAGCTCGACGAATTTGCGTTAGGCCTCGCTAAGCGTCATCCAGCACCCACTACCGATCGGGCCCAAACGGTTGCTGTGGTCCGCGAGGCGGTGCGATTTATTGGCCGCGACCGCCTGCTCGCCGCTCATCCCGCCTATGCCCAAGGCAATTGGCTTGGCAAGATCCTAGAAGCCGCCGTGCTTCACCTGACTGCTTCTGCCGCGGGTGCCGCCGACTGGTCCGCCGCACTCGACGCCTATGAAGGCGTCCACGCAGTTCCGCTGATGACGATCCACAAGAGCAAGGGCTTAGAATACCACACTGTCATCTTCGTTGGCCTCGATGATGATGCGTGGCGCCGCAGCTTCGTTGAGGATCAGGTCGAAGCGACCGCAGGGTTCTTCGTGGCCTTCACTCGGGCCAAGCAGCGCGTACTTTTCACCTATTGCGCCCGCCGAGGCGCTCGGCAGGCCATCGCAACGCTGTATCAGCTACTTCTCGGTGCCGGGGTTCAGATAGTCGAAGTCGCCTGACCCACGTCCGAAATAAGTCGCATACTTCGGACATGAAATGTGGCGCTGGCCAGCCTGTGTCCCCAATATGCCTTTATATCGGAAGCGACCGCCGATTGGCGCCGCCCCCGCACGCTGCAGGCGCGACACTTGACAGCTGGAAATCGGCAGTCTGCAGATCGGCTATTGCAGAGCCGTAATCGCAAAATGAACCAGAGTGGGGAAGGCCTTCCCCTGCGGCCGAGCTATATGTCTCGGCCGACCCCTTCTGCGGGGACACCCCGCAACGCCCCTAAAGAGTGAGAGTGCGGACCCGGCTTGCCGTGACGGGTTGAGAGCTGGAGGAGAGGCCTTCGGCGCCCGTCGCGGAGAACCGCGATGGCCACGAAAGGCGCACGCGTCCGGCATGGCTCCGAGAGGGCCGGCCTCTATGACGAAATCACGAACAGGATCATCTCCGAGCTCGAGAGGGGCTCCGTCCCCTGGGTCCAGCCATGGGGGACCGCCGGGGCGAAGGCGCCGCTCGCGATGCCCGGGAACGCGGCGACAGGGCGCCAATATTCCGGGATCAACGTCCTAATCCTCTGGGGCGCCGTCATCGAGCATGGCTTTCCCGGCCAGAGCTGGCTAACCTTCCGCCAGGCCCTTTCCCTCGGTGGCAACGTCCGCAAAGGCGAGCGCGGCACGACCGTCGTTTACGCCGACAGGTTCATTCCCGACGAGGAGAAGAGGCGCGCTCGCGAGGTTGGCGAGGAAGCCTAGGCGATTCCGTTCCTCAAACGCTTCACCGTATTCAATACCGCGCAGTGCGAAAACCTGCCGGAGAGCATTACGGCGACAGCGCCACCACCGCCGCCAGACCTGATTGAGCCCAGGGTCGAAGCGCTGATCGAGTCGACCGGCATCGACTTTCGCATCGGCGGCAATCACGCCTTCTATGCGCCGGGGCAGGACTACGTGCAGGTCCCGCCGCCGCAGGCCTATTTCGAGCCCATCAACTGGCATCGCACGGCGCTGCACGAGCTCGGGCATGCGACCGGGCATAGATCGCGCCTCGATCGCGACCTCACCGGTTCCTTCGGCTCCAAGAAATACGCCTTCGAGGAACTGGTTGCGGAGATGAACGCCGCCTTCTGCTGCGCCTCGCTCGGCATCGTGCCGACGGTGCGGCACGCCGACTATATCGCTTCCTGGCTCCAGCTCCTGCGGGATGACAATCGCGCGATCGTCCGCGCGGCCTCGCAGGCGAGCAAGGCCGCCGACTATCTGCTCGGCTTCCTGCCGGAGCACCATCCCGGAGAAGGTACCGAAGCTCCCGTCGAATGGGCGGTCGCCTGAACTCCGGAAAGCCGGAGAACCGGATTCACGGCTCTCCGGCTCGGCGACCTTACGCTTTTCCTGATCATCGGTTCTGCGGCGCCGTCCCCCAGAGTGAGAGGGCGGCGCTGCGCTTCGTGACGGGTTGGAGGCCGAGAGAGAGGCTTTCGGCGGCCCGTCGCGGAGTACATCGTCATGGCTACTGCTGCGAAGAAGATCACCCTGTCGCCCTCGCGCGACATTCCCTTCAACAGGCTCGTTCTCAGCCAGTCGAATGTCCGGCGCGTGAAGGCCGGCGTCTCGATCGAGGAACTCGCCGAGGACATTGCCTGTCGGGGCCTGCTCCAGGGCCTCAGCGTCCGGCCTGTCGTGGACGAAGCCGGCGCTGAGACCGGTATGTTCGAGATTCCGGCGGGCGGACGTCGCTACCGCGCGCTGGAACTGCTGGTTAAGCAGAAGCGGCTGGCGAAGACCGCGCCCGTGCCTTGCGTCGTGCGCGAGGGCGGCATCGCCGAGGAGGACTCGCTCGCAGAGAACGTCCAGCGCGCGCCGCTCCATCCGCTCGACCAGTTCCGCGCCTTCCTTGCGCTCAAGGAGAAAGGCCAGTCCGAGGAGGAGATCGCGGCCGCCTTCTTCGTCTCGGTCAATGTCGTCAAGCAGCGGCTGAAGCTCGCCTCGGTCTCTCCCAAGCTGCTCGATCTCTATGCCGAGGACGGCATGACGCTTGACCAGTTGATGGCCTTCACCGTCTCGGGCGATCACGAGCGGCAGGAGCAGGTGTTCGAGCGGCTGCAGCAGTCCTACGACAAGCAGCCCTATGTCATCCGGCGCATGCTCACCGAGGGCGCCGTGCGCGCCTCCGACAAGCGGGCGCAGTTCATCGGCATCGACGCCTATGTCGAGGCAGGCGGCACGATCCTGCGTGACCTTTTCCAGGGCGACGACGGGGGCTGGCTGCAGGACGTCGCGCTCGTCGACATGATGGTCGCCGAGAAGCTGCGCGAGGAATCGCAGGCGATCGCCGCCGAAGGCTGGAAGTGGATCGAGGTCGCCCCCGATTTCGCCTATGGCCATACTTTCGGACTTCGCCAGCTCCGCGGTGAACCCGCGCCGCTCTCGGTCGAGGAGGAGGAGGCCCGCAAAGCCTTGCAGGCGGAGTTTGACCGCCTGACCGAGGAATACGCCGACGCCGACGAACTGCCGGAGGCAATCGATGAGCGCTTCGGCGAGCTCGAAACCGCGCTCGAAGCTTTCGAGGCGAGGCCGCTGACCTTCGATCCGGCCGAGATCGCACGCGCGGGTGCTTTCGTCAGCATCGGACATGACGGCCGGCTCCGCGTGGAGCGAGGGCATGTCCGCCCGGAGGACGAGGAGCCCGTCGTCCCGGACGCCGCCTCGGCCGACGGATCCGAGGAGCCGGTCCATGCAGCGAACGATGATATGGACGGCGGCGAGACGAGCGCCGCGTCCGAGGCTCCGGCCGATCCGGATGAGGACGATGGCCTGGGGCCGATCTCGGACCGCCTCCTGACGGAGCTGACCGCGCATCGTACCCTGGGCCTGCGTAAGGCGCTTGGCGAGCGACCCGATGTCGCGTTCGTTGCAGCGCTTCACGCTCTGACGCTTAAGGTCTTCTATCACTATGGCTCGGACAGCTGCCTCGAGCTTGATCTCAAGAGCGTGGGCTTCAGCGCGCAGGCGCCGGGGCTGAACGACAGCGCGTCCGCATTGGCGATCACCGCCCGGCACGAGCGCTGGGGCAAGCGCCTGCCCAAGGATTCCGCTGACCTGTGGGATGCTCTCCAGCGCCTCGATGGGCAGAGCCAGGCGGATCTGTTCGCTCACGTCGTCGGCCTCTCGGTGAACGCCGTGCACGAACCGTGGAACAGGCGGCCCCGCGCGCTCGCTCATGCGGATCGTCTGGCCGGAGCGGTCGGCCTCGACATGGCCGCCGCGGGTTGGACGCCAACCGTGGATGCCTTCCTCGGCCGCGTCACCAAAGCGCGCATCCTCCATGCCGTTGCGGAGGCGAAGGGTCAGGATGCCGCCGACCGCATCGCCCATCTCAAGAAGGGCGACATGGCGACCGAAGCCGAGCGCCTGCTGGTTGGTAGCGGCTGGCTTCCCGAACCGCTGCACACGCCCGGGCCAGCGTTGAATGAGACGCTCGACGCTGATGGTGCCGAGGCCGAGCCAACCGGCGAAGAAACGGCGGGCGACGGCGGCGAAACGGCCATGGCCGATGAGGAGCCGACGGAGGAGAATGACCCTGCCGACGACGCACCCCACGCGATCGCGGCCGAGTGAACGTCAACGACTTGTATGACTGGGCCCGCCGGCAACGGCGGGCCTTCTTTTTTGAGGAGCACATCATGGCGGACTCGCCGCACAGCCTCTCACGCCGCCTCGCCGACCGAGCCGAGGCGGTTTGCCGCCACTATCTGTCGAACGGTCGCCGCCACGGAAGCTACTGGCTTGTAGGGGACGTGCGTAACACGTCGGGCCGCTCGATGTTTGTCCGGCTCAAGGACTCGCCGAAAGGGTCTGCTGGCAAGTGGACCGACGCCGCCACCGGAGAGCACGGCGATCTGCTCGACGTCATCCGGCAAAGCTGTGGTCTCGCCGACTTCAAGGACGTTGCCGACGAGGCCCGATCCTTCCTCAGCATGCCGCCACCCGAGCCGAGACCGACCGCTATGCGTGAGGCCCCGGCGCCGCATGGCTCACCCGAGGCCGCCCGCCGCCTGTTCGCCATGGCGCGGCCGATCACGGGCACGCTCGTAGAATCGTATCTCCGCAAACGCGGGATTACGGATTTGCGCGGAACCGGAAATCTGCGTTTCCACCCGCGCTGCTACTATCGGCCGGACGAGCATTCGCCGACCGAGACCTGGCCGGCCATGATCGCCGCGGTCACCGGCGTCGACGGCAGAATCACCGGAGCGCATCGAACCTGGCTCGATCCGGGACGACGAGACAAGGCGCCACTCGACACGCCGCGTCGGGCAATGGGCGACCTTCTCGGAAATGCGGTCCGCTTCAGCATCGGCGGCGAGGTCATGGCGGCCGGCGAAGGCATCGAGACCGTCTTGTCGGTCCGCCAGGTCTTGCCCGACATGCCGATGATGGCGGCGCTCTCGGCAGCGCATCTCGCTGCCGTCCTGTTCCCGGACACGCTGCGCCGGCTCTACATCCTGCGCGACGACGATCCGGCCGGCGATGTCGCACGGGACAGTCTGGTCGCACGGGCAAACGAAGCCGGGATAGAGGCGATCGTCATCTCGCCTCAACTGGGCGACTTCAACGAGGATCTGCGCACCCTCGGCCTTGAAGCTCTGCGCAGCCGAACCCGGATGCAGATCGGGCCGCAGGACGTCCAACGCTTCATGACGCTGGCGGCCTAGCCGGCACGAGGAACGTGGCGGCGGGCGCCATCGTGCCCCTCGGGATGCGTCATTCCGTCTGGGAGGACCGCGCCTCGGCCTTCGAGAGGGCGATCGGCCCACAAGCCGGCCAGCCGGCAATGGCGGCGGCCGACTATTTTCCGGCGCGGCCTGAAGGCCACTTTCCATCGCGAGGCAAAATAGCCGGCCTTAGCCATCAGGCCCTGCGCTGTGCTCCGGGTGCCCGGCCGACCGGCCTGTGGGATTCGTCGCCATGAAGGCCGCGATGGTCGCGGTCCAATCGACGGAGCCCCCCATGCGCGAGCACGACGACGAACCGCACCACGAATCCTCACCCACCGACCATGTGCTCAATGAACTCCAACTCCACGGCTACCGGCCCTTCGCCGACGAACCCGACCAGCGACTCCTCCCGGATGGCAACGCGGTAGCGGGCGCCGTCGCAGACATCTTCGACGCGCTGATCGTTACGCTGGAGGACACGCGCCTCGAACCCGACCTCGACGATCTCCTCTGGTCGATGGCCAACGTCTTCCAGCGCGCGACCGAGCGGATTGCTCGCCAGCTGGACGACAACGAGCAGGCACAGAAGCGCTCGCAACGGGAACAGGACGGCAGCGAGGTGAAGTCGGTCGAACTCGAGCGCCTGATCGCTGAGGGCATAACGCTGATCGAGCGCCAGAACGCCTTCGAGCTGATGCGCGACCAGGCTGCCGAACACTACGAGCGCCACGTCGGCAAGCCTTGGCTCCCGCGCAGCGGATCAAAGGTCAACCACCGCAATCTCACCTCGGCGATGATCGACAGCCGCGATTTCCTGATGGCGAAGAAACGCGCGGAACAGCAAGTGCTGCTGCCTCCCGGCCCGAAGATCGTCGTCACCGGCGGGCTCGACTTCAACGACCACCAGTTGATCTGGGCTAAGCTCGACCTGGCGCATGCGAAGCACCCCGACATGGTGCTGGTTCACGGCAAGTCGCCGAAGGGCGCCGAGAAGATCGCCTCACTTTGGGCGAGGAACCGCAACGTTCCGCAGATCGGCTTCGCACCCGACTGGACGAAGCACGGCCGAGCCGCGCCCTTTAAGCGCAACGACCAGATGCTCGAGATTGTGCCGAGGGGCGTGATGCACTTCCCGGGCACGGGCATCAATGACAACCTTGCTGACAAGGCCAGGAAGCTCGGCATCCCGGTCTGGAGGTTTGGCGGCGCTTGAGCGCCGCCCATCACACGGTCGCCAGATCGAGTTCAATGAGTGGCTTGCCGTTTATATCCCAATCGATGCCGATTAGCATCGCTTCGTTGCAACATTGTAGGAGGAACAAATGGAAACCAAGTTGCGGGGGGTCTTTCTAACGAGCGAGAACCCCGAAAAGGCAGCAAAATTCTACCAGCAAGTCGCCGCGCTCCCGATCGATGCCGTCGGAACACCTGAGACTTATGTCTATTGGCGCCTTGATCTCGATGGCGTGCAATTGTCGATCCACGACGCACAGGCCTTTGCATCGTATACGCATCCCGCGCTGCGAGAATCTAACCTCACGCACCTGTACTTCCAGATTACGGAACAGAAAGCGTTCCTCGCGCATCTCGATCAGCTCGGAATCGCACCGAGTGCCGTTGACGATGTCGTGGTCACCGTCATTGATCCAGATGGCCGCCATGTGATGTTCGGGACCGCCTAGCCCTGGAGGTGGTGCGAGTGAACGACCGCCGGCAGCTGTAGGTCCATCCAGCGTCCGCGTCGTCCTCCGGTTGAACACCCGCTTCTCGTCCGACTGGAATTGCTGCTGAACGTCGGTGACGGGGTCGCAACAAGCCCCTTCGACGCTTCGGCATCCCGCTCCAGCTCCGGCACAGGAGCACCACCCCGCCTGTCTGCGCTGATCCTTGGTCCGACTGATCGCTTGACGCCATCAACCCGTAAAGGGTCGGCTATGCGAGCATGCCGCCGCTGCGGCTCAGCCTGCGCGGTGATCGCAGCGTTCAGTCCGACACATCGGGCGCCTGTCAGCGGGGGATGATCCTCCGCTCGGAACAGGAGCCGGATCGATGTCCCTCAACGACGCTCACGCCTTCGCCTTCAGCCTCGCCACCACGCTGATGACGACCATTATCATCCTTCAAGCCGGAGACGGCACCCTCTCGGTGATGCTTGCCAGCGAGTATGATGGCGACAGCGCCGCGATCATCCGCGAGATCGACCCCTTCGCCTCCTGAGAACAGCGAGCCGCTCGGGCCGAACGGAGATGGCCCCAGATTTCCGCTCCCGACGCGGCTCGTTATACGCTACATTTTCAGCGCGCCGCGGTGGTGGTGGAAGGCGCGACCGTCAGACCTTGTCCGAACGGAGACCACCGCCATGATCGTCCTCGCTATGCTTGCGTCCCTCGCGGCGATCGGCTTGCTTTGCTGGTTGCTTTTCACGTTGGCCGTCTTCGCGGTGCCGGCATTCGTCGGTGTGACCGTGGGCGTCTGGGCGCACGGCACCGGTGCTGGCATTCCCGGCGCCATTCTGGTTGGCGCCTTCGCCGCTGCCATCACGCTGGCTGCCGGACGTCTGCTGATAACCTTCGCCAGGCAGATGTGGCTCAAGTTGATTGTGGCCGCCGCTTTCGTCGCTCCAGCGGCGATCGCCGGCTTCTATGCGACCTATGGGATCGTGAAGCACGTCATGCCTTCCGATGCATGGCAGGTCATATTTTCCATTATCGGCGCTATCGCGGTCGGCATCACCGCTTTCTTACGGGTCGCCGCCTCGTTTGATACGCGGCCGAAGGGCGAATATCCGGCTGTTGCGCGAGGAACCTGACTAGCTCAAGTCCGCGCGGCGATGGCGGCCGCCGCACCGCCCATCATACCGGCACTGATACGGTTAGCGGCGCGCATGGCCCGTTCGCTCTTCAGGAACTTACGTGCCTGCGCGGCTGCAAACACCCAGGCGATGTCGATCCCGATGAGCACGATCGCCATTGTAAGCGTCAGTTCCAGCCAGCCGACGACCGTAACTGCCGCGAGGTCAACGATTGTCGGCAGAAGCGCCATGTAGAACATCATGATCTTCGGGTTGCCAAGCGTGACGGCCATGCCCGCAATGAAGAGCTTTATCGGCGAATCCTCACGCGGTATCTCGCCGTCGCGTAGCTTCACCGGCGCGAACCACATCTTCCAGGCCAGATAGAGCAGATAGACAACACCCAGCCACTTCACGACGACGAAGGCGAGGTGAAAAGTCTGCGCCACGACCGCCAGTCCAAACACCGCCAGCGACAGCCAGATGCCTTCGCCGATCCACATGGCGAGCAGGAACGGAAACACGTCGCGAAAACCCTTCGAGATCACGCGGGCCACTAGAGCGGCTACCGAGGGACCCGGCGATCCGGCGGCGACGAGCAACGCACCGGCGAAGATGAGCAGAGAGGTGATGTCCATGACAGGTCGCCTTTAGGGTGAGGTCTCATATTCCGGTTCAACGCCCGTGCCTCCGACATGACGTTCCAACCAGACGGTAGCGAACGCGCAGACCGGGGCAGCATCGACGAGCACCGACCGTGCTTCGCCAACCTGGCCCTCCTTGCCTCGCCCACTCGCCAGGAACTCCTGCACAATCACGCCGAAGTAGTCCTCGTCAAGGGTAGGCACGATCGGGTCCGACGTATCAAACTCATTGA
This sequence comes from Pelagibacterium limicola, assembly GCF_015694405.1. GTDB lineage: Bacteria > Pseudomonadota > Alphaproteobacteria > Rhizobiales > Devosiaceae > Pelagibacterium > Pelagibacterium limicola. Next base: position 1,387 of record NZ_JADQDB010000005.1, on the reverse strand, counting down.
TGAACCGCCATTCCACGCCCCCGGATACCGAAAACGGCACCTCATAGCGGCGCAGGCGCTTGTTCGGAATCTGAGCCAAATGCTCAGCATGATGAAGAAGTGTCATCGTGTCGAGCGGGGCGCCGACCATCAGAACCTTGCCTCCGACCTCCACAAGCTTTGCGAATGGAGAGCCTTCACCATAGCCGTAATCGAGCGGATGATCAGCCACTAGCCACTCGGCCCGGGCGCCAATCGCCGCCACCGAGGCGCCTGGGTTGCCGCTGCGTCGCGCGCCCGGCGTCGTGCGAATAAATTCGGGGAGGACGCCGTTGTCGCGGTTGGCGCGGGAGCTGGCAGGATCGAACGCCGGAATGTGGACGCGCCATTCGGCCAGGACCCGTCCGCCTTCGTCCAGCAGCTCGTCGTAAGCGCCGTCCCAATCCGTGTAGGCCAGGATCGTGCCCGCCGATCCAACCGCGTCAAGAAGAGCGCCGATAAGCGCGTCCGGACCATAGAGCAGTCGTCCAAGCTGGCTGACAGCCGCGTGGACCATGACCATGTCGCCGGCCTGAACGCCGAGGTTCTTCAAATCGTCGCGGACCGAAGTGCGTGTGTGGAATCGGGTGGCTGGAATCATGTCGTAAGATCAGCAGAAATAGGGTCTCATAACCAGTAGCTGACTGCCGCGGCGATCCGCTACATCGAAAATCGACAATGGCTGCTTCCGTTTTGTCGTGAGGCATCCCGTCGACCGGCATGGCGGATCGCAGTCACCGGCAAGGTCGCCGTGGGCATAACCGCGTTCATGCGGGTTTGGGGGATGGCACCAGACGGTCCGACCGGCGTCCCGCGCGACCCCGGTCTTCGTCATCGCTGCTTGAAGGACCTGACCAACAGTAGCGACCGCTTCACATCGTCCCACGCGACTGCGATGGCGTATGCCGCGCCGATCGAACGCGGCGGCACGGGAAGCGCTGCCCGGTCCGAGTGTTTGCGTGGCAAGGCTGTATCTCGGCGGCATGCACTACCCTGTACATGGCGTTCGTCCCGAAGGCTGCGATGGCCACGATGCAGCAGTGGGCCTAGCGAGAGTGCATGAAGCCGGTGAGCGTGCCGCAACGGTTTGCCGGTGGGAGAGATGGCCGCCATGTTCTCCGTTGTCTGGCCGTGCCAAGACCGCTCCACACGGCCTCTTCAAATGGCCTGATCTGGCCGAAGGGCGGCTGACGCCTCGATCGCCTATGGCGCAACAGCCGCGTCCAACTTTCTTCCCCTGCCGTGTAAGCTGCAGGTGCTTTCGGGACATCTTCTTTTGAGATTATAGTTTTTCGCGCAGCACCTCGTAAGGGGTTTTTCCGTTGAACGCGCCGTGAGGCCTTGCGAAGTTGTAGAAGCGTTCCCATTC
>NZ_JADQDB010000004.1 GCF_015694405.1 Pelagibacterium limicola | reverse complement strand
CGTCCGGAGATCGAGTGACAAAGCTTTCGACATGTCCGCCGGCCTCCTCACCCGGCAAACATGATGAATCAGAAACGCGTTGATTTGGGAACCCGCACCGATTCATTCAGCTCGGGTGACGCTCTAGCGCAGGCCGTCATTTTACTGTCGCGCAAACTTCAAGAACGTGTCGCAGACTGCCGATAGGGCTTTGCATCGGACAGGCGGGCTATCCGTCCGGCCACCGTGCAACCCTATTCATCGCTGTGGAGATTCCATGTTTGCGACCCTTACCCGCGGCACCGCCCTCGCCGCGCTTGCCCTGAGCCTTTCTTCGACCGGCGCGCTTGCGCAGGGCTGGCAATCCGAACTTCCCGCCTTCCGTGTCGGCCTGCTGGGCGGCGAGAACGAAGCCGACCGCCTGCGCAAGAACGAGTGCATGGTCGAGCAACTCGGCGAACTCCTCGGCGTTCCGGTCGAGCTCTACCCGGCTTCCGACTATGCCGGCGTCATGCAGGGTCTGGTTGCGGGGCAGCTCGACGCTGCCCAGCTTGGCGCCTCGGCCTATGCCGGGATCTACATCCAGGACCCAGAAGCGGTTGAGCCGATTTTCGTGGCGCTCGAAGCGGACGGCTCGGACGGCTACTACGCGATGATGTATGCCCGTTCGGACAGCGGCATCGCATCGATCGACGATATGCAGGGCAAGAGCCTCGCTTTTGCCGATCCCAACTCGACCTCGGGTTATCTCGTGCCGAAGGCACAGCTCGAACTTTCCGGCATCGACATCGAGAGCTACTTCTCCTCGACCGGCTTTGGCGGCGGGCACGAGCAGGCCCTGGTTGCCGTGCTCAACGGCCAGTATGACGCAGGTGTGACCTGGACGTCCGGGGTTGGCGAAAAATCCGAAGGCTTCTCGCGCGGCGCGCTGCGCTCGATGGTCGACAAGGGTCTGCTCGACATGGCCGATCTCGATATAGTCTGGACCTCGGACATCATCCCCAACGGACCCTGGGTTATTCGCAAGAGCGCGCCGCAGGAAGCCAAGGACATTGCCATCGCCTGGATGGAGACGCTCCGCGACACCGACTACGACTGCTATGTCGACGTTTCGCAAGGCGACGGCCAAGGCTTCAAGCGCGTCGATCATACCTTCTTTGAAGGTATCGTGGCCATGCGCCGCGCCGAGCTAGAGGGTTCGCGCTAAATCGATGACCGGGGCGCGACGCCCCACCCGGAGGGCCGCACGAATGTGTGGCCCTTTCGTCTTTCAAACGCCTGCCTTCAGCAAAGGGGTGCACCGTGCTCAAGATCGATCGACTGACCAAGTCCTTCAAATCCCGCAACGCCGTCAACGCCATCGGGCTCGATATTCCAGAGGGGCAGATGGTGGGTATCATCGGGCGTTCAGGGGCGGGCAAATCCACCCTTTTGCGCATGCTCAACCGGCTGGCCGAACCGACTTCCGGCCGGATCGTTTTCGACGGGCGCGACATCACCGCGCTCCGGGGCCGCGACCTGCTCGCCTGGCGCGCGACCTGCGCGATGGTGTTCCAGCAGTTCAATCTCGTGGGACGCCTCGATGTCATCACCAATGTGATGGCCGGGCGGCTCTACCATCACAATTTCGTCGCCTCCATGCTCCAGCTTTTCGACGATGAAGACCGCGCCCGTGCCATCCGTGCGCTCGACCGGCTGGGCATGGCGCATACCGCGCTACAGCAGGCCGATACGCTGTCGGGCGGCCAGATGCAGCGCGTGGCCATCGCCCGCGCGCTCGTGCAGGAGCCGCGCATCCTTTTGGCCGACGAGCCGATCGCCTCGCTCGATCCGCTCAACGCCAAGATCGTCATGGATGCGCTGTCCGCGATCAACCGCGAAGACGGTATCACCGTCATCTGCAACCTCCATACGCTCGACACGGCGCGCAGCTATTGCGACCGCATCATCGGGCTCGCGGACGGAAACCTGGTCTTCGACGGCGCGCCCAGGGACCTGACCGAAGCCAAGGCGCGCGAAATCTACGGCGCCGAGAGCGAGGAGGCCTTCTCGGAGGGCCTGACATCGACGACCATAGGCAAGCCGTTGCCGGCCGCCGCGATGATCGCCGCGCGCCCGCAATACGCACTCGGGGCAGCGCAGTGAGCGAGGCCGGCTTTCCGGGCACGCTCGCCCGCTCCGACACCGATCCCGTCGCGGGTTTCGAGGCTCACCGCAGGCAGCTCGCCCGCGAGAAGCGGGCGATGAACCTGCTGTTCGCCGCGCTGTTTATCGCCGCCCTCGCGACGTCGATCTATGTATCGCGGTTCTACCCCGACCGATTGGCAGCCGGTATCCCGCGCATCTTCGAATATTTCGGCACCATCCTGCCACATCTCGAATGGCAGGTGCTGTTCGAGGGCCGCAACGAAGCGGGGCGGGCGACGCCGGGCTCGATCGCCTACTGGTTCGCCGATTTCGGCACCTATGTCCGACTGATCGTCGAGACGATCTTCATGGCGCTGACGGCAACCCTGCTGGGGGCTGCCGTCGCATTCGTCCTGAGCTTTCCGGCCTCCAAGAACCTCGCGCCGAATTCCACGGTCTTCTGGATTTCGCGGCGCTTCATGGAAATCTGCCGCGGGGTACCCGAGATCCTTTATGCGCTCGTATTGGTCTTTGCGGTCGGGATCGGGCCCATTGCCGGGGTCATCGCCATTGCCATCCACACCGCCGGGGCGCTGGGAAAACTATTTGCCGAGGTCAACGAGAACGCCTCGATGCGGCCGGTCGAGGGCATCAAATCGGTGGGCGGGAACTGGTTCGAGCAGATGCGCTACGGGGTGGTGCCGCAGGTGCTTCCGAACTTCACCTCCTACACCCTGCTCCGTTTCGAGATCAACGTACGTGCCTCCTCCATCGTCGGCTTTGTCGGCGCGGGCGGAATCGGCTCGGAGCTCAATCGGGTCATCTCTCTATATTCGGACGACCGTGTCATCGCGGTGTTGATTCTGGTTGTCCTCACCGTGACGCTGATCGACCTCCTCTCCGAGCAATTGCGGTTCTATTTCATCGGCAAGGAAAACCTCAAATGAGCGGCTATACCGTAACCCGCGCCGATATCGACGCCCTCAAGCTCGTGCACCCGGATGTCTTCGATGTGCGTCGAAAGCGGGCTATCCTTGCAATCGTCTGGGCCGTCGTCATCGGCTATGTCGCGATCTCGCTCTGGTACTTCGATGTCGGCCGGTTCCTCAACGCATCGGACCGCGCCTGGCGGCTGATTTCGGCAATGTTCGTGTGGAAGGACATCGAGACCTGGCAGTTCGCCAATATCTACGGCGCGATTGCCCAGACCCTGGCGATGGCGTTCCTCGGCACCTTCATGGCATCGGTCGCGGCGCTGTTCCTCGGCTTTCTCGCGGCACGCACGACAATGCCCTTTCCCTTCGTGCGGCAGATCGTGCGGCGCATTCTTGATGTTTTCCGCGGCGTCGACCAGCTGATCTGGGGGCTGGTGTTCGTGCGGGCGGTGGGGCTTGGACCGCTGGCCGGCGTGCTAGCGATCTTCATCTCGGACACCGGAACGCTCTCGAAACTCTATTCCGAAGCGCTTGAAAATATCGACCGCAAGCAGGTCGAAGGCGTGCGCGCCACCGGCGCGGGGCCGATCAAGGTGATGCGCTACGGCTACCTGCCGCAGGTGCTGCCGGTCTTCATCTCGCAATCGCTCTACTTTTTCGAATCGAGCACGCGCAGCGCGACCATACTGGGGCTCGTCGGTGCGGGTGGCGTGGGGATGATCATCATCGAGCGGTTCCGGGCCAATCTCTTCGATCAGGTGGCCTTCGTCGTCATCAACGTCCTTATCTGCGTTTTCGCCATCGATTGGGTTTCAAAGAAAATCCGCGAACGCTACATTGGCGAGCAGAGTCACTAGGGACAATTGGCGTTCGGCCTAGGGAACCCAAATCTGTAGGCCCTGCCCTTTAATTCCAACGACAGAAGCGCGGCACGCCGCAGTCAATCTTCTGTCACAGAAATCGCCTAGAGGGCGGTTTCTCTTTTTACGGCTATGTTCACGGGACGTTTTTCCACCATGCGCTATGCGATCTATTTTGCTCCTGCCCAGGACGATCCACTGTCCCGCCAAGCCGCTTCGTGGCTGGGGCGCGATGCATTTGCGGATGCAGCGCTGTCGCATCCTGGAGGCACGTCTCTGCCGGCCGATACGATCAACGCGATTACCAGCTCGCCCCGGCGCTATGGTTTTCATGCCACCCTCAAGGCCCCGTTCCGGCTTGCCGAGGGGCAGACGGAAGCCGAGTTCGTCGCGGCGTTCGACCAGTTTGTGGCATCGAGCGAAGCTTTCACGGTGCCCGAAATGGTCGTCGGCAATCTCAGCGGATTCTTCGCCATCGTCCCGCGCGAGCCGAGCCCCGCGCTCAATGCATTTGCCGGCGAGGTCGTAACGGCATTTGAGAAATTCCGCGCGCCGCTCACGACCGAGGACATTGCCCGCCGCAATCCCGAGCATCTGAGCCCCGCCGAAGCGGCCAATCTCCATGATTGGGGGTATCCGTATGTCTTTGAATCCTTCCGCTTCCACATGACGCTGACCAACAGGATCGCGCGCGAGGACCAGCCGGCGATCGCAACGGAACTGGAGCGGCTTTTCGCGCCTTTCCTTTCCAGACCGTTCCCCATCGACGGGCTGGCGATCTTTGCCGAGCCTGAACCCGGCGCGCCGTTCACGGTGCTTCACTACGCCCGCTTGTCCATCGCCCAAGACAGAAAGACGGCTTGAAATGGCCACCGAAACCGCCCTTACAAACGCCCGCATCGTCCTGCCCGACGAGGTCGTCACGGGTACGCTCCTGATCCGCGACGGCCAAATCGCGGCCATCGATACCGGCACCGCGCGGACAGGCGAGGACATGGAGGGGGATTACATCATCCCCGGCCTCATCGAGCTTCACACCGATCACCTCGAAAACCACTATTCGCCCCGACCCGGCGTGCGCTGGCATGTGATGTCGGCCATCCATGCCCATGACGCGCAGATCGCCACCTCGGGGATCACCACGGTGTTCGACTGCCTGCGCATGGGGAGTGACGAGGACGACGGGTTCAAGGTCGGGGAGATGCGCTTTCTCGCCGACGCCATCCATGCCGCCGGGGATCAGGATCGCCTGCGCGCCGAGCACTTCATTCACCTGCGCTGCGAAGTGTCGGCCCCAGATGTCATGGAGAGCTTTTCCGAGTTCGAGGGTGACGGTCGCGTCAGGCTGGCCTCGCTGATGGACCACGCTCCCGGACAGCGGCAGTTCCAGTCGATGGAGCAGTACGTTTTCTACTACAAGACCAAGCGCGGGCTGACAGACGAGCAGTTCGAGAAGTTCTGCGCGCACCGGACCGAAAATTCGCAGATGCACTCGGCGCGTCACCGCAAGCTGATTGCCGACTATTGCAACGCCAATGCCATCGCGCTCGCCAGCCATGACGATGCGACGCTCGACCACGTCGCAGAAGCACGGCAACAGGGCGTCCGCGTCGCGGAATTTCCGACGACGGTTGAAGCGGCGCGCGCCTCCCACGATGCGGGGATGAAGGTCCTGATGGGCGGCCCGAACATCGTGCGCGGCGGTTCGCATTCGGGCAACATTGCCGCGTCCGAACTTGCCGCCCTCGGCATTCTCGATGTGATTTCGTCCGACTATGTGCCCTTCTCGATGCTGCAATCGCTCTTTGCGCTGGCGGATGGCGACATGGGCATCTCCCTGCCGCAGGCGGTCGCCAAGGTCACTGCAAATCCCGCCGATGCTGTGGGATTTGCGGACAGGGGGCGGATCGCGGAGGGGTTGCGCGCCGATCTGGTTCGCATCCGCAAATTCGACGACGTGCCGCAGGTCCGTTCCGTCTGGCGGCAAGGCCGGCGCGTGGCATGAGCGCGGAGAAGATCGGTCCGGGCAGCCTCGTCGCCGTGGTCGGGCCCAGCGGATCGGGCAAGGACACGCTTTTGCGCAAGGCGATGGCGCATTTCGCCAACGATCCCGACGTCGTCTTTCCTCAACGCGCCATTACGCGGCCGGCGGGCGACGCTCATGAGGATCACCTTGCGCTGAACCCGCTTTCCTTCGAGCATCAGCGTGCCAACGGCGCGTTTGCGCTCGATTGGCAGGCCCATGGGCTGCGCTACGGCATTCCGGCCAAAGTGGATGAGGATATCGCACAGGGCTGCACGATCGTCGTCAATCTCTCGCGGTCGGTGATCGCGGCGGCACGAGCGCGCTATGCCAATGTCAGCGCCGTGGCGATTACCATCGATGCGGAGACGATGCGGAAACGCCTGATGGCGCGGGGGCGCGAAACGCAGGACGACATCGAGAACCGAATCGCGCGCATGGACTTTTCACCCCCCGAGGGGTTCGACCACGTAATCGACAATACCGGGCCGCTCGAGACCGCCGCGGCGTGCCTCTATGCGATCATCGAGATGCAGGGGCAGTTGGCCCGCGCCTAGATTTTCCCTCAGGAAGGATCCTCGGTCTCGCGGTGCAGGACTTCCTTTTGCATGTGATGCCCGGGCTGCTTGGCATAATCGGGGTCAGGGCTTTCAGGCGAAGGAACATCCTCGAGCGGATCGCGCTCGCGCTCCTTCTCGAACTCCGCCTCGGTAATCTCCTCGGCCTCCTTTTCGTCATCGGCGACGAGGTCGGCCGCATTGGGCACGGCCACCCCGAATTCGGTGACAAGGAAATCGGCGCTCTGTTCTTTCGCCGCGCGGCCGTCCCGCTCGTGCTCCGTCTGCCCTTCGCCAAGCTCTGGCTTGCTGGTCATTTCACATCTCCACCGGTCATTAGGGAGTCAACGGCGCGCGTTGGCCCCGGTTCCCGATGGATCAACCGATGACGCGCGCTCCCCTGACCCACACCCCTGCGATGTCGTGGCCATCGGCCAGATGGATCATCGATGCTTCGGCGCCGGGCTTGAGGTGTCCGAGGCGATCCGAGCGGGCGATCGCCTGGGCAGGATAGAGCGAGGCCATGCGCAGGGCTTCATCGAGGTCGACTCCGATGGTGCGGTGCACGTAACGGACGGCATCGATCATCGTGAGATCGGCGCCAGCCAGCGTACCGTCGGCGAGACGCAGCGCGCCATTTTCGCGGACGATCTCGCGGCCGTTGAGCGAAAACCGCTTCAAATCGGTGCCAATGGTGGACATTGCATCGGTGACGAGGAAAATTCGGCCCGGCCCGGACTTGGCCCGCAGCGCGATGGTCATGGTGGCCGGATCGACATGCAGGCCATCGGCTATGAGACCTGCCCAAACCCCTTCGGTCAGGGCCGCCCCCACAAGTCCGGGCTCGCGATTGCCTAACTGGCTCATCGCGTTGAAAAGATGCGTCACCATATTCGCCCCGGCGGCGAAGGCGGCGCGGGCGCCGGCGCAACCGGTATCGGTGTGACCAAGGCTTACCGTTATTCCGGCGCCTGCAAGCGCCGATATCTGCTCGATGGTTACAGACTCGACGGCGACCGTGGTCAAAAGCGTCGGCAGCGCCTCCCGCGCCACGACGAGCGCATCTAGATCGGTTTGCTGCATCGGCCGGATCAATGCCGGATCGTGCGCGCCCTTGCGCGCAATCGAGAGATGGGGGCCTTCGATGTGAAGCCCGGCAAAACCCGGTATGCCTTGCCGCTGGGCGGCGATACCCGCTTCGAGCGCGGCGCGGGTGGTCTCCGGCGTATCGGTTATGAGGGTGGGAAGAAGCGCGGTCGTCCCGAAAGCGAAATGGGCAGCGCAAATCTGCGCGATGGCGTCGACATCCGGGGCGTCGTTGAACAGCACGCCGCCCCCGCCATTGACCTGCAGATCGACAAAGCCGGGGACCAGCATGCCGCCATAGAGTTCGATGACCTCTGTATCATCGGGCAGATCGTCGATCGGGACGACGGCGGAGACCGTGTCCTCGGAAACCAGCACCGTGCGGCCCTGATGCCAGGTTTCTCCATCGAAAATCGCGGCCCCGGTGAAGGCTTTGCGGGCACTCATAGCGTCGATGTCTCTTTACGGAGGTGGGGCGGGGTATCGGGGTTGAACCCGCGATGCCGCGCCAGGGCTTCGATGAAGCTATAAAAGCTCACGACCTCGGCAATCGGATCGGTGAGCGGGTGGCCGGTGCGGGCGGAGGGCAACGGGGTTCCACCATCGGGCTCGGGATCGGGATCGGTTACAAACACCGCGCCGCCCTGCCCCGCCAACCGGGCACAGGTTTCGAGGATCGAGGCGCGCGCCTTGTCGGCAGAGCATAGCGCGAGCACGGGAAAGCCGTCCCGGACGATGGCAGCGGGACCGTGCAGCACTTCGGCGGTCGAATAGGCCTCGGCATGGAGGCCAGAGGTTTCCTTGAACTTGAGCGCAGCCTCGCTGGCGATGGCCGCGCCCGGCCCGCGCCCCAGCACGAACAGCGAATTGTGCCCATCGAGAGCCTCGACCAGCGCCGACCAGTCGCAATCGAGCGCTGCTTCAAGATCATTGGGCAGGCGATCAAGGGCGGTTTTGAGTGCTACATCATTGGCCCAGTCCGCGACGATTGCCAGGCCCGCGACGGCGGAGGTCACGAAGGTCTTGGTTGCGGCGACCGAATGCTCGGTCCCGGCGAGAATGTCGACAACGTGGCCGGCAGCGCGGGCGAGCGGGGAGCCTGCGGTATTGGTGATGGCAATGCTGGTGGCCCCGGAAGCCGCCGCGCTTTCGAGCATGGCGACGATGTCGGGGCTCTTGCCCGACTGGGAAATCGTGATGACCCCGGCTCGCCCGAGCCTCAGATCGACGCCGTAGATCGAAGCAATCGAAGGCCCCACCGAAGCAACCGGCAGGCGCAGGATCAATTCGCAGCAATATTTGAAATAAGTCGCGGCGTGATCGGACGAGCCGCGGGCAATGGTCACCATGAAATTGGGGTTCGCTGCCCGCAGGGCATCGGCGGCGGCGGCAATCGCCCTGCCGCCCTCGGTCAGCAGTCGCCGGGTCGCGGCCGGGATTTCAGCGACTTCGCGCTTCATATGGGTCTGGGACATGGATTGGCTCATCTCGTTCATTCAGGCGCTCCAAGGCGCAGTTCGGCGACGAAGTCATAAGCGTCACCGCGGTAAACCGAGCGGGTGGATTCAACGATCCGGCCCGACGCGAGATAGGATGTGCGCTCGATCCGTAGCGCCGCCGAGCCGGGCGCCACCCCGAGCAAGGCCGCATCGGTATCGCCAAGATTGATCGCGGCAATGCGCTGGAGGGCGCGGACGGGGCGGTTCCCGGTTTCGTCGAGCTTGGCATAAAGGGAGTCCGTGATGGCGCCGGGATCGGGGAGAATCGATGCGGCGAGCGTGGCGCGTTCTATGGCCATCGGGATTTCATTGGCGATGCGCAGCCGGGCGATCCGGGCGACCTTCTCATGGCTCGAAAGGCCCAGGATGACGGATTCCTCGGGCGAAGGCACGTAGAGGCCGCGTTCGAGCCATTCGGAGCGCAGCGTCATGCCGCGGCGCGCCATGTCCTCGGTGAACGAGGTGAGGCTCGATAGCGATTGCTCGACCTTCTGCACCTCGGGGGCGACGAACGTGCCCGAGCCGTGGCGCTGGATGAGGATTCCGTCGCGCACCAGATGCTGGACGGCCTTACGCACGGTGACGCGAGAGACATCGGCAATGGCCGCGATATCGCGCTCGGAGGGCAATGCGTCGCCTGCCTTGACGAGCCCGGAGCGTACAGCGTCCTCAATGGACTTTTGGAGGCGCAGATAGAGCGGCCCGCCGCTGCCGCCGGCAACCTGACGGAAGACATCCTCCATTGTCACACTCATTGCCCACTTCCTCCGCCCATACTGCGCGATGGGGTTCCACAACATAATACCAATAAAAGACCTTTGGCCAACCCCCGCCAGCGTAAAAATCGCTGAAACCGAAAATATCGCGTAGCTGCAATTGGATAACGCCTGCCAAAGCCGACACTTTCAACAATCCGGTAACCCTCTCTGGACAATTGGTATTTTTTTGGCATTATAGGTGCCGACAGGAGGACTGCATGATGAGGGATTGCAGAACGGCATCGAAGGGGAGACGTTGCGCTGGCTCGGCCTGCAACGTGCCGCTGCAATGAACGCTGTGCCGGCCACCGAAATCGCCGATGCCCGTTATGCCGGTCTTGACCGCTGGGCCGATGAGGATGTGCTTGCCGCGCTGCTCGATGGGCAGCGCCGCGCCCTCGACAGCGTCCAAGCCGCAATCCCTGCCCTCGCCCTTGCCGCCAACGCCGCAGCAGACGCGCTGCGTTCGGGCGGGCGGCTGGTCTATATCGCTGCCGGCAGCCCGGCGCTCCTTGCGATGACCGACGCGCTTGAAATTCCCCAGACCTACGGCGTCGCGCGCGAAAAGATCGTTCTCGTTCTCGCGGGCGGGGACGCCCTTATCCGTGAATTCGCCGGCGGCCCCGAAGACGACGCCGAGCAGGCGCGAGCAGACGTTGCAACCACCGCAATCGGCCCGAACGATTGCGCGATCTGCGTATCGGCCAGCGGCACCACGCCCTATACGGTGGGCGGGCTCAGGGCGGCACGCGCGGCTGGCGCGAAGACGGTGGGCATTGCGGGCAATGCAGGCGCGCCGCTTCTGAGCGAGGCCGATATCGCGGTCCATCTCGATAGCGGGCCGGAGGTGATTTCAGGCTCGACCCGGCTTGGCGCGGGCACGGCGCAGAAGGCCGCGCTCAACATGATCTCGACCCTCCTGGGGATCCGGCTCGGTCACGTCCACGATAACTACATGGTCAACGTCACGGCGGACAACGCCAAGCTCGTCAAGCGTGCCACGGGCATCGTCTCGCGCGTCGCCGGGTGCGACGCGGAACGCGCGGGCCGGGCCATGCAAGCCGCCAACAATTCAGTCAAGCCCGCCATCCTTCTGGCGGCGGGCGCAAGAAACCTGCCGGAAGCCGAGGCATTGCTCGACGCCTCCGGCGGGGTTGTCAGGACAGCATTGGAAAGGCTTTCCGGCTCAACCTGACGGCCAAAAGGGATCATGTGGGTGCCGGATGCTCCGGGGCCGCATGAAGCGCAAGAAAAGAGAGGACCATCATGACCTACCCGACCAAAACACAGCTCATGAGCGCCAGCGCGGCGCTCGTTCTGGGCCTTGCCGCCGCCCCGCTCATGGCGCAGGACGTAACGCTGACCATCGAGAGCTGGCGCAACGACGACCTGTCGATCTGGCAGAACACGCTGATCCCGGCTTTCGAGGCCGCCAATCCCGGCATCCGCGTGGTTTTCGCCCCTTCGGCACCGACCGAATACAACGCCGCGCTCAATGCCAAGCTCGAAGCGGGCTCAGCGGGCGATCTCATCACCTGCCGTCCGTTCGACGCTTCGCTCGCGCTCTACAATGACGGCTATCTGGCATCGCTCGCCGATCTCGAAGGCATGGGCAATTTTTCCGACGTCGCGAAATCGGCATGGAACACGGACGATGGCGCCAACCCCTTCTGCGTGCCGATGGCCTCGGTGATCCACGGCTTCATCTACAACAAGGATGCTTTCGCGGAACTGGGGCTTGAAGTGCCTGCGACCGAGGACGAATTCTTCGCCGTTCTCGACGCGATCAAGGAAGATGGTTCCTACATCCCCATGGCGATGGGCACCGTGGACCAGTGGGAAGCCGCCACAATGGGCTACCAGAACATCGGGCCCAATTTCTGGAAGGGTGAAGAAGGCCGGCTGGCGCTGATCCGTGGCGAACAGACGCTGACCGATGAGGGCTGGGTCGAGCCTTACCGCGTCCTTGCCCGCTGGGGCGAATATCTGGGCGACGGGTTCCAGGCACAGACCTACCCGGACAGCCAGAACCTCTTTACGCTCGGCCGCGCCGCGATCTACCCTGCGGGTTCGTGGGAAATCGCGCTGTTCGAAGAACAGGCCGATTTCGCCATGGGCGCCTTCCCGCCCCCGGTCCGCAATGCGGGTGACACCTGCTACATCTCGGACCACAACGACATCGCCATCGGCATGAACGCTGCAACGCCCAATGCCGATGCGGCGCGCACCTTCCTCAACTGGGTGGCTTCGAGCGAATTCGCCTCGCTCTATGCCAATGCGCTACCGGGCTTCTTTGCACTCTCGAACGAGCCGGTCGAGATGGAAAACGCCCTGGCGCAGGACTTCGTCTCCTGGCGCGAGGATTGTGAATCCACCATCCGCTCGACCTACGCGATCCTCTCGCGCGGCACGCCCAACCTCGAAAACGAGACCTGGAACGCCTCGGCTAACGTCATCAACGGCACCGAAACGCCCGAAGATGCAGCGGCCCGCCTCCAGTCCGGCCTCGAGAGCTGGTACACCCCGGCGAACTGATAAAGTTCGCCCCTCCCGCTCCCTCCCCTTCGCGGGGAGGGAGTCCTCGGGACCATTCTGATTTCAAACGAGGGGGACAGCCGTGACGGCTATGGATCCGGGCCCGAAGCGCGCGAGGCGCTGGCATATTGCGGTTTTTCTAGCACCGGCGGTGCTGGTCTATACCGCGATCATGATTTTTCCCCTGTTTGCGACGCTGTTCCAGTCGCTGTTTACCCGCGTCGAAGGCCAGCAGGTGTTCGTGGGCCTGCGCAATTTCACGACGCTGTTCGGCGATCCGCGCTGGTCGGCGAGTTTCTGGAACGCGCTCTGGAACAACACCTGGTTCTTCATCGTGCATATGCTGGTGCAGAACCCCATCGGCATCCTGCTCGCCGCGATCCTTTCCAATCCACGGCTGCGGTTTCGTGGGTTCTACCGCACGGCGATCTTCATCCCGACGATCCTGTCCTTCGTGATCGTGGGGTTTGTCTGGAAGCTGATCCTCTCTCCGCTCTGGGGCATTGCGCCCTCGATGCTCGACATGGTCGGGCTCAGATTCCTGTTCGGGCCGTGGCTGGGGCAGGAAACGACCGCATTGACGACACTGGCGCTGATCTCGGTCTGGCAGTTCGTGGGCATTCCCATGATGCTGATCTACGCCGCGCTGCTCTCGATCCCCGACGAGGTGATCGAGGCCGCGGAATGCGACGGGATCACCGGATGGAGCCAGTTCTGGAAGATCCAGCTGCCCCTGGTCCTGCCCACCATCGGCATCATCTCGATCCTGACGTTCGTGGGCAATTTCAACGCCTTCGACCTCGTCTACGTTTCCCAAGGCGCGCAGGCGGGCCCCAACTATGGCACCGACCTGCTCGGCACCTTCCTTTACCGCACCTTCTTTGGGTTCCAGCTCCAGCTTGGCGATCCGAACATGGGCGCGACAATCGCCTCAGTGATGTTCTTCATCATCCTCATCGGCGTCTCGATCTACCTCTTCCTCATCCAGACCCGCCTGCGGAGGTACCAGTTCTGATGCAAACCGCACGCGCCTCCCTGCCCCGCGCCGCCGCCGCGCACGCTGTCCTTCTGGCGTATACGCTGATCGCACTGTTTCCGGTGTTCGTCATCGTCATCAACGCCTTCAAGGAGCGGCGGGCAATCTTCAATTCGCCGCTGGCGCTGCCCGGCCCCGAAACCTTCTCGACGATCGGCTTCGAGACGGTGATGAGCCAGGGCAATTTCCTGCTCTACTTCCAGAATTCGTTCATTGTTACCCTCGTCTCGCTGTTCTGTGTACTGCTGTTCGGCGCCATGGCCGCCTTCGCGCTCTCTGAATACAAGTTCAGGGGTAACCTGCTGATGGGGCTTTATCTGGCGCTCGGGATCATGATCCCGATCCGGCTGGGTACGGTGGCCATCCTGCAATTGATGGTCGCCACGGGGCTCGTCAACACGCTGACCGCCCTGATCCTCGTCTACACCGCGCAAGGTCTGCCGCTGGCGATCTTCATTCTCTCGGAATTCATGCGCACGGTTTCGGATGATCTGAAGAATGCCGGGCGCGTCGACGGACTCTCCGAATACCGCATCTTCTTCACGCTCGTCCTCCCGCTGGTACGCCCCGCCATGGCGACGGTTGCGGTGTTCACGATGATCCCGATCTGGAACGATCTGTGGTTCCCGCTGATCCTCGCGCCCGCTGAATCGACCAAGACCGTCACCCTGGGGGCGCAGGTCTTCATCGGGCAGTTCGTCACCAACTGGAACGCGGTGCTCGCCGCGCTGACGCTCGCGATCATTCCGGTGCTGGTGCTCTATCTCATATTCTCGCGGCAGTTGATCCGCGGCATTACCGCAGGGGCCGTAAAATGAACGAGAAACCTATCCGCGTGCTCGTTGCCGGGCTGGGCAATATGGGCCGTGCCCACGCGCTCGCCTATCACAACCATCCCGGATACGAGATCGTGGGGCTGGTCTCGCGCGGCACATCTCCGGTGCCGGAGGGGCTCGAGACCTACCCGCACTGGACCGACTTCCGGACTGCCCTCGCCGAGACCAAGCCCGACCTCGCTTCGATCAACACCTATTCGGACACCCATGCAGACTATGCCATCGCCGCGATGAAACAGGGCGCGCACGTGTTCATCGAAAAGCCGCTGGCGACGACGGTGGTGGACGCGGAACGGGTTGTCGAAACGGCAAGGGCGCTCAATCGCAAGCTGGTGGTTGGCTACATCCTCCGGCATCACCCGTCCTGGGTGCGGTTCATCGCGGAAGCGCGCAAGCTCGGTGGGCCATACGTCTTCCGCATGAACCTCAACCAGCAATCGGCCGGGCGGTTCTGGGAAACGCACAAGACGCTGATGCAAACCACTTCGCCCATTGTCGATTGTGGCGTACATTATGTGGACGTGATGTGTCAGATCACCGATGCGAAACCCGTTCAGGTGCGCGGCATGGGTGTGCGGCTTTCGGACGAGATCGCGCCCGACATGTACAATTACGGCCACCTCCAGGTGCTGTTCGATGATGGCTCGGTGGGCTGGTACGAGGCGGCCTGGGGGCCGATGATTTCCGAAACCGCGTTCTTTATCAAAGACATCATGTCGCCGAATGGCGCGGTTTCGATCGTCATGGACGAGGGTGCGAAATCCTCGGACCACGAAACCCATACCAAGACGGCACGCATCCGCGTCCACCGCGCCGGTCTCGACGGCAAAGGCGAATTCATCCACGAGGACGAGATGCTTTCGATGGAGGGCGAGCCGGGGCACGATGCGCTTTGCGCCTCCGAGCAGGCTTATATGTACAGGGCCATCACCGAAGACATTGACCTCTCCCGGCACATGCAGGACGCCATCCAGTCGCTGCGCATCTGCCTTGCCGCCGATGAATCCGTGCGCACCGGCAAGCCGGTGGATCTCTAGAAGGACAACAAATGGAAGCGCTAAAGCTCTCTTCGATCAAAAAATCCTTCGGCCCGTTCGATGTGCTGCACGGCATCGACCTTACGGTCGAAGATGGGGAATTCGTGATCTTCGTCGGGCCGTCGGGGTGCGGGAAATCGACGCTTCTGCGCATCATCGCCGGACTCGAAGACGCCACCTCCGGCGCGGTCGAGATCGGCGGCGAGCGGGTCGATACCCTGCCCCCGGCCAAGCGGGGGATCGCGATGGTGTTCCAGACCTACGCGCTCTATCCGCACCTGACGGTCAAAGGGAATATGAGCCTGGGGCTTAAACAGGCCGGCAGCGCACAATCGGAGATTGCCGAGCGCGTTGCCACGGCCTCAAAAATGCTCTCGCTCGATCCCCTGCTCGAGCGGCGCCCGGCGGAGCTTTCAGGCGGCCAGCGCCAGCGCGTGGCCATCGGGCGGGCCTTGGTACGCAAGCCCAAGCTGTTCCTGTTCGACGAGCCGCTTTCGAACCTCGACGCGGCCCTGCGCGTCAACACGCGGCTGGAAATCGCTAGGCTGCATCGGGAGCTGTCGGCCACGATGATCTACGTGACCCACGATCAGGTCGAGGCAATGACGCTGGCCGACAGGATCGTCGTCATGAACGCTGGACGGATCGAGCAGATCGGCTCGCCGATGGAACTCTACAACAAGCCTGCCAACATGTTCGTCGCCGGGTTCATCGGTTCGCCGCAGATGAATTTCCTCGATGCCGACGCGCTGCACGTCACGGGTGCCAAGACACTCGGCATCCGGCCCGAGCACATGAGCATCGATGCGGTTGCGGGCGATCTTGCCTGTGAAGTCGTCCACATCGAACAGCTGGGGGCCGACACGAACCTCTATCTCAAAAGCGAGAAGATCGGCCTGCTCACCGCGCGCCTGTTCGGCGAACATTACCACGCTGTCGGTGCGCGGGTGTTCGTGACCTTCGACAAGTCCAAGCAACACCTTTTCGGCGACGAGGGGCAGCGGATCGCGGGGTAGGCAGTCCCCTTTGACATACCGGCAGGTTACGACCACTCTGTAGCCATGCCGTTCGTACCCTGGAAAGGGCAAGTCGCGTGAGTTGGTCGTTTCCCATAGGGTCGCTGTTCGGGACTGAGGTTCGCATCCACGTCACCTTTTTCCTGCTGCTGGCCTGGATCGGCATTTCGGCGGGGTTGGCGGGCGGGGTTCCGGCGGCCATCGATGGGATCGTACTCATATTGGCCGTTTTCGCCTGCGTAGTGGCCCACGAATTCGGCCATGTGCTGATGGCGCAGCGTTTCGGTATCAGGACGCCCGATATTACGCTCTTGCCCATCGGCGGGCTGGCGCGGCTGGAAAGAATGCCCGAGAACCCCGGCCAGGAGATTGCGGTCGCCCTCGCCGGCCCGGTCGTCAATCTTGTTATCGTCATCGCCCTCGTGATCGTTCTCGGTGCAAGGCTCGATCCTGCGGCGCTACCCAATGTCGTCGATTTCGAGACCGATCTTCTGATGCGGCTCGCAAGCATCAACCTGTTCCTTGCCCTCTTTAACCTGCTCCCGGCCTTCCCGATGGATGGCGGGCGGGTGTTGCGGGCCGTGCTCGCGCTCCGCTTCAACCGCGCGCGGGCCACGCGGTATGCGGCGGTGGCGGGGCAGGTGTTTGCCTTTCTCTTCGGGCTCCTGGGGCTGGTCGCGGGCAACCCGCTGCTCGTTTTCGTCGCCGTCTTCGTCTATCTCGCGGCGACGGCGGAAAGCAGTGAGGTCACGATGATCGAAGCCGCTCGGGCGCTAGCGGCGCGCGATGCGACCATCACGCGGTTCGAAACCCTTTCGCCGCAGTCAACGCTCGATGATGCGGCGGATGCGGTCGTCAGGACCACGCAGGAGGAGTTTCCCGTGCTCGACGCCAATGGGCATCTTGCCGGGTTCGTCACCCGTTCCGCATTGTTCAAGGCGCTCGGTTCGATGGAGCGCAGCGCCCCCGTCTCGGCGATCATGCACGTCGATGTTCCCGTCGTGCGGACCGGTTCGAGCCTGCATCTCGCCATCGAGGCGATGCGCAAGGCCAGCGCGCCCGCCGTGGGCGTGATCGCGGCGGACGGCTCGTTCAGGGGGTACATCACGCCCGAGAATATCGGAGAGCTGATGGTGATCCGCGGGGACCGGGCCTAGCGGCGACCAGCCTTTAACCCTGCGTCAAGGAGGACCTTGACCGTGGGGCCTGATGCGCGCAACCTGCGGGCTTATTGATTACTTCATTTTACCAAGTCTTTTCATGCATACGTACCCTAGTGCCCTGATGCTGGGCATCGCTGCCCTTGCCCTTGCGGCTGCTGGATGGTGGCTGACGGCGCGGGAGCTCTCGCCCTACCAGTTTTCGTTTGCGGTCCTACGCGACGCGGCCGCTTACGCCGACGCAGCGCCAGCCCATGCGCTTTCGCTCGAAGGCAACCGTGTCCTCCTCGATACATGCGCCCGTGGGATGCAGGGGGTATCCTTTCTCGCCAGCCCCACGGCCCTCAAAACCGCCGTCGCCCATCGGTGCCTCGACATGGCTGGCGAGACCGCACGGCTCATGCCCACTTATTCCTATGCGCACTATGTTTCGGCAATGGCGCTGCTGGCGCTCTACCGGGCCGAGGCGGCGGAAGAGGCGCTGCTTTTATCGCACCAGGGCGCGCGAAACGAGCAGTGGATCGCCGAGTTGCGCGTGGCGCTCGCCGAGGACAACGCCGAACTGCTGGGCGATTATATCGGCTCCGTCCACCGCCTGGATCTGGCAATGCTCGTCCAGTCCCGCCGCGGCATACGCTCGATCGCGCACCGGTATGTCGCGAGTCCCGATTTCAGGAGCCGGGTAACCGATGTCGTCGAAACCCTGCCGCCTGACGTCCAGGCGCGTTTCGTGCAGACCGTCCGCTCTGAAGCCAATGCGCTGCTGGCACGGCGATAGGAGCGGGTGATGGCACTGGACCTTGACGGTTTCGAGATCACGCGCGCACCGGCAGGACCAAGCCGGATGCGGGCTGGCCGCAGCGGACAATCGCGGCTCAACAAGGGCACGGCCGCCGCCCTGGTTGCCATGCTGTTTCTGTTTCCCATTCCCCTTGCCGCCAACAGGCCAATATTCTGGGCCATCAACGCCATGGCCATCGGCGCCCTGGCTCTGGTTTACGCCATCGCCATGATGCGCATGGAGGAACGGTTCCGCTTCCCGCTCCTGCGCGTGCCAGCCCTGACGATCTTATGGACCGCGCTGTGCCTTTATATGGTCGTCCAGCTATTGCCAGTCGGCGCGTTCGGGGCGGAAACCAGATGGGGCGATATCTTTACGACCTCCCAGATCTCCATCGCGCCGGGCATGACGATCCTGGCGCTGGTGCAGTTCGCAACCTTCGGCGTCTTCTTTTTTCTGATGTTGCAGGTCACGAGCAACCGCTCGCGGGCCATTCCGGTTGCCGAGGCGCTTTTCGCGATCGTCGTGGCCTTTGCAGTCTATGGCGTTCTGGCATTGACCCAGTTCGGCGATACGTTGCTGTTTTTTGAGAAGTGGGCCTATCACGGTTCGGCGACCGCGACCTTCGTCAACCGCAATTCCTATGCGACGTTCCTCGCCTTCGGGCTGGTCATCGGCGCGGCTCTTTCAATCCGGAAACTGGCCGAGGGCCGGAGTCCCAGGGGTTCCACGCTTATCCTTTACGGGCTGGGAATGGCCGTCATCGTTTCCGCACTCCTGCTTTCGCAATCGCGCATGGGTCTGGCTGCCGGGCTAACGGGCAGCGTATTCGTGCTGGCGGCGGGGGGCGTCAAAATGAGCCGGGAGCGCCCGGCACTCGGGCTCGCCGTAATCTGCCTTGGCGCCGTTGCCGTGGCGGGGCTCGCGATGCTTTTTGGCAGCGGAACGCTCGAACGACTGGGCAGCACCGAACATGACCTGGACGTGCGCCGGGCGCTCTACGAGCAAGTGGCGGTGCTGATCGGTCAAAGGCCGTGGCTGGGATTTGGCGCGGGGAGCTTCGAGCTGGCGTTTCCTCTTGTCCGCGACCTGCCCGTCAGCCCCGATCGCGTCTGGGACAAGGCGCATTCGACCTATCTTTCGCTTTGGGTGGAACTTGGGCTCATTGCCGGCTCCATTCCCTTGTTGGCTATCGGCTGGATCGGGCTCAAATGCGCGCGGCTTTTCGTCCTCCGCAAGACGGATTGGACCCTTCCTCTGGCCGCGCTGGGAGCCATCGTCGTCGCGGCGCTCCACTCGCTCGTCGATTTCTCTCTTGAAATGCAGGCCAATGCGTTCTTCCTTGTAGCGATACTCGCCATCGGATTGGCGGGCGAAAGCAATTTCGTCCCCAGGAGCGGGCATAAATGATGCGCTTTCTTGCCGGCCGGTTGAGCAACGGCGGCGCCGCACGTCCTCTTGGGCAGGGCCGTCCACGCCTTGCTACGCCCGAATTTCCGGCCGTTATCTACGCAGTGGGGGATGTTCATGGGCGCCTCGACCTGCTCAAGCGCCTGGAAGAGAAAATCGCCACCGATGCGGTCACGATTTCCGGGCAGGCACTGATCGTCATGCTCGGAGACTATATCGACCGCGGGCCATCCAGTGCCCAGACCCTCGCCCATCTCATTTCGCCCATGGCCGACGGGCTTCGCCGTATCTGCCTTTGCGGCAACCATGAGCAGGCGATGTTCGAGGCGCTCGACGATGCCGAGAGCTTTTCATGGTGGCTGCGTTTCGGGGGGTCGGAAACGCTCGCCTCCTATGGCATTTCAGAAGACGCGGTCAGGGCACGCTGGGAGGTCGTGCAGAACGTTCTGGCCGACTACATTCCCATCGAGCACATATCGTTTCTTGCAGGACTGCCCGTCATGCTGCGGGTTCCGGGCTATGTGTTCGCCCATGCCGGCCTCAGGCCGGGCGTCGCGATAGAAGACCAGACCGATCACGACCTGTGCTGGATACGCGACCTCTTTCTCGAGAGCGGCTTTGATTTCGGCGCTACCGTCGTTCACGGTCATACCATCGCCCCGTCCGTTCACGTCAGCAAACGCCGCATCGGGCTTGATCTCGGGGCCTTCGCCTCCGGCCGACTCGCAGCCGTGCGTCTCATGCAGGGGCGGTCTCCCAAAATAATGGAAATACAACTGTGACGCTTTCGGGCTAGAGTGCCCGGCATTTTTTGATTTTTTTAGATAATGGAATTGCGATGGAAGAGTCCGAGTTCAATATCCGGAGCATAATCGGGCTGTTACGGCGCAGGCTGCGGCTGATTATCGTGACCCTGGTGGCCGTGTTGGTGCTGGCAGGTATCGTGACGATAGCGCTGACGCCCCTCTTCACCGCGTCCACGCTGATATTCATCGATACGGCGCGCAAGAACCTGCTCGATCCCGACATGCAGAACACCAGCGCGGCCTCCGATAATGCCCGGGTCGACAGTGAAGTGGAAATCCTTCGGTCCGACACCATTCTCATCGACGTGATCGACCGGCTGGGACTGATCATGGATCCCGAGTTCGGCGTCAAGCTGGGCCTGCGCGACAATGTTCTCGCCTTTCTGCGCCTCGGCGAGGGCCAGCTTCCCTCGGGCGAGGCTGCGGTCCAGAGCGTGCTGGGGAAGCTCAGAAGCGCGACGACCATCCAACGCCGCGGCCTCACCTATCTGATCTCGGTCCAGGTGCGGTCCGAAAGCCCGGACCGCGCGGCGGCTCTCGCCGATGCCATTGCCGAGGCCTATATCGGCGCTCAATTGCGCGCCAAGGTCGAAGGCGTGATGGCGGCAAGCCAGATTCTCGAAGCACGCGTGACGCAAGCAAGGGCCAATGTCCTTGAAAGCGAGGAACGGTTCGATGCGTTCATTTCGGACAATATCGACCAGTTGGCGGCCCAGCCGGGCTCGAGCGTGGCGATGTTGCGCTCCAGCCTGGATTCACTGACGACTGAGCGCGAGGCTCTGCAAAACCGTGTCGTGGCCGGCGGCGCCGCGCTGCGGCAACGCGATTGGGCAGAGGTGGTTTCCACCCTGCAGAGCGATGCGCTGGCCGAACTCGAACGCCAGCGCGAAGCCACGGCAGCGGCGCTGTCCGCGGCAGACGCCGGATCGCCCGCGGCGGTCAACCTGCGTGAAGAGCTGGCGACCATCGAGCGCAGTCTCGAACAACAGGCGGACCGAGACATCCGTTCGATCCGCGCCGAGGTGGCCGAATTGGACGAAGAGGTCGGGGGTATGCGCCAGCGGATGCGATCGGACCTTCTGGCCAGCGACCTACCCCTCGATGTGTTGACGGGGCTTTTCGAACTGCAGCAATCGGCGGACCTGGCCCGCGCCCAGCTCCAGACCCTTCTGGCGCGCGGCAGCGATTTGCGGGTGCAGGCCGAGCTCCAGCTTTCCGACAGCCGTATCGTCTCGCGTGCCATGCCGCCCGCCCAGCCGAGCTTTCCCAATACGCGGCTGATCCTGCTGCTGGCAGGGCTGGGCGGACTCGGCCTGGGCATTGGACTGGCCTTTGTTTACGAGAATTTCGTGGGCGGCTTCCTCTCGGACACCCAGCTCGCGACCGTAACGCGCAAGCCTTCGCTGGGCGAAGTGCCGTTGCAGAAACTTCCGGCCGACACAGTCTCGGCGGCAAAGCTGATGGTCGACGCGCCCTTGTCGCGATATGCCGAATCCATACGGCGCATCCGCGCGGGAATCGACCTGCACCTCAGCGAAGGCCGGGAATCCGGGCAAATGCGGGCAAGCAGGGCGGGCAGCGGCAAGGTGGTGATGGTCACCTCCTCGGTCTCCGGCGAGGGCAAGACGACCATCGCGCTTTCGCTGGCGCGCGCCTATGCCGTTTCGGGCAAGAAAACCCTGATCATCGACTGTGACCTACGCCGGCCCTCCGTACACAAGCATCTCTCCTTCGATCCCAATGTGGGTTTGCTCGAGTATCTCGCGGGGCGCAGCGAGCCAAAATCGCTCGGCTCGCTGATCATGCGCGACGACCAGACCGGCCTGAGCGTGCTCGTTGGATCGCGGCGTTCCGACATTCCGACCGACCAGCTTGTCACGGGGGTGACCTTCGGCAATCTGATCGAAGCGGCCACCAGCAATTTCGACATCATCATCCTCGACACCCCGCCGGTTCTTCCGGTGGTCGACGCAATCTATCTTGCTCGCCATGCGGATGCCGTCCTGTTCATCGCCAAATGGTCCTCGACCGCGCAGAGCGAAGTGCGCTCCGCGCTCGAACGGCTCGGCGGATCCATGCGGAACCCGCCCATCCTGACCGTGCTCAATCAGCAGGCGGAGACGCGCGCCGGATATGGGCGGGCCTATGGCGGCTATTACGAAGGGTAACCGGCACTTCGGCCCGGCTGCGAGAAGCCAGCCGGCCCCTTGCTCATAAACCGACGCGCCGCGCGGAAAGTCCGGCGCGGCGCGTCATTGCTTCAGTTCCCCGCATGCCGGGGAAGTATCGTCTTGATTACGCCACCGAATTCCACTTCCGGAGGTCCGGGGAGGAAATGGCGATCAGGCGATGGCCTGTCTGGTTGAAGGGCTTGATCTGGCCGGTGAGGTTATCGAGTACAAGGTCGCCCTGATCGGTGCGCACCACCAGCACGGCATGGCCTTCCCCGCGCGAGGTATAGCCGATTGCCAGGCGCAGGGCGCCGGCGGGAACCCCCATCTCGATGAGCCGTGCGCGCTTGTTCATCGCGTAGTCCTTGCAATCGCCCGAGCGCGCGCCGAGTTCCCAAACCTGAGTTGGACGCAGCACGGGGCGGATCGAGGAGTTGACCGAGCGGTTGACCGAATTGAGCGCGTTCATCATCGCTGCGTCGAGCTGGACCTGGGTGGCAGGTCCGCCCTTGCAATGGGCCGGGCTCCGCAGGCAGAAAATCTGTAGCCCGACCGGAGCGGTGGTTGCCCCCAGCGTGGTGATGCGGGCGGTTGGGCCGGTAAGGCCTGTACGATCGAGTGCGGACGGAGCAAGCGCCAGGCCGCTCGGCGCCAGGCTCAAGGTAAGAGCTGCAGCAAGAACAAAGGCGGGTATACGCATCGGATTTCTCCACGGGTTCGGTTCGTGGAAGCAATCCTGCCATCGCCGCCTTCAAAATTTTGTCCATTATTTGATGACAATTTTAGATAAATTGCGCGCGGCAAATAGAGCACGGCATCTGCGCGCTACCGGCGATCTCCTTGACAGGATGCTGCCCCACCAAATAGTATAAACCAATATTTAACTATAACTTTTTTGGTGTTTGCCATGTTTAAAGCCCTTGGTCCGGTGGCGATTGCTGCCGTTTTAGCCCTTTCCTCCGTCACACCCGCATCTACCCAGGTCGCAGCGGCGCCCGACTTTTCGAGCATTCGCACCGTCTGCTCGCTACCGGATGCGCAGCAGGCCGCATGCACGGCAGCGATCCTCGCTTACGTAGCTTCTTTGCGCGCGCAGGGGCTCTCGGCCGCGGACATCGATGTGCTTCTGGGCCAGCTCGCCGCAGCCCTTGCCGAAGATTCCCTGCTGCCTGGCGCGCCGAGCGGGATTATCGCCCTGGCTCTCAATACGATAGCCGAGCAGGTGAGCGATCCGGCACAAGCCGCCCAGCTCGTCGCACTGGCCACGGCCATCCAGAACGGACAGGACCTTCCGGTCGCCGCTATCGGCGCTCCGACGCCGGCCAGCCCGAACTAAAAGAGAACCGCCGGCTGACCTATGCGCCAGCGCTCGCCTCTTGGGGCGAGCGTTCGCATCTGGCTGGTTGTTGAACGTGCGGCGAGGCGAATGTCAGGGCCGCGATTTAATCGAACGCCTCAGCGCGAGCGTATGCGCTGCATTTGAGGCAGCCCGACGAGGTTACCGACAACGCCCATATTGAACGCCATGAAGGCCATCAGGGCGGGCAGGAGCCCCAGGATCAGCGCCATGACAGGGAGGACCGCGGCGAGGAGCGCGGCGGCAAGGATCAGCGCCACCCCCGAACGGGCGGAAACGAGGCCGAGCAAAAAGCAGATCAGTATGCTCATCGTGCGATCCTACACTAATCGTCCAGCAATTACGCGCGTCAAAAATTAAATTCCCCTTAATATATATCCACCCGCGATGCCGATGCGCAGCAACTTTTCCAAGTTATTCTGGTCATGCCGGCACCTCATTGCAGGTCTGCAACAGGTGCATGGCGCGAAGGCGATGATCCCCCGGATACCGGGGGGTTCGGCATTCCGGGCAGCGCTTGGTTGGTTAACCAGACGTAAAGAAATGGTTGGAAAGCAAATTTGATTGTGCATTAATGCGTCTTATTGCCGACGGCGCCCATTTTTTAAGCCGTGACCTTTTTTAAAAAAATTAGCCCGATCTGGAGGGCAAAAAGCATGTCCGAGGGAACCTCGATAGACCTGATCGATTATCAGGCGACACAACTTCCGGCAGAAGCAAAACCGTCAATCCCCGGGCTGGACGCGCGCCAGCCCGAACCTTCCTATCATTACGGCAGGCGGGCGCGCCTGGGGGTCATCGTGCAGGACGTATCGGGCCTGCTGCTGACCTTCGAAAATGGCGTTCCGGCGGTCGACCCGGCCGTCCGCCCGTCGACGGATGCCATCAAACGCGGGCTGGACATCCTGCTCTCGTTCGGTGCGCTTGTCGTGCTTCTGCCGGTTTTCGTCCTCATCGCCATGGCCATCAAGTTCACGAGTCCGGGACCTGTATTCTTCAGGCAGGCGCGCGAAGGGCTCAACGGCGAAATCTTCTCGATTTACAAGTTCCGCACGATGTATCCCGACCGGTGCGATGCAAGTGGCATCGCCCAGACGCAGCGCGATGACGACCGGGTGACGCCGATCGGCAGGCTGCTGCGCAAAAAGAGCCTCGATGAACTTCCCCAGCTCTTCAACGTACTCAAGGGTGAGATGTCCATCATCGGACCGCGCCCCCATGTTCCCGGCATGCTGGCCGGCGGACAGCGATACGACGATCTGGTGCCCTATTACCCCGAGCGGCTCAGGGTGAAGCCTGGCCTGTCGGGTTGGGCCCAGGTCAACGGCCTGCGCGGGCCGACCAAGAACGCAATGCTGGCCCGCTTGCGGATCGATCACGATCTCGCCTATGCCGCCAATCACTCCATCGCTCTCGACCTCAAGATCATCCAGCTCACGCTGTGGCGAGAGGTCATCAACGGGCAAGCCGACTGAGGCCCCGGAGGCCGGGCCCTTGGCCCTTTCATCATCGATGATCGAGGAGCTCAGGAATGCATATAGCGATGGTAGGGTCTGGCTATGTTGGGCTGGTGAGCGGGGCGTGTTTTGCCGATTTCGGTCATTGGGTGACGTGCGTTGATGTGGACGCGGGCAAGCTGGAGCGCTTGCGGGACGGGGTAATGCCGATCTACGAGCCCGGGCTCGAGGAACTGGTGCGCACCAACATGGAGGCGGGGCGGCTCGATTTCACGACCGATCTGGCGGCGGCGGTGGGCAAGGCCGATGTGGTCTTCATCGCGGTCGGCACGCCCTCGCGGCGCGGGGACGGACATGCAGACCTCTCCTATGTCCATGCGGCGGCCGCCGATATCGCCCGCGCGCTCGAAGGGTTCACGGTGATCGTCACCAAGTCGACCGTGCCGGTGGGAAGCGGGGACGATGTCGAGCGGATCATCGGCGAGACCAACCCCGATGCCGATTTCGTCGTCGTCTCCAACCCCGAATTCCTGCGCGAGGGCGCCGCGATCGAGGACTTCAAGCGCCCCGACCGCATCGTTGTGGGGCTCGAGGACGAGCGGGCCCGCCCCGTGATGGAAGAGGTCTACCGCCCGCTCTATCTCAACCAGGCGCCCCTGATGTTCACCGGCCGCCGCACCGCCGAACTCATCAAATACGCCGCCAATGCCTTCCTGGCCATGAAGATCACCTTCATCAACGAGATGGCCGACCTGTGCGAGAAGGCGGGGGGCGACGTACAGGCGGTGGCGCGCGGGATCGGGCTCGACAAGCGCATCGGCCCCAAATTCCTCAATGCCGGCCCGGGCTATGGCGGAAGCTGCTTTCCCAAGGATACGCTGGCCCTGGTCAAGACGGGCCAGGAATATGACGCGCCGCTGCGGCTGATCGAGGCGACCGTGGCGGTCAACGAGAACCGCAAGCGGGCCATGGGCCGCAAGGTCATCGCGGCCTGCGGGGGCTCGGTGCGCGGCAAGCGGATCGGCATTCTGGGCCTGACCTTCAAGCCCAATACCGACGACATGCGCGATGCCCCCTCCATCGCCATCATCCAGGCCCTGCGCGACGCCGGCGCGGAAATCCGGGCCTACGACCCCGAAGGCATGGACATGGCCAAATCCCTCATCGAAGGGCTCGAATGCGCCGCCGATGCCTATGACCTGGCCAACAACGCCGATTGCCTGGTGCTGGTCACCGAGTGGAACCAGTTCCGATCTCTCGACCTCGGGCGCATCCGGGCCCTGATGGCTACCCCCTGCTTTGTCGACCTGCGCAATGTCTACCGCGCCACCGAAATGGAAAAGGCCGGCATCGCCTACACACCCATCGGACAAGGCGCACAGACACAAAACCAAATCCTCCATATGGATGCCGCTCAATGAGGATTTTGCAACCGAAATTCTGAAGATAGCAGATAAACTGCCTGCAAATTCAATATTTTAGACCATTTTAACTGCGTTTCTCTCGTTTTTTGAGTTGGATTGAAATGACGACCAAGAGAGCCCTGATTACCGGCATCACGGGGCAGGACGGCTCCTATCTTGCCGAGTTGCTGATCGAAAAAGGCTATGAGGTCCACGGCATCAAGCGCCGGTCCTCGCTGTTCAACACCCAGCGCATCGATCATCTCTATGAGGACCCGCACGTCGGCCGCGTTCCGATGAAGCTCCATTATGGCGACCTGACCGACACTTCAAACCTCACGCGGCTCGTGCGCGACATCGAGCCGGACGAGATCTATAATCTCGGTGCCCAATCCCATGTCGCGGTGTCGTTTGAGGCGCCCGAATATACCGCAGATGTGGACGCGATCGGCGCCCTACGCCTGCTGGAAGCGATCCGCTTCCTTGGGCTCGAACGCAAGACCCGGTTTTACCAAGCCTCGACGTCCGAGCTTTACGGCCTGGTCCAGGAAACCCCGCAGCGCGAAACCACCCCTTTTTACCCGAGGTCGCCCTACGCGGTGGCCAAGCTCTATGCCTACTGGATCACCGTCAATTATCGCGAGGCGTACGGGCTCTACGCGTGCAACGGCATCCTCTTCAATCACGAGAGCCCGCGCCGGGGAGAAACCTTCGTCACGCGCAAGATTACCCGCGGGCTGTGCAACATAGCGCTCGGGCTCGAGTGCTGTCTCTACATGGGCAATATCGATGCGCTCCGCGATTGGGGGCACGCCAAGGACTATGTCCGCATGCAGTGGATGATGATGCAACAGGCCGAGCCCGAAGATTTTGTCATCGCGACAGGGCATCAATATTCGGTGCGCGCGTTCATCGGCTGGGCAGCGGCAGAGCTCGGGATCACGCTGGAGTTTTGCGGCTCGGGGGTCAATGAAATCGGCATCGTCGCCAAGGTCGATGGCGACCTCGCGCCAAACGTGAGAACCGGCGACACGATTGTTCGCATCGATCCGCGCTACTTCCGCCCATCGGAGGTGGAAACGCTGCTCGGCGATCCCGAAAAGGCCAAACGAAAGCTCGGCTGGGAACCGCAGATCACCGCGCAGGAAATGTGCCGCGAAATGATCGAAGCCGATCATCTGATGGCGAGGCGCTACGCGCTGCTCAAAGCCAACGGACTCGAAATGCCCGTGAGCATGGAAGGCTAAGCCATGGCCTTCGATCTCAGGGACAAGCGCATCTGGGTGGCTGGTCATCGCGGCATGGTCGGCAGCGCGGTTCTGCGCCGGCTCGCGAGCGAGCCCTGCAAAATCGCCACCGTCGACCGCGGCGAGGTCGACCTGACGCGTCAGAGCGACGTCGAAGCCTTTGTCCGCGATGCCAGACCCGATGCAATCGTTCTGGCGGCGGCCAAGGTGGGCGGCATTCTCGCCAATGACAGCTATCCCGTCGACTTTCTCGTGCAGAACCTGCAGATCGAAACCAATATCTTCGCGGCGGCGCACGCCTATGATGTGGATCGGCTGCTGTTTCTCGGATCGAGTTGCATCTATCCCAAACTTGTGCCTCAGCCCATCACCGAAGAAGCCCTGCTGACCGGCCCGCTCGAACCGACAAACGAATGGTATGCGATTGCCAAGATCGCAGGGATCAAGCTCGCTCAGGCCTATCGCAAGCAGTTCGGGCGCGACTACATCTCGGCGATGCCGACCAATCTTTATGGACCCCGCGACAATTTCGACCTCAACTCCTCGCACGTCCTCCCTGCCCTCATCCGCAAGGTGCACGAAGCGAAGCAATCGGGGGCTTCCGCGATCACCATCTGGGGCACGGGCGCGCCCTTGCGCGAATTTCTCCATGCCGACGATTGCGCGGATGCGCTGGTATTCCTGCTCAAGTCGTATTCCGAGACAAGCCACGTCAATGTGGGGTCGGGAGAAGACATCTCAATTCTCGATCTGGCCCGCCTCGTGTGCCGGGTGGTCGGCTTTGACGGCGTGATCGAACACGACCTCACCAAACCCGACGGTACGTCGCGCAAACTCATGAGCAGCGACAGGCTACGCGGCATGGGCTGGATGCCGAAGATCGGGCTCCAAGACGGGATCGCGCGCACCTATCGCTGGTTTCTCGAAAACGAGACGAAGGATCCGGCAAGATGAAGCTTCTGATCCTCGGCCTCAATTATGCGCCCGAACGCGTGGGCATCGCCGTCTACACGGCCGGCATGGCCGAAGCCTTGGCGGCGGCGGGACACGAGGTCCAGGTGGTGGCTGGCCGCCCCTATTATCCGGGCTGGAAAATCCTCGAGGGACACAATGCGTTCACCTATTCGCGCGGGAAGGAAAACGGCGTCGATGTGACGCGCGTTCCCCACTACATACCGCAAAACCCCTCGGGCACACGACGGCTGCTCCATCATGCGATCTTTGCGATAACCAGTTTTTTCCCGATGCTCTGGCGCGCGGCGGCATGGAGCCCGGATGTCGTCATGACGATCGCGCCCTCGCTGATCGCCGCGCCGATTGCCCGGTTGGCCGCCGGCCTGTGCGGTGCGCGTTCATGGCTCCACATCCAGGACTTCGAAGTAGAGGCTGCCTTCGCCACGGGGCTGCTTGCGGATGGTGGCCGCCCTGCACGTGCGGCCCGCTGGTTCGAGCGCCAGGTGATTCAGAGTTTCGATACCGTCAGCTCGATATCGCCGCAGATGTGCCGCAAGCTCATCGAGAAGGGTATCGAGCCCGACCGGGTCGTCGAGTTCCGCAACTGGGCCGATATCGACGCGATCCGTCCGATGGAGCGGTCCTCCTCCTTCCGGGCCGAGTGGAACGTCGAGACGCCCCATGTGGCGCTTTATTCCGGCAACATCGCCAACAAGCAGGGAATCGAGATTGTTGTGGAGGCAGCGCGGCGGCTCAAGGATCGCCGGGACCTGACATTCATTGTCTGCGGCGAAGGCCCCAACAAGGCAAACCTCGAGGCACAGGCCGGGGACCTCGACAATATCCAGTTCCACAACCTGCAGCCCAAGGAACGGCTGAACGATCTGCTGGGTCTCGCCACGATCCACCTGCTGCCGCAAATGGCCGGTGCAGCGGATCTCGTGCTGCCCTCAAAACTCACCAACATGCTCGCCTCGGGTCGACCCGTCGTGGCAACGGCGGAGAAGGGCACCGGGCTCTACGATGAGGTAGAGGGGTGCGGGATCATGACCAAGCCGGGAGACGTGGAGGCATTTGCCGCCGGGATTACCATGCTGATCGCGGCACCCCCGACCTATCAATCACTGGCAGCATCGGCGCGCGCGCGCGCAGAGGCGCGTTGGGGCGCGCGGGAGATTTTGTCCCGCCTAGAGGCCCGGCTGTTTACCTCCTCCTTTGCACGGCCGGCACGGTCGCAAAACATCGTCAGAGACGGAAGTTGATGGCCACCGGAGCAAGAAAATTCACCAATCTGGTTCTCCTGCTTGGGGGCTTTGCCACCGGGCAAGGCGCCATATTTCTTGCCCAGACATGGCTGGTGGCGCGCCAGGACCTCGCGCTGCTTTCTGCATTCGGTATTCATTTTTCTTTCGTGATATTGGCTGCGCTGGTTATCGACTGGGGCGGGGTCACTGTCCTCGCACGCGAAACCGCGCAACACGCTTCTCAACCGCGTTCCGCCACTGAAATCTGGGGCGCGTACTGGTCGATGGCAGCGTTCCGCCTGCTCGTGGGCCTTGTGGTGGGCGCTGCCGCTCTCGTGACCTTCGCGATCTCCTCGGACGTTTTCACGAAAGCCTATTTGCTGGCGGCGCTTCCGCTCATCCTGATATGGCCGTTCAATTTGACGGGTCTTCTGGACGGATGGCGCATGAGCGGGATCAGCGGCATCTCCGCCATTCCTCCCTATATTCTCGCGGCTCTGAGCATCGTCCTTGCCAGTGGCAGCGAACCCGAAACGGCCGGCCTGATCATGGGCGCCGCGCTGAGCGTCGGGTTTGCACTCGTCGTCGCCATTCAATTCACCTTTGTCCAGGTCACCGGGCGGGGACCAAAATGGGCAAGGCCCAATTGGACTAACATCTGGCGCGCAGGGCAAAGCGGGTTCGGCGCGTTGTGGTCCACGCTGCCCGGCCAGCTTTATTTCCGCGTTCAACTCATTTTCGCCGCAGCGTTTCTGGGCGAGGTGGCGGTTGCCATCCTCATCTATGCCAAACAGCTTGTCTCGGGATTTTCGCAGCTGATCGCCTTCATGCGCCGTGTCGAGTTTCCCGACCTGGTTGCCAGGCTCGGCGCCGCAACAGGTCATCCGATAAGCGAAATTCTCAGGGTCCAGCAGAAAGGAACCCTGGCTGCAGCCATCTCAATGATACTTCTCTGCACGGTAGGTATTGTCTCAGGCTTGGTCCTCAAGGATGCGCCGGCCAGCGCTGGTGTCGCAGTCGCGATATTTGGGCCGACCGTTCTCTCGGGTGCCATCGCGCTTTCGTTCATACAGGGCCTGAATGCTCTCGGACTCTATAGCTCGGCCGCCATCATCATGCTGTTTTCCGTCGCGCTTGGAACGGCATTGAGCAGTGTTACCGTCGCGATTTCCAGCCTTGCCGTACTGGCGTTTGCCGATGTGGTCGCCAATGTCCTGACAGTCGCGCTTGCGTGCGGGCTCCTTCATCGACGCGCCCGCAGCCGCGAACAAGCAAGCGTGTGAGAAGCTCGGTGGACACCGCATTCGCGACACGCTCGGACCCGGTTGGCCGTGCAACGCATCAGCCGCCGTGGCGCTGGCTGGCCGTTTGCGTGCTTTACCTGATCAACCTGCCTTTCGCGGACAATCCGGCAAGCCTGGTGCTGACGCTGCCGGCTTTTGCTCTCGTCATCGTCGGATTGGTTCGCTTGCGTTCTCCCAATGTACAGGTGGGAGACGTTTTCTGGTTCTGTGTCTTCATCTTTTTCGTTCTCGGCCCGATCCAGGGAATGACCGGATGGACAATCGGTGCGCGGGATGGATGGGCCCAGATTGTCTACACGGCCGACGAATACATTCTCGCCTCAACTATCGTGTTCCTCTTCCTTCTTCCCTTCGTTTTCATACGGCTTGAATATCCGCCGGTACCGTTGTCCGGAAAAGCACCAGGACTTGGCACGCTCGCGATGGCCAACGCCGCGGGCTTTGTGTGTTTCGTTATCTCCCAGGGCGGCATTGCCGGCGTGCTCTCGCCGCGTCTGGAGCAGGCGGGCGCCGACGGGTTTATTGCCAGCACACTGTTTCTCGGGCTGCAGACCGTAACGACCGCCTTGATAGCATTGCGCATGCACCGGAAGGTGACGCCACTAGCGGTGGCCATATTCACCTTGGCAATCGTGGCGCTGGTGGTGACGCGAAACCCTTTCAACGCCTCCCGCTTTTCCCTTCTGGCGGCTTGGCTACCGGTTGTCCTCGCCGTGACGGGCGGGCGCCTGCCGGCGCCACTCTTTAATCTCGGCAGTCTCTTTGGCCTGGTCGTGCTGTTTCCGATCTTGAGCCTTACCACCCGGCTGGGTGTCGATGGCCTCAATGCAATCGCCCACATCAACTTCCTCGAATATGTGCTCCATATTCCCTTCGTCGATGTCTACGACACGCTCGTTCATGCCGTGCGCTACATGCAGGCAAACGATCACACCGTGCTGGAAAAGCTGGGCGCTATTGTCCTTTTCTTCATTCCCCGGTCGATCTGGCCAGAAAAGCCGATCGTGGGGGGTCTCGATATCGGGAAGGAGATCCATGCGATCGGCATGGAGGGGACGGCCAACCTGTCTTTTTTCATCGGCGGTGATTTCTACATGGATCTGGGCCTTGTGGGGGTGTGCATCGGCGGGCCGTTGTGCGCTGCGCTCCTCGCCTGGACGCTCAAGCGGAAGTTCGGCTTTTTTTATGGCCTGCCGGTCCTGCATTTCCTCTTCATTGCGTCCACGCCTATCCTGCTTCGGGGGCCGGTCGGCGCGGTCCTCCCCTTATTTTCAATGCAAATCCTGTCGCTGCTGATCCTCAGCGTCTCGAGCCCGCCTTGGGTAAAACCAACCCCCTCAAGCCAACTTCCCATACGCCGATAATGAAAATCGCCCACTATTCCACCTCCCTGTCCCGCTCCGCAGGTGGCCTTTACTACTCGGTCTCCGGCCTCGCGCGCGCGACCGCCGCTCAGGGGCACGAGGTGGCCGTTTTTGGTGGTGCGGACGCGCATTTTGCGGGGGATAGGGCCGTATGGGGCGATCTGGATGTCAGGTCATATGCTGCGCCGCTTGGCCGCTACGGCTTCCACCCTGCGATCATCGGCGACATCGTGCGGTATCGGCCGGACGTCTTGCATATCCACGGCATCTGGTCGGCGGCCTCGGTCTATGGCCGGGTGGCGGCCTTGCAGAATCTGCCCGTTGTCGTCTCCCCGCGCGGCATGCTGGACCCCTGGATTCTCGCGCGCCGCCCTCGCACCAAGACCCTGCATGCAGCCTTGTTCGAGCGCCCGATGCTCCGAAAAGCGCAGGTTCATGCCCTCGCCGAAAGCGAGAGGCAATCGATCGTTCGTTTCATGCCCGAGTTGGCGGATCGGGTGTTCGTTCTCCCCAATGGCGTACCCGCAGCAGACCGCATGGGCGGCTCCGGCTCGCGGTCCGGCGCGCTTTATCTGGGCCGTCTGCACGAGAAAAAGCAGGTTCTGGAATTGATGCGCGCCTGGGCTGCCAACCCTGCCCTTTCCGGCGAGACGCTGACGATCGCGGGATGGGGCGAAAGGGCTTATGAAGCGGAGGTCCAGGCGCTTGCGGCCCAGACCGCCAATATCGCCTTTGCCGGCGCGCTGTATCACGAGGCGAAAACGGCGGCCCTGCGAGCTGCGAAACTCTTCATCCTTCCGTCGCTGAGCGAGGGACTCCCGATGGCGGTGCTGGAGGCGCTGCAATACGGCGCCGTTCCCGTCATCACCGACCAATGCAATCTCCCGGAACTGTTCGAGGATGGAATCGCGCTGCGCATAAGCTCCGATTTCACGGATTTCGACCGCGTATTGGGCCTTGCCGTCCGCTGGGACGAGGCGACGTTCCGGGCGCGCTCCGAGCGGGCCAAGGCGTATTCCGAACGCTATCTCTGGAGTGCTGTCGCGCAGGCGATGGTCGAGCAGTATGAAACCATTTGGGGCGCCCGGCGATGACAATTCCGGAAGATGGACCATCCGACATACTCGATGCGCGCGCTGCCGGATCGCGTCATGGCGGTCCGAGTTTCTCGCTCAGGCATCGGCTCGTCCGGGCATTATGGGCTGTGGTCTGGACACTCGGTGCGCGCTGGACGCCCCCGCCCATGCATGGCTGGCGGGGCTTCCTACTGCGATCATTCGGGGCGCGCATCGACAGAACCGCGCGTATTTACGGCTCTGTGCGCGTCTGGTACCCGCCCAATCTGAGCGTGGGGCGCAATGCCGTGATCGGCCCGGGCGCGATCTGTTATTCCATGGCGCCGTTGGAGATCGGCGACGATGCGGTTGTTTCGCAGCGCGCCCATTTATGCGCAGGCTCGCACGACATCGACGACCCCCATTTTCAACTGGTGGTCCGGCCAATCGTCATCGGTCCCAAAGCGTGGGTGGCCGCGGAGGCCTTTGTCGGTCCCGGGGTGGAAATCGGCGAAGGCGCTGTGCTCGGTGCGCGCGGCGTCACCGTCAAAAGTCTGATGCCGTGGACGGTCTATGTCGGCAATCCGGCGCGTACCGTACGCAAGCGTCAGACGCACTGATTACCCGGCCAAGCGTCGCCGGATCGCTTCCGCCACAACCCCATACCCGGCGTCGTTAAGATGGATGTGGTCGCTGCGGAGCGAGGCCGGCATCACGTCGTTGGCGATGTCCGCGGCATCGGCGGTCGGGTCCCCCGCGGCGATGAGCGCGGCGCGAAGATCCACAAAGCGGGCGCCATAGAGCGCGGCGAGCTCGGCATTGAGCGCGGTGATGGCGGCATGGGCGCTGGTTCCCGTGATCTCGGTGCCGCCATTGAGGATGGCCCCGACGAGATAGCGGCCATGGCCCAGATGCGCGATCATGGCGGCGATATCCGCCTTGACGGCGGCCGGATTGCCGGAATTGTTCCGCCCCGCCCAGATCAGTGCCGTGTGCGTGCGCAGGGACGTCGCTTCGTCGGGGATAAAAGGCGTGCCCGGCGGGCAAGTAACCGCCGACCCGAAATCGTCGCGCGTGAACGTCCAGTGGCCCGAACTGTCGGTTGTCATCCGGCCGTGCACGCCCGCGATCGTCCCCAAAGACGAGCCGGTGAAAACGCCGCTGTTGAAGAGGACGTTGACCGACTTTTCGCTGACCGCCACCGGCAGCGTTGCGGCCGCCACAAGATTGCTGATCCGGAAGGTATGCGTGCTTGTGCCGATGAAGAGGGCGAGCGTGGACCCGCCGGAACCGGAAAGGGTAACGGACTTGTGGCCGGACCCCGTCACGCCGATGGGCGAACCGGCCACCCAACTCCCCGCGGTAGAGGCGTTGCCGGCGCTGGTTAGCCCAACCTGCATCGGCGTATCGGCTGTCGTCTCGAGGCCGAAGGTGACGACGATCTGCGTGCCGACCGGAAGCGTCTCCGACAGAGGGGTCAGGCGCACCTGCGCGCCCATCTGGCTGGAGGCCGCCTGCCCGGCAATCAGGAGGTCGCCTTCATCGACGGTGACCAGCGCGGGGCTTGCGCCGCCAGAGCGCGAATACCAGCCGTCGGTATTCTGCGACCAGTTGAAGGTCCAAAGCGTAGAAGCAGGGATTGCGTCGCCGTCCAACGTGACCAGAATGGGCACGCCCCCCTGGCGGGCCGCGATCTGCGTCGAGGTTTGCCCGCCAATGCCGCGATTGACCACCGTGCGGCCGCCGAGCATGGCCGAAAGCCGGACGGGATAGCGGAACGCATCCCCGCTTACGCCCGCCCCGCGCGTCAGGCTGTCGCCCCATGCGACGACACTCACGCGCGCACCCGATCCCGGCTGCCGCAAAGCTATATCGCCTTCAGCGAGCGCCAGCCCCAAACCCAGGTTACCCATTCAGTAAAGCCCCACGAGGGATGCAGCCGTCGTTGCCTCGAGCACCTTGCG
Organism: Pelagibacterium limicola; assembly: GCF_015694405.1. Lineage (GTDB taxonomy): Bacteria > Pseudomonadota > Alphaproteobacteria > Rhizobiales > Devosiaceae > Pelagibacterium > Pelagibacterium limicola. The sequence goes on along the minus strand of NZ_JADQDB010000004.1, from coordinate 377,752 downwards.
TGCGCGAACCGGGAGCAACGCGCCATCGGGTAGGTTATGGAACGTGATCGTCTCGCTCGACAAAAGCTCAACCTCCAGCGTGCCGCCCCAGCCAACGTAGATGGCGCGGGTCGGACGCCCGAGTTCGACTTCGTCATCGGGAACAATGGCAAAACCGCCCGATGCGGGGGCGTCTTGCGCCAAGGCGCGGGTTTGCAGTTCGGACACGATCTTCTCCTTGTGCCGGTCAAGCGATGTCCGACCAAGGATAAGCCGCCCCCGCGCAGCGGGGATTAACTCGAACTAATTGCGCCCGAATTCGTCCTCGATGCGCACGATATCGTCTTCCCCAAGATAGGAGCCCGTCTGGACCTCGATGAGTTCGAGCAGGATCTTGCCGGGGTTGGAAAGGCGGTGAACGGCGCCCTGGGGGATATAAACGCTTTCACTTTCCCGCAGAGTCTTGATCTTGTCGCCCACCTGGACTTCCGCCGTACCGCGCACGACAACCCAATGCTCGGAGCGGTGAAAATGCTTTTGCAGGCTGAGGCGCTTGCCCGGTTTGACGAACAGACGCTTGACCTGAAACCTTTCGCCATTGAGCACGGAGGAGTAGCCGCCCCACGGCCGGTAGCTGGTCAGGTGGGTTTCCGTAAGGTCGCGCGTTGCCGGATCGGCCTTGAGCTGCTTGACGACCGACCCGACGGATTGCGCAGAGGAAAGGCGCCCAACGTAAACGGCGTCCTCGCTGGCAAGGACTGCGACATCCTCGAGCCCATCGACGACGACATGATACTTTTCGGAGATGACGAGCGAGGCGGAAGTCTCTCCCAGCGTCACCGGCCCTACGCCCAGATTACCCTTCGCGTCGCGCTTGCCGGACTTCCAGACCGCATCCCATGAGCCCAGATCCGACCATACGATGGGGGCCGGGACGACGACCGCGCGGTCGGTCTTTTCAAAGATCGCGTAATCGACGGAGATGTCGGGCGCCTTGGAAAAGGCTTGAGCATCGAGCCTCAGAAAGTCCAGATCGGATACGGCTGCATCGACGGCCCCCTTCGCCGCCGACAATACGTCGGGCGCAAACCTCCGGCATTGGTCGAGAAAGGTCTGGGCGTCGAAAACGAACATGCCTGAATTCCAGAAGTAATTTCCGGCGGCAATCATTTCTGCCGCGCGGGCGGCGTCGGGCTTTTCGACGAAGCGCGTAACGGCGCAGGCACCCGAAACGCGCTGTTCCCCGGCCTCGATATAGCCGAAGCCGGTCGCGGGCTCGGTCGGCGCGATTCCGAACGTGACGAGAGCCCCCTCACCGGCCGCTGTTTCGGCAGCATCGAGAGCCGCCCGATAGGCAGCGTCGATTTCGATCTGGTGGTCGGACGGCAGAACGTGAACGATCCTGGTGCTGTCCCCCCGCGCGGCGAAGAGAACCGCGGCCGCAATGGCGGGAGCCGTGTTACGTGCCATCGGTTCGAGCAAAATGCCCGAAAGCGGGATGCCTACGTCCTGCGCCTGCTCGGCAACAAGAAAGCGATATTCCGCATTGGTTACGACAAGAGGGGCTGCGTAGCGCGGATCGGATGCCAGACGCTTGAGGGTATCCTGAAACAGGCTGTCTTCGCCCAGAAGCGCCAGGAATTGCTTGGGACGCGACGACCGTGACATTGGCCACAGCCTCGTGCCTGTTCCGCCCGCCAGGACAATCGGCGTAATGCGTCCATTTTTTGAAGACATTATCGTTCAACCGTGCTGTCAAAATAATCGTTTAGTCGCGTCATCAGCATCTCGAGCATTGCATCAGCCGCCGCAATCGTATCGGCTTCAACGTAGCAACGCAGTTCGGGTGCATTGCCCGACTGGCGAAAATGTACGATCGAGCCATCGGCAAGCGTCAATCGCGTGCCGTCGGTGGTGTCGATCGCCTCAGTTTCGGCGAGAAGGCGGGCAAAAGCGGCGCGCCATTCCTTGTTCCCGGCCATCCCCGCAACGAAAGCCCCGCCGCTATCGGGCGCGATATCCTTGAGCCGATCCGCTTTCATTGCGCGCGACGGCAGATCGGCCACAAGCGCAGAGAGTGGCCTCCGGCCTGCCGCACCTGCAGCCAGAACAGCGACCATAGGCAGGATGGCATCGCGCGTGGGAAGCGGATCGAGCCGCCCTCCTGTCAGGTCAAACGAACTCTGGACCAGGAACCCGCCATTGGCTTCAAAGCCCACGGCGCTCATTGGCTCCGCCGCCATCGCTTCGACGACATAGGGCGAACCGATGCGCGTACGGACGACCTTTTCGAACCACCCGCTCTTTTCGATGGCGCTCGTCGAGGTCAGCGGCGTAACCACGACCCGCGCGCCAAGCGCCCGCGCCGTCAGGGCACCCAAGACGTCGCCATTGATCTGGCTGCCGGTCTCGTCGAGCACCAGTGGGCGGTCGCCGTCGCCATCGGTCGAGACCACCGCATCGAGATCGTGCGCCGCAAGCGCCGTCCGCAGCTCGCTCATGGCGCCCGGGCCGACCGCCTCGGTATCGACGGCCACAAAATCTGCGCTCCGTCCGAACCGGAGGCATTCGGCGCCCAGCGCCTCGAGGATTTCGACAATCAGGTCCCGCCCGGCAGCGGAATGCTCGAAGACGCCGATGCGTAGCCCTTCGAGCACGCCAGGCACAAAGGCCTCGCGATAACGCTTGCGATAGGCAGCGACCACGGCCCTGTCGGGGGGTGGCAAATCAGGCTTCGCACCGAGGAGGCGCATCGACCCTTTTTCGACCGCCGCCCGGATCGGGGCCTCGTCCGATTTGAGAAGCTCGCCGTCGGGGCGATAGAACTTGAGACCGTTATAATCGGCCGGTATGTGGCTGCCCGTCACGACGATGGCAGGCACCCCCTGCCGCAGTGCAAAAGCGGCAACAGCGGGCGTGGGCGCAACCCCGGCATAGCGCGGGGTCCACCCGCTCCCGGCGACCGCCGCCGCCACGCGCCGCGCGATAACCGGGCTCGATGCACGCAAATCGGCGCCGATCCATACGGCCCTTTCGCGCGCGCCCGCGCACGCTTCCTCAAGGAAAGCCGCCACATAAGAGGCAACCGCCGTATCGGTGAACCCATTCGCGTGTCCGCGCAGGCCGGACGTGCCAAAACTGATGCTGTAGTCGACGGCCATAACGCTCTTGTCATCTCTGGCTCATCGCCGCTCGGGACGGATCAACGAACCGCACAATGAATAAATGCAAATGCAAAAAAAACGAAAGCAACAAATATCCCGCACTCTATCCACGCTATCCCGCTCACCGCAATAGGGCATCACTACAAGACCCGCGCGGGCTCGAAGATTCCCTCGAATGGGGTTCAGGAGGCCGAAAGCCCTTGTTCCTGTGCGCGGTTGAGTACCGTATCGACCATTTGCGGGGCAGCGCCGGTATAGTTCGCGGGATCGAGCAGGCTGTCGAGTTGACCGGCCGCGAGGTATTCCTTCAATTCGTCAAGCGTTTCCAGCTGCGCGCGCAAGGTGGTATTTTGCGCGATCGCGGTCTGGGCCGCACCGAATACGAGTTCATGCGCCGCGTTGCGCCCGATGTGGGGCGCCAGCCCCATCATGACGGACTCCGCCATGATGAGCCCCCCATCGCCCTCGAGGTTGGCACGCATTCGCGCCGTATCCACTTCCAGCCCCTCGAGGACGGGCCGCATATGCTTGAATGCCCCGGACGCTAGCAGGAACGCTTCGGGGATCACCATCCATTCGATCGGCATTCCTGCGACGGCACGCTCATGCTCCTGAATCATCGCCGTCATCTGGGAGGCCGTTTTTTCGCGCAGGAGGGCGGCGATGGCGATGACCTGCGGGCAGGCAATCGGGTTGCGCTTCTGCGGCATGGTGGACGAGGCTCCCCGCCCCGTCTCGTAAGGTTCCCGGACCTCACCGACTTCGGTGCGCATCAGGGTGGCGATTTCGGTGGCGAACTTGCCGAGGCTGGCGGTGACGAGCCCCAGCCAGAAAACGGTCTCGGTAAAACCGTCTCGCGCGTTGTGCCAGCTTATGGCGGGATCGCCCAGCCCGAGGATTTCGGCCTGCCGCTTCCGCATCGCGAGGGCCTTTTCTCCAATGGTGGCCAGCGTGCCCACCGCGCCGCCGCATTGAACCACTTCGAGCCGCGCGCGGATTTGCGGCAACCGCTCGCGGTGGCGCAGCATCTCATCGAGCCAGATCGCGGCTTTATATCCGAAGGTGATCGGCGCGGCTTGCTGCATGAAGGTCCGTCCCGCCATCACCGAATTGCGATGCGTGCGCGCCAGAGCGGCCAAAGCGATGCAGACCGCGTCGAGCTCGGCGGCAATCAGATCGAGCCCCGCACGCATTTGCAGCACCAGCCCGGTATCGAGAATGTCCTGGGTGGTCGAGCCCCAGTGCACAAAGCGCGCTGCATCCGGCCCCGCTGCCTTACCCAACTGGCGCACCAGAGGCATGATGGCAAAGCCGGCCCTGTCGAACTCGATCTTCATGGCAACGATATCGAGATTTTCGACCTTCGCTGCCGCAGCGATGGCTTGCGCCGCCTCCTGCGGGATCAGTCCGAGATCGGCCTGGGCGCGCGCAAGGGCGACCTCGACGTCGAGCCAGGATCGATAGCGCGCGGTGTCGGAAAAGACCGCCCGCATCGCCCCGGCGCTGTATTGATCGCGGTAATAGTCGGAATCGAGGAGAGTAGAGGGCATGGGGACTTTCGGACTTGAGGCGGATAGGCCGAGGCACGTTATGCGGCCATTGCCGGTTCGTCCAGCAGGCGTATCGGCATACGGGACCGACCCATTGTCATATTCCTGCCCTGCTCGGGTGTAGTTTGCTGGCGCTGTCATTTGCTGGACACGGTTTTCAGTCTAACGCCTGCGTGCATGAGATTTCGTCAAGGCGGGTATGCTGCAAAATGAGGTATTGGGCGCAGGGCTGGCTGGTCTAAGTTCATTCCGTCAAATTCAAGCCTTGCCAATGCGCAGCAACTGGCAGAAAAGCGCGGGGATCGCCAAATCGAATTGCACGCAGCAAAACCGGGACAACCATCGGCAGCGATGGGAAGACAGCGAGGAGCTCAGGAATGCATATAGCGATGGTAGGGTCTGGCTATGTTGGGCTGGTGAGCGGGGCGTGTTTTGCCGATTTCGGTCATTGGGTGACGTGCGTTGATGTGGACGCGGGCAAGCTGGAGCGCTTGCGGGACGGGGTAATGCCGATCTACGAGCCCGGGCTCGAGGAACTGGTGCGCACCAACATGGAGGCGGGGCGGCTCGATTTCACGACCGATCTGGCGGCGGCGGTGGGCAAGGCCGATGTGGTCTTCATCGCGGTCGGCACGCCCTCGCGGCGCGGGGACGGACATGCAGACCTCTCCTATGTCCATGCGGCGGCCGCCGATATCGCCCGCGCGCTCGAAGGGTTCACGGTGATCGTCACCAAGTCGACCGTGCCGGTGGGAAGCGGGGACGATGTCGAGCGGATCATCGGCGAGACCAACCCCGATGCCGATTTCGTCGTCGTCTCCAACCCCGAATTCCTGCGCGAGGGCGCCGCGATCGAGGACTTCAAGCGCCCCGACCGCATCGTTGTGGGGCTCGAGGACGAGCGGGCCCGCCCCGTGATGGAAGAGGTCTACCGCCCGCTCTATCTCAACCAGGCGCCCCTGATGTTCACCGGCCGCCGCACCGCCGAACTCATCAAATACGCCGCCAATGCCTTCCTGGCCATGAAGATCACCTTCATCAACGAGATGGCCGACCTGTGCGAGAAGGCGGGGGGCGACGTACAGGCGGTGGCGCGCGGGATCGGGCTCGACAAGCGCATCGGCCCCAAATTCCTCAATGCCGGCCCGGGCTATGGCGGAAGCTGCTTTCCCAAGGATACGCTGGCCCTGGTCAAGACGGGCCAGGAATATGACGCGCCGCTGCGGCTGATCGAGGCGACCGTGGCGGTCAACGAGAACCGCAAGCGGGCCATGGGCCGCAAGGTCATCGCGGCCTGCGGGGGCTCGGTGCGCGGCAAGCGGATCGGCATTCTGGGCCTGACCTTCAAGCCCAATACCGACGACATGCGCGATGCCCCCTCCATCGCCATCATCCAGGCCCTGCGCGACGCCGGCGCGGAAATCCGGGCCTACGACCCCGAAGGCATGGACATGGCCAAATCCCTCATCGAAGGGCTCGAATGCGCCGCCGATGCCTATGACCTGGCCAACAACGCCGATTGCCTGGTGCTGGTCACCGAGTGGAACCAGTTCCGATCTCTCGACCTCGGGCGCATCCGGGCCCTGATGGCTACCCCCTGCTTTGTCGACCTGCGCAATGTCTACCGCGCCACCGAAATGGAAAAGGCCGGCATCGCCTACACACCCATCGGACAAGGCGCACAGACACAAAACCAAATCCTCCATATGGATGCCGCTCAATGAGGGTTCTTGTCACGGGAAGCGCGGGCTTCATCGGCTATCATCTTTCGCGACGGCTCCTTGCCGATGGGCATGAGGTGCTCGGCTATGACGGCATGACGCCCTATTACGACGTCTCGCTCAAGCGGTACCGCAACGCGATCCTGGCGCAGAACCCCAGATACCGGTTCGTCGAGGCCATGCTCGAGGACCGGGAAACGCTGGACCGCACGGTATCGCAATTTCAGCCCCGGATCGTCGTGCACCTGGCTGCGCAGGCAGGCGTGCGCTATTCGATCGAAGCGCCGCAAACCTACATTTCCTCCAATGTGGTGGGCACGGCCAACCTCATAGACATTCTCAAGGTCCACCGGCCGGACCATTTTCTTTTTGCCTCGACGTCATCGGTCTACGGGGGCAACGAAAAGATGCCGTTCGAAGAGGCCGAGCGCACGGACTTCCCTGTCTCGCTCTATGCGGCCACCAAGAAGGCCGGCGAGGCGCTGACCCATTCGTTCGCGCATCTCAACGATATCCCCACCACCTGCTTCCGGTTCTTCACTGTCTATGGCACGGCGGGACGGCCCGATATGGCGCTCTACAAATTCGTGGACCTCATCGAACGGGGCGAGCCCATCGAAGTCTACGGCAATGGCGAGATGGAGCGCGATGCGACCAGCGTCGACGATCTCGTGGAAGCCATTGTGAAGCTCTTCGATGCCGTTCCCGTAAGGGGCCGGCCTGTGCCGGTCGAGGGCGTCGCGGACTCCCTTTCTCCCGTCGCGCCCTGGCGGGTGGTCAATATCGCCGGCGGGCAGCCGGTCAGGCTCATGACGTTCATCCAGGCCATCGAAGCCGCCCTGGGCAGGAGCGCTGAAAAGATCATGCTGCCCATGCAGCAGGGCGACGTGGTCGCGACCTTTGCCGACCCCTCGCTGCTCAAGGCCCTGACCGGGTTTGTGCCCGAAAAGGGAATCGAGGAGACAGTCGGCGCCTTCGTCAAATGGTATAGGGCGTACAAATCGGGGGAATAGCGATAATTTCGGTCTATCGCTGCGCAGAGGTTGTTGCATAAAGGCCGTGAAAGCGTTCGATAGCGTTCAGTTCGTGACCAATCTGCGTAAATACGTTCTATTGCCCCTTTTCGGCCGTTTTATGCCCTCTATTGAGTAACCTCCTCAAGATTCGCGTTATCAAGATGGCCTTGACTTCCTTTTTAACTGCATTTCGTTCAGGACAGGGGCTGAAGGGCCAGCTTTTGCGCGGCGGGGTGGGCTCTGTTGCGATCAAGATCGGCTCGACCCTGCTCAATGTCGGCCTCGCCATCGTTCTTGCGCGCGCGCTGGGGGCGGAAGGGTTCGGGGTCTATTCGTTCGTCTTTGCGCTCATCACCATCATGGCCATCCCCGCCCAGATGGGCCTGCCAAATCTCGTCGTGCGGGAAACGGCCAAGGCGCAGGCCGGGGAAAATTGGGGGCTGATGAAGGGGCTGTGGCGCTGGTCGAGCCTTATGGCGCTGGGGATGTCAGCCGTCCTCATGGCCATCGGCGCGCTGGCCGCCTGGATATTCGCCGCCAACCTGCCGGAGGGCGGAATTGCGGTTTTTTACTGGGGCCTCGTGCTGGTGCCGCTGGTGGCGCTGGGAAACCTGCGCGGCGCGGCCTTGCGCGGACTGCGCCATGTGGTGCAGGGACAACTGCCCGAATTCATCCTCAGGCCGGCCTTCCTGATCGGGCTGGTCCTTGCGGCGCATTTCGGCCTTTCAGCCCGCGCCTTGACGGCCTCCGACGCGATGATGCTGCACGCGGTCGCCAGCCTTATGGCGTTCATGATCGGGGCATGGCTGCTATTGCGGGCACGCCCGGTGGAGCTCAAGGCGGCTCAAAACCCCGAAGTACATACCCGCCTCTGGCTGGCGAGCGCAGTGCCGTTGGCAATGATAGCGGGGATGAACCAGCTCATTACAAACACCGACGTCGTTATGCTTGGTTTTTTCAAGGCACACGCAGATGTAGGCTACTACAAAATCGCCGTCCAGGGAGCCGTCCTCGTCGCCCTTGTGCTTTCGGCGGCTAATCTTGTTGTCATGCCACATATTGCGCGCCTCTATGCACAGGGCGATTTGAAGCGATTGCAGCGTGTCGCCACCACCTCAGCTCGCTCGACGGCTATGTTTTCATTGCCAGCATTTCTGGTGATCGTGGTTTTCGGTCGCGAAATCATTGGCATTCTATTCGGGAACGAATTCGAGCCCGGCTATACTGCATTGGTTATTTTGGCTTGCGGTCAGCTTATAAATGCGTTGGCCAGTTCGGTCGGCCCTCTGTTGTCCATGTCGGGTCACGAACGGCACCTGTCTCAGGTGCTTTTTGCAATGGTTGGGCTCAACATGGCTCTCAATTATGCCTTGATACCGATGTTCGGAATAACGGGGGCTGCACTAGCAACGGCAACAACTATCGCCACCAAAAACCTCATTTTGTGGGGCGTAGTTCGCCGCCACTTGGGAATTGACGCGTCGGCGCTTGGCCTATCCGTGGGGCGCCCTAGGATTTCCACCCCCGTTCGCTCCAATCTAGAACAACAAGAATCGAACGAAAAATGATCGCCTCATTCACTCACAACTTTATTTTTATTAAGACCCGAAAGACGGCAGGAACGAGCGCTGAGATTGTTATGAGTTCTTGGTGCAGGGGGAATGATATCTGCACGCCAATTTCCACGCGTGATGAGGATATTCGCGCCGAGTTTGGGGGCCAAGCTATGAACTATCGTGGCTGGTTCGGGGCAAAATATGTCAGCCACATGCATGCGTCGGCAGTACGTAAAAGGCTCAATGGGTTCTGGGAGCGAGCCTATACGTTCGCTGTTGACCGGCACCCCTATGATAAGGTGTTGTCTCAGTCGGCATTTAGACTAGGGCGACAGGGCTCCTATACTCCGGACGACCTAATTCAGGAGATCGACAATCTCTTAGCGACTGATCGGTATCTGAACTATCCACTATATACTTATAATGGCTCAGTCATTGTGGACCAAGTTGTTCGTTACGAAGAGCTCTGGGACCACCTGAAGAGCTTGGCGGAAAGAACTGGCAATCCATTTCCCCACACATTGCCCATGGCCAAAGGACAGTTCAGGAACGACTTCGTTACGAGGGAGTTGCTGACACCTCAGCAGAAGCGCGACATTCAAAAAGGTGCCGAGTTCGAATTTTCACTACTCGGCTGGGACGCGTAGGTTTCCCCTTCATGAGAGGTAAATCAGATTGAAAAAGCCGACCTTTTTTATATTGGGTGCACCAAAATGTGGAACTACTTCCATGGCCACGTGGCTCTCGCAACATCCCAACGTCTTTTTCTCCGCCATAAAGGAGCCGCACCATTTCGATACCGATCATAAGCCGGGCATAAAAGACCTAGCCAGCTATGAGAGGCTGTTCAAGGATGCCGGTGACGCACACCTGCAGGTCGGCGAAGCATCGGTCAGGTATCTCAACTCCGATATGGCAGTTAGAAACATTCTTGACTACTCACCCGAAGCTAAATTCATCGTAATGGTGCGGAACCCGGTCGAGATGGCCGCGTCGCTTCACGAGCAATACGTATTTACTCTAAACGAAGACGTCGAGTCCTTTGAGAAAGCTTGGCGCCTTCAATCCGCAAGAGCGCAAGGACAAAATATCCCATTAAGATGTGTCGACCCCAAACACCTTCAGTACGGAAGCTATTGCAGCCTTGGACGTCAGCTTGAGCGACTATTTGGTGCGGTTTCACCATCAAGGGTCCGTATCGTTTTCATGGAAGACTTGAATACTAGCGCAGGAGAAGTCTATCAGTCGCTCTTGGAGTTCCTCGAGCTTCCGGCATGGCAACCAGACAGTTTTGTTAGGCTGAATGCGGCCAAACAATGGAAGAACAAACTGCTCGCAACCCTGGTAACGTTAGCCGTCAGGGCAAAGATCGCAATGGGTCTGCGGGCTAAAAGCTTTGGCGTCGGCACTGCCATTAGCAAATGGAACCGCATTGAGCGGCCGAGGGCCACACTCACACCAGAAATGCGTACCATATTGGAGGATTATTTTCGGGAGGACATTCTATTGTTGTCCCGCCTCACGGGCAGGGACCTTGGTCATTGGTTTCAGAGCTCCCGATCATTCCAGAGGTCTGATGCGCAAGCCTAAAATTGTCCATGTGTTGAATGCCTTTCGATCAGGCGCGATCCCACACATTCTGCGGGACATTCATCCCTCCATCGAGTCCGAGTTCGACGTAGAGGTTGTCGCTTTGAACAGAGCTCCTGAGAACGACAACGTCGCGGCACAGTTTTCGAATCTCGGAATACCAGTCAGTGTGATCGGCGCGTCTAGTCCAAATCCAGTGCTCTCCATTCACGCCCTCCATAGGTTGCTTCGTCAAAAGGCGCCAAGCGTAGTTCACGCGCATATGGGACGTTCGATCCTCTTGGCGCCGTTCTGCGCGCCCCGCAGAGCCAGCGTATGCGCAACGTTCCACGGCATGCGCGAAGGTTTTAATCCGGCGACATCCACTGTGATACGTCTGATTGAAGGCACCTTTGACCGGCGAACCTATGTTTCGAAAGGCGTCGCCGAGAGCTGGGCAAACCTCCACAAGAAGGGCTCGGTGGTTATACCAAATCCAGTTGATATCCATCGTTTCCGCGCTGATGCTTCGCAAGGCGATCGCATCAGGAATGAGTTTGAGGTAGAAGAGAATGAAGCGCTGCTGGTTTCGGTCGGACGCCTAGTAAAGGCCAAAGGCCATCGATGTCTTGTTGAAGCAATTGGCATCCTGAAGCGTAGCGTATCAATCAGGTTCAAGCTTGTGATCGCAGGGCGCGGTCCCGAAGAGAAAACAATTCGTGCCGAGATCGCGCGATTTGGCCTTGAGAATTTCGTTCACTTGGCGGGCTTCCGCGACGATATTCCGGCCCTCATGTCGGCGGCCGATATCTGCATAATGCCCTCGCTTTGGGAGGGCTTTGGTCTGGCGGCGGTAGAGGCTATGGCCGCTGGGAGGCCTGTCATTGCTTCCGACCTGCCCGGCGTTCGCGAGTATATCGATACTGGCCAGACGGGCCTTCTCTGTCGACCAGGCGATGCAGAATCACTAGCCCAAAGCATCGATGTCTTATTGTTTGACGCGGCGCTGCGGGACCGTATCGCTCGATCCGGCCGGGAAGTTGCCGAACGGAAATTCAGCGCGCCAGTGATAGCGCGCCAGTATGCAGAAATGTATAAGGAACTTTTGCGCAACCGAACAATATAGCGTTTGCCGGATTCGGCATATTGCGATTCATCTGCGGCCTATTTGAAGCCTTAGGATCCATGCAACGAACTCCAGCCGAAACACGACACTGCAAGGGGTTCGCCCAAAATGGCTGACGTTCTTGGCGCTGGCGCGCTTCTCCTTAATTTGTTGATGGTCTCGGCGCTAGTAGCTCGTAGGCAGCGCTTCACGCTTATTCTCCTGACGGCCCTGACCCTCAGAACCTCCGCCGCACTTATACACTATTACGTATTGCCCCTTCCTGGCGGCTTGGCCGATGCGGTGGGATTCGAGCGAACCGCTTGGGAGTTCTCTCAGGATATCTGGGGTACCATCACTGATTTCAGGTATAGTACATCTTACATCTACAGCCTCTTCTTGGCCATCCCCTACGCCTTTACGGATCGCAGCCCTCTTATGCTGCAGGCGTTCTCTGTGCTGGTCGGCACTTTGAACGTCTATCTCGTATGGAAGCTCGCCTCAGAATTATGGGGGCGTGAGTACGCTTCGCGACCGGCATGGATTGTAGCCATATTTCCCATACCGGTAATGTATGCGGCGCTGACGATGCGTGAAGCCTATATCACCTTCTTCGTATTGCTGGCGCTGCTGTTTGTCGCTCGCTGGGTCAACTCGGGCAAGCTCCGCCATCTCGCCGGCTCCGTCGTTGCCTTCGGTATGGGCGCGGCGTTTCACGGCGGGATAATAGTTGGGCTGCTCTCGCTGGTTGCCTTGATTGTTTTGTCGGCCGGAACCGGACTGGCGGCAGGATTGGTCAAAGGTCGAGTGCCTTTGCGGTCGTTTGCAATTGTCATGGCTGCCGTAATCGGACTGCTGCTCCTGTTCCTAGTCGATCCATCCATCCCCAAGCTGGGTCGCCCGACCCAACTGCTTGGCCCGGAGCGTTACCTTCAAGTGCTCGGGGTGCGCGCCAGGGGGGATGCGAGCTATCCCGTTTGGCTTGTGGCGAGCAACGGGTTGGAACTGGTCTATCTTGTGCCGCTACGGGTGGCCTACTTCCTCTTTTCGCCCTTTCCATGGGACGTTCGCCAAGCTGCCCATTTTATCGGCCTTGCCGACGGCTTGATCTTCATGGCGCTCACCTTCGCCGTCGCCGCGAATTTCGATCTGATCAAACGTAACAAGGCCGCCTTGATGGTCTTTTTGATCCTGGCAGGCCTGATCGTTGCCTTTTCCATGGGTACAAGCAATTTCGGCACCGCGCTTCGGCATCGGTCCAAGTTTGTATTCATTTTGGTAATTCTGGCTGTCCCCGCCTATACGCGACTGCGCAGGAAAATTGCTCGATGACTCTCCCCACGGCCCTCGTCATCGGCCCCATGAAGGCCGGGACCACCTGGATGCACGATTATCTGGAGGCGCGGGGGGATGTGTGCCTGCCGCTCGAGGTGAAGGAAACCTTCTATTTCGACCGCTACCACGATCGTGGTCTGGACTGGTACCGCCATCATTTCCGGCACTGGGACGCGGCCCGGCACAGGATTGCCGTCGAGGTGGCTCCGAGCCTGTTCCATTCGCCCGATGCGCCAAGCCGCGTGCGCAACGATCTCGGGGAAGTGCCGCTGATCGTGGCGCGGCGCGACCCCGTGGCACGCAGTTGGTCGCATTACATGCATCTGCGACGCTATGGATATACGCGCAAACCTCTTGAAGAGGCTGTGACGGAGTTTCCCCAGATCCTCACAGCCAGCCGTTATGAAGAGCGGCTGGAGGTTTGGCGCGAGGCGCTGCCCGAGGCCCGGATCGTCGAACTGGATCTGGACGTGCTCAAGACCGATCCCGATGCCTATGTGCGCCAGCTTTGCGACGCCCTCGCCATTCCTGTCACGCCAGTGCCGGAAGCGCTTGCGGGCGAAAGCAACAAGGGCGCCGTCCCGCCCTCCTATCTGGCAGCCAAGTTCGGGCGGAGCCTTTCCTACAAGTTGCGATCTCTGGGGCTTTACAACGTCGTCAATGCAGCCAAGGCCGTGGGACTCAAGCCGCTGTTTTTCGGACGTGGCAGCGTTCGCGCGTCAGCGAAACCCACGGAGGCCGAGCGGGCATTACTGGCCGAACGCCTGGGGCTCGGTGGTTGATGGGCCAACGCTTCGCCATCATCGGGAACCAGGCCTTTTCGCTGCTCAATTTCCGTGGGCCGCTGCTCGCCGAGATCGTTGCGCGGGGACATGCCGTTTTTGCGCTGGCGCCGGATTTCGATGACGAGACGCGGCGGAAATTTGCCGCACTGGGGGTCGAGGCGGTCGATTTCTCGCTCTCGCGTACCGGGCTCAATCCCCTGCGCGACGGTGCCGATGCCGTGCGGCTGGTGGGGGTGTTGCGGGGCCTGAGGCTCGATTGCGTGCTCGGCTTTGCCATCAAGCCGGTCATCTATGGCACCCTGGCGGCGAGGGCAGCGGGCGTGCCCCGGCGCCATGCGCTGATTGCCGGGTTGGGCTATGCCTTTGCCGAGGAGGGATCATCGTTCAAGCAGCGGGCGATCCATAGAGCCGCAAAATCGCTTTACCGGCTGGCGCTGACGCACTGCCAGACCGTCTTCATGCAGAATCCGGACGATGTGGAGGATTTCGTGCGCATGGGGCTGGCCCCCCGCGACCGGATCGTGCGCGTCAACGGCACGGGGGTGGATCTTGCCGATTGGGCGGTCGCGCCGCCGGTCGTCGCGCCCATGACCTTCATGCTCGCCGCGCGGCTTCTGGCCGAGAAGGGGATTTTCCAGTTTGTCGAGGCGGCGCGGGCGATCAAGCGGGAGGCGCCCGAAGCGCGCTTCGTGCTTCTGGGCGGGCTCGATTCCAACCCTCATGGCATCGCGCGGGCCGACGTCGAGGCCTGGGTTGCCGAAGGGATTCTCGAATGGCCCGGCCATGTGCCGGTAAAGCCCTGGCTGGCCCAGGCTAGCGTTTTCGTCCTGCCTTCCTATTACCGCGAGGGCGTGCCACGCTCCATCCAGGAGGCGATGGCCATGGGACGCCCCGTCATCACCACCGATGCGCCCGGGTGCCGCGAGACCGTTATCGAGGGCAGCAACGGCTTCCTCGTGCCCCCGCGCGACTCGGCAGCGTTGGCCGATGCCATGCGTCGGTTCGTCGCCGCGCCAGAGCTCGTTGCGTCGATGGGCGCACGCAGCCGCGCCCTGGTCGAGGAGCGATTCGACGTCCGCAAGGTCAACGCGACGATGATCGGAGCAATGAAACTTTAACCGCGGCATTGACAAGACGCCGCCAAAAGGGGCACATCGGAATGGCATGTCCCCCGGCAGCGATCTATTTTTCGGACGGCAGGTGCATGGACAAAGTCTTGAAGCAACCCAAGGATCGTCGCACGGGAGCGTATTTTGCGCATCTGGGGATGCTTGGCGCGCAAACCCGGCACCATCGCTATTGGCGCGACATACGCGCGTTTGCAATTCCCGTGCTCATTGCGGCCCTGGGCCAGACGCTCATTTACTCAGCGATCTTTCTCCGCACCGGTCGCGCTGACTTTTTCAGCCTTGTTCCGACCATTGCCGCGCTTACCGGCGTTCCCGTACTCAGCGCGTTCATCCTGACTGCCTTCCGGCGCAACGAAGCCCCGATCGTTTCCGCCCTGGCCGTGGTCCTGGTCTTCTTCAGCTTTGCCGTCACGGTGCTTTCAGCGTTTCGTATTCCCATGAGCTATGGCGCCCTGGCTGCCGCACTGCCGGTTTCGACCGTTGCGATGGCGTTCGCCAATATCGGCTTTCACAGGGCAATCAGGGATCGGGTTGGTGTGATCGGCTTTGCCGGCGCGCCCACGGTGGTGGCGCTTTTCAATGGAACGGTCGCCATGATCGGGAGCCCCGAGGAGGATGTGACCCGGTTCGATACCATCCTCGTCGATCCAAATCAGCATCCTTCGGGCGAATGGGCCCACCTTTTATCCCGATGCTATCTATCGGGCGTCGAAATCCTGCCCTGGACGCGCTTTCTCGAGATTCACATGGGCAGGGTGGACGTGTCGTCCTTCGACCTGAGTCATCTTCAATACTCGCCCAGCCAACGTCTCTATGCCCGGGCCAAACGGCTCCTCGATCTTCTCATCGTCGTTTTAACTCTCCCCATCACTATACCCCTCGCCTTATTTACAGCCGCCTATATCTCCTTGCGCGATGGCGGACAGGTTCTGTTCGTGCAGCATCGTTACGGCTTGGGGGGGCGCGTTTTCCGGCTCTACAAGTTCCGGACGATGTACCGCGGTACGCGGGGCGGCGCCACCGTGGTGGCCGACAAACGCATCATCCCGGGCTGCCGTTTCATACGGCGCGCGCGCCTCGATGAGCTTCCTCAACTCTACAACATTCTCAAGGGCGATATGACCTTGATCGGGCCCCGCCCCGAAGCTGCCGATCTTGTGCGTTGGTATCGCAAGGAAATCCCCGAATGGGATTATCGGACGCTGGTGCTGCCGGGCATCACGGGATGGGCGCAGGTCAACAATGGCGCCACCAGCACCCCCGCCGAGGCGAGAACGAAACTCGCCTACGATCTTTATTATATCAAGCACCTTTCATTCGACCTGGACCTGCAAATTCTTTTCCGGACTGTCCGCACGGTTCTATTTGGCACCGGGGCGCGGTAGCGCCTGAACAAGGAGTAATCCGAGCGACTGTCGACGGCGATCGACAGCCACCTGACAATATATTTATCTGTTTTTCTTATTTAATGATTGTCCAGACTTCTTACCTGACCTCTAAACTCATACGCAATGACATAGATTGCTGGCCGACCACTTTTCAATCACAATCCTGCTGTCCACAAACTATCTTGACTCGTATATATAATTATAATTTAAAACTCACAATTTTAGTTATTTTACATTGGAAAACGTAAATTGAATCGGTCAAACACCACCACCCACACTCCTGTTGCACGGGACGATGAAATCAGTATCGGTGATCTTGTGCGCGGGATTTGGCGCACTCGCGTTTACGGTATAGTTGGTGCCACCGTAGCCCTTTCGGCAGCCATTCTGGTTTCATTGGCAATATATTTGTCTACGCCTGGCGCAACGATCTTTCGCCAGAATATCGCATTGAACCTTGGCAGTGCGGGCACCTATCCCAACGGGTTGACATTTTCACCGAACGATCTGCGCTCGCCAGCCATCTTACAACGTGTTTACGCCCGAGCGGAACTTGACGATTACGGGCTGAGTTACCGCGACTTTGCTGCCGCGATCAGTGTGACACCAACATCCGAGACCTATGAAGGCGTCATCGAGCGCTACCGCAGCCGCCTCGGCCAGACAAATCTGACTTTTGCCGAGCGCCAGCAAATCGAGGAGGAGTTTGCCAACTCTCTCCGTGCGTCCCTTGCGACTGGGGCAGTCGTCCAGTTTAACCTGCCGGCACGCCATAACATCCCTCCTGCGGTCGGACGCATGGTGGTTACATCTATCCCCGATGTCTGGGCCGATATCTTCATCAACCAACTGGGCGTGCTCGACCTTCCCGTGCCGGGCGCCCGGACAAACCTGATTTCGTCCGACCTACTGACGGAACTGGACTATCCGGCCGCTTTCGATGCCCTCAAGACGGCATTTGAAACGCTCTATGCGCGCATAGACCTCGCGCGCAGTATTTCCGGCTCCCACTCCTTGAGCTCGCCACTCACCGACCGCACGCTTTACGACATCGAGCGCGATCTGCACAATCTGGAACGGTTCTCGCTTACCCATGTCCTCGAACCCCTGACTGCACTCGGCATCAACCGCTCGCCGGAACTCACGCAAGCCTCATACCAATTCCAGCTTGAGGAACTGGGCCGCCAGATTCGGCTCGCAAACGAGAATGCCGCGATTCTCGATCGCGCCCTTTCGACGTCCGATACCTTGCTGGTACGCGGCGCCGACCGCCGGTTGTCCGATGTTTCGAGCGGCGAAGGCATGGCCTCCATTCCCGCTACTATTGTCCAGCAGTTCGGTCCGGAGCTCGTGGATCGCCTCGTGAGCATGTCGGTGGAGAATGCCGGCGTCGATTTCCGCGAGTCGCTGATCCAAGCCAAATTGGAATACGAACAGCGGGCCTTGGTATTGGGCGTCGAGCGCGAGCGCATTGCACACCGCCTGGCCCTGATTTCCGAGGGGCGCGAACTGGTCAACGAATCGCGCCTTGAGGAGATATTCGTCACCGAAGCGGACCGTTTGGTTGAAGCCCTTAACAGTGACTGGGACGATGTCCAGGCCATACTGGCTCAGGCCAATCTCGAGCGTCTGGCCCATGACAAGCAACTCTTCCAGCCTCTGCCCACACCAGATGCCGTAGGTCGGACCGCCGAGTTTATCTCGCGCACGACGCTGCTGGCCTGGATCGCCGCGGGCTTTGCGGGTCTCCTGCTGGGCATGTTCGCCTTCATGATTCGAGCACTGTTGAGCAACCCTTGACCAGCACAACTAGGGAATGGATTGCGGTCGACGGTCGATGGACCACGCCGACCTTCAGCGTTGAATTCGAAACGGGGCTAAGTGGCGAACTGGTCCACATACGCTGAGGATAGCGGCGAAATCGCCGCACCATAATGATGATCCGGTCGGCAGGACCTCCAGAACAGGTGTGGCATGGCGGTGTCGAGTTTGGCGAAAGGTTCGCTTCGGCCCCGCTGCGCAAGCGGTGTCCACAGGCCGTTATATCCATTCAGGCCTTCATAAGGCCCGTTTCAACAGACGAGACGGGTGAAACGACCAATCGACGCACTGGGGTTGCAGCGCCACGGTGTGATCAAACACTTTTTGTGTTGGCCGTTGAGAATCGAAAGCATTCTTTAGCACGCCGACCGATCGGCTCCTGCCCCGCTCCTGGCTTTGGGAGCCAAACCGATGTCGGAACCCACCTGGGTCAGGTGGCTGCCGAAATCAGGCTGTGCCCTTAAAGTGAGTGGTCCCAGAGTAGAGAGGAGAGACGCACAGGTCCTGCGTCACCGAATTCATTCATTCTTGAGAGGAATGTCGCCGCGTCCACCAGACCTGTCCCCGCACCGAAACACTCTCCAACCTTCCCCGCCAGATCGTACAAATCGATATCGCGCGCGCGCCACACCGGTAAATCGGCAATGATTTCGGCTACAATCGATCCGTCATTCAATTGAACACGATACTCCGCCTCATGCCCCCCGGCCGCCGCCGTTTCGTCCAGATGAACCCGGCTGGTCAAGGCAAGAATCGCCGGATCCGTCAGCCGCTCCTGGGAAAAACTCGAAAGGGAAATAGCACCGTCCTGAAGCGTGACCGCCAAGACAAAAGGTATTGAGAACTTCGCATCTATCGGGGTTGACGGGGCAATTCGCTGGGTGCGCGGTGTGAACAGCATATCGTTAGGCGGGGATAACTTGACGCCGATCCGAGCAATTTCACTTGCCGGAATCTGTTTCGTTTTCAGGCGTTGCGCCAGTAGGATCGCACTGTGGGTGCCGCGACACGCAGGCCAGCGCTTGATACCCACTTCCGGCCCCCAATAGCGTGAGCCGATGCCTTCAAACGCCTGCCGCAGCGGCGGCTTTCCTGTCAGAATCCGAAATACACCGCTCTGGCCTTCGAGTGGTTTTTCAACGCCTCTGACACCTGCTCTTGCAAGGAGAGCGGCTTCAACGGCGGCCCGCGCTGCGAACCCCTCGCGAACCGCGCGCAGATCAGAGTTGGGGCTGCGCTTGAGTTCGTCGGTCAGCATGAACTGGGCAGCAAACAGCCCAAGAGCATCGTTGGTCGCCACGGCATCCAGGCGCAGCAAGACCGAGCAACCCAATGTTGCACCGAGACCCGAGAGGATCGGGGGATGGTACCAGCCCAATTGTGCTGGATCGCCGTCAATCGCCAGCGACAACCTACATGAGAAATCGCAGCCAAGCGCCAATGCGAATAGGGTGGACCGTTCATCGATCCCCTCGCTTTCCGCCAGCGCCAGTACCGCCGGAATCAGAGAAGCGTTGGGATGGATCATGCCTTCTTCGAAGGTATCTTCGAAATCGATGGCATGAGCGAGTGCGCCATTGGCCAGCGCGGCATGGACAGCCGAAACCTTTCGCGGCATACCAATCAGCGACGAAGGACCGTGGCCTGAAGATAAAGCATAATCGGTGAAGCGTTGTGTCGCTGGCTCGAGCCCGGTTGCCGCTACCATCACCGCCAGCCCGTCTGCCAGAGCGAGTTTCGCTGCCCGCAGCACCACATCGTCAATCCGGGCGCGATCGATCGCGCAATAGGCTTCGAGTATGCCCTGTGTCAGCATCATTCGCCTGGCGAAACGCGCAACACTTCGCCCTCTGCAGATATCGTGCTGCCAAGACCGGCCCTGTCGGAAACATCCTGCAAATAGGCGCGGATGCGCTCGAAATCGGAATGCTCAGGCGCAACGATCTTGGGGTCCGCATCGCGCCCAATCATGATCGGCACAAACCGCACATCGCTTACCCCGTCGCGCCCAAGCTTTGCTTCCAGCATCACGCTCATTTCCGCGCCCGGAGGGAAATTGTACCGGCTCGAAAGATCGGGCACCCAGTCCGGATTGAGCTTCTGGATTTCCCTGAACCCCTTGGACTTGGCATGTGCCTCATCCATCCGCAGATCGATGGCAAAGTTGGCGAGACTGTAGGCGATCGTTTTACCCTTGTAGATTTCGATCCCCTTGAGGATATGCGCGTGGTGCCCGAGCACAAGATCGGCGCCCGCATCAATCGCGGCATGGGCAACCTCGCGTTGGTAGTGGGGGATCACGGCGGGCACGAAATGGATGCCGGCGTGATGCGAGAGGATGACTACATCGGCGTTATCTCGTACTTGCCGGATCGTCGCCAGCAACGCATCGAGGTCGTCCCGGAAACTGTAAGTGTGAACCCGCGCCGGGGTACCAGGCTGGTCGTGCTCGATCTGCTCGTAAATCGTATGAGCCCGCAGCGGCGCGCAGCCAGCCCTGTTTTCCTCTGCCCAATAGTTCATGGGCAGGATCGAGTTGACCGAGACAAAGCCAACAGTCACACCGTTGCGCGTCACATAGGCTGGTTGTCGTGCCGCCGCGATATCCTTGCCTGTCCCGATCTGGATGGCCCCGGCACGCGTGAGGTTGTCGATGGTGTCGAACAAGCCCTCCGGCCCCCAATCCATGCAATGATTGCCGGCAAACGACACCACTTCAAGCCCCGTACCGACCAGCGCATCGGCAATCGCTGGATCACCGCGCATCGTGTGCCGTGCCTGAGGTAGGCGCACGCCGCGCGTCGTGAGGTTCACCTCGAGCTGGCAGAACCCGAGATCGGCCCGCCCGATCCGGTGGCGGACGAATTCAAATATGGTCGCCGGGACCTCGCGATCCGGTGCGACATCACCGACGGCAACGAAATCAATGCTCATTGAGCGATTTCCGGATCAAGCAGATGACACGCCGCAGCGCCACCATGGGGGGCCGCAAACATCGGCGGCCGCACGGTTTCACAGCGGTCGAATTTCAGAGGGCAGCGTGTATGGTATGGGCAGCCCGACGGCGGATCGAGCGGGCTGGGGATTTCGCCCTGTGGCGGCAACTCGGGCCGGGGGGCGTCGGGATCGGGCGGGAGCGCAGCAGCGAGCAGTGCTTTGGTATAGGGATGAGCCGGGGTCGAGCAGATCGCCTGCGCCGTCCCTTTTTCGATCACCCGTCCCAGATACATGACGATAACGTCGTCGGCCATGAACCGAACGGTTGCTAGGTCGTGAGAAATAAACACGCAACCCAGCCCGTATTCGGCCTGAAGGTCCTTGAGGATATTTAGAATTTGCGCCCGGATCGAGATGTCCTGCGAGGAGACCGGCTCATCAAGCATCAGCACTTCAGGCTTGGATGCAATCGCCCGCGCAATGGCGATACGTTGACGCTGACCGCCTGAGAATTCATTGGGGAACCGCCGGGCATCGGCCGCCTGCAAGCCGACAGCTTCCAGCACTTCGCCAACGCGTTTCTCGATATCGGACCTGCTCATCCCTGTAATCGTCGAAAGCGGCTCGGCGATAATCTTGCCGACCCTCATGCGTGGATCGAGAGAGGAAAACGGATTCTGGAATACAGGTTGCACGGCACGCCGAAACTCACGCCTCGCCTCGCCCGAAAGCGTCGTGCAGGCCTTGCCCTTAAACCAGACCTCACCGGTTGTGGGTGTGTCGAGCAGCAACAATATCCGATTGAGCGTCGTCTTGCCGCACCCGGATTCTCCCACCACCCCCAGGGTGCGCCCGGTATGGAGCTCGAGATCAAGGTCAGTTACGGCATGAAGGTCCTGTTTTCTGCCCTTGTGTTGGATCTTGAAAACGCGCCCGAGCCCGGTCGCTGACAGGATGGCCTCGCTCATGCCGCACCCCGCTGCGCCCGAAGCGGAAACCAGCATTTCGCGTGGTGTTTAGCGCCGACTTCAACATCCACCGGCGGCTCCAAGCACTTTGACTGCGCGTTGGCACAGCGTGGATGGAACCGGCACCCCCGGGGGCGGCCGGTTATTGTCGGCGGCGATCCGGGGATCGTCGGCAATCGCTCTGGTGCATGATCGACGGTCGGCACGCTTTCGAGCAACGCCCGCGTATACCAGTGCGCGGGTCGGTTAAAGATATCCCGCACCGGTCCTTCCTCGACAATCTGGCCGGCGTACATCACCGCCACGCGGTCGCACATCTTGGCGACGACGCCAAAATCATGGGTGATGAACAACATAGCCATACGCATGCGCTTTTGGAGATCCTTGAGTAGTTCAAGGAACTGGTATTGAATCGTTACATCGAGCGATGTCGTCGGCTCGTCGGCAATCAACAGCCGCGGCGACCGTGTCAGCGATATCGCCCCCACAACGCGCTGCCGCATTCCGCCGCTCATCTGGTGCGGATGGTTGGCCAGGCGGGTTTTCGGCGAAGGGATCCTTACGCTCTCGAGCGCCTGAATGGCACGCGCCTCCAGGTTCCCCTTGGCGGTTGCGTTCAGGCGCAGGCCTTCCTTCAGCTGGTTACCGATGGAAAAAATCGGATTGAGGGAGGCCATCGGGTCCTGAAGAATCATCGAAATCTCACCACCCCTGAGGCGCGCAAGTTCGCCGGCCCGGAGATTTGCGATGTCCTCACCATCATAGAAGATTTCGCCCGAAAGCCCCTGATCGAGCAGAGGCGGCAACAGCCGCATCAGTGCCATGCCCAGTGTTGTCTTGCCCGATCCGCTCTCACCGACAAGCCCCACGGTCTCACCCGGAAAAATTTTCAGATCAATATTCTCGATCAGAGCCGGCGCCTGCGCGCCGCGGCCCAGCCGCACGCTGACCTCACGCATTTCCAGCAAGGGTGTCTCGGTCTCAAGGGTCATCATATATTGCGCCCCCTGAGCGCCGGATTGATACGGTCGGCAAGCGCGTCGCCAACAAGGTTCACGGCCATCACCGTGAACAGGATCGCCAGACCCGGCACCATGCAAAGCCACCATGCCGAGGTGATGTAGGACCGCCCATCGGCCACCATCGATCCCCAGGAGGGTGCAGGAGGTGGTACGCCAACACCGAGGAAGCTCAGCGAGGCTTCGAGTACGATAACGATACCGACCTGCAATGTCGCGATAACGATTAGCGAAGGCGCAATATTGGGCAGGATATGCCGCCAGATAATCCTGAAATCCGATAGCCCGGAAGTCCGCGCCAGATCGACATAATCCTCATTGCGGATCTTGAGCGTCTCGCCGCGCGCCATACGGGCATATTGACTCCACAGCACCAGCGAAATGACGATGATGATATTGGTGAAACTCGGACCCGAAATCGCACCAAGCAACAGAGCCAGCAGGATAACCGGGAACGACAAGGCAAGATCGACAAGGCGCATCAGGATTCGGTCGGTCCACCCGCCGAAATAGCCAGCGGCCGTCCCGACAGCAGTGCCGACCGCGCCGGCAAGCGCGATTACAATAACGCAGACGGTCAGCGAAATCCGCGCGCCCGCAATGATACGCGAGAGAATATCGCGACCAAGCCGGTCGGTGCCGAAAATATGCGCCCAGCTTCCGCCTTCCTGCCAGACCGGCGGCGCCAGCCGCGCCCTCAGCGAGCCTTGCAGCGGGTCATATGGCGAAATCCAGGGGCCAAATATGGCTACGAAGACAAATATGACGAGCATCGCGAGCGCAACCCGAAGGGGCCAGTCGAGTTGACGCCAGAAGGCGCGGAAACGTCCCGCATTTGACGTGAGTGCCATCGCCGTATCGGGCATCAGCCTCGGCTCCTCATGCGCGGGTCGACGACGATGTAGAGAATGTCGACCAGGAGGTTGGCGATGATGAATAGCGAGGTGATGACCAGCACGACTGTCTGCACGACAGGAAAATCGCGCGACAGGATCGATTCATAGGCCAACCGTCCTATGCCTGGCCAGGAAAACACTGTCTCGACAATCACCGCACCGGTGATCATGACAGCAAAAAACGTACCCATGAAGGTTATGACGGGAATAAGGCTATTGGCCAGCGCGTGCTTCCAGATGACGATGCTTTCGGAAAGTCCTTTGACTCGCGCCAGCTTTATGTATTCGCTCCCCAGCGCCTCAAGCATCGAGGACCGTACCAAGCGCGTAATAGCGGCAAGTGTGAACAGCCCGAGGGTCGCTGCCGGCAGGATATAATGCTCGGGCCGCCCGTATCCGGACGTCGGCAAAAGTCGCAGTTGGACCGCAAAGATGTACATCAGAACGATGCCAAGCCAGAAGCTAGGGACCGACTGACCTACCAGCGCAATCAGACGAGCTGCGACGTCGATTGGCGAATTGCGGGTGACAGAGGCCAGTACTCCGAAAACGATGCCGATAATGAGCGTGAAAATCAGCGCGACCCCCGCAAGGCTGAGCGAGGCTGGAAGCCTTGAGAGCACAAGATCAAGCGCAGGCTGTTTGCCCGCCGTTACCGACTGACCGAAATCGCCCGTGAGGGCATTGCCGAGGAAATTGAGATACTGCACCGGCAACGGCCGATCGAGGCCGAGCTCCTGCGCCATCGCGATCTTGTCCGCGTCAGTCGCACCATCGCCCAACAGCAGAGCAATCGGATCCCCAGTGAGGCGGCTCAACAAGAAGATCACGATGCTCATCAGGAGCAGAGCGATGAACGCTTCGATGACGCGTGTGGCGATGATCTTGAGCATGGTCGTCCGGTGTCGATCCAGAAATCAAACTGGCCCGGCATCGTCCCGAGAGGGCGACGCCGGGCCAAGGGAGACTAGTCGGCGCGGCTGACCTGATCGAAGTTCCACACATAGGCTGTGGTGATCTTCCACTGATCAACCTTGGTGCTCACCCCATAAGGTTCATTGGCCAGGGCGATGAACACCGCCGCCGCTTCGTCGCGCAGATACTGCCCGATTTCGGTGAACTTCTGGCTGCGAGCATCCAGATCACCTTCGTCCGAAAAGCTCTGGATCATCGCCTCAAGTTCGGGTGAGGTGAAGCTGGCAAAAAGGCTTGCCGCCATGAACCCCGCTTCGAGGCCATTCGCTGCGCTGGCGAACGGGAAACCACGATGGGTCCAGACATAATTGTTGGCCCGGCCTTCGGTCCACTCGGTACGGAGCGATGGCCAATCCACAGGTTCGATGGAAGCATTGACCCCGATATCCTGCCAGTAAAGCGCGACAGCCTCCGCCATCAGCGGCAGTTCCGCACCCGGCGCAGTGGTGAATGTCCGGATCGTGATATCGAAGCCATCGGGATATCCAGTCTCTGCCAGCAGCTCACGAGCACGGTCCGGATCATAGGGATAGGGCTCAACGTCCAACCAGGCAGGGACCGGGGTATCAGCGGAAGCAACAGTACCCTCACCCTGGAAGAGCTCGTCGATAATGGTCTGCTTGTCCACGGCATAATTGAGCGCCTGGCGAACCTCACGGATCGCCCACGGATTATCCGGATTGTAGCGGTTCTCGGCTGTCTGGATCAGCCCGCCAAAGCGCACCACGGGAGACCAGGTCGCCTGGGCGGACACGATATCGAGGCCTGCATCGCGGACCGTCGGGATCGAGTCAAACCCGATCGGAGCAATATCGGCCTCGCCCGTTCGCAGCATGGCCACACGGGTCGATTCTTCCGGAACGACCTTGAACACGATGTTCTCGAATTCGGGCGAAACGCGCCAATGGTCGGCAACGTCGTCACGCAACGTCATGACGATTTCCGAGCCCGGCGTGATGCTGCCCAGCTCATAGGCGCCGGTGCCGATCGGGGTCGGCTCGGCATCTGCTTCACCCAGCGTGTCAAAATGCTTCTTGGAAACGACGCCAAGCTGCTGACCGGCACCGAAATAGCCCTGCGCCAGCTCGAAATCCGGGAAGTTAAGATTGACGACGACCGTATAAGCGTCGGGCGTTTCGACCGAGGCAATGGCTCGGCGCATCGGCGATGCCGGTCCAGCGCGCGAATCCTCGCGAATTAGGCGAGCGATCGAATAGGCAACATCTTCGGACGTCATCTCGCCATAGCCACCGGAGAATTGAACGCCCCGGCGCAGATTGAACGTCCATGTCGTGCCGTCGGGGCTCATCTCCCAGGATTCAGCGAGTCCTGGGACCGTTTCGAGCGTTTCCGGATCCATATAGGTGAGATATTCATAGACGACGTCGAGATAGGTCTTGCGTTGTCCGCTGCCGCCCCAAGGCGTCATCGTTTCTTCAGAAAAGGTCGAAAGCGCGACGATGAGATCGTCCGACTGCGCCCACGCTGGCATGACCGGCGCAAGAGTCAATGCCACGCCGCAGAGCAGGGCAAAGGCGGCTCGTCGGACCGGTCCGGTAATTGGCTTGTTCATTTGGTTCCTCCCATAGGCTATGCCTGGCTGAGATAGTTATGAAAATGAACTAATAAGTCAACAAAATTGTCGGCTATTCGGAGTTCGGTTTGACATTCCGCTCCTGCTCTCCCTAATTTGTTGCGCACTCCGAAAGCAGTCCTGCAGGGGTAAAGGGTCCACAATGAGCGCCACCACGACATCAGAGCCGGTCTCGGCAATGGCCATCGCCCAAGGCATCAAAACGCGCATTCACCGGGGAGGCTATGCGCCCGGTCAGAGGCTGATCGAGGTCGACCTTGCCGAGGAATTTTCTGTTGGTCGCGGCCGAATTCGAGAGGTCTTCAAAACCCTCGTCGGAGAGGGTTACCTTGAATTCATTGCCAATCGCGGCGTTTATGTCCGTCGCTTCACGCGCGGGGAAATCCTCGACATGGGAAGGGTCCGGGAGGTGCTTGAAGGGCTATCGGCTCGCCTCGCCGCCGAAATGGAACTAGGACCCGACCAGCGCGATCTTCTCCGTGCCCATCAGGGTCGTCTTGACGATGCGGAAGCGGCAAATGATGTCGACCGGTACAACACCGAGAATTTCGAATACCACGCCACGATCTGCCGCATCGCTGGCAACCGTCACGTCGAAGAGTCCTTGTCACGGGTCCGACTGCCGCTTTACCGCCTGCAACTTCCGCGCAGCTTTTCCAATGACTCGATGGCAAGTTCCAACCGCGACCATCAGGTCATCACCAGTTGCATTCTTGCCGGCAAGCCAGACGCTGCCGAAGCCGCCATGCGCGCGCATGTCCGGGCAGGAAACCAGCACGTACTGCGGTTGGCAGAAGAGCATTTCCGTTAGCGCTCATCGTCTCCAAGGAACCGCACAGGTACACTCAACGGACCGTATTCGGGCCATGTAGTCATCGGTACCGGCCCGACAATCTTCCAACCACCGGTTCTCGAGATCAGTTCCTCCAGTGTGACGCGCAGCATAAGGCGCGCAAGCGGCGCGCCGGCGCACTGGTGCGGTCCGCGTCCGAATGCCATGTGCTTCTTCTCGCCCGGACGATCGAGCCTGAAGGTGTCGGGGTCCTCGAAGGCATCGGCATCGCGGTTTGCAGACGTGAAGGCCAGCGCAATGGGCTCGTCCTTCCTGATTTGCCGCCCACCGATTTCCATGTCTCGTTTGGCCGTGCGCGCAAAGCCGCGATAGGGTGTATAGAGCCGTAGCAATTCTTCGAGCGCATCCGGGATCAGCGCTGGATTGGCCTTAAGCATCGCGAAATGTTCCGGGTGACGCGCCAAGTGAATGGCCATCGATCCGGTAAATGTCGTTGGCGCGATAATGCCTACAACCAGCAACTGCCGAATGGTGCCCAGGATCATATCATCGGGCAGCGGCCTACCTTCATCGTCTCGCGCGGCGAGCATCGCGCTCGTCGGGTCGACGCCGGGATCGAGCGGGCTTATCTTACGCAGGGCGATGATCTCGCGAGCGACATCGTAGAGAAACAAGCTTGTCTGCTCGAGTGCCGCCATATCGCGCACTTGCAACGCACGATTGAAGTCCGCCCCGATATTCCGGATTTTCTCGGCTTGTTCTGCAGGAATATGAAAGAACTCTGCCAGAACGAAAATCGGCAACCGATAGGAAAAGTCCACACAGATGTCTGCCTCACCACGCGCAACCAGTGGCGTGAGAAGATCGGCGATGATCTTGCGAACCACTGGCTCCCAAAATGCCATGCGTTCCGGATAGAACAGCGGCGTGATTGCCCGCCGATACGGCGTGTGTTCGGGCGGATCGAGATGCAAAGGGGGCCGGCGCCCTGAAGTCGCTACCCGCGGCACGACGTTCTGGTGGGCGGTCGAGAAATTCTCGTAATCAGCGAGGGCACGGACAACGTCATCATATTTCGTCAGGACCCAGAAGCCCTCGAAGTCAGCGCTATGGGCGACGGGGCACCGGCCGCGCAAGTCCTTGAACGCCGCATGTGCGTCGTCGAAACCTTCCACCACATCCGCGCTGAATTCATGCAGATTGTTTCTCGGTGGAACAAAGGTTCTGGGCGCCGGTCGCGAAATATCAGCCAAGTCATCCTCCTCACTCGCCATGTGCTGCATCAAAGCGGAGAATGAAGTTTTAGTCCATCATTTTGTCGACAATTACGTCGACTTACACAGCCATGCGATAATCACGATCGGTCGGAACATGGGGAAAGTACGATTGCATCCCCTTCAGGGACAATGTGCGTTTCGATGCCCTCGGCCTGATTGATACGCCGCAGATAGGCGAGGATGTCATCAAATTTCGTGTCAGTTCGACCGACCATCTGAGGCACACTATCGTCTCCGATGAAGGCAGGAAGGAACTCGGTGCGCGACACCGCACCCTGGGCCATCTGGAGTCTCACAATGCCGGTAAACCGCGTTTCTTGCGGCAGCATGTAAATCCGGGTCGGATCGAACCCTGGATTGAGGCTCGCCAAATGCCTGAAACTCTCAGTCTCAACGATCGCCGGATCCCACACTTGGGGCTGCTCGATTGCAAAATTGCCGAGACTGTAAAAGATCGGCGCTCCGCGAAAGAACTCCACACCCTTGAGAATATGGGCGTGGTGTCCGATCACGGCTGCGGCGCCGCAGTCGATGGCAGCATGAGCGGCTTCGCGCTGGTAATCGGCTAGCACGGCCTCAGTCATATGTATGCCCCAGTGCATTGATACCACTACGTATTCTGCCGCATTGCGGGCCTTTTCGATATCGGCTTTCATCGCAGCGAGGTCTCCGGGATCGCAAAAGCTCATCACCCGAGCCCTGGTTCCCGGCTGGTCCGGCTCGATGGGTGTGTAAACCGTGTGGGCACGCAGCGGCGCACAACCAGGACGATTGGAGGTCGCCGCGTACCCCTCGGGTAGAATCGAATTGTAGGCAAGGATGGCGACCCTTTCCCCATTTGCCTTGAGAATTGCAGGGCGCCGCGCGGTCGAAAGGTCCTCGCCTGCGCCACAAATCGCTATGTGTTCCTTGCTCATGGCACTCAGGGTGTCGTCAAACCCCTGATAGCCCCAGTCGAGACAATGGTTTCCGGCAAAGCTCATGACATTGAAACCGGCGCGAGAAAGCGCAGGCGCAAAGTCGAGCGACGTTCGCATCGCTAGCCGCGCATTCGGACTCATCGCGCCTCGATCCGAGACGACGGTCTCGAGCTGCCCGAACCGTATGTCCGCGGTTTTCAAGGCGTCCGCGATTCCTGCGAACATGCCGTCGGGATCGTGTCGTTTCGCTCCTACGTCGCCGACCGCCGCCAGTGTGATCATAGAGCCCTCAAATCGTCGACAATTTCATCAACATAATGGCGTTGAACTAAAAGTCTATATCCGTGGGCAGGTGCCTTCACTGATTTTCACGAAACCTTTTTGAAATCCCGAGGCATCACCTTGCTCCGACACAACGGCGGAGACCTAGACCCTGGGCAACATATATTGCGAGCGATTACCTACCCTGCCCGTCGGGTTGGCTCCAGTAGCCGGCCGGTCGGACCCCCAAGTCCACCGGGGTGCTGCACCGAGCGCGACCCGCATTCGATGGCGGCTGCAAGAGCGTCATTGGGCGTTTTTCCGTCCAGCCAGGCGTCGATGAAGCCAGCGTTGAAAGCGTCTCCTGCGCCGGTCGTGTCGATGACCGGGACAGTGGGAGCGTCCTGAGCATAAATTGCGCCGTCCAGCGTAACGATGGCCCCGCGCGCGCCGAGTTTGAGTGCCACCGAAGGGAAATGCTGCGCGAGAGCAGCAAGAGCCCCCATTGGATCCTGATGCCCTGTCAAAGCCGCAGCTTCTTCCAGATTGGGCAAGAAAAGATCGATTCCAGCTGTGCGTTGAAAGAAATCTGGATCGTGGATCAATTCGTCATCCCAACTGGGATCGAGCGAAATCGACAGTCCATGCTGGCGCGCCAAGGCGACAAGGTTAGGGCGTTCATGTAGCGTTGCATATTCTGCGATGTGCAGATGCGATGCGCGGGCCCATGCCAGTGCTTTGTCCAGGCTATCAGGCAGCGCATGCCCGGCTCGGCGCGACAAAAAGGCCCGCTCTTCTCCGGCAGTCATGACCACGGTCACTTGCGGGCCTGCTTGCGCGCTACGCTCCACATATTCACGATGCAAGCCCGGTTGGTCCAAATGCGCCTCGAGGGCCATAGACAGGGGATCGGTGCCGTAGCGTGCAACCAACGCCGCAGGACGCCCAAGCATGGCACAATGGGCGGCTGTGATCAGGGCGCCCCCGCCAAGCGTGGGCACCATATCACGAGCAAAGATCTCCCGCCCCAGATGTGGCATATCGGCAAGGCCCGTGAATACCAAATCGCAATAGATGCGACCCAGGCTGAGCACTGCTGATTTTTCTGTTGTCCTCATAGGCGGCCGAGCGCTCTCTCATTGGCTGCGTCAAACACATAGAGCGCTCCCGGTTCGGCGTGCGCGGCAATCTGGGAGCCCACCTTGGGTACGACGCGCCCCGGAGCGGTGGCGATGATCTGCGCACCTGCAATATCGAGATGAACGAGAGTTTCGGACCCCAACGGTTCGACCGCAGTCACGCTTCCGGTAACCGAAAGGCCGCCTCCGCCGGCCTCGCCAACCACCAGATCGTGTGGCCGGACACCGATCTGGACAGGTCCTGAGTGTTCGGCCTTGAAACCTTGCAGTGACTGGCCGGCAACCGCGATCTCCGCTCCGGCAGCATTCGCCTCGATGAGATTCATCGAGGGACTGCCGATAAAGCGTGCTGTAAAGATGTCTACCGGATGCTCGTAGAGTTCGGTAGGCGATCCTACCTGAAGGATTCGTCCGTCCCGCATCACAACGATCTTGTCTGCCATGGTCATCGCCTCGATCTGGTCGTGCGTTACATAGACGATCGTGGTGCCCAGACGCTGATGAAGGCGTTTGATCTCGATACGCATGGCCGCGCGCAACTGTGCATCGAGGTTGGAAAGTGGCTCATCGAAAAGAAAAGCGACGGGATCCCGGACCATGGCGCGTCCAATGGCAACACGCTGGCGCTGTCCGCCCGACAGGGCTGCAGGGCGGCGTTCGAGAAGGTCTTCGAGGCCGAGAACTTTAGCCGCATCAAGGATGCGGGCCTGCTTTTCCGGCTTGGAAAGCTTGGATGTGTAGAGACCAAATCCAATGTTTTGCCCCACGGTCATATGCGGGTAGATGGCGTAGTTCTGGAAGACCATGGCGATGTTGCGCTGCTTGGGCTCGCGCTGGTTGACCACCTCGCCGCCGATACGCAACACGCCGTCCGAAATATCCTCCAGCCCGGCGATCATCCGCAGCGTGGTCGATTTTCCACAGCCCGAAGGACCCACCAGGACAACGAACTCTCCATCTTCCACCATCAGATCGATGCCATGCACAGCCGTGGTAGCACCGTAGCGTTTGACCAACCTTTCGAGTTCGATCCTGGCCATCAGGCTTCCCCTATCAAGGCGTTGAAACGTGTATCGAGTTCGGCGGCGGCGGCGGCTGTTCGCCGCGCATGGCCAGCGGCCATCTCGGAAAAGAACTCGGCCTTTTCGCGGTAGCCAGCGATGGCCTCTCCCAAAGGACCGGCAGCAGGACCGCCATATCGTGCACGCACGGCAACAAAATTCTCCGGCGAAACAAGCTCGGCAAAGCGCTCCGGTCCTATCGCGGTGTGGCGTCCGGTCAGCCTTTCGAAAGCCTCTATGAAAGGACCGTAGCCATCGATCAGAAGATCGCCGTCAATCGAGACCACGGCGCGTGCGACGGTCGCGGCAATTTCGTGGCCTTCGCGGAAAGACAGTCCTTCCTGGCGCACAAGGCTATCTGCAAGTTCGGTAATGGTTATGCAGGAGCGGCGGATTGTGCCCGCTACACGCGTTGAATCGACCCGCACCTGTGAGATGACCGAACTTAACAGATCGAGTACACGATAGGCGCAATCGAACGCCTGGTACCCCATCGCCTGGGTTTCGCCCTCGCTGTCGTTCATGTCCGTAAACGGGGTATTGTGCATCACATCGAGCATTGCGCGCGCGCGCGCCATGGTCTGGCTCGCGAGATGTCGAAGATGCTCGATCGGCACGGGATTGCGCTTCTGCGGCATGATGGACGAGATCTGCACCAGCGCATTCGGCACATAGAGTTGGCCGACCTCGAATGCCGTCCAGTACTGAAAGTCCTGAATCGGGCGCCCGATATGGAGAAACATCAACTCGATCGCGCCATAGGTGGCCGTTATGTAGTCCACCGCTGCAATACAACTGTATGAATTCTGGAGGGGGGCGGAAAAGCCCAGCAGCCGGGCGACAAGCTCGCGATCTATAGGAAACCCCGACGTCGTGATCGCAGCGGCGCCCATCGGGGAGAGATCCACAACCGCTCGAGCTTCAAAGAGGCGTTCGATGTCGCGAGCGAGCACTTCGATTACGGCGGAAAGATAGTGCCCGAAGGTTGAGGGCTGAGCTGGCTGTCCGTGGGTATAAGCAACGATCAGCGTGTCCTTTTCCCGCTCGGCAGCGTCGATGAGCGCGGTATGCAGCGCCATGGCCTTACCGATGAGAACATCAATCCGCTCTTTCAGCCCGATTTTGAACAGGGTGTGGTCGATATCGTTGCGTGAACGGGCCGTATGCAGACGGCCTGCGAGATCCGGACCAAGGCGCTTGCGCAGTTCGCGTTCGATCAGAAAGAAAAAGTCCTCGACCTCCCCGGTGTAGGTAAGAGACGGGACGTCGACCTCTGCATCGATGTCCACCAATGCCGAGGCAAGGGCGGAGGCCTGCCCCGCGTCGAGAATCCCGGTTTCCGCCAACATCACGAGATGGGCGCGATCGATGGCGCGAAATCCTTCGACGTGGTGAGCCTTGGCCCCTTCGAATAGTGGGCGTAACACCGTTTCCGTGTAGACCGGGTCGGGGAAAACGCTTGTGTCCGATAGTCTTGGGTCTGTCATCATCGCCTATCCCTTGAGACCGGCCAGCATCACGCCACGCACGATGAAGCGTTGCAGCACGAGAAACACCAGAAGAGTTGGAATTGTCGCGAGGGCAGCGCCGGTCATGATCATTTCCCATTGGATCGACTGTTCGACGGCAAAGCTCGAAAGGCCAACGGGCAGCGTATAAAGCTCACGACTGTTGGTGACGATAAGGGGCCAGAAAAATGCCGTCCAGTTGCCAAGGAACGTAAAGATGGCAAGAGCTGAAATCGCCGGCACGACCATCGGCATGGCGATGCGCCACCAGATGGTGAATTCATTCAGACCGTCCACACGCGCGGCTTCAAGAAAGTCGTTGGGCACCGATTCAAAGAACTGTTTCATGAGGAAGGTGCCGAAGGCGGTCATCATACCGGGGAACATGATGCCCCAATACGTATCAATCCAGCCGAACTGCGCGCTCATCAGATACCAGGGGATGACCAGCATCTCGGTCGGGATCATGAGTGTCGAAAGAATAGCGATGAAGACGAGATATCGACCGCGGAAATCGAACTTGGCGAGCGTGTAGCCCACGAGGCTGTCGAAAAATACGTTCGAAAGCGTGACGCAGAGCGCAATCAGGGTGGAGTTGAAAAACCAGCGAAGGAAGCGCCCGTCTGACAGCACCTTGATATAGTTGTCGAGCGTGGGTGCGGCCGGAATGAGCCGCAGATCGTAGACTTGTCCTGCCGACTTGAGCGAGGTCGAGAACATGTAAAGCAGCGGCGTGACCATTATCACGCCACCGATGAACAAGAGCGTCCACACCATCACGCGACCGGGACGGATATTTCTGCGGTTTGCTGCGAGTTCGGGACTGCCGGGGCGAGTCATCAAGGCGGCCATCAGCGATTCCTCAACACCCAAAGTTGCAACAAGGAGACAACGAGCAGGATCGTGAACAGCACGACGGTTTGAGCTGCGGCGTATCCCATGTCATAGGAAGAAAATGCGGTCTGGTAGATCAGGAGAACCAGCGGTTTGGTCGAATTGAGCGGACCGCCTGGATCGTTGGTCGTCATGTTGTAGACCTGATCGAATATCCGCAGGAAACCGATCGAGGAGAAGACGACGAGGAAGACAGTGGTGGGCTTGAGAAGCGGCAGGGTGATCTTGCGCAGAATGGCCCACTCGCCCAGACCGTCAATACGGGCCGCTTCGTAAAAGGTCTGTGGGATCGCCCTCAAGCCGGCCATGAATATGATGATTTGAAAACCGAGCCCTGCCCAGATGGCGGTGACCATAATTGCTGGGAGCGCCTGTTCTGTGGAGCGCAGGAACGGCTGGGACGGCAAACCGAAATTGGCCAGAAAACTGTTGATGATGCCTATGGGAACAGGCTGATAGAACCACCGCCACACCCATGCCATTGCCGCGGCTGTGGTCAAGAAAGGCAGAAAATAGAGCGCGCGGATAAAACCATGCATGAAACGGACGCGGTCGAGATAATAGGCAATAACGAACGAGACCACGAGGCTGATTGGGGTGCCTATGATGAGATAGGCGAAGGTGTTGCGAAAGACCTGCCAGAATTGGGGATCGCCCCACATCCTCTGGTAATTGGCTAGCCCTATGAAACGGGCCGGGCGCAGAAGGTCCCAATTGGTGAAAGAGAGCCAGAAGGCTTGGAATGTCGGATAAAAGCGAATGCCGACATAAAAAACGATCGGCACGGCGAGAAAGGCCCAAGCCCAGATCACGCGCTTCTGCCCGATGGTAATGCGATCCCAGATACCGACAGCACCGGCCGGGCCAGCCTCATTTCCAAAGGACATTGCTTCTCCCCTTTTCCCTACACCCCGACGAAGCTCGAAAGACAAAGGCAACACCCCTTGCCGAGCCATTGAGGGGCCGGCGCCCTTACCCGGGCGCCGGTCGACCGCGTCGAGTCCTAGCGGCTGTAGAAGTTGTCGAGAATGGCCTGCTCGGCTGCCGCAGCTTCGGCAAGCGCATCCGCAGGGTCCTGCCCTTGAATGGACATCCGGGCTTCCATGTCGATGGCGACCTGCCGCTGAGCCGCTTCATCCACAAAGACAGTGGTATGAGCGTATTCGAGCCCCTTTAGGAAGGGCGCATAGACCGGATGGGAAAGGTTTTCTTCTGTAAGCGCCGCAGACTGGCGCGCCGGCAACTCGCCCACGATGTCCAGCCACACTTCCATGGCCTCTTCGGAAGAAATGTAGGCCAGGAATTTTTCGGCGGCTTCAAGCTCGTCACCAGAAGCGCTCGCTCCGATGGCATTTGCAAAATAGCTTGCATAGTTGGAGCGATAGCCATCGGCGTTGGCGGGCAGTTCAGTAACCCCCCATTCAAAGGATTCAATGGCGTTGAACGCTCCGAGGCGGAAGGTGCCATCAATCGACATTGCTGCAAGACCAGCCCGGAAGGCAGCCTGCGGTTCATCCATGAAGCCGATCTGGGTGACGCCGTGAGTATTGTAGAGGTCGGCCTGCCAGCTCGTTGCAGCGAGGCCTGCGTCGTCGTTGTACGCCACGGTGCGCCCGTCATCGGAATAGGCCTGACCGCCGAACTGGCGAATAAGGCCTTCACGCCACCAATGGTGGTCCTGCGCGGCCATCCCCATCGCAAGACCAACCGAGATGATATTGCCCGCGCCGTCGCGCTTAACGGTCGCCTCAGCCGCGGCGAGCAGTTCCTCGAGGGTCTGGGGCGGGTTATCGGGGTCGAGACCGGCTTCGTCAAAAAGTTGCTTGTTATAGAAAAGAGCCAGAGAGCGGACAGCTGTCGGCAATCCGTAATAGTCCTCGCCTCGCTTCATGGCGCCGACGATGGGGAAAAACTCACTCTCAATCTCTTCGTGCGGGAAGACGTCGGGATTGAGGGGCTGGATCAGTTCGCCCGCGACAAAATTGTCAAGCCAGCCATAGAACAGTTGCACGACGTCAGGCCCCTGCCCCGCCAATTTGGCGGCGGTTACGCGTGTCTGGTAGTCGGCGTAGGGAAAAGTCACGTGTCTGACGGTGATGCCGGGATTGGCTGCCTCGAAGTTGGCGATGAGCTGGTCCATCGCCTGCACGCGGCTATCGAACACATATTGCCAGTATTCGATTTCTACAGCCTGGGCAGAACCCATCGCCATCATGGAAACACCGGCAGCAAGGCCGGCCAAAGTGAAACGGTTGCGCATTGAAACCTCCTTGATGCCCTTGCATGCGGCTATTGCAATACCCTCCCGCTGCATCGGGTCCGCTCCTTGTTGAAACGCGAGACATTCCCGCAATTCCAAAGCTCAAGGTGAAACGAGGACAGAGAAGTTGTCAATAAAATAATCTACTTGAGTTATTGAATTGCCTGACCTAGCTTTTACCAACTGTCCTTGTCGAAGTCTTCTGGGATGGATGCGTGGATGGTCAATGATATTGCGCCACGTCTTATGGGGGCAGCGAATTCGGGGAGAGGCCATGACCAGCAATAGGAGGCAGGTCGCGCAGTCCAAGCGGCTTGCCATTGGGTCAAATCCCGGTAGAAACCGCGCGCACAATCGCAGGGTTGTTCTGGAAGCGATAAGGCTACACGGCCATCTTGGCCGTACGGAAATTGCTCGCCACGCCCAGCTTACTGCACAAGCCGTGGCCAATATTGTCGATGAGCTGCTCGATGAAGGCATGTTGATCGAAACGGGCCGCCTGCGGGCGGGCCGCGGCCAGCCACCAATACAGTTTGCAATAAACCCCGATGGACCGATGACCGCAGGGGTAGAGATCGCCGCTGACCATATGGTGGGCGTGCTACTCGATCTTTCAGGCCGGGTCAGGGCACAGGCCCATATACCGCTCCAGAACACCAGTCCGGCAGTTATCCCGGGGCGCGTGGCTCATGAAGTTGCCGCCCTCGCCGAACTGGCCGGGGGCGGACGCATTCTGGGTATCGGTGTCGTTATGCCTGGCCCGTTTGAGGTCGAGGCGATGAGTTCGGTCGGGCCGGGCATGCTTCCGGGATGGCAAGGCGTCGACCCGGTTCCTATGATCGGCCTTGCGACGGGGTATCCAGTCAGTCTCGACAACGATGCGACGGCCGCCGCGGTGGGTGAACGGCTTTACGGCGCAGGGCGACGGATCGACAACTTCTGTTATCTTTATTTTGGGGCAGGCCTTGGGCTCGGTATCATTCAGGACGGCCGCCCATTGCGCGGCACGTTTGGAAATGCGGGCGAAATCGGGCACGTGGCGATAACCCCGCGCAACCGGACGGCACTATATGGGCCCGATGGCGCTATAGAAAATTTCGTATCTGTAGTCGCGCTGCGCGCGCGAATGGCAACGGCCGGTCATAGGATCGATACCGTAGAAGCGATCGAAGCCCTGTATCAGGCGCGCGAACCCGCGCTGCTCGATTGGATCGTGGAGGCCGCGGACCACCTGGCGCCTGCTATAGCGATGCTCGAGAACATCTTCGACCCCGAGACCGTGATATTTGGCGGCGGGCTGCCCGATTGCATACTTGAGGCGATGATCTCTGCACTCGACCCGCTGCCCGTGTCGATTGCGGTTCGGCCCGGCCGGACCCATCCACGCGTGCTCATCGGCCAAACCGGCCAACTGACGGCGGCGCTGGGTGCGGCCGCGTTGCCCCTGCTCGATGCCGTATCCCCGCATCTGAGCACCGCCCCTGCTCCAATGCACCTACCGTCGCTCGCTTGATGAGGTTTTAGCCATGCTTACCGATAGGCAGCGCCTCATGCGCTCTCAGTCCCGCCCCTATCTCTTGGAACTCCACCGCGCATTGAGCCGCCTGCGCTCCGTAATAACGGTGATGCATACGGGCGCCCATCCCGACGATGAGCAAAGCGGAATGCTGGCGGTCATGCGTTTGGGAATGGGGATGCGTACCGTCATTGCGTGCTCAACCCGCGGCGAAGGCGGCCAGAATAGCCTCGGCCCCGAGCGCGCCGGCGCTCTGGGCGTATTGCGCACGCGCGAACTCGAGGAGGCGGCAAAGGTCCTCGACGCCGATATCGCATGGCTCGGTCATGGTCCTGACGATCCGGTTCACGATTTCGGCTTTTCAAAGAAAGGAACCGATACGCTTGCTCGCTGGGGCCGTGAGCGCACCATCGAGCGGTTGGTGCGCGCCTATCGTCAGTTCCGCCCCGATATCGTAATCCCAACCTTCCTGGACGTGCCCGGTCAGCATGGTCACCATCGCGCCATGACCGAAGCGGCCGAAACGGCGCTGGCGCTGGCTGCCGATCCCGATGCCTATCCCGAGCATAGCGCATGGGGATTGGAGCCCTGGACCGTCGCGAAATACTATCTTCCCTCCTGGCCGGGTGGTGGTGGCACCTATGATGACGAAGTGCCGCCACCGCCAGCGACGGTTTCGGTTGTCGATCCGGGAAGGGACCCTGCCACCGGGGCGCGTTACGACGAGATCGGAGAATGGTCACGCGCGTACCATGCCTCGCAGGGTATGGGACATTGGAGCGCAGAACCCAGGTCGGATTGGCCGTTGCACCTGAAGCAGGCCGAGGGAAAAGCCGAGTTGGATATCCGCGATGGGCTCCCTGCCACTCTTGGAGATCTGGCGCACGATATGCCGGAAGCCTCCAAGCGAGGGATTACCCAGGCGCAAGTCCATATTGATGCCGCCATTGCCGCCTTTCCCAATCGCGAAACAATCATTGCCGAACTTGCAGCCGCAGCAGGCGAAATCGAACGTGTGCAAAAGGATACTCCCGCCCAACACACGCATAGGCTGAAACGCAAACTTGAAGAAATCGATACGGCGCTGGCCGTCGCTGCCGGGCTGCGGATCACCGGCTGGGCTGAGCAGAACGCGCTGCCACCGGCTGGTGAGACACGCCTTAATATCCATGTGGAGTTGGGATCGCACCTCGCCCCCGTAACCATCAGACCTGTGCTGTCCGATGTGCTAGCGGCGGCACACTCAGAGCAGGCAGGGAACATCACCAGCTTTGTGCTCAAGGTTGCCGCGGATGCCATACCGGCAAACGGCTTCCCGCCCGATTTCTCCAGCATCGGCGGCAACGGCCTCGTCAGCGTGAAAGTCGAAACGCAGATCGGGGGGCGTGCAATCTCGGTGCCTATCGATCTTGAAGAAGCCGTACAGATCGTTCCACGTCATGTTGTGGCTCTCGATCCTGAGGCGCTGATCGTGCCGATGGGTGTGAGCGCCGTCGAGCATGTGGTGACATTGCGCGGTGCGGGGGACCAGAATGCCCATTTATCGGCCCTAAATGGAATCGAGGTGAGGCGAAATGCCGACCGATTTCTAATAGTGACACCTGCAGACCTTCCATCAGGACGGCATTCGCTGGCCCTTGATATCGATGGCGAGCGAGCTTATCGACAAAGCGATATTGACTACGACCACATAGGACGAGCCCGATTTTTCCGGCCAGAAACCCTAGAGGTGTTGGCGCTGGATTTTAAACGCCCCGACGGAGCCCGTATCGGCTATGCCGGCGGCGGCGCCGACCGGGTGGGGTTATGGCTCTCGCGGATGGGACTTGATGTCACCCTGCTTGGCGCCGACGAATTGGCCGGGGGCCTTTCGCACTTCACAACCATCGTTATTGGAATTTTTGCTTTTGGTTTGCGGCCCGATCTAATTGCAGCACGCGACAAGCTGCGTCGCTGGGTCGAGGCAGGTGGTCATCTGCTCACGCTCTATCACAGGCCGACTGATGGCTGGGACCCCGAGCGAACCCCTCCGGGACGAATAGTCATCGGCTCGCCGTCTTTGCGTTGGCGGGTAACCGATCCGGCAGCGCCTGTAAATATATTGGAGCCCCGTCATCCTCTGCTCTGCGGGCCGAACCAGATCACGCTGAACGACTTTTCCGGCTGGGACAAGGAACGCGGGCTTTACTTCGCGTCAGAATGGGACCCTGCATATTCGCCGTTGCTGGCAATGAACGATGCTGGAGAGTCACCGCTCATCGGTTCGCTGATTTCAGCAAAAATTGGCAAAGGTCGCCATACCCACACGAGCCTCGTGCTGCACCACCAGCTTGACCGACTGGTGCCCGGGGCGTTCCGCCTGGTGGCCAATCTGGTGCAACCGGCCTGATCGGATGATGGGCGCACCCGACGCAGCCAACAGATCGGGGATGGCGTGGCTTTTGGCCGACATGCTGCTTGTAACGGCTATGACGGCGCTGGTTAAGTTGGCAGGCGCCGACTATCCGGCAATCCAGTTGGTGTTCATTCGGTCGCTGATCGGTCTGGGTGCGATCACGCCCCTTATCTGGCGCTACCGCGCCGAGGTGTTTTCAACGCGGCGAGCCGGACGGCACAGCTTTCGTGTGTTTTGCAATGCGCTGGCACTTACCTGCAATTTCTCGGCATTGGCGGCTTTGCCCCTTGCACTGGTCAATGCCATCGGCTTCATGCGCCCGCTCGTGGTTACAATTCTTGCTGTCATACTCCTTGCCGAGAGGGTTGGGGCAATGCAATGGGTTGGCGTGGCACTTGGCTTCGCTGGCGTCCTGATTATCATTGCGCCGGGAGAGATTCCCTTTGATTGGGGGCTTGCTGCGGCATTCGGTTCTGTATTTTTCGGCTCAATGGCCACCATACAGACCCGGGCGCTCAAAGACGAGAACACCACGGTGATGATGGTGTTCTATACGGTGGGGCTGTCCATTTTGACCGCTGTACCGGCCATATTATTCTGGAATCCTGTTGCCGTTGGGGATTGGCCACTCCTGATCGGGATAGGCCTGCTGGCCCAAATCGCGCAATTCTGCTTCCTCAAAGCCTATCAATCCACCCCGGCCAGTATCCTGGCCCCTCTTGGCTACCTGTCGATCGTTTTTGCTTCTTTGACAGGGTATTTCGTTTTTTCCGAAGTACCGGGCACAGCCATAATACCGGGCATCGTCGTTATTTTTATCGGGCTGCAGCTTTCCACTCGCGCCCGCGGCGTTCACCACAATCACCCCAAGTATGACTGAACTGAAATCGGTGATGTCACCTGGGCAATCCCGATGAATGACCCTCGGCCTGTTCGGCTTGCCTGATGATCGACGCTGCCCCTGTGGCTGGGCTCCTTGGCAAGGCACGATCAAAACCGCCACGCACCGCCTAAACAGTTCAATGGACCTTAGAGCGTCTCACCGCCGACGCTAGTGGGAGTACCGCCTTTAGAAAACAGCCGCCGGGCTTCGAGCCAGCCGGAGTCCCTCGTGTGGCGGCGCGGGTCGGCAGGGGGCAGTTCGCGCTTCACGCGCTCTTCCTTCCAGTTCGTGTTGATCCCGCGAAAATGCCAGAACGGAGAGGTCGGCGCCAGCAACGCCTGCGCGCGGGGCATCCCATAGATGCGGTGCATCATGGGAAATATCCCGAGGTCCTGCAGCCAGGCCTGTTGAGGATCCAGCGCCCACTTGTCCGCGCAGCGGGCCAGCAGCGGGTTTTTGACGCGATGCTCGAACCGGAAATGCGCTGGCGATGGCGTTGCTGCCGCCAACTCGCCGCTTTCGACGGCCTCGATCCAAGTTCCCTTGAGCCGGACATAACCATCGCGGCTGTCCGCCAGAAGCGAGAACACGTCCTCGTCTCCGGCCCGCCCCACGAGTTCATCGATGTCGCAATTGAGAATCCCGGCGCTCCCGGCCGCGAAGCGGCGCAGCATCACGGTAAAGCTCGCCACCTGAAGAAAATTGGGCCAATAGGGACGCGAGAGCACTGCCGGGTCGACAGGCCCATAGCGGAACGGCCAGGAGATCAGTCCAACCGCCTCGAGCCCCTCAATCCCGGCTAGCGCGGCGGCGATGTCCTCGAGCCGATATCGG
Source organism: Pelagibacterium limicola (assembly GCF_015694405.1). Taxonomy (GTDB): domain Bacteria; phylum Pseudomonadota; class Alphaproteobacteria; order Rhizobiales; family Devosiaceae; genus Pelagibacterium; species Pelagibacterium limicola. The sequence continues at coordinate 335,503 of NZ_JADQDB010000004.1, read as the reverse complement.
GTAGACCCGTTATCGAAGATCACGATGGCATCGACACCGTGCATCCGGCAATGCCAATTCGCCCAGGCGTTGATCCACTCCAGTTCGTTGTCCTTGTTCATCGTGAACATGACGCGCCGATTCCTGAAGAGGTCGGATTGTGGCTGTACAGGTATCGTCTGGGCGAACCCTTCGAAGCGAATCTCCACCGCTTCGGTGCCAGGGACCACGCTCCGCAGCAGCGTGGTCATCGTGGACCGCGAAGGAAACCATGATGCCTCAACGATCTCCCCCGAAGGCAGCGCACGAAAGCGCGCGGACCTGAGAAGGGGCGTCAGGTTCAGCGGCGGAGGGCCGACCAGAACGATATCGGACGACCCGGCGCGAAAGCAGTCGTAAAACAGCGCCCTGTCTTCAAAGGCCGCGAAGAATTCTGGAGGGCGGCTTCGCTCCGGGCGACGAGGCAGGCGCCGCATGGGGCTGGCTTCGGGAAGGAAAACCGGCGAGGTCGGAAGTACGTGCACTAGAGGAGCGGAGGCGCGCCGATCAACCGTCAAGATTTTGCTCATCGTTCAGAAAGTGTGGTGCTAGGCTTTAGCGCCTGCCCGCAGCGTGCGCAACGGTCCAACCCCGTGTCAAATGATCCAGACCGCCCCTTTCCCGCCCGCCGCACCTTTAACCATCAAAATAGGCCTAAGATACGCCGCGCGGTTCCCACGCCTGTCTCAACGATCCGATTTTTCGAGCCGGCCCCTCACGCCTCCGCGGGATCGAGCGCGGGCGTCCATTCCTCGACTCTGTTCCGGCCCGATTGCTTGGCGCGGTAAAGGGCTGCATCGGCACGGCCGAGAAGCTGTTCGGGGCTCAACTGTTCCTTGGTCCCCTTCCATATGGCAATGCCGATACTGAGCGTTACCACCGGCGCGACCCGCGAGGCAGGATGCGGTAGCCCTGCTTCCTCAACGCTTTTGCGGATGCGTTCTGCGATGGTGCTTGCATGGGCGCTGGAAGACGCTGACAGCACGACGACGAATTCCTCGCCGCCGTAGCGGGCGACGCAATCGGCCTGCCGCGTGCTCTTCTTGATCAGTTGTGCGACTTCCACGAGGCATCGGTCTCCGGCCAAATGGCCCAGACTATCGTTAAGGGCCTTGAAATCGTCGACGTCACACATCAGCAACCCGATGTCGCTGCCGGTTCGCCACAGCGCCGCCATGCATTCGTGCATCCTGTGCCGGTTGGAAAGTCCGGTCAGGCCGTCGACGCGCGATAGCTGCTCAAGGCTGACATTGGTCTCACTCAGATCGATCATCCGGCGACGGTCGCGCAGTTCGAGCAGGAACGATTTGCGCGCGAGAATGCTCATCGTGCGCCGCGCCATGACCGTGGCCGCGACACCGCTGGCAAAGAACATGAAGCCTGAAAGAATCGTTCTGGAGTCCGCCCCGCCTGCCCCAAAATGGAAGATGAGATAAAGTGCCAGCAGATAGACCGCTATGGCCAGCGTCTGGCGAAAGGGTACGTCGAAGATGATGATGGCGGCGATGCCGACGAACAGCATGATGTTAAGGTAGCGTTCGAGCAGAACAGGGCCGGCCGCGACCGCCATCCACGAGACCGCCAGCAGGATGACGAATAGCCCGCCCAGCAATGTGGCGTCCTCAACAATCGGCTGGCGCCGCCTGAGCCATACGAGGATCACGCCGAGCGCCGCGGGAAAGATAACTGCGCCTGGGGCCAGCATGGCGTTGGCGATGGTATCGGGCAGCAACACCATGTTCAGGACAAGGGTCAGGGCATTAATGATGATGACCCAGCTCATCCAGGATCGGATCACCTTGGCGTGCTGACGCCACATCCGCGCGCGATAGCCCGCTGCCATCGCCCCTTCGAGCCGGATATGCCTCGTCCGACCAGACAACTGCCGCTCGGTTTCGGCCATTATGGCAGGATCCCGGATTAGATCGTCCAGAATAGCCGCGGTCCGATCCTGGACACCCTTTGCATAATCCATACGCGCGTACTTCCCTGCAGGCATTGCGGCCCTGGCAGCATGAGGCCACACGGCTGTAACGCAACAATCGACCGACGCGCTCCCTGCCACCCTCGAAATAACAATGAACCACCCCTCTCAAAGAGGGGTTAACGGGGGGATTCAATCGGATTCCCGAACCTTGCGCGGTCCCTGACCGCAGTGGGCGGCGCCAATGAGTCCAGGCGGTGCCGGTGTCTTAAGCGAGAATCAGGGACCCATCTCGGCAGCAAACGTGTCGGCCAGCCTGCGCCAAGGGCCAGGACTCCGCTGGGACCGTAAAGGCTTCGCCATTCCGTGATCGTGCGGGAGATTTGCCGGCCGATACTGGCGGAAGACCAGAAATCGACGCCATCGGCCGGCGTCATGAAGCCATTGCGTCTATTTGGCGAGCGCGCGGCGCGCGTCAGCGTACACAAATGATGCCGTCGCGCGCCAATGCTCAGAACTTTACGTTCGCCCCGAAGCTTGCAGAGAAATCGCCCGACCGGTCGTCTCTCAGAGTCCCCTGCGCCTCGGCAAAAATCGAGAGATTATCCGCCGTCTCGTGTTCCAGCCGCAAGCCCGCGAACGCGCCGAGCGTGTTACGATGGCCAGCGGAAAAGGCGACGCCGATGCCACTCAGGGAGCCGGTCAGCGTGTCGGCGCCGAACTGGAGGGTACCCTCGACTCCGAGGGTCGGGGTGATGCGGGAGATGGCACCATCATCGTGCTGCGTTTGGAACGGGACCGAGACGAACGCGCGGGCCGTGACGGCGTGGTGGTCGCGGGCGTCGACCGAAAGCGGGGCGTTGGTGCCAGTTTCGGCATAACCGTCCAGGAAGAGGCCCGAATAGCGGACTGAGCCGCCCACCTTCACCGCCTGCCCTCCGAGATCGACCGATTGGGTTATGGCAAGGTGCGGAGAGACGAAGACCCCGCCATATTCGGCCCGCGCGTTGGCGATACCGCCCGGGGCCATGTTGTCGAATACCGCGCGCGTGCTCTCGAAGCTCGTGCGGCCGAGGATAAGGCCGAGATCGATGCTGGTATCCCCCAGCGCGATGGCGCCATAGGCGCCGCCGAAGATGGAACTGGCATTGACTGTCTGGCTGCCTGGCACGTCGGTACGTTCCCATGCGCCGCCAATGAGGATGCCCGAGGTTCCCGCCTCGTTTGCGCCGAGATCGATGCCCGAGACGATACCGCTCATGCCGTGCCTGTGACCGGGCGATGTGCCCGCTGGGTCGCGATAGCCAAAGCCGCCGAAGCCGGCGATCCATGCTTGCGGCGAATAGGCCTCGTCCATGGCCTCGAAGATATCGAAGGCATTTGTGGGCGAAGGGCGTGCGGGCGCATAGCCGAGCGGTTGGACCGGTGTGCGCAGGGCGCCGCCGGTGTCTCGCGCGCCGATGGCGCCAAAGATGCCGCCGGTCAGGCTGCCGAGCGTACTTGCCGCGGCTTGCGGCGCTGTGGCGTCCGCGGTCATGACCGTCATGGCATCCTGGTCGATCACGACCATGGCGGCCTTCGCATTGATCGTGCCGGGAAGGGCGCCTGTGTCCCAAGGGAAATAGCCGGCGTCCGTGAAACGGATGCTGGTGTTGGGGCCATATCCGATGTTCATGGTCATGCCCGGCGCGACGGTATCGTGAACGAATATCGCGCCTTCCAGCACCGTGCCCGGCAACAGGTCGAGGGTGGCGTTGGTGGCCCCGGAGTCCATATAGATCGCCATGGAGTCCGTTCCGGGCGCGCGAATGGCGCCACTATTGACGATGTGCGCGTTGGCGCCGTTGGAGACGACGCCCCAGGCTTGGTGGCCTAGCGCGGAGATGGATCCACTGTTGACGATTCGCGCGTTCGCGCCTTCGGAGTAGATGCCCTCGGTAACGCTGCCTTGCGTCGTGATGGATCCACTGTTGGCGATCCGCGCGTTGGCACCAATCGACAAGATGCCCGAGGCACCCCCGCCATGCGTCGTGAGGGATCCGCTATTGGCGATCTGCGCGTCATCACCGGCGGCGGAAATGGCATAGGCGACCCAACCCTGCGTAGTGATAGCCCCGCTGTTGGCGATCCGTGCGCCGGCGCCATCGGAAGCGACGGCGAAGGCGGACACGCCTTGCGTGGCAACGGTTCCGCTGTTTGTAATCCGCGCGCCGACGCCATCGGAGGCGATGCCAAAGGCACCTCCCCCTTGTGTGGCGATGGTTCCACTGTTGGCGATGCGCGCGTTTGCGCCATCGGAGACGATACCGTGGGCGTTGGAGGCCAGTGTGGCGACGATCCCACTATTGGCGATATGGGCGTTTGCGCCGTCAGAGGCGATACCATAGGCGTTGGAGGCTTGCGTGGCGATGGTTCCACTGTTGGCGATGCGCGCGTTATTGCCTCCGGTCGATATGCCTTGGGCCGAGTTGCCTTGGGTGGTGATGCTCCCGCTGTTGGCAATCCGCGCGCCGGCCCCGTCGGAGGTGATACCATGAGCGCCGCCGAGTTGCGTGGCGATGGTACCGCTATTTACGATCTGGGCGTCGGCACCCATGGACGAAACGCCGCCAGTCCCGCTGGAGATGGTTCCGCTGTTGTCGATATAGGCGCTTGCGCCATCGGATGAGATGCCGATGGTCCCGCTCGAGATGGCCCCGCTGTTGGCGATCTTCGCGTCTGCACCTACAGACAAGATGCCGACTGTCCCGCTCGAGATAGTCCCGCTGTTGGCAATCTGCACGTCGTTACCGTCGGTGTAGATGCCATAGGCTTCCAAACCTTGCGTGGTTATGGTTCCGCTATTGGTAATCTGCGCGCCGGTGCCGAGGGAAGCGATGCCGTAGGCGTCGTCGTCTTGCGTGGTTATGGTTCCGCTGTTGGTGATCTGCACGTCGGCGCCAAAGGAAACGATGCCTGAGGAGGCCCAGCCCTGCGTCTCGATGTCTCCGCTGTTGGCGATGCGAGTGCCGTCACCCTCGGAGTAGAGGCCGTGGGCTATCTCGCCTTGCGTCAAGATCGTTCCGCTGTTGTCAATTTGCGCGCTGGCGCCGAGGGACGAGATGCCAAAGGCGGTGTTGCCTTGTGTAGCGATGGTTCCGCTGTTGGCGATTTGAGCGTCATCGCCGCGGGACCATATGCCGTGGGCGGCGTTGCCTTGCGTGGTGATGGTTCCGCTGTTGGCAATCTGCGCATTGGCGCCGTCGGACCATATACCGCGAGCTGAGCCGTCCTGCGTTGCGATGGTTCCGCTGTTGGTAATGTACGCGCTGCTCCCTACGGAGTTGATGCCATAGGCGGACCAGCCTAGCGTCGCGACGACTCCGCTGTTGGCGACGTGAGCGCCGTCACCCTCGGAGTAGATGCCGTGGGCGTAGAAACCGTCCGACGTTATGGTTCCGCTATTGGAAATCTGCGCGTTTGTGCCGGTGGACCATATGCCGAGGGCTCCCCAGTCTTGCGTTGCAATGGTCCCGCTGTTGGTAATCTGCGCGTTTGTGCCGAGGGAGTGGATGCCGTGGAAGCCTCCTGACGTTTCGATGGCCCCGCCCAGCTCGACCACGCCGATATCGTCAGGGCCGGCCATGATCTGGGTGACGTTTACCGTCTGTCCGTTCAGGATGATGAAGCTCTGCGCAGGTGCCGGGGCGGTGCCAAGCGCCAGACCGCAGGACAGCGCCGTGGCCCCCAAAATAAAAGTATAGCGGTTCATCGTACCCCTCGAATAGTTAGAAACTGCAGCGCCCGGGAGGTCGTTAGCGCCCTCCCGTCGCGGTCATGAGCCGGTCCCTTGCCTCCTGAGCAAGACCGGCTGACTCCGGCTACGCCGTCAGGAGACCAAAAAGCGATGTGCGCAGGAATGTATCGTCCCAACCGTGCCCCCATTGTCTCGGCAAGTCCCGATCTAGCGGCTGGACAGGCAGGCCGGTAACCATTCCGTCTCACAGAGAAAAATTTACGCATCGCCGGTTGCCGGCCGCGTCATCATCGGGCATTTCTGACATCAGCCCCTGGGGGAAGGTGCTTATGACGCCAGACGAACATCGCAATGCCTGGTACTGGGTCCAGGCCCTGCCCGATCGCTGGACCGCATGCGAGCGACCGGCCAGCCCGGCGCCCGACCGTTCATGGTTCACGCTGCGTCTCAGCACCGATGCGGCCGATGGCGACCCATACGAATTCTGGCGCCACCGGGTCTTTTACGACTTCGCCGCCGATCGGAGAGCCGATCAGAGCGTACCCTTTTACGCCAGCGCCCAGGCCGTGGTCTCGCTTCGCGGTGAATTCGTGTATTCGCGGTCTGCGGACCTGGCCGGAGCAAGAACCGGCGCCGGCATCAGCCAATTGCCCAATGCCAATCTCACCATCGGCTTCATGCTGTCCGGACGGCGCGACTACGAAGCCGGCTCCTGGCGTCACCGCGCCGAAGCCGGCCAGCTCTATCTCTACGATGCTGCCGTCGCCTCACGACTCGAGATGAGCGAGCACCAGGTTACCTACCTCAGCATCAAGGCTGATGCAGTGGATCGGGTTCTCCCGCAGGGCCGTCAGGATCACGCCAGTCTGCTGTACCGGCTGGAACGCTCTCCCCTGAGGCCATTCCTGCAAATGCAACTGGCCATGCTGATAGAGGCCCGGCGGCGTCCGGACCCGCCCGATTCCGGCCGCTTGCTGGACATCGCGAGCGATCTGGCTCTGCTGATGCTGCAGCAGGCGCCGGAGCTTCCCGACATGGACGTGGGTGAATTGCGACGCGGCCTGATTGTCGCCGCACAGCACGTGATTGCCACAAATCTCGACAATGCAAGGCTGGACGCCGATTACATCGCCGGCCAGCTGGGCGTGTCCCGCGCCACGCTATACCGAGCCTTTGCCGGCCACGGCCTGACGATTGCCGGCCACATCCGCGCCATCCGGCTGATCCGCGCCCGCCATCTGATTGAACATAGTGCGGCTGGCGACAAGATCAGCGACCTCATCCTGCGTTGTGGCATCGAAGACAGTGTACATTTCGCCCGCCAGTTTCGGGAGCTTTTTGGCATTCGCCCCAGCGAAATCAAGGGGATAAGGTTCGGGCAGAATGTGGTCTGATCACATCCGGCAGGAACCGGCTTCCGGTCGCCAGGCCAATTCGTCTCAAACGCCTTGTTCCTGAATTAATTCTCTCTGATTAAATCGGGGGCAGGAATCTCGGTTTCGTTGGATAAACCGTTTCTCGGCATCATGTCCGGCGATTGGCCTCAAGGGGGAGGGCTACGGTCAATGTTCAGATGGGCAAGCGGGGCGGTTCCCGGATATCGCGCGCTTTTGATCCTGCAAGCGCTGAGCGCATTCAATCATAACCAATTGCGATCTGCCCTGCTGACTCTCGTCGCATTTCGGGAAATGGATCGATACGGCATGAGTGCTGAAACCGTGGTTGCGCTCAGCACCCTGTTGATCGTTTCTCCTTTTGCCACCCTTTCGATCTTTGGTGGTCGCATGGCCGACAAATGGCCGAAGGCCAGCGTCATCCAGGCGATCAAGGCCACCGAAATTCCCGTCTTCCTGATCGCCGGCGTCGCCCTCATATCGATGAATGTCCCCCTGCTGCTGCTCTCGATCCTGCTCGCGGGCGTTGAGGCAGCGCTGCTTGGGCCCGCCAAATTCGGCGTCCTGCCCGAGCTTTTACCTGCCGATGATCTTGTGGCGGCAAATGCGTCCATGAGCGCGACGAACACGATGGCAATCTTGCTTGGGCTCATAGCGGGCAATCTTCTGATCCTCCTCGATGGCGGGCTTTATATCGTTGCGATCGGCGGGGTTACCATTGGCGTTGCAGGGTGGGTCGCCAGTCTGTCATTGCCGCATACGAGGGCTCTGATGCCCAGCCTCAAGCTCCATCCCGCCCATCTCGTTCTCGATTTCTGGAGCTGCTTCCGGCGGTTGGGCGCTGTGCCCGTGGTCATCCTGCCGGTTGTGGGGTGCAGCTGGTTCTGGTTTCAGGGCGCGGTCAACACCACGCTCTTTCCGCTCTACGTCGCGGCGTCGCCCGACAGCGCGGAAAATGTCGTCTCGCTGCTGCTGATCGCTTCGGGCATGGGTGTGGCCGTCGGGGCGCTGGGCGCTCGCCTCCTTGCGGTGCGGAATACATCGGCCTGGCTGCCGGTTGCCGTCTTTGCAGTCGTCTTCCTGCCGGGGGTCGATCTGTGGTTCGCTGGCCCCATGCAGACGTCACAAGGCGTCATGCGCGCCATGTTCGATCTCTTTCTGCTTGCCATCGGTACCGGTTTTTATGTCGTTCCGCTCCACGCGGCCTTGCAAAGACTCACGCCCCACGACGAGCGCGCGCGGTTCATCGGCGTCAATCACACTTTCAACGGCATCGCCATGATTGCCGCCGGTTTCGCAGTTCTGCTTTTTGGAGCGGTCGAGATGGAAATCCCGGCAATGTTCCTGCTCACAACGGGGACAACTGGCATGATCGCCGCATGGACGCTGTCCGCGACATTGCGGGCGCTTTACAGAAACAACGCGGTGGCGACTGCGTGAAGGCAGCGGGCCGATAGCTCTCGCATCGCCGCCCTTTCTCCCTAGGACTTAGGGGTCCATTCCTCGTTCCCGTTCCGCCCCGATTGCTTGGCGCGGTCGCGAACGGTGGTGACGGGAGGAGCAGGAGGAAGCAGGTCGCGGATGTCGGCAAAGGGCGAGCGCTGGACGAAGCGCAAGGCTTCGGCGAAGCCGTTGGGCCGATAGCACTGCGCCGAGCGGAAGCGGTTGTGGGCCCGCATCATGTCGATGAACCGCCCAGGGTCCTGACTGATATGGCACAGGATCGACTCTTCCTTGAGCGACATGTGGCCGGTGATGTCGACGTAGTGGGTGGGCGCGAACCCGGTGCCGTTGAGGGTATCGGCATAGATCACCGGCACCCGGAACGATGCTGCCAGATCGGCGGCCGCGGAGAGGGCACGGTGATCGCCATGATAGTCGCCGGGATCATGGGTGAGGATCAAGTCCGGTTCGACCGCCGCAATCAGGCTCCGCACCGCTCCGACAAGCGCGGCATCGGGGACAAGCTCGCCGTCGGTAAATCCCAGTAGCCGCAGATCGGCATCGAGCAGCGCGGCAGCCGAAGCTGCTTCCCGCGCCCGGACGCGCGCCAGTTCCTCCCTGTTTCCGGTTCCGCCCATGGACCCGTCGGTGGCGACGGCGAATACCAGTTCGTGCCCCATCCTGCGGAAGGCCGCGAGGGTTCCGAACATGAAGATTTCGATGTCGTCAGGATGCGCGCCGAGGGCGAGGATGGTCATGGTCAGGGTTTGCCGGCCAGAAATTCGAGCACCACGGCTGCCGTCCAGGTGAACGTCCGGCCGCCGAGCGGTGCCCCGTCGAGAGGGTCATAATACTCGGCAAAGCCGGAAAGTGCGATCAGATCGAGCGAGGATTTGACGATATGATCGGCCACCGCGTCCTCCCCCGCCGCGCGCAGCCCCGTGGCGATGAGATAATTGACCACCAGCCAGACCGGGCCGCGCCAATAGCGTTTGGAATCGAACCGGGGGTCGTCCAGCGAATGGCTGGGCACGATAAACCGTGCCTTTTCCGCCTCACGCTCGATGGTCCGGGCGATGGAGGCCGCGCGATGATCGGGGACTGGCGCGACGACGGCCATGACACCGCCGATCGAGGCACTGTCGATCAGATCGCCCGTCACGCGGTCGTGGCACAGATACTGCCCATGCGTCTCGCTCCAGAGCGTATCGAGCGCATCGATGCTTTTTTCCACCCACTCCCGGTTCTCGTCGGCAATCGCCGTTTCGCCGAGCATGTCCGCGACGTCGGCGAGATCGGCGCAGGAGCGGATGAGGATGGCGTTGAACCCCGGATCGATGACCTGGAAGGGCGAGGCGTCATGGAGCCTCGTGTTATCCCATTCGAGTTCGCGGAAGTGCTGAACGAGCCAGAGATAACGGTCGTATTGCTCCTTGGTCGGGCGATGGGATGGATCGGCGTGCCGGAGGTCGCGGCGCTCATAAGGATCGACGCCTTCGGTCGGCACCCGTGCGAAAGCCTCGTCCCAATCGACCGAGTTGTCGCGCCCTGCTTCCCAGGGGTGGATGATGGCCACGAGCCCTTCGCCCTTGGGGTCCCGGCAGGCATAGAACCAGCGGTGCCAGCGGTGGATGGGTGCGAGAAGCGTTTTGGCCCGGCGTGCAGCGGCCTCCTTGTCCGTGCTCGTCTCGTAGAGGCGTTTGAGCGCAAACCCTGCCACCGGCGGCTGGGTGATGCCCGATGTCTTGACAGGGCGGTTGGTACGCCAGACGTCGGGACCGGGAAAATAGCCGTCGTCATAGACATGGAAGATGATGTGCGGAACCATGCCATCGGCCCATTGGTGGGCGAAGAGGGTTTCCATCTCGGTCCAGGCGCGGTTCTCGTCGAAATGGGCCTGGCCGATCGCGGTAAAACACGAATCCCAGTTCCACTGGAAGGGGTAGAGTCCCTTGGTCGGGACTGTATAGGTGCCGCGATCGTTTTCTTTCAGAACGGCAATGGCGTGGTCGCGCGGATCGGTCGTGGTCATCTTGTCTCTGTGGCGTTGGGTCAGGCGGGGATGGCCGTCTGGGTATCGAGGTCGAACCAGCGGATGCGCGAGGCGGCTGGCATGAGTTTGAGCGTTTCGCCGGGCGATACGCGCCTGTCGGATTCGAGGACGGCGCGGAAAGGTTTTCCGGCAACATCGCAGGTGACGAGCGTATGCGCGCCGAGCGGTTCGACCACGCGCACATCCGCAACAAAGCCTTCCTCGCCCGGGAACACATCTTCGGGACGGATCGCGAATTCGATCAACTCGCGTTCGGTCCGCGGTCCATCGAGTTCGAGCCCGGCCACAGCCCACCGACCATTGTCCGTGCGCTTGGCCGGTATGAAGTTCATCGGCGGGTTGCCGATGAAGCTGCCCACGAACCGAGCCGCGGGATTGCGGTAGATTTCGACCGGGGAATCGTTCTGGACGATCTTGCCCCCGTTCATCACCGAAATACGGTCGGCAAGGCTCATCGCCTCCACCTGATCGTGCGTCACGTAGATTGTCGTGGTTTTCGACTCTGCCAGAACGCCCTTGAGCTCGGCGCGCATTTCAAGGCGCAGCAGTGCATCGAGGTTCGAGAGCGGCTCGTCCATCAGGATGACGTCGGGCTCCATGGCGAGCGCGCGCGCAACCGCGACGCGCTGGCGCTGTCCGCCCGAAAGCTGGCCCGAATAGCGCTCGAGCAGTTGCTCGATATGCATCAGTTCTGCCGTTCGCCGGACTCGGCGCTCGACCTCGGGCTGGCCCATCTTCTGCATACGCAGGCCGAAGGCGATGTTCTCGAAGACAGTCAGGTGGGGGAATACAGCGTAGTTCTGGAAGACCATCGAGATGCCGCGCTGACGCGGCGGCAGGTGGTCGACCCGCCGGCCTCCGATCCAGACCTCGCCCTGCGTCGGGGTTTCGAGCCCGGCGATGATGCGTAAAAGCGTCGTCTTCCCGCAGCCGGAGGCGCCGAGCAGGACCATGAATTCCTGGTCGGCGATGGCCATGTCCAGCGCGTGCAGAGCCTGAAACGCGCCGAAACTCTTGGCGACATTCTTTATGACGATTTCGGCCATAGGCAGCTCCTATCGGTTAGCGATGCCCCACATCGCAAACAGGTATTTGCGAACGGCGAAGATGAAGATGAGTGCAGGCAGGACAAGCGCGGTGCCTCCGGCAAATTTGAGATGAAGCGGGGAAACGTTGAGGTTCTGCACCAGGAACGCGGTCAGTGTCCGGTTCTCGATGGTGAGCACAGAGGCCGCGAACACCTCGTTCCAGGAGATCGTGAACGCAAAGACCGCCGATGCGACGATGCCGGGCAGGACGAGCGGAAGAATGACCTTGATGAAGGCCTGCAACCGGTTGCAGCCCAGCGTCCATGCCGCTTCCTCGAGCTCCACCGGTATACCCGCAAAAAGCGAGAAGGTGATGAGCACGGCAAAGGGCAAGGCCAGTACGGTATGGACCAATGCCAGCCCGAGCGCCGTATCGTCGAGCCCGGTACGGATGAACATCACCGCCAGCGGCAGGGCGAGCAGCGGCAGGGGGAAGGCGCGGGTCATCACAACCAGCAGGCGGAAGATTTCCTTGCCCGGGAATTCGAACCGCGAAAGGGCATAGCCGGCCGGTGCGCCGAGCAGGATCGAGAACACCATGGTCAGGACTGCGACAAGCAGCGAGTTCCACAGGGCCTGCCCGACACCCGAAAAGGAAAGGAAGAACTGCACCGACCCCATGGAAAAGCTGGGCAGCCCCGACTTGGGGAAGCCGGTGACCTCGGCCGGCGAGGAGAGCGTATTGACGAACAGCAGGTAGAGCGGCACGAGGATCCAGGCGCAGAGCAGGATGATGGCAGCAACGAAAACGAATTGCCCTGCCCTGCCCGCATCGCCCACCGGGCGCGGCCTGTCTTCGATATTTGCAGCGACGGGAGCCGAACTCATATCTTGGCCTCCTTGGGCACGCGCAACAAGCGCAGGAAGACGAGCGTGGCGGCAATCGATATAGCGAGGATAACGAGCGCATAGGACGCTGCAACCGAACGGTCGCGCAGCGAAAATTGCCACTGATAGGTCTCGCCCATCAGGACCGGCAGCGTCGTGCCGCCAAGCGCGACGACGACCGCGAAAACCTCGAAGGCAGCGATGGTGCGCAGGATGAGCGCGGTTTGAAGGCTGGGGCGCAGCATGGGCAGCGTGACCTTCCTGAACCGCTGCCAGCGCGAGGCGCCGAACACTTCTGCGGCCTCATAATATTCCTTGGGAATGATGCCCATGCCCGAAACGAGGATGACCATCATGATGGCCGTGGCGCGCCAGATTTCGGCGATGATGACGGCGGCGAATATCCAGCCGATGTTCTGATAGCCCAGGAACAGCACGGGACGCTCGACGAGACCGAGCCCGACCAGAAGCGAATTGAGAAAGCCCGATTGCTCGAAGATTGCCAGCCAGATGATCCCGGCGGCCAGATCGGAAAGGCCGAGCGGAATGGCGAAGATATAGAGAATGGTGCTTCGCCCGGTCTTGAGCCGGGTGACGATGGAGGCCATCGAGAGCGCCAGGGCCAGTTGCACGGGGACGATGATCGCCGTCAGGATGAGCGTGTTGGCGAGCGCGGTGCCAAACTTCCAGTGCGATGTCATGCGCTGGAAATGGGAAAGCGTGAACCCCTCCGGCCCGGCGAACGCGAGAACCGCGATCTGCACGAACGGGTAGAGGAAGAACACCAGCAAAAACAGGATTGCCGGGGTCAACAGCAGATATGGCAGGGCCTTGTTGGTCATGGGGGCATTCCCGGCCGACGTTGGATGCTCCGCCCGGACACCCTTGAGGAAAGCGTCCGGGCGGCAGGAGGATCATGGGCGACAGGAGGAGGTGTCACCCATGACGGACGCGGATTATTCGATCGGGCAAGGCCCTTCCGAGGGCGCGTCCGGCGCCCAGCAGGGCGCGCCGGCACGGTCGATGACATCGCGCAGGGCATTCGCCTGGTCGTCGAGGACCTGAGCGATATCCTGATTGGCGAGGATGATGCGCTCGAAGGCGTCAACATAGACCTGGTTGAACTGCCCGCCCAGATCGCCCAGCCCGATCGGCAACAGCGCGGGAAGGGCATCGTCGCTTCCCGTCATCGTGGTGATCGCGGCTCCGAGCGCCTGTGCCGAGTTCGGCAGATCGTCGGGCAGATCGATGTCGATGGTGGGGAAGAAGTTGGTCGCCCGCAGCGTTGCCACCTGGGTTTCAGGCTGCATCATGTAGATGGCAAGGGCCTGGGATTCTTCCGGATTCGGCGCGCCCTGCGGAATGGCAATACCTGCCAGCACCGGCATGAAGCCGCGCCCCATCGGCCCGGCAGGGGCCGGGAAGGCTAAAAAATCGTCCGGGCGCTGGTTGAACGCGTCACCCAGCCGCGCGACGTGATCGAACGCCACCCATACATCGCCCGAAAGTAAAGGTTCCTGCATGAAGCCATAATTGGTCGATGCCGGGTTGGTGTGCTGCCAGAGCTCGCGGAACATCTCCCAGCCGGCAACGGCCTCGGCGGACCGAAACTTCGTCACCGTCGATCCGGCATAGGATGGAAGCAGGAAGCCCTGGAAGAAGCGGTGCTTGAGGCCCTGCGGTCCGGCGGGGAAGCCGAATTTAGGCGAACCGGTTTCGGTGGCGAGGATTTCCATCCACTCGACGAGCTGGTCGTAAGTCAGCGCGTCGAGGTCGTAACCTTCGGGCAGATATTCAAGTGCCTGCACGTTGGCGGCCATGACGTAGCTGGCCTGCATCCAGGGCAGGTATTTGAGCTCGTCCGTGCCGAGACGGCCGAGTTCGAGCAGGGCGGGGCCAACCGTCACGCCCAGATCGAGACCGGAAAGATCCATCCAGCTCTCGGTGTAGTTCGACAGCTCCCCGTGCAGGGCGCCAACGACTCCGATAGCACCGCTGCCAGCTTCCAGCTCCGCGTCGAGGCGGGTAAGGAAGGGGCCGGGCTCCTGGGTCTGGAAGTCCACCTGCCCGTCGAATCCGGCCAGCACCTGCTCGCGCATCGCCTGGGTTTCCTCGATCGGCGCGGCCTGGTTGGACCAGAACAGCACCTGCGCACCGGCGCCGGCTGTCACGCCGAGGGTCAATGACAGGCCGAAGGCCGTCGATATGAGATATCTTGCTGAAGCTTTCATCGTGCTTTTTGAACCTCCCTTGCATCGATGGGTATTGTTTTGTTGATCGTTACAGGCCCCGTTTCGGGCCCGGTCCGTGGCTCGCCCGCTCCACGAGCCTCGGCTCTATCAGCCTGTTGCCTTCGCCAGGGGGGGCGCCGTCAATCCGGCGTACGAGGATGTTGGCAATTGCGCGCGCCATGGAGCGGGTCTCGACCTCGAATGTCGTCAGCCCCGGCGGCGCATAGGCCGATGCGGCGATGTTGTCGAAGCCGACCACCGAGAGATCGCGCGGGATCGAGATGTGGCGCCGCCGCGCCTCGTCCATGACGGTGAGCGCGATCTCGTCGAACAGCCCGATGATTGCTGTGGGCCGCTCGGGTGCATCGAGCATCCTGCCAATGGCCGAGACCATCGCCCCGCGGTCAAAGCGCGGCGCGCGTTCGATGTCGAGCCGCAAATCGGGGTCCCGGCGCCGCGTCATCGCCTTCCTGAACCCCTGCTCGCGCAGGTTGCGGAAAGTCATGTTCTCTGCAATCGAGACAATGCCGAAATGACGGTGTCCGAGATCATAGAGAAGATCGAACGCCTGCTCGAACGCGGCATAGCCGTCGGCATCGAGCCAGCTATAGGCGAAGTCCTCGTTTTCGACCCGCCCGTGCGCAACGAAGGGAAAATCACGTTCGGCGAGATATTGAACACGCTCGTCGTGTGCCGCGATACGCGGGACGACCACGCCGTCGGCGCGGCCCGACTCAACGAGATGGCGCAACACCTCGAGTTCGGATTGGCCGGGCTGCACGGTTGCGAGGATAAGGTCGATCCCATGGTGGACCAGCCCTTCGCCGAGCCCTGTGATGAATTCGCCGAGATAGGAGTCCATGAAGTTGGGCCCGCGGATCGGAAGCACGAAGCCCACGAAGTTCGAGCGTCCCGAAACGAGCTGTCTTCCGGCGATATTGGGCACATACCCCGCCTCACGCGCAGCCTCGGCCACCCGCTGCCGGGTCTTGAGCGCAATCTGCTCATGGCCAGCCAGCGCCCGGCTGACCGTTGTCACCGAGACACCGAGCTTCTCTGCCAATTCCTTGAGCGTGCGCGCCCGCATGGAAATTCTGTCGCCCCTCGTTTAAAACGTTTGCAATTTTCCTTTTTCGATCCTGCAAACGTTTTAAATTTATCACACGGGTTGAAGGATGGAGTCAACCGGGGCCGGAAGCCTGGCGGATTCTTTCTTCAGGAGTAGTCAATGGAGGTGGAAGCGGTTCCCGGCGAAATCGCGAACCGCTCTATTTGTCCCGTTCCAGAATCCACGCGACCTCCGGCGCCGGGACGAAGCGCCATTTGCGCAAGGGTCCGGCCATGACGTTGAGATAGTACATCTCGAAGCCATAGGGCGCGCCGCAGGGATGGTGGCCGCGGGGGACGAGAACCACGTCGCCATCGGCGACTGCCATCGTTTCATCGAGGAGGGAATCGTCGGTGTAGACCCGCTGGATGCCAAACCCGTTGGCCGGGTTGAGCCGGTGGTAGTAGGTCTCTTCGAGATAGGTGATGCGCGGGTAATCGTCCTCGTCGTGGCGATGAGACGGGTAGCTCGACCAGTGCCCTGCCGGCGTGAATACCTCGGTCACCAGAAGGCTGTCGCAATAATCCTCGTTTTCCATCGCGATATTGTTGATATAACGGGTGTTGGTGTCCTTGCCGCGCTCGGTCAGCGTGATGCCGTCCGGCCCGATGCGGCGCGCGGCGTGGCCACCCTTGCCGGGCGCCGAGCAGACCGCGACGGTGCAATCGGTCTCGGCCCGCGCTTCCCATTCGGTGCCATTGGGCAGGTAGAGACAGTGGGGCGGCGTTTTCTCGAAGACATTCATGCGCTCCCCGAGCACGCCCCATTCCTGCCCCGCGCCGTTTATAGCGGCCTTGCCCTCGATCATTACGAGGATCACCTCGTTGTCCCCGGTCGCCTCGGCTACCTTCTCCCCTGCTCGCAGGTGGTAGAGCGAGAAACCGACATAGCGCCAGCCCGCCGATTGCGGGGTGATCTCGTGCACCTTGCCATGCGTGCCGAAGGGCTTGCGCAGGAGGTTGGTCATTGCCCGCCTCCAAGCCCGATACGCGCGGCGATCTCCTTGAGCGTCTCAAGGCCCATCTTCTGGTAATGAAACGGCTCCCGCACCGCGCTGTCCTGCTCCGCCTCGATGACCACCCAACCGGAATAATCGTGTTCGGCTGCAATCCGCAGCACGGGCTCGAAATCGATGCAGCCTTCAGCGTCGCCCGGCACGGTGAACGCGCCCCGCCGCACGCCCTCGAGGAAGCTCAATCCCTCCTCGCGCACCTGCCGCATGATCTCGGGCCGGATGTTCTTGCAATGGATATGGGTCACACGGTCCATATATTTGCGTGCCAGTTCCACCGGATCGCCGCCGCCGAACAAGGCATGGCCCGTATCGAGCAGCAGGCGGGTGTGGGGTCCGGCCATTTCCATGAAGCGGTCGATGTCCTCGGGGCTTTCGATGATGGTACCCATATGGTGATGGTAGCCCATCCGGACGCCCTCGTCGGCCGCGAAGCGCGAAAGCTCCTCATAGCCCCTGGAGAACCGCTCCCACTGTTCGTCATTCATGATCGGACGGTCGTTGACCGCCACCTTGTCATTGCCGTGCACGGTGTTGGAGCATTCGCAGGCGTTGATGTGATCGCCGCCCGCGGCCTTGGTGAAATCGATCCAGGCTTTGAGCGCCTTCTTTTCGGTCTCGATGTCGTTGACCAGCAGATTGGTGGAAAACCATCCCGCGGCAAAGTGCAGGCCGAATTCGCCCAGCTTGGCCTTGAGCGCATTGCCATCGTCGGGCATCTTATGCCCCTTCTCGATGCCATCGAAGCCGATCCTCTGGCAGTCCGAAAGACAGTCTTCGAGCGAGAGGTGGTCGCCAATGGACCAGTCGTCATCGTTGGACCAGGCGATTGGGTTGGTGCCGTACAAGATCATAGTGCTGTCCTAATCGAATGCGCGCTGCTGCGTGATGTTCCGGTTGTAACGTTGGCGCGCCTGCTCGAGGCGTTCGGGACCTCCGGCCTGCGGCACAGCGACGTCCCACCAATGCCCGCCCGCCCCTGTGCCGGGCACCGCATCGGTATCGATGACAATGACGGTGGGTTTGTCGCGCCCCCGCGCCGCAACGATCTTTGCTTCAAGATCGGCGATATCGGCGGCCTTCTCGGCGTATGCGCCCATCGAAGCGGCGTGGGCCACGAAATCGATCTGAGGCTGCTCCTCGATATTGGCGTCCTTGTAGAGGTTATTGAACTCGGCCCCGCCGGTCTCGATCTGGAGACGGTTGATGCAGCCATAGCCGCGGTTATCGGTGAGGACGACCGTGAACGGCACATGGCGCATGACGGCGGTAGCCAGTTCGGAATTGGCCATCATGTATGAGCCGTCCCCAACAAAGCA
Source organism: Pelagibacterium limicola (assembly GCF_015694405.1). Classification (GTDB taxonomy): domain Bacteria; phylum Pseudomonadota; class Alphaproteobacteria; order Rhizobiales; family Devosiaceae; genus Pelagibacterium; species Pelagibacterium limicola. The sequence continues at coordinate 317,349 of NZ_JADQDB010000004.1, read as the reverse complement.
GATCACTTCCTTTTCCGGGACGGCGAGCTTTATCCCCATGGCCCCGGCCACCTCATAGCCCATGCAGGAATAGCCGTATTCCATGTGGTAGCCGCCCGGCGCTGCCTGCCAGAGCACATGGAGCGCGCCCGGCATCGTCCCGGCAGCGCACATCACGACGGTCTTTTCGGTTGCCACCCTTTGGACCGCGCCGATCACCTGTGCATCGGTGGGCAGGTAATTGGTCGGCTTGCCATCGGGCGCGGCGGTGACCTTTTTCACAGCCTCGTGCCAATCGGTGCGCGATTTCGCATCGAATGCCGGGGCCTTGTGCCCGCCGAGACGCGCCGAGAGCTTTTCGAGCGTCACCCGCGCATCGCCAACGCACGGCACCGCGCCGTGCTTGGTCGCGTCATAGCCGTGGAGGTTGATCGAAACGATTGTGCGGTTCTCGTTCTTGAACAGCGCCCAGCTCCCGGTGGTAAAGTCCTGGAAGCGCGTGCCCACCCCGATCACGAGATCGGACTTCTCGCAAAGATCGTTGGCACTCTGCGACCCGGTGACGCCGGGCGAGCCGAAATTGAACGGGTTGTTCCAACCGTTGGCGCCCTTCCCCGCCTGCGTTTCCGCGAAGGGGATATTGTGCGCCTCGGCAAAGCGCGCGAGGGTTTCCTCGGCTTCCGAATAGATCACCCCGCCGCCCGAAAGGATGATCGGGTTCTTTGCTTGCCGGATCAGCGCCGCGACATCCTCGACCTCGCGCGGGTCGGGCTCGGGGCGGCGGATGCGCCAGACCTTGGGATCGAAGAAATTTTCCGGATAGTCGTAGACTTCCGCCTGCACGTCCTGGCAGAAGGCAAGGCATACCGGCCCGGCATTTGCCGGATCGGTCATCACGGCAAGCGCACGCGGCAGAGCGGTCAGGAGGTGCTCGGGCCGCGAAATCCTGTCGAAATAACGCACGACCGGCCTGAAGGTGTCGTTGGCAGAAACCGTGCCGTCGTCAAAATCCTCGACCTGCTGAAGCACCGGGTCGGGGCGGCGGTTGGCAAAGACGTCGCCGGGGATGAACAGCACCGGGATGCGGTTGACATGGGCGAGCGCGGCCGCGGTCACCATATTGGTGGCCCCAGGGCCGATGGAACTGGTTACCGCATGTGCCCGCTTGCGTTTTTTGGTCTTGGCGTAGGCGATCGCGGCGTGAGCCATCGTCTGCTCGTTCTGGCCACGCCATGTGGGCAGCTTGTCGCCGATCCCGTGCAGCGCCTCGCCGAGCCCGGCTACGTTGCCGTGCCCGAAGATCGCCCACACGCCTTCGATGAAGCGTTCGCCTTCATCGGTCATCTGTACCGAAAGCCACCGCACCATCGCCTGCGCGGCGGTCAATCTGATCGTCCTAGTCATGCTGCTTTCTCCCGAGCTGCTTTTCGCGCCTCGTCCCATATCTCGCACAGGCGGGCATAGCGTTCCGCCATCTGTGCCACCGCCGCTGCGTCGTCCATTTCGCCCTTCATCCAGGCGCGCGCCGCATCGCCGAAGATGGTACGCCCCACGGCGAAACCCTTGACCAGATCGAACCCGGCTGCAATTTCGAAGCTGGACGCGAGTTCCGCTTCCGGCGCATCGAGCCCGAGGACAACGATGCCGCGCGTATAGCGGTCACGCGCCTCGATCGCCGCGCAGGCCTTTTGCCAGGCGGCGGCCGTCTTCATCGGTTCGAGCTTCCACCAGTCGGGATAGATCCCTGCCGCATAGAACTGGCCGATCAGCGTGGCGATGGTGTCGTCATCGACCGGAGCGACCTTGGAAGGAATGATTTCCAGAAGGAATTCGAGACTGTTGCGCCGCGCTGCATCGAACAGACGCTTGACGCTTTGCTCCTGCTCGGTGCGCATGGCCGCATCGTCGTCGGGATGGCAGAAGCACAGGACCTTGACGACGTTCTCCCGTGCCCATTCGCCCAAACCGCCGCAATCGGCACCAAGCTCGGGCTCGAAAGCCAGAGGGCGCGAGCCCGGCCATTCGCAGGGCCGCCCGATCCACAACCCCGTGCCCGAGGCCGCGTGCAGCGCATGGCGGCCGATGCGGTGATCGCACAATATCCCATAACCGGGCCGCCCGTCCTGAACGTCGAGCGCAGCCCTGAGGCATAGCTCCTTGAACGCCCCGCCCTTCCCGAGCGTATAGCCATCCATCTCCTCGAGCTGAAGGCGGTGATCGAAGGCGAACACCCGGCACTCGGACCAGTCGCCGCCGTGATTGCGGTGGCGGTTGGTCGACCAGTGGATCTGTTCGAGTTCCGCATCGTTGCGCAAATCGGGGCGCACCACGCCGCGCTTCAAAAAGAACTGCAATTCCTCGAGCGAGGGATAGGCCGGCGTGCAGCCGTGACGGGACACCGCAAAGGCTCCACAGGCATTGGCATACTTGAGCGCCGTCGGCCAATCCTCATCGTCCAGCCACCCTTTGAGGAGCCCGGCGAAAAACCCGTCCCCCGCGCCCAGCACGTTGAACACTTCGATCGGGAAACCCGGCCCGGTCTGGCCGTCATCAAGGCTCTCGGGAATTGCCTCCTCGAACCCCACCGCACCCGCCGCTCCGCGCTTGCAGATCAGCGTTGCTTTGGAGACCGCGCGCACCGCCTTTAACGCCACGACCGTATCGGTCGATCCGCCTGCGATGTGGAACTCTTCCTCGGTACCCACGATCAGATCGAACAAATGCAGGCTCGATTGCAGCTTGGCGGTGACCTTTGCGCTTTCGACGAACCGGCTTTCCCCCTCCCCGTGCCTGGCTACCCCCCAGAGGTTGGGGCGATAATCGATATCGAGCGCGGTACGCACGCCGTGCCTGCGGGCAAGCGCGAGCGCCTTCAGAACAGCCGCCTCGGTGCGCGGGTGCGAGAGATGGGTGCCCGTCACGACAATGGCGCGCGCCGAAGCGATGTATTCCTCCGCGATATCGTCCTCGCTCAAGGCCATGTCCGCGCAGTTCTCCCGGTAAAAGATCAACGGGAACTGCTCCTCGTCGCGAATGCCGAGAATGACCAGCGCCGTCAGCCGTTGGGGATCGGTTGCAATCCCTGTGACATCCACCCCCTCGCGCAAAAGCTGCTCACGGATGAACCGGCCCATATGCTCGTCGCCAACTTTGGTGATGAGACCCGACTTCAGCCCCAGCCGCGCCGCGCCGCAGGCGATATTGGTCGGTGAGCCGCCGATATATTTGTTGAACGAACCCATGTCCTCGAGCCGTCCGCCAATCTGGGCGCCGTAAAGGTCGACCGACGACCGGCCGATGGTGATCACATCGAGGGTTCTTGCGTCAGGCATACAGTCCGGGCCTTTCAGCCAGATCGATTGCGACGGCGTCGCCCGCTAGGTCCTGCGCCTTCACGCAGGCATCCGAAGTGATGGCCGCGACATAGCCGTCCCATGAGGTCGGGCCGACGGCGGTTCCTTGCGCGGCAGCCTTCAGGAAATCCTGAAGCTCCACATCATAGGCCCCAATGAAGCGGTCCTTCCAGTCATAGAGGATTTCGTTTTGCAGCTTGGCGCCAAGCCGCATCGGGACCGCCATCGGCTCAGGCAGGCGCGCGGTGCCATCCTCGCCCACGATCTCGCACTGGATATCGTAGCCGTAGTGACAGTTGACGAAGATCTCGACATCGATCAGCACGCCGTTCCGGGTTTCCAGCACCACCACCTGCGGGTCGCGCAGCTTGCCGTGTGAACGGACCGCCTTGCGCGGAAAGAGCACGCGGGCCGAGACGTAATCGTCGTTGAGCAGCCATCGGAAGACGTCGATCTCATGGATCAGCGTATCGTGGACCGCCATCGGTGTGATGTACCTCTCGGGCACGGTCGGGTTGCGGTGTGCGGCGTGGACCATGATCGGTGCGCCGGTCTGCGTCTCGATTGCCTTTTTGAGTGCAACATAGCCCTCGTCATAGCGGCGCATGAAACCCACCTGAACCAGCCGTTTGCCATGCGCCACCTCGGCATCGACAATGCGCCTGGCTCCTTCTGCCGTCGTCGCCAACGGCTTTTCGCAAAAGCACGGCTTGCCCGCGGCGATTGCGCCCAGCACGTATTGCTCGTGGGTCGTGCCCCAGGAGGTGACGAGAACCGCATCGACGTCGCTGGCGGCGATCAGTTCCTCGCCGGTGGCGTAAATCCTGGCATCGGGCGCAATATCGGCCTTGACTGCCTCCGCCGATGCGCCGTTGACGTCCGACAACGCCACGATCCTGCCCCCAGCCAAAACCTGGTTTATCCTGCGGGCGTGGTCACGACCAATGGCACCGGTGCCAATGACGCCAATTCTCACTGTCATTTATCAGTTCTCACTTTCCATGTGCGAGTCGCGGCCGTGCCGCTTTCTTTGCAGTCTACCCGCACCGATCCGGCCTCGATGGACAGCACGCGGTTTTCGAGCCGCGTCAGGCTGCCGGTGCCGTCCCTGATTCCGGGATAGTTGAGGGCTTCGACCGGGTCGCGCCGCGCCGGACTCCTCCGTCGTCCCAATGATGGCCGCCCGGATTATCGCCCGTCAATTGCTGTGATGTTTTTTGCATCATTTTCGATCAGCAAATATCCGGTGGCCCTGATGGTTCTACATCAGGCTGTTGCCGATCCGACGCGGCAGAACGCGGTGATTTATCCCGATGAAAGTTCTATCCTTTTTGCCTACCCCCTTTTGGAGTGGGGCCAAGGAGAGCCGTGGAGCGCACTACCCCGACTTCCTTTTCCATCAGAATGAAGTACAGGATACACGAACGTGATGGAAAACAATCAGCGAGCCGCAGATGGCCCGACGACCCACCATAGCCGACCTCGCAAGGAAGGCCGGCGTCAGCACCGCCACAGTCGACCGCGTGCTCAACGACCGCAGCAATGTGCATCCGGACACGGTGCGGCGGGTTTACGATGCCGCAGCGCAGATCGGTTATCATGCCGCACGCCTCATCGAGCACCGCATGACCGCGGACGCACCTTCGGTGCGGCTGGGTTTTGTCCTCACCAAGCAGGGGCAGTTCTTTTATCAATCGATGGCGGCGCAACTGGAGCAGGCCACGCGCGCGATGCCCGGCGTCCGCGCAGAGGCCACAATCGAATTCTGTCCCACCCAGGCGCCCAAGGACATAGCCGACATGATGCGCGACCTTGGGGCGAGGGTCGACGTGCTGGCGGCGGTGGCGACCAACCATCAATATACCACGGCGGCGGTGAGCGATCTCAAGGCGGCGGGCGTGCCGACGATTTCCCTGTTGTCGGACTATGCCCAGGGCGAGCGAATGGCCTATATCGGCCTCAACAATCTCAAGATGGGGCGGCTGGTGGCCTCCATTCTTGCCATGGCTATCCACGAGCCCGGCAAGGTCGCCCTCTTCGTCGGCGGACACCGCTGGCATGGCCACGAATTGCGCGAGACGGGATTCCGCAGCTATTTCCGCGAACACCAGCCCCGCTTCACGGTGCTCGACACGCTGGTCAACCTCGAAACGCGGCAATTGACCCACGAGGCGACGCTCGACCTCCTCGAACGCCATCCCGATATCAAGGGAATGTATGTGGCAGGCGGCGGCATGGAGGGTGCCATTGCCGCGCTGCGCGAGGTGCGCGCTCCGGGCGAGGTGGCTCTGATCGTCAACGAAATTACTCCCGAGTCACGCGCCGCGCTATCGGACCGCTATCTCCTGATGGCCATCCGCACGCCGCTCGAAATCCTCTGCCAGGACCTCGTCGCGCTGATGGTCGACGCTACCCGGGGCAACCGCGACAGCCTTCCCGGCCAGCGGTTTCTTGAGCCATATCTTTGTTTTCCGGAGTCGATGTAGCCTTCAGCCGAAGATTGCCCGCGCCGTCGCGGTCTGCCGGGTTATGAAATCGGCGACAAGCGCCACGCGCCGTATGTCCCGAACGTCCTCGTGGAGCACGAGCCAATAGGCGCGCGTGAGGCCGAGTTCGGGCAGGACAGGAACCAGTTCGTCATACTGGCTGGCGATGAAGGCGTGGAGGATACCGATGCCCGCTCCGGCGCGCACCGCCTCGGTCTGGCCGATGGCGCTCGACACCTCGATCGCCGATTGCCAGTCCCTTGAAAAGGCGGCGCTGAAATCCAGCGCAGGCGTGAAAATCAGGTCCTCGACATAGCCCACCAGCCGGTGCCCCGCCAGCGCCTCGCGGCTTTCTGGGACCCCCGCCCGCTCGATATAGCTGCGCGCCGCGTAGAGCCCGACGCGATAATCGACGAGCTTGCGCGCCACAAGCCGCCCCTCGGTCGGCCGCTCGACGGTGATCGCGATATCGGCCTCGCGGCGCGAGAGCGAAAAACTGCGCGGGATGGGCACGAGTTGCAGCCTGAGCGCGGGATGCTCCCGCGCCAGCTCCCCGAGCCTCGGCGCGAGGAACGCCACGCCGAACCCGTCCGGCGCGCCGATCCTGACCGTACCCGAAAGCGCTTCGTCGGCCTTGCCGATTTCCGCGGCGGCGCCCAGCATGGCACTTTCCATCGCCTCGGCGCGCGGCAGCAGCGCCTCGCCCTCCGCCGTCAGATCGCAGCCATTGGTGCGCCGCACGAACAGCCGCGCCCCGAAATTCGTCTCCAGCGCTGTCAGCCGCCGCGCTACCGTGGCGTGGTTGAGCCCCAATGCACGCGCCGCACCGAGGATCTGCCCCGCGCGGCCAATAGCGAGGAATATGCGGATATCGTCCCAGTTCATCTGGCTATAATTCATGCACAACGGATGCCGAAACTATGGCATTGATTGCTCAATTATTAAAGCCGATCTTTCCCCTGCATATTCAACACGGAGGGAGGCAGGCGATGCGGAGCATAGGACATTTCATCAACGGCGTGCGCGTCGAGGGCAAGTCGGGCCGCTCCGCCGATGTGTTCAATCCCGCCACAGGCGAAGTCAGTGCCCGCCTCGCGCTGGCCAGCGCGGCCGAGCTCGATGCTGCCGTGGCCTCTGCCCTCGCCGCCCAGCCCAAATGGGCCGCCACCAACCCGCAGCGCCGGGCGCGGGTATTCTTTCGCTTTGTCGATCTCATCAACCAGCACATGGATGAGCTAGCCGTCCTGCTCTCGTCCGAACACGGCAAAACAGTCGAGGATTCGAAGGGCGATATCGTGCGCGGCATGGAGGTCGCCGAGTTCGTGTGCGGCATTCCGCATCTACAGAAGGGTGAGTTTACCGAGGGTGCCGGCCCCGGGATCGACATGTATTCCATGCGCCAGCCGGTCGGCGTCGGCGCAGGAATCACGCCGTTCAATTTCCCGGCCATGATCCCCATGTGGATGTTCGCCCCGGCCATAGCGGCGGGCAACGCTTTTATTTTAAAGCCTTCCGAACGCGCGCCGTCCGTGCCCATGCGGCTGGCCGAGTTGATGATAGAAGCCGGACTGCCCGCAGGCATCCTCAACGTCGTCAATGGCGACAAGGAAGCCGTGGATGGCATTCTCCACCATCACGAAATTGCGGGGATCTCCTTCGTCGGCTCGACGCCTATCGCCCGCTACGTCTATGCCACCGCCGCTGCAAACGGCAAGCGCGTGCAGGCATTCGGCGGCGCCAAGAACCACATGGTCGTCATGCCGGATGCCGATATGGACAAGGCCGCCGACGCCCTGATGGGTGCTGGCTACGGTTCGGCGGGCGAGCGGTGCATGGCAGTTTCCGTCGCCGTGCCAGTGGGCGCAGAAACCGCCGACCGGCTGGTCGCCGCGCTCGCGCCCAAGGTCGAGGCGCTCAGGATCGGCCCCTATACCGATGCCCAGTCCGACATGGGTCCGTTGGTGACCAGGGCCGCGCAGCAGCGTGTACTCTCGCTCATCGACAAGGGCGTCGAACAGGGCGCAAAGCTCGTCGTCGATGGCCGGGGCTTCAAGCTCCAAGGCTATGAGGACGGCTATTTCGTCGGCGGGACGTTGTTCGACAATGTGACCACCGAGATGGATATCTATCGCGAAGAAATCTTCGGCCCAGTCGTTTCGGTCGTTCGCGCGGGCTCTTATGAAGAGGCGCTGGAGCTGCCCCTCAGGCATCAATACGGCAACGGCGTCGCCATCTTCACCCGCGACGGAGATACGGCGCGCGATTTCGCCTCGCGCATCAATATCGGAATGGTCGGCATCAACGTGCCGGTCCCGGTGCCGCTGGCCTATCACTCCTTCGGCGGCTGGAAGGCTTCTGCCTTTGGCGACCTCAACCAGCACGGCACGGATTCGATCAAGTTCTGGACCCGCACCAAAACCATCACTTCCCGCTGGCCCTCGGGCCTCAAGGAAGGCGCCCAATTCTCGATGCCGACGATGGCCTGATCTTACCCCGACCACCGGGTCGATGTTCGGGACGGGTAGGCCCCTTGCAGCGCCCACCCCCTCTTGACACAATTGCCCAGCCTTAATTCGGTTGTCACCCGCCAATGCTTGCCTATTATCGGCAACCACTATCAGCCATCGGGAGACGCGGACGATGACACTGAACAGGCGTTTAGGGATTCTTGCGGTCCTGTTTTCACTTTTCGCAGCGCCGGCAATCGCCCAAGCTCAGGATGTCGCCGGGTCCGGCGATCACCCTCTGGTCGGTCGCTATGAAGGCTCAAAGATCACCTTTTACCAGACCAAGGCCTATGAGGAGCTGCGCCTGCCCGATCGGCAGATGCCGCGCGGCGCGCAGAACGAAGTCGCGAGCTGGAGCCGGGACATGTCGGGTATCCTCACCTCGATCCGTTATGAAGGACCGGGGGATCGTTCAGGCCTCGAGATCATGCGCAATTACGAGCGTGCGCTGACCAATGCCGGGTTCGAGATTGTCTTTTTCTGCCGCGGCGATGGCGAATGCACCGAAGGGGGCGGCATTCCGACCTTCTGGGACAATGGCCGTGGCGGCACCGGCCTGCCTACAACCTGGGATACGACAATCTACCTGCTGGCCGAGCGCAACGACGCCGCGGGCCACGTCCAGGTGGGCATGTTGACCGTGGAGGTCAGGGCGCGCGGTGAAACCCCGCTCACCGCCCACACCGCCGTCACCATTGTCGAATCTGAACCCATGCAAACCGACCGCATCACCTTTGTCGAAGCCTCGGCCATCGAGGAGGCCTTTGCTCGCGACGGCCGGATTGCGGTCTATGGCATCACCTTCGATTTCGACTCAGCCGATTTGAGGGCCGAGTCCAAACCCCAGATCGATGAACTGGGCCAGTTGCTGGTCGATAACCCCAACCTCAATGTCGTGATCGTCGGGCACACCGATTCCATGGGATCGTTCGAATACAACCTGTCCCTGTCCCAGCGCCGGGCACAGGCGGTGGTCGATGCGCTTGCCTCGGGCTATTCCATTTCCGCCACCCGCATGACGCCTGCCGGGGCCGGCATGGTCTCCCCCGTCGCCACCAACCGCACCGAAGACGGACGCGCCCAGAACAGGCGGGTCGAGATCGTGGAACTCTTTTCGGGCAATTGAGGTGCCGCAGGGGTATCGAGAATGACGCCATCGCGTGACGCGCTCGCAATCGGCCTGCTCGGCTTTGGCGAGGCCGCCTCGGCTTTCGTCTCGGGCTGGGACCGTGCGCCCGTCGCCTCGATCACGGCCTACGACCTCAAGATCGAGGATGCCGGATCGCGCGACCGCCTGATGGCCCTGTGCGGGCAACACGGGGTCGTTGCCGCCAAGGATCACGCCACGGCTTTCGGCACAGCAGATCTTGTCGTGAGCCTCGTCTTTGCCGATCAGGCTTTCTTGGCCGCATCGGAAGCATCAAAGGTGATCGCACCCGGTGCATTGTTCATCGATGGCAATTCCTGCTCGCCGCAAACCAAGGCCCGCGCTGCCCGGGCTATAAATGCGGCTGGCGGGCGTTATGTGGACATGGCCGTGATGGCGCCGGTTCACCCCAAACGTGAAAAGACCCCCATCCTGCTGGCCGGGCCAGACGCCGAAGAGGTCAAGACTCGCCTAGAGCGCTTGGGCATGTCACCCCGCATTGCCGGAGATACGGTTGGGCAAGCCTCGGCCATCAAGCTGACGCGTTCGATCATGATCAAGGGCATGGAAGCGCTGTTCGCCGAATTTATACTCGCGGCCCGGCTAGGCGGTGTCGAAGAGGCCGTGCTGGCCTCGCTCGAAGCGAGCGACCCGGATATAGACTGGCGCAAGCGCGCCGCCTACAGTTTCGACCGCATGACCGTCCACGGCCGCCGCCGCGCCGCCGAAATGCGCGAATCCGCCAGCATGGTCGACGAACTCGGCCTGCCAAACCACATGACGCTGGCAACGGTCGCGTGGCAGCAGCTGTTGGGCGATCTGCCGATCCAAACCGGCGACGTCCACGAGGTGCTCGAAGCGATGGGCAAAGGCGCGCCAGATACCCGTTGAGCCCGTCCATCGCCGTTCGCGAGCCCCCTTTCGCGGCTGGGCAATGGCTGGAGGGAACCACACTGATATGGATGGGCGTTCCGTTACGGGAGCGGAACCGAACGCAATGCCAATCCAAATACTTTATCTCCGGACTTTCCTCATCGGCTCGCTGGGCGGGCTGGTCGGGTATCTCTTCAATTTTCCGCTCGGCTGGCTGGTCGGCGCCATGCTCGCCACCATTCCCTGTGCAATGGTCGGGGTCCGTGTGCCCACACCGTGGAGCTTGCGCTCGGTGATGATCGGCACCATCGGCCTGATGGTGGGCGGGGCGTTCACTCCGGGAATTTTCGACCGCATGGCGGAGTGGGCGTTCACTCTGACGGGCGTCACGATCTATTGCGTCATCATCTCGATCATCGGCATCTTCATGTGCCGTGTAATCGGACGCCTCGACCGACCTACCGCCGCCTTTTCAGCCGCGCCGGGCGGCCTCAGTGAAATTCTCGTCCTCGGACCGGCCTATGGCGCGGATGTGCGTTCGCTTTCGCTGGTTCACGGGATGCGGCTCGCCGTCATCCTCGTCGTCGTGCCCACTGTCGTTGCCACGGTTGGGGCCGGCGCGGCCGGGCTGGTCACGGTCGATCGTTCCATCGATTTTTCCGTCACCATGCCTCTCCTGGACTTCGCGATCCTCGTCGCCTGCCTTGTAATCGGGATGTATGGCGGGCGCCGCATCCGGCTCCCCGCCGCCCACCTCACCGGCCCGCTGATCCTCTCGGCAATCGCCCACTATACGGGCCTTACCACCGTCAGCCCGCCGCAAATCCTGCTGATCATCGCACAGATCGTCATTGGCGCCTCTGTCGCCCAATTCTTTTCCGATACGGGCTGGCGGCAGATCGCGGCCGGACTGGCTATCGGCGGCGGGCTCACGATCATCAATCTCGGCGTCGCGGCCCTCTTTGCGCTGGGCTTTCAAACCTGGCTCGACGTACCGTTCGCAACAGGGCTCATGGCGCTGGTGCCCGGCGGGCTGCCGGAAATGAGTCTCGTTTCCATCGCGCTCGGCCTTGACGCGGCCTTTGTGAGTATCCACCACCTCTTCCGCATCATCCTGGTCCTCATCTTCCTGCCGATCCTCGTACCTCTTTGGGCCGGGAAACCCGCGGAACACTAGGCCAAGGACCATTGGGCATTTCTGTCCCTCTTCCACGGATGGGCGCGTTTGCATTGGACTTTGGAGACGAAAAGTTTCGCCTCTTGCGCCCACTCCCCCTTGAGGGGAGGGCCGGGGTGGGGGTGCAGCGATCTTTCCAGAAACGCCGCGCTTCCTGCGGGCTCCGATACCCCCACCCTCAATCCCTCCCCTCAAGGGGGAGGGAGGCGATGGAACCGCGGTATCCGCGCCAATCCATATCCATCAAGTCCAATGTAAACACTGCCCACGGATGGAGGCAGCGATGGCGCAATCTCCCTTGCCCAGCCGCGATGTCCCCTCTCGCCAACAGGAGATGGCACCCGGCCCGCGCCCGCCGTATTAAAACGGGCAACAGACACGGCCTCCAGAGGAGATCGAAAATGAATGTCATTCCAAGACTGAAATCGACGGTTGCCATCATCGGCGAAAAGATTGAGCGCATCCGGCTTTACCAGAGCTTCGTGCTCTATTCCGAGGCCCACCACGCGCTCCCGCCTTCGGCACGCCTCCGGCTGGGCCTTGAAGACTAAGGCTTTGGCGACAAGGGGTTGGAACTTGCTATAGTGGGCGCGAACCGAGAATCGGGAAGCGCCCATGCAGCATTTCGACCCCGTAACCGCCCGCCTCGTCCTTGCCCTTGCGCGGGACGGCTCGATCGCCAAGACCGCCGAGCGCGAGAACATCGCTCCCTCCGCCGTCAGCAGGCGCATAGCCGATCTTGAGGCACGGATGGGGATCGTCCTTTTCGACCGGTCGGCAACCGGCGTCGCGCTTACTTCGGCCGGTGAGACCTATACCCAAGGATGCCGCCGTATCTTCCGCGAGATCGCCGACCTCCACACCGCGATGACCGGCTTTGCCGCCGGTTCGGAAGGTCAGTTGCGCATTGCATCGTCGAGTTCTGCCCTCTCGGGCCGTTTGCCGGAATTATTGGCGCACTATGCCGGGCTCTATCCCGGCGTCAGGCTCGATATCCGGGAAATGTCCGGGCGCGCAACCCTGACGGCGCTCGAGGACGCCCAGGTTGATATTGCGATCTTTGCCGACAATTACGATTATTCGGCCTTCGATGCCGAGATGTTCGAGGATGACGATGTCTGGGTCATCGCCTCGCCCGACCATCCGCTGGCCGAAAGGATCGCGGACGGCGAGCCGCTGCCCTTCGAGGCCGTCATCGTCCATGAGGTCGTCGGTGTACACCATACCGGCGCGCTCGACAGGCTCATCAACGATGCGGCGCGCAAGGCCGGTCGTCCGTTGGGCGAGCGGGTCAACGTCGAAAGCTTTCCCTCGCTGGTGCGCATGGTCGAAGCCGGGTTCGGCATCGGCTTCCTGCGCAATTCATCGATCCACCTTCTTGCGGGCACCGATCTCGTCCATGCGCCGCTCGCCGAGAGCTGGGCGGCACGCAAGCTGATGATCGCCCGCCGCAAGCGCACCCCGATTGCCGCATCGGTTACCGCATTCCTCGATCTGGCGCGCGCAACCTATCGCCCGCGATCCGACGCCACCTGAAGATATCGGAGATGCAATGGTGCTGAAGATCGCGGTTCTCGACGACTATCAGAACGTCGCACTTTCGCTGGCCGATTGGAGCCAGCTTGGGCGCGAGGTGAACATCGAGGTTTTCAACGAGAATCTTGCCACCGAGGATGCCGCCGCCGAGGCGCTCGCCGATTTCGATGTCCTCTGCCTGATGCGCGAACGCATGCCGCTTTCCGCTGCGCTCATCGACAGGCTTCCGAACCTCAAGCAGGTCAACGTGACCGGCGCCCGCGTGCGGGTCATCGACATGGAGCACGCGGCGGCACGGGGTGTCACGGTGTGCCACACCTATGCGGGTGACTCCAGGCACGCCACGCCCGAAATCGCCTGGGCGCTGATCCTCGCCGCCGCCCGGCATCTGCCGCAGGAGGAGGCGCGGATGCGCTCAGGGCTCTGGCAGAACACGATCGGAACGCGGCTGGGCGGGAAAACCATTGGCATCGTTGGGCTGGGCAAGCTCGGTAGCCGCATGGCGAAAATCGCACAGGGCTTCGAGATGGAGGTGATCGCCTGGAGTTCCAACCTCACCGATGAACGCGCCGCCGAATGCGGTGTCCGTCGGGTCGACAAGGACACCCTCTTCCGCGAGGCGAATGTGGTGAGCCTGCATCTGGTTCTGTCGGACCGCTCGCGCCATACGGTCGGCGCGCATGAGATCGGCTTGATGAAACCGGGCGCGATCCTCGTCAACACCTCGCGCGGGCCGCTGATCGATGGGGTGGCGTTGCTTGCAGCGCTCCACGAGAACCGCATTCGCGCCGGGCTCGACGTTTTCGATATCGAACCCCTGCCACACGATCACCCCTTGCGCAGCGCACCCAATTGCGTTCTCAGCCCGCATCTGGGCTATGTTACCCAGGAGACCTACGAGGCTTTTTACCGCGATACAGTCGAGAACATCATCGCCTGGCGAAAAGGTGCTGCGGTACGCGTGCTTGCGGCGCCGGACCGATAATCGGTGGTGCCAAGAAGTGCAGCGGTGGCAAGGAACGCAGAAACTAGACCGCTCCGGCAACCACCCGCGCAAACCCTTTCGTCCCCAGCGAGCCGCCCAGATCGCGTGTCCGCGTTTCGGGATCGGCCAAAACCCGGTCCACCGCCGCTTCAATCGCCGCAGCAGCATCGATAAAAGCCGCGATACCCCGCCGCCGCCCATGCCAATCGAGCAGCATGGCTGAAGAGAGGATCATTGATGCCGGGTTGGCCCGGTCCTGTCCGGCGATATCGGGGGCCGAGCCGTGCTGGGCTTGCGCGGCGGCGTGGTGGTCCCCGGCATTGAGCGATCCCGCGAGCCCCAGGCTCCCGGAAAGTTCGGACGCCAGGTCCGAAAGCGTGTCGCCATAGAAGTTGGTGGTGCAGATCACATCGTAGCGTGAGGCATCGCGCACCAGCAACGCGGCCATGGCGTCGATCAGCACGTCCTCGAGCTCGATATCGGGGAAGTCCTTGGCCACCGCCCGGACGGTATCGAGAAACAACCCGTCGGTCATCTTGAATGCGTTGGCCTTGTGGACTGCAGTCACCTTGCCCCGGCGCTTGCGAGCCAATTCGAACGAACGCCGCGCGATGCGCTCGGAGGCGAAGGCGGTGATCTTGCGCATCGAGATCGCCACGCCCGGCACCGGCATGAACTCGGCCGGGCCGGACACCATATTGCGGTCCGGGTACATGCCCTCGGTATTCTCGCGCATGATGACGAGGTCCATCTCCGTCCCGCGATGAGGCAGGCCGGGACGCGTGCGGGCGGGGCGGATATTGGCGTAAAGGTCGAGCCCTATGCGGAAGGCCGCCGAGAAATTGATACCGCCTTTTTCGCGCGGCGGGTATTCCATGTTGGACATAGGCCCGAGCAGCACCCCGTCCATCTCGCGCGCCAAGGGCAGGATGTCGTCGGGCAGGCTGGTGCCGTGGCTCTCGAGGGCTTGAAGACCGACAGCACGATGCTCGAATGCGAGCCCAAGCCCGAACCGGCGGTCGGCTGCAGTAAGCACGTCGAGGCTCGCTGCCATGATTTCAGGGCCGATCCCGTCGCCGGGCAGAACGAGCAGTCTCATCGGCTAGCCCAGAAGGTTGGACGGGACGTAGACCTCGCCCGCAAAGAGTTTTCGCGCGGTGCGGATCACGCCGCCGCTCACGATTTCCATAGCGCCCCCCTGCCCCTCGGTCTTGAGCGCGACATCGAGCAGGCCTGCCGGATGTTCGATCAAAACCAGCCTGTCATCGCCCTCCGGCCGTTTGGCGAGACCATCCGAGACCGACCCTTCGAGCATGGCGCAGCTTGAAACACATAGGCCCCCGGTGACCGCGAAGGCGGCATGGGTCTTGTGCGGCACGAAATAGCGCGCCGCAAGGTGCCCCTCCCCGCGCGGGGCGGCGAGCATGGCGACCTTGGGGATCACCTTGCCGGTCACGTCCCCCAGCCCCATGCGCTCGCCCGCGATCCTGCGCATGGCTTCCATGCGGGCAAAAAACGCCGTGTCGGCGTCGAGTTCGGCAGCAGTTTCATAGCCCGTCTTGCCCATGTCGGCGGCGCGGAAGATCATCATGGGCACCGCAACGTCGATCAGCGTCACCTCCACCCCGTCGATGGTGTCCAGGGGAGAGCCGATCGGCAGCAGCTTGCCGGTTTTCGATCCGACGATATCCATGAAGTTGAGCCGCACCGGTGCTGCCGTGCCCGGCACGCCGTCGATGGCGGTATCCCCGTCGTAGACGACGCTTCCGCCCTCGGTCCTGACGATGGCTTCGATGCGGCTATTGGTATTGACGTTGAAGATGCGGACCGCCGTTTCCTCCCCTGTCGCGGGTACCATGCCGCGCTCGATGGCGAAGGGGCCGACACCTGCGAGGATATTTCCGCAGGAAGGCGCGGTATCGACGGCGGCCTCGGTCACCGAGACCTGTGCAAAGAGATAATCCACATCTACCCCTTCGCGCGTCGATGGCGAGACCATCGCGACCTTTGAGGTCAGTGTGTCAGCACCCCCGATGCCGTCGATCTGGCGAGCATCGGGCGACCCCATGGCAGCGAGCAGTACCCGGTCTCGCGCCTCGGTGTCCGAAGGCAAGTCGGACGTCACGAAATAGGGCCCTTTGGAGGTCCCGCCTCTCATCAGGATGCATGGGATGGCGCTTTGCTTTGTCATCGTCGGCCTTGAAATCGGTTCTAGGCGTTCCTGATATCAGGAACGCCCCCGGGCGGGCATTGAGCAATTGCGTTGGCTGGCATCGCGATTGGGCAATGCCCGCGTTTCCATCAACGGAACGGCCAAGGCAGGTTGAACTGGGCCTGCAGGAGGCCGGCCGGCATTACGAGATTGAGCGCCCGCGCCAGCGTGAGCATGAAAATGCCGGCTGCCAGCGTCAAAAGAAGCGTCTTTACCCAGCTCGTCTTCGCCATCGTCCGCAAGAAAACCACAAAGAAGATCATCAGTGCGGCAAAGAAGCCCACCAGCGCCACGCCGCCGACGAACCCGGCCAGCCAGGCCAGCATGGCCCACGCGCCTCCCTTGACGTCGCTCTCGCGCTTAGCCGTTTCTGCATCGAAGTTGGCGGTCGTCTCAAGCCTGCCGGTGGCCAACGGCAGGAGCGCCACGAGCGTTGCGGCAAAGCCGATCACCGCGACCCATGTGGGGAAGATGCCTCCAAGCTGAGAGAGTCCGTAGCTTTCCCAGAAGACGAAGGCAAAGGCAGCCAGGATCAGCCCCCCGAAGACGAGCTGCGGCCACACCTGCCCCGCCTGCGCCAGTTCGGACGTCCCTTCGGTGTTGACGCTTGCGGCCTTTTCGCCGGGCTTCTTGCGCGCACCGAGCCAGACCGAAATCACCGTCAGTCCGATGATCGTCAAAACCAGCGGGCGGGTGAGGAAACCCCAATCGTAGAATTGGACGGCCTGATAGAGATAGCGTTCGGCCTGGGTCGCCAGAACGAAGCCGATGAGGAAGGCCGGCCGCGGCCAGCCGAAGCGCTTGAGCAGTACGCCGACGATGCCCATGACCAGGAGCGCAATGAGATCGTAGAGCGAGCGCGTGGCCTGGAAGGAGGCGAACGAGATCACCATGATCATGAAGGGCGCGACCAGCGTGTAGCGAATGGTGGTCAGGCGCGCGATACCGGGGGCTGCGACGATGCAGAGGAGCGTGCCGATCACGTTGGCGAGCGCCAGCGACCAGACGATCGTGTAGGTCACGTCGAGATTGCGTCCCGCCATGGCAGGGCCTGGCTGGACGCCGAGCAGGATAAGCCCGGCGAGGAACACGGCCATCGATCCAGAACCGGGAATGCCGAACAGGAGCGTGGGCACCAGCCCGCCGCCTTCCTTGGCATTATTGGCAGATTCCGGCGCGATGACACCGCGGATGTCGCCCTTGCCGAATTGGGAGCGATCCTTGGAGGTCTGGACGACGTGGCCGTAGGCGATCCAGTCCACCACCGAGCCGCCGAGGCCGGGGATGGCGCCGATGATCGCGCCCAGCCCCGAGCAGCGCAGAGCGAGCCATCTATAGGTCCAGGTATCCTTGATCCCCTCGATCCAACCCTTGCCGAGCGTCGTCTTGCCCGCGATGGAGGAACCGCCGCGTAAAAGATCGACGATTTCAGGGACGGCAAAGAGCCCCAGCGCCACGATGACCAGCGGAACGCCGTTCATCAAATAGAGCCAGCCGAATTCCATGCGGTATTCGCCGGTCGCGGGCGCAGCGCCGATGGCGCCGAAGGCCAGCCCTAGCGCCGCCGCGGCGACGCCCTTGGCGAGATTGCTGCCCGAAAGCACGCCGACCATCGAAAGCCCGAAGATGGTAAGGGCAAACAATTCGGCCGATGAGAAACTCAGGATCAGAGGCCGGGCCACGACGACGAAGCCGGTCAGCACCAGCGCACCGAACAGCCCGCCCATTAGCGAGGCCGAGAAAGCTGCCGAAAGCGCCCGTGCCGCCTGCCCTTTCTTTGAGAGCGGAAAGCCGTCGAGCACGGTGGCCTGGCTCGCGGTCGAACCTGGAATGCCCATGAGCACAGAAGCGAACGTATCGGATGTCGGGATGACGGCGACGAGACCGATCAGCATGGCGAGCGCGGAGGTCTGGTCCATGCCATAGAGGAAAGGCAGCAGCAGCGAGAGCCCGACGATACCGCCAAGCCCTGGCAGGATACCGACCATGAGGCCCAGAATGACGCCCAAGGCCATGAAGCCCATGTGCTGGAACGTCAAAAGGCCGAGAAGCGCTGCAAAAAGAGTGTCGAGCATCGTTGTCACCCGCAGGATCTGTTTCCGCGTTGCCTGCGGAGACTGACCGTCTCGTCAGGTCCGCAAGCCAGACAGTCTGGTCCCCCCACACGCCAGATCGGCCAACCGAGACCGGGGCAGGCCGAAACGGAAAAACGGCGTCGCAGCTATTATGGCTGCGACGCCCGCTTGTGACTAGTCGAGGGTCACGTTGTAGTTTTCCGAGAGATAGGTCCGGACCCAGTCGCGGGCGACCGGATCGATGCTGGTCGCGGCGGCATAGACGCCCGCCACGTCATCGCCGACGGCCTGCTCGTAGTCGCCGAGGATGTCGCCCTTGGCGGCCTGCAGGTCGGGATCGTTGACGGCATCGATGAACGCCTGGCGATAGACCTGAACGATTTCGTCTGGCGTACCATTTGGCAGCATTACCGGCTTCTGGGCGGCAAAACCCGAACCGAAGAAGGCGAGATAGGCCTGAAGCTCGATGCCGTAGGCCGAGATCGGACCGTGTACCATTTCATAGGCTTCGAGGAAGTGCGGCAGGTCGGGGAAAGTCGGGTCGCGCTGGACGTTGCCCTGTGCGTCAAGGACGCCCCAGCTGAAGAGCGGTACCGCATCGCCCGCTTCCACCAACGGCAGGACGTTGGTGAGATAAGCCGACGAGGTCTGGTAGTCGATGTTGGCTTCGCCGCGCTCGAAAGCCAGACGACCATCGCCGCGCCCGGTCATGCCGAAGACGTGGCGGACATTGAGGCCCATGACCTCGAAGGCCAGCATAGGCACGAGATCGAGCGACGTTGCGCCCTGGCTGGCATAGATCAGTTCGGTACCCATCAGCTTGCCGAGCTCGGACGCATCGGCAACGCCGAAGTGCGCGGGAATATAGACGACGCCACCGGTGGGCGAGACGAGCACGGGCTCGAGATCGGCATATTCATATTGCACGCGGCTGTCGCCGAGGAGATAGGGAAACTGCGTCGAACCCGAAGTACCGATGATCGACAATCCGTCCGGTGCGGCGCGGGCCACGAACTCGTTGGTGCCGGTGATCGAACCGCCGCCGGGAACGTTGCGCACGATCACGTTGGGCTGGCCGGGCAGGTATTTGGAGAGATAGGGCGCATAAAAGCGCGCCCAGACGTCCGACCCGCCGCCTTCACCGAACGGGATCCACCATTCGACGGTCTGTCCGGAGAAATCGACCTCGGCCTGGGCCGGGACAGTCAATGCCAGCGTAGCGGCGGCAGCAACGGCAGCGGCAACGCCCTTGGCGAAGCGAAGCGAATTTTTCATGTGTAGTCCTCCCAAAGGATATGAAGCCAAGCGCCCGGTCCTCCCAAACCGGCTCCTCCTGCGGCCGGCTTTCATCGAACATGCTGAAATGCCGGCAAGGGCGGTGGACGCTCGCCTTGGGCCATCATGCAACATCAAGCTGTCGGGAAACTGTCGGGGGCAGGACCGCGTTAGGAGCCGCTCAACCTGCGTTATCCACCACCCCTAGCCCCTCCCCTCAAGGAGGAGGGGGACTACATGGCGGATGAGGAAAGTGCCTGCCAAAAGCACTGAAAGGATTCCCCTCCCCCTTGAGGGGAGGGGCGGGGGGTGGGGGCCATGCCCGGATGCTGGCCACCCCCTTATTCAGCCGCGATCCGGCTATCCGCCGCTTCGGCAATCGGCAGCGTCAGTTGCATCGTGCAGCCGTTTTCCGCCGGGACAATCGTTACCGTTCCGCCGGCCGCTTGCGCTATGGCGCGGACAATCGAGAGCCCCAGACCGCAGCCGCTTTCGTCGTCGTCAGCCAGCCGGACGAACCTGTCAAAGACACGCTCGGCGGCGTCTTGCGGGATGCCTGGGCCGTCATCTTCCACCGTCAGAACGGCATTGCCGTTGACGCGGACCACGCGGAGAGACAGGTGTCCGCCTTGCTGGCAGCCATATTTGAGCGCATTGTCGATGAGATTGTCGATGGCTTCCTCGATCATCACCCGGTTACCCGCAACTGGCAGGGGGGTAGCGGACGGTTCAAGAGCCATTTCGACCCCCGCCTTGAGCGCGCGGGGGACGTGACGGCGCGCCACCTCCGCCACCATTTCCGAAAGATCGGATGGCGGCGCGAGGTTTGCCTCGCTGCCCTCCGAGGCGATGTCGAAATTGAGCAACTGGTTGCTCATGCGCGAAAGACGCCGCGCTGCTTCCGCGAGGTCGTGCAGGCGGGCCATACGCCCGGCCTCATCGCTGGCCGTGATGGCGGATTCCGCCTGTGCTTGAATAGCTGCTACCGGGTTGCGCAATTGATGCGCGGCATTGCCGATGAAGGCGTTGCGCCGGTCGAGCTCCTCGCGCAACCGGGCGAAGAGGTTGTTGATCGTCTCGACGAGCGGGGCCACCTCGGAGGGTACAGGGCGGCGGATCGGGTTGAGTTCGCTTGCAGAACGGAGTGCAACGGCGGCCCGCAAATCGGTGAGCGGTCCTAACCCGCGATTGATACCGAACCAGACGAGGATCGCGGCCGAACCGACCAAAAGGAACAGATTGAGGGCCGATTGGCCGAGAAGGGTCAGGCTAAGTGCCTGCCGCTGGGTGACCGTTTGCCAGACCTGAACGGTGGTCCAGCCGTCGAAATCGGGGTCGGCGATGAACTCGCGCAGGATCACCGCGCGCACCGGACGGTCGTGATAGATCGCGTCGAAGAAGACCGGCGTGCCGCCGGGCAGTTCGAGCTCATGGGTTGCGATTGGCGCATCGGAATGGCCGGTGACGAAGCGACCGTCCGCAGCACGCACCTGATAGAAAATCGGGTCCCCAAGCGCACCGACGAGAGAATCGAGCAAGGCGTCGGTGAGCAGATCACCCTTGGTTAGCACCACCTCGCGTGCCACCGCATGGGCGACCACCTTGAGCGTATCGTCGTAGAGGTCCTTGGACATGTCCTGCGCCGACCAGTAGCGCACGAGGCTCGACGCCAGGGCAACGAAGATCAGCGGCACGACGATCAGGACGAAAAGGCGCGCGCGGAGGCTGTCGGGGCGCGGACGGGGCTGGTTCATTGCGCCTCAATCCTTTGCAGGACGTATCCAAGCCCTCTGATGGCCCGGATGGTCACCCCGTGCCCCTCGATCTTGCGGCGCAGGCGCGACACCAGCAGTTCCACGGCGTTGACCTCGATATCGGCGCCAGTTCCATAGATGCTGTCGCATAACGCGTCCTTGGAGACGACGCGCCCGGCGTGATCGAGGAGGACTTCCCAGAGCGCGAGCTCGCGACGCGGCAGGGCGATGGGGCCCTCGGGGGAGGAAAGCTGACGCGACAGGCGGTCGAACTCGAGCGCGCCGCAGGTCTCGACATTGTGCAGCCGCTTGCCCCGCCGCCGCCCCAGTGCCCTGACGCGAGCGCTCAACTCGGCCATTTCGAACGGCTTGGTCATGTAGTCGTCGGCTCCGGCATCGAGCCCCTCGATCCGATCCCCAAGGCTGTCGCGGGCGGTGAGAACGAGGACAGGAATGTCGCGGCGTTCGGCCCCGAGCGTGCGGATGACCTCGAGCCCGCTGCGCTTGGGCAGGTTGATGTCGACAATGGCGAGATCGGCACCTTCGGTCGCCAGAAACCGTCCGCCATCCTCGCCATTGGCGAGCCAGTCCACGGCGTGGCCCTCATCCTCCAGTGCCTGGATCACGGCGCGCGCCAGCATGGTGTTGTCCTCGATCAAGACGATGCGCACGCGCGGCAATCCTCCCTGTCCGTTCGATAAGGCGAGTGTGTCCCCGGCCCCGCCCGGGTGGCAAGCCTTTTCACGCAAGGGGTGGCCTCGCGGCAATTGAGGCGCTAGAAAAACGGAGGTTCGGGCCGAAAATGGAAGGCGGTTTCATTCCTGACGGCACCGGGGAGGACTCGATGGGACGTATGCTTGGCTGGGTCGGCGGGCTGATGCTCGCGCTCGGCTTGACAGGTAGCGGGCCCGCCCAGAGCGAGGCGGACCCGGTCAGCTTTGCCGGCAAGACGATCGACTGGATCATTCCGTTCACCCAGGGGGGCGGGTCCGATACTTGGGCGCGGTTCAACGCACCCTTTCTCGCCCGGCACCTTCCGGGCAATCCCGAAATCAGGATCGTCAACGAGCCAGGCGGCGGCGGGACACGAGGGCCGAACCTTTTTGCCAGCCGCGCGCGCCCCGACGGGCTTACTGTCCTTGGCACCTCCGGTTCCACCCAGTTTCCCTATCTGCTCGGCGATCTGCGCGTACGCTACGAATACAAGGACTGGGAGCCGGTTATGGTCGCCCCCACCGGCGGGGTGGTCTATGTGGCGCCGGAAACCGGTGTGACATCGCCCCAGGATTTCGCCAAGCTCAGGGACCAGCGGCTGGTCTTTGCGAGCCAGGGGCCGACCTCGCTCGATCTCGTGCCCATGCTCGCCTTTCGCCTGCTCGGTCTCGATGTCGATTACGTCTTTGGCTATACCGGCCGGGGCGACGGGTTGATTGCCATGTCGCGCGGCGAGGTGACCATCGATTATCAGACCACCGCATCCTTTCTGCGCAATGTGGTGCCGATGATCGAAGCGGGTAACGCGGTGCCTCTCATGAGCTGGGGAGTGCTCGACGAGCACGGCCAGATGCAGCGCGATCCCACCTTCCCCGACCTGCCGATCCTCGAGGAAGTCTACGAGATGCTGTTCGGCGTCGCTCCTTCGGGCCCCGATTACGACGCCTACAAGGCCTTTAACATTGCCGGGTTTGCGGCCCAGAAAATGGTCGTCCTGCCGGCAGGCACGCCGCCCGAGATCGTTGAGGCGTGGCAGCAGGCCTGGCGCGATGTCTTTGCCGATCCCGAATACGAAGCCCGTGTCCACGCGGTACTGGGGGCCTATGGTCAGGTGACCGGCCGCGCCGCCGAGGCGCTGTTCGTAGCCGGAACGACGATCGAGCCCGAAGTCCGCCGCCGCATCCTCACCATGCTATCGAGCGAATATTCGGTACGGCTCAGCGATTAAGCAAACATCAGCACCAGCCGTGCCTTGAGGGCGTTGGCGATGTGATCGCGGGCGGCCCTGTCGGCATCGTCCGGGCGGCGCGCGATGATGGCCGAGAGGACGCCGCGGTGCTCGCCGATGGCGGCCTCGGGCCGACCCTCGACCGTGAAGGTCGTGCTCGGCAGCAGCGTAAGCGTGTCGTTGAGCTCACCGAGCATACGCTGGATATAGCCGTTATGGGCGGCCTCATAGATCGCGTCGTGGAACGCGATGTTGAGCCGCGCGGCCGCCTCGGCGTCGCCCTCATTACGGGAGAACAATTCCAGCAGGTGCTCCATCGCGGCGATGTCGGATTGGGAGGCGTTTTCGGCAGCGAGCCGCGCTGCGGCACCCTCAAGGATGCCACGGGCCGAATAGAGCTCCATAACCTGGTGCCGCGTCAGTTCAGTCACGACCAGCCCATCGGCGCCCGGCGAAACGAGCCCGCGCGCCTCGAGCCGCCCCAAGGCTTCGCGCACAGGTGTGCGGCTGACCCCCAGCATCTCGGCAAGGTCTTCCTCCCGCATGCGCCGACCGGCCGGGAGGGTACCTTCCCCGATCCATTGCTTGAGCGTTTGAAACACGCTCTCCGCTCGCGACAGCCCTGCCCTCATCGCCTCTGCCTCATGCCGATTTTCCCCCAAACGATCTAGCGTGCAAATTCCTCGTGACAAGCCTGCATGCAGTTGTATACGTATGTATACTATTGTATACAATCTATTGCTGAGGGATTTCGATGGACCGGGACGCTATTGACGTTCTCGTCGTGGGCGGCGGCAATGCCGCCCTATGTGCCGCCATTGCCGCGCGCCGGGCCGGACGCTCGGTTCTGGTGCTCGAGGCTGCGCCGAAATTCTATCGCGGCGGCAACACCCGGCACACCCGCAACATGCGCTGCGCTCATGACGCCGCCACCGATTTCCTCACCGGCCCCTATACGGAAGACGAGTTCTGGGACGATCTCTATCGCGTCACCGAAGGGCACACCGACGAGGCGCTGGCCAGGCACATGATCGCCCTGTCCAAGCCCATGCTCAACTGGATCACCGAACAGGGCGTGCGCTTTCAGCCCTCGCTCGGCGGCACGCTGAGCCTTGGCCGCACCAATTCCTTTTTTCTTGGCGGCGGCCGCGCCATGCTCAACGCGCTTTATCTCACTGCCGAAAAGCTCGGCGTCGAGGTTCATTACGACTCTCCTGTCCTCGATTTCGACATCGAAGGCGGGCAGTGCCGTTCGGTCACCGCCAGAATCGATGGTGAAATGCGGACCATCCGGGCCAAATCCGTTGTCGCGGCGGCGGGCGGGTTCGAGGCCAATATCGAATGGCTCAAGGAACATTGGGGCCCGCCGGCCGACAATTTCCTCATCCGCGGCACGCCCTATAATCGCGGCGACATCCTCAAGCGCCTTCTTGAAAAAGGCATTGCGCCCGTCAGCGATCCGACCCAATGCCACGCGGTGGCCATCGACGCACGGGCGCCTAAATTCGATGGCGGGATCATCACGCGCCTCGATTGCGTGGTGTTCGGTATCGTCGTCAACAAAAACGCCCAGCGCTTCTACGACGAGGGCGAGGACTTCTGGCCCAAACGCTATGCGATATGGGGGCGCCTTGTCGCCGCACAGCCCGACCAGATCGCCTACATCATCTTCGATGCGCATTCGCTCGAACTGTTCATGCCCTCCCTCTACCCGCCGGTGACAGCCGAGACCATCGCTAGGCTCGCCGAAAAGCTCGAGCTCTCTTCCGAGGCGCTGACGGCCACGGTGAACCGGTTCAACGCATCGGTCAGGGAAGGCACTTTCGACCACACGGTCTTCGACGATTGCCGTACCGAAGGGCTCGATCCGCCCAAGAGCCACTGGGCGCGGCGGCTCGAGCAGCCCCCTTACTATGCCTATCCCGTCCGCCCGGGCATCACCTTCACCTATCTCGGCACGAAGGTCGACAAACAGGCCCGGATGCAACTGGCAGGCGGTGGGTCGGCGGCGAACCTTTTTGCCGCCGGGGAAATCATGGCTGGCAATGTGCTCGGACGCGGCTATGCGGCCGGCATCGGCATGACGATCGGGTCCGTCTTCGGACGCATTGCAGGCGAGGAGGCCGCAAAACATGCACGCTAGCGACAATCTGGCCGAAGCCGACCGCCTGACGACGGTCTGCAATTCATGCCGCTATTGCGAGGGGTTGTGCGCTGTGTTTCCCGCCATGGAGATGCGCCGGGCCTTTGACGATGGCGATCTCAACTACCTCGCCAATCTCTGCCACGGGTGCGGGGCCTGTTACGTCGATTGCCAATTCTCGCCCCCGCACGAATTCGATGTCAACGTCCCCAAGGTCCTGGCGCAGGTGCGCGGAGATTCCTATCGCGCCTATGCCTGGCCGGGTTTCCTGCAACCGCTGTTCGATCGCAACGGGATGGCGATCTCGATCGTCGCAGCACTCAGTGTCGCAATCTTCATCCTCGGGTTCGTCCTCTGGCACGATCCCGACGTACTCTTCACCGATGGCGGGAATTTCTACCGCCTGATGCCGCATAACGTAATGGCGGGCATCTTTCTCGCCGTCACGGCCTTCACCGTCGTCGCACTGACCATGGGTTTTCGCAATTTCTGGCGCGATATCGGAGCAAATGGCCTCAAGGGCGAGGACACGCCCTCGCTCTGGCAGGCGATCAAGGATGCCTCCTCGCTGCGCTATCTCGATGGCGGGGGCGTCGGGTGCTACAACGAAGATGAACGGCCGACCGACCGGCGGCGGATCTATCACCACCTCACCTTCTACGGCTTCATGCTGTGCTTTGCCGCAACCACGGCGGGGAGCGTCTACCACTACCTGCTCGCCATGCCCGCGCCTTATGACTGGTACCAGCTTCCCAAATTGCTCGGAACGCTGGGCGGCATCGGGCTTATCGCCGGGCCAATCGGGCTGCTGGTCGCCAAGTTCAAACGCGAACCGGACATGCTCGACACCGCGCGGCTTGGCATGGATACCGGCTTCATCCTGATGCTGCTGCTGACGGGCCTGTCGGGGATGGCACTGATGCTGTTGCGCGTGACTCCCGCAATGGGCATCCTGCTGGCGCTGCATCTTGGCGTCGTATTCGCCCTGTTCCTCTCCATGCCCTACTCAAAATTCGTCCACGGCCTCTACCGCTTCGGCGCCCTGACGCGCTACGCCATCGAGCGACGGGCGGGGCATTGAGCGGAACCTGCAGCGTACACTTTCGGCTGGCCATAACCGTCTATGCAAAAACTGCAGGCGGGATTTCCATAATTCTCGCCTGCAGTTCCGGCACTCAAAGGGCCTCACATCGTCAGCGGCTTGGGCGCGAGACACGCTTACTGCAACAGGAACAGCACGGCGCTCATCACGAGACTGCTGACCAGGAAATAGGGCGCGTTCACCGTCGTGTAGGAGAACGGCTTGGGGAAATTGGGATTGATCGCGATCGTCAAGCACATCGGAAGGAGATAGCCGGCACCGATTACCAGCCCGAGCCACAGGGCATCCGCAAGCGAGGCAATGCCGATCATGCGCATGATCGCAGCCGTCGTGACAATCATCACGATGTTGCACACGAAGGGGCCGAGGATGGTAAGCATGTCCGGCTTGGTGGCCGGCTCAGACTCCCGTCCCAGCGATCTTGCGTAGTATTTGGGTGCCAGGACGCCATAATACACGCCGCCGAATACGAAGCTGAACGCGGAAGCCGCAAGAGCGCCCCAGATACTGATTTGGGTGAATGCACTGAAAACCATGATTCATTCTCTTGTTTGGTTGTTATCGCGGTGAGCTCAATGAGCGTCTCTGGCACTGCTGTGTGAGAAGGGCGGAGCTCGGGGCGCTCCGACCCTGGAAGTTGGCGTGTGCGACGGTTTGGCTGATCTCTGTCTCGCCCTCTGGCTATGTGAAATAGACAGATCGGGTATAGTAGTATCCAACTGACACTTCACGGCAGTTGGACGATGAGCGGACCTGATAGATTGCTGCGCCTTTTACAGCTCATGCGCGTCATGGCGCCCCCCATCACGGCGGAACGGCTGGCGGTCGAACGCGGCGTGTCGGTAAGGTCGATCTACCGCGATATCGAACTGTTGCGGCTGTCGGGCGCCCAGATTGAGGGAGAACGCGGCTATGGCTATCGATTGATCGAGGACTATGCGCTGCCCCCGCAAACATTCGATCGCCTGGAAATCGAAGCGATTACCTTGGGGTTAGGCGAAGTGCGCCAGATGGGCGATCCGGACTTGGCGCGTGCCGCCAAATCTGTGCTCGCCAAAGTTGCCGCAACCCTGCCGGATGATCGCGAGCAGCAGTTGCTGCACTCAATATCCCACGTCTATCGGCCTGCGGGTCGCTACGGCCCGCTTGCGCATCTGCAAGCGATACGGAAGGCGTGCTGGGAGGAACTGGAGATCGAAATCGGCTATCGCGATCAAGCGGGCACCGCCAGCCAGCGCATCATTCGCCCCCTTGCTATCATGTATAGCGATCACGTCCTGACTGTTCTAGCCTGGTGTTGCCTGCGTGATGACTTCCGAATGTTTAGGGTCGACCGGATCGAGAGCCTTGCAAGCCTCGGCACCAGTTTCCGTCCCCGACGGGCAAGGTTGTTGCGGGATTACCTCGCGAAGCTCAGCCAGATACACAGCGAATGAAAGTCGAACAATGTTATCGCAGCCAAACATTCTGGCTGCAGATTTTGGAAGTTCGAATGCCGACGCCCCAGCGATCGAATGCAGCCGAAAGGCCGACGAAGCAAAAGCTGAAGATTCAGAGGGCTTGCTGCGTCTAAGGGTCATCAAGATACCAACTGCCTGACAGCGTAGTCCGCAGCGTCATCAAAGGGGTGCAGGATAACGCTCGCGCCTCGACTGATCAGATCCTCGGTGTCGGCCATTGTCTGCACCGAAAGGAAGATCTTTCCCTTATACCCTGACGACGTCAGTCCATGTAGCAGAGCCAGTTGGGGATCGGCCTCCGTAAGGGCGCCGCGTTCCCGGGGCACCGCGCTGACAACGGCTCGAACTTGCTGGAGATCCAGATGCGCCAGGAACTCAGGATCGGTCGCGTCACCATACTCAGCATCGAGGCCTAGTCGACGCCAGGCAGCGACCGCCTCAGGATCGAAGTCCACCCCCAGCGGTTGAAACCCCAACTCATTCAGACGAAGCCCAATACGGCTACCGTATCTGCCTAATCCAAACACAACGAAGTCGTGTTTGGTCTTGGATACGCCCTCGTCGTCGGTTTCGCGATAGGGCGTCCTTCGTTCGAAGATGCCGAGATATGGCTCAAAAATCTGATAGAGCCGATGCGACCACGTGATCATGTAAACGGACACAGTAATGGTCACGAGGCCAACCAACGTTACCAACCCCAACGCGTCTTCGGTAACGTGGCCGAGCGTGAGCCCCATTGCCATGAATATCAAAGAAAACTCTGAGATTTGCGCCACCGTCAATCCCGCATCCCCTGCCGGCCGGTCGCTTGTTTATTCTTGAAGCCGAAAGGGCAGCGGTTCGCCTTCAGTGGAAGGAGTTCCAAGGCAGCCGGGACGATAGCGTGCCGGTCGAGCCGGATGTAATTGAGCTCACCCTTTGGCCGAGCTGAATAAACTTGAACGGATGCCCGCTTCGAACCCGTTTCAGACGTTTGCCATCGGCGCGGCCGAACCTAATTGCAGCCGGCCCGGCGGCGTCCACCAGAAGCTTGGCTCCCCTGCGATCTCACAATGTCAGATGTAACCTTGACTTCTCTATATGTCACCCTTAAGTTACATCAATAATGCCCCAAAAGGAGAGCGCTCCATGCACACTGTTGAAAGCTATTCTCGCCGTCGGAGTATTTTGCTGATTTCCAATGCGATCACGCTTCTTGCCTGGCAAGCTACCGAGATCACCGTGTTCCGTGAGAGCTTTGCTGAAGGTTGGGCAGCCTTTCTGCCCCCCCGTTCTCATTGTCATGTGGGCCGCGTCGCTGTTGTTGCTTCTTCTAAAGCCTGCCGAGCGGCTCATTCGTCAGCAACTTGAAGACGAATTGACCCGGTACAACCGTCGTCGTGCCCTGGTGATGGGCTATTGGGGCGCCATGTTCTGCGCCGGCCTAGCACTGGTGTTTACCAGCAATGATCAGATCGATCCGGCAGATATGGCGCGCGCAATTCTGGTGACTGGTGCAGCTGTCCCGATGCTAACCTTTGCTATTATGGAGCGCTTCGATGGCGCCGGAAAGTGAGCAACTGCTCAACAATCTCAAGCTCCACCGGGTTCAACTCGATTTGACACAAGCTGAACTGGCCGCTGCGGTAGGGGTCTCTCGAAAGACCATCAACACCGTGGAGAACGGTGTTTTCATCCCTTCCACTCTTTTGGCCCTGAAAATCGCCAAAGTATTGCAAACTCAGGTGGAAGTGCTTTTCTACATCAAAGGCTAGTGCTCGAGCCCCGACGGCGAATAGCTGCCCGAGTTTGATTGTGGAGGTGCGTTGGAGTTTCGTCGTCTTCGAGAAGCGATAGGATAGAAACGGTAGCTATCCCCCAAACTAACTAGAGGCGGATTGTCCCTTCCCACCGCAATACGGCAGTCGGTTCCCGATCCAGGCGTCCTGCCCGACCTGCGAACGCGATCCGTTGATTCAGGGAAAGCTGGCTGGGGCGGCAGGATTCGAACCTGCGAATGTCGGTACCAAAAACCGATGCCTTACCACTTGGCGACGCCCCAAAGCGGGTTGGTTCCTACACTGTTTGTCTGGCGTCCGCAACTGCGCCGAACGGGCTTGAACCGGTCCAGTTCCCGCTATATATAGCCCTCACCTCGGGCCTTTTCGCCCGACATTGCCGGAGTATAGCGCAGCCTGGTAGCGCACCTCGTTCGGGACGAGGGGGTCGGGTGTTCGAATCACCCTACTCCGACCAATAAACAGCCCGGCCCATCCATCCGATGGGCCGGGCTGTTCAGTTTTCGGGGGCAGGATCAGGCTTTCGCGAGTTCGTCGCGCCTGACACGCAGGAATATCCCTTGCTCGGACGCCGAAGCAATCTGACTTGGCAGCACGTAGCGGTCCGATTGCATGATGCCGTCGGCATCGAGCAACACATAACCCTCCTGATAGAGCCGTGCACGATGGGACTCGGGCATGTCGTCGGGCCAGATGGCCTCGGCGATGTTTTCAACGAGGCTTTTGGCGCGGTACTGGTTCGGCGGTGGTGTGGGCGCAGCGCCTGCCTCGCCGAACTTGAAGTCCTCGACCGAACCGATGTGCCTGTTGTCGGCATCGAAGACGTCCATGCCGACACGGATGTTGTTGGGAAGCTGTTCCATCATGTCCTCCATTGGTGGCGGCCTCAGCAAGGCCATTTCCATGGAAAACGGGTCAGGATCGGCCCGGTTCCGACTAGGGCGAACTTACACGCCGTTTCCGATGAGCCGTCGGTATTCTTCTTCCGGTTTGCCGTAGGCATCCGCCGCAAATTCTTCGAGCGCGGCGCGATTGCGGATCGTGACATAGCCACGTTCCGCCCGGATGAACCCCTTCCCCTCGAGCACATGCAGCGCGGTGGTGACACTCGGCCGTCGAACGGCGAGCATAAGGGCCAGGAACTCGTGCGTGAGCGCCATTTCGTCGCTGTCGGACCTGTCGTGGCACATGAGCAGCCATCGCGCGAGCCGCTCGTCGATCACGTGAACCGCGTTGGAAAGGGCCGTATACGACATCTGCGTCGACATATTGTGCATGTAGCGCTCGAGCAGATCGCGCATGGAGGGGAACCGGACGATGCAGTCCCGGAACTTTGTTATGGCCATCCTGTGGGCACCGCCGGGGGCCTGCGCGATGATTCGATGCGTACTGATCTCGGTGCCGATGAGAGCGGCAGTCGGGCTGAAGCCTTCCCGTCCGAAAAGCCCTGCCTCCACGCTCTTGCCTTCAGGCGAGACGGCGACCACCGAACCGATACCGGCTTCCGGAAAATAGACCCATTCGATTCGCTCATCCTCGCGAGCGATCTGGAAACCTTTCTTGAGCGTCACCGGCTCCAGAAAACCTCGCAAACACTCGAAATCGGCAGACGGAATGCCTGCCAGGATCCCGTTTCGGATCGATTCCTGCTGAATGCTCAATTGCCCCCTCGCGGCGATCGGGGCAAGAGCGCGACATCTGTCTCGCCGCCAACGCCTAAATCGATTCCAGATATTGTATCAAAACGATGGCTGGAGGGCGCTTCGTACGCTTGCTTACAAACGACCCGAGGCGCCCTTTTTTGGTCTACCGTTCTGACCTTTGCGGCGGAGAGTATAATGAACGGCGTTTCAAAGAAACTGATTATCCTCGAAAGCGATCCACTCATTGCCACACTGATCGAAACCGAGGTGCGGGAATACGGTTGGGAGGTGGACGGCGTTGCGAGCGACGAGGACGCCGCTCTGGACTTTCTGAAAACCGTTAGACCTGATCTTGCCATTCTGGACATTGGTCTGGATTCGCTCAACGATACGCGGATAGCGGCGGCCTGCCGCAGCCGAGGAACACCATTCGTGCTCATGACGGGCTCCGCGCGGCGGGAGGTGCCCGCGGAATGGGAGCTTGCGGCCGTCGTCGCCAAACCCTTCACCAGCGAGGACCTGAGGCTGGGCATGGAGGAGGCATTGAAGCGCGCTTCGCTCATCTCTCTTCGAGATTCGTGACAGTCTTGTCCAGTTCCGCCTCGACCGCCCGGCCGCTGTCGAGCGCATCGATTGCTGCCTCGTCGGGGCCGGTGATAAGCCGCGAGCCCTTGGCGTAGGAGACCCAGGCCCATAGCCAGTTGAGCATGACGCTGAGACGGTTACGGAAGCCCACCAGATACGCCACATGGACGGCGCCCCAAAGCAACCAGGCGGGAAACCCGGTGACTTCGAGCTTGCCGAACTTACCCACCGCGGCCGCGCGTCCGATGGTGGCCATCGTACCCCAATCGCGATAGCGGAAGGGGTCGGGCGCAGGGTGGTTGCGGGCTTCGGCGATGATCGTCTCGGCGGCGTAGCGGCCTTGTTGCTTGGCGACGGGCGCGAGGGCAGGCAAAGGGTCGCCAGACTCATCGTCGACGCTGCTGGCGTCTCCGATGACGAAAATGTGCGGATCGTCCTCCAGCCGCAGATCGGGCCCTACACGGACGGCCCCGTTCCTTTCGGTCTCGACACCCAGCCATTCGCCGACCGGGGTGGCCTTGACGCCGGCGCACCAGAAGACATTGGCCGTCAAGATCGAGCGATCCTCGAGCAGCACACCATCGGTCGTAATGTCCTCGACCGGCCTCCCGGTAATGACCTCGACGCCCATCTGCTCCAGCTTCTTGCGGGTGTAGGCTCCTAGGCGCCGGGGATAGGCATTAAGGAGGGTGTCGAGGGCTTCCACCAGCACCACCCGCGCCGTGCGCGGATCGATATTGGAAAAATCCCGCGCCAGCGTGGCGCGCGCCAATTCCGCCAGCGCGCCGGCTGTTTCCACACCGGTCGGGCCGCCGCCGATGACAACGAAGGTCATAAGCCGTTGGCGCAATGCGACGTTGGACGTGGTTTCGGCACGCTCGAAAGCGAGCAACACCCGGCGCCGTATGTTGAGGGCATCGTCGAGCGATTTTAGCGCGGGCGCATGCGGCGCCCAGCGGTCCTCATTGCCGAAATAAGCGTAATCCGAGCCGGTGGCGAGGATGAGATGGGAAAAGGGAATGGTTGCGCCGCCCTGGGTGGAAATGGTGCGTGCCGTGCGGTCGATGCCCGTGACTTCGTCCATCAGGATTTCGATGTGCGATTTCTGCCGCCCCGGCGATAGCACTGCACGGATGGGCACAGCGATATCGGCCGGCGCCAATGCGGCAGTCGCGACCTGATAGAGCAGAGGCTGAAACAGGTGATGATTGCGCCGATCGATCAGCACGAAGGGGACACCCGCCTTCGCCAGCGTCTTTGCGGCTGTTAGTCCACCGAACCCGGCGCCAACGATGACAACCCTCGCTTCGCGGTCCTGCATGTCAGCTTTTGCTCTGATCCTTATGGTAAAGATCACGCGCGCCCTGCTCGGCTGCTTCGCGCTGTCGGCGGCTGGCCTTCCTCGACTTCAGCGCTCCATAAGCTATGGCAAGGCCCAATATGGCCGCACCACCGAACACGGCGAACAACCACGGCATTGCAGAGAGTTCCATTTCACGGCTCCGTTGTTTCCAAACGCAAAAGGACAACGGGCTGAATGCTGACGTGGTTGCAAAGCAAAGGGCCGATCCAGAGGACCGGCCCTTGAAAGTGCTATTGGCGGAAAGCCGTCAGAAGCGGCGGACGATCGCCCAGCCGCCGGCCACGGTCATCGAAGCGAAGGCCATCTTGAGGATGTCCCAGACGATGAAGGGCTGGACGGCGCCACGGAAGGCGGAGCCGACAACGTCGGACTGATCGATCCAGCCTGCATTGCCGGACATGGCCATAAGCCAGACAAAGCCAAAGACGAACAGCGCCACGGCGCCCAGCATCATCGCGCCGAAACTCGAGAAGACGTTGCGCGTTGCGCCGCGGTCAGCCAGGAAGCCGATGATTGCCGCCATGACGAGGAAGCCGATGAGAAAGCCGCCTGTGGGGCCCAGCACATAGGGAACACCGGCGAAAGCGCCGGCAAAGACCGGCAGGCCCGCCAGGCCCTGTGCGAGATAGAGGAAGACGGTAGCGACAGCCACCCGGAAACCGACCGCCGCAGCGATGATGGCGATCGCCATCGATTGAAGCGTGACCGGAACCGGCCAGGTCGGGACGCTGGTCTTGGCGGCAATGGTGATGAGGATCGAGCCGAGGAAGGCAATCGCAATCGTGGTAGCGATCCGTGCGGCAAGCCCTTTGGGCTGCATCTTGCCAAGAAGCGTGTTGGGGGTGGCGAAAGTCATGGCCATCGCGAGGTCCTTTGCGTTAAACCCAGACATTGTCGCCTTCTAACCATTCATTCTGCCGAGCGCAATGGCCGCCAACTCTCCATCCCCCGAAGCCGATAACGGGTTCGACCCCCGCGTGGGCGAGTTGGTCACGGTTTTTCCCGGGCTTGCGCGGCTGACGGCGCCCAATGCCAGCCCCTATACCCATACCGGCACGAATACGTTTCTGGTCGGCCATGAAACCCTGGCCGTAGTCGATCCCGGGCCAGACGACGACCGGCATCTCATGGCGATTCTCTCGGCTTCCGCGGGACGCAGGATCGAGGCTATCGTTCTCACGCATACCCATCTGGATCACTGCGCACTGGCGCCGCGGCTCAAGGCTGTAACCGGCGCGCCCCTCGTCTTTGGCGGACGGCACAGGCTTTCAAGGCCGCTCAAGGCCTTCGAGCGCAACCCCTTCGCGCATGCATCGGACTTCAGCCTCGTGCCCGACCGGGAGATTGCGGACGGGGAAAGGCTGGTCTTTGGCGGGGTACCGCTCGTCGCGGTCGCGACGCCGGGCCACTGCGCCAATCATTTCGCCTTCGCGCTGGACAACACCGATTCCGTTCTGGTCGGCGACCATCTGATGGCGTGGAACACGACTGTGGTGGCCGTGCCGGACGGCAGCCTTGCGGACTATCTGACCTCGCTCGACAGGCTCGAGGCCCTGCCCCAGACCCGTTATCTCCCCGCGCATGGGAGCGAAATCGCCGATGGTCGCGCGCGGGCGCGGGCCGTACGCGCGCATCGCCAGATGCGGAACGGGCAAATTCTCGGGGCGCTCGAGCAGAGCCCCTTGAATCTGGGTCAACTCGCGAAAAGGGTTTATCCCGACGTGCCGCCCCGCGTGCGCGCCGGCGCAAGGCGGACGCTGCTATCCCATCTCGAATATCTCGAAGCGACAGGCAGGATAAGAAGCAGTTTCGGCGTGTTCGGGACGCGCTATTCACTCGCCCTCTAGGCCGTCACCCTCCAACCCTTCGACCACCGTCTCCTGCGCGTCGTCGTCCGTAAAGGCCATGTTGCGCTGGATATATTCGGTGACGGATTGGTCGAGCGCGCGCAAAAAGCCTTCGATGGCACGGCCGTTGTCGCCGAGGTCGTGCGGGGTGGCGTGAAGAGAGGCGGCGCGCAGGTCGATCAGGGCGCCAACCGGGCCAGGCGCAACGCGCATGGCCATTTCGTTGCTCCATCCCAGAAGCGAGCGCCGCAGGGCGTTGAGCGATCCGCCCTCGCCCTCGGCTTCCGGCGCCATCGACCCGATAACCTGCCAGCCGCGCTGGCGCGCCTGCTTTTCTGCCAGTTCAAAGAGGACGGTCGTCGGGATCTGGTAAAAGCGCGTAATGAGGTTGGGGTAGGACACGAGGATCAGTTCGGGATCGATTTCCGCAGTTGCGCCGCGAGCCATAATGAGATCGGGCGGGCTCAGGAGCGCGGTAGAGACGTCCGCGGTCGAGGGCAGGGTGAATGCGAGATATCCGGCATAGGCGGCTGGCGTAAGGCAAACGAGCCCCAGGGCCACGCCCAGGCTCGCCGGCCGCCATCCCCTGTCCCCGGTGAACCAGAGCCGGACATAGGCCAATATTCCCAGCAACAAGGCGAGTAACGCCGCACTAAAACCGATCGCGAGGCTGATTTCGAAGACGTTGGAGGCAACGAGGTCGAAGATATGCAGCGGGACGGACACCGCCAGTACCGCCAAGGCAAAGCTCGCTATCCGGCGGGACCAAATGGCGCACTTCGATGTCCGGATGAGGATACGCAATGCCGGCTACCCGCGCTCAGGGATAAAGGCGGGTGCGGGCCCACCGATCGCTGTCGCGGGTGAACACGACGCGATCATGCAGGCGGAAGGCGCCATCCTTCCAAAACTCGATTTCGAGGGGCCGAATGCGAAAGCCCGACCAGTAGTCGGGGCGCGGAATGGGGCCTTGGCCGAAAGTGGCCGTGAGCTGCTCGGTCTTTTCCAAGAGAACCGCGCGACTTTCCAGCGGGCGGGATTGGGCCGAGGCATGGGCGCCGATACGGGACTGGGGCGGGCGGGTGGCGAAATAGGCGTCAGCTTCCTGGGCACTCACCTCCTCGACATCGCCGCGTATCCGCACCTGCCGGCGCAGGCTTTTCCAGTGAAAGAGCAGCGCCGCCCTGGGATGGGCGCGCAACTGCCGGCCCTTGTTCGAGCCGAAATTGGTGAAAAACACGAACCCCCGCGGGTCGAGGCCATTGAGCAGCACGACGCGCGCATCCGGCAGGCCGGCATCATCGACGCTGGCGAGCGTCATGGCATTGGGATCGTTGACTTCGCTCTCGCGCGCCGCAGCAAGCCACTCGTCGAAGAGACCGAAGGGATCGATGTCCCCCTTGAAGGAATCATCAAAAATGCTGTCACTCAAGGGCGTCGCCATAGGACTCATTTAGGGCCTGCTTCTGGACATTATTCGGGGCTGTGGCCATATAGAACGCAAACGAGCGGCGCTTCAACAGGCCGCTCAACGGTTTCATCGAAGCGTTCCGGACATCGTTGCGGAAACGCTCAGGAGAATTGATGCGCGACCCTTATACCGTGCTCGGCGTGCCAAAGAGTGCGAGTGAGAAAGACATCAAGTCTGCTTACCGCAAACTCGCAAAGACTTTGCACCCGGACCAGAACCCGAACGACAAGACGGCCCACGAGAAATTCGCCGAGGCCACGGCGGCTTACGACCTGTTGTCGGACAAGGCCAAGCGCGCCCAATATGACCGCGGCGAGATCGACGCGGAGGGCAATCCGAGGTTTGCAGGCTTCGGCTTCGATCCCGGCGCGGCGCGCGGGGCGCGGCAGGGTGCAGGCGGGTTTAGCGCCGAGGATATCCTCAAGGAATTCATGAGCGGGTTCAACGCCGCGGGTGGCGCGCGGCGTGGCCCCAATCCTTTCGGCGGGGCGGCCGGCGGGGCAAGCTGGGACCCCTTTACCGGCACCGCCGGGCCTGGCGCGTCGACCGGAAAACGTCCGGACACGGTGGTCAATCTCGCCGTAACGCTCGAAGACGCGCATGCAGGCAAATCCGTGCCGGTGACGCTGCCGACAGGCAAGACTGTGTCGGTTAAGCTCCCTTCCCCGCTGGAGGAAGGCCAGCAGATCCGCTTGCGCGGCCAGGGCAAGCCATCCCCGCTCACCGGCCAGCCAGGCGATGTGCTGGTGACGGTCAAGTTCGCCAAGCACAAGACCTTCCGCCGGGACGGTAATGACCTGCGTGTGGATGTCCCGATCACGCTCTATGAGGCCGTACTGGGTTCCAAAGTGCGTGTGCCCACGCTGGCCGGAGCCGTCGAACTCAACCTGCCCCCCGGGCCCGACACCTCCAAGGCCCTCCGCCTCAAGGGCAAGGGCCTGTTCGGCAAGGGGGACCTTTTTGTCAACCTCCGGATTGTTCTGCCCGAAGGTGGCGATCCCGATCTCGAAAGCCTGATGCGGTTCTGGCGCGACCAGAAGCCGTACAAGGTGCGGGAATAGGGCGACGTTCAGGATCGCGGAGCAGCCGCCCGGTCCAGCCGGTCGTTGATCGCCTCTCCAAGTCCGTGATGTGGGATCGGAGCAACGGCGATCCCGTTCGCTCCTTCCGCATCGAGCCTTGCCAGATACGAGAAGAGGTTCCTCGCCGCTTCGTGCAGGTCGCCGTCAGGTGAAAGGTTGAGCGTCGGCCCGGTTGTGCCGTGAGGCTCGGCGCCGAAGGCGAGATAGGCTTCGCCGGGACGCGGCGAATCGGCGTTCAGGCGGAGCGCGGCATTGGGGGCGTAGTGGCTCTTGAGCATGCCGGGGGCGGTAATGGCCGCCTCGTGATCGGCGACCTGTAGGGCGAGCCCGAGAAATGCCTCAACGTCAGAACGCGGCAATACCCCTGCCCTGAGCTGGGTAACCGTGTCCCCCTCCAGCGACAATATGGTCGACTCCAACCCACTCTCGCAGGGGCCGCCATCAAGCACCGGCACCCTGCCCCCGAAAGCCTTGCGGACGTGTTCGGCCGTCGTCGGGGAAAGTTTGCCGGAAGGATTGGCCGATGGCGCGGCAACCGGCACGCCGACCTCCGCAATCAGGGCGCGCGCATCGGCATGGCCAGGAATGCGCAGCGCTACCGTCTCCAGACCGGCCGTGACGATATCGGACAGTCCGGCGCCCGGAACCAGCGGCAGCACCAGCGTCAGCGGACCCGGCCAGAACCGGGCGGCAATCTTCTCGGCCAGTTCGGAGAACCGCGCATAGGTCCGCGCCATGTCCATATCGGCGCAATGGCAAATCAAAGGGTTGAACCGCGGACGCCCCTTGGTCTCGTAAATGGCAAGCACGGCATCGGAACTGGTCGCATCGGCTCCCAGCCCATAGACCGTCTCGGTCGCGAACGCACAGAGCTTTCCGGCGCGGATCAGCGCGGCGGCCTGGTCGATCGATTGCGGGTCTATGGGAGCGTGCGGCATCGCGGCTGTTTGACAAGCGCTTTGCGCCGCGTCAAGAAGGCCGTCACGATGACAACGCTTCTCGTCAGCCAAACGAATTTCGAGCGCCACCAGACGCCGCAGGGCCACCCCGAGCGGGCAGACCGGCTCAAGGCCGTGGCGCGCGCGCTCGAACACCCCCGCTTCGGGGCGCTCAAACGCGAGGCTGCCCCCTCGGGCGATCTTGCGCTTGCCGAGCTGGTGCATTCGCAAAAGGTGATGGACCGTGTCCGCGCAGCGCGGCCCGCCGAAGGCGTCGGGCAGATCGACGAGGACACCTTTATTTCCTCCGGCAGCCTCGATGCGGCAGCGACCGCGCTTGGCGGCATCCTGCGGGGAATCGAAGCTGTCGTGATGGGCGAAGCCCACAATGCCTTCGTCGCCGCCCGGCCGCCGGGACATCATGCCGAGCGCGACCGCCCCATGGGGTTCTGCCTCGTCAATACCATCGCCATCGCCGCCCGGCAGGCCCAACGCCTCTATGGCGCCGAGCGCATCGCGATCATCGATTTCGACGTCCATCATGGTAATGGGACGCAGGACATCTT
This sequence comes from Pelagibacterium limicola, assembly GCF_015694405.1. Lineage (GTDB taxonomy): Bacteria > Pseudomonadota > Alphaproteobacteria > Rhizobiales > Devosiaceae > Pelagibacterium > Pelagibacterium limicola. The sequence continues at coordinate 278,070 of NZ_JADQDB010000004.1, read as the reverse complement.
CGAGAAGGACCCGTCGATCTTTTATGCTTCCTCGCACCAGATGCCCCTTTATCCGTTTACCGGGTCGCCCGACGAGACCGGCGTGGGCAATGTGGTCAACGCCGCGCTCAAGGCGGGCACAGGCGGCGAGGAGATGCGCGAGGCTTACCGCCACCGCATCCTGCCCGCTCTCGACAATTTCGCGCCGGACATCATCCTCATTTCCGCCGGCTTCGACGCCGAGAGGCGCGACCCGCTGGCGCAGCTTGAATGGGTGGGCTCCGATTATGCGTGGCTCACAGGAAAGTTGATGGACATCGCCGAGAAGCGCTGCTCAAACAGAATCGTCTCGTTACTCGAAGGTGGATACGATCTGGGTGGCCTTGCTTCGGGTGTGGCGGCGCATATAGGCATGTTGCTCACCGGCGAAGCCGGAACCGAGAGGGAAAACGAGGAGCCGCAATGACCGACATCGCCGAGATGAGCTTCGAAGCCGCACTGGACGAACTCGAAAAAATCGTCCAGCAGCTTGAGAGCGGGCGGGCGCCCCTGCAGGAATCCATCGCGATCTACGAGCGCGGCGAAGCGCTCAAGCGCCATTGCGAAACCCTGCTCAAACAGGCCGAAGCCCGGATCGAGAAGATAACCTTGTCAAAGGACGGGACGCCCACCGGCACCGAGCCGCTGGATCCTCAATAAAAACATCGGGATATCGCCGTGCTGGCAAAAGTTCGCATCGCCCTCTGGGGTCTCGTCATTCTCGCTGCCATCGGGGCAACGGTCATCTACTTCACCCGGCCCATTTCTCCTTCGGGCGCCATGTTCGGTGGGCCCTTCGAGATGGTGGCAACGACGACCGGCGAACGGTACACGCAGGACGATCTTAAGGGCCGCCCGACGCTGATGTTCTTTGGCTATACCTATTGTCCGGACGTCTGCCCCACGACATTGGCCGAAGCGATGGGCTGGAAGGCGCAGCTGGGGCTGGGCGTAGAAGAGCTCAACGTCGTTTTCGTTACCGTCGATCCCGAGCGTGATACGCTCGAGCATGTGGCAACCTACCTTTCCAATTTCGGCTCGGATGTGATCGGGCTGGTCGGCAACGAGGCGCAGACCGAACAGATCAAGCGCTCCTATGGCGTGTTTTCCGAAAAGGTTGAGGCGGAGGGCTCGACCGAGTACCTCGTCAATCATACGGCGAGCGTCTTCCTGATCGATGCCAACGGCACCTTCTTCGGCACCATTGGCTGGGGCGAGGACACGCAAACCGCAATGAACAAGATCCGCAGGCTTACCGGCGCGTGAGCGGAAGAACGCGGCTTGACGTCGCCCTTGAGCAACGCGGGCTCGTCCCGTCCCGTTCCCGGGCACGCGATGCGATTGCGCGCGGCACCGTTACGGTAAACGGCGATGTTGCCACCAAAGCGGGACAACCGGTCGGGGTCGAGGATGTCATCGCCATAGACGATCCGGCATCGGGATATGTTTCGCGCGCTGCGCTCAAGCTGATTGCCGGCCTCGACGCTTCGGGTTTCGATCCGCAAGGCAAGATATGCCTCGATCTTGGCGCTTCCACCGGCGGGTTCACCCAGGTGCTGCTCGAGCGCGGCGCGGCGCGGGTTTATGCGGTCGATGTGGGACACGGGCAGTTGCACCCCGATATCGCGGCCGATCTGCGGGTTACGAGCCTTGAAGGCACCAATGCGCGAGACCTTGACGCGGGCCTCATCCCCGACCCCATCGACCTGCTGGTCAGCGATGTGAGTTTTGTTTCCCTCACCAAGATCCTGGATGCGCCTCTCGCGCTTTGCGCGGCTGATGCGCAAGCGGTGTTGCTCATCAAGCCGCAGTTCGAGGTCGGCCGGGCGCATGTCGGTAAGGGCGGAATCGTCGCGCCGGGACCGCATGTCGCGGCGGCTGTCGCTGCCGTGCTGGATTATCTGGCCGCGTCCGGCTGGCGGCTGGTGGGGCAGATCGAGTCCCCGGTCAAGGGAGGGGACGGCAACCAGGAAACCGTGGCATTTTTTTCGCGCCCTACTCCACAGTCCTGATTCCGAACGCTTCCAAGCCGATATAGCGGCGGGAGCGGGAGGTCATGGGGCGGATGGTGGTGGCACCGAGGTCGCGCAGGATCTGTGCGCCTAGCCCGACTTCGCGCCATTCGGCCTCACGGTCACGGGCCGAACCGTGATCCTCGCTGCCGCGGGCATGTGCAACGGAGTCGTCCTTCCAGGCTACGCCCGCAGTTCCCTCGCGCAGATAGACGAGCACACCGCCGGTTTGTGAGAGGCTCTTGAGGGCATCGTTGAGCTTTGGCGCACCGCCGAAAACGTCAGCGGTAATGCTTTCGCGCTGGATACGGACCGCGACGGCTTGTCCTGTGGTCACCTCGCCGAAAACGAGCGCGAGGTGCTGCACACGATCGAACGGGGTGGAATAGGCATAAGCGATGGCCCGCCCGGCCACCGTTTCGATTTCGAACGTGCCGACGCGCTCGACGAGCTTCTCACGACGCTGGCGATACGCGATGAGGTCGGCGACCGAGACCAGCGGCAGGTCGTGGCTCTGCGCGAACTCAGTTACCTGCCGGCCACGTGTCACCGTACCGTCGTCATTGACCAGTTCGCAGATGACGCCCACGTCGGGCAGTCCTGCGAGCGTGCACATATCTACGGCGGCCTCGGTATGGCCCGAGCGCATCAGCACGCCGCCCCGCCGCGCGATGAGCGGGAAGATATGGCCGGGACGGGAGAAATCCTCGGCGCCGACATTGCCGTTGGCCAGCGCGCGGACCGTGGCGGTGCGGTCGTCCGCGGAAATGCCGGTCGTCGTGCCATGCTTGAAATCGATCGATACGGTAAAGGCCGTGGAATGCGCGGAATCGTTGACGGCAACCATCGGGTCGAGATGGAGCCGGGCGGCGCGCTCGCCGGTTATGGGCGCGCAGACGATGCCCGAGGTATGACGCACGATGAAGGCCATCTGCTCGGACGTGATTGTCGAGGCAGCGGCAATGATATCGCCCTCGCCTTCCCGGTCGTGATCGTCGACAACGACGACCATCCCGCCCTTCTTCATAGCCTCGAGGGCGGCTTCGACGCGGCGGTCGGATTCGCTGAGCATTGCCCTATCCTTCAAATCCGATACCGCCCTCCCGGCCCGACTGGCCGCGGTGACGCAGGAAGTGATCGGCAAGGACGCAGGCCATCATGGCTTCGCCGATGGGCACGGCACGGATGCCGACGCAGGGATCGTGCCGGCCCTTGGTGATGATGTCGGCATCTTCGTTTGCGGTGGTCACGGTCTGGCGCGGGGTGAGAATCGAGCTCGTGGGCTTGACCGCAAAGCGCGCAACGACGGGATCCCCATTGGAAATCCCGCCCAGAATGCCGCCGGCCTTGTTGGAAAGGAATTTGGGCAGGGGTTTATCCGAGCGCATCTCGTCGGCGTTCTCGTCGCCGGTCAATTCCGCGCTTTCAAAGCCCGCGCCGATTTCGACGGCCTTGACGGCGTTGATCGACATCATGGCAGAGGCGATGTCCTGGTCGAGCTTGCCATAAACCGGCGCGCCCCAGCCGGCCGGGACGCCCTCGGCCACCACCTCGATGATCGCGCCGACCGAAGAGCCAGCCTTGCGGATACCGTCAAGGTAGTCCGCCCATCTCTCGGCTGCCTTGGCGTCGGCGCAAAAGAAGGGGTTCTTGTCCACCTGGTCCCAATTGAAATTGGCGTAGTCGATCTTGTGCGGGCCGATCTGGACGAGAGATGCGCGGATTGTAACGCCGGGGATCACGAGCCGTGCTACCGCGCCCGCAGCCACGCGCGCAGCCGTTTCACGCGCCGAGGAGCGCCCACCGCCGCGATAGTCGCGGATGCCGTATTTCTGGAAATAGGTGTAGTCGGCGTGGCCGGGGCGGAACTTGTCGCGGATGTCGCTGTAATCCTTGGAGCGCTGATCGGTGTTTTCGATCATCAGCGAAATCGGCGTGCCCGTCGTGCGCAGACCGTCCGTGCGCTCGTCCTCGAAGACGCCCGAAAGAATCTTGACCTCATCGGCCTCGCGGCGCTGGGTGGTGTAGCGGGACTGGCCGGGCTTGCGGCGGTCCAGATCGCGCTGGATCACGTCCGCGCTGATCGCGATACCTGCCGGGCAACCATCGACTACCACCCCGAGCGCAGGTCCGTGGCTCTCACCCCAGGTGGTGAAGCGGAACATGTGGCCGAAACTGTTATAGCTCATGAAAGCGCGGTCCCGATTTCGTTGGCGTTGTTCTATGGGGCACGCTGGGCGCGGTCAATCGTCCGATGGGTGGATGAAGCGTTCGGGCAAAAGGTGCCAATCCTTTTCATTGCTGAAAAGGCCTTTGCAACTGTGCCCGTAGCGCCGGCGGCGGCCTTTTTGTCATTGTCTGTTTCACGTTACGGCTGGAGGATAATTGAAAATGCAACGCAACAAGTTCGGCTCACTTGGACTGGTCAGCCGCCTGACGCTGGGCGGCGGCGGCATCGGGCAGGTGTGGGGTGAGACATCGCGCGAGGAAGGCATCGCAACGCTCAAGCTTGCTGTCGACAACGGGATAGACCTGATCGACTCTGCACCGGGATACAATGTCTGCGAGGAGTTGATCGGCGAGGCGTTCGGCGGCCGTTTGCCAGAAGGCGTGCGGATTACGACGAAGTGCGGCATTGCCCAGGCGGCGCCCGAGGCCATCTATCCGCGCTTCCGGGAGTCCCTGCTCAAGAGCCTTCCTGATATGCGGATCGAGCGGGTAGATGTCTTCTTCCTTCACAATGAAATCCGCCCTGAAGGCGACTTGCCCCCGGCGGGGCACGATCATTTCACGCGCTGGCCGGTTTACCGCGATCATGTCATCGAAGCTTTCGAGCGTCTCAAGGAAGAAGGACTGATCGGCGCCTGGGGCCTCACCGGGGTATCGCGCGCGCAGTGCATTCTAGACGCCGTGACCGAGACGCCCCGACCGCACGTCATTCAGGCCGTCGCCAATCTTCTCGACAGTTCCGGCGGCCTGTGTGTGGATATCGAGCCGCCGCGCCATCGCGAGATCATTGCCGCCGCCAACAGCAAGGGCGTGGGCGTCATGGGCATCAGGGCGGTTCAGGCTGGAGCGCTCACCGCGCGGTTCGACCGCAGTATGGATGAAGACAGCCACGACATGCGCGACTTCCGGCGGGCCGAACCGTTCCGTGAGCTCTGCGCGAAATGGGGCGAGGATCCGGCCCTCGTCGCCCATCGCTATGCGCTGGGGATGGACGGGGTCAATACGCTCGTGCTCGGCGTCAAAAATCGCGCGGAATTGCGGGAGGCGCTGAAGGCGGAAGAGCTGGGACCGCTGGATGTCGAACAGGTTGCGGCGATAGATGGGTTAGGGCTGCGACAGCCCTAACGGCTGTGCCTCGGCGCCCTCATCTCTCCGCGCAAATTGCCGATGGCGAGTTCGAAGTTGTCGGCGATGCGGCGGGCGCGTTCGAGATAGGCCTGGGCTATCTCCTCGCCTTCGATTTCGGTCACCGTCTCTTCGAATAGCTCCAGCCAGCGGTCGAAATGGATGGCTTCGATCGGCAGGCGCAGGTGCGGGTTGAGCGGGCGGCCCGAATACCGGCCGGTGCGCAGGAGGACCGAGCTCCAGAAATCGGTGATCTGCTCGATATGATGGTCCCAATCCTCGACGGCGCGGTTAAAGATCGGGCCAAGAATATCGTCCTCCCGCGCCCGGCCATAAAAGGTCGCGACCACCTTTGAGATGGAGGCATCGGTGATATCGGGATGCGCGGGGCCGGGACGGGTCAGCGGGTTATCGTCGGTCACCATGTCTTTTTCGCAGCGTGAAGGCGCATCACTCCATTGGCGAAATGAGCAATGACACCCTGTGGCGGATCCCAGTTGAGCACTTCGGCCCGCTCCACGCCCTCCACCAGATGGCGCAATACACGCATCACGCCGCCATGCGCCACGATGATCGAGTTGTGGGTTATGGTTTCGGCAAATGCCAGAAGCCGGCGAGCGACATCGTCGTAGTTCTCGCCAGCCTCGGGCCGGAAATGCCAATAGCTTTCATCGCGTTCGCCAGGGGCGGCCAGCGCCATCTCGCGGGCGATTTCGGCGTGAAGGCGACCCTCGAGATTCCCGAACGAAATTTCCACCAGCCGCTCGTCGAAGCGAACATCCGGCAGCGGGGTCTCGAAAGCGGCCCGCATCCGCTCCATTGTCTCGCGCGCCCGGCTCAGGGGCGAGGCGTACCAGTTCAGGGATGCGGGATCGACACCATCTTCCTCAAGCAGGAGCCTGAGCAGGATGCCGTTGGCATCGGCCTGCTTCTGCCCGCGTGCGTTCAACGGAATATCACGGCTGCCCTGATAGCGCCGCTCGAAATTCCAGTCGGTTTCACCGTGGCGCGCAAAATAGAAGTCCGGCCATTGGACGTTGGACATGACGGTAAGCTGTTCCGGTCAGTGGCGGGTTATTCGCCCGCCTCGTTCTCGTTGAGGGTCTTCATGCCGATGACGTTGTAGCCCGCATCGACATAATGGACCTCCCCGGTCACCCCACTTGCGAGGTCCGAGAGGAGGTAGAGCGAAGCGTTGCCTACCTCGTCGATCGTCACATTCTTGCGCAGGGGCGCATTTTCCTCGTTCCACTTGAGCATTTCGCGCAGGCCCGAAATGCCGGAAGCCGCGAGGGTCTTGATGGGACCGGCGGAGATTGCGTTCACACGGATGCCGTTGGGGCCCATGTCGGCGGCGAGGTAGCGCACCGATGCTTCGAGCGCGGCCTTGGCGACGCCCATGACGTTATAGTGCGGCAGCACTTTTTCCGCCCCGTAATAGGTCAGCGTCAGGAGCGAACCGCCATCGGTCATCAGCGCTTCAGCGCGCTTGGCGAGCGCTGTGAAGGAATAGACCGAGATGTTCATGGTGAGGGCAAAATTGCCCGGGGTCGTATCCACATAGCGTCCGTCCAGCTCTTCCTTGTTGGAAAAGCCTATGGCGTGGACGAGGAAATCGAGCTTGCCCCACTTGGACTTTAGGACGTTGAACACCGCGTCCATCGCGTCGGGATCGGTCACATCGCACGGCAGAACCAGATCGGAGCCGAATTCCTCGGCAATCGGGGTAACGCGGCGATGCAGGGCTTCGCCCTGGTAGGTGAAGGCCAGCTCCGCCCCTTGCGCATGCACGGCTTTTGCAATGCCATATGCGATCGAGCGGTTGTTGGCGACGCCCATGATGAGCCCGCGCTTGCCTTCCATCAAACCAGCCATGTTCTTCTCCGAATGTGGTCTCTCTCGCCTCCGGTTTTGGCACAGGGCCGGGCTACGGGCAAGGTGGAGCGAGGGGACTTCGCGGCTTGCCTTGTCGTTTCCGCGTGCCATAGTGCGCCCCGACAAAAATCGGACCGTCTCAATGTCTCTATCTCCCCAACAGATCGTCACCGCCCTCACGCAAATGCTTGGCGCCGACAGCGTCGTGTCCGAGCCCGGGCAGATGGCCGGATATGTTTCCGAACCGCGGAGGCGGTTTCATGTCCCTGCCCTCGCCGTTGCGCTGCCGCGGACGGTGGAAGAGGTGCAAGGATTGATGGCGTGGGCAAACGAGAACGCCGTGAGGGTGATTCCGCAGGCGGGCAATACCGGGCTGGTCGGCGGGCAGGTGCCGATGTTCGGCGATGAGATCATCGTTTCGATTTCCCGGCTCGAGGGCGTGCGCAATGTCGATGCGGCGGCGGGACACATGACTCTCGACGCCGGAACGACACTGCATGAGGCCCATGAGGTTGCCGAAAAGGCAGGAATGCTGTTCCCGCTCTATATCGCCTCCCAGGGGTCGGCGCGGATCGGGGGCGTTCTGGGTTCGAACGCGGGGGGCGTGCAGGTGCTCTCTTATGGCAATGCGCGCGAATTGTGCCTCGGGGTGGAGGCGGTGCTGGCGGATGGATCCCTCTATTCAGGGCTCAATGCGCTGCGCAAGGACAATACGGGATACGATCTGAAGGATCTGCTGGTCGGCTCGGAAGGCACGCTCGGGATCATTACGGCGGCGACGCTCAAGCTCTTTCCCAAGCCGGATTTTCACGAAACCGCGTTTCTCAATGTCGCTTCGCCGGACGCCGCGCTGGAACTGTTCACGCGGATCCGCGGGCGGGCGGGCAATATGCTGACAGCCTTCGAGTTGATGCCGCGTATCGGGATCGCCTTGCAATTGAAGCACGGCATGATCGCGCAGGACCCGGCGCCCGAGCCCTCGGCCTGGCATGTACTGGTGGAGATATCGGTGCCGCGGGGCGGAGAAGCGGGCAGACTCGCCGCTGCTGTCGAGGAAGCCTTTTCGGACGGGCTGGTGAGCAACGGTACGATTGCTGGATCGCTCAAGCACCGGGACGAGATGTGGCTGGCGCGCGAACAGATGAGCGAGGTCCAATCGCGCGAAGGTGCCTCAATCAAGCATGACGTGTCGGTGCCGGTGGCGGCGGTGCCGGAACTGATCGCCAGGGGCACAGAGGCGGCGGAACGGCTCGTGCCCGGCATTCGGGCGGTACCGTTCGGGCATCTCGGCGACGGCAATATCCATTTCAATTTCTCGCAACCCGAAGGGGCGGATGCCTTGGCCTTCATGGCTGGCGCGGGTGAGATTCACGAGGCCGTCTATGCTGTCGTGCGGGAACTGGGTGGATCGGTTTCGGCCGAGCACGGGATCGGGCAGCTCAAGACTGCGCTTCTCGTCGCAGTCAAAGATCCAGTCGCCCTAAAGATGATGCGCGCAATCAAATCGGCGCTCGACCCCAAGGACATCCTCAACCCCGGCAAGCTGCTGGGGTAGAAACGACGTCCCTTGCTTCCTACATATTTGTCTATCCCAACAGGTCAGTTTTTCCCTCACAATGCTTCTCGATATCAAGTTCCTTGACGACGCAACGCGTCCGCGCGCACCGAAACTGGAAAACCTCACCCCGGAACAGAGGGCGCCCGGGCGGCACCTCCGGATGATCCACAACCATCTGCGCGAGAACATCGACGCTCTGCGCCGGATGACCGAGGAGGTGGCCAGGGGCGAGATGACCGCTGAGCAGGTGCAAGCCGAGGCGGAAGCGCTCGACATGATCGGCAACTACCGGCGGTTCGGCAACCTTTGCGGACAGCACTGCTATATCGTCAACACGCACCATTCCATCGAGGACGCGCATATCTTCCCTGCCCTTTCCGAAAAGGGCGAGGCCTGGAAGAAGGTCACCGACAGGCTGATCGCCGAGCATGGGGTGGTGCACGCGCTGCTCGAAAAACTGGTCGAGGCGCTCAACAGGCTGGCCCGCGAGTCGAGCGCGGAAAACTTTGCACGCGCCCGCGAGGTCAACGAAGCCCTGGAGCGGGTGTTGCTCTCCCATCTCGGATACGAGGAGGAAGAGATCGGGGACGCGCTCGGATATTTCCGGATCGGCGTTTAAGCGAGTCCTTGCGCGATAAGGCTCTCGCCCGTTGCGACGATGGTATCACGGGCCGGGATCAGCGGGCGGCCCAACAGGCCGATCGTGGGCGTGGAATCCAGGCTCTTGCGGACGCCCAATTCGCCCAGGAGGCCCCGCACGTCGCCGTCAAAGAGCGCATAGATGCGGACGCCCCAATCGGGCATCTCAAAGCGCGGGAGTTTTCCGGCGTGGCCGGGGAAGGCCTCGCGCAGCACGCATGCCGCTTCGAAAAGGAACATCGTGCTTTCGCCCATCGGGAACCGCTTGCCGCCGGCTTCCGGTGCCGTCAGCGCGGCAACATGGGCGGCGGCGACATCACGAACGTCGACAACGACAAGAGGGATGCGCGGCGCGGCGGGCACGCTGCCGTTGAGCATGCGCTGAATGCCCGCCACGGACGTGCCGGGATCCTCATCGAGCAGAGGACCGAAAATGCCGGCGGGATTGATCGTGACGAGATCGATTTCGCGCCCGGCCGAACGGGCGATATCCCACGCGCGGCGCTCGGCAAGGGTTTTCGATTCGATATAGGCGTTGACGCCCCGGCCTTCGAGATTGGTCCAGTCCGCGGCGGTGAAGGGCTCGGTGCGCGATTTGTCGTGGCCGTAGGCGATGGCCGCCATCGATGAGGTGAGGACGGCGCGCTCTAAACCAGCGGCGAAGGCCGCATTGAGCGCGCGTTCGGTCCCCTCGACGGCGGGACGGATCAGTTCCGTCTTGTCTGTGGGCATCTTGAGGACAAACGGTGAGGCGGTGTGGACGAGATAGCGCACACCCTCCATGGCCTCGACCCAGCCTCCGTCCGACATCAGGTCGAGCGCAACGAATTCGAGGCGGGAAACGTCGCCTCCATGTTTTTCCAGCGTCTTGCGAACCGCCTCCGCCTTTGCCAGATTGCGCACGCTGCCGCGCACGGTGAACCCGGCCGCGAGCAGCGCCAGGGCGGTGTGGCCACCGAGATATCCGGAGATTCCGGTGAGAAGGACGCGGTCTGACATATTGGTCTCCTGTACTATAATTGAACGAATTATACGAATTTCGTTCAATTCGTTCAATTAAGATTCTGCAAGGAGCGGGGGAATGCGAAAAAAATCACCTGAAATGGCGCTCAGGATGATCGAAGCAGCGCGGATTCTGCTGCTTGAAAAGGGGGCCAAGGGGACGACGATGGAAGCGATCGCGGCCCGAGCCGGCATCGCCAAGGGCACGCTTTATGCCTATTTCCCCGATAAGGATGCGATCCTCCTGGCGCTGATCGAAGATCTGGCTGAGGCAAAAACAGACGCATTCGCCGAGGCTTTCATCGAGGAAGGAGCCATTGCGACGCGCGTGGGGCGCGGACTGGCTGCCATGTTCGGCATTGTCGCCGACCTGCTCGAGGGATCGGCCTTTGCATTCGAACTGATCGGTGAGCACAAACGTCTCTCCACGCGCCTCGAAGCCGCCGACGCGGCCATAACGGAGACGATTATCGCCGAAATGACGGCAGCGGGAATTGGCGATGCCGAGAAAATAGTATCGGTGCTGATGGCGGCCTGTTCGGGGCTAGTGATGAAATTCCCGAGGCCCCGGAACGTGCGTGAGGGGATAGTCCTGCTGTGTGAGCGAATGGTGCGCTAGTCGCCGGCGATTGGAATTTTAGGGTTGGCTTGGCGTGCCCTCACCCGTCTCGCACCTCAAACGCTCCGTCCCGGCGATTTGCCTCGTAAGATAGGGGATGAGACGCGCGCGATTCCTGCCACGCGCGCCAACGATCGACTGGCCCTAGGCCGCCGAACCGCTTTCCGGGATGCCGGATTCGATCACCACACTCCCGCCCTGACGCACGATGGCTTCAGCGGCGGCGCGGGCGGCCTGGACGGATTCAAAGACCTGTCCCTCAAGCGGGAACACGCCCAGCTTGACAGCCATGAAACGGAAATCGCCGCCGTTGGGGACAACGACGCCCTGCGGTTCGCCACGAACGGAAATAACGATCGGCTTGGTCATTTGAGATAGTCTCCAAAGCAACCACCCAGCGCAGGAGGTGGTGCTACCAGTTCAATGTGAGGGTCTTGTGACGGGGCGGCGACTAATGTCGCGGGTTTTGCCAGGTCCAGAAGCTACACATGTGTCCCGTATGTTTAAGTCGTACGGGTTGATAAGCGGAGACGGACGCGGTCAGGCGTGCCCATACAGTTCGTGTTTGCATTCGCCGTACTCCAGCCTGACCAAACCGCACACCTATCTGGTGCGGTTGAGTCTTTATATCAAGGGTTAAGCGGAGAATCGAGGGTGAATGTGTCAAATTGGCAGCCGCCCCCGAAATTTCCTGCCAACAAATGCGCATCGAGCGCATGCGGTTCCGGGTTCAGCGATCAGAAAAGATCAAACTGCTGTGGATTTTTCGCTTTCTCTTTCAGGGGCTTGGGTGATGCGGCGGCGAACGGATCCTCGGGCACCGGTACGATCAGATCGGGGCCTTCGTTGCGGGCAGAGTTGACGCGTGGCGAAACGGGGTGGGCAGCCATCGTACCTTCAGGGGCCGGACCGATCACCGATACCGCCTCGTTCGCTCTTACGGTCCTGACGTCCAGCCACCGCTCGATGCCGTCCCCCTCGATAAGCGCCGGCATCCGGTCGTGAATGTGGGCGAGATCCGTGTTTGCGGGCACGGTGATGATGGCGAGAGAATCGAATTCCTCGCCTTGCGGCCCGGTCCAGGTCGCGTAGAGCCCCGCCATGATCATGGGGCGATGATCCCCATAAGTGATAAAATAGGGATGCTTGCGGCCTGCAGGGTCGGTTCGCCACTCGTAGTAGCCCGAGGCGGGAACGGCGCAGCGCTGGTGCTTGAGCGAATCACGAAAGGCCGGCTTTTCCGCCATCGTTTCGGCGCGGGCATTGATGATCAGGGGAAAATCGCGGGGGTCCTTGACCCAGCGCGGGACGAGGCCCCAGCGCGCCAGCTTTGCTTCGCGGTGCCCCGATTCTTCCCAGACGGCGATGAGGGGTTGGGTGGGGGCGATGTTGTATCGCGGTACGGAGTCCAGTAGATTCCGCGTCCGAAGCAGCGACCGCATCGCCTCAGGCGGCAGGGTATGGACAATTCGACCGCACATGACGCGCTCCCCCATTATTCGCCACGAGTATAGCAGCCAGTCCGCCGGCATGAAGCCCGATGCGTGTTCGATTGCACTGATCGATGAGAGCCGTGTGTTTCTGATCCAGCGTGCCTATCCGCCTTTCGAAAAACTCTGGACGCTGCCGGGCGGGCGGATGGAGCCGGGGGAAACGCCCCAGGATTGCGTCAAGCGCGAGCTGTTCGAGGAGACGGGGATGCTGATTGAGGATCCCATTCCCGTACTCGTCGAAGAGGTCGGCGAGGGCAACCGCACATTTACGCTTTCGGTGTTCACCGCGCGGCAGGTATATGTGGCACCGGTCGTCTCGCAAGAGATCGCCGATTGGGACTGGGTGGAAATTTCCGAATTGAACGGCTATGCCACGACCGACAATCTGGCCGAGATCGTCAGCGCGTGCGCCGACATGCTTGGGCTGTCTTCGGAGCGCCCATGAAAACTTCCCGATTCCTGTTCAAACGGCCGCGCGCGGTTTTTCTGGCAATCGCGCTCGCCCTGCCCTTCCCCGCGCTCGCGGTCGATCCTCCTTACCAGGCGCAGATGGAGCGGTTGGCGGAAATTCTGGGCAGCCTTTATATCCTCGCGCCGATGTGCGGGCATACCGCTATCGACTGGCGCGAGCAGGTGGCCGAGCTCATCACCCTTGACGAGCCGGACGCAGACCGGCGTATGCGGCTGATTGGCGCCTTCAACGCGGGATATGAGGCTTACGCACGTTTTTACCGTACGTGCACGCCTTCGGCAGAAGCAGCGATCGCGCTGCTTTTGGGCGAGGGTGAAACCTTGGCACGCGACATCCACACCCGCTACGCGGAGTGACCTCCTGGTCCGGCAAGGTTTTCACCAATTCTAATCGGCGCGTTAACCAATTGGTCATTTGTGCTTAGCGGTGACGCAAAGGCGTGCTAACAAGCATAGTATGAGCACGTCGCGCACCACATTTCCGTTTCCCGTATCCGAGGCCGCCTTCGAGGCCGAGCACGAGGAACGCCAGATTGCGCTCGAATATCTGGCCGACGCCTGGAACGCCGCCGAGGCGGATGGAATCGATACCGCTGCGCTCGCCCATGCCTCGCTCTTTGCGGCCATTGCAACGCTCGTGCAAGACTACGGCGAAGAAGCCGTCGCGCGGTTGATCGGGGAAATCCCGGACCGGATCAGCAACGGCGAATATACGCTCGACCGCAAGGTCCAGTAAGCCCCGGGTCGTAAACGGCCCGCACCGCGAAGCGCGGGCCGGACGCTCACGAGGCGATTGCCGCCTCGACTTCAACGCAGCGCACGAACAGTACCCACGACGCCGTTCCGCAGGGAATGGCGACGAGACCGATCAAGGTGGCGAGCACCGGCGCGGGCAATGGGACCGCCATATTGACGACCAGCACCAGACCCAGCCCGACGATCCAGACGTTGAGGGCCAGATAAAGGAACGCGGGCAGCGCATGGACTATCGCCCAGATGGGCCGGCGGGCATCGGTCGGAGCGAAACGGGGCATGCGGAAGTAGGGGAAATGCCCCTCGCCGGAAGATTGAATTTCAGACATTGGAATGACCTTGTAACCACAACATACAGCGCCGCACGGGTGATGCGGACGCACGGAACGAGAGACTGTTGAAAGGTCAGGCGAGCGGCGGGGCGCGGGGCGAATAAAGGCTTTGGCGGCCGGCGGGGCCAAGTACAGGCTGCGAGCCGGGCAAAAGCGCGGCCAACCCCCGAGCTCGAACAGGCTGGCCGGCGCCGGGAATCAAGAATGTCTCGGAGGCATCCTCATCAGCGAAAGCCGCGACACCACTCGGGAGGTGCGGGCGCAGGCTCGCGTCCGCGTCCACGAGGGCGGAGATATACCCTCGATCTGTCGTTGCCGCGAAAGGCCACGCCTGTCCCCAGCCTGGCCCGAAGAGGGCGGCGGCGAGGACGAGAAGCAGTACGGCTATGGATGGAAAGGGAGTGCGAGCGCGCATATCGGCCATCCGGCGAAGATGGATGGCTTTATCGCGCATATGCGTGAGCAAAGCTAGAGGTGCTTTTCGAAGAAGAAGTCGGGATAGGGATCGTCGTTGAAGCGGTCGATTTCGGTCCAGCCGGAGTTGCGATACATTCTGATGGCTTCGGGGAGTGCCCGATTGGTGTCGAGCCGCAAGGTCCTTATGCCAAGTTCGCGCGCTGTGCGTTCCGTGACGTCCATGAGGCGCTTTGCAAGGCCGAGCCCGCGCGCCGAGGGGGCGACCCAAAGGCGTTTGACCTCGGCATAGCCCTTGTCGGTGCCCTTCAATCCGACGCAGCCGATGGGCAGGCCGTCGGACATGGCCAGAATGAAGGCGCCGCGGGGACGGATCATGTCGTCTGCCTGCGGATCGGCGGACAATGACACCTCGAAGCCGTTCTCGAACCGCCGGGCAAGCTCGGCGTAATATTCTCCCAGGCAATAGCGCGCCCGTTCCTCGCGAGGATCCACTTGCTCGAAGGCGATGCGATCGCGACCCAAGGCCGAAGCGACGAGATCCATCGCGGCGAGCAGGATTTCGGGCTGCGGGTGGCGGGCCAGTACCCTTTCGGCGCGGGCGTTGGAGAGCTTTTCATAGGCCCGGAATTCGCGTTGGCCGGCTTTGGTAAGGGCGGCGATGCGGCGGCGGCCGTCGGCCGGGTCGGGGCGGGTTTCGATGAGACCCTCATCTTCAAGGCCACGCAGGATGCGGCTCATAAGCCCTGAATCGAGGCCGAGATAATCGCGGATCTCTGCAACATCGGTACGGCCGTGCCCGATGGCATTGAGCACACGCGCCACCCCTAGCGGACGGCCGCGACCGAGAAAGGACTGATCGAGCGCGCCGACCTCGGAGGTCACGGTGCGGGCGAAGCGGCGGACGCGGGAGATAGGATCTGGCTGCATGATTTACCTGACTTAAGTCAGATAATTTTGTTCGTCAACCAGCTTTCTTGTCCCGACCCGGAGTCCTTTCAAATCCCGTAGCCAGAGCTGACCGCAAGCGGCAGCGATGTCCCGCCCTTGCGTGTCGCGCACGACGACGGGGATCCCGGCCTTTTCGAGCCCATCTCGGAAGGCGCTCAGGGTATGGTCATCGGTGCGCTTGAGTGCGATGCCATCGACCGGGTTCCAGCGCATGAGATTGATGCGGGCGAGTTGACCGGCGAACATCGACGACAGCCGGTCCAGATCGGCGCGCGTATCGTTGATGCCGGGCAGGATGAGATAGACGAAGGTAGCGATGCGATTGTGCCGTTCGGCCCAGGAGAGGGAACGGGCGACGACTTCCCCGATGTCGTGCCTTGCCGCTCCGGGGATGAGCGCGGCGCGCGTCTCCTGCGTCGTGGCGTGGAGCGAGATGGTGAGGTTGATCCTCAGATGTTCCTCACGCAGGGCCTTGAGGGCCTTGGGAATGCCGATCGTGGAGATGGTGATGCCTGAGGTGGGAAACGCCATGCCCTCCCTCTCGCGCAGAATTCGGATAGCGGCAAGGACGTTGGCATAATTGTTGAGCGGCTCGCCGATGCCCATGAAAACGATGCGGTTGACCCTTGGGCCGAGGCGGACGATTTGCTCGACGATTTCGCCGGGCGAGAGATTGCGCTTCAAACCCGCCTGCCCCGAGGCGCAGAAGCGGCAAGCGAAGGCACAGCCTACCTGTGAGGAGATGCAGGCCGTGTAGCCATCGTGGCGGCGAATGAGAACGGTTTCAATGGCATAGCCGTCGGACAAGCCGAACAGGATTTTCTCGGAACGCCCTCCCCGCTCATGGGCGGTTTTAACGAGACGGCGCGGTGGGATGTCCCGCGCCTTGCACCAATTGCACAAGGAAACCGGAAGATTGGCATGGGGCGAAAAGAGTGTGCGATAGGCGATACTCGGGCCGGGCTGCGCGTTGAGACGCTCGAATGCGGCGCGGTCGAAATCGAGAGCAAATGGCTGCGTGGCGGCGCGCAAAGGCGCGGCCGTCTTCGTAGCGGGAAGGGCGGTGGACATGAAACGGCTAAGAATAATGTTTGGCGACGCGTGGGGCGCAGCCTTCATAGCCAATTTATAACAGTCGTGTCGGTTATTATCAAGTCACGGCGTCAAAAGGTGACTTCGACCGACTTGGCGCTGAGCGTGGCCGGACCATGATAGACCGCTTCGATATTGTTCCCGTCCGGGTCAAGCACGAAGGCAGCGTAATAGCCAGGATGGTATTCACGCTCGCCGGGCCCGCCATTGTCGCGCCCGCCATTGGCAAGCGCTACCTCGTAGAATTTTTCGACCATTGCCCGATCACGGGCCTGAAAGGCGAGATGGTGGCGGCCTGTCAACTCGCCGGCGGCTGCCTCGCTGTCGGCTGTCGAGATGAACAGTTCGTCGAACCAGATATAGTTCTCGCCCTCGCCTCCGACCGGGATATCGAGCGCCTCCATTATGGCGCTGTAAAGTCGTCGGCTCGCCGGAAAATCGGCAACGACAAGCTGCAGATGATCGATAAGCCGGCCGCGATGCAATTTCTGGGCTTCCATCGAGTCCTCCTGTTGGCTACCGGGCTAAACGGAATCGCATGGCGAAGGGTTGCAGCATCTCGGCCGTGCCGAGATGCGAATAGGTCTTGTCGCCACGGTCGGCTTGCTCTATCGCTTCCCATGTCCTTGATCTCGCCGATCAGGGGCTTCGGCCCGGCCAGAGATTCCACCTCGTGGCCGGGTCATTCATTTCCCCTGCATGGTTATGAGCAAATGGCCCATACTCCCCGCCGTCCGACCAGCGCCATCGATCGGGCGGAAGCCCTTTTCAAGGCCGCCACGACCAAGCCCGCGGAGGTGAAGCCGAAAGGCAACGCCATCCCCAAGGGCAAGGAACTCGTTTCGATCCGCATCGACCGCGACGTGCTTGAGCATTTTCAGGACGACGGGCCGGGATGGCAGGAGCGGATCAACGATGCACTGCGCGCAGCGGCCGGATTAGAGGAGACAGACATATGAAGCCCCCACGCAACGACGATTACGCCGAACGACGCCAGTCGGCATATGACGCCAAGAAGGCTTTGCTCGACAAGCTCAAGACCGGAAAGAAGGCGGGAGCCGTAAAGTCCGGCGCCAAATCAGATACGAGCAAGAAAGTCTAGCTCTTTCCCAGATCCTGGCCCGGATAGAGCGTATCGATGATGGCGCGGGTTTGCGCCAGCATGAACGCGTTGAGCGTACCCTGTTTTTCAACCAGCCACTGCATGCAGCTGCCCTGTATCACTGACTGGATCAACAACGCCGCCTTGTCTCGATCATGCGGCCCTTCCGGCAGGCGGTCTCTGATGGCGTTTCGCACCATACGATTGCGCGCCACTGCCAGCGTATTGAGCGCGGGGTGTGTTACGTCGCTCCACTCGAGGAGGAGGTATCCGGCAAAATCCTCGCCGGTGCCTACGCCCGCGATCAGGTCCTTCAGCATATTCCAGAGTGGGCCGAGCCCAACGTCCTTGGATGCGGCAGCGAAATAGGCGCGGACCTCTTCGGTCGCTTTTTCCATGACCCTTAGATGCAGCGTGTCTTTGTCGTTGAACCGCTGAATCAGCGCCGCGCGCGAAATGCCCACGGCGTTCGCCACATCAGTCAGCGTAAAGTTCGACGGCCCTTTTGCAACCAGCACCTCATGGGCTTTGGTGAGGATCGTTTCGTCGGAATGGAGCTTGGGTCTGGGCATTGGCGGTCACTCTATTTTCGCGTTCTCGAACCGCAAAGCCGCTGCACGGTTTTGTCGAGAACGCTCATCGCTACCACTCGAGAACGATCTTGCCGGCCCCGCCCTGGATGGCGGACTGGAAGGCGGTCTCGAAATCCTCGGCCTTGAAGCGGTTGGTGATGACCGGGCGGATTTCGAGGCCGGATTGGAGCATGGCGAGCATCTTGTGCCAGGTCTCGAACATCTCGCGTCCGTAAATGCCTTTGATGGTCAGCATCTTCAGGACCATCTTGGCGAAGTCGTATTCGAAGGGCTTTGCCGGCAGGCCCAGCATGGCGATACGTCCGCCCATGACGAGGTGTTCGGTAAGAGTCGCCATCGCGGCGGGCGCGCCGCTCATCTCAAAGCCAATATCGAAACCCTCCGTCATGCCGAGAGAATTGGCGAGGGCGCGCAGATCCTCGGTGGTATTGACGGTAACGACGGACGGCTCGACCTTTTTTGCAAGCTCGAGGCGGTTGTCGTTGGGATCGGTGATGACGATGTGGCGGGCGCCGACATGACGGGCGACGGCGGCGCTCATGATGCCTATGGGGCCTGCGCCGGTAATCAGAACGTCCTCACCCACCAGATCGAAGGCGAGCGCGGTGTGGACCGCATTGCCGAGGGGATCGAGGATCGAGGCGAGTTCGTCGTCCACCGCATCGGGGAGCGGCACGATGTTGAAGGCAGGGATACGGACATATTCGGCGAAGGCACCGGGGAGATTGACACCGACGCCCTTCGTTTCTGGATCGAGATGGAAGCGCCCGGCACGTGAAGCGCGGGACTTGAACCCGATCACGTGACCTTCGCCCGAGACGCGCTGACCGAGGTTCAAATGCGTGACATTGGTGCCCAGCTCGGCGATGGTACCCGAATATTCATGGCCGATGGTCATGGGTACGGGCACCGCGCCTTGCGCCCATTGGTCCCATTTGAAGATGTGCAGATCGGTGCCGCAGATGCCGGTGCGGGTGACCTTGACCAGCACGTCATCGGGGCCGATTTCGGGAACAGGAACCTCATGCATCCAGAGGCCGGGTTCGGCCTTGGCTTTTACGAGGGCTTTCATCGTGCGGGTCATCAAATCACCCCCACGTCCCGGCCCGCCCCGATGAATGCGTCGATGGCGAATGAGATATTTTCGTCGGTCAATGCAGCGGACATCTGGGTGCGGATGCGGGCTTTTTCGCGCGGGACGACGGGGAAGGAAAAGGCGGAGACGAGGACGCCGCGATCACGCAAGGCCTGAGCCATCTTCTGCGCCTTGACCGCATCGTAGAGCATCAGGGGAATGATGGGGGTTTCGCCGGGGACAAGGTCGAAACCCGCTTCGGTCAGCGCGGAGCGGAAACGGGCGGTATAGTTCGCGAGGGTCCGGCGCAGATCGTCGGCCTTTTCGGCAATCTCAATGGCCTTGATCGCACCGGCGGCAACGCCGGGCGGCAGGGCGTTGGAAAAGAGATAGGGCCGTGCGCGCTGGCGCAGCAGATCGATCACCGGCTGCGGGCCGGCGATAAAGCCGCCCATCGCACCGCCCAGCGTCTTGCCGAATGTGCCGGAGATGATATCGACTCGACCGCCCGCACCGGTGAGGGCCGGGGTGCCCCTGCCCTTTTCGCCCAGGTGTCCGGTGGCATGACACTCGTCGATCATCACAGCGGCACGATATTGCTCGGCGAGATTGCAGATTTCGGGGAGATTGGCGATGAAGCCGTCCATCGAAAAGACGCCGTCAGTGACAATGAGCTTGAAGCGTGCGCCGTCGTCATCGGCAGCCTGGAGCTGAAGACGCAGGTCATCCATGTCCGACGTTTGGAAACGGTAGCGCCGGGCTTTGCTCAGCCGTACGCCATCGATGATAGAGGCGTGGTTAAGGGTGTCGGAGATCACCGCATCCTCGGGGCCCAGGATGGTTTCGAATATGCCGCCATTGGCATCGAAGCAGGAGCCGAAGAGAATGGCGTCATCCTTTTCGAGATAGCGGGCGACGGAATTTTCCAGCTCCTTATGCAGTTCGTGCGTGCCGCAGATAAAACGAACCGAGGCCATGCCCGAGCCGAAATTTTCCGTGGCCTTGATGGTAGCCTCGACCACCTCGGAGTGGTCGGCGAGGCCGAGATAATTGTTGGCGCAGAGGTTCACCAACTGGCGGCCGCCGACGGTGACCGTTCCCGATTGGGACGAGCCGATGACCGTCTCGGATTTTTCGAGTCCGTCGGCGCGGATCTGCGCCAGCGTTGCTGAGAGGTGGTCGGCGAGGCCGTGCATCATGGCGGCAGTTCCCTGTTGGGGCGGCGGGTGAGGTAAGAGCTACAGGCCAATGTTTAGATCGGCAAGGGTGCGTCGGGTTTGACTTCTTCCATGACTGGAAAGGTTCGGGTTTCGGCGACTCCGGGCATGTTGAGGAGGACATCGCCGAGAAAAGAGCGGTAGTGCGCCATGTCGGTGACGCGAGCCTTGACGAGATAATCGAAGCCGCCGGCGACCATGTGGCATTCAAGGATTTCCGGGGCGTGACGAACGGCGCGGGAGAATTTCTCGAACGCGTCGGGGGTGGTTTTGTCCAGCGAAACCTCGACGAAGACCAAAAGTCCCAGCCCGACACGATGGGGATCGATGCGGGCGGTAAACCCCAGGATATAGCCGTGCTTTTGCAGACGCTTTAACCGGTCGCTCATCGATGTGGCTGGAATGCCCACGCGCTGGGCGAGTTCGGCATTGGTTATCCTGCCGTCGCGTTGGAGCAGATCGAGGATGCGACGGTCTATGCGGTCAATTTCGGACATACGGCGCTCCGGCCTTTTTTCGCGAAATATACGGTTTAACGGGGTAATCTGCAATGGAACTACGAAAAAATCCCGATAGTTTCGGTTTCGACCGATCACGCCCGCGGCGATTGCCGCGTCTGGGCAATTGGGAGATAGTCGGATGGACAGCGCCATTGAACACGCACAGCCGGAGACCGCAGACATGCCCTCCAGCCCGCCATTGGAACGCCCTTTTGCCGATTTCGACAGTCGCCCGCGCGGGCAGGACGGGCCGTTGCGCGAACGGATCACCGCAGCGACGCGTCTGCCCGAACCCGATTGCGTACCGCCGCTGATCGAGGCGGCGGCGGTGACCGACGCGCAGGCGGGACGAATCCGCGCGCTGGCGGAAAAGGTGGTCAAGGCGATCCGCGCCCAGGGGCCAGGGGGTGGGGTGGATGGACTGATCCACGAATATGCGCTTTCCAGCCAGGAAGGCATCGCGCTGATGTGCCTTGCCGAAGCGCTGTTGCGCGTGCCGGACAATGAAACGCGCGACATGCTGATCGCCGACAAGATCGCGCCGGGCAAATGGCAGGGCCATCTGGGACTCGACCGCTCGCTGTTCGTCAATGCTGCAACATGGGGGCTGGCGCTGACGGGCAAGCTCGTGACACCAGTGGACGAGCAGGGCCTGAGCCGCGCGCTGACGCGGCTGGTGGCGCGCTCGGGCGAACCAGTGATCCGCGCCGGCGTGCGCATGGCGATGACCATGCTCGGCGAGCAGTTCGTTTCCGGCCAGACGATCGGCGAGGCGCTGCGGAACGGGCGCACGTGGGAAGCGAAAGGCTTTTCCTATTCCTATGACATGCTCGGAGAAGCCGCGACGACCGCGCACGATGCCGAGCGCTATATGGCGGACTATGTCAACGCCATCCATGCCATCGGCAAGGCATCACGGCACAAGGGCGTCTACAAGGGACCGGGCATTTCCATAAAGCTTTCGGCGCTGCATCCGCGTTACGCGCGAGCCAAGCACGCGCGCGTAATGGCTGAACTGCTGCCTAGGCTCAAGGCGCTGGCGGAATTGGCAAAGGGCTACGACATCGGCCTCAATATCGATGCCGAGGAGGCGGACCGGCTGGAACTTTCGCTGGACCTCCTCGAAGCGCTGGCACTCGATCCCACGTTCGATGGCTGGGATGGACTGGGGTTCGTCGTCCAAGCCTATTCCAAACGCTGCCCATTCGTCATCGACTGGATCATCGACTTGGCGCAACGCTCAGGGCACCGGATCATGGTGCGGCTGGTCAAGGGGGCTTATTGGGACTCCGAGATAAAGCGCGCACAGGTGGATGGGCTCGAGGGCTTTCCGGTATTCACCCGAAAGGTCTATTCCGATGTCAGCTATATCGCGTGCGCGAAAAAGCTCTTGGCGGCGCGCGAGGCGGTGTTCCCGCAGTTTGCCACGCACAACGCGCAGACAATGGCGACGATATATGAGATCGCGGGGCCGGAGTTCGCATTGGGATCGTACGAGTTCCAGTGCCTGCACGGGATGGGCGAACCGCTCTACGAGCAGGTGGTCGGCCAGGACAAACTCGACCGCCCCTGCCGCATCTATGCCCCGGTCGGCAGCCACGAGACGCTTCTGGCCTATCTCGTGCGGCGGCTGCTCGAGAACGGGGCCAATTCGAGCTTTGTCAATCAGATCGCCGACGAGGATATCCCTGTCGCGCGGCTGGTCGCCGATCCGGTGGAGGTGGCGCGGCGGATCACTCCGCCAGGGAGCCCGCATCCCGCTATTTGCTTGCCGCAAGATATTCTGGCGGCGGGGCGGAAGAATTCGGCAGGGTTGGATCTGGCGAGCGAGGCTGTGCTAGCGGGGTTGCGGGAGGGGCTGGGGGAAACCGTCGATGCAAATTTTGTAGCAAGCATCGACGCTCCCGCATCCGACCCGGCTATATCGGGCCACCTTCTCCCACGAGGGGAGAAGGGTAACCGGGCGGCAACCCTATCAGCCCCCCTCTCCCCTCTTGGGAGGGGAACCGGGGGTGAGAAGGCCCGCGATATTGCCCTTCCTGTTCTGAACCCCGCCGATCATCGCGATATTGTCGGGCATGTCATCGAACCTGATACCGGCGATATCCCCACAATCATGGAGCGGGCAGCCGCTGCCGGG
The DNA here is from genome assembly GCF_015694405.1 of Pelagibacterium limicola. GTDB lineage: Bacteria > Pseudomonadota > Alphaproteobacteria > Rhizobiales > Devosiaceae > Pelagibacterium > Pelagibacterium limicola. The sequence goes on along the minus strand of NZ_JADQDB010000004.1, from coordinate 254,860 downwards.
CCTGCGTGGGCGACGGTTGCGCCGAAAGAGCGCGCGGCCCTGCTGGCAAGAGCGGCCGATCTCATGGAGGCGCGGAAAGAGCGGTTCATGGGGCTGGCGATGCGGGAGGCGGGCAAGACGGCGGCCAATGCCGTGGCCGAGGTGCGGGAGGCGGTGGACTTCCTGCGCTACTACGGCCAGCAGGTAGCTGAGAGTTTCGAGAATACGACAGACCGGCCGCTGGGACCTGTGGTGTGCATTTCGCCCTGGAATTTTCCGCTGGCGATCTTTACCGGTCAGATCGCTGCGGCGCTTGCGGCGGGTAATCCGGTGGTCGCCAAGCCGGCCGAGGAAACCCCGCTCATCGCGCAGGAGGCGGTGCGGCTCCTGCATGAGGCAGGCATCCCCGATGACGTGCTGCAGTTCGTGCCGGGCAACGGGAAATTCGGCGCGGCGCTGGTGGGACACCCGGCGACATGCGGGGTGATGTTCACCGGGTCCACGGAGGTGGCGCGGCTGATCCAGCAGCAGCTTGCGGAGCGGACATTGCAGGACGGCTCGCCTGTGCCGCTGATTGCTGAAACAGGCGGGCAGAATGCGCTGGTTGTCGACAGTTCTGCCCTGACCGAGCAGGTGGTGCTCGACGTGCTGGCCTCGGCGTTCGACAGCGCGGGGCAAAGGTGTTCGGCGTTAAGGCTCCTGTGTCTGCAGGAGGAATGTGCCGATCGGACGCTCGCCATGCTCAAGGGCGCGATGGCGGAGCTGGCGGTGGGGAATCCGGGGCGCCTTGCGACCGATGTCGGACCGGTGATCACCGCCGAGGCGCGCGACTGGATCGAGGCGCATATCGCGGCGATGCGCGAGAAGGGCCACCGCATTACGCGGGCCGCGCTGCCGGACGAGACGCGGCACGGCACTTTCGTTCCCCCCACGATCATCGAGATCGGCGATATTTCCGAGCTTGGCAGCGAGGTGTTCGGGCCTGTTCTGCACGTAGTTCGGTTCAAGCGCCGGGAACTGGAAGCGACTATCGCGAAGATCAACGGACTCGGCTATGGGCTGACATTCGGGCTGCATACGCGGATCGATACGACGATAGCCGAAGTGACGGGAAAAATCAGCGCGGGCAACATTTATGTCAACCGCAACCAGATCGGCGCGGTGGTGGGGGTGCAGCCTTTCGGCGGGCACGGGCTATCCGGCACCGGTCCAAAGGCGGGCGGACCACTTTATCTCAGGCGGCTGGTATCGACGGTGCGCCGCAATGCCTGGGGCCTGCCACCGCGCCAACCGGGACCAACACTTCTGGCGTTCGCCGACTGGGTGCGCAGCAAGGGCTATGACGCGCTGGCGGGGCAAGCCGTTGCCTATGGCTCCAGCGCGGCAATCAATGCGTTTTGCTCGCTCGACGGGCCGGTGGGCGAGCGCAACACTTACGCAACGCGTGCCAGGGGGAAGGTGCTGGTTGTGCCGCAAACGATCGCCGGGCTGGTGCATGGGCTTGCCGCGGCGCTGGCCAGCGGAAACGATGCCGTGGTCGAGGCCAACCCGATGCTCGGCGCCGTGCTCGCGAGCCTCCCCGACGAGGTCAGGCCGCGTGTCGACGTCGCACGGCGGCCGATGACCGCGGGTGCGGTGAACACCATTCTTGCCGAGGGCGATGCAGACGCGATCATTGCAGTGGGCAAGCGCGCTGCCGCTTGGGAGGGCCCCATCGTACTGATGCAGGGAGCGTCAACCGAGCGGCTGGTGTCGGGCGATGCGGTTTATTCGATCGATCTGCTGGTCGATGAGGTTTCTGTGAGCACCAATACGGCTGCGGCCGGCGGGAATGCGACGCTTATGGCGCTGGCATAGCGCAGGTATCGACCACCTCTTTTAGGGCCGTTGCTGCATTGCTTGCGGTGAAGGTGTAGCTGGACCCGAGGGCCGAGATTTCTATCGGGGTCGCGGCAGCGTGGATGGCCTCCGCGACAGTTGCAACCGTCGCATCGTCGAGGCCGCTCACGCCGAAAATCTGCATGCCGCCGAGGTACGTGACTGTGGCGGTCAGGACAAATTGTTCGCCGGCATCGACGGTCAGTTCGGCGGCAGGCGGAAGATCCTCGGCCGGAACGTCGACCTTGAGATAGAACGTTGACTCCCGGGGGCCGGTATCCCGGTCGACATAGCACCCGACCTCGAGCATCGCCGAGCCGGTTTCGTCGGTGACGTCGGCAAGGAGGAATTGCGCGAATTCGTCCTCATAGATTTCGAAATGCCATTCGGCCTTGGCGGCGCCGGTGGCGGCGCAAGTCATCACAAGCATTGCGGCGAGGCGTTTGAAGTTTGTCATCGATCCCTCTTTGCCGGGCATATTACAGGCGGTTTGGGGCTGCCGCCACAGCTTCAGCCCTCGGCCTCCAGCGTTTCCATGAAGCGTATCGGCTGGCCCTGGGCGGGGGTTACCAGTTCGCCTTCCCACATCACCGTATTGCCACGGATGATGGTGCCGACCGGCCAGCCCTTGACCGGGACGCCGTCATAGGGGGTCCAGCCGGGCTTGGATGCAATCCAGGCGTTGGTGATCGTTTGGACGCGGTTCATATCAACGATGGTCAGGTCGGCGTCGTAGCCGACGGCGATGCGGCCCTTGCCGGCGAGATTGAACAGACGGTTCGGACCATGGCTGGTCATGTCGACGAAGCGCTGCAGGCTCAGGCGCCCCTGGTTGACGTGATCGAGCATGATGGGCACGAGGGTCTGGACGCCCGTCATGCCCGAATGGCTTTCAGGATAGGGGTGATCCTTTTCCTCGCGGGTATGAGGGGCATGGTCGGAACCCAGAATGTCCGCCACACCATTGGCAACGCCTATCCATATGCCCTCGCGATGAGCGGCGTCGCGGACGGGGGGATTCATCTGGACATACGTGCCGAGCCGCTCATAGGCGGTTTCATCGAGCGTCAGGTGATGGGGCGTCACTTCGACGGAGGCGACGTCCTTGTGATCGGCGAGGAATTCGATTTCCTCCCGCGTCGAGATGTGAAGGACGTGGATACGCTTGCCGGTCTTATGGGCAAGAGCCACAAGGCGCTTCGTGCAATTGAGCGCCACTTCGGGCGAGCGCCATCCGGGATGGCTCGATGGATCGCCGGGGACGCGGAGATGCTTGCGCTCCTCGAGCATGAACTCATCTTCGGAATGGAAGGCGGCGCGGCGGGAGATGGCGTTGAGGATCGCTTCCACGCCGCTGTCGTCGGCGACCAGCAACGAGCCGGTGGACGAGCCCATGAAGACCTTCACCCCCGCACAACCGGGAAGGCGTTCGAGCTCGGGAAGCTCGGCGACGTTTTCGTGCGTGCCGCCGATATAGAAGGCGAAATCGCAATGCATGCGCTTCGTGGCGCGCCGGATCTTGTCCTCGAACGTCTCGCGGGTCGTTGTCAGGGGATTGGTGTTGGGCATCTCGAAGACACCGGTGACGCCGCCCATGACGGCAGCCAGGGAACCGGACTGCAAATCTTCCTTGTGCTCGAGGCCGGGCTCGCGGAAATGGACCTGCGTATCGATGACACCGGGAAGTATGGTGAGTCCCGTGCAATCGACGAGCGTGTCGGAGGTGTCGGTGGTCAATGCGCCTATGGCGGCGATGCGCCCCTTGATGACACCGATATCGGCGCTACCTATACCGTCGTGATTGACCAATGTGCCGCCCGCAAAGATCGTATCGAAATGGCGACTCATGGCAAAAGCTCCGAATGGCGGGTGGCATTGCCGCGGGATTTAGCGGAGTGAGCGCGCGCAAGGCAAGGATAACTGGCTTATGAGCATCGAAATTCGCGAGGATCGCATCGCCTTCCGGTTTTCCGGGGAGGACACGACGCGGCTTCTCCATGACGTGTTGACGCCGCCTGTCCGCGAGGAGGTCGGCGTTGCGCGCTGGTTCGCGCTGCTCTCGCCGCAGGGCAAGATTCTTGCCGAAGGGCTGATCGGTTGGGCCGACAACGCATATTGGCTCGACGTGCACCGGGAAGTTGCGGAGTCCTTTCTCAAGCGCATGAAGATGTACCGGCTACGCGCAAAGATGGAGATCGAGATGCTCGACGAGAGCCATCGCGTGGGCTGGAGCGCCGACGCGCCGAAAGATGGCGTGGTGCATCAGGACGGTCGGGGGAAAGGGCTTGGCTGGAGGGTGATTGCGCCGGCTGTCGATGCGGAAGGATGGGAAGCGGGAGCGGGGCAGGCTCGCGCGCGGATCGCGGCCGGGATCGCCGAGATGGGCCCCGATTTCGATGCGGACGACGTTTTTCCGCACGATATCGGCATGGACCATCTGGGTGGGGTCGATTTCAAGAAGGGCTGCTATGTGGGGCAGGAAGTGGTCTCGCGGATGCAGCACCGAGGCACTGCGCGGCGGCGGCCCGTTCTCGCTCGTGGTGTGAGCGGGATGCGCGGCGAGACGGTGACGGTAAACGGAAAGAACGCCGGAACGCTTGGAACGCCTGTCGATGGCGATGCGGTGGCCGTTGTGCGGATCGACAAAGTGGGGGCGGATGGCGCAGCGGCGATAAACGGTGCCCCCGTAACGCTTGTCCTGCCCGGCTGGGCCAGTTACCGTTTTGCGGACATTGAGTCTGAGGGCGAATAGAGCACATTCCGGGGGTACTTTGGCGCGCATACAATCCCGTGCATGGCAGCGGATGCTGTCGGGGCGCAGGCTGGACCTGCTGGACCCCTCCCCACTCGACGTCGAGCTTTCCGATATCGCTCACGGGCTGGCCCGCGTGGCGCGATGGAACGGGCAGACCAGGGGGGACTACGCCTTTTCGGTAGCCCAGCACTCGGTGCTGGTCCTCGAGATCGCTGCGAACCTCGATCCCGACGTCGACGACAGAGGCAGGCTCTATGCCCTGCTCCACGACGCCCCCGAATATGTGATGGGCGATATCATCTCGCCCTTCAAGGCGGCGATGGGAGGCAATTACAAGGACGTCGAGGCGCGGCTTTTGGGCGCGATCCATATCCGGTTCGGCCTGGGCGCCCAGCGGCCTGCGGCCCTCACAAAGCTCATAAAGCGGGCCGATCGCGAAGCGGCCTTCATCGAAGCGGTGAACCTCGCCGGATTCGCCCCGGAAGAGGCCCGCAAATATTTCGGAGAGCCGAGCCTTGCCGGTTTCGATCTGCCGGGCTTCGACCGGCTTATCCGCCCATGGCCGACCCAGGAGGCCCATGACCGGTTCATAGCCACCTTCGAAAGTCTGACACTTCCGGCTTGAACAGTCACATTGATGTGACTAAATCCCGGTCGTGGAAAAGGGACGCGGGGGCGCGGCATGTACATGGTTCACATCACCAAGTTCTCGGGACAGACCCACGAGGCGTCCTATACCGTTCCGGCATTCCTCGTGCGGTTCGCAGACAAGGTGCTTCCCCGCGCGGCAATCAGCGCCCTTGCCGGCCAGGGGATCGATATTCCCGCCATTGCCGAGGCGCGCCGCAAGGGCAACGCTTATTCGCGTTCGTTCGATGTCGTGGAACGCGGGATTTCCAAGCGGGTTTTCGTTTCGCTCGAGCGGTAAGGGCGGCTCGCGCCCTTCGCCTTCCCAAGGCTTCATTCTCCTTTCACTTCCCCGGGGAAATCGCGGTCGATTTCTCTGCGCGCGCCGGCGGCGGCATGGATCCCGGTGCTCGCCGGGGCCGAGGCGGCAGAGTTTCAAGAGCTTGATCTCGCAAACTGGGAGTCGCCCTAACTTATTGATATACGTAAACTTTGATTCAAATTCTAGGCATTAACCCTAGGTCTGGATCGGCTTTGCGTTAACACCTCGTTAAGGTTGATAAAGAGTGTACGCAACGCATTTTGAGTAAGTGATTCCATGCCGACCACATTCATCTGGGAACGCAAGAAAGTCCCCTTTTCGACCCGACGGATCGCGATCGCGGCGGGATTTCTGCTTGTGGCGCTGATTGCGGCGGGCGCAAGTTACGCGGATGCGATTTCGGTCGCCCCTCCGGCGCCGCTTTCCACACTCGTCAAATTCGGCGACCGCGACTACGAGGTGACGACAGCGGACTGGGTGTCGCTCGACCCGATCTCATCGAACACCGTGCGCAAGATTGGCTATGGCCGGGTCAGCGAGGTTGCCATTGTGACTACCTCGACCGGCACCTATTCGAGCGACGGGATGATTTCCCCTCATGTCCGTTATCCAGGGATATCGGTGCGCCCCACCCCGACAGCAGCAGCCAGCAGGGGCTATTACTGGGAGCGCGTGCCCGGCACCTATCTCTTCACCTATGGGCGCAGCCCCTCGGGCAATCGCGTATTCAACGCGTTGACGCCGCGCGGCTCGTTCATGTGCATGAGCCTCGATAACGGCGCCGCCTGTTCGGTGCGTTGACCTAACCGAACTGCCAGCCGGGTCGGAAGCGGTAGAACACGTGCAGGCCGATCTGGGTGAGGCGCGTCATGTTGCGCGCCCAGTGCGGGCGGACATAGGTGGCATGGTAGTGAGTCGCGTTGGCCACTTCGGGAAGATAGATTTCCTCGTTGAGCACCTTGGTGGTGATTTCCTGTGCCTGGGCCCAGGCAGCGACCTCCGGCGTGCGATTGACGTTGGTCTTGCCATCGCAGGCGAATGAGAACTGGCAGGCGTTGCGGCGGTGCTGGTTCTGGTAGACCACACCACATATCGTCGAAGGATAATTATCGTGCGCGACGCGGTTCATGATGACCTGCGCCACAGCCACCTGTCCACGGTAACTCTCTCCACGCGCCTCGAAATAGATGCCGGTGGCCATGCACCATTGCTCGCGGTCGGACCAATTATGCTTGGGCGTAAAATCTGTGGCCGGGGTGTTGGCGCGGCCATAGGCCAGCGTTTCGGGGATCGCAACGGGACGCGGGATCGCGGGATCGAGGTTCGGATCGGCCACCGCCGCAATCGCGCGCAGACCGTCCGAATCTATGCTGGCGGGATTGATCGACGCTACCGACATGCGCGGGCCAACCTCTTGGGCGCCTTCAGCTTCAGCGACCATGACGCCGGACTGGCGCGTGACATAGGGATCGCCGGCGGCGCGCGCTTCGGCGATGGAAAGCCGCACGGCATCGAAGCTCTGGACGAAGCTGGCAACATCGGCCTGTGGGGTGACGCGGTCGGTTTTTTCCGCTCGGTTCGTTCCACCGAACACCGGGCCCGAAAACAGGCCAGACACCGAGCCCACGATAACCGGCTGGTCGTTCTCGAATGAGAGGGCGGCGATGGCAGGGGGAAGCTCGGTTGCCGCATCGACCTCGCGGTCGCCGCCGGTGCCGAAAGCCGTGGCGCCATACATCACCAGACTCAGGGACAGCGCGGCCGCGCTTCGCGTCAGAACGGTCAGTGCACGGGACCCTTGGGCCCGCACCGGAGTTTGCCAATACGCCATCACTTACGCTTTTTACGCCACAACTTTACTCGTGCCGGCGGAACGCGAGGCCTGACCACACTCGATGCAAGAGCAGGACCGGACCACTCCGGGGGCGATCTTGCGGTGATGCACGGAGGCAACAGCCGATAGATCAAATGCCGACAATCTGGATGATCGATTATTAAGGTTAGAAAGGTGTAAACAGCGCGAAATTGGCGCGGGAAAGGCCGGGTTGCGGCGGAGGCGGGAAAGATTCAGGCTCGAATTGGGGCACGCAATCTACTGATCCGATTGCGCCAGAACCATTCGGGCCACCGGCACGCGATACGGCGAGCAACTGACGTAATCGATATTGAGGGAAGAAAAGAAGCGCAGGGAATTGGGCTCGCCAGCGTGTTCGCCGCAGATGCCGACCTTGAGATGAGGGTTAACGGCCTTTCCGCGCTCGATGGCGATCTTGATCAGTTCGCCGACGCCGCGCTGATCGATCGTGACGAAAGGGTCGACATCGTAAAGGCCCTTGCGGTGGTAGGCCGCAAGGAAGGCCGGAGCGTCGTCGCGGGAGATCCCGTACGTGGTCTGCGTCAGATCGTTGGTGCCAAACGAGATGAAATCCACTTCCTTTGCGATATCCCCTGCCCGCAGGCACGCGCGGGGGAGTTCGATCATGGTGCCAAAGGAAAAACTTGCGCCCCGCTGAAACGCCTCCGCTGTGCTCACATAGTCGAAGACCCGGGACTTGATCCAGGACACCTCGCGCGCAGAGGTTACGAACGGCACCATGACTTCGAGCGCGACGGGAACGTCCTGGTTTTCCATGGCCGTTTCCACGCCCGCGACGAGTGCGCGGATCTGCATGGACAGAATTTCGGGATAGGTGATGACGAGACGGCAGCCGCGATGGCCGAGCATCGGGTTGACCTCAACCAACCGCTGCAGCCGGGCGCGCAATGCCTTGACCGAGAGCCCGAGAGAGGCGGCCGTATCCTCGATATCGTCCTCGCTGCGCGGCAGGAATTCGTGCAACGGGGGATCGAACAGGCGCACGGTCACCGGCTTGCCCTGCATGGTTGCAAACAGCGAGGCGTAGTCGCCGGCCTGATAGTCGACGAGGCCCTCCAGAGCCGCTTCGCGGTCATCTTCGTTTTCCGACAAAATGAGGCGCCGCAACGCAACCATGCGTTCGGAGGAAAAGAACATATGCTCGGAGCGCGCAAGGCCGATGCCTTCAGCGCCGAATGAAAGCGCGGTGCGCGCCGCCTCTATGGTTTCCGCGTTGGTCCTGACCGCAATGGTGCGGCTGTCGTCCGCCCAATCGAGCAGACGTGACAGCGCACCGCCGATATGAGGGCGCGAGAGCGGTAGGGCATCTGGATAGATGTGACCTTCATTGCCGTCGATGGTTATGCGTTCACCGGCAGCGAACGTACGGTCGCCGATTCGGCAGGTGCCATTTTCGGTATCGATGCTCAAGGCCCGCAGCCCGGCGACGCAGGGCTTGCCGGTGATGCGGGCGACAACGGCGGCATGGCTTGTCATACCGCCGCGCGCCGTGACAAAGCCCGTGGCGGCCTTCATGCCCTCGATATCGCCGGGCCCGGTTTCGATGACGACGAGGATGCAATGGCGTCCACGCGCACGGCAGCGGGCAGCGTCATCGGGCGTGAAGACGATCTCGCCGCTTGCAGCGCCCGGCGAGACGCCCAGCCCGGACGCCACCGGTTGCGCGCCTTCGGGCGCGGCAAGGCGCGGGTGGAGCAGCTGGGGCAACTGGCCGGGATTGAAGCGGCGCACGGCATCGGCCGGAGTCCAGACCTTGCTGTCCACGCGATCGACGGCGGCCTCGAGTTGCGCCCCGGCGCTCACCTGAACCGGCCGGGCTGAAAGCAGGCGCGCTTCGTCGCTTTCGATGGAAACCAGCAGCGCCATATGCTGGCCCGAGGCCGCATCGATCCTTGTCGTCAGTTCGCGGACATTGGGCGGCAGTTCGGGCATCGGCTTGCCCGGAAGCGGATCAGGTCCGAAGGCACCGGTGGTTGTGTTGCGGGTCAGGAACTGCTCGATGCGCCCATTGGCCAAGGCCTGCACGATGACGATCTCGCTTGCGCGCGCTTCGAGCTCGGCCTCGGTGGCCCAGCCCGGCGCTGGCGGACCATAAGAGCCGAAGGCAGAACTGATCGCGCGTCCGAAGGGTCGCGTGGGATTGACGGCCTCTTCTTCATCGGCCGGCGCGAGAAGCCCGACGCGCGCGGAGAGAAGGCCTGGGATATGACGCGCAGCGGAGGTCCGCACGACGAGTTCGGGGGGCCTGGAACCGGGGCGCACGAGCTTGAAGAGTGTCGCGACCCAGACCTTGCGCAGCGTATCGCCGCCCGACTGGCGCTCGGCCTCGAGCGCTTCCCAAGCCGAGCGGGTGATAGCAATTGTCGGAACGACGGGCAGTCCGGCATCGGCGACGGTATAGAGCCAGAGCGCCTTGCCCTTGAGCAGACGTATCTGGTTCTTGCTCAGCGAAGGCCTTCCCTGCGCCGGTGCAACCGCAAACATTTGCTGGGATGGTGCCACCAGGATTTTCCCAAACGATTCAAGCTACATATTGCCTATGCGGGCCGTATCCCGCAACAGGCGTTCACGGGCCCATTCGTCACATGAACATGGCTTGACTTGGGCAGGGCGAACCCGCATGTCATGGGCCATGACTGCAAAGCCCAAACTCGATATCCTGTTGTGCGCACCGCGCGGGTTCTGCGCGGGGGTCGACCGCGCCATCCAGATCGTCGACCTGGCGCTCAGGAAGTACGGCGCGCCCGTCTATGTCCGCCATGAGATCGTGCACAACAAATACGTGGTGGACGGGCTCAAGGCCAAGGGTGCGGTGTTTGTCGAGGAACTCGAGGAGATCCCCGAGGGCACTGACGCGCCGGTGATCTTTTCCGCGCATGGCGTCGCGAAATCGGTGCCGGCGGAGGCCAAATCGCGCAACATGTTCTATCTCGACGCGACGTGCCCCCTGGTCACCAAGGTTCACGTCGAGGCGCAGCGCCATGCCGAGGAGGGACGCGACATCGTGCTGATCGGGCACCGGGGGCACCCGGAAGTGATCGGTACGATGGGGCAGTTGCCGCCGGGCCGTATTTCACTTGTCGAGACGGTGGACGATGCAGAGAGTTTTATCCCGCGCGATGCCGACAATCTGGCGCTGGTGACGCAGACGACCCTCTCGGTGGACGATACCAGCGCCATCGTAATGATCTTGAAAAGCCGCTTTCCCAACATCGCCGTGCCCCACAAGGAAGACATCTGCTACGCCACCACCAACCGGCAGGAGGCCGTGAAGGCCGTCGCGCCGAAAGTGGACGCGATGATTGTCGTGGGGGCCCCCAATTCCTCCAATTCCATGCGGCTGGTCGAGGTGGGTGAGCGCGCAGGCTGCAAGGTCTCGGTGCTCGTGCAGCGCGCGGACGATATTGATTGGACGATGTTCGAGGGAATTTCCTCGCTCGGCATCACGGCGGGCGCATCGGCGCCGGAAGCGCTGGTCGAGGAAGTGATCGACGCCTTTGCCGAGCGGTTCGACGTCGATGTCGAGATCTCGACAACGGCGGAAGAGAACATCGCCTTCAACATCCCGCGCGTGCTGCGCCAGCTCGAAGAGGCCAGCGGACGGTGATCCCGATCCACGCTATCGAGACCGAACGACTGATGCTGACCCCTTGGGACGAGGAGGCGATTGCCGCGCTCCATACCATGCACAACAGCCCCGATGTGCAGCGTTATCTCGATGCGAAGGGGCTCGGCTGGAGCCGGGCGAAGGCGCGGGAGCGTGTCACCGGCTGGCAGGCGGAATTCGCGACGCTTGGCCTTGGAAAGTTCCCGCTGCGGCGGCGTGAGGACGGCGCTTTCGTGGGACGGGCGGGGTTTTCTGTGATCGACGACATGGCGCCCGAGCTGGGCTATTCGCTCGACGCCGCGTATTGGGGCCGGGGGTATGCGACCGAGATCGCCGCAGCGCTCCGGGACTGGTATTTCCAGACCCGCGATGAGGACCATTTCATTGCCTTTGCGCATGTGGACAATGCTGCAAGCCAACGGATCCTCGAGAAACTCGGCATGATGCGGACTCATACGGCCGAAATCGCCGACATGCCGCACCAGTTCTATGTCCTTTATCGGACAGCACGATGACCGATACCGTCATCATCCATACCGACGGGGCCTGTTCAGGCAATCCCGGGCCGGGCGGCTGGGGCGCGGTGCTGCAACACAATGGGCACATCAAGGAGCTAAAAGGCGGCGCGGCGGAGACGACCAACAACAAGATGGAACTGACCGCCGCTATCGAAGCGCTGACTGCGCTCAAACGTCCTTGCAAGGTCGAGCTTTATACCGACAGCCAATACGTCAAGAACGGCATTAGCAGTTGGATGTTCGGCTGGAAGAAGAACGGCTGGCGCACCGCCGACAAAAAACCCGTCAAGAACACGGAACTCTGGCAGGCGCTCGACGAGGTGGCAAAGCGCCACGACATCACCTGGCACTGGGTCAAGGGCCATGCCGGGGACGAGCTTAACGAACGTGCCGACCGGCTGGCGAACGAGGGCATGGCCCCGTTCAAGGGTGCTCGATAGGTTCCCCTTGTTCGTTGTCCCAGCGCCACGCCAATAGCGGAGCCTTGGCGCGGCGCTTGCGGTCGCTACTTGGCGAGTTTTTCTGAAATGAACTGCTCCATCCGATCGTAGCTCATGTTCATGCCGTCGGTCATGCCGGTGGCAAGGGCGCCGTCGCGGATGTTGGAATTGGCGAAACGGATGGTGGCGGTGAGGATCGTCTTGCCGTCCTTTTCGACAAGACTCAGGGTATTGAGCGCCTCGCCATCGGGACCGTCCACCTCACCGGGGAAACCGTACATGCGTTCGGTATGGACGATGAATTCGGGCGCCTTGATCTCGCGATACTGGCCCTTGGCGCCGAACTGATTGTCGGCATCGTTCTGGCGCCAGACGAAGTGGTATTTCCCGCCCACGCGCAGATCGATCTCGCAGACCGGCATGTGCCAGCCGTCAGGGCCGAGCATCCAGGCTTGCACATATTCAGGCACGGTATGGCACTTGAAGATCAGATCGGCGGGCGCGGAGAAGACGCGCGTGACGACGATATCGCGATCGTTTGGGGTTTCGACTTTAACGGCGGCAGGCATGGAACGACTCCCTTTCTATAACCATTTTGTTCCGTAACTTAATGGTTATATAAAGCGGCGCGATGTGTCAAGCGGGCAAAGAAGCCGTCGTATGAGGTTGTGTGGAAACAGGTGCCTCACACCACCTTACGCTCGGGCTTGACCCAAAACCCTATGCGGTGGATCGAGCGGGCCGCTTTCGAACGAGCGGACACGCCTCATGGTCCTCGGGTCAAGCCCAAGGAAGACGAAAGGAGGGTAGGCCAGGTAAGCCCCCTAACCTGCCACCTTACCGAAGTCCGCCACGAGGTGCATGATGTCGCGGAGGCGGGCGAGAAGGTTCAGGCGATTGGCGCGGATAGCCGAATCGGGGTCGTTGACCAGCACCTTTTCAAAGAACGCATCGACCGGCGCGCGCAGCGTTGCCAGCGAACCAATGGCACCGGCATAGTCGTCGGCTTCGAGCCGCACCGAAACGTCGGTGCGGGCGAGATCGATAGCGGCAGAGAGCACCGATTCCTCGGAGGCCGACAGGGCGGCATCGTCGAGATCGCCAGTATAGGATTTGCCATCCTTCTTTTCCTCGGCAACGAGAATGTTGACTGCCCGCTTGTAGCCCGCCAGCAGCGCCTTGCCGTCTTCCGCCTCGAGCAAGCCGCCGAGCGCGTTGACGCGATTGCCGATCTGGAGGATGTCGTCGCTATCGGCCGAAATCACAGCATCCACGAGATCGTGGCGAGCGCCGGCATCGCGGAGGGAAACCTTGAGACGGTCGTGGAAGAATGAGAGAAGATCAGTGTCAGATACAAAGCGGCCCAGAGACAGGCGAAGCGCATTTTCCGAAATAATCCGGATCACCCCGAGCGCTGCCCGGCGCAGGGCATAGGGGTCCTTGCTCCCCGTAGGCTTCTCGTCAATCGCCCAGAAGCCGGTGAGAATGTCGAGCTTGTCGGCCAGCGCCACAGCGATCGAAACCGGTTCCGTCGGCACACGATCCGACGGGCCGAGCGGCTTGTAGTGATCCTCAATGGCCGCTGCGACCTCGGGCTTTTCGCCCTGCGCGAGCGCATAATAGCGGCCCATCAGGCCTTGCAGTTCGGGGAATTCGCCGACCATGCCGGTGGGCAGATCGGCCTTGGCGAGGCGGGAGGCGCGTTTAGCGTCCTCGACAATGGCACCGACCAACGGGGCGATTTCGGCGGCGAGTTTTTCGATGCGCTCGATGCGCTCATATTGCGTGCCGAGCTTGGCGTGGAAGACCACGTCTTTCAACTTGGGCAGATTATCCGAGAGCGGGGTGGCGAGGTCCTGCTCATAGAAGAATTTGGCGTCCGACAACCGCGCGCGGATGACCCGCTCGTTCCCCGCAACGATTGTCGCGCCATTATCCTCGGCAGCGAGGTTGGAGGTCAAAATGAACTTGTTGGCCAGCTTACCCGTCGCGCTGTCGCGCAGGCAGAAGCATTTCTGGTTGGCGCGGATGGTGGCAATGATGGTTTCTTCCGGGACCTTGAGGAACGCTTCATCGAACGCGCCCATCATGACGACTGGCCATTCGACCAGCCCGGCGACCTCCTCGAGAAGCCCTTCGTCGGCGATCAGTTCGAGCCCCTGCGCGAATGCCAACTGCTCGGCGTCTGACCGGATGATGTCCTTGCGCCGATCGATATCGAGGACGACCTTGGCCTTTTCAAGCGCCTGCACATAATCGTCGAACCGGCGCACCTTGATGGCGTCGGGCGCCATAAAACGATGGCCGAAGGTGACGTTGGAGGACGTGACGTCCTCAATCTTGAACGGCACGATTTCGGGGTCTTCGCCGTCGGCGCCAAAGGTCGCGGTCACGGCGCGCAGCGGTCGCACCCATTCGGTGCGGCCAGAACCCCAGCGCATCGGCTTGCCCCAGGGAAAGGTTTTCACGGCAGCGGGGAGGATCTCCCGCAGAATATCGACGGCAGGCGCGCCCTTCTTTTCGATCACCGCGACATAGAAATCGCCTTTTTTGGGATCGGACTGCACCTTGGCCTCGTCGATGCTCGAAAGCCCTGCTCCGCGCAGAAATCCCTCGATTGCCTGCTGCGGCGCATCGGTCTTTGGGCCTTTGCGCTCTTCCCGGGTATCGGGCGATGCGGACGGCAGCCCGGTCACGGTCAGGGCAAGGCGGCGCGGCGTGGCGAATGCCCCGGCACTCTCATAGACCAGACCATTTTCGACCAGCGCATTGGTGACGGCCTTTTTCAGATCCTCGGCAGCCTTGCGCTGCAGGCGCGCGGGAATTTCCTCGGAGAAAAGCTCAAGCAGCAATTCGGGCATGATCAGAGGCCTTGAAAACGGGACGTTTGTGCGGGCCGAACGGTTAGCAGGGGCAGCGGTCCATGTCCATCGGGGAGCAATGGTTGATTCCAATCAACGCTGCCGCGCCAAAGAGGTTTATAAGCGTGATCGATATCGGCATCCCGCGAGATCACGATGAACATTTACCTACTGCTGGGGCACCCGGATACATCCAGTTTCGATGCCGCGCTTGCCGACGCCTACGAAGACGGCGCCCGCACGGCAGGACACGAGGTACTGCGGCACAATGTGGGGGATATGAGTTTCGATCCCATTCTGCACAAGGGATACAATGCCATCCAGCCGCTCGAGCCCGATCTCCTGCTCGCTCAGGACAACATCAAATGGTGCGACCACTGGGTCATCGTCTACCCGGTGTGGTGGGGATCGGCTCCGGCCCTGCTGCGCGGCTATTTCCACCGCATTCTCCTGCCGGGCTTCGCCTTCCATCCCCATGAGAACGATCCGATGTGGGACAAGCTGTTGGCAGGCAAGTCAGGCCATATCATCACGACCTCGGATGCGCCCAACCTTTATACCCTGCTTGTATACCGCAATAGCGACGTGGTGACAGTCAAGACGGCGACGCTGGGCTATTGCGGGATCAAGCCGGTCAAGGTGACGCGTTTCGGAAGCATCGGAAGAAGCACGGGCGCGCAGAGAACGCGGCATATCGAACGCGTTCGATCACTCGGTTCGGGGTTGCGTGGCTAACCTAGTAGGCTCGCTGCGTGCAGAATTCCGGCACGTTGAACAAGATGTCGCGCTCAATCGACCGAGGGAGATCGGCAAGCGCCGCGCGGGCCGCTTCGGCGTGCCGCTCGGCCTTGGCCATCGCCTGAGCCAATGTGCCGTAACGGTTAAAAACCGCGAGAACAGCTTCGAGTTCGCGCTCTCCCGCCTCGGGGTTGCCAAGCGCGGATGCGATCGCCGACTTTTCTTCCTCCGTGCCCGCCGCCAGGGCGAGGATGACAGGCAGAGTCATCTTGCCTTCACGCAGATCGTCGCCCGTGTTCTTGCCCAGGCTCCCTCGGGCCCCGCCATAATCGAGCACGTCATCGACGAGCTGGAAGGCCATGCCTAGCTCCCGGCCATAGGCCGCGAGTGCCTTGCGCGCGGCAGGATCGGCACCGCCGGCCATCGCGCCAACTTCCGTTGCGGCCTCGAAGAGGGTCGCCGTCTTGGCGTGGATAATCTGTTCGTAGTCGGCAGCCGTGGTTTCGAGATCGCCTGCCTTGGCGAGCTGGAAAACTTCACCCTCGGCAATCACTGAGGCTGCCTTGGCGAGCACGCCGAGCGCTTCGAGATCCTTGCTCTCGACCATCATCAGGAACGCCTGGCCGAGCAGGAAATCCCCCACGAGGACCGAGGCCTGGTTGCCCCATATGGTGCGGGCGGCGGGGCGCCCGCGACGCATGGTGCTTTCGTCCACCACATCGTCGTGAAGGAGCGTTGCGTTGTGCATGAATTCTACGGCAGCGGCAAAGCGAATTTCGTTGCCCCCTGCCCTGCCAAACGCTTGCGCCGAGGCGATGGTGAGCATGGGACGCAGACGCTTACCGCCCGAGTCGAGCAGGTGATTGGCGATTTCGGGTACCATGTCGACCGGGGAATCCGAGCGCGACAGGATGAGCCGGTTGACCGCCTCCATACCCTCGCGCGTTGCCGCGATCAGGTGATCTATCGTTTGCGTGGCGTCGGCCCGCGGCCTTTGCGCCAAAGTTTCAACCGCCATCGGCGATGCTCTCCGCCGGACAAGCTCTAGGCCGTCCAGTACGCTTGGTTTATGCTGGCGAGGCTTTCCGCAACAAGGCCCGCTTAACTTATGTCGGTAAACCAGCCGCCCGGATTTGTAAAACCACAAGCGCACACAAAGGACGCGTTTTTGGGCGGCAAATTGTCCATATTGCAGGCTAGCAGCGGTTTCCGGGCCGGGTTGGACTCAGTACTTTTGGGCACGAGCGTACCTTCCGGGACACGCAGACTGCTCGATCTCGGGGCCGGCGCGGGCGTGGCCGGGCTCTGCGCAATGGCGCATGAGGAGGCTCTGGAAACGACGTTCGTGGAGATCGACCCCGATATGGCAGAACTGGCACGGCTCAACGTCGCGCAAAATGGGTTCGGCCACCGCGCAGGCGTGGTCACGCTTGACGTGCTCGCCGCCGGGGCCGAACGCAAGACGGCGGGGCTTGCGACTGATCGCTTCGACGTGGTGATCGCCAACCCACCCTATTTTTCGGAAGGAACACTGGCGCCGGACCCAACGCGTGCGGGAGCCCGGCACATGGCAGCCACCTTCTTGGACGGATGGGTGAAGACGGCGGTTTCCAGCGCCCATGCACAAGGCACGGTGATCTTTATCCACACCGCCGATGCCCTGCCGGAGCTGCTCGGGGCTTTTAGTGCGCGCATGGGCGGGATCGTGGTGCTTCCTCTCTCGCCGCGCCCAGGCATGGCGGCCAGCCGCGTGATGGTCAAAGGCCGCAAGGGATCGCGCGCGCCGACAACGCTGCTGCCCCCGATAACCCTGCACGGCGACGAAGGGAACGGATTTGTACCGGAGATCGATGCCGTCCTCCGGGGCACAGCACGGTTCGACTGGCAAAGGGGCTCCCCAGTCCTTATATCCGGGGGCATTCCTTCCGAACCGACGGCAAAGCAATGACAGACACGACGCCTCCCCTGCCCTGGTACAAGCGCATTCTGCGCCGTGGAACCGTCATTCCTGTGGTTCGCCTGCAGGGAACGATCATGGCAGAGCAGAGGGTCGGGCGTCTCAATATCACCTCCGTAGCCCCGCTGCTCGAAAAGGCGTTCGCGTTCAAAAAGGCGCCGGCCATAGCGATCGTCGTCAATTCGCCCGGCGGGTCGCCAGTGCAATCGCGGCTGATCGCGGAGCACATAAGGCAACTGGCCAATGAGAAGGGCAAGCCCGTACTGATGTTCGTCGAGGACGCGGCGGCCTCGGGGGGCTATTTCATCGCCTGTGCGGGCGACGAGATCATTGCTGACCCTTCGTCGATCGTCGGTTCGATCGGCGTGATCTTTGCCGGGTTCGGGTTCGTCGAGGCGATCGACAAGCTCGGGATCACGCGGCGGCTCTATACGGCGGGCCGCAACAAGTCGACGCTCGACCCCTTCCTGCCGGAAAAGGAAGAGGACGTCGCCCGCATCAAGCAGATGGAACTCGATATCCACGCGGTGTTCATTGACTACGTCAAGGCGCGGCGCGGGGACCGGCTCAAAGCGCCGGACGATGCGCTGTTCACGGGGGAGTTCTGGACGGCCAAGCGCGGGTTGGACATGGGGCTGGTCGACGGGCTGGGCGATATCCATTCAACTCTCAAGGCACGCTTCGGCAAGGACGTCGTCTTGAAATTCATCGTGCCCAAGCGCAGCCTGTTCCAGCTTCCGGCCTTCGGAGCCCGGGCGACCGCGGGCGGCGATATCGGCGGCGAGGTCCTGGCGCTGATCGAGGACCGGCTGATCTGGTCGCGGCTGGGCCTCTAGCATGGGCACGACGCTCATTTACATCGTCATCGGCTTCACTGTCTTTTTCGGTCTGCGCACGATTCTGCGTGACTGGAAAAAGCAATTTCAGGCCGAGGACAAGGAAAAGGCCGAGCGGCACAAGCAGGTGCTGGAACGCAACCGGCAGGAAGCCAAGAAGCCGGGTGTCGTCACGCTCAAGCGTGGGAATGACGGGGTATATAGGCCAGGAGACGAGTAACTGCCCCAGCTTGACCTCCAACCGCGCCACCACTAGGGTCGCGCCGCCTTCAACCTCCTGCCCGGACCGTCACGCGATGAGCGATGCCATCAAGCCCCATATGGACCCCAAGAACTCCTTTCAGGGGTTGATCCTGACCTTGCAGAATTTCTGGGCGGATCAGGGCTGCGTGATCCTCCAGCCCTACGACATGCAGATGGGCGCGGGGACGTTCCATACGGCGACGACGCTGCGCTCGCTGGGGCCCAAGCCGTGGAATGCGGCTTATGTCCAGCCCTCGCGGCGCCCGACCGATGGGCGATACGGAGAGAACCCCAACCGGCTCCAGCATTATTACCAGTTCCAGGTTATCCTGAAGCCTTCACCCGCCAACATCCAGGACTTGTACCTGCAATCGCTCGCCGCCATCGGGCTCGATGCGAAAGTGCACGATATCCGGTTCGTCGAGGACGACTGGGAAAGCCCCACGCTCGGCGCCTGGGGGCTGGGCTGGGAGTGCTGGTGCGACGGGATGGAGGTCAGCCAGTTCACCTATTTCCAGCAGGTCGCCGGGATCGAGTGCAATCCAGTGCCGGGCGAGATCACCTACGGGCTCGAGCGCCTGGCGATGTATGTGCAGGGCGTTGATAACGTCTACAATCTCAACTTCAACGGCCGCGATGGCGCCGACAAAGTGACCTACGGCGATGTTTTCCTGCAGAATGAGCAGGAGTTCTCGAAATATAATTTCGAGGCTGCCGATACCGAAATGCTGTTCAGGCATTTCAAGGATGCCGAGGTCGAGTGCAGGGCGATTCTCGACAAGGGTGCATCCGGGAACCGCCAGACGATGGCCGTACCTGCCTATGAGCAGGTCGTCAAAGCTTCGCACGTGTTCAACCTGCTCGATGCGCGCGGGGTAATATCTGTGACCGAACGCCAGAGCTACATCCTGCGCATTCGAGAGCTGGCCAAGCTCTGCGGCGAGGCTTGGTTGCAAACGGCGGGCGGCGGGGCCGAATAACCCCTACGCACCATTGCCATCCCTCGCCCCAAGTGCCAATCTCCCCAAAAATTCCTGCGGATGGGGGCATAAGTCATGGAATGGGTTGTTCTTGCGCTGATCGCGGCGGTTATTGGCTATGCGATCTATGCTTATAACCTGCTGGTGAAAAACCGGCAGCTCACGCAAGAGGGCTGGTCGGGGATCGACGTGCAACTGAAGCGCCGTGCCGACCTCATTCCCAACATGATGGAAACCGTCAAAGGCTATATGGGCCACGAGCGCGAGACGCTGCAGGCGGTAACCGATGCGCGCGCGGCGGTGCAGGCGGCAGGAAATGCATCGCCCGCAGAGAGGTCGCGGGTCGAGGGTCAGCTTTCGGGCGCGCTCGGGCGGCTGTTTGCCGTGGCGGAGGCCTATCCCGACCTCAAGGCCAACACGACCTTTCTCGAATTCCAGAACGCCCTACAGACGGTCGAGGACGAAATCCAACTCTCGCGACGCTACTACAACGGGGCTGTCCGCAACCTCAACGTGGCGGTCGAATCATTCCCTTCCAATCTCATTGCCAACGCCTTCCATTTCTCCAAAGCCGAGTATTTCGAGCTCGACAACGAAGCGGATCGAGCGGTTCCGCAAGTGAAATTTAGCTAAAGCGCTTCAGATTATGATGGAAGCGCCCTCGTCCTCTTCCCCCGCTGTTATGGCGAAAGCTGGAACCCAGGACAGGGCCTCGACGCCAGCAAGCATTGAGGCATTTACACCCGCTTTCACCGGAAAAACCATGGGTGGAAGATTGCAGGCCTGGGGATCGATGCTGACAATCGCAAAATCTATTCTCGTGTTGCTCATTGCGATCACCGCCCTCCCCGCTTTCGGGCAGGAGGTGATCCGGAATTTCGATACGGCGATCATCGTGCATGGGGATGCCTCGGTGACCATCACCGAGACCATCGCGGTCAATGCCGAGGGGCGCGATATCAGGCGGGGGATCTTCAGGGATATCCCGACGATACTCCTTGGCGATGATGGGACGCGTATCCAAAGCAATCTCGAGGTCCTCTCAGTCACGCGCAACGGCACAGCCGAACCTTATGTGCTCGAATCGATCCGTGACGGCGCGCGGATCCGGATCGGGAATGCGGACGTGTTTCTCGAGCACGGCATTCACCGCTACCAGATCCGCTACACCATGGAACGGGCGGCTCGGATGTTCGCGGACCATGACGAACTCTATTGGAACGTGACGGGCAACTTCTGGCAGTTCCCCATTCTCGAGGCGAGGAGCGTCATCACGCTTCCCGAGCACGCCAACATCCTCGATCTCAACGTGTTCACGGGCGCCCAGGGCGCTACCGGGTCGAATGCACGCGTCGAGCGTCTGTCCGATTATCAGGTGCGGTTCACCCTTGCCCGGCCCCTGCAGCCCTTTGAGGGCATGACCGTGGCGGTGGCGTTCGAAAAGGGCGTACTCGTTGCGCCCGAGGGGATGGACGCATTCTGGTACTGGCTTTCGGACAACCGCAACACGGTCGTACCCGCCGTCCTTCTGCTCGTTGCACTGTTCTATAATTTTACAGCCTGGATGCGGGTCGGGCGCGATCCGGCCAAGGGGGTCATCTTTCCGCGGTTTCATCCGCCGCAGGGATTCTCCCCTGCGCTCACCCATTATGTACACCGGATGGGCTGGACCAATAATGGCTGGCTGGCCTTTTCCGCCGCGCTCGTTTCATTGGCGACCAAGGGCCTGATCGCGATCGACAAGGAGGGCAAAAAGACCGCGCTCGACCCGACGGGCAAGAGCCCGGACGAAACCCTGCCGCCAGGTGAGGCGGTGATATTCGGGTATCTCAAAGGCAAGTCGCGCGTCGTGATCGATACATCGAACGGGCCAGCGCTCAACACGACGAAAGGCAATTTCCTCAAAGCCCTGGAAGGTGAGAACCGTTCGGTCTATTTCAACAGCCACGTGATATTCGTCGTCTTCGGCATCGTGCTGGCGTTTGCCTCGGTCGTTACGATGGCCCTGTTCGATGTGCTGGACGTCATGTTCGTGTTCTTTTCGCTGTTTGCGGCGGTCTTTATCGGCATGTTCGGACTGGGTCTGCGCCAGATGTGGCAAGGGCCGGCGCTGAGCAAGGTCGTATCGGTGGTCGTCATGGGATTTATTCTCTCGAATTTCTCCTTTCTGTTGCTCGATCTCGTCGTCATTGACTGGCTCAACTTTCCGTTTATCGCCGCCGTGTCCATCTTCGCAATCACGCTGATCTTCGGCATCCTGATGCGCGCGCCGACCGTGCACGGCCGCAGGGTCATGGACGAGATCGATGGGTTCAAGATGTATCTCGAAACGGCAGAGATAGAGCGGCTCAACTTCCAGAACGAGCCCGACATGACCGTCGCTCGCTTCGAGCGCATCCTACCCTATGCGATGGCGCTGGGCGTCGAAAAGCCGTGGTCGGACCGCTTCCAGGCCGACCTTGCGCGCAATGCGGTGAGAGACGCCGGCCCGAACTACGCCCCAGGTTGGTATCGCGGCTCCTCGTTCTCTCCAAGTACCTTCTCGAAGTCGATGAGCGTGATTGCCACCGGCCTATCGAGCGCGATGATCGCGGCGCAGCCGGCGAAATCGTCGAGTTCGGGCTTTTCGAGCGGCGGCGGGTTCTCCGGCGGTGGCGGAGGGGGCGGCGGCGGCGGCGGTTGGTAACGATGCCGCCATCGCCCGCGCAAATCCAGTTCCGCGTTCGGATCCTGCACGACTGCAAAATCGCTATCGGACCCGGCAAGGCTGACCTGCTGGAGGCAATAAGGGCCGAGGGTTCGATTTCCGGTGCCGCGCGTGCGATGGAGATGAGCTACCGCCGCGCCTGGCAGATGGTCGAGACCATGAATGCCTGCTTTGAAGGCGTCTTGGTCGAAACCAGCACCGGCGGTGCGCATGGCGGGGGCGCGCGGCTTTCCGATCTCGGTGAAGCAGTACTGGGACACTACCGGGCGATCGAGGAAGCGGCGCTGAGGACCGCGCAGAACGAGAAGGCTGCGCTCATCTCCAAACTCAGAAAAACGAAGTAAATCAGCGGAACACCTTGACGCATGCGCTGTGGGATGATGAGCGTTATAGTTCTGGAGATATAGCGATGCGAACTGTGACGACCTCCCTTTTCCGCGCAGCAATTGCGGCCGTTGCCCTGGCGGGGCCAGTGTCCGGTGCCCATGCCCGGAGCGAAGGGCCCGTGATAGCGGCAGCATCGGACCTGCAATTTGCCATGGCAGAGGTAGCGGAAGCCTTTAGGGCGGAAACGGGCCTCCCGGTACGGCTGTCGATGGGTTCGACGGGCAATCTTGCAACGCAAATCCGCCAGGGCGCGCCTTTTGAGATATTCATGGCAGCGGACGAACGCTTTATCGAGGAGCTCCACCGCGACGGGTTTACGCGCGATGAAGGCGACCTCTATGCGGTCGGGCGTATCGTCGTGATGGCGCCTCATGGATCGAAGCTTGCCGTGGACGAAGAACTCAATGGGCTTGTTGCCGCGCTCGACGCGGGAGAACTGGAGCGGTTCGCCATCGCCAACCCTGAGCACGCTCCTTACGGGATGCGGGCCGAGGAGGCTCTCGCCCATAAGGGAATTTGGGACCGTATCCAGCCCAATCTGGTCCTTGGAGAAAATGTCAGCCAGGCGGCGCAATTCGCCCTTTCGGGCAATGCACAAGGTGGCATCATCGCCTATTC
The DNA here is from genome assembly GCF_015694405.1 of Pelagibacterium limicola. GTDB lineage: Bacteria > Pseudomonadota > Alphaproteobacteria > Rhizobiales > Devosiaceae > Pelagibacterium > Pelagibacterium limicola. The sequence continues at coordinate 231,531 of NZ_JADQDB010000004.1, read as the reverse complement.
TCTGGCTCTCGCGCCCAACATATCGGACCATGGCAGTTTCGCGTTGATACCTGAGGACTGGCACCAGCCATTACGCCAGCGCATGGCCCTTCTTGACGGGGCAACGCCAACGGCAGAAGCCCTTTACTCCTATATGCAAAGGCCCGCCGCGCGCGCGATCATGGACCGCTACGGTTTCGCCTTGCCGGAAAGCGAATAGGTATGGATTGGACCGCGCTCTGGCTCTCGCTTCATCTTGCTGTGTGGACGCTGGTCCTGCTTCTTCCCGTTTCGATCCTGGCCGGGCGGTACCTGGCCTACAACACGTTTCGCGCAAAGGTTCTGCTCGAGGCGCTGGTCATGCTGCCCCTAGTTCTACCGCCAACCGTTTTCGGCTTTTATCTGCTTGTCGCCTTCGGTGGGAATTCGCCGGTCGGGCAATTCTGGCGGGCGACGTTCGGACACCAGTTCGTGTTCAGTTTCGAGGGACTGGTGGTCGCATCGGTGATTTTCAATCTGCCCTTTGCAATCCAGCCTGCGCAGAGAGCCTTCGAAGCGATTTCCCCTGCCTTGCGCGAGGCTGCGCGGTGCTGCGGCATGAGTCCCCTGCAATCGATCCTGCGGGTTGAACTGCCGCTGGCATGGCCGGGCATTCTCACGGGCATGGCGCTCACATTTGCGCATACGCTCGGCGAATTCGGGATCGTGCTCATGGTGGGCGGGTCGATACCCGGGGAAACGAAAACCATCGCCATTGCCATCTATGACCGCGTCCAGGCATTCGATTTCGAGGCGGCCAATACGATGTCGCTTGTGCTTTTCGGCGTCTCGCTGGCGACGATCACCACGACGTTCTGGCTATCGGGCCGTGCAGGACGGAGGCTGCCGTGACGGGGCTGGACGTCGTCATCAAGGCCCGCGCACCCATATTTCTCGACGTCGCACTGAGCGTCGGGCAAGGCGAGTCTCTCGCGCTCATCGGGCGTTCGGGGTCCGGCAAGTCAACGCTGCTCCGAGCGATTGCCGGACTATACGCGCCTCAGGGCGGGAGAGTGCGGGTGGCCTCGGGAGAATGGTACAACAGCGAGGCGAATGTGAGTTTACCGACCCACCGCAGACGGGTCGGGCTGGTGTTCCAGTCCTATGCGCTTTTTCCGCATCTCGACACGCTGGGCAACGTGATGGCCGCGCTGGGCGATGGACTGCCACGACACGAAAAGAGCGAAAAGGCGACGGCGCTCCTTGAGATAGTCGAGCTTCACAGACTCGAACACCGCTATCCGTCCGAACTTTCCGGTGGCCAGCAGCAGCGCGTGGCCATCGCGCGCGCCCTCGCGCGGGAGCCGGAAGTGCTTCTGCTCGATGAACCTTTCTCTGCAGTCGACCGCATCGCCCGCAGGCGATTGCAGGCGCAGATTGCTAGTCTGAGGCAGCGTACCGACGTTCCGATCATACTGGTTTCACACGATATAGACGATGCCAGAAGGCTCTCGGATCGCATCGCGATCATGGAAGGAGGCCGCATCATCCAGTCCGGAGCATTCGAGGACATCGCCAATCACCCCGCCAATGCCGCGGTGGGGGAATTGATCGCTCTGGACGATTAAGCCAAACCGTCCAGTGCAGATTTCACCGACAGCAGGTCCTGCCAGGCGAGGCGCTTGGCCGCGGGCTGGCGCAACAGATAGGCCGGGTGCAGCGTCGCGATTGCGCGCATGGTGTGACCATTGACGGTCAGCTCGCGCCATTGGCCGCGTATACGCGTGATGCCCGCGGTGGTCTCAAATAGGGTCGACGCCGAGGCGCCACCCAGCGCGATGAGGACCTTGGGGGCCACGAGTTCAATCTGGCGGTGAAGGAACGGCAGGCAGACAGCAACTTCCGAAGGCGCGGGGGTGCGATTGCCCGGCGGGCGCCAGGGAACGGTGTTGGCGATATAGACTTTGGTCCGGTCGAGGCCGATGGATTTGAGCATCCGGTCTAGAAGCTGTCCCGAGCGGCCGACGAAAGGCTTGCCCTGCAAATCCTCGTCGCGACCAGGCGCTTCGCCGACAAGCATGATGTCGGCTTCCGGGTTGCCGTCGGCAAAGACGAGGTTTGTAGCTCGAAGTCTCAGGCCGCAGCCCTCGAAGCTCTCGAGCGTTTCGCGCAGCGCGTCCAGCGTTGTCGCCTTTGCGGCAAGATCGCGCGCGGTTTGCGGGTCGGCATCGGCACCAGGTGCAGCGATAGCTGGCGACGACGTTTCAGGTGCGGGAGCCTGAGCTCGAGCCGGCGGCGGGGCGACAGCCGATTGGGCGAAGCGATCGACAGGCTCTTCGCTCACGGCCATATCTACGCCCGCTGCTTCGTACCACTGCAGCATGGCCAACATTTCTTCGCGATTTATGTGTCGATCTGGCATTGAACTCTGTTATGTCACAGCCCAAACCTCACTTCCACCGCCATCGGGAGGACACCACCGGATGACCGAGGCCAACGCGTGCGAAATCATGGAAACCGACGTCGTTATCGTCGGCGCCGGACCATCTGGCCTCGCCGCGGCAATCGCGCTCAAACAGACGGCGCCGGACCTGTCCGTTATGGTCGTGGAAAAATCGGCAGAGGTGGGCGGGCATATTCTTTCGGGCGCGGTGATGGACCCCGTCGGCCTCGATGGCCTGATCCCGGACTGGCGCGACAAGGGCGCGCCAGTGGGGCCGGAGGTGAGCGAAGACCATTTCGTCTATCTTACCAAAACCGGCGCCATTCCCTTCCCCGACCTGTTGATCCCGCCGATCATGCGGACCAGGGGCGGTGTCATCCTCTCTTTGGGCGCGCTATGTGGGTGGCTGGCTGGCGAGGCCGAGGCGTTGGGGGTCGACGTATTTCCCGGCACGGCTGCGGCAGATCTGGTTATGGGTCCCAACGGGGAGATCCTCGGCATCGTCACGGGCGATCTTGGCGTGGCGCGCGACGGCACACCGAAATCGACCTTTGCTGCAGGGATCGAGCTTCGCGCCAAATATACGCTGATCGGGGAAGGCGCGCGCGGCTCGCTCGCCAAAAAGCTCATCGCCCGATTTGCGCTTGCCGAGGGCCGCGCACCGCAGAAATATGGTCTGGGCATCAAGGAAATCTGGGCGATCGATCCCCAAAAGCATAAGCCCGGCAAGGTCGAACACTTCATGGGCTACCCGCTGGGCGAGGCAGCCGGGGGTGGCGGATTCTGCTACCACGCCGAGGACAACAAGGTTTACCTCGGGCTTGTTACCCATCTCGACTACGAGAACCCCACCCTCTCCCCCTACGGGGAATTCCAGCGCTTCAAGCAGCATCCCCGGATCGCCGGTCTGCTCGAGGGCGGGACGGTCATCTCTTACGGCGCACGCGCGCTGACATCTGGCGGATGGCAGTCGATTCCCAAACTCGCTTTCCCTGGCGGTGCGCTGATCGGCTGCGCGGCGGGGTTCATGAACGTGCCGCGTTTGAAGGCGATCCACAATGCGATCCGTTCCGGACAGGCAGTGGCCAAGGAAGTCGCGGCCGCGATTGCCGCCGGGCGCGCAAACGACGCGATCGAGTCGCTCGACGAGACGGTCCTTTCCTCTGGCATCCGGGATGACCTCTATCCGGTGCGCGCGGTCAAACCACTCTGGACGCGCTTCGGCACGTTGCTGGGCGTGGGGCTTGCCGGGGCGGACATGTGGGCATCGAGCCTTACCAAAATCTCACCGCTCGGCGGCATGGTTTCCTCCAAGCCCGATTTCGCGCGCACCAGGCCGATTTCGGAGGTGATGCCGATTGCCTATCCCAAGCCGGACGGCAAGCTGACGTTCTTACGCTCGGAAGCGGTTTATCGGGCCAATATCGCCCATGACGAGGACCAGCCGGTACACCTCAAACTGGCCGATCCCACGATACCGATCCGCGAAAACCTGCCGCGCTACGGGGAGCCTGCACCGCTTTATTGCCCGGCAGGCGTTTACGAGGTGGTGGAAGACGGCGGGGAGCCTGTCTTTCGTATCCACGCGCAGAACTGCGTGCATTGCAAGACCTGCGATATCAAGGACCCGGCCCAGAATATCAACTGGGTGCCGCCCGAAGGCGGCAGCGGGCCTAATTATTCCGGGATGTAAGCGCTGGCCTTGCTCCTGCCACGGATTTACGGAAAAGTGCAACGCGCTCTGAATGCGCCCGAATCGGGGAGCCCGAATACGACGTGCCCAACTTTCTGAAAGCCGCCGCCGGCCTAGGTGTCGCGATCTGCCTGTCGGCCACGACGCTTGTTTCCTTTCAGGTGCAAGCTGAGACGTTCCCGTTGCGGCGCTCGAGCCCAACCGGCAGCTACATCGCCGGCATGGCGGCGCTGGACAATCTCGATGCCAGCACGGCGGCAAGCTATTTCGCACGGGCCGCCGAAGCGGACTGGGACAATCCGTTCTACTCGGGACGCGCGTTCATCTCTTATCTGGTCGCCGGGCGGATATCGGATGCTGCTGCAAGCGCCCAGCACCTGCTCGATATCGACCCGCAAAATGAACTCGCGCGCCTGACGCTTGGAACGGTGGCGCTCAAGCAGCGCCGCTATCCCTCGGCAATCCAGGAGCTGGGGCGGGTACCCGACCTTTCGCTGATCGGCATTACGGCCGGGATTCTCGGCGCCTGGGCCAATGTCGGCAATGGTAATTCCCAGGCGGCCCTTGCCGCCATGGACCGGCTGTCTGGCGGCGGGTTCGACGAATTTCTCGTCTTCCACCGCGCCATAATGGCCGATGTCGCCGGCAACCGTTCCGATGCTCTGCGCTATGGCGGCGAAGCCTACGAAATCGATCCGCGTGACCCCCGCGTCGCACAGGCCTACATCCGCATCCTCGCCAATGCGGGGCGGTATGACGAGGCACAGAAAATTCTTGATGCCTTGAATGACGAGGGCATCTCGCACCCCTACCTCGATGCCCTTGCCGAGCCCATCGGCGCACAGCGGAGGCCCGGGCTGTTTGCGGCCAATGTACAGGCTGGAGCGGCCGAAGTCCTGCACGGGCTGGGCGCGGCAATCGCTCAGGAGGGGTCGACCGAGCTCGGGGCGATCTTCCTTCAACTGGCGCTTTATCTCGACCCTGACGCATCCGCGGTGGCCATGACGCTTGGCGAGTTGTTCGCCCGTGCCGGACGCTATGAGCGGTCAAGCGCCTTCTTTGCCCGCATCAGCAAGGAGTCGCCGTTCTACCCCCATGCACTGGTGCGTCAGGCGGAAAATCTCGATCTCGCCGGCGAGCGCGAGGACGCCATTTCGCGGTTGCGCAATATTACAGTGATCCACCCCGACAATATCGAGGCGCTGGGCGCACTGGGCGATATCCTGCGCTATGACGAACAATGGGCGGAAGCTGCCGAGGTCTATTCGAAACTGATCGAGCGGGTTGACGGCAATCGCCCGCATGAATGGCGCTATTTTTACGTGAGAGGGATCGCCTATGAGCGTTCGGGGCAATGGGAGCTCGCCGAGCCCGATTTCCTCAAGGCGCTCGAACTCAACCCAGATCAGCCCTACGTATTGAATTACCTGGGTTATTCCTGGGTGGACCAAGGGCTCAATCTCGATGAAGCGCTTGAGATGATTGACCGCGCTGTCGCCATCCTGCCGCGGGATGGCTATATCATCGATAGCCTCGGCTGGGCATACTACCAGCTCGGCCGAATTGATGACGCCATCGCCGAACTCGAACGCGCCCTGCAGTACCTGCCTAATTCGGCGGAAATCAACGACCATCTGGGCGACGCCTATTGGGTCGCGGGGCGCAAGCGCGAAGCCATGTTCCAGTGGCGCATTGCCGTGGATGTCGACGACGACGGTTCCGTCGCCGAACGGGCTTCCGCCAAGCTCTTCGACGGGCTGGATCCCGACGCACCCGTTGCCGACGCCCATCTCACCCCCTGATGCGGGAGCAAATCTTCGAGTCGGCGCCCGCCAAGGTCAATCTCGCGCTGCACGTGACAGGACGGCGTGAGGACGGTTTCCACACGCTTCATTCGCTATGTGTCTTTACCGAACTCGGGGACCAGCTTTTCGCCGCCCCTGCAAAGGAGGACCGGCTGACCATTTCCGGGCCGTTTGCCGGGGACCTGCCCTCAGGACGGTCCAACCTCGTGTTGCGCACGATTGAAAGGTTCCGCCTGAAGTTTCCCGACCACCTCAATGGCGGGGTGGCGATTCACCTCGAAAAGCACCTGCCAGTTGCCGCGGGGCTAGGTGGTGGTTCCGCCGATGCGGCGGCGGTGTTGCGCATGCTGGCCCGCATGAGTTCGCCTCCCGTGACAGACGGGGACCTGTTCTCGCTGGCGGCATCGCTGGGCGCGGATGTGCCGATGTGCCTTTTTTCCACCACCTGCGAGGTGCTGGGAATCGGCGAGCGGCTCAAGCCGCTCAGCATGTTTCCCCCTGTTCACCTGGTGCTGGTCAACCCGCTGACGCCGGTGGTGACGGCGGACGTGTTCCAGCGGCTCAGCAGCCGCGAAAACCCGCCCATGCCAACACTTCCCGAAGCACTCGACCGCGCGGCGATGCTTTCGCTCTGGCTTGAGGACACACGCAACGACCTCGAAGCGCCTGCCACCGAGGTCGTACCGGCCATCACCGATGTCATTGCGGCGATAAAGGCCACGTCAGGTTGCGCCCTGGCGCGAATGTCGGGCTCGGGCGCGACCTGCTTCGGGCTTTACGGCAGCGCTCCAGCCGCGCATCAGGCCGCCCACGACCTGCGGGAGAAGCTCTCGGGTTACTGGGTGGCGGCGACGCCGGTACTTTAGGCCGGACTCGAAACTTTGCGCGCCGTTTTGCGGTCCAGTCCGAGCTGGTGTTCGCGGTAGATGATGAAAATCCCAGCGGCCGTGACAATCGTGCCGCCGATCAGCATCTCGAGGGTTGGGATTTCAGAGAAGATCGCAAAGCCGATGACGATCGAGAGAACCATCGAGGAATATTCGAAAGGGGCGACGGTGGTCAGTTCGGCGTGGCGGTAGCTTTCGGTGAGCAGAATCTGGCCGATCCCGCCGGCAAAACCCGCCCCGATCAGCACCAGCGTCTGTTCGAGAGAAAGCGGCACCCATCCGAGGAAAGGAATGCTCAGCAGCCCCATCACGGTGCTCACGATCGAGAAATAGATGACGATGGTGGCGCTGGATTCGGTCTTGACGAGATTGCGCACCGTAAGCATGGCGACAGCTGCCGTCATACAGGCGATGAAAGCGGCAATGGCGCCCTCCGTCTGGGGCCCGACATTCGAGAGGTCGCCCGAAAAGACGGTCAGGCGCGGCCACATGATGATGATCACCCCGATCAGACCCACGACCACGGCGCTCCAGCGGAAAAAGCGAATGCGTTCGCGCAGGAACACGGCCGAGAAAATCACGATGAACAGAGGTGTCGCATAATTGATGGTGGTTGCCTCGGGCAGCGGCAGGCGCGTCAGACCGAAAAAGATGAGGAACATGCCCACCGTGCCGACCACGCCCCGCAGGACATGTGCCATGGGACGTTTGGTCTTGAACCCGGAGATCAGTTCCCCCCGAAAGCCCAGCAGGATGAAAATCGGGACCAGCGCAAAAAGGGAGCGGAAGAAGACAAGTTGCCCGACCGGAACGCCCTCTGCGCCCTTGATGATCGCGCTCATGGCCACGAAAACCACGACCGACGCCACCTTGAGCGAAATGCCGAGCATCGCCCCTGTGGGCAGATAGCGTCTGACCCCGGAACGCGATCCGGGCGATGGGGGGATGGAATTGGACACGACAGAAACCAGCAAGAACGAGAAGGAGGAAAAATTCGTCTCGCGGTCAATGGCTACGCCTCTTGGACCGCAAAGGCAAGGCGGGGGGCCTATTAAGGGCACTGCCGGCAATGTCGGTTGCGGAGTAGGCAGGAGCGGGCAAACCGGATAGGGTGCGCCGCAGTTCTCCAAGCCAGCCATATTCTCCCAAATGTCTCAGATCGTCAGGATTTCCGCGCTTCTCTTGAGCTCAGCTCTCCTGATGGTGGCGGGGGGCATGCACGGGCTGATTCTCCCCGTGCGCGGTTCCGAGGAAGGGTTTTCGCTATTGGCGCTGGGCCTCATCGGCACGGGATGGTCGGTCGGATTCATATCGGGTTCGATTGCCGTGCCGTTCCTTGTGCGCCGGGTCGGACATATCCGGTCTTACGCCGTTATGGCGTCGATCGCGTGCATGACCATTCTTTTCAATCTCATCTTCATCAACGATCTGGCCTGGATCGGCCTGCGCATTTTTTCGGGCTTCTGCTTTGCAGGGGCAGCGATGGTGGTGGAGAGCTGGCTCAATGAGGTCTCGGATAACGAGAACCGCGGCACCACCTTTTCGATCTATGTCAGCGTAACGCTGTTCGCCTCGACCGCCGGACAGATGACTATCGCCGCAACTGGCGTGGCCGGCTTTTTGCCGTTTGTCCTCGCGGCGATTGCCTATATCGGCGCTGTGCTCCCCACGGCCGTGACGCGCACCCCACAACCAGCCCCGCTCAAATCGGCCTCGTTCGATATCGGGCTCATCTACCGCACATCGCCCATCGCGGTGATTGCCGCCTTTTCGGTGGGCATGGCGAACGGAGCATTCGGTACGCTTGCACCGGTTTACGGCATCGAGCGCGGGTTTTCGACGGCGACCGTCGCCTACCTCATGAGCCTTGCGATCGTGGCGGGTGCCATTGCACAGGTTCCCCTGGGCCGGCTTTCGGACCGGATCGACCGGCGCAAGGTGATGATGGGCGTCGCCATGATCGGTGCTTTGGCGGGGTTGCTCCTCATCGTTTTCAATCCCGACGAGAATGCCGTTCTCTATATCCTGTTCGCGCTTTACGGGCTGGCGGCCTATTCGCTCTATGCCATTGCGGTGGCCCATGCGAACGACTTTGCCGAACAAGGAAATTTCGGCAAGATTGCCTCTGGAATGCTGCTCGTGCTGGGCTCGGGCATGGTGCTGGGGCCGATCGCCGCTTCGCTCACCATGCAGTTTTTCGGTCCCGTCGCCTTGTTTCTGGTGACGGTGGTTTTCCATACTGCCCTTGCTGCCACAGCATGGCTCAGGATGCAGGTGCGCTCGGCGACGCCTGCCGAGGACCGCGCACCGTTCCGTCCCCTGCCGACCGAACGCACCGTAACTTCCGAAACGATCGGGCTCGACCCGCGTTCAGATGATGAAAGCTTCGAGCTGCCTGAGAGCAACGAACCTTAAGAGAGAAAAGATGTTTCCCTTCAAGATCGATGAGACGCGCGTCTTCGTCCCCGTGACGTTCGCCGTCCTGGTGGTGTCCGATACGCGAACGCTGGAAACCGACGCCTCGGGTGCCCTGCTTTCGGAGATGATCGATGGAGATGGCCATCGTTGCGTGGAACGCGCCGTCGTCAAGGACGATGCCGAGGTTATCCGCGCACAGGTTCAGAAGTGGATCGATGAGCCGACGATCGACGTTGTGCTGACCACTGGCGGTACGGGTTTTTCGGGGCGGGACGTGACGCCAGATGCCATCGAGCCGATGTTCGACAAGCGGATGGACGGGTTTTCCGTGCTCTTTCATCAATATTCGGCGCAAACCATCGGCACCTCCTCGCTCCAATCGCGCGCGACGGCTGGACTTGTTGGATCGACCTTCGTCTTCTGCCTGCCGGGCTCCAAGGGGGCATGCCGGGACGCATGGGAAGGAATTCTGCGCCACCAGTTCGACAGCCGACATATGCCGTGTAACTTTATCGAAGTCATGCCGCGACTGCACGAGCGGTAACCGGCCTCGCTTCTTGTTCTTGTTATGTTCCAATTCTTTCGCTAAGGTTAAGGAACGGTCGAGGCACGATTCGCCTTGTCCATTTGGGGCGGGAAGAATGGAGCGGAACAATGGCGCAGACAGGATCTGGTGAGGCGCTTGACGCGCGCAGGCGGCTGTTCGGCACCCGCGATTTCGACCTTTTGAGCCGGCCTGTGATCGACTCCGCGCGGCTGCGCGGGCGCGGCGCGAAATCGAACGAGGCCGGACGGTTCGAGGTGCACAGGCGCGAGATGTTCGCGGACGGCTGGGAGCCGGAGCCCGAGGAAGGCTTCGAGACGCGCGAGCATATCGAACGCGCCAAATCGATCATCACGCGAAACGTTTCTCCCGATGTCGGGTTCGATCGCTCGATCAACCCCTATCGTGGCTGCGAGCACGGTTGCTCTTATTGCTATGCGCGCCCCAGCCACGCCTATCTCGGTCATTCGGCGGGGGTGGATTTCGAGCGCGATATCTATGTGAAGGTCAACGCCGCCGAGCTTTTGCGCACCGAACTGGCAAATCCACGCTACAAGCCGCGACCGATCGCCATCGGCACCAATACAGACCCCTACCAGCCGCTCGAGCGCAAGCACAGGCTGATGCGATCAATCCTCAAGGTGCTGCTCGAAACCCGGCACCCGGTGACCATCGTCACCAAATCGGCGCTGATCGTGCGCGATCTCGACATCCTCACCAAGCTGGCCAAGCACAATCTGGTTGCGGTGGGCATATCGGTGACCTCGATGGACCACAAGCTGTCGCGCTTCATGGAACCGCGCGCTTCCACCCCCTCGCGGCGGCTCGAAGCCCTCAAGCTGCTTTCGGAAGCCGGAATACCGACCCGGATCATGGCCTCACCCATGATCCCTGCGATCAACGACCACGAGCTTGAACGCATTCTCGATGCAGGCAAGGCGCAGGGGGCAACGGCGGCCTCGTTCATCGTTCTGCGGCTACCGGGGGAGGTGCGGGACATTTTTCGCGAATGGCTGCTCAAGACCTATCCCGATAAGGTACGGCACGTGATGAACCTTGTGCGCGACATGCGGGGCGGCAAGGAGAACGATCCACGCTTCGGTTCACGCTTCAAGGGCGAAGGGCCCTATGCGCTCCTGATGCAGCAGCGGTTCGAAAAGGCAATTGCCCGGCTTGGGCTTGAGACTGGCGGGCCGGCATTGAGGACCGATCTTTTCGCGCATGCGAAAAAGGACGAGCCACAACTGAGCCTTTTCTGATACCCTTCCAGCGGTCTTTTGGGGGAGAGCGCAGTATGTCGAACTTTGGCAGTAAGTTGATTCTGGCGACGATAATGGGCGCGCTGTCATTTGAGGCATTTGCCGGAGGAACCGAATGGGCGCTCTATCCGGCAGGCGGAGGATTGAACCTCAAGCAGGACGGCGAAATCCATTTCATTCCGTTCGGGACCGACCAGGCCGAAGTCGAAAAGCTGGCGCGAAAGCTCTGGGGTGAGCCGGCCCATAGCGGCTCCCTGGAAGAATGCGGCGCGGGACCGATGGATTACGATGCGTTCGAGAATTCGATGACGCTACATTTCCAGGAGGAGGCTTTCGAGGGCTGGTTCATGGAACAGGGCGCCGCAATCGAAACCAGCAGTGGCTTGGGGTTGGGAAGCACCCTCTCCGATGTCCGCGCGACATTGTTCCATGAGATCGAGGTCGAGGAAACCACGCTTGGCCACGAGTTCTGGAGCGAATCCCTTTTCGGCATCGTCAGCGGCCCCGAGGAGACCGACGTCGTCGAGGCGCTCTGGAGCGGGGTTTCCTGCCTCTTTCGGTAGGTTGTCGTTTGGGGCATTGTCCGTCCATGGCAATGATTGATTCGATAGCCGGTGCGGCACAACCCGATCAGCCCGACCTGTTTCATGAGCACGCAGCGCGGGCCGACGGTGCGTGCCTCGTTGCCGGTGTCGATGAAGCTGGACGCGGGCCGCTGGCGGGACCGGTGGTTGCAGCAGCCGTCATTCTCGATCCGGACAATATTCCTTTAGGGCTGAACGACTCCAAAAAGCTAACAGAAGCGCGACGCGAAGCGCTGTTTGCAGCAATCCTCGAAACGGGCCAGATCGGTTTTTGCGCGGCGCCCTCGGTGGAGGTCGACAGGCTCAATATTCGTGGCGCGACACTGTGGGCAATAACGCAGGCGGTGCTTTCCCTGCCCGTCCAGCCCGATATCGCCCTGATTGACGGACGCGACGTGCCGCCCGGCCTGTCCTGTCCCGGTCGATACGTCATCGGTGGGGATGCGAAAAGTCTTTCGATCGCTGCGGCCTCGATCGTCGCGAAAGTCGTGCGCGACCGGATGTGCGCGATCATGGATTGCGGCTATCCCGATTTCGGCTTTGCACGCCACAAGGGGTATGGAACCCCGGTGCATATGGCGGCGCTCGAAAGCCTGGGGCCTTCCGAAGTGCACCGCATGAGCTTTGCGCCCGTGATGGCAGCGATCCGGTAAGCAGCCGTTAACCCTAAACCTTAGGCGGCATTTAACCCTAACGGGGTACAACACCCCAATTAGTATTGCGTTAGGGTTATCAAGATGTTGAGTACCGGTTCCGCGCGCAAGCGCGCCCCGGAGGCTCGCGAGAGTCACCTTCCCCTCGATACCATTCTCGTCGGCGATTGCATCGCGCAGATGGATGCGTTGCCTGAAGCCTCGGTCGATCTTGTCTTTGCCGATCCTCCCTACAATCTCCAGCTTGAAGAGGGATTGACCCGGCCCGACCAGTCCAAGGTCGATGCGGTCGACGATGATTGGGACAAGTTCGAGAGCTTTGCCCATTACGACGCCTTCACGCGCGAGTGGTTGCGCGCGGCGCGCCGAATACTGAAGCCCAACGGGGCAATCTGGGTGATCGGGTCCTACCACAATATTTTCCGCGTCGGCACGGCCCTGCAAGACCTTGGCTACTGGCTCCTCAACGATGTCGTCTGGCGCAAAGCCAATCCCATGCCCAATTTCCGCGGCACGCGGTTCACCAATGCGCACGAAACGCTGATCTGGGCGTCGCGCAGCCAGAAATCCCGCCCGACTTTCAATTACGAGGCGCTGAAACTTGCCAATGACGGGGTGCAGATGCGCTCCGATTGGCTGTTTCCCATTTGCACGGGCGGCGAGCGGCTTCGCGATGCCAACGACGACAAGGTTCATCCTACGCAAAAGCCCGAGGCCCTGCTTCACCGGGTGCTGATGGCGACAACCAAACCCGGCGACGTGGTGCTCGATCCGTTCTTCGGGACGGGGACCACGGGGGCGGTGGCACGGAAGCTGGGGCGGCATTTCATCGGCATTGAACGCGAAAACGCCTATATCAATGCAGCTTTGAAACGCATTGCGGCCATTAAACCGCACGATTCCGCATCTATTGAAACCACAACACCGAAACGTAGCGAACCGCGCATTCCGTTCGGGTTGCTGGTCGAACAAGGCGTAATTGTTCCGGGAACGCAACTGTTCGACGCCCATAAGCGTTATAGGGCGACGGTTCGTGCGGACGGCTCGCTTGTCAGCGACGGCAAGAGTGGATCGATCCACAAGGTCGGCGCACTGGTGCAGGGCTTTGAGGCCTGCAACGGGTGGACGTTCTGGCACTACGAGGACAAGGGAAATCTTGTTCCCATAGACGAATTGCGCGGCAAGGTGCGCGCAGACCTAGAGAAGATTTCTGCCTGATTCCGACCTCCAATCAGTCAGGCATTCTGGCCCCCGGCAGTGCTCGGGGGCTTTTTTTAGCGCACTCCCATGCCTCCAAGGTGCGGGGCCGTTGGGACCCTAATTCTCAATCCCTGCTGCCCTCAGCATCTTGCGGAAAACGCTCGGCAGCGCCTCGTTGCCGAGCGCGCCGATCTCGGCCCACCAGCCTTCATCAAGCGCCCGATCGGACTTGACGCTCCACACATGGGCGACGAGATGGAAATGCGTGAAGGTGTGCTCGACCGTTCCCGCGCGAGCCCACCCGGCTTCAAAGGGAAAGGCCGGCTGGCCCTCCTCAGACGTCCATTGGCTGCCGGGAACTTCAGTCATCTTGGCCAGCAAGCCCTTGGGGCCACGCTGACGAAGAAACACTTTGCCGAGCGGGTGGCGGATGACGAAGGCATGGCCGTAACGCGTCGGACGGACCGGCTTTGCCGGAGGGACCGGGAAGGCGAGCGGATCGCCACGGGCGGCACCCGCGCATTGCGGTTTGAGAGGGCAAACAAGGCAGCTAACGCAGCGCGGCGCGCAGACGGTGGCGCCGAGATCCATCATGGCCTGCGCAAAATCGCCCGCTCTTTGGGGAACCGAGGCGGCTACCACCGCGCGAATCCGCGGCTTTTCCTCGCGCACCGGGCGCGGCAAGGCGAGATAGCGTGCAATGACCCGGTCCACATTGCCATCGACCACCGCAACCTGCTCGTCATGACAGATGGCGGCGATGGCGGCGCTCGTATAATCGCCGATGCCAGGGAGATCGTGCAGGGCGGCGGCGGTCGTCGGGAATATACCGTCGTGGCGGGCGACGACTTCCTGCGCACACGCGTGAAGGTTGCGTGCGCGGGCATAGTAGCCCAGTCCCGCCCACTGTACGAGGACATCGTCGAGCGGGGCAGCGGCAAGATCGACGACCGTGGGCCAGAGGCGCGTGAAGGCGGCAAAATATTTGCCCACCGCGGCAATCGTCGTCTGCTGGAGCATGATCTCGCTCAACCAGACATGATAGGGGTCAGGCCTTATGCCGCGCGCCCGGTCCCGGGGTGAGACGCGCCAGGGCAGGACGCGCGCATGCCGGTCATACCAGTCGAGGACGGCCGTGGCATCCACGGACTTGGGGAAATGTTGCACGGGGACGTCGTATTCCATAATGATGGACACAACCCGATCCGCACGCATCAGGCAAGCATGGCCGAGAAATCTCCACCGCCCAAACGCGCAAACCGCGCCGTCCAGCTTGGCGACATGCTCGGCAATACGCTCGATCCTGCGTTGCGGCGCCGAGGGTTCGCCAGCCGTGACCTGATCGCGAACTGGGCGTCCATTGCGCCTACGCCATACGATACCGTTTCTGCCCCCGACAAGCTGGTCTGGCCGCGGCGCGACCGGCCGGATCCCGAAGGAGCGGTGCTTTACCTGCGTTGCCGCGAGGGACAAGCCCTCGCGCTGACCCACGAGGCGCCGGCAATCACCGCAGCGGTCAACCGCTATTTCGGCTATCTCCTGGTTTCCAGGGTCAAGCTCTCGCCCAACCCGTTGACGACGTCCGAACCGAACGCGCCGATCGCCACGCGTGCGCTGCCGCCCGAAAAGGCGGCACAGTTGGCACAAGCGGTGTCCAATATCGAAGACGAAGACCTGCGCGCCGCGCTCGAAAAGCTCGGGAGGGGGGTTCTGGGCAAAAAGGTAACCTTGAGTTGATGGCGGTGCCCACTTGCGGCCTTGGTTTGTCTGTGTAGTGTGCGCCGCGAATTACTTTTATCGATCGGGAGTTGATCCATTGCTCAATCGCAGAAACCTCATCGTTCTCGGTTCTGGCGTTTCTGTCGCGACGCTCCTTTACGGATGCGGCGACACGACGAGCAACACCGCCCAGGCCCAGGCGACGCCAGAGGGGGATACCGGGGCCGCGGAAGGCGAGGTCGCGCTTTATGATGGGTCGCCGGTCGAGCCGATCGACAACCAGCCGATCAACAATCCGGACGGGCTGCCAGACCGCCCGCTGGGCGGGGTCAACGCGACGGTGACCGTGATCGAATACGTCTCCCCAACCTGCCCGCATTGCGCGACTTTCCACAATACGGTCCTACCGCGCATCAAGGAAACCTATATCGACACCGGGCGCATCCGATTCATCACGCGGCCGTTCCGGCGCAACGTGCTTGACCTCGCCGTGCTTATGGTGGCGGAAGCCTCGGGCACGGCCTATCACGAGGTGCTTTCGGCCTATATGGCCACGCAGAACCAATGGGCGACCGCCGACAACCCGCGTCAGGCGATCTTCCAGGTGGCCCAACAATTCGGCTTTACACAGGAAAGGTTCGAGGAAGTCTTGACCGATGAGGCAATGTTCGCTGCACTGGAATCCATGCGCGAACAGGCTCTCAACCAGTTCGGTCTCCAAGGCACTCCAACCTTCTTTATCAATGGGCAAAGGCTTGAAACGGGTGCTACTTTCGAAAGCCTTTCGGCGGCCATCGACGCCCAGCTCTAGTCTACCTCCCATGGGGCGCGGAAGATGATATTTTCGCGCCTCAAGCTCACCGGTTTCAAATCCTTCACCGACCCGGTCGAACTGGTATTCGAGCCAGGCATCACCGGGGTCGTCGGGCCCAACGGGTGCGGGAAGTCCAATCTTGTAGAGGCGCTGCGCTGGGTGATGGGCGAAAGCTCGTACAAGGCCATGCGCGCTTCGGGCATGGACGACGTGATCTTTTCGGGATCGAGCAACCGCCCAGCACGCAATTCCGCGGAAGTAACGGTAACGCTCGACAATACCGACCGCACCGCGCCTGCGCAGTTCAACGCTGCCGATACGCTGGAGATCTCGCGCCGGATCGAGCGCGAGCAAGGCTCGGCCTACCGCATAAACGGGCGCGATGTGCGGGCGCGCGACGTGCAGCTTCTGTTCGCCGACGCTTCGACCGGCGCACATTCCCCTGCCCTCGTCAGGCAAGGGCAGATCGGCGAGTTGATTGCGGCCAAGCCGACGCAGCGGCGCGCGCTGCTGGAAGAAGCTGCGGGGATATCGGGGCTGCATTCGCGGAGGCACGAGGCCGAATTGCGGCTTCGGGCGGCCGAACAGAACCTCGAACGGGTTGACGACATCATCGCGCAGGTGGAGGTGCAGCTCGAAACGCTCAAGCGTCAGGCTCGGCAAGCGACGCGCTATCGCTCGCTTTCGGGCGATATCCGGCGCGCCGAGGCCGCGCTGTACCATATCCGCTGGGTTCAGGCCCGGTTCGCGGAAAAACAAACCGAGGCGGAACAGGGCCGGCTGATAAACCAGCTCGCCGAGGCCAACCATCTGGACCTTGCTGCACGCAAGGTGGCCGAAGATGCCGATGCTGCGCTGCAGCCTCTACGGGATGCCGACGCCGCAGCCGGGGCGGTCCTACAGCGGCTCACCATTCTGCGCGCGCAGATCGAGGACGAATGGCGGCAGGCCAATGCGCGGCGCGCCGAACTCGAGGACCGGATCAAGCAAATCGATACCGATAGCGCGCGCGAGACGGCGCTGATCGCGGAAAGCCGTGGGATTATCGAGGCGCTTTCGGCAGAGCGGGGCGAACTGACAGCAGCGGCAGAGACAGACCGCGAGGCCAGCGAAACCGCGCGCAATCAGGCCGAAGTTGCCAAGGTGGCGCTGGCCGAGGCCGAAGCAATCGCACGCGCGGCCGGGGATGCCGTGGCAGAAATCAGGGCCCGGCGGGCGCAGGCGCAACGTGGTGCCCAGGAGGCCGCGCAACGGCTGGAGCGCCTCGAAGGCCAGATGGCCGATATCGTGCGCGATGCTGAAGCGGTAGCGCAGAGCCTTGCGGCGGACCACACCGTCAATGAACGGCGCAGTGCGCTCGAAGCGGCGCAAGGCGCAGCTACCGCCGCCGAGGCGGAAACAGAAAAGGCCGAACAGGTGGCGCGTGAGGCGCAGATCGCGTTTGAGGCCGGGCAACCGGCACTGGCCGATCTTGAAACCGGCCTCAACAGGCTCGAAAGCGAGGCGGAGACGCTGGCACGGGTGCTCAATGTCGATGGCGGATCGTTGTGGCCAGCCATCGTCGATGCGCTGAGCGTCACGCCGGGTTACGAGACGGCGCTTGGCGCCGCCTTGGGCGACGATCTCGAAGCCTCATCGGACAGCGCGGCGCCGCTCTACTGGTCAAACGCAGGGGATGGCGCAGCGGACGCCCCGCTGCCCGAAGGCGCAGTGCCGCTTTCGCAATTCGTTTCCGGTACGCCGCTTTTGAAACGCCGGCTCGACCAGATCGGGTTGGTTTCCGTCGAGGCCGGTGCGGCGCTTGCGACCGAGCTCCGGCCCGGCCAGCGGCTCGTGAGCCTGGAGGGTGCTCTCTGGCGCTGGGACGGGTTCGTTGCAAAGGCCGACGCCCCAACGCCGGCGGCTCAGCGGCTTGCCCAGCGCAACCGGTTGGCCGAACTCGATGCCGAGATTGCCCATATGCGCAGAGGATGCGAAGTGGCGCGCGAAAATCTGGGCGCGTTGCGTGCCGGTCTGGATACGGCACGGCAAGCGGAAACGGCCCGGCGCAACGAATGGCGCGAAGCGCAGCGTGCGATAACCGCCGCGCAGGCCGGACTGGATGCGGCGCAAAAGAACCTCGCCAATCTTGTCGCCCGGCAATCGGCGCTGGAAGAGTCGCGCGCCCGGCTTGAGGAAACGCTGGCCGAAGCGCGTGCGCAAAAGGAAACCGCCGATGCCGCCCTGGCCGAGGCAGGAGATGAGGGCGACGCGGTGCGCGAAGCGGAAACGCGGCAGCGGGCGCTTGCCGGTCTGCGCGATGCGGCGGAGCAGGCGCGCGTCCGACTGGCCGGTTTCGACAGCGCGGCGCAAATGCGGAAGTCCCGGCTCGACAGGATCGCCTCCGAACTCGAAAGCTGGGAACGACGCAAGGGGCAGGCGGAAAACCAGATCGCGACGCTCGAGGCCCGTCGCAGCGAGATCGGCTCGCAGCTCGAGGCGCTCAACGCGACACCCGATGCGTTCGACCAGCGGCGGGCCGAACTCGATGAGCAGATCGCCGAAGCGGAACAGGCGCGCAAACGCGCATCGGACAAATTGACCGAAGCCCAGACCGGCTATCGCGAGGCCGAGCGCGCCGCGCGGCTGGCAGCGGAAGCGCTCGCCGACACCAAGGCCGAAATTGCGCGCGTCGAGGAACGCCTCAAGGGCAATATCGTCCAGCGCCAGCAGATCGAGCGTCAGATTGGCGAAACGCTTAACATTCCGGCCAGCCGGACGGCTGAAGCCGCAGGGATAAAGCCCGAAGACGCGTTGCCCGAGGAAAAGGCGGTGGAAGCGCGCGTCGAGCGTTTGAAGGCCGAGCGTGAACGGCTTGGCGGGGTCAATCTCATGGCCGAAGAGGAATCGCGCGAGGTCCAGGACAAGCTCGATCAGATGATCGCCGACCGCGAAGACCTTATCGCGGCGATCGCCAAACTCCGCACGGGGATTGCGAGCCTCAACCGCGAGGGCCGCGCGCGGCTCACCGAAGCGTTCGACAAGGTCAACGCGCATTTCCGCGATCTCTTCACGACGCTTTTCGGCGGCGGGACGGCAGAGCTGACTTTTGTCGAGAGCGACGATCCGCTTGAAGCGGGCCTCGAAATCATCGCCAAGCCCCCAGGCAAGAAGCCCCAGACCATGACGCTGCTCTCGGGCGGCGAGCAGGCGTTGACGGCGATGAGCCTCATATTCGCGGTGTTTCTCACCAATCCGGCGCCGATATGCGTGCTCGACGAAGTGGATGCCCCGCTCGACGACGCCAATGTCGAGCGGTTCTGTAACCTGCTCGATTCCATGCGCGAACGTACCGAGACGCGGTTCGTCGTGGTCACGCATAATCCCATCACCATGAGCCGCATGGACCGGCTGTTTGGGGTCACCATGCCTGAACGCGGCGTAAGCCAACTCGTTTCCGTGGACCTGCGGACCGCCGAGAGTTTCCTCGAAGCGAGCTAGGGTTTCCCGCCCAACATTCCCCACCGAGAATCCCTGGGCGCCATCCTTTGGCCACATCGATGCATGTTGACGCGATGCCGCACCCCCATCGCCTCAAGGTAACATATTGATTTTCAACGCAAAAATGCCAACGCTCGCGCCTTGACTTCAAAAGGAGCCGCAACTATGGTGCGCGCGACTTTCAAGGCACCCTTTGCCGGGTGTCCGGGCGGGGTTTGAGGGGAAGGTTTAATGGCCAATTCCGACAACGACCCCGACGGGCGCAACCCCTCGACCCCACGTATTTCGGAGACATCCGAACTTGCGGCGCGGATCAGGCAGGCACAGGAAGCACGGCAAGCCGCGACCAAAAGCAGCGAACCGGCTTCCCGGCAGGGCGACATGACGATGCTGGCGCGCGGTTTGCGCATCGCAGCGGAGTTCGTCGCAGCCATTCTGGTAGGCTCGGGTATCGGCTACCTGATCGACCAGATTGCGGGGACCGCGCCTTGGGCATTGCTCGTGATGTTCATGGTGGGCTTTGCCGCTGGAATTTTGAATGTCACTCGTGTAGTGGCGGAATTGAATACGCAAAAGCCCGCCCCGACCGGGGATGTGGACGACAGGCAGAACTAGGGGTCCAGAGACTTGGCGAACGATCCGATTCACCAGTTTGTCATCGAAGATATCTTCACCCTGGGGACCTTCGGCGGCGATGGCCATGCCGATACGGGCATCACGATCGCCTTCACCAACTCCGCGCTGTTCATGGTCCTTACGAGCGGGCTGATCATCGGCTACCTGCTGCTGTCGACGAGCGGACGTTCGATCGTGCCGAGCCGCTGGCAGGCACTGAGCGAGATGATGTACGAGTTCGTGGCCAATATGGTCCGAGGAAGCGCGGGCACCGAGGGGATGAAGTTCTTCCCGTTCGTCTTCTCGCTTTTCATGTTCATTCTCGTGGCGAACATGTTCGGCATGTTCCCCTATTTCTTCACAGTCACCAGCCATATTATCGTGACTTTTGCGCTTGCGATGCTGGTTATGACGGTGGTGGTCGTATACGGCTTCGTCCGGAACGGTCCCAAATTCCTCAAGCTCTTTGTGCCCTCCGGCGTTCCGGGCTATGTGCTGCCCATCGTCGTGCCCATCGAGATCGTCTCGTTCCTGTCACGTCCGATCAGCCTTTCGGTCCGTCTGTTCGCCAACATGCTGGCCGGCCACATCACGCTCAAGGTGTTCACTGGCTTCATCGTGACGCTCTCCTCGCTTGGCGCACTCGGCATTCTGGGGTCGGTGCTGCCGCTCATCATGGGCGTGGCGATCACGGTTCTCGAACTCCTGGTATCTGCCCTGCAGGCCTATGTGTTTGCGGTGCTGACCTCGATGTACCTCAACGATGCGATCCACCCCTCGCATTGACGTCAAACGCGGCAACCGCCGCTCCCAATAAACCAACTGCTTAAAAAGCAAGGCTCTGAAAGGATTATAAAATGGAAGCTGAAGCCGCAAAGTTCATCGGTGCCGGTATCGCCTGCGTGGGCATGGCTGGTGCCGCAATCGGCGTGGGCAGCATCTTCGGGAACTTCCTGTCCGGCGCGCTGCGTAACCCTTCTGCGGCCCCGGCCCAGTTCGGTAACCTGATCTTCGGCTTCGCCGTGACCGAAGCTCTGGGTATCTTCTCGTTCCTGGTTGCCCTTCTGCTCCTGTTCGCGGTCTAAGATCTGGACCTGCGCGCGAGGCGCATGACGTTTCCGGCAGCCGGGGTATCCATTCTTCGGCTGCCGCCTTATTGTCCGGGCGCCGCCCGGCGCAACTGACGGCGAGTGACACATATGGCACGCATTATTGTCGCCCAGGCTGAGGGAGAACAACCGGTCGAACTCGAATCGGTTGGTGGCGATCATAGCCTTCCCGAAGACGCGGTTCTGCATGAGGAAATTCATGCATACGGCGATGAACACCACACCAGTGTGTTCCCGCCCTTCGACGCCTCTACGTTCCCATCCCAGCTTCTCTGGCTCGCGATCACCTTCGGGCTGCTTTACATTGTGATGCAGCGCGTCGCCCTGCCCCGCATCGGATCAATTCTCGAGGAACGGCGCGACAGGATCGACGGCGATATCGCCGAAGCGGAACGCCTGCAGCAAAAGACCGATGCGGCGATCGAAAGCTACGAAACAGCATTGGCAGAAGCCCGGAAAAATGCCCACGGCATCGCCGAGGAAACACGCGGAAAGATTCGCGCCGAACTCGACGGGAAGCGCAAGGCCGTCGAGGAAGACCTGGGCCGCAAGGTCGCCGATGCCGAAGGCCGGATTGCCCAGTCCAAGGCGGCCGCACTGGAGCACGTGGACGAAATCGCTGCCGATATCGCTCAGACTGTCGTCGCGCAACTCGCCGGCACCGTAACGGCCAAGGATGCCCGCGACGCGGTCGCCAAGGTAGGCAAGGAATAATCGCATGGAACTCGATGCCACTTTCTGGGCCTTCATCTGCTTTCTGATCGTCGTCGGCATTGCGATCTACCTCAAAGTGCCGGGGATGATTGCCAAATCGCTCGATGCCCGCATCGCCAAGATCGAAACCGATCTGGCGGAAGCCCGGAAGCTGCGCGAGGACGCGCAGGCGCTGCTCGACGAGTACGAGGCAAAGCGCAAGGCTGCCGAAGGCGAAGCCGAAGCGATCGTGGCTGCCGCCCATGAGGAAGCCGAACGCCTCGCCGTCGAGGCGCAGGCCGCGCTCGAGGACATGATTGCCCGCCGCACGAAGGCGGTCGAAGACAAGATTGCGCAGGCCGAAGCGCACGCCCTGGCCGAGGTTCGCGCCCGTTCGACGGACGTTGCCGTGGAAGCGGCTCGCCTGCTGCTGGCAAGCAAAGTCAAGGAAGACGGAAGCGCGCTGGTCGACCAGTCGATCAAGGACGTTGCGGCTCGTCTTAACTAGGCCCGGCCTCACAGACCGTTTTCAAACGGGCCCTACGGGGCCCGTTTTGCTATCCAACCCAAGGAGAGTTCAAATGAGCATCACCCGCATCCAACCCGGCGCGCGCATGAGCCAGGCCGTGAAGTACGGCAACACGGTCTATCTTGCCGGCCAGGTCGCCGAAGATGAGTTCGCCACCATCGAAGTCCAGACCAAGCAGGTGCTCGACAAGATCGACGCCCTGCTCGCCGCAGCCGGCACGGGCAAGGACAAGGTGTTGTCGGTACAGGTGCTGTTGAACAATATCGCCGACTTCGCGGCCATGAATTCGGTCTACGACCAGTGGATCGACAAGGCCAACCCGCCCGCCCGCGCGACGTTCGAGGCACGGCTGGCGTCGCCCAACCTGAGGGTGGAAATCGTCGTCGTGGCAGCGGCCGAATAGGCCTTACGATTGGCATTAGCCTTTCGGGATGCATAGTGCGCTCCGCGAGTCCCTCTCCCGCAATGGGATAGGGACTCGCGGGCCATCGCATACGGGGCTCTCTGCTTGTTCCACGAGGGAGATGATGGCGGAGCGAAGCGCAGGTTCGATGGGGCTGCGGCGGCAACCCAAAGCGGACGTCAGTTGATCCGCCCTTGCCGGCGACCTAAACCCAGTCCACCCAGCGGCCGTGATAATCGGCCAATCCCATTGTCTCGAGTTCGCCGCCCGGCCACACGGTTTGCTTGAGGATCGCCCCGGCGGGGTGATCCTCACTTTCCATGTACATCCAGATGAGCGGTGTAGCCTCGGTCGCGGCGGCGCTGGCCTCGCTAAAGGCTGCAGTTATGCGGTCCTTGGCGGCACGGGGCAGGTATTGCCAGACGATGGTGTGGAAAAAGACCCGCGCCACGCCCTCTAGGGGCGGCTCGGCCAGCTTTGCCTCCACCCAATCGGCCGCGTCCGAATTATCGACGGCGTAGGGCATGGCCGCAGCGGCCGTCAGTGCCGCGGAAATGCGGCCGATGCGCTCGTGCTGGTCAGCCCAGATATAGGCGAGTTGGCGTTCGACGCTCGCCGGGTCGTGCGGATCGAGGGGATTGCGATCGCAGCCGGCACGCGATGCGATTTCCAGTTCCGTCTCGAGCGGGGGTAGGTTGCCGCGCCATTCGCTGTCGATATGGACCAAGGCGTCGGAATCGCCCCATTCGCGTTCTTCGCCAAGCAGATAGTGATACCGGTCAAACGCAAGATTGAGGCCGGCACTGGCGCCGATCTCATAGAGCGCGAGCGGCATACGGAGGCGTCCGGCGAGCCGGAGGGCGAGGCCCAGAAGTGCCGAGGAGCGTGCAACCTCATTGGTCTGCGGCGGACTGTCCAGAAAATCGTAGAGCGCATCGTCGTGCCGCACAATCGCGTCGGCTATTGCCTCCCAAAGCACCTCGGGCTTGGTTTCGAGCGGCGGATAGAGGGCCGCCAGCTCCCGCGCATTTCCCGAGCGGGCGAGCCAATGCAGAGCCCCGCAGGCGCGCAGCGCAAGCGCGTCGGCTCGCGCCGAATCAGGCCAGTTGATGATTCGGCCGCCGAATCGGGACGAATCGTTGAGATTCTTGAGCAGCAGTTCGCAGAGATTTGCAGTGAATGGCGAACCCAGGCTTCGGCAGGCTGCGGCCTGAAACACGAAGGTTTCGGCCACATGCGGGGTCATATGCGTCATTCGGTGCCCTCCGACTTCGTGTCGACTGTCCAGCCGACAGCCGGGGAGTTTAGGGCCTTTGTCGATAGGATCAATGGGGAATTGCGGGCGGGGTGGCGATGTACCCCACCCCTAGCCCCTCCCCTCAAGGGGAGGGGAATCCTCAACGTGCCTTTAGTCAAGCGCTAGCCATAACAACGATTCCGTTCCCCTCTCCCTTGAGGGGAAGGAGCAGCAATATCAGCGCGCGCCCTGAGTGTCCGGCCAAACGCCCCGCCCTATTCAGCCGCCTCGCGGGAGTTGTCCAGCGGGGTCCATTTGAGACGTGGCTGGCGGGCGGCGCGGGTTTCGTCGAGGCGCGACAAGGGCGCCCGGCGGGGTGCCGAGGTGAAGCGTTCAACGTTTCCGGCCTTGGCGTCCTGGACCAGATCGCGCATCGCGGCGATGAAGACGTCGAGGGTCTGGAGGGATTCGCTTTCGGTAGGCTCGATCAGCATGGCCCCGTGGACAACCAGCGGGAAATACATGGTCATGGGATGAAAGCCCTCGTCGATCATCGCCTTGGCGAAATCGAGGGTGGTAACGCCGGTGCCCTTGAGGAAAGTGTCGTCGAACAGCGCCTCGTGCATGACCGGTTGGCCGTTGAATGGCGCGCTCATCACGTCGCGCAATTTCGCCTTGATATAATTGGCGTTGAGCACGGCATCGCGCGCCGCTTGTGCCAATCCGTCAGCACCGTGGCTCAGCATATAGGTCAGTGCGCGGACATACATGCCCATCTGGCCGTGAAAGGCCGTCAGCCGGCCGAAACTTTCGGCCCCGGCATGTTCGATCAGTTCGAGCTTGTCGCCATCACGGCGCAGGAACGGCACGGGCGCATAGGGCGCGAGCGCTTCGGACAGCACTACAGGCCCGGCACCCGGTCCGCCGCCACCATGTGGGGTCGAAAAGGTCTTATGAAGGTTGATGTGCATGGCATCGATCCCGAGATCGCCGGGACGCACCACCCCCATGATGGCATTGAAGTTCGCGCCATCGCAGTAGAAATAGGCGCCAGCCTCGTGGACCGCCTGCGCGATTTCGATCACCTGCGGCTCGAACAGCCCGCAGGTATTGGGATTGGTCAGCATGATGGCGGCGACATCGTCGGAAAGCGCGGCCTTGACCGCTTCGACATCGACGGTGCCATTCTCGTTGGCATCGATGGATTTGACCGTATAGCCAAGGAATGCCGCGGTTGCCGGGTTGGTGCCATGCGCGCTTTCCGGGACGAGGACGATATTGCGGTGCCCCTGCCCCTTTGCGTCATGCGCGGCGCGGATGGCCATCATGCCGCACAGTTCCCCGTGCGCGCCTGCCTTGGGCGACATGGCGACGGCGACAGTGTTGGTCAACTCCATCAACCATCGGGCGAGTTCATCGATAACGCCAAGTGCACCCTGAACGGTCGAAACCGGCTGGAGCGGGTGGACATCGGCAAATCCCGCAAGGCGCGCCATCTTCTCGTTCAGCCGCGGATTGTGCTTCATGGTGCATGAGCCGAGCGGATACATGCCGGAATCGATGGAATAATTCCGCCGCGAGAGGCGCACGTAATGACGCATGGCCTCGGGTTCGGTCAGGCCTGGCAGATCGAGCGGGGACTGGCGGCGTAGCCCGCCGAGGCGGTCATCCGATACGTCGACGTCGGGAAGGTCGACGCCGGAATGATCGTGATCCCCTATCTCGAAAAGAAGCGGCTCTTCGGGCAGGAGCGCGGAGCCAGCGGCGGCCGCACTTGCGGCCTGCGGGGCGGTGGGGCGGCCTTGGGTGTTCATGCTCATGCAAGTTCTCCCTTGAGGGCGTCCGCCAGTGCTGCGATGTCGGCGTCGGTGGTCAGTTCGGTGGCAGCGAGGACCAAGAGGTTTTCGACTTCGGGCTTACCCGGCTCAAGACGGGATACCGGCAGACCGGCGATGATGCCCTTTTCCGCGAGACGTTCGACCAGCGGAGCGGCAGCGACCGGCAGGCGTAGGGTCATTTCGTTGAAGAAGGTCTTGTTGAGCACCTCAGCACCCGGCACGCCGGCCAGGGCATCGGCCAGGGCGCAGGCGCGGGCGTGGTTGAGCTTGGCGAGACGATGCAATCCACGCTCGCCGAGCAGCGAAAGATGGATCGAGAAGGCCAGCGCACAGAGCCCGGAGTTCGTGCAGATGTTGGAGGTCGCCTTCTCCCGACGGATGTGCTGCTCGCGGGTCGAAAGCGTGAGAACGAAGCCACGGCGACCGTGGGCATCCACGGTCTCCCCGCAGAGCCTTCCGGGCATCTGGCGCACGAATTTCTCGCGACAGGCGAGGAGGCCGACATACGGGCCACCGAAGGTCAACGGGTTGCCGATCGACTGGCCATCGGCAACCACGATATCGGCCCCTAACGCACCGGGGGCTTCGACCAAACCCAGGGAGACAACTTCGGTGACGACGACGATCAACAGCGCGCCCCTGGCGTGCGCGGCATCCGCGAGCGCCGAAACGTTGCGCAGATGGCCATAGAAATCGGGGGTCTGGACGACGATGGCCGCCGTGTCGTCATCGATATGGTCGACGATGTCGCCCTGCCCTTCCGGCGAAGGCGTCAGGCATTCCAGGCCTGAAAGGCCGGAGAGATAGGTAACGACGGTGTCTCGGTATTGCGGGTGCAGTCCGCCAGAAAGGATCACCTTGTCCTTTTTCGTGATGCGACGGGCCATCAGCACGGCTTCGGCTGTGGCGGTCGAGCCGTCATACATCGAGGCATTGGCGACTTCCATGCCAAGCAGATGCGCAACCTGAGTCTGAAACTCGAAAAGCATCTGGAGCGTGCCTTGCGAGATCTCGGGCTGGTACGGCGTATATGCGGTGAGCCATTCGGACCGCTGGATCAGGTGATCGACGCTGGCCGGTACGTGGTGGCGATACGCCCCTGCCCCAACGAAGAACGGACCATCGCCCGCCACGCGGTTCTTGCCCGCCAGCGCGCGCATATGTGCCTCGACGGCGAATTCGGGCTGGTGATCTGGCAGATCGGGCGAAAACGTCCCGAGGACGCGCGCGGGCACAGCGGCAAAAAGCTCATCGACCGATTTGGCGCCGATGGCCGCGAGCATACCGGCGCGATCGGCTTCGGAGTGGGGGAGGTAGCGCATCGATTTCCCTTTTCGATCAGGCGGTATGATCGGCGTAGGCGGCTTCGTCCATCAGGGCGTCAAGCTCGCCCTCATCGGCAAGCTCGATCTTAAGCAACCAGCCGCCACCGGCGGCGTCGGCATTGATGAGGCCGGGTTCGTCATTGAGCTTTTCGTTGACCTCAACCACTTTGCCCGAAACGGGAGCGTAGATCTCAGAAGCGGCCTTGACCGATTCAACCACCGCGACTTCGTCGCCCTTCTTGTAACTTGCGCCCACGGAAGGCAGCTCGACAAAGACGATGTCGCCGAGTTGCTCCTGGGCGTAATTGGAGATCCCGACAATGCCGATCTTGCCTTCGACGCGGATATATTCGTGATCTTCGGTGTAGCGGATGGTCATGGTGAGGTTCCCTCTAGGTTATTGTTTGCGGACATAGCGTTGCGGGACGAACGGCATTTTGGCAACCGCGCCGGGGACGGGCTTGCCGCGCACCATTGCGGTGACCGGGGTGCCCTCGGCGGCAAGCGCCGCCGGAACGTAGCCCATGGCAATCGAAGCCTGCGCGGTCGGGGCGAAGGTCCCAGAGGTGACGCGGCCGATAGCGGTACCGTTTTCATCGACAAGCTCGGCTCCCTCGCGTACCGGCTGGCGCCCCTCAAAGCGCAAGCCGACGCGGCGGGTGTCTGCGCCTTTGGCAAGGCGCTCGATAACGTTTCCGGCGCCGATGAACCCGCCTTCTGCGCGGCGGCGCTTGCCTATAGCAAAGAGCAGATTGGCGGAAACCGGATCGATGTTGTCGTCCATGTCATGGCCATAAAGGCAAAGCCCCGCTTCAAGCCGCAAGCTGTCGCGGGCGCCGAGACCTGCCGGTTCGACCAACGCGTCGGCAACGAGGAGATCGAAAAGCGCCGCGGCGTCCGCGTTGGCGATGGAAATCTCGAAGCCGTCCTCGCCCGTATAGCCCGAACGGGAGACATTGGCAGAGATACCGCTGATCGTCGCCGGAGCGGCCTGCATGAAGCCCAGACGGTCGGAAATGTCGCAGTGCTTGCCCAACACCTCCGCCGCGCGAGGGCCCTGCAGGGCGACAAGGGCCAGCTCGTCGCGCAACTCAAAAGTAACGGTCCTGACCGGGTTCTGCATATAAGCGAGGTCGTGGTGCTTGCGCGCGGCGTTGACGACGATGAACATCACGCCGTCCGCCGCCTGCCCTTCTGCCGGGCGGGTAACGATCAGATCGTCCTCGATGCCGCCCTGGGGATTGAGCAGGACTGTGTAGCGCATCTCGCCCGGCGCGAGCGAGGCCAGGTCAGCGGGGGTGAGCGTTTCGAGAGCGGCGATGGTGGTCCCATGATCGGGTCCGGTGATAACCACCTGCCCCATGTGAGAGACATCGAACAGGCTTGCTGCACTACGGGTGTGATTATGCTCGGCAACTATTCCCGAATACTGCACGGGCAACGCGTAGCCGCCGAATTCGACCATGCGTCCGCCTGCGGCGACATGGCGGTCATAGAGCGCTGTTCTCTTGAGTTCGGTGGCGGGGTCTTCAGCCATTATTTTCTCTCCGGCACAAGGATGCGGGCAGCATCGAGCGGCGCTCTCGCGTCAATTTCGATGCCCCCTCTGTCCTTGACCTGAGAGATTTCCCGGGAATTTCCCGGCTACGCCCTTCGGTGGGAAGCAATTAGCGCTTCCGCTTTCCAGAGTTCTATAGCTGACGGCGGTCCCTTGTGCCTGAGAGTTTCCGGGGCGGTTGCTCCTTCGGCGCCGTTCCGGTCAAACCGAAACGATCTCTCCCGCTGTCGGGCGCGACCATGAAAGAATCATCGCCGCGCGTCAATCGGTTTTACGTATCAAACCCCACCCATATCGTGATGGTTTCCCCACCCACGTACGGCACCGTGACGTTTTCCACCGTGTGCGAAAACTCGTTTGGAGTAGATGGCGATGCGGAGACTGCGAGGTCGTAACGCTGGGAGAAGACCGCCAGTCCGTCGCGTTCGACAGCGAAACGGAGCGGCACGTTGACGTTTCCGGCCTGGCCCTGGGGTCCCAGGATAACGCGTCCGACCGCGCCCATGCGGATGGTAATGACGCCGTTGGCCACGGTGCAGTTGCGCGAGATGCGGTCGATTACGCTCTGGTAGCGCAGGGCTTGCGGATCCGACGTCCGATTGCCGGTGAACGCGCGATGACTCCCGGCGCCTTCTCGGATACGGATTGGCGGACACTCGGTGGCGATTGCAGGTACGGCAGTACTGGCACCCTGGGCGACCTGGGCCTGCGATGCCGTGGCGCCTGCGAACTGCGCATCGTCATTGCCGCCGAACATCGAGCCCATCGAGCAGGCCGAAAGCGCCAAGGCGAGCGCTCCGCTGCCCAAAATCTTGGAAATCCCGGTAAGCATTGCCGTCGTCCCCTTCCCTACAGCGCGGTCAGTTGTTCGATGATGGCCGGCGCGCCGGACACGGTGACTTCACCGCGCTCCGGCTCGCTTGCAACGTGTTGTACCACACCATCGATGATTATGAGGGCATGCCGGCCGAAACGCGTGCCCATGCCGCTGGCCGTCATGTCTTTGTCAAATCCCAGTTCCCTTGCCAGAGCAGCCGATCCGTCGGATATGAATTCGATGTCCGCCAGCGCACCTGTCGCCTCGGCCCAAGCTTTCATCACGTGATGATCGTTGACTGCGGCGCAGACGATCTTTTCGACGCCCAGCGCCTTGATGTCGTCCGCGGCGGCGAGGTATCCGGGCAAGTGATTGGCATGGCAGGTGGGCGTGAAGGCACCGGGAACCGTGAACAGCACCACTTTTCCCGAGCCCAGCACCTGATCCGCCGTCGTATCGGAAACGCCATCGGCAGCAACGTGTTTTACGGGAATGGCAGGAACCGGCTGGCCGGTCATTATGGTCATGAACGCAAGTATCCTCTAGACAAAACGCAATGGAGGCGCCCGCGCCACCCACAGCCGGCGGCAAGGCAACACCTGAATGCGGCCAGACCAAGACAGCCAAGCGCAAACATGCCTCTTTAGATGCAGTCTTAGTGCACTTGGGGGATCGCGTCGAGGTTTACGTTAATGGATCGCAACCATTGCCCACACATGAGGTGGTCTGGAGGGTGCGCACCACCTCATAGGGGCCCGAGGGGGCCAAGAACGTGATGTGTACCGTTGCGCCTTCCGCAAGGCCGGCATCACCCTTGCCCAGCAGCGGAAAGCGCAGCGTTCCGGCTGTTCGATCCCGCTTGGGGGGACCAAATAGAAGATGCTTACCGGCGATATCGGCGATCGCGGTTTCATCGGGAAAGTCCTCATCTGCCAGCACGGCAACAAGCACGTTCTCGGCGGAAAGGTACACCACCTCGCCGATGGGATCAGGCCCTTCCCAAGCGGCCGGAACCTCGGCGCGCGCCTGACGTACGCGCAGCATGTTTGCGGCGTCAGGGGCGGCCGGATTTATCCCGAGCGCGAAATCCACACTCACCGGGACGCAGATATCGGAGCAGATACCGAGCTTTGCGCTGAGTTGGACAACGGGCCGGTTGCCGGTCAGTTCGACTTCGATAGGCAGGATTGTATGGCCATAATAGGCATGGTCGAGATAGGTATCGGTCTCAGCGCGTGTCGGGTACGGCCATGCGACGGTGGCGCCGCCTATATCGGTCGAGCCCGAAAAGTCGAACTTGGGCGGAATGCCGGATTCCCCGGGCACGCGCCAATAGGTCTTGGTCGAAGCCGGCATGTCGATCTCAAGTGCGATCCAGGTCGTTCCCGCTTCGGTTGCGAGGTCCACAGATACCAGGCGGATCGCCACGTCCGGCATGACTTCCTGCCACGGCGTCTCGCCCGCCATTGCCGGCGTTGCGGCCATCACGAGCAACAGGGCTTTGAGGATCGACTTCATAGGTGGAACATCTAACCCAGATGCATCTTATGAAAAAGTCGGTCTCGGATCAGGGGTTCGTGATCGATGTTTAATTGCACTTTTCGGAAGAGCGTTTAACTTAATGGGTGCGGCGGGCAGAAAGCGAGAAGTACGATGGATACGCTCAAGGGCCAATTCCTGATCGCGATGCCTGACATGGTTGACGAGCGGTTTGCCGATACGGTCGTTTATCTCATCGCGCACAGCGAAGACGGTGCAATGGGGTTGGTCGTGAACAAGCCCCTGCCTGACATGCACATATCCGACATCCTCGAAGAGGTCGACCTAAGCGAGGGCGAGGACACAATCCGCATCCCCCAAAGCAAGCTCGATGACGACGTATTGCGCGGCGGCCCCGTGGAAACCAGCCGTGGCTTCGTGCTCCATTCGGACGATTATTTTCGTGATGGCAATTCCTATCCGGTCGAGGACGGTATCTGTCTCACCGCCACGCTCGACGTGCTTCGCGCCATCGCCAAGGGCACCGGCCCGGCCAAAAGGCTCCTGGCGCTCGGGTATTGCGGCTGGAGCGCCGGCCAGCTCGAAAACGAATTGCGAGCCAATGGCTGGCTGACGGTCGATGCGAGCGAAGACGTGTTGTTCAAGGTTCCGCCTGAAAAGCGCTACGATGCCGCGCTTGCCAGCATGGGCTTGACCCGCGCTACGCTGAGCACACAGGCAGGCTCTGCCTAGCCTGCCGCAATCTGCGCGGACAGCTTGCGCTGGAGTTCGGAGCCCGGCATGGCGGCGCCGAATGCAAAGCCCTGAGCATAACGGCAGTTGAGGCTTTTGAGCCGTTCGATCTCGTCCTCGGTCTCCACGCCCTCGGCAATCAGCGCCAGATCGAGCTCTCGCGCCAACGAGACCACGGCATTGATGATCGGAATCTGGGTGTGGGAAATGCCACTCTCGTCGCGTATCTGAACAAAGCTTGCGGGCAGTTTGACCGTATCGAACGGAAACCGGTGAAGATAGGCGAGCGAGGAATACCCGGTTCCAAAATCATCCAGTGCAAGCCCCAGTCCCAATTCCCTGAAGGCATGAAGCATGGCGACCGCGTGCTCTGGATTGCTCATCAGCTGGCTCTCGGTGATTTCCAGCTTGATATGGCGAGCCAGCCCCTTGTGATCTGCGACCATCGACTTGACGTCGTTAAGCAGGGTTTCACTGGTCAACTGCGTGGCAGAAAGGTTGACCGAAACGAAAAAGCCCTCGGGTAGCTTGAGCCCGGAGGCCAGAACCCGCGTCTGCTCGGCGGCCTGTTCCAGCGCGATGCGGCCGAGTTTCTCGATCTGGCCTGTCCGTTCAGCCAATGGAATGAACGCATTCGGGCTGACCTGCCCGCGCTCGGCGTGGGTCCAGCGCATCAGCGCCTCGGCACCGACGATCTTTCCCGAATGGATGTCGACGATGGGTTGGTAGAGCAACTGCAGATCGCGTTTTTCAAGTGCCTGGGCGAGATCGTCCTCCATCGCCTGGGCATAGACGGCGATCGAGCGCGTGACCGCGCGAAACGCCTCGATCCGGTCGCCGCCGTGCCGCTTCGCGTAATGCATGGCAAGCTCGGCATCGCGCAACACATCCTCGGCAGAAACCGGCCTGTTGTCGTAAATCGTGATGCCGATGGAGGCGGTGACCGCCAGGTCGCGGTCACCGAAATTGAACGGAGCGCGCAGCGCTTTTCGCATCTGCTCGGCAATCTCGGCGATCTTTGCGGCAGACTGCTCGGACAGGAGAACGACGGCGAACTGATCGCCGCTGAAGCGTGCCAGTGTATCGAGTGGGCGTAACAGACGCGCGAGACGCCGCGAGACGGCGAGCAGAACGGAGTCCGCCGCCATATGGCCGATGCGCTCATCGATTTCGGTGAACCGGTCAAGATCGATGAGGAATACGGCAGGCTTGACCTCGTTGAACTCACGGGCCCGGAGCAATGCCCGCTCAAGCCGGTCGATGAGAAGCTGGCGGTTGGGTAGGCCGGTGAGGCTGTCATGGACGGCGTCGTGGAGCAGCCGGTCGCGCGCGGCGCGATCGTCGGTCACGTCCTGGAGCGTGCCGATGATCCGGTTGACCTGCCCGTCCCCGCCCACCACGGGCTTCACACGCATCTTGAAGGTGCGGTACGCGCCGTCGGCCCCGGCAATGCGAATGTCGGAATTGACCTTGCCCCGCTTGAGTTCGATGAGCGTATCGAGGGCGGTGCGGAATCGGTCCCTGTCGTCGGTATGGATGCGGTCGAGCCAGCGCTTAATCGCGCCGCGTAGCGCGCCCTTGCGCTCGCCCAGCCGGATGGCGAGTTCGTCGGAAACGCTGACCTTGTCGCGGTCGATATTCCAATCGAACACGAAATCGCCGCTGCCGGTCATGGCGAGGGCCCTGCGCTCGACTTCCGAGAGGGAGCCGATCGAGACCTGTCCATCCGAAAAGGCATGCTGCACGGCGGTAAAGCCCAGGAGCATGACAATCAGGACCAGTCCGCCCGCAACGGCGGATTGGGCGATGTCGTTGCTCACCTGACCTGTGACGACCATCCAGGCATAAACCAGCCAGGCGAGATAGATGACCCAGGTTGGGACCAGCATAACCGCCCTGTCATAGCCACGGATCGAAAGGAGCAGGACAAGAAACAGTCCCATGAGCCCGATGAAAGCGAGCGCGGAGCGCGCGATACCGGCGGCGAGCGGGGGATTGAAGAAGGCGTATCCGAGCAGAGCGATAAAAATCACCGAGAAGCCGAGCGCGAGATGTGCGAAGCGGAAATGCCAGCGGTGCAGATTGAGATAGATGAACAGGAAGCCGAAAAGCGTTGTGGCAAGTCCGGCTTCGGCCGCCGCGCGGAAAGCCTGGATGTTGGCGTTTCCCGTACCGCTCAGCGGCCCGAGAATGCCAAAATCCACGAGGAGATAGGCCACAACCGACCAGGACAATGCCGCTGTGGCCGGGAACACGCCCCTGCCCTTGACCACGAACATGATGGTGAGAAAAACCGCGGCGAGCGCGGAAATGCCGAGCACCGTGCCGCGGAACAGCGTGAAGGAATTGATGTAGTCACGATAGGCGTTGGGCTCCCAAAGATAGAGCTCGGGAAGCGTCGGCGATGAGAGTTCAGCCACCAGTGTCGTGGTTGCGCCAGGATCGATGATGACACGAAAAACATCGGCCTCGCGATCCTGAACACGCTCGGGCCGCAGACCGTGGCTTGGCGTCAACGCCGTGATGCGAGCGGAACCGAGATCGGGATATAAGACACCTGAGCCGGGAAGCCTGAAGTAAGGTGCGACGAGAAGGCGCTCGATCTGGACGTCGCTTTCGTTGCGCAACGCAAAGACAGCCCAGTTGGGATTGTCTCCGGGCGCCAGAGAGATCACCTCGATGCGGCGGATGATACCGTCCTCTCCCGGCGCGGTGCTGATCTGCACACGCCCCTCCTGCCCGGGCACGATATCGATGGCAGCACCAAGATTGACAGCATTGATTCCCTCGGGCACCGATACGATCTCGAATGCCTGTACGCGCCCCGCCAGAGCCATGGACGCCAGCATAAGCATGGCGGCAACAAGCAGCGGGCGGAGGAAGGAAAAATGCATAAATACTCGGTCCCGAATTGATTTTCCCGTGGTAGCGGGCTTTCTTGCGGGCTGGCAACCCATGAATAAGACTATCAACCGGCAAAGCCGTTATAGTGTTCGCGGGTCAGCGCGAACAGGAGATGATCGCGCCATTCGCCGTTGATCTGGAGGTAATATTCGGCAAGTCCGATTTCCCTGAACCCGTTGGATACGAGCACGCGACGCGAGGCGACGTTGTCTGGGAGACAAGCCGCTTCGACCCGGTGCAGGCCCAAGGTGTCGAAGACGAAAGGCAGGATCAGGGCAACCGCCCGCGTCATAATGCCTTTTCCGGCAAAATCCACAGCCATCCAGTAACCCAGGGTGACGTTCTGCGCGGCACGGCGACGGATGTTGGATAGCGTCATGCCGCCCACCATTACGGGACGCCGCGGTGTGTGCTCGAAGATCAGAAGAGAAAATTCAGTGCCTGCCGCCGCATCGCGCCGGTTGCGTCGCACGCGGTCTGCAAAGCTCCTCGCGGTCAGTTCGGCCTCCCCCCAGCGTGGCTCAAACGGGGTCAGGAACTGTCGGCTCCTGAGACGCAGCGCGCGCCATTCCGCATGGTCAGTGAGATGCGGACAGCGGATCGTCAGTCCATCTCCCACGATGACCGGTGTCGTCTGACGGCTGGTCACGAAGCTGAACATGACGCGCCGCCGCTACCGGAAGGTGTTTTCTATGGCTGAATAGTCCAGCATGTTCTGGACCGGACCAATGCCTGCGACCGCGGGTCGGGCTGCCTCGAGAATCTGACCTGCCACATGCCGCACGCGGGCCGCATCGATACGGTTGATGCGGTCGACCGTTTCCTGAAGGGGGATAGGGCGACCCCACAGGATCTGCTGGCGGGCAAGCTGACCGGCACGCGAGGACGGGCTTTCGAGCGACATCAGCAAGCCGGCGCGAATTTGCGCCCGAACGCGGCTGACCTCTTCCTCTGTGATGTCCTTTGAAGCGCGGTGCAACTCCTCGAGGATGACGGGAAGCAGTTCGGCGACGTCGTTTTCGCCCGTGGCGGCGGCCACGCCGAACACCCCGCTATCGGCAAATGCCCAATGGAAAGAATAGACCGAATAGCAGAGCCCGCGCTTTTCGCGCACCTCCTGAAACAGTCGCGAACTCATGCCGCCGCCCAGGATCGAGGACAATATCTGCGCCGCGTAAAAACCGTCGGAATTATAGGCACGGCCTTCCAGCCCGAGAACGATGTGCGCCTGCTCGTGGCTCGAGGCCATGCGATGCTCGCCGCCGATATAACGGGCTTTTTCGGGAGTCGGCGCGCCACTGACGCGCAAAGTGTGAAAGCGGTCGTTCGCGAGGTCGACAAGCTGGTCGTGATCGACATTACCGGCCGCCGAGACGACCATGCTGTCGCCCACGTAATGATCGGACATATAGGCGCGAACGGCATCCGTATCGAAACTGCGTACCGAATCCTCGGTGCCCAGGATGGTGCGGCCGATGGGCTGGTCGGGAAAGGCGGCTTCCTGGAAGAGGTCGAAGACGTAATCATCCGGATTGTCGTGGGAAGCGCCTATTTCCTGGCAGATGACGTGCTGTTCACGCGCCAATTCGCGCTCATCGAAAATCGAATTCTGGAGAATGTCGGCAAGAATATCGGCGGCGAGCGTGACGTCGTTCTTGAGAATGCGGGCGAAATAGCCTGTGTGCTCGATTGAGGTTGCGGCGTTCAGGTCGCCACCAACGGACTCGATGGTTTCGGCGATTTCGCGGGCCGAGCGGGTTGTGGTGCCCTTGAAGGCCATGTGCTCGAGAAGGTGCGATATGCCGTGCTGGGTGGCGGTCTCACTGCGCGAACCGGACTTCACCCAAACACCGAGCGCGGCGCTTTCAAGGTGGGGCATGGTGTCCGTGATTACGGTCATGCCGTTGTCCAGTGTCGTTGTACGGACGTTCAAGGTGTTAGTCCTCCCATGCGCGGGTCTTTGCGCGGATGAAATCTTCCACAGCCTGCCGGTCGTTAGCCAATACCGAGAAGCTTTCCCGCCGCTCACCCAAGTCCGCCATATGTCGGGGGAGTGCGGGATGGGCGCCGGTGGCGGCTTCGACAACCTCGGGGAACTTGGCCGGATGGGCAGTGGAGAGGGTAATGAGGGGCGTATGACCGAAATTGAAACCGCGTGCGACCGCGACTCCGACTGCGGTGTGCGGATCGATCAGATATTTCGACTGATTGAAGACGTCGGCAATGATCGCCGATGTCGCTGTTTCGTCGGCCATGCCGGAGCCGAATTCCTCGCGGATGACAGCGAGGGCGCTTTCCGGAATAGCGAAGCCGCCAGACTGGTCGAAGGAGTTGAGCAGGGCCGCAGTGCGCTCGCCATCGCGCCCGAGCGCCTCGAACAGCAGCCGCTCGAAGTTCGAGGACACCTCGATGTCCATCGAGGGGCTGGCGGTTCTGACAACGCCGCGCTTGTCGTAGCGCCCGAACTTGACCGCGCGGCGCAGGATGTCGTTAGAATTGGTGGCGATGACCAGTTTTTCGACCGGCAAGCCCATCTTCTTTGCGACATAGCCGGCAAAGATATCGCCAAAATTGCCCGTGGGCACGACGAAGGTCACGGCGCGGTGGGGAGCGCCCAAGGCGACGGCAGCCGTGAAATAATAGACGACCTGGGCGACGATGCGGCCCCAGTTGATCGAATTGACGCCCGAAAGCTTGGCCGCATCGCGGAAGGCATGGTTGTTGAACATGCCTTTGACGATGGCCTGGCAGTCGTCGAACGTGCCTTCGATAGCGATGTTGAAGACGTTGTCCTCGAGTACAGTCGTCATCTGGCGGCGCTGGATGTCGGACGTACGACCCTTGGGGTGCAGGATGAAGATGTCGGTGTTGGTACGGCCTCGGAACGCCTCGATAGCCGCCGAACCTGTGTCGCCCGAGGTCGCGCCGACAATCGTCGCGCGCTCGCCACGCTGTCCCAGAACATAATCCATCACGCGGGCCAGGAACTGCATGGCCACGTCCTTGAAGGCGAGCGTGGGACCATGCCAGAGCTCGAGCACGAAGTGGCCCGGCTCGAGCTCGAGAAGCGGCGTACGCGAGGGATGGGTAAAGCTCTTATATGCCGCCTTGATCATCGCCATGAGATCGTCGGGCGGAATTTCGTCGCCCACAAAACGCGAGATCACCGCGAATGCCACGTCTTCGTAATGGCGATTCCCGAAGTTATGAATTTCCTCGGATGTGAACTGCGGCCACGTCTCGGGGACGTAGAGCCCGCCATCGCGCGCCAGTCCGGCCAGAATAACTTCGCAAAACCCTAGCGCTGGCGCGTTGCCACGCGTGCTTACATACCGCATCGAACGAAAGTCCTCTTCAAGCGACGCGCGCACCCTAATCCCGCCGGCCTCCCGGGGCAAGATTTGTGCTCCGCCTTTGCCGCCAGAGCCAGAAGCCGAGCATGATCGGCGTAATGGCGGCAAATATGAACCACGTGCCGGCGTATTCGAGATGGCGATTGGGGAAGGTGACCTGCGTTTCTCCCCCCTGCGGCAGCATGCCAGGCTCGCCCGCAGGCAGATCGACGGTCACCGGAGCCGTGGCGATGTCCTCCAGCCGCGCGACCTCCGACAGGCGTGCAGGGTCGCGAACCCATTCGCGACGCGCGGCAAAATCGGGGCCGGGCGTAAAGGGGTTGGCCTCTTCCGGCTTGCGGGCGATGCCCTCCAGACGCACCTCGGTTTCGGAGACGAGGCCTCCGTCTGCGTAACCAGCGGCAAGGTGCTCGGGAACAAAGCCACGATTGATCCATACGATACCGCCATCGGCAGTTTCGAGCGGGGACATCACCCAGTACCCCGCGCGCCCGTATCGACCCTGCGGATCCGAGAGGTTGGTGAAGACAAGGACTGTGCGGGCATGGTCGAATGTGCCCGAGAGTGAGACCGGCCGATAGTCCAACGCATCAGGCGTGATGCCGGGCCACTGGGAAGCGGAGGGAAAGGCGAGGGGCGCCTGGGTGAGGCGCGTTTCCACGGCGGCAATGAGCGCGTCTTTTTCGGCCAGGCGCTGGAGTTGCCAGACCCCGAGGGTTACGAACAGCGCCGTGAGCAAAAGCATCAGGACGACGAAGCCGATCCGCCCGAACACACCGACCTGCTCGATGGGCGATGACGTCATCTAGTCGATCCGCTCGCCCGGTTCGCCACCGGGCTTAGCCCCGGCCTTGTATTGCAGATTGACCAGCGCACCCTTGAACGGCCTCAGGAAAAGCATCGAAAGAATCACCGTCATCGGCAGCCACACCATGAGATGGACGAGGGCCGGCCAATGCCAGAGGGCGTCGGTGATGAGCCAGAGCGCCACGATAATGGTGCCGACGGGGAACATGATGAGGACGGCAGGACCGTCGCCGCTAT
Source organism: Pelagibacterium limicola (assembly GCF_015694405.1). Lineage (GTDB taxonomy): Bacteria > Pseudomonadota > Alphaproteobacteria > Rhizobiales > Devosiaceae > Pelagibacterium > Pelagibacterium limicola. The sequence goes on along the minus strand of NZ_JADQDB010000004.1, from coordinate 192,417 downwards.
CGGCAAACCCGAAATCCAGCCCGCAGCTTTCGCAGCGTTTGGCGAGGTTCAGATAGCCCTTGAAGAGGTGGCCTTCCCCGCAACGCGGACAGCGGCCACGCAGGCCGGTTGCAAAAGGCGAGAGGCCACTGGAGTTTTCGGTCATATGGACAGCCGCCGGGAGGCAGGGCTCTCCCGGCGCCTTTCAGGTTTTAGTGAACCGCTATGGTCGCGCCCCACGAACCCCAAACGTAGATCGAGGCAAAAAGGAACAGCCAGACCACGTCGACGAAATGCCAGTACCAGGCTGCGAATTCGAAGCCGAGGTGCTGCTTGGGCGTGAAATGACCCCTGAGCGTACGGATCAGGCAGACCAGGAGGAACACGGTTCCGATGAAGACGTGGAAGCCGTGGAAGCCTGTCGCCATGAAGAATGTGGCACCGTAGATATTGCCCGCGAACGAGAAGTGCGCCTGCGAATATTCGAGAATCTGCACTGCGGTGAACAGAGCGCCCAGCAGCACGGTGAGCACGAGGCCCCACTTGAGGCCCTCGCGATCGTTTTCGAGGAGCGCATGGTGCGCCCAGGTGACCGTGGTGCCCGAGAGCAGCAACACGAGTGTGTTGAACAGCGGCAGGTGCCAGGGGTCGAACACCTCGACGCCATGTGGGGGCCAGACGCCGCCAGTGAAGGCGACGCGCGCTTCCTGGACGATCTCGTCGGGGAAGAAGGCAGCATCGAAATAGGCCCAGAACCACGCAACGAAGAACATCACCTCCGAGGCGATGAACAGGATCATGCCGTAGCGATGATGAAGCTGGACAACCGGTGTGTGATAACCCGAATTGGCTTCCGCAATCACGTCGGACCACCAGGCAAACATGACGTAGAGCACGCCCACTAGCCCGGCAAGGAACAGCCAGGGCACACCACCGTGCATCCAGTTGATGCCCCCGATTGCCATCACAAAAGCGGCAACGCCACCCAGGATGGGCCAGGGGCTGGGATCTACCAGGTGGTAGTCATGGTTCTTGGTGTGGGCTGCCATGTCGGTTTTATCCCCAGTTATAGAGCATGGAATGTATAAGACAGCGTGATTTGGCGGATTGTACGCAATTCGCTGTCGAGGTCGAGATCGGGATCGACGAAATATGTGACCGGCATCTCGACGGTTTCGTAGGGCGCGAGTTCCTGTTCGGAAAAGCAGAAACACTCGATCTTGTTGAAATAGATCCCCGTGGATTCGGGCGTGACGTTGAAACTTGCCGTCGTCTTTAGCGGCTTGTCGCTCAGGTTCGTGGCTCGATAAACGACAGTGCTCACCTCCCCGATCGGGTTGGTTTCGACTCGCGCGGGCTGAACGCGCAGCGGCAAGCCGGGCGAAATGGTGGCATCGAAACGAACGCCCATTTCCCGCCCGATCACGCCCTTGACGTTGCCGTCGGAAACCTGGGTGGTCCCGCCATAGCCGGTAACACGGCAGAAGAGATCGTAGAGCGGCACGGCGGCGAACGAGGCGCCAAGCATGAAAATGGCGACACCGACCAGCCAGAGCATTACCTTGCGGTTGGCGGCGTCTTTCTCGCTATGGGCGGACAAGCTGCTCATCTAGATTTCCCGCACCAGCACCTCGGGGCCGAGCTTGACCACGGTTATGGCGTAAAAGATGACGACCAGCGCAGCAAGCGCCAGCGCAATCGCGATCGAGCGTCTGCGGCGGCGGCGCAGGAATTCCTCATCGGTCTGCGGGGTGGGCTTTTCGTCGGCCATCAGAGAACTCCGAACCATTTGATGAGGCCGACATCGGCCAGCAGCGCGACAAAGAGCACGAAGAGATAGCTCAGGGAATAGGCGAAAAGGACGCGGGCGCGCCGCTTCATCTCCTTGCCTTCCGAGAACCGGAGGCGCACGGCAAGAACAGAAAAGCCAACGCCCAGAAGGGTAGCGGGAACCGCATAAAACCAGCCCACCAAACCGGTCAGCACGGGTCCGAATGCGGTGAGCGTCAACAGGACCGTGTAGATGACAATCTGGTTCTGCGTGACCAATTCGCCGGCCACGTTGGGCAGCATCGGAATGCCGGCGGCCTGGTAATCGCCTTTCTTATAGAGCGCCAGCGCCCAGAAATGGGGCGGGGTCCACAGAAAGATGATCATGAAGAGGATCAGCGCGTCGATCGAGACCGAACCGGTCACGGCTGCCCAGCCGATCATCGGAGGGAAGGCACCGGCGGCGCCACCGATCACGATGTTCTGCGGCGTCGAGCGCTTGAGCCACATCGTATAGACGACGGCATAAAAGAAGATGGTGAAGGCCAAAAGCCCGGCAGCGAGCCAATTGGCGGCCAGCCCCAGAACGACCACCGAAAAGGCCGAAAGCGTAATGCCGAAGAACAGGGCCTCGTCGCGCGTGACCCGGCCCGAGGGAATCGGGCGGTTGAGCGTACGGCTCATCACAGCGTCGATATCGGCATCATACCACATGTTGAGCGCACCCGAGGCCCCTGCCCCGATGGCGATGCACAGAATGGCGATAAACCCGATAACAGGGTGAATTCCGCCCGGCGCAACCAGCATGCCGACAATGCCCGTGAACACCACGAGCGACATCACGCGCGGCTTCAGCAGCGCGAGATAATCCTCGACCTGCCCGAAGGAGGCTGCCGAGGTTTCGCGATGGTCGTCAGCGTAGGCCACGAGTGAGGTTCCCAGTGTCTTCAATAACGCATGACCCGGATGCCCGGGTCATGCCTATTTCTGTTTTCGAAATGCCGTCCGTTACTTGAAACGCGGCAGGTTTTCGAACTGGTGGTAGGGCGGCGGGGACGACAGGGTCCATTCCAGCGTCGTTGCACCTTCGCCCCACGGATTGTCCGCAGCCTTGCGCTTGCGCGCCCAGGCCTCGAACATCGCAAAGAAGAAGATGCCCATGGCAACCAGAGTCACCAGATATCCCCAGGACGAAACGCTGTTCCACAGCGCATAGGCATCTGGGTAATCGATATAGCGACGCGGCATGCCGGCGAGGCCAAGGAAGTGCTGCGGGAAGAAGATCAGGTTCACACCGATGAACATGATCCAGAAATGCAGCTTGCCCAGGAACTCATTGTACATCACGCCGAACATCTTGGGGAACCAGTAATACCAGCCCGCAAAAATCGTGAAGACCGCACCGAGCGAGAGTACGTAGTGGAAGTGCGCCACCACGTAATAGGTGTCGTGCAGTGCGCGGTCGGCACCCGCATTGGCCAGCACCACGCCTGTCACGCCACCGACGGTGAACAGGAAGATGAAGCCGATGGCCCAGAGCATGGGTGTCGTGAACCGCATCGAGCCGCCCCACATGGTCGCGATCCACGAGAAGATTTTGACCCCCGTGGGCACGGCGATGATCATGGTCGCGGCAACGAAATAGCGCTGCGTGTTGAGCGAAATGCCGGTCGTATACATGTGGTGCGCCCAGACGATGAAGCCGACAGCGCCGATGGCCACCATCGCATAGACCATCGCGAGGTAACCGAAGATCGGCTTGCGCGAGAAGGTCGAGATGATGTGGCTGACGATGCCGAAGCCGGGCAGGATCATGATGTAGACTTCAGGGTGCCCGAAGAACCAGAACAGATGCTGGAACAGGATCGGGTCGCCGCCGCCGGCCGGATCGAAGAACGCCGTGCCGAAATTGCGGTCGGTCAGAAGCATGGTGATCGCACCGGCCAGAACCGGCAGAGCGAGTAGCAAAAGGAACGCCGTCACCAGAACCGACCACGGAAAGAGCGGCATCTTGAACATCGTCATGCCAGGGGCACGCATGTTGAAGATGGTGGTGATGAAGTTGATCGCACCAAGGATAGAGGATGCGCCGGCGATGTGGAGCGAGAGGATCGCGTAATCCATCGCTGGCCCGGGCTGACCCGAGGTTGAATAGGGCGGATAGACGGTCCAACCGCCACCGACGCCCATCGCGCCCGGAGGGCCTTCCATGAACAGCGACAACAGCAGCAGCAGGAAGGCGGGCGGGAGAAGCCAGAACGAGATATTGTTCATGCGCGGGAAAGCCATGTCCGGCGCACCGATCATGAGCGGCACGAAGTAATTGGCGAACCCGCCGATCACCGCCGGCATGACCACGAAGAACACCATGATCAGCCCGTGAGCCGTGGTGAACACGTTGAACATGTGCTTGCCCGCGTCGAGCGAAGCGTCGCCGCCGACCCCGTATACCATCTGGGCGAGGCCCGGGAAGATCTGGATACCCGGCTCGGCTAGCTCCCAGCGCATGAAGCCCGAGAGCGCACCACCGATGATCCCCGCGAAGATCGCGAAGTAGAGGTAGAGCAGGCCAATATCCTTGTGATTGGTCGAGTACAACCAGCGCTTCCAGCCCGTCGGCGTACCGTGGTGATCGTCGTGGGCGTGTTCTGCGTGCGCTTGAGCCATTTTATTCCCTCTTAAACTTCCTGCCTGCGCCTGATCAGTTGGCTTGCGCCAGGACCAAATTGGCAGCGTTCAAATCGCCGGTCTCGGCGATCGCGAGCCAGGCGTCATATTCGTCCTGCTCGACGACGCGGACGGCAATCGGCATGAAGGCGTGATCCTTGCCGCACAATTCCGAGCACTGTCCGTAATACATGCCGGTGCGGCGGGCGTAGAACCAGGTTTCGTTGAGACGACCGGTTACCGCGTCGACCTTGACGCCAAAGGACGGCACGGCGAAGGCATGCAGCACGTCGGCGGCCGTAACGAGGACGCGAACGGTCGTGTTGACCGGGACGACCAGTTCCTGATCGACCGCCAAAAGGCGCGGCTCATCGGGCTTGGCCGCCATGCGCTGCTCTTCGTTGAGCATCACCGAGACGAAATCGAAGCCCTCATCAACATATTCATAGCCCCAATACCACTGGAAACCGGTCGCCTTGATGGTGAGCGTGGGCTCGGGGACCTCGACGTCTCCCGTAGAGAAGATGTTTGCACCGAGGTAACGCCGTTCGCCATCGGGCATGGTTTCCTGATCGGCGAGAACGCCGAAGGACGGGATGGCGATAACGATCAGGATGAGAACCGGGGCGACGGTCCAGACCACCTCGATGACCGTGTTGTGGGTAAACTTGGCGGGGACCGGATTGGCCCGCTGGTTGAACCGCACAATCGCGATGATCAGCAGCGCAAGCACCAGCAGGACGATCCCGGTGATGATCCACATCAACAGGTTGTCATGGAAAGCCACGATCGAATCCATGATCGGGGTCACCGAGGTCTGGAATCCAACCTGGCCGGGAGCGGGTTGTCCGACCTGGGCGTAGGCTGCTGCGGGAATGAACGCAAGAAGCGCGGCGAGCGAGGCCTGGATGAGACGGAAAGACAATCCTGTCACCTGGATCTCTCCTGAACGTGTTGTTATTTGCGCTCCCTATACCGAAACGTTCGCGCATGGCAAATGCCGCACGCTCCCGACTCAGGTCCAGGGTGCAGGTTTTTATGCGTTCAGCTAAACCACATCCGGCTATTCAAGGCAATTGACCACAATGCCACAATTTGTGCGTCATATTGCGCCAAGGGGATGCGTCGCGGGCGGGGCTTGGTTGGCGCCAAGGTTGACAATACCGCCCCCGCTGGCCGACATGAACGCTGGTAACCTTTCGTCCGGATTCGGCAGGAGATAAGCCTTGCACAACCGCATCCATGCAGCAATTTGCACCTTGGCGCTCACGTTCCTTGTCGTTGCCGGAACCTCGTCCGCGCAGGCGCAGGGCACCGTTCGGTCCCAGCACGGGGACTGGCAGATGAGCTGCGACATGCTGCCAGGGGCAAGCGAGGAGCAATGCGCCCTGATCCAGAACGTTACAGCCGAGGATCAGCCCAATGTCGCGCTCTCGGTGATCGTGCTCAAGACGGCGGACCGACAGGCTAGGCTGTTGCGCGTCCTCGCCCCACTCGGGGTTCTGCTCCCCAACGGGCTGGGGCTCAATATCGATGGCGAGGACCAGGGACGTGTGGCGTTTGTGCGGTGCCTACCCAATGGGTGTGTGGCCGAGGTGGTGATGGACGATGAACTCATCGAAAAGCTCGCGGACGGCACGACCGGCTATTTTATCGTCTTCAAGACCCCCGAGGAAGGCATAGGCATTCCGGTTTCGCTCGCCGGTTTCGGAGAGGGTTTCGAGGCGCTCCCGTAAACTCCCTACGCGTCGAAATGAAAAAGCCGGACCTCTCGGTCCGGCTTGGGTCAGGAAACAAGGCCAAAAGGCAAATGGCTTTGTCTCTTATTGGGCTTCCGGTTTGGCGGGCGCCGGCAAAAACGCTTGTCCGCCGCGGAAACCCGCTATCGGAACGGCGCGACCTCAAGGGGGGAAGGCCGGCGTTCCAATTCGTCAAATGGTCAACGCAGCCACTCGGTGGCGCGGGCAGAGCGGCGGGCGGCGAGAAGCCGACCGGCATTGCTGCCGCTCTGGAGGGCGTCCGCGATATCGTACCGGCTCAGGCCGATGTCGCTCAGCAGTGCCGGATCCATGTTGAGGAGTTCACGCAGAGTGGAGCGGCGCATACCCGCGCCCTTGCGCGCCCAAGGGAAAAAATGTGCCATCGTTCTCTCTACCATTCAAGTCGTCTTTAGCTCCCCATAGATAGGCACTTGCATCTCATTATTCAAACAAATAGATTTCATTCTTTCGATCAATATTAGTGATGGATTTTCAGCATGGTCAGCCCGCTCGATCTCGACCAATTGCAAACGTTCTGTGCCATCGCCGATTGCGGCAGCTTCACGGAGGCGGCCCGAAGGGTCTACAAGACCCAATCGGCAGTCTCGATGCAGATCAAGCGGCTTGAGGACAGGCTTGGGCAGGCGCTTTTTCTGCGCGACGGACGGCGCGTGACGCTGACCACCGAAGGTGAGGCGCTCTATGCCCGTGCCCGGCGGATGCTCAAGATCAATGCCGAAATCGTCGACATGTTCTCGACGGACGATCTCTCGGGCAATATCCGGTTCGGGGTGCCCGATGACTATGCGGTCAAGCTGCTGCCGGTGATTCTCTCAAGCTTCCAGCGGACTCACCCCAAGATCACGGTGGACGTACGCTGCCAGCCTTCCGAGGAACTGCTCGAAGGGATGCGTTCGGGGAAATACGACGTCATCGTCTTTACCCAAGGCACGATGCATGAGTTCGGCGAGTTGTTCCGGACCGAGAAGATGCACTGGGTCGCCAGCCATGGCGGTGCAGCCTTGGCCAGTGATCCCCTGCCGCTGGCCTGCGGGCCGAGTTACTGCATCTGGCGTGCCGATGCGGTTGAGGCGCTAAGCCGGATGAATCGCGATTTCCGGGTTGCCTACACCTCGTCGAACGCCACGGCGATCACCAGTGCGGTGCTTTCCGACCTTGCGGTGGGTTTTCTGCCCGAAAGCGCAATCCAGCCGGGAATGAAGATCATCGCCGAAGACTATGGCCTGCCCCGCCTCGCCGACGCGCAGATCGCGCTGATGCGCGCCAGCCACGCGTATGGCGGCATTTACGATGCGCTGGCACGGCATATCGTCGAGAGCATGGGCAACCTGCCGGGCCGAAATCAGGATTCCCAGCCCGAGGAAGCGGCGGAATAGGGCTTCAGGCCCCCTTCCCCATCGCCTTTTCAAGGAAGATGCGGGTAACGTCGCCGCCCCACGGACCGTTATAGAGATCGAGGAGGCGCTCGGCGGGGGTCTTGCCCATTTCGAGAGTGTGATCGAGTGGCCGGAGAAAAACCGCCTCGTCGGCGCCTTCCCAGTTGAGCCGATTGCGGGCCTTGAGCCCGGCGCGCGAAATCGCCAGCGCTTCCCTGGCGATATCCATCACCGTTCCATTCCGGAAAGCGGTCTTGAGGGCTGTCCCGGGCACTTGATGACGGAGGGTGTCGCGCTCTTGCGCGGTCCAGTCCTTGACGAGGTCCCAAGCCGCATCGAGCGCGGTCTGATCGTAAAGTAGCCCGACCCAGAAAGCCGGCAAGGCGCAAATGCCCTGCCAGGGCCCGCCGTCGGCACCGCGCATTTCGAGGAACTGCTTCATCCGCACTTCGGGAAAGAGCGTCGAAAGATGATCCTCCCAGTCCTTGACCGTAGGCTTCTCACCCGGAAGCTGCGGCAGCTTGCCCTCAAGGAAAGCGCGAAAACTCTCGCCGGCGCAATTGATGTATTTGCCATCCCGGATGACGAAATACATCGGCACGTCAAGCGCATGATCGGCATAGCGTTCAAAGCCCATGCCGTCCTCGAAGGCGAAGGGCAACATGCCGGTGCGGGCATTGTCGGTATTGAGCCAGATATGCGAGCGGAAGGACAAAAAGCCGTTCGGCTTGCCCTCGAGGAAAGGGGAATTGGCAAAGAGGGCGGTGGCAACGGGCTGGAGCGCGAGGCTCACGCGCAGCTTTTTGACCATGTCGGCTTCGGACGAAAAGTCGAGATTCACCTGCACGGTGCAAGAGCGGTACATCATCGACGTGCCCAGCGTGCCGACCTTGTCCATATAGGGAGTCATGATCCCGTAGCGGGACTTGGGCATGGCGGGGATTTCATCGAGCGTCCAAGTGGGCGCGACGCCGACTCCGAGGAAATCGATGCCCATCGGTTCGGTGAACTTGCGCAAGAGCCGCAAATGGTCGTTGGTCTCGACGCAGGTCTGATGCAGGGTTTCAAGCGGGGCACCGGAGAGTTCGAACTGGCCGCCCGGCTCTAGCGAGATCGAACCACCACCCAAGGGATCGTTGAGCCCGATTACGTTCTCGCCGTCATAATAGGGCGTCCAAGCCGTTTCGGCCTGGACCTTCTCGAGCAGCGCGCCAATGCCGTTTTCACCGGAATAAGGCACGGGTTTGAAGCTGTCGCGATAGAAGGTGAATTTCTCATGCTCGGTGCCAATCCGCCAATCTTCCCTGGGCTTGCAGCCGCGCGAAAGGGTTTCGACAAGCTGCGCACGCGATTCGATGACGGGGGATGGCGAATAGGCCATGAGATACCTCTAGGAAGTCCAACCATCAGGCCCGAGGCCGAGTGGTTGCGCGACAATAGCGGCATCGATACCGAGATCAATCCCCTTTATCGTAGATTGACGATAAATGTTCACCAGTCCCCTGCTACGGCCTGAATGAGTGCGAGAGCGGCCACCGCGGCTGTATCGGCCCGGAGGATACGCGGCCCGAGACTTATGGCCACCACGAAGGGTTGGGCACGGAGCATGTCACGCTCCTCGGGCGCGAATCCGCCCTCGGGCCCGACGAGTAATCCGAGCCGCTTTCCCTCAAGCGTTGCGATCGTATCGACCGGCGAAGTCGAGGCTGTTTCTTCGTCGCAGAAGACAAGCGTGCGGTCGCCGTGGACCTGCTGCCAGGTTTCCATGAGACGCACGAATGGGATGGCAGGGTCGACGCGGGGGACAGAGAGGACCTCGCATTGCTCGGCCGCTTCGATAGCGTTTGCCCTGAGCTTGTCTGGATTGACTTTGGGGTTCTGGACGTAGCGCGTGATGACCGGCTGGATGATGCCCGCCCCCATCTCGGTCGCCTTCTGGACCACGTAATCGAGCCGCTTGATCGGCGCGAAACCGTACCAGAGGTCCGCCGCCTGGGGTTGTTCGGCGCTTTGTTCTATGAGGGTCAGTTCGACCGTCTTTTTCGATGCCTGACCAATTTCGGCAAGGAATGCGCCGTCACGGCCGTTGAATACCACGCACCGGTCCCCTTGCCCGCGCCGCAGCACATTGACCAGATAGTTGGTCTGGTCCTTGTCTAGCGGCAGCCGAACGCCGGCACTCATTGCAGTGTCGATATGGAGGCGCGGCAAGGTCTTGTGAGTTCGGGGCATGTTGACTTGTGCACTTATGGGTTTAGTGCCTTTGTGCCAGAGAACGGGGAAGGGAAAAAGGCCCGCGCGATGCAAGAGAACAAAACCGGCGTGGTAGCCGATGCGGTGCGGGGCAACTGGGTGGACCGTTTCGCTCCCGAGGCGGCAAAACCCTATCTGCGCATGTCGCGCCTCGACCGGCCGATCGGGTACCAGCTACTGTTCTGGCCGTGCGCCTTCTCTCTCGGTCTTGCTGCCATCGCCACCGGCACCGATTTCAACTGGTACTATCTGGTGCTGTTTTTTGTCGGTGCCATCGCCATGCGCGGTGCGGGCTGCACCTTCAACGACATTGTAGACCGGGATATCGACGAGAAGGTCGCCCGCACGCGCTCACGCCCGATTCCCTCAGGGCAGGTCAGCGTCAAACAGGCAATCGTCTGGATGATCGCGCAATCGCTAGTCGGGCTGTTGGTGCTCGTCCAGTTCAACACCTATACGATTTTTCTCGGCATCGCCTCGCTGGTGCTTGTGGCCATCTACCCTTTCATGAAACGCATCACCTTCTGGCCCCAGCTCTTCCTCGGGCTGGCCTTCTCGTGGGGTGCCCTGGTGGGATGGACAGCAGTGACGGGCTCGCTGGCGCTTCCGGCGATTGTCCTCTATCTGGGCTGCATCGCATGGACGATCGGCTACGATACGATTTACGCCCTGCAGGACGTCGAGGATGATGCGCTCATCGGGGTAAAATCCACCGCGCGGCTGGCGGGGGATCACGCAAGACCCTTCATCGCGACGTTCTATGCGATTGCAGCGGTCCTCTGGGCGGTCTCAGCTTTTCTGGCCGGTGCCGGCTGGCCATTCTGGGTGTTGGGTACCGTACCGCTGGGGATGCTCGTATGGCAGGTCGTGACACTGGAACGCGCCAACGGGGCGAAATGCCTTATGCATTTCAAATCCAACCACTGGCTTGGACTTGCGATAACCGTGGCAGTGCTTTTTGGCGGATTTGCGTAACAGCGGGTTTCGGTTCCGGCCATGCGCGGTCCGCCGCCAAGGAAGTCGCTAAAAGAACAAACCCCGCTCGGTGAGCGGGGTCTGCCGGTCTGCTTTGGAGATATGTTTCGACCAATCAGGCCGTTTGCTCGCCGGGCTTGCGGCGGCGGGCGAAGCGGGTGCGGCGCTCGGCATCGGCGGCCAGCATCCGGCGACCGCTCTGGTGGCCGACCATCACGCCGCCAACCTGTTGGGAATATGCCACGAGGCTGCCATCGCCCGCCCGGATATAGAGCGGCAGGCGGAGCTTCTTGCCCCAGTTCTGCCATTCGGCGACGACGTCGGCGTTGCCGTCCTCGGCATAGACCTGATAGTTGAATTCCTCGTTGGGATGGACCAGTTCGATGGTGCTGGTGAGCACGCCTTCGGGGCTGATGCGCGAGCCGACGGCGACCCCTACGTATTCGGCAACCGGCACCTTGATCTTGACGGCCACGCCGCTCTTGTCGAGCTTGCGGCGCACGGTGACCATCATGCTCTCCTGGCGGGGGCCATTGTCGTTGGCCGGCTTGAGAACCAGATTTCTTGGATATGCCGCCCCGAGGAACAGGGCGACGGGCGCATCGCCCATCGTCACACCGCGAACCATAACTAGCCTTCCTGTCAACTTCCGAGAGCTTTTTGTTTTTTGGTGCTCTCTTGTTGAAGCCAATCTAGCGCGGCGGTCTCATCATCGGCTTAAAAAATGGGGTTAAGTTTCTCTTGTCGCGAAATGGGTTAGCAGATCGTGACCCTATGTAAGGCCGGATTAACCTCTCTTGCGCGGCAGATGTGAAGAGACTAGGAAGAGCGCCAGTTTCCAGCGTGTATCGCGCCACCATACTCTTGCTCCTTCCCGGCCTGGAGAGGCGATGTCCGCCCAAACCCACAGCGATGCGATCAAGGATCTTGAACTGCTCAAATCTGCAGCCGTTCATGCCGGGATCATCGCACTCGGTTATTTCCGCACCGATCTCAGGACGTGGACCAAGAATGTCTCGTCTCCCGTTTCGGAAGCCGATATCGTCATCGACAATTTCCTGACCCAGACCTTGCGGTCGGCCCGCGCGAATTATGGGTGGCTGAGCGAAGAGACGGCCGACACGCCCGACCGGCTCAGCCAGGTGCGCGTCTTCGTCGTCGATCCGATCGATGGCACGCGCGGGTTCATCAAGGGGGAGGACAGCTGGACGATTTCGCTCGCGGTCGTCGAAGACGGTCGTCCCATCGCCGGCGTGGTTTACGCTCCCGTGCGCGACGAGATGTACGCTGCGACGATCGGGAGCGGCGCAACGCTCAACGGGCACCGTCTTGCGCCCGAACCTCGGCATGGCCGCGAGCGGATCATCCCGGCGCCAGCGGCGGTACATAACGAATTGGCGCTGGCCGACCTGCGTTATCAACGAGGCCCCAGCTACCCTTCCCTCGCCTACCGGCTGGTCCAGGTCGCCTCGGGCGGGCTCGACGCGGCGGTGGCCCGGCGGGGCGCGCAGGATTGGGATGTGGCCGGGGCCGACATCATCCTCGGTGAATCCGGGATCGAACTCACCGATGTCTGCTTCGGGGTGCCGCGCTACAACAGGCCCGATACGCGCCATGCTGCGCTGGCGGCGACCTGTGATCCGAGCCTGATAACGCCATTGCAAGACGCCCTCAGGATCGTCTATGGCTGCCCCGCGGAGGAAGGCGAACAGTTGGAGACTTCAAAATGACCGATTCACCGTCCAAGCAGCTGCTGCACCTCGTCATCGGCGGCGAAGTGACCGATCCCAAGCGCGCCGAATTCAAGAACCTCGACGAAGTCGACATCGTGGGCGTCTACCCCAATTATGCCGAAGCGCACAAAGCCTGGCGGGCCAAGGCGCAGCAGACCGTGGATAATGCCGAAATGCGCTATTTCGTGGTCCACCTGCACCGCCTGCTCGACCCCGCAGACGCCGAATAATATCTATTTGATCTCGCCAATCGAACGCTGGTGGGCGGCAAAGGCCGCCGCGGCGTCGGCATAGGCTTCCTGACGATCGACACTCCAATAGGTCAATTCCTCGACAGGAATTGGCTTGCCGGTGATCGCACAGCGTACGAACGTCCCAGGCTTGACGACGACATATTCGGCGTCGAGGTACCGCACCTGCGCTTCGGATGGGGAAAAGCCGGAGTCGAGAATGTTCATCATGGGTGTTTCATACCCGCCTTTGTGCTACCGGTCAAAATAGGCTTTCCTGACTGCCGCCTTCGGTGGGCCGCTTGCGTCGGGACGCGGACGGCGCACCGCTTACCGTGGCGTCGATCCGACCCTCGGCGACAGTGATGACTAGCGCTTCGCCCGGTCCAACGGCATTGGGTGTGGTGACAATATTGCCGTCTTCATCGGCAACCAGCGCAAAGCCGCGATCGAGCACGCGCCGATAACTGAGCGACTCGATGAGCTTTGAAACGCCCTCAAGTTCCCGGCGCTTGTCGAGGACGCGTCGCGCAAAGGCCGGTTGCAGCCTTGCGATGATCGGACGAGCCCTGAGCGCCGCGCGGCCGGCGAGATTGCCGAGCGCAACCGGCGCGCGCGCGCCGAACTGGTCGAGCTTCGTCCGGAAATCGGCAATGCGGCGGTCGAGCATATCCGGCTGGAGGCGTTGGGCACACGAAGAAAGGCGCAAGCCTTCCCGCTCGAAATGGCGCCTCAAGATCGCCGGGCCGAACGTCGCGCCCCTTTCGGCAAAGCGCAGGGCCTTCTTCTGGTAGGCATTGCGCAGGGCCGATTCCAGCCGCGCCGAAACCAGATCCAGCCTTTGGCGCTGGGTGGAAGTGAGGTCCGTTGGCCGCGGCAGACCTGCGGAGGCCGCGCGAAGCCTGTCGCGCAAGTTTATTACTGAGCGCCGCGCCGCGCCGCGCTGGCGCGAACCGAGATCGTCGACATAGGCGATGAGTTCGCCGCGCACCGGCACCGCCATTTCCGCCGCCCCCGTGGGGGTTGGCGCACGCTTGTCGGCAGCGTAGTCGATCAGCGTGATGTCGGTCTCGTGCCCGACAGCCGAGATTATGGGGATGTGCGAGCGCGCCACAGCGCGAACCACGCTTTCCTCATTGAAGCCCCAGAGGTCCTCGATGGACCCTCCGCCGCGCGCCACGATCAGGAGGTCGGGCCGTGGGATGGGGCCGTCAGGCTCAAAACCGTTAAACCCGCCTATGGCGCGCGTCACTTCGGAGGCACAGGTGTCGCCCTGCACGCGCACCGGCCAGACGATGACATGCGTTGGGAACCTGTCCTCGAGCCGATGGAGAATATCGCGGATCACCGCCCCGGTCGGGGAGGTCACGACCCCGATGACGCGAGGGAGATAGGGAATCGCGCACTTGCGCTCGGGGGCGAAAAGACCTTCGGCGAGCAGCTTTTTCCGGCGCTCTTCAAGCAGCGCCATCAGCGCGCCGGCCCCGGCGGGTTCGATCTGCTCGATGACGATCTGGTATTTTGACGAACGCGGATAGGTGGTCAGCCGCCCGGTGGCGATGACCTCCAAACCCTCCTCGGGCTTGAAGGCGAGCCGGGCGAAATTGCCCTTCCAGACCACCGCGTCGATGGTGGCGCCTTCATCCTTTAATGTGAAATAGGCGTGGCCCGAACTGTGCGGGCCACGATAACCAGATACTTCGCCCCGCACGCGGACAAAGCCGAACTGGTCCTCGATGGTCCGCTTGACCGCGTTGGCGACCTCGGAAACGGTGAATTCGTGCGCGTTGGACTGAGCATCGGTCATTTGAGTTTGGTGGACGAGGACGGAGATTCCGTCAAGGGCCGCTAGAGCCACGGCAAAAACCGTGTTAGGGGCGCGCATGGAACAGATGGGCAAGGAAAAGAGTCGATGCGGGTGCTGCTGATCGGATCGGGTGGACGCGAACACGCATTGGCGTGGGCTCTCTCGCGCTCAAAACGCCTCTCGAAACTCTTCGTCGCACCGGGCAATGGCGGCACCGCGCTGGTGGCCGAGAACGTAGCGCTCGATATCGAAGATCACACGGCTGTCGTTGCGTTCTGCCAGAGAGAGAATATCGACCTCGTCGTCGTCGGCCCGGAGGTTCCGCTGGTCGCGGGTATCGCCGACGATCTGCGTGCCGCCGGGTTTGCCGTTTTCGGCCCCTCGAAGGCGGCCGCGCAGCTCGAGGGATCGAAGGCGTTCACCAAGTCGCTATGCGACGAGGCCGGCATTCCCACCGCCGCCTATGCCCGCTTTACGGCGCTCGAGCCCGCGCTCGCCTATGTACGCGAGCAGGGCGCGCCCATCGTCATCAAGGCAGACGGGCTGGCCGCTGGCAAGGGTGTCACCGTCGCCGCAACGATCCCGGAGGCCGAAGCCGCGCTTGAGGACTGCTTTTCCGGAGCATTTGGCTTGGCCGGGGCGGAGGTGGTCATTGAGGAATGCCTCGTCGGGGAGGAAGCAAGCCTTTTTGCGGTTTCCGATGGCGAGCACATCCTGTTGCTGCCTGCCGCACAGGATCACAAGCGCGTGGGGGATAAAGACACTGGTCCCAATACCGGTGGCATGGGCGCATATGCGCCCGCACCTGTCATGACGCCTGAACTTATCGCCCGCAGCCGGCGCGAAATCATCGAGCCGGCCATCAAGGGCATGGCCGCGCGCGGTACGCCGTTTTCGGGGGTGTTGTTTGCCGGGTTGATGATCACGGAAGCCGGTCCCAAGCTCATCGAATTCAACACGCGGTTCGGGGATCCCGAGTGTCAGGTGTTGATGATGTTATACGAAAGCGACCTGCTGGACATGCTCGAAGCCGCGGCCAAGGGCGGCCTTTCCGCGGTCGAGCCGCGATGGCGCGAGGGGGTGGCGCTGACGGTCGTCATGGCAGCAAGGGGTTACCCTGGCGCCTACGAGAAAGGGAGCGAGATCAAGGGCGTTGCAGGGCTCGACACCGACAAGGTGCAGGTGTTTCATGCCGGCACCGAGCAGGACGGCGGAACGCTCAGAGCCAATGGCGGCCGCGTGCTCAACGTTACCGGCTACGGCGCCGAAGTGGCCGAGGCGCAATCCCACGCCTATGCGGCGGTCGATAAGATCGACTGGCCCGAGGGCTTCTGCCGGCGGGATATCGGCTGGCGCGCCGTATCACGTTAGCGGCGCAGCACAGGGCTCTACGTTTCAAGCCCTCCCAAGCCGTCGCCGCCCAGAACAGAGCCGCCGTTAAGCGCTGACGCCGGGCGCAACTCCTTATCAACCACTCAGGGCGCACTATATTGTTCCTGTTGTGGGAGATATCGCCGTGGGCATCAGCGATCCTCGTATCGGCATAGCTTTGGGCTCCGGCTCTGCGCGCGGGCTGGCGCATGTGCCGTTCATGGAGGCCATGGACGAGCTTGGTGTGCGGCCGGCGCGGATTTCAGGCACTTCCATCGGCGCACTGCTTGGCTCGGGATGGGCAGCAGGGCTCTCAGGCGCCGACGTCCGCGAATTGTCCTATGAAATGCTCGGCTCGATCAACGGGCTTTTCGGGCGGTTGTTCGCCACGCAGATGCGTTCGCTCAAGCAGAGCTTCCGCACCGGGCTTTCAATCCAGCTCGATCCCCAGCAGATATACGACACCTTTACGCCGCCCGGTTTTCCCGAGACGTTCGACAAGCTCGCCATTCCCTTCACCTGCGTTGCAACGGATTTCAAATCCTGGCACCAGGTGGTCTTTTATGAGGGGCAGTTGCGCCCGGCCGTGGCGGGATCGCTAGCCGTTCCCAGTCTCTACCGTCCGGTGCAGCATATGGGCAGATTCCTCGTTGATGGCGGGGTGACAAATCCCATGCCGCTCGACGCCGTGGCATCCGATGCCGACATACTCATCGGGATCGACGTCAATGGAGATCCACAGGATTGGCCGGCCACCCGTGTCCCTTCCCCCCTCGACATCGCGCTCGGCTCGGCACAGATCATGGCGCATTCGCTGATCGCGAACCTTATCGCCGCCTACCGCCCGGATCTCTATTTCCGCCCGCGCATCAAAGGCGTGGGCGCCTATGAATATTGGAAGGTCCGGCAGATCATGGATGCTGCAGACCGCGACAAGGACCGGTTCAAATACGCGCTGACCGCAAAAATCGAGTCCTTTATCGCCGCTCAGCGAAAAATCTCCTGAGCATTTCCGCGGAGCGGTCTTCGGACACACCGCCAATCACCTCGGGCCGGTGGTGGCATGTTGGTTGGGCAAAAAAACGCACGCCGTTATCCACCGCCCCGCCCTTTGGATCTTCCGCTCCATAGTAGAGCCGCCGGATGCGGGCGTGGGAGATGGCGCCTGCGCACATGGTGCAGGGTTCGAGCGTCACATAGAGGTCGCACTCGAGGAGCCGCGCCGCGCCCAACGCTTCAATCGCTGCGCGGAGGGCGAGCAATTCCGCATGGGCGGTGGGGTCGGCCAACTCGCGCATGCGGTTGCGCGCTGAGGCGATGATCTCTCCGTTGCGAACGACGACAGCCCCAACCGGCACCTCGCCGGCGAATGCCGCTTCTTCAGCGAGGGCGAGGGCGGCGTCCATCGGGGTGGGTCGGCCCATCGGGGCTTTGTCCGGTTCGGTCATTTGGAGCGTGCGGCAATCATCGTTGCCCCCAACCCTCTTCCTCTCCCACGAGACATCACGGTCGACACCCTATCCATTTTGCACCCACCTGTCCCCGCGATAAGATAGCGCCCAAGGAGAATCAATCCCGATGGCCATTCGCCAGCTTCCAGACGATCTGGTCAACAAGATTGCCGCCGGCGAGGTTGTCGAGCGACCGGCCAGCGTCGTCAAGGAACTGGTGGAAAATGCACTCGATGCGGGTGCGCGCCGTATCGCGATCACTACCGCGGCGGGCGGCAAGAGTCTCATTCGCATTGAGGACGACGGATGCGGGATGGATGCGGACGATTTGGTGCTGTCGGTCGAGCGGCATGCCACCTCCAAGCTCAAGGACGACGGCCTCGATGACATCCGCACACTCGGCTTCCGGGGGGAGGCGCTGGCTTCCATAGGGTCGGTCTCGGACCTCTCCATCGCATCACGGACCGAGGATGCCGAGAGCGGCTTGAAGCTGACCCTTTCGCGCGGGACGCGGAACGGTCCCGTGCCGCATCCGATGAACCGGGGGACTGTCGTCGAGGTCAAAAACCTTTTTGCAGCCATACCGGCGCGACTCAAGTTCCTCAAGTCTGACCGCGCCGAGGCCGCCGCGATTACCGATGTTGTCAAGCGCCTCGCCATGGCGCACCGGAACGTGCATTTCGTGCTCACGGGGTCCGACCGCTCACCGATCAATTGGCCCGCGCAGGAGGGTCCGGGAGCCGTTCATGCGCGGCTAGCGCAAATCATCGGGGCGGATTTTCCCGAGAACGCGCAGGAGATCGCCTTTTCGCGCGGCGGGATCGTCGTCGGAGGACTCGCGGGGTTACCGACCTATTCCCGCGCCAACACCCTCAATCAGTTCTATTTCGTCAACGGTCGGTCGGTGCGCGACAAGGTTCTGCTCGGCGCGGTGCGCGCGTCCTATGCCGATTTCCTGCATCGTGACCGGTTCCCGGTGATTGCGCTTTTCGTTGCCATCGATCCAGCGGAAGTGGACGTCAATGTCCACCCTGCCAAGGCTGAGCTTCGCTTCCGTGATTCCGGCGCGGTTCGGGGCACGGTAATCCGGGCGATTTCCGAAGCCTTGGGCGCCGCGGGGTTCCGGGCGTCCTCAAGCGTTGCGGAGTCCGCGCTCGCCAGTTTCAAGGCGCCCGAACCGGTCGCCGGGTTTGCTGAGTTGGTGGGTGAGCCCCTGCGCCAAGAGCCATCCCGACCCCCGCCCTACCAGCCCTCCTTTTCCCCGTCCCTTGCGGCCGATGTCCGACATTTTGACGGGCCGAGCGCGCGGATGGAGCCGGTTTCGGAGATGCCCGGAGACGCGCCGGATTTCCCGCTCGGCGTCGCACGGGCACAGGTTTTCGAGAATTATATCGTCGCCCAGAGCGGCGACGCCCTGGTGCTGATCGACCAGCACGCGGCCCATGAGCGGTTGGTCTACGAGAAATTCCGTGCGCAACTGCGCTCAGGCCCGGTGCCGAGCCAGCGGCAACTCATCCCGGTCGTCATCGATCTGCCCCAAGAAGATTGCGAGCGACTTGAGGATGCAGCCCCGGTGCTCGAACGACTCGGGCTTTACCTCGAGCGGTTCGGGCCTGGCGCGGTTGCCGTGAGCGAAACCCCTGCCCTTCTGGGCCAGACCGACGTTTCAAGGCTTATTCGCGATCTGGCGGACGGACTGGCCGAATGGGACAATGTCGCGGTGCTCGAGGAACGCATGGATGCCATAATCGCGCGCATGGCCTGCCACGGCTCGGTGCGATCGGGACGGCGCTTGCGGGCTGACGAAATGAACGCTCTATTGCGCGAGATGGAAGCGACGCCCCACTCGGGCCAATGCATTCACGGGCGTCCGACCTATATCGAACTTAAGAAAAGCGATCTCGAGCGGTTGTTCGGGAGGCGGTGAGGCGTGCGGTGGCACCCGTAGGAATTAAAGAACGCGGAGGATAGAATGGCAAAGCGGATCGTATTTACTGGGGGCAGCGGCAAGGCGGGGCGGCATGCCGTTCCTTACCTTGTCGAGCAAGGGCACGAGGTCCTCAATGTCGATCTGGTGCCGCTCGATTATCCGGGCGTCAACACATTGAGGGCCGACCTTACCGATAGCGGCTCGGCGTTCAACGCGCTTTCGATGCATTTCGGCTTCGAGGGATACGACACCGGCAAAGGGCCGGCGCCGGTCGATGCGGTGGTGCATTTCGCCGCCGTGCCACGCGTGCTCCTGCAGCCCGATCACGCGACCTTCGCGGCCAATACGGTTTCGACCTACAACGTTATCGAAGCGGCGATGAAGCTCGGCATTCGCAAGGTGATCATCGCGTCGAGCGAAACGACCTATGGCGTTTGCTTTGCCGAGGGCGACCGGGACTACAAATCGTTCCCGCTCGAAGAGGATTACGACGTCGACCCGATGGACAGCTACGGGCTCTCCAAGGTAGTCAACGAAAAGACGGCACGCGCCTTTGCGATGCGGTTCGGCGCCGATATCTATGCGCTCCGGATCGGCAATGTGATCGAGCCGCACGAATACAACAGGTTCCCCGACTTCATCGCCAATCCGCTGTCGCGCAAGCGCAATGCGTGGAGCTATATCGATGCGCGGGATCTGGGGCAGATCGTCGATCTCTGTATCGAAAAGGACGGGCTCGGCTTTCAGGTTTTCAACGCCGTCAACGACACCATCACCGCCGATGAACCGACGGCAAAGTTCCTTTCCAAATGGGCACCCAAATCACCGGTCACGCGGGAGATGGGTGATTTCGAAGCGCCGCTCTCGAACCGTAAAATCCGGGAGGTATTGGGATTTTCCGAGCAGCACAACTGGCGTAAATACGTCCGATAGCGGCGGCGGTGAAAAGGCCGCCGAAGGCACAGCATGGAAACGCTCAAGGTAAAGCCTGTAACCGGCAAATCCTGGCCCGACCTCGAAACCTTGTTCGAAAGCAAGGGCGGGCCAAGTTACTGCTGGTGCATGCCGTACCGGGCGATGGACGATCGCGCCAAAGCCGGCAACGCCGACCGGAAGGCTGCGCTCAAATCGCGGGTGGAAAAACGCGTGCCGATCGGCCTTGTCGGATATCTGACAGGCGAGCCTGTGGCGTGGTGCTCTCTCGGCCCCCGCGAGAGCTTCATGAAGCTGGGGAACCCGCAGGACGGGGACGATCACGGCATATGGTCGGTGACCTGCTTTTTCATACGGCGCGATTTTCGCGGCAGAGGGCTTTCAGCGCAAATGCTCGCGGCAGCCATCGCCTATGCCCGGAAGCGCGGTGCCGAGATGCTGGAGGGGTATCCGGTCGATCCGGATTCCCCCAGCTACCGCTTCATGGGATTCGTGTCGCTGTTTGAAAATCGCGGCTTTGCTCCCGCCGGACGAGCGGGGACGCGCAAGCACATCATGCAGCTCGCTCTTTGAGGCGAAACACCGGGTTATGCCCGCATCCCGCCGCGACACTAAGCTTGATTATGGAAGGCAACCGAGGAAATCGAGAGGACCTCCCCAATTTTAACTTGAACGAATTGTACGAAAATCGTTCAATTCGTTCAAGTAAGAATTCAAGCAACGATGAGAAAGGTCACTGCGGTATCGCCATATTCGCGCCGGTCAACAATTGCCGTGCCTTCGGGCGCCGTGACCGTGCCGTCCTTGCGCTCTTCGAGGACGATCAGGGCTCCCTTTTCGATCCAACCGCCGGCCAGCCCGCTGGCTATGGCCTGTTCCCCCAGCCCCTTGCCATAGGGCGGGTCCGCGAAGACGAGGGTCGCGGGTTTGAGGCGCTCGATGGGGCCGAGGTCGGTGGCGTCGCGCTTTAATAGCTTGGTCTGCCCGCCGATGCCGAAGCTTTCGATATGCCCCCGGATCAACCCGCGCGCCTCGATGCCGGTATCGACGAAGACGCAGGTTTCCGCACCGCGCGAGAGGGCTTCGAGCCCCATCGCGCCGGTGCCAGCGAAAAGGTCCAGCACGCGGTGACCCGAGAGGTGGGGTCCAAGCTTTGAGCCGATGATCGAGAAGACAGCTTCCCGCACGCGGTCCGTCGTTGGACGGATGTCGGCCGACTTGGGCGTATCGAGTTGCTTGCCCCGGAATTTTCCGGCGACGATCCGCATGAGCTATTCGTCCCGCGGACGGCGTGGACCCTTGTTGAAAGGCCGCCCGCCGGACGGCCGCGTATCGTCCCTGCGGGGTCCGCGGTCAGGGCGCTTGGGGCCTCCGGACGGCTTTCCGCCGTCCTTGCGCGGTCCCTTGCGCTCTTGGCCGAACTTACCCTCCTTGCCGGGCGCGGAGCGGCGCGCCAACGGGCGATCCTCGTCCTTGCGGCGCGGGGGGCGATCCCCGTCGAACTCGCGGCGCGGGCCCTTTGCGAACGGCTTGCCGCCATCGTGGCGGGGCGCGCGATCGCCAAACTCGCGCTTATCGCCGCCTTCACTGCGTGGGCGATACCCCTCCTTGCGGAAAGGACGGTCGCCGGAGGCCCCTTCGGGGCGCGGGCCCTTGCCGAAAGGCTTGCCGCCATCGCGGCGCGGCGCGCGATCGCCGAACTCGCGCTTGTCGCCGCCTTCACTGCGCGGACGATACCCTTCCTTGCGGAAAGGCCGGTCGCCCGAGGCCCCTTCAGGGCGCGGGCCGAAACGGCGCGGACGCGCATCCGCATCACCCGCTTCGCGTTCAAAGCGTGGTTTATACCCGTCCTTGCGCACCGGACGCTCGCCCTCGGCAGCGCGTGGGCCCTTGCGGAAAGGTTTGTTGTCGCCTTCCGCGCTCGGGCGGCGGGGCTTGTCGTCGAAGCGCTTCTTGAAGCCTTCGCCGCGCGCCGGTCTCTCGTCGCGCCCGCCATCCTTGCCGCCGCGAGGTTTGCCCCTGGGCGTAAAGCTTTCAGAGGGGCGGCCATCGTCGAAATGGACGGTGCGCGGCGCCTGTTCGGGTCGTTCCTCGCGCCGGTTGTCGGGGCGACGACGGAGGCCGGTATACCGGTCCCGCTCGGTTGTAGTTTTCTCGGG
Source organism: Pelagibacterium limicola (assembly GCF_015694405.1). Classification (GTDB taxonomy): domain Bacteria; phylum Pseudomonadota; class Alphaproteobacteria; order Rhizobiales; family Devosiaceae; genus Pelagibacterium; species Pelagibacterium limicola. The sequence goes on along the minus strand of NZ_JADQDB010000004.1, from coordinate 170,002 downwards.
TGCCCGGCGGCGGGGCTGCCCGGCTTCATCGGGTTCGGGCGTGTCGAAATCGGCACCCGCGGCGGCAGCCAGCTTCTTGCCGAGCTGATCCTTGAGAATGCGGGTCTTGACCTTTTCGACGTGTCCGGAAGGCAGGTCGCCGAGTTGGAAGGGGCCATAGGAAATGCGGATAAGGCGGTTGACCTCGAGCCCGAGCGCGCCGAGAACGTTCCTCACCTCGCGGTTCTTGCCCTCGCGCAAGCCGACCGTCATCCATACATTGGAGCCGGTGACGGTATCGAGTTCGGCATCGATGGGGCCGTATTCGACACCCTCGACGGTGACGCCCTCTTTAAGCGTATCGAGTTTTTCCTGGGTGACCGAGCCGAAGGCACGGACGCGATAGCGGCGGACCCAGCCGGTAGCGGGCAGTTCGAGCGTGCGCTTCAGGCCGCCGTCATTGGTCAGGAGCAGAAGCCCTTCGGTGTTAAAATCAAGACGGCCCACGGTGAGGACGCGCGGCAGGCCGAGGCGCGTCAGCGCTTCGAATACGGTCGGGCGGCCTTCAGGGTCCTTTTCAGTGACCATCAGCCCCGCGGGCTTATGATAGAGCCAGAGCTGGGTGGCCTGCTTGCGCGTGATTTCCTTGCCGTCGACGGCAATAGTATCGGCCTCAACGACATTGAAGGCCGGCGTCTTTACAACGGAACCGTTCACGGCAACGCGGCCGGCTGCGATCCAGGTTTCAGCGTCGCGGCGCGAGCAGATGCCGGCGCGAGCGACGGCTTTGGCGAGGCGTTCGCCGGGCTGGGGGGCAGGTTTGTCGCTCATGGGAGCGGTATCTCTTTCTTTCAAAACAAAGCGAGGCCCGATGGCCTCGCCTTTATATTCTTCACTAGCGGCGATAGATCTCAGCGATTAGCCAGCGCCGCGCGGACGTCGGGTGGGCAGCGGGGATCGTCCACCGCGACCAGATCGCCATTGGCGGCAAGGCAGATGAGGTTCTGGTTGCCGACCTGGCGGAAATACTGCTCGGGCGGCAGGTAGATATTGCGTTCTTCGAGCCCTTGGGCGCGCCGGTAAGCGGCGATGCGGGCGGCGAGCTGGCGGGTTTCGGCATCGGTCAACGGACGGCCGGTGATCGAGCCGGAACCAATGACCCTGCCCTGTCTCAGCATTTCGAGATCGGCCGTTGTCAGGCCGCTCGCGTCGATGGTCACGCGGCTGCTATCCTCGGGGATCGAGGCCACGGACTGGCTGGGCGGTGGCGGGGTAGCACCAGAGGCGGGAAGGACCAGCGGGCTGCGCTCGACGGCGACAGGCTCCTTGGTCGGCTGGTCGATAACGCCAACTCCCGAAAGGGTCGTGCGCAACACCTCGCGCTCGAAAGTCATGGGATCGACCAGGGCGTTTGTGCCCTCGACGGTGGTACAGGCCGACAAAGCGAGCGCCGCGCCGAAACCGGCGAGGATCAGACGCAGGGATGGGCGTCCGACGACACTCCGGCACTTTACTGGGAAACTCATCAAAACCTCGACCTACCTGCGCTTTTGCCCGCTCTATTTACAGGATAGCGGGATTAATGCATCCCGTTCCAGAGGCGGCGTTATACCCTATCGTCCGTCCTAAGACCAGAATTTGACTGAATTCAGGTTCCTGACGGCTGCCGGGGCTTGGATTTCAGCACGTCGTAGATCAGCAGGATCACCCCGAAGGTGATCGCAACATCGGCGATGTTGAAGACGTACCAGGAAAAATTGCCCCAGAAGAGATGAAAAAAATCGGCCACCGCGCCGTAGACCACCCGGTCGATGGCGTTGGAAACCGCGCCCCCAATGGCGAGCGCGATGCCGAGGCGCGTGAGAAGCGAGTCGTCCTTCCACCACCAGTAGGCCAGCGCCAGGACGGCGACACCCATCACAGCCAACAGCATTTCGGGCGTCAGACCGCCAAGCATGCCATAGGAAATGCCGGTGTTCCACACCAGCACATAATCGAAGAACGGGGCAATATTGACGACCTCGCCGCCCATCCAGCCAAAAATATCGATCTGGACGAACTTGTGCAGCCGATCGAGGATCAGGACGTCCGTCCCCAGGATCAGGCTCCAGAGGACGGACGGTTTTGCGGCCCAATTCATACCGGCAACCCGGCGGCCACGCGTTCGCGCATGGCCTGCGCATCGCGCGGGGAGAGATCGGGATATTCGGGATCGCTTCCGACCTCCGGGAGAACCTTCCAGGAGCGCGCGCACCGTTGCCCTTCGGCGCGGGCGAAGGTGACGCCGACGCGCGGAACATCCTCGAGCGTAAACGCATCGGCGTTCGAAACGGCGCGATTCTCCACCCTGATGCCGGAAACGATGCAGAGATCGGCAAAGTTCTGGCTCATCACGGCGTCGAACAACCCCTTGTCCTCGATCTCGACCAAGGGCGCCGCCTCGAGCGAGGAGCCGATGACCTTGTTCTTGCGCTCGATCTCCAGCGCGCCGGTAACGACGCGGCGGACGGCGCGAATCTTCTGCCACTTTGCCGCCAGCGCGTCGTCGCGCCATTCGGCGGGAAGCTCAGGGAAAGTTCGCGCGTGCACCGAGGATGTTTCCCCCGGATTGCGCTCGAGCCACACCTCTTCCATCGTGAACACCAGCACAGGTGCAAGCCAGGCGGTGAGGCAGGAATAGAGCTGGTCGAGCACGGTCAGCGCTGCCCGCCGGGTGACCGAGGAGAGCGGATCGCAATAGAGCGCGTCCTTGCGGATGTCGAAATAAAACGCCGAAAGCTCGAGGTTCATGAAGTTGGCGATGGTCGTGACCACGCGCTTGTAGTCATAGGCGCGGTAGCCCTCGCGCACCTCATGGTCGAGCACGGCGAGCCGGTGCAGGATCAAGCGTTCGAGCTCGGGCATGTCGGCGTGCGCCACGGCTTCCTCTTGCCTGTAATGGGCGAGGTTACCCAAAAGCCAGCGGAAGGTGTTGCGCATCTTCCTGTACATTTCGACCGTGTTGGCGAGGATTTCATCACCGATGCGATGGTCCTCGGCATAATCGATGGTAGCGGCCCAGAGGCGCAGGATATCGGCGCCGAACTTCTTGATGATGTCCTGCGGGGCAATGGTATTGCCCAGCGACTTGCTCATCTTGAAGCCGTTCTTGTCCATGGTGAAGCCGTGGGTGAGGACGGATTCATAGGGTGCATGGCCGTTGGTTGCGCAGCTTTCGAGCAACGAGGAATGGAACCAGCCGCGATGCTGGTCCGAGCCTTCGAGATACATCGAGGCCGGGAATTTCAGATGCGGCCACTTTTCCCTGTTGCGCAGCACGAAGGCGTGGGTCGAGCCTGAATCGAACCACACATCGAGAATGTCGGTGACCTTGGTCCATTTGTCATGGTCGGCCACATCACTGCCCAGGAACCGCGCCTTTGCGTTCTCGGCATACCAGGCGTCGGCGCCCTCGGTCATGAAGGCATCGAAGATGCGCTTGTTGACGGCTTCGTTCTTGAGTATTTCACCGGTGTCAACGTTGACGAAAACCGTGATCGGTACGCCCCAGGCGCGCTGGCGCGAGAGCACCCAATCGGGACGGTCGGCGATCATCGAACGCAGGCGGTTCTGGCCGGCGGGGGGCACGAATTTGGTGGCATCGATGGCCGCGAGCGCACGGGTACGCAGGGTTTCGTTCGCGTCGTCGAGCGGCTTGTCCATATAGACGAACCACTGCGGCGTGTTGCGGAAGATGATCGGCTTTTTGCTGCGCCAGGAATGGGGATACTGGTGCTTCAATCGCCCGCGCGCGAAAAGGTTGTTCGCCGCGATCAGAGCCGTGATGACGCGCTGGTTGGCATCGCCCTTCTTGCCCTTGTCATCGATCACCCGCGCAGGCCCGCCCTCGGCGTCCGGCCCGAAGCCCGGAGCGTCCTTGGTGTAATAGCCTGCGTCGTCGACGGTGAACGGGATTGCGGTATCGATGCCCTTGGCAGCGATCTCGCGGCCCTTGGCCATCCAGATATCAAAGTCGTCCGCGCCATGGCCGGGTGCGGTATGGACAAAACCCGTGCCCGCGTCATCGGTGACGTGATCGCCATCGAGAAGTGGGACGAGGAATTCGTAGCCGCCGCCAACACCGCGGAGGGGGTGGTGGAGGGTCATGGAGGCGAGTTCGTCGGCCGCCACATCGCCAAGGCGATTGAAGGTCAGCTTGGCCTTGGTCGCGCAATCATCCGCCAGCTTGTCGGCGAAGATCAACTTTTCGCCGGGCTGGGGGCCGAATTCGTTCTCGGCGGCGACAACCTGATAGAGACCGTACGCAATCTTATTTGAATATGAAACCGCGCGGTTACCGGGAATGGTCCACGGGGTAGTTGTCCAGATGACAACTGAAGCGTCGTAGAATTTGCTAAGTGAACTATACTCTGGCGTGCTTCCACGCGGCATTGATTGAAGCACGCTACCAGTCTGAACCGGAAACTTCACCCATATCGCATCGGACTCATAGTCCTGATATTCGATCTCGGCTTCTGCCAGCGCGGTGCGTTCGACGACCGACCACATGACGGGCTTGGACCCGCGATAGAGCTGGCCGCTCATGGCGACTTTCATCAGCTCGCTGGCGATGGTCGCTTCGGCGTCGTAGCTCATGGTGAGATAGGGATTGTCCCAATCGCCCATCACGCCGAGGCGCTTGAACTCCTCGCGCTGCACGTCCACCCAGTGCTCGGCAAAGGTTCGGCACTCGGCGCGGAATTCGTTGACCGGCACTTCGTCCTTGTTCTTGCCCTTGGCGCGATACTGCTCCTCGATCTTCCATTCGATCGGAAGGCCGTGGCAGTCCCAGCCCGGCACATAGGCCGAGTTGTAGCCCAGCATCTGCATGGAGCGCGAAACGAGGTCCTTGAGGGTCTTGTTGAGAGCATGCCCGATATGGATGTTGCCATTGGCATAGGGCGGGCCGTCGTGGAGGGTGAACTTCTCGCGGTCCTTGCTCTGCTCTCGCAGGAGGTTGTAGAGGTCCATCTTCTCCCAGCGCTCGAGCCAGGACGGCTCGCGGTCGGGAAGGCCCGCGCGCATCGGGAAATCGGTCTGCGGAAGGAAAAGAGTTGCGGAATAGTCGCGCTCGGTGGTCGCGCCCGATTGGGTCTCGGTCATATAAATCTCACAGGGATTATTGGAAATCGGCCTGAATTCGGCACCGCTTTTAACAGCGGGGGCCACTCAATCCAATGGCTTTTCGCCATCGATCATGCCCAGCGCAGCGTCCAGCCCGGAAAGCGGAGCCGCGCGGGCGATCATAATTCGGGCATCGACGGTGTCTTTCTTCATCTGGGCGATGAGGCCATCAAGGCCGTCAAAGGTCATCTGGCCGCGTATGAAGGCGATGAGCGCAACGTCGAGCGTCTGCCCGTAAATCTCGGAGTCGAAATCGAAAATGAAAGTCTCGAAGGGCGGGCGCGTGTTGTCGAACATGGGCTTGCCGTAGGCGGAGACCCCGCCATAAACCTTGCCACCCACCCGTGCCTTGACGGCGTAGACACCTTGCTCGAGCCGGGCCGTTTCGGGCAGCGCGAAATTGGCGGTGGGGAACCCAAGTTCGCGCCCGCGCTTGTCGCCTTCGATAACCGTGCCGGAAAAGAAATGGTGGTAGCCCAGAAGTGCGTTAGCGGTTTCGACCTCGCCCGTAGCGAGCGCCTCGCGGACGCGGGAGGACGATACCGGCGCCTCGCCCTCGGCGAGCATGTCCATGACGCGCACGGCAAAGCCGGCCCGTTCGCCCTCGGCCTTGAGGAACTCCGGAGTACCCTTGCGCTGCTTGCCGAAATGGAAATCGGCGCCGACCACCACGCCTTGGGCGTCGAGCGCGGAAACCAGATAGCGCGCCACGAAATCCTCGGCTTCAACCCCGCCCAGCTCGCGCGAAAAGGGCATGATGGCGATGGCATCGAAGCCAAGGGCCTTCGCAAGTTCGGCCTTGGCGTCAGGCGGCGTAAGCCGGTGCAGGAAGGGCTGGGGGGCGAAGACATCGCGCGGATGCGGCTCGAAGGTAAGCATCAGCGCCGGGACGTTACTCGCGCGCGCCATCTCGAGGCTGGCTGCAAACACCCGCTGATGACCGCGATGGCACCCATCGAAATTGCCGATGGCGACCACGCCGCCACGCAGCGTTTCCGGAACGCTGTCGAGACCGTCGAGGCGGGTGAAACTCTTGCCGGAAGTCATGGATAAGGGTGAGGCCTTTTGGATTACGCGGGGCGGAACCTGCCTTTTTGCGGCAAAGAATGCAAGCGTTCAGATGTCGAGCGCGAGGCCAAAGACCGAGGCAAAGCGTTGGCCGGCACTTAGGCCCTCTCCGAACTCGGAAACGGGATAGGCGGCCAGTTCGCTCAGCGCCTCGCGCGGAAGATCGGCGCGGCCAATATCGCCAACGAGCACGTCGACGCCCGCCGACCGACATCGGCGGAGAAAAGGCAGCATGCGGCTCGCAAGGCCGGCATCGTAGAAAACGTCCCCCGCCAGAACGATGTCGGTATCGGGCGGCGGCCCTTCCAGCAGATCTTCATTCAGCGTTTCGATGGCCGCTTGGTTCAGATCTGCATTGCGGCGCGCGGCAGCTAGCGCGACGGGGTCGATGTCACAAGCAAGGACGCGCCGGGCTCCCGCCAGCGCGGCCGCAATCGCGACGAGGCCGGAGCCCGTGCCGAGATCGAGCACCGTCCTGCCCGCGACACATCCGGGGTTGGCCGCGATGTATTGCGCCAGCGCCAAACCGCCAGGCCAACACCATGCCCAATAGGGCGGATTACCATTGCGGGCCAGCCGCCAGACCCCGCTTTCGGGAACGGCCATGTACAGGCGGATTCCGGGCAAGTGCGGCACGGGGCGGACAGGAAGATTACGGGCGATGTATTGCGCAGGGTCGCGCGCCATTCACCACGCCAGCCGGGGCATATAGCCGATCATGTTGGCGCGAGAAACCGAGACGAAATCGTGGACGCGCTTGGGCGGGGGATCGTTGAAGGCGTCGAGTTCCTCTGCGTGAATGGAACCGGTGACAAACAGCAAGGGAATACCGAATTGCGCTGCGCCGACCGCGTCGGTTCTCACCGAGTCCCCGATCGCGAGGACGCGCTCTCGCGCAATGCGACGTCCCGCGGCCTTGTCGAGCAGGGCTTTGGCCTCTTCGTAGATCGGATTGAACGGCTTACCCGCCATCATCACGCGGCCTCCGATATCCTCATAAGCATCGGCAAGCGCGCCGCCGCAATAGATCAGCCGGTCGCCCTCTTCCACCACCTTGTCCGGGTTGGCGCAAATGAGGGGTAGTCCCCGCGCGAGCCAAGCCCGCATGCGTTCGGTGTAATCGGCCGGGGTATCGTCGTCGGTATCGAGATCGGTGACGGCCACCGCCGAGGCCTCCTCGACATTCCCGAAGGTAATGCCCAGCCCCTCGAAGAGGACGACATCCTGTGCGGGGCCGACGCGGTGAACGACCTTTCCCGCGTAGCCTTCGAGCAGGATGCGCGTCGCATCGCCCGAGGTGACAATGTTGTCATAAGCCTCGCGGGTGACGCCGATGCGATCGAGTTGCTCCATGATGGGCCCGCGCGGGCGGGGAGCGTTGGTGATCAATACGACCCGGCCACCATTGCGGCGGAACTGGACCAGCGCGTCGACCGCGGGGCCGTGCGGCTCCTGGCCGTTATGGACCACGCCCCATACGTCGGAGAGAATACCGTCAAAACCTGTTGCGATTGCCGAAAGGCCCGGCTGGGGTCCTTGAATACGCGTCATTAGGGCCTGCTAATTCTTCAGTTCGTGGCGGCGCTGCGCAAATCGTCGTTGCCGTCGTCGCGCAAATCTTCTCGCAACGGGCCAAGCGGACCGAGCGCGTCGCCCTGCGCCAACTTTATGCCATCATCGAGCAACGCAAGCACCTGTTGTTCGTTCGAAATACCGCTCATCACAAGATTGATACCGAAACGGGCAACGTAATCGTTGATGTCCGAGGCGTGGAAATCGGAAAAGCGCGTCGGATTGCCGAGGAATTCGACGGCGTCGACTGCGATGTAGCGTACGCCGCGACCGGCAAGGCCGGCAAAATCGAGGCGTAGGGAGTGGCAGCTGCTAAGGCCGACCGTGATGCCCTGCTGGACGAGGCGGTTCAGCATGTCGGTCTCGAGCCGGTCCATGTCGCCGAAATCGGCGTGGTCCAGCAGGAAACACATGTCGGGGGTGACGGCCCGGTTGCCGGCGAGCACCGCGATGAGCTGATCGACCGCGGACTTGTCCGAAAGAGTCGCCAGCGACAGCCGGGTCAGCAGCCGCACGGGATTGCCGGCAAGGCGTCCGCGCCGGACGATTTTCACTGCCTCGTCGGCCAGAATTCGCTCGATCCGGCGCAGGACAATGTCGCCCTCGGCGTTGCGCACCGGCATGTAGTCGGGAGGATCGGCGATGTTGCCCTTGCCCAGCATGAGCCGCAGCACGAGTTCGTAGGCGTGGATCTTGCGCTGAGGCAGCGTAACCACGGGCTGGACGTGATGAAGGAGACGGCCTTCATCGAGAGCCATTTTCACCGTGTGGAGCGGGACGGTCGGGATGTGACGGATAATGGCCGCCTTGCCGTTTCCGCCGGCCGTTGGGGCCTCGGCTTCCGTCGCCCGGCTGGATTCCAGTTCGGACACGGCTTCGGCAACCTGCCGCACAACGGTGCCCAATACACTCATATCGGCTTCCATCACGTCGAGCCGCGAGCCGATATCGAGATTGACGAGGGTGTTGACTCGCTGGCTGAGCACCTGACCCGCCTGGGCGTCGGTGCTGAGGAGGCGCCCCAATTCCTCTATACCTTTTTCCAGCCGTTTTTCAGCACGGCGCCGCAGGCGCTGCTCGTGGACGATGACGGCGGTCAGAGTTGCGAGAATGGCCAGCAGGGTGGACTCTACCGGGGTAAGCGCGAGCAGATAATATCCCGCCACGCCGATGGCGAGACCGCACAACCCCATGAACACGTAGACCAGACCTTGCACGCCTTCATGCCTTTTGAAGGGAATCGCCTGTCAAGTCTTACCATTGAGGGCAGCCGGGAAAAAGCGTTCATGGCCATGATCGCTCCACTTGCCAACTGTTTGTTTACCCTAACTGAAAGATAGTGCGGCGAGAGACTTTGCCAGGAGACGCCCGCACATGCGACCCGGAGTTCCATCCGCCGCAGACGTGACGTTTTTACTCATCGACGCCGTACCGGCGAGCGCACGCCAAACAATGGCGGCGATTGCCGATCATTGGTGCGATGCTGCGCGCATCACGATATGTGCTGATGGAAGACGGGCGCTCGATTATCTCAAGACCGGCATATTCGACGTGGTGCTGGCCGACATGGCCTCGCTTACCGAAGGCGGGCGGAGCCTCGAGGATGCGTTTGCTGCGCTTTCGCAATCGGCGCGCGGGGCTTTGGTGATTGCGCTTTCCGAGAGCGATTCGGTTTCCTCTGCCGTCGCGGCCTTGCGCTCGGGCGCGCACGATTGCCTGACCAAGCCGGCCGGTGGACGCCTGTTGGCCATGCGGCTCGAAGAACTTGGCCAGCGTCACGGGAAGGCGCGGGCTGTGCTCGCCGAGACGCCGCGAGGCGCGGATGCCGATTTCGAGGGCTTTGTCGGCGCGTCGCCCCAAATGCAGGCGATCTACGATCAAATCCTGCGCATCGCGCCGTCCTCTGCCCCGGTCTTCATCACAGGGGAAAGCGGGACCGGCAAGGAACTGAGCGCTGAGGCGTTACACAAGCGTTCGCCCCGCGCGGACGGTCCCTTTATTGCGATCAATGCCGGGGCGATTCCGCGCGAGTTGATGGAAAGCGAACTGTTCGGGGTCGTGCGCGGCGCCTACACCGGCGCGACCGAGGATCGCCGGGGTGCGGTGGCGTCAGCCGATGGCGGTACGCTGTTTCTTGACGAGATCGGCGAAATGGACCTTTCGCTGCAATCGAAATTGCTGCGATTCCTGCAGACGGGCACCATCACGCGGATCGGGGAATCGAAGGTCCATCAGGTCGATGTGCGCGTGGTCTGCGCCACGAACCGCAACCCCATGCAACTGGTGTCGGAAAGGAAGTTCCGCGAAGATCTCTTTTACCGCCTCCATGTGCTGCCGATCCATTTGCCCCCCTTGCGGCAGCGGCCCGCCGATATCGTGCCTCTGGCACAGAACTTTCTCGCTCGGTTTGCCGCAGAAGAGAAAAAGCGATTCGAGGGCTTCGCGTCCGAGGCCGCGGATCTGTTCATTGCGCGAGACTGGCCGGGCAATGTACGCCAGCTCCAGAACCTGGTGCGCCGGATCGTCGTGATGTTCGACGGCGGGATCGTTTCAGCCGAGATGGCGATGGCCGCCGATATCGAGTCCCGAGCCGCACAGACGGTGGCGACCTTTCCTGGAGCGTCAACGCAGCCCGACTACGGGATACTGCCGATGTGGCAACAGGAACAGAAGATTATCGAGGACGCGCTGCAGGCCTTCGGGGGCAACATTGCCCGCGCCGCCGCCGCGCTCGAAATCAGCCCCTCCACCATCTACCGCAAGAAGGTCAGCTGGGACCGGGGAGCAGCCTAGGGCCTGAACCCGGTCGCCCGGTAAACGGCGATATCGGTCAGTTCGACGATTCCCTTTCGGGATATATCAAGCGTCGCGATGTGCTCGATGTCCTCAAAATGCGGCTCGGCGTATCGGATCCTACCCGTCTGCACGACGATATAGGCATCCCAGCCGGCATAACTGTCGGGATCGAAATTATAGGCAAGGTTGCGGGGATCGGGGCCGATGCAGGCGAACGGCGTCCGCCCGGCGACCTGGGTATCGATATAGCCGCAATCGATCCAGTCGGTTCCGGCGATGAAGACCCGCCCGCCGGTGAACGCCCCTTCTGTTTCGAGGGCTTCGCCCAGCTCGGTCCATGGAAGTTGCAGGGCCGTCGGATCTTCCCATTCGCCGGGAAATACATGGCGCGCCCAGCCGGTGGCGGCGTGGGTGACGAGCAGCGTCAAGATGGCCAGCGTCGCCGCCGCGGAACCCCAAAGCCAGATGCGGATGCCCAGCGTATTCCGCTCGGCGGCCCATACCCCCATCAGGATAAACAGCATGAGATAGCCTGGCGCCTGCCAATGGAAATGGAACTGGGTGTCGGACCAGAGGGCAACCAGGGTGAAAAACACAATGGGCGGCCAGCCGATATAGGCGAACAGGGCCGCCGAGCCGGCAACTGCACCTGTGGGGAACTGTCCACGTGGGCCTGCCTTTAGGGCTCGGGTACCGATATAAAGCGCCGGCACGGCCAGCCAGGGCACCATATACAGCAGTTGCCCCCAGATCATGCGCAGGAACCCGTCCCACCGCAGGCCGGATTCGGCCAGCGCCCGCCCGCCCTGGAAGCCGAAGGACGCCCAATCGTTCTGTGCGTTCCAGATAATAACCGGCGAGAATACCGTGAACGCGACTGCAAGGGCCAGCCAGGGCCCCTTGTGGCGGAGCCAGTGGCGCTGGGTGGAGTTCAACAAGATGAACAGCCCTGTCCCCGCGACGAGAAAGACGGCGTGATATTTGGAGAGGAAGGTGAGGCCAAGCATCAGTCCCGCAAGCGCCCAGAGGGCATAGGGACGCCGCCCCCCTTCCCCAAAGAAGACTTCGAGCAAGATGCGGACGGTCGCGAGCCAGAACAGGACCATGGGCGCGTCCGGCTGCGTCCATGAACCGATCGAAAGCGAAAAGAGGACGCAGGCGTTGACGATCAGGGCCGCGTAAAACCCCGCGAGCGGGGTATGAATGCGGCGGCCGATATCGAAGACCAGCCATGTCGAAACGGCGAACATGGCAATGAAAGGCAACCGGACGACAAGGACATGCTCCGAACCTGTCAGCTGCATCGTCGCCCAGATAATCCAGAGCGAGAGCGGGGGCTGATCGAAATAGCTCAGGTGAAACTGGCGTGCCGAGGAAAGGTAATAGGCCTCCCCTGTCCCCCAACCGATGGCTGCGCCACCCAGAATCCGCAGCACGAAAGTGGCAGCGATAAGGAGCAATACGGCCTGCTCAGGGGTGAACGGGCCAATGCGGGTGGACATTGTCCGGTCGTGACGGGTCATCGGCCTACCGCCAGGTGAACATGCGGGTAACCGCATAGTTGAAGACTACGCTCATGACGGCGCCGGCAATGCCCGCGATGAGGAAATTGGCGAGATTGGCCTCGTAGAGGACACTGGCCACCGAGACATTGGCCAAGGTGCCGAAGCTGCATACGATGTAAAAGCTCAGGAGCCCGGTCCAGAACCGCCGCCCGCGCAGCTTCTTGTCGGCGTAGGTCAGCTCGTTGTTGAGGAGATAGTTACTCGTCATCGCAACCAGCGTGGCGACGAGTTGGCTGTTGGCGAAATTGAAATCGAGCACCTCGAAGGCCAGTGTCAGCATGGCGAGGTGCACAACGACACCCGAGGCGCCGACCAGCGAGAACAACAGGAAACTCGTGGGCAGGAGGCCGCGCGAAATCTGCGAAACGATCAATCCCAGGAACTGGGCGACGATCAACGGGCTCATCTTGCTTTCGCCGGCAAAGCGCGGGCGGAAGCTATAGGGCACTTCAGCGAGAACGAGCTTGCCGCCCCGGCGGCGATTGGCCGAGACGATGATATCGAGAAGGATCTTGAAGCCTTCGCGCGAAAGCCTGGGCGCGACCTCATTGAAAAGGCTGCGGGGCATGAGAAAAAAGCCGCTCATGGGGTCGGCCAGTGCCTTTCCGGTGAGAATGCCGGAGAGGCGTGTGGCAAGCGTCGAACCGGCCTGGCGGCGTTTCGATAGCCCCTGGGTCGAACTGCCCTCCCCGCTATAGCGCGAACCTACGGCAATGTCGGCCCCCTCTTCCACGCGCCGAAGCATTTCAGGCAGGATGGATTCATCGTGCTGATGGTCCGCATCGATGACGGCCACGTAATCGGCCGACGAGGACGCCATCCCCTCGATGCAGGCCGAAGACAGTCCACGGCGACCCACGCGATGTATGCAGCGCACATGGGCCTTCTGGCGTGCGATATCCTTGGCGAGATCGGCCGTTCCGTCGGGGCTGTTGTCATCGACGATGATGACCTCGAACGCCGTCCCCTTCAGCGTCTTCTCAAGCTTTTCTATCAGCGGCGCGATATTGTCGCGCTCATTGAAGGTGGGCACGATGACCGAGAGTTTTGGCGGCGTCCAGGCGATGTTGTCCAGAGCGGATAGGCTGGAGGTCATATCAATCTTCTTATTACAGACGTCGGCTCGACGCTCGCATAGCAAGTGGCGCTCCGGGATGCAAAATTTTTCGGCTCCGCGCGCCTTGACTCCGTTGCAGGCTGATCCTATTTCACCGCCATGCCGTTAGCACTCTTGTGGATAGAGTGCTAACAGCTGGGAAATTGCTTTTTCAACCCTACGTTCCAAGGAGCGACCATGAGCTTCCGTCCCCTGCATGACCGCGTTGTAGTCCGGCGCGTTGACAGCGAGGAAAAGACCGCTGGCGGCATCATCATCCCCGACACTGCCAAGGAAAAGCCATCCGAAGGCGTGATCGTTTCGGTCGGCCCGGGCGCCCGCGACGATGCGGGCAAGGTTACCCCGCTCGATGTGAAGGCCGGAGACCGCGTGCTTTTCGGCAAGTGGAGCGGCACTGAAGTCAAGATCAACGGGCAGGACCTGCTGATCATGAAAGAGTCCGACATCATGGGTGTGATCGAGGCGTAAGCTTTCGGCCCCTTATCTGAACCTCAATCGGAGCAAACTTGCCATGTCCGCTAAAGACGTAAAGTTCTCGACCGATGCCCGCGACAAGATGCTGCGCGGCGTCAACATCCTGGCCAATGCGGTCAAGGTGACCCTCGGCCCCAAGGGCCGCAACGTCGTCATCGAAAAGTCCTTCGGCGCCCCGCGCATCACCAAGGACGGCGTGACGGTTGCCAAGGAAATCGAACTTGAAGACAAGTTCGAGAACATGGGCGCGCAGATGCTGCGCACCGTCGCCTCCAAGACCAACGACATCGCCGGTGACGGCACCACCACCTCGACCGTTCTGGCACAGTCGATCGTCAACGAAGGCGTCAAGGCCGTTGCCGCCGGCATGAACCCGATGGACCTCAAGCGCGGTATCGACCTCGCCGTAACCGAAGTGATCTCGAGCCTTGCTTCCAAGGCCGTCAAGATCACCTCCTCGGCAGAAGTCGCTCAGGTTGGCACGATCTCGGCCAATGGCGAAAAGGAAATCGGCGAGATGATCGCCAACGCCATGCAGAAGGTCGGCAACGAGGGTGTCATCACCGTCGAGGAAGCCAAGACCGCTGAAACCGAACTCGATGTCGTCGAAGGCATGCAGTTCGACCGCGGCTACCTCTCGCCTTACTTCGTGACCAACACCGAAAAGATGGTGGCGGCGCTCGAAGATCCCCTCATCCTGCTGCACGAAAAGAAGCTCTCGAACCTGCAGGCGCTCCTGCCGGTCCTCGAAGCCGTCGTCCAGTCCAACCGTCCGCTGCTGATCATTGCCGAAGACGTGGAAGGCGAAGCGCTCGCCACTCTCGTCGTCAACCGTCTGCGCGGCGGCCTGAAGGTTGCTGCCGTCAAGGCTCCGGGCTTCGGCGACCGCCGCAAGGCCATGCTCGAGGACATCGCGATCCTGACCGGTGGCCAGGTTATCTCGGAAGACCTCGGCATCAAGCTCGAGAACGTGACGCTGGACATGCTGGGCACTGCCAAGCGCGTCGAAATCACCAAGGAAAACACCACCATCGTCGATGGTTCGGGTGCCAAGGAAGACATCGAAGGCCGCGTTGGTCAGATCAAGGCGCAGATCGAGGAAACCACCTCGGACTACGACCGTGAGAAGCTCCAGGAGCGTCTTGCCAAGCTCGCGGGCGGCGTTGCCGTGATCAAGGTCGGCGGCTCGACCGAAGTTGAGGTGAAGGAACGCAAGGATCGCGTTGACGACGCGCTCAACGCAACCCGCGCTGCCGTCGAAGAAGGCATCGTACCGGGTGGTGGTGTCGCCCTGCTCCGCGCAGGGGCTGCTCTCACCGTGAAGGGCGTCAATGCCGATCAGGACGCTGGTATCGCTATCGTCAAGCGTGCCCTCCAGGAGCCTGTCCGTCAGATCGCCAACAACGCGGGCAGCGAAGGCTCGATCGTCGTGGGCAAGATCCTCGACAATTCTTCCGATGCGTTCGGCTATGATGCGCAGACCGGCGAATATGGCGACATGATCAAGATGGGCATCATCGACCCCGTCAAGGTGGTCCGCACGGCTCTGGAAGATGCTGCCTCGGTTGCCGGTCTTCTGGTCACGACCGAAGCGATGATTGCCGAACTGCCCAAGGATCCCGCTCCGGCTATGCCTGGCGGCGGCGGCATGGGCGGCATGGGCGGCATGGACTTCTAAGGTTCACGCTATCCAGACCTCTCCAGGTCTCGAACGGGAAGGGCAGCCTCAGGGCTGCCCTTTTCTTTAGGGTGGCCGCCCTTTCGCGCTGTTATTCGTCCATGACGATCTCGAAACCGCCCCAGACCATGCGCTTGCCGTCGAACGGCATGTCCATGTTCATCATCTGGGGATCCGAACCCATCTTCTGGTTCACAGCGTCGCGGGTCGCCTTGTCGGGATATTCGATCCAGCTGAAGACGACCGTCTCGTCATCGTTGGCCTGCACGGACTTATAGAAGTCGGTAACAACGCCGGCGGGCACATCATCGCCCCAACATTCGACATGCCGTGTGGCGCCGTGCTTCTTGAAATAGTCGGCCGCTTCCCGCGAATGCCTGATATAGACGTCCTTGTTGGCCGTCGGCACGGCGGCGATAAAACCTTCGACATAGGGCATGGCGGTTCTCGTTGCTCTTCCTTATCCGGTGGGCTTCAGTTCACACAGATTAGACGAACGACAACCGCCCGTTCCGACAGCGCCGGAGTGCTTTTTCTCAGGGGAACAGCAAGAGCCGGATGGCAAGGATCACCGACACCGCAATCACCAGGGGCCGGATCACCTTCGCACCGAACCTTATTCCTGTCAGCGCACCGAAATAGCCCCCGATCAACTGCCCGATGGCCATTGCTATGGCGGCGGGCCATAGGACGTCCCCTGCGGGAATGAACAGCGCGAGAGCGGCGAGGTTGGAGGTAACGTTGAGAACCTTGGTGTGGGCGGACGCCTTTGTGGCGGAAAGACCGAAGAGGGCCACGAAACACAGCATGAAGAACGAACCCGTGCCGGGGCCAAACAGCCCATCGTAAAAGCCGATGATGAAGCCGACAACGGGAACGAAGATCGCGAATTTGAGCCTCGCGGTGCTGTCGACATCCTTGATCGAGGGCGAGAAGCTGAAATAGAGCGCGACCGCGATGACGGCGACGGGCACCGCGACCGAGAGCGCGGACGTATCGATCGCCTTGACGACCAAGGCGCCGATGTATGAGCCCACGAAGGTGAAGGCGATGCCGGGAATCATCGTCTTGAGCGCCACGAACCCGCCGCGCCAGAAGGTGAAGGCGGCGGTGAAAGTCCCGACGACGGATTGGGCCTTGTTGGTGGCCAGCGCCGCCACGGGCGAAAGCCCGACGCTCAACAGCGCGGGAAGTGCGATGAGCCCGCCGCCACCGGCCACCGCGTCCACGAAACCGGCGACGACACCGACCCCGCCAAGAGCGAAAAGAACCCAAAGATCAAGCAAGAGAATGCCCCGAGGCAGAGGAATGAACGTGCGCTAGCTGCACCAAGCTCGCGTAATTTGCAACGGGCCTTTTCCAGACAAAGGCCGATCATTCGTCCCTGATTGGTCACAAATGGTGAACGAATTGTCCGGTACGCGGGGAATTCTCGCCCAGGCGGATGACGGGCAGTGTATTGATCTATGTCAACACGAGGTTCCTCTAGATGGACGCTGTTCAGAAGTTTTCGCCGGCCCTGGGCCGGGTATTTCTCGCTCTAATTTTCATCCTTGCCGGGCTGGGCAAGATTCCCGCCCCTGCCGGTTCGATCGGCTATATGGAAGCCTATGGCGTTCCCGGCATCCTGTTCTGGCCGTCGGTTATCGTTGAAGTCGGAGCCGGCATAGCGCTTCTCGTCGGATATCAGGCGCGCTGGGCCGCGCTGGCGCTTGGGCTCTTTTCGCTCCTCACCGCCGTCATCTTCCATACCGACTTCGCCGACCAGATGCAGTTGACCGCGTTCCTCAAGAACCTCGCGATCGCCGGCGGCATGCTTTATGTGTTTGCCTTTGGCGCGGGTCCATTTTCGGTGGACAACCGCTAATCAAACAGGGGCCGCTCGCGAGCGGCCCTTTATTCTAGAACGGCTCGGCGCCGATCTTTTGCAGCAGTGCATCGAGCGTTGAGCGTCTGGCACCTTCCCAACCGGCGTTGCGCGACACCATCAGCACAGCTTCGCTTTCAAGCATCACCCCGTCGGTGATGACACGAAGCCCATTGGCCTGAAGGGTCGACCCCGTTGTCGTGATGTCGACGATCAGATCCGCGGCACCGGAGGCCGGAGCGGCTTCGGTGGCGCCGAGGCTTTCGACGATCCTGTATTCAGCGATGCCGGCCTGCGCGAAATGGCGGCGGGTGAGATTGAGATATTTGGTTGCAACACGCAGCCAGCGGCCGTGCCGGGCACGGAAATCGGCCGCAACGTCGGACAAATCGTCCATCGTCGTGACATCGATCCAGGCGTCGGGCACCGCGACCACCACATCGGCACGGCCAAAGCCCAGACGCTTGACGATCCGCACCTGCGCGGGGCCGGTCTCTGCACTTTCGTGGATGAGGTCCTCTCCGGTGATCCCGACATCGATAGTGCCGCGGATTAGTTCCCGCGCAATTTCCGAGGCGGAAAGGAACCGCACGACCACCTCGGGCATCGCAGCCATTTCGCCGAGATAGGAGCGCGCGCCGCCGGGGCGCTCGATAGCGAGACCCGATCCGGCAAACAGAGCCATTGCCTCTTCTTGCAGACGCCCCTTGGAGGGCAAGGCAAGCATGATCGCACTCATCGGCCAGCCTCCTTCTCCAGCCGGTCAACCCAGAGGGCGCACCCAACCGATGGCACATCGCTTCCCGCGCCGAGACGCCTCAGCAAACGGTCGTACTGGCCGCCCGAAACGAGCACTTCGCCCCCTGCGCCGGCCATCTCGAAGGTGATGCCGGTATAATAATCGAGACGCGGACTGAACCCGGCGTCAAAAACGAGGCCGTTGAGTCTGCCGCCATTGCGCAATTGGGCAAGGCGCTGACGTGCAGCCTGCAAGGGCGCGTCGAGGACGATGCCGTTGGCATCGGCGAGGGTTTCGACCGCGCTAAGCGCTGCGTCCGCATCCCCGGCTATGGCAAGATATTCGCGCAAAAGGGCTATTGTCGCCTCTGGCACGTGCGCGGCTTCGAGCGCCTGTTTTTCTAGATAGCGGATGGCAATCTCTTCAGGGCCGCGGCTTTCGGTGAGGCTGAGCCCGTTGGTCAAAAGCAACTCGCTCACCCAATCGGCAATATCGGATACGGGCATGCCCTCAGGACCGGGGGCGGGCTTGTGAGGGTTGGCAAGCCGGGTAAGCAACCGGCTCATTGCTTCGGGATGGCCGAAGCGGGCGCGGATGCGGGGGCGCCAGACGTCCGGCATGTCGGCTTTTGCCAGCAGCGCCTCGAAAAGATCGATACTGCCGACGCGGATCGCCGGGTGCGTTATCCCATAGATGTCGAGTGCGGCGCGAGCGAATGCAATGACCTGATCGAGCGCTGCATCCGCATCGGGCGCTGCAAGCAGCTCGAGCCCGGCCTGATCGAATTCGGCGGGGCCGTCGGTGCGTTGGCGGAAGATCGGACCGAGATAGCCGTAGGCGGCGGGCGTCGCCGCGCCGGATTTGAGATGCTCGATGGCAATCGGCAAGGTGAAATCGGGCCGCAGGCAGAACTCCGCGCCATCCGCGCCGGTCGTGAGGATCAGCCGCGCACCGAACTCCTCGCCCGCGAGATCGAAATAGGGTGCGGGGGGAATGAGGATGGGCGTGGTGACGAAGTTGACGCCTTCGCCAGAAACGAGGGATTTCAGCGCTTCGCGGCGGGTTTCAGCGGACATGGCTGGCTTCAACACCCCCACCCTTGTTCCCTCCCCTCAAGGGGGAGGGAGACCGTGGGGCAACGTTCGTTCGTTTCTCCAGGTTTATTGGAAGAATAATCACTCCGTCGTCCCCCTCCCCTTGAGGGGGAGGGGCCAGGGGTGGGGTGAAGCCATGCGCTTCGTATCAGCCCCATTTTGACCATCACCCGTTCGCCTTCATCCACGCGGCGACCGCCGGGATCTGCTTTACGAACTCCACCATCTCTGCGCGTGGCACCGAGTATTGGCCGGGACGTTCTGTTTTCCAGGCGGCGTTGTCGGTGATCGAAGCGGCCGCTTCGGCGCCTTCAGCGAGGTCCTTGATCTGGACGACGCCCTGCGCGAGTTCATCGGAACCCTGAATAATCACCGCAGGCGCGTTGCGCTTGTCGGCGTATTTCATCTGCTTGCCCATGTTCTTGGACGCACCAAGGAACAGTTCGGCGCGAATGCCGGCGTTGCGGAGGTCGGCGACCATCTGCTGGTAGTCCGCGATACGCTCCTTTTCCATGACGGTGACGACGACCGGGCCGGTCGTCGGCTCGGACGAGAGATTGCCGGTGAGCTTGAGCGCCGAGGCCAGACGCGAGACGCCGATGGAAAAGCCGGTGGCCGGGGTTTCCTCATTGCGGAAGCGCGAGACCAGCCCGTCATAGCGCCCGCCACCGCCGACCGAGCCGAACACGACATCCTGCCCCTTCTCGTTCTGTACCTTGAAGGTCATTTCGATCTCAAAGACCGGGCCGGTGTAATATTCGAGTCCGCGGACGACGGAGGGGTCGATCTTGATGCGGTCGGAGCCATATCCGGCTGAGGCGAACAGCGCCGCCATGGCCTGCAGCTCAGCAAAGCCTTCCGCAAACGCCGTCGTAATCTTGAAGCTCGATAGTGCCGAAGTCTTGAACTCGGCATCGAGAAAACCATCGGAGCCCGCATCGTCCTCCAGATCGACCAGATCATCCAGCCGCCCAGCGCCCATCAACTCTATAACAGCTTCGGCCTGAAGGGCATTGAGCTTGGCACCCTCGGTAAAATCGCCGCTCTCGTCCTTACGACCTTCACCAAGCAACAGGCGCACACCCTCCGGCCCGAACTTGTCGAGCTTGTCGATCGCCCGCAGCACCGTCAGCTTCTGTGCCTCATCGGCGACGCCGATGGCCTGCATCACGCCATCGAGCACCTTGCGGTTGTTGACCCGCACCACATACTTCCCCGCCAACCCCAGCGCGTCCATGGTGTCGGCCATCATCATGCACATTTCGGCATCGGCCTCGGGGCCTGCCGCGCCGACGGTGTCGGCGTCGAATTGCATGAACTGGCGGAAGCGGCCCGGGCCAGGCTTTTCGTTGCGGAACACCCAGCCCTGCCGGTAGGAGCGGAAGGGCTTTGGTAGTTCCTGATAGTTCTGGGCGAAATAGCGGGCGAGCGGGGCGGTCAAATCGTAGCGCAGGCTCATCCATTGCTCGTCATCGTCCTGCACCGAAAAAACTCCGGCATTGGGCCGGTCGGTATCGGGGAGGAATTTGCCGAGGGTTTCGGTGTATTCCATGAAGGGGGTCTGGATATGGTCAAAGCCATAGCGCTCGTAAACCTTGCGGATCTTTGCCACCATCTGTTCGATGGCGGCGAGATCGGCAGGTTCTGAATCGACGAAACCGCGCGGCAGGCGCGGTTCGATGAGCGAGGTGTTCTTTGCCATTGGCCTAAAAGTCCCTTTGCCCTTGCGAATACGGGCGGATTTGCTGGACACGCTCTAGCCGATTAGCCCAATCGAAACAAGGCAAAGGGCGGTGTTGCCGATCTGCCACAACCCATGTTCAAGTGCGACAACCCGCCACATGCGGGGTTGGCGACTCGAATTCACGGGCGTATGAAACCGTCACCTTCAACACCAACCTCTCAGGGAGGCGCGACATGACAGTATCAGTACTTCGCCTCACCCGTGGTGTCGAAGGCCGAGGTTGGCACGTAGCCTGCCTCCACATGCGCCTCAACCGGGCGTAATTTCTGGGTCGATCCGGCCCCCTTCCTACACCACCCTTCCGTGACGATCCGGTTCTGACGCCGGGGCATATTGCGCCCTGCCGCCAGCCACCACTCCACCTCCAAACCAGGAGCCAGCACGCTACAAGCGTCTGGATGACACTATGTCCAATATTGAAGCACGCCACGATTCCGCCCTGCTGCGGGTCAGCGTCGATACCCTCATCGCCGATCATGGCCGCTGGCGCGTTGCGCTCGCTGCGCTGGTTGCAGCGATGCAGTCCCAACCGCGTCGGCAGCGGCGGCATTACGTCCCGCACATGTCCAACCGGCTGCGCGCGGACATCGGCCTGCCGCCAGCGGACGACCCGCCAACGCCGATTGTGATGATGCTGTATCACAAGCCCTAGCCTGGAGGGTCCGTTAACGCGGCCTCACAAAACCTGCCCTCAGCCGTTCGACCTCCAAGCGCTGGGGGCAGGATTCTATGTGGTCATTGACCATGCCCATCGCCTGCATGAAGGCGTAGCAGGTGATGGGACCGACGAAAGAGAAGCCGCGATTCTTGAGATCTTTTGACAATGCCTTGGAGGCATCGGTGTGGGCGATCTTGCGCAGAGCTTCCCACGAAAGATCGTCCGGCCTTGCGTCGGGGTGCGGCTCGAAGCGCCAGAAATAGGCAGCGAGCGAGCCGAACTCATAGCGCAGGGCGAGCGCGCGGCGGGCGTTGTTGATGGTGGATTCGATCTTGCCCCGATGGCGGACGATGCCTGCATCGGCTAGGAGCCGGGTGATGTCCCCCTCCCCGAAAGCGGCAACCTTTGCGATATCGAACCCAGCGAAGGCCGCGCGAAAATTTTCGCGTTTTCTCAGTATGGTGATCCAGGAGAGCCCGGACTGGAAGCCTTCAAGGCAGAGCTTTTCGAAAAGCCGTGCGTCGTCGGCCACGGGCCGGCCCCATTCGTTATCGTGATAGGCGATGTAGAGCGGATCGCTTCCTGCCCAGGGGCACGGGGTTCCGTCTGCAAATTCGGTCATCTCTTCCCCTTGGGAATCACATGTTCAGGGACTCTCAACCATAGCGGGCCAGAGAGCCTTAACCATCTCATTTGACTCAATATTTCTGTTCGGGGCGTAGGTTGGGGTCTTTCGCAATTTCGACGAGATCCGGACAATCGCCATGCGTATCCTCGCCGCCCTTGCATTGCTCGCAGCGCTTGCCGCGCCGGCCGCTGCGTCTTCCAACCGTGCTTTCATGGACGCAATGTTCGGCCCGCCGGCGGGGGCAGAACTGACCCAACGTGCGCCGGTGCACCAGCTTCAGTACCAGACGCAATATGTGCGCCACCCGATGTTTCTGCGCCAAGTAGTCAATTACCAGACTCACGAAGCGCCGGGGACGGTCGTCGTCGACACGCGCCGGCACTTTCTTTATCTCGTCATGCCCGGCGGCAAAGCCATTCGGTATGGTATTGGAGTGGCGCGGCTCGGCTTCGAGTGGAGCGGGACGCATCGGGTCACCGACAAGCGCGAATGGCCAAGCTGGACACCGCCGACTGAAATGCATGCGCGCCAACCAGGCCTGCCCCGGTTCATGCCAGGCGGGCCAAATAACCCGATGGGCGCGCGGGCGCTCTATCTCGGCTCAACGCTTTACCGCATCCACGGCACCAACGAGCCGTGGAGCATCGGCCAGTCGGTTTCCTCGGGGTGCATTCGCATGACCAACGAAGATGTGATCGATTTATACCGGCGCGTTCAAATTGGAACTAAAGTTGTGGTCATTTAGTAATGTTTTCCGGCGAAGGATCGCGACGATTAGTTAACGCTTTTGCGGTGGTGACAAAAGTGCGGCGCCTTAACTCCCTGTTTTCCCGTTTCGTAAAAGACGATTCGGGCGCATTTGCCATGATGTTCGGGCTCATGGCGGTGGTGCTCGTGGCGCTGACGGGCGCGGTGGTGGATTACACCTCTCTCGAGGAAAAGCGGAACCGCGCGCAGATCGCACTCGATGCGGCAACGCTGGCGCTCCAACCGCGCATCTATACCGACACACCCGACCAGATCCGCGCAGCCGCTGCAGCACTGGTTGCCGAGCGGCTCGGGTCGGAAGGCGTTTCTTCCTGGATCGACAATGTGGAAGTCGAGATCACGGCGGGCAGGCTCCAGCTGAGGGGCGGCATCAACGTGCCGATGAACTTCGCCCGGCTGATCGGCGTGAACTATCTCGAGGCGACGCTGGTCTCCGAGGCCATTCAGAAAAAGCTCAAGCTCGAAGTCGCGCTGGTTCTCGATAATTCAGGATCGATGCTGCAGGAGAACCGCATGGTTCACCTCAAGCAAGCGGCGCTCAATGCCGTCAACATCCTCTTTGAGGGACAGAACAGCCACGAGGACACATTTCTCAGTGTGGTGCCCTATACGTATCAGGTCAATGTAGGCGCGAATCCGAACAACCCTTTCTGGTGGATCGATCGGGGGCAATCGAAGGCTTCAGGCGACAATTTCCAGTACGACACGCGCACGCAGTCGTTCATAAACGGCCTACCGGCCTCCCAGCGCCCCCATACGGGCACGACATACAACAATGCGCGCGTCGACCGCGTGTGGCTTTATAGCCGTCTCAACGGGGTTAACTGGAAAGGCTGCGTCGAGTCGCGTCCCTACCCCCTCGACGTGCGCGACACCCCGCCCATGGCGTCATACGATCCGGCTTTCCCGCTTCCCACGGGTCTCTCCCACACCGATACGCTTTTTGTGCCGCTGTTTGCACCCGATATTCCGGACCGGTTTGGCAGCAGCGGCAACTATACCTATCTCCAGTATGTCGGCGATACCGGGGGCATCTGTAACTATAACTCGTCGTACCCGGCCCCCACCAACGACGCCAATGGCGACCTCAACCGCCAGGAACGCTTGTGCAAATACATTGGCGCGACCGCCAACACCGCAGCCCAGTTCCGGGGACCGAATGCAGATTGTGGCTCACCGATCCAACCGATGACCAATCAGCGTGCGCCGATCCAGGCCGGGATCAATGCAATGGTCGCCGAAGGCGGTACCAATATTCACCTCGGCGCGATGTGGGGTTTCCATCTGCTATCGCCCAATGAACCGTTTCCGGCCCGGCCCTATGAGGACCAGACCGCCAAGGTGATGATCCTGATGACCGACGGGGTGAATACCTATTATCAGAACAACGACTTCAATGGGTCGTGGTTCTATTCGGCCTACGGCCACCCGGTAAACAACCAGCGCAGTTCAACCAATACCGCAGACCGCCTCGATGGTGTGATTAGGCTCGGCAAGCGGCTTTGGAGTAACGCGCAGATGGAAGCGATCATGGACCAGCGGCTCGAGGAGACCTGCTCCAACGCCAAGGCCGCCGGCATACGCATCTATTCCATTGGGCTTTCGGTTCCCACCGAGGCGACAAAGGAACTCCTGCGCCGCTGCGCCTCGAATCGGGCCGACGCACACTTCACCAACAACCCGGCCGAACTCAATGGCGTGTTCGAGGAAATTGCGAGTCAGCTCGCGGCGCTCAGGATTTCGCGCTGATTTCCTCGACCTGGGAGTTGAGTGGTACCGTCGCCCCGGATCGAACGGGGGACCTCCAGATCCACAATCTGGCGCTCTAACCAACTGAGCTACGACGGCACGGGGGTTGCCGGCGGGCAAGGCCTCGTCTCCGGAACGGGGCGGAACATATTGCCACTCGCCGCCAAAGACAAGGCCGTTTATCTCCATTAATGCCGTTTTTGCCTTTAACCATTATAGCGATTGGCTGCGGTCCAATGTCGCCGGGCGATGGACCGCGCGCGGCCAGCACTATATTTAACAAACTATGAACAACAGCCGCATGTAGACCTAGGCCAAACCGCCGGAGTAAATGCCGCCTAATGACCGATGCCTGGACCAGCCAGCCCGATGCGGAGCGTGCTTTCACGCTCGCAGCGGACCCACGTCCGGCGTGGCTCTGGTCGGGCGATGGCACGCGGCTCCTCTGGCACAACCATGCTGCGACGCTGTTCGGGGCGAAAGCCAAGAACGGGACGCTCAAGCGCGCCGAGGCGCCCGTGCCAATCAAAGGCCAGATCGGGCGCATACTGCGGCTGGGACTCGCCGGCCGGCCGATGCTGTCGCGCATGCAGTTCATCGCTGGGCGCAAGCCCTTATCCGCGACCTGCCTTTGCACACCGCTCGCCATAGGCGAGGATAGGCCGGGCCTGCTGATAACTGGCGTCGATCCGATTGCTGGAGAGATTCTGGCATTCGATCCGATCGAATCGCCGGCACTCGAAGACGCACATGACGAGGAGGCTCCCCCCTCACCGCCGGTGACGACCGATGAACTGGAGCCTGCGCGCGAGGGCCTCGGCGCTCTGGTCGATCGTCTGGCAGGCGACGAGCGGCTGTTCGCGCCTCTTGGCGATGAGGAGGAGTTGGACCCGCTTGCACAAACGATGGAGGCAGTGCCTGACAGGGGCCCGGAAGATATCGCGACTGCCGCCGATCTGCCGAAACGGGAAAGCGATTGGGATTACCCGGGTTCGTTTTCGAGCGAAGAACAGGCCTTTACCGACGATACACATGCCGACGAGACACCGAGCCGTGCGGGCCTGTGGCAGCTTGTCGGTCGTGGACTGACAATCGCCCCGGTCGAACTCCCAGACGAAGAACTTCCGGGGGCGCCCAAGGACGAATCCATCGAACAGGTTTCGCGATACAATTTCGAGGAACTGGCGCGTATCCTGCACGACCGGGTGGGGCGCGAGGCCGAGGAGCCGTCGACGGAATCGGAGCCGCAACCGGTAATCGCCGAGCAACCGTCCAACCTCGTTTCGCTGAGCGATGAGACGCTGGTGCTCAACCGTCTGCCGTTGGGCATCCTGATCTTTCGCGACCAGGACATCCTTTTCGCTAACCGCGCGCTGGTGGATATGACCGGATATGGAAACGCGACCATGCTTCGCGCCGTAGGGCTCAGCGCTGTCATACCGGTGACCGAAGGGAACGAACCCGCCGGCCCGGTCAGTCAGTTGCTCAGGCGTGACGGCGCGCGCGTCGCCGTCGCTGCGCGCCTCAACACGGTGAGTTGGCAGGGCCGCAGCGCGGTCATGCTTTCGGCCCGCATCCTCGAAGGCATAGCGGGGCGCGAGGACGAAATCCGCAGATTCGCCGCCCAACTCGCCGAAATAATGGGCGCGGGCTATGTCGAATCCGACCAGATCGGGATCATCACTGCAACGAGTGGGGCAGCCGACACTCTTCCCTCCATTGCCAAGCCTGGCGAGCGCATCTCGCAACTGGTTGCCGTCGAGAGCCTGCCTGCCCTTTCGGGTTTTCTCACCTTGCCCGCTCGTTTTGCCGAAACGGAACGTCCGGCGGTTGCGCTCAATGGCAAGGTGCCGGGAAGCAGCCTCACGGTTTTCGCGCTGGGGCGGGCGGGGGTAGTGACGGGATATTGCGCGTTGTTTGAAAGAGGCCGCCATTCAGCAGACCAGCCGAGCGGCCTGCCTGCAGCAGCGCTTGCACGCATCGGGAGGGAATTGCGCCGTCCACTCAACACCGTCGTCGGCTTTTCCGAGTTGATCGCATCGGAGAGTTTCGGTCCGGTATCCAATCCGCGCTATCTCGAATATGCGAGGGACATCAATGCCGCTGGCGCGGTCATGACCGATCTTGCGGACGAACTCGACGATTATGTGCGGCTGGCCGAAGGCAAGGTCGAACTCACGCCAGCCGATATCGACCTTTCTGCGCTGCTAGCCGATTGCCTCGTGCGCGTACGTGGACAGGCCGGAGCCGAGCGCGTTTTGCTGCGCAGTGCCATTTCCGAGCGTCTTCCAATGGTCCGCGCAGATGCAGGGACGCTCAAGCAGGCGATTCTCAACATGCTGGCAAGCGCGATCAACGAGGCCGGAGAAGGCAATAAGGTCGTGGTCTCCGCCCAACAGGATAGCGACGGCACGGTCAGCGTTCACGTGCGCGACGCGGCGCGACGACCTAACATTCTGGCCGATCACTTCGTTGTGTTCCGCGACGGGCAATCGCGCGACGGGTCGGCCCGCCAGCCGGTACGGTCGAGCATCGGGCTGACCCTGACCCGCACGCTCGTGGCCGTAAACGCATGTTCGCTGAGCCTCGATCCGGCGGCGGAATCCGGCACGCTGATGACCCTCACCGTTCCCGCTTCACTGGTGGTACGACGGGCGGAGAACCTCTCCTAAGTCTGTTCCCCCTGATCCCGGGCGGCTCTCAGCCTTTACATCCCCCTTCCCACGTCCCATGTGGGGTACAACTTGACAAACATGTTCATGTTGGTCCTTTGAAGGGACGGATTTGAGGACATGGCAATGGCCACCAGCAGCACCGCCCTTTCCATCGACAAGGTGACCAAGCGCTTCGGCTCGCTCGAAGCACTGAGCGCGGTGTCGGTGGACATTGCGCGCGGCCAGATCGCCTGTCTCGTCGGCCAATCCGGCTGCGGCAAATCGACATTGCTGCGCACGATCGCCGGCGTCGAGGATATCGATGGCGGCACGATTACCATCGAGGGAAGGGTGGTGACGGGATCGGGCGTGTTCGTCGAGCCCGAAGACCGCAATGTCGGTTTCATGTTCCAGGATTACGCGCTGTTCCCTCACCTCACCGCGCGGCAGAACATCCTGTTCGGCCTCAAGGGGCTAGGGCGGGCGGCAGCAGCGGTGCGCGCCGACGAGACCATTGCGCGGCTGGGCATTTCTGCACTGGCCGACCGCTATCCGCATATGTTGTCGGGCGGCGAGCAACAGCGCATTGCCCTGGCGCGCGCGCTGGCGCCGCAGCCGCATGTGCTCCTGATGGACGAGCCGTTCTCCAATCTCGACAGGCGGCTGCGCGATACGGTGCGACAGGAAACCGTAACGCTGCTGCGTTCGCTCGGAACGACAGCGATCATCGTGACCCATGATCCCGAGGAAGCCCTGTCACTGGGTGACAAGGTTGTGCTGATGCACAAGGGGAAAGTGATCGAGACGGGGAGCGGGGACGCCATTTATTCGTTCCCCCAGACTGCCTATGCCGCCGAGTTCTTCTCGCGCGTCAATCGCATTCCTGCCCACCGCTCTGGCGATTGGCTCGATACAGCCGTCGGGCGGTTTCCCGCACCATGTGGAAGCTCGGGCGCGGTGCTGGTCTATGTCCGGCCACAATCGGTATTGCTGGACACGCAAGGCGTGGCGGCCACCGTGATGGGTCGCACGCTGCTGGGGGAAATCGAAGAGGTCAGCCTGTCGGTCAGCGGGCTTGAGACGCCGCTCATCATGCGCACGAGCGCCAGATGCGGCCTCGACGTGGGCAACACGGTACAGGTCAAGATCGACCCGCACGAAATCATGGTTTTTGCAGCGGACGAAAGTGCACGCTCCGCTCTGCCCGGCGTATAACCACGCCCTAAAACCCGAAGAATTCCAATAATTTAGAACGTTTCTAAACTATGTCGAAATTACTTGACTGCCACTCTCAACTATGAATTAAGCGGGACCGTCGAGCGCGCTGCTCCTCACCAGGCGCTTTGAACCATACGTTCATTCAAGGGAATTCCCATGTCACGCCAGATTTCAATCAAGGCCCTTGCCGCTGCCAGCCTCATAGCGCTCAGCGCAGCCGCACCAGCCGTTTCCGCCGAAGTCAATATCTACACCACCCGCGAGCCCGGCCTGATCCAGCCGCTTCTGGATGCCTTTACCGCCGAAACCGGCGTTACGGTCAATACCGTGCATGTGCAAGACGGGCTCGTCGAGCGCGTTTCCGCCGAAGGTGAAAGCTCCCCCGCCGACGTTCTCATGACTGTCGATTTCGGCAATCTGATCGAGCTGGTCACAGCCGGACTGACCCAACCGGTACAGTCGGAGGCCCTCGAAGCCGCAGTACCCGCAGCGCTGCGCGACCCCGAAGGCAACTGGTTTGCGCTTTCCGGTCGCGCACGTGCCGTTTACCTGCCTATCGAAAGCGATATCGAAGCGATCACCTACGAAGAGCTTGCCGACGAAGAGTGGCGCGGCCGTCTCTGCATCCGCTCCGGCCAGCACGTTTACAACACCGCGCTGTTCGCGGCCTATATGGCCCATCACGGCGAAGATGCGACTCGCACCTATCTCGAGAACCTCAAGGCCAACCAGGCCCGCCCCGCTGCGGGTGGCGACCGTGACGGCGCGCGCGACATTGCCGCGGGCGTCTGCGACATCGCCATTGCCAACACCTACTATTACGGCCACATGGCCAGCGGCAGCTCCGGCGAAGAACAGAAGGGCTGGTCCGACGCCATCAAGGTGATCCTGCCCACGTTTGAAAATGGGGGTACGCTGGTCAACGTCTCGGGTGCTGGTGTTGCTGCCCACGCACCGAACCGTGACGAAGCCATTCAGCTTCTCGAATATCTGGCGTCAGAGCCGGCCCAGAAAATCTACGCCGAGGCCAATTTCGAATACCCGGTGAACCCTGCCGCTGAAGTGCATCCGATCATCGCCTCGTTCGGTGAACTCAATATAGACGGAACCTCGCTCACCGAAATCCTGCCTTACCGCGCCCGCGCCAGCGAGCTGGTCGATGAGGTGAATTTCGACTCCTTCGAGAACTGAGAATCATGGCGGCGGGGCAACCCGCCGCCAGTCCATGCATGAGCACGATAGCAGGCCGGATAAACGGCCGGAGTAAAAGTCGCATCAATATCTGGACCGCGCTGGCGATGGCCACCGCGGTTCTTGCGCTGTTGCCGGTGGGCACGCTCGCGGTCATGGCCGCTGCCGATACCGGACATTTATGGTCACATATCCTCGTTCACGTGCTTCCGCACGCGACCCGCAATACGGTGACGCTGCTTGTTGGCGCCGGCATTCTCGCCACGATGATCGGTACCGGGGCGGCCTGGCTGGTTTCGGCCTATGATTTCCGGGGGCGCGGCTTTCTCGAATGGGCGCTTCTGCTGCCTCTGGCCGTACCGACCTACATCATGGCCTATGCCTATCTCGATATTCTAAGCCCGCTCGGGGCCATTCAAGGCGGGATACGCTGGATGCTCGGCTATTCCAGCCCCCGCGAATTCCGCCTGCCCGACATCCGCGCGATGTGGGGCGCGATCCTGATCTTCGGCTTTGTCCTCTATCCATACATTTACCTTACGACGCGCGCGATGTTCCTCACCCAGGCAGCCAACGTCGTTGAGGTGGCGCGCACGCTGGGTGTCAAGCGGTCCGGCATATTCTGGCGGGTTGCCTTGCCGCTGGCACGTCCGGCCATAGCGGTGGGCGTAAGCCTTGCGCTCATGGAGGCGCTTAACGATGTCGGGGCGACGCAGTTCCTTGGCGTCCGGACGATGACCGCTTCGGTCTATTCGACCTGGATCAATCGCGGCGACCTGCCAGGAGCGGCCCAAATCGCATTGGCCATGCTGGTGGTGGTGGTGGCCCTGATCGTGGTGGAGCGTTGGGCGCGGCGTAATCAACGGTTCTCGCACTCCGCACAGCGCGCCCGGCCCATGCAGCCTGTACGCCTTTCCGGCATCAAGGCACTGATCGCCTTCAGCTTCGGATTTCTCCCCATTCTCGTCGGCTTTGCCGGCCCGTTTATTTACCTCGTCTGGTCCGCCCTCAAGCGTATCGAACATAACGGAATTTCGGCGGCTATTGTGAGGGCGACGGTCAATACGGTGACGGTTTCGAGCGCTGCGACCGTAGCCGTACTGGTGCTCGGATTCGCCGCCGCCTATGCTGCCCGCCTCAGGCCTGGAACGCTCTCCAACGCTGTCATGCGTACCGCATCGCTGGGTTATGCAGTTCCTGGAACGGTTCTGGCGATCGGCATCCTTATCCCTGTTGCGTGGTTCGACCGTTCGCTCGATGGGCTCCTGCGCAATACGATCGGCGTTTCGACCGGGCTCTTGCTGCTCGGATCGGGCGCGGCGCTCGTCTACGCTTACGCAGCACGCTTCATGGCCATTTCCGTGGGGGGCATCGAAGCGGGGCTGAGCCGTATTCCCGCCTCATACGATCAAGCTGCGCGAACGCTCGGGCGCGACGCAACGGGCACGTTTTTCGGTATTCACCTGCCGCTGTCGCGCACCGCGCTGACCGCGGCGGGATTGCTTGTATTCGTCGACTGCATGAAGGAACTGCCCGCAACACTCCTGCTGCGCCCGCTCAACTTCGAAAGCCTTTCGACGTTGCTATATGGGGAAGCTGCCCGCGGCGTCTATGAAGACGCATCACTGGCCGCGCTCATCATTATCGTTATCGGCATTTTGCCGGTGATCCTTCTGGCCCGAATGGGAACGGCCGAACCGCATAAAGCGGCCCGGCCCTGATCACGATATCCTGACGATTTCAGGCCTTGGGCTTGGCCGGCGCCTTGCGGGCCGGCGCTCTGCGCGCGGCCGCCGACTTGATCGTGCCGGCCTTAGGCGAGGGGCCTTTGGCTGCCGGTTTCTTGCCGGAACTCGCAGGCATCGCCACGGCACCGGCCGAACCGACGACGCCCTTGTCGGGCACGCCTTCCTTGGCCGCATTGGCGGGGCGCTTAGCCGGCGCCTTGGGGGGCGTCACGGCGCCTCCGTTCAGCGGTTTGCCCTCGGCATCGAACCGATGGAACAGATTTCCCTGCGGACCAAAGCTGATGGTTTCTCCGGCATGGTAGCTCGCCTTGCCCTCCTGTCGCACGATAACCGCTTCCTCAGCGCCGATATCGACATAGATGAAGCTGTCCGAGCCCAGGTTTTCCGAATAGATGACCTTACCGCTCCAGACGCCTTTGCCCTTGGGCTGGATTTCCATGTGTTCGGGACGCACGCCGACTGTCGCTGCGTTATATTTGGCAGCGTCGGCGCCGGTCATGAAGTTCATCTTGGGGCTACCGATGAAGCCGGCAACGAAGAGCGATTGCGGGTGGTCGTAAAGCTCCATGGGCGAGCCGACTTGCATCACCACGCCATCCTTGAGAACGACGATCCGGTCGGCCAGTGTCATGGCTTCGACCTGGTCATGCGTGACATATATCATTGTGGTGTCGGGTAGAGATTCCTTGAGCTTGGCGATCTCCATGCGGGTCGCGACCCGCAGCGCAGCGTCCAGGTTGGACAAGGGTTCATCGAACAGGAAGACCTGAGGATTGCGCACGATGGCCCGTCCGATGGCAACCCGCTGGCGCTGGCCGCCCGAGAGCGCCTTGGGCAGACGCTCGAGATAGGGGCGCAACTGCAGCATGTCGGCTGCCGCTTCGACCTTCTGCTTGATCTCAGCGGTCGACGCGCGCTGGAGCTTGAGCGAATAGGCCATATTGTCGAACACGGTCATGTGCGGGTAGAGCGCGTAGGACTGGAAGACCATCGCGATGCCGCGCTTGGAGGGCGCGATGTCGTTGACAACGCGACCGCCGATTTCGAGCGTTCCACTTGAAATCGTCTCCAACCCCGAAATTGTGCGGAGCAAAGTGGACTTGCCACAGCCGGACGGACCGACGAAAACGATGAATTCCCCAGATTTTATGTCAAGGTTGATGTCCTTCAAGACCTCGACATTGCCATAGCGCTTGTGGAGATTGGTAATCCTCAGATCAGCCATAGCTCCCTCCCCGTTTGAATTTGTTATTCAATACCCTGATTTACTACGCCAATATAGGACCCGAACGGCCCGAAACTCAACCTGCCATCCTCGAGCGGAGTGTCCGAGCCGGGCGCTCCCGCCTCCGTAAGGGCAAGCCCGCCCGGGATTTCGTATTCCACCGGCTCGGCGCTCATATTGTAAGCGCAGAACAGCGTCTCCTCTTCGGACCGACGCGTGAAGGCCAGAACGGCCTCCGGCGTGCCGCTCACGATCTCGATGTCGCCCGTGATCAGCGCCGTGTGACCTTTGCGGTAACGCAACATGGCGCGGTAGAAGGCCAGCATGGAATTGGCGACGTTCTCCTGCTGGTCGACCGCATAGCCGAGATGCTGCGCAGGCACCGGCAACCAAGTCCGGTTGGCTGAGGAAAACCCGCCCTGATGGGTGTGGGCTTGCCAGACCATCGGCGTGCGGCAACCGTCGCGGCCCTTGAACTCTGGCCAGAACTCGAGGCCATAGGGATCCGCGAGGTCCTCGAAGGCCAATTCGGCTTCCGTCAGTCCGAGTTCTTCCCCTTGATAGAGGCATACCGAGCCGCGCATGGTCAGCAGAAGCGTCGCTGCCTGGCGCCCCATGACGTCCTCGTAACCGTGGGGCGCCCAGCGCGAAATGTGGCGTACGACGTCATGGTTGGAAAAGGCAAGGCATATCCAACCGTCTGGCGCCGCTTCCGCAATTGCATCGATCGCCTGCGCGAAATGGCGCGCCGAATACTCCCCCCCGAGAAAATCGAACGTGTAACACATGTGCAGCATACCATTGCCGGAGGTATACTCGGCCATGATCTCGAGCTGGTGTTGGGCATCTCCGATCTCGCCCACGCTGGTCGAGCCGGGATATTCATCTAGCAGCGCACGCACACGCTTTAAGAAAGCCACGTTTTCCGGTTGGCTCTTGTCGTAGCGATGGTCCTGAAGGTTGTAGGGATTAACCGCCGGCGCCGTCGAGGTGTTGAACTCCTCGGGGCGGATGGGCGGGTTATCCTCAAGTCCTATGGAATGGAAATAGAAGTTGACCGTATCGAGCCGGAAGCCATCAACGCCGCGCTCGAGCCAGAACCGCATTTCCGAAAGAACGGCGTCCTGAACCGCTGGGTTGTGAAAGTTGAGATCTGGCTGGGAGGAGAGAAAATTGTGCAGATAGTACTGCATCCGACGCCCATCCCAGTGCCAGGCCGAGCCACCGAAGATCGAAAGCCAGTTGTTGGGCGGCGTACCGTCGGGCTTGGGATCGGCCCAGACATACCAATCGGCCTTCTCGTTTGTGCGCGAAATTCGGCTTTCGGCGAACCAGGGGTGGCGGTCCGACGAATGGGAGATCACCTGATCGATGATGACCTTGAGGCCGAGCGCATGAGCCTTTTCTACCAGCCGGTCGAAATCCTCCAGTGTTCCAAACAGAGGGTCGATGTCGCGGTAATTGGCGACGTCATACCCGAAGTCCTTCATCGGGGACGTAAAGACCGGAGAAAGCCAGATGGCGTCGACACCAAGATCAGCCACGTATTCGAGGCGTGACGTAATGCCGACCAAATCGCCGATACCGTCTCCGTTCTGGTCCTGAAAGGAGCGCGGGTAGATCTGATAAATGGCTGCGCCACGCCACCAATTGGCATTAACAGGGGAATTGTCCGCTGGGTGCGAGACCTGCATGGACTCAAGCGTAAAATAACTCATGCCGCTTCCGCACGCTCCAGAAACTTAAAACCGTTGTGGCGCTCAAAGTCGCCCCGCCTGCGGCAAAAACCGCCGCCGCACCTCATCCTGACGAGCCCTGTTCGGTCCAGCCGGGAAATTTTCGCCCGCCGTCGATCAGGAATGCCCTTTTCGTGCCAAACGGGCTATACTACCAAAACGTTTTGGCAAAGGAATCCATACGCGCCCGCTTCGCCCTTCGTCAACGGGATTATTGCGGTGGTCCTTGCATTATCCAGACGCTAAATGTATCGCCGACGCTGGCGCAGAGGAGGCTGTTCGCGAGGCGCAAAGGGAGGAGCAGGTCTTGTCTATCCTGCAACGGCTACAAACAAGAAGTCTCAGGTGATGGCGCCGCGGCAAGAACGCCAAAATCGGGGGACGACGGGAACGCCGCGCAAGGTTACGATCAAGGACCTTGCAGCAGAACTCGGACTGTCGATCACCACGATTTCCCGTGCGCTCAACGGCTATTCCGACGTTGGCGAGAAGACGCGGAAAAGGGTCGTGGAAGGTGCGCGGCGGCTGGGCTATACGCCCAACCGCAATGCGCAGAGGCTGGTGACGCGGCGAAGCCACTCGATTGCCTGGGTGCAGTCGGACGACGACAACAAGTTCGTCGACCCCCACTTTGTGGAAGTCATGGTTGGCG
Organism: Pelagibacterium limicola; assembly: GCF_015694405.1. Classification (GTDB taxonomy): domain Bacteria; phylum Pseudomonadota; class Alphaproteobacteria; order Rhizobiales; family Devosiaceae; genus Pelagibacterium; species Pelagibacterium limicola. The sequence goes on along the minus strand of NZ_JADQDB010000004.1, from coordinate 134,919 downwards.
TGCTGCGCGAGGCGCGCCAGAGCCACTACGATATCGTCATGACCAGCGAGACGCCCCAACGGCAGATCGCGGCCTATGAGCGCTATGTGAGCGACGGGAGCGTCGACGGGTTCATCGTCGACCTGCCGCAGCCGGGCGACCCGCGGATCAAGTTCCTGCGCGAGGCTGGGGTGCCTTTCGTGGTGCATGGGCGGAACGAGCAAGCCGATGACTATGGTTGGGTAGACGTCGACAATTACGGCAATTTCTACAATCTCGCCCGGCTGATCGTTTCCAACGGACACAAGCGTTTCGCCTTCATCAATGGCGACGAGCGTTTCATGTACGCAACCACGCGCCGCAAGGCGGTGGAGGACGCGCTGCGCGATATGGGGCTTTCGCAGGATAGCTGCCTCTACCTGCGCGGCACACATCCCATGTTCGAAGCCGGATACCAACTCACCGAGCTTGCGCTGGGCGAGCCTGGCGTCACCGCTTTCCTTTACTCGTCCGTGCTGCTCGCCGTGGAGGGAATGTCAGCCCTGAGCCGCGCGGGACGAAAGCCGGGGCGCGACGTGATGATCGCGGCGATGAACGACGAACTCCAATATCTGCATCTGCCCCATGACGGCGCCAACATGACGTTCGTGCGTTCTTCGCTTCGTGCGGCGGGGCGCGCGCTGGTCGCTGAAGTCATCCGCCAATGCGAGCGCAACAAGGTGAGCGGCACGCTGATCCCCTCGCTCTTCGACCTCGCAGAAGGGGTCGATCCGGCGGCCATCCGCGACAAGGTGCTCTTCGCCTGAGTTGTCTCTCTTAAAAAAAGGCCGCCTTAGAGGCGGCCTTTCCTTGGAAGAGATGGGGCAAGTCGTCCTTATCCGCCCTTGACCGACCCAGCGAGCAAGCCGCGGACAAAGTAGCGTTGCAGCGAGAAGAAAACGACCAGCGGCACGACGATCGATATGAACGCGCCGGCGGTCAGAATTTCCCAATTGTCTCCCCGTGAGCCGAGCAGTGCGCGCAACTGGCCTGTGAGCACCAGTTCATTCTGGCTTTGGCCCAGGAACACGATGGCCACGAGAAGATCGTTCCAGACCCAGAGGAACTGGAAAATCGCGAACGAGGCGAGCGCCGGGAAGGATAGCGGCAGAACCATCGTCACGAAAATCTGGAAATGGGACGCGCCGTCCATGCGGGCGCTTTCCATGATTTCCCGGGGCAGCCCGGCCATATAGTTACGCAACAGATAGATCGCGAGCGGCAGACCGAAGGCGGTGTGGGCCAGCCATATGCCGAGATAGGACTTGGCGCTGCCTCCGAACGTTGTTGCGATGCCGTTATATAGCCTCAGGAGGGGGATTAACGACATCTGGAGCGGGACGACGAGAAGCCCGACCATCAGCGCCACCAGCAATGTCCTGCCTGGAAACCGCATCCAGGCCAGGGCATAGGCGGCAAAGGCCGCGATGAGGATAGGGATGATGGTCGCCGGGACGGTTACCGTGAACGAGTTGACGAAAGCCCGCCCGATCCCGGCCGCCGTAATAACCTCCACGTAGTTATCGAGCGTGAAGCGGGGAGGAACCTGCGAGGTGTAGAACAGACGAACGCGGTTATGAGCGAAAGCGGTTGGCGAGGTCCAGACGTAGCTGCCGTCCTCCGAGACCGTGATCGTGCCGCCAGTGCGCATCTCGACGCTCGATCCGGCGGGAAACTCGGCGGGATTGTTGATCGAGGTGCCGAAGCCCACGAGCACCTGGTTCGAATCGTCTCCGAGAACATTGCCTCGAATGACAAACTGGTCGTCCTCCTGGACCTGATCTGCGGGCGTGCCCAGGACGCCGGCGAAGGACCGTTGAACGGTGGTCAGTGACGTCCACCACCCGGAGACCGCAAGTTGGTCCCTGTCGCGAACCGAGGAAATGAGCAGACCGAAGGTCGGTACGGTCCAGATGAGAACCAGAAGCAATAGCGCCAGGTGGGCCATCGCCTTGCCCGGCGTGACCTTGATATTGCTGAGAATGCCGGCTTTGGGCTCCGCCGTCACCGGGCTCGATTGGGTGATCGTGGCCATTTAGTGCGTCCCCTCTTCAGATCTGGCTTGGCGGATGTTCCAGATCATCACAGGCAGAACAGCAATCATGATGACCAGAGCCACCAGAGAACCGCGGCCGAAATGGTTGGCGCGGAACATCTGGTCGTACATCAGGTTCGCGAGAACCTGTGTGTTCCATTGCCCCCCTGTCATGGCGAGCACGATATCGAAGATCTTTAGCACGACGATGGTGATGGTGGTCCAGACCACGAGGATGGTGGGCAGAATCTGGGGGATCATGATGTCGAAGAAAATCCTCACATCGCTGGCCCCGTCGATGCGAGCGGCTTCGATGGTCTCCTCCGGGATGCCCCGGAGAGCGGCCGAGAGAATGACCATAGCGAAACCGGTCTGAATCCAGACGAGAATGACCATCAGGAAAAAGTTGTTCCAGAAGGGCACGGTGATCCAGGCTTGGGGCTCGCCGCCGAAGGCGACGACGATGGCATTGAGAAGGCCGATCTGCTCGCCCGTGCCGCGATAGTCGTAAATGAACTTCCAGATGACAGATGCGCCGACGAAGGAAATGGCCATCGGCATGAAGACAAGCGACTTGGCGATATTGCCCCACCAAAGCCTGTCGGCTAGGACGGCGACGAGCAGGCCGAAAGCCGTTGCGGCGGTCGGCACAAAGATAAGCCACAGCGCGTTGTTGATGAGCGATTGCACGAAGGCGGGGCTGTTGAGAGCCCAAATCCAGTTGGCGGCTCCGACAAAGTTGCGTCCGCCGCCATCGTAGAACGTCAGTCTGATGGTCTCGAAGACCGGATAGACGAGATAGACGGTCAAAAAGAAAAGGGCCGGAAACAGAAACAGCCAGGGGCGGATACGGGTGCGCAAGGTATCGCGCCGCGCCGAGGCGGGACCGTCGAGCCCCTGTGTGGAAAGAGCCCTGTCCAGCAGCCAGTTGCTTCCCCAGAAATAAACGAAGGCGAACCCCACGCCAACGGCGATGGTAAGGGCCGCGTAGAGTATCTGCTCAACCATTGTGCTCCCCCACTCCCCAAAGAGCTTTCCCCGGAACCGCTCATATGCCGGGCGATTTGAAAACGCCGGTGCGAAACCGCACCGGCGTCAGTTTGTCAGAGGATCAGAGGTTGCTCCAGGCCGTTTCTATATTGTTGGCCACATCTTCTGCGGACGCACCGCCAACAAAATCCACCATGCCGGTCCAGAAAGCTCCGGCACCAATGGCACCCGGCATCAGATCGGATCCGTCAAAGCGGAACGTCGTCGCATTGAGCATGATCTCGCCCTGGGCGCGCAGGGTATCGTCGGCATAAGCGGCCAGGTCGGCGCCCTGATGCGGGGTGAGGAAGCCCGAGCGGCTCATCCAGATTTCGTGGGCCACGGGCAGCTTGAGATAGTCCATGAAGGCCTGGGCAGCAGGCGAGTCGTTGGTGATTGCCGCCAGCGTACCGCCGCCCATCACGGGGTTGCCGAGGTCCTTTTCGGCATAGGACGGGAAGTAGAAGAAATCCGCATCCACACCGAGTTCGGTTCCATCCGGGAAGAAGGCCGGAATGAACGAAGCCTGGCGGTGCATGTAGCACTGCGGGGGCACCTGAAACAGGCCGGCAGGGCTGTCACGGAAGTCGGTGGTACCGACCGCCTGCGCGCCGCCTGCTACCCACGCATCATTCTTTGCGAACATGCCGAAAGCTTCGATGGCTTCGACTACGCGCGGATCGTTGAACGGAATTTCGTTGGAAACCCACTGGTCGTAGACCTCGGGGGCGTGCAGACGCAGCATCAGGTCTTCGACCCAGTCTGTCGCAGGCCAGCCGGTGGCTGCCTCCGAACCGAGGCCGATGCACCACGGGGTACCGCCGTCCTCAACGATCTGTTCCGAAAGGGCGATGAGATCTTCCATCGTTTCGGGCACTTCGTAGCCAGCATCCTCGAAGTTGTCCGGGACATACCAGACAAGCGACTTGAGGTTCACGTTGTAGAAGAACCCATAGAGCTGGTCCTCGCCGTTCGCATCGGCATAGGTACCGAGATCCACCCAGGATTGGCCGGCGGCGTAGTTGTCAAGAATCCACTGATCGGATCCCTCGGGCAATGGCGTGAGGAAACCCTGGGATGCCATGTTGGCGGCAAGGCCGGGCTGGGGGAAGAATGTCACTTCAGGAGCCGAGCCGGCCTGAGCATCTATGACGATCTGCTGCTCGAGACTGTCCGACCCCACATATTCGGCGTTGGCGCCGGTCTGTTCGTTGAATTCGGCAATCACGGCCGAGATCGCCGCGATTTCTGCGCCGCCCACCCAGGGCCCGAAGACGGTCAGGGATTGACCGCTCAAATCCGGCAGTTCGACTGCCTGCGCGGAAGCAGGAGCGGCAAGAGCAAGGGAAAGCACCAGAGCAGATGCCCCGGCCAGTAAGGTTTTGTGCATGTAGTCCTCCCATGGCACACTTTCGGACACTGCATGAAGCGTCCATCACGCCGCTTACGCCTTCCAAAACGTTTTGGCAACCAAAACGTTTTCGCTGCGAATTGGGGCAGCCTGCTAACGCTTTGCGGTATCGCAAAAGGTTGCACAAACTCCCATTCTTGCCAAGACGGGATCGTTTTGCGTCGGATCTCCTGCCCTTTCACTCCACGGCCCGAGTGGCCACGGTCAGCGGCAAGCCCTCGCCTCGAGGGAAAGGTCAGGCCTAGAAATCGCGAAACGGGCAATAGGGCGTGAAGTCACGCCACTTTGCGGTTGGCCCCGGTGAGAAGATCCTGGAAGGCCCGATAAGACGATTTCGGCGTGCGTTTCTGGGTCCTATAGTCGACATGGACCAGCCCGAAGCGCTTGTTGTAGCCTTCTGCCCACTCGAAATTGTCGAGCAGCGACCAGCCGAAATATCCGCGCACATCGGCCCCGCGCCGCTTGGCCGCAAGGACTGCAGCAAGGTGGGAATCGTAATAGGCGACCCGACGCGGATCATCGACACCTTCGACTTCGGCCATTCCGTTCTCAGTCACGTAGATCGGGATGGATGTATAATCGGCGGATATGCGAGTGAGAATATCCTCGAGTCCCTGGGGGAAAATCTCCCAGCCGATATCGGTCTTTTCGAGCGGGCCGTCGACCTTCCGAAGGGGAAATACGGCGCGGTCCGGATCGTGCTCATAAAGCCCGCGCGTGTAATAGTTGACGCCGAGCCAGTCGATCGGCGTCGAAACCCTCGCCATATCGTCGGCGAAGCCGTCAGGCATGTGCGGCATAAAATGCGCCAGCACATCGGAGGGATATTTGCCGCGGAACACGCCGTCGAGGTACCATCGGTTGAATATCCCGTCCCAGAGCCGCGCGGCGGCCATGTCTTCTGCCTTGTTGGTGGCGCCCTGTGCGACCTCGAAATTCAGGACGATTCCCAGGTTCTTGCCCCCAACGGCGCGCATTGCCTCGATGGCCGTACCATGAGCGTAAAGGACATGGTGGGAGGCGCGGGCGGCGGCGCGCACATCGCGATATCCCGGCGCGTGGATGCCGAGCATGTGCGAGAGGAAGGCGACACACCAGGGTTCATTGATCGTGGCCGTGGAGGCGAGCCGATCGCCGAACCGGCGGGTAACGAGAACCGCGTAATCGGCAAACCATCCGGCGATGTCGCGATTGAGCCACCCACCCTTGTCCTGCAGCGCGCTCGGAAGATCCCAGTGATAAAGGGTCGCGAATGGACTAAGGCCGCGCTCCAGCATCCCGTCGATCAGGCGATCATAGAAGTCGAGCCCGCGCTGGTTCACTTGTCCTATGCCCTCAGGCAGAATGCGCGGCCAGGCGAACGAGAAGCGATAGGCGTCGAACCCGCCATCGGAGAGCAGATCAAGATCCTCCGACCAGCGATTATAGTGATCGCAGGCATATTTGCCGTTATCGCCATTATGAACATTGCCCGGGGTCCCCGCGAAGGTGTCCCAGATGGAAGAGCCCCTGCCCTCGGTGTGCCCGCCCTCGATCTGATAAGCGGCGGTGGCCGCACCAAACACGAAACCTTCGCCGAAATCGGCGCGCTTATGCGTGAACATCATAGCGCTATTCTCCACCCGGTATACATTTGTAATCGATTACAACGAGATGTAGCAGACTCGTGACATTCTGTCACCATCCGTGACGAAAGCGTCAAGCGTGGGTGTCGAGCTTCAGCCGGGAAAGCAGGGCTTGTGCGATGTCGCTGAAGGCGTTGGCTTCAGGGCCTTCTGGCTCGGCGGCAACGGGTGGCGTGCCTCGATCAGAACCCTCGCGGATGGTCATGACGAGCGGCACCTTCCCTAGGAACGGGAGGCCCAGTTCCACAGCCGCCCTTTCGGCCCCGCCATGTCCGAAGATGTCATAGCGCTTGCCGGTATCGGGCGCTACGAAATAGCTCATATTCTCGACGATCCCTGTGACGGGCACCCCGACCCTGGCCAGCATGTCGATCGCCTTTTTTGCGTCGATCAGCGCAAGGTCCTGCGGCGTCGAGATAATGACGGCACCGGCCAATTCCACCTGCTGGACGAGCGATATCTGAATGTCGCCGGTGCCAGGCGGCAAGTCCACGACGAGGACATCCAACTCGCCCCAATCGGTCTCGCGCAACAATTGCCGCAAGGCCGAGGTTGCCATGGGGCCACGCCAGACAACGGCCTGGTTGCCCTCCAGCATCGGGCCAATCGACATCGCCTTGATGCCGAAGACCTCAAAGGGCCGGAAAATGCCGTCATCGCGGAAGGCTGGCTTGCCGTCGATGCCAAGAAGCTTGGGAATCGAGGGGCCGTAAAGATCGGCGTCGAGAATGCCGACCCGCAGGCCCTTGGCCGAAAGGGCCAGCGCGATATTGACCGCGCAGGTCGATTTGCCCACCCCGCCCTTGCCCGATCCGACAGCGAGGATGTTCCGGATGCCGGGAACCGGGGTTCGCGGGGGCGGACCGGGACGCTTCTGCGCGCCGCCGGGCGCGGCCTGCACCGGGGTCCTGTCGCTGGTCAACGACACCATGATCTTGCGGCCTTCGGCTACGCTTGCCGCTGCTTGTTCGGCTGCCGTCCGCGCAGGAGCGAACGCGGCCTCCATTCCGGGGGTGACCGATATGGCGAAGGCGACCGCGCCCTTGGTCACGATGACATCGGAGAGCCCTGGAAATTCGGCCAGCGACGCGCCGCCGGGCACCTCGATGGAGCCCAGCGCCTTCAGGATCGCGGCCTTTATGGCTTCCTCGGCCATCGACGCCTACAGGATCGACTGGCCCGTGGACTTCCAATCCTTGACGAAGGCGTCCAGACCCTTGTCGGTCAACGGATGGTCGGCCAGCTTCTTCAGAACGTTCGGCGGGATGGTCGCCACGTCTGCACCGGCAAGCGCGGCTTCGGAAACGTGGTTCATCGAGCGGATGGAAGCGGCGAGAATCTGGGTCTCGAAGCCGTAATTGTCGTAAATCTGCCGGATATCCTCGATGAGCTGCATACCGTCGAGGTTGATATCATCGATGCGCCCGATGAACGGCGAAATGTAGGTCGCACCGACCTTGGCGGCGAGCAGCGCCTGGTTGGCCGAGAAGCAAAGGGTGACGTTGGTGTTGATTCCCTTGTCCGTCAGCGCCTTGCAGGCCTTGAGGCCGGCAAGCGTGAGGGGCAGTTTGATAACAACATTGTCGGCGATCCTGGACAGCACGTCCGCTTCTGCCATCATGCCGTCAAAGTCGGTTGCCGCCACTTCGGCCGAAACGGGCAGGCCAGGCAACAGGTCGCAGATTTCCTTGACCACTTCCTTGAAGTCGCGGCCCGACTTGGCAACGAGCGAAGGATTGGTGGTGACGCCGTCAAGCAGCCCGATTTCGTGCAGTTCACGAATTTCGGCAACTTCGGCCGTATCGACAAAAAACTTCATTTCTCTCCCCCTTTGGGATGATACTTTAGTCTAATATCCAAAATGGCCCAAGGACCGGCCAGCTTCAAGGCTGAAAGCTGGATTTCTTTGGAGACCCTATTTCGCCGTCAGTGCGTCGCTCCGACAATGGCATCCGCCAGCCGTTGGATACGTTCGTCGGCCAGCCCCGCAATGTTGATGCGGCTGTCGTCGAGCATATAGACCGCATTGTTGGCCTTAAGATGTTCGACCGTCGAAACGCCGAGTCCGAGCAGCGAGAACATGCCGCGATGCTGGGCGACGAAATCGAAGTCGGTGCTGTTGGATCTGGCACGGATGGCGTCGGCAAGCGCCTGACGGTTGCCTACCATTCGCTGGCGCATCGCTTCGAGCTCAGCCTGCCACTCGGCGCGCAGGTCCTTGTCTTCAAGGATGATGCGTACGATCTCCGCGCCGTGATCAGGGGGCTGGGAATAGGCACCGCGCACGATGTTGAGCATCTGCGAATTGGCGACATCTGCAGCGGCCGCGTCCTTGCCCGCGATGATGGCGCACCCGACGCGTTCGCGATAGATGCCGAAATTCTTCGAGCAGCTGGTGGCGAGCACGAATTCGGGAATTGCCTTTGCAATGGCGCGGGCGCCGTAGGCGTCCTCTTCGAGCCCGTCACCAAAGCCTTGATAGGCGAGATCGATGAGGGGGAACGCGCCCGTGCGGGAAAGCGAGGCCACGACTTCGTCCCACTGGCCGGGCGTCAGGTTCGCGCCGGTGGGGTTATGGCAGCAGCCATGCAGGAGCACGATGTCGTCCGGCCCGAGCGTGTCGAGCGTTGCGAGCATTTCCTCGAACCGCACGCCTCGCGTCGCGGGGTCGAAATATGGATAGGTGGCGACAGCGAAACCAGCCTGCTCAGCCATCGGCTTATGATTGGGCCAGGAGGGATCGGATATCCAGACGCGGCCGTTGGGCTTTGCCCGCTTCAAAAGCGTCAACAGTACCCAAACCGCGCCCGTGCCACCCGGCGCCTGCACGGAACGCACGCGCTCTGCCGGAACGGTTCCTGCCAGCGCCAGGTCGACCATGGCGGTGCAGAACCCCTTGTTGCCTGCCACGCCGATATAAGTCTTGGTCCTGGCGGTCGTGAGAATGCGTTCCTCGGCCTTGCGGACCGCGCTCATGATCGGGGTATTGCCGTCGTCGTCCTTGTAGACGCCAATACCGAGATCGATCTTGCCGGGCCGCGCGTCGGCAGCGACCTCGGCCATGAGCGCAAAAATCTTGTCCTGTGGTGCCTTGGAGAGAGTCTCGAACATCTGGTTTTCCGGAGAAGAGGAGATAGGCGCGCGGTCTTTATAGTCGGCGGCGGACGGTTTGCAATGGAATCGTTGCTATGAGATCATAAAGACGTCGTAGCGGGTGGTCTTGCCAATGATCTGGTGGCTGGGTTTGCGCAGCCCTCCCAATGGCTTTGCCCGCAACGGCCACTTGAGCACGACCCGCTGGCGCGCCGCATTGAGCGCCGTCTCGATCAACTCCCGCTGGTCGGGATCGTCTCCCACGTATTCGCGCAGGACGCGCATTTCCTTTTTGACCAGCGCCGATTTTCCGCGCGGAGGATGCATGGGATCGACCAGCACGACTTCGGGCGCAAGACCCACGAGAAGCTCGCGCGAGTCGCCGCAAAGGAGCGTCATCCGGCCGATGATTTCGCTGAACTCGGGGGAGGTTTTCCGTGCCCGTTCCATTGCGTCGGCGAGCGCAACATGAACCGCCGTGTTGCGCTCGATCAGCGTTACATGGGCACCGAGCGAAGCGAGAAGAAAGGCATCGCGACCCATACCTGCTGTGGCATCGACGATAAAGGGTGGCGCGCCTTTCCCCAGGCCGATGGCTTTCGGAAGCGCCTGTCCGCGACCCTCGCGCTGGCGCAGGCGGTAGCCGACGGCACCACCTACAAAATCGATGATCAGACGTTCTTCGACCGGCATGTTCTCCATTATCCTGGTCGACAATTTGTCGTCAGCCCATTGACGCGCCCGGTCAGGGAACCGAAACTACCCCCTTACTGAACGATCCCTTCAGGAATTTCTATGCCCATTATCAACCGCATCGCCGATTTGCAGGCCGATATCGTCGCGTGGCGGCGCGACATCCACACCCATCCCGAGCTATTGTTCGACGTGCACCGTACTGCGGCTTTGGTTGTGGAGAAACTCAAGTCCTTCGGGGTTGACGAGGTGGTGGCCGGGCTGGGGCGGACGGGCGTCGTGGGTGTCATCCGGGGCAAGACAAACACGAGTGGCAAGACCGTCGGCCTGCGGGCCGACATGGACGCCTTGCCGATCACCGAGGCGACCGGCAAACCCTATGCTTCCACTAACCAGGGCTTGATGCACGCCTGCGGGCACGACGGACACACGGCGATGCTGCTCGGCGCGGCGCGCTATCTCGCCGAGACGCGCAATTTCGACGGCACGGTCGCGGTTATCTTCCAGCCCGCCGAGGAAGGCGGCGGCGGCGGCCGGGAGATGGTCGAGGACGGCATCATGGAGCGTTTCGGAATTTCCGAAGTGTTCGGGATGCACAACATGCCGGGAATTCCCCTCGGCCAGTTCGCCATCCGCGAGGGCGGAATCATGGCAGGAACCGACGAGTTCATCATCGATATCGAGGGGCATGGCGGCCATGCGGCCATGCCGCATCTCGCCGTCGATCCGGTGATCGTCTCCGCGCATATCATCACGGGGCTGCAAACGCTGGTTTCGCGCAACGTGAACCCGATCCGGCAGGCGGTGCTTTCAGTCACGACCGTCAATGCGGGAACGGCACACAACGTCATCCCGCGCACGTCGCGCCTTACGGGAACGGTGCGCACGCTCGATGAGGAGGTGCGTACACAGATGGAAAAGGGCATGAAGCGCCTTGCACCACAGCTCGCCGAGGCGTTCGGTGCGACGGCGAGCGTTACCTATAGGCGCGGCTATCCTGTAACGGTCAACGCACCGGCACAGACGGCTTTTGCGGCGTCTGTCGCGGGCGAAATCGTTGGGGAAGCCAATGTGAACCCCGATGTCGACCCGACTATGGGCGGGGAGGATTTCGCCTATATGCTCAACGCCCGGCCGGGCGCATATATTTTCCTCGGCAATGGCGATACCTCGGACCTCCATACCGACACATACGATTTCAACGAAGAGGCCATTCCCTACGGCGTGAGCTTCTGGGCGCGGCTGGCCGAACGAGCGCTTCCCGCGCAGTAGGGAGCATTCAGCCCTTCACCGCCCCTTCGGAAAGCCCCGACACCAGGTAGCGCTGGGCCAGAAGAAAGACCAGCGTGATGGGGATACCCGAGAGGATCGCCGCGGCAGCGAAATCACCCCAGAGGTAACGCTGCTCGTAAAGGTATTGCCGCGCCCCCACGGCCAGCGTCATCTGGCCTTGCTCACGCAGCAACACCGCCGCAATCGGATATTCGGTGACGAGAAAAATGAACGCCAGCACGAACACCACCGCAAGGATCGGAATGCTCATGGGCAGGAAGACGAAGCGGAAGGTCTGCCAGGGCGTCGCACCATCGATCTGGGCGGCCTTGTCGAGCGCGGGGTCCATCGAGTCGAAATAGCCCTTGATGGTCCAGATATGGAGCGTGATAGCGCTGAGATAGGCGATAACGAGCGCCCAGTGACTATCCACGCCGAGGAGCGGGGTGATCGAGCCAAGCGCATCGAACAGCGTATAGAGCGCTATGACGGTGAGGGCGGCCGGGAACATCTGGATGATGAGGAGGGAATCGAGGACGATCCCCTTGTGGCGGAAGCGGAGTTTTGAGAACGCATAAGCTGCGGTGGTCGAAAGCATCAGGATGCCCGCCGAGGCGATGACCCCGATCTTGATCGAATTCCAGAGCCAGAGCATCACAGGGAACGGCGGCTGGACGATGACGCCGTTCGGCCGCTCGTAGGGAATGCCTAAAGCAAGATACCAGTGCTCGAGCGTCGGGCGTTCGGGCCAGAGGCTGCCGGTCGAGAAATTGCCCTCGCGGAAGGAAATCGAGAGCACCATCAGAAAGGGAAAAAGGATCAGCGCGATGAACGCGATGAGGAAAGTGTGCGCGGCCAGTTTTTTGAAGAACAGTGCGCGCGGGTTTTCAACGATCATTGTCCCCTCCCCTTTGCCGCCGCATAGCGGCGCATGGCGACGAAGTTGGCATAGGCAATGATGGCCACGACGATGAAGATCAAAGTCGAAATGGCGCCCGCCATCCCGAAATTCTGCCCCGCGTCGTTAAAGCTCATCCGGTAGGTGAACGAGCCGAGGATGTCGGTCGCTCCGGCCGGGATTTCGGTGCCGGGAATGTTGGGCAGGCCGCGCGTCAGCAAGAGGATCAGCACGACATTGTTGAAGTTGAACGCGAAATTGGCAATCAGCAACGGCACGAAGGGCGGCAGGAGTTGCGGCAGGGTGATGGCAAAGAAGTTGCGAAGCGGCCCGGATCCTTCGAGCGCGGCGGCCTTGTAGTGGTCCTGCGGGATGGCCTGCAAATAGCCCATGCCGAGCAGCATCATATAGGGGTAGCCCAGCCAGGTATTGACAATGAGCGTCATGGCCCGTGCGAGGTTTGGATCGGTGAACCATTGCGGCTTGATGCCGAAAAGCGTCTGGAGGATCAGATTGATCTCACCGAAATTCTGGTTGAACAATCCTCGGAAAACGAGGATCGAGATAAAGGCAGGCACCGCATAGGGCAGCACAAGCATGATCCGGTAAAAGCCCTTGAACCTCAGGTGCGGCCACTGCAGCAGCGAGGCTAGCAGGATGCCGACGGAGAACGTCAGCACCATCGAGAGGAAGGCGAAGACGACCGTCCAGACGAAAATCTGGAGCATGGGCTGGCGCACGTTGTCCGAAAAGAGCACGCGCTGAAAGTTTGCCCAGCCCACATGTACGCGCCAACCCGGCGCGATCGCCTGCCCCTCCTCATTGCGGTAGAACCCCACCGACTGATCGGGTGTCAGCACTGTGCCATCCGCGATGTTGAGGAGCGAGCCATCGGGCTGTTCTTCATAGACCGGACGGACGGTGGCGAAGGAACGCAGTCCCGAAAGTGTCAGGTCGGTGCCATCAGGCAAGACGGCAGTGACCGCGCCGAGCGGTCCGCGCAGTTGTACGACGTCGCGCATTTCGAGCACGGTTTCGGGAGCCTGGGACACCGGCGTCATTCCGATTTCGACCGGTGAACCATCGAGGGCAAAGGGCTCGGAGATGAACCCGCCCTCCCCTTCCGGCAGGAATAGACGATAGCCTTCGACATCGCGGCTGAGCACAAAGGGGCGCTCGGTGCTCGCATCCACGATGGTGCGCTGCATGTGGTAAGCGATCACGCGATCCTGGGTGAGCAGATTGCGGGCGCCGAAATTGGTGAAGCCGACATAGGAGGTAAAGCCGACCGGCAGCGCGATGAAGATCAGCACCGCCATGACGGCGGGGAAGATGAAGCGGATGGTATAGAACCGGCGCAGGCCGAAAACGATGGTCGTGCCGACCATCAGCGCCAGCACCACCGCGGCAAACAGCGCCTCGCCCGCAGCGTAGAGTCCCCAGGCGATATAAAGCAGCGCGAGGCCATAAACCGCAAGCAACGCCCATTTGATCAGGGTGCCGACGATTGTGCGCAATTCAAGCGGAGATCCCGCGGGCGGGATATCGCGTTGCAGAGCCATCGTCGCCATCGGTGCCTCGCGCCATTGGGACCGGAACCCGAAGCGGCCGGCGAAAAGCCGCCGGCCGCCGCGTGCAATCGGGCAGTATCAGTTCGCGAGAATACGCGCCTGAGCATCGGCCAATGCGTCCTCGACCGACTGGGCTCCGGAGGTGATGGCCTGAAGTGCGGGCTCCATTGCCGCCCAGAACTTGCCCATTTCAGGGTTGGACGGCATCGGGACGCCTGTTTCGGCGTTGGCGAGGGTTGCGGCGATATTCTCGTTCTCGCCGACTTCCTCTGCGAACTCGACATCGACGACAGCACCAAGCGGAACGTCATCGTTGATCATGCGCAACCCATCTGGGGTGAGCAGGTAGTTCTCGAGGAATTCAACCGCGAGGTCCTTATTGGGGCTGGCCGCGTTGATGGTCGCCGCGAGCACGCCCACAAAGGCTTTGGAGGGTGCGCCGTCGACACTCGGGATCGGCGCAACGCCGAAATTGATGCCCGACTGTTCGAGGTTCCCCCAGGCCCAGGGACCGTTGATCATCATGGCTGCTTCGCCGCGATTGACGGCAGCTTCCATGACGCCGTAGTCGACACCCGGAGGCATGACGCCCTCGTCGATCAGGCGGCGCAGCATCGCCGCACCCTTGATAGCGCCTTCATTGGCGACGCCTGTATCAGTGCCGTCATAGGCGCCGTCTCGCATTTCAAAGGCATAGCCGCCATTCGCCATCAGGAGCGGGAAGGTGAAGTAGGTGTTGTTGTAGTCCCAGAGGATCGGCGTCACGTCGCCAAGATCCATTTCGACGATTTCCTCAAAAGAGGATGGGGGCGTAGGAACGAGGTCCTTGTTGTAAATGAGCCCCACGGCTTCCACCGCGATCGGATAGCCCCAGGTTTCGCCGCCGAAGGTCACGGCGTCCCAGGCGAAATCGTAAACCCGGTCGCGGGCGGCTTGGCTCGGATTGACCGGAGAAATCAGTCCGCCAGCAGCCCATTCGCCGAAGCGGTCGTGCGCCCAGATGAAGATGTCGGGGCCCTGCCCTGTCGCGGCAGCCTGCTGGAAACGGTCGGTGACCGATTCAGGGTACTCGACGACGACCTCGATGCCGAGTTCCTCAGTGAACCAGTCGCCGACTTCCTGCAGGCCGTTATAGCCCTTGTCGGCATTGATCCAGACGAGCAGCTTGCCGTCTTCCAGCGCGAAGGTCATCGAAGTGGAAGCCGCCAGCAGGCCGAGCGCGGCGGTAAGGCTCAAAGCCTTGTTTTTCATGATGTGTCCTCCCTTGACACTATGCTTGATGCACCACCGGGCATGAACCGGCGGCGTCTTGGTTGCGGCCTAGCCCTTTGCGGGTTTGACCGAAATGGCTTTGGGGTCGAGCCCTGCGCCACATTCGAGATAGGCAAAGCCGTTGCCTGCGAGCGCGAGCGTGCCGCCTTTGCGCTCAGCGCCATTCGACACCCCAGCAAGCACTGACGACCGTGGCAACCCGGCAAGTGTGAGCCGGCACGGCTTTGCCGAAAGATTGAAGATGCAAACGAGATCACCGTCAGCGCCCGTGCGTGCGAAGGCCAAGATCGGTTCGGGGACATCGAAGAAATGGGCGTCGCCATCCACGAGCGCGCGGTTGGTCTTCCGGTAGGATAGAATCCGTCGGTAGTAGTGAACAAGCGCGTCCGGATCGGCCTCGAGCGCCGCCACGTTGCGCTGGAGGTGGGGCTGCTTGACGGGAAGCCACGGCTTGGTTTCCGAGAACCCTCCGTTTGGTGCGTCCGTCCAGGGCATGGGCGTACGGCAACCGTCGCGCCCCTTGATGTCGGGCCAGAAGCGGAGACCCGGAGGATCGGTGAGCTCGGAATATTCGAGCTCGGCTTCAGGCAGACCGAGTTCCTCGCCCTGGTAAAGGCAGACCGACCCTTTGAGTGCCAGCAACAAGGCAATGGTCAGCCGCCCGAGCGTTTCAGGCGTAACCTCGTGGGCTTCCCAGCGGGAAATGTGACGCACGACGTCGTGGTTGGAAAAGCTCCAGCACGGCCAGCCATCGGGAGCGCCTGCGAAGAACTTTTCGACGCGCGAGCGGAAATGCCTGGCAGCAAACTGAGGGCCAAGCATGTCGAACGAGTAGCACATGTGCAAAAGATCGTCGCCGGTGGTGTAGGCGGCCATGATATCGATCGCGCGATGCGCCTCGCCGACCTCGCCAACGGTCGTCGTGCCGGGATATTCATCGAGCAGCGCACGGACGCGCCTGAGGAAGTCTATGTTTTCGGGGCGGTTCTTTGAATGGAGATGGAGCTGCATCCCGTAGGGATCAGCCTCCAGCGGCGTTTCCTTTTCGCGCGGGGCGGGTGGGTTGCTACGCAGTTCCTCGTCATGGAAATAGTAATTGACCGTATCGAACCGGAAGCCGTCCACACCACGGTCGAGCCAGAAGCGCATTGCATCCAGAACCGCGTCCTGCACGTCGGGGTTGTGGAAGTTGAGGTCCGGCTGGCTGATCAGGAAATTATGCAGGTAATACTGACGGCGCGCGCCATTCCACTCCCAGGCAGGACCGCCGAACACCGAAGGCCAATTGTTGGGCGGGGTACCGTCGTCATTGGGATCGGCCCAGACATACCAGTCGGCGCGCGGGTTGGTGCGCGACGTTTTTGACTCCTGGAACCAGGGATGCTGATCGGAAGTGTGACTCAGGACCTGATCGATGATGACCTTGAGGCCCAGCGCATGCGCCTTTTCGATGAGGGCGTCGAAATCGGCGAGTACGCCGAACAACGGATCGACATCGGTATAGTTGGCAACGTCATACCCCATGTCGGCCATGGGCGAAGGGAAGATGGGGGAGAGCCAGATAGCATCGACACCGAGGCTGGCAACGTGCTCAAGCCGAGAAATGATGCCTCTGAGATCGCCAATTCCGTCGCCATTACTGTCCTGAAAGGAGCGCGGATAGATCTGATAGATCACTCCGCCACGCCACCATTCAGCCATGCGCTTTCTCCCAAAGTCTCGTTTCAGGTTACCAGCCCCCTCAAATCGCCGGCAATTCAAACCGGTTTGAAACTCTTGTCAACACTGATTTGAACATGCGACAGCATCGCTGCCCCATTGCTTATAAATCACCGCGCTCGCTTGACATCAAAAATTCAAACCGGTTTAAGTTTGGCCAATATTGGGAACCTGGGATGGGAGGCCTGTGGTGACGACGCTGCGCGAACTCGCTGGGCATTTGGGCCTTTCGCCGGCAACCGTTAGCCGCGCTCTCAACGGGTTCCCCGAAGTGAGGGAAAAGACGCGGGCTCGGGTCATCGCTGCAGCACAAGAACTCAATTACCGGCCCAATTCCACTGCCAAGAAACTGGCCACGGGCAAATCGGGGATGGTTGGCATCATCTTCCGGGCCGCGCGGAACCTGCTGGTGGATCCTCATTTCGTGGAATATCTCGCTGGGCTCAGCATGGGGCTGGCCGAACGGGATATGGACCTGATCCTCCGCCACGCGCCGCCCGGGGCGCAACTCTCCACTTACGAACGCCTGATCGCCTCGGGGGCGATCGACGGGCTGATCGTCTCGGCGCCCGAGGTGGATGACCGGCGTATCGCCATGCTGACCGAACGCGACTTTCCCTTCGTCGTCCACGGCCGGGTTGGAGAAGACCTTCCCTATGGCTATTATGACATAGACAATCACGGCGCCTTCACCCGCGCCACCGAACTGCTGGTCGCGTTGGGCCATCGGAGGATCGCATTTTTGAACGGAGCGAGTGGGCTCGCCTTCGCCATCCAACGCGAGGCCGCGTTCCTCACGGTACTGGCCGCAAACGGGATTCACGTCCCGGACAGGTTCGTGAGCCATTCGGACATGAGCGAAGATGCAGGGTACCAGAGGGCGGCCGAGTGGCTGGCGGCGCGGGACGCCCTTCCCCCCACGGCTTTCCTCTGCTCCTCCACCTTGCTTGCCCTCGGCGTATACCGCGCCGCAGCCGAAGCGCGGCTCGAGGTTGGCAGGGACATCTCGATCATCGCCCATGACGACGTGCTGCCGCATTTGCGGGCCGAGAATTACTGGCCACCGCTGACGGTGACACGGGTGCCGATCCGCGATGCGGGGTTCGCGCTGGCGGACATGATCTACAAGCGGATCGGTGGCGCCGATCCAAAAACGCTTCAAAAGACGGCAGATGTCGATCTCATCGTGCGCGGCTCGACGGGCGCCGCGCCTGCAACCGGAGGACAATCATGGTAGCGGCCGCACCTCAGGCCGAGGCATATCCCTCGGTTCTGGCCATCGCTTCGCTAGAAAAGCGGTATGGCACGGTAGACGTGCTCAAAAACATCTCACTGGAGATGGCGATAGGGGATTTCCTGGTTCTCGTCGGCCCCTCGGGGTGCGGGAAGTCGACCCTGCTCAATTGCATCGCCGGGCTGGAAGAAACCAGTGGCGGGACTATTTCGATTGCCGGGCGCGATGTGACCCAGGTACCGCCGCGGGACCGAAACATCGCGATGGTCTTCCAGTCCTATGCGCTCTATCCCACGATGACGGTCTCGGAAAATATCGCGTTCGGCATGAAGATTCGGCGCGTGGGAAAAGCCGAGCAGGTCCGCAAGGTCAAGGATGTCGCGCGGCTATTACAGATCGAGCATCTGCTCGACCGCAAGCCGGCCCATCTTTCGGGCGGCCAGCGTCAGCGTGTCGCGATGGGGCGGGCGCTGGTGCGCGAGCCCGCGCTGTTTCTGTTCGATGAACCCCTTTCCAACCTCGACGCCAAGCTAAGGGTCGAGATGCGCACCGAAATCAAGGCGTTGCATCAGCGGCTTCACGCATCGATCGTTTATGTAACCCACGACCAGATCGAAGCGATGACGCTGGGCACGCGGATCGTGGTTCTCAAGGACGGCATCATCCAGCAGCACGGCATGCCAACGGAAATCTATGAGCAACCCGAGAACATGTTCGTGGCCGACTTCATGGGTTCCCCGCCCATGAATCTGATCCGTGGCGCGGTATCGCCCGAGGGCGGGTCGACAAGGATCACATTCGGAAGCGGGGCGGACGCCGTATCGCTTACGGCAGGCCCCTCCCCCTCGGCGCTGGCACATTATCGCGACCGTCCAGTCGTTGTCGGTATGCGCCCGGAAGCCTTCGAGATTGCCGAGGGGAACGGCGATATCGCGCTGACGGCGAGCATGACCGAGAATGCGGGTTCCGACACCTTTGCCAGTTTCACGCTCGGCGGACAAAAGCTGATGACGCGGCTTTCGGGCAAGGCGAATGTTCGAACGGGGGATACCGTATCGCTCAGTGTCGACACGTCAGGAATATGCTATTTCGATCCCGATACGACTCTGAGGATCACGTAGGATCATCGACATGCCGCATATTCTCCGCGCCGCAGACAGGCAGCCCGGGCCAAGCCGAACAGTGAAGTTCGAGGGTGCACCATTTGGCGCCAATGTCTCGTTTTTCGCGGTCGATGCCGATCCGGGCAAGGGTGCGCCTTTACACGTCCATCCATATAGCGAGGTATGGATGGTGCAGTCGGGAACCGTGCGGTTCCGCGTGGGCGAAGAGACCGTCATGGGCACGCCCGGCGATATCGTCGTCGTCGAGCCGAACACGCCGCACGGCTTCATCAATCCTGGCGATGCACCACTCAAGATGATGTGCATTCACGATGCGGATACGATCGTCCAGACCAATCTCGAGGATGCGCCGTGCTAGATAACCCTGTTCGGAGGCGGATGGCCGGCGAAATAGGCTTCGAGATTGCGCACTAAGGTTTGCCCCATCTTGTGCCGGGTCTGGTGCGTGGCGCTGCCCTGGTGGGGAGAAAGGACCACGTTGTCGAGCGCAAAGAAGCGCGGATCGACGCGGGGCTCATCGAGGAACACATCGAGGGCTGCGCCGCCCAACTTGCCGGTTTCGAGAAGGTCGAGCATAGCGGGTTCATCGACAAGGCTCCCGCGTCCTAGATTGACGATAGCGCCTTCGGGACCCAGCGCGTCGAGAACATCGCGGGTAACGATGCCTTGCGTTGCTGCGCCGCCCGGAACGATGACCATGAGCCAATCTGCGTCCCGCGCCATGTCGGAGAGATTGTTGTAGTAGATGTAGGGTTGGTCGTCCTGCTTTTGGCGGCCGTGATAGACGACGCGCATCTTCATGGCCTGCGCGCGCTGGGCGATTTCCTTGCCGATCCGTCCGAGGCCGAGAATGCCCACGGTCTTTCCGTTGAGTTCTCCTGTGAGGGGGTAAGCGTCATGCGCCCACTGCCCCTCACGGACGAAGCGATCGGCCTGGGGGATTTTCCGGCCGAGCGCGAGCATCATCCCGATGGCGAGTTCGGCAACGGCGTCGTTGAGCACGTCCGGCGTATTGGTGACGACGATCCCGCGCGCCTTGGCAGCGGTGGTATCGACCGAATCGTAGCCCACTCCGAAATTGGCGATAATTTCGAGATTGGGGAGTTTCGCCATGAGGTCAGCACTGACGTGTCCGCCTGCAATGGCCCGGACCCGTTCCCCCACCCGGACCAGCACCGCGTCAGGATCGGGGCCCTCATAGAGCCGGATGGCGTCAAAGCGCGCCTCTATGGCTACGACTGTGGATTGGTAAAGGCGATGGGTCAACAATACGGCTGGTTTCACCGCCTATTCTCCTCTTTGAGCGCCGGGTGCCGGTAGAATCGATTGGACCCGGTCGCAATGGCCTTGTCAAACAGGTCCGATGCTGCATGATCGCAAAGCACCCGAGGCAAGAGAACTTGTGTTCGGGCGATGCGAAGACGGGCACATCGGCTTGTGGGGCAAAAGCAATGTCACTTCAGACATCCAATTCTTCTCTTGATCCGCGTACATGGACCATAGTCATCTGGGCGCTGTATCTCGGCAGTTTCGTCACCGGCATTTCCGGTCTGGTGGGCCTTATCCTCGCCTATTTGAAGCGCGACGAGCTTGCCGGCACGGCGTTCGAATCGCACGCGGTTTCGGCGATCCGGACGTTCTGGATCGGACTGGTCGCCGCGCTGGTCGGGCTGGTGCTCACTATCGTCCTGATCGGGCCGCTCGTCATGCTTGCCGTTGCAGCCTGGTTCCTGTTCCGCAGCGTACGCGGGCTGGTTCTGGCGATCGATTCCAAACCGATCGCCGACCCGCAGGGCTGGCTTTAGAGAACCACTTTCCCTTGCAACGCCCGCTGGACAGGGGATGCGCAAATGTGCACCAATGGGCGATGTGAGGGGAAGGCCGGTAAAAAACGGCTGCGCAAAGAAGGCGAATGAGCGAGAAAAAATATTTCGATGAAATGCTCAATGCGGACGGCTCGGTTCGCGACCCTTATCGAATACTGGCAGACTGGGTCCAATCCCAACCCAAGACGGCGCTCAAGCAACTAGCCGCCGACGCCGAAACCATCTTTCGCCGACTGGGAATCACCTTCGCCGTTTACGGTTCCAATGAATCCACCGAACGGCTGATCCCGTTCGACGTCATCCCCCGGGTCATATCCGCCAACGAGTGGAGGCGATTGGAAAAGGGGATCGAGCAGCGCGTCAAGGCGCTCAACATGTTCCTGTTCGATCTCTACCACAACCAGGACATCATCCGCGCCGGGCGTATCCCAGAAAAGCTCATCATACAGAACGAAGCGTTTTGCCCGCATATGATGGGACTCAATCCGCCGCGTGGCATCTATTCGCATATCATCGGTGTCGACATCGTCCGCACGGGGCCCGACGATTTCTACGTGCTTGAGGACAATCTGCGCACGCCCTCCGGGGTCTCCTACATGCTCGAGGACCGCGAGGCGATGATGCATCTGGTCCCCGACCTGTTCCATAAGCTCAAGGTCGCCCCGGTCGAGACCTATCCGGAAAATCTTCGCCGTACGCTCGAAAGCGTGGCGCCTGACAGCTGTGCGGGATCACCCAATATCGTTGTCCTGACGCCGGGCATCTACAACTCGGCCTATTTCGAGCATTCGTTCCTCGCCGACCAGATGGGCGCAACGCTTTGCGAGGGGCATGACCTGTTTGTCGATAACGGCAAGGTCTACATGCGCACGACCCTTGGACCGGAACGCGTCGATGTCATCTATCGCCGGATCGACGACGATTTCCTCGATCCCCTAACCTTCCGGCCCGATTCGATGCTCGGAGTGCCAGGGCTTTTTGACGCCTATCGCGCCGGCAACGTCACGTTGGTCAATGCACCAGGCACAGGTATCGCCGACGACAAGGCGGTCTACACATACGTGCCGCAGATCATCGAATTCTATCTGGGCGAAAAACCGATCCTCAAGAACGTGCCGACCTACAATTGCACCAACGTCGACGAGCGCGCCTATGTGCTCGACAATCTGGCGGAGCTAGTGGTCAAGGAGGTGCACGGATCAGGCGGCTACGGGATGCTGGTCGGACCGGCCTCGACCAAAAAACAGCGCGCCGAATTCACCGAGAAGATCAGGGCGCGGCCCGACAACTACATCGTGCAACCGACGCTGGCGCTCTCTACCTGCCCCACCTTCACCAATGCCGGCATCGCGCCCCGGCATGTCGATTTGCGCCCCTTCGTTCTGGTGGGCGACCAGATCCGCATTACCCCGGGCGGGCTGACCCGCGTCGCCCTCAAGCGAGGGTCCCTCGTCGTCAACTCCTCTCAAGGAGGCGGCACAAAGGACACCTGGGTGCTGGAGGACTAGGGCGATGCTGGGACGTTCCGCTGCCAATCTTTTCTGGATGTCGCGCTACGTCGAGCGGGCCGAGAACATGGCCCGGCTACTCGAGGTGGGCTATCGCATGAGCCTGACCGAACGCGGCGAGGACGGCACGAGCGAATATCTTATGTCGATGCTGCGCGCCGCCGAGGCCGAGGAAGGCTTTGCTGCCAAACACGAAGCGGTCGATGTCGCTTCGGTTGCCCATTACATGCTGTTCGACACCGACAATCCATCCTCGGTCAAGAGCTGCCTGTTCAATGCGCGCACCAATGCCAAGTCGGTACGCACCGAAATCACCACCGACATGTGGGAGAGCCTTAACGGCACATGGCTCGAATTCTCGCAGGTCCAGCCCCGACATGTGCTGGGCAACAAGCTCCCCGCCTTTATGCAATCGATCAAGCAGAGTTCGAACCAGTTTCGGGGAGCGCTACTCGGCACGCTCATGCGGACCGATGGCTTTGCCTTCGCGCAAGCGGGCGGGTTCATCGAGCGGGCCGACAACACCGCGCGTATCCTCGACGTCAAATACTACGTTCTCTTACCGCGCGCCTCGATGGTGGGCGGGGATGTCGATATCCAGCAATGGACGATGATCCTGCGCGCGGCCTCCGCCCACCGCGCATATCGCCATCTCTACCATGATCGCTACAAGGCGTGGAACATCGCCGACTTCCTGATTTTCCGCAAGGAAATGCCGCGTTCGCTCGCCTTCTGTGCAACCTCCATTACGGCCATGCTCGGGATGCTCGACCAGATTTACGGCGAGCCCTCGTCCTGCCACGACGATGCGATCCGGATGGCGCAAATCCTGACCACCGGCACGATGGACAAGGTGTTCTCCGATGGCCTGCACGAATATCTGATGGCGTTCATGGATAGCAACAACCGGCTTTCGAGCGCCATATCGGACAACTACAACTTCTACTGAACCGGGGCAGAGACATGCGCATTTCGATACGTCACGAGCTCCGCTACGCCTTTCCGGAGGACACGGCGCGTGCAGTTCAGCACGTGTTGATGACCCCATGCGATACAAAAGGGCAGAAGGTCATCGAATGGTCGATCGACATGCCGGGCATGGAGAGCGCCGAGCATTTTACCGATGCTTTCGGCAATCTAGCGCATCTGGTCACGCAATCGCGGCCCGAGAATGGGCTGGGAATCCTGGTTACGGGAATTGTCGATACGTCCGACGCCAGCGGTGTGGTGGGCAGGCTCGACAACGATCCCAATATCGCGCTCTTTAAACGTCTTACAGGCCAGACCAGACCCAACGGAAATCTCGTCAATCGCTTGAAAGCGCAGCAGAAGGCAGGGCTGGGGCGGGTTGAGCTCATGCACTGGCTGATGAACCGCCTTCACGAAGCGCACGAAGCTTCAGGGGAAGAGGATGAAGAGCCGGTGGAAATCGTTGCCGAGGATCATGCCCACGTTTTCGTGGCGGCGTTGAGGGGGATCGATATTCCGGCGCGTTTTGTCACCGGTTACGTACTGGAGGCGCAAGACAAGCCTGCCCGGCTACATGCCTGGGCAGAGGCCTGGGACGACTCCCTGGGCTGGATAGGGTTCGATCCTTCGGCCAATTTGTGCCCCACCGAAGCTTATGTCCGGCTAGCTACGGGCCTCGACGCCGAGACCTCGACGCCTGTCAGGCTGGTACCCGACCTTCCCCGCGAGAACGACGACGCCATCCGCGTCGCGCAGGTGATGATGGCCAACCAGCAGCAATAGCTAACCGAGCACCAGCAGCCAGCCGGTAATGGTCAGCACTGAAAGGGTTGTCGTCAGCAGGATGGTGTTGGCGGCGACGTCCACGGCGCGGTTGTAATAGGTGGCAAAGATGTAGACGTTGATCCCCGCCGGCATTGCGGCAAGCAGCACGCCGTAGCGGGCGACGGCTGGGTCCACCCCCAGCACCGGGACCATCAGCACCCAGGCAATCAACGGATGGGCGATGAGTTTGAGCACCGTCATGACGAGCGCCTGACCCCAGGTGTCGGCGAGGCGATACTCGTTGAGCGCAGCACCGAGACCGAAAAGGGCGACGGGCATGACGGTCGAGGCAAGCAGCAGCGTGACGTCGTCAGCAACGCCGGTCAGTTCGAGACCGAGAAAGTTGCCCCCGAGCCCCAGCGCGATCCCGATCAAGATCGGGTTGGTGATCGATTTCCGGAAACCCTGCCACAACGCGCCCGATATCTTGCCTCCGTCGCGCCGCACCAACTCCATCACGAACATGCCGACCGTGAGGAGGATGGGTGCGTGCAGGCCAACAATCGAATAAACGACCGGCATCGCCTCGTCGCCATAAGCGCGATGCATGATGGGGATGCCCACAAGGACTGTATTGGTAAAGGTACCGGCGAACCCGACCGCCACCGCCTCGCCCGGACGCCCCTTGAAAAGGCCCAAGGCGAGAAATGAACCCAAGGCGAGGATCACGAACGCCCCTAGGTAGAATGGGCCGATGACCGCCAGGTTGAAAGCGGCGCCCAGATCGACATCGATCATGGCGCGGAACAAGAGACAAGGTGTAGCGAAGCTGTTGACGTAGACGATCAGCCCCGGGACACCCTGTGCAGGGTAGAGCCGGATGCGCACGGCAAGATAACCGATACCGATCAGGACAAAGACCGGAGCAACGACGTTGAGGACAGAAAGCATGGACGCGCCGGAAAGATGACCACCCCAGATGACACCCTCGGAACCGAAAGGTCAATTGTCGCGACCTAATCCCCCTTACGCCAGATCGTATACCGCCAGCAGGTTGGGGAGCACGGCCAACTGCCAGTTGATCGGCTGTCCTTCCGCCAGAGCCCGGCAAGCCGAGGCCGCCGCGTATATCGCGCCGAAAGCGAGAATGCGCTTGTGCTTCAAATCGAGCTTCGTCGCGAAGGCGTCCGCCATGGCGTTGATGCGAACCGGATCAGCCCCCAGCTTCACTTCGCCCCAAGGGTGAAGGAAGCTCGCGGCCAGATCCCACGCCGGGTCGCCCAATAGGCCGATCGGCGTGCGCGCGACCCAACCCCGCTCGGCCAGCATGACTCGATCGTGATGGACATCGCCGTGCAGGGGAATCTCTGCCGATGGCTTATCGAACACAGCATAGGCGATACCGATGGAACGGGCGTAGAGATCCCGAGCAGTATCGGGCCAGAGCCGGACATCGGCGGTGTGGAAATCGGTAAGATAATCGCGCAGAGGCAGTAATTTTTCCGGCTTGTCGGGCCGGGCAACATGCAGCATCCCGATGAGATTGGCGATGGCGCCGGTAGCCTGGGCATCCTTGCCGTCGGTGGCAGGCTCGGACAGGAGCTTGCCCTCGCACCATTCAGTGAGGATGCATTGGTCCGACGTCCCGTAGTGCCTGATTGCACCATCGCCGCGGTACCAATCGAGCAGGCGCCCGGCGCGGTCGGCATCGGCGGTATGATCGGGCTTGAAAACGCGCAGCGCGGCGGAGGTGTTATCCTCGCGCTGGACCCGGTAGGTCCATGCCCGGCTCGTTTCCGCCACGGGCGTGAGCTTGGAAAGGTTCCAACGGATTGCGGCTTTGTTGAGGATCGTATCGGCGGGGGCTGAGGGCATTGTTCCCATCTGCTGCATGGCTCAGGCTTGGCTGGCGGAATCACTGCTCGGTCGGGACAAGTGTTCCTCTTTTACCCAACTTTGTCGATGCAATCAGGTTCCCCGTCAGCCTGCCTCGACAATGGGGCTGTTTGCGGGCACCGCGACGCCGGCCTCAGCGATCGAGCCACGGCATCAGCGCGAGCGCATTGTGGGGCCTTTCGGGGCGCGGCCCGACAAGGCCCGTAGAGGCGAGGTTATCCAGTTCGATCAAGCGTCTGATAGCAAGCTCAAACAGATGGTCGGCCTCCGGGTCGAACCAGGCCTCGGCCATCAGAATTGCGCGCGCTTGCTCGAGCTTGTCTTTCGCCAAGAGATAGGCGGAAGCCATGAAAACGTCCCTCGTTTGTTCATAGCGGCCTACCCATAAGCCCGAATCGGGTTGGATTGGTGGCAACGGACGATGCAATTGCAACGATTCCACACATGCCTGCGTGCACCCTGAAGCCGATCTTAAACGGTCCGGGGCAATTGCACCTATCCTCCAGAAGGGGTTGAATTCCCGAGGTTAACGTTACGGCAATGCCGAAAACGGTAATATGGAGGATTACAGCCGGTTAAGTACCGAAAGAATGACGGGAACGGGCAAATGGGTAACACGGGCTTGGCAGGACGCCGAGTACTGCTCGTGGAAGACGAGTTTCTGATTGCGCTCGAAATAACCGATGCGCTCACACAAGCAGGTGCAGACATCTCCGGCCCGCACATGACCTTGGACGATGCGAAGCGTGCTGCGGGCGACATGGTCGCCGATCTGGCGATTCTCGACATCGATCTCAAGGGCGAAGAGGTCTTCCCCGTTGCCGATATCCTACGCCGGAGAGGTATTCCATTTCTATTCTGCACCGGCCGACCGGACCGGGACACGCTGCGCACCGAGTTTCCCGAGGTGCCGGTCTGTGTCAAGCCGTGCCGGCCGTCGGAGCTGATCGACGCGCTTTCACGTCTCCTGCCGATGGTGGCTTAGCTCTTCTTCTTGTTGGGCAATTTCTTGCGCGAAGTGGCAGCAAGTTCTTCGAGTTGCTTCTTGGACATCGAGTCTGCCATTTCGCGGGATGCGCCTTTGAGCTGGGATTTGGGGGTGTCGCCGCGTTTGACGGACAGCGCCGCCCCGGCGGCCTTTTGCTGCGCTTTCGATTGTGCGGGCATTGCAGGGCTCCTTGTGGATGTTCCCGCAAAACGGGCGTGTCACCCGGGCGTTCCTTCATCACCCCCCAATTGTCCCACTTTTGAATGCAGCACCTTCTTTTCAAAGTAGCCGAGGATAATGGTGACCGTAAGCACGAACACGGCGCCAACGACGGCGACGGCATAAAAGCCCGATCCGCACGCCACGCCAATTGCCCCTGCCATCCACATCGCGGCTCCGGTGGTCAATCCCGTAATATTTGTGCCCGAGCGTATGATCGCGCCGGCGGCGAGAAACGCTACGCCGGCCGTTACCGCCTCGATCACGCGAAGGGGATCAAGCTGGGCCAATCCAAGGTCGAGTTCCACCATTTCGTAGTAGATTTCATATGTCATGATGGTGAATGCCGCCGCCGCGATGGCGGTCAGCATGTGCGTGCGAAGCCCTGCTGGCCGGTTTTTTATTTCGCGCTCGAACCCGATAATGGCCCCGAGCAAGCCTGCAATGGCAAGTCTTACCACTATGGCTGAGAGTGGTAGTTGCGTTGCATTGGCGCCGATGATGTCGAAAGGGGGCATGGTCCTTGGCTGAACCCGATATGTTTCCTCCTAAACGCCAGCGGCAAGCAACTCGTTCCTAGAGCGGCCAGAAGAGGGGAATCAGCAGCATAGAGAGCGCGAAGGCCACTAGGTTCATGACCGCGCCCAGCTTGACGAAATCGAAGAACATATAACCACCGGCACTGTAGACGAGCGTGTTGGTCTGATAGCCGATCGGGGTCAGGAAGCTCGCGCTCGCCGCTGCCATTACCGCAACGACGAAGGGCCTCGGATCGACGCCGATGCTCAGCGCCAAGCCGATGGCAATTGGGGTCACGATCACCGCCACCGCGTTGTTGGTCACGATTTCGGTGAGGAACGAGGAAAGTATATAAACCAGCCCCAGCGCGAAAAGCGGGGATACAAGCATCAGGTAGGGCGAGAGAACACCAACGATCGCCTGAACCAGCCCGACCCTGTCCATTGCGACACCGATCGCCAGCATGGCGACGATCAACCCCAGAATGCGCCAATCGACGGCCTGAACCGCTTCGTCGATTTCGACGCAGCGCGTCATCAGGACCACCGCTGCGCCAATGACCGCCATCCCCGCGATTGGCATGAAACCCAGCGCCGATCCGATGACAACGGCCAGCATCATACCGATGGCCAGCGGGGCTTTGGCCCTGCGGAAACCGCGTTGAGTGGGCTGAGAGACGTTGACGAGGTCGTAATCCTCGACCATGCGCTGGAGGTCGTCGGGGCTGCCTTCGACCAGCAGGGTATCGCCGACTTCGAGGGGCGTGGTCTCGAACCGTTCGGCAAGGTTCGACCCCCGCCTGTGCAGGGCGATGGGGTAGACGCCGTAGCGGCGACGCAGCCGCAGATGCCTCAGGGTTTTGCCGATAACGCCGGCACCGGGCCCGGCGAGGATCTCGACCACGATGGAGTCGCGGGCCCCGAGAGCCTGCATGTGCTCGGCTTCGGGCACCGTCAGCTCGCCCTCTTCCTTCATCGAGAGGAGCTCGGCAACCGACGTGCGCAACACGACGATGTCGCCGGGCTGCAGGACCACATCTGCCATATGTCGCCGAAGCGAAAAGGTTGCTCTCAGCACGTCGATCAACAGCCGGTCGGGACGGTTGAAGGCATTGACCTCGCTCGCCCTTTTGCCGACATGGGGCGAATTGTCCTCGATAACCGCCTCGAGCACGAACTTACGCTCCGGCTCGGACAGCGAGAGCGAGGAGACCGTGGTACGATCCGGCAGCAGGCCGCGCAGGAGCAGCATCGTGACGATGCCCACGATGGCGACGATGATGCCCAGTGGCGCGATCTCGAAGATATGGAAAGGTTCGAGCCCCGACTGGCGCGCGACGCTATCGACCAGGATATTGGTGGAGGTGCCGATCAGGGTGCACATGCCCCCCAGAATCGCGGCGAACGACACGGGAATGAGAAGCTTGGATGCCGCCGCGTCCATTTCCCTTGCCATGGCAACGGCTACGGGGATCATGAGCATTACGAGCGGCGTATTGTTCATGAAAGCCGACATGATCGCGATCGCGCTGAGAAAGAGCAGCATGGTGCGGAATGGGTGCCGTCGAGCATCGGCGGTGACCCAGCGCGCGAAGACTTCGAGGGCTCCGGTTCTCACCAGAGCGGCCGATATGATGAACATCCCCGCGATGGTGGCCGGGGCAGGATTGGACATGACGCCGAGCAGATCGTCGACCGAAAGAATGCCCACAACGAGCAGGACCGAAACCGCCACCCCGGCGCTGACCTCAGGGGTCCGCCATTCCCGGGAAAACGCGATGAACAGGACTGCTACCACCAAAGCCACGATTGGCGCGCCAAACGGCTCCACGAAATTCGCGAACAACTCTGCCCTCCGCTCAGTCCCGGCCCTTATCTTATTGTATGCGGGGCGCGGTTTGAAAGGCCGGTTTGTGCGTGTTTGTCGACGAACGGGAAAAAAGGTGCCGGGATGAAAACCCATGACGCCTGCAACGTTCCAACGCCCCGATCCGACGAATGCGGCAACAATGAAGTTATCATACAAAAACAAAAGTAGTATGTTGACATTCTCTAAATGCGCGCATAGCAGTATTACATACGGCGGGTGCCGCCTGTGGAACGCTGCGCGCCGCGCAGCCGGATTTGGGAGCAAGGGTCACGCAGAATGAGGCCCGGACGTCACGGAGGAGTCATATGAATATCTTTATCAAGGTCACGGCATCTGTTGCCATACTGGCGGGCCTGTCTACGGCGGCCGTAGCCCAGGAAATCGTCTTGCGTTCGTCCGATACGCATCCGGATGGCTATCCCACGGTCGAGGCCGTAAAGTATATGGGGCAGCTCCTCTCCGAACGCTCGGGCGGCCGAATTGTCATAGAGGTTTACCACTCCTCCCAGCTCGGCCAGGAAACCGACACCATCGAACAGACGCGTTTCGGGGTGATCGACCTCAACCGCGTGTCGCTCGGCCCATTCAACAACCTTGTCGCGGAAAGCAAGGTGCCCTCGCTGCCTTATATCTTCCGTTCGATCGAGCACATGCGCACGGTAATGGACGGCGATATCGGCGAAGACATTCTCGCCGCCTTCGAGCCATACGACCTGGTCGGGCTTGCCTTTTACGATGCCGGCGCGCGTTCGTTCTACACCTCGACCACGCCGATCCGTTCGATCGAAGACATGGCCGGGCAGAAATTCCGCGTGCAGCAGTCCGACCTTTTCGTCGACATGGTCAACGCGCTCGGCGCCGATGCAGTGCCCATGCCCTACGGCGAAGTCTACTCGGCCATCCAGACCGGCGTCATCGACGGTGCGGAAAACAACCCGCCGAGCTATCTCTCCTCGGCGCACGCTGAAGTTGCCAAGTATTACACGCTCGACGAGCACCTTATCGTTCCCGAGATCCTGGTGATGGCCAGGTCGACCTGGGACCGCTTGTCGGCCGAAGACCAGGAACTGGTCCGTCAGGCCGCCAAGGACAGCGTAAGCCATCAGCGCGAACTCTGGGATGCCGCTGTGACCGATGCCCTGGAAGCCGTGGCCGCCATGGGTTCGGAGATCATCGAGATCGAAAAGCAACCCTTCATCGATGCCATGGACTCCGTCTACGAGCGTTACGTCGACACACCTGAACTTCAGGATCTGGTGGCCCGTATCAAGGCTGTCCAGTAATATCGGTCTGAAGGCGGGCAACGAATCCTGGCGCCCGCCTTCCCTCATCCTTCAAGAACCAAATGATCCTGGCTACAGGGCGTGTTCGAATTCACCGGGATCCGGCGCGCTTCCGCAACTGGTCCCGTATCCGGGACAAGGCGGAGAGCGAAGAATATGAGAACGTTCCTGAGGGGATATAGTGCCGTGCTGGCGGCACTGGCTACGGGCGCCCTATGGGTGGCCGGTGCCGGTCTGGTCCTCATGACGGCGGCAATCGCCTGGCAGGTCTATGGCCGCTATGTGCTGGGTTCCACGCCCCGCTATACCGAAGCGCTTTCGGTAATGCTCATGGCCTGGTTCATTTTCCTTGGCGCGGCCGTGGGTGTGCGCGAACGCTACCACCTGGGTTTCGATGTTCTGCTCTATTTCCTTCCACCAACCGGAAAGATGATCTTCCGCTCCATCTCCGATGCGGTCGTCATGGCCTTCGGCGCAGGCATGGTCATTTATGGCAGCCAGCTTTCCCAGGGCGCGTGGTCGGCAACTATCCCCACGCTCGGGGTCCCCGGCGGCCTTTCCTATTTTCCGATTATCGCCGGTGGCGGACTCGTCTGCCTTTTCACAGTGGAACGGCTGCTTCAACGCTGGTCGGGCCTCAATCCAGATGACGACCCCGACAACTCCGATGCCGGCAATGCCGGTCTCGAAAAGGTGTAACGGCCATGGAACTCGTTGTTCTCTTCGGCACTTTCGTGCTGCTGCTTCTGATCGGGACGCCTATCGCCTTCTGCCTCGGCGTCGCCTCGTTCGCGACAATCCTCTTCATGGGGCTGCCGCCGGTGGTCGTCTTCCAGCGTCTCAACTCGGGCGTTGCCATCTACTCGCTGCTCGCCATCCCGTTCTTCATCTATGCGGGCGATCTCATGGTGCGTGGCGGGATCGCGGCGCGGCTGGTGGCCTTTGCCGGATCGCTGGTCGGCCACATGCGCGGCGGGCTCGGGCAGGTGAATATTGCTGCCTCAACCATGTTCGGCGGCATTTCCGGATCGGCCATCGCCGATGCCTCGGCTATTGGCGGGTTGATGGTGCCGCAGATGAAGGCGCGCGGCTACGGCATCGATTACGCGGTGAACATCACCGTGACCTCGGCCGTCATCGCCTTGATGATCCCGCCGTCGCACAACATGATCATCTATTCGATCTCGGCTGGCGGGCGCATATCGATCGCGGATCTGTTCACCGCCGGGGTCATCCCGGGGCTCCTGCTGGCTATCGCGCTGATGGTTGTCGCATACGTGGTCGCGGCGAAAAGGGGCTACCCGACCGAAAAGTTCGCCGGGTTCGGCGTTGTGCTGCAACTCCTCCTTGCCGCAGTGCCGGGACTGATCCTCATTGCCATCATCTTTGGCGGCGTGCGCTCTGGTGTCTTTACCGCAACCGAAAGCTCATGCATCGCGATCGTTTACGCCTTGCTGGTGACGCTGCTGCTGTACCGGTCGATGGGTTGGCGCGATTTCGTGGCTGCGACCCTGGGCGCGGTGCGCACGACCGCAATGGTGCTGATGGTCATCGGCAGCGCAGCGACCTTCGGCTGGCTCCTGGCGTATATGCGGGTGCCGGCCCAGCTCGTCGCCCTCATGCAGACAATTTCGGACAATCCCATCATCGTCTTGCTGCTTATCAACGTGCTACTGCTGTTCCTGGGCAGTTTCATGGACATGTCGCCGCTCATCATCATCACGACGCCAATCTTTCTTCCGGTGGCCGTTGCATACGGCGTCGACCCGGTGCATTTCGGCGTCATCATGGTTCTCAATCTCGGGATCGGGCTGTGTACGCCACCGGTCGGATCGGTTCTCTTTGTCGGCTGTGCCGTCGCCAAGATACCCATCTGGGAGGCAATCAAGACCATCTGGCCCTTCTACGGCGCTTCGATCGGCGTGCTGCTGCTTGTGACCTATTTCCCGGCCACCGCCATGTGGTTGCCTTCGCTGTTTCGGTAGGCCCGTCACGCCCGCTCCTGCGGTTTCAGGGTCACACACCCCGCAACCGCGCGCGCCGCGGCTATTGATTTCCAGAATATCGCGAGTAACCTCCGCATCGAACGGTCCTCGCAGCGAGGCATCGGAGGAAGAAGCCCGTGACGTCCCGCCGCTCGACCAGTGCCACCTCAGCCGACCCCAGCTTCGCAGAGTTTCCGTCGTTGGCATACGATGACCACGTCAAACTGTTTTTTCCCTCGGCCGGTGCTGAGCCGGTGCTGCCGGTACCCGGTCCCAATGGACTCGACTGGCCAGGGGGGACAATCGCACCGGAAGGACGAGACTACACGCCGCGACGCTTCGACAGGGAAAAGTGCGAACTGGTGATAGACTTCGTCCTGCATGACGGCGGCGTCGCCGCTGATTGGGCGGCACGCGCCAAACCTCGGGACCGGCTCGGCATGGGTGGCCCGCGTGCCTCGTTCGTTGTGCGCGATGACTTCGATTTCTATGTGCTGATCGGCGACGAGACTGCGCTGCCGGCCATCGGCCGTCGCATCGAGGAACTGCCGGCCGAGGCCCGCGTCATGGCGTTCATCGAAATTGCTGACTCCGCCGAACGGCAGACGTTCAGCCCGGCAGCATCGCTCGATCTGAGATGGATCGAGCGTTCCGCTGGAACCTTCCTGATTGAGGCCGTCAAGGCGGCCGCGATGCCGTCGGAGCAGACCTATGTCTTCATTGCGGGGGAGGCAGATATGTCAAAAGTGATACATGACCATTTCATCGCGCAAGGACACGATCCTGACCTTATCAAGGCCGCAGGCTACTGGCGCCGCGGCGAGGCCGATTTTTATGATGGCCATGAGCATTAGTCGCTCGAGCCCGTCGTCGATCTTCAGGTCAAAACCCCTTGGGGATGGCCCGACGGCTGAGACGCCGCTTACGAAGAGCTTCTTTCTGCTCTCCTAGCGGGGACAAGTTGGCTTGCTCTTCATTTCAGCACCGACGGAGATTTCCGCCTGCTCAATGGAGAAGCCGGATGCAGAATCGGGGAATACGAATTCTTCCAGACCGGGCGGGCCTGCGACATGCTCGAAGAGCAGGGTATTACCCCCATCGGGATTCGGCAATGGCGCGACAGTATGGCGGGACGGTGATTTGTTGCGACAACGCTAGCTGATGCCGGCGCAACGCGGTTTGCTGTCGAAGATTACCGGCCCCAAAAGTCCAACCTGAAACGCCGATGCCAACAAGTGGGACAATGGCAGAGCCTAAGGTATTGAAAACAAACAAAACTGGAAGGGAAATGGTGCCCAGGGACGGAATTGAACCGCCGACACGCGGATTTTCAATCCGCTGCTCTACCAACTGAGCTACCTGGGCATCCGGGGTAGGACAGCGTGGCCGTCCGGTGTTGGTCGGGCGGTTTATAGGGGCTCGGATCGGGCCTGTCCAGCACCCGGACGACAAAATTGAGACCGTTTCGCGCTTTTCTCACAGCAGCGCGAATCGGCCCATTCGCTGTCAGTTGTCCTCATCGCCTTCATCGGGCGGCAGCGGCGTTTCACCGCTTGCGGCGCCGTCCCTGCCGGGAATGACGTAAGACCCCTTGAGCCAGCGCCCGAGGTCGAGATCGGCGCAACGGGCCGAGCAGAAAGGGTGAAATTTCTGCACAGAAGGCTTGCCGCAGATCGGGCAGGGCTTGGGCTTGCGCAGCCTTGTGACCGAGGCACTCATCAGACGCCCGAAAGGCCCATGGGATTGAGCCAGTTGAATTGCACGGGATAGCCCTCGCCGGCCAGGAGCCCGGTCGTCTCATAAAGCGGAAGACCAACCACGGCGCTGTAGGAGCCGCTCAGCTTGACGACGAACGATCCAGCAATGCCCTGGATGGCGTAACCGCCGGCCTTGCCGGTCCATTCGCCGCTGGCGAGATAGGCTTCGATTTCGCGTGCGGACA
The DNA here is from genome assembly GCF_015694405.1 of Pelagibacterium limicola. Lineage (GTDB taxonomy): Bacteria > Pseudomonadota > Alphaproteobacteria > Rhizobiales > Devosiaceae > Pelagibacterium > Pelagibacterium limicola. The sequence continues at coordinate 100,156 of NZ_JADQDB010000004.1, read as the reverse complement.
GCCGCTTGAAGCGGATGCGGGTATCGACCAGCCGCTCGCGCGCATGGCCGGACGGGGAGAGGACGCAGAGCCCCGTGAATACCCGGTGGGCGCGGCCTGAAAGAAGGCGCAGGCAACCTGCTGCCTCGTCCATTGTTTCGGCCTTGGGCAGAATACGGCGACCGACGGCGACAACCGTATCGGCCGCGAGCACAATGGCGTCGCCAGCCAGCCCGGCCTGCTTGGCCTTTTTCTGCACCTCAACCGCCTTCGCATGCGCGAGCCGCAGCGCAAGCTTGCGGGGCAGCTCGCCGCGCTCGGGCGTTTCGTCCACATGCGCCGGAATGAGGTGTTCGGGCTCTATGCCGATCTGGTTGAGGAGCGCGAGGCGGCGCGGGGACGCCGAGGCCAGGATCAGTTCGGGACGTCTGGACACGGGGCTCCCTTCGGCCTCAAGCGTTATTTGAAGCGGTAGGTGATACGGCCTTTGGTGAGATCGTAAGGGGTCATTTCGACCAGCACCTTATCGCCCGCGAGAACGCGGATACGGTTCTTGCGCATGCGCCCGGCGGTGTGGGCGATGATCTCGTGATCGTTCTCGAGCTTGACGCGAAATGTCGCGTTGGGAAGCAATTCAGTCACGACGCCCGGAAATTCGAGCACTTCTTCCTTTGCCATTCTTTCTCCTGATGATGCCCCGCGCAACTTCCCCGGGGCCCGGAATGTGGCGCGCAAACTAACCGCAAATGCCAGCAAATGAAAGCCCGGTGTTCAGCCCTTCACCACTTGCGCGATCATGGGGCCGAGATTGCCGCGGAGCCGTGTGTCGAGCGCATCGCGCAAGCCACGATACGCTTCCAGAACGGCGTCCCGCGTTCCCTCGATTTCCGACGGATCCGGCGTCGGCCAATGCGCAGTAATCGACGCCTCGAGCCCTCGTGCTTCGACGGCATCTTTCGCCTCGTCGGCGAGCGTGATGATGATGTCGAAATGTGAGGCCATCAATTCGTCCATCGTGTGGGGGGTATGGACCGACATATCGATCCCGACCTCGTCCATCACCTGATACACGAAGTGATCCGCCTTGCCCGAGCGCACGCCCGCCGAGCGGGCCACGAGTCGACCGGGGAAGTTCCTGCGCGCCAATGCCGCTGCAATGGGCGAACGCACCGAGTTCATGGCGCAGACGAAAAGGACCGTGGGCAGTTCGCCCTCGCCCTCATAAACGCGCGCTGCATAGGGCTGCACCGCACATATGAGGGTGAAGAGCCGGCGGGCGGTTTCGAGGTCCATCACGAGCTTGTTCTCGAGCCGTTCGATCAGGAGCTGGGCGGCCTGGTTGTGCAGCCCCCTGCGGCCCATGTCCACCGCCTCGATCTGATAGGTCGAGGCCGAACGGATCGCTTCGTAATAGCTCTCGCGAATGCGGAAATAGTCACGGATAAGGCTGCGGAACGGTGTCAGCGAAAGATAATGCGCGGCGATCGGCTTGAAGGTTTCGGGATCGCGCACATCGAGAACGATGTGGTTGTGGACAATCGAAAGATGGAGCGCGTACGGGCCCCTGGCGGCGACGCGGGCGGGATAGAACTGGTTCGCGTCGACGAGGTCATAGACGGCCACGCGCCATTCGTGCACTTCGTCGGGGTTCACCGAAGTGATTGTATTGGGGTCGAGCGTAACCGTGACGATCCTGTCGGTTTTAGGATCGAAAGGCCGTTTGCTCATTGTCGATTCAACCTGATCGACACCGATCGCCCATGCGCTTCCAGGCCCTCGGTTTCAGCCAGCGTCACCGTCGCCTCGGAAAGGTGGGCGAGCGACGACGGCGAACATTCGAGAATCGAGGTGCGTTTCACGAAATCGAGCACGCCCAGCCCGGACGCAAAGCGGGCAGAGCGGGCGGTCGGCAGGACGTGGTTCGAGCCGCCGACGTAATCCCCGATGGCTTCGGGTGTATGATGCCCGACAAAGATCGCCCCGGCGTTGCGGATTTTTGCGAGCACGGGCTGCGGCGCATCGAGCGCGAGCTCGACGTGCTCGGAGGCGAATCGATTGGCGATCTCCACCGCCTCGTTGAGCGATTGCACGACGATAATTGCGCCGAATTCGTCCCAGCCAGCGCGCGCATTGTCCGGCGCGCGGAGCGCTGCGAGCTGGCGCTCGACTTCCGCTGCGGTGGCGTCGGCAATCTTCTGGCTGGTGGTCAGCAGCACCGACTGCGCCCCTGCCCCGTGCTCGGCCTGCGCCAGAAGATCGGCGGCGAGCCAGGCGGGATTTGCCGTTTCGTCGGCGATGATGAGCACTTCGGAAGGGCCGGCAATCATATCGATGCCCACGGTGCCAAAAACCTGCCGCTTGGCCGTTGCGACATAGGCATTGCCTGGGCCGACGATCTTGTAGACCGGCGCGATCGTTTCGGTGCCGTAGGCGAGCGCGGCAACGGCCTGCGCGCCGCCGATGCGGTAGATTTCCGTTACACCGGCTATCTTGGCGGCAGCGAGAATGGCCGGGTTCACCTCACCACGCGGGGTGGGGACGACCATCGCAAGGCGCTCGACCCCCGCAACCTTGGCGGGCACGGCATTCATGAGCACCGACGACGGGTAGGAGGCCAATCCGCCAGGCACATAAAGCCCCACGGCCTCGATCGCCGTCCAGCGCGCACCGAGCGTCACGCCGATTTCATCGGTGTAGCTCGTGTCGGCGGGCAACTGTTTTTGATGGTGGGACGTAATACGTCGGTGCGCCAGTTCGAGCGCGGCTCGGACTTCGCTGGAAACCGCTGCATATGCGGTTTCGATCTCGGCTTCGGAAAAACGCAGCGTTTCGGGGGCCAGAGAAAGTTTGTCGAACTGTTCGGTCAGCGCGATCAGCGCCGCGTCGCCACGCTGGCGCACATCGGCAATGATCGCAGCGACCGTATCGCCGACCTCGACCGAGGATTCGCGTTTCGAGCCCAAGAGCGCGTGGAAAGCGTGCGCGAAGCCGTGATCGGCGGAATTGAGACAGACAGGCATGAAGCGGGACAGGCTCTCGTTAATCGATATCGTGCCGGGGTTGAGCCTTTGCCGCCCAGACACCCCCGAGATCTCGCAGCCGGGCTTCGAGGCACTCAACCTCGAGCCGCACCGTGCCACCGCCGGCAAAGGTGAGCAAGACCTCTCCGCCGGGCTCCTCGCCGGGGAGGAACCGCACGGCGAGCAATTCCAGCACACCGTCCTTTGCCTTTAGGTCGAAACCCTGGGCGTGCGCGGCGTTGACGAAATCGAAATGCAGTCCGGCACGTCGCCGCTCGCCGCGACCGCGCGTGTCGCCCGCTTCCCAGGCGTAGCGGTTCATGAGCATCACGAACCGGCGGTCGGCCTTGGCAAACCCCATGTCCCCGACCCGCACCACAGCATCCTGCACATGGGCGGACACGATATCGAGATCTTCGCTATCGAGCGCCAGCAGCTTGAGTTCGGTCATGATCGCCTTTGGATTGCTTGCCGTTTTCATGGCGCACATCTGGGCATTTGCACACCAAAGTGCAAGGGAGAAACTCGTCTTGCGTTAACCGGCGATCCGCTCGATCTGTGCGCCGCAGCGGGAGAGCTTGTCTTCGAGGCGCTCGAAGCCGCGATCGAGATGGTAGATGCGGTTGACGACCGTTTCGCCGCGGGCCGCGAGACCGGCGATCACGAGGGATACCGATGCACGAAGATCGGTGGCCATGACTTGCGCACCCTTGAGCTCGGGCACGCCGGTGACACGCGCCGTCTGGCCATCGACGCTGATCCGCGCGCCAAAGCGGGCGAGCTCTGCGACATGCATGAACCGGTTTTCAAAGATCGTTTCCTTGATCGCCGAGACGCCGGTGGAGCGCGTCATCAGCGCCATGAACTGCGCCTGAAGATCGGTGGGAAAGCCGGGAAAGGGCTCGGTCTCGATATCGACCGATTGAATGCCATTGCCGTTGCGCATGACGCGCACTCCGCCCTCTTGGGCGATTACCTCCGCGCCAGTCTGCATCAGCACGTCGAGTGCGGATTGCAGGAGTTCCGGTCGTGCCCCGCGCAGCAGCACGTTGCCCCCTGTCATTGCCGTCGCGAAAGCGTAGGTTCCGGTTTCGATCCGGTCGGGCAGGACTTCGTGAATCGCGCCGCCAAGCCTTTCGACGCCCTCGATAACAAGATGGTCGGTGCCGATCCCGGAAATCTTTGCGCCCATTGCCACAAGACATTCGGCGAGGTTTGCGACTTCGGGCTCGCGCGCCGCGTTTTCAATGATGGTCGTGCCTTCGGCCAGCGTTGCGGCCATCATCACCACATGGGTCGCGCCGACAGAGACCTTGGGGAAACGCACCCTAGCGCCCTTCAATCGCCCGCCGGGCGCACGCGCGACAACATAGCCCTCATCGATATCGATCTGTGCGCCAAGCGCACGTAACCCATCGAGATAGAAATCGACCGGCCGCGTGCCGATGGCGCAGCCGCCGGGCAGAGAAACCCGCGCCTCGCCCTCGCGCGCCAGAAGCGGACCTATGACCCAGAAACTCGCGCGCATGGTGGAAACCAGCTCATAGGGTGCGGTCGTATCGACAATGTCGGAAGCCGTAAACGTGATACGCTGCCCGCCCATGTCGGTATCGCCCCGGCGGCGGCCGTGCACGGCGATATCGACGCCGTGATTTTCCAGTATCCGCTCAAGCTGTTTGACGTCCGCCAATCGCGGGACGTTGAGCAGGACGAGCGGCTCATCGGTGAGCATCGAGGCGATCATCAACGGCAGCGCGGCATTCTTTGCGCCGGAGATCGGGATTTCACCGTTGAGTTCGTGGCCACCGACAAGACGGATACGGTCCATAAGGTACTCCTTGAGCCGTGGGAATCGGCGCGGATCGGAACGAAGAGGCGTTCAGGGGGACTGGTAACGCAGCGGGCAGGTTGCTGCAAGGCGAAGGGGGTGCAGTTAAGGCTGGCTAATCGGTGCCTTCGGAAGGGGGAACTTGGCGGGAGACGGGAGCTCGGTCGCGATCACTGCTATCCTCCGGGTTGGGCGCCTCGGCGGTTTTGCGCGCCCGCGCCTGCATTTTGCGGCGTTTGAGATTTTCCCGGAGCTTTGCGGCCAATCTTTGATCGCGGTCGGACTTAGCCATTATCGACAAATATGGAGATTAATACTGGTGTGTCTGATGCCAGTTTTTTGCCCTTGCGTCCACAGATGGCGTGTGGCAGTAACGGCCCGCATTCGTCGGGCCCCGGCCCGATGCTCGTTCAGGCTGCTGTAGCTCAGTGGTAGAGCACTCCCTTGGTAAGGGAGAGGCCGCGAGTTCAATCCTCGCCAGCAGCACCATTTTTCCTACAAGTCGAACCGTTGGGAACCGCAAGCGTCGGTGGGCCGTTGGTGGTGTTACACCCACGAACTACGGAGAACTACCATGGCGCAGGAACACTTCGCCCATGACGCCCGTCAAGCCATTGAGGCGCAGATTGCCGAGTTGCGCGGGCAGATTCATTCGATCAGCCGCTCGCTGAAAGGCAACGGTCTTGATGTCGATCATCTGCGCAAGGATGCCAAGGGCCTTTTCGGCGGTGCCACAAAGAACGTGCAGCGGGTCACGCATTATGCCCAGGACGAGGCCAAGGCCGTCGCAAAGGTCGCCCGGAAAAATCCCACAGGTGCGACCACAGCGCTGACCCTGGCAGCGGCCATCGGCATCGGAATTGGCTACGCCCTTTCCCAGATGCATCACGAGACGCATCAAAAGCACTGGTGGTAACCCGGCGAGCCCATCGAGAAAAAAATGGAGCGCCCGTTGCCGGACGCTCCACGAGACATGTTTGCGAAGTGCTTTGGATCAACCGCGGATGGGGATGATCTGGATTTCCACGCGCCGGTTCTGCGCGCGACCTGTTTCGGTGTCGTTTGACGCGATCGGCTGCGAGAAGCCGCGACCCTCGACAAAGAAACGACGCGAATCGACGCCATTCTGCGAGAGTACACGGGCTACAGAAGTGGCACGCTGCTGCGAGAGGGTCAGGTTGTAGCTCGCAGAGCCGGTCGAATCAGTATGCCCGACGATATCGACAAGCGTCTGGTTATATTTCTGGAGCACGAGCGCCACTGAGCGCAGCGTGTTCTGGAACTGCGGCTGCACGTCCGACTGGTTGACGCCGAAGGTGATGTTGGAGGGCATGTTGAGGACAATATTGTCGCCCACGCGGGTCACCGACACGCCGGTCCCTTGAAGCTGGGCGCGCAGTTCGGCTTCCTGCTGATCCATGTAATTACCAATGGCGCCACCGGCCAGAGCGCCGACGCCCGCACCGATCAGGGCTCCGACGCGCGCGTCTCCGCCCGTGCCCGCACCGATGAGCGCGCCGGCCAGGGCACCACCGCCAGCACCGATCAGCGCGCCGCCTGCGGTATTGGAAATCTGGCTTTGCCCGGTATAGGGATTCGTCGTGGTGCACCCTGCAAGTGTCACGGCGCCCAAAAGCGAGATGGCGACTGCGAATTTTTTCATGGTCAAAGTACCGCCTTTATTTGTGCTGGCCCGAAGCTATAGATGACATTGCGGCAGGAAAGTGGAGCCCGCCGCTCTTCGTGGATTCTTATGTGACTTTTTGCCACAATTACAGTCTGGCGTCTTGGCGTTGCGCCCTTACGCCGTTGTTCGGAACGCCTTTAGCCGCTCGCGCAGTTCAGCGACTTCCATTGCAAGATCGCGCCCGGCTTCGCTCGTCTGAGCCACGCCTCCCGCATTTTCCTGGGTCAGGCGGTCGAGCTGAACGATCGCCGCGTTTATTTCATTGAGAACGCTGGCCTGCTGGGTCGCCGATGCGGAGAAATTCCGCATATGCTGGGAGATTTGGCCAACCTGAGCCACGATACCAGCGAGAGCGTCGCCGGTTTTTTGCACAATGCCGACACCGGTGGCGACCTCGCTCGACGACTGCTGGATCAGGCTCGAAACATCTTTTGCGGCTTGGGCGCTGCGCTGGGCAAGCGAACGCACTTCAGTTGCCACCACGGCAAAACCGCGCCCGGCTTCGCCGGCGCGCGCCGCCTCTACGGCTGCATTGAGGGCGAGGAGGTTCGTCTGGAAAGCGATTTCGTCGATTACCGAAATAATCGAAGAAATCTTGGCCGACGATTGCTCAATCCGCCCCATGGCCTCTATGGCGCCTTCCACGACGGTGCCGCCTTCCTTGGCCGCCGCATTGGCACCCTCGGCAATTCGCGCCGCATCGCTCGTGCCCGACGCGGAATCGTTGACTGCGCCTGTCACTTCGTCGAGCGCCGCGGCCGATTGTTCGATGGCGGAGGCCTGTTTTGTCATCCGGTCTGTGAGATCGGCTGCCGTTCCGGCAACGGTGTCAGCATCGCGGCTTATGGCTTCAACCGAGCGGCTTATTGACGTCAACGCTTCATCGAGCCCGGAAGCGGCGGCGTTGAAGTCCGTCCGGAGCTTGTCGAACTCGCCTTCAAAAGGCTCGTCGATTCGGACACAGACCTCCCCTTGGGCTAGGCGTCCGAGCGCTTCTCCCGTGATGCTCAGCACCTTCTGCTGTGCTTGCGCGGTCTCCTCGGCGGCCGCGCGGGAGGCTTCAAGATCGGCTTCGAGACGGGAGAAATAGGTGGAAACAGCGAGGTCGATGTCGACCATGATAGCCTTGACGAGTTCAGCTAGGCCGGCTGCCATTTCCTCTGCAGCCACCTTCCAATCCGCGGGGTTTCGCTTGCCCGCCTTTTCCGTCTCGACTGCCATCCAGTCGGCAATGACACCTTTGACGATCGTTTCGGCGATTAAACCATAACCGCCGATATACCATTTCGGCTCGAGACCGATCGCGGCGTGGCGTTCACCGATGGCGAGGCTCGAGCGATAATAGTTTTCGTCCAGCCTGCCCTCGGCAATTGCTTTCCAATGCAGGGCCTGCTTGCTTTTGGCATGCTCCATATGTGCAGGATTGGAAAAGAATGCCGAAACCTCGGCAGTCTTTGCCACAGTCGCATAGAACCCTGCCAAGGCCGGTTCGATATGGGGTGCAACATACGGCGATATCGTCACGAGCCGCGCCAGAGCCTTCCTATCGAGCCCCAGGAATTCGAGGCGTTCCGCCAAGGGTGACGGCTCGTATGCAGGCAAGGCGCTCATTTACTCGCTCGGGTCAAGAGGGATGGCACTAGCAACATGTTAGCGATTTTAAGGTTAAAAAAGGCTTCATGGCCCCCCTTGCCACCGCAGACGCGGCCCGCTCGCGTCATTGGGTCGCGCTGGAAAAACCGATACGAACCTCATAACATATGCCTGCCGAAGTTCCGGGGTGGTCTGATGAAAGTCGTGCCGGAAATTTTCGCTACGGGTTGACCATTTGATCTCGATCATGTCTCACACTAAAAACTGGCGTTAAACCGGACGACGCGGCTTCGGGCCGTAACCGGACATAAACCTTGCAAGGTGCCCGCCGATGCCCTTTCCGGGGCTATTCAAGAGGTACCGCTGGAGTAGGCCTCATGGACTATCGCGGCATATTTGAAGACGCAGTCGATGCTCTTCGCCAAGAAAAGCGCTACCGGGTCTTTGCCGACCTTGAACGCGTGGCGGGACAGTTTCCCCGCGCCATCTATCGCGATGCAGCGGACAATCCCCGCGAAATCGTCATCTGGTGCTCCAACGATTATCTCGGCATGGGCCAGCACCCCAAGGTTATTGCCGCCATGCAGGAAACGGCCGGCAAGATCGGCGCGGGTGCCGGCGGCACGCGCAATATTTCGGGTACGAACCGACCACTGGTGGAACTTGAGCGGTCGCTTGCCGATCTCCACCGCAAGGAAGCAGCGCTGGTTTTCACCTCAGGGTTCGTCTCCAACGAAGCGGCAATTTCAACCATCGGACGGCTGATCCCCGACTGCCTGATCCTTTCCGACCAGCTCAACCACGCCTCGATGATCGCCGGGGTGCGGCAATCGGGCATGGAGAAAAAGATCTTCCGCCACAATGACGTCGGGCATCTGCGCGAACTGCTCGCGGCGGCCGGCAAGGCGCGGCCCAAACTCATCGTCTTCGAGTCGGTCTATTCGATGGATGGCGACATCGCCCCGATAGAGCAGATTGCCGACCTTGCCGAGGAATACAACGCCCTCACCTACATCGACGAGGTTCACGCCGTCGGCATGTATGGGCCCCGCGGCGGCGGCATCTGTGAGCGCGACGGGCTTATGGACCGCATCGACATCATTGAGGGCACACTGGCCAAGGGCTTCGGCGTGATGGGTGGTTATATCGCCGCCAACACTTCGATCGTGGACGCAGTGCGGTCCTATGCGCCGGAATTCATCTTCACCACCGCCCTGCCCCCCGCGCTCTGCGCGGCGGCACGCGCGTCTATCGAACACCTCAAATCCTCGACCGCCGAGCGCGAAGCCCATCAGCGCCAAGCCAATCGCGTCAAACATATCCTTGCCGAAGCGGGGCTACCCGTGATGCCGACGGAAACCCATATCGTCCCGCTGATCGTGGGCGATGCGCGCCAATGCAAGGCCGCCAGCGACATGCTGATGGACCGGTATGGTGTCTATATCCAACCGATCAACTACCCGACGGTTCCCAAGGGCACCGAACGGTTGCGGATCACACCAACCCCTTATCATACCGACGACATGATTGCCGCGCTGTGCGACGCCCTGATTGCGGTCTGGGAAACGCTCGGGCTCAAGCGCGATTTCGATATGTCGCGACTGATGGCCAACAAGCTGACCGCGGGCGATCTTACCCTTCCGACCGTTGGCGGGTAGGCTGGCGTATCGGCATCGCGTTGCAAGCGGCCGCCAGTCCTGCTGGCGGCCGTTGTTTTTCTTGGCACGCCGGCAGAGGTGCCAATGGCTCCTTGTTGTCCCCTTTTAGTCACGCAAGGCACGTTGTTGACCGAAATCAATGCTGTCCGAGTGGAACCGACGCACGGTGGCCAGACCTGCACAGGAGCGGCTAATGTCGGTCTTCATCGTCTATGACAGCACCTACGGCAATACCGAGGCCATCGCTCAGGCGATGGCGGCTGAACTTGCCGGCACTCATAGTGTCCGGGTTGCTTCGGTAACCGAGGCCGGTACGACACTGCGCGGCGTAACGGCCCTGATCGTGGGGTCGCCCACCCATGCCTTCCGCCCGACGCCAGCCATCTTGGATTTTCTAAATGCGCTCGACGGCACCGCGTTGTCCGGTCTCGCCGCCGCTGCATTCGATACGCGGATTGCCCCAGTGGAGATTAAGCCCGCTGTGCTTCGTTGGGTGCTCGATGTCGCAGGCTACGCCGCCGATGTCATCCACCGGAAACTTGAGGCTCGGGGATGCAGGATGGCCACGCAGCCAGCAGGATTTTGCGTGACCGGCACGGAAGGCCCGCTCGTTGAAGGCGAACTCGAACGCGCCAAAGGGTGGGCCCGGAATGTCGCACTGGCGGCAGCGCAGAACCTATAGCGTCCGACATACGAAAGCGTCAGGTCGACTGTTCTTTTGCCTTGAGGATATCCCTGATCTCGGTAAGCAGCACTTCCTCGCGCGGGGGCGCAGGAGGTTCGGCGGGCTTTTCTTCCTTTTCGCGACGGAGCATGTTGATGCCCTTGACCACCATGAACAGGGCGAAGGCGACGATCAGGAATTTGACGAGGGCGTTTATGAACAGCCCAATGTTGAGAGTCGCAACGCCAGCGGCCTGGGCCACGGCCAAGGAGGGGACGGCAACTTTGTCAGGGTTGGAAAGGACGATAAACAGGTTCGAAAAATCGACACCGCCGAGCACGAGGCCGATAACCGGCATGAACACGTCGTCGACCAGCGAGGATACTATGGTCCCGAACGCACCGCCGATTATGATGCCGACGGCCATATCGACCATGTTGCCTTTAACGGCGAACTCCTTGAATTCCTTGAGCATGGACATGATTTGTCTCCTGAGTGGCCGCGATGACCGATCGGGGAAAGCTAGCCCCAGTTCGCCCGGGTTGTCCATTGGGATAACTTGACAGCCGAAGGGACGAGGGCGAGGTAGGATCAGGAGGATCGCGACCGCCCATGACCGATATGGCAGCGTCATTGCAAACCGTCCGGGCCGACCCGCATCTGAGGGCCGCCCTCGAGCACCTGCCCTATGGCATCGCATTGTTCGATTCCGGGCTCAATCTGGTGCTGGCCAACACAATCTATCGTGTCGGGCTTTCGCTTCCCCCCGCGCTCGTGGCCGAGGGAACGCCGCTCGACGCCATCCTGCTTTTCCTTGCGCGGCGCGGCGACCTGGGTCCCGGCACGCCGGACGTGCTGGCCGATCAGCGCAGGCGGCTGATCGCCCATGAACCGGCGACGCTCACCCAGCGCCAGTCGGTTCTGGGGCGTCATCTTGAGATCCACACCAGTTCCATGCCGGGGCAAGGGCTCGTCATTTCTTTTTCGGATGTAACCGACCGTATCAAGGCCGAGGCGGCGCTCGAGCAGATCAACCATACCCTGGAGGAGCGGGTGGACGACCGCACCCGGGCATTGACGCTGCTTAACGCCGAACTGGAAAAAGCCCGCGCCAAGGCCGATGCGGCCAATCACGAGAAAACGCGGTTTCTCGCCGCAGCCAGCCACGATCTCCTGCAGCCGCTCAACGCAGCGCGGCTTTACACATCGACCCTCTTCGAGCGCACTCGGGGTACGCCGATGGCCGATATCGCGGCCTCCATAGATGCTTCGCTCAATGCGGTCGAAGACATCATGTCGACCCTGCTTGACATCTCGCGCATGGATTCGGGCGCACTCAAGGTCACGCTCTCCAATTTCAACGTTCTCGACCTCTTGAAGAAAATCGAGATCGAATTCCAGCCGCTGGCGCGCGAAAAGGACATCAACCTGCGTGTCGTGGGCGCGAGCCTGATCGTGCGCTCCGACCGGTTGCTACTGGCGCGGGTTATCCAGAACCTCGTTTCCAATGCGATCAAATACACAAGGCCTGGTGGCCGGGTGCTCGTGGGATGCCGCAAGAGGGGCAAAAACGTGCGGCTCGATGTTGTCGACACCGGGATCGGTATAGACCGGCATCAGCACAATCTCATTTTCACGGAGTTTTCCCGTCTCGAACCGGGCGCGCGGATCGCGCCGGGTCTGGGGTTGGGGCTTTCCATCGTGCAGCGGATTCTCGCTGCGCTCGATCATCCCATGGAGATCGACAGCATCGTGGGAAAAGGGTCGCGGTTTTCGGTATCGGTGCCGCTCATCTCAGGCGGTGGACGGCTGGAGCCGATCAAGGAGGACGCGCCCCAGCCGCAGCCCCATTCCCAGTTTACCGGGCTCAACGTCCTTTGCGTCGACAACGAGCGCAACATTCTCGATGCGATGTCGGGGCTTCTGGAGAATTGGGGGTGCGAGGTCCGGACCGCGACCTCGCTCAAGGAAATCGCGCAGCTCAACATGCTTGAGGGCTGGGTACCGGACCTCGTTCTGATGGACTACCATCTCGAGCAGACATCAGGTCTCGATGCCATCGAATGGCTCAAGCAGATCGTGGGCGGACACCTCCCGTCGATCCTTGTCACCGCCGACCGCACGCCGGCCGTGCGCCGACTCGCTGAAACGCGCGGGACCGCCGTGCTCAACAAGCCGGTGAAGCCCGCGCCGCTGCGCGCGCTACTGGCGCAGGTCAGCAAGCGGGGCGGGTAAGCCGCCCCGCCGCCAATGTCATATCCGTCCGTGCTCCCTGTGGAGCGCGGCGTATAGCCCGTCTGCTGCCATCAGGTCCTCGTGGGTCCCTTCCTCCCCGATCCCGTCGGGTGTCAGAACGAGTATCCGGTCCGCATGCCTGACCGTCGAGAGCCTGTGGGCGATGACGATCGTCGTCCGGCCTTTGGCAAGCTCAAGCAGTGCTTCGTGGACTGCGCGTTCGCTTTCGTTGTCGAGCGCGCTGGTGGCCTCGTCGAAGATGAGGATGGCAGGATCCTTGAGGAAAGTGCGGGCGATGGTCAGGCGCTGCTTCTGCCCGCCCGAAAGCCGCACCCCGCGCTGGCCGATATCGGTATCGTACCCGTTGGGCAACGCCGTGATAAAATCGTGCGCATTGGCAGCCTTTGCCGCCGCGACGATCTCCTCATGGGTTGCATCGGGTCGGCCATAACGGAGGTTTTCGGCTACCGTTCCCGCGAAGAGATAGACATCCTGCTGAACGATCCCGATATGGCGCCGCAACGAAGCGAGCGTTACCCGACGGATATCGGTTCCATCGACGGTGACGGCGCCCTCATCGGCTTCATAAAATCTCGGGATCAGCGCGCAGATCGTCGACTTGCCCACGCCGGAAGCCCCGACCAGGGCAACGAACTCACCGGCCTCTATGTCGAGGGACAGCCCATCAAGTACCGGGGGCAGGCCTTCGCCATAGCGGAACGTAACGTTCTCAAACCGGACGTTACCCTCGGGTGGAGCCATCTCGATGGCATCGGGCCGGTCCACGATGTCGGGCGCGATATCGAGGAGATCCATGGCGCGGCTAAAGCCGGTATAACCCTCCTGCCAGAGCCGCACAAAGTTGGCGAGCCGCTGCATGGGATCGACCAGCACGGCGACGCACAACAATGCCGTCAGCATCCCCGGCAGTGCCAGGTCACCCGACATGAGACGCACCGCACCGCCCGTTACCACGACGATGATGGCGATCTGTGCAAATGCCTCGCCGCCGATCCAGCTCATGGCTTCGGCGCGATAACCGGCCCGGCGGCTTTCCACAAAGCGCTGGTTCTCGCGATCGAAACGTTCCGCTTCCAAGGCTTCGTTGGTGAATGCCTTGACGACCCGGATTCCCGCCAGGGCATCTTCCACCCGCTCGTTGACGTCGGCGATACGCTCCTTGCTCACCAGAAGCGCACGGTTCATCCGGCCGTTTGCGCGGAGTGCATGTAGAATGGCGAACGGAATGAGGATCGCCACCATTCCGGCCAGCACCGGATCAATATACCAGAGTACCGCCATCGCTCCCGCGAACTTCAGAAAGCCGATCGCAATGTCTTCGGGGCCGTGGTGAAACAGTTCCCCGATCCAGAGCGAGTCGTTGGTGATGCGGCTCATGAGTTGCCCGACGCGGCTGCGGTCGTAAAAGCTGAACGAGAGTTTCTGGCAGTGATCGAACAGCTCCTTGCGGACGGTGGCCTCGATCCGGGCGCCCATCATGTGCCCCTGATAATCCACAATGAAAATCGCGAGCAGCTGCAGGCCTAACAGCCCCAGCATGAGTCCGCCTGTGGCAACGATGTGCGCTATGGCATCGGAAGCATCCGGATGCTCGAAAATGCGCGTGGTCAAATAATTGGCGCAGAGCGGCAGGGCAATCGCCGTCGCCGCGATCAGGACCGCGCTGCCCAGGTCGGCAAACAATATCGGCAGGTGCGGCCGGTAATAACCAATGAATCGGCGCAGGCGCGTGCGGCGCCGATGCGTGTCCGCATCGGCATTGGCAGACCGGCGGTATTTTTTCAGGAAGTTGCTAAGGCGCGGTTCGGCGTTCGCCCCCGGCCATGGAAATTGGAACAGCATGAAGCATCATGTCCTTGATTTCGATTTCTCCTTTCTTGTTGGACAGATGCGCTTTCATTTCATTCTCCACTGCGTGAGTTCCAATGGCCGGCATTATGGCCAAGGAATGTGGCTATTTCAACAATCCCCGGATCATTGCGCCAAGCACCCTTTCCCAGTCTTCGCGGCTGGCGCCGGAATCGATATCGAGCGCGGCCTGATCGAAGGCAGCCGAGATCATGTCGGTCAAAGGATCGAGCGGCAGGTCGGGGAGCGCGCCGGCGCCCATCGCTATCGACAGTCCCTCGCGCAGTGTGCGAGCGCTATAGCACATATCTATGGCCCTGCTCTCGGCGTGGCCAAGCACGGCAGGTGCATCGATCAGGAGCAGGCGGGTGCGGCCAGGCACCGACATGGCGTCGAGATAGGCGCGGCCCCCGGCAAGTAGCGCCTCGAGGGGTGATGTGTTTTCCGGCGACGATCGCTCGATTTCGCGTGCTACTGCGGCAGCTTCGGCATCGGCCACGGCGGCGAACAGCGCCTGTTTGTCGGCGAAGTGGTGATAGAGAGCCCCGCGCGTCACCCCTGCGTTCCTGACAATCTCGGGCGTGCCGATATCTCCGTAGGGCTTTTCGATGAAGAGCGCGCGCCCTGCAGCGATCAGCGCAGCGCGAGTCGCCTCGGAGCGGTCCTTGTTCGATCTTCGCATTTCCATTTCCACTTGCATACATGCAGACTGTACGTTAATTCGTATTTACATACATACTGTATGTTTATTGGCTGCGAAAGGAAAGCCTCATGCGCGTCACCAGCTACTATCCCGTCATCATGACCGATGCAGTCGGTCCAACCGCGGCGTTCTACGTCGCTCATTTCAACTTCAAATCGCTCTTTGACAGCGATTGGTACGTGCACCTGCAATCGGTGAGCAATCCCCGCATCAATCTCGCCATCCTCGATGGTTCGCACGAGACCATCCCTGTTTCAGGCCGCGGCAAGGTGTCGGGGCTTCTCATCAACTTTGAGGTCGAGGACGTGGACGCCGAATACGCCCGGTTGCGGGCAGAGGGCCTCCCCATCCTGCTCGATCTGCGCGATGAAGATTTCGGCCAGCGTCATTTCATTACCGCCGATCCCAATGGTGTCCTGATCGACCTCATCAAGCCGATCCCGCCCAAGGGGGGATTTGCCGCGCAATATGCCCCCGAAGCCCTGCCGGGCTAGACCTCTTCCACCCCATCGACGAGTTGGGCGAATTGGCCCTGCTCGATCTTGGACGCGGCTATCACCGCCTGCGTGCGGCTGTCGACGTTGAGCTTTTGCAGAATGGCGGAAACGTGGGCCTTGACGGTCGCCTCCGAGATCGAAAGCTCGTAGGCGATCTGCTTGTTCATGAGCCCGTCCGAAAGCATCATCAGGACGCGCACCTGCTGGGGCGTGAGCGTTGCAAGGCGAGCGAGCATTTCGGACTGCTCGTCCTCGTCGCCCTCGCTTTCGAGAGAAACGCCCTCGGGCAGCCATAGGCCGCCGGCAAGCACGGTATCGATCGAGCTTCGGATACGCGCCGCGCTTTCCGATTTCGAGAGATAACCGGAGGCGCCCAGATCGAAGCACCGGCGGATGACCGAGGGATCCTCCACCGCGGAAACAACCATCACCGGCACGTCCGGGAACTGCGCGCGGAGCAGAAGCAGCCCCGAAAAGCCGCGCACGCCAGGCATGTTGAGATCGAGCAGCACGAGGTCGCAATCGCGGTTGGCTTCGAGCGCCCCCGAAAGCCCCTCGATATCGCCGGCTTCCTCAAAGACAAATCCGTTCGTTTCGCCTTCAAGCGTCTGGCGTAAGGCCGAACGGAAAAGTGGGTGGTCGTCAACGATGATGATGCGATGGCTCATGTGCCGTTTCCCCGCTTACCCTTTCGCCTCTAGCGGATTGCGCGGGGTGACACAAGTTCGACATATGGCTTGTCGTCCTAGATGATATCGCCCTGCCCGTCGGGGTCCTGCGGCTCAGCGAGCATTCCCTCTATGATCTTTTCCACGCGCGCCAGTTCGGTGAGCGACTTTTCGATAGCCGCGCGGCGCTGCTGGAGCAGGTGCCGCTGGTGGTGCACCTTGTCGATTGCTCGGCGCAAATGGTCGTACGAACCGTCCCGTAGGTCGTAGGTATCGAGGTATTCCTGAATCTCGCGCAGGGTCAGCCCGACCTGCTTGCCGTCGAGGATGATGCGCAGGCGCAGGCGGTCGCGGTTGGAATAGAGACGGCGGTTGCCGACCCTGCGCGGGCGAAGCATGCCCTTGTCCTCGTAAAAACGGAGGGCGCGGTGCGTAATGCCGAAAGTATCGGCGAGTTCGGCAATGGTGTAGATCGCAGGCCCATCGCTGCGGCGCGGGGCGCGGTCCTTGCGGGCAGCACTTTTCATGACGATATTCGGATCAGGTTCGGTTTACGTGTATTCCACGCGGGGAAACCAGAACACCACGATCGGCTGGCGAACGCAAGTGGTTGAAATCAGTTCCCATAACCCGAAAGTGTCCGTCTGACGGCGTCGGCCCAGCCGGCCAGTTTGCGCTCGCGCATCTCTTCGTCCATCTGCGGTTCGAAACGCCTGTCGCGCGCCCAGTTTTTCGCGAACCCTTCTTTGTCGGGCCAGATACCGGCTCGCGATCCGGCAAGCCATGCCGCTCCGAGCGCCGTCGTTTCGAGGTTGGTGGGGCGATCCACCGGCGCATCGAGGATGTCGGCGAGGAACTGCATGGTCCAGTCCGACGCCACCATGCCGCCATCGACACGCAGCACCGTCTCCCCACCCTCGGCCGACCAATCCTTGTGCATGGCGGAAAGGAGGTCGTGAGTCTGGTAACATACGGATTCGAGCGCGGCACGCGCGATTTCCGCCGCGCCCGATCCGCGCGTCAGCCCAAAGATCGCCCCGCGGGCATCCGTGTCCCACCATGGGGCACCGAGCCCAGTGAAGGCGGGCACGAGATAAACGTCCTGGTTGGGATCGGCCTCGAGCGCCAAGGGTCCCGTGTCAGCGGCAGCCTTGACGATGCCCAACTCGTCGCGCAGCCATTGCACTGCCGCCCCGGCAATGAAAATCGAGCCTTCGAGCGCATAAGTGGTCTGACCGTCGAGCCTATAGGCGATGGTGGTCAGCAGGCGGTTTTGCGAGGCGACAAACTGCTCACCCGTGTTGAGCACAGCAAAGCAGCCCGTCCCGTAGGTCGATTTCAACATTCCCGGCGAGAAGCACGCCTGACCGATGGTAGCTGCCTGCTGGTCTCCAGCTACACCGAGAATAGGGATCGCGGCGCCGAATAGCTCAGGATCGGTCAATCCGAAGTCGTCGGCGCAATTGCGAACCTCGGGCAGCATCGACATCGGCACACTGAGGATCTCCGCCAGTTGTTCATCCCAACGGTTCTCGCGGATGTTGAAGATCAAAGTGCGGCTGGCATTGGTCGCATCGGTCAGGTGTTGCTTTCTGCCGGTCAGCCGCCAGATGAGGAAGCTGTCCACCGTACCGAAGGCCAACTCGCCCCTCTCTGCCTTCTGCCGCGCTCCTTTGACGTTATCGAGCAGCCATTTGATCTTGGTTCCGGAAAAATAGGGATCGAGGATGAGGCCGGTGCGCGCGGAGAATGCCGCTTCATGCCCCTCGGACCGCAAGGCGTCGCAAATGGGACCGGTGCGCCGGTCCTGCCAGACAACGGCATTATGGATCGGTTCACCCGTCACCCGGTCCCAAACGAGCGTGGTTTCGCGCTGGTTCGTGATGCCGACGCCGGCGACGTCCCCGGCCCCAAGGCCGGCTTTTTCAAGGACGGTCCGGACCGACCAGACAACGCTGGACCATATGTCCTCGGGGTCATGCTCGACCCAGCCTGAGTGTGGGAAATGCTGAGGAAATTCCTTTTGCGCCGATCCGACCGGCTTCATGTTCGCATCAAAGACGATCGCCCTTGTCGATGTCGTGCCCTGATCGATGGCAATAATGTGCCCTGCCATGTCTTTTCCTCCCCAGGCTTGCCCCGTCAGTCAGGCATATTGTGCCGGCCGAAGGGTTTGGGCTTCACAAAATTTTCGAGCCCTATTTTTTCGTTTCCTGCCCGACCCGTGCTGACGACTTTCGTCCCGTGTCTCCATGCCCTCACCACAAAGAAACTCAAGCGAAATAATTACGAAGAAAAAAGAAAGTCAATCGAAATGGCTCACACGGAAATTTCAATCAGCCGCACCCCCGCTTCGGCGCACCGCGCCCGCAAGTCGGGATTGGTGCAACGGTCGGTTACGAAGGTATCGACCTGGCTGATGTGAGCAATACGCACCGGCGCGGTCCGCTCGAACTTGGTTGCGTCGGCCGCGAGCACGACATGCCGCGCATTGGCTATGATCGCCTGTGCCACCTTCACTTCCCGGAAATCGTAATCGAGCAGGGCGCCGTCTGGATCGATGGCCGAAGCGCCGATCACGGCGTAATCGGCCTTGAACTGGCGGAAGAAATCGACGGCGGCCTCGCCCACGATGCCACCATCCGAACCCCGAACGATGCCGCCGGCAATCACCACCTCGCAATCGCGGTAGACACGCATCTTATTGGCGACGTTGATGTTATTGGTGATGACCATGAGCCCCTTGTGCCCGGTCAGCGCCTGACCCACGGCCTCCGTGGTCGTTCCGATATTGATGAACAATGAAGCGTTATCAGGTATAAGACCGGCGACCTCGCGCCCTATCGCGGCCTTTTCCGCCGCTGCGATCTGGCGGCGCGCCTCGTATTCGACATTCTCGATCCCCGAGGGATAAACCGCCCCGCCATGGATGCGGGTCAGAACCCCCTTGGCGCAAAGATCGTTAAGGTCCTTGCGGATCGTTTGGACGCTCACGGCAAAGCGCTCGGCAAGCGCTTCAACGTGAACTCGTCCTTCCTGGCGTGCCAGTTGGACGATCTCCTCGTGCCGCAACTCCATCCAGCTGCCTTTCGCACTGCGCTTCGATTCTTTTCGTTTACAGGCAAATATCCGAAACTGGCAACCCTCGGATACTCTTGTTGCAGAATGCGCAGGAAGTTAACGCGATATTTACCATAAAAACCGGACTGTACCTTCGGGCGATTCCATTGTCACAAAGCGGCGCTGACGAGGCGCCGGCGAGGCCTGTCGGAACTTATCATGGTGCGTACAAATCCACATCACGACTGGGACGAACCGGCCAAAGGCAAAGGGGCGGTCCTTCCTCGCGCCGGCGGCGCGGAATGGGAAAACCTTCGCAACGAGATCGTTGCACTGCTCGACCACGTCGAAGATCAGGTGGCGGGCGCCCGGCAAGCCCAGCGCGCCGAGCCGGCGCCGCGCGCGTTCGACACCGGCCGCCGGCACGAGGCGCTACGTTCGGTGCGGCAGGCGGTCGATCGTCTGGCCGACCGGTCCGAACCCGAATTCCCGCGTCGCGACGCAGCATCGCGCATAACCCGCGATAATGTCACCGAGGCGATCAACCAGATCCGTGCCCGCCAGACGGCCGCGAGCCGGCCCTCAGCGCCAGCGCCGGTGCCATCGAATGAAGTGACAGGCGTTGCTCAGGCCATTGCCGCGCTCGGCGAGCGGATAGAGCGGTTTGAGGCCCGTATTGCGGCCCACCTCGAAGAGGCGCCGGATAGCCCCGACATTTCAGCACAGGTGGCGCAACTCAGCGAAGTCATTGAGATGCTGGCCAGCGCAGTGGGCGACAATAGCCAGGTCAAGCGGATCAACCAGCTTGCCGATACGGTAGACCGTCTCGCCTCTTATCAGGTGGAAAACACGGGCCGCAGCCAGCAGTTCCAGGATCGGCAGGATGCCGGTTTACAGGCTATCGAAGAGACCGTACGCAACATCTATGAGCGCATCGACGCGCTCGAGGTCGCGCGAGGCAGCGACTCTCCTGAAATCGAGCGCCTTGGGCGAGAAGTGGGCGCAATTTCCTCCGCGCTTGCGGCATCCCAGGGCGATGCGGCGGAAATCCTCGCGCGTATCGATGCGCTGCAGGCAAGCATTGCGCAAGCGACCGCTCCAGGCGCCATCGAACTCGGATTTTCCATCGAAGCGCTACGCGACGCAATCGTGAGTGCCATTGAGCCGCGCCTCGATGCTCTGGCGCAATCCCGCGACGGGGGTGATATCGAGGCCCAGCTTCGGTCCATCGCGCAGACCGTGGAAAAGACCAACGCCCAACTTCAGGCCTTGGCCTCCCTGCAGGCGGCTGGGGCGGACAATGATGGCGAGCCCGACCTCGAAGCTTTGGCCGACCTCATTGTCGAGCGTACCCGCGAGGCGGCCGGTGTGGCTACGGCTACCGGCACGCCGAGCATTGAAAAGGCCGATCTGGACGCCCTTGAATCCCGTCTTGCGAGCCTTTTCGCCGCCGACACGGCAAGCGAAGCCTCCGACGCCGGCCTGTCCGTCGTCCGGGACAGCATTGCCCAGGTCGACGGCCGGCTCGAACGGCTCGAAGCAATGCTCAACAGCCGCCCGGCCCAGCCGGCGGCGGTCGAAGCCCCGGCGCAACCCCGGCGCCGCGAGCCTCTCGATGCAATGCCGAGCGATCCGGCTTCCGGGGCGCCGCGCAAGGTTCTTTCCGAAGATCCCTCAATTACCCTTGAAGCCGCAAAACCCCAGCCGGCCCATGGGTTCAAGATCGATCCCGAAACCGTAGACCGGCCCGCAAAGCCGCAGTCGAGTTTTGCCGCCGAGGCCGAGTCTCCCTTTGGTGCTCAGCGTGTCGAGCCAAGCGAGCTCGGCGTGTCCCGCGCCTCTGTCAGCCGCTCGAGCTTTATCGAGGCGGCGCGGCGTTCCGCTCGCCAGCCTGAAGTGCTTGACGACACCAACTCGAAATCCCTGATTGCGCGCGCGCTGTCGCGGTTCCAGAAGTCGGAGGACGATCACGCCGAAGCGCAGCATGAGTCCTTCAAGGCGGCTGCCCCGTCGGTAGAAGCTACCCCCGATCCTTTCGTGGGCGCAATCCAGCCGGGCGAAGATGCCGAGCGCCAGCCAGGTTTCCTTGCGAGAAATCGCCGTGCCCTGTTGCTCGGCGCCGCACTGCTGGTGGTGATTACGCTAGCGGTTCCGCTCGTGCTCAACCGCGTCGCGGCTCCTCCCGCCCAACCGGCCCCGGCCACCCTCCCGCCTGCAGCAGAGGAACCGGCTCCGGAGCCCGCCCCGCAGGAACCTGCAGGCGATGTGAGCGAATTGATGCAGGGCGCGCGCATGATCGATACCGCGGCGGCCCTTTCACCGGCGACCCCCGATACCGATACGGTTCTTGGAAACGGAAATATCGATCCCATCCAGACCGCCGCGCTCTACAGCCCTCCGGACCGATATATCGACCGGACGACGACGAGCGCAATTTCCCGGGCACCCGCTTCCCTTCGGATGCCCGAAATCAGCGTCCCGGAGGATATCGAACCTGAATTGTTGCGGACAGCCGCCGAAGCTGGCGATGCACGTGCCCAGTTTGAGATCGGGGCGATCCTGACCGAAGGACATGCCGTCTCCCAGGATCTGGCGCAGGCCGCGGCATGGTACGAACGTTCGGGCGCGCAGGGTTTTGCCCCGGCGCAGTACAGGCTGGGCAACCTTTACGAGAGCGGGCGGGGAGTCGAGCGCGACATCCAGCTGGCCCGGCTCTGGTACCAGCGGGCGGCCGACGCCGGCAACAGAATGTCGATGCACAATCTTGCATCGATCTATGCTGGTGGCGAGCTGGAAACCCAGGACTTTGCCGCGGCTGCACACTGGTTCGAGCAGGCAGCAGCGCGCGGGCTGACCGACAGCCAGTTCAACCTGGGCATGCTCTATGCACGGGGGCTTGGCGTCGAGCAAAGCTTTGAAGAGTCCTACTTCTGGTTCTCGCTTGCCATGCAGTCCGGAGACGAAGATGCCAAGGCCGCGCGCGAGGATGTTGCGCGCTCGCTCGAGGCCGAAGCCATCCAGCGGCTCAATGAGCGCGTGGCCGGATGGCGGCCTGAAGCGATCGACATGGCTGCCAACTTCGCGCCCATTGGAACATGGGACGCCGCCTTCAACCCTGGGCAGGTCATTGCCAACCGCGATGTCATCCTGCGCGTGCAAATGCTGCTGGGCAAGCTCGGGTTCGACGTGGGCACGCCCGACGGCATCGCCGGTCCGCGCACGCGGGACGCCATTCTGGCCTTCGAGCGCGCGACGGGGATGAGCGAAAAGGGCGAGATCAACCCGCGCCTGCTTGCCGTGCTGGGTAGCCAGCCGGTCTAGGCAAACATCAAAGAAGCCAGCCATCCATCGGGAAAAAGGCGGGCTCATTCAAGCCGGCAAGGGGCGGCTCTTTGTTAAAACGGTCATAATCTGGGTGTGATAGCCCTATATGTCCGTCACTTTCGAATGTGGTCCCCGGCGTGCAGATTTACCTGCCCATCGCTGAAATGTCGGTCAACCTCTTCTTCCTTATCGGAATCGGGGGGGCGATCGGATTTCTTTCGGGCCTTTTCGGCGTGGGCGGGGGCTTTCTCCTCACACCGCTCCTCATCTTTTCGGGCGTACCCGCGCCTGTTGCCGTCGCGTCGGTCACGGGCCAGGTCGTCGCGGCCTCAACCTCCGGCGCGCTGTCCTATTGGCGGCGTGGGGGGATCGACCTCATGCTGGCGGGATTTCTCGTCCTTGGCGGCGCTGCCGGATCGTTCGTGGGGGTCTGGATCTTCTCACTGCTGCGCAGCCTGGGGCAGCTCGACCTCGCCATTTCTTTCGGCTACCTCCTGTTTTTAGGGGTGATCGGCACGCTGATGATGCTCGAAGCCATCCGCTCGATCATCCGCTCGCGACACGGCCCGCAGCGGCCGCGGATGCCGGGCCAACATACATGGATGCACGGCCTGCCGCTCAGGATGCGGTTCAAGAAGTCCAAGCTCTATATCTCAATCATCCCGGTGATCACCATCGGCTTTCTGATTGGCATCGTCGGGGCACTGCTGGGCATCGGGGGCGGGTTCATCCTCGTGCCCGCGCTGGTTTACCTCTTGCGCATTCCCGGTTCGGTGGTGGTTGGCACTTCACTCCTGCACGTCCTTGCAGTCATGGCGGTTACGTGTGTGCTGCACGCCGTCCAGAGCCAGAGCGTCGACATTCTCCTTGCCTTCTGCCTGATGGTAGGGAGCGTGGCGGGCGCACAATTCGGGGCATCGGCCGGACAGTATTTGCGCGGTGACCAGTTGCGGGCACTGCTGGCGCTGATCGTGCTGGGTGTCGCCATCCGCTTCGGCCTATCGCTGTTCCTCACGCCCGCCGATCCTTTCTCGATGGCGGTCATCGGGTTCGGGGAGTCGGTCTGATGGCGTTGCGGCTGCTCGCGATCCTGGCCCTGCTGATCGGGGCCGGCCAGTCGGTCCGCGGGCAGGACATGGTGTTCTCCACCTCCGACAGGATCGTCTGGATTCACTCCAACTTCGCCGGGGAGACGATCACGCTCTTTGGCAATATCGAACCCGATATCGCCGGAGAGCGCCCGCGAGGAAGCTATGACGTCGTCGTGCTCATTCGCGGTCCGGTCGGTGAGCGCGTGGTGCGGCGCAAGTCCCGGCAGTTTGGCGTCATGCTCAATGCCGATTATGCCCTGTTTACCGGCCTACCCTCGTTCTATCGTGTACTCTCTAGCCGGCCGCTCTCGACGATCCTCGACCCGGACGTGTTGCGCGAGCGGGCGTTTACGGTTGAGGCGCGCGTATCGCAAGCGCTGACCAACACGACCGGCAACGTGCCGCTTTTCGAGGGGGAACTGATACGGCTGATGCAGGACGCGAGCCTCTTTGCCACTGCGCAGCGGGGCGTGACCTTCCTTTCGCCCACTCTTTTCGTCACGCGCGTCTCGCTGCCGGCCAACGTGCCCAACGGGGTGTTTCTCGCCCACGCCCTGGTGGTTCAGGATGGGCAAATCGTTGCCGAACGGACCCAAAGGTTCTTCGTCCAGAAGACGGGCTTTGAACGCTTCCTCGGCGAAGCCTCGCGCAACCAGCCCCTGCTCTACGGCCTTGCCTGTGTCCTGCTGGCGCTGGTGACCGGGTGGCTGGGCGGGGTGCTGTTCAGACGGTGACGTCACCTTAACTGAACGAATTGAACGATTTTCGTATAATTCGTTCAGTTAAAAATTTGCACCCCGATACCCGCATCTGCTTCCCTGGGACCGACCTGCCAGGATAATGGGGTCAGGAGAGACGGGGACAGTCATGCAAAAATCGCAGGCTTGCGGCGCTCAATCGCCCAGGCATAGACCGCGGCGCGGCCGAGAAGGAAAATGTGGAATGCGATCCACAGTCCCCAGAGACCAAAGAGGGGTTGCAGCAGGAGAGCGACGGCGAGGTACACCGCGAGGGAGGCCAACATGCCGTTGCGCATGATGGTGTTGAGCGTCGCGCCGATCAGTATGCCGTCATACACAAACGCACACATGCCGGTAAGCGGCGTCAACGCGGCCATCACCAGGTAGACCCGGGCCATTTCACGAACGGCGGCGTTGGTGGTCATAAGATCGATGGCGAAGCTGCCGGACACCATCAGGAACGCCGAAAGCGCGCCCGCGATCACAAGGCCCCAGCTGAGCGAGAGAACGGTCGCCCGCTCGAAGGCGGGACGCCAGTTGGCTCCCACCGCCTTGCCGCAAATCTGCTCGGCAGCCTGGGCGAGCCCGTCGAGAAAGAAGGCGGAGATGGCAAAGAGATGCAGCAGGATGGCGTTGGCAGAGAGTTCGATCTCACCCATGCGCGAGCTTTGCGCAGCGAACCAGGCGAAGGCGGCCATAAGCGCCAAAGAGCGGATGATGAGATCCCGGCTCAAACCGACCATGCGGGTAACCGCCGCCATGTCGCCGAGCGCCACGAGAGGCGTTGCCGCAATAATGGGAGCGATGCCGCCATAGTGTCGCAAGACGATCGCGATCCCGGCCAAGGCCGCCACCGCCTGCCCTATCACGGTGGCCCAAGCGACCCCCGGCACGCCCCAACCCAGCGCCAGCACGAACCAGAGGCTCAAGACGATATTGATGACGTTGACGAGCAATTGCAGCACCATGCCGGTCGTGGCCGCGGCACGGCCATAAAACCAGCCAAGCAGCACGTAATTGACGAGCACGAAGGGAACCGACCAAAGCCGGATGTAGAAGTAATCGGCGAATGGCGCGGCGACATTCTCGCCCGGCGCCAGTCCGAGCGCGAACAGCCAATGGAGCGGGACCGCCAACGCCAGGACGAGTGCGCCGAGGACGAGCGCGATCAGAAAAGATCGCGCAAGATGCAACAAGCCATCGTGAGGATCGCGCGCGCCGATAGCCTGCGCGGTGAGACCCGCCGTTCCGAGCCGCAGGAAGAAGGCGAGCGAAAAGACGATATCAAATGCGATGGCGCCCAAGACGAGCCCGCCGAGGAGCCCTGCATCCCCCAACTGCCCGATGATGGCTGTATCGACTATCCCGGCGATGGGCTCGGTGATGAAGGCAACCGAGGCGGGCAGCGCGATAGACCACACGTCGCGATGACGGACAGTGAAAGGATGTTGGGCGCGGGACATTGGACGCGAAATCAGAAAATGGAAAGGGGACGATAGACTGATTCCCCGACGGGCGGAGGAGGTTGGGGTAATTTCTATCCGTTTGCCCGACCGTCTTCGACCTCATACCCATCGCGTCAAAGGAGAGGCGCAGCGAATGCCCGAATGACAATGGTTTTGGAGCGCTCGGAGAACCCTTGATATTGCCCCGGGGATTCGTTCCCCGGGGTTTCAGGCTGTCAATCGCGGGGTACCCTCAGAATTCCGACCAGTCTTCCTTGAGCGCCGCGCTGCCGGCGGAACGATAGGCCGGGGCCGGTTTTGGTTTGGGAGTCGTGACGGAAGACGCCGCACCGGACTCGTCGACAACAAAGATTTCCACGATGCGGTCGAGTTCGGAGGCTTGCAGTTCGGTCTGCTCGATGGCGGCGTTGGTCTCTTCGACGAGAGCCGCGTTGTGCTGGGTCATTTCGTCCATCTGGTTGATGGCCGTCGAGACCTCGCCGATAGCGCCGGATTGTTCGGTGTTTGCCTGGGCGATTTCCTGCATAAGTCGGCTGTTGTCCTGCACGGCCTTCAGGATGCCTGCAAGCTTTTCGGCGGCGCTGGCGACGAGGCGTGAGCCTTCGCCAACTTCGGTACTGGACTGTTCGATCAGCACCTTGACCTCAGCAGAGGCCTCGGCTGCCGACTGGGCTAGGCGACGGACCTCGATGGCGACGACGGCAAAACCCTTCCCCGCTTCTCCAGCGCGCGCCGCTTCAACCGAGGCATTAAGAGCCAACAGGTTGGTCTGGAAGGCGATATCATCGATCATGCCGATGATGTTGGAGATCTTGTCGGAGGAAGACGTGATCCGCTCCATCGCCTGGGTTGCCGACGCCATCACCGTTCCGCCTTCGCCAGCCAGATTGGCCGCGGCCTGGCTGTGCGAATAGGCGGCTGTCGCCTTTTCCGCGTTCTCGCCGACATTGGACTTCAGCTGATGCACGGCCGCCGAGGTTTCCTCGATGGCCGCAGCCTGACGGGTCGTGCGCTCGGAGAGATCGTTGGCACCGGCGAGGATTTCGCCGGTCGCGGTCTTGAGCGCACGCGAGGTCTGGCGCAGTTTGAGCATCACTTCGCTGAGGCGATCGGCGGTACGGTTGAAATCGGTTTTCAGGCGCTCGATCTTGGGCGGCAGGACGGCGGTGATGCGGTAGGACAGATCGCCGGCGGCAAGCGCGGCAAGGCCGGTAGCGAGGTTTTCGACCGCTTCCATATCGGCCTCGGTCTCGCGCTGTTTTTCGGCCTGGGCGGCCAGACGCTCCTGTTCGGACTCGGCCCGTTCGGTTTCGCGCTGACGGCGCGCCTCAAGCGCTTCGGCCTCCATCGCCTCCTTGTCGATGGCGGCCTGCTTGAAGACGAGCACAGCGCGGGCCATATCGCCCACTTCGTCGCGCGCTTCGGCGGCCGGAATCTCGACTGTGCTATCGCCTTCGGCGAGCCTGCCCATAGCAGCGGTCAGAGCATTGACCGGGCGGGTGATGGAGCGGGTAATGACGAAGGCCGCGCCGCCCATAACAAGGAAGCCTGCACCCAAGGCTGCGGAAAGCAGCAGAATGTTCTCCCAGAACTTAGCGTCGAGATCATCGGTGTAAACGCCAGTCCCGACGATCCAGCCCCAGGCGGTGCCGGCGACGTGGGAAATCTTGGGCTGGGGTTCATCGCTTCCGGGCTTTGGCCAGAGGTAATCGACAAAGCCCGATCCCGAGGCCCGAACCGTCTCCACGAACTCCACGAAAAGAAGCTTGCCGTTGGGATCGGCGTTCTGGGACAGGTCCTGCCCATCGAGCTCGGGGCGGATGGGGTGCATGATCATGCGGGGGTGAGAATCGTTGATCCAGAAGTATTCCACGCCATCATAGCGCATCGACCGGACCGCAGTGAGCGCGCGGGCCTGGGCCTCCTCCTCGGACAACTCTCCTGCTGCCGCCATGCCCGCATAATTCTCGATGACCGCCGCTGCGGTATCGGTCAAGCCGCTCAGCATGGTGCGACGCTCGTCGACAAGTTCGCGCTGCGTGTTCAACAGGCTGAAGATGGTGCCGATGGTCATCATCACAAGCGCCAGCGCGCCCATGAGATAAAGCCGGGAAGAGATGCGCAGTGTCATTACCAAGTGTCCGTTCCATAAATCCGATCCCCGGATTTAATAGACACCACCTATGGTAAACGCGGCTCTAACAGTGAGCGTCATTTCCCAGGAGATACAGCCGGTCAGGCCGAAAATTCCTCGCGCTTCAAGATGACGGGCCGCTGGGGCACCTGGCAGACAGGCATCACCTCGATGACGTTGACATTGACATGGGCCGGGAGGTTGGCCAGCCACCACACGGTCTGTGCGATATCCTCGGGCATCAGCGGATCGTTGTCGGCGTACATCTTTTCATTGGCCTCGAAATCGCCGCCGGTGCGCACGGCGGTAAACTCGGATTTCGCATGGCCGGGCTCGAGCGCCGTGACGCGGATGCCCGTCCCCATCGTGTCGGTGCGGAGGTTTGCACTGAACTGGTGCACGAAGGCCTTGGTGGCGCCATAGACATTGCCGCCGGGATAAGCGAAACGCTGGGCGATCGAGCCCACATTGACGATCGAAGCCCCCCTTCCCACCTGCTTAAGCAGCGGCAAAAGTTCGAGCGTCGTGTGGATAAGGCCCATGATGTTGGTTTCGACCATTGTGCGCCAATGGGCAGGATCGATATCCGGGATGGGGTTCGTACCGAGGGCCAACCCGCCATTGTTGAAGAGGCAGGTGACGGGCTGGAAATTTTCAGGGATCGCCTTGACCGCAGCCTTGATGCTCTCGTGATGGGTCAGATCCATCTCGATGCCATGCACGAATTCGGGGAATTGGGCTTCCAGTTCGGCCAGCCTCTCGCGCCGCCGGCCCGTGGCGATAACCTTCCAGCCATTCGAAGCAAAATGCCGCGTGGTCGCAGCGCCGAAACCGGAGGTTGCGCCGGTGATGAAGATGACGGGTTTCATGGGCTGAGTGTCCCGGAGCTATTGAATGGAAATCACGAGATCCGCATGGCGGCCCGTATCTGAAACCAGATCGTAGTTCGGCAGATCGACTTGCTCAACATGGCGCACGATATGATCGGGCGAAAAAAGCCCGTGTTCGGCGTGGCGGGTCAGAAGGCGC
Organism: Pelagibacterium limicola; assembly: GCF_015694405.1. Lineage (GTDB taxonomy): Bacteria > Pseudomonadota > Alphaproteobacteria > Rhizobiales > Devosiaceae > Pelagibacterium > Pelagibacterium limicola. The sequence goes on along the minus strand of NZ_JADQDB010000004.1, from coordinate 70,911 downwards.
GCTCGCACGGTTTCGCGGGGGATATCGAGATAGACAGCCATATCGAGCAGCGGGCGGACATGGTGCCAGGGTGGAGTATCGAGGAGGAGGTAATTGCCCTCTACGATCAGGACCTGTGTTTCGGGCGCGATGGTGTAGCCATTGTCAGTCACATCCTCGATGTCGCGGGTGTAGATGGGACCGGAGATCGCTTGAGTTGCGGTCTTCGCATGTGTGAGGAATTCGGCGAAGGCTTGCGCCTCAAATGTTTGCGGAGCGCCTTTTTGTGCGGTGAGGCCGAGGGCTTCGAGCTTGGCATGACGCATGTGAAAGCCGTCCATGGGAATGGCGGCGGTGGGGATGCCCGAGGCGTTCAGCGTGTCGATGAGCCTGGCGGTGATGGTTGATTTGCCCGAGCCGGGGCCGCCGACGAGGCCGATGACCGCGCGGTGGCGAGGAGAGATCGCTGCCCCCTCCGCTCGTGGGAGAGGGGCTGGGGGTGAGGGGGCTGCGGTGCCAGAAACAAGCACGGAAACCCGCCTCAAAAGTTCGGCCGCGACGGCGTCGGCAGGAAGGATCAAGCGTTCGGGATGCACGTTCAGCGTCTGCGGCCCATGGAGGCGAAGCGGAGGATGATCCAGACCGGAATGACGATCATTGCGCCGGTCAGCACATAGCCCCAGGCGTCGCGCAAGGCGCCGAAGCCATTGGCGAAGATACCCGAGAAGAAGCGCTCGACCGAGCGGAAGATATCGTTGGGAGAAACGCCGAACATGGCCATGAGGAAGCCGACGAGCAGGCTCATCAGGATGAGGCGCACCGCAACGCGGCCCGGCGTGTCGCCGAGAAAGGCGACAATGGCCGGGGGGCGTTCCCTGGGATCGCTTCTCTCGCTAGTGTCTGGCATGGCCGGTTCCGCTTCGATGTCGTGATTCCTCTTGTAGCACGCCAGATGGGGACGGAAAGCCGCCAGTTAAAGAGGACGCCGACCGTTTGACCGCCCTGTCGCCCATTGTCGAGGACTGGTTTTCTGCCAAGGGCTGGGCAGCGCGCTCGCATCAGCTCGACGTGCTGGCGGCGGAACGGGCTGGCCATTCGGTGCTGCTGATCGCGCCGACCGGGGCGGGAAAGACCCTTGCGGGTTTTCTTCCTTCCATAGAGGACCTTATCGCCACCCCGCATGACGGGCTCCATACGCTCTACATCTCGCCCCTCAAGGCACTGGCCGTGGACGTGGCCCGGAACCTCATGGCGCCGATTTCCGAGATGGGGCTCAAGATCAAGGTGGAGACGCGGACAGGCGATACGCCCGCCGCGCGGCGGCAGCGCCAGCGGTTCGATCCGCCAAACGTTCTGATGACGACGCCCGAGCAACTGGCGCTGCTGCTCTCCCATGCCGATAGCGCGCGGCTGTTCGGGAACTTGAAGCGCATCGTGCTCGATGAACTGCATGCGCTGGTGACCTCCAAGCGCGGGGATTTGCTGGCGCTAGGAGTGGCGCGGCTGGCGCGATTGTCACCGCACGTACGGGTGACAGCGCTATCGGCGACGGTGGCCGAGCCCGAAATCCTGCGCGAATGGATCGGCGCGCCCGTAGCGCCACGGCCTGCGGTCCTGATCCATGCGCCGGGCGGGGCGACGCCGGAACTTTCAATATTGGCCAGCGAGGATCGCGTGCCCTGGGCCGGGCATTCCGCCGCCTATGCAGTGCCCGATCTGATGGAAACGATCAAGCGGCACGGCACGACGCTGCTGTTCGTCAATACGCGCTCGCAGGCCGAAATGCTGTTCCAGAATCTCTGGGCAATCAACGAAGAGGCGCTGCCGATTGCGCTGCACCACGGGTCGCTATCGGTCGAGCAGCGGCGCAAGGTGGAGAGCGCGATGGTGGGCGGCAATATCCGTGCAGTGGTCTGCACCTCGACGCTCGACATGGGCATCGACTGGGGTGATGTCGATCTCGTTGTGCAAATCGGGGCGCCCAAGGGCGCAAGCCGCATGCTGCAACGCGTTGGCCGCGCCAATCACCGGCTCGATGAACCCTCCAAAGCCATGTTCGTGCCCGCCAACCGCTTCGAAGTGCTCGAATGCGAGGCCGCGCTGGAAGCGGTGGCGGCGGGCGCGCAGGACAGCGAGCGGCCCTTGCCCGGCGGGCTGGACGTGCTGGCGCAGCATATTCTGGGGCTGGCCTGTGCCGCGCCGCTCGATGCCGATGCGACATTTGCCGAGGTGACCAGTGCGTGGCCCTATCGCGAGGTGAGCCGTGAGAAGTTTGATCGTGTGCTCGATTTCGTTTCGACCGGCGGCTACGCGCTCAAGGCCTATGAGCGGTTCGCGAAACTGCGCAAGACGCCGGACGGGCTGTGGCGGATCGCCAACCCGCAGATCGCGCAGCAATACCGGCTCAATGTCGGCACCATTGTCGAGGAGCCGATGCTGAAAGTGCGGCTGGTGCGAGCGCGGGGGATAAAGAAGGGCGCGACGACCGGGCCGATCGGGCGCGGCGGGCGGATGCTGGGGGAGATCGAGGAATACTTCATCGACCAGCTGGTTCGCGGCGACACCTTCATGTTCGGCGGTGAGATCGTCGCCTTCGAAGGGGTGGTGGAGACCGAGGCCTATGTGAGCCGTTCGTTTTCCCAGAACCCCAAAATTCCCTCATACATGGGCGGCAAATTCCCGCTTTCGACCTTTCTGGCCGATGGCGTGCGGCGCATTATTTCGGATCGCGACAACTGGCGCGCGCTGCCCGATCAGGTGCGCGAATGGCTTGAGTTGCAGGCATTCGCCTCGGTGCTGCCGGGTCGCGAGAGCCTGCTGGTCGAAACCTTTCCGCGCGCCGACAAGCATTATCTCGTCTGCTATCCCTTCGAGGGGCGGTTGGCGCATCAGACGCTGGGTATGCTGCTGACACGGCGGCTGGAACGCGCGCGGGGGCAGCCGCTGGGGTTTGTGGCGTCCGATTATGCTATTGCCATCTGGTGCGCGAGCGATCTTTCCGCGCTGATCCGCACGGGGCGGTTCTCGCTCGACCAATTGTTCGACGAGGACATGCTGGGCGATGATCTCGAAGCCTGGCTCGATGAGTCAGCGCTCATGAAACGCACCTTCCGCAACTGCGCGATCATCTCTGGCCTGATCGAGCGCCGGCACCCCGGCAAGGAAAAATCGGGGCGGCAACTGACGATGAGTTCGGACATCATCTATGATGTCCTATACCGCCACGAGCCCGACCATATCCTCATCGAAGCCACCCGCCGGGATGCGGCGCGCGGTCTGCTGGACATTGAAAGGCTGGGCACGGCACTCAAACGCATCAGGCGGCACATCCAGCACAAACCATTGGAGCGGATTTCACCACTGGCCGTGCCGGTGCTGCTCGATATCGGCAGGGAGCCGATTTTCGGGGAGGGACGGGAGGCCGTGTTGCGCGAAGCGGCGGAGGATCTGATTGCGGAGGCTATGGGGCGGTAATCCAGCATTTCGAATCGTGCAAGTCTAGAGCAACGCTCGCATTTTTGAGGCACATATGGACAGGTTGATCCTCTGGCTGCGCATCGAAGGCGCTTTGGTGTTCGCTGCTGGCGTTGCGGTGCAGTTTCATTATTCGGAACTGGACTGGTGGGTGGCGGTGCTGGTGTTTTTTGCGCCCGATCTCAGCTTTGCTGCTTATGCGCTTGGGCCCAGGGTTGGGGCGTTCGTTTATAATGCGGTGCACGTCTATGCTTTTGGCGCGGTGGTCTTTGCGGCAGGCATATTATTGGGCATTCCGGTGATTGCGGCGCTTGGGATCCTTTGGCTGGCGCATTCGGGGTTTGACCGGATGTTCGGCTATGGGCTCAAATCGGACGAGAGCTTTCACCAGACGCATCTTGGGCCGATTGGGCGCGGGCGCTAACGCCCCAGCTTGGCCGCCAGATTCGCCTTCACGGCGGGCCATTCGGACGGAATGATCGAATAGACGCAGGTATCGCGCAGCGAGCCATCGGGCATGCGCATGTGGTGGCGGATGATGCCGTCGGGTTTGGCGCCGAGGCGTTCGATGGCGCGGCGGCTCTGGTGGTTCATGAAATGGGTGCGGAATTCGACGGCGAGGCAATCGAGCGTCTCGAAGGCATGCCCGAGCAGCAGCAGCTTGGCTTCGGTGTTGAGCGGGGTGCGCTGGACGCTTTTCGCGTACCAGGTGCTCCCGATTTCGACGCGCGGACCTTTGAGGTCGATGTTCATATAGGTGGTCATGCCCGCGATGCGGCGACTGGCCTTGTCGATGACCGTGAAGGGAAGCATAGACCCGGCAGCCTGCAGGCCCAGGCGACGGTCGATCTCGGCGGCCATGTTTTCCGGCCGGGCGATGGTCGTGTACCAGATCTCCCAGAGATTGCCGTCCTGCACAGCTGCGGCCAGGCCATCGTGATGGTCCTGGGAAAGCGGAACGAGTTCGACATGGCGGCCCGAGAGGGTGACTGGAGAGAGCGTCATTTATCGAGAACCTTGCGGGATTGATGGACAAGTGGCCGCAGAATCGCGGGTCAACTACCGAGCTTGAATGGATAACGCGGCGACGGAGGCAATGGAATGAAGTTTTGACGGGGTGTCAAATCTCCCCTACTCAAACTTTATTCGATGTGTTCAGGCGATTCGGCATGTCATCGGCGCACCCCCTGACCGACGGTGAAATAATCACGATCAGCTTCCGCGGGCAGAGCTTTGCGCCGCTGATTTCGGGTGCGCTCTATTGGCCAGCCCATGAGACGCTGCTGGTGGCGGACCTTCACCTTGAGAAGATGGCGAGTTTTGCACGGTCTGGGCAGTTTCTTCCGCCCTATGACACGGCAATGACGCTCGCGCGGCTCGAGGCCGACATTCGGCTTACGGGGGCCAAGAAGCTGATTGCGCTGGGCGACAGTTTTCATCGCGACGAGGGCGTGCAAACGCTCAACGCGCAGGACAGGACGCGGATTTCGCAGATCACAGGATCGCTGGACTGGGTGTGGATCGCGGGCAATCACGACCCCTCGGTGCATCGGCTGGGCGGGCTGTGCGTCAACGAGATTTCGGTTTCAGGGTGCCTCTTGCGCCATGAGCCCGAGCGCGGCGGGCAAGGGCTGATCGCTGGGCACCTGCACCCGGCAGCGCGGATCGCCATGAACGGAAAATCGACGCGGCGGCCCTGTTTCGTCTGGGACGACAACCAGTTGATCCTTCCCGCCTACGGTGCTTCGACGGGGAGTCTCAATATCCTTTCGGATGCCTTCGCGGGGCTCTTCAACCGCAGCAAGTTGCAGGTGATGGTGATGGGGCGCGACCGGCTTTATCCCGTGGGGCTCAACCGGCTGGTGCGCGGATAGTTCAAACGACGCCCCTGCCCTCGGCCCAATCGGTGACAGCCAGGCCGGTGAGTGCGGAGACAGACGACAAACCACGCGTAGCGACCGCGCCAGCGAGGCCGGATTTTATCTCCTCGACCAGTTCCAGCCCACCATAGACCAGCGCGGAATAGAGCTGGACGACGGTCGCGCCCGCTTCGAACTTGGCAATGGCGCTTTGGGCGGAGTGAATGCCGCCCACCCCAACGATAGGGAAATCGGGGCCGAGCCGCAGGCGCAACTGGGCGAGGCGCTGGGTGGCGAGGGCGAAGAGGGGTTTGCCCGAGAGGCCGCCGGTTTCGGAGGCGTTAGGGAGGCCCGCGACAGCATCGCGCGCAAGCGTGGTGTTGGAGACGATCAACCCATCGATGCCGCTTGCCGCGACGATACGGGCGATGGAATCCATCTGTGGCTCATCGAGATCGGGGGCGATCTTCAAGAGAATCGGTGTCTGGCGCGGCTGGGCGGCGCGGGTTTCGGTGAGGGCGCCGAGCAGGCGGGCAAGCGCCTCGTCTGCCTGGAGGTTCCTGAGGCCCGGCGTATTGGGCGAGGAGATGTTGGCAGTGAGATAATCGGCGATGGGCGAGAAGGCTTTGACGCCGGTCACGTAGTCGGCGACGAAATCCGCGCTGTCCTTGTTGGCACCGATATTGACGCCCAAGACGACGCCTGCATCGCGGTTCTTGAGGCGCTCGAAGGCAGCTTCATGCCCCTCATTGTTGAAGCCGAGGCGGTTGACGATGCCCATCGCTTCCGGAATGCGGAATACGCGGGGGGACGGATTGCCCGATTGCGGATGCGGGGTGAGCGTGCCCACCTCGACAAAGCCGAAGCCGACCCGGCCCAAGGCGCGCGGAACTTCGGCATTCTTGTCGAAACCGGGCGCCATGCCGACGGGATTGGGCAGATCGAGCCCGACGAACTTGACGGCAAGACTGGCAGGATCGGCGTTGCCCTTTGGCGCCAGCCCCATGCGCAGGGCATTGATGGTGGCGCGGTGAGCTGTCTCGGGCTCCATGCGCAAAAGCGCATCGCGGGTGAACCTGGCAATGGCCGGAGCCTTGAGAAGATCGATGAGGCTCATTGGGCGATCTCCGGCAGATCGAAACCACCATCGAGCCGTGCTTCGAGCGGGCGGTGGGTTGTGACGGCGCTCATGGGCAGCGGGGCATAAAGGTGCGGGAACAGCTGGCCGCCGCGCGAGGGCTCCCATGTGAGCGGCACCGGCAAAAGATCCGGATCGATGGTCGCGAGCACCAGACCGCCCTGCCCGCGGTAGTGCTTGTCCAGCGTTTCGGCAAGCTGGGCGGCGGTGGAGAAATGAATATAGCCATCGGTGAGATCGACCGGCGTGCCCTGGAGCTCGCCGGCAGCAAGAGCGGCGTTCCAATCGGGTTGCGAAGCGATCTTGTAGACAGGCTCTGCCATGCGCGGCTCCTCAGATATCGGGAATGCTCTAGAGCATTTGAGCGCTTTTGGGAAATGCCGTGGCGGAGGAATGATATCTCGCCTGCTCCCGGCACCGGCGCACAATAAAGCGAAGCAGCGGCGAGGAAGGCTTTACAAGAGGGTGGGCAGGTTATAGAGAGGAATAGGATTAGTTTCCGATGGCAGAGACTTAATTCCTTGGAGCGGAAGACGAGATGCTTTCACACCGCACGATCTGGGAGGCGCTGGATTCCCTTGCCGAACGGCATGGGCTGTCGACGTCTGGGCTTGCCAAACTCGCAGGACTGGATGCGACCGCATTCAATCCCTCCAAGCGCGTGAGCAAGGACGGTCGCGAGCGGTGGCCTTCGACCGAATCCATAGCCAAAGTGCTGGAAGCGACCAACGAGACGTTCGACGGCCTGCTTTCGGGCGTGGCATCCCATTTCCAGCCATCATCGCAGAGGTATGGCAATACGGTGCCGCTGCTCGGCTTCGCACAGGCCGGTTCGGGCGGCTATTTCGATTCGGCGGGCTTTCCGGCCGGACAAGGCTGGGACGAGGTGCGGTTTCCCGGTCTCGGTGACGGAACGGCTTATGCGCTCGAGGTTTCGGGCGAGTCCATGCAGCCGCTCTATCGGGACGGGGATGTGCTGATCGTCTCGCCCACCGAGCAATTGCGGCGCGGCGACAGGGTGGTGGTGCGCACCCATGAAGGAGAGGTGATGGCCAAAATCCTCCACCGCCGCACCGAAAAGCAGATCGAGTTGCACTCGATCAACCCCGACCATCCGCCGCGTATCTTCAAACCCGAGGAGGTGGACTGGATCGCGCGAATCTTGTGGGCAAGCCAGTGAGGATCGAGCGTGCTAGGCGCGAGGACGAAAAGGGCTGGGTCAGCCTGCGTTTTGCGCTTTGGCCGCAATCGGACCTGGCAAGCCATGCACGCGAGATCACCGAGATTCTAGCTGGCAATGACCGAACGCCGGCCTTCATTGCGAAAGGCGATGATGGACAAATGCTTGGCTTTGCCGAAGCGAGTCTCCGCCACGATTACGTCAATGGCTGCGAGACGTCGCCGGTGGCATTCCTTGAGGGCATATACGTTTGTCCCGAAGCACGAGGACTGGGGGTTGCGCGCCAGTTGGTCGCCCATGTCGAGGTTTGGGCCAGATCAACCGGTTGTGTGGAGATGGCATCCGACGCATTGCTCGGCAACACGACGAGCCATGCCATGCATCAAGCGCTCGGTTTTATCGAAACCCAGCGCGTGGTCTATTTTTGAAGAGGCTGGACTAGCCCGCCAACTCCCCCGCCAGCGCGCGTTCGATGAGATTACGGGTGTTGGCGACGCCATAGAGTGCAGCGAAGGAGCCAAAGCGCGGGCCGCGTTCCTGGCCAATGAGAACCTGATAAAGCATCTGGAAGAAGGCCCCGGATACGCCCGGACCGCCAGAGGGGCCAACACGCGAGCGGTCCTGATAGCGCTCAATCTCGCGCGCCACATCGAGCGCAGCGTTCTGGATCGCCTCGCCATCGGCGTCTTCGGGAAGTGCACCGAGCGCTTCGGAGAGGTCGGCGAGCGCCTTGCGTTCGACATCGTCGGGTGCGCGGTAGTTCTTCTCGACGAAATCAAGGAAGTAGCGGATGGCGTAGCCAACCAGCGCGTCGAGATGTGGGTGCGTCTCGGGGGTCACACCGGGGGCGTAGGCCGAGATATAGCCCCACATCACGTCGCGGTTTTCGGGATTTGAAGCCGTCGCGAGATTGAGCAGCAGCGCAAAGCTGACCGGCATGTCGTAGGCCGGTGGGCGGCCCGAATGGATATGGAAAGCCGGGTTTTCCAGAAGCGCGGGCGCATCCTGGCTCTGCGCGCTGGCAGCAAAGGCAAAATACTCGTCGACCGCCTTGGGGATGACATCGAAATGCAGGCGCTTGGCCGCCTTGGGCTTTCCGAACATGAAAAGCGAAAGGCTCTCGGGGCTGGCATAGGTAAGCCATTCCTCGATCGATAGCCCGTTGCCCTTGGACTTGGAAATCTTGGCGCCGTCCTTGTCCAGGAACAATTCGTAATTGAACCCTTCGGGAGGGGTTCCGCCGAGCGCGGTGACGATGCGGCTCGAGAGGCGCACGGAATCGATCAGATCCTTGCCCGACATTTCATAGTCCACGCCCAGCGCATACCAGCGCAGTGCCCAATCGGCCTTCCACTGGCACTTGACCGCGCCGCCGGTGACGGTGGTTTCGACGCGCTCGCCGGTGTCGGGATCGATATAGGCGATCAGCCCGCGGGCGACATCGCGCTCGACGACGGGGACCTGCAGCACCACGCCGGTTCGCGGGGAGATCGGCAGGAAGGGCGAATAGGTGGCGCGACGCTCTTCGCCCAGGGTCGGGAGAATAATCTCCATTACTTCGTCATAGACATCGAGCATGCGCAGCAGCGCTTCGTCGAACCGGCCGGAGGTGTAATAATCTGCAGCGGAGGCGAACTCGTAATTGAAGCCGAATGCATCAAGGAATCCGCGCAGACGCGCATTGTTGTGCGCGGCAAAGCTCGGCGCGTCCGACCCGAAGGGGTTCGGCACTCGCGACACCGGCAGGCCGAGAGCGGCCTCTAGCATTTGCGGATTGGGGACGTTGGTGGGCACCTTGCGCAGCCCGTCCATATCGTCGGAAAACGAGATCAGGCGCGTTGCGATGGAGTCGCCGGTGAGCAGCCGGAAGGCGGTGCGCACCATGGTCGTGCGCATCACTTCTCCGAAAGTGCCGATATGGGGCAGGCCGGAGGGCCCATAACCGGTTTCGAATATCGCTTCCTTCTTGCCCGACTTCTGAACCCGCGCAACGACTTTGCGCGCTTCCTCGAATGGCCAGGCGCGGGCATTGGGCGCGGCGGCAATAGCGGCAGGGTCGAGCGGTGGAAGGGCGTGGGACACCGGGGTCCATCCTAGCAAGTCGATAACGGGAAACAGATGCGGGGCTCGTGTTGCATCATCGGCTTCCAAAGGTCAATGGCTTGCTCGCTTTGGGCTTGCGCGCAAGCCCGGCTGTTCCTAGGGTTGTACCTCAGGATTTCCCCTCTGGACGAGCCACCGGCGATGCCCCTCTCCCCCACCGATGCCCTTATCTACACCATGGTCGTGACTGCAGTGTCCGATACCGACGTGACCGACCGGGAGATCGACCGCTTCGCGGCCCTGATCAGCCGTTGGCCGGTGTTCGAGGGGTTCGATATCGCGCGGCTGCCGGAGGTGGCGAGCCGATGCGTCGACCAGCTCAACAAGGGCGGTCTCGATGCCCTGCTCGCCGAAATCGCCGACGCCCTCGAACCGCGCCTGCAGGAAACGGCCTATGCGCTTGCCGTGGAAATCGCGACGGTAGATCTAAAGCTCAACCAAGAGGAACTGCGGCTCCTCGAGATGATCCGGGACGCGTTTTCGATCGACCGGCTGATTACGGCAGCCCTGGAGACGTCGGCGCGTGTGAGGCACCGGCGGTTGTAGACGTGCCGGCGGCGGTTTGCGCTCGTGACGTTGTGGCATCCCCCAAAATTCGGGTAGCGGCAACAAGCAACCCGCTCTGACAACGGCATTGCGTCGCAATCGAGCGGGTCCGCTCAGCGCCTTGCCTCAGTAGAAGCTTACCGGGAACCAGCGCAGGTAAAGCTCGTTGAGCCGTCCTTCCCTTTCGAGCCGCACGAGAGCCCAGTTAATGGCCGTGCGGACGTTATCGAGCCCGGCCGGAACGGCGATGGTCATACCCTGGCCGAACAGATCTGGACGGAAGTAAGCATTGCCCGAGAAGGCGCAGCAATCGGGATTGTCATTGAGCCAGAAGGCAAGCCTCATGCCGTCGCCAAAGACCACGTCGACTTCCCCCTCCCGGAGGGCGGCAAGAGCGTCGAACTCGGTTTCATAAGGTGAAATCTGAGCCTCCGGCAAGACGCGGGCGATGAGGCGCGCCTGAGCGGAGCCCTCGCGTGCACCGACCGATCCCGCAAACCCGGCCGGATCGAAAACCATCTCGACGCCTCGGCGAGTCACGAAACGGGCTGGCAACTGGAGATAGATCCGTGAAAAATCGAAACGCTCCGCGGCTTGGCCGTCCATCGACAGGCCGGCAATCAGCGCGTCACCCTGATTATTGGCCAGGGCCTCCTGAACGCGGTTCCACGGCCAGGCCTGAACGGTGCAGCGCGCGGAAAGGCGCATGCAGATCGCGTTCGCCAGATCGATGTTGAACCCCACGAGCCGTCCACTTCCATCAGAATAGTTGAAGGGCGGGAAGTCGTCGGTGGTGAGGAACCGCAAGGCGGGAACCATGGCCGGATCAACCATATCCTCGCGGGCCGCCGGATCGACATGTGCTGGCAGATTCTGCGCACTCGGCGGTGCCGGAAAGCTCACAAGAGCCGCCAGAACGAGAAGGCACAACCGCCTCGGCACCATAGAAATTTCCACATATTCGGTTCAACTTGTGCGCTTTATGGCGCATTTATTCGCGGATTGGTAGCTTGCCAAGGTTCCCCCCGCATCCAATCCTGCGTGTCACTCGCAAAGCTTGGTGGCCTCGTCATCGGGGCAGGAATGCCTCAATTATAGGGCCAAGGGCAGCGGGCCCAACGGAGTATGAGCGCTGGCGAGAGGGCTTATGTCCACAGGCTGGCTTACCGCGCTTGACAAAGCGGAAACGCCAGTTGACCCAACAAAACCGGGCAACCGCCGCCGCCTAAAAGCGTCGGGAAATCCACAGGTCATGTGTCGGCCGGCGCGGTTTATGGCGCATTTGCGATGCCATTGGTAGGCTCGGCTCGTTTTTGGGGGCATGGGTATGCGAGAGCATGGTCAGTTCCTCGCCGAAAAAGCCATACTTGAAGCATTACTGGGAAATGACGCCGCATCTGGACGCGCCGACGCGATCCTTGAGCGCGCGGAGCGGCTCGATTGTGATCCGCTCACGGTTTTCATTCATCAGGCCCGGCGAGATGAGGACGAGGTGTACCGGCAGGTGGCGGCCCTACTCGGGTTGGCCTATGTCGAAGATATTGCCCCCTTCATCCTGCCGTTTTCCAGCGACGCCAATGTCGACGCGCTGTGGAGCCTCTCATCGGTTCGAGGCCGGATGCGAGGGGCCGATGTATTGTTCGTGGCGCCGGGGCTGAGGCGACTGCTGGCGCTCGCAAAGAGCGCACCCGCTGTCCCCGTTGTCGTTACAAGCCCGCGAAACCTTGCAACGGCGCTTGCGACAGTCAATGCGGATCTTCTCGCCTCCGAGGCCGTTCAGCGCACGGTGCGGCAATACCCGCACGGGAACGCGAATACCGAGCTTGGCATGCGCCATCGCTATGGACTTGTGCTGGCGATTTTTATCGTCGCGGCGGCAGCACTGTTTGCCCCTTCGAACGTGCAAACGACGCTGTTCCCGGCGCTGGCCACGCTTTTGGTCTGTCCGTCCCTTTTCCGCCTGCGGGCAGCCTTCACCGCGCGCAAGACACTGCCGCTACAGACTGACCGCCTGCTCGGCGACGAGGCCCTTCCGGTCTATACCGTTCTCATTCCCTTGAGAGATGAAGCCCATATGGTGCCTCAGCTTGCCCAAGCGATGGCACGGTTCGACTATCCGGCTGAAAAGCTCGATATCAAGTTCGTGGTCGAGAGCACGAGCCGACGGACGGTGATGGCGGCCAGACGCTATCTCGACGATGCCAGGTTTTCCGTGGTCGTGGTGCCACGCCGACCGCCGTACACCAAGCCCAAGGCCCTCAACTTCGCACTGCCCTTCGCGCGGGGGCGCCATGTCACGGTGTTCGATGCCGAGGACGTGCCAGACCGCCAGCAATTGCGCAAGGCCGCGACGCTGTTCGCCAGGCATCCAGAGATTGCCTGCCTCCAGGCGCATCTACTGATCACCAATGCCGACCGAAACTGGCTTACGCGGATGTTCGCGGCCGAATATGCCGGTCATTTCGGGGTACTGCTCCCCGCCATTGCGAGAGCCGGCCTGCCGGTGCCGCTCGGGGGGACGTCCAATCATTTCCGCACCGATATCCTGAAATCCATCGGCGGCTGGGATGCCTTCAATGTGACCGAAGATGCCGATCTCGGCATAAGGATCGGCCGGCTGGGCCACGGGGTCGAAACCTTTGCGAGCTTTACCTCCGAAGAGTCGCCTGTGGCGATTGGCGCATGGTTACGCCAGCGCTCGCGCTGGATGAAAGGATGGATGCAGACGGTGATCGTGCACAATGCCCATCCAAAGAGATTGCTCGACGACCTGGGGTGGCGTGGCCTTATAGCGTTCGAGACGCTGGTGGGGGGCATGGTGCTCTCGATATCGATCCACGGGCTGATGCTGGCTGCCCTGTTGGTGCACCTGACCGGAGACCTTCTCTGGCGGGGCGCGCCCGATTTCCCGGTCCTGGCCAGCCTGGGGGTACTCGGCATCGGCTATGCAGGCGCAATCCTTGTGAGTGCGATCGGCCTTGCCCGCATCGGACGGCGCGACCTCGTCGGCTGGCTGGTTTTGCTGCCAATCTACTGGTTCATGATGTGGCTCGCGACGGCCATGGCCGCAATCGAGTTGCTCCGGAGCCCCTATAGCTGGGCCAAAACGCACCATTCGGGCGCACAGGCTTCCCACGCCGCGCGATCGGCACCGGTCGCGTTCTCAACCCGCAATGGCTTCCGGGCACAGGCCTAGGGAGGTGTGCTGACGGGGCGATTATCCCTGCGTATCGCCGCGAATCTGGTCCCAGCGGTTCTGCTGGGTCAGCATGGCTCGAATATAGGCCATATTGGCCTCCACGGCGTCGGGCGGCAGTTCTGCTGCGTAAATTGCGCGCGCTTCCTCGAAGCGGCCCTGAAGGCCCAGGACCAGAGCAAGATTCTGACGCACCTTAGAGGAGGCACCGGGAAGGGAAACAGCTTGTCGCAGATGGCTTTCGGCCTGCGGAAGCTCGCCCGTCATGGCGAAGGAAAGCCCGAGGTTGGCATGCAGGCTCGCCTGCTGAGGCGCAAGCAGCAGAGCCTGCGAATAGGATTGCCGCGCGAGCGCGTGCTCGCCCATCTGATCGAGAATGGCGCCACGCACCGAAAGCGCGTCCCAGTCTGGCGCCACCGGATTGACGGCCTGCTCGACCACGTTGAGCGCCTGAGAGAACCGGCCATCGCTGGCCAAGGCGCGGGCATAGGCAAGGTTAACTTCGGGGTCGTTGGGGTAGGCGGCCATGAGGTGTTCCATGACCATAACGGCTTGGGCCTGCTGTTGGGCGGCGCGCAGTGCGGCGGCATAGTGGATGCCGAGCGTCTTGTTACGGGGATCGGCGCGATAGCGCGCAGCGAGATCGACGACGCTCGCCTGTATCTGCGGTCCCGAGAGATTAGAATAATCGGCCGTAACGGCATGGCCTGTTCGGTTGGACGCGCAGGCCGACAGCGTCAGCGCCGCCGTTCCAACCAGCAATGCTGCGCGCACAAAGCGCATGACCGGGGCCAAACCCATGCCCTTCTCCTCGATACACCGGGGGCGCACGGACTCAGCGTGGTTCCCCTAGTTTCCGAGTTGTAAATTATTAACCCTAACGCCCGGTTAAGCCGGCCTGCCGTCCGATTGCCCGCCAAGGGTCCGCGCGCTAGGGTCACGGGTGATTCAAAATGTCTCCACCGGAAAGACTCTCCATGACCGCTACGCTTCCAATCACCTGCGTTTACGAGGGCCGGCTGGACGGCGCCTCACGCTCGGGCGCCGCCCTCAATTGGGCCCGGGCCAATGGCTTTAAGGGACAGTACGGAAAGCTGCTCGCCGTACCGGGTGAGGAGGGACAATTGGAGGGCTATTTTTTCGGCATGGGCACGGCCGACGACCGGCAGCCGCTCGTTCTCGGATTGGCCGCCGCAGCGCTCGATCCCGGTCAATACCGGCTCGAAGGAGATTTCGGCGACCCTACTCTCGCAGCCCTCGCCTTTTCGCTGGGCGCCTACCGCTTCGATCGCTACAAGGCCCGGGCTGACGCGCCGGTGTTGGAACTGCCTCGAGAAGCGGATGGGGCGCAGGTCACCCGGCTGGCCGCGGCGACAACCCTGGCGCGCGATCTCATCAACACGCCGGCCAACGATTTGGGGCCTGACCAGTTCGAAGCCCGGGTACGGACGTTCGCATCGGACCGCAAGATGAGTATTTCCGTCATCACGGGCGACGCGCTGCTCAAGAAAAATTTCCCGATGATCCATGCGGTTGGCCGCGCCAGCGCCGAACCGCCCCGCCTGATCGATCTCTCCTGGGGCGAAGCGAGCGATCCCAAACTTACCCTGGTCGGCAAGGGCGTGACCTTCGATACCGGGGGACTCAATATCAAGCCCTCTTCGGGCATGGCGCTCATGAAAAAGGACATGGGCGGAGCCGCCAATGTGCTCGGGCTTGCGCACGCGATCATCGATGCGAAGCTCAAGGTCCGCCTGCGCGTGCTGCTTCCGATCGTCGAGAACGCAATCTCAGGATCGTCCTTCCGCCCGGGGGACGTCCTGCCATCGCGCAAGGGGTTGACCGTCGAGATCGGCAATACCGATGCCGAGGGGCGCCTGATCCTTGCCGATGCGTTGGCCCTGGCCGACGAGGAGGACCCCGATCTCGTCATCGATATGGCGACATTGACCGGCGCCGCCCGCATCGCGCTCGGGCCCGATCTTCCGCCCCTCTACGCACGGGATCAGGGGCTTGGCGAGAAAATCGTTGCCGCCGGACTGGCCGTTGACGATCCCGTATGGTCCCTGCCCCTCTGGAAGGGTTACGAAAAGATGCTCGCCTCAAAGATCGCGGATGTGAATCACATCACCAGCGCCCCGTTCGCCGGTTCGATCACTGCTGCCCTGTTCCTCAACAAATTTCTCAAACCGGAAACGAACTGGGTTCACCTCGACATCTTCGGCTGGGCTCCTGAAGCACGGCCGGGCCGCCCTTTCGGCGGCACCGACCAGGGCATCAGGGCGGTGTTCGAGGTCCTTCGGGAGAAGTATGGGGCGATTGGCTGAAGCGGAGAGGAAAAGCTGGGAATGGCAAACGAGGGACACCCGCCCCACGGCGGCTTTGCAGGCCTAGTGCCGGAACTGCTCGTTGCCGACTTCCACGAAAGCCGCGCATTCTGGATGGACGCGCTGGGCTTTACAGTTGCCTATGAGCGACCTGAGCAGCTTTTCGCTTTTCTCGAGAGACCCGAAGGCGCGCAGGTCATGTTGTGCCAACGGGCCGGAAACTGGGAAACAGCAGAGCTCGAAATGCCGTTTGGCCGTGGGGTCATATTTCAGATTTTCGTCGCGAGCGTCGAGCCGATTATCGAACGGCTCAAGCACTTGAACATCCCGCTTTATACCGGCCCCAGGGAAGTTTGGCGCCGCTATGGGGACCGGGAGGGCGGGAAAAGGGAAATCTTCGTCCTAGACCCCAACGGCTACCTTGTCATGCTTGCGCACAATCTGGGAGAACGCCCGCTTCCTGAATAGGCGACAAAGCCCGTTATCCCGGCTCTGCACTCGCTGGCGCGACCCAGAGGCCGGCATATCCGAAAGCGAGGCCGAAGCCGCAAGTCACTGGCGTTCCTTGGTCTGCTCAATACCCCCGCGCCCGGTCCACCAAGTTGCGCAGCGGCTTGCCAGCCTCATGGTCGAGCAGCATCCGGGCGAAATATTTGACGCCTGAGCGTTCGTTGGAAATGGCGGCGATGTGGGGCGTGATGAAGCAGGTTTCGATTTCCCAGAGGGGGCTATCCTTGGGCAAGGGCTCCACCTCGAAGACGTCCAGGCTGGCTGCAGCCAGCGTGCCGTCGCGCAGGGCCGTCACGATATCGGATTCCTTCTGATGCCCGCCGCGTGCCGCGTTGATGAGCACCGGACCACCAACCAGCGGACCGCGCCGAAGCTTCTTGAAGGTTTCCATGTTGAGGATGCCGCGGGTCTCGGGCGTCAGGGGAAGAAGGCATACGAGGATGTCCGTACGGGCAAGAAAAGCATCGAGCTGATCATTGCCTGCGAAGGTATCGACGCCCTCGACCTCTTTTTCGCTCCTGCTCCAGCCCAGGACATCGAAACCAATCGACTTGAGCTTGTTAGCCGCGTCGAGCCCGAGCGTCCCCAAACCCATTATGCCGACAGAAATCTCGCTGGAGGCAGGCGGATAGAGCTGGCTCCAAATCTTCGCCTTCTGGTGGGCGGTATAGCGCGTAAAGAGCCGCTGGTGCATCATGACATTGGCGACGACGTAATCGCTCATGCACTGGGTAAGTTCATCATCGACGAAACGAACGATGGGGACATCGGGCAGCGCCGGATGCTGCATGAGAGAATCGACGCCCGCTCCCAAAGAGAAAACGGCCTTGAGGTTGTCCATTCCGTCGAAAGCATTGGGTGCCGGCTTCCAGGCAAAGATGTAGTGGATCGCCTTGGGATCATACCCGTCCGAGCGCATCAATACCGGATAGCCCGGGAGGGCCGCGCGCAACCCATCGGCCCATGCCTTCTCGTTGACATCGGTAAGGTGAAGCAGCATCGCCATGGTGTATCCCTCCGCAAATAAAAAGAGCCATGCGAGAATCGCATGGCTCTTTTACAAATTCAAATCGTCAGTTGGCAGCCGGTCAGTTGCCGGGCTGATCGTGCTCTTCGACAGCGCTGGGAGACTGCTCGACCGGGCCATCGACGTCAACGACCGGCGCATCATCAAAACCGGTCACCTCTTCCTCGGCAATAGCCTCATCCTCGACAACGACCTCGGCGGACACGTCGGGCAGCGGATAGGGATCGGTCGAAAGCGTGCGCAGGTAGGCGATGAGATTGGCGCGATCTATCGGATTCGACAGCCCCGCAAAAGTCATCTTCGTGCCGGGCGCATAGCCACGCGGCGAAGCGAGGAAATCGTCGAGATGCTGGTAATCCCAGATTTCACCAGCGGCACCAAGCGCGGCCAGCGCGTCCGAATAGGCAAAGCCTTCGTGGTAGGCGATTTCCTGGCCCACGATGTCATAGATGCCCGGACCGGTCCGGTTGGCATTGGCTGGCGAATAATCGTGGCAGGACTGGCAGCGGTTCATGAGACGCTCGCCCGCTTCCGCCGATGCAGCCAGCATGCGAACCTCGATCGGCTCGACTTGCGCGACTTCGGCCGGGCCGGCTGCGCCGCCGGCCTCAGGCTCGGGCAGGAGATAGGTCGCGCCGCGATTCTGGATGGGATGGTAGATTTCTTCGGCAATGAAGCCAACGCCCATCACGAAAACCAGCGTGCCAAGAATGGCGCCGAAAATCTTGTTGAGTTCAAACGAATTCATAATCTCGGTCTCTCCGTACCGTTACCCCCGCCGGCGCCGGCAAGTTCAGCAAGTCGCTTCGTGTCGCCTGCACAACCTCCGCATGCAGCGGGAAGTTCCCGGCCAAACGCAAACGAAAGGCGCACAACGACGACGCGCGCGGACCATATAATAGAAGCTTCGGCCCGCGCAACCGGGATCGGCCGGGTGCGACAATTCCCGCAAAGCCCTAATCGAAAGCGCTCGAATGTGCAATTGACTTGAACTCCGCGAAGGTCAATAGAGCGTGCTTTCCACACCTGCCGGGATAGAGAAAATGGGCCGCAGAATTGCATTTCAGGGAGAACTAGGCGCGTTCAGTCATGCAACGGCGGTTGCGGTGTTTCCTGATGACGAGCCCCTGCCCTGCGTGACGTTCGAGGAAACCATCGGCGCGGTGCAGACCGGAGCGGCAGATTTCGCGGTCGTGCCTATCGAGAATTCCCTATACGGGCGGATTACCGACATCCACCACATACTGCCTGAAAGCGGGCTCTACATCATCGGCGAATATTATCTGCCCGTGCGCATGAACCTCCTGGGGGTGCATGGCGCCACGCTTTCGGACATCAAGGCCGTGCAATCGCTATCGGTTGCCCTTGGCCAATGCCGGGCCTTCATCAAAAAGCATGGCCTGCGCACGATCAACGCAGTCGACACCGCCGGTTCGGCCAAGGAAGTTGCCCAGAAGCGGGACAAATCGCTTGGCGCCATCGCGTCGCGCTTTGCCGCCGAGATTTACGACCTCGATGTGCTGGCTGAAAATATCGAAGACGCCGCCCACAATACGACGCGATTTCTCATCATGTCGCGCGACATGGAACGACCCGCACCGGACGGCAACAAGATAAAGACAACTTTCGTCTTCCGCGTCCGCAACGTCCCGGCGGCGCTCTACAAGGCGATGGGCGGGTTCGCGACCAACGGTGTCAACATGACCAAGCTCGAAAGCTACATGGTCAACGGCAGTTTCACAGCCACCCAGTTCTACGCCGATATCGAAGGCCACCCGGAGGACCGGAACGTGAAATATGCCCTCGAGGAGCTAGGCTTCTTTTCCGATCATTTCAAGCTGCTCGGTATCTACCCTGTCGCGCACCTTCCCGCGCCGTCGGAGCGTTGAATCGTGTATCCGGGTCACCGACTCCCCTTGCAATACCCGCCCCGATGCAGCACATAGGGGGCGGGAGGTTGGTGGCGGACGAACCGCTCGCCAACCGGGTCAGGTCCGGAAGGAAGCAGCCCTAACGAGTACGGCGCGGGTCGTTGTCAGCCTCCCACTTATCGGCCACTCTCGATGCCGATTTACCGATTCCCTCTTAACGGCACGTGATGGTGACCCCCGAGACCCCGCAGACGCCCTACAAGGTTCTGGCCCGGAAATACCGCCCATCGAGCTTTGGGAGTCTTGTGGGTCAGGATGCGATGGTTCGCACGCTGGCCAATGCGTTCGCCTCGGGCCGCATCCACCATGCCTTTATCCTGACCGGCGTACGCGGGGTGGGCAAAACCACCACCGCCCGCATCCTGGCGCGCGCCTTCAATTACGCCGATGAAACCGGGGCCCGCCCCACGCTCGACCTCTCCAGCCCCGGCCTCCATTGCGCCGAAATCATCGCGGGCACCCATGTCGACGTGATGGAGATGGACGCTGCGTCAAATACGGGCATCGATTCGATTCGCGAGATCAACGCGATGACCCGCACGCCTCCGATGAGCGCACCCTATAAGGTGTTCATCATCGACGAGGTGCACATGCTCTCGACATCGGCCTTCAACGGGCTTCTCAAGACACTCGAAGAACCCCCTCCCTATGTGAAGTTCATCTTCGCGACGACGGAAATCCGGAAAGTTCCGGTGACCATCCTTTCGCGCTGTCAACGCTTCGACCTCCGCCGCATCGCCCCGGAGGTCATGACGGACTATCTCGGCGGACTGCTCGAAAAGGAACAGGTCGCCGTGGAGCCCGAAGCGCTTGCGATGATCGTGCGGGCTGGTGAAGGCTCGGCTAGAGATTGCCTCTCTCTCACCGACCAGGCCATCGCACATGGCAATGGTGCGATCACGCGCGATGCTGTGCGCGATATGCTGGGTCTGGCCGACCGCGCGCGCATTGTCGATCTTTTTGAGAAACTCATGGGCGGGGATATCGCCGGCGCGCTCGACGACACGCGCACGCTCTACGAATCCGGCGCCGACCCCACCACCATCGTTACCGACCTTGCCGAATTCACCCACCTTGTGACCCGTATCAAGATCGTGCCCGCCGCCGCCAACGATCCGGTGCTCACCCCGGACGAGCGGACTCGCGGCGCGCAATTTGCACAAAAGCTCGGTCTGAGAACGCTCACGCGGACCTGGCAAATTCTCTCGCGTGGACTTTCGGAAATCGCCCAATCGGGCAACGGGCTTCAGGCCGCCGAAATGGTATTGATCCGGCTTGCATATGCTGCCGATCTCCCGAGCCCCGAAGAACTCATCGAAAAACTTACATCCCAAGGTGGCGACGCCCCTTCGCCCATGCTTTCCAGGCCGCCCTCCACTGGAGGCGGCTATCAGGCCCGTGGCCACGCGCCGGCTTTGAGCCGGCAGGTCGAAGCCGCGCCGATGCCTGCATCCGCACCCCAGGCCAGCGCGCTACCCAGTCCAAGGACTTATGCCGAACTTGTCGCGCTCGCCGGGGACAAGCGCGATGTAATGCTCAAGCATGCGCTGGAATCCGACATGAAGCCGGTAACCTTCGAGACCGGGCGGATTGAGGTGGCAATGGTTGCCGGCGCCAACAACGCCATCGTTCCGGTCCTCTCTGCCCGCCTCAAGGAATGGACTGGCAGGCCCTGGCTCGTCACCATTTCCACGAGCGAGATCGAGGGGCCGACCTTGCGCCAGGCGCGCGAGGCCCAAGAAGAGGATGCGCGTTCGGAGGCGCTGCGCGACCCGCTCGTCAAGGTGGTAATGGAAACCTTTCCTGGTGCGCGACTTGTCAACATAAGGACGCGGGCGCAACAGGATGAAGAGGTCGGGCCGTTGCCCGACGAACCCCCGATCGACCCGGAGGAAGACGAATGAGAGATATCATGGGCATGATGCAGAAGGCCCAGGAGTTCCAGAAAAAGGCGCAGGAAATCCAGGCCGAAGCCGCCGCCACGGTGGTCGAGGGCAATGCTGGGGCGGGCATGGTCGTCGTTTCGATGACCGCCAAGGGCGATCTGCAGAGCGTAAGGATCGATCCTTCGCTGTTGAACCCCGGGGAAGCCGAAATCCTCGAAGACCTCCTTGTCGCCGCCCACGCCGACGCGCGGCGCAAGGGCGAGGAGTACCTTGCCAAAAGAATGGGTGAAATCACCGCCGGGCTACCGATGCCGCCGGGCATGAAGTTTCCGTTCTGACGATGCAAGGGTGAGAGGCTCTTTTTAAGAATGTCCCACGCATCCGGCGGGCCGGAGATCGAACAGCTCATTCAGCTTCTTTCGCGCCTGCCCGGGCTCGGCCCCCGCTCGGCGCGGCGGGCGGTGCTGCATCTTATAAAGAAAAAGGAGCAGCTGATGGTCCCGCTATCGGCTGCTCTCGACCGCGCCGTCGAAGCGGTACGGGTTTGCGAAACCTGTGGCAACATCGATACGATTTCCCCTTGTTCGATCTGTGCGGATCCTCGGCGGGCGGAGTCGGGGCTGCTGATCGTCGTCGAGGACGTCGCCGACCTGTGGGCGCTAGAGAGGGCCGGCGTCGGGGCAGTACGCTACCATGTCCTGGGCGGCGTGCTTTCCCCGCTCGACGGGGTCGGACCGGACGATCTTTCCATTGATGCTCTCGTAAGCCGAGCTCGTGGCTACGCCGAAATTGTCCTTGGTGTGAACGCCACCGTCGAGGGCCAGACCACCGCCCACTACATCACGGACCGACTGGCAGACTCCGGCGTCAAGGTCTCTCGACTCGCCCATGGCGTGCCGGTGGGCGGCGAACTCGACTATCTCGATGAGGGGACGCTTGCCCAAGCGCTAAAGGCCAGAACGAGCTTCTGAACGCAAAATCCGCGTTAAAGTGTCTGCCTGAATTTATAAATGGGGCGGACGGTTTGTTTACGCGTGGCACTCCATATTCCTCGGTAACGCAACCCGGGGGGCGACCGGTTTGAGATTTTTAAAGACCGTGGCACGCCTTGCCTTTGTGGCATATTTGGCGGTCGCCTCGTTTCCAGTCGCGGCGCAGCACGTGGCCGTGCCGCCGATCGTCATTCTTGCGCCTGTACCCGAGTATGACCCGGTGCGGTTCGAGGCTGCCCAGATGATCGCCGAAGCCTGGCGCGAGCTGGGCCTGACGGTTGAGGTCGAGGCGATGGACTTTGTCGCTCTTATCGACCGGGTTCAGAATGCGCAGGATTTCGATGCAGCCATTCTCGGGTGGTCGGGACGAGTCGATCGACTCGACCCGCAATTCTTTCTTGGCCTGCTCGATTCGCGCCAGGCCGGTTCGGGTGGCACTAACCTTTCCGGTTACGCCAATCCCGAGTACGATGCCTTGTTCCAGGCACAATCGCGCGCCCTCGATCCCGAACTGCGGCGGCCGGCGGTTCACGCGGCGCAGGCCCTCGCCGCACGCGACGTGCCTATTGCGGTGATCGCGCACCGCGATACCGTCGTAGCGCATTCGACCACGAGCTTTGCTGGCCTCGCCGCGGCGCCGGGCGACGGGCTCTATACCGAATGGAACTTGATGCGGGCGCAGCCCTTGACGGCTCGGACGCGCTTGCGCATCGGCGGCCACCAGCGTCCCGACGGCCTGAATCCCCTCGCTTCCACCACAAGCTGGAGTTGGCGCTGGATGCGGCTCTACTATGATTATCTCGTGCGACTCTCGCCCGACGCGGAGCCCCAGCTCTGGGCCGCGGAACGGATCGATTTCGTGAGCGAAGCGACGCTTGAGGTAACCCTGCGCGAAGGCCTGATTTTTCACGACGGCATGCCCGTCACGGCCACTGACGTGGCCTTTTCCTTCAACCAGCCCAAGCTTGTCGGGTTTTCCTACCTCGGCGCCTATCTCGGAGCGCTTCTTGCCGTCGAAGCCGTGGATGCCCGCACCGTGCGCATTACGCTCAAATACCCCTCCGCCTCCTTCGCCGTAACAGCGCTCAGCCAGATTCCGATTCTGCCCAGCCACATCTGGCGCCATATCGAAAACCCGGCGGCGCTGGAGAACGGGGACGTCCCCCTCGTGGGATCGGGCCCCTTCCGTTTCGCCAGCATCGATCCGGGCTGGCACATGTCGCTCGACCGGTTCGAGGACCATTTTGCCGCCAGCGATATCATGCTGACCGGTGTCGACTTCCTGTTCTATTTCAACGGCACCGCGACGCTCTCGGCCCTGCTTGGCGGTGAGGTCGACCTGACGGCGGGCACACTCGACCCGTGGCACGTCCCCACCGTGGAGGCTGCCAGCGGCGTCGGGATCATGACGGCGCCCGATATCGGCTTCAACCACATCGCCTACAATACGCGTAGAACGAACTTTGCCCTTGCCGGCTTTCGCCGCGCCCTCACGCACGCGATCGACCGCGACCGCATCGTCGATGTTCTGCTTGACGGTCACGCTGCGACGCGCGGGAGCCTTATCGCGCCAGTCAACCGATATTGGCACAATCCCGATATCGAATACATCGCCTTCGACATGGCCGCCGCCCGCGCGGAACTCGAGCTGGCCGGGTTTGCCTGGGACGATGCCGGGCAGCTTACGATGCCGGTCCAATAACGGCCCCATAGGTTTACATTTCCTCCAGAGGTCCTACATTGGCCGGTGCTCAGCGCGGCTCCCCCGAGGAACGGCGCATTTGATCGACGGACACGACCCTGTGCGCACTCTTGCGCCGTCATGTCCCAAGCAAACACAAGCAAAAAAGGACACAGCATGACCCAGGCAAAGCACGGGGATACTGTGCGTATTCATTACACCGGCCGCCTGACCGACGGCACCCAGTTCGATTCATCGGATGGCCGCGCGCCGCTCGAATTTCAGGTCGGCTCGGGTCAGATCATCAAGGGGCTTGACGCCCAGGTCGAAGGGATGAGCGTCGGCGAGAGCGCCACAATCACCATTCCGGCCAACGAGGCCTACGGCCCGCATCGTCCCGAAGCGGTCCAAGCCGTCCCGCGCGACCGGATTCCACCCGAAGTCGATATCAGCGTCGGCGCGCGCCTGCAGGCAACCGGCGGCGATGGGCAACCGTTGCAATTGACGGTTGTCAGCGTCGACAACGCGGAAATCACTGTCGATGCCAACCATCCCCTGGCGGGCAAGGATCTCGTGTTCGACGTTGAGCTCCTCGAGGTGCTCTAGATTTCCAATGGTCGTCCGGACGCGTTCCGGACGACCATTGGCATGAAGTTTACCGTATCGACTCAACGGTTCTTAACCAAGGGGACCGTTAGGACATTCCTCCGCGCACGGGGATTGGACCGGTTCATGCTTCGATAGGATTTTCGCTCGATATTGGCGCCACATGAAACGTGCTCCCGCGCCGTATGGGCGGGACGAAACCTGTGGCGGGTGAACAATGGCTGTTCAGGCGATGGCCGAAGAACCGTTTGTCTTTTCGGGCACCGTAGCAACCGCAAACGGGCTCACGGTTTCGGTATATCCCAGCCTCGTCGCCGTCGAACCGCTCTGGCGCGATCTCGAAACACGCGCTGTTCTTACGCCCTATCAACGCTTCGAATGGATCGCGGGTTATTGTGCGGCAGGCTTTGACCTGCCTGACACGATCGCGATTCTGGCGGTCATGGATGGGAACAAGCCGGTGGCGCTGGCGCCGTTCGGTGTAAGCCGGCGGTTCGGGATCAAACTTGCCCAAATCGTCGGGATGCCCATCTCAAACATGGATGCCATTCTCTATGATCCGACCTATGCGGAACGGCTTACCCCTGAACTGCTCCGGGACGCCTTCGGCGCGCTGCGTCGCGTGGGCGCCGATATCGTTTCCTTTCATAGCTTCGTGCCGCTCTGGCAAGGACAACCCAACCTCCTCATGGGCCTTCCCCATGTCCCTGCTCCCAACAACCTTTACCTTGGCGAGCTAGATGCCTTGGATGCAGAGTTCATCGAGGAGGCGCTACCCCACAAGCGCCGCACCAATATCCGTCGCTCGAAACGCCGACTTACGGAAGGGTATGGCGAACTCTCCGTCCGGGCAGCAGGGTCGGCTGACGAAATCGAGGCGATGCATGCCGCTTTTCTCGATCAGCGCGGCAAGCGTTTTCGCGCAATGGGGGTCGCGAACATATTTGCGGCGCCGGCGTTCCAGAGCCATTTCAGGAACCTTGCCATCGCCTCCCTCGGGCAGGAGTATCCGGTGTTCCGCTATCACGCGCTCTATGCCGGCGATGAAATCCTGGCGACGAGCCTCGGGGTGTGCACCCCTACCCATTATTCGCAGTACATCAATTCGACGACCATCGGATCGGCGTCAAAATACTCGCTGATGGGTGTGATGCTGTCCGCTCTTCTCGATCAATTACGCTCCGAAGGCTATACCTCGTTCGACATGGGATTGGGTGACTTCGACTACAAGACCGACTGGACGGCGGCGACCACCGTCTATGACAGCCTTTTGCCGGTCTCTCCGCTCGGCACTTTGACAGCGCCGGTGCTGCTCGGCGCGCGGAGTGCCAAACGTGCCATCAAGCAGACGCCGACCCTCTGGACGATCGCCCGGAGTGTGCTGGCCATCAAGACGCGCCTGCTTGGCAGGGGCTAGCGGGCTCCCTATTGCCACGCCGCTATAGCCAGCCTGATTCTCTGGTTCTTCCCCTTGATTGTGACGAGAAGCTGCGCCATAAGGGGCGTGGCCGGTGTCCTCAGCGTGCTGGCCAAATCTTTGAAACAGCAAGAGACTTTAACCCGATGGACGACCCCTCCAGTCGTATCTGGATCGAAACTGGTGTCGCCCCTTACGCACTGCGTCTGAGCCAAAAGGGTTAAACCCTCGCCTCGGTCGCCGTCCGTATGGGACGGCGTGGAATGAACCGAGGTGACCCATGACTTTCGATACCCTCGCCCGCGAGCTTGAGACCGGTTCGGATGCGGACGCACGCATCAACCGCGAATTCCTTGAATCCCAACACGCCGCCGATATCGCGCAGTTCATAAAGGACCATCCGGCCGACATCGACTGGCAGGTCCTCGACATGCTCGACCTGCCACGTCAGGCCGAAGTGTTCGGCTATCTCGATCGCGATCTGCAGGTGGAACTCGCCAATTGCGCCCCGCGCGCACGGCTCGCCGAGATCATTACGGAGATGGACTCGGACGATCGGGCCGACCTTTTCAACGCGCTTTCGGAACACGAGCAGGAGGCGCTGCTGCCTGCGCTGTCCCATGCCGAGCGCGAGGACATCCGCAAGCTCGCCAGCTACGAGGAAGGTACGGCTGGGGCAATCATGACCTCGGACTATGCGGTGCTCACGCCCGACATTACCGCCCGTCAAGCGCTTGACAAACTGCGCCTCGAAGCCCCGGACAAGGAAACAATCTATCGCGCCTATGTCATCGACGGCGAACGCAGGTTGTTGGGTTCGGTACGGCTTCAGGATCTTATTTTGGTTGCGCCCGCAACACGCATCGAAAAGATCATGGAGCGCAATACGCTGGCGGTGCGGGTCGACGAGGATCAGGAAGAAGTCGCCAACAAGATCGCGCGTTACGACAGGCTCGCCCTGCCTGTGATCGATGCGGACGACCGTATTGTCGGCATCGTCACCCACGACGACGCGCTCGACGTTATCCAGCAAGAAGCCACCGAGGACTTTCATAAGTCCGGTACGGTGCGCGGACTCGGCGAGAGCGTCAAACAAGCGACGATTTTCGTGCTCTATCGTGCTCGTGTCGCCTGGCTGGTGCTGCTCGTTTTCGGCAACATTTTTTCAGGCGCCGGGATCGCCTATTTCGAGGATACGATTGCTGCACATCTGGCGCTCTTGTTCTTCCTGCCCCTGCTCATCGCCTCGGGGGGCAATGCGGGAGCGCAATCGGCAACGCTAATGGTCCGTGCGATTGCTACCGGCGACGTGCGGATGGCGGACTGGGGTCGCATGCTGGGCCGCGAAACGCTTGTCGCGCTACTGCTCGGTCTCACCATGGCCGTTGCAATCTATGGCATCGGCGCATGGCGCGGCGGCATCGATATCGCCTGGGTGGTCTCAGCGGCGATGATCCTCATCGTTTTGGCGGGAGCACTGATCGGCATGACGCTGCCCTTTATTCTGACTCGGCTCGGGATGGACCCCGCCACAGCATCGGGCCCGCTGGTCACTTCGATCTGTGACGTGGTGGGGGTCGTCATTTATTTCTCGATCGCGCAGCGGGTGCTTTTCTGACCTCCATCAGGAAGGCTTCACCCATTCTGCTGGCATCAGCCCCCTAACGGAATTGCCAAGAAAGATGGCGGCCGCGCTTTCGAGTTCCGAAGGCGTCAGAACAGCTTCGCGGGCGCGGGCCGAAGCGAGAAGGTCGGCGCGAAGCGTGCCGGGCAACAAGCCTGAGGTGAGAGGCGGGGTGAGCAACGATCCCTTTCCGTCCGGGTCGACGAACAGCGTCGTTATGGAGCCTTCGCAAACTTCGCCACGTTCATTGAGGAACACCACTTCATCGACACCGAACTCGGCCTGCGCCCTCTGGCGCGGCTGATCGTAAAAGGCGCGATTGGTTGTCTTGTGGGCGAGCCAAAGGCTCCGGGAATCGAGCCGTTCCGGCGCAAGGGCAAAGCGGAAGGGCATTGGCGCCGCGGCAGGTTCAGGCAGTTCGGCGGCCGAGATGTCCAGCCCATCGATTTCGTGTAGCGTCAGGCGGAAACGGTAGCGATCCAAGGGCGCTGAGCGCGCCCACGCTTCTAGGCGAGCCCTTATCCCGATTTCATCGAAGAGGATGGAAAAGTATGCTGCCGATGCCCTCAGTCGGTCGAGATGACGATCGAGGAGGAAGAATCCGGCGTCGCGGGTCCAGAGCATGGTTTCGATAAGACAGACGGGATCGGTATTGTCGGTGAGAAACTGCATTTTGAGCAGAGCTTCCGCATATTCGTTTTCGCATATGCTATCGGCAACGATGCCTCCGCCGACGCCGATTTCTCCCCTGCCCTCCTCGTCGATCACAGCCGTGCGGATCGCGACGTTGAGGCAAAAATCTCCTTGAGGCGCGAACCATCCGATGGCCCCGGTATAAAGCCCGCGCCGCTCTGTCTCGATGTCATCGATGATTTCCATCGCCCGGATTTTCGGGGCGCCGGTGATCGAGCCGCAGGGGAAGAGATTGGCGATGGCTTCTCGCTGGGTGACGCCCGCACGCAATTTCGCCTCAATGCCCGAAGTCATGGTGTGCAGGTAGCGATAGGTTTCCACGGTAAAGAGGTCAGTCACATGCACTGAGCCGACTTCGGAAATGCGTGACAGATCGTTGCGCAGAAGGTCGACGATCATGAGATTTTCGGCGCGGTTCTTGATGTCGGCGGCGAGCGCCGCACGGCCTGCGTCATCCTCGGCGATGGACGGCCCGCGCCTGGCGGTGCCTTTCATCGGGCGCGCAGAAAGCGTTGAGCCCGAAAGGGCAACGAACAGTTCGGGCGAGCGCGAGAGTACCCAATGATCTTCGGCCCGCATCAGCGCGCCATAGGTGGCAGCCTGCTTGCGGGACAGCGAACGGTAGAGCGCGACGGGATCTCCCTCGAGCCGGAACCCGACCTTGAAGGTGAGGTTGACTTGATAGATGTCACCCGCCGCTATCAGGGCCTTGGCCGTCTCGAAAGCCTTGCCATAAGCGGCCTTATCCATTCTGGGCGCGATATCGATAGCTTTTCCGGTTTCCCCCGCACAGGCCGAAAGCCACGCATCGGTTTCGCCCGCATCAAGGCGGCGGGGCGCATGGTAAAGTCCCAGCCAGACGAGCGGGGTTTTGCTGCGTTCGGGCAGGCGATGGGCAAGACGTTCCTCGAAAACGTAGCCGAGTTCGTATGCGAAATATCCGGCCACCCAGAGGCCGTTTTTGCGCGCCCTGTCGAGCGCATCGAGCGCGGCAAGGGCCTCATCGCGCGTATGGGCGCGAACGATCTCGCGCGGAGCCTCGAACAGGAGGCTTTCGGCGTCCGGATTGAGCGTATCGTTGAAAAGGACAGTGCCGGGAGGGATCATGCGCAACGGTATAGTCGGCGCACCAGAGTTTGGGAAGCTGGGCGAAAGAGCTAGAAATTCTTCATCCGCAGATGCGGAATCCCGGCGTCCATGAACTCATCGCCATAGGCAACAAACCCCAGCCGTTCGTAGAACGCCACCTTGTCGGACTGGGATTCGAGATAGCAGCGCGATTGGCCCTGCCCAGCAGCGTATTCTACCGCGAAACGGATCATCTTCGCACCCAGCCCATGCCCGCGATGGGACGCTGCCACCGCGACGCGACCGATCTTGGCATAGCTCTCGTTCCACAATATCCGCAACACCGCCACCACGGCGCCTTCCGCGATGCCGACGATATGGGTAGCGGCCAAATCGTCGGCGTCATGCTCAAGTTCCTCGGGCACGTTCTGTTCGATGACGAACACCTCCCGCCGCAGGGCAAAGCCGAGATTGCAGAGCGGGGAGAAAACCGGGACGGGGAGGACAGTGAGATCAGGCAAAGACGCTCGCCCCCTTGTCCGCCGCGCCTACGAAATGCCGGAAGCCGGCGAAAAGTTCGCGGCCTGTGCCGTAATGTTCGTGTTCAAGGTTTTCCGAGGCTGGGGTGCGGGCGAGGAAGGCATGTTCGTCGCCCAGATACTCCAGTATCCCCTTCCCTGCATCGAGGCGGAGCATGTCGCCATCGCGGATTTTCGAGATCGGTCCGCCGTCGGCGGCTTCCGGGGTGAGGTGGATTGCGGCAGGCACTTTGCCGGAGGCGCCAGACATGCGACCGTCTGTGACCAGTGCCACTTTCAAACCCCGGTCCTGCAATACACCGAGCGTGGGCGTGAGTTTGTGGAGCTCGGGCATGCCGATGGCCTTGGGACCCTGGAACCGCACCACGGCGATAAAATCGCTGGTCAGCTCCCCAGCCTTGAAGGCGTCGATCAATCCCTGCTGGGTGTGGAATACGCGCGCGGGGGCTTCGATGACATGGTTCTCGGGCTTGACGGCAGAAATCTTGATGACCGACTTGCCGAGATTGCCTGAGAGGAGTTTGAGCCCGCCATTGGCCGAAAACGGTGCAGAAGCTTTGGTGAGCACCTTAGGGTTGCCGCTTTCGGCAGGCACTGGCTCGAAGGTCAGTTCCTCGCCGATGAAGCGCGGCTCCTTGGTATAGGCTTCGAGCCCCTTGCCCCAAACCGTCGTCACGTCGTCGTGGAGGTAGCCCGCATCGAGCAGTTCGCGGATAAGAAAACCCATGCCGCCAGCGGCGTGGAAATGGTTCACGTCGGCCAGGCCGTTGGGATACACGCGGGCAAGAAGCGGCACGATATCGGAAAGTGCGGACATGTCGTCCCACGTCACGTGCAGGCCAGCAGCGCGTGCCATCGCGATGAGATGCATGGTGTGGTTGGTCGACCCCCCGGTGGCGTGAAGTCCAACAAGGCCATTGACGATGGCCTTTTCATCGATGACGCGGCCAGCTGGTGTATAATCGTTGCCTTGCGCGGTAATGGCCAGCGCCCGCCTCGTTGCCGCCTTGGTCAGCGCGTCGCGCAGGGGCGTGCCGGGATTGACGAAAGATGCTCCCGGCAGGTGCAGGCCCATGATCTCCATGAGCATCTGGTTGGAATTTGCCGTGCCATAGAACGTGCAGGTGCCAGGGCCGTGGTAAGACTTGGATTCGGCTTCGAGGAGTTCGGCGCGGCCGACCTTGCCTTCCATGAAAAGTTGGCGCACACGGGCTTTCTCGTCGTTCGGCAAACCCGTGGTCATCGGTCCCGCGGGAATGAAGACGGCAGGCAGGTGGCCGAAGGTCAGGGCGGCGATGACGAGGCCGGGGACGATCTTGTCGCAGATGCCGAGATAGACGACGGAATCGAACATGTTGTGCGAGAGACCCACCGCCGCGGCCATCGCGATCACATCACGCGAAAAGAGCGAGAGATCCATGCCGTCCTGGCCCTGGGTTACCCCATCGCACATTGCAGGCACGCCGCCAGCAACCTGCGCAATGCCGCCCGCTTCGCGCGCAGCCTGCTTGATAAGCGCGGGGTAGGTCTCGTAGGGCTGATGGGCCGAGAGCATGTCGTTGTAGGACGTGATGATCCCGAGATTGGGAATGACATCGCCGGCCAACGCCGCCTTGTCGCGCGGGCCGCAGGCGGCAAAGCCGTGTGCGAGATTGCCACAGGAAAGCGCCGCACGATGCACGCCCTTGGCCCGGGCCTTGTCGAGCCGGTCGAGATAATCGCGGCGCGATATTTCGGACCGGGCCGCAATGCGATCGGTCACGTCCTTGATGGCGGATTTGACAGTCATGGTCGCCTCCTTAGCGAGGGAGTTGGAGGTTACCCGAGTTATTGGAGGAGCTCAGGGACACCAGTAGAGTTGAACGGGCTTTATCGATTGTGAGAGCACGGCACGGACTGGCATGGCGTCGATCGGGCCTGTTTCGAGCGCCTTATCGAGCACCTGCGCCTTTTCCTCACCCTCGATATGAAGATAGAGAGCCCCCGTATCGAGCAGGCACTGGAGCGTGAAGGTCACTCGCGGCTCTCCGGCGCCGGGCGCCCGGATCGCAATCACCGGACCTTCGCTCGATAGGGCAGCTTCGAGCGCGTCGCCGCCGGGAAAAAATGAGGCTGTGTGCCCGTCGTTGCCCATGCCGAGGATCACCGCATCGAAGGGAACGGGGGCAGCGGCAACAGCAAGGGCCGTTCGTTCGATGGCCAGCGCGTCAGGTTCCTCGCCCCCGGAATAAAGCGGGATGAACCTGGCGGCTGCCGCGGGGCCTTGCAGCAGGGTTTCCCTCACAAGACGAGCATTGGACCGGTCGGAGGTCTCGTCGACCCAGCGTTCGTCAACCAGCGTGATGCTGACCTGTTCCCAATCGACGTCCTCACGTTTCGAAAGTGTCTCGAAAAAGCGCTTCGGGGTCGATCCCCCCGAGACGGCAAGCGAAGCTGCACCGCGCTCCTCGATCCCTGCAATGAGATTGTCGGCCACCGCTTCCGCAAGTCCGTCCGCCAGCTTCTCCTTGGAGGAAAACACGTTGCGTTCGATGGTCATGATTGTGGTCCTTGTTGTTTAAGACGCTGCCGCCCCTCACCTCCCCAGGTGGAGAAGGCGGATCGGGCTAAAGGCCCGAGGCACACGAGGGGTGGCACGATGCCGCGCCCCTCCCCGACTCCGATCAGTCCCCGCCTTCGTGCCAGGTCCGCCCGTCGCGCTCTATGAGAGCGACCGAACCAGTAGGACCCCAAGTACCCGCTGTATAGGTCTGGGGCGCTTCCGAGGCGTGATCCCACGCCTCGCGGATCGGATCGATCCATTTCCATGCAGCCTCCAATTCGTCGCGGCGCATGAACAGGGTCTGGTTGCCACGGATGACGTCCATCAGTAGGCGCTCATAAGCCTCCGGCGTCCTCTCGCTAAACGTTTCGGCGAAGGAGAGGTTCAAGGGCACTTCGCGCAGCCGCATGCCACCGGGACCGGGATCCTTGATCATCAGGAACAGTTTCACACCTTCATCGGGCTGGAGGCGGATCACGAGCTTGTTGGGCCGCGGCGCTCCTTCGGCATGATCGAAGATCGAATGGGGAATCTTACGGAACTGGATGACGATTTCGGAAACGCGGGACGCCAACCGCTTGCCGGTGCGCAGGTAGAAGGGCACGCCGGCCCAACGCCAGTTCTCGACCTCCGCCTTGATGGCAACGAAGGTTTCTGTTTTCGAGCCTTTTCGCTCTGCGGGCAGTTCGTCCTGATAGCCCGCGACCGAACCGCCATTCACAGCGCCTCCCTTATACTGACCGC
Source organism: Pelagibacterium limicola (assembly GCF_015694405.1). Classification (GTDB taxonomy): domain Bacteria; phylum Pseudomonadota; class Alphaproteobacteria; order Rhizobiales; family Devosiaceae; genus Pelagibacterium; species Pelagibacterium limicola. The sequence goes on along the minus strand of NZ_JADQDB010000004.1, from coordinate 37,849 downwards.
GTACCGTCGTCCGCGAAACGGCGTCACCCGCGATGGGCTTTAGCGAGCGCAGGACCTTGAGCTTTTCATCGCGCAACGCGTTGGCGTCATCGGAGGCCGGGGGTTCCATTGCCACAAGACACAACAACTGCATCATGTGGTTCTGGACCATGTCGCGCAGAGCACCGGACTCGTCATAATAGCCGCGTGTCCCCGCCCCCACGTCCTCGGCAACGGTAATCTGCACGTGGTCGATATGGGCAGCGTCCCAAATGGGTTCGAAAAGGACGTTCCCGAAGCGGAGAGCAAGTAGGTTCTGGACTGTCTCCTTCCCGAGATAATGGTCTATGCGGTAAACCTGATCCTCGGCGAAGACATCGGAAATCGAGTCGTTGATTTCCATCGAGGATTCGAGATCGTTGCCCAATGGCTTCTCGACGACGACGCGTGCATCGCGGCGCCAATAGCCCTTGTGGTCCAGATAATCGCAGATAGGACCAAAGAGCGAAGGAGCGACTGCAAGATAAAAGGCGCGCACGACTTCAGGATCGCTGCGAAGCGAGGCTTCGAGATCGGCCCAGCCCGCCTTGTCGGACACATCGTTGGCGACATAGGAAAAGCAGGAGATGAACTTCTCGACGATCTCCTTGTCCTGGTATTCCTTTTCGACGAACTCGGTCACCGCTTCGCGGGCGAACTTCTGGAAATCCTTGTCCGAAAGCTTGGACCGGGACACGCCGATAATTCTGGAGCGCTCATCGAACTGGCCATCGTGGAAACGATGGAAAAGCGCCGGGATCAGCTTGCGCTTCGTGAGATCGCCCGTGGCGCCGAACACCACATAGTCGAAGGGCTTTACGGGAATGATACGGGCGGACACTTGGCTGCGAGCCTCCAGTTCCAGGGCTATTCGATCAGGCCGATGCCGCATTCTGGCGGGCCAGAATAAGAGCACCGTTAAGCGGTTCCGTGCGGGGTAGGCAAACATAATCGCCATAGCGCGCTTCAAGGAGCGGCAGAAGCCGCTGCCCGAACCCGCCAACGACAGCAAGTGAGTTTGCACCACACTTCTTGAAATATGCAACGTAGCGATCGATGTAGCGAAGCTCGATTTCCATGAGCTTTTGGGCCACCGGATCGCCCTTGTCGTAGGCTTCGATGAACATCGGCATCAGCGCGCCATAATCGGCGGGCTGGCGTTTCTCGAAGCTCCAGGCCATGACCGCATCGAGCGAACCCCCGAGCTTTTCGATCACAGCGTCAGTGAGCGGGGAACCTTCGATAAGCCCATCGGTCGCTTCAACGGCGTAGCGGACCAGTTCGCGGCCCAGAATGGCACCGGACATCTGATCCCCTATGTGGAAGCCCCAGCCACCGACCTGATAGCGCTTGCCCGCCACCAGCGCCATGCCGGCAGAGCCGGTACCCACGATGATCACTGCGCCGTCCTGGCCTTCGTGAGCGCCTGCCCGGGCGATATCGATGTCGTCGTAGATCGTCACTTTTGCAAAAGGCCATTCTCGCGCAGCGAAGGCGTCGCGTGCCGATGGCAGCCGGCCGCCGGCCATGCCGAAGCAGGCATGGGTATTGGCAGTTTCTGCAAACTCAACCCCGGCCATCGCGAAAACCTCGCGCGTCCCCTCGGTTATCGAGCGATAAGCCGGCTCGCCATTCTCAAGCTGAAGGTTCGAGCGGCCATTGGTCACTTCGGCAATAGGGTTGAGATCAGCATCGGCGAGGCGCACGCGGCAATTGGTGCCGCCACCATCGACTCCGAGGTAATATCTGGGCAAGGCCGATAGCTCCCTGACTGCGGCTACGGTTGACGACGAGGCACTAAGACAAAAGTATTATATGGTCAAATCGTAATTGACGCAGCAGGGTGTACGCAAACGCAGGAACGGGCAAGCGTGGTATCGCGTTTAGCCTGACAGTCAAGCGGCGGATTGGGAAATGAGCCAACATATTCTGGTGCTGGGCGGCGCGCGCTCCGGCAAAACCACGCTGGCCGAGCGGCTGGCCATGCGCATGGGCGCAAGCCCGGCCTACCTTGCGACGGCGGAGGCGCTGGACGACGAAATGGCGGAACGGGTCGCGTCGCACCAGCGCCAGCGCGAGGGGCGCTTTACAACGATCGAGGAGCCCATGGAGCTGGCCCAAACGATCTTTGCCGCCACCCAGAACCATGACGTCGTTCTCGTAGACTGCCTGACGCTCTGGATCACCAACCTTTTGAGCATGGAGCGGGACGTGGCCGATGAAGTCGAGGACCTCGTCGACATGCTGGCAGCGATAGAATCCACGCGCATCATCTTGGTATCAAACGAAGTGGGCATGGGCATCGTACCCGACCACCCGCTCGGACGGACCTTCCGCGACCTCGCCGGCGCGGCCCATCAAAGGCTCGCCGAAACATGCGCGCACGTCTATCTGGTGGTCGCGGGCATACCGATGGTCGTCAAGGGGACCGCACCCGATCTTTGATCGGTCCCGCGCAAGGTATCCCGTTATTTCGTGCCGTACATGCGGTCGCCGGCATCGCCAAGGCCGGGTACAATGTACCCGTGGTCGTTGAGCTTTTCATCGAGGCTGGCAGTGAAGATGGGGACGTCAGGGTGGGCGGTGGTGAAGCGCTCGACGCCTTCGGGGGCGGCCAGCAAGCAAAGGAAGCGAATGTCGTTGGCGCCGCGGTCCTTGAGTTTCTGCACAGCCGCAATTGCCGAATTGGCGGTGGCCAGCATGGGATCGACGACGATGACCAGCCGGTCCGCGACGTCGGACGGCGCCTTGAAGTAATATTCGACCGCTTCGAGCGTCTCGGGATTGCGATAGAGCCCGATATGAGCGACGCGGGCCGAAGGGACAAGATCGAGCATGCCTTCGAGCAGCCCTTCACCGGCGCGCAGGATCGAGGCGAAAACGAGCTTCTTGCCCTTGAGGGTTGGCGCCTTCATGGCGCTGACAGGCGTTTCGATTTCGATGTATTCGACCTCGAGATCGCGGGTCACTTCGTAGCAAAGCAGGTGGGCAATCTCGCGCAACAGCCGCCGGAAACTCGCCGTCGAGGTATCCTTGCAGCGCATGATGGTGAGCTTGTGCTGGACAAGGGGGTGGTCTACGACGGTCAGGTTCTGCATGAGGCCGCTCTGGTTATTATAGCGCACTGGTGCCGTGGGGACCCGGCGCGAGACCGAGCCAATGGGCAATGGTTTCGCCAATATCGGACAGAACGGGGCGCAAGCCAATGCTCCCGGGTGCCAAAGATCGGGAAAACAACAGGATTGGCACCTGCTCACGAGTGTGATCGGTGCCCGGCCAGGTTGGATCGTTACCGTGATCGGCTGTAAGGACAAGCAGGTCGTCGTTGCGCAGCCTGGCGATCAGTTCGGGCAGGCGGGCATCGAAGGCTTCCAGCGCCCCCGCATAACCGCCAGGATCGCGGCGGTGGCCGTATTCGGTGTCGAAATCCACGAAATTGGTGAAGATCAGCGCACCATCCGTGGCCATATCGAGGGCTTCTAGCGTGCGGTCGAAGAGGACCATATTGCCCGAGGCCTTGATCTTGTGGGTGATGCCGCGCCCGGCATAGATGTCCGAGACCTTGCCCACGGCATAGACCTGACGCCCCGCTTCCGTTGCGCGATCGAGCAGGGTCGGCTCGGGCGGTTCAATGGCGAAGTCGCGGCGATTGCCAGTGCGCTTGAAACTGGCCGCGTCCTCGCCGACAAAAGGCCTGGCGATGACACGGCCGATTTTCATGGGCGCAGTGAATGCGAAGGTCTTTTCGCAGAGCTCATAGAGCCTTTCGAGTCCGAAATGGGTTTCATGCGCCGCGATCTGGAAAACGCTGTCGATCGAGGTGTAGCAGATGGGCTTGCCGGTGCGGATCGATTCCTCACCAAGCTCCTCTATGATCGTGGTGCCCGATGCGTGGCAATTGCCGAGGATGCCGGGGACGTTCCCCGCGCGGATGACGTTTTCAACGAGGTCGTCAGGAAAGGTGGGAACGGTATTGGGAAAGTAGCCCCATTCGAAAGGCACCGGGACGCCGGCGATCTCCCAGTGGCCGGACGGTGTGTCCTTGCCGATGGACACCTCGCGCCCCACGCCCCAACGGCCGCCCTTGGGCTGGTTGGTGAGGCCGGGAGGAACACTGCCGGTCGAAAGTTCCGCCGCCGCACCAAGGCCCAATGCGTCCATATTGGGCAGGTTGAGCAGCCCGGACCTTACCCCTGGCACATCGCCATTTCCCGAAGCACAGGCTTGGGCGATATGGCCAAGGGTGTTGGAACCCTCGTCGCCAAAATCTGCGGCGTCGGGTGCCCCGCCGATGCCGAAACTGTCGAGGAGGCAAAGGATGGCACGCGGCATCAGTTGTTACCCGTTGGCTCGATATAGCGATAGACGACCGGGTTTGGCTTGGGCGCCTCGCCGATGCGGTAGGCATTTTTCAAGCGTTGTTCAGCGTCGTCGGCTATGGCTGCATCGCGAGCGTGGATGCGAGCGATGGGGGTCCGGCTGTCGGCTCGTGCCCCGAGCCCTAACAGCTGATCGAAGCCGACGCCGTGGTCAATTTTCGCCTTCGGGTCGGTGCGTCCGCCGCCCAGGACAACGACCGCCATGCCCACGGCGCGCGTATCGATGGCTGTTACATATCCCTCCTCGTCGGCAAAGACGTCGCGAACCACTGGACAGGCGTGGCGGGCATCATGCCTCGGGCCATCGATATCGGACGGTCCGCCAAGTGCATTCACCATCGAAGCGAACTTCTCGGCTGCCGCGCCGGACTCCAGCGCCACCTTGGCGCGCAGATAGCCATCGTCGGGGTCGAGCGCAAGGCCGCCGAGGACGAGGCCGTGGGCGCAAAGGTCGAGCGTTACTTCCAGAAGCCGCTCGTCGCGTTGCGCGCCCGTGAGGAAATCGATGGCGTTCCTTACTTCAAGCCAGTTGCCCGCGGCACTGGCCAGTGGCTCATTCATATCGGTGATGAGCGCACCCGTGGTCATGCCCGCACCATTGGCGACCGTCACGAGGCTGTTTGCGAGATCGGTCGAATCCTCGAGCGTTTTCATGAAGGCGCCCGAGCCGGTCTTGACGTCGAGGATCAGCGCGTCGAGCCCGGCGGCGAGCTTCTTTGAGAGGATAGAAGCGGTGATGAGCGAGATGTTTTCGACTGTCGCTGTAACGTCCCGGATGGCATAGAGCCGACGGTCGGCCGGGGCCAGATCGTCAGTCTGCCCGATAATGGCGCAGCCTACTTTCTCGACCACCTTGCGGAAGGTTTCGATATCGGGGTTGGTGCTGTAGCCCTCGATTGCGTCGAATTTGTCCAACGTGCCGCCGGTATGGCCGAGTCCGCGACCCGAGATCATCGGGACGTAGGCGCCGCAAGCTGCGAGGATTGGACCGAGCATGAGCGAAACGTTGTCGCCCACCCCGCCGGTGGAATGCTTGTCGATGGCAGGGCCATTGAGGCCGGTCCAATCGAGTACGGTTCCGGAATCACGCATGGCGAGGGTGAGGGCCACGCGCTCGTCGATCTCCATGTTCCGGAAATAGACCGCCATTGCAAAGGCGGCAGCCTGCGCGTCGGTAACCGTGCCCGTGGTTAGGCCTTCGATGAAACCGGCAATTTGGTCGCGGGACAGCACCTCGCCGTCGCGCTTTCTGGCGATGATTTCCTGAGGGAGAAGAGTCATGAACCTCAAACCTTGTGCAAACGCACCGGCGATTTGGGGCTGCGTTTGATAACCCCCTTGGCTTCGAGGTCGAGTTGGACACATTTGAACCACCAGCCGGCTTTTTCGCCGCCGGGGAAGAGGTCTTGCGGGAGATCGGGCTTGATGGCGGCGATGAGTTCTGTCGGTGTTTTGCCCGGCTTATCGGCAGGTATATGCTTCATGACCGCTTCCCGGACGGCAGTGTATTTGGTCTTGTCCACGCGGTAGATGTGACCGGGCGACGTGAGGTTTTGAACCTCGATCTTTTCGCTCATTTCGTCGCTTTCCTTGTTTTTTAGGCGCCGTAGGGCACCCAGACGTTCTTGATCTGGGTAGCGCGGTTGAGGAGATAATCTCCCTCCAATGCCGCGTCGGCCCAATCGAAGGCCAGCCCGCGCGTCGTCCAGCTCTGCTTGACGTTGCCAGCGCTTGCGGCTTCGACCATCCGGCTGTCCTCCGTCGATCCCGCAAACCAGACCCCGTCCACGCCGTCGTGCTCGGCGAGGGTCTTTGCGAGGCTCGATTTCTCGCCGGTGACGATGTTTACGACGCCCGCAGGAACGTCCGACGTTTCCAGGACCTGATAGAAATCGGTCATGGCCAGCGGGTGAGGCTGGGAAGGAACCATGACAACCGCATTGCCCATTGCAATAGCAGGCGCAAGAAGCGTGAGCGCGCCCAGCAGCGGGCTTTCGTCGGGGGCAGCGATGGCGAGGACGCCGACGGGCTCGACCATCGCGACGGCCATCATACGTGCTGGTGGATTATGCACCGCGCCATCGAACTTGTCGGCCCAGCCACCGAAGGCAAAGAGGCGTTCGACGGAGAGTTCCACCTCACGCCGCGCGGCGTTGGCCGATACGCCGGTCATTGCGCGGATGCGGTCGGCGAATTCGGCTTTGCGATAATCGAGGTTTTCGCCCAGGTAATAGAGAATTTGCGAGCGCAGATGTGCGGTCGCTTTGCCCCAACCAAGCGCGCCGCGTGCGGCTTCCACAGCGTTGCGAATATCCTTGCGGTTGCCTTCCCCCACTTCGCCGATCAGTTTGCCGTCGGGACCGTAAATGGGGCGGGCATAGCTGGAATCGGGTCGGACCTGCTTTCCGCCGATATAGAGTTTTGCGGTACGGTCGATGCCCTCGTGTTGGTTTTCACCTGAAGGCTCGGGGCGTTTTGGGGCCGGTGCGGCCTTGAGCTTTTTCTCCCATTCCGGCTTGAGATATGCGGCCATCCCCTCCCTGCCGCCCTCGCGGCCGAAGCCGGACTCCCGGTAACCGCCGAAGCCGACAGCGGCGTCGAACTGGTTGGTCGAGTTGATCCAGACGACGCCGGCCTTGATTTGCGGGGCGATATCGAGCGCCAGATTGACGTTCTCGGTCCAGACCGAAGCGGCGAGCCCGTATTTCGTGTTGTTGGCCAGCGCCACCGCTTCTTCGGGCGTACGGAAGCTCATCGCAACGAGCACGGGGCCGAAGATTTCTTCGGTAGCCAGCGTGTGGGCCGGGGAAATGCCGGTGACGAGAGTGGGCCTGACAAAGCACCCCTTGTCCGGGATGGCGCTATCGGGCGAATAGAACTCGCCGCCCTCCTTCTTCCCCGCTTTCAAGAGATCCAGCACACGCTCGACCTGAACGGGAGCAACCAGCGCGCCGATATCGACGGATTTATCGAGTGGATCGCCGACCCGAAGCGTCGCCATGCGCGCCTTGATCTTGGCGATGAATTTCTCCTCGACGCTTTCCTGGACCAGAAGGCGCGAGCCGGCACAGCAGACCTGTCCCTGATTGAACCAGATGGCATCGACGAGGCCTTCGACGGCGCTATCGAGATCGGCATCGTCGAAAACGACGAAGGGAGACTTTCCGCCCAATTCTAGCGAAAGGCCCTTGCCCGACCCGGCGGTGGCGCGGCGGATGATCTTGCCGACTTCGGTGGAGCCCGTAAAGGCGATCTTGTCGATGTCGGGGTGATTGACGATAGCCTCCCCGGTCTTGCCCGCACCGGTGACGATGTTGACGACGCCTTCTGGCAGGCTGATGCGCTGGCAGATTTCGGCAAAAAGCAGCGCGGTGAGCGAGGTGAATTCGGCAGGCTTCAGGACCACCGTATTGCCCGCTGCGAGCGCGGGGGCAATTTTCCAGGCAAGCATCAGCAGCGGGAAGTTCCACGGGATGATCTGGCCGCAGACGCCGTAGGGGGCCTGGCCGGGGAAACTCCTTGCAATGTGCTGGGCCCAGCCGGCGTGATGATAGAAATGGCGGGCGACGAGCGGGATATCGATATCGCGTGTTTCGCGGATCGGCTTGCCGTTGTCGAGCGTTTCGAGCACGGCGAAGAGGCGGCTTTCGCGCTGTATCTGGCGAGCGATGGCGTAGAGATATTTGGCGCGTTCAAAGCCTGAGAGACCGGACCATGCCGGAAACGCTGCACGGGCCGCATTTACCGCTTTATCGACATCAGCATCGGAGCCTTCGGAGATCTCCGCCAGCTTTTCGCCGGATGCGGGATTGGTCGAGGCAAAGACCTTTGACGGCTTGGTGAAGCTGCCGCCGATGAAATGGCCGAATTTCCTGCCGTGCTTATCGAGCCATTCCAGCGCAGGGCCGGCAGCTTCCGGGGCCGGGCCGTATTCGAGAGTCTCGAAGATTTCAGCGATTTTTGTCATGTCCCGTCCCTCAGGCCATCGCAAAGCGATAGTCGGCGGCGTAGTGGCCGGTGAGGCCGTGTTCGATCTGGCGTTCGATATCGGTGAGCAGCGAGGAGGCGCCGAAGCGGAAGAGGTGGGGTTCGAGCCATTTGCGGCCCAGTTCCTCTTTCATCAACGCCAGATACGTCAGCGCGTCCTTGGCCTTGGCGATGCCGCCTGCGGGTTTGTAGCCGATCTCGATCCCCGTTTCCTCATGGAACCAGCGGATCATGCGGACCATGGCGAGCGAGGTCGCGAGCGTCGCGTTGGTCTTTTCCTTGCCGGTCGAGGTCTTGATGAAATCGGCGCCGGCCAGCATGCAGACGAGTGACGCTTTCGCCACATTGGTGAGGGTTGCCAGCTCGCCAGTGCCGAGAATTGTCTTGATATGGGCCTCACCACACGCCTCGCGCATGGCCCTGACCTGATCGTAGAGTTCTTCCCACCGACCGTTGAGCACCAGCCCACGCTCAATGACGATGTCGATCTCCTTTGCGCCATCGGCGACCGAGGCTTCGATTTCGGCAAGGCGTATCCTGAGCGGTGTCAGTCCGTGCGGGAAGGCCGTCGAAACGGCCGCGACGGGAATGCTGGTGCCCTCAAGCGCCTTAACCGCGGTGGCGACGAAATTGTGATAGACGCAGACGGCTGCGGGCGTGAGCCCAAGCTTTTCAACGCCCATGGCCTTTAAAAGATCGGAACGGATAGGATTGCGCGCCTTGGCGCAGAGCCGCTCGACACGGCCCGGCGTGTCGTCGGAATTGAGCGTCGTCAGATCCATCAGCGAGACGGCCTTCAAAAGCCAGGCAAGCTGATAGTCCTTTTTGACCGAGCGGCGCGTGCTAATGGTCGCGGCGCGGCGTTCGAGCGCCGAGCGGTTCATCCTGACCCGACCGACCCAGTCGAGATCGAGCGGGAAGCCGGGATTGCGCTTGTGGACCGGGGCGTGCGGCTGGGTATCGACGATCTTGAGACTCATAGCTCCTCCACCAGCGCCGGTATCAGGCGCATCAGTTTTTCCGCCCCCAGTTTTGCGACTTCCTTTGTCTGGGTGTGGGAAATTTCCTCACCCTGCAAAAGCCCTGCCCCCATATTGGTGATCGAGGAACAGGCCCAGACCCGTAGCCCCAGGAACCGGCCAAGGATCACCTCGGGTGCCGTTGACATGCCCACCGCATTGGCGCCGAGCGTGATGGCCATGCGGATTTCCGCGACCGTCTCGAAGCTAGGGCCAGAATACCACAGATAGACACCCTCGCGCAGCGGGATGTCCAGCCGCGAGGCGATGGCATGTGTCGTTGCGCGCAGTTCGGGATCATAGGCATCGACCATGTTCACAAAACGACGGTCGGTTTCTTCCCCGATCAGCGGGTTCATCCCGGCATAGTTGATATGGTCGTTGAGCAGCATCAGGTCGCCGGGCCGGATGTCCATGTCCAGCGAGCCGGCGGCATTGGTGAGCAGAAGGGTCCTGGTGCCCAGCTCGGCAAGGGTTTCAAGCGCGGGGCGCATGGCAGCGGCGTTGCCATGTTCGTAATAATGCTGACGTCCGGTGAGGACGGCCACGCGCTTGCCTCCCAGCTGTCCGATAATCAGATCCTTGCCGTGCCCGGAAACGCCGCCCTGCGGGAAACCCTTGAGTTCGGCGAACGGAATGGTGACGCTGTCGGCCAACATAGATCCGATATCGGAAAGGCCTGAACCGAGGATGATCGCGGCTTCAACAGGCGCCTCGCCCGCAAGTTTGCGGATTGTTTTTACGGCTTTGGTCATTCGAATAGCCTTTTTACCGGCCGAGAAATTCGGGGCCGAATGAATGGGGCAAAAGCTCGCCCAGTGTCGTGTGGAGTGGTTCGCCCTCGACCCCGAGACAGATGATCGGTGTTTCGGAATTGGCGAACTCGCGGATGCGCTGGCGGCAGCCGCCGCAGGGAGTGACGGGGACCGCACCGGGACCCGTCACGAAAATCTTCTCGATACGCTTGCCCCCGCCGGCGATCATCGCGGCGATGGCGGAGGGCTCGGCGCAATTACCGACGGGATAGGCTGCGTTTTCGACATTGCAGCCCGCGTAGATGTTGCCATCGTCGGCGAGGATGGCTGCACCGACCGAAAAGCCCGAATACGGAGCATAGGCTTTTGCCCGCACGCGCTCGGCGGCCTCGAAAAGCGTTTGGTCCATCCCCTCAAGCTGCATCGTCACCGCTCCTTGGTATAGGGCACCCCGCCCGCCTTGGGCCCCACGGCCTTTCCGATGAACCCGGCTAGCAGTACGACGGTGAGGATATAGGGCAGCGCCTGGATAAGCTGGACCGGCACATCGCTCAGAACCGGGAGCGGCGTCGATTGCAGGCGGATCTGGAGCGCGTCCAGGAAGCCGAATAGCAGGCAGGTGAACATCGCCGCGACAGGCCGCCATTTGGCAAAGATCAGCGCGGCCAGCGCGATGAAGCCCTTGCCAGCCGTCATGTTGTTGCCGAACCCGGCGCCCTGCGCGATCGAGAAATAGGCTCCAGCCATGCCGCAAAGGAGACCCGTAATCAGAACGGCCTGATAGCGCAGCCGCCTCACCGATATGCCAGCGGTATCGACGGCCTTTGGATTTTCGCCCACCGCGCGCAAGCGCAGACCGAACCGCGTACGGAATAATATCCAGGCGGTCAGCGGCACCATCAGAAAGGCGACATAGACGAGGATCGAGTGCCCCGAAATGATCACGGAATAGATCTCGCCCACCACCGGAACGTTGCGCAACTCGGCAGCGAAGGGAAGCTGGATCGAGGAAAAGCGAGCGTCCCCGCTCACCGGGGGTGTACGCCCACCCTGCCTGAACCATTGCTGACCCAGAAACGTGGTGAGTCCGGCAGCCAGCATGTTGATCGCCACACCGGCAATCAGTTGGTTGCCCTTGAGACTGATGGCGGCCGCCCCCTGAAGAAGGGCTGTCAGGACCGAAACGGACATGCCGACAAAGAGCCCGGCCCAGGCAGAACCGGTAACTGCGGCGGTTGCAGCGGCAGCGAAGGCCGCCATCAGCATCTTGCCTTCAAGGCCGATATCGAAAACGCCCGCCCGCTCGGAATAAAGGCCTGCGAGGCACGCCAGCAGCAGCGGTGTCGAGAGCCGCAGCGTCGCATCGAGCATCGAGATCAGGAAATTGAGATCCATGGCTCAGCTCTCCGATCCGGCGGATTCCCGCGCCATCGCTTCGGCCTTGTGCTCGGGCGTGAAGAGCATGAAGGCGAATTGCAGGCCTGGGCGGAACAGACCTTCCATGGCGCCGGTAAAGAGGATGACCAGTGCCTGGATGATGACGACCATTTCGCGCGTGAGGCCCGGCACGACATATTGCAGCTCATTGCCACCCTGGTAGAGCGCGCCAAACAGCAAGGCGGCCAGCCCGATCCCGAACGGGTGGTTGCGGCCCATTAGCGCCACGGCGATGCCGACAAACCCGGCATCGGCGACGAAATCGAGCACGAGGCGGTTCTGAACCCCGAGCACTTCGTTGAACGCGACGAGCCCGGCCAAGGCGCCCGACATCGTCATAACGATCATGATGATCTTGGAATTCGAAAACCCGGCATAGCGCGATGCGGTCGGGTTCTGCCCCAGCGTTCTCAGCGCAAAGCCGAATTTCGTATGCCAGATGAGGTAGTAAACCCCAACCAGGAGCGCGATAGCGAGGAATAGGGACAGATTGACCGGCGTATGGCGGAAGAAGTCGATGAACTCCGCGAGCCGGGGCATACGCGCGTCCGGCGCGATCATGCGTGATTCCGGCGCCATGCCGGTGGGCGCCTTGAGCACGTAATTGAGCATGTAGACCATCAGCGCCGCAGCGATGAAATTGAACATGATGGTCGTGATGACGACGTGGCTGCCGCGTTTGGCTTGCAAATAGCCTGGAATGAACGCCCAGATCCCGCCCACCAGCATGGCGGCCAGCATGGCGAGAGGCATGACGATGATCCAGTGGGTCCCGTCGAGCAGGAGGGCGACTGCGATGACGCCCAACCCGGCCACATAAGCCTGACCGTTACCACCGATGTTGAAGAGCCCGGCATGGGCTGCCAGCGCCACGGCAAGGCCGGTAAAGATGAAGTTGGTCGCGTAATAGAGCGTGTAGCCGAAATTGTAGCCGGAGCCGAACGCGCCCGTGGCAATCGCCCACATGGCGTGAAGCGGGTTCTGGCCGATGGCGAGCACCACGAGGCCCGAGACGACGAAAGCCAGCGTGAGGTTCAGAAGTGGCAGGAGGACAACGTCGGCCCAGCGCGGCAAGGGTTTGAGAACACTCATTGAGCAGCCTCGCGATTGGAAATGCCGGCCATCATGAGGCCAAGTTCGCCCTCGGTCGCGGTTGCTGGATCGGCTTCTCCGACGATCTGGCCATCGAACATCACCAGGATGCGGTCAGCGAGCGAACGGATTTCGTCAAGCTCCACCGAAACAAGGAGAATTGCTTTGCCAGCGTCGCGCATCTTGACGATCTGGTTATGGATGAATTCGATGGCGCCGATATCCACCCCGCGCGTAGGCTGTCCAACGATCAGCACATCCGGATCGCGCCCGATTTCGCGCGCCAGGACGATCTTTTGCTGGTTGCCGCCTGAAAACAGTGAAGTCTTGAGCGAGATATTGAGCGGACGCACGTCGAAGCGTTGCATCTGCGCGGTCGCGGCCGCACGCGCGGCAGTCCCATCGAGCATCAGTCCCCCGCCGTACTCGGCGCTGTTCTGATAGCCCAGGATCGCGTTTTCCCAAGCCTGAAAATTAGTCACCAGCCCCATACGCTGGCGATCCTCGGGGACATGGGCGAGCCCGGCCGCGCGAGCGCGCGACGCGCCATCATCGCCTTTAAGGAAGAGCTTGTGGCCATTGACAATGACATCGCCCGCGCGCTGGTCCCGCATGCCGGTGATGGCTTCGAGCAGTTCGGTCTGACCGTTGCCCGATACCCCGGCTATTCCGACGATCTCTCCGGCCCGGACTGCAAAGCTCACATCCTTCACCCGCACGACCCCCATATCGTCGGCTACGGTGAGATTGGTGATCTTGAGCAGCGGCTTGCCCGGATGGGACTCGCCCTTTTCGACGCGCAAGAGGACCCGGCGGCCGACCATGAGTTCTGCGAGTTCCTCGGGGTTGGTCTTTGCCGTTTCGAGCGTCTTGACCATTTCGCCCTGACGCATCACCGAGACAGCGTCGGTGATCGCCATGATCTCACGCAGCTTATGGGTGATGAGGATAACCGTCTTGCCTTGCTCCCTGAGCGTCCTCAGGACCCGGAAAAGATCGTCGGCCTCCTTGGGGGTCAGCACGCCGGTCGGCTCGTCGAGGATCAGGATGTCGGCGCCGCGATAAAGAGCCTTCAGAATTTCGACGCGCTGCTGCTGGCCGACCGATATGTCCTCGATCAGGGCGTCGGGATTGACCTTGAGATCATATTCCTTTTCGAGGCGCCCCAGTTCGGAGCGCGCGCGGGAAAGGCTCGTGCCCAAAATACGGCTGTCTTCGGCGCCCAGGATGATGTTCTCGAGGACCGTGAAATTATCGACCAGCATGAAATGCTGGTGCACCATTCCGATGCCCAGCGCGAGGGCGTGGCGGGAATCGGTAATGTTCTGGATGGCCCCGTTCACCTTTATGGTGCCGGAATCGGCATTGTAGAACCCATAAAGGATCGACATCAGGGTCGATTTGCCGGCCCCGTTTTCGCCCACGATGCCGTGGATGGTTCCGCGCCTGACCGAAAGGTCGATATCCTTGTTGGCATGAACCGGACCGAAGCGCTTGTTGATCTTTTCAAGCTCAATGGCCCAGTCCGATGCACCAGGCTTGGCAGCGGCCGTTTCGGGCCGCTGCGCATTTGTTCCCTCGCTTGTCATTTAAAGCCTAGACCGGGCAGGTCGAGTCGGTCGTGTAGTCGTGGACTTCGACTTCGCCCGCAATAATCCTGGCCTTGTAGTCTTCCGCCGCCTCGATCATCTCGTCGGTCAGAAGGGCTTCATTGTGCTCGTCGAGCGCATAACCGACACCTTCTTCGGAAAGCCCGATCACCGTGATGCCGGGGGTGAAGGTGTCGGCGTCACCCGCGTTCATGAAGGAATTGTAGACCGCGACATCGACGCGCTTGAGCATCGAGGTGAGGACCGAGCCGGGGTGCATGTAGTTCTGATTGGCGTCAACGCCGATCGAGTACTTGCCAAGATCGGCCATCATCTGGAGCACACCCATGCCCGAACCGCCAGCCGCCGCAAAGACAACGTCCGCTCCGGCATCGGAGGCGGCACGCGCGAGCTCTCCCGCCGTCACCGGATCGTTCCAGGCCGCGGGCGTGGTACCCGTGTAGCTTTCAATGACGGTAATGTCGGCGTTTACCGCCTTGGCGCCCTGAGCATAGCCACAATAGAACTTGTGGATGAGCGGAATATCCATGCCGCCAACAAAGCCGATGACATTCGACTCCGAAGTCATTGCGGCAAGTACGCCAACAAGGAACGAGCCAGTATGCTCGTCAAACAGAATCGACTGCACGTTGGGCAGGTCGACCACGCCATCGATGATGACAAAATTGGTTTCCGGGAATTCTGCGGCGACGGTGCCGAGGGCAGTGCCCCAGGAGAAGCCGGCCATCACGACAGGGTTGGCGCCCTGGGACGCGAAGCGACGGATCGCCTGTTCGCGTTGGGCATCGTTCTGGATTTCCAGTTCAAGGAAAGCCTCACCGGTTTCCTCGGCCCACATCGTGGCACCTTCAAAAGAGGATTCGTTGAAGGACTTATCGAACTTGCCGCCGAGGTCGTAGATCACGGCAGGCTGAGCGAGCGCAGTGCCGGCCATGAGGGCGGAGACCGCGAGGCCGCCGGCGAGAGCGGCGAGGCCTTTGAATGCTTGTTTATTTTTCATGATGATGCTCCCTGTTGTCGGGCCGGGCGCGTCGAGCAGCACCAGCCGCTCGCGTCCACGCACGATGGGAACAAATACAAGCCCGCAAATTCGGCGCGCGCAAGTGCGAAGTTAGTTTTTTTGACCATTTGGGAAAAAAATCTGTGGCCATGCCGGTCCGTGCGCCTTCGAGAGCTTCCCTACCCGTCGGTTTTAAAGGGTTCGACATCCGCGCCCATCGCCTCTCCGAAACGCGCGAAGAAGCCGTCAATCACCTTCTGGGCGGAACTGCCGACCAAGGCCTTGCCCAGTTGCATGATGCGGCCCGAGGCGCCGCCCGAGGCAGTAAAGACAAGAAGGGTCCCGGCTCCGAAATCGGCCAGCGTTATATCTGCGCTGGCATGGGCCATACCCAACAACCCGCCGCGTCCCTGCCCGGACAGTGTGTAGCGCTCGGCGGGTACCACGTTGGAAAGGATGAGATCCCCGGTAAAAACCGGTTTTGCGACCCCAAGATTCACCCCCATCTCGGCTTCGAGCGCCGTCGCGCTCACCCAGGCAATACGCTGGCAGCCAGGAATGGAAGCCTTCAGCACTTCGGTATCGTTGAGCGCTTCCCAGACCTTCAAGCGCGGCGCGCCAACCTTATACCGCCCTCCAAATTCCACCGACCGACTCCCTACGCCCGAATGCGTCTTTTTGGCACCAATACCGATAAATCAGGCGTCACGTCCACCAAGGCAATTGTCTTGAACCTTGCCAAACGGAATCATGGCCCCACATCTGCAAAAGTTGCAACAGGGAACGCAGACAATGGCAACCGAAGTGCTCGATAAGCCCTTGCAGTATCTGGACCGTGCGGTCGGCGCGATCAAGCAGATGGGGCTATGGCCCGAGACCAATGGCGAGGCCCCGATTACAGGGCTTCTAGAGCAGATCACTGACCTCGATGAAACGAGGGTCGTGCTGATCGGCCGGGTACTGACCCAGGCCAGCGCGTTCAACGAGGTGGTCCGCAGCCAGGTCGCCGCGATGAATGTCGGCGAACGCTATGAGACCATCACGAAATCTTTCGATTCCATCCGTGACGACGCCAAGGGCATGGTAGACCAGCTAGACGACGGCAAGCTTGACCTCTTCGAGCGCGCGTCCAATGTGTGGATGAAGGTGACACGCGGCGATATCTCGACCCGATTTGACCGGATTCGGGACACGTATCTCGAGGTTTCGCGCGATACCAAGGATCAGATCGATCGTGAGCACACGATCCTTGAGGCCTATCGCGATTTCCGCGGCGCGCTCAAGCAGGCCGAGGTGATGGCGCTCGAAGTGCTCGAAGTTGCCGAAGGCAAACTCGAAGCACGCCGGAGCGCCCTCAGGGAGGCAGCGGATGCGCTGACCGCATTTTCCGAGGGTACGCCGGCCGACCGTGCGCGGCTCGAGATGGCGCGCGACGAACGCCTGCGCGAGTTACAGAACGAAGAGCGCCGCTACCAGATCGCCAAGGATCTATCGGACAACCTCACCATTGCCTATTCCACATCGGAAGTCATCATGGCGCGGCTGATGCAGACGACCAACGCCAAGGAACGCGTCTACCAGCAATCAATCTCCTTCTTTTCAACCAATGAGACCGTGCTGACGGCGCTTTCAGCCTCGTTCACGGGCCTATTCGGCCTCCATGAATCGACGGAAACGCTCAATGCCATGAAGGAAGGCATGTCCAAGAGCCTCGAGACCCTGGCCGAAATCGGCGGCAGGGTGCAGGACGAAGCATTGAAAGCGGGCTACGGCCCAACCATCCGTGCCGACGCGTTGAAGGCGCTGGTGGATTCGGTGGTCAGCTACCAGGAACATTCGAGGGTCATAATCAACGAAATGCGCGAGCAGGCAACACGGAATTCGGCCGAAATCCGAGATGCCGTCGAAGACGGCAAGCAACGCCTTGCCGCACTGGTCGCCGAAGGCAATGCGCTCTTGAGCGCACGCTAGACGCAAGAGGACGCATGGGACACAACGGGTGCGGACGATGACGGGCGCAACGGGTCACCAGGCTCCGCTCGACGACGTCATGCTGGCGATGGATGTGGTCGATACGTTGCGCCACCAGAGCGATCTGGTGGCGCGCGAATTGAGCGCAGATGCACGCGAGGCGCAACTGATCGCCCGTCTTCGCTCGATCTACCATGACCAGGGTATCGAGGTGCCCGACCATATCCTCAGGGAGGGCGTCAGGGCACTCGAGGAAAGCCGGTTCATCTATTCCCCGCCGCCGGACACTTTCCAGACGCGCCTTGCCCGACTTTATGTCAGGCGCGGAAGGTGGGGACGCCGGGTGCTGATCGTCTTGGCCGTTCTGCTGCTGGGGCTGGGCGGTTATTATCTTGGCTACCAGCCTTTCGTCGCAGCGCAGGCTGAAGCGGCACGGGTTGAGCTGGCCGAAACGCTCCCCGCGCGGATCGATGCACTTTACGAGCAGATTTACACGGAAACCAAAGTGCAGACGGCGCTGGATCAGGCGGAGCCGTGGGTGACGCGGGGCAAGGCTGCGGCGGCACGTGGCGACCGCGCGGGGACGCTGCAGGCGGTCGCGCAGCTCGAATCGATCCACCAGACGCTTCTCGCAGAATATTCGGTCCGCATCGTCGACCGGGAAGGTGAAGCCACCGGCATCTGGAGGTTTCCTGAGGCCAATTCGGATGCCACGAACTACTATATCATCGTCGAGGCGATCGGGGTCGACGGTCGTCCGGTATCCCTGCCGATCGAAAACGAGGAAACACGCGAGACCGAGGTCGTCAGCACCTGGGCGCAGCGCGTGCCCGAGATCACATACGACGCCGTCCGTGCCGACCGGCTCGACGATGGCATCATCCAGCGCAACATCATGGGTATCAAGCAATACGGTTTTCTCGAAACCGAGTTCGCCATGCCCGTGCTGGACGGCGCGATTACGCGGTGGTGAGGTCCTTTCATGACGCTTAAGGGACCGCAGGCAATCAAGGCAATCGAGGACGCGCTCAGGGACATAAGGCGCGAGGAAGACGAGATCACCCGCCGGATCGCGCGCATCACCGACAGGATCGGCAAACTGCATGAAACCGAACTCGGACAATTGCGCGCGCTCGCCGCGATCCGACTTTCACCGGAGGCGCAGGCCGAGCTTGGCGACCGCCTGAGCCAAGCCGAGATGCAGGCGCGCGACATGCTCCGCCAACACGCGGCCGACCTTGCTACGCTCGACGAACAACTGACCGGTCACGAAAAAACCATTGCGGCGCTCGGGGTCGAGCGCGCCAGGGAGCTCGAAACGGTTGAGAAATGGCAGGGCGAACTCGATGCGCTGTCGGAGTCGGTCAGGATGCGCCTCGACGCCGATCCAGCCTATGACGAAGCGATACGGCGCCATGCGGAAATTGCACAGATGGCCGAGGAAGCGGCCAAGAAGGCAGCCCAGGCGGAAGCCGATCATACACAAAAGGGCCAACCCTACAGGGATGACCCCTTGTTCATGTATCTTTGGGACCGTGGGTACCTGACACCGGCATACCGGGCAGGCAATGTCACGCGGCTGCTCGACGGATGGGTGGCGCGGTTGGTACGGTACCCCAGCGTGCGACCTAATTACGTCATGCTCAACGAGATCCCCAAGCGGTTGCGCGAACACGCCGACCGGCTGGCCGCCGAGGAGAAACAGGCGGGGGACGCGATTGTCGCGCTGGAGGTCATGGCTTTCGATGCCGCCGGTGGGCGCCCCGCGCGCGAGGCGCTGGAGGCTGCGCAAGCGCGCATTGCCGCGCTCGACCAACGGAGACTCGAAGCCGAAGACGCCCGTGAGGCGCTGGTCGAGGAACAAAAAGGGCTGGCCCAAGGCCGTGATCCGAAGTTCGAATCGGCAGTCGAGGTGCTCATTTCTGCGATGCGCGGCACCGATATCACCCAGTTGATGGACGACGCGCGCAGGACGGCGACAGGTGAGGACGACAGCATTGTCGTCAAGATCGATGAGAGCCGTCGCCGGGTTCTCGATGAAGAGAACGAGCTTTCCGACCAGCGCGCACGACTCAAGACGCTCGAAACGCGACGGCGCGAGCTCGAGGATATCGAATACGAATTCAAGAAATCCCGTTTTGATGATCCGCGGTCCAGATTCGGCGAGGATAACCTGGTCGGGGACATGCTGACCGAGTTTCTCAAAGGCGGCATGACGGCTGCGACCTATTGGGGGCATTGGCGGCGGTCGCAGGATTGGACGGGAGGCTCGGGGCCAATCATGCCGCGTCCGCCGACCTCTTCACCGTCGCGCTCGGGAGGCTTTCAGATTCCGCCGGGCGGTTTCAGCCCCCGCCCACCAACCGGGGGGTCGTGGGGAAAGAGCAGCCAGGCCGGTGGCGGCTTTTCGCGACCCCGGCCAAATATGGGCGGGATGGGGAAAAAGGGCGGTTTCCGCACGGGCGGTGGGTTCTAGGGCGTTCGCCCTAGCCCGAATCTGAGATTGTCAGAATCACCTTGCCGAAATGAAGCTTGGATTCGATATGCCGATGAGCATCCGCAGCTTGTTCGAGTGGCCATCGCGAATCGATGATGGGTTTGAATTGTCCGGTTTCGAGTAGCGGCCAGATCCAGGCTTTGACCTCGGCGAGCAAGCGTGCTTTTTCGGCAAGGGAGCGGCTGCGCAGGGTCGAACCGGTGAGGGTGAGGCCGTTCATCATCACCCTCGCAATATCGAGCTGACCGTGTCGCCCACCGCCAAAGGCGATGAAAACGAGCCGGCCGCCGGGTTTCAAGGCCTTTATATTGCCCTCAAGATAAGGACCGCCAATGATATCGAGGACGACATCGGCGCCGCCGAATTCGTTCCTGAGGACGTCCGTGAAGTCCTCGCTGCGATAGTCTATGGCACGGTCTGCGCCCAAAGCCTGACAGCGGGCGGCCTTTTCGGGGCCGCTGCAAGTGACGATGACTTTTGCCCCTAACGCTTTTGCGAGCTGGATGGCGGTGGTGCCGATGCCGCCGGCTCCGCCATGAACGATCAGGGTTTCGCCTTTCACCAATCGGCCAGCTTCAAAAACGTTGGCCCAAACCGTCGCGGCGGTCTCGATTAGGCCGGCACCTTCCACAAGGTCGATATTGGAAGGGAGTGGAAGGACATGATCCTTGGGCACGACGCAATACTGCGCGTAGCCGCCCCCGGTAAGAAGCGCGCAGACCCTCTCGCCGATTTCGAAGCCCGACACGCCTTCCCCGAGGGTATGAACAGTGCCGGCGACCTCGAGCCCCGGCAGATCGGACGCGCCTTGGGGTGGAGGATAGGCGCCGCGACGCTGGGCCAGATCGGCGCCGTTAACCCCTGCCGCTGCGACCGCGATACAGATTTCTTCCGGTCCGGGAACCGGCACGGGCCGCTCGACGAGCTGCAGGACCTCCGGGCCGCCGGGTTCGGAAATTTCCACCGCACGCATCAAGGCCGTCATTTTCGAAGCCCCAGCCAAAGAATAACGAGGAGGCCCAAAATCGCCCATGTGAACCACAGCATGCGGTCGTAAAGGCCGACGGCAGCGCCGATGTCGTCTGCATCAAGATCGCGCCGTCCATGGCCCATGTTTGGCAGATCAACCACCGTGCCTTCATAAGCGCGCGGGCCGCCAAGGCCGAAACCGAGCGCACCGGCCATCGCGGACTCGGGCCAGCCGGCATTGGGCGAAGCATGGCCCTTGGCATCGCGCCGCACGGCTTCGAACGAGCGCGTAGCGCTGGCGCCTGGAACGGTTGCCGCCATCACGATCAGCAAGCCCGCGGTCAGCCGCGCGGGAACGAAATTAACGAGATCGTCGAGTTTTGCGGCGGCCCAGCCAAAAGCTGCGTAGCGCTCCGAACGATGGCCGATCATCGAGTCGGCTGTGTTGATGGCCTTATAGAGCGCAGCACCAGGGAGCCCAAATAGTGCCAGATAAAAGAGCGGAGCGACAACGCCATCCGAAGCGTTTTCCGCCAGTGTTTCGATGGCGGCGCGGGAAATTTCGGCTTGGTCCAGCTTGGCCGTATCGCGCCCCACGATGTGGGATACGGCCTCGCGCGCGGCGGCGATGTCCCCGCCGCGGAGAGGCGTGGCGGCGTTGAGCACGGCATCGCGGAGGCCTTTTTGCGCGAGAAGCGAGGAAGCGATTATCGCTTCGACGACCCAGCCGAAGGGCATGCCGCGCAGGAATACGGCCCCCCCCCCGCTGACGACGAGGACCGCGGCGAGGACGAGGGCCAGAGCAAGGACACCGCGCCATTGGCGCTGCCCGAACCCTGCATGGGGCCAGTTAAGTCGTGCTTCAAGCGTACCTATTAGCCAGCCGATCCAGATTACCGGATGACCGACGACCAAGACTAGTTTTTGCGGATAGCCAGCGATCCGCTCAATGATGGCTGCGAGGAGAGCGACGAGGAGGCTCATTTGGCCACCGGTTGCCGCGCCAAAGCCAGTAGCGCATCGAGATCGAGATGGATTTCGAGATGGGCAGCTAGCGCATCGAGCGTCGCATCGACATCCGCCTCGAAATCGAGCAGTGGATCGGTGGCGATGCCGAGCCGGGAGAGAAAATCGCGGCGGAACCCATCGGCGGCAAAGAGGCCATGGAGATAGGTGCCCCTCACGCGGCCCGACGCGTTGCGAGCCCCTTCCGGGTTCCCCGCGACGCGGGCGAAGGGAGATGCGGTGTCGGGCCCGGACGTCACACCCATATGCATATGGTAGCCGGCGAGCGGGAGGCCCGAGACGGCATCGGCGGCATTTTCGATGCGGAGCTGCTTGTGCGGGGCGAGGACGGTCTCGACATCGAGAAGGCCAAGGCCTTCGCTTGTGCCGGGCGCCCCTTCGATACCCTCGGGATCGGAGATGGTTTTCCCGAGCATTTGATAGCCGCCGCATACACCAAGCGCGTAACCACCGGCGCGGACATGGGCCTTGAGATCGATATCCCAGCCCTGCGCCTTGAGGAAGGCGAGATCGGCGCGGGTAGCCTTGGAGCCGGGCAGGATCACGAGCTTCGCCTCGGGCGGAATGGGCTGGCCGGGCTGGACGATAACGAGACGCACCCCTGGCTCGCGTTTCAGGGGATCGAGATCGTCAAAATTGGCGATACGTTCGAGGCGGGGAACGGCGACGACGATATCGCCCTGTTCCGATTGCCGGGTGTCGAGGCCGAGGATGTCCTCGGCGGGGAGGCGGTGGGCGCGATCGAAATGCGGGACCGGACCGAGGCATGGCAGGCCGGTCCATGCGGCAATATACGACCGGCCCTCATTGAACAGCGAAGGGTCGCCATGAAACTTGTTGATGAGGGTAGCGGCGAGGAGGTCGCAATCGGCGGGGTCGACGACCGCGAAGGTACCGATGATCGCGGCGATGACCCCGCCGCGATGAATATCGCCTATGAGCACCGCCGGAAGGCTGGCGGCCTGCGCAAAGCCGAAATTGGCGATATCACCTTCACGGAGATTGATCTCCGATGCGCTGCCTGCGCCCTCGACCAGAACGAGGTCGCTTTCCGCAGTCAGTTCGGAAAATGCCTTGAGAACATCGGGCAGGAAGGCTTCGCGCCGGGCGAAATACTCGCGCGCGCCCATCGAGGCGATGCGTCTGCCCCTGAGGATCACCTGCGAGCCCGTTTCTCGCTCGGGTTTCAGGAGAACAGGATTCATCGCCGTTATCGGCTCTCGCCGTGCCGCACGCGCCTGCAACGCCTGGGCTCGCCCGATCTCCCCGCCATCGGCGGTGACAGCGGCATTGTTGGACATGTTCTGGGGCTTGAACGGGGCGACGCGCAAGCCCCGGTTGGTATAGGCGCGACACAGGCCAGCGACAATGAACGACTTGCCGACATCGGACCCTGTGCCCATGAACATCAAGGCACGGGCGGTCATGATCCGGCTCCGCAAATCACATGCGCATAGGACCCCATTACCCGACCGAGCCTGACGCCCATTGGCGGGAGGGGCTCGCCCGCTGCATCTGTCGCCTCGAACAGTGGGGGCAGGTTCGTGGGCAGCGCCGTGGAATAATGGAATTCATGACCGTTCAAGCGCTCCGGCCAGGGGAGCGGCGAGATGTGCGAGAGGCGCCGGTAGCCGAGGGTGCGTTTCGGGCGATCGATGCGGGTGTGGACCGGCAAGAGACCAGCCATGGGATAGGTCACGCTCTGCAGGTCGGTAAGGGTTTCTCCCAGAACCATGAAGCCTCCGCATTCGCCATAGATGAGGGCTTCCCGGTCACCGGCTTGTTTGAGGCTCGTTACAAAGGCCCCCGCGCCGGAAAGGGTTGCAGCGTGCAGTTCGGGGTAGCCACCGGGCAGGAATACGGCGTCGACATCGCCTGGCACCGGTTCGTCAGCGAGGGGGGAGAAGAGTTTCAGCGTGGCCCCTGCCTCGTGCCAGGCCGAGAGAAGGTGCGGGTAGGCAAAAGCGAAAGCAGCATCGAAGGCCACAGCGATCGTCTGGCCGAGGGGCGGAAGGGGTTTTGCTTTGGGTCCGACAGCGAGTGGCGCGGCGATGGCGGCGATCAGGTTCAGATCGACATGGGTTTCGATGACCGCCCCTGCGCGAGCGAGGTAATCGTCTATCCCCGCAATATCGCCCGGCAGGACGAGACCGAGATGGCGCGAGGGCAGCTCGAGATCGGCACGGCGCGGGATGGCCCCGACGACAGGGAGACCGGTCTGGTGCACGGCATCGCGGAGCATGATTTCGTGACGCTCGGAGGCAACCTTGTTGAGAATTACGCCAGCAATGACGATGTTTTCACGCCATGTGGCAAAACCCTTGACCAGCGCGCCGACCGACTGGGCCTGCCGCTCGCAATCGACGACGAGGATAACCGGGAGATCGAGGGTGGCGGCGAGATCTGCCGTCGACCCGACACCCGAGATCGCACCATCGAAAAGGCCCATGACGCCTTCGATCAGGACAAGATCGTGGCCTTCGCCGTGGCCCGAGGCCAGTGCTCTGAGCATCGCGGGTGGCATGGCCCAAGGGTCGAGATTAATCGCCGGTGACCCCGCAGCTGCGGCAAGGAAGGCAGGGTCGATATAGTCGGGGCCGGTCTTCGCCGGTGCAACAGCCCTGCCCCGGACGGCAAGCGCCCGCGCAAGACCGAGGGTTATCGCGGTCTTGCCCGACCCCGAGCGCGGCGCGGCGACGATGAGGCCTTTAGCCGGCATGAGGGGCGTGCCCTTTGTCCGGATGCGGCCATCGCAGTTCCCTCACGTAGGAGGTCATGCTGCAGTCAGCCATAGGCATTCTCCCGTCTTTCCCCGATGTACCAATCGAGTTGCTCGCGATAGCGCGTGACGGGACCGAGAACGACGATGGCAGGCGTTGGGAGTTCCTGCTGCGTCGAAAGGGCGCCAACCTCCCCCAACCTGGTCTCGACGACGGTCTGCTCGGGCCCGGTGGCACGGGCGACGATGGCAAGCCGATCGTCGGGATCGCGTCCTGCGGCGAGAAACTTCCCGGCAATTGTTGCGAGGTGCTTGACGGCCATGTACATGACGATGACCGAGGCCGCGTTGGCGACCGCGGGCCAATCGACGCCTTGCGGCATGCCGCCGCTGTCGTCGTGGCCTGTCAGAAAGATCACAGCATGATTGGTGTCGCGGTGCGTGACGGGTACCCCCGCATAGGCGAGCCCGCCGATACCTGCGGTGACCCCAGGGACGATCCGGAAAGGAATGCCGGCCTTGGCGAGGGCTACCCCTTCCTCGCCCCCGCGCCCGAACATGAAAGGGTCGCCTCCCTTCAACCGCAGCACCCGCTTGCCCGCTTGCGCGAGTTCGATCAGGCGCAGGGAAATATCGGCCTGCTTGGCCGAGGGCTTGCCCCCCCGCTTACCGGCATAGATCAATTCTGCGTCCGGACTGGCCATGTCGAGCAGGCCTTGGGCCACCAACGCATCATAAACTATGACATTGGCCTGTCCGAGCGCGTGGTATCCAAGCAACGTTATCAGCCCAGGTGCCCCAGGCCCTGCGCCCACCAGCCACACGTGCCCGGCCTCGAAAGCGGGGAACGTTGCAGCGTCGAGACGGGAAAAATGACCCGAGGGCATTGCGGACATGAAATCTCCGTTTGGCAGCGTGCACCGACCTGTATAGTGCGGCGGCGGAAAATATGGATAGCCTTTTTGGGCCGAGTCTGATGGGTGAGCGCAAGAGAATACTGATCCTCGGGGGCACGGGCGAGGCGCGAGCGCTTGCCTCGAACCTCATCGCACTGGGTCACGAGGTGACAAGCTCGCTGGCAGGGCGGACGCGCGCGCCACAGCTCCCCCCAGGTCCGGTTCGCATGGGAGGCTTCGGCGGCGTGGATGGGCTTGCTGCCTATATGCAGGAAGGCGGGTTTACCCATCTTGTCGATGCCACGCACCCCTTTGCGGCGCAGATTTCCGGCAATGCGGTTATCGCCAGTGCAAAGACTGGCATTCCGCTGCTCCGGCTCGAACGCGAGGTTTGGCTAAAGCCTGAGAGCGCAAATTGGCTGGAAGTCCCGACCATGGAAGTAGCCGCGGAGTCCCTGCCCGCCGGTGCCCGCGTGTTGCTGACGATCGGGCGGCAGGAGGTGGGCGCCTTCTTCGGGCGGGCAGACTGCCAATTCGTTGCGCGGGTGATAGAGTCGCCGGAGACAGTGCCGGAGGGTTGGAAACTTATCGCTGTGCGCGGGCCGTTTTCCCTTGAGGACGAAATTGGGCTTATGCGGCGGCACGGCATTACGCATCTGGTGAGCAAGAATTCCGGCGGGGATGCGGGCTTTGCGAAGCTCGAGGCAGCAGCAGCACTCGGGATCGAGGTGCTTATGGTCCGGCGACCGAAGCTGCCCGATGCGCCGACGGCCTCTACGGTCGAGGAGGTGCTGAAGCGGATTTGAGGCTGGTCCCGCTTTTCGCCGGAGCGGCAACCGTGGGTAGGTCAGATCTTTGCAGGCTTGCCAAATTTGGCAATGTCGATAGGCCCTGGGGCCTGGCCGATGGCACAGGTGGCCTGTGAAGAGGTCTGTTTAGGAACAAGAAGGCGCCCGGCTTTCAGTGCTGCGGCTTCGCAGATGCCGGCGAGACCAGTGGCAGCATCGACGATATCGGAGGGCGTTTCAAGTTTGCCGCGTTCCTTTTCGAGATCACGTCGGGCGAAGGTGCGGAGCGGCACGCCGAAATGATCAGCTGCGGCGAGCAGCGCTGGATGGGCTTTTCGCGTATCGAACGTTGCCAGCGCGGCCAGCGCTTGCGGTGCGAGGCGATGCTCCGACAAGGTGGTTTCGATCAGTTCGATGACTTCGTCCGCTTCCGCGGCGCCCGTACAACCGAGACCGGCAACCAGCGTTTTGGGGTGAACGAGCAGCCCTTCTGTCTCCTGAAGCGTGGCGCTGACCACGAGGGGAACCGATCCATCGGCCGCCACCGGATATCCGGCGAGTTCGAGCCAGCCCGACGGCCCCTCCACCCTGAGCTTCTCGCCCTTCAAAAGAGCGGCCATAGCGGGTTTCACCAGTTCGGGTGTAGCGACGACATAGCCCGGAGGGGGATCTTCGAGCGAGAACTCGTATAGCGTATCGGAAAAGGACGTAATGGCCGCGGTACCGCGCATCATGTCGGCAATCCAGCGCGCCAGCGCGTTGGCGCCGCGATGGCTGCCGAGAAGCGGAACGGCAATCTTACCGTCGGCGGAAACGGCGAGTACCGGCGGCTCATCGATCTTTTCACCGATTTCGGGCCCGATCAGCCGGATCAAGTGGCCCACCGCGCAAACCCCGATGATCGGCGCCCGCGCGCCGTATGCCTCGCGCACCATGTCCCCGGCCATTCCGCGCCCAGGCCCCAGGAAATGGACGGGCGAGCCGAGCAATTGCGCGACGTGGCGAGCGATCTCGTCACCCTTGGGCGACATCGAGAAAACGAGGGGTGTCTTCACGTGAGGCAGTTTAACTTGACTGAATGAGGCAGTTTATCGCCATTTACACCAAGCCTGACCTAACGGCAATCAAGGTTCGCGCACGATCCGTTTCACGCTATCGCGCGGGATGAGATGGACCGGGATTTCCACCACCGGAACCGGGTTCACATTGCGCTTTTCAATGATATCGAGCAGCAGGTTCATCGCGCGGCGGCCGATCTCATCCTTGGGCTGATGAATGGTGGACAGCGCGGGAATATAGCTTTCAGCGACCACGATATCATCGAAGCCGAGAATCGAGATGTCATCGGGCACGCTCAGTCCGTTCTTATATACCTCGTTGATAAAGCCCATCGCAGCCAGATCATTGGCGCAGAACACCGCCGTCGGTCGTTGCGCGAGAGAGAGGAAGGTGCGAGCAGCATTGCGGCCAAGCCCGACCTCAAAGCCACATTCGAAAAAGAACTCAGGCCGGACCGGCAATCCGGCTTCGGTGAGGGCTCGGCGCAGTCCATTGGCGCGGGCACGGCGAACGGGGGTGTTATGCGGCGCGTAGGTGTGGCCGATGAGGGTATGTCCCATCTCGATAAGGTGGCGCCCCGCGACATAGCCGGCGTGCTCGTTGTCGATCAGGATCTGTGGCACCTTGAGGTTGCCGCGCTCCTCGCCCAGCGCGACAATCGGCGGGGTACCCGAATAGAGCTTTTTCATCAGCGCGAAGTCTTCGGCGGTGATCCGGTGGCCAGAAAGAATGATGACGCCATCGACCTTGGCCGTGCGGAGGTTGGCAAGGATCAGATCCTGTGTGCCGCCCGGGCTGGGGTTGGTGATCGAGACCGTATAATTGGAGCTTTGTGCCCGGCGCTGGATGCCCCTGAACAGCTCCGAATAATAGATCGAGCCCACATCATGGGCTACGACCAGAACGGCGTTCGCGCGCTGGAGCTTGAAATTGCGGGCGGTTTCGCTCTGGACGTAATGGAGCGAATCCACCGCCTCCTGCACCTTGCGGCGGGTCTTCTCGGTAACGGTGTCGGGGGCATTGAGCGCGCGGCTGACCGTCGCTGTCGAAACGCCGGCATGCCGGGCGACATCGCCTATCGATGGCCTTTTCACGGTATTGTCCTTAAGCCCCTCTCCAAGCGGTCCATCTTCTAGCCATTTTGACGCGCGTGACAACCCGCGCAATGCCTTGCGCCCGCCGCAATCGGGCGCAAAGTGATTTGCATCATGATTCGTCTCGTTCTTGCTGCCGCGGTTGCCGCAACGCTTGTTCTTCCCGCATATGCAGCGGAGTGGACGCGTTATATCGATCCACGCTCCGGCGCAGGCGTCGATATTCCGCCCGGCTATGGGGTGAACGGCCCGGCTGGCGAGGGCGACGGAAAGATTTACCGCGCGGCGGACGGCCGCTCGGCAATCTCGGTCTGGGGCGCGCCAGCGGGCGGGGAATTTTCCACCGCGATGGCACGCCGGATCGGGCAGGACGAGGCCGAAGGATGGGGACTGACCTATCGCTCGGTTACGCCCGACTGGGCCGCCTGGAGCGGCACGAGGGCCGGGCATGTGTTCTACGCCAAGACGATCCTCGTCTGCGATGGGCGCCAGACGGCGAACGTGCGCCTGCAATACCCTGCCGCCGATATTCCGAAATTCGACGTGATCGCCATGCGATTGGGGCAGTCGCTCGCGCAGGACGGTGGGTGTTTCTAACTGGGAAGTTCTTCCCCGCTCAGAACTCGATGCCCGGCTGCGCCTTTACACCCTGCTCGCGGAAGGGGTGTTTGACCAGGGTCATTTCGGTGACGAGATCGGCGATTTCTATCAGTTCGTCCTTGGCGTTGCGGCCTGTGACGATGACGTGCTTGTCCTCAGGCTTGTTGCGCAGCGTTTCGATGACCTCGTCTAGCGGCAAGTAGTCGTAGCGCAGGCAGATGTTGAGTTCGTCAAGCAACACCATCTTGTAGCCAGGATCGGCAATCAGCTCCTTGGCGCGGTCCCAGGCCTGGCGTGCGGCGGCAAGATCGCGCTGGCGATCTTGTGTATCCCAGGTAAAGCCATCGCCCAT
This sequence comes from Pelagibacterium limicola, assembly GCF_015694405.1. Taxonomy (GTDB): domain Bacteria; phylum Pseudomonadota; class Alphaproteobacteria; order Rhizobiales; family Devosiaceae; genus Pelagibacterium; species Pelagibacterium limicola. Next base: position 8,581 of record NZ_JADQDB010000004.1, on the reverse strand, counting down.
TGCGTTGATCGAGACCTGATCGGGGAATTTTTCGAGGATATCGCGCTCGCCCGTACCCCATTTGCCTTTGACGAACTGCACGATGCCGACATTGAACCCGTGTGCGATGGCGCGGAACACCATGCCGAAGGCGGCGGTCGACTTCCCCTTGCCCTTGCCGGTGTGGACGATCAACAGACCCTTTTCCTTGTCGTTGCCCGCAACGAGCTTGTCGCGCGCCACCTTTTTTTTCTTCATCTTCTCAGCATGATAGGCGTCACGCTCCGCCTCGGTCATAAGATCGGTTTTCTTGATGCGGTCTTCGGTCATTTCCGGATGCCTTCGATATGAGAAAGGATATGGCGCGCGGAGTACTCGGGGGTCATCAACGTCGTGTCGAGATCGAGCGCATGGGGGTGGGCAAATTCCAAAAGCTGGATCCGCCTGCGCATATCCCGGGCTGATGCCGCGTCGGTGTGTTTCAACCGTTCCTCCCTGTCGGGGGACCCGATGCGCAGATCAAGAGCATCTTCCTTGCAGGACATACGGACCGGGACGAATAGATTGCCGCGCCCCTCGGCAAGTTCGACGATCGCGGTGTAAAGCGCCCTGTCCTCATCAGTCTCCGCAAGCATATTGGTAAAGACATAGCTCTGCTCGCGCGGGGCGATTTCGGCAATCGTCGCAATCACCTGTTCCCGGATAACGAGTATCCGGTCCCAGGCTGCTTCAGGAAGCGGCGTCTTGCCGTCCACCCGCAGAAGCGAAAAAATAACGTTGTTGATAAGGTGGTTGTCGACAAGCTTGGCACCGGTCAGGGCGGAAAGCTGCTTGCCAACCGTGTATTTGCCGACGCCATAGTGCCCGAGGAGATAAACGATAACGTTTTTCACTTTCCCACCTTCTCGAGAAAGGCGTACGCCGAATTGGATCGCGGCGTCCAGAAGCCGCGCTGGCGGGCTTCATCAAACCGATCGAGCAGTTCGTCGTAGCCGAAGCGGTTCGCCGTCATCAGGAAATCACGGGTTGTTTCGTCCTCGACGAAAGCCTCGAAGGCCAAGTCGAAGTGGTGGGATTTGACGGCACCGGTGGTGGCGGCGAAGCCGAACATGAAATCCACCGTAGCAATGATCTCGAATGCGCCGCGATAGCCGTGGCGTTTCATACCCTCGATCCATTTGGGGTTGACGACCCGCGCGCGCACGACGCGAGCGATTTCCTCCTCGAGCGTGCGGACCTTGAGGTTATCGGGGCGGGAGGTGTCGAGGTGGTACGCGGCGGGGCTTGCGCCCGAGAGGGTTTCGACCGCGGCAGAAAGCCCCCCCTCAAACTGATAATACTGATCGGAATCGAGCAGATCGTGCTCGGCATTGTCCTGCGTGTGAAGAACCGCGTCGGCAGATTTGAGCCGTTGCGCGAAAGCAGCCTTTTCCGCAACGCCCTCGATTTTCCCGCCATAAGCATATTGGCCGGATTCGAGGACAGCTTGGGCGAGGTCTGCCTTATCCCGCCATTTGCCGGTTTCAACCAGCTTGCCGACGCTGGCACCGTAGCTGCCGGGCGCAGCACCGAAAATGCGGTGGCCAGCACGGAGCGCGGCCTCGGCTTCGGTTTGCCCATCGTTCATCAACGCGAGCGCGTCGGTACGCATGCGGGCAGCGATGGGGTTGTCCCCCGGGGGTTCATCGAGGGCGCCGATGGCACGGACGGCGCGGTCGAAAAGCGCAATCTGAGCGGGGAACGCGTCTCGGAACAGCCCCGAAATCCGCAAAGTGACGTCCACGCGGGGCCGGTTGAGTTTGGCCAGCGGGATGATCTCATAGCCCATCACGGAGAGCGAAGCGCCCTGCCAGACAGGTTTGGCGCCGATCAGCGCGAGAGCCTGGGCGATGTCATCGCCGCCAGTGCGCATGTTTGCGGTACCCCAGACGCTCATGGCGACGGATTGGGGGTAACTGCCGTGATCCTGAAAATGGCGCTTCAAAAGCTGTTCGGCGGCCCGCTGGCCGAGAGCCCAGGCGGTTTGCGTGGGGATGGCGCGGTTGTCGACCGAATAGAAATTGCGACCCGTGGGGAGCGTGTCGATCCGCCCGCGCGTCGGGGCTCCCGAGGGACCGGGGGGAATAAATTTTCCGTCGAGCCCATCGAGAAGTGCCTTGATTTCCGCGGGGCCGGAGGCCTTGAGCCGAGGGCGAATGGCGGTTTCGATTTGATCGAGAACAGCGCGGGTTGTAAGCCATTGTGGATCGGGCGCATGGCCGGAAACCAGTTGGGCAGCCAAAGTTTCGAGCCGCTCGATCGTGTCGCCTATGCTGCGCCAGATACCGCCCGTATCGAGAACCGCTGGCATTGGGCCGGTCCATTCGGCGGCCAGATCGGCGGTCAGCGGGTCGACCCCGAGCCGCAGGTCGTCGGCGAGGGCGCGGATGAGCGAAGCGTCAGCTCCCTGCCCTTCTCCGCGGGGAACGCGGGCAAAGGCGACGAGCAGATCGCGCTCGAAATCGTGGGTAGGGGATTGGCCGAAGACGTGCAATCCGTCGCGGATCTGGGCTTCCTTCAACTCGCAGAGGAAATTGTCGATACGGTTGAGGGCTTCGTTCTCATCCTCAGGCAGAGCGATATCCGCATCGAGCCGGGCGTCGCGGGTGAAGTCGAGGATACGCCGCTTGAGCGTATCGAGCCGGCGCCGGTCCATGCCCATCGCCAGATAATATTCATCGAGCAGGGCTTCGAGGTCCTTGAGCGGTCCGTAGGTTTCTGCGCGGGTGAGCGGGGGAACCAGATGATCGATAATGGTCGCGCCGGTGCGGCGCTTGGCCTGTGTGCCCTCGCCGGGGTCGTTGACGATGAAGGGGTAGAAATGCGGGAGTTGCCCCCAGAGGACCGATGGATAGGACTCGCTGTCGAGCGCATTGGCCTTTCCCGGCAGCCATTCGAGATTGCCGTGCTTGCCGTTGTGGATCAGCGCGTGGATGCCGAAGGCGTTCCGAAGCCAGAGATAGGACGCAATATAAGCGTGGGGGGGCACCAGATTGGGATCGTGGAAACTCTCTGCTTCCTCTACATTGTAGGCGCGGGCGGGCTGGAGGAGAACGGCGATGTTGCCGATGAGTTTTATGGGCAGGTGGAAGGCATCCCCGCGTACAAAGGGATCATTTTCGGGCGCGCCCCAGCGGGTCGGAACATCCTCCCTGATGCAGGGGTGCAGATCGGCCAGCCACTCTTTGTAAGTCTCAAGGGGCAGAATTGCGTCGGAGGTACCGTGCTGCGGGCGGGCGTTCGTGGGGCCGGTCTGGAGGTATTCGATGAGGGTGGTGCCCGTCGCTATCATCGCAACCCCCTCATCCGACTTCCGCTGAGTTCCGGCGACATTCTCCCTCGAGGGGAGAAGGGTTGGGGGTGATGGGGTTGCGGTGCCCACGTCGTCTACGAAATACCCGGCCTCCCGCAGTACCCGCAAAATCTCGACAGTGGACTGCGGAGCGTCATAGCCGACGCCGTTTGCGAGGCGGCCATCGCGGAGGGGATAGTTGGCGAGAACCAGTCCGATCCTGCGTTCGGCCCGCGGCGTTGCGCGAAGGCGGGCGTAGCTTTGGGCCAGTTGCACTGCGCGGGCGATGCCTTCAGGTTCAGGCGTGAACGAGGTCAACGGGCATTGGGTTCGGGCATGCCAGACGGCCTCCGCCTTATGCCCGACGATGAGCCCGCCGATGCGCCCGTCGATTTCGGGCAGGACGACCTGCATGGCGAGGTCCTTGCTCGTCAGCCCCCGCGGATCTGCTTCCCACATCACCGCCGGACGCGACCCCTGGACGAGTTGGATGACAGGCGCGTCGGTGAGGGCGAAGGGGTTCTGTTCGTCGGCCAGATCGTTGACGCCGAGCGCGAAGCCCGTGAGGTTGAGGATGGCGGCGGGATGGAGGTCGCCTAGCGCCTGTCGGACGAAGGCGGCGCAGTCTTTTGTCTTGAGTGAGGAAATGACGATGGGGACTGGCGCGAGACCGGCCGCTTCAAGTTCCTCGATCAGGGCTTCGAGTGTTGCCGTTCCCGCGCCCTCGAGGAGAGCGCGGTAAAAGAGGATGGGGATGATTGCTTTGGGCATTGCTGCCCCGTCATCCCGCCTCATCGCATCCGCGCTCACACTATGAGTAACGCCAGCGAACTCACCGACAACAATTCCATTCACCCGGTCCCAGAACCCGAACGCTGGAAACGGCTTTGCCATTGGCGGCCCCGGGCGTCGCTCACAAAGAGCGTGGAAAGCTTCGAGGATCGCGTCGGCATTGTCCGGGCCGCCGGCGATGAAGAGTTTGTGCAGGGCGTGCCAATCGCCTTCCGGAATGTTCGAGCGAGCGAGAAGGGTGGGGTCGGGACTGGCGTCGCCCGGAAGGAAGGCGAGACGAATATCCTTCTGCCGCGCGACCAACTCGATCTCGTCGCAACCGTAGGGCCAGTAGGCCGCGCCGCCGATCAGGCGGACAACAATGAGTTTTGCGTAGGCAAGCGTATTTTCACACCAGAGATCGACCGAGAAATTGTTGGAAAGCCGCATGAGGTTGGCGAGGCGCAAGCCGTCCTCCCCAGCCCTGTGGGCAGCGGCTGCGAGCATCGAGAGTTCGCTGTCGGCCGAAGAGGCAAAAACGTATGTACCCGGCGTCTGAGCGAGGTCGATGGCCTCGCCCTCCTGCTGGAGGGCCCCTGCTTGTGCGGCGAGAAGATGCATCAGGGTGCCTTCCAGGGTCGTGCCGATACGAGCAGCGCAATGGCGCCAGCAGTGCCCGAGGTAAAATAGAAATTTTTGTTAGGGGCGAAGGAGCCGAAGGCGAACACCACGGCCGGCCAAACGAGTATCGAACCGGCGAGGGCGCCCGTGGCAATGGCGAGGAGTGTGCGTCCGACCGGGGAGCCCATCCGCGCGATGCCAAAGTGCCAAACCAGAGCCGAAACAATAGCGGGGGCCAACCCAACGAGATATCCGAGCCCCAGCACGACTCCGGTAACCGGCCCAATCGTCGACCAGAAATCGGGCTGTTCGAACGCGCGCGACATGACCATGATCACGATCAGCATGGTCAGCGATCCGATCAACGGACCGATGAAAACGATGACCGGCCAGGTCAATCGCCCTGACCCGCCCTCAATCCCGGACATGTGTTCCGACTCACCCATTGATTGTGCGGCTCATGCCGCCTGAGCGACCCGTGCCAGACTTTCTTCGATGGCCATACGCGCCAGCGGGCTTTCGCCGATGACCACAAGCCGGGTCACCCGCTCCTCGCCCTCTTTCCACTCGCGGTCGAAATACGCATTGATGCGCGGACCGACGGCCTGGATGGCGAGACGGGCGCGGGCGCCCGGAATGGCCGCGAAGCCCTTCAGCCGCAGGATATCGTGCGCAGCGATGGTTTCGGCGATGACCGCAAGAAGCTGATCGCGGCTGGGACCCAATGGGAGCGCAACCGAGAAGCTGTCGAAATCGTCGTGCTCATGACCCTCGCCGTCATGTTCCATTTCATGATGGCTTTCGCGGCCTTCGAGATGATCTTCCGAGCTGATCCCCAGGCCAAGCAGCGCGCGGGCATCGACATGGCCGTTGGCCGCACGGACGATACCGGTACCGGGGCGCATATGTTCGCGCAGCTCCTTTTCGACATCGGCCAGGGTGGCTTGGTCGACGAGGTCGGTTTTGTTGAGAACGATCATGTCGGCGGCGACCAGTTGGTCCTCGAACAGCTCGCCCAGGGGCGTATCGTGATCGAGCATCTCGTCGGCGCGGCGCTGGGCGTCCACGGCGTCCTCATCGGCCGCAAAACGGCCCTCCGCCAGCGCAGCTGCATCTGCGACGGTAATAACGCCGTCGATCGTCACTTCGGACTTGATCTCGGGCCAGTTAAAGGCGCGGATCAGCGGCTGGGGCAGCGCGAGGCCCGAGGTTTCGATGACGATGTGATCGGGGCGATCCTTGCGGGCGAGCAGCGTGGTCATAGTCGGAATGAAATCATCGGCAACGGTGCAGCAGATGCAACCATTCGCCAGCTCGATCATATCCTCCTCGCGGCAAGTCTCGTCGCCGCACCCGTCGAGAATGTCCCGATCCACCCCGATATCGCCGAACTCATTGATGATGAGCGCAATGCGCTTGCCGCCTGCATGAGCGAGAAGGTGCCTGACGAGCGTCGTCTTGCCCGCACCGAGGAAACCCGTGATGACGGTAGTCGGAATTTTCTGGCTCATCTGGCGCTCCTCGAAAATCGCAGGTTGGCAAAGCCGTAGGTTACGCCCAGTACCACCCAGAAAACCAGCCCGTTGGCAAGAACGTTGGACGCGAAGGCTGCGGCAAGGCCGGCGGGCACGTCGGTTTCCTGGGAGGGCGGCTGGGGTGCCCCGAAAAGGTGCGGGACGACAAAGAGCGCAACAGCAAGGGCGATGGCCCATGCGGCGCGATATTTGGCCAGAAGGACCAGGCCCGCTCCGGTTGCCGTGGCGGCGAACACCCACCAGAACTGCCGCGCGCCGGTATCGGCGACGGGCATTCCGGGCAGGCCGGGCGGTAAACCCAGAGATGGTGCGAGCGAAAAGGCGATGAAGCCACCCACGCCCCAAAGCACGCCGGTCATCGGCGTCAGCGGCAAATTGAAAATCACCGAGACGGCGGCGATGACGAAGGCAAACCCGGCAGCGAGGAGGAAATTGGCGAGCACCGTGTAGGCCGTACGCTCGAACCCGTCCTCGGGCATCCACTCGTCCTCGTCATGGGAATGAGCGACACCTTCATCTTCGTGGGCATGGTCGTGCGCGTGCGCTTCGCCTTCATATTGCTCGGCTTCGAGGATAAGCGGAACGAGGCGCGTGAACTGGAATGCCGAGGTGACAAGGCCAGCACAAAAGGCCGCGAGCAGCGCGGCAAGAAACAGATTTCTGAACATTTTCGTTTCCCTTGGTGCCCAGCCTCAGTGGCAGGGGAAGCCCATTGCGTGGCGCGAATCGTGGGCGCCGTTATGGGCGCGGTAATCGCCGGCAAAGCCGGTGCCGCCGACAAAAACGAAGCCGAGAACCAAGAACAGCGCGCCGACCATCAGCCGGTGCGAAAGGGAAAGCGGAGTTGAGGCCGAGAGGCCTTGAGCTTGAGTCGTCATGCAACACCCTCCGTGTGCGAACAAACAAATCGCGGACCGCATCGGCAGGTCCGTGGTCGTGTGCTGGCAGGTCTCCTGGCTCGCCGCTCACGCGGTCCTCGTGCACCTTCCCGGCAGAATATTCCGCCAGTGGCAACGCACAAAGCCCATCGCGGCTTACAGTTGCGGGGGCAGCCACGGCCTTGGCCCCTTTTGGGTCATCCGCACCGTGTTCCCTTTTGCTTCCCCAAACGATTCTTGCAACGAATGGGGAACCAACACGATTAGATCAGTGGCATGCGTGCTTGATGGAGTCAATTGAGCCTCGTGTTTGCATCGACGCGGCCACTCGCCTATCAAGAACACCACCAACAGGGAGAGACGGCATGAAAACGCGGCGCCTGGGCAAAACGGGATACGAGATTTCGGAGATCGGGCTTGGCTGCTGGCAGCTCGGCGGCGATTTCGGTCCGATGGGTGACGAGGACGCCTCGACGATCCTGGCGACTGCAGCACTGCACGGAATCAATTTCTGGGACACGGCCGACGTCTACGGCGCGGGCCTTTCCGAACACCGGATCGGCATGTTCTACGGCAAGCCCGAAGGGCTGGTGGTCGCCACCAAAGTCGGACGGACAGATACGCTCTTTCCAGACAAATATACCTGTGGAGGCGTGAGGGATTGTCTCCAAGCATCGATCAAGCGGCTCGGCGTGGAGGCCCTCGATCTCGTCCAGATTCACTGTGTGCCGCGCGATGTGCTCGCAGACGGCGAGATATTCACTTGGCTGGAAGACTTCGTCGTCGAAGGGCTGATCCGCCACTATGGCGCGAGCGTAGAGACGGTTGAGGAAGGCTTCCTGTGCCTCGAGCATAAAGGGCTCTCAAGCTTGCAGATCATCTTCAATATCTTCCGGCAGGACGCCAACGAGACGCTTCTCGATGCGGCGCGCGACAAGGATGTCGGCATCATCGTGCGGCTGCCGCTTGCCTCCGGCCTGCTTTCGGGCAAGTTCCGGAAGGACACCGAATTTGCAGCCTCCGACCATCGCAACTACAATCGGGACGGTGCCTCATTTTCGGTGGGAGAGACTTTCGGGGGCATACCCTTCGAAAAAGGAGTCGAACTGGCCGAGGGGCTCAAGTCGATGCTGCCCGAAGGAATGAACCTTGCCCAGATGGCGCTGCGCTGGATCCTCGATCACGATGCGGTGTCCACCATCATTGCGGGCGTTTCGCGACCCGAGCAGGTGCCGGTCAATGCAGCGGCGAGCGACCTATCACCACTCTCCGCCCAGTTGCACGAACAGCTTGCAGATTATTACCGCTCGGAGGTTCGACCCCATATTCGAGGCTCTATCTAGGGCGGAATCCTATCAGTCTGCATCGTATCCAGCGGCTGCGAAGTAGTTGGCGCACTCTTTGGGCGTGAAGGTTTGGACCAGTTTGCCAATTCTGTTCCAGAGCGCATCAACGGTTCGCTCTGC
>NZ_JADQDB010000003.1 GCF_015694405.1 Pelagibacterium limicola | reverse complement strand
AGCAGAGCGAACCGTTGATGCGCTCTGGAACAGAATTGGCAAACTGGTCCAAACCTTCACGCCCAAAGAGTGCGCCAACTACTTCGCAGCCGCTGGATACGATGCAGACTGATAGGATTCCGCCCTAACGCCTAGCCGATTGATCTTTTTGTGGTTTTCCCGCTCCGGGGCAGTGGAAAACTGCCGCTGATTGAATTCTCGATATTTGGGGTGGTCGCTGAAGTGTATTTGATGATCAAAAGTAATATACAAATCAATAATTGGTCTATCCACAATAGACTGTGGATATTGAAATATATGTGTCACACTTATTCCCTAAGGTCTCCTCTCAAGCGCCGCGATTCCCGAAATTCATTCTGGGCACGCGGTAGTTATTGTTCGCCCTGAGGCAACCGGAGGCCACGACAAATGCTTGAGCTCAATCGGGTACGAAAAGTATTCGGCGATAATGCTGCTGTAAAAGGCATCACGCTGCGATTTGAACCCGGCCAGATGGTTGGCGTTATTGGCCGTTCGGGTGCCGGCAAGTCCACCCTCCTTCGGCTGATCAATCGTCTCATCCCCGCGAGCGGTGGCGAGATCCTTTTCGAGGGCAAGCCCGTAACCGGCCTCACGGGCAGCGAACTGAGGGCCTGGCGCGCCCGTTGTGCCATGATCTTCCAACAGTTCAACCTCGTCGGCCGCCTCGATGTGCTCACCAACGTGATGATCGGCCGCATCGGCACAGCAGCGACGCTTCCCGTCATGTTCAAGCATTTTTCGAAGACCGATCGCTCGCTCGCCGCCGCAGCCCTCGAACGGCTCGATCTTCTTCCTCAGGCGCTGCAGCGCGCCGATACATTGTCGGGCGGCCAGCAGCAGCGCGTGGCCATCGCCCGCGCGCTCATCCAGCAGCCTTCGATCATTCTTGCCGACGAACCCATCGCCTCGCTCGACCCGCGCAATGCCCGTCTCGTCATGGACGCCCTGCGCCGGATCAACGAGGAGGACGGCATGACGGTCATTTGCAACCTCCATACGCTCGATGCCGCGCGTGCCTATTGCGACCGCATCGTCGGGATGGCGCATGGCGAGCTCGTCTTCGACGGCAAGCCAGAGGAACTGACCAGCGCCGTCATCGAGCAGATCTACGGCGGCGATGACGAGGAACAGGCCATCGACGAGAAACTGACCTCGACGATTGCGGCCCGCAAGTGGACCCCGCCCGTGCCCGCGAAATTGCAGCCGGCCCAGGCCGCGATCTGAGTTAGCCCGCAATAAATACCTAACCCCCCATAGGAGAAGAGGTCCCATGACCGCTCTGTTTCGCCGCCGCGCCTTCGCGGCGTTCGCCCTCGCCATGTCTTTTGTCAGCCCGGCCCTTGCCGATTGGCGCGAACAATATCCTGAACTCTACCTCGGCATCTCGTCGTCCGAGAACGAGAACGACGCCATTGCCCGCAATCAGGGTTATGCCGCTTACCTCACCGAAAAGCTCGGCGTGCCGGTCAATGTGGTTCGCGGCACCGACTATGCCGCCGTTATCGAAGCCATGCGGGCAGGCAATGTTCACTTCGCATCCATCGGGCCCGCCAACTATGCTCTGGCGCACCGGGTGATGGGAGAGGATGTCGCGCCGGTTGCGGTCAGCCTCGATCTGGAAGGCAACCGCGGCTACTATTCGGTTCTGGCCGTCCGGGCCGACAGCCCCTATCAGTCGCTTGAAGACGTTGCGGGCAAGCCCTTCGCCTTCGCGGATCCCAATTCCGCTTCGGGCTTTGCCATCCCTTCCTATTACCTGCGTGAAACCCTCGGAATGCCGCCTGAAGAATACTTCGGCGAAGTCGCTTTCTCGGGTGGCCATGAACAGTCGGTCATCGCCCTGCTTAATGGCACCTTCGAGGTCGTCGCCACGCACTGGACCAACGAGACGCGCGGCAATATCCAGCGCATGGTCGAAAAAGGGATGATCGAGGAGGGTTCGACCCGGATCATCTGGACGTCGCCGCTGATCCCGTCCTCGCCCGTCGTAATGCGCACCGATCTCCCCCAGGAAGTTCAGGACCTCTTCAAGGAAGCGCTGTTCGCCTTCCCCGATGAAGCGCCGGACGCCTTCAACGAACTTCACTCGAACCAGTCCAGCGGCTACGGCGTGGCAACCCACGAAGACTATATCGATATGGTCGCCATCACCGAATACAACGCCGAACAGCGCCGTTTGCGCGGCAACTGACCGAAAATGACGGGGCGCCCGGACCGGGCGTCCCTTTTCGTTTTTCCGACAGGGGCAAGCCGATGACATCTCCCTCAACTACGCTCGGCGCCGGCGCACGAGATGCGCGCGACCGCCTTTCCCGGTTCGAGGCGCGCTTTCTCGCCGAACGCAGGACGCGCATGGCCTGGACGGCGCTTTATCTGGCGCTGTTCCTTGCCGCGACCATCGGATCGATGGTCGTTTCGGGGTTCAACGTGCAAAAGCTCATGACCGGGCTGCCAAAGGCGTGGAATTACGTCCACGGCACGCTACCCACGCTCACCCTCGAAAACCTTCTGGGCGACCTCCGGACCTGGTATTGGGGCTTCAACTATTGGCTGCGGCTTCTCGTCGAGACCGTGCTGATGGCCTTTGTCGGCACGGCGCTGGGCGGTTTTCTTGCTTTGCTCCTGTGCTTCCCGGCCTCGCGCAATCTGGTCCAGCGTTCGGGCATCTATTTTTCCGCACGCCGTGCGCTCGAATTCTTCCGCACCGTGCCCGAGCTCGTCTTCGCGCTGATTTTCGTCTTCGCCTTCGGGTTGGGGCCGTTCGCGGGCGTGCTGGCCATCGCGGTTCATACCGCGGGGTCGCTGGGCAAGCTCTTTGCCGAGGTCAACGAGAACGTGGACATGCGCCCGCTCGAAGGCGTCTATGCGTCGGGCGGCAACTGGCCGATGGCCATGCGGCTCGCCGTGATGCCGCAGGCGCTACCGAACTATGCCAGCTATGCGCTGCTGCGTTTCGAGATCAACGTGCGCGGTGCCGCCGTTCTGGGTGTCGTCGGAGCGGGCGGGATCGGGCAGGACCTCTACTTTGCCATCCGCCAGTTCGAATACCAGGACATCTCGGCCATCCTGCTCCTGCTCATCGTCACCGTCTCGATCATCGACATGGTTTGCGAAACCATCCGCCACCGTCTGATCGGCGCGGACAATTTCAAGGGACACTGACATGCCCCCGGCACCATCGATCGCCCCCGGCGAAATCGCCCGGCTCGAAAAGCTCCAGCCGACCCTTTTCCGCCGCCCCTGGCCCGAACTCTTTCTGACGTACGGCCTCTGGACAGCTTTTTTCGGCGTCTTGATTTTTGGGCTCTGGTGGATCAACGCCTCTCCCGCGCGCATCTGGGAGGGGCTGGGAAAACTCGGATTTCTCGTCCAGTTCATGTTCCCGCCCTCCGATGGCGGGCATTTCTGGGAATTCGCCTATGCCATCCTCGAGACCGTCGGCATGGCCTTTCTGGGCACGCTGATCGCCGCAATCGTCGCGCTGCCGCTGGGGTTCCTTGGCGCCAAGAACGTCATTCCCAACTGGTTCTTCCATTTCGGCCTGCGCCGGTTCTTCGATGGTTTCCGGGCGGTCGACAGCCTCATCTGGGCGCTGATCTTCGTGGCTGCCGTCGGCATGGGCCCCTTCGCCGGCGTGCTCGCCATCGTCTTTTCCGACATACCGGTCTTTGCAAAGCTCTTTTCCGAATCCATCGAGAACATCGATAACAAGCCCGTCGAGGGCGTCCGCGCCTCGGGCGCGCGCGAGCTTCACACCCTGCGGCTGGGCGTCTTCCCGCAGGTGGTGCCCGTGATGCTGTCGCACGTTCTCTATTTCTTCGAATCCAACGTCCGCTCCGCCACCATCCTCGGCATCGTCGGGGCAGGGGGGATCGGCCTGGCGCTCTCCGACCGCATCCGCATCAACAATTGGGACGAAGCCGCCTTCATCATCATCATGATCCTCGTGACGGTTGCCGTGATCGACAACATCTCCAAGCGCATCCGCATGAAGATCATCCTCGACAAGACGGACAGCAAATGACCCTCAAGATGCTGGGCACCGAGCCTACGATCCACGAGACCGCCAATATCCGCGAGAGCACGCTGGGCCGCTACACCGAAGTCGGCGCCCGCACGATGATCGCTGAAACCGATTTCGGGGACTATTCCTATATCGTCCATGACGGCTCGATCATCTACGCGACCGTCGGCAAGTTCTGCTCGATTGCCGCCTTCGTGCGCATCAATCCCGGCAACCATGCCACCTGGCGCGCCAGCCAGCACCATTACACCTACCGCTCGCGGCAATACGGCTTCGATCTTGGAGACGACGAGGAGTTCTTCGGCTGGCGGCGCGCGCATCGCGTGGCCATAGGCAACGATGTCTGGATCGGGCACGGGGCGGTTATCATGCCCGGCGTCACCATCGGAGACGGCGCCGTGGTGGGCTCTTCCGCGGTGGTCACCAAAGACGTGGAGCCCTACACCATCGTCGCGGGCGTTCCCGCCAAACTCATCAAACGCCGCCATCCTGAAGCGCTGGCCGAAAGGCTGATGGCGCTCAAATGGTGGGATTGGAGTCACGAGAAACTGGGCGAAACCCTGCCCGACATGCGCGCACTTTCCGCCGAGGCGTTCGTGGAAAAATATGGGGCCTGAAACCGTGTGGGGAATTCTTCCGACCGATAACTGAACGAGAAAACGTTTTCCGTTCAATTCGTCCAGTTATAATTTGTCGGACTCCAAATCTGGGTCCAAATGGACCCGACGTGGTGATCAGCAACCCGGTAGAATATGCGGGCTGGATGACGCGGGGATAAGCGGCTTTGGCGCACCTCAGGACGTTTTCGCCCGGTTCTTGCGCAGCTCGGTCACGGACACCCCGCCCACGCCCCAGTTATCGAGGTCGACCTCCTCAATGACGACAAAGGTGGTTGCGGGGTTCTTGTCGAGGACATCGACCAGCAGATCGGTGACCCCCTTGATGATTTTCGCCTTCTGCTCGGCAGTCGCGCCTTCGCGGGTGATCTTGATGTTGACGTAGGGCATGGGACCTCCGGTTCAGGTTTCGGGTACGATCAATCGAAGCGTAGGGAAATAGGTTTGGTATCGTCCCAGGTCGCGAGTAAGCAATGGCAGGTCAGCAACCGCTGCATGAGCGCCAATGAAGAAGTCGGGCAGAACTCCCGTGCGCTTGCCACCGGCGGTCCGGTACTGAGCAAAGGCTTTGGCCGCCAGGAACAGTGCAGGCCGCGGCGTCGGCACCATATCAATGCCCGCATGCGCGATGAAGGCATCGAGGTCCTCAATGCGCTCGTATCTTACCGAGAGCTCGGCATAGACAACGTCATTGATGAGCAACGGCCCGGCGAGACTGGCCGCTTCGAGCTGCATGAGCGACCAATCGACCCAAGCGGGGTCATTGGTAGCGAGATCGAGCAGAACATTGGTGTCGACCAGCGTCACGATTCGCCGCGTGTAAGAGCCATAATGGCGTCGGTATCAAGCCCCGCACCGGCATGGCCGCGCAATTGGGCAAAACGACTGACCGGCCTTTTGCTGTCGTGCGGTACCAGAACAATGCTGCCATCCTTGGCGCGCAAAAAATCGACCTTGCTGCCTGGCTTGATGCCAAGAAGGTCGCGGACGGACTTCGGAATCGTCACTTGGCCTTTGGAGGTCACTGTAGTGGTCATTGCAAAACCTGTAATACCATTATCTGACAAGGTATTACTTCGCGGTGCGAAATTCAATAGCCTCAGCTGATCCGCTTCCCCTCGCGCCAGACGCCCATGATGACGGGCAGGCCGTCAACGAGTCTTACCCGCGAAAAGTCGGCCCGCTTGCCTTCGGCGATGCGGCCGCGGTCGGTGAGGCCAACCATGTCGGCGGGGTTGGCAGAGACCAGATTGACCGCCTTAGGCAGTGATATGGTCTCCTGCAGGCTGAGCTGGAACACCGCCTGCATCAGGCTGGAAGGGACGTAATCGGAGGAAAGCCCGTCGAGAAAACCGCGCTCGGCGAGGTCGATCGCCGAGACATTGCCCGAATGCGAGCCGCCGCGCACCACGTTCGGCGCGCCCATCACCACCTTCATGCCGCGCTTGTGCGCATGGCCGGCTGCGGCCACCGATGTGGGGAATTCGGAAATCTCGATGCCGTGCGACACCGCTTCCTCCACATGCTCGCGGGTCGTGTCGTCATGGCTGGCCATGACGGTACCGTGATGCCGCGCCAGCGCGATGACCGAGCGGCGGTGATATTCGGCGTGGCGCGCCTGGTCGTCCTTGCGCTTTTGGACCATGGCGTCGAATTCCTCGTCGGTCCATTTCTTGTCCCGGTTGAACTGACGCCATTTGGAGAGATCGGCCCATTGCCGCTGGCCGGGCGTGTGGTCCATCAGCGAGACGAGTTTGATGAGCGGGTTGCCGGCAAGCGGATGGTAGATGTCGAGCACGGCGGGGTCGGCCAGCTCGCACCGCATATGCAGCAGATGCTCGGCCCGCAGCACATCGCGGATCTCGGGGTTGGAGACGGTCTCGACGGTGGTTGTGATCATCTGGCGGCGGTTGCTGGCCGCCGAATACTCGCCCACCGAAACCGCGTCGAAAACCGTCGTGATCCCGGCCCCGGCGATCTGTACGTCATGGGAAAGAATGGCAGCAGCCGGCGAGGGCCACATGACGCCGGGGCGCGGCTGGAGATGCTTTTCGAGATTGTCAGTATGGATCTCGACGAAGCCCGGTACAAGATAATCGCCCTCGAAATCGAGCGTGCCGGGAAGCGCGGAGGCACCGGTGTCATATCCGGCGATCCTGCCGTCCTCCACCGACATCGCGCCCTGGATCACCTGATCTTCAAGCACCAGCTTTGCATTCGAAACGACCAAGTCACTCATCTTCCGGCCTCTTTTCCCTTGCGGGACGTATACGATTTTCAAATTCGCTTCACCGGTGACGGAGAAAAGCGATCACGCAACCCTCTCGCCATCCCGCCACGCCTGCCGCAGGATTGGCGTGCCAGCTGAAAGGTTCACGAAAATGATGTCGGCGCGAAGGCCGGGCAGGATTTCGCCGCGATCCTCGAGCCTGGCTGCCCGCGCCGGAGCGCTGGTCGCCATGCTGACGGCTTCGGGCAACGAAATGCCCAGGGCGTCGTCGTCGGCGATGGCGAACACCGCATCGAGCATTGAACGCGGCACATAGTCGGAGGCCAGAATATCGACCAGCCCATGTGACAGCAACTCGCGTACCCCGACATTGCCCGATTGCGAACCGCCGCGCAGATAGTTGGGCGCGCCCGCGACCGCGTGCATCGAGAGCGACCGGGCTTCGCGTGCCGCCTCCATGCTCACCGGGAATTCGGCAATCCTGATGCCCTCCTCATGCGCCTGCCGGACATGTTCGGCGGTCGCATCGTCGTGACTGAGCAGCGGTAGGCCAAAGGAATGCGCCATCGCGATGATCTCGGCGCGGACATCGACGGATTCGGTCTCCAACCTGTCGAGAAGTTCGGTGATTTCCTCCTCGACCTCGGCGTGGGTCTTGCCGCTCGCCGCCATGCGGCGGGCGATATAGTTGCCCATGTCCCGGCTCTGGCGCTTGCCGGGCACGTGCTCCATCACCGAAACCAGGCGCACGAAATCCTTGTCGACATTGGCCTGCGCCTGTCCCGGCGCCTCCGGATCGGTGATCTCACAGCGCAGGTGGACGAGGTGCTCGGCCCGGAATGCCTTGACGTTGCGGGCGGCCTCGATGCCGTCGATCATCGGCTGGAAGATTTCGCGCCGCTCGGGGTTCTTCTCGGTGCCACCAACACATATGGAGTCGAAAACCGTGGTGATCCCCGCACCGATGATCTGCGCGTCATGCGCAAGGACGGCGCGATGAACGTCCCAGCGCACATGCGGGCGCGGCAGGACGTGCTTTTCCAGGTGATCGGTGTGGATGTCGACAAGGCCGGGCAGGATGTAATCGCCCCCGGCATCGATGGCGCCGGGCAGGGCGGTGCCGCCGCTCTCGACGCCCGCGATAAGGCCATCGCGAATGGCAAGCGTGCCCTCGATCACCGCGTCATCGAGAACGATCTTCGCATTGGTGAAGACGATTTCGGCCATCACGCAGCGCTCCGCTGGAAAGCCATGACCTCGAACAACCGGTCGGCAACCGCCTCGCGCACCTCGGCGTCGTGGAAGATGCCGACAATGGCCGTGCCGCGGGCCTTGGCTTCGAGGATCAATTCGATCACCACCTGCCGGTTGGCCGCATCGAGCGAGGCGGTGGGCTCATCGAGCAGGAGCACCGGATAATCGCGGACAAAGCCGCGGGCGATATTGACCCGCTGCTGTTCGCCGCCCGAGAAGGTCGCGGGCGCGATGGACCACAGGCGTTCGGGGATATTGAGGCGGGAAAGCAGGCTCTTGGCCTTTTCCTCTGCCGCCTGGGCAGGCAGGCCGACGAGCTTGGCGGGCTCCGCGACCACTTCGAGCGCGGGCACGCGCGGGATGACGCGCAGGAACTGGCTGACATAGCCGACGGTCTGGCGGCGCACCTCGACGATCTTGTAGGGCTCGGCTTTGGTCAGATCGACCCAGCCGCCCTCATGGGCGACCGAAATCGAACCCGATGTCGGCTTGTAGTTGGCATAGAGCGAGCGCAGCAGGGAGGATTTCCCGGACCCTGAAGGCCCGTGCAGGCAAACGCATTCCCCCGCATTCACGTCGAGCGAGAGATTCTCGAACACGGGGATCACCGTGCCCCCCTGGGTATGGAGAACGAAGTTTTTCGAAAGCTCTGCGACGGAGATCATGATGGTCATTGTGGTGTTCCTTGTTGGGCGCTGCGGCTGACGAGGCACCGCTCGCCCCCACCCCTAACCCCTCCCCTCAAGGGGGAGGGGAATCCGTTCGGCGTTTTTTGGGGCGAATGCTTGCAGGAAGCATGGAGCCAGTCCCCCTCCCCCTTGAGGGGAGGGGTTAGGGGTGGGGGTGAGCCAAGAGCGCCGGCTTGAGCCATGCCACTAAACCTGCAAAACCGAGGAAACGAGCAGTTGGGTGTAGGGATGATGCGGGTCGTCCAAAACCTGATCGGTCAGTCCCGCCTCCACCACTTCGCCGCGCCGCATGACCATCAGCCGGTCGGCCAGCAGCCTGACGACAGCCAGATCGTGGGTCACTATGATGGCCGCGATTCCCAGTTCGCGAACCAGCCCGCGCAACAGGTCGAGCAGGCGGGCCTGCACCGAAACATCGAGACCGCCGGTGGGTTCGTCCATGAAAACCAGACGCGGGTTGGTGACGAGGTTGCGGGCGATCTGGAGACGCTGCTGCATCCCGCCCGAAAACGTCTTCGGCCGGTCATCGATGCGCGTGGTGTCGAGTTCGACCTTGGCGAGCCAGTCAAGCCCTGCGGCGCGGATATCGCCATAATGCCGCGCGCCGATAGCCATCAGGCGTTCCCCGACATTGCCGCCCGCTGAAACCTCCATGCGCAAGCCGTCGCGCGGGTTCTGGTGGACGATGCCCCAATCGGTGCGCATGAGCTTGCGGCGCTCGGGTTCGCTGAGCGTGAAGATGTCGCTCATCCCCCGGTGCTTGAGGTCATATTCAACGGTTCCGGATGTCGGCTGCATCTGGGCGGAGAGAACGTTCAGGAGCGTGGACTTGCCCGAGCCGGATTCGCCCACAATGCCGATCACCTCGCCCGGATAGAGCGTGAAATTGATGTCCCGGCAGCCGGTCACCTCGCCATAGGACTTGGTGAGGTGAGAGACCCGCAAGAGCGGGCGCCGCTCGGCCTTTTCCATTTGCATGACGGCGCTCATTGGGCGGGTTCCTTGTGGGCAAAGGCGAGGGCGGCGGGGTCGGCGCCAAGCGGGCCCGTATGGCCCTTGGCGCGCCGGTCCTCGCAGAAATTGGTGTCCGAGCAGACGAACATCCTGCCGCCCCTGTCATCGAGGATGACCTCATCGAGATAGGAGCTCTTTGCCCCGCACAGCGCGCAGCATTCCTTCCAGGTCTGCACCTTGAACGGGTGATCGTCGAAATCGAGCGACTTGACCTGGGTATAAGGCGGAATGGCATAGATGCGCTTTTCGCGGCCCGCGCCGAACAGCTGGATGGCGGGGTTGTTCTCCATCTTGGGGTTGTCGAACTTGGGGATGGGCGAGGGCGACATCAGGTATCGCCCATTGACCATCACCGGATAGGAATAGGTCGTGGCGATGTGGCCATAGCGCGCGATATCCTCGTAGAGACGGACGCTCATCAGCCCGTATTCGGCATAGCCGTGCATCTTGCGCGTTTCGGTCTCGCGCGGCTCGAGCTTGCGCAGGGGCTCCGGCTGCGGGACCTGATAAACGAGCACCTGGCCCTCGCGCAGGGGAAATTCGGGGATGCGGTGGCGGGTCTGGATGATGTCGGCGTCTTCGGTCGTCTCGGTCGTTTCGACGCCCGCGACGCGTTCAAAGAAACGCCGGATCGAGACGGCATTGGTCGTATCATCCGCGCCCTGGTCGATGACCTTGAGCGTATCATCCGGGCCGATGACCGAGGCCGTCACCTGAACCCCCCCCGTACCCCAGCCATAGGCAAGCGGCATTTCGCGCCCGCCGAACGGCACCTGATAGCCGGGGATGGCGATGGCCTTGAGAATGGTCCGGCGGATCATTCTTTTGGTCTGCTCATCGAGATAGGCGAAATTATAGGCCTCGTCCCACTGGACGGCGGAAACGGCGCTCATTGGGCGGCGTCCTTCTGCTGGCGGTCTTCGTATTCGGCGCGAAGCTGGCGGATGAGGCTCAGTTCGGCCTGGAAGTCGACATAATGCGGGAGTTTCAGATGCGAGACGAAGCCGGCCGCTTCCACGTTGTCGGCGTGGTAAAGGACGAATTCCTCGTCCTGAGCGGGATACTTGGCGACCTCGCCGAACTCGCGGGCCCGCAACGCGCGGTCGACGAGTGCCATGGCCATCGCCTTGCGCTCGTTGTGACCATAGGTCAGGCCATAACCGCGCGTGAACTGCGGCGGACGGTCGGCCGAGCCTTCGAACTGGTTGATCATGTGGCACTCGGTGACCACCATGTCCCCGATATCGATGGCGAAGCCCAGTTCCTCGGGCACGATCTCGACCGCAACCTCGCCCATGCGGATTTCGCCCGCGAACGGGTGATTGCCGCCATAGCCGCGCTGGGTTGAATAGGCGAGCGCGAGCACGAACCCCTCGTCGCCGCGCGCAAGGTTCTGCAGCCGCTGGTCGCGCTCGGCGGGACAGCTCATCGGCTCGCGGGTGAGATCGAAGGCCTCGGGCTGGTCAGGGTCGGGCAGATCGGGCTCGATCAGATCCTCATAGTCGAGCAGGTCCGCAACATGCGGCATCCCATCATCGAGCGCCTCGTCTGCAACCGGAGCTTCCGGCATGCCGACGCCACCTTCGGCGGCCAGCGCGAAATCGAGCAGGCGGTGCGTATAGTCGTATGTCGGCCCGAGCACCTGCCCGCCGGGAATGTCCTTGTAGGCTGCCGAAACGCGGCGCTGGACGAGCATCTTTGCCGTGTCGATGGGCTCGGACATGGCAAAGCGCGGAAGGGTGGTGCGGTAGGCGCGGAGAAGAAAGATGGCTTCCACCAGATCGCCCTGTGCCTGCTTGACCGCGAGCGCGGCAAGCCCGCGATCATAGAGCGAGCCTTCCGCCATGACGCGATCGACCGACAGGCCGAGCTGGTCGGCGATCTGCTCGATGGTGATCTCGGGACGCTCGGAATTGCCGCGACGGGTCTCGGCGATCAGCTTGTGCGAATTGAGGATGGCCTTTTCGCCACCCTTGACGGCCACATACATTTACGCCTCCACATTTATGGTACGTGGCAGGCCAACGAGGCTTTTGCCACAGGTGAAAATGACGTCGATCCCTTGGGGATAGAGTTCCCGGTTGTCCGCCCATTGGGCCCAGAAATCGTCGGGAAGCCCCGCGATCTGGACGCCGATCGACCCGTCGATGCCGGGGCCGGTCCAGCGCGTGCCAGGGCCGTCGGTGAGCGAAGGTACGGCGATGACGAGCGTCGCGGAACGATCCGGATAGCGATCCTCGCCGATGCCGAAATTGTCGAGCCGCGGCAGGCTGGCGGCGTTCACAAGGGCGAAGCGCGCCTCGCCCATCCCCGAAACGACCGGGCAGCCGCAATGAAAACGGAGGTATCCGGCGGCGGGTCCTTCGGCCAGCACGGGTTCGAGCCAGACCGGCGTATCGAAATCGAAGAGCGCCAAGGCGAGCGAGCCTGCGGCGATCCCAAGCGGTTCGGGCGTTGCCAGCGATGTCGGCACGGTCTGCACGCGCCCGGGATAGGACATGGCATCGAGCGTGGCCCGGAACGCCGATTGCGCATCGAAAACCGGATCGGCAAAACCGGGCAGGAGATCGTTTGAAGCGGAAGGGGTCATAGCGGATTGTCTCCCCGGACCATCGTGAAGAATTCGACCTTCGTCGCCGCGGCCTTGCGGCTCTTGAGCGCGCGGGCCTCAGCCTGTTTCCTGGCGAGCGCCGCGACGACGCCGGTTTCCAGCGTCATGCGCCTGTCCGTCTGCATCAGCGCGTCGAACACGGCGGCCAGCTCGGCCTTCTTCATGTCGCGCCCTGCTGCGTAGCTGTGGCCGGTGACGCCTTCGGCGAGGCGTATCGCACAGCGCGTGACGCTCATCTCGCCGAAGTTGAACGGGTTGCCCGTGCCGCCTGAGCGGCCGCGCACCATGACAAGCCCCGTCTCTGGGCGGCGCAGGAATTCGTAGGCCGGAACGGCGTCGAGCCCATCGAGCGCTTTTTGCAGATCGGCGGCACTGGCGCGGGCGAAGATGCCCATCCACCGGGCGCGGGCCGGGTTCGGGTGTTCGTGTTTGGAGGCGTGGGACATGATGTAGACCTATACATCTAAACGTCTAGACGTTTTGGTTTTTGCACTGTATGCTTGGCGTGTCGTCGGGTCAACTTCTGCCGCAACACTGTGACGGGGCTATGACATCGGCGGCAGGAAAACCGGATCCGGCGTTCCTTCCCCCACAATGCTGATCCCAGGCAAGATATCGGATCGGAGCAACAGGTATGTCCACCCGCCCCTCGGGTTCGTCCCTCTGGCAATTTATTGCCGACACCATCGGCACCGAGATTCGCACCCGCGCCTATCAACCCGGCGACAGGCTCCCGACCGAACTGGAACTCGCTGAACGATTCGGCGTCAATCGCCACACGGTGCGGCGCGCGGTGGGGAGCTTGCAGGATACCGGGCTGGTCCGCATCGAGCAGGGGCGGGGGACGTTCGTTCAGGAAGATATCGTCGATTACCCGCTCTCGCGCCGCACGCGTTTTTCCGAAATCGTAAAGCGTCAGGCGCGTAACCCCTCGGGCACGCTATTGCGCAAGGCGACGATCCCAGCCGACGATACGATTGCGCATGGGCTCGGACTCCCCGTCGGCGCTCCCGTCGCGCTGATCGAAACACTGGGCATGGTCGACGACATGCCCGTTAGCCTCGCCGCGCACCACTTCCCCCTCGACCGGTTCCCGCACCTGTTCGAGGCGTTCGAGTCCGAGCGCAAGGTAACCCCGATGCTGCAACGGCTTGGGGTGGCCGACTATCTGCGCAAGACCACCCGCATCACCTCGCGCCTCCCGGATAGCTACGAAATGCGCCATTTGCGGCTGGCCCGGAACACACCGGTCCTGTGCCTCGAGGCGGTCAATGTCGACAATGAAGGAAAGCCCATAGAGTTCGGCTACACCCGCTTCTGCTCCTCCCGCGTACAGGTGGTCATCGACACATTGCCGGAGTGAGGCCTCCTGCTCTTGCGCTACCCCCGCCCCACGAACGGCATCTGGTTGGCCATGACGGTCATCGTAAGGACGTTCGCATCGAGCGGCAGGCTGGCCATGTAGAGCACGGCGCGGGCGATGTGGGCGACGTCGATGGTCGGCTCGGGCGCGATGCGGCCGTCGGCCTGCAATACGCCCCCGGACATCGCCGCGGTCATGTCCGAGGCGGCGTTGCCGATATCGATTTGGCCAACCGCAATGTTGAATGCCCGCCCGTCGAGTGAGGAGGCTTTCGTGAGCCCGGTGATCGCGTGCTTGGTTGCCGCATAGGGTGCCGATTGCGGCCGGGGCGTGGTGGCCGAAATCGAGCCATTGTTGATGATGCGCCCGCCCTGTGGGGTTTGTGCCTTGAACTGGCGGAACGCCGCCTGTGTGCAGAAGAAGGCGCCGGAAAGGTTGGCGGCGACCACCTGGTGCCAGGCGCCGGCCGGAATGTCTTCGAGCGGCACCGAAGGCGCGCTCATACCAGCATTGTTGACCAGCAGGTCGAGCCGGCCCCAGCGCGCCACCACCGCCGCGAACCCGCGTCCGACGGCATCGGGATCGCCGATATCGACGCCCTCCGTCATCGTCAACCCGCCCCCCGGATCGATCTCCTGTGCGGCAGCGTCGAGCACTTCCTGCCGCCGCCCGAACAGCGCGACGCGGTAGCCTTCGGTAATCAGGGCACCGGCGATCGCCTTGCCGATCCCGGTGCCGCCGCCGGTGACGATTACGATCCTCTCGCTCATTTGGGTAGCGCTCCGCCGAGTTCGTCTTCGATATGAATGCGGATGATGTCGTCGAACGAAGTCTCGGCCTCAAAGCCCAGTGAAATCGCCCGCGCGGCGTCGAAATCCTTGGCCCAGCCATCGACCATCTCGATGATCATCGGATCGGGTTCGCGCCGGATGAGCGACACCGCCTTGTTGCTTGCAATGCGCCGCAGGGCTTCGATCTGTTCGCCGACGGTCGCCGAAAGCCCCGGCATGTTGAGGTTGCGGCGCGCCCCGAGCGATGCTGTGTCGATCTCGGCGGCCTGACGCAGAAAACGCACGGCTGCGCGCGGGCTGGCGTGCCAGTGGCGCACGCTGTCATCGACCGGTAGCACGGCTTCCCTGCCGGAAAGCGGCTCGCGCAGGATCGAGGAAAAAAAGCCCGAGGCGGCCTTGTTGGGCGCGCCGGGGCGGATGCAGATCGTGGGCAGGCGGATGCCCACGCCATCGAAGAACCCGCACCGCGAATAGTCCGAGAGCAGCAATTCCCCGATTGCCTTCTGCGTGCCGTAGCTCGTGCGTGGCGTTGAAAAGAATTCGTCGCCGATCTTTTCGGGAAATGGCGCGCCGAAAACGGCAATCGAGGAGGTAAAGACGACGCGCGGGCAATAGCGCTCCGCCTTGCCCGCCTGCCGGATGGCCTCGAAAAGGTGCCGCGTGCCGTCGAGATTGATGGCGTAGCCCTTGTCGAAATCGAGCTCCGCTTCCCCTGAAACGATGGCAGCGAGATGGAAGATGACATCTGGCCGGGTTTCGATGAGGCGCGGTGCAACCGAAGCGTCGGCGATGTCGGCGGCGCGCGTGTCGATGACGATGCCCTTGCCATCCGGAGCGTCCGGCGCCGCGACATCGACCAGCGTGATGCGCCCGATCTCGCGGCCGGCCAGCACGCAGTTCTCGAGTAGGCTGGCGGTCAGCTTGCGGCCGACCATGCCCCCCGCACCGATGACAAGGATATTCATTACGCCGTTTCTCCTTCCGGGCTGGCAAAGGCTTTGCGGTCCGTGCTTTGGCGTGCCTTGAGCTCGAACCCGAGATCGATCACGGCCGGGTCCGGCCGCTCGCCCTTTGCTGCCGCTATGACCATTTCGACCGCCCTGTGCCCCATGTCGTAGCGGAACGTGCGGATCGAGGAAATCGAAGGCGTGCTGGCCGCCGCATATTCGATGTCGTTGTAGCCCATGATGCCGAACTGGCCCGGCACGCGGATGTGCCGCCTCTGGCATTCGAACAGCGCCCCGAGCGCCATGTCGTCATTGTTGCAGAACACCGCATCGGCGTCCGGTGCCACCCCGAGGAAATCGGCGAACATCTGGCCGCCCCGCGTGACCGAGGAGGGATGGGGCGTCGTGAAGACGAGGGCGTCGTCATAGAGCCCGGCGTCCTGAAGCACCTGCCGGTAGCCTTCCAAACGCCGCTGCGCACGCGGATCCATGCGTGCGCCGATAAAGCCGATTCGCCTGTAGCCGTTTTCGATGAGGTGCCGCGCCGCCGCCCGTCCCCCCTCGCGGTGATCGAAGCCGATCATCATGTCGATGGGCTCGGGGCCGATATCCATGATCTGCACCACCGGGCAGCCGAGGCTCCTGAGCATTTGCCGCGTCGCTTCGCTCTGGTCGATGCCCGACACGATGAGGCCCGCCGGGCGCTGGGCCGCAAACACGCGGACCAGTTCGTCTTCCTTGCGGCCGGCGTAGCGCGTGTTGCCGAGCTGGACCTGATAGGGGGTACCCTCGATTGCATCGTAGACGCCCCTCAGCACATCCGAGAACACAAGATTGGTGATCGAGGGGATGATGACGCCGATGATCGAGGTGGTTGCCGATGCCAGCGCGCGCGCCGCCTGGTTCGGCGCGTAACCCAGCGCGTCCACGGCCTCCTGCACCCGCGCCCTCACCTTGCCGGACACGATGTCGGGCGTGCGAAGGGCGCGCGAAGCCGTGATAACGCTTACATTTGCCGCCGCAGCAACATCTTTGAGCGTTACAGCTTTAAAAACATTGTTCTTTTTAACCAAGCGTCCCCCCAAGCCGGTTGATGCCGTAAAGCCAGGCGTTGACAATGACATACGCTATCATTTAAGCCGATGTCCAGATCGGATTCCTGTCCCGAGCCCTGCTCGGGTGGCCGGTCGGTCTTTCGGGATTGCGAGGCTTGGAGCTGGCATATCCCCCTGGGGAGGAAATCGAAGGTGCGATACCGGGTGTGCACGCTCTTGGGATCGGGTGGTCATGTCTAGAGTCACGGCTGCCGCGTTCAAGCTCGTCGAGCTTGCCCTTGTCCTGTTGATGGCGGGCATGGCGCTGATGGTCTTCGTCAATGTTGTGCTGCGCTATGGTTTCAACAGCGGCATTACCTGGTCTGAGGAGATGTCGCGCTACTTCTTTGTCTGGCTCACCTTCATCGGCGCCGTCATCACCTTCCACGAAAATTCCCATGTCGGCGTCGAAACGCTGGTCCGCATGTTCGGGCGGCGGGGGCGCGTCATCTGCATGTTGCTCTCCAACGTCATCATCCTGCTCTGCGCGATTGTCTTTTTCCACGGCACCTGGGTGCAGCACCCCATCAACGCCTCCATGAAGGCGGCCGTGATCGATCTGTCGATGATCTGGGTCTATGGCATCGGCTACGTCAGCGGCGGCGGCATTGCGATCATCGCCGCTATCCGGATCCTCCGTATCCTGCTCGGGAAAATCACCGAGGAAGAGATCGCGCGATTTGCCGGCGAATATGCCGACTGGCCTGCGGTCGAGCAGGGAAAGGAGCGCAACTGATGGTCATCGGTGTCTTTCTCGCCGGCCTGTTCGGAACGCTTGCGTTGGGCGTGCCGGTTGCCTTTGCCCTGATGTTCACGGGCATCATCCTCATGAGCTTCATGGGGATGTTCAACACGCAGATCGTCTCCCAGCAGATGATCACCGGCGCCAACACCTTCACCCTGCTTGCCATTCCCTTCTTCCTGCTGGCCGGAGAGTTGATGAATGCCGGCGGGCTCTCCAAGCGAATCGTCGACTTCGCCATTGCCTGCGTCGGGCACGTGCGGGGCGGGCTGGGCATCGTTGCCATCATCGCCGCTGTCATAATGGCCTCGCTCTCGGGTTCGGCCGCCGCCGATTCCGCGGCGCTCGCTGCCATCCTCATCCCGATGATGGCCAAGGCCGGCTATCACGTCCCGCGCGCTGCCGGGCTCATGGCGGCGGGCGGTGTCATCGCCCCGGTCATTCCGCCGTCGATCGCCTTCATCATTTTCGGCGTTGCCGCGAATGTCTCGATCACCGGGCTGTTTCTGGGCGGCATCGTGCCGGGCCTGTTGATGGCCACCTCGCTGGTCGTCATGTGGCTGTTCGTGGCGCGCAAGGAAAAGGTCGAAACCCTGCCCAAGCAGTCGGGCAGGCAAAGGCTCGACGCAACCCTCAAGGCCGGCTGGGCCCTCGTCATGCCCGTCATCATACTGGGCGGCATCCGGTTCGGTGTCTTCACGCCGACCGAGGCGGCCGTGGTGGCCGCGTTCTATGCGCTGTTCGTGGGGATGTTCATCTATCGCGAACTGAAGGTCGCCGATCTTTACGGCGTTCTCCTGCGCGCGGCCAAGATGACCTCGGTGGTGCTGTTCCTCGTCTCGGCGGCCCTGGTGACATCCTGGCTCATCACCAGCGCCAATATCCCCGCGCAACTTGGCACCATTGTTCAGCCGCTTATCGACAATCCCAAGCTGCTGATGGTGGTGATCGTCCTGCTGGTTCTTGTGATCGGCACGGTGCTCGACCTTGCGCCGACCATCCTCATTCTGTCGCCAGTCCTGATGCCGCTCGTGCGCTCGGCAGGAATCGATCCCGTCTATTTCGGCGTGATCTTCGTCATGACCACCTGCATCGGGCTGCTCACGCCGCCCGTGGGGGTCGTTCTCAATGTGGTGAGTGGGGTCGCCCGCGTCCCTATGGGCAAGGTTATCGGTGGGGTGATGCCCTTCCTTCTTGCCCAGGTCGCGGTGTTGATGCTGCTCGTCCTGTTCCCCGAAATCGTCACGGTGCCCCTAGGCTGGATGCGGTGACAGGAACGAAAAGTCCAACGACAACAAAGATATTCAACCCGGAGGAATATAAAATGAAACTCAAGTCAATCTTTGCGGCGGGCCTTGCCGCCTCGCTTGTCGCCAGCATCGCCCTGCCGGCCAGCGCGCAGGTTTCGCAGCGCACGATCCGCGTCTCGAACGGCGTCGCCGAGACCCATCCGGTGGGCAATGGCATCGCGGCCATGCGCGAATGCATCGACGAGAGGACCGGCGGCGCCTGGACGTTCAACGCGTTCTGGAGTTCGGCGCTTGGCGACGATCTTCAGGCCACCCAGGCCCTGCGCTCGGGCACCCAGGAAATGGTCGTAACCTCGTCCTCGCCCATCGTTTCCATCGTCCCCGCACTTGGCGTGTTCGACCTGCCGTTCCTCTTTGCCAACGAGGCGGAAGCGGACGCTATCCTCGATGGTGAATTCGGCGACTATATTTCGGACATGATGCCCGAATACGGCCTCGTCAATCTCGCCTTCTGGGAGAACGGTTTCCGCAATCTCACCAACAGCGTACGCCCCGTCGAAAGCCTCGAGGATTTCCGCGGCATGCGCGTGCGCGTGATGCAGAACAACATCTTCATCGATACCTTCCAGACGCTCGGCACCAATGCCATGCCGATGGCGTTCGGCGAAGTGTTCACCGCGCTCGAGACGCGCGCCATCGATGCCCAGGAAAACCCCTATGTGACCATCGATACCTCCAAGTTCTACGAGGTCCAGGAATACGTGTCGGCCACCCGCCACGCCTACACCCCGTTCATGATCCTGTTCTCGCGGGCCATCTGGGAGACCTATTCGGAAGAGGAGCAGCAGATTCTCCGCGATTGCGCGGTCGTCGGCCGTGACGTGCAGCGTGCCGCAAGCCGGGCGCTGTCCAACGAGTCGCTTGCCCGCATCACCGCCGAGGGTATGCAGGCAAACGAGCTTTCTGCCGAAGCGATGGCCGAAATCCGCGAGGCGGTGCAGGGCGTCTACGAACGCCACGCCGAAACGATCGGCGCCGATGTCGTGGAGCGCATGCAGGCCGCCCTCGCGGAACTGCGCGGGGAGTAATTCCTCTCTGGTCAAACGGGCGGGGACCGGCTTTCCGGCCCCCGCTCCAAATCGAAACGGCCGCGGCCGAGGGTAGCGGGAATGAACGCAACGGGGGTAAGGGGAACAGGGGCTGCCATGACGCCCGCCCGCATGGGCATTCTCGTCATGCTGCTCGGCATGTTCCTTTTTTCGCTCAACGATGCGATGGGCAAATGGTTGGTCGCCACCTATTCGGTGGGGCAGGTGCTGCTCATCCGCTCGGCGGTCGCGCTCGTCATCCTGCTTCCGTTTCTCTGGCAGGCCGGGCTCAAGGACATCGTGCGCGCCGAGCGGCCCATGCTGCAACTGGCGCGCGTCGTATTCTCGACTGCCGAGGTGTTCTGCTTCTACTGGGCCGTTATCTACCTGCCGCTTGCCGATGTGATGACCTATTGGCTCGCCGCGCCGATCTATGTGGCGGCGCTCTCGCCGTTCCTGCTCAAGGAAAAGGTCGGGCCGGTGCGCTGGGCAGCCATCGGGATCGGGTTCGTCGGCGTACTCGTTGCGCTGACGCCGTCCGGCGAGGTGGAGCCCATGGCGATCGTCGTTGCCATCATCGGCACACTGGCCTTTGCGATGATGGTTGTGACTGGCCGCACATTGCGCGGAACACCCGATAAAACGCTCGTCTTTTTCCAGCTCATTGGCGCGCTGCTCGCGGGCATCGTTCTCGCGCCGTTCGGCTGGGTTTCCCCAACCGTTCCGGACTTTTTCCTGCTCGGTATGCTCGGCATCGTGGCGATGGTTGCGCATATCTGTGTAAACCGCGCCGTAAAGCTCGCCGACGCCGCCGTCGTCGCGCCTTTCCAGTATACGTTGCTCCCTTGGGCGATTATCCTCGGCTGGCTGTTTTTCGGGGATTTGCCGCGGCCTCTCATGCTCGTGGGTGCGGCGATCATTGTAACTTCAGGGCTGGTCATTTATCTCCGCGATACCAGGGCTAAACGCGCCGCCACGGCGGCCGCCCCTGCGCGCGGATTTGGAGAAAACACATGAAAAAGCTGCGCTCGCGCGCCTGGTTCGACAATCCTGACAACGTGGACATGACCGCGCTCTACCTCGAGCGCTACATGAATTACGGGTTGACGCGGGAGGAACTGCAATCGGGCAAGCCGATCATCGGCATCGCCCAGACCGGTTCCGATCTCTCGCCCTGCAATCGCCATCACGTGGTGCTGGCCGAGCGGGTGCGCGAAGGCATCCGCGAGGCGGGCGGCATCGCATTCGAATTTCCCGTCCACCCCATCCAGGAAACCGGCAAGCGCCCGACAGCAGGGCTCGACCGCAACCTGGCCTATCTCGGTCTCGTCGAGGTGCTTTACGGCTACCCGCTCGATGGCGTGGTGCTGACCATCGGTTGCGACAAGACCACCCCGGCCATGCTGATGGGCGCAGCGACCGTCAACATCCCCGCCATCGCGCTCTCGGTCGGCCCCATGCTAAACGGCTGGCACAAGGGCCAGCGTACCGGTTCGGGCACGATCATCTGGAAGGCCCGCCAGATGATGGCGGCAGGCGAGATCGGCTATGAGGAGTTCATCGAACTCGTCGCAAGTTCCGCCCCTTCGGTTGGTTACTGCAACACCATGGGCACCGCCACCACCATGAACTCGCTGGCCGAGGCGTTGGGCATGCAGCTTCCTGGCTCGGCGGCCATCCCTGCGCCCTATCGGGATCGCGGGGCCATGGCCTGGCGCACGGGCAAGCGTATCGTCGAGATGGCACTCGAAGACATCAAGCCCTCCGACATCATGACCAAGGACAATTTCCTCAACGCCATCGTCGTCAATTCCGCCATCGGCGGCTCGACCAATGCCCCCGTCCATATAAACGCGATTGCGCGCCATGTGGGCGTGGAGCTTACCATCGAGGATTGGCAGACCCATGGTCTCGAGGTTCCGCTTCTGGTCAACCTGCAGCCGGCCGGCGAATATCTCGGCGAGGATTATTATCGCGCGGGCGGCGTGCCGGCAGTCGTCAACGAATTGATGAAGCACGGGCTGATCCGGGAGAACGCGCCCACAGTCAACGGCAAGACGATTGGTGAGAATTGCCGCGCAACTCCCATCGAGGACACCGACGTCATCAAGCCGTTCGATGCGCCGATGCAGAAAACGGCAGGCTTCCTCGTCCTCAAGGGCAATCTGTTCGATAACGCGATCATGAAGACCTCGGTCATCAGTGAGGAATTCCGCACGCGCTACCTCTGCAACCCGGACGACCCGGAAGCCTTCGAGGGCAGGGCGGTGGTCTTCGACGGGCCCGAGGACTACCACCACCGGATCGACGATCCCGCCCTGGCGATCGACGAGTTCACCTTGCTCTTCATGCGCGGCACCGGCCCCATCGGCTATCCGGGTGCGGCGGAAGTGGTCAACATGCGTCCGCCCGATTACCTCATCAAGAAGGGGGTTCATTCCCTGCCCTGCATCGGCGACGGGCGGCAGTCGGGCACCTCCGGCTCTCCCTCGATCCTCAACGCTTCACCGGAAGCTGCCGCGGGCGGCGGGCTGGCGTTATTGAGGACCGGGGACCGTGTGCGGATCGATTTGCGTGCGGGAACCGCGGACATACTGGTTTCCAGCGAGGAGCTTGCCGCACGGCGGGCCGAACTCGAGGCAAACGGGGGCTATAAATACCCCGATCACCAGACGCCCTGGCAGGAAATCCAGCGTGGTCTTGTCGATCAGCTTGGCAACGGCGCGGTGCTCAAGCCCGCGGTCAACTACCAGCGTATCGCGCAGACCAAGGGGTTGCCGCGCGACAATCACTGAAAGGAACCGCAATGGCCAGCACGCTGTTCGATCTTTCCGGGCGCCGGGCGCTCGTCACCGGCTCGAGCCAGGGGATCGGCTTTGCGCTGGCCGAGGCGCTCGGAGAGCACGGGGCCAAGCTCGTGCTCAACGGGCGTAACGTCGAAAAGCTGGACGGGGCGGTGGCTGCCCTGCGCGAGAAGGGATTCGACGTGGCAGCCGCGGCGTTCGATGTCACAGACCCTCAGGCCATCGAGCGCGCTGTGGCTGAAATCGAGGACGGGCAGGGGCCGATCGACATCCTGGTCAACAATGCCGGGATGCAGTTCCGCGCGCCCCTCGAAGACTTCCCGCATGACCGCTGGGAGGAGCTTTTGCGCACCAATATCTCCTCGGTGTTCTATGTCGCCCAGGCCGTCGCCCGGCACATGATCGCGCGCGGGGCAGGGCGGATCGTCAACATCGCCTCGGTGCAGTCCGAAATGGCGCGCCCCAGCATCGCGCCCTACACCGCCACCAAGGGTGCGGTACGCAATCTCACGCGCGGCATGGCGGCGGATTGGGCCCGCAAGGGCCTGCAGATCAACGCCATCGGGCCGGGCTACTTCAAGACTCCTCTCAACAAGGCGCTGGTCGAAAACCCAGAATTTACCGCCTGGCTCGAAAACCGCACCCCCGCCGGACGCTGGGGCGACGTGAGCGAACTCAAAGGCGCCGTCGTCTTCCTCGCCTCGGACGCGGCGAGCTTCATCAACGGCCACACGCTCTATATCGATGGCGGGTTGACGGTTTCGTTATAGGGCGGCGATGCCTCGACAACGCCGCCCAATTTGATGGCTAAGCCGCCTGCGGCACGCCATTTGGCGTGTCTAGATCCTTCTTGGGCGGCGGGAAGGCTATGGCCATCGCAGCTGCGGCGACACCCACGGCGGCCGAGGCCATGTAGAGCCAGTGATAGCTGCCGAAATTGTCGTACAGCCAGCCGCCGCCCACCGGGCCGAACGCCATGCCGATGGCCGAGACCATCGTCGCCCCGCCGAGAACCGTGCCCATGACATGCGGGCCGAAATAATCGCGCGCCAGGACCGAATAGAGCGGCATGACGCCGCCGTAAGCCAACCCGAGCATGACCGCAAGGCTATAGAACCCGGTCAATTCCGAAACGTAGATATAGAGGTAGATGCCCACGGCCTGCAGCGCGAGGCCGGCCACGATGACCTTCTTGACGCCCAGGCGGTCGGCCGTGATCCCGAAGATCACGCGCCCGAAAAGCCCCGCGAGACCTTCGACGCTATAGATGCTCGCCGCCGCCAGGGCCGGAATGCCGCACAGCATCGCATAGCTTACCGTATGGAAAATCGGACCCGAATGGGCCGCGCAGCAAAGAAAGAACGTGCCGGCGAGGATCGCGAATTGCGGGGTGCGTAGCGCCGCGAAGGGCCGCCTTGGTTGCGGCTTGTGCGGCTCGACATCGACTCCGGTCTGCGGTGTCGCCTCGGCCAGCGCCTGCGGTGCGCGGCGGATCAGCAGCCCTGCCGGAAGGATGAGGATGGTGGCGGCAATGGCCGTCATCATCATCGAATCCCGCCAGCCGAAGGTGCCGATCATGACGGCAGCCAGCGGCGTGATCGTCATGGGCGCAACGCCCGCGCCCACGGATACCAGCGACACCGCAAGGCTCCGGTGCTTGTCGAACCATGTGATCGTCGCAGCCATGATCGGCGCGAAAAACGCGCCGCCCGCCGCGCCGACAAGCCCGCCATAGGCGAGCTGGAACACGAGAAGGTTGTCCGTGCGGCTGGCAAGGAACAGCCCCAGGCCCAGCAGAACCGACGCAACGAGAACGACCGGCCGGGCACCAATCCTGTCGGTCAGCGTCCCCCAGCCGAAGCCCGCTATGCCCATGACGACGAAGCCAACCGTCATCGCGCCGGAAATGCCTGCGCGCGTCCAGCCGGTTTCCTCGGCGATGGGTTGAAGATATACGGGCAGCGCGAACATCGCGCCCATTGCAACGCACGTAATCAGCGCGCCCGCAGCAACGATAACCCAACCATAATGCCTGACCATTTGCCGGTCCCTCCATGCATCCTGTTCCTTTGACGAACGGGCTGCGCGATTTCCGACAGGAGGCCGCAAATTTTCCGCGGCCTGGCGCGGTTATCGATCCGGATAGAATTACGCCTGCGCGCGGGCTTTGAAAAGCAACGAAAAAGGGCGCCCGAGGGCGCCCTTCAGGATCGGGTATTGTGCGTCCTGTGATTACTGGGAAGCGGCTTCCATTGCAGCCTGCGCGGCAGCGTAGAGGGCCGGGCCGTCAACGCCGATGGCTTCCATTTCGGTAAACCACTGGTCGATGGTGACCTGGGCGGCATCCTTCCAGCGCTGGGTTTCGGCTTCGTCGAGCGTGACGATGTTGTTGCCGAGATCCTGGGCGATCTTGAGGCCGATTTCGTCGCCCATATCCATGACGCGACCGAACTCGCGAGCCACTTCGACACCGGAGTTGGCATCGATGATGGCCTTGAGATCGTCAGGCAGATTGTCATAGCTCTGACGGTTCATGACGAAACCAAAGGTCTGGGTGTAAAGCCCATTCTCGCCCGAGAAACCGGTGTGGTTTGTCACCAGTTCGGAAACACGCAGCGAGGGCGTGACTTCCCAGGGGATCGTCGTGCCTTCGATCACGCCGCGGGACAGGCCTTCAGAGACCTGCGGGACGGGCATGCCGACAGGCTCTGCGCCGAGATTGGCAAGCATGTCGGAGATGATGCGCGAACCACCACGGATCTTCATGCCCTGAAGGTCTTCAAGGGATGTGACAGGATCCTTGGTGTGGAACAGACCGGGGCCATGCGTGTGCAGGGCTAGAACCTTGACGCTTGCAAATTCCTCAGCCGAGTTTTCCATGACGTAGTTGTAGAACGCCACGGACGTGTCTTCGCCGTTCGTCAGCATGAACGGAAGCTCGAACACTTCGGACTTGGGGAACAGGCCAGGCGTATAGCCCAGAACGGTCCAGACGATGTCGACCACGCCGTCCTGTGCCTGGCTGAACAGGCTGGCAGGGGCTCCACCGAGCTGCATTGACGGATAAAGCTCGATGTTGATGCGTCCTTCGGATTGCTCCATCACGCGTTCTGCCCAAGGCTCGATCGCATGCTGAGGAATGGTGGCATATGCGGGCAGCATCTGCTGCAGACGCAACGTCACTTCCTGGGCCAGCGCACCGCTGGCTGAAACGATCACGGCCACGGAAGTCGCGGCGATCAGCTTACCTAGTTTCATATTTTCTCTCCCTTTTGCATGCTCACGCATGCGGACCTTGGGTGCAGGACAGAGGTGCCCGGCACCATATTGCGCTCTTAGTAGAGCCACCACACCAGGGCCAACGTGATACCTGGAAAGGCCACGAGGATCATGGTGCGAATGATGTCGCTGGCAACAAACGGCAGCGTGCCCCGGAATGTCTCCGAAAGACGCGTTGTCTTTGCCATCGAATTGATGATGAACAGGTTCATGCCGACGGGTGGCGTTATCAGCCCGACCTCGACGACAATCAGAACGAGAATGCCGAACCAGATCGCAAATTCGTCAGGTGACAGGCCGAAATCGAGAACCATCATCATCGGAAAGACGATCGGCACCGTCAGGAGGATCATCGACAGCGAGTCCATGACACACCCGAGCAGCAGATAGAAAATCAGAACGAAGATCAGGACAAGCCACGGATTGAACCCCTGCGAGCCGACCCAGCTCGCAATGAACTGGGGTAGCTGCGAGACCGCGAGGAACCCGTTCAGTGCGGCTGCCCCAAGAACGATCAGGAATATCATGGCCGTTGAAGCTGCGGTCGCCAACAAGGCTTCGGAAATATTGTTAAGCGAGAGGGAACGCGCGGCAAGCGCGATGATGAACGTTCCGGCGGCGCCGACGGCAGCGGCTTCGGTGGGGGTGAACACACCCGTATAGATGCCGCCGATCACCGCAAGGAACACTGCAAGGACCGGCCATATCCGCGCAAGTTCGATGAACCGCTCACGGTAGGGGACGCGAGCGCGCGTTCCGGCGGCTTCAGGTTTGATGCGGACATAGATCGCGATGACAATCACATAGCCGATGGCGGCAAGGATGCCCGGAATGAAGGCTGCCATAAATAGCTTGGCGATGTTCTGTTCGGTCAGCACCGCAAAGATCACGAGGATCACGGACGGCGGAATGAGGATACCAAGCGTGCCGCCGGCCGCGACCGCGCCCGTCGCCAACGCACCTGAATAGCCATATTTGCGCATTTCGGGTAGCGCCACATGGCCCATGGTGGCCGCGGTGGCGAGTGAGGATCCGCAAATTGCGCCGAACCCGCCGCACGCGCCGACCGCCGCCATGGCTACACCGCCCTTGCGATGGCCCAGCCACGCCGCTGCGGCCTTGAACAGCGCTGCGGACATGCCCGAAATGGTTGCGAACTGGCCCATCAGCAGGAACAGCGGGACAACCGAAAACGAGTAGCTGGCAAACGTGCTGTAGCTGAGGTTCTTGTACTGGGCGAGTAGCGAATTGATGTTGCCGGTAATCAGATAGGTGCCCCCGATCCCGACGCCGAGCATGGCCAGCCCTATGGGCACACGCAGGAAGATGAGGCCGAGCATGACGGGGAAGGCGAGGAGCCCGATGGCGATATTGCTCATAGATGGGCACCCTGGGCGCTGGGTTCATTCTCGCCCCTGATCGCAGCTGATAGGCTTCGACCGAGAACATATACAGAGACAATTGCGAAAACGAGGGCTCCAGCGAAACCTGCCATGTAGCCCCAGCCAAGCGGTATCCGAAGCATGAGCGTGGTTTCGCCATAGGCGAATTTGTCGAGCATGCCGTAATACAGCCGCCAGGCAATGAACGAAGAGGCGGCCAGCATCATGACGTCGGTAATGACAAGAATGACGCGATTGACTGCGTCGCCGAACCTGTCGGTGATCAGAGTGACCAGCGCGTGCGATCGGGTCAGGTGCGCCCAGGGCAAAAAGGCGAAGATGGCGAACCCGACGCCCTTCTCGACCAGTTCATAGTCACCGTAAACGGGTCGGAGCCCGGCCCAGATGAACGCACGGCCGAACACGCTGACCACAACGAGCACCACCAGCCCAAGCAGCGCAATGCCGCCTGCCAGCGCCGTTGCCTTGGCGAGTCCGTAAATAGCGCGCCCTAAGGGCGAACCGTCCTGAAACAACTCTTCCTCCCTGACGACGTCCCTTAGGTCGATCGCCTATGCGAATGGGTCCGGTTTCCTCTCCCGTCCCGGGAGGGGTGGCCCGAACCTGTCGCGAACGGATCATGGGTGCAAATCACATGATCTCATTCGCTTGCGTTTTTTCGTCCTGCCGGTTCCGGCAGGGGTCAGCCCGCAACCTTGCCATGCCGGCCCCCGCTGACAATGGATCGAGGGGACATATCATTGGACTATTCATACATCGGGGCTGCGGCGGTCAAACGCGAATCCTCCGATACTCCCCAGAAACCTGTCATTTCGGCTTTTCCGCCATTTTCTGTTATGCGGCATAACATATCACTTGGAAACGTAATGCAAGCCGATTCTGGCGCTTCGCTCGAAGGGATCATTTTTTTGGTAAAGAGGACTCGGGACCAGTTTGTTGGCCGTACTAGCGGCAAAGCTTTTCGAGCAGGTCGAGGAGCGTGTCGCGCGCTTCCGGCCCCCCGAGTTTCTCGACACAACGGGTTTCGAAAGCATCCTGCAGCCTGCGCGCTTCCTCGAGGAGCCCCGCGCCGGCGGGGGTGAGATAAAGGGCATTGGCCCTGCGATTGCCTGGCACGACCCGCCGCTCGGTCAGGCCCCGGCTGTCGAGCCGATTGATAAGAGTGACGAAATTGGCGCGCTTGATGCCGAGCACTTCCGCGATCTCGGTTTGCTTGCGCCCCGGATTGTTGCCGATGAGGACGAGCACGCTGAATTCGGCCGGACGCAGGTTGAGCGTTTCGAACGTTGAGAGGAACTGCTGGAATATCGCCAGTTGCGCCCGGCGCAGCCGGTAACCGATAATTGAAGTGGTCTCCTCGACCCGCAGAGCGTCGCCGCTTCCCGTCATTTGGTGAACCCCCTCAACGCCTTCACGGCCTAAATAGTCTTGCGGCGGAACTTACAGACATGCACGGTTATGTAAAGCAGCGTACAGAGCGGAACCTTGCCCCATTCCAGACATTATATCGTCGCGTTTTCGCGCTAATTCGCGAAAAGAGGCCATCAGCATGACCAAAGCGGGAGGTTGGGAATGCCTGAATTCGAATATCGTGGATATCGCGTCCGCACGCTCTTCGACAAAACCTGGCAAGTAAAAGTCTGGCCGCCGCTGTTGCCGGCCAAACTGGCCGAACGGATTCGAGCGAGCAGGGCCGAGGGAGAGGACGCATGCCGCCTGCGGGCAACCGCGGTGATCGATAGCGTGGTCCAGCGCAAGGCCAGCGAGGAGAAGCCGGCCGCCCAGCCCGGATAGGCGCCCAGGCCGCGAGGGGCGCTAGTCGCGCGATACCTTGGACCCGGGTGTACCGAAGGCCAGAGGCGCGTCATCCGCAAAAATGTAGGCTCCGCCTTCGATGCGCGCGATCAGGTCCTTGATCCACTCCTTCTTGCACTCCGTTGCGTGCACCCAGAAGCTCAAGAGCGCCTCGACATGGGGAGGCAACGCCCGTTGCCCCGACCATTTGGCGTTTTTCTGCGCGGTGTTCGCTGCATCGTGATGGGTGTCGAGATTGGCGAGCCGTTGGCGCAGGAGCGCGACGACACGCGCCCTGGGTAGGGCCGACATCAGCACGAGGCCGGCGCAGAGCATGTCCGGGCGCATCTCGGGCTCGGTCAGCGCCTTTTCCATTAGCCGCATGAATTCGGCCTCGCCGCTTTCAGTTATCGCGTAATCGGTGCGTGCCGGGGAGCCTTGGCCGATCGGTAGCGCCCGCTCGTTGAGGAGGCCTTCCTTGGTGAGCTGTCGCAGGGCATGGTAGATCGACCCGGTCTTGGTGTTTGCCCATTCGTCGGCGCGCCAAGCCATCAGGTCCTGGCTGATCATATAGCCGTGGGCACGTTCATGCGCGCGGACGAACGCGAGAACCAGCAATCGGGTAGCGGACATGGTTTTGCCAAACCTCCCTGTTTCTTCTGCCTTAGCCCCACGCTTGCTCGATGAATAGCCGATGAACGGCGGAATCAGCATGGGTTCAAAGCCGTTCGAATAGTTCTCCACAAGGAAAGGCGCCGCAGCGCCTCGCACTTTGGGGGTAAAGACGATGACACTGGTTTCCAAGCTCACAATTCCGGCCCTGATCGGCGGCATCATCGCGCTCGCCGCGACCGGGTTGTTCACGCCACAGGTTCATGCTTCGGGCGGCATGAAGGAAGTCGTCGCCCAGATCACCGGTGTCCCCGCCCATTATGTCCTCAACGTCCTCAGCGCCCCCGAGTCCGGCGCCGACCGTGTCGGCACGATTGCCCGCAACGCTTTCGTCTGGGTGGAAAGCTGCACCAATGATGGCGGCTGGTGCCTCGTCGACCGTTCGGGCACGCGCGGCTGGGTCAGCGCCGACTATCTGACGCCCCACGATTTCTGACGATCCTTTTGCCGGTAGCCTCCCGGCTGTTGACTTTCCCGGCGTCGTGTTGTCCTTCGGGGGCCGTTCGTATGCGGGGAATTTTTCATGCAGGCCAATCCCGTCCTGGCGCATTTCAAGCGCGGCAACTGGGTCGAGAACCGCCATCGCGGCGCATTCTGCCTTTGCGATTCCAGGGGCAATATCGCGATTTCCATGGGCGATATCGACCGCCCGATCTTTCCGCGTTCCGCCATCAAGGTCATGCAGGCGCTGCCGATGTTCGAGACGGGCGCGGTGGGCAAATTCGCGCTCGACGATGAAACGCTGAGCCTTGCCTGTGCCTCCCATCATGGCGAACCCGATCATGTCGCCGTAGCCCGCAGGGCACTCGCCGCTGCGGATCTATCGGTCGATGATCTGGAATGCGGCGCCCATCCCCCGTCCAATTCTGCCGCCCGCAAGGCGCTGGAAGAAAAAGGCGAAAAGCCGAGCGCGCTGCACAATAACTGCTCGGGCAAGCACGCCGGAATGCTCTCGGTGGCCCGCGCGCTCGGCATCGACACAAAGGGCTATGTGGAACGTGGGCACGAAGTGCAAAAGCGCGTCCGCGCGGCGGTGGAGACCGTCATCGGCGAGGAATTGACCGAGGACCGCTGCGGCACGGACGGCTGCTCGATCCCCACCTGGGCCTCGCCCCTCAAGAGCTTCGCGCAGGGCTTTGCCCGCATGGCGACCGGCGAGGGTCTGCCGGAAAATATGGCCGGAGCGGCGCAAAAGCTCTTCGATGCGGCAACCGCCCATCCCCACCTCATCGCCGGGACGGACACGTTCGACACCGACGCGATGGCTGCCTTCGATGGACGGTTGATGGTCAAGATCGGGGCCGATGGCGTTTTCTGCGGCGCTGTCCGGAACACCGGCCTGGGCTTCGCGCTCAAATGCGACGATGGAAATCTCCAGGCGGCCACGGTGATGATTGCCGCGATCCTGCAGGGGATCGCCGAGCCCGACGAAAAGGCGCTCGTCGTGCTCAGGCGCTACGCACAAAAGCCGATGAGCAACTGGCGTGGGATCGAAGTCGGGGTGCTGGAAGCAACTGCCGAGGCTTACGTTTCGGCATAACCGCCCGCAGGGCCTAGATAACCGTATTGTCCCGCACCGTGAGCGCCGGGAACCTGCCCGCGTCCGCCGCCAGATCTGTGGTCGCGATATCCCACCAGCGGCTGGCAATCATGGCGTGGGCCTTGCTGTCCGAGATGGTGTTGCCGGTGATGACCGCCGTCCCTGCGCCATCGGCGACGCTGACGGAAACCCCTACCTCGCAGCTTCGCACCAGATTGCCCGTGACCGTGACATCGCGCAGGTAGGGCCCCCATCCCGCGAGGATACCGACCCCAGGAACGTTATCGACGGCATTGCCCGTCACGATGGCGTCGGCTTCCGCGGCAATGCCATAGGGCACCGTGTCCGGGTTGACCGCCGAGGCCGGCGTGATGTTGCGCACGATATTGCCCGTGCAACTCGCCAGTCGGCCATCCTCGTTGAAATTGGTCATGGAGATGCCGGCTGCGGCGTTGTCCACGATATTGTTGGCGATGACCGAGCCCGAAAAGGTGAACTCGGAAAAGATCGCGACTTCCCCGCTGTTGAGGCAGGTATTGCCCCGCACCTGGGTATTGTTGGTCGAATTGAGCCGGACGGCCGAAAAGGCGCAATCGGCAATGGAGTTGTCGGCCACGATCACGCCGTCGGCGCGGAAGACGTTGATTCCGTTCCCGTTCTGCCCGTTACCGCCATTGGTCCAGTCGATGGCCCAGATGCGGTTTCCGGTGACGATGGAGCCGTCATGCCCGTTTTCCCCGCGCCAGATGCGGATGCCGCCGTTGTCGCAATCGTGGATGCGGTTGGCATGGATGGCAATGCCGTCGCCGTCGTAGACGAAAAGGCCCGTCAGCGCGCTCCCCGATATATCGCACCCCTCGATCCGCCCCGATCCGTTGAGAAGCGAAACGCCGTTGAGCCGGGTGTTGAAGATCGTGCAGTCGCGTAGCGTTACGGCCTTGGCGTTGGCGATATGAACCAACCCCCCATGCCACATCGCGCCATCCGCGCCGTTGCCGTCGACCGAAAGCCCGTCGACGATGAGATGCTCGACACCATCAGCAAGAAGGACCGGTCCGTCACCAGCCTGGACAAGCATCGTTCGGCCGGGGGCGCCGCTGAGCGCAAGGCCCGAGGGCAGGCGGAGCGTGCCGGTGCGATACCGCCCGGCGGGCAGCACCAGCCGTCCCGCCCGCGCCGCCGAAGCATCGATCGCTGCCTGTAGGGCGCGCGTCTGGTCGTGGCCCGCATCAGGGGAAAGGGCTGCAAGCCAATCTTCCTGTGCGCTCTGGGCGAGCGCCGACGACATGGCCATGCTGCTGCCCAGCCCGCCAAGCGAGAGCGATGCGATAAAGCGGCGGCGGTCGTGGATCATCGTCCAGCTCCCTTGTTTGTGCGCCAGTCTATGGATTTGCCCGCTCCGCGCCAGCGAAGTCGGCCAGCGTGGTAAACCCGGCGAGCTTGCGGCAAGGGCGCCGCCGCCGCTATAGAATGTCAAAGATGCTGACTCGGACGAGAAAGGTCCCCGATGCTTGTCGATGACGCGGTGTATCT
This sequence comes from Pelagibacterium limicola, assembly GCF_015694405.1. GTDB lineage: Bacteria > Pseudomonadota > Alphaproteobacteria > Rhizobiales > Devosiaceae > Pelagibacterium > Pelagibacterium limicola. Next base: position 522,937 of record NZ_JADQDB010000003.1, on the reverse strand, counting down.
GGGCACCAGCAACCGCCCGGAATATCTGACCCTCAGTTTCGGCAACCGCCACGGGCTGATCACGGGGGCGACGGGGACCGGCAAGACGGTGACCATGCAGATATTGGCGGAAGGCTTTTCGCGCGCCGGCGTGCCGGTGTTCTGCGCGGACATCAAGGGCGACGTCGCCGGCGTTGCGGCTCCGGGCGAGCCCAAGGACTTTCTCGCCGCCCGCGCGGAAACGATCGGGCTCACCGATTACGCCTTTGAAGGATACCCGACAGTTTTCTGGGACCTGTTCGGACGCCAAGGCCATCCGGTCCGAACGACGATTTCCGAAATGGGCCCGCTGCTCCTCTCGCGCATTCTCGAACTCAACGCGACCCAGGAGGGCGTCCTCAACGCTGCCTTCAAATATGCCGACGACGAGGGCCTGTTGCTCCTCGACCTCAAGGATCTGCGCGCGCTCCTGACGCATCTGGCCGAAAATCGCGCCAATCTTTCTGCGCGCTACGGCAATATCACGACCGCCACGATTGGCGCGATCCAGCGTGCCCTGCTGGTCATCGAGCAGCAGGGCGGCGAGGGTTTTTTCGGCGAACGGGCACTCGAGATTTCCGATCTCATGCGGCGCGATGCGCAAGGGCGGGGATACATCTCGATCCTCGCGGCCGACGAACTCATGCGCGCACCGCGCCTCTACGCCATTTTCCTGCTCTGGATGCTGTCCGAACTGTTCGAGCAACTGCCCGAGGTCGGCAACCCCGACAAGCCGACGCTTGTCTTCTTTTTCGAGGAAGCCCATCTCCTCTTCAACGAGGCGCCCAAGGTGCTCATTGAAAAGATCGAGCAGGTCGTCAAGCTCGTGCGCTCCAAGGGCGTCGGAGTCTATTTCGTCACCCAGAACCCGATGGACGTGCCAGAGGCCGTGCTGGCCCAACTCGGCAACCGTGTCCAGCATGCCTTGCGTGCGTATACTCCGAGGGAACAGCGCGCAGTCCGTGCCGCGGCCGACAGCTTCCGGCCCAACCCCGAATTTTCGACCGCCGAGGTCATCACCCAGCTCGGCACGGGCGAGGCCTTGGTCTCGGTGCTCGAGGAAAAGGGCGCGCCCTCGATGGTAGGCCGCACGCTCATCCGCCCGCCATCCTCGCGCATGGGGCCGCTGACGCCCGATGAGCGGACGAGGGTAATTGCAACGAGCCCCGTCGCGGGCAAGTACGACACGGTCTATGATCGGGAGTCGGCCTATGAAGTGCTCGAGCGCCGCGCGCACGATGCCTTGCGGGAAGCCGCTCTCGCCGCGCGCGAAGCCGAGCTCCGCAAGCGCGAGGATGCGTTGAGCAGGGCGCAGACTGGCGGAGCCGCCGCGCCGCGGCGGTCGTCCTCGCGTCAAACCCCGCTCGAAGCTGCGGGCATGACCGTGGTGCGCACCTTCGCCCGGCAGGTCGGCAATTCCCTCGTGCGCGGCATCCTCGGAAGCCTCACCAAGGGGAGATGAGGGCAGCCATGAGCAGGTTTTCGACAGTTGCCGTTTTTGCCGATTGCGGCGTCACCCAACACCAGGCGCAATATCGGCAGGTCGGCGAGTCGGTGGCGCGCAAGAAGGCGCACCTTGTCTGTATCGCCTGCAATGGCGAGTGGCCGCGCGCGCTCGTCGATAGCGCGCTCGCTCACGGGGGCACGGTGACGGTCTGCTCCTCGGGCGGCAAGACGCTCGACGTGCCCCGGGGCGTGACGGTGGAAATGGCGGACGACGTTCGCGCTGCGGGCGCCCGCGCTGCGCTGCTCGGTCAGGCGCTGGTCGCACTGCCCGGAGGGCTCGGTGCCGTCTCCGCGCTCTATAGTGCCTGGGTCGATACCGGGGGCACGGAGGCCGGCAAGCCGGTGGGCCTCCTCAACCAGCAAGGCGCGTTCGAGGTCGTGCGTGGCTTTATTACCGACATAGCCTCTGTCGGGCTCGGGGGCGTCGATCATCTCGTCCAGGTTTCGGACAGCTTCGAGGACCTCTGGACGCGACTCGCCCGCATATTGGAATAGGGCGCTAAACTCGTTCCTCGTTATCCCGCCGCGCCTTGTGAGCGAGGAAGGAGACGACGTTGGCGCCGTCGATACGCCGCTCGACGGGGATGGGGCGCGTGTCGTCCATCACGATGCGTTCCCGCCGCTCGGGGCCGGCGTAGACCGGGCCGCAGGAGATGTGGTCGCGCGGGACCGATTTGAGCCGTGCCTTGATCCGCTCCTCGAGGTAAAGCGGGCTCATCGGCTTCACGATGACCTCGTCGATCCCCGACTGGACGCACCGCTGGCGCATGGCGAGATCCACGTCCTTGCTCAGCGCGATGATCTGGACATGGCGTGAGATCACGAGCGCGTCCGAGCGGAGAGCGATGGCGATATCCGCGGCGGTACCGCTTTCAAGCGTGTAGTCGGAAACGAGGATCGCCACCGGCGCGATGCGCATATAGGCCGAAAGCGAGCGGCTGTCGCGGAATTCCCGCACGCGCCAATTGCGCCCCCGCCGCAGCGTCGCCCCGAGAATCGAGGCCAGCGCAGGGCTGGTCGAAAGAACCGTAATGGTGGGCGCGGGCATATCCAATCCGCTTCCATCTCCGCTGAGTCGGTTTGCTTAACAAAACCTTACCTAACACGGCGTCGGCGCGATAGGAGCGAAGGGGCGGAATTAACGTTAAATCGTAAGCGCCCCGCCTGTGGACAAGCGGGGCGCCAAAACGGAACAGGCCGGAATTTTTTAGGAAGCGGCCTCGTAAAGCTCTTCCACATATTCCCAGTTCACGAGATTGTCGAAGAAGGCTTCGAGATATTTGGGCCGCGCGTTGCGGTAGTCGATATAATAGGAGTGCTCCCACACATCGACGCCGAGCAGCGGCACGCCGCCATGGACCAGCGGGCTTTCCCCGTTCGGGGTCTTGGTGACTTCGAGCTTGCCGTCCTTGAGCGTGAGCCACGCCCAGCCCGAGCCGAACTGGCCGGCGCCGGCGGCAAGGAAGTCCTCGCGGAACTTGTCATAGCCGCCCAGATCGGAATCGACCGCCTTGGCCAGCTTGCCGGGCAGGGACTTGCCGCCGCCATTGGGCTTCATCCACTTCCAGAAGTGGATGTGGTTGTAATGCTGGCCGGCATTGTTGAAGAGCCCCTGGTTCTTGCCATAGCTCTCCTTGACGATCTCCTCGAGCGACTTGCCCTCGAGCCCGGACCCTTCGAGCAGCTTGTTGCCGTTGGTCACATAGGCCTGGTGGTGCTTGTCGTGGTGAAACTCCAGCGTTTCGGCGGACATGTAAGGGCCGAGCGCGTCATAGGCATATGGCAGGTCGGGAAGGGAAAAGCTCATTGTAAGGCCTCCTTGTTGATCGTTTCTCTGGTGGCAGGTAATCGCAAAATCGAAATTTACCAAGCGAGTTCTTTTTATATAGCGTGGGCAAATTCGCGACGCAACGTTGGGGGCCGAAAACTTATGCTAATCCGGCGCACTTGAGCGCAAAGGCGTAGGTGATCGCGGTTTCCTTGATCCGTTCAAAACGTCCCGAAGCCCCGCCATGGCCAGCTCCCATGTTGGTCCTGAGGTACAACGGCCTTGAGTCCGTCTTGGTTGCGCGCAGTCTGGCAACCCATTTTGCCGGCTCCCAATAGGTGACGCGCGGATCGGTGAGGCCCGCAAGGGCAAGGATCGGCGGATAGTCCTTCGCTTCGATATTGTCGTATGGCGAATAGGAGGCGATGCGCTTGTAGGCCTCCTCCGACTCGATGGGATTGCCCCATTCGGGCCATTCGGGCGGGGTGAGGGGCAGCGTGTCGTCGAGCATGGTGTTGAGCACGTCGACGAACGGAACGATGGCCATGACGCCGCCCCAGAGGTCGGGCCGCATGTTGGCGACCGCACCCATCAGCATCCCGCCCGCGGAACCGCCCTCGGCGACGATCCTGCCTTTCGATGAATACCCCTCGGCAACGAGCATTTCCGCCGCGGCGATGAAGTCGGTGAAGGTATTTGTCTTGTGCTCGGCGCGCCCGTGCTTGTACCAGCGATAGCCCTTATCCATGCCGCCACGGATATGCGCTATGGCGTAAACGAAACCCCGGTCGACCAGCGACAGGTTCGAAACCGAAAACCCTGCCGGGATCGCGTGACCGTACGAGCCGTAGCCATAGAGCAGGGCAGGGGTGGAGCCATCGCGTTTCAGCCCCTTGCGATAGAGCAGCGTCACCGGCACCTCTTCGCCGTCGGCCGCCTTGGCGAACAGCCGCCGCGTTTCATAAAGCGCGGGATCGTGCCCGGACGGCACCTGCTGCTGCTTGCGCAAGACCCGAGTCCCCGTCGCAAGATCCATGTCGAAGACTTGCGCGGGCGTGGTGGGCGAGGAATAGGAAAAGCGGATGGTCGTCGTCTCGAACTCGTATCCGCCGACCAGTCCCAGAGAATAGGCCTCCTCGGGGAAGGCAATCGTTTCTTCCTTGTGCGTGTCGAGGTCGCGCACGACGATGCGCGGCAGCCCGTCCTTGCGTTCGAGCCGGATCAAATGACCGGCCAGCAATTCGATATCGAGGATCAGCGTACCGGACTCGTGAGGGACGAGATCGACCCAGTTCTTTTCTCCCGGATCGGAGAGGGGCGCGGTGACGATCTTGAAATCCTCGGCCTCGTTGTCGTTGGTGAGGATGTAGAGCGTGCCGTTGCGCTCCTCGACCGAATATTCGGTGTTCTCGTGGCGCGGCTCGATGCAAACCGGCGCGCCACCCTTGTCCGCATCGATCAGCCAGACTTCCGATGTCTGGTGGTCATGGGCGGAAATCGTGATGAAGCGGCGCGATTGCGTTTGCCCCACCCCGACGAAAAAGCCCGGGTCCTGTTCCTCATAGACGATTTCGTCCTCAGCCTGCGCGGTGCCCAGCACGTGCCGCCGCACCCGGAACGGGCGATGGTTCTCGTCGAGTTCGACATAAAAGAACGATTTTGAATCGTTCATCCACGTCGCTCCGCTTCCCGCCTTCTCGATGCGCTCCTCGCGGTCGTTGCCGGTCTCGGTGTCGCGGATATGGATGGTGTAATATTCCGATCCGTTCCGGTCCGCTGCCCAGGCGATCATCGTGTGGCACGGGGAATGTTCCGCCCCGCCGAAGCCGAAATAGCCCTCGCCTGCCTCGGCATTGCAATCGAGCAGAACCGCCTCCGCGCCGCCATCGCGCGCGGTCCGGCAGATCAAGGCATACTGGTCGCCCTCGCGGGTGCGGGTGTAATAGGCAAACGGCCCATCCGGCGCGGGCACCGAGGAGTCGTCCTCTTTGATCCGCCCACGGATTTCCTTGTAGATCGCCTCCTGCAGCGCCTTGGTCGGCTCGCCGAACTGGCTTTCGTACCAGCCGTTCTCCGCCTCGAGATAATCCCGAATGTCCTGCGGCAACACCGAAGGATCGGCCATCACCTCCCGCCAGTTATCGGCCCTGAGCCAATGGTAAGAGTCGTCGCGCGTGATCCCGTGGCGGGTGTCGGAATGCTGGCGCTTGGAGGCGACGGGCGGGGTGGGGGTGGTCATGGGCTAAGCTCGGAAATGGAGGGGCAATAGATTGACATATACACGGCATATGTTTATATGGAGAACATAAAGGAGGCCATCGTGATCCGCACCGTATCGATCTTTCGCAACAATCGTAATCAGGCGATTCGTCTTCCAAAAGACTTTGAATTTGAAGGCGTAACCGAACTGTCGATCGAACGAAAGGGCGATACCCTCGTGCTGCGTCCCGTTCGTCCGGACTGGCTGTCGTTTATGGATGAAACACCTGCGGATTCCGATTTTATGCAGGAGCGGCCGAACCTGATCGAAGAGGGGCGGTTCTCGCTTGAAAGCGATGACAAGCCCTGATGCCTGCCACCTATATGCTCGACACCAATATCTGTTCATACATCATGCGCGAACGCCGGGCGTCGGTATTGGAAAGGTTGCAGCATGCGGTGGAAAGCCAGGATAGGATCGTCATTTCGGTCATCACCTACTACGAAATGCTCCTGGGAACGGTAGGCCGCAACGCATCGCCTCGTCATGCAAAGCTGGTCGAGTCTTTTGTTGCGCGCCTCTCGGCAATTCTGCCCTGGGACGCCCAGGCTGCGACCCTCGCAGCCCGCATCAAGCAGGAACTGGCAGCCAAGGGTACACCCATCGGCGGCAATGACATGATGATTGCAGGGCATGCGTTGGCGGCCGATTGCGTGCTGGTGACGAACAACACGCGCGAACTTGCCCGTGTCACGAAATTGCAGATCGAAAACTGGGTCGGCGGCTAGCCAGGCTGTCCTACCCCTTCTCCTCGAACTCCAGCGCCAGCCCGTTCGTGCAATAGCGCAATCCCGTCGGCGCCGGCCCATCAGGGAACACATGCCCCAGATGTGCGTCGCAATTGGCGCAGCGGATTTCGGTGCGGCGCATGAAGTGGCTGCGATCGTCGATTTCGACAATGGCGCCTTCAGAGACCGGCTGGAAAAAGCTCGGCCAGCCTGAGCCGGAATCGTATTTCGCGTCCGAGGTGAAAAGCGGCACGCCACAGCAGACGCAATAATAGGTGCCCTCGCGCTTTTCGGTATTGAAAGGATGTGAGAAGGCGCGTTCGGTCCCGTGCTCGCGGGTGACGTGGAACTGCTCGGGCGTCAATTTATCGCGCCATTCCTGGTTGGAAACTGCTTTCATATCGGCCATTTTGGACCCCGCTCGCCTGTTTGATGCTTCATGTATAGCGTTTTGCATCTATATGGTGTTCACAACTTTGCGGATCAACGTCAGGTTCCCCGCATAAGTCTTCCGGTTTCGGTTGAGCTTGGGGACCAGCGCGCTAATCTTGCCGCCTGATTCTGATGCGGGTTTCGGCTCGCTCGAACGATACATTGACAATTCCGGGGGAAATTTTGGGTCCCAGCATCGACGTTTCCATCGCGCTGATTTCGATTGCCCCGTTTCTTGCGGCTCTTCTTGCGCCGTGGATCAAGAAGTTCACCGGTCCGCTCGCGGGCTGGGTGCTGGCGATCATCCCCGCGTCGATCTTCGTGCTTTTGCTGGGCTTCATCGGTCCCGTCTCGGAAAACACCATCCTGCGCGCCGGCTTGAGCTGGATTCCTGCCTACGGGATCAGCTTCTCGTTCTTTGTCGATGGGCTGAGCCTCACTTTCGGACTGCTGATCTCGGGCATCGGCACCTTTATCGTCATCTATTCGGGCGCCTATCTCGCCGGTCATCCCCATCAGGGCCGGTTCTTTTCCTACATCCTGATGTTCATGGGCTCGATGCTCGGGCTCGTACTCGCCGACAACCTCTTTACGCTCTTCATCTTCTGGGAACTGACCTCGATCACCTCGTTCCTGCTGATCGGGTTTGACCATTCTCGGCAGGCCGCGCGCCGCGCCGCCTTCCAGGCACTGGTCGTGACCGGTGGGGGCGGGTTGGTCCTCCTCGCCGGGCTCATCGCGCTCAACGTCGTCACCGGCCAGAACTCGCTGTCCGGGCTTTTGACGACGGCGGGGCTCGTTCAACAGCATTCCTTCTATCAGCCGATCATGCTGATGGTCATCGTCGGCGCGTTCGCCAAGTCCGCGCAGGTGCCGCTTCATTTCTGGCTGCCCAACGCGATGGAAGCGCCGACCCCGGTTTCGGCCTATCTGCACTCTGCGACCATGGTGAAGGCGGGCGTCTACCTCCTCGCGCGCATGAACCCCATCCTTGGCGGTACGGACCAGTGGTTCTGGATCCTGACCCTCTTCGGCGGCACGACTCTCCTCGTGGGCGGCGCGCTGGCCGTGCGCCAGACAGACCTCAAGCAGATGCTGGCCTATACCACGCTCGGCTCGCTCGGCCTGCTCGTCATGCTGATCGGTTTCGGCACCAAGGAAGCGATCCTTGGCGCCGTGCTGTACCTCTGCGCGCATTCGCTGTTCAAGGGCGCGATGTTCATGATCGCCGGGACCATCGACCATGGCACCGGCACGCGCGACATCACAGCCCTTGGCGGGCTGCGCGAAGCCATGCCGGTGACCTTCGTCGCCGCGATCCTCTCGGCGGTCTCGATGGCCGGTTTCCCCATCGCGCTGGGTTTCCTCGCCAAGGAGGAAATATACCTCGCCATGACCCAGGGCGTCTGGCCCGATCTGCTCTTTCTCGCCGTTCTCATCGTCGGCAATGCGCTGATGATGACCGTCGGCCTGCTCATCGCCTTCAAGCCGTTCCTTGGGCCTGAAAAGCCCACGCCGCACGAACCCCACGAAGGTTCGCCCGCTCTTCTCGCGGGTCCGGTCGTGCTGTCGGTTCTGGGGTTGATCGCGGGCCTCTTTACTGGCTGGCTCAATACCAACCTCCTCGATCCCGTGGGGGGGGCCATCTACAACAACGTCATCGACGCCCATCTCTATCTCGCCTTCGATATCACCAATCCGGCCGTTTGGGCGTCAATCGCCACCTGGGTATTGGGCGGGCTGCTGGTCTGGCGGGTCGATGCCGTGCGTTCGGCCCTGCGCCGGGCGGGCAATGCCATCGGCTGGACCTTCGACATCGGGTTCGATTGGGTCATCTCCAGCCTCATCCGCACCGCCGACGCCATCACCCGCACGCTCCACAACGGAAGGCTCGAGATTTATCTGCTCATCGTTTTCGTGACCCTCGCGCTGGTGCTCTACCTGCCGATGATCGTCACCGGCACGCTGCCCCAAATTCCGGACATCCCGGTCCTCACCTATTACGAGTGGGGCGCCATCCTCATTGCGGTGGTCGGCCTGCTGGCCGTGCTGTTCGCACGCACCCGTCTCGTCGCCATCGTCGCCCTGGGCATTCAGGGTTTTGCCGTGGCGCTGATCTTCCTGCTGTTCGGCGCACCCGATCTCGCCTTCACCCAGTTCATGGTGGAGACCCTGTCGGTCATCATTCTTGCGCTGGTGATGACAAGGCTGCACCTCGACAGCAAGGATCACCGCGAGATCGAGGAAGCGGTACGCGATGGGGTGGTGTCGGTCGCCGTTGCGTCCGGCTTTGCCATCGTGCTGGTGGCCGTGCTTGCCGTCGACCTCGATCTGTCGCTGACCGAATTCTTCCAGGCCACCAGCGCGCCCATCGCCCACGGGCGCAACATTGTCAACGTGATCCTCGTCGATTACCGCGCCATCGATACGCTGGGTGAAATCTCGGTGGTGATGGCGGCCGGTCTCGCCATTCTGGCGATCATTCGCGTGCGGGCGCGCAATCGCTTCGCGCCGCCGGCTCCACCCGTTCCCGCAAAACGCCGCAGGAAGGCTTCGGCATGAACACGGTCATCTTCCGCACGGTCGCGCCCGGCATCGCGGCGCTAATGCTGGTCTTTTCGATTTTCGTGCTCCTGCGCGGCCATAACGAGCCGGGCGGCGGCTTCATCGGCGGGCTGATCGGTGCGTCCGGCCTCGCGGTCTATGGTATTGCCTGCGGTGTCGCCGAGGTGCGCAGGGCCATGGTGATCCATCCCATCGTGCTGGCGGGATTCGGCGTTTTCATCGCCACCCTCGCCGGCCTCATGCCGCTGTTCGTCGATGCGCCGTTCCTCACCGGGCTCTGGTGGATATTTGAGCTCGAGGGCCAGGAAATCGCGCTTTCGACGCCGTTGATCTTCGATATCGGGGTCTATGCCGTGGTCGTGGGAGCCGTCGCGACGATTGCACTCACGCTCGAGAATGATGAGGAGCATTACTGATGGAAATCGCCCTTGTCGGCCTCGTCGCCGTTTTCTTTGCAGTTGCCGTTTACCTGCTGCTCTCCAAATCGATCATCCGCATGCTGCTTGGCATCGTGGTGATCGGGAACGCGGTCAATCTGGTGCTCTTCACGGCCGGGCGGCTCACCGCCGAGGTGCCGCCCATCATCCCGGCGGGCGAATATGTGCCGCTTGCGGGATCGGCCAATCCGCTGCCCCAGGCGCTGATCCTCACCGCCATCGTGATCGGCTTTGCGCTTTTCGCCTTCCTGCTCGTGCTCGGCTATCGGGCCTACCAGGAACTGGACGCCGACAACACCGACACCATGCGCCTGGCCGAGCCCGAAGACGCGCCGCGCCCGCCCCTGAGCTACTAGGATAACGACAAGAGATGGCGAGCCCGTACGAATCCCTCGATCTGCCCCCTGCGATGATTGAATCGGCCACCCCGGCGGCCGATTGGGTCGTCGTCTGGCCGGTTGCACTGGCGCTGGTCGGCGCGGGCCTTCTGGTCATGCTGCGTGGGCGGCGCGACATGCAGGTCGCCTTCGCCGCCGCTTTTGTCGCGGCAATCGTCGTCTCTAACATCTATCTCGTGATGCGGGTGTTCGAAGCCGGACCCCTCGCCATGACCATGGGCAGGTGGCTCCCCCCGTTCGGGATCAGCTTTGCCGCCGACATGACGGGCGCGCTGTTCAGCCTCGCCGCCTCCGTCTCCGCGCTCGTTGTTGTCTTTTACGCCCAGAGCGAGATCGACAGTCGCGAGCATCGCTTCGGCTTTTATCCCCTGCTGCTGCTTTTGCTCGGCGGCGTGTGCGGGTCGTTCCTGACAGGGGACGTCTTCAACCTCTACGTCTGGTTCGAGGTCATGCTCATCTCGTCCTTCGGATTGATCGTTCTGGGCGGACGGAAGGTCCAGCTCGACGGCGCGGTGAAATACGGCTTTCTCAATTTCCTCGCCACCAGCTTCTTTCTGATGGCCATCGCCTATCTTTACGGGCTGACGGGCACCCTCAACTTCGCCGATCTCGCGAGCAAGGCGGACGATCTCCCGCTCGGGGCCATGCTGACGGTGGCGGCGCTGTTCCTCTTTGCCTTCGGCATGAAGGCGGCGGCGTTTCCTGCCAACGCCTGGTTGCCGGCCTCCTATCATACGCCCGCCATTTCCGTGTCGGCCCTGTTCGGCGGCCTGTTGACCAAGGTGGGCGCCTACGCGGCGATCCGCGTGCTGATGGTTGTGCTTCCCGAAGGCCGGCTCATGCTCGAGCCCGTCATCGCCGCCGTGGCGCTGGCCACCATGTTGTTGGGGCCGCTCGGCGCGCTGGCGCAGACCAATATTCGCCGCGCCATCGGCTTTCTCGTCATCGGAGGCATCGGTGCCTTGTTCGCCGGCCTGGCTCTCGGAACGCAGCACGGCATCGGTGGCGCGGTGCTCTACGCCACCCATTCCATCCTGACCCTTACCGCATTCTATCTCGCGGCGGGCGTCGTCGAGAAAATGAGCGGTACCCAGGATATCCGGCTGATGGGCGGGATCTATGCGGCCAACGCTCCGCTTTCCATCGTCTTTGTCGTGCTTGTTTTCGCGGTGGCCGGGCTGCCGCCGTTCCTGGGCTTCTGGCCCAAGCTGTTGCTGGTCGAGGGCGGGGTGAGGGCAGGACAATGGTTCCTTGTGGCGGGTTTGCTGCTCAATTCGCTCCTCACCCTGATGGCCGCCAGCCGCATATGGGCCCACGTGTTCTGGCGGAATGGTCCGGAGGGAGAGCGGTCCGAACAACCCAACACCATGTTGCGCGCACTGACCGGTGCCGAAAAACGCTATGCGCTCGGCTCGACCGTCGTCCTTGTCGCCCTCATCGTCGTGCTGGGCCTCTTCCCCAACTGGCTGTTTACCGCCAGCGGCATGGCCGGTTTCGACATGCTGGACCCCACGCGCTATATTGATGCCGTATTCGCGGAGGTGAACCGCCCATGACGTTCGTGCTTCTCGTCGTTGTGCTTGCGCTCATTTGGGCGTCGATCACGGGCACGTTCACCCTCATGAACCTGCTGCTCGGCGCCGTCGTTGGCGCGGCTGCGGCCCTGTTTATCCGCGACCGGGTGGATCGCCCCTACATCTTGCGGCGCCTCGGCCGGGCGGTCCGGCTCGCGCTGCTGTTCTTTTACGAGCTCGTCCTCTCGGCTTGGCGGGTGGCGGTGCTCGTCGCTTCCCCCAACATGCACGCCAAGGTGCGCCCGGCCATCTTCGCCTATCCGCTGACGGTAAAGTCCGACCAGGAGATCACCTTGCTCGCCAATCTCATCACGCTCACGCCGGGGACGCTGTCGGTGGACGTGTCCGAGGACCGTTCGGTCCTGTTCGTCCACGCCATCGATCTCACCGACAAGGGGGCGACCATCCGGTCGATCCGGGATGGGTTCGAGGCGAAAATCATCGAGGTCTTCGAGAGATGAGCGGCGCAGAATTTCTCCATTTCGCAACGACGATCTCGCTGGGATTACTGACGCTTGCGTTTCTCCTGACCATCTACCGGATCACGGTCGGCCCTTCGCTGCCCGACAGGGTTCTCGCGCTCGACATGCTCATCGCCGTCGTCATCGGTTATATCGCGGTCATCGCGCTGAGGACGGGCTTCATGCTCTATCTCGATATCGCCATTGCGCTCGGGCTCGTCGGCTTCCTGTCGACCGTCGCCTTTGCGCGCTTCATCCTGCAACGCTGGCAGATCAGCCAGGCCTCGTCCGAGGAAGAATCCAGGCCGGAGGCCCGCCGATGATCGTTGTCGAAGCCCTCAACTATCTCGCCGGCCTGCTGGTGATTATCGGCGCGATGTTCAGCCTGCTTGCCGTTATCGGCCTTCTGCGCTTGCCCGATCTATATACGCGCACGCACGCGGCGTCCAAGGCCGGCACCGTGGGGTCGGGGGCCGTGCTCGTTGCCATTGCCCTCGTTTCGTTCGATTTCGCGGTTATCCTCCGCGCTCTCGTGGGGATCGTGTTCTTCATGCTCACGGCGCCGATATCAGCACATCTGCTGGCCCGCGCCGCGTTCATGGCAGGATATAAGCCCCACCCCAAGACGCACCTCAATGAACTTGAAACGCATAGTGCAAGTCCAAGTAAACAATAGTTCACCCAAATTTCTGCCAAGAAGTGCTGGCATGCTTGCGTTGGATAGGAAATAATAATAATCCGTCCCATGGATGCGACGAGGTTTCCTCGCTCCCAAGGAAATAATGGCACCCCCGGCCAGAAAGGATATGTAATGACGACGCCCGCGACCGCGGATACGACGGTTGAGTTCGAATTTGTAGAGTTGAGCTCGGAAATCGTTTCCGCCTATGTCAGCAACAATCCCGTTGCTCCTGGCGATCTTCCCAAGCTGATTACGGAAGTTTATGCTGCTCTGAAAGGCTTGAACAAGCAAGAAGCCGGCGAACCGGCAGAAGAAAAGAAGCCTGCGGTGCCGGTCCGGAAGTCGGTAACCAGCGACTACATCGTTTGCCTCGAAGACGGAAAGAAGTTCAAGTCGCTCAAGCGGCACTTGCGGACGCACTATAATCTTTCGCCGGAAGAATACCGCGAAAAGTGGGGTCTGCCTGCTGACTACCCGATGGTCGCCCCTTCCTATTCGGCGACCCGGTCCAAGCTCGCCAAGGACAACGGTCTGGGCCGCAAGGCCGGTTGACGCCCCCGGCGCGCCACCGTTCTTACAAAAGGCCACCTCCGGGTGGCCTTTTTGCGTTTGACGATGCCAGAAGGGCATTGCCGAGCATCCGCCTTCCGCCGGGTGCGAGCCCAAGCCGCCCGCTGCATGCGTCATCATTGATCCCGAGGCTACCGACTTATCCCCGCCCACTCCACTTTCTATATAGGAATTATATCCTACATATGAGAAGGTGGTCCTATGGAACGGCGAAAGGTGGAAGCGGCGGAACGGCCCTGCGCTTCGGTGGTACAGATTGTTGCGGCCCATAAGGGGGTCGCCAGAAACGAACTCTTGCAGCCCACCCGGTCGCGGGCGGCGGTGGCGGCATCCCGCCAGATCGCCATGTATCTGTGCCACGTCCTGCTCGGGCTCAACCTCACCGAGGTCGGCCACTATTTCGGCCGCGACCGGACCACGGTTTCCCATGCCTGCGCGCGGATCGAGGATGCCCGGGAAGACCCGGCCTTCGACACCGAGATTCAAGGGCTCGAAGACCGGATCAATGCGGGGCTCGACGCTGCGCGGAACCGAGGCTGTGGAGGGCGGGTGGATGCCGGGCTCTGAACCGGCCATGCGGCTCGGCTTTCTCGAGCCGCACCACCTCGAAGCGGCGCGCCGGGTGGCCCGGCTGTTCGAGCGCGCGCACCTCATGCAACGCACGACGATACGATATACGCCCCAGCCGGCGGCGGGCCGGAACACGGGCGTGCACGGCCAGATCACGGATATGGCCGCAGACGCCCGCGCCGCTCTCGCCCAAATCCACCGGCTTCTCCCCGCCGATTGTGCGTCGGTCGTGATGGACGTCTGCTGCTATGAAAAAGGCTTACAGGCCATCGAAGCCGAGCGCGGCTGGCCCCGCCGCAGCGCCAAGCTCGTCCTGCGTATCGGGCTCGATCATCTCGCCGCCCATTTTGGGCTCTCTCCAGTCGCCAGAGGACCCCGCGCGGCTGGAACTGCCGGCTGGATGGCGGAAGGCGCCAAGCCCATGGAGTTTGGGTAAGGACAAATTTTAACTGAACGAATTGAACGAAAGACGTATAATCCGTTCAGTTATCCGCCAGCGACTTTGCGTCGCTGCGGATGCGCCCGACCATAGCGGCCAGCCCGTTCGCGCGTTGGGTCGAGAGATGCTCGCGCAGCCCGAGGTCGTCGAGGATGGGCAGGGCGTCGGTGGCAGCGATGTCTGCGGGCGTGCGGCCTGAATAGAGCGCCAGCAGGATCGAGACGAGGCCCCTGACGATCATGGCGTCGGACTCGCCGCGATAGGTCAGCACCGCCGCGCCGTCCTTCTGCGCGCGCTCGGTGACCAGCCACACCTGCGATGCGCATCCGCGCACGCGGTTGGCTTCGTTCCGCTCCTCGTCGGCGAGCGGGGGCAGGGCCTGGCCCAGCTCGATGATATAGCGGTACCGGTCTTCCCAATCGTCGAGAAACGAGAGGTTTTCGGCGATTTCTTCAAAGGCGGCGGTCGTCGTCATGTCCCGTTATGTAGAGCGTCGCCGCGCGGAATGCCATATCAAAAAGGGCCGCAAACGCGGGCAGAGCGTTTGCGGCCCAAACGGGAAACCACCTTTGTGTTGGATGGGTGGGGCGGCGGTTCCCTAGCTTGCCCAATCCGGCCGAGGCGGGGGCACGGGGGCCGGACCTGCTGACGGCGCGTCTTGCATGGGACTGAGACTGGACGGGGCAGCGTTGGTTTCGAGCGCACCAAGCACCATGGTGCGTCCGATAATGCATTCAAGCGATTCGCATTCGATGCTTCTGACGCCTTGCGAAATCGCCTGGGAGCCTTCCTGCGCGATCTCGCCTGCTTTCTGGGACGCGACCGTTCCTATGTCAGCGCCCACGGTGGGAGCAACGAGCATGAAACCGACAGTGAGCCAGAAGGCAGAGCGCAGGAGGAACATCGACTTATACCTGTGTCTCGCGGCAATCCCGCCGCTTGTCCGAACGTTACCCCGATCCCGTAAAGCCGATCTCTGCGACTTGCCTCAAATTAAGATAAAATTTTATGCAATTGCCGCACTCCGGCTGCACCGGATGCTAAGCAAGACTCTATTTACGCTACCCGGAGAAACACGCCTTCCCTGCGGCAGCCTTCGCGCGCTGTCCGACTCTATTTAAGGGTGCATTAGGGCTTGAATGAAACTGTGGCCCGAGATGCCGGTGGGACCGGCGCCGGGCGCGTTGTTTGCCCGGCTCAGTTGAGTCAGGCAATGCGTAACCGTTTCTTTCTTTCAGCGCTCGGCAAGCTGTTCACCGGCCCGAAATGGGCCAGTGCGCGTCCCGACGTGCTGCTCAAGCAAGCATTGCTGTTCAACTCCCTGTTGATGCTCGGCGCCGTCGCGATCGCTTATCCAGTGGCCTTCTACATGCTCACCCAGGGGCTGAGCGCGCCAGCCGTTCTGGTGACGGCAGGACTGGCGCTGGCCGCACTTGCGCTGGTTTTCCACATGCGGCGGGCATTCGAATGGGAACTGACCTGCCAGGTCGTGCTGATCACGCTCGTTGGCAGCGCCCTCTCGCTTGCCGATCCCGACATCTTCGATTTCGGCCTCGCCATTACGTTGATGGCCACGTTGATGGCGCTGCTGATGTCGCAAAGCCGCCGCAAGCATCTCGCCTGGCTTGCACCCGTAATCGCCATCGCCATGAGCGTGGGCGGGTACGCCGGCCACATTCCGAATCCGTTCACCCAGAACGGGCCCGATTGGCTGTTCCTGGTTGTCACTGTCTACTTGGCGGCTGCCCTGGTGGTCGCCGTCACCGCCAACCGGCTCAACACCGCTGCGCTCGTCAGGGGGCGGAGCAATCTGAGCACGTTCTCGCTTCTCGTTGAAAGCGTCAAGGATGCCGTGGTCCGCTATGGCGCAAACGGCAGCATCTTCTTTCTCTCGCGTTCGGCGGCGGACCTTTTCAACTGCCAGCGCTACGAGCTCGACGGCAACGGCTTTTTCGAGCGTGTCCATGTCATGGACCGCCCCGCCTACCTCGCGGCCCTTTCCGACGCCAGCAAGCGCGGCCTGCACACCAGCGTCGAAGTGCGGATGCGCCGGGATGGCGAGGGGGGCAAGGCCGCAAGGTTCATCTGGGTGGAGCTCAGCCTTTCGCCGGTGATCGACGACGCAGAGGCCGAAGTCCGGGAAATCCTCGGGATCATCCGCGACATTTCGGACCGCAAGCAGGCCGAGGGGAAGCTGGAAAAGGCGCGCGTGGATGCCGAGGAGGCTTCGCTGGCCAAGTCGCGGTTCCTCGCAACGGTCGGTCACGAATTGCGGACACCGCTCAATGCCATTGTTGGTTTCTCCGACATGATGCACGCCGGGATCGGCGGCGAGCCATCGCCCCAGCACAAGGAATACGCCGCGCTCATCAGCCAGAGCGGCCATCACCTGCTCGATGTGGTCAACATGCTGCTCGACATGTCCAAGATCGAGGCAGGCAAGTTCGAGGTGCAGGCCGAGCCCTTCATGCCGGCCAGCCTCATCGAACCCTGCACGCAGATCGTGGACAAGGCCGCCCGCGACCGCGGCATCGCCCTAAAGGTCGAAATTCCCGCCGCGCTCCCCACGCTGGTCGCCGACGAGCGTGCCTGCCGCCAGATCCTCATCAACCTGCTCTCGAACGCGGTCAAGTTCAGTCATGACGGCGGCGTCGTCCGGCTGGCGATGAAACGGCAGGGCAAGATGCTGCTGATTTCGGTCAGCGATAGCGGAATCGGCATGAAGCCCGAGACCGTGAGCCGCGTCGGCGAACCCTTCCTGCAGGCGCAGGATGGTTTGACCCGCCGCTATGAAGGCACCGGGCTCGGCCTATCCATCGTCAAGGGGCTGGTCGGTCTGCACCGGGGCAGGCTCGATATTGCATCGGCCCCCGGCATGGGCACCACGGTCAGCGTGCTGCTCCCGCTCGACGGGCCGGAAAGCACACACGGGGGGACGATCGAACCGCTCCATACACCCCGTCCCACCCCAGACGACGAAACGAAATGGCTCCAAGACGAAAAAAGAAGCGCAGCAAGATGACGGCGAACTCTATGACAAACATCCCGCTCGCCATCGGCGCCGGCCTTGCCGGCCTCGCCGTTCGTGGCGGTCACTGGTGTTTCGACAGGATGGTCCGCTCACCCATGGGCTCGACCGCGTTCATGCTCGCGGCGGGCCTGACGCTCATGGCGGGGACCAATGCGATGTTCCTCCAGGAAATGCGCCATCCCGCACCCATGTTTTCCGCAGGCACGCCAGCACCCGCCGCCGTGCCGGTGCCCCCGCCGGTCCGGCCGGTGATCGCGACACCCGCCGAGGAGACCGCCGCAACGACTGCAGTCCCGGCCGCCTCGCCAGCGTCGACGCCGGCCCCTGTCTCAGTCGCGGCCCAATCCGAGACGCCCGCGCCGACCGGCATCGGCAATGCCGACATCGCCGAGTTGCAGGAAAAGCTCAAGGCTATGGGGCTGTTCGACGGTACCGTGGACGGATATTACGGCCCCAAGACGGCCGACGCGATCCGTTCCTTTGAACAGCGTCACGGTCTGCCGCGCACTGGCGCTGCTTCTCCCCAGGTCATGCAGGCGGTGCGCAATGCGACCGCGAATACGTCCCAGGCACCTCAGCCGGCTGCCGCAACCCCCGCGGCCGCGCCAGTCGCTTCTCAGGCCGAGCAGGCGGAACTTGATACCCTGATCGCCGGGCTTGATGCCGGGGCGGTCGCGCCGACGGCCGCCGCCGTCCAGCCCGAGCGGGAAGTGGTCGCGCAAGCGGTTGTCTTCGATCCCGCGTCCGCTGCCTCGGCCCCGGCGAGCGTGCCACCGGCACTCGACCGTGAACTGGTCAGCGAGATCCAGCGCGGTCTGTCGCGCCTTGGCTTTCTGCAGGCGCCGGTAGACGGCATCGCCGGCGAAACCACGGCGCTCGCCATCCGCAAGTTCCAGGTCTTCAACAATTTCCCCGCCACGGGCGAAGTCAGCCCCGCCGTCCGCGACATGCTTGTCGCGGCGGGTGCCTATATATAAGCAGGGTATGCCGGGTTAACCCGGCATTCGGCTTTGTTGCAGGCATCGCGGCACGCCTCATCCGATCTTTCGCTTTGCGAAAGCCCATCCTCTCGCCTTGGAGGGGGAGGGTGGCCCTGCGGTGCCAGCGGGGGCGGGGATGGCAGAACGTGAAGGAATTCCATGTCGCGGTTGCGCAGCGATATCTGGTGCTCCGCCTTTGTGCGGCGTCATAACGATCTGGGGCGCTTTTGCGTGGTGTCCCGGCGTGGCGATCCCTCGGCCGGGCAGATATGGGTCGAGGTCGACCACCTCAACGGCACCGTTTCGTTATTCACGCCCGCGCCTTCCGCCTTGGCCGGGGAGGATCACGGCGCGAGGCTGTTCCAGTGCCGTTTCGACCGCACCGACCCCCTGACCGTGCGCGAGCGTATCGCCCGGGAGGTCGAATTCGACGACGACCTGTGGGTTCTTTCCGTGGAAATGCGAGGCGACGATTACGGGCTGGATCTCGTCAGCCCGTCCGCCTGACCGACTGCAGCTTGTCGAGCGCCTCAATGGCCTGATCGCCGACCGAACCGCTGCGCTGAGCGGGCTGGCGTTCGGCGGTGCGGCGCGAGGGCTGGATGAAGGGCGCGTATTCGGGCTTGGCAAGTTCCATCGGGTTGACGTCCCCGCGCCAGGCGCTCATCACATAGACCATCGCCGAGGTGCCGACTGTCTCGAACAGCCGCGCGAAGGCGGCGAGTGTCCGCGAACGGTCCTCGTCGTGGCTGGTGGCGTGGATCAGCACCTTGAGCCCGTCATAGGCCGTACATCCGAAGGCGCGCAGCACGACGAACAGCGCCGCCCCGCTCGTATCGTGAGCGATCTCCCCGCAGCGGACTTCATCGAGGCCGGTGATCTGGGTCAAAAGCCGCGTGATGGCCGGGCGGCGATTTTCCGAAAAGAGCTTCATGAGCGCAGCCGTGAATTCGCTCGTCGCCACCGAAATATGCTCGAACGTCCGCATCATCGGTGCCTGCGGCAGATTGCGATGTGCATAGGACTGCAGCACGTTGAGCCGCCCGCGCTCGGGCAGGTCGAAGAACACCGAGGTCAGGAGTGCCGCGTCGAAATCGGTGCGCTGGGAGAGTGTCCCAGCAACCTGGTGATCCATCTGCGCCGAGCGGATGAGGGCCGAAAGATACGCGCCGCGCGGCGCGATGCCCTCATTGGCCGCGAGGGCGCGGTAGACCTTGCGGCTGTTGATTGGAAAGAGCCGTGCAAGAACGGCATTTGAAAGGTCGCTGCGCTGGGCAATCGCCGCGATGACATCGAGTTCGCCCTTGTCGATGAGGCGCATGATGACGTCCTCGGACAGCTGCGGCGCCGAAACGATGTGACTGATCAAGCCTGTGCCCAGATTCTCGTAAACGAGGATTTC
The DNA here is from genome assembly GCF_015694405.1 of Pelagibacterium limicola. GTDB lineage: Bacteria > Pseudomonadota > Alphaproteobacteria > Rhizobiales > Devosiaceae > Pelagibacterium > Pelagibacterium limicola. The sequence continues at coordinate 503,116 of NZ_JADQDB010000003.1, read as the reverse complement.
GAGCGAAGGCGTCAATTGGGGCGCGCTCGCGAGAATGGCGGCGGCCTTTGCCCGTGCTGTCGGGGCAGCAGTCGGGAAAAGACGGGTCACGAGGGCTTCGAACTGATCGGCCTCGGCCCGCAGTGGCTTGGGGCGCCGTGCGTAGGCGTCGCAAGCGGCGACCAGCAGGGTGTTGGCCCGTTCGATGCCGCCGGTTTCGATCAGAAGCTGGAATGTCTCGTAAGGCTGAAAGCCGATCATTTGCGATTCGTTCTCGCGGTCCCCGAAGCTGTTGAACAAATTATTCGTTTAAAATCGTTAGCGGATCATTAACCTTGATGAATTCTTAATGGCCCCATCGGCTCGGAACCGACCGGCATGGTGCCGGCGAGGGCAATGTGGTTCCGGGACGATGCAAGTCGTGAGGCCAACATGGGTGTGCTGTTGAGATTCAACGCGAGAACCCCGCGCGTCGAGCCGGTTCTGTCAGGGGCCGGGCGCCAGGACGCAAAGGTTCTTCTGTTTACGGGCGTTCGTTACGAGCGCGGAACTGCTGTTGGGAAACAGCGGTCGTCGCGCCGCGGCTCCGCACAGGGCAAGGAACAGATCGAACGGTGAGACTCGAGCTGATTCGCGGCGCTGCCGCCGCGATGTGCGCAATTGCTATTCTGTCGGCGCTTGCCGGGTGTGCCCGCCCGGTGGGCGATCTCGGCCGCGCTGCGCCCAGCGTCCTGCACGATGAAGTCATGCCCGCCGTCGGGCGCTTCCGCGCCGCCGCCGACGGCGAACCGGTCTCCGATTTCAACCTCACAGATCAGGAACGCGAAATGCACGACCGGGTGTGGCGCTTCCTCGTTGCGCCGCATGCAAAGGACTGGTTCTACGACACCGCCGTTGAACTCCAGCGCACGCGATTGACGCGCGAGACCGACCTCGCCTTCTCGCCCGACCGGTATTACGAGCACCTGCGCTCCGAGCGTTACGCCTCCTCGCGCGTCCGCTACCAGACCGTTGCCAGCGATATCGGGCACGACCTCGCAACCATCCCGGCGACCTTCGTTGCCATCTGCAGGGTAATCGAGGTCGACCGTCAGCGCGCCATCGCCGTGGGCAATGTGCGCCTCGGCGCCCCGGACAGCTCCCAGCAGGTCGCGGCCCGCAAATGGGAAAACGAACGGCGCATCGACTGGTTCGTCCGCGCGCTCGGTTACCGCTACGATTCCTATTCGACCGCGCTCGACCGTCTGCTGGTCGAAACCCCGCACGAGGAAGCCCGGATCGTCGATCTGCGGCTCGAGGAAATGGAAGTCTATGTGCGCCGGGCGCGGGCCCGCGATTTCTGCGGCGGCGCGGGCGCAGGTTTCATCGCCAAGGACGCTCCGCTGCCGTCGCGGCTCCAAACGCAGGTCTATGTGCCCGAGCCCGTGGTGCGGAAGTAGCGTCCCTCACATTTGAGCTTTCGCCAGGGTAGCGAAGGGCGCGGTGGGCCTTCCAAAAACTCGGACTGCTCTACCTGATCGTTGCGCATTCGAGCGCGCCCAGCGCATCGGCATAGCGTTCGCGCATGGCCCTGTGGGGCGGGGCGAGGCGCAGCACGACGATGACATCGTTGCCCGGTGACTCGACCAGAAGCAAACCGTCCGCGATCTCGAAACGCTGCTCGGCGAGCAAGCGGGTCTGTACCGGGTTGAAGATGCCCATGTCGATGGTTTCGCCCGAGCCCGACCGGTTCGTGGTCGCATAGATGACGTGGCCCTGCCGGTTGAAGACCGCGACGGACCAGTAGGCGAGGGGGAGCGCGCCGTTGACAATGCCCGGGCCGTCTTGCAGGTCGAGCTGGCAGATGCCGTAGACCAGTTCGGGGTCGAGCGCGAGCGGATTGGGTGCGCCGGGAGGAATGTCGTCTAGAACCTTGAACGTCTCGACCGCGTCCAAGAGGGCAAGCCGGCTCCAGAGGTCGCGCGTCGCTGCGCCGGGCAGGGTCAGGATGACGATCAGGTGGATCGCCAGCCCAAGCATGACCCCCGCCAGAAGCCAGAGCAGCAGCCTCTTCATCGGCAGTGATCCTGGGTTATCGCGGGCATCTCGCCCACCGTCGACGAGCCGCCGCCGAAAATCGCCGCGTCATAGAGCGTAAGCGCGATCTGGAACGGCCCTTCGCCCTCGATCTCCAGCCAGTTGCCCGGCGCAAGATCGGGCCCGACCGTGATAAGAACCGAACCGTCCGGCCTGCGGGCCATGCGTTCGGAATGAAGGGCCGGGCCGTCCGGCGACGCGGCGATATTGACCCCCTCGGGATCGGTCGCCACCAGCGTCCAGAAGCTCGCGCCGGGCACGCTGCCCTCGAGGCGATAGGTGCAGTTGCGCGCGAGCGGCGCGCCCGCGCTGTCGGCGATGGCCACGAACTGGATACCCTCGGCATAGCCCAGCTGCATGAGGCCGTTGCGGGCGAGATAAGCGCGCGAATAGGGGTTAGGGGTTTCCAGCCCGATATCGGGCCAGGCAGCCCAGGGGCCGGCGCGCACCGCCGCGATCAGCCGGCCATCGGTAAGCGCATACCAGGAAAGCCCGAAGCCCAGGGCCACGGCCACCGAAAGGCTCAATAGCAGGCGTAAGACCAACCCTAAAGACTCTCGCTCGTTGACGCGCCCTGCACGCTGGCCTGATCGATGCCGCCCGGCGCGCCCTCCGCCTGTGCCTGCCGCATTTTCTCGGACAGATCAAGGAGCTTGAGGGCCGCGGCCGCCGAAAGCGTGGGCGGGCGCTCGTCCGCTTCCTCTCCGTCCTCGGCCTGCGCGCCCTCGGCGATGACGAAGGGCCGCGGCGCCATGTCCACGCCGAACAGGGGTTTGACCTCGATGTTCGAGTGGGCGAAATCCATGAACTTCTTCCAGCTCTGTGCCGGCAGGCGGCCGCCGGTGAGGTTGTTCATGGTGGAGTAGTTGTCGTTCCCGTACCAGACGGAGGCGACATAATTGCCCGTAAAGCCGATATACCATGCGTCGCGATAGGAACTGGTCGTACCGGTCTTGCCCCCGCTGGGAACTCCCTCGAGCTGCGCCCGGCCGCCCGTGCCGCCGTAGTTGACGGCATGCATGATGTCGTTCATCGACAGGACGACATCCTCGCTCAGCAGACGGACCCGGTTCTGGTCCGGGCGCGCTTCATAGATCACCTCGCCCCTGAGCGTCGTGATGCGCGTGATCCCGAACCCGGTCGCCTGGTAGCCCCCATTGGCAAACACCGCATAGGCCGATGCCATGTCCAGCGCACTGACCGAGGCGACGCCGAGCGCCAGCGAGCGCGTGACCGGGAAATCGTTGCGGATGCCGAGGCGGTGCGCCAATTCGGCGATGGGATCGCGTCCCGTCTGCACCGACAAGCGGACGGGCACCGTGTTGATCGATGCAGCGAAGGCCGCCTTGATGGTCGTCGAACCGCGATACGACCGGCCGTAATTCTGCGGGCACCAGTTGCCGATGCACACCGGCGCGTCCGAAATCGAGGAGCGCGGCGTGATGTCGAGCATCTCGAATGCGGTGGCATAGACAAACGGTTTGAATGCCGATCCCGGCTGCCGGTTCGGCGCCGTCGCGCGGTTGAACTGGCTCTGGCCGTAATCGACCCCGCCGACCATGGCGCGCACCGCGCCGTTGTGTTCCATTGCAACCATCGCGCCCTGGGTGACGCGGAAGGCGGGGCCTTCCTCGCGGATCACCGAAATGATCGCATCTTCGGCCGCGCGCTGAAGTTCGGGGTCGAGCGTCGTGCGGACCACGAAACCCACCTCGTCGCTGTCGCCCACGATGCGCTTGGTCTCAAGGAAGGCCCAATCAAGGAAATAATTGGGAGCCGCGATCTCGTTCGAGCGGTCGACCGGTTCGGCCGGGCGGCGGCGCGCCGCCGTGACCTGGCCTTCCGTCAGATAGCCCGCATTGACCATGTTGGAGAGCACCACATTGGCCCGCCCGCGCGCCGCGGCGATATCGACGTGCGGGGCGAACCGGGTAGGCGCCTTGTAGAGACCCGCCAGCATGGCGGCTTCGGCGAGCGTGATGTCCTGCACCGGCTTGCCGAAATAATATTCGGCAGCGGCGACCACCCCGAACGCACCGCCGCCCATATACGCGCGGTCGAGGTAGAGCTTGAGGATCTCGTCCTTGGAGTAATTGGCCTCCAGCCAGAAGGCGAGGAACAGTTCCTTGATCTTGCGCTCGATGGTGCGCTCGTTGGAAAGGAACAGATTCTTGGCCAGCTGCTGGGTGATCGAGGAACCGCCCTGCAACGAGCTGTCGCCTTCGGCGTTCGACACCAGCGCGCGGATCGTGCCCAGCACGTCGATGCCCAGATGGTCGTAAAACCGCCTGTCCTCGGTGGCGAGCGTTGCCTTGATGAGATAATCGGGGATCGCGGAAAGTGCGACGGAATCGTCGGACCGGATGCCGCGCCGCCCGATCTCGTTGCCGTACCGGTCGAGGAAGGTTACCGAATAGTCCTCGGCGCGGTTGTAGTGCCCGGTGGCCGTGGCATCCATCGCCGAGAGCGCGAACGCCGTCATCAGGACCGCGCCGATGGCGGCAAAGCTCATGGCGTCCGATGCCAGCTCCACGAAAATGCGCTTGAACCCGCGCACCGAGAAGACGGCGAAGAAATCCTGGATCTTGGTATAGGACCGCCCGAAGGAACGCAGCCCGTCATAGAGGAACGAATCGAGCCACGCATCCGCTTCGAGCAAGCGGGCACGGCCCTTGGATCGCTTCTGCTTCCTGTAGAACGGATCCTGCAATGGAGCGGCATTTCCCTGATGTGACGAACGAAGCTATTGTATTGCCATTGAAGGGGTTAGGTCACGGTAAATATGGCGTGAGCGCGCACGGGTTAGCGCGTGTTGTGGCAAGAGGGCGTTGGGAAGGTAAGGGCCATATTGGCTTGGAGGGCAAACGTTCATGGATTTACAGATCGGGAGCAGTATCGGTAGCGGACGCCTGGCGGAAATCTTTGCGCATGGCTCCGATGTCATCAAGCTTTATCCCCCGGGGCAAGGGAAGGAAAAAGCCTTCCGCGAAGCCGCCAATCTTTCGGTCCTCGAAGGGACAAACCTCCCAATCCCTGCCGTGCTCGCCGTGGGGCAGTTCGGAGATCGTTGGGGTCTGAAGATGAGCCGCGCCCCCGAAGCGACGATCCCTTTGGATGATGACCGCCGTCCGCGGCTGATGGCTGGACTTCACTGGCGAATCCATCAGGTGAGGGGCAAACCGCTCACCGGCCTGCGGCGGAAATTGCGCCGCAACATCGAAAGCGCGTCACAGCTGAGCGGAGGGGCCCCCGCAATACTGCTCTCGCGGCTCGATAGCCTGCCCGACGACGACAGGGTCTGCCACGGCGATTTCCATCCCAACAACATCATGGGCAGCGAGGCGACGCCATTCGTGGTCGATTGGCTCGACGCAACCTCGGGGCCGGCGCAGGCGGACGCCTGCCGCACATATCTGTTGCTATTGTTCCACGCGCCCGCCTTGGCGGACAAATATCTCGCCGCTTACGCGAAAACGAGTGGTTGGCCCGAAGAGCAGATCCTCGCTTGGCTGCCTCTGGTCGCCGCAGCCCGGTTGGCCGAGAACGTGCCTGACGAAGAGCCGCGATTGCTAGCACTTGCGGCCGCGGCCGTCTGACTTGGGGCCATCACCGGCGCGGTGAGACGAGCGCCTGGAACTGGGCGATGGCCGCATAGACGGCAAGCCCGATACCGCTCGCAAGCTGCTCGAGTTCGACCATGTTGTGCGTGAGAAAGATAGAGACGCTGCCATCATTGGGATCGGCCTGCCACCAACCACCATAGGCCCCCGGCCAGCCGACCGAACCCACTCCGCCGCCGCACAGGGTGACCGACGCCGTGGCAGGATCCGTGACCACCGCGACGCCGAGGCCGAAGCTATGGCCGGTACCGAAAAGCGGCAGGCCGAACATTTGCGCGTTGGCACGCTGTGCGGGGGTGAGGTGGTTGGCCGTCATCAGCGCCAGGGTTTCCGGCTGGAGGAGGCGCACGCCGTTAACGGCCCCGCCACCGACGAACAGGCGGGCGAAGATGAGATAGTCGTCGAGGGTCGACCACAGCCCCTGACCGCCCGAGGCAAAGGCCATGTCGGCGGGGCGTTCGGGCAGAGCGTGGTTGCCGGGAACCGTTATGCGCTTGGTTAGGCGGCCCGCAGCGTCGAAGCCGTGTGGCGCAGCACGGCGGAAGTGGTTTTCCGGCGGGACTGCGAAACCGGTATCGATCATGCCGAGCGGATCGAAGATGCGGGAACGCAGGACATCTCCGAGGGGCGCGTCCGCGATGCGCGCGATGAGCAGGCCGAGGAGATCGGTCGCGTGACTGTAGTGGAAGGCGGCGCCGGGCTGGGCGATGAGCGGGAGTTCCGCCAGGGCGGCAATCCAGTCGTCGGGACTGAGCGGCGTGTCGATGTCGCCGCCAAGCGCCTCCGCATAGGCGGCGGCGATGGGGCCGGTGTGGAAATCGGCATAGGTGAAGCCGGCGCAGTGGGTGAGGAGGTCCTCGAACGTGATGGGACGGGTGGCGGGCACAGTGTCCTGCAGCGGGCCATCCGGGGTGGTCAGGACGCGCAATGAGGAGAACTCGGGCGCGAAGCGGGTGATCGGGTCGCCGAGCGCGAAGCGGCCTTCCTCCATGAGCATCAGTGCGGCGACGGACGTAACCGGCTTGGTCATCGAGGCGATGCGGAACAGTGTGTCGCGTTCGACGGGTAATCCGGTCTCGATATCGCGAACGCCGGCGCAAACAGCCCGGGCCGTTCCATCGCGCCACACCAGCGTCGCCACACCCGCGAGTTCTCCGGCAGCGACGGGTGCTGCAAGGGCTGCTGCAATGGGATCTCCGGATATCATCGACTTGCTTCCTGTCGCTGTGCAATATAATATAATTCCATTATAAAATAGATTCCATATAAAATAGCAATAGGGCATGACGCGAACATGAATCAGGGCGAAATGGCAGGAAATGCGCGCCGCAGACCGAAGGGCGACAAACGCCATCGCACGCGGGCGGCGCTGCTGGCGGCGGCGCGCGAGATCATTGCGGAGAAGGGTTATGAGCGCACGACGATGGAAGACGTTGCCCGCCGTGCCGGAATGACCAGCGGCGCGATCTACGGCAATTTCAGGAATCGGGACGAACTGTTCATCGCGCTGTCGGAAACCTATTGGGCACCCATTGCGCCGGTGTTCGCTCCGGGATCGAGCTTCGCCGGAAAGATGCGGGCGCTGGCCGAGGCGACGATCGCCGCGCTGCCCGAAAGACGACTGGCCGCCGTCGGGTTCCTGACTGGCAGGGCTTATGCCTTGACCCATGCGGAAATGCAGGCGCGCGTAAAGGAGGTCACGGCAAGGGATTATGACGCAGGAGCGGAATGGGTGCGCGCTATCGCCGAGGAAGAGGAGTTACCGATGCCGCCCGAACTTCTTGTCCGTGTCGCGCACGCGCTGGCTGAAGGGTTGACGCTTCAAAGGCTACTGACACCGGAACTCGTGCCCGATGAGGTGTTTTATGCCGCGTTCGCGATGCTGGCGGTCGAGCGCTCCTGACCAGCCTTCATGTTGACATATCCCTGCAGGAAGCCGAGGTGATAGGTTTGAAAAGCGAGCCCGGAACGAACTTATGCCCTTTTGGGAAGACAAGCCGCTTGAGGCCATGACCACCGAGGAGTGGGAAGCGCTCTGTGATGGGTGCGGGCGGTGCTGCCTTTTAAAGCTCGAGGACGAGGATACCGGCGACATCTATACCGCCGATGTCCGCTGCAAGCTCCTCGACGGCCAGACGTGTGCCTGCACCGATTATCCCAATCGGCAGGCCAAAGTTCCAGATTGCATCAAGCTGACCCCTGAAAAGGTGCTCGAGATCGGCTGGATACCCACTTCATGCGCCTACCGGCGGCTGGCCGAGGGCAGGGGGCTCGCGTGGTGGCATCCTCTGATTTCCGGCGATCCGGAAACGGTGCACACGGCAGGCATATCGGTGCGCGGGCGCACAGTGGCCGAAAGCGAGGCCAATACCGAGGATTGGGAAAGCCATATCGTCGATTGGCCCCATTGGGAGCCCGAGGACCAGGCGGACTGAAAAAGCCGGCTATTGAATAAGCGGCGCCGATAGCCTATCTAGGGGCGACAATTGCATGGCTGGCCGCCGCTGGCCCTTCCCGCAATCGCTGCGCATATCCGACGGAACGGGCTCTGGCCTGCGTCCCGCATTTGCGCCCGGACGCCGTTCCCCGCTGTCATCGCTCTGACGCGACAAGACGCTAGGCTGGGACGGTGTGATTCACAACGACATGAGAAAGACGTGGCCGCACAGGCGGCCGGAAAAGAAGAACAATGACACGATTCAATTTTAACGCCCGAGCCCGGATGTATCTGGGCCGCGACCGCGCGACCGCGCTGGCGCAGGGGCCAAAGACATTCCGCACCGCCGCCGAGGCCATTCGCTTCGCGGTCGAGGAGGCCGCGCCCGTCAGCCTGCACGGCGCCCTGCTCGTCGTGGGCAATGAGGGCTATTCGGGCGCCCGCATCCGGGCGATCTATGACTCGCCAGCCTATCCGCTGCGGCGCAAGGCGGATCTTGCTCAAGAATTTTCGCGAGTAAATTCATAGGCTTGTAAAAAAGTTTGCCGATGAACGGTTTCTGAATGCGCGATTCAGGGGCCGTTCGAGCGGCGCCCACTATTCCTGATCCTGCACAAAGCAACACGCGGTACGCAACACCCCGCAAGCAACAGGAGACGGAACATGAGCACCAAGACCATTTTCGCCAGCGCAGTCATCGCGGCATTCTCGTTTGTCTCGGCCCCCGCCATGGCCAACGACGTCTACATCAACCAGTGGGGCTTCGGCCATTCCGCGGGCGGTGAGCAGTCGGGCTTGAACAACACCATCGGCATCTACCAGGAAGGCTGGTGGAACAAGGCGGTCAAGAAGCAGCACGGCAAAAACAACGTCGCGGCCACCGGCCAGTCGGGCTGGAACAACTCCTCCACCACGTCCCAGACCGGCAACAACAACGCTGCAGGCGTCGGCCAGTTCGGCTCGAACCACACCACAATCCTCACCCAGGACGGTAACGGCAACATCGCCGCGGGCGTTCAGGTCGGCAATGGCTGCTCGGCCAATGTCAACCAGGCCGGATCGGGCAACGTCGCCGCTTTCGTCCAGGCCTGCCCCTGATGAACCTGGGAGGGCCAAGGCCCTCCCGGTCCACCCCCAGGTCCTCAAGGAGAAACGAAATGACTCGCACCCCTAACCGTATTCATGCCTATGCCTTCGCCATCGGCGGGGCGGTGGCCGCCATCGGCGCGGTCGCGGGCACCGGCTTTGCTCACTCGACCATCGAAACCGACGTGGTAGGGTGCGAGGTGCTCGCCAATGCGGCGGGCGGCGGCTTCGCCCTCGAGGCCGTCTACCACGCCGAGGCCTCCCAGCAAGGCTCCTATCAGTTTTCGGTCCAGAGCGTCGGCGGTTCGAGCCGCACCAATATCAACCAGGGCGGCGGCTTTTCTGCCCTCGCCGGTGAAACGGTGACCCTGGGCCGCGTAACGGTGGGCGGCGCCGCTGCCTACGACGTGACCCTCAAGATCGACGCTGGCGGCAAGTCCGTCGAATGCGGCGGCCGCATCAACGCTCGAGCCTGAAGCCACACCCTTTCATATTTGCCTCCCCAAAACCCACTCGCCCCGGTCCGCCGGGGCTTTTCTTTTGGGAGGAGTGAGAAGGGTGCAGCGATGCTGCATCGCATAAAGTCAGCGTTCGGCGCTCCCCCCAACATTAACGCCAGATAAACGCCGGTTTCCGGATCGGTTCAGGGCGGCTGTTCCAATGTGCGGTCATCGGTTGAACACCGGGCCAGATCAAAAAGGAGCAGGAACATGGTACGCAACATCACCAAGACCGCAATCGCAGGCATCATCGCAGCAACCATCGGCTTTGCAGGGCTCACGGCCCCCGCACAGGCCAACGGCCAGATTTCGATCAACTTCAACCCCACGACCGCCGATCAGGCACAGGCCGTCAAGCTCGGTCTCGGCATCTATGCCCTGACCAAGGGCATCCAGGGCGGCGGCGGGATCACCCAGAACGGGATGAACAACATGGCCGGCGTACTCCAGAACGGAAGCGGCAATTTCGGCGTCGTCCATCAGGAAGGCAACAACCACAACGGTTCGCTGCAGCAGCACGGCAATGCCAATTCCTACGGCCTTTTCCAGTTCGGCAAAGGGACCAACGCCCATGTGAACCAGCATGGCGGCCAGACCGGGCTGGGCTTCGTCTTCGGCTGGTAAACCGGGCCACCAACACGCATTTTTGCAAGGCGCTGCCGGTGACGGCGGCGCCTTTCGGTTTGTGCGCTCGGGGAATCGGTGCAGTGTGACGGCGAATTCTGCCCCCCGGAGCTCACATGACTGTGCCTGCCTACCCCGTGTTCGACGGCCATAACGACACATTGCTGCGCCTTTTCGATGCGGATCTGAAAAAACAGCCGGCCGATTTTTTCGCCGGCATCGACACCTTTCACATCGATATGCCGAAGGCGAAAAAAGGCCGGTTCGCGGGCGGCCTTTTCGCGATGTTCACGACCAATCCGGAGGGGGAAAGCGGCGCGCTGGCCGGCAAGCCCGTGATGGGCGCACCCATCAAGCGGGCCCGGGCCGAGCACTATACCTTCGGCATGATGGATAAGGGCGATGCCCTGGTCGCCGACTCGAAGGGAGCGATCCGGCTCTGCAAGACCGCCACCGAGATCCGCACGGCCATGGCCGATGGCGCGATGGCCATGGTCTACCACATCGAAGGCGCCGAGGTGATCGACACCGGCCTCGAAGCGCTCGATACGCTCTATGCGCGCGGGCTGCGCTCGGTGGGAATCGTCTGGAGCCGCAACAACGCCTTCGGCTATGGCGTGCCGTTCAGCTTTCCCGGCGACCCCGATTACGGTGAGGGGCTTACCCGGGCCGGGTTCGATCTGGTGCGGGCCTGCAACCGCCTGGGATTGATGATCGACCTTTCGCACCTCAATGAAAAGGGCTTCTGGGACGTCGCGCGCACCTCCGACAAGCCGCTGGTTGCCAGCCATTCCAACGTCCACGCGCTCTCGGCCTCGCCCCGCAACCTCACCGACAGGCAACTCGATGCCATTGCGGAATCGAGGGGCCTTGTCGGGCTGAATTTCGCCTGCGGCTTCCTGCGCCCCGACGGGCAGCATGTGAGCCGGGGCACGACGCTCGACATGGCGATCCGGCACCTCGATCGCATGATCGAAAAGCTCGGCGAGGATGGTGTGGGGATCGGCTCGGATTTCGACGGCTGCACGCTGCCCGAAGAGATCGGTGACGCGTCGGGTCTGCCCCGGCTGGTCGCCGCAATGGCCAGGGCCGGTTATGGCAGCGAGCTGATCGCCAGGATCACGCACCGGAACTGGATCGGCTTGCTCGAACGGACCTGGGGCAAATAGAAAAAGCCCCGGGGACAAGTCCGGGGCTTTCCTTGGCAATTATTCAGCCGCTACCGGCGACGTATCCAGCGCCTCGATGCTCTCGATCCGGTCATAGACATCCTGATCGAGAATGCCCTGGCGCTTGGCGACGATGGTCGGTACCAGCGCTTGCCCAGCCACGTTGACCGCCGTGCGGCCCATGTCGAGGATCGGGTCGATGGCCAGCAGCAACCCCACACCTTCGAGCGGCAGGCCCAACGTCGAAAGGGTCAGCGTGAGCATGACCGTCGCGCCGGTCAACCCCGCTGTGGCAGCCGAACCGACCACGGAGACGAAGACGATCAGCAGATAGTCGGTGATGCCCAGCTCTATCCCGAAGAACTGCGCAACGAAGATCGCCGAGATCGCGGGGTAGATCGAGGCGCAGCCATCCATCTTGGTGGTGGCTCCGAGCGGGACGGCGAAGGATGCATATTCGCGCGGGACGCCGAGGTTCTTTTCCGTCACGCGCTCGGTGATTGGCAGCGTGCCGATGGAGGAGCGGGAGACGAAGGCAAACTGGATGGCCGGCCACGCACCCTGGAAGTAGCGGATGGGGTTGAGCCCATGCGCGGTCAGCAGCGCCGGATAGACGATGAAGAGCACGATGGCGAGCCCGACATAGATGGCCGTCGCGTAGACGCCGAGCTGGGCCAGCGTCTCCCAGCCATAGGCATAGACCGCGTTGCCGAGCAGGCCGATGGTGCCGATCGGAACGAGCCGGATGACCCACCAGAGCAGCTTGAGCACGACCTTGAGGAACGAGCGGTTGAATTCGAGGAACGGCTTGGCCGCGTCGCCGACCTTGAGCGCGGCGACACCGATGGCGATGGACAGCACGAGGATCTGCAGGACGTTGAAGTTGAGGCTCGTCGTCGCCCCGGAGTCCCGTACCGTGGTGGAGGCTTGGAGCCCGAAGATGTTGACCGGGACCAGCCCGGTGAGGAAATCGAGCCATGTGCCCGTGCGCGAGGGCAGGCGGGCCGCTTCGGCGGTGACCGCGGTGTTGACGCCGGGCTGGAAGATCAGCCCCAGCGCGATGCCGATGGCAACCGCGATCAGCGCGGTAATGGCGAACCAGATCAAGGTCTGCCACACCAGCCGCGCGGCGTTGTTGAGTTCGCGAAGATTGGCGATGGAGGCAACGATAGCCGTGAAGATGAGCACCGGCACCAACGTGCGCAAAAGCGTGACGAAGGTGGAGCCGATGGTCGAAAGCGTCTGGGCGAGCCAGTTCGGCCCGCCGTCGACCGGGCCGATGGCGCGGGCGATGAGACCGAGGACAAGGCCGATCACCAGAGCGACCAGCACCTGGAATCCGAAATTTGCGTATAGCGGTTTGGACGGCCGGGCCGTCGGTGAAGACGTGGTCATGGGAGGAACCTTCAGGTCTTTGAGGGCGGGCAAAAATCCTCTCGGGATGAGCCGCCGATTATTCAAAGCCTAGTCCTCATGCCGCCATTCGCCAAGGCTTCCGATTGCGCGGAAACGACGCGAGAGAAAAAATTTTGGTGGCCTTTGGCGCTCGGGCGGAATGGAACAAGTGGTCCTGAGCCGCCCGGCGCTAAAGCTGGACGCGCAGCCCGGAAAACAGCCAATCCGCGATCTTCTGCCCGAACGGGCGGTCCTCCCAGCTTTGCAACGTCACCGGCCGCGCGCGGGCGAGGTCGGCGTCGTAGAGGGCGATCTGCTCGGCGGCAAAGGCCGTATCGTGGACGTTGAGGTTGAGCTCGTCGTTGAGCCGGAACGAGCGCTCGTCGAAATTGGCCGAGCCTATCGAGGCCCACTGATCGTCCACGATCAGGATCTTGGCGTGATACATGGTGGGTTCGAATTCGTGAAACCGCACGCCGGCCTCGAGCAGTTCGCCCCAGAAATGGCGCGAGGCGCTGCGCACGACGGCCTTGTTGGTATGCTCGCCGGGGATGAGAATATCGATTTCGACCCCGCGCCGGCGGGCCTCGAGCAGCTGCGCCAGCGCAATGTCGTCCGGGACGAAATAGGGCGTGCCGATGCGGATATGGTGCCGGGCGGACGCCAGCGCCGTCATGGTCATCAGGTGCATGTCGTTGCGCTCGCCCGTGGTCGAATAGACCACCTGTGCCTGACGCTCCCCGGCGGACTGCGGTGCGGGAAAATACGCCTCGCCCATGAGCTGCTCATGCGTCGCTTCCACCCAGTTGTGGACGAACGCGCCCTGGAACTCGCCGACGACCGGACCTTCGACCCGATAATGCGTTTCCCGCCATTCATCGGGATTGCGGGCGTCCCCCTGCCATTCATCGGCGATGCCGACGCCACCGGTAAAGGCGGTGCGGCCATCCACGATGAGGATCTTGCGGTGGGTGCGGTTGTTGATCTTGTCGATGGTATACCAGCGCACGGGCCGGAAGCGTACGACGCGAACGCCGGCTTCGGTCATGATGTCGAGGAGGTCGTCTTCCATCGGGGCGCTGCCCACCCAGTCGAGCAGCACGCGAACCTCGACGCCCGCCCGCGCCCGTTCCGCAAGGGCGTGGGCGAAGCGCTGGCCGATTTCGCCGCTCCAGTACACATAGGTCTCGAAGTTGATGCTGCGCTCGGCGCCCGCGATCGCTTCGAGCATGGCCGGAAAGATTTCATCGCCGTTGACCAGCGTTTCGATGCTGTTTCCGCCAAGAATGCCCGAGCCGAAAAGCCCGTTCATCGAGTGAAAGAACGTTGGCGTGCCTGCCGAAAGAACCGGGGGTAACGGCGCTTCCAGCTCGTGCTTGTCAGGCGCAAAGGTGAGGGTGAGCAGCGTGGCGACCACGCCTATCGCGATGCCAAACCCGAATAGAACCGGCTTTGTGATGAGCAAGTTGCGAAGGTTCATGTATCCCCGAGCCCCGCACGTAAACGCGAAATGCGGGGATTTGGTTCATTGCTTCATGACCCGGACTTCGCCCGCTCCATGTAGTGGGTGCGCCGGTCGTTGGGGAACTTCTCGAGCGCGGCGCGCAACATGGTCCGCGGCATGGTGGCGGCATATTTGTCGAGGAAGGCGATCAGCGCAGGGTCCGATTGCGGGATGCACCGCAGCATCCAGCCTACGGCCTTGTGCACGAGGTCTTCCCGGTCATCGAGAAGGATTTCGGCAATGGCGAGCGTGTCGGCAAATTCGCCCCGCTTGATAAAGGCGAAGGTCGCGAGAATTGCGGTGCGACGCTCCCATTGGCTGGCGGACCGCGCAAGCTCGTAGAGCAGGGTGCGCTGACCGTCCACCAGATGCGGGCCGATCACATGCCAGGCGCCCAGGTCGACAAGGTCCCAGTTGTTGATCCGGTCGTGGCGGCGGAGATAGAGCCGGTGCAACTCCTCGCGGCGCTCGGGCGTGGTGGACTTGAGCTTGTATTGCTTGGCCATGATCGACACCGCGGCAGCCCGGTGTTCGTGGATTTCGCTCTCGAGCAGGATTTCGATCTCAGAAGGGTCCAGAGCGACGAATTCCTTGGCGAGATCGAACACCGCGCCCATGCGCACACCCATG
Source organism: Pelagibacterium limicola (assembly GCF_015694405.1). Taxonomy (GTDB): domain Bacteria; phylum Pseudomonadota; class Alphaproteobacteria; order Rhizobiales; family Devosiaceae; genus Pelagibacterium; species Pelagibacterium limicola. The sequence goes on along the minus strand of NZ_JADQDB010000003.1, from coordinate 488,096 downwards.
AACACGTCGCCCTCGCCATATTCGCCGGTGCCGAGCTTGAAATAGCGGTTGTATTTCAGCTTTTCGGCGTCCGACTGCAGCGCATCCATGCGGCTCTTGACGGCCTCCGCCGTGAGCGCGGCCATCAGCTCTCGGTGCTCCTCTGCGCGGCCTGGAGATCCTCGAGCAGGGCGTCGAGCCGGGAGTAGTTCTGCTCCCAGACCTGCCTGTATTCTTCCAGCCAGTCGGTCGCGGCCTTGAGCGCCGGACCTTCGATCTTGACCGGCCGCCGCTGCGCGTCGCGGCTGCGCGAGACGAGCCCCGCGCGTTCGAGCATCTTGATATGCTTGGAAATGGCCGGCTGGCTCATGTCGAAGGGCTCGGCCAATTCCATCACCGTCGCTTCCCCCTCGATCAGCCGCGCGAGGATAGCGCGGCGCGTGGGATCGGCAAGCGCGATGAAGGTGGCGTCCAGACGTTCCGATTCCGTCATTTTATAACCGTTTGGTTTGATACCCTTAAGGTTATGCAATCGGAGGGCAATGTCAAGTTCAAGCGGAATCTCCGTCTGGCGCCGCTTGCCTATGGACCGCTGGAAAATGTGGGGTAGGGTGTCGGCGCGGGCGAACGGTGTTCGTCCTTTGGGCATTGAACAATGCTGATACCCGGAGGCAATCATGACAATCAAGGCCACCCCCCGTAACGACCGCGAACTCGTGCTCGACCGGCTGCTCGATGCACCGCGGGACAAGGTCTATCGCTGCTGGACCGAGCCGCATCTGCTCACCCAATGGTTTGCGCCCAAGCCCTGGAGCACCCCGCGCGCCGAACTGGACGTGCGCCCCGGCGGCACCTGCTTTGTCGTGATGGCTGATCCCGACGGCAACGAATTTCCCAGTCCCGGCGTCTATCTCGACGTCGTGCCCAACGAAAAGCTGGTGTTCACCGACGCCTACACCCAAGCCTGGGAACCCTCCGAGCGGCCCTTCTTCACCTGCGAGCTGACCTTCGCCGACGAAGGCGGCAAGACCCGCTACATCGCCCGCGCCAAGCACTGGAACGTCGAAACCCGGGAAGAACACGAGAAAATGGGCTTCCACGAAGGCTGGGGCGCCTGCGCCGACCAGCTCGAGGTATTGGCCAAGTCGCTTTAGACGGACGGATCGGAAGAGAGGTGCGGCGATGCTATGAGGGCGACTTGGTCTCCCGCTCCAGCCACGCTACGGCGTAGGGCAGTATCCCGGCCGCATCGACCAGGACACAGGGCGCGTTCCCGACCTTGCCGCGTGTGCCCCTGCCGCTGGCAAGATAGCTCTCGACGATTTCGGTGAAATAATCGCGATCATCGAGCACAGGGCAGAGATAATCGCCGGTGTCGAATTCCTCGATCATCCGCCATTCCAAGCCGGCCGGGCTCAGGTACGGCACTTCTGCGCGTTTGATGCGCTTGCCCGGCACATTTGCCAGATGCTCGGCGTGGTGGATCAGGGTCATGGTATCGACCGGTGCGCCCAGCATCAGCACCTTGCCCTTGGCCTCGACCAGTTTGGCGAAGGGTGAACCGGGCCCATATCCATAATCGATAGGGTGATCTGCGACGAGCCAGTCCGCGCGCGCGCCGAGGGCGGCAACTGAGGCGCCGGAATTGGCGCTGCGTACGGCACCGGGAGTTGTGCGCACGAATTCGGGGAAGGAGCCGTTTTCGCGGAACGCACGCGAGGTGAGAGGATCGTAAGGCGGGATATGTACCCGCCATTCCTCGGGCACCCGCCCCTCCGCGTCGAGCAGGTCTTCATAAGACGCATCCCAATCGCAATAGGCCGCAATGGTGCCTTCCGGCCCCACGGCATCGCGAAGCGCGCCGATGATCGCGTCGGGGCCGCCAAGCACGCGGCCGATTTTGCTGAGCGCTGCATGGACCATCACGATATCGCCGGTCGCAAGCCCGAGACGGGAAAGGTCGGCGGTCAGGCCCGCGCGGGTCAGGAAGTCGGTCATGGGCCCCTCACAGCAGTTTGATCGGAAATGTAGGTAACCCGATGGGCCGCCGCAACGTGCTTAACGCGCTCTTAAATTCCTTGGCGCAAAATGAGGCTTCAGTTGAGTATCGGCCAGACGCAGGGCTTGTTCCGTTCGGGGGCGCGGACAGGCTCTCGCCACAATGGCGAGGCATGATGTGCCTGCATGGCCGAATAACGAGTAGGTGTAACCGTGCGTAAAACAGCCCCAGTTTCCGACCTTACCCGTATTTCGCGCCGTCAGGCGCTGGCCTTGACGCTCGGCGCCGGCGCTAGCCTGGCCATGCCCGGCATATCCTTTGCGAGCGTTCCCAACTTCGTGTCCTCGCTCTGGCCCGATGCGCAGGCGCGCGGCGTCTCGCGCGCCATTTTCGATCAGGCCTTCGCGAGCTTCGCGCCTTCCGACCGCATAATGAGCCTCACCCGCTCGCAGCCGGAAATGGTCAAGACCACCGGACAGTACATAGCCGATGCGGTGAGCGCGGCGCGCATATCGACCGGCCAGCGGATGCGTGGCGAATGGAGCCAGACCCTGGCCAATGTGCGCGGACGCTGGAGCGTGCAGCCCGAGGTCGTGCTGGCCATTTGGGGCATGGAGACCAATTACGGCTCCTATATGGGCGGCAATAACGTGATCCATGCGCTGGCCACGCTGACCTACGGTCAGTACCGCTATGCGTTTTTCAAGAACGAACTTCTGACCGCGCTGCAGATCCTTCAGGCCGGACACGTGGCGCCCTCCAACATGGTCGGCTCCTGGGCCGGTGCGATGGGCCATACCCAGTTCATGCCTTCGAGCTTTGTGACCTATGCCGTGGACTACAACGGCAACGGCAAGCGCGACATCTGGAATTCGGTGCCCGATGCCCTGGCCTCGGCGGCCAACTATCTCAAGTCCCATGGCTGGCGCGACGGCGAGACCTGGGGCTACGAAGTCGATCTGCCCGGCAATTTCGATTATGGGCGCGCGTGGGATATCGACCGCCAGAGCCTCGCACAGTGGCAGGCCATGGGCGTGCGCCGCACGGGCGGACGCGAATTCCCCAGGCCTTCTGACCAGGGCCGCATCTTCATGCCATCGGGTGCGCAGGGGCCGATTTTCCTGCTCACGCACAATTTCGATGTCATCAAGCGCTACAACAATTCCAACAATTACGCCCTGGCCGTCGGCCACCTCGCCGACCGTATCCTGGGTGTGGGCGGCTTCGCGAGGGCCTTTCCATCCAACGAAACCGGTCTCAACAAGGCGATGCGTACCGAGTTGCAAAGCCTGCTCAACGCGCGAGGCTATAATGTGGGGACGCCGGACGGCGTCATCGGCCCCAAGACCCGCAGTGGCATCATCGCCTTCCAGCGCGCCAATGGGCTGACCCCGGACGGCTACCCCTCGAGCATGCTGCTCTCGCGGCTGCGCTAGGCGGGCGATAGACTGGCGGAGTCGGACTTCCCCATCGCTTCCCCGGCCTTGGGCCGGGGCGGCCAATGGAGAGATGCCTCACCCGAGCCGCCAGATCATTGTCAGTTCTTCCTCGATCCAGTCGGCTCCAAGCGCGCGGTAGAAGGCGAGGGCGGTGGCATTGCGGTTCCAGACCTGCCAGAGCATGGATTTGCAGCCCCGGGCGAGGGCAAGGGATCGGGCATGTTCCATCAGCGCCCGCCCGGCACCCAGGCCCCGCGCCTCATGGGACACGAACAGGTCCGCGATGTAGAGCGCGGCCCCGACCTGTTCCATGCGGATGCCGAAATAGTAGACGAGGTAGCCGATGGGCTCATCGCCCGAAAAAGCGATGGCCGCCTCGCAGACGGCTTCGGGGCCGAAGCACAAGGCCTCGAAATCCCCGAACAAGGCAGGATCGATATTTTCCGGCTCTCCCAGCGTATCGAGCCAGGCGTTGAACTGCCGCCACAAGGCGCAGAGCGCGCCCAGATCGGCCCGCGTTGCCGCCCGAATGGACACGGCGGCCGGCTGTGCCGTTTGCAATTCCCTAACCATAAGACGGGCCGTTATTCATTTTTCCTAAAATCGGGGGTAGCCTAGAGCAAATGCGGTGGAAAATCATCCGAGGCAAACATGGCCATTGAACAGGACACCGGGGAGGAAGGCAGGATTGCCGCACTTTTCCGTCACGGTATTCCGGGCGTCAATGCGGACGACGCGCTGGATCGCATCGTCAAGATCGCCCGCGCGGCGCTCGGCGTGCCGATCGGCGCCGTCACCGCGGTGGAGCGCAACCGGCAGTCATTCCTCGCCTTGCGCGGGCTCGATGACGCCCCCCTTCCGCTCGATCAATCCTTCTGTGCCAGGGCGGTCACCGACAACAAGACGCTGATCGTGCCCGATGCGACTGCCGAAGAGCGGTTTTCCCAATTCGAGCTCGTCAAGGGCAAGGCCGGGGTGAGGGCCTATATGGGCGTGCCCGTGGTGTCCGCTGACGGATATCCGCTCGGCACGGTCTGCGTGATGGATACCCAGCCCCGCGCATTTTCCGAAGACGACGTGACCGTTCTCGTCAATCTGGCCCGGCTCGCCGCCTCTCATCTGGCCACGCGCCAGTCCGAAAGCTTCGACTTCGTGACCGGCGCCAATACGCGCCGCCGGTTCCAGATGGATGTCGAGCGCGAATTCGACCGTGCGGTCCGTTATGACCGGCCCGCCTGCCTCGTCTTCGTCGACCTCGACAATTTCGCCCAGGTCAACGAGGCCGTGGGCCCTGAAATGGCCGATGAGGTGCTCAAGGCCATCGCCAATCGCTGCCGCGAGGCATTGCGCTCGACCGACGTTTTCGGTCGCATCGGCGGCGAGGAATTCGGCATGCTGCTGCCCGAAACGCTGGCCTATGAAGCCAGCCAGTGCGCCGAGCGACTGCGCGAAACGATCGCCAAATTGCGCTTCAGGGCAGGGGGCGAGGTTGTCTCGATAACGGCCAGCTTCGGGGTCGCCCCGCTCAACCCCGCCATCAAGTCGGCCGTGCACTGGTTCGCCCAGGCCGACATGGCCGTCATGACCGCCAAGCGCGCCGGACGCGATTGCGTCGCCTTCGCGCCCCCTACCGAAGACGCGCCGGTCGGGCTCGACGAGGCTCACGAGGAGGCGGCCGCAGCGCGGTTGCATTGATCCGGGATCCGGTAACTTGCGATTCAGCATGTTTTTAGGCGGTACGTTCATCGTACCGCCTTACTTGTAGTTATAGACTTCCGGCTTACGCTTACGGCAATGGGAAGAAATCCCAAGGAGGTGCCGGGATGCGCGGTAGCGCGAGCCGAAATGCACGAGCCTATATCCTGCGCAGGCAGCGCGGTTTCACGCGCGCCGAACTCATCGCGGACGGCGTGGTGCATGGCGTCGGGCTGCTCGTGGCACTGGTGCCCGGGACCATCCTCCTCACCGTGGCGATGCTCCAGACGGCACCGGACGAAATCGCCGCGCTTGCCATCTATGTGGGGTCTTTCGTTACGTTGCTCACCGCGTCCATGGCGTTCAATCTCTGCCCGGAGGGCCGGTGGAAGGCCTGGCTGGCGCGGCTCGATCAGGCGGCAATTTTCCTTTTCATCGCCGGATCATATACGCCGTTCCTCGCCCTGCTGGGCGATGTGCCCATTGCCGAAAAGCTCCTCATCTTCGTCTGGGCCACGGCAATCGTCGGGGTGGCGCTGAAACTGCTCGTCCCCCAGCATTTCGGCCGTCTGGCCATCCCGTTCTATCTCGCAATCGGCTGGAGCGGTGTCATCGCCTTCCAGGCCTTGGCGGCAGCACTCCCCACGACGGCCCTCTGGCTTTTGCTGGCCGGCGGCATCGCCTATTCGGTGGGGATCATCTTTCACGTCTGGGAGCGGCTGCATTTCCAGAACGTACTCTGGCACGTTTTCGTCGTGATCGGCGCAACGCTGCACCTCGTCGCCGTATTCGACTCCATGGTCGTCAGCCGGCTGTAGGGAAATCCCGCCCCAACAACGCATACCGCCTTAGCGCGAAGGCCCATCGGGCTCGTCCGCGAGCACCTGATCGTATGCCGAAGGTGAAACGCGCGCGGCGATGGATTTGACCAGCGCGCGCTCGCGCAGCCAGATGTAAAGCCCCGAACCGATGACGATCGGAGCTCCCACAAACAGCCAGATGTCAGGCGGCTGGGCAAAGATCAGCCAGCTGGCAAGGCTCATCCAGATGATCTGCGAATAGCCGAACGGCGCCAGCACCGAGGCCGGCGCATAGCGGTGCGCGGCAATGGCGATCTGGTGACCAATCATGGCGGCGATGCCGACGCTGAGGAAAATCGCCCATGTAAAAAGCGAATCCGGCCACACCCAGCCGAAAACGACGAAGGGCAGCAGCGCAATGGCGCCGACTGCGCCAACATAAAGCTGCATGACGAGCGCGCTTTCCCGCCCGGCAAGCTTGCGGGTGAGGATGAAATAGAACGCCCCGGACAGCGAGCAGGCGAGCGAGAGGAATACGGCCCAATGGAATTGCGCGTCCCAGGGCTGGACGATCACGACGATGCCCGCGAACCCCACGAGAATGGCCATCCAACGCCGCCAGCCCACCGTTTCCCCCAGCAGGGGCACCGACAGCGCGGTAACCAGCAGGGGAATAGAGAACATGATGGTCGCGGTGACCGTAAGCGGAAGATAGATCAGCGAGACGAAATTGAGGACGGTCATCCCCAGGAGCAGCATCCCGCGAACGACAAGGAGTGTCGTGTTGGACGAGCGGAACGCGCCCAGCCCCAGCCGCGGTAATGCGAGGCCGAGCATGAAGGCGAACTGCACGACATATCGCCCGAACGCCACCTGGAGCGGGGGCATGCCATTGACGACCATCCATTTGGCGGCCGCATCGCAGGCGGTGAAGAACACATAGGTGACGAGCACGATCCCAATGGCGAACAGGCGCCTGTCTTCTGTGGGCGCAACGGGTTGGGACATCGGGGAAGGCCTAAGGGAAAGAAAAGGGGGGTAAAGCGTTTTGAAAGGCTAGCCTATTGCGCATATTGTGCAAGCACCAAGAGAATGAACGGGAGATTTGACATGACGACCAGCCGCCGCAACGTGGACCGCGTACTCGACAAGGGGGAAAAAGATCTCGTTGAAAGCTCCCGGCATCCCGGCGTCTCGGCGCTCGACGGCAAGGAACTCGCAAAGCTCGTCAAGCTGCTGCGCGAACGCCGCGACCGGGCTCGCGACATCGCCAAGTCCCAGCGCCGCAACGCCCGCGGCAAGGGCGCCGGAACCGCCAAGGAAGGCGCCGAACGCGGCAACAAGGAAAAAATGAGCGTTCTTGCCCAGGCCCTCCAGCGCGCTAATAAGGAAGTTGCCCGCCGAGGAGGGATCGAAGGGTAGGGGGTCCGAAATTCGGCTGTCGCCGAACCGCCGATCCTCCCCGCAAGGGGAGAAGTGCTGGCCCCCGGGCAAAGGGGAGAGGCAAAGGATCGGCCTCTGATCGAACAGGCAAGCATACCGGCCGTTGCAGCACCGCACTGAATTCCGGGGTTTCTCCCCGGAATCCAGATCGATGTTGCCGCACCGCAAAGCCTTTCCGCTGGATCACCCGGACAAGCCGGGGGATCGGCAGGTGTTTGGATCCGAGCGGGAAAGGCGCGCGGTCTCTACTCCGGCAGGATCCGCACGGCCCCCAGATCGGCCGAGGACGCGAACGCCGCATAGGCCTTGAGGGCCGTCGTCACGTTGCGCTTGCGCTTTTCCGCCGGCTTCCAGGCGTCGGGGCCCTTGGCTTCCATCGCGGCGCGGCGGCGTTCGAGTTCGGCGTCGGACACCAGAAGGTTGATCGTCCGGTTGGGGATGTCGATCTCGATCCTGTCGCCCGCCTCGACCAGCCCGATGGCGCCGCCGCGCGCCGCTTCCGGCGAGACGTGGCCGATCGAGAGGCCCGAGGTGCCGCCCGAAAAGCGCCCGTCGGTCAAAAGGGCACAGGCTTTGCCCAGCCCCTTGGATTTGAGGTAGCTCGTGGGATAGAGCATCTCCTGCATCCCCGGTCCGCCCTTGGGGCCTTCATAGCGGATGACGACGACATCGCCTTCCTTCACCTTGCCGGTCAGAATGCCCGAGACCGCAGCGTCCTGGCTCTCGTATACAACGGCCGTGCCGGTGAATTTGAGGATCGAGTCGTCGACGCCCGCGGTCTTCACCACGCACCCGTCGCGCGCGATGTTGCCCTTGAGCACGGCCAGCCCGCCATCCTTGGAATAGGCGTTCTCGGCCGAGCGGATGACCCCGCTCTTGCGGTCGAGATCGAGCTCCTTCCAGCGGTTTTCCGTCGAAAACGCTTCCGTCGTCCGCACCCCGCCCGGGGCGGCCATGAAGAAATTGCGCACGCTTTCCGAATTGGTGCGCGAGATGTCCCACTTGTCGAGCGCATCGCCCAGCGTCGCCGAATGCACGGTTGGGCAATCGCGGTTGAGCAGGTCGGCCCGGTCGAGCTGGCCGAGGATCGACATGATGCCGCCCGCGCGGTGGACGTCTTCCATATGGATGTTGGCGACCGCCGGGGCCACCTTGCACAGCACGGGGACGCGGCGCGACAGCCGGTCGATATCGTCCATTCCGAAATCGATCCCGCCTTCGTAGGCCGCGGCGAGAATGTGCAGCACCGTGTTGGTCGAGCCGCCCATCGCGATATCGAGCGTCATCGCGTTCTCGAACGCGGCCTTTGAAGCGATGTTGCGCGGCAGGACGTTCTCGTCCTCCTCTTCGTAATAGCGGCGCGCCAGATCGACGATCAGGTGCCCCGCCTCGAGAAACAGCCGCTTGCGGTCCGCATGGGTGGCGAGCGTCGAGCCGTTGCCGGGCAGCGAGAAGCCGAGCGCTTCGGTCAGGCAGTTCATCGAATTGGCGGTGAACATGCCCGAGCACGAGCCGCAGGTGGGGCATGCGTTTTCCTCGAACGCCTGCACCTCGGCATCGGTATAGGACTCGTCGGCGGCAACGACCATCGCATCGATCAGGTCAACCGACTTGACCTGATCCTTGTGGATGACCTTGCCCGCTTCCATCGGCCCGCCCGAAACGAAGACGGCGGGAATGTTGAGCCGCATGGCGGCGTTGAGCATGCCCGGCGTGATCTTGTCGCAATTGGAGATGCAGACCATCGCATCGGCACAGTGTGCGTTGACCATATATTCGACGCTGTCGGCGATCACCTCGCGCGAGGGCAGGGAATAGAGCATCCCGTCATGGCCCATCGCGATGCCGTCATCGACGGCAATGGTGTTGAATTCCTTGGCAACGCCGCCCGCCCGCTCGATCTCGCGCGCCACGAGCTGGCCGAGATCCTTCAAATGCACGTGACCGGGCACGAACTGGGTGAAGGAATTCACCACGGCAATGATCGGCTTGCCGAAATCCCCCTCCTTCATGCCGGTGGCGCGCCACAAGCCGCGCGCGCCCGCCATGTTGCGGCCGTGGGTGGAAGTGCGTGAGCGATATGCGGGCATGATTGAACGACCTGCTGCTTGAAGGGTTTGCCAAAACGCCGTCCCGCACGCCGGATCCCCGACGTCCTGACGCGCGGTCATGAGTGTGCCCCAAGTTCTAGACCGGAGTATGGAGGAAGTAAAGGGAAACCGTACCGTACCGTACGGTACGGTTGGACAAGTGCCCTTGGCTGGCGGGAAGGGCGGCGGCGGAAAAGGTGGTGGGGAAAACTCGGGGAGGAGGGTGCCAGCGCTGGGTCCGCTTTCGACCCCACAAACGACACATACGCCATCGCGATTTTGATCCGGAAGCTGACGTTCGGCTACAAGTGCACCCGTCAATGGCCCCCGCTTACGGTCATGATCATTGGCTTGACCAACATCCAGACCGCCATCAGGATCATCATCAGGTTTTCCGTGAGCGAGACAAATCCTAGGGGCACTTTCGTGTCACCGCCCACGCAGGCACATTTGAGTTCGCGTCTGTCGAGATAGACGGCCTTGAACACCGAGGCCGCACCAATCGTGCCGATGAACAACGCTATGGGCACCGAGAGCCACATGAGCGCACCGGCCAGCATCAGAAGTCCCGCGAGCGTTTCGGCATATGGGTAGATGTAGCCATAGGGCACCCATTTGCGCGCCAGAAGGTCATAGTTGAGGAACATTGTCGAAAAACTTTCGACATCGCGCAGTTTTTGCAAGCCCAGCAGCACCATGGCCGTGGCAATGAACCACTCGGCGGTCCGGAGGGCATCGAACATGCCCAACGCCGCCCAGGATATGGCCAGCGCGGTGAGAAAAGCGACAGCGAAAATGGCTATGACTGGCCGGTAAGTCAGGTCGTCTTTGCCTGGCACTTTCTTGCCGAAATATGCGCGCAGATCGGTGTAGCCGCCGATGCGCTTGTCGCCGAAAAAGGTCTGCGGCGTGGTCTCTACATCGTGTTCGGTCTTGAAGGCGTCGACCTCGGCGCGCGTTCTGAGCGGGTGATCCTCGACAGCATAGCCCTTGGATTCCAGCAGCCATTTCGATTTGAGCCCGGACGGACACAGGTGATCGGGTAGGACCATCCGGTAAAGCCGTGCAGTCGATCCTTGCGATTGATCCGATTGGGCCATGAGCGTTCTCCTTGGTCATTGCAGCGACGGACACGGGCACGCAGAGTGCCGATAGGTCTAACGGCCCAGCGCACACATGGATGCTTTGAGACAAAGCCCAAATAAGTCATCGAGGTCAGTTTCCTGCTTCCAATGATGGGAAGGTCAAGCTCTGATCGCACGGCGTGTTCACGAGCGGAAATCCGCTTGACCTTACCCCCATTGGAACCTTCACCCTGTGGATTGATATGGGCCCGGAGAAGGATCATCCAATGAACCTCATCATTGAAAACATGGCCTGCGGCGGTTGTGCCAAGGGCGTAACGGCGACCATTCGGCGCGTCGATCCCGATGCCGAGGTCGAGATCGACATCGCATCCAAGGCCGTGAGCGTGAAATCGGATACGGACACCGAAAAAATCCTGGCGGCACTCACTGAGGCTGGCTTTCCTCCTCGCCAGCTGGCGTGAACGCGGTGAAGTGCCATCGAAATGGCCGATTTTGGGATAACGCTCAATATGCAGCCGCGCCCGTCCAAAGGCTGAGAGCAATAAGGACCGAATTGATCCGTTGAAACCCCTCCGGACGCCAACGCAGTTCATACTCGCCGCGATTCTGGTTCTGGCAGTCTCGCTCGCCTTGCCAATGACAGGTGCGATGGCCGCGTCGCCTTGCCCGCAATCGATTGGCGAGGTCATGCACGATGCTCATGCTGAGCACGGCCATCATTACCATGCATCCCGGTCAATGAGTGAAGCTCCTATTGGGCTTGGGCCATGCGGCGTTGATTGCTGCATGATGGGAAAGTGCTGTGCGGCCCTTGCGCTCATGGCACACGGTGCGCCAATTGTCTGGCCAACCGGATCGCTTGAGACTCGTTTTTCTGCGGGCACTCTCCGATGGCAGACGGACGTCTCTGTTCCGCCCCCACGAAATCTCTTCGTCTGACCGTTCGAATTCACGATCAACAGGAGAATTACCAATGACACGCGTAAATCTGACTTTGGCGGCCGCCCTTGCGCTATCCGCGCTTTCAATGCCCGCTTTTGCCCAGGACAACGATTTCCAATTGCCCGAGCAGTGCTCGACTTCTGCCAGCTCGGGCGCCATGGATCATTCGTCCATGGGGCATGGCGCCATGCACGGCAATCAACATGGCGGCATGGCCTCGGGCATGATGGACATGATGGGCATGGCGGATATGGATCTCGACGCCATGCCCGAGCACGTGCAGGAAAACATGCGCAAAATGATGATCACCATGCCCGCAATGCATGACGGCATGATGATCGAGGATCCCGACATTGCGTTCGCCTGCGGGATGATCGCGCACCATCAAGGCGCGATCGACATGGCGCAGGTCCTGCTCGATCATGGCAGCGATCCACAGATGCGCTCACTGGCCGAGGAGATCATCGAGGCCCAGGTCAGCGAGATTGAGTTCATGACCAACTGGCTGGCCGAAAACGCCGACTAGGGACCCAAGGGGGCCGCGTGGATCAAACCGCGCGGCTTTCTGTCGCGAAATTGGGTAATTGAGCTGGAACCGGACAGTCCGCTTTCCACCCCCCAACCTCCCCCAAACCCCCGACACCAGCGCATCCACGGAACCCAGCCTCGGCGCCTTCAGCACGTAACCACCGATGGCGAGATGTTCGGTGTGCGGGTCGTTCAGGCCGTCCGCTCGGAAATCGCCGTGCCCGCCGCCCAGCCGGAGGACCACGCCCACTGGAAATTGTAGCCGCCGAGCCAGCCGGTGACATCGACCACCTCGCCGATGAAATAGAGCCCGTCGACGGCTTTGGCTTCCATCGTCCGCGAAGTCAGCCCGGCCGTATAGACGCCACCGAGTGTCACCTCGGCTGTGCGGTAGCCTTCCGTGCCGATGGGAAAGACCTCCCAGTTCTGAACGGTCTCGGCGATGGCGGCGAGCTTTCTGTCGCTCGCCTCGCCGATCGGTCCGGTCCAGCCGTGGGTTTCGGCGAGATAGGCGGCGAGCCGTTTGGGCAGGATGTCGCCGAGCGCTGTCGAGATCGCACGGCGGCCGTTCTCTCGCTTGGCCGACAAAAGCGAGGCAAAGACGTCGTCGCCGGGCAGGAAAACGATGCGGATCGGCTGCCTTTCGCGCCAATAGGACGAAATTTGCAGGATCGCCGGCCCGGAGAGACCGCGATGCGTGAAGAGCAATGCTTCCTCGAACGACGTCCTGCCGCAAGACACGCTCGCATTGGCCGCCACGCCCGCGATCTCCCGAAAACCGGCGAGCACGTCCTCGCCGAAGGTGAGCGGAACGAGCGCGGGGCGCGTCTCGGTTACGGCAAGTCCGAATTTTTCCGCGATCTGGTAGCCAAGGCCGGTCGCGCCCATTTTCGGAATCGACTTGCCGCCGCAGGCGACGACGAAATGCCGGGAGCGGATTTTCGCCGCCCCTTCGCCGCCGAGCGTGACGACAAAGCCGCTCTCGTCGCGCTCGATTGAGTCGAGCGTGGTGCTCAAGCGCAATTCGCAGCCGGCCTGGTTCATCTCGTCCAGAAGCATCGAAACGATCTGTTTTGCCGAACCGTCGCAGAAGAGCTGGCCGAGCGTCTTTTCGTGCCAGGCGATGCCGTGTTTTTCGACGAGCGCTATGAAATCGTGTTGCGTGTAGCGGCCAAGGGCCGACTTGGCGAAATGCGGGTTGGCGGAAATGAAGTTCTTCGCAGCTGTCCCGATATTGGTGAAATTGCAACGCCCGCCGCCGGAAATGCGGATTTTCTCGCCCGGCGCCTTCGCATGATCCACCACCAGCACGCGCCCGCCGCGCGCAGCGGCATGGATCGCGCACATCATGCCCGCCGCACCCGCGCCGAGGATGACGGTGTCGAAGGTTTCAAGCGCCATGGAACGCAGCACGCGCCCGTGCCCGTAAAAGGTAGCGCACCAATAAGGCCGGCCTCGTAGTCATTTGCAACATGGTAATTTAATCTCGCGGCACGCGGATCGGAGAGAAATATGAACAGACAAGATCCCTTTTGGGGGCGCGGTGCTGCCGGACCCATTCGCCCGGTGAAGGCTGCTCTCGCAGCGGAGCCACCCTAAACCTGCCAGTTCCCTTCCACCCCATGATTGCCGCTTGCGAAAGCAAATTGCATTGTGGCGTGTGCACTCCCACCAACTTCCCCTAAACCCCCCGATACATCACCAAAGCATCCACATACCCCAGCGTCGGATGCCGGAATGCTCCCGGCAGCCTGCCCACAATCTCAAACCCCATTTTTTGCCACAACGAAACTGCGCGCTCATTCGTGCTGACGACGAAGTTGAACTGCATGGCGCGGTAGCCCTGGGCGCGAGCGGTTTCGAGCGAGTGTTCGCACATGCGGCGGGCGATGCCTTTGCCGGCTGCAGCTTGCGCGGTGACGTAGCCGCAATTACAGACATGGCGTCCGCCGCCCTGCTGGTTGGGGCGCAGATAATAGGTGCCGAGGATGGCGCCTGAATCCTCAGCGACGAAGACCTGTTTGTCCGCGCCCATCCAGTAGGCGAGCGCTTCATCGCGGCTCAGATCGGGATCGAGCGTATAGGTCTCGCCCGCGCGGATCACGGGTTCTATGATCGACCAGATAGCGGGGGCATCGGCTTGGGTGGCGGGGCGTATGTGCATGCGCGATGATTAGCGTTTGCAGCCTCGACTGGAAAGCCGGTTGTCGCGTTGCCATTGTCCGCTGCAAATGCGCCGCATAGACTTGCCCGCCAACAGAAACCCGAGTCCCATCATGATCCTCCCCGGTTACGTACAAACCATGGCCGCCTACAATGCCGAGCTCAACCGCCGCGTCTATGGCGCTGCGCTTCGGCTTTCCGAGGAGGACCGCAAGGCCGATCGGGGGCTGTTCTGGAAATCGATCCATGGGACGCTGAGCCATCTCTATTGGGCGGACCGCATATGGCTGTCGCGCTTCGGGGCGGCGGAGGCGCCGGAGGTGGCGATCAAGCAGAGTGGGAGGATGGTCGAGGATTTCGACGATCTCTGGACCCGGCGTCAGGCGCTCGATGACGATATCATCGCCTGGGGCGAACGGGTGACGCCTGCGGACCTCGAGGGCGATCTCGTCTGGTATAGCGGTGCGGTGGGCCGTGAGATGACAAAGCCGCGCGCGCTGTGTGTCATGCAGATCTTCAACCACCAGACCCATCACCGCGGACAGGTCCACGCGGCGCTGACGGCGCTTGGCGAGGCGACGGGGGATACCGATCTGCCCTTCGTGCTGCCGGAACGGTGAGAGGAGGGGCCGCGGAAACACAGCCGGCCGCCTCAGACGCCTCTTAATGAAAACTTCGCCCGCACGACGCCGTGGTCTGAAACCCCTTCGGCGAGTTTCAGCCCGTCGTCGTTGAGGTGGTCGTTGTAGATGTCGAGCCCGTCGAACTTCCAGATCCGCTTGCGGCTCTGGTCGTAGAGCTCCTGGCTGACGAGGATGTGGTCGAGCGAGCCATGCACCCGCTTGTGGATGTAGGTGTAATAGACGTCGCGCAGGGAGCGCAGCTGCTGGAGCGCCTGGCCTGAATAAAGCGCGGTATCGCTGCCGCCAGTCGAGAGCGGCTGGAGATAATTGGGCTGTTCGGTGAGGATTTCGAGCGTGTTCGAATCCTGTCCGTCGTTGAGATCGCCCAGCACCACCACCGGGGTGTCGCTGCGCTTGGTGAGGTCGGTGACCATCTGGCGCACCGCAAGCGCCTCGGCGGTGCGGCGGACGGTCGAGATGGCCGATCCGATGGCCGCGGCATGATCGCGGTAGAGCGCCGATTGTCCGCGATACCACGGTTCTCTGTCGATACGCGTCGGTGCCTTGGATTTGAAATGGCAGACAAGGACATGGATCGCCGGGCGCTCCTCATGCGGGCGAACGGTGAACTTGAGCACCGGGCGGGAGAACTTCGAGATGCCCACCGTCATCAAAGGCGTCTGGGGGTCGTCGCCCCGGCTTTCGAGCCTGAAGCTTTCGGGGAATTCGGTGATCCATTCGGGCGTGCCCTGCACCATTTCCGTCCGCACGGCGGCGGCGCAGGTGATGCGCTGGCCGAGCTGGTTGTCCGGCACCAGCAGGGTGTAATCGGTGCCCATCCCCGATTGCGCGAGTATCCTTTCGAGCGGCCCCTTGTGCCAGAGCTCCTGAAACCCGAAGACATCGGCCTTGGCCCGCGCTATCATCGCCGCCGACCACGCCACCTTCCGGCTCACATGCGCGGGCTCATGGCCGACGCTGTTGGTATACATCGGCAGGTTCGGCTCGTTGAGATTGAAGAGATTGAAACTCGTAAAAGAAACCGTCCGCGATTTCATGGTCATGCCCCCTCCCGGCGCGAGCGTCGAAAGATACGCCCCGTTTCCTGACTGGACAATGACGGGCGGTGGAAGCGGCTCATCGAGCGCTGGACTTGCGGTTATTGGGGCGAGACGAACATTGGCACCCGATCGATCATCTTCCTTGCCGACGCGCCGGGGCTCGAAGCCGTTTGCGGGATCACGGTCGAGGGCGAGGGAATCGTTCGCGGCCTCATTGCAATCGGTTTCGGGAGTGTAAACGCCCGACGGCCACCTGCCGTTCATCCTGCCTTAGTCGCGGCATGATCGGCCATTAATGAGGGCGGTCTAGACCTTTTCTCCGCTCCCCCCGATGCATTCTCGTGCATTTCGGGCCAGGAATAACAACTGACGATGATTCGACGCATTTTGCTTATTGGATCGGTAATTCTGATCCTCGTTATAGTAGCCGCATCGCTGGTGCCGGGCGGGTGGCGCCCCCATACGCCGTTGCACACCACTTTTGAGCATTTCGTGGCCTATGGGCTGGTCACGTTCTGGTTCACGATTGTGCTCGCCCGGCTGTCGGCGCGGGTGCTTGCAGCGGCCGGGCTGATCGGGTTGTCCGTGGCAATGGAAGTGGCGCAAGTGTTCATTCCCCAGCGCGGAGCGGCGCTGGTCGACATCTATTTCAGCGCAGCCGGTGTCGTGTCCGGGCTGTTGGCGGGCCTCCTTGTGATCGGCGTGTTCACGCTGGCGAAAAATCTGCTGGTACCGGCGAACGACGTATCCAGGTGACATTCCAATCGCCATTTCCGTCAGAAGCGGCTAATCAGTCGCGCCATGTCTCAGGAATTTGAAATTTTCCTCGTCGCGGTACCGGGGCTGGAGACCGCGCTTTGCGAGGAGGCGCGCGCGGCGGGCTTTGCCGGCGCGCGCGTGGTGTCCGGCGGGGTCGCGTTCGAGGGCGGCTGGCTTGACGCCATGCGGGCCAACCTCGTCCTGCGCGGGGCGAGCCGGGTGTTGGTGCGGATCGCTTCGTTCCGGGCGATGCACCTGGCGCAGCTCGACAAGCGGGCGCGCAAGCTGCCGTGGGGCGATGTCCTGCGCGCCGACGTTCCGGTGAGCGTCGAGGCGACATGCCGCAAATCGCGCATCTATCATGCGGGAGCGGCGGCACAGCGGATCGCGCGGGCAATCGGCGAGGAGCTTGGGGCGCCCGTCGGGGACGACGCGCCGGTAAAGGTCAAGGCGCGGATCGAGGACGATCTGTGTACGATCAGCATCGATACCTCCGGCGAGGGGCTGCATCGGCGCGGGCATAAGCAGGCGGTCAACAAGGCCCCGATGCGCGAGACGCTGGCCGCCCTGTTCCTGCGCCAATGCGGGTACAAGGGCGACGAGCCTGTCCTCGACCCCATGTGCGGATCGGGGACCTTCGTGATCGAGGCGGCGGAGATCGCCGCGGGGCTGCTACCGGGGCGGGATCGCGGCTTTGCCTTCGAGCACCTCAACCCGTTCGATGCGGACGCCTGGGCGGAGATGCGCCGCTCGCCGCAGATGAAATCACCGACCCAGCGGTTCCTGGGCAGCGACCGGGACGCCGGGGCGATCCGGATGAGCCGGGAAAATGCCGGGCGGGCAGGGGTCGTGGAGTTCTGCGCCTTCGAGCAGCGCCCGATCTCCGAAATCCAGGCACCAGAAGGCCCGCCCGGCCTCGTCATCATCAACCCGCCCTATGGCGCGCGGATCGGGGAGCGCCAGAAGCTCTTTCCGCTCTATCGCGAGATGGGCCAGGTCCTCATGAATCGCTTCCGCGGCTGGCGCGTGGGCCTGATCGCCGCCGACGCAACCCTGGCCAAGGCGACCGGCCTGCCATTCCTGCCGCCGGCAAAGCCGGTCGACAATGGCGGGATCAGTATCACGCTGTGGCGGACCGAAGCGTTATAACGCTTGCCGGAACTCCGGACGGTGATTTCTGCTCAAAACCCTTTCGACAAACCCATCGAAACGTCGTGACTGTCGTGGTCGTGGAGCGACACGTTAGAAAATTGCCGCGTGTATTGATAGGTGAGGGTCGGCGTGAAGCCGCCAATGTCGAATGAGCGGTGGGAGACCGTGGGGGCGGGCGTGAGTTGCCCACCTGCCGTGCCTTAATCGAAGGCCCAGGGGCGAAGTTCCTGCGACGCGGCGCCCTGTTGGGATGAGCCGTCGCCTTCCAAAGGAATCGGGTTCGCCTCGAAAACCAGCCATTTGCGCGCCGGGGTCATCAAGACCGCCACCGGATAGATTGTCGCCAATGCCGTCTCCGTCGTGGCTGGCCCGGCGAAATCCGCGACGAAGGTAAGCACGCCGCTCGTAAGTTCCCCGCGCTGCAGTTCGGCTTGGGTCACCGTTATGCACCCGATCATTTCCCGATCAATGGTAATGCCCTGAGAACTGGCCTGGCTCCACGAAATCGCCAGGGCCATGGCCTGAGGATAGCCCTCGCACCGCACGGCTTCGAACCCGGGCGTCTGGGCGAGAGCCGGGGCCAGAAGTGCAGCGGCAAAAAAGAGTGCGGCCAAGGGTTTGGCGACATCAGTCGCGGAGCGAGCGAACGACCGGTTCACGATGGATGACCTGGGGATAGGGGGAAGGTTTCCCTGCATCGGCCCCGATTGCTCGCCGCAGTGCCGATGGTGGCTCACGGTCGGGCGGCAATCATCCGCCGGCCAAGGCGAAGGCGCGGATGCCGCGATACCTTGCCCGGTATGGCCGACAGCAACGCTGCCGATCCGGAGAACGAACAGGTTGACGATGACGGTCAAGAACTTCATTGGGCCCCCCTTCAAGAAGCCGGCCGCCTGGCCGCGGTAGCCAGACGGCCGGTTCTAGCCCCCCGGCTAGAAGCGGAAGTTCACACCCGCACGGACGGTGTGAAATTGCAGGTCCTGATCAAGGCCACCCAAGGCAGGGAAATGGCGTCGACGGCGGCTGCCGCGACAGAAGGTCTCAAAAAGGTCATAACTATTGCCTCAACAGCAGTCGTTGATAAGGGTGCCCGGATAGTCGGACGCCAATTCGCCCGACTCGTTCGACATAAATACAAAACGTATTCAAATATTGCAATGGCCTGACTGCGACTTGCACTCATTCCATCGCTATGCAGATGGTATGAGTGCAAGTGGAGAGCGCCTGCGGCGCGCGCGTATGGATGCAGGGTTCCGCTCCGGCAGGGCCGCTGCCGAGGCGTTGGGCATCAGTACTGCCACTTATGCAGCCCATGAAAACGGCACGCGGCGCTTCGGCCCCGAAGAGGCGCGGCGCTATGCACGCTTTTTCCATGTCACGCCGGCCTGGCTGCTCGCCGTGGACGATCAGAAACCGGGCTATATGGCGGGTTTCAAAGAGGGGGATACGCCATCCCAGCCCCTCGCCGGCCCTGCCCCCACGGGTTCCAGCCGGCAAGCCCTGGTCGCCGAATACGACCTGGAAAAGCCGCTAATCCCAAAAGACGGTCGGAAAGCCGAGGCGCTGCTGCCGTTCCATCATACTGACAGCTGGGCGCTCCCTAAGGCGTATCTGATCCAGACCTTGAAGGCCGATCCGGAAAAGACCGTCATCGTGTCCGTTCTGGACGGGGACATGGCGCCGACCTTTTTGCCGGGGGACAAGGTGATCGTGGACCTCGGCCAGCGCCAGCCGCTTGAGGACGGTGCCTATCTTCTCGCCAAACCCGTGCGCATTGCGCGTCTCAAATTCACCGACAGGGAAAGCGGCGTCGTCCTTGTGGGCTACGACAATCCCAACCATGGGAGCGAGGCCGTGAGCATCGACAGGCTGACGATCCTGGGCCGGGTCTGCGCCATCATCGGCAGGCGATAGCCCCCTATAGCCGCCCCGCCTCGATAATCCGCTGCAGGAATTGCGCCGTCCGCTCGTTCTGCGGGGTTTTGAACATCGCTTTCGGATCGCCCCTCTCGAGGATGCGCCCGCCTTCAAGGAAGCAGACCGTGTCGGCGACGTCGCGGGCAAAGCCCATTTCGTGGGTGACGATGACCATCGTCATGCCGTCGTCCTTGAGCCTGCGGATGATGCGCAGAATTTCCCCGATCAGTTCGGGATCGAGCGCGGCGGTGATTTCATCGAGGAGGAGCACGTCCGGGTTGGTCGCCAGCGAACGGACGATGGCGACGCGCTGCTGCTGGCCGCCCGAAAGCTGCTCGGGATAGCTCAGGGCGTGGTCCCCCATGCCGAACATGGCCAGCAATTCGCGCGCCCTGGCTTCCGTCTCGGCGCGGGGGAGGCGGTGGACCTTGCGCGGCGCCAGCGTGACGTTGTCGAGCACCGTCATGTGCGGGAAGAGATTGTAGGACTGGAAGACGATGCCGACGCGCTTTTGCAAGCCCGTCGCACCAAAACTCTCGTCCTCGATGGACACGCCGTCGAGGCGGATGGCGCCGTGGTCGAAGTCCACGAGGCGGTTGATGCAGCGCAGGAGCGTGGACTTGCCCGAGCCCGAGGCGCCGATGAGGCAGACGACCTCGTGCAGTCCGACATTGAGGCTGACACCATCGAGCACCAGGGTCTCACCGTAATATTTGGTGAGGTTGTCAATTTCGATCCGGGGTGTCGTCATCCGGCCCTCTGCAGCCGCCGCTCACGGTCCTTGCGGGTGACATAATCGGCCAGCCGCGCCATCGGAATGGTCGCAAGCATGAACAGGGCCGCCGCAACGACGAGCGAGGAATAATTGAAGGTCTGGGCGGTGTAGATCTGCGCCTCGCGCACCGCGTCCCGCACCCCGATGACCGAAAGCAGCGCCACGTCCTTTTGCAGCGCGACGACGATGTTCATCAGCGCGGGCAGGACGTTGCGCAGCGCCTGCGGCAGAATGGCGTAGATCATGGTCTGCCACTCGCTCAGCCCGAGCGATTTGGCCGCTGCCCATTGGCCTTCGTGCACCGCTTCGATCCCCGAACGGTAGATCTCGGCGACATAGGCGGAATAGGAAAGGATCATCGCCACCGTGCCCCAGAACAGTCCGCTATTGGGCAGGCCGGGCAGGTTGAGCGCGGGAATGCCGAAGCCGAACAGCAGGACCAGCAGAAGGGCGGGTATGCCCCGGAAAATGTCGATATAGATCGTGACCAGCAGCCGGAACGGCGTGAACAGCGGCGCACGCAGCGAGCGCAGGACCGCGAGGACCAGCGCCCAGATGGCCATGCAGAAAAGCGCCGTCAGCCAGATGCGCAGGCTGATCCAGAAGCCCGAGAGCACGCGCGGGAAAGCCGCGATCATCGCGTCGAGGTTGAAGAACTGAAGCTGGACGCGCGGCCATTGCGGCGCCGAGGTGATCCACCACCCCAGAAGACCGAAGACGATGACGACGCTGGCAATGGAAATCGCGGTGGGCAGCACCGCCGCGCGCCATTCGTTGCGGCGTCGCGGCGGCGCGGGCGTGCGTACCGCCGCCCCATCGGGTGGAACGCCTCCAGGGGCGGCGGAAGGCATATCGGTCATTCAGTGATGACCGGCAGGTTGGGATCGGCGACGAGCCAGGTGTTCTTGAGGTCTTCGATCACACCGCGTTCCTTGAGCGCATCGAGCCCCTCATCGATCCATTCGGCCAGCGGATTGCCGAACTCGAACAAAAGGCCATGGCCGCGGTCGTTCTCGTCGGGCGGCAGCAGCGCGACGATTTCGGCGTCGGGCACCTGCACGGCGGTGAGGAACAACGCGGTGGGCAGAGCGACGACCGTTGCGTCGATCTGGTTGGCCTGCATGGCCTGGAAGACGCCGATCTGGTCGTCGTAAACGGCCGCATCCTCGATGCCCATCACCGATTCGAGGTAGGTGAAGTCGGTGGTCCCCACGGCAGCGCCCCAGCGGGCCTCCCGCAGGTCGGCAAAGCTCGTAGCGCCTTCGACCGGGCTGCCCGGCAGGGCGACGACCGCCTTGTCGGGCTGGAAGTAGACCTGGCTGAAGGTCACCACCTCGGCGCGGGCCTCGGTCACCGAAATCTGCTGGATGGCGAAGTCGTAGTTCTTGGCGCCCGGCGCGATCGACTGGTCGAACGTCTCGCGCACCCACACGACATCCTCGGGCGCAAATCCGAGCTCCTCGGCCAGCGCGTACACCAGCGCGTTCTCGAACCCTTCGCCGCCCTCGGGATTGTCGTCCATCATCCAGGGCGGATAGACCACGTCGCCGGTGGCGACGGTCAGCTTGCCGGGCGTATGAAGGCGCGGATCGTCGATCGTCCCTTCCTGCGCCGCCGCAGCCCCGCTTGCGAGCAGGACGCCCGCCGCGGCAAGTGCCGCGATGTGAGTGCACATGTTTGCCATCCCCGAAATTCTCCTTTGTGTTTCAGCTTTGAATTCAGCCGGAAGGCAGATTAGCCTTGCTGGAAATTTCGAGGCAAGAGGAGAAAAGAGTGACGATATTCATCGGGCTGCTGCGCGCGGTGAACGTCGGGGGCACGGGCAAGCTGCCGATGGAGGAACTCAAGGCCATGTGCCGGGACGCCGGTTTCATCGATCCGCAGACCTATATCGCCAGCGGCAACGTGGTGTTCGGCACCGAACTTGACCCAGCGGCGGCCAAGGCGGCGTTGGAAGTACGGCTGGAAGCCTATGCGGGCAAGAAGGTCGGCGTGATCGTGCGCACGCCGCGCGAAATGGCGGCGGTGCTGGACAACAACCCTTTCCCCGACGGCGCCCCTAACCGGGTGCTCACCATCTTCCTCGATACCCCGCCGCCGTCCGGTGCGCTGGACGACGTCAGCCACCAGACCGACGAAAGAGTCGCGCTTGGGACGCGCGAGATCTACGTCCACTATGGCGAGGGCATGGCTCGGTCCAAGCTTAGGATTCCGGCAGCGAAGGATGGAACCTCGCGCAACATGAATACGGTTGCCAGACTGGTGGAGATGGCGCGGCAGCGCGACTGACCGACATGCGATTTTCCCCTTGCGGGCGCCAATGGCAGGCGTAGGATCGCCCGACGGCCGCGGCTGTTTGGGGGGATTTCCGATGTTGCTTTCACGATTGGTGCGGGCCGGGGCGCTCGCGGCACTTTTGGCGTTGGGTCTGATTGGCGCGGCTATGGGACAGGTGCCGGAAGCCTGCGGGAGCTACCCGATGCAAAACCCGCGCCACACCTGCCTGTGCCCGGCCGATGCCACTCCGGGTCCGGTCTGGGGTTCGAACCCCTATACCGCCGACAGCGACATCTGCACGGCCGCCCGACATGCCGGCGTGATCGGTGCCGCCGGCGGCGTCGTTAATCTCGACCGCCGCCCGGGCCAGCGGGCCTACGAAGGAACGATGCAGAACGACGTCCAGACATCGGACTGGGCGGTCTATCATTCGAGCTACACATTCGTGAAAGTTCCAACCAGCGGCCCCGAATACTGCACCCCCTTGCCCCCCAAGGTGGAAATCATGACCTGCCGGTGCGACAGGAAAACCAGCGGACTGGTTTGGGGATCGGGTCCCTATGCGGCCATCAGCGATGTATGCGCGGCAGCGACCCATGCCGGCGTCGTCACCGGCGATGAACAACTCGTGACGGTGATCGCGGTGAGGGGGCTGGACCGCTACACCGGTTCGACCCGCAACAACGTTCTGACCCTCGACTCGGACGGCTTCAATGCGAGTTTCATTTTCGACGGGAATTGAGGGGAGGGCTTCTCGGTCGGGGGAATTTAAGTAGTCAGCAAATTTATGTTGATTGTCGGGCATTCTCGCGGGAGAGTACCTCGATTATCCTTGTCGGCAACTGGGGGAGCGGCATGGAACTTCCGGCTATTTTAGCGCGCGGTGAACGATCAAGACTATTTCCTGTACTTGCGGAGAATTCTAAAGAAGGACGGACCCTATCGATTTTCCTGTCATGCTTGGAAAACATCGAGGAATTCCGGGCTGCAATGTTCACTTCGATCGGGCAACGGATCGGAGCACGCACGAAAATCGAAACGTACACCGAAGTCGTTCTGAAAAAGAGCGGCGACAAGCAATCGAGACCGGACGGGCTGATTATCCTGAAAGGGAGTTCTGCCCAATGGACGGCCCTGGTGGAGGCTAAAGTCGGTAACTCCGAACTGACAAACGATCAGGTGGAGTCCTATACCGATATCGCAAAGCAAAATGGTGTCGATGCCCTGATCACGCTTTCCAATCAATTTGCGGCGCTCCCAACCCATCATCCGTTGGTGATGTCCAATTCGACGCGCAGGAAATGTGCGATATTCCACTGGTCGTGGATGTTTGTCCTGACTCAAGCAACGTTGTTGTTCAACAACGGACAGGTAACGGATGCCGACCAGCGGATTATTCTCCATGAACTCATCCGCTTCCTCTCCCACCCGAGTGCGGGAGTTCGCGGTTTCGATCAAATGCCGTCGGGCTGGACTGACTTGGTTTCAAATGTTCAGGCAGGTGGCCGCATTGTTGGTAATGCGCCGGAAACAAAGGAAATTGTGGGCGCTTGGCATCAGGAAGTGCGAGACCTCAGCCTCATCCTGAGCAGGCAATTGGGCCACGAGGTATCGACCAAAATTTCTCGTGCCCATGCGGCCGATCCTGCTGCTCGTCTGAAGGACACAATTAGCGACCTCGTAAACGAGGAATGTCTCAGGGCGACCTTTATTGTACCCGATGCGGCGGCTCCTATTGAGGTCGTTGCGGATATCAAGAAAAGGTGCATCACCGTTTCGATGTCCCTCAAGGCGCCGGGGGACAGGCGCGGGACCAAGGCGAGAGTGAGCTGGCTTTTGCGCCAGCTTCAAAAAAGCACACCCGCCAATTTGCATGTCAGGCTCTTTTGGCCAGGACGTGCAGCCCACAGCCAATATACGCTGAGCGCTCTTAGAGATAATCCCGACCTCGCGGCAAACGACCGGGCAAACCAGGTAGTGCTTTCGTTTGAAACACTGATGGTCAAGGACCTCGGAGCGAAGTTTTCGCAGCGCAAGAATTTTATCACGGAACTCGAAGCGACAGTTCCTGAATTTTACGAACAGGTTGGACAATATCTCAGAGGATGGGTGGCATCGGCACCGCGGCTTAGGAAGAACGTGGCGAGCCTGAAGCTGTTTCGACCGAAGCCATCAGCAAGGAAGCAGAGCGAGCAGCACTTGATCGCATAAGCGAGGGATAGGCACCCCTATTTCCCTTGACCGCGCGGGGCAAATCCGATTTCCCTCACGGCGATTTGCCAATATTGGTTTTGCCATGCGCGGACGCCTTTCGATCTTTTTGACTTCCCGGCGCTGGGAGCAGTTCATCATTACCGTGATCGTCGTCAACGCGATCACCCTGGGGCTGGAAACGGTTCCCGAGGTGGTGGCGGTCATGGGGCGGTTGCTCGAAGTGCTGGACCGGGTGATCCTGGGCATCTTCGTCATCGAAATCGCCTTGCGGCTCTATACCTTCGGGTGGCGGTTCTTCCGCGATCCCTGGTCGATCTTCGACTTCACCATCGTCGCCATCGCCCTGATCCCGGCGACGGGGCCGTTCACCGTGCTTCGGGCATTGCGCATCCTGCGCGTGTTGCGGCTGATTTCGGTCGTGCCGTCACTGCGCAAGGTGGTCGGCGGGCTGATCAATGCCCTGCCGGGTCTGGCCTCGATCATCGTTCTGCTGTTGCTGGTCTTTTACGTGTTTGCCGTGATGGCGACCAAGCTGTTCGGCGCGAGCTTCCCCGACTGGTTCGGCTCGATCGGAGCATCGTTCTATTCGCTGTTCCAGATCATGACGCTCGAAAGCTGGTCGATGGGCATCGTCCGGCCGGTGATGGAGGTCTATCCCTGGGCGTGGATGTTCTTTGTGCCGTTCATCGCCTGCACGGCCTTTACGGTGCTCAACCTTTTCATCGGTGTCATCGTCTCGGCCATGCAGGAAGAGCACGAATCCATCGTCGAGGCCGACCGGCAGGCGCTGCAATCGGAGACCGAACTGGTGCTGGCCGAAGTGCGGGCCCTGCGCGCCGAAGTGGCCGAACTGCGCGAGGAGTCGAGGGCGAGGGGCTGAGCCTGCTGGCTCCTTGCGGGATCTGGCAATCCGTCCCTTTGCTTCCCTTTCCGTAATCACCCGGCTTGTCCGGGTGATCCCGAACGATGGTTGCGCCACGCTCTGGGCTGAGTGTGCATCCCGCGCGCTGGACAGCGCGCTGCTGGATCACCCGGTCGAGCCGGGTGATGACAGAGGAAGGGAGACTGGTACGTCAAACGGCCAAATCCTCTATGCCACTGGTGCGAGGTTTCCTTCTGTCCACCAAGGCAGTATCAACGACCGATAGCCCTCAATATCCGGTCGCACCATGCAGGACACCATCCGCCGCATACTCTCGTCGAGCGTCTACGACGTTGCCGTCGAAACCCCGCTCGAAAGAATGGGGCCACTCTCGGACCGGCTGGGGCGGGCGGTGCTGCTCAAGCGCGAGGACCTGCAGCCGGTGTTCTCGTTCAAGCTTCGTGGGGCCTACAACAAGCTCGCGACGCTTAACGCCGACGAGAAAGCGCGCGGGGTGATCTGTGCTTCGGCCGGCAATCATGCGCAGGGGCTCGCCTATTCGGCGACCCGCATGGGCGTGCGGGCAGTCATCGTCATGCCGCGCACCACGCCCTCGATCAAGGTCGAGGCGGTGCGGCGGCTGGGCGGCGAGGTGGTCATCTTCGGAGATGCCTTCGACGATGCTCGCGAACACGCGCTGGCCCTATGCGAAAAGGAAAACCTCGTCTTCGTCCACCCTTACGACGATCCCGAGGTGATCGCCGGGCAGGGGACGATCGGCGTCGAGATTCTCCGCCAGCATTCCGGGCCGCTGGCGGCGATATACGTGCCGGTCGGCGGTGGGGGTCTGGCGGCGGGTATTGCCACTTTCGTCAAGTTCCTGCGGCCCGATGTGCGGGTGTTCGGGGTTGAACCCGAGGATGCAGCCTCGATGAAGGCGGCGCTGGACGCTGGAAAACCGGTTCCGCTGAGGGAAGTCGGCATCTTTGCCGATGGCGTTGCGGTGCGGCAGGCCGGGGAGGAAACCTTCCGGCTGTGCAGCCAGTATCTCGATGGCATCGTCACGGTCTCGACCGACGAGATATGCGCCGCGATCAAGGACATTTTCGACCATACCCGCGCCATTGCCGAACCTGCGGGCGCGGTGGCACTGGCCGGGCTGCGCAAGCACGCCCCGAGCCTCGACCTGCCCGGCGCTGTCGCGGCTATCCTTTCAGGCGCCAACATCAATTTCGACCGGCTCAGGCACGTGGCCGAACGCGCCGAGATCGGCGAGCGGGCCGAGGCGCTTTTGGCCGTGACGATCCCCGAAAAACCCGGCGCCTACCGCGCCTTCATCCGACTCTTGGGCGACAGGGCCATCACCGAGTTCAACTACCGCTTCGCGCCCGGCGCCAGCGCGCAGATTTTTGTTGGCGTACAACTGAAGGGCGGCCAGGCCGAAAAGCTCTCGATCATCGAGACGCTGCGCGACGCAGGCCATCGCGTGCTCGACATGACCGACAACGAGGTCGCCAAGCTCCATATCCGCTATATGGTCGGCGGGCGCGTCGAGGGATTGAGGGACGAATTGCTCTATCGCTTCGAGTTCCCCGAACGGCCCGGCGCGCTGCTCAAATTCCTCGAAGGCCTGCGCGCGGACTGGAACATCTCGCTGTTCCACTATCGCAATCATGGCTCCGACTATGGCCGCGTGCTCGCCGGAATCCAGGTGCCGCCCGGCGAGCGGGAGATGTTCGAAGCCTATCTCGACAAGTTGGGCTACGCCCATTGGGACGAAACGGAAAATCCGGCCTATGGGATGTTTCTGGCCCCGCCTGCATGAAATTCAATGGGTTGGCGCGAGGGAAAAGCCGCTCTAACATCCCCTCGGGACGCGTCATCTTCTCAAGGAGGATATCATGCTATCTTCACCAAAGCGGGTGATGCTGCTGGCGGGGGCGATGATGCTCGCGCCGCTTGCTGTGGCGCAGGAAGCGCCGCAGCCTGAGGATACGACCGCCATTGCCGAGCGCAGGTCGGTCACGGCGCAGGACTTCATGGTCGCAAGCGCCCACCCGCTGGCGACGGAGGCCGGCTATGCGGTGCTCGAGGCCGGCGGGACGGCCGCCGATGCCGCCGTGGCGGTGCAGGTCATGCTCGGGCTCGTCGAGCCGCAAAGCTCGGGCCTCGGCGGCGGGGCGTTCCTCCTCTATTGGGACGCAGAAACCGGCACGCTCACGAGCTACGACGCCCGTGAAAAGGCGCCGCTCGCGGCGGACGAAACCTACTGGCTTGGCGAGGATGGCGAGCCGTTGGCGTTCATGGATGCCGTTATCGGCGGCCGGTCTGCCGGCGTGCCCGGCACGCCCAAGCTGCTCGAAGTGCTGCATCAGGACCACGGCAGTCTCGACTGGGCCGATCTTCTGCAACCGGCCGTCGAGACGGCGGAAAACGGCTTCACCGTGACCCAGCGTCTGGCCGGTGCGGTCGCGGGAGCGCAGGGGCTCGATACCTTCGTGACCACGGCGGACTACTTCCTGCCGGGCGGGACGCCGATTGCCGAGGGCGAGACGCTGACCAACCCCGATTATGCGGAAACACTGCGCCTGTTCGCCGCCGAGGGCGCTGCGCCGTTCTATACCGGGGAGATCGCCGAGGACATCGTTGCCGCGCTCGCGACCAACATCAATCCGGGCATGCTGACGATGGAGGACTTCGCCGCCTATGAGGTGGTGACGCGCGAGCCGGTCTGCTTCATGTACCGGACTTACGAAGTATGCGGCATGGGGCCGCCGAGTTCGGGCGCCCTGACGGTCGGGCAGATCATGGGCTTTCTCGAGCAGTTCGATGTCGCGGAGATGGGCGAGGGCGTCCAGTTCCGGCATCTCTTTGCGGAAGCCTCGCGGCTGGCTTTCGCGGATCGAGGGCTCTATATCGCCGACAGCGATTTCGTGGACGTGCCCGAGGGGCTGCTTGACCGCGATTATCTCGCCGAACGCGCCAGCCTCATCGATCTCGAAACCTCGATGGGCGTCGCCGCCCCAGGCACACCGCCGGGCTGGGATCAGGCGCTGGCATCCGATAGCGAACGCCCGCGTGCGGGGACTTCGCATTTCGTCATCGTCGACGGCGAGGGCAACATGGTTTCGGCCACGACCACCATCGAGAGCGGGTTCGGCAACCGGGTCATGACGCGCGGCTTCCTGCTCAACAACGAGCTGACCGACTTCTCCTTTGCCGCCGAGGCCAACGGCGCGCCTGTGGCCAATCGCGTCGAACCGGGCAAGCGCCCGCGTTCGTCCATGTCGCCCACCATCGTCTTCGAGGGCGGCGAACCGGTGCTCCTGACCGGAAGCCCCGGCGGGGCGGCGATCATCCACTATACCGCGCTCTCGCTCGTCTCGATCCTCGATTGGGAGATGGACCCCCAGGACGCCATCGACCTGCGGCACGTCACCAATCTCAACGGGCGGACCAATATCGAGGAAGGCGAGGGGGCCGAGGAACTTGCCGCGGCCCTAGAAGCGCTCGGGCACGAGGTCGCCATGGTCAACCTCAACTCGGGCCTGCACGTCATCAGGATCACCGATGAAGGGCTGATCGGTGCCGCCGACAAGCGGCGCGAAGGCGTCGTGATGGGGCGCTGACACAACTGGGTGCGGCCGTCAGCGGCCGCACCTTCAAGGCCGAGACCGGGCGTCTCGACCCGCTACCACCCGCAGGCCTCGCGCACCGGCACCAGCGCCTGCTCGATCCCCTCGAGCTGGAAGCTGACGGTGGC
The DNA here is from genome assembly GCF_015694405.1 of Pelagibacterium limicola. Taxonomy (GTDB): domain Bacteria; phylum Pseudomonadota; class Alphaproteobacteria; order Rhizobiales; family Devosiaceae; genus Pelagibacterium; species Pelagibacterium limicola. Next base: position 458,527 of record NZ_JADQDB010000003.1, on the reverse strand, counting down.
AGAGCGCTGGCCCTGGGGCTGCGCGCGGACCAAGAGGCGCTGGGCCTGCAAGAGCTGGTCGAGGAAATTCATCGCGTCGTTGGTTGAGAAAAACCCGAGCGCTGTGCGGTCGGCGCTCAGTTGCAGCGACTGGCTGCGTCCGGGCAGCCGGTCGAACTGGATAGTGAGAATGCCGCTGTTCGAGGTCGGCGTGCCAAGCGGATATCCCGCAAAGCCGAACTGCACAACGGTCGTGCCGTCGAGGCACATGATCGTCATGCGCGCCGGCGCGCGGCCACGGGGCAGGGCGGGGATAAGCTGCTCGGACTGCAGGGTAGCGAAGGGCCGCTCGGTCCCCTCGATCTGTGAAACCTCGACACCGCTGGCCCACATGCCCTGTTGAGGCGTGTCCTCCTCGCCCTCGCCTGTGAATTCGTCGGAGCGGAACAGGCTGTCATAACAGGCTAGCCGCTCGGTGGCCGGGCCGATGAGCGCACACCGCTCGGGCGAAGTCTGTTGCGCGCCTGCAGGCGCAACCGCCAGAAGGCCCGCGATCGCGACCGCCGACGCCAGCCAGTGCTTGCTCATTATGCTGTTTCTCCCCGGTTTCGGTTCGGCCCAATGTGGTGGGATGAACTCGCCAAGTCCATATCTTTTCACACGAATGTTTGCCAGACGCCGGAAACGGTTGGCGTCGGGCCATGTTGTCCCTACATGTTGCTCTGCACGTTTTTGAGAAGGACCCGCCCATGCCCACCCATCCCGCATTCGACCTTATAGCAGAAGAACAGATTCCCGAGGTCAATGCGTTGGCGCGGCACTACCGGCATAAAAAGACCGGGGCCGAGGTTCTTTCGCTCATCAATGACGATGAGAACAAGGTGTTCGGGGTTTCCTTTGCGACCCCGCCCGAGGACTCGACCGGCATTGCGCATATCCTCGAGCATTCGGTGCTGTGCGGATCGGAAAAATTCCCGGTCAAGAAGCCCTTCGTGGAAATGCTCAAGGGCTCGCTCCACACCTTCCTCAACGCGATGACCTTTCCCGACAAGACCGTCTATCCGGTCGCAAGCACCAATCTTGCGGACTTTTACAACCTCACCGAAGTCTATCTCGACGCGGTATTCTTTCCGCTGATCTCCAGGGAAACCTTCCTCCAGGAAGGCTGGCACTTTGAACTCGAAAGCACCGATGCGCCCTTGATCTACAAGGGCGTGGTGTTCAACGAGATGAAGGGCGCATATTCCTCACCTGACACGGTGTTCCGTGTGACAGCGCAATCGTCCCTGTTTCCTGACACGACCTATGGCCTGTCGTCGGGTGGTGATCCGAAGGTGATGCCGGACCTCTCCTACGAGCAGTTCAAGGCCTTCCATGAGCGCTATTATCACCCTTCCAATGCCCAGATCATTTTCTACGGCGACGACGATCCGGCAAAGCGGCTCGATCTGCTGGACGCAACGCTCTCGCGGTTCGAGAAGACCGGACGTGCGCCGGTGGTGCCGCTCCAGAAACGCTTCGACACGCCCATCCGCATCGAGGCGACCTATCCGGCCGATGAAGATAATCCGCGCAACGCCTTCGTCTCGGTCAACTGGATGTTCGACCCTGCCGAGGACATCGAGGAGCATCTGGCGCGCAACGTCATGGCGCTGGCGCTGTTCGGGACCCAGGCCGCGCCGCTCTACAAGAAGCTGACCGATTCCGGTCTCGGCGAGGCCGTGATGGCCAATCTCAACGACATGTACCGCCAACCGTGGTTCTACGCCGGGATGCGCGGGGTGGACCCCAAGGATGCCGACAAGCTCGAAGCCCTCATTCTCGAAGGGCTCGAGGAACTGGCTGCCAATGGCATTGACAAGGCGACGGTGGAGGCGACCGTCAACACCTACGAGTTCCAGCTTCGCGAGAACAATTTCGGCGGCTATCCGCGCGGGATCATCTTTTTCTTCGGCGCGCTCAACAAGTGGCTCTATGGCGGCAATCCGCTCGACGGATTGAAATATGAATCAGCACTTGAACGCCTTAAAGCGCGGCTTGAGTCCGGTGAATCGGTTCTCGAGAACTTGATACGTAAGTTGTTGATTCAAAACGGACATCGCTCGCGGGTGGTGGTCAGGGCCGACAAGGCACAGGCCGAACGCGAAGCGGCGGCGGAACGGACGAGGCTCGACGGCGTCCGCGCAGCGATGAACGACAATGATGTCGCCGAGACCATCGAAACCACGCGCAAGCTCAAGGCGCTGCAGAACGCGCCCGACAAGCCCGAGGACCTCGCAAAGATCCCGACCCTGACGCTTGCCGACCTGCCGCGCGAGAGCATGAAGATCCCGAGCGAGGAGCGGGACGTTGCGGGCGTGCGCACACTGTTCCATGACCTGCCGACCAATGGCATCGTCTATTTCGACCTCGGCTTCGACCTCAAGACACTGCCGCGCCAATATGTCCCCTACCTGCCGATCTTCACCCAGGCGCTTTCCCAGACCGGGACCAGCAAGGAAGATTTCGTCTCGCTCTCGCAGAGGATCGGTCGCTCGACGGGCGGGATCAACGCCAGTCGCGTGATTTCGGCAATGCGCGACGCCGACGAGGCGGCGGCCTATGTCCTGTTGCGCGGCAAGGCCACGGCGGACAAGACGTCCGAACTGCTAGCGATATTGACCGACACCCTGACCGATGCCCGGCTCGACAACCGCGAACGCGTCCGCCAGATGGTCGCGCAGAACAAGGCGCACAAAGAGGCGGGGCTGGTCCCATCGGGACACCAGATGGTGTTCTCGTGGCTGCGCGCCTCGCTGCACGAGGCCGATTGGGCCAATGAGCAATGCACGGGCGTTTCGCAGCTGTTTTTCCTGCGTGAACTGGCCAGGCGGATCGAGGACGACTGGGGGGGTGTCGAGGCGGATCTTTTCGCCATGCGCGATCACCTGATCAATGCCGGCGCGGCGGTGTTCAACGTCACGACGGATGCGGAAACCTTCAGGCGCTTTGAAAGGGAGTTGGCCGGATTTGCCGGCACGCTGCCGCGCAAGAGCTTTGTACGCCAGGACTGGTCGCCGCTGCCGGCGCCCGGCAATGAGGGGCTGACGATCCCGGCTCAGGTCAACTACGTCGCCAAGGGCGTGAACCTCAAGAAACTGGGGCACACGCCCAGCGCGGCGCTTTCGGTGGTGACCAAATATCTCGGCACGGCCTATCTCTGGGACAAGGTGCGCGTCGAGGGCGGGGCCTATGGCGGGTTCGCGGGCTACAATCCGCTGGCCGATACCTATGCCTTCGGCTCGTATCGCGACCCCAACCTTCTCGCCACGCTCGATATCTACGATGCTGCGCCGGACTTCCTGCGCAAGGGCGTCTCGGAAAGTGACATCGTGCGTTCGATCATCGGGACGATTGGCGACCTCGACCCGTACCTGCTGCCCGACGCCAAGGGCTATACCGCGCTGGTGCGCGATCTGACAGGGGTCGACGAGGACTACCGCCAGGCGCGGCGCGAGCAGGTGCTGGGGACGACGGCGAAGGATTTCGCCGAGGCCGCCGATCTGCTTTCGGACGTCGCGCGCAACGGACATGTGGTCGTGATGGGCTCGGAAACCGCGCTCACCGCGGCCAACAGGGAGCGCAACAATTTCCTCAAGCTGACAAAGGTGCTTTAGGGGGCAGTGGCGGGATAACCCGACCAGACATACCGAACTTATCCTCGCGTCACGCTGGTCCGCTATAGTCCTGCTATCGTGAGATTACTGTGTTCGAAGGGCACCCCGGCAACGGCGGTGCCCTTTTCCATGGAGGACGAAGCATGGGCAGAGCGGAGCCGGATTGGGATGCAATCCGCATCGAATATGAGGACGGTGTAACGCCGGTGTCCGAACTGGTCGAAAAGTACGGGATTACGACCCGCCTTTTGCGGCTGCGGCGGATCGCCGAGGGCTGGCAGCTGCGGCATACGCAGCGCTCCGGCGCCGGACACGAGGCGCTGATCGGCCAGCTGTTCGGTCTCTTCGAGACCCAGCTCGGACAGATGAGCGACATCGCCGACGAGGACCGCGCGCCCGAAGTGCAGGCGCTCGGGCATATGGCGCGCACGCTCGAAAAGCTGATCGAACTCGATCTGGCATGCAAATCGGCCAAGCGCAGGAAGCCCTCTCCGGTCCAGCTCGAGGAGATGCGCAAGAAGCTCTCGCGGCGGATATACGAGATGGAGAAACAGACTGCCTGATCCGGACAACCACCCGCTGGTCGCCGCCCTCGACGATGAGGCCCTGATCCATCAATACGGTTTGTGGAGCTGGTGGGTGCGCGGCGCGCAGGAGCCGCCGGACGGCGACTGGACGACATGGCTTCTGATCGGCGGGCGCGGCTCGGGCAAGACAAGGGCAGGCGCCGAATGGGTGCGCCTTTTGGCGCTGGCCGATCCGCCGGTTTCGCCCATCGCGCTGGTCGGGGAAACGATGGCGGAGGCGCGTGCGGTGATGGTGGAGGGGGTCTCAGGACTGCTGGCGATTCACCCTTACGACCAGCGGCCGCATTTCGATGCCAGCCGGCACATGCTGACCTGGGACAATGGCGCCCAGGCCATGCTGCTGCCTGCCAACGATCCGGAGCGCTTTCGTGGGCCGCAATTTGCGGCTGCCTGGTCCGACGAACTGGCCAAATGGCCGAACGCGGAAGCGGCCTGGGACATGCTGCAATTCGCGCTGCGGCTGGGCAAGCGCCCGCAGCAGATCGTGACCACGACCCCGCGCCCGACGCGGTTGCTCAGACGGCTGATCGGCGAGCCGGGAACGGTCCGGACCGAAATGCCGACGGTGAGCAATGCGGCCAATCTTGCCCCGCAATTTCTTTCGGCTGTGGTGGGGCGGTATGAAGGCACCGCGCTGGGCCGGCAGGAACTCAATGGCGAGTTCATCGAGGACGTGCCCGGAGCCCTCTGGACGCGCAGCAGCATCGAAGCGGCGCGGATCGGGACTGTGCCTGATCTGCGCCGTATCGTGGTCGCCGTCGATCCGCCTGTGACGGGGACGGCGCGTTCGGACGCCTGCGGGATCATCGTGGCCGGACGGGCCGACGATATCGCCGTGGTGCTGGACGATTGCACGGTGCAGGGCGTGACGCCGATCCGCTGGGCGAGCCTTGCGGTGATGGCATTTCATGAATTCGAGGCGGATGCGATTGTCGCTGAGGTCAATCAGGGCGGTGATCTGGTCCGCGCGGTGATCGGGCAGGTCGATGCCGCCGTGCCGGTGCGCGAGGTACGCGCCACGCGCGGCAAATGGGTGCGGGCCGAGCCGGTTGCGGCGCTCTATGCGCGGGGCAGGGTGAAGCACGCCGCGCCCTTCCCGGAACTCGAAGACCAGATGTGCGCCTTCGGCGCCGACGGCATGGCGGACGGCCATTCGCCGGATCGGGTGGATGCGCTGGTCTGGGCGATCACGGCGCTGATGCTGCAGGACGGGCCGGTGCCGCGGGTGCGATAGATTTTCGAAGGAAAACACGATGCCAAACTGGTTCAACCGGCTGTTTGCCGGGCGTGTCGCTGTGCCTGCCGAACGGAAGATGTCCGGGCAGCAGACGCTGTTCACGCTCTCTCACCTCGGAACGGGCACGAGCCCCAGGAAGGGCTTCGCGGCGCTGGCCAATGAGGGGTTTGCGCGCAATCCGGTGGTCTATCGCTGCGTGCGGCTGGTGGCCGAGAGCGCGGCGCGGGTGCCGCTGGAGGTCGCGGATGCCAATGCGGTGCTGACAGAGCACCCGCTGCTCGAACTGCTGGCCCGGCCCAATCCGCGCGAGGACGGCAAGGCGCTGCTCGAAAGTGTTTTTGCCTATCTACAGATCGCCGGCAACGCCTATCTCGATGCGGCGATTGTCGATGGCGCGGTGAAGGGGCTTTACGGGTTGCGGCCCGACCGCATGGCGGTGATTGCCGGGCGCGACGGCTGGCCGGTGGGCTATGCCTATACAGCGGGCGGGAAGACTACGCGGTTGATGCTCGATACAACGCCTCTGGCGCGGGTGCTGCATCTGACGCTCTTCAACCCGCTCGACGATCATTACGGGCAAGCCCCGCTCGATGCCGCGCAGGGGAGTCTCGAGACCCATAACGCAGCGACCGCCTGGAACCGCGCGTTGCTCGAAAACGCGGCGCGGCCGTCCGGCGCGCTGGTTTATAATGCCGGGTCGGGCAACCTGACCGAGGACCAGTACGAGCGCCTGAAGGGCGAACTCGAAGAGGGGTTCGCTGGGGCGCTCAATGCCGGGCGGCCCATGGTGCTCGAAGGCGGGCTGGACTGGAAGGCCATCGCACTTTCGCCAAAGGACATGGATTTTCTCGAGGCCAAGAACGCCGCAGCGCGCGAAATCGCACTGGCCTTCGGCGTGCCGCCTATGCTGCTCGGCATTCCCGGCGACAACACCTATGCCAACTACGCCGAAGCGAGCCGGGCGCTGTGGCGCCAGACGGTCATACCGCTGGTCACCAAGGTCATCGCGGCGCTCAACCACTGGCTCTCGCCTGCCTTCGGCGGTGCGCGTCTGGTTCCGGATTTCGACGTGATTGAGGCCTTGGCGGCGGACCGCAAGCTCGATTGGGAGCGCGTCGGGAATGCGGGCTTTTTGAGCGACGACGAGAAGCGGGAATTGCTGGGGTTTGGGAAGTAGAGCCCCCACCCCTAACCCCTCCCCTCAAGGGGGAGGGGAATCCATCCTGCGCGATTGGCAGGCACTTGCGACAACCACCGAACCATCCCTTCCCCTTGAGGGTAGGGGTCAGGGCGGGTGTAAGCGGAGTTAGAGACATGGACGACATCACCAAGACGATCCTCGAACGCGGGGATCTGGCGCATCTGGCGCTGTTTTTGTGGGCGAGTGGCGCGAGTGCGGTGGTCGTTTTCCTGCTGCGCGAACTGGCGACCGCCAACAAGCGCTTCAATGCGTTCGTGACCGAAATCGCCCACCTTAACAAGCTCTTCCGCGCGCCGCGGGAATAGGCGGGCAGGACCAGTCGGTTAAACGGTGAAACGAGGGACGAGAACCGGAAATGAAGAAGACGCGGGGAACGAAGGCGGGCCTGCAGGAGGCCCAAGATGTGTTCCGGCAATTTGCCTGGCTGCTGGCGGGCACGCTGGCCAGCCGCAAATCGCCACCGGCAAAGCGCAAACCCGCGAGCCGCTGAATGTACGCGGCCATCGATGCCGACGGGCGCTTTTGGGGCTACGCCTCGATTTTCAGCCAGCTCGACCAGGGCGGGGACATCGTCATGCCCGGCGCCTTTGGTGAAACGCTCAAAAAGCGCGCGGCAGGCCGGGTGCGGCTGCTGTTCCAGCACGACCCCAAGGAGCCCATCGGGCTCTGGGACGAGATCGTCGAGGATGCGCGGGGCCTGAGGGTCTCCGGGCGCCTGCTCGACGCCGTGCCGCGCGCGGCCCATCTCAGGGCCCTGATCGCCCAAGGGGCACTCGACGGGCTTTCCATCGGGTTCCGCGCCGTGCGCGCGACCCGTGACCAAAGCACGGGTCATCGGCGGCTCTGGGCCGTCGACCTGTGGGAAATCTCCATCGTCACCTTCCCGATGATGGAAGCGGCGCGGATTGCCTCCGCGCCAGGCGGGCACGACGCCCGGCTTGCCGCAACGCTCGGCGCGGCGGCGCGCATGTTCAAAAGCTGAAGGGATAGCAATGACCAAATCCACCGAACCGCGCCTTGAAAACAAGGCAGCGGCAGGCCCTGTTGCGGGCAACGTCACCGCAATGTTCGCCGATTTCATGTCGGCCTTCGAGGAGTTCAAGGCGGCAAACGACACCCGCCTCGGCGAGCTGGAAAAGCGCGGCAGCGCCGATACGCTGCTCGAGGACAAGCTCGACCGGCTGAACGCCTTTCTCGACGGCCAGAAGGCGGCCATCGACAAGGCGAGCCTCGACCGCGCCCGGCCGGCGCTGGAAGGCGGCAGGGTGCGCGCAGGCGACGAATACAAGGACGCCTTCTCGGCCTATGTGAAACGCGGCGAGGAAAAGGCGCTCTCGGTCGGCTCGAACGCGGATGGCGGTTATCTCGTGCCCGCCGAGACCGAGACCGAAATCTCGCGGCTGCTGACGGCGATCTCGCCCATGCGGGCCATCTGCGGCGTGCGGCAGGTCTCGTCCTCGGTCTACAAGAGGCCGATCACCGTCACCGGGCCGCAAGTCGGCTGGGTGGGCGAGACGGCGGCGCGCAACCAGACCAATTCGCAGGTGCTCGACGAGCTGGTGTTCCCCACCACAGAGCTCTACGCCATGCCGGCGGCAACGCAGAACTTCCTCGACGATGCCGCGGTCGATGTCGGCCAGTGGATCGCCCAGGAAGTCAACGCGGCCTTCGCGGAGCAAGAAACGGCAGCCTTTATCCTCGGCGACGGCACCAACAAACCCACCGGGTTCCTCGATGCCGATATCGTCGCCGAGGAGAATTGGGCCTGGGAAAAGCTCGGCTATCTGGCGACGGGCGTCGATGGCGGGTTCCCGGACGGGAGCGATCCCGTCGATGCCTCGGACGTGCTGATCGATCTCGTCTACGCGCTCAAATCCGGCTATCGCCAGAACGCCACCTGGCTCATGAACCGGCGCACGCAAGGCGCGATCCGCAAGCTCAAGGACGCCGATGGCAATTACCTCTGGCAGCCTGCCGCAGCGCCCAATGGCCGCGCGAGCCTCATGGGCTTCCCGCTGGTCGAGGCCGAGGACATGCCCGATATCGACGTGGATACCACGCCCATCGCCTTCGGCGACTTCCGGCGCGGCTATCTGATCGTCGACCGGCAGGGCGTGAACGTGTTGCGCGATCCCTATTCGGCCAAGCCCTATGTGCTGTTCTATACGACCAAGCGCGTGGGCGGGGGAATCGCGGATTTCGATGCGATCAAGCTTTTGAAGTTTGCTGAGGACTAGGGCTCTCGGCGAGCGCGGCCAGTCCGCGCTCGTTCCTGCCAACAAATAAAGAGAAACAACGATGACTTCCTTCCTTCTCGCGGGACCCGCGCAGGAGCCGGTTTCGCTCGCGCAGGCCAAGGTGCATCTGCGCGTGGAAGACGGCGCCGAGGACGGGCTGATCGAGAGCCTTGTCACTGCGGCGCGCATCCATATCGAGGGTATCACCGGCCGGGCCCTGCTCGAGCAGCGCTGGCGGCTGGTGCGCGACGACTGGCCGGAAAACGGCATCGTTACCCTGCCGGTCGGCCCGGCCCTGGCTATCGACGAAATCCGCACCTACGACGCGCAAGGCGAACCGCATTTTGTCGATTCCGATGGCGTGCTGCTCGATGGGCAGGGCGTGCCGCCGCGCGCGATCCTGCCGGGAAACCGCCCGGCGCTCCGCACACGGCTGGGCATCGAGATCGACTATACGGCCGGCTACGGCAGCGCGCCCGAGGACGTGCCCGCCGATCTCATCCAGGCCCTGCTGACGCTGGTTGCCTACTGGTACGAGAACCGCGATGCCGTGCTGGTCGTCGGTGCAGCCGGCATCATCCCCTCGGGTTTCGAGCGCATTCTCACCAATTACAAAAGGGTGCGACTATGAGGGAAGCATCGCCTCCGCTTGGCTCGCTCCGCGACCGCGTGCACCTGCAACGCCGCGAGATGACCGTTGCGCCCGATGGCGGGCATGAGACGCTGTTCATGCCGATCACCAGCGTGTGGGCGCGGGTCCGCGCGCGATCGGCACGGTTTGCGCGCGAGGGGGATGGTCGTGCGGCCACCTCCACCCATGCGGTGACCATGCGCTTCCGCAAGGATCTCAAGCCCGGCGACCGCATCCTCTATCGCGGGCGGGCGCTCGAAATCGTCGAAGCCGAAGACATCAACGGACGCCGCGCTTATCTCGCCTGCCTCTGCATCGAAACGGCTATGGTGGGGTAGGGGCGATGAACGTTATCGACGATATCCAGACCGCGCTGGTTTCCGCCTGGTCGGCCGATGCCGCACTGACTCTCCTCGTGGGCGCGGGGGCGGTGTTCGATGCTCCGCCAAAGGGCCGCCAGCCGCCCTATGTCACCATTCTGAGCCACGATGCAGCGCCGCGCGACGGCGACGAGACGCCGGGGCACGAGCACCGGATGACTGTCCATTGCTGGTCCCCGCAACCCTCGCGCCGCGCCGCGCTCGAAATCGCCGACCGCGTGGAGCGGGTTGCGGTGGCCGGTGTCATCGCGCCGGACCACCACGTGCTGACCGTGCGCCGCCAGGTCCGAACCGAAACGACCATCGATCTCTCGTCTGGTCGCGCGCGGGCGGCGGTGACCTTCCGATTTCTCTCCGAACCCAAGGATTGACCTGATGACGGCCCAGAGCGGCAAGGACATGCTGTTAAAGCTCGACCAGACCGGGTCGGGCGGGTTTCTCACCGTAGCGGGATTGCGCACGCGCAGCCTCGCCTTCAACGCCGCAAGCGTCGATACGACCGACGCTGAAAGCGCCGGACGCTGGCGCGAACTGCTGGCCGGCGGGGGCATCAAGCGCGCCTCGGTTTCGGGCGCGGGGATTTTCAAGGACCGGGCTTCGGACGCCGAAGTCCGCGCGCTGTTCTTTTCCGGGACGATCCGCGACTGGCAGCTCATCCTGCCCGACTTCGGCATCGTCCAGGGCCCGTTCCAGATCGTGGCGCTGGAGTTTGCCGGGGACCATGCCGGCGAGGTGACCTTCGAGCTGGCGCTGGAAAGCGCGGGCGAGATTATGTTTCTGGCGGATTAGGAGCTAAACCAAATGGCCAATCCCCAAAGGGGTGAAATCGACGCCGAGATCGGCGGCGAGACGATGACGCTATGCCTAACACTCGGCGCCCTCGCGGAGCTGGAGGCGAGATTGCAGGCGGGCGATCTCAACGGGCTTGTCGAGCGGTTTGCGGAGGGGCGGATTTCGGCGCGGGATCTGACCGCCATTCTGGGCGCGGGCCTGCGCGGGGCGGGCAATCCGGTGACCGACGACGACCTGGCTCGGCTTTCCATCGAAGGCGGGCTCAGGGGCGCGGCGGACATCGTCGTGCGGCTTTTAAAGGCCACTTTCGGAGAGGCGCAATGAGCCGGTTGCCCTGGAGCGAGATGATGCGGTTCGGGCTTGGCGTGTTGCGCCTGCCGCCGCCGGTTTTCTGGACAACGACGCCGCGCGAACTGGCTGCGGCACATGCCGGACTTTCCGGGCGTGGCGCGACGGGGCCGCTCGACCGGCAAGCGCTCGAAACGCTTATGGCGCTGCATCCCGATGGAGGCAACAATGGCTGAGCTTTTCGGCGAGGCGTTTGACAAGGAACTTTCGGACGTCTCAGTGGAGCTTGAACGCATCCGGGACCTGGGGCAGTCCGTGGGTTCGGCGCTTACACGCAACCTGCGCAACGCCATTCTAGAAGGCCGCTCCCTTCGCTCGCTGCTGAGCGACATCGGCCGCGCCTTCGCCGATATTGCCTTGAAGGCCGCGCTCAAGCCGCTTGGGACGATGATTTCGGGCGGGATCGAGAGCCTCTTTTCTGCGCTCAATCCCGCGGTCGGCGGCATCAAGCCCTTCGCAAAGGGTGGCATCGTCGGAACGGCGACATATTTTCCCATGCCCGCGCAGTGGGGCTTGGCTGGGGAGGCGGGTCCGGAAGCCATCATACCGCTGCAGCGCGGGTCGGACGGCCGGCTGGGCGTCGCCGGTGGCGGTGGATCGGTGACGGTCAATTTCAACGTCACGGCCTCCGACGCCCGGAGCTTTCTTGCCGCCGAGGCGGAGGTGAGCGCGATGCTGTTGCGCGCGGTGCGCAGGGGCGGGCGGGGGAGTTGAGGTTGGGCATCGCTCACCCCCACCCCTAGGCCCTCCCCTCAAGGGGGAGGGGAATCTATTCAGCGCTTTTGGCAGTCATCCACCCCTTCCACGATGCCGTCCCCCTCCCCCTTGAGGGGAGGGGCTAGGGGTGGGGGTACAAGGAAAATCAAAAATGCCTTTCCATCCAGTCCGCTTCCCGCTCGATATCGCGCTTGGCGCGGTGGGTGGGCCGCAGCGGTTGACCGATGTGACAACGCTCGCCTCCGGGCGCGAGGAGCGCAATAGCCGATGGGCGCGCTCTCGGCGGCGGTACAATGCCGGTTACGGTATCAAATCGAAGGCCGACATGCAGGCCGTGCTCGTCTTCTTCGAGGAGCGGCGGGGGCGTTTCCATAGTTTTCTCTGGCGCGACGCGCTGGACCATGCGTCGCGGAACGACGGGCAGGCGCCAACCGGGCTCGACCAGCAGATCGGCACCGGCGACGGGGAGACGACGGCCTTCCAGCTCACCAAGCGCTATGGCGGCAGTTTCGATCCGTGGATGCGCCAGATCACCAAGCCGGTGGCGGGGAGCGTCGTCATTGCCGTCGATGGCGTGGCAGCGAGCGGTGCGGACTTCGCCGTCGATCCGTTGACGGGGATCGTCACCTTCGACGCCGCGCCCGCTGATGGTCAGGCCGTGACGGCGGGTTTCCTGTTCGACGTGCCGGTGCGCTTCGATACCGACCGCCTGGATATCGAGCTTTCGGGGTTCGACGCTGCGGTCGCGCCCAACATTTCGCTGATCGAGGTGCTGGACGAATGAGGACTTTCGACCCTGGCTTTGCCGGCCATATCGCGAGCGGTGCGACGACGCTGTGCTGGTGCTGGCGGATCGTCCGGCGCGACGGCATCGTGCTAGGATTTACCGATCACGACATGGCGCTGGATTTTGAAGGTACGTTCTTCGTGCCCGCGCACGGGCTCGACGGGTCCGAAACGGTCGAGCGCTCGGGTGCACAGACATCGACATCGGAAGTGCTCGGTGTGCTCCATTCCGAGACGATTTCGGAAGATGACATCCTGCTCGGGCGCTATGACGGCGCGCGCGTCGAAAGCTGGCGCGTCAACTGGCGCGACGTGAGCCAACGCGCACTGATCCGCGCCGACACCATAGGCGAGATCGTGCGCGAGGACGGCGTGTTCCGCGCCGAACTGCGCTCGGGCCAGCACGCGCTCAACGTCCCCAAGGGCAGGCTCTATCAGCATCTTTGCGATGCAAGGTTGGGCGATGGGCGGTGCGGGATCGACCTTGAACAGGCACCATATCGCGGCGAAGCCACGGTGACGGCGATTGGCGACGCAATGACGATTTTTGTCGATGGCCTGGACGATTTTGAAGACGGCTGGTTCGCGCATGGCCATGTGCGCTGGTCGTCCGGCCGGCGCGAGGGGATCGACGATCTGGTGGTGCGGCAGGCGGGCGGCGTGCTGGGCTTTGCGGGTCCGGTGGGAGACTGGGTCGGGCTTGGCGACACGTTGACCGCCTATGCCGGTTGCGACAAACAATTCGGGACCTGCAGCGCCAAGTTCGGAAACGGCGTTAATTTTCAAGGCTTTCCCCATATCCCCGGAATCGATTTCGTAATGCGTTACCCCAATACATCAGACCGCCTCGATGGCGGCGTGATGGTGCGATGAAGGCTGAAATCGTCGCTGAAACCCGCCGCTGGCTCGGCACGCCCTATCGCCATCAGGCGGCGGCGCGCGGCGCAGGGTGCGACTGCCTGGGGCTGGTGCGCGGGGTCTGGCGCACGATCTATGGCGCCGAGCCGCAAACGGTGCCGCCCTATAGCGCAGACTGGCGCGATAGGGGCGCGGGGAACGGTCTCGAGGCGGCGGCGCTGCGCCACCTCATCGTCCGCGACGGTCCGCCCCAGCCCGGCGACCTTATCGTCTTCGCGCTCATCCGCCACAGGCCGCCCCGCCATTGCGGGATCTTGGCCGAGGAGAGCCGGTTCATCCATGCGCAAGAACATCTCGGCGTGGTCGAGGCCGCGCTGACCGATGCCTGGCGACGGCGCATCGCGCGCGTCTTCATCTTTCCGGAAAAACACTGAATGGCAACTCTCGCTCTTTCGCTGGCCGGACAGGTCGTTGGCGGTCTCCTCGGCGGCCCGGTGGGCGCGACCATCGGGCGGGCGCTCGGCGCGCTCGCCGGGAGCGCGGTGGACTCCGCGATCTTCGGGCAATCGGCGCAACCCTCGCGCGCCGGCAGCGATATCCGTCTGACCGGTTCGAGCGAAGGCGTGCCCGTGCCACGTGTCTACGGCTGGAGCCGGATTGCCGGGAACATCATCTGGGCCACCGATCTCGAACGCCTCCCCGGCCAGTCCGCAGGGGCAAAGGGATTTGGCGCGGGCCAGGAAGAAGATGCGATTGTCGCGAGCTTCGCGCTGGCGCTCTGCGAGGGCCCGGTTGCCCATCTCGGGCGCATCTGGGCCGATGGCAAGCTGCTTGAAACCGAGGGGCTCAATATCCGCTTTTATCGCGGCACCGCCGATCAGCAGCCGGATGGGTTCATGGCAGCGCGGCAGGGGGCAGAGGTGCCGGGCTATCGCGGGCTGTGCTACCTCGTGTTCGAGCGCCTGCCATTAAAGCAATTCGGCAACCGCATTCCCAATATCAGCGCAGAGATCAGCCGTCCGGTGGGAGAACTGGAGCGCGATATCCGGGCGGTCTGCCTCGTCCCCGGCGCCACCGAATTCGGCTATGATCCCTCCCCCCGCGTGCGCATAGCCGGCCTGGGCAGGACGGCGCCGGAAAACACCCATGTCAGCGGTTTGCGCTCGGACTGGGATATTTCCATCGACGAGCTGACCGCGCTCTGCCCCAATCTCGAACATGTCGGGCTGGTGGTGGCGTGGTTCGGCACCGATTTGCGGTGCGGGCAATGTACCGTCGAGCCGCGCGTCGAAGCGGGCCATCGCGAAATCAAGAATGCGCACTGGGCCGTGGCCGGTCGCAGTCGCGCGACGGCCAATGTGGTTTCGAGCCACGATGGCGGCCCGGCCTATGGCGGCACGCCCTCCGACGCTGCCGTGCTGGCCGCGATTGCCGACCTCAGGCCACGCGGGCTGAGGGTGACGCTCTATCCCTTCGTGATGATGGACATTCCCGAGACAAACGACCTCACCGATCCCCATACGCTGGCCGCCGGGCAGCCCAGCTATCCCTGGCGCGGGTGCATCACGTGCCACCCCGCGCCGGGCGTTGTCGGATCGCCGGACGGCACGAGCGCGGCTTCGGTGCAGGTCACGGCCTTCGTCAACGCGGGCTATCGGGAGATGATCCTCCACTACGCCGGGCTGGCGCAGGCGGCGGGCGGAATCGACGCCATTCTCATCGGCTCGGAAATGCGCGGGCTGACGCAGGTGCGCTCGGGCGCGGCCAGCTTTCCCTTTGTCGACGCGCTCAAAGCTCTGGCCGGTGACGTGCGCGGCATCGTTGGCGCGGGGACCAAGATCACATATGCCGCCGACTGGACCGAATATTTCGGCTACCGGCCACCCGATGCGCCGGGCGACATGGTGTTCCACCTCGAC
Source organism: Pelagibacterium limicola (assembly GCF_015694405.1). Classification (GTDB taxonomy): domain Bacteria; phylum Pseudomonadota; class Alphaproteobacteria; order Rhizobiales; family Devosiaceae; genus Pelagibacterium; species Pelagibacterium limicola. The sequence goes on along the minus strand of NZ_JADQDB010000003.1, from coordinate 443,199 downwards.
CCGCTCTGGGCAGATGCCAATATCGACGCCGTGGGGATCGACAATTACATGCCGCTCGCCGACTGGCGCGACGGCAAGGGGCACCCGGATTCAGTCCTCGCCAAATCGATCTACGACGCCGGTTACCTTGCGGCCAATATTTCGGGTGGGGAGGGGTTCGACTGGCACTACGCCAGCGATGCGGATCGCATGTCCGGCACGCGCACCCCGATCATCGATGGCGAGCACGACGAAGCGTGGGTCTGGCGCTACAAGGACCTCGTCAACTGGTGGAGCCAGCCCCATCACAACCGCATCGGAGGCGTGCGCTCGGAAACGCCGACTGAATGGGTGCCTGCCAGCAAGCCGATCTGGCTGACCGAACTCGGTTGCGGCGCGGTGGACAAGGGGCCGAACGCGCCAAATGCCTTCGGTGACCCCAAGAGCAGCGAGGACAGGCGGCCGTGGTTCTCCTCGGGCCTCCCGGACACGCTCGTCCAGCGCCAGATGCTGCGTGCGAACCTTGCGTACTGGAAGACGCAGGGTGGCGCCATGCTCGATGTCTCGCGCATCTATCTCTGGTGCTGGGACGCGCGACCCTATCCGGCGTTCCCGGCGCTCGATGACGTCTGGTCCGATGCCGCCAATTATTCGACGGGTCACTGGCTCAATGGCAGGCTAGGCGCCGCGGCGCTGGACGAACTGATATTCGCGCTGGCCGGGGAATACGGCGTTCCGGTTGCACGGATCGATGTCGCCCCGCCGCTTGTCCAGGGGCTCACCGTGGAAGCGGTGGCCTCTATGCGCGATATCGCGGCCATGTTGGTCGAAACCAGCGGCCTTGCCGTGCGCGACGGGCCAGAGGGCATGAGCTGGATCGTCCCCGACGACCGTCATGTCCTGTCATTGGGGCGTGACGATCTCGTGCGCGCGGACGGTCCCGTCGTCTCGCGGTGGCGCGGCGATCCTGCGGAAGCGGTGGGGTCGCTTTCCCTCTCCTATGCCGACCGGGACAGGGACTATCAGGCCGCGACGGTGCTGGCGCTGAACCAAAAGGGGACAAGGGTTGCCGCCGAGCATAGCGGGCTGGTGCTCGATCCGGCGGCCGCACGCACCGCTGCCCAAAGCATGATCGTTCGGATGAGCCGAGGCAGCGATACGCTCAATACGTTCCTTCCGCCGTCCCTGCTGGCTGTCGAACCCGCCGATCTCATCGAGATCGATGGCGAGAGGGACGGGCCGTTTCTCGTCGGTGAGGTACGGGACGGGACCAGCCGGACCATCGGTGCGAAAGCCCATGGAGAGGCGGTCGCCGCGACCGTACTGCCCGAGCCGCGCCGGTTCCGCACGATGTTGCCCCAGATCGAGGCGGCACCGCTGGTCATCTTTGCCCATCTTCCAGTGCCGGACGGCGGGACCGAACTTGCCATCGGCACCTTTGCCGATCCCTGGCCGGGCGAAATCGAAATCCGCGACGCGACAACGGGGGCCAGCTTCGCAACCCTGAACCGGCCCGCGTTCATGGGGGCTCTCGAAGCGTCGATGCCGTCGGGACCGGCAGAAGTCTGGTCACATGACGTTCCGCTTCTGGTGCAGCTTCAAGAGGGCCATCTGGCATCCGCGACCGACGATGCGACGCTCTCGGGCGTCAACCGGATTGCCGTCCGACTGGACGATGGCAGTTGGGAAATCGTCGGTTTTGCGGAGGCCGAATTGATCGGCCCGGGGCTTTATCGTCTCGACCGGGTCTTGCGCGGGCTAGGCGGCACGCAGCCGGGCACGGCCAGCGCGGGCGCGCCCGTCCTTGTCCTCGATAGCCGCATTGCCCGGATTTCCGTCCCGCAGGAGGCGCTGGGTTCGGCGCGCACCCTCCGCGTCTATGCCGGTGCGCACGACGCCCAAGGCACGTCCGTCAACGCCCAGTTCGATCTTTCGCCCGCCCTGCCGCTGGCGCCGGTCCACCTTCGCGCCGAACGCGATCCCGTCAGCGGCGATGTTACGTTGCGCTGGATCCGGCGCAGCCGGGCGGCAGGCAGCGGTTGGGAATATGGCGATATCCCGCTGGATTTCGTCCCCGAACGCTATCGGGTCCGGATTTTCGATGGCGGCGACCCGGTGCGCGAAATCGACTGCGGCACCCCGCAGGCGGTCTACACCGCCGCCGACCAGACCGCCGATTTCGGTGCATTGCCCTCGACCTTCGCCTTTTCGGTCGCCCAGATCGGCCCGGTATTGGGGCCGGGCGGAGCATCACCCGGAGTTTTCCCATGACATCTACCGCGCGGCTCGCCCTACCGCTGATCGCCGCCGAACAGGCGCAAAAGCACATCACCCACAACGAAGCCTTGCTTGTTCTCGACGCCGCCGTACAGTTGCGGGTGACCGCGCGGGACGCAACCGAACCGCCTGCGGCGCCTGAGCCCGGCCAGACCTTCGCCATCGGCAGCGGGGCTGCCGGCGCATGGACGGGCAGGGAAGGGCAACTTGCCACCTGGACCGCGGGCGGCTGGCGGTACCTCATCCCACAAACGGGGTGGATCGCATGGGACGAGACGGCAGGTGCGCCGGTCATCTTCGATGGGGCCTCCTGGCGCGCACTCCTCGCCAACCTCGACGGGATCGGCATCGGCACCACGCCCGATGCAGCCAACCGCCTCGCAGTGCGCACCGAGGCCGCCCTTTTCACGGCCATTCCCGGCGCCGAAGGCGGCAGCGGCAATCTCCGCCTCATAGTGAACAAGGCCGCCGCCGCCGATAGCGCGACGCTGATTTTCCAGTCGGACTGGTCGGGCAGGGCCGAAGTCGGACTATCGGGCAACGAGGATTTGACCTTCAAGGTCAGCCCGGACGGAGCCGCCTGGGCAACCGCGATGACCCTCGACCATACGAACGGTTTTGTGCGCTTCGATCAGCTATTCGGATCGGCCGTGAGCTTTCCCGCCGTCGTTGACGGGGTGCTGGCCGTCGAGACCAGTTGTGCCGTTCCCGCGCCTCAAAGCGGGTCTGCGGACGATATAGAGACCATCGCGGGCGGGTTCGATGGCGCGCTGCTCGTCCTCACCGGCACCGCAGGGCTTGCGCTGACCTTCAAGAACGGCACGGGCAATCTCAGGCTTGGTGCGGACCGCGTCCTCGACGCTTTCGAGGACAGCCTGATGCTGACCCGGCGCGGCGGCGACTGGATAGAGCTGAGCTACGCCAACAACAGCTAGGGCGTCCTATTTCCAATCACGGAGACCATCCATGCCGGCTTCACGCTGGACCCATTGCCTTGCGCAGATTTTAAAGCATGAGGGCGGCTATGCCGACCACCCGTCCGACCCCGGCGGGGCGACGAACATGGGCATCACCCACAAGACGCTCGCCCGCTGGCGCGGCATCGCGCCATGGTGGGCGCTCGACAAGTCCGAGGTGAAGGCGCTCGCGAAAACCGAAGCCGCGGCAATCTACAAGGCGCTCTATTGGGAGCGCGTAAAGGCTGGCGCACTGCCGCCGGGCCTCGATCTCGTGGTCTTCGATTTCGCCGTCAATTCCGGCCCGGACCGCGCGGTCAAAACGCTGCAGGCCTTGGTCGGCGTGACGCAGGACGGCTTTATCGGCCCCATCACCCTCGCCGCCATCGGCAAACGCGTGCCACGCACGCTTATCGAGGCGCTGTGCAGCCAGCGCATGAATTTCCTCCAGCGCCTTGCAACCTTCGCAACCTTCGGCCGCAGCTGGACCAGCCGTGTCGCCGATATCCGCGCAACGGCGCTCGCCGATGCCGCCGACGCCCCCCAATCCGATCAACCCAAGGGAATAAACGACATGAACATCCTCGACGGCTACAAAACCTACGCCATCGGCATCCTCATGCTGCTCGTCGGCGCCGCCCAACTCGCCGGGATCGCAATTCCCCTGTTTGGCGAATATTCCGGCACCCAACTCATCATGGAAGCGCTGGCAGTGATCTTCCTGCGCAAGGGCATCAAGAGCGAGGTGGGGCGGGCGTGACAAACGATCAGCACTAAGTGTTGCCAGTAGCTTTGCATCAGGCTTGCGTGCTTATTGGTTATCTGTAAAAAATATGTAGATTCGCTTTGGGGGGATTTTTATGGCGATTGAAGACCGAAAGGGGCTCTATTCGCAAATTGAAGCTTCGCGCGGTTCAAAAGTAATTCTTTATGCGACTAGCGATCGACCAAATATGGAGGCTCAGATTGCGAATGATGCCTTCGATTATTTTGTGCACCATCTCGATAAAATATGGCCCTCAACAAAGCTGACGCTCATATTGCATACTGCAGGCGGCGATAGCGCGGCCGCATGGCGGTTAATAAACCTCTTGCGGATATTTTGTGACGATCTTGAGGTCATTGTTCCAAATCGCGCGCATAGTGCCGGGACGTTGATCAGTTTGGGTGCTAATCGAGTTCTGATGACAAAGCAGGCTACGCTCGGGCCAATTGATCCTAGTCTTAGCGGCCCATTAGCTCCAGCTGTCCCCAACAATCCTCATCAACGCGTTCCAGTCAGCGTGGAGGCGGTTCAGGGTTTTATAGATTTGGCGCGAAATGAAATGGGTATCCGCGATGATCTGGCACTCGCTAATGTGTTGATCAATCTTTCTCAACAAGTTCATCCGCTTGTTTTGGGGCAAATATTCCGGAGCAGGAATCAGATTCGATCGCTTGCTGAGGGATTGCTCGATAACCACGGTATAAAGCCAGAAGACAAATCCAAGATCGTGGATTTTCTGTGCAGCGAATCCGGTAGCCATGATCGGACGATTAATCGTCGCGAGGCCCGTGAGCTTGGGCTTGTGATAGAGAATCCGTCGCAAGAACTTTACGAATTGGTAAACAAGGTGTACGAGAATATTGCTGAAGACATGCAACTTCGGTCAAAATTTGACCCCATGTCTCTGCTAAAGGGTGCAAATCAGGTAAATTTCTCTTGCCAAAGGGTGCTGATCGAGAGTGTGACTGGCGGCAGCACTCAGCGAGTTACCAATGGTGAAATTCGATTAGTGACCGCACAACAGTCACCCGGACCAGGGCTTCCGCCGATATCAGTTTCGGGGACAGAGGTTCGCGTCACCTATGAAGGGTGGGAGCAAAAATGAATCAGGATTACGTATCAGTGCCATTGAAGTCCAATGAGAGCACACTTCCCGTATACGGAGTTTCTGTGCCGCAGTTCGCATTTGCCAACATTAGCCTTTCAAGTACCAAATTTCATGAAGTGCGTATTGATGACAGTTCGGATTATGAATCTGTTCCAATGCGCTGGGTTGACACGGACGCATCCGAAACGTCTTGGGAATAGCGGTAAAATTGCTGGCCACGGCTTATTCTCGATGATGATGTTCGCGGTAGAGGTTGGCCGTGCTCGATCTCTTTGTTAATAGCGGCTTTGGAACCTAGCCTGCAGTTGGCCCCTAGTGTCGCAGTCAGCTGTTCATTTGCAGTTCAGCAAACTCGCGCTAATGATGGCGCATGAAAAAAGCGCTTCTTTCCAAATTGGTCTCGGCCGTATGCGTCGCAACGCTCGTTCTGCCTCTCGGGGCAGGGTCTGCCGTTGCGCAGGGTGCGTGCTGGGATAACACCAGAATTCAGGCCGCTGTTGCCAGTGGAGAAATCCGCCCGGTCGCCGATATTTTGGAGCGCGAGGGGATTCCTGCCGCCAATGTTACCGGCGCGGTAAAGGTTTGCGAGCAGGGCGGTGGGCTGGTTTACGTGCTCCCGGTGCTTGAAGCTTCCGGCGAAGCGCGTAATCTTACAGTGAGCGCGCAGTAATAATAAAATCAGCCGGGGCGGGGCAGATGCGGATACTGGTTGTCGAAGACGACGAAAATCTCAACAGGCAGCTGGTAACGGCGCTGACCGACGCAGGTTATGTGGTCGATAGCGCCACCGACGGCGAGGAAGGCCATTTCCTCGGCGATACTGAGCCCTACGATGCGGTGGTCCTCGATATCGGTCTGCCGCAGATGGATGGGCTTTCGGTGCTCGAAGCCTGGCGGCGCGAGGGGCGATCCATGCCCGTCCTGCTGCTGACGGCCCGCGATCGCTGGAGCGACAAGGTGCAGGGAATCGACGCTGGCGCCGACGACTATGTCGCCAAGCCCTTCCATATGGAAGAAGTGCTGGCGCGGCTTCGTGCGCTTGTTCGCCGTGCCGCTGGTCATGCCTCCAATGAAATCACCGCAGGCAATGTCCGGCTCGATGTGAAGGCGGGTCGCGTGACCGTTGACGGGCAGGCCATCAAGATGACCTCCCACGAATTCCGCCTGCTCTCTTATCTTATGCTCCACAAGGGCAAGGTCATCTCGCGCACCGAGCTGACCGAACATCTTTACGATCAGGATTTCGACCGCGATTCCAATACCATAGAAGTGTTCGTCGGTCGCCTGCGCAAGAAGCTGCCAGAGGAACTTATCCAGACGATCAGGGGCCTCGGCTACCAGATTCTGGCTGATTAATGCAGCGCGGCTCGATCGCATTCAGGCTGTTCTGGCTGTCAGCAGGCTGGCTGATCGTCACGCTCGTTGCGACCGCATTTTTGCTCACCGAGCTCTACTCGCAGGCGCTCGATCGTGACCTGTCCGAAAGCCTCGATTTTCACATCGCTTCGCTGGTTGGACAGACGCTTTCATCTGAATCGCCTGCATCCCCCGATCTGGCTCTTGCGGATGCGCGGTTCGCCCGGCCCACTTCGGGCTGGTACTGGCAGATCCGCAGCGAAACCGGCGCAATCCTCAACCTCTCTCCATCCCTTGTCGGCACCATATTGCCCGAACTCACTGGCGCGTTCGGCGCCGGCGGCGTGCGCAGGGGCGTCATCATGGACGCCTACGACCAGCGCCTGAGCGCCGCCGAGCGCCAGATTCTTCTTGCCGGCACCGGACGCATCTCGATCCTCGTCACGGGCAACCTTTCCGATCTCGAAAGCCAGGCGGCCGCGTTTCGCGGGCAGGCGATTATCGTCCTCGGCGTCGTCGCCCTGATCCTTGCCGCCATGAGCGCCATGCTGACCCGCTTTGCGCTTCGTCCCATCGAGCGGCTGCGCGAGGCGGTCGAGGCTGTCCGCGAAGGCGAGCGGCCTACCGTCGAGGGTGAGTTTCCGCAGGAGATTTCCCCGCTCGCCGACGAGGTCAACGAACTGCTGCGCTCCAACACCCAGATCATCGAACGGGCGCGCAACCAGGTCGGCAATCTCGCCCATGGGCTCAAGACCCCGCTCGCCGTGCTGCGCAACGAAGCCGATGCCGATACGTCCCTGCTGGGCCGGACGGTGATGACCGAGACGGAAAACATGTCGCGCATCGTCTCGACCTATCTCGACAAGGCCCGGCTGGCGGCGCGTTCAAGCGTCGTGGGCAAGCGCTCCGACACGGCAGCGGTGCTCGCGCGGCTGGGCCGCGTCATGGCCAAGATCAACAAGGCCTGCGATGTTGCGACCGTCGTGGACGAGGCCACCCCCTGGTTCCGGGGCGACGAGAGCGATCTCGAAGAGATGGTGGGCAACCTGCTCGACAATGGCTGCAAATGGGCAAGAACCTCGGTCCGTTTATCAGCCGGCCCCGACGGTGCCCGGCGGGTGCGGATCGTCATCGATGACGACGGACCGGGTCTTTCGCAGGAAGATGCCGAGAAAGTGTTGCGCCGCGGTGTCAGGTTGGACGAAAAAACGCCCGGAAGCGGCCTTGGGCTCGATATCGTCAAGGAACTTGTGGATGTGTATGGGGGTTCACTGACATTGACCCCGTCGGAAATGGGCGGACTTAAGGCGACCCTTTTGCTTCCCGCCGCCCGCAGCGGCACAAGGGCCTGAGGCAGTACGCAATTTCGCCGCATTGGGCGATGAGGAAGAAGCGAAACGGACGCGGCCGTGGAAAGGTAGCTGAAATGAAGATGCTGAAAGCAATCGCACTGGTGGTTCTGGCGTTCTCGGTGGCGGCGTGTAGCCGGACGACCGGGTATTCGACGACGCAGGCAAGTCTGCCGCCCGCCCCGACCATGCAAACCCTGCCTGAATTCGAAACGCCCCAGCCCACGCAGAGCGCGCCAATCCAGCAGGCGCGCCTCGACCCGGGCAGCTATTCCTATCTCGACGCCTCCGCCTTGCCTCAGCTCAACGCCACCCAGCGCAGCGCTGCCAACGACGCGCAGTTCTATGCGCTCCAGTTCGGCCGCCCCGGCGCTCCGCGCTCCTGGAGTGCCGCCGGCGCCAGCGGACAGGTCTCCGTTGGCCCCTATGTCCGCGTCAACAATCTCGATTGCCGCGAGTTCTCGCATCGCGTGACGGTAGGCGGGCAGACCTATACCAAATCCGGCACGGCCTGCCGCGAGGTCGATGGCGCCTGGGGCGTCGTCAGCGCCTGACCTCAGGCCTAAAGGAGTTGCAAGCGCCGGGCTCGTTCCCGGCGTTTGCTTTAGCGCATCCGGCACAAAGGTTTATTTACGTTCCGCGCATAAATTGCGAATCTGGAAAAGGCCCTTCTGTCCGTGGTAGTCCCCTATGCTGAAAGGCAAGCCCCGCGCCGGCGTTGCAAGAGAGACGCTGCCCCGGACTAGCGCCGGTGGAGCGCCGAAAAAGAACGCCGGAGAACCCCTCGGGCTCGAAGCGTTCAACATCGCCCTCGATCACGTGCTGGTCGATCCTCCCGTTCATCACCATCTCGGGGGTGCCGTCGACCGCGACCTGGCGAAGTCCATCTGGACATGGATCGCACGCGACATCGCTCATTCCGAAGTCGCACGGTTGGTCGATGCCATCGATTCCGGTGCCGAGCCGCGCACCGCCTTCCTTCTGATGATCCCCGAATTTCTCGAGCGCCTCAGGGAAAACGCCGCGCACGAGAAGGAGGACTACGAGGCCGAGCGCCGCAACACGCTGCAAATGGGCGGCGAGGATGCGCGCATGCGGCTGCCCTATCTCATCATGGCCATGCGCCGTCATGCCTTGCTCGAACAGGCGATCAATTTCGGCAAGGCCATCGGCAAGCTGCAGGACGAGGCAACCATTTCGGCCGCGCTGCAATCGATCAGTATTTCGAACCAGTTGACCCGCGCGCTCTGGATGCAGGCGATGGTGGGCCACATGGCCAATCCCAGCCGCGTGATGGCGGCGGTCACCAAGCTGTCGGGCGGCAATACCGAGGTTCACATTGCCAACGCCGGATACGCGCCGCTGGTCGAGGCGATCCTGAGCCACGCCCAGAACCAGATCGGCAAGCTCTCCGCGCATTCGGGCATGTTCGCGGACCACGATCTTGCCTGCAAGTCGATCGACCGCTTCCATCGGCTGATGCGGGCCATCAACTACAATCTCGAGATCGAACGCAAATCGCTCTGGGGCACCGTCATCACCAATCTGACCGCCCGTTTTTCCGAGCGCCTCGAGCGGCCGATGAAGGAAATCAGCCTGCACGTGACCCAGGCGCTCCGCCGCCCGCGTGACGGCGCCGACTCTCTCGATCCCGGCGATGTGTTGATGGCGCTCAACAGCCTGTATCTCCTGCTCACCATCCGCAAGAGCCGCGATTCGCTCGCGGTGAACGCCCTTCTGGACAAGGCCTGGAACGATACGGGCCAGGCGGTCGAGGTGCTGGTGACGCGGGCACTCGATCATTACCGCGCCAATCCGACCGACCCGGTGGCCCGCGAGCGCATCGATGCCGGGATCAAGATGGCCGAAATCCGCTACAACCCTGAATATGCCGAGGTCCTCCGCCGCGCCCGTGACGGCGCCGACCGCCGCATGGCGCAGGGGTGAGAAGCCTCACTCCCGCCTGCGCAACCGCGCGGGGATAGGGGTCGTCCCGTCCCGGACATAAACCACGTCGCCTTCCCCGAACGCGGTACGCGCCATGAGCGCCGTGCACGCCCCACGGCCGCCCGCAAGGATCACGCCGATTGCCGTGCGGGGATGGGCGTCGTCGGTGTTGACAAAGACAAGGCAGCCCGGCTCGAGGATACGATCCTGCTCGGGCCTGAGACTCCATTTCTCCTGACCGGCACCGAAACGGCCGACGAGATAGCGCGGCAATTGTCCGGCCTCGGGATCGGGACTGGCCGGCAGGTCGCCGCGCCGGAAGGCGCGCGGGACAATGCACCATTGCCGGCAATAGTCCGCGGCTTCACCAGTCGGCAATACACCGGCAGCGAGGGCGCCCGCGACGTCCGGCAATTCGGCCGCGCGCACATCTTCGGGACGCTCGGGTGGCTGGCGCACGAGGAAGGCCCGCAGTCCGCGCGGCGGGCGCGGCGCGAGCGCGGCCCGTCGCGATGGGCCGAACCACGCCGGGGGCGCGCGCCGTCCCCGCGCCGGACCGACGGTCATGGGGCCGTCAAGGCTCTCGTAAATGGGGTCGATCTGCGGATCGGCAATCGGGCGCGGATCGTCGCCCACCAGCCGCGCGACACCGACGGCTCCGCTCTCGATGCAGGCTGGCGTACCCAAAAACCCTGCAACTGCGCCTGCGAGCACGACAGGCCCGGCCGCGCCGGTGGGCACCAGTCGATGGCGTGCCGCGTCCCAGGCAAGCCCGCCGCCTGCCAACTGCCACAGCGCCAGCGCGGGCTGCCATCCGCCCGAAACGATCAGCGCATCCGCGCGCACCGGCTCTGCCTCGACGCCGCCGAACACGGGATCGGCCAGACGGACTTCGATGCTGCCGCGGTCGGACCCGGCCTTGGCGATCTGCGTGCCCCAGCCGAGCCGGAAGCCATAGGCCTTGCAGAACTCGATGAAACGGGTACGCGGATCGGGCCGCGGATCGCTGGCCCGGTGGACGGACTTGCCCGCTTCTGCGCCCAGGATGGCGATGCGGTAGCCTGCATTGGTGGCCGTGTGGAGATGGAAACTCTCGCCCGGCCATACCCCGTAGCGGCTTGCCAGCCGCCAGAGCGCCGCGGCGCCCATGACACCGGGCAGGCGATTGCCGGAATAGACCGGCATCCTTTCGTCGGTGCCGGTCGCCAGGACCGCATGGGAGAAGGTGACCGCGATGTGGTGCGCCTTGGGCAGCCCCGCCTGCCGCGTCACCCTGACCGCGCGCAGGCGGTTCTGGCCGAGATCGAACACCTCGGCGCCAACCAGAACCGAGATCGCCGGTTGGCGTTCGACCTCCTGGACCAGACCCGAAATGGCCTCGAGCGGAGGCGTTTCGCCGTCGGCCTTGCCGAAAAACACAGCCATCCCGCCAAGCACGGCTTCTCTTTCGAGCAGAACCACGCGAAATCCGCGTCGCGCGGCGGCCAGTGCGGCAGAAAGACCAGCCACGCCGCCGCCGACGACCGCAAAATCGGTCTCTATCGTTTCGTCGGATTCGGAATCGACCCAGCCGCCGGGGCGGCGCGGTGCACCGAGATCGTGGCCGAGACTGTACCCTCGCCGGGAAAACAGGGACTTGAGCGGCGCGGCAGCCGTGCGGAGGCCGACGGTGCGGTACTGTGCACCGTCCAGCGCCGGGCAAAGCGCCATGGGGATCTGGCCGCGCCCCCCTTCGACCGTAACGGGCGGCGCGGAAGCCGCGTCGAGCGCGACAGCGTGCCCGGACTGTGTGCCTGCGCTGAGAACGCCATTTGCAAGGAGAGCCGACAGAACCGTATCGCCTTCAAAGCCGTGAACCGTCTTGCCATCGACCGTGAAGACAACCGGGCGCGACCTGTCGATCAGCGGGGTCTCGAATTCGGTGGGCAGCGCGGCGCCCAGTCGATGGGGCTGGGTCATGCCGCTTCTCCGTCCCCGATGTCGGCGACGAGCGAGCCCGCCATGCTCCGGCCGGGCGTACGCAACCCGCACCACTCCGCCTCCAAACCATGCCCGAGGCCGCAGATATGCCGCGCAATGACCGGCGCCAATGCGATATCGAGCATCCCCAGCCCCACCGAGAGGTAAATCCGGCTCCCCTTGGGCATCCCGACGACCGGCCCGCCATCGTGGGTGCGCAATTGCCGGTAATGGCGGACCGCCGCCTGACGCGTATCCGCGGCCTCAGGCAGGCTGGCCGCCACCCGCGCATCGGCGAGCCCGTCGCCACTATCGGCATAAGCAAGCAACGTTCCATCCCGGCAGGGGCTCAGCAGCGTGCCGTCAGGCAGGCGCAGGTCCACATCCGTCAGGCCGTGGCCGCGTTCCGCAAGAAAGGCCGTGCGCGCGACGCCAAACCCGATGGCCTGGCAGAGGTTGGGGTCGAGATGCTCGAAAATCGCTTCGTCGTCGGCAAGGACGAGCTGGTCGATGTCGTCGCTGCCCAGCCGCGCCGCGCCGCTGCGGCGTATGGACAGGCTCGCCCTATCCTCGACCCATTCGAGCCCGATCCGCGATGCCCATTGACGGACATGCGCGAGGAACGGCGTGGGCGAGAGCCGCGTGACGTCACGCACCCGCAGCGAAAGCCCGTCTTCGCTGGAGGGTAGCCGCTCCACGGCCAGCCCTAGGCCCGCGCCCAGATGCCGGAAATGGCTCAGCGCCGTCGCGTGATAGGGCGTGGTCGCGTGGACGGTCAGGTCCGTCCGGTCGAAGGCTGCAGGGGCGACTTTGGCGATCCGCCGCATGATATCCGGCGCGTTGGCAGCGGCCAGTTGCAGGGTCTCGGGCCGGGTAAGGGGCGCGACCGAGAGCGAGGGTGGTGGTGGAACGCCATGAGGGGAGGGCGGGCCGGCAATGACGAACACCTTCCGGCCGTGATCGGCCGCCAGCAATCCAGCCAGAACGAAAGCAAACGGGGTCGAGCCTGCAACGGCAATGGTTTGCTGCGGTTCGCCCATGATCCAGCCAGTATTCCTCGAAATATCCGCACCATCCGCGCCTTTCGCGAACGGTGCGGCAAAGCGCGCCCCGGTTGGGCCTGCAAAGCGAACGATTTTTAGCCTATAGAAACATGATCGATCTGGTTTTCAAGGGTTTGGCTTGCACTTGCTCTGGTTATTCGCCGCTTTACTGACGCTCACCGTGCTCGCCGCGCTCTATTTCGCGATGCGCAGGCCAGTCATGGCCGAAGACGGAGATGCCCCGACGCGCGCATTCCTGCGCAGCCAGCTCGAGGGCATCGAGGAAGACCTGCGCATCGGGCGAATCTCGGACACCGAAGCGGTCGCCGCCCGCGCTGAACTTGCGCGCGAAGTCATGCGCTTCGAACGCGAAAAGAAGCACGAGGCAGCGAAGGGGTCCGTCCGCCTCCCCATGCTCGTGGCACTGCCCCTGGTTGCGCTCGTTGCTTTCGGGACCTACTTCGCCATCGGCCGGGCCGACCTCCCCGCCCAACCGCTCGCTGCGCGGGATTTCGCCGCCGACCAAACGCATGTCAGCATCGCCGAGGCGGTGGCGCAGGTCGAAGCGAGGCTGGTCGAGACGCCCAACGACGTCCGTGGATGGCGCGCGCTCGCCCCGGTCTACATGCAGATGGGCCGCTATCCCGAGGCGGCGAACGCCTTCCGGCGCATTCTCGCGCTCGATCCACCCGACGCCGAGACGGAAACCGATCTCGCCGAAGCCCTCATCATGGTCAATGACGGCATGGCCGACGACGACGTGATCGCCCTTTTGCGGTCTGCCGCCGATCGGGACCCGATGCACGTCCGTTCCCGCTTCTATCTCGCCGGTGAGCTGACCCGGCGCGAGGACTATGACGAGGCGGCGGCGCTGTGGCAGTATCTGCTCGATATTGCCGTCGGCACGGAACCCTGGGTCGCGACGGCCCGTTCCGGCCTCGCTGCAGCGCAGGCGGGGACGACGGGTGGCAGCCTCGCCGAGCCGACTCCCGACGCTACTCAAGAGGTTATGATCAGGGGCATGGTTGAGGGGTTGGCGGCGCGCCTGTATGACGAAGGCGGAAGCGCTGCGGAATGGATGCAGCTCGTCCGCTCGCGGCTGGTGATCGATGGCGCCGATGCGGCGCGCGACGATCTTCAGCGCGGCCTTGCCGAACTAGCGCCCGAGGATCGCATCGCGCTCGAAGCCTTCGCGCAGGAACTTGGATTATAAGGAGAACGCAAACGTGGCGTTGACCCGCAAGCAGAAGCGACTGTCCGTCATTGCCGGCCTCGGCGTGGTCCTCGCGCTCGCCGCTACGCTGATCTTTACCGCGCTGCGCGACCAGATCGTTTTCTTTTATTCGCCGAGCGAGATCGCCGAGAGAGGCATCGAACCGGGCCTGCCGATCCGGATCGGCGGCCTCGTGCTCGAGGGAAGCTGGCAGCAGGACGGCGAGGCGAACGTCTTTGTCGTCCATGATGGCGAGACCCAGATGACCGCGCGCTATTCGGGCATCCTTCCCGATCTCTTCCGGGAAGGGCAGGGGGTTGTCGCCGAAGGCGCCGTGCAGGGCGACGGAACCTTCCTTGCCAGCAGCGTCCTTGCCCGCCACGACGAAAACTACATGCCCCGCGAAGTCGCCGACACCCTGCGCCAGCAGGGCGTCTGGCAGGGGGACGAGGAGTGACCGTGGGTATCCTTGACATTGCAGCCCCCTCATCCGTCTCGCCCTTTGGGCGATCCACCTTCTCCCAAGAGGGGATGGGGGTGAGAGGGTGCGATGCTGGCCAACATGACCGGGCGTTACGCGCATGATTATCGAACTCGGCCACTTTGCCTTTGTCCTCGCCTTCGCGCTGGCGCTCGCGCAGACGGTGGCGGGTTTTGCATTCTGGCAGCGAGGCGGCGCCGCGTCGCATTTCGTGCAGCAGGCGGCGATCATGCAGTTCGTGCTCGTCGGCCTGGCCTTTGCCGCGCTGGTGCAGGCCTTCATGGTGTCCGATTTCTCGGTGCGGCTGGTTTACGAGCATTCGCACTCGATCCAGCCCACACTCTACAAATTCACCAGCGTCTGGGGAAACCACGAAGGCTCGATGCTGCTCTTTGTGTTGACGCTCGCGCTGTTCGGGGCGGGCCTCGCGGCTTTCTCGCGCAACCTCCCCGACGATCTGCGCACGCTGGTGCTTTCGACGCAGGGTCTGATGGTTGCGGCCTTTTCGGCCTTCGTGCTGTTTACCTCGAATCCCTTCTGGCGCGCCGACCCCGCCCCCATGGACGGCACCGAGCTCAATCCGATCCTTCAGGATATCGGCCTCGCGATCCATCCCCCGCTGCTCTATCTGGGGTATGTGGGCTTCTCGATCTGCTTTTCCTTTGCGGTGGCCGCGCTCATCTCCGGGCGCATCGACGCGGCCTGGGCGCGCTGGGTGCGGCCCTGGACCCTGGCCAGTTGGGCCTTTCTCACCCTCGGCATCGCGATGGGGTCGTACTGGGCCTATTATGAACTGGGCTGGGGCGGCTGGTGGTTCTGGGATCCGGTGGAAAATGCGAGCTTCATGCCCTGGCTGGCAGGCACCGCCATGCTGCACTCGGCAATCGTCATGGAGAAACGCAATGCGTTGAAGATCTGGACGGTCTTTCTCGCCATCATCACCTTCTCGCTGTCCCTGCTCGGCACCTTTCTTGTTCGCTCGGGCATCCTCACTTCGGTCCACTCCTTTGCGTCGGACCCCACGCGGGGCACAGTCATCCTCGCCATGCTGGCCGCTTTCGTCGGCGGCGCGTTCCTGCTGTTCGCCCTGCGCGCCTCCGCCTTGCGCTCGGGCGGCCTCTTTGCCCCCATCAGCCGGGAAGGGGCGCTGATCCTCAACAACCTGTTCCTTTCCGCCGCCACGGCCGGGGTGCTGGTCGGCACGCTCTATCCCCTGGTGCTCGAGGCGCTGACCGGCGCGCGAATCACCGTCGGCGCGCCGTTCTTCGACGTGACCTTCGGCGCGCTCATGGTGCCGCTGCTGCTGCTCATCCCGTTCGGGCCGTTCCTGGCCTGGAAGCGCAGTGACCTCGTCGCGGTCACCCAGCGCCTGATAGGCGCCATTGTCGCGACGCTGGTCGTCACCATCATCGTCTTTGCCCTTATGGGCTTCCCCGTTTCCCTCGCGCCGATCGGGCTGGGCATCGGTTTCTGGGTGATGTTCGGAGCCATTGCCGAAATCGCCGA
Organism: Pelagibacterium limicola; assembly: GCF_015694405.1. Lineage (GTDB taxonomy): Bacteria > Pseudomonadota > Alphaproteobacteria > Rhizobiales > Devosiaceae > Pelagibacterium > Pelagibacterium limicola. The sequence goes on along the minus strand of NZ_JADQDB010000003.1, from coordinate 427,259 downwards.
CAAGGGGGCCATCGGCCGCGCGAGCCTCGCCCAGAACTGGTCGCGCCTAAAGGGGCTGCCACGTTCGGTGTGGTCGACGGCCATTGCCCATTTCGGCGTCGGGGTCACCGTCATCGGCATCGTCTGCGCCACGGCGTTCCAGACCGAGATCGTCACCTCCATGCGGCAGGGCGAGAGCGTGGAGATCGCAGGCTATACCGTTCATTACGATGGCGAACGTCTGGTGGAAGGCCCCAACTACATGGCCGAACAGGGCGCATTCCGCGTCACGACGCCATGGAACACGACACGGGGGATCACATCGGAGCGCCGCGTCTATGCCGTGAGCCGCATGCCGACCACCGAGGCGGGCATTAACACCTACGGTTTCACCCAGATGTATATTCAGTTCGGCGAACGCTTCGGCGCCGAAGGCCGCGTGGTGCGGCTTTGGTACAAGCCCTATGTGCTGCTGATCTGGCTCGGCTCGCTGATCATGGCCGGTGCCGGGTTCCTGTCGTTGACCGACCGCCGCATGCGGATCGGCGCGCCGCAATCGGCACGCCGCAAGCAGTCGGAGCCGGCGCAATGATCCGCCGTTTCCTCGTCCTGCTCGTTGCGGTGGTTCTGCTTGCGCCGGTGAACGGCTTTGCCGTCCAGCCCGACGAGGTTCTGGACGACCCGCTTCTTGAAACCCGCGCCCGGGCCATCTCGCACAATCTGCGCTGCCTCGTCTGCCAAAACCAGTCCATCGACGATTCGGACGCCGAACTGGCGCGCGACCTGCGCCTGCTTGTGCGCGAACGTCTGGTGGCGGGGGACAGCGACACCGACGTCATCAATTATATCGTTGCGCGGTACGGCGAGTTTGTCCTGCTCAGGCCGGTCTTCGCGCTGCACACGGTCCTGCTCTGGATTGCCGCGCCGGTCTTCCTGTTGATCGGCCTCGTTGTCGTCATCCTGGGTGCGCGCCGCAAACGTGCCACCGCTGCTGCCGCGTCCGACCCCAAACTCACCGCCGAAGAGCGCAAGGCCCTCGAGCGGCTGGCCAAGGATTGAGCTTTCGGGCATCGCGATAGGTCGGTTATCACCGATGGCTTGGGTGCCGATACTGGGGCTCAAGAGCCGGGATTATTCCCGGAATCCAGTGCGATACCGCCAGAATCCCGGGCTTCGGTGTTTCTATGCTAACCCGACGCAATCCGGGCAACCGGGGCATCGCACATCGGCAATTGCGATGGGTAGGGTTTCAGGGATATGGCCCGGAGCCGGTTCTTGCCCCAAGGTCTGCCCATGCCCTTCGATCTCGCCAGCTTCCTGCCGCCTGAAGTGACGCCGCTGGTCGCCGTCGCGCTGCTGGTCTTCAGTTTTTTCACGTCCGCGCTCACGGCGGCGTTCGGGCTGGGCGGCGGCATTGTCATGCTGGCGGGGCTTGGGCTGGTCTTCCCGCCCGCTACGCTGCTCCCGGTTCACGGACTCGTGCAGCTCGGCTCCAATGCCGGCCGTGCGGTGGTCCTGCGGCGATACCTTCATTGGCAGACGATCATATGGTTTGGCCTCGGCGCGATACCCGGCGCCTTGATCGGCGCCCAGATTGCGCTGGCGCTCCCCGAAGCGCTGTTCATGGTCCTCATCGCCGCCTTCGTGCTCTACAGCACCTGGGGTCCACAGCCCGAGGTGACCGCCAAAGGCCCGGCCGCCAATTTCCTTGGCGGCGCCATCATATCCGGGCTCGGAATGCTCGTCGGGGCGATAGGCCTGCTGGTCGCCAATTTCATCAAATGGCTGCCCGATCGCCGCGCGATCATCGGAACCCAGGCCGCCGTGGTGACGTTGTCCAACGGCTTGAAGGTTGCTGCCTTTGCCATGTTGGGTTTTGCCCTCGGGACCTATCTGCCGCTGGTTGCGGCGATGATCGGTACTGGGCTGTTGGGAACTCTTGCCGGTTCCCGACTGCTCGAACAAATGCCGGAAACCGGGTTCCGCCTGGGCTTCAGGATCGTCCTGACCCTCGTCTCGCTCGAATTGATACGCTCTGCGATCTGGTAAACCGCCCCAATTCGGACGCGTCCATTACCAAGATTTAATATTGGCGAAACTGTGCGGAAAGGCGAAAGACCCTATCTAAGCGTCATGCGAATGTTAGCCTTGAACGAAAGGACCAAAACCGACATGCGCTCTATCCTCTCGACACCCGCCCGCACGCTGATTGCGGCATCCTCCCTTGCCGTGCTCGTCGCAACCGGTGCGGTCGCCACCAACGTCATACCCATGCAACCCGCGCAGGCCCAGGTCAGCGTCCCCGCGACCGAGCCGTCCGCCGGATTCGCCGATCTGGTCGAAGCCGTCAGCCCCGCTGTGGTTTCGATCCGCGTCCGCGGTGAAGTTGCCCAGCAGCAGTTCACCCGCCGCGGCCCCAATTTCGAGTTCCGCTTCCCCGACCTCCCGGAGGACCATCCGCTGCGCCGCTTCTTCGACCAGTTCGAGGAGCCGTTCGGCATGCCTCACGAAAACCGCCCCAACCGCCCGCGCCAGTTCATGCAGGCCGTGGGATCGGGCTTCATCATTTCCGCGGACGGGCTCATCGTCACCAACAACCACGTCGTCCAGGACGCAACGGAAGTAACCGTCCTGCTCAATGACGATACCGAACTTGCCGTCGATATCGTGGGCACCGACCCGCGCACCGACCTTGCCCTCCTCAAGGTCCGCGAAGAACGCAGCGACCTGCCCTATGTCGAGTTTGCCGAAAGCGAAGCGCGCGTGGGCGATTGGGTTGTAGCCGTGGGCAATCCCTTCGGTCTCGGCGGAACGGTGACCGCAGGTATCGTTTCGGCGCGCGGCCGCGACATCCACGCCTCCGCCTATGACGACTTCATCCAGATCGACGCCGCCATCAACCGCGGCAACTCCGGCGGCCCGTCCTTTAACATCGAGGGCAAGGTGATCGGCGTCAACACGGCGATCTACTCGCCGTCCGGCGGCAACGTGGGCATCGCCTTCGCCATCCCCACCTCGGTTGTGCGCGACGTGATCGACCAACTCCAGTCCGAGGGCGTCGTGACCCGCGGCTTCCTTGGTGTCTCCCTGCAGGATCTCAATGACGACCTTGCCGAAGGTCTGGGCCTTACCAACACCAATGGTGCCCTTGTCACCGAACCCATCGAAGGTGCGCCGGCCGGCGCTGCCGGCGTGCGTTCGGGCGACGTGGTCGTTTCGGTGGACGGGCAGGGCGTGCGCTCGAGCCGCGAGCTCTCGCGTATCATCTCCCAGCGCTCGCCCGGTACGACTGTCAATCTCGGCATCATCAGGGGCGGACAGGAGATCGAGATTGCCGTAAGGCTCGACCGCCTGCCCGAGGACGAGGAGGCCGGTCCGGTCCCGCCCGCGCCCATCGAGGAGCCGGAACCCGAAGCCTCCGAGACCACGATTGGCGTCATCATCGCGCCCAATCCCGGCGGTGACGGCGTGCTGATCGAAGGCGTCGAGCGCGACTCCATCGCCGCCACCCGCGGCCTGGGCGCAGGTGACGTGATCCAGGAAGTCGATGGCCAGGCAGTCTCTTCGGTCGCCGAGTTCAATGCGGCAATCGAAGCCGTTCGCGAAAGCGGGCGTACTGCGGTGCCGCTCAAGGTGGCCCGCGAGGGCGTGGTGCGGTTCATCGGCATCCCGCTCGACCAGTAAGCAACGATCCGGCCCCGCCTCGGCGGGGCCGGAACCATGGGGGACCGGCGTGAAGATCCTGCTGATCGAGGATGACAGGGAAGCGGCGAGCTATCTCATGCAGGCACTCGACGAGTGCGGGCACAACACACATCATGCCGCCGACGGCGAAACCGGCTATGCCATGGCCTCGGGCATGAGCTACGACGTCCTGATCGTCGACCGCATGTTGCCGCGCCGCGACGGCCTCTCCATCATCGAGTCGCTGCGCGCCGAAAGCGACCAGACCCCCGCGCTCATCCTCTCGGCCCTGGGGGAAGTGGACGACCGCGTGCAGGGGCTGCGGGCAGGCGGCGACGATTATCTCGTCAAGCCCTACGCCTTTTCCGAACTCCTTGCCCGCATCGAAGTCCTCGCCCGCCGCTCGTCGCCCTCCGAGGCGCAGACGCAGTACCAGGTCGGCGACCTGACCCTCGACAGGCTTTCGCGCAAGGTCGAACGCGCCGGCGAAGCGATCGTGCTCCAGCCCCGCGAATTCCGCCTCCTCGAATACCTGATGAAGAACGCGGGGCGCGTCGTCACCCGCACCATGCTGCTCGAAAATGTCTGGGACTATCACTTCGACCCCCAGACCAATGTCATCGACGTCCACATGTCCCGCCTGCGCGCCAAGGTGGACAAAGGACATGCCAAGCAACTGCTGCAGACGGTCCGCGGCGCGGGATACATGATCCGTGACTGACCGGGATGCTCGCCGCGATCCTGCCGCGGAAGCGGTGCCCGCAGCGGGGAGTCGACTCATGACTATCCCACATGCCGCTTCCACTGCCGGCAGCCTCTGGCGCACGACGACCGTGCGTCTCACGGCCCTCTTCATCACCTTTTTCGTCGGCTTCGCCATCGTCCTCCTGGGGTTCCTGGCCTACCAGACCTCGGTGCAGATCCAGCGCCAGCAGATTGGCGCGATAGAGCGCGAGGTCACCCAGATCCGGCTGCTCTCCCAGCAGGCCAACATGCGGACCATCGTCTTCGCCATCCAGCGATTGGCCGACCGGCCGGGGCCGGGCATCTACTATCTGGGCGATCCGACGGGTGCCATGCTCGCCGGCAACGTCACCGACCTTCCCCCCGCGGTGCTCGTCGAACCGGGCCGTTACGAACTCAACTATGAGCGCGGGCTGGAAATCTACGGCGAGCCCGACGAACTCCCGATGACCGTGGGTACCGCCATAGTCGAATCGCTGACGCTCCCCAACGGGCTCGTGCTCGTCGTCGGGCGCGATGTGGGGGAACGCCGCAGTTTTACGGGCATCGCGTTTACGACGTTCCTCTGGGGCTCGGTCGCCATCGTGTTGCTCTCGGTCGTCGCGGGAGGGGTGACCGCGCGCTACGTGCTTCGCCGGATCGACGGCATCACCGGCACCTCGCGCAAGATCATGTCCGGCGACCTCTCCGAGCGCATTCCGGTGACTGGCCGGAATGACGAATTCGATTCCATGGCCACACACCTCAACCTGATGCTCGACCGGATCGAGCAGCTGATGACAGGGCTCAAGGAAGTGACCGACAACGTCGCGCACGATCTCAAGACCCCGTTGACCAGGCTGCGCAACAGGGCCGAGGTGGCGCTGCGGGAGAACGCCAGCCCCGAGGCCCAGCGCCTCGCGCTTGAAACGACGATTGCCGAAAGCGACCAGCTCATCCGCACCTTCAACGCGCTGCTGCTCATCGCCCGCGCGGAGGCCGGTACGCCGACCGGCGCGCTGTCGGAGACCGACATCAGCGAGGTCGTAGCCGACGTCGCCGAGCTCTATGCCCCGGTCGCCGAAGACGCAGGGATTACGCTCACAGCGGACGTGGCCCCGGCGATCACCATGCGGGCCAACCGCGAGCTCATTGGCCAAGCCCTTGTGAACCTTGTCGAAAACGCCATAAAGTATGGTGCTGAAAGCGAGGGCGGCGGTGGCACCGTGACCCTTTCGGCAAAGCGGGAGGCTGGAGACATTGTCATTGAAGTTGCCGATACCGGCCCGGGCATTCCGCCAGCCGACCGCCAGCGCGTCTTCGAGCGTTTCGCGCGGCTCGAATCCAGCCGCACCGAACCCGGTGCCGGGCTTGGGCTTTCACTGGTCTCGGCAGTCGTTCGCCTCCATGGCGGGACGGTACATTTCGAGGACAACGCGCCCGGTGCGAAAGCCGTTATCCGGTTTGCGGCACGGTAAAGCCGATCTGTTCGTGACGAAAACCGGGAACATGCTATGAATTTGGCTGCTCTCCTTCAGCCGCTCCCGGGCGGCGACGCCCATTCGGCTGCCCTCGATGACATCATCGCCGCCGCCCCTTCGGCAGAACCGATCCGCAGCGCCGCCGCGACGCTCGGTCCGATTTTTGAAACCGCGCCCTATCTCCGCGATCTCGCGCTCCGTCACGCGGAATGGTTCGGCGCGGCCCTTGCTGCAGATCCCAAAGAAACCATGGCTGCCACCCTCGCCGATATGCGCGCCGCTGGCACCGAATGCGCAGACGAGCCCGCGCTCATGGCCCGGCTGCGCATCGGCAAGGCACGCGGCGCGCTGCTTTCGGCGGTGACCGAGATCGGCAAGGTGTGGACCGCGCGCGAGACCACCCGCGCCATGTCCGACATTGCCGATGCGGCCATCGGCGCGGCGCTCGATTTTCTCATGCGCGAGGCGGCGGCGCGGGGCGACCTTGCCATGCCCGCCGAACGCGCTTCGGCAGAGTCCTCAGGCCTTACCGTCTTTGCGCTCGGCAAGCACGGCGGGCGCGAACTCAACTATTCGTCAGACATCGACATCGTTGTCTTTTACGATCCGCTTCTCGCCGTGCTGCCCGAGGGCGCGGACCACAACAAGTTCTATGTCCGCATCGTAAGGCGGCTGGTGGCGATACTTCAGGAGCGGACCGTGGACGGTTACGTCTTCCGCACCGATATCCGGCTGCGCCCCGACCCCGGCTCGACGCCCGTCGCCATCTCCATCGATGCCGCATTGAGCTATTATGAAAGCCGCGGGCAGAACTGGGAGCGCGCGGCCTGGATCAAGGCCCGAGCCTGCGCGGGCGATATCGGGGCAGGCGAACAGTTTTTGAAGGAGCTCGCGCCCTTTATCTGGCGCAAGCATCTCGACTTTGCGACGATTGCCGACATCCAGGCCATGAAGCGGCAGATCAACGTGCACCGCAATGTCGGCGGCATGCGCGTGGCGGGCCACAACGTCAAGCTCGGACGCGGCGGCATCCGGGAGATCGAATTTTTCGTCCAGACCCAGCAACTGATCGCTGGGGGGCGCGACCCACACCTGCGGGTAAGGCCCACGGTCGATGCGTTGCAGGCGCTCGTCGAAGGCCGCTGGATCGATGGCACCACGGCGCGCGCGCTGGCCGAGAGCTACTGGTTCCTGCGCGCGGCGGAAAACCGCCTGCAGATGCTGCGCGACGAACAGACCCACACCCTTCCTGAAACCCCCGAGGCCATCGGCGAGATCGCCCACCTGATGGGCTACGAGGACGCCGATGCGTTCGAGAGCGACTACCGTGCGACCCTTGTGCGCGTAGCCGACGACTATGCGGGCCTCTTCTCGGAAGGGGAGTCCCTTGCCGGGGAATTGGGGAACCTCGTCTTCACCGGTTCGGACGACGACCCGGGAACGCTCGAGACGCTGGCGGGCCTCGGCTTTTCCGATCCGGCTGCCGTTTCCGCCACCATCCGCAAATGGCACTATGGCGGCTATGCGGCGACCCGCGCGGCCAAGGCCCGCGAGCATCTGACCGAACTGATGCCCGCGCTTTTGCGCTCGATTGCCGAAACGGGCAATGCCGACGGGGCTTTCACCCGCTTTGACAATTTCCTTTCCCGCCTGCCTGCGGGGGTTCAGCTCTTCGCGCTTTTGCGTACGCATGAAGATCTCCGCAGCCTGCTCATCGATTTCATGGCCTCGGCGCCCCGGCTGGCCGAAGCGGTCATCCATCGCGCCCATGTCGTCGACGGGCTGATCGATCCGGCCTTTGCCGGGGAGGTCGGCGTCCACGAGCGGCTCGTCGCCAGTGTCGACGCCTTCCTGGCCGATGCGCGCAGCTATGAGGATCTCATCGACCGGGCGCGCATCGTGGGTTCGGAACAGAAATTTCTTCTCGCCGCCGGGCTTGTCGGCGGCGCGCTGAGCGCCGAGCAGGCGGGCCGCCAGTTCACGGCCCTAGCCGAAACGTTGATGGCGCGGCTTTTTTCCTCGGTCCGCGAAGCCTTCGCTGCACGGCACGGCATCATTCCTGGCGCACAGGTCGGCGTTCTCGGCTTCGGCAAGATGGCCAGCCGCGAAATGACCGCGACATCGGATCTCGACTTCATCCTGCTTTACGACGTGCCCGAAGGCTCGACGGGTTCGGATGGCGAACGCCTGTTGGACCCTACGACCTATTTCACGCGGCTGACGCAGCGGTTCCTTGCCGCGCTTTCCGCGCCCACGGCGGAAGGCGTGCTCTACGAGGTGGACATGCGCCTGCGCCCATCGGGCAATGCCGGCCCGCTTGCCACCAGCCTGAAACGCTTCCGCGCCTACCAGCGCGAGGAAGCCTGGACATGGGAGCACCTAGCCCTTACCCGCGCCCGCGTGACGCTGGCCGATGAGGGGCTGACCGAGGCCATCGCGGCGGAAATCGAAATGGTGATGGACCTGCCGCGCGACCGGGAAAAGATCATCGCGGACGTGCTCGAAATGCGGGCCCTGATGGCCCGCGAACGTCCCCCACGGCACACCTTCGACCTCAAGTTGCACGACGGCGGCCTCGTCGATCTCGAATTCATCGCCCAGACCGCGCAGCTGCTGAATGGCTCGACAATCGACGCCCCGCAGGCCCCGCCCGCCCGCGTCCTGTTCCGTCTGGCGGAAACCGGCCTCCTGCCGCAAGGCGAGCGGCTGGCCGAAATCCATGGCGTCTATTCCTCCATCCTCGAGCTGATGAGCGCGTGTCTCCTCGACCCGCTCAAGGATGAAGGCTGGACCAACGCGTTCCGCGACCTCCTTGCGCGGCGCACGCACTATCCGTCATTTGCGTTGCTGGAAACCGACATCGAGGCGATGCGTAAGGAGGTGAGCGCGGCGGCGGCGGCGTTTTACGGCAAGATGCGGGCCAGCCCCTCCTGACGCCGATGTGCGGCGTTTGCGAAGGGCCTGGATATCCGGTGCTAAGCGGCCTGCGCCTGCGTGACGTCCCACACCGCCGGTAGCCCTTGTGCAGCCGGGAGCGAGATCGCGACCGTCGTTCCGCTCTCGAGCTGGGAGTCGATCACCAGCCGCCCGCCGCTCGCCTCGGCAATCGCCCGGGAAATTGCAATTCCCAGACCGACGCCGTCATGATGCCTTGCGCAGCCAGCATCGGACACGGCGAAGGGCTGGGTGAGCGCGGAAAGCTGATCTTCGGCCATGCCCTTGCCTGTGTCGGAAATCTCGAGAACGACACCGTCATCCGCCGACCACACCGCGAGCCGGATTTCGCCGCCGCGCGGCGTATAGCGGATGGCGTTATCGACGACGTTGTCGAGCATCCGCCCCAGGGATTGCCGATCCCCCGCCAAATAGCCGCAGGCATGGGTCTGCACGTCGAGATGCACGCCCGCCCGGGTCGCGCGTCCGGAAAACCGTGCGGCGGTGTTCGCCACTAGATCGTCGAGAGGGACGGGCTCGCATTTCAGGACGCGGTGCCCGCCTTCGAGTTCGGCAAATTCCAGAATGTCCGAGAACCGCTTGAGCAGCCGTTCGCCCGCCTGCCGGATGTCGCGCAGATAGGTGTTGTACCGCGCATCGCCCAGTGGACCGTAGGTCTCCATGCCGATGAGGTCGGTAAAGCCGATGATGTGGTTGAGGGGGGTGCGGATATCGTGGGAGAGGTGGGCGAGGAACGCCGTCTTTGCCCGGCTGGCTGCCTCGGCGCGGATCTTTTCCTCGTGATATTTTTGGGCCAGCGTATGCTGTTCCTCGCGGATGGCGGCCAGCATGCGGTCGGCTGACTTGCGCTGGGTAATGTCGGTGACGATGGTCACGAACCCGCCTTCGGGAAGAGGGCGCTCATCGAGAAGCAGCGTCGTGCCATCCTCGCGTTCGATCTCCACAACCCGCTGGCGGCTCTCATCGAGCACCGGAAGGGCTTCGATCCGGCCGGCGAGGCTTTTGGAAACGGCGGCATAGGAAATGCCGCGCTTGGCACACCGGTCTTCGAGCCGGAGAAGCGATTGGAACGCCGGATTGGCGGCGATCAATCGCCCGGTGTCAGACCAGCGGGCCAGTCCGTATGGCACCGCTTCGAATGCCGGCTCCAGATCGCTCCGCGCCGCAGGTGCTGCCGGACGCATGAGTCTCGCGGCGAATGTTACGATCAGCGCCAGTGCAAGCAGTCCGCCATTGCGCAATGCGATCTCGGGCGCCACGCGATCCAATTGAGCGTCGTAAAGGGTAAGGAGAAACAAGCCTGCCAGGACGGAAATCGCGAGGGTGGGAAGGGCGGGGGAAAGATCGTCGAGGAGGTAGCCTGGCTGTCGTGTAGGTTCCAAAGCGGTTGCCGCTGAGCCGAATCCCTTAGCGCCTACGCCGGATGTCTCCGTCGAATCCATGCCACGTCACCCGCTTTCGAAGCGGGCGCCCCCGAACCGTTCATTGATTGCTAAGAGCTTGAATCGGCACGTAGACTCTTGTCCATAGGCAATTTTTTCCGTCGCGGTGAGCGACAGTGAAATCGTGAGTCGCGAGAGTCACTTAGCCCTCGAGAAAAATCTTTCCACAGACGTCCGGATATTGATTGGAAGTGGATTTGCCAGCCGCATGATTCGCTGGGACGGGAATAATCGCGAACTGTAGCGTCCGGGTTACATCGCCAATCACGAACTGGTGATATTCTGTTCGGCTGCATCGACTCCGTCCGGGCCCGAATTGGATCCCGAACGTTCTTGTAGCGGCGCTGCTTGACCAATAGCACGAATAAATTTATCAAGTAGTCGCTTGTTTAATTATCAAAGCCGATTGTCCCTGCACGCGATTGTGGGAAGCGCGTGTGGGCTTTGCCGTCTTTCCCGTTTGGTGACTACCATGTTTGGCTGGTTTGAAAAGCGTCTTGACCCTTATCCGCCGCGCGACCCCGCGCAGCCGCCCAAGGGCCTGCTTGCCTTCTGTTTGCATTATATGGACGGGGTCAAATGGCCTCTCGCGGGCATGGCCATGCTCACGACCGCGATTGCCCTCGCCGAAATTGCGCTGTTCGCATTTCTCGGCAACGTCATCGACTGGCTGTCGAGCGCCGACCGTGAGACGTTTCTGGCCGAAGAAGGCGCGGGGCTTATGTGGATGAGCGTGTTCGTGCTCATCGTCCTGCCTCTGCTGGTACTGTTCTCGAACCTCATCATTCATCAGACGCTGCTGGGCAATTTCCCGCAACGCATTCGATGGATGGCGCACCGGTATCTCATCCGCCAGTCGATGACCTATTTCCAGGACGAGTTTGCCGGACGCATCGCCACCAAGGTGATGCAAACTGCGCTCGCCGTCCGTGAGACGGTGATGAAGCTCCTGGACGTGCTCAACTACGTCATCGTCTATTTCATCGGCGCGGTCATTCTCGCGGCAATGAACGACTGGCTGCTCGCCATCCCATTCCTTGTGTGGGTCGCGGCCTACATCCTGCTGCTCTGGTACTACGTGCCCAAGCTGGGCAAGATTTCTGAAATGCAGGCCGATGCGCGCTCGATGATGACCGGGCGGATCGTCGACAGCTATACCAACATCGCGACGGTCAAACTCTTCTCGCACTCGAGCCGCGAGGAAAGCTATGCCCGCGAGTCGATGGACGAGTTCCTCGGCACCGTCTATCGCCAGATGCGGATCGTCACGATCCTCAACATGGGCATCACGGTGCTCAATTCCTTGCTGCTTTTCGCTGTGGGCTTCATCGGCATATGGCTGTGGCTCGATAACCTCGTGACAGCCGGCGCGGTGGCCGCCGCGGCGGCAATCGTCCTGCGCTTCCATGGCATGAGCCAGTGGATCATGTGGGAAATGTCGGCGCTGTTCGAGAACATCGGCACGGTGCGGGATGGCATCAATTCGCTTTCGCTGCCCCGCGTGGTCGCCGACGAGCCCAATGCGCCCCGTATGGGCCGGGCTGTTGGCGGGATCGAGTTCAAGGACGTTGCCTTCAACTATGGCAAGAAGGGCGATGCCGGGTCCACGCGCGTCATCGAGGGCCTCAATCTCACGATCCCTCCTGGCGAAAAGATCGGCCTCGTCGGGCGTTCGGGCGCGGGCAAATCGACCATCGTCAATCTGCTCCTGCGCTTTTACGATCGCCAGAGCGGCCAGATCCTCATCGACGGCGTGGACGTCGCCACGGTCGCCCAGGATACCCTGCGCGCCAATATCGGCGTCGTGACGCAGGACACTTCGCTCCTGCACCGTTCGGTCCGCGACAACATAAAGTATGGCCGTCCGGATGCCTCCGACGAGGAGATGATCGCCGCTGCCCGGCAGGCCGAGGCGCATGACTTCATCCTGGGGCTGGCCGACGCCAAGGGTCGCAAGGGCTATGACGCCCATGTCGGCGAACGCGGCGTCAAGCTCTCGGGCGGTCAGCGCCAGCGCATCGCCATCGCCCGCGTCCTGCTCAAGGATGCACCGATCCTCGTTCTCGATGAAGCCACCTCGGCGCTCGATTCCGAGGTCGAGGCGGCGATCCAGAGCCAGCTCAACCGGCTGATGGAAGGCAAGACTGTGATCGCCATCGCCCACCGGCTCTCGACCATCGCTGCGATGGACCGGCTGATCGTCCTCGAGGAGGGCCGCGTGGTGGAGCAGGGGACCCATGCCCAGCTCATCGAGACCGGCGGCACCTATGCCCGGCTTTGGGCCCGGCAGTCCGGCGGGTTCATCGATGTGGACCTCGATGAGGCCGCAGCGGAATAACGGTGACGCCGGAATGGGCTATCGAGACGGTCAGGGCTCCCTCTCCCTCCACGCTAGGCGGGAGAGGGGGCCCAAAGGCCTGCGTTTGAAGTCTGGTCCCATGGAGGGCATATTCTGCGCATGAGTAGCCAAACCCGGAATCCCGCCCTCTGGATATCGCGCATTTTCGAAACCTGGATCGATCCGTTCCGCCCGCGCGAAAACCTCCAACCCCCGCCCACGATATGGGCCTTTCTCTGGCATTATGTGAGCCAGGCCAAGGGCCCCTATCTGCTCGTGATGGTGACCGGCGGGCTGGTCGCGCTCTTTGAGGCGCTGTTCTTTTTCTACATGGGCCGGCTGGTCGACATCCTCGACAGCGGCATGAGCGGGCAGGGCTGGCCGGGGCTCATCGCCCGGCATGGGCCCGAACTGGCGGCAATGCTTGGCGTCGTGATCGTGGGCCGCTTCATCGTGCCTGCCTTCAATGCATTGGTCGAGGAACAGACCATCGGGCGCGGCTTTGTCTCCATGGTTCGCTGGCAGGCCTACGGCTATGTGTCCCAGCAGTCGATGCGCTTTTTCTCCGACGACTTCTCCGGGCGGTTGGTGACCAAGGTCAGCCAGGTTTCGGGCTCGCTCAACGATTTTGTCGCCGGGGTGCTGCAGGTCTTCTGGTTCATGCTGATCTATACGGGCACGACCATCTTCCTTTTTGCCCAGCTCGATTGGCGCATGGTGGTGCTGATCCTTGTCTGGATCACCGTCTTTGCCTTGCTCGCCTGGTATTTCGTGCCCCGCATGCGCCAGCGCGCCGCCGACAACGCCGAGGCCGCCTCGAACCTCAACGGGCGCGTGACCGACAGCTTTTCCAACATACAGACCATCCGCCTGTTCGGCACCGCCGACGATAACGACCGGTACGTCCGCGACGGGTTCGAGCGGTTCCTTTTCTCCTCGACTCGCCTCTCGCGCATGGTCACGGGCGCTCGCGCCTCGCTTGGCCTGTTGTCCGCCGTCATGGTGACCGCCTTCGGTGTGCTCTCGATCCACCTTTGGGCGGAGGGCGCGATCAGCGTGGGCGCGGTGGCCTTCGCGCTGAGCCTCATCTTGCGGCTCAACATGATGCTGGGCCGCCTGATGGGCCAGCTCAACGGCCTGATGCGCCATTTCGGGATCATCCAGAATGCGATGGAAACCGTCGCCCAGCCGATCGAGATCACAGACGCCCCCGATGCCGCGCCACTCAAGGTAACCGACGCTGCGATCCGGTTCGAGGACGTGCGTTTCCACTACGGACGCACGCGCAGCGTGATCGAGAATGTCAGCCTCGATATCGCACCGGGGGAAAAGATCGGCCTTGTGGGCCATTCAGGTGCGGGCAAGTCGACCCTCGTCAACCTGCTGCTGCGCTTCTACGATCTCGAGAGCGGGCGTATCCTGATCGACGGTCAGGACATAGCGAAGGTGACCCAGGAGTCCCTGCGCGCCAGCATCGGCGTCGTGACGCAGGATACCGCGCTTCTCAACCGCTCGATTGCCGACAACATCCTGTTCGGCAAGCCCGATGCCAGCCTGGACGAAATGGTCGCGGCTGCCAGGCAGGCCGAGGCGCACGACTTCATCATGGAACTGGCCGACCATCGCGGCCGCAAGGGCTACAAGGCCCAGGTCGGCGAGCGCGGCGTGAAACTCTCGGGTGGCCAGCGTCAGCGCATCGCGATTGCCCGCGCCATCCTCAAGAACGCGCCGATCCTCGTCCTCGACGAAGCCACCTCAGCCCTCGACAGCGAAGTCGAAGCGGCGATCCAGAGCCAGCTCGGGCGCCTGATGGAAGGCAAGACCGTGATTGCCATCGCCCACCGACTCTCGACCATCGCAGCAATGGACCGCCTCGTCATCCTCGACCGCGGCCGCATTGTCGAACAGGGCACCCATGCCCAATTGCTCGCACTCGATGGCCGCTACGCCCAACTCTGGACTCGCCAGTCAGGCGGGTTCATCGGTGCGGAGGCGGACGGAGAAACGGTTTAGGGTTGAACGGCCGTCCTCAGGTGAGGGGGAACACGTCCCGGATTCTGGGCTCCCGCAGCCACAGCGCCACCCAGGCGAAAACGCCGAGGTAAACGCTGAATAGCGTATGGCTGAACAGCGGGTTGTCGACGCGAAGGTTTGCCGCTAGTGCCGCCCCCAGGAGGGCGGTGAACAGAACCGCGCCCAGCAGCGCCGTCCGCGGGATCAGAAACAGCACGATCGTCGCGACCTCGATCAGTCCGATCAGCAGCACGTATTTGGCGGGCCATCCGACGATCTCTAACGGCTCTAGCGCGAGGCTCGACCCCATCAGTTTCGGCGCCGCCGAAGCCCCCAGCATGAACAGGGCCAAGAGGCCCGACATAACCCAACCCGCAATGATCATTTTTACCTCCAGCCAAGCGCCCACTTGGCGCCGATAGCCATACGACGTCGGAGTTTTCATAGGCCCGACACTTGGAGGTGTATTTTAAATCCAGCGCCGCGTCCGCGCGAGGAAATCGGTATAGGCCGCCCCGAACTTGGCGGTGAGATACGCTTCCTCGCGCCGCACCACCACGCGGTCGAGGGTCAGCCAAAGCAGGGGCACGAGGATGAGTGTCCATTCGAGGGCAAAGACCAGTCCGATGCCCGTGAACAGCAGCAGAAAGCCGACATACATCGGGTTGCGCGTCATTCTGTAGGGCCCGTCAACGACGATGGCCGTGGTCGGCTTGAAAGGCTCGGGGTTGGTGCCCGCGGCCTTGAACAGCCGGAAAGCCCAGATATCGAGCGTGAGGCCCGCCAAGACCAGCAGAACGCCCGCCAGCGTCTGGATCGCAAGCACGGCCGGCGCGGCGAGGAACCGGATCGGCACGAGGAATTCAAGAAATATCGCCAGGAGCAGGAAAGCCACCGGATAGGTCGGTGGTATGTGGGGAAGCCCCGGATTGTCGTTCTGGATTTCGGTCATGATGCCCTCCCGCTTCACTTTCCAATTTATCCGCAGATGGAACTAAAGTAGAAAAGGTTCAAGAGCGGTGCCGTCCGGCAGCCGCCTCTCAATTTCAGATAGGGAGGAATCGCGATGGCCATCGCCGACGATCGGGCTGTGTCTGCAATCGATTACAGCAATTTCGATCTCGCGGGGTGGTTTTCCCTTTCGACGCCCGAACGGGGCTACAGGGGCGAAATCGCCCTGCCCGGAGACGTTCACACCGCGCTGCTGGACGCCGGGGAAATCCCCGATCCCTATTTCGGCCAGAACGAGGACGCGGTGGCCTGGGTCTATAAGACCCCATGGTCGGTCGAGCGCAGCTTCGAGGTGCCATCCGAGTTTGCCAGGGGTTACATCACCCTGACCCTCTCGGACGTCGATTGCATCGCCACGGTCTCGCTCAACGGCGAGGTGATCGCCCAAACGCAGAACCAGTTCATCCGCTACGATATCGACGTCACCGGCAAGGTGCGTGCAGGGGCCAATACGCTGCGGATCGATTTCGCCGCCGTACCCGATGTCGCCAAGGCCCGCGCCGATGCGCACCCGTTCGCCATTCCCTATGCAGCGATGAACCAGAAGGTCGCGCACCTCAATTTCGTCCGCAAGACCGCCTGCCACGCGGGCTGGGACTGGGGCATCTGCCTGATGCCGGTCGGTATCTATGGCCGTATGGCGCTGCGCCGGGTGCGCCTTGCGCGCACCGAAAGCGTGCAGGCAGATCAGCGCCACGAAAACGGCGAGGTGACTCTGACGCTCAAGACGCGGGTTCATGCCTTTGAATCCGGTGAGGTTTCGCTGATCCATACCATCGATGGCCAGACGATTGGCGGGCGCGTAGCGGTGCAAAAAGGCGAGAACCTCTTTACCCACACTCTCACTATCGACAACCCCAAAATCTGGTGGCCGTCAGGGCAGGGCGGGCAGCCGCTCTACGATCTCGTCACCGATCTGGACGGGGAAGTCACCACCCGGAAAGTGGGCCTCCGCAAGCTCGAATGGATCATCGAAAAGGACGAGATCGATCATTCCTTCAAGTGCCGGATCAACGGGCGCGACATCACGACGATGGGCGCCAACTGGATCCCCGCCGACGCCATTCCCTCGCGCATCACGCCCGAAGCCGTGCGAGACCTGCTCGAAAGCGCCAAGGCGGCAAACTACAACATGCTGCGCGTCTGGGGCGGCGGGCAATATGAGCCGGACTGGTTCTATGACATGTGCGATGAGCTGGGCCTGCTCATCTGGCACGATTTCATGTTCTCGTGCATGCCTTACCCCTCGGACCGGGCCTTTCTGGCCGATGTGGAAACCGAGATCACCCAACAGGTCCGCCGCCTCTCACACCACGCCTCGATTGCCATCTGGTGCGGCGACAACGAGGTGATCGGATCGCTCAACTGGTATCCCGAAACCCGCGAGAACCGCGACCGGCACCTTGCCAATTACGACCGCCTCTCGAACCTGCTCGCAAATATCGTCGCCGACGAAGATCCCCAGCGCCGCTTCTGGCCGTCCTCGCCCTCGCTCGGCTACATGGACTTTGCCGATGGGTGGCACATCGACACGCGCGGCGACATGCATTTCTGGGACGTCTGGCATTCGGCAAAAACCTTCGAGCATTACCGTACGGTGAAGCCCCGTTTTGCCTCCGAGTTCGGCTTCCAGTCCTTCACGTCGATGAACGTCATCGAGACATTCACCGATCCAAAGGACCGCAACCCGTCCTCGCCGGTCATGGAAACCCACCAGCGCAACGATGGCGGCAACGCCCGCATCCTTGAAACCATGTGCCGCTATTTCCGCTTCCCCAAGGGGTTCGAGGAGATGGTGTTCCTCTCCCAGATCCAGCAGGGCCTCGCCATCAAGACGGCCATCGAATTCTGGCGCTCCACCAAGCCGCGCTGCATGGGCACGCTCTACTGGCAGATTAATGACATCTGGCCCGTGGCAAGCTGGTCGAGCCTCGATTATGGCGGGCAGTGGAAGCTGCTCCATTACCTTGCAAAACGTTTCTTCAATCCCGTCAGCGTGGTCGCCATCCCCGAAGGTGATGAGATCGTCGTCAAGGCCATGAACGACGGCCCGTCTCCGCGCGATGTCAGCCTGCTCATCACGCTGGTCAGCCTCACCGGCGCGACCAAGGAACTGAAAAGACTCGATGTTTCCCTCGGACTTGAATCAGCCTCTGAACTGGTTCGCCTTCCACTTAAAGTCGTGGGGGAGGGTGAGTTTCTCTTCCTCGAATGGCGCGATGACGAAGGCAATCTCCTGGGGCACAACGATTTCTTCCCCCGCGCCTACAAGTATTACGACCTGCCCGACGCTCGGGTAAGCGCGGTATGGAGCGAGGAAAACGGTGTCCCCGTTCTCTCCCTCTCGGCCGATAAACCCGCCTTTTTCGTTACCGCTCATGTAGATAGTCCGGGATATTTCTCGGACAACTGCATCACCCTGTTGCCCGGTCAGACGGCGCGGCTTAGCTATAGTCCCCGGAAAGGCGCGGCACCCGCTCTGGATGATCTGAAGACGTCATTGAAGATCAACCATCTGGCCCGGACCTATTGACTCGGATTGTGTAAAGGATCGCGCATGAAACGCTCCCGCGTAAACGAAATCATCCTCGAAGCCGACGCGTTCATTCGCTCCTTCGGTTATATCATGCCGCCTTTCGCGTATTGGTCGCCGTCCGAGATGAAGGAGCGGCGGGCCGATATCGACAACATTCTCAAGGCAGGTCTCGGCTGGGACGTGACCGATTACGGGCAGGGCGATTTCGACAATCTGGGCCTGTTTCTCTTTACCGTCCGCAATGGCGACGCCGCGGACCTCACGAAGGGCACGGGGATGCTCTATGCGGAAAAGATCATGATCTCGCGCCGCGACCAGATTTCCCCCATGCACCGGCATACGATCAAGGCCGAGGACATCATCAACCGCGGCGGCGCGCGGCTTGCGCTCCAGCTCCATAATGACGACGGCACGGGCACCGGCATCGACATGGAGAGCGATGTCGAAGTCTTCACCGACGGTATCCGCCGCGTCCTTCCCGCCGGCGGTATCCTCGAGCTCAATCCCGGCGAAAGCGTAACCCTGCTTCCGGGCAACTGGCACAAATTCTGGGGGGAGGGCGGCGACGTGCTGATCGGCGAAGTCTCCACCGTCAACGACGACCGTACCGACAATACCTTTCTCGACCCCATCGGCCGGTTCTCTGAAATCGAAGAGGACCAGGAGCCGATCCACCTTCTGGTGTCCGATTATCCCAAATGGTTCGGGATCGGCGGCGGTTCGGGTTACTGAGCGTCGCATCGCCGGCCCGTCGCCTCCGGCCTTCTCCCTGCCTGGGAGAAGGTGCAACGGAGCGGGACAAAGGGCTTGGTTCCCGTCTTTGTTGCCACTGAACCAATCGTGATCGCCCCT
Organism: Pelagibacterium limicola; assembly: GCF_015694405.1. GTDB lineage: Bacteria > Pseudomonadota > Alphaproteobacteria > Rhizobiales > Devosiaceae > Pelagibacterium > Pelagibacterium limicola. The sequence goes on along the minus strand of NZ_JADQDB010000003.1, from coordinate 408,245 downwards.
CCCACGTTTCGGGAACACCCTGGGGAACACTTCTCCGATCCGGTCATTGCCCAAGCAACCCGGAACACAGGAGATGCTCATGCCCCGCCACCTCGTCGCCGCTGCCTTGGCGACCACCATGCTCGCGACGCCCGCATTCGCTCAGACCTTTGAAACAGAGTACGGCCCGGTAACGGTCGAGCCCTATGTCGAGGGGCTGCAACACCCTTGGGGCCTCGTTTTCCTGCCGGATGGCGGTGCGCTGGTCACGGAAAGGGGTGGCGCGTTGCGCCATATCGATGAGGACGGTGCGCTTTCCGATCCCATCGAGGGCGTCCCCGAAGTCGATGCACGCGATCAGGGCGGCCTGCTCGGCATCGCCCTCGACCCCGATTTCGACTCCAACCGCTACGTCTACCTCAGCTTCGCGGAACCGGGACCGGACGGGACCAACTCGACTGCCGTAGCGCGCGGCGTGCTGAACGAGGACCTGTCCGCGCTTTCCGATGTCGAGGTCATTTTCTCGCAACAGCCCAAGCTGCCATCGACCATGCACTACGGCTCCCGCCTCGTCTTCGATAACGACGGCTACCTTTTCATCACGACAGGCGAGCGGTCGGATGCGCAGTTCCGCGACCAGGCCCAGGATCTCGATTCCCATCTCGGCAAGGTGATCCGCATCCTGCCCGATGGCACAGTGCCGGACGACAATCCCTTCCTCGACACCGAAGGCGCGCTGCCCGAAATCTGGAGCTATGGACATCGCAACATGCAGGGCGCCGCGCTGCACCCCGAAACCGGGCAGCTTTGGGTCGTCGATCACGGCCCGCGGGGCGGGGACGAGTTCAACCGGATCGAGGCCGGCGGCAATTACGGCTGGCCGCTCGTGACCGAAGGGACCGAATATTCCGGGGCGCCGATTGACCCCCCCACGGATCTCCCCGACGATCTCATCGCGGCAGAGCGGTCCTGGACGCCATCCCCGGCCCCTTCTGGCCTCGCCTTCTACACCGGCGACATGTTCCCCGACTGGCAGGGCGACGCCTTCATGGGGGCGCTGGCGGGAACCAACCTCATCCGCATCGACATGGATGGGGAAACCGTGCTGGGCGATGAATTCCTCTTCGACAACCTGCCCTATCGCATCCGCGACGTCGTACAGGGACCGGATGGCGCGCTTTATTTGTTGACCGATGAAACCGAAGGACAGGTTCTGCGTTTGAGCGCCGAGTAATGTAGTCCCCCTGCGCCGGCCAATACGGCGCAGGGGGCGATCCAATTTCCGCCGCACGCAGTCCTTGCTGTATAAAGGCGCAAATGAGTTGCCATTTGCACCGGAGCCCTCCTTCTTGTCCAAGCTGCCTTCCAAGCCGGTCCTCGAGATCCGCAATGCTCGCATCCGCGATATTCCCGCAATCATCAGGCTGACCCAGCGGGTTTATCCCGAAGAGGGGCCCTACGAGCCGGGTATGATCAGGGGCCAAATCAACGCTTTTCCAGAGGGCCAGTTCGTCGCTGTTTATGACGGCGAAATCGTCGGCTACGCCGCCACTCTCCAGCTGGCCGAAAAATCCATCTTCCGCCAGCATACCTGGGAGGACATCACCGGCGCCGGTTACGGCTCGATGCACAACGCCAAGGGCGAATGGCTCTATGGCGTGGAAGTGTGCGTCGATCCCGGCCGCCAGCGCGCCCGCATCGGCAAGCGCCTTTACGAGGCGCGCAGCCGGCTCTGCGACGAACTGTGGCTCAAGGGGATCGCCTTTGGCGGCCGCCTCCCGGGCTATCGCCGCAACAAGAAGGACTATCCCCGCGCGCGGGATTATTTCAAGGCGGTCAAGGAGCGCGAAGTGCGCGATCCCGTAGCGGCTTTCCAGATGAAGCTCGGCTACGAGCCGGAAATGCTGCTGCGTAACTATCATCCGGACGACAAGGCGTCCGGAGGACACGCCGCGCTCATGGTCTGGCGCAATCCGCGCTACGACCCCGAGGACGAACAGCGCCCGGCCCACCAGCGCTCCAAGGAAACCGTACGCGTCACGACCGTTCAGATGGAAGCGCGCCGGGTGGCCAATTCCGACGAATTCTTCGCCTATGTGCAGTATTTCGTGGAAGTCGCCGCCGACTACGGGTCGGACTTCATCGTCTTTCCCGAACTTTTCACCCTGATGCTGCTGTCGAGCGAGCCTGAGCGCCCGCCCCATGAGGCGGTGGTGCGGTTGACCGAGTTTACGCCCGAATTCCTCGAGCGGATGCAGAAGATGGCCCTGGGCTGGAACATCAACATCATCGGCGGTTCCCACCCCACGGAAACGGAAGACGAGGACATCCAGAACGTCTGCTATGTCTTCCTGCGCGACGGCACGATCCACGCGCAGGAAAAAATCCATCCCACGCCGGACGAGCGCGACTATTGGGGCATCGTGGGCGGCGACACCGTGGACGTGATCGACACAGACTGCGGCCCGATCGGGGTGATGATCTGCTATGACTCAGAGTTCCCCGAAGTGGCCCGCCGCCTCGCGGATCAAGGCGCCCGCATCATGTTCGTGCCTTACTGCACCGACACGCGGCAGGGGCATCTGCGCGTGCGCTATTGCGCCCACGCCCGCACCATCGAGAACCAATGCTATGTCGTGACCTCGGGCATTACGGGCAATCTCGCCAATGTCGATAATCTCGACATCAACTACGCCCATTCGGCCATCCTGACGCCCTCGGACATGCCCTTCGCCCGCGACGGCATTGCTGCCGAAGCGAGCGAGAATGTCGAAATGGTCGTCGTCGCCGATCTCAACGTCTCCACCCTACAATGGGCCCGCGCCCAAGGCGCCGTCCGCAACCTGCGCGACCGGCGCTTCGACCTCTACCGAGTGAGGTGGAAGGACGGGGGCTAGACCGCCGCGTACCGCAGGAACATATAGCCGCCGTCAAAGTGTCTGTGCTCGATGAGACGCAATTTTGTCTCGCGGGTAAAATCCCCGAACATCGGTTTGCCCCCGCCGAGCAGGGTGGGATAGATGGTCACCTCGAATTCATCGACCAGCCCCAGCGCGATGAAGTCGCGCGCCAGTGTCGCGCCGCCGAGGCTCATGTCCTTGCCTGGCTTTGCCTTAAGCTCGGCAACCTCTGTGGCAATATCCCGCGTCGCGAGCCGCGCGCGTCCCTCTACAGAAGTCAGCGTGCGCGAAAAGACAAGCTTTTCCTTGCTGTTCCATATGCGCGCATAGTCGAGCGTTACAGGGGATGCGGCGGGATCCGCGGCTGCGCCGGGCCAATAGTCGTTCATGATTTCATAGAGCCGCCGCCCATAGATATGCGTATCGATCGCGGCTTCGCGTTCGTTGAAATGCCGGTGCAATTCGTCGGGAGGATTGGTGAACCCGATGCTCCCCTCGGTGTCCTCGATATAACCATCGAGCGACATCTGCATGGAGTAGATGATCTTGCGTTCCGGCATCAGATTTCCCCCAATTCGCCCTGCAGATTGCGCAACGCCGTCGTCAGGCCGTTAAGGTTGCCGCGCACCATTTCGTCTCCGACATAGGACACGATCTGTGCCGACACCTCCAGTCGCGTGCCTTCCCCGACAGGGGAAAGCGCGAAACTGATCAGCGAGGAGGACAGAGCCCCTCCCGGTCCCGACACGTTCTCGCTGAACACGATGAATTTTTGCGGCTCGATGGCGAGATAGTGCGCTTCAACCCGGAACATGAGGTTGTCCTTGGGCCCGCAATGGCTGATCTCGAGCCCGCCAACACGGAAGTCGGAATTGTCAAAGACCAGCGCCTCGTCAGCACTCGGCGCGCCCCAGCGCGAGCGGGATTCCGTATCCGACAATGCCTTGAAAACGCGCTCTGGGCTGGCGCGATAGGTGCGTTCGAGATTGAATGCGCCGTGGGTCAGGGTACTCATTTTGCGTCGGCGACCTCCGGGGCAAAGTAGGCCTCGAGCTGGTCGAGCTGATAAAGGACGCCGCCCCGCCGTGTCTGGGGATTGTCGTGCCCGTCGAAATATGCGCCTTGCTCGGTGAGGCGAAGCACCGTGCCACGCTCATCGGGGATCAGTTCGACAGTGGTCACCGACGACGAGATCCGCGTCGTGCCTTTTGCGATGGAATAGGCGGTAACGATCCGGCTGTTGGGGACGATATCGTCAAACCGCGCCAGCGACACGAACGGTTCCTCGCCCTTGGGCCCGAACCGGCTCAGATCGGTGCCGCCGATTGTGAAATCGAACGTTTCGTTTTCGAATACCCAGCCGTCGGATGGTGCAGCCCAGATTTCGATCTGCTTTGGATCCGACCACGCGCTGAAAACGCGCTCCGGGGAAACCGGATAGGTCCGCTCCAAAGTGAAGGTTCCGTGTGTAACGCTCATGTTGACTCTCCCTTGTCTGCCAGCAATTCGCCCAGCGCATCGAGCCTGCGGCTCCAAAGCGTGCGGCGGTCGTTGATCCACTGTTCGGCCATGCTCAGTGCCTCGGGTTCGATCTGGCATGTCCGTACCCGGCCCAACTTCTGGGTCCGTACCAGTCCCGCGTTTTCCAGCACCGCCAGATGCTGCATCACGGCGGGCAGGGACATCGGCAAAGGCCTGGCAAGCTCGCTGACCGAAGCGGGGCCGCCGGTCAGCCGCTCCAGCATGCCCCGGCGGACAGGGTCCGCCAGCGCCTGGAACATGTGATCGAGCTGTTCTGATTGGTTAAGCATTCCCTTAAGTATCAAGCGGAGAGTAGATAGTCAAGCCGATGCTTAACTATTGGCGTCAAAATCTCACGCCCCCAGGAGCCTGCCCGGGGAGCGCAAAATTTTAGTGCATTTATTCAGGTACTTAACCGTGATAGCGGATTCGCTGGTCGATGCGGTTGAATCGAATTGCGAGGTCCGGAAGATCAGGCGGCCAGGCCTTCGCGCCTCAGGGCTTCCTTCACACCAGGCCTCGCCTCAACGCGTTGCGCGAAGTCGAGCAGCCTCGCGGGCGGGTTGAGCCCGAAATCCCGCGCCCAGCGCACCATCACATAGAGCAGGGCATCTGCGGCGCTGAATGTGTCTCCGAACACATAGTCGGCATCCATCTCGTCAGCGATCAGGGAGAGCCGCGAGACGATCGCATCCTTTGCCGCGTCCTTTTCCGCATCTGCGGGAGAAAACATTGACCGCATGAACGGCCTGTGCACCTCGGTCGCCAGAAAAGCCAGCATTTCGAGATTGCGCTGCCGCCCCAGCGGGCCGGGTGGCACCAGTTGCGGGGCCTGTGCGCTCACCCAATCCATGATAGCGACATTTTCGGTCAGCACTGCGCCGTCATCGAACACCAGCGTAGGGACATAGCCCTTCGGGTTCACCTCGGCGAAATTGTCACCATGCTCGGTTAGCCGGTTAGTGAGATCGACATGGATCAGGTCGACATCGATTCCCGCTTCAACCAGTACAATATGGTCCGCGAGGCTGCATGCCCCGCGATTGTAATAGAGCTTCATTTTGCGAGGTACTCCGATAGCGCGTCGAGCGTGCTGTTCCAGCCTTCCTCGTGGCCGTCCCGGGCGGATTCGCTGAGGAAGAACGATTGGTGAAGAGTAAGCGACGTGCCGCCACCCTCGGCGTCTGTCAGGGTGACGGTAACCGTCGTGTCGTGCGTCTTCTGCCCGGCGTCATCGAGCCAGCTATGGGTGAAGACAACTTTCTCGTCCGGCACGATTTCGAGATACGTGCCGCCTGTCCAATACTCGTCGCCCTCCGGTGACCGCATACAACTGCGATAGTCACCCCCTATGCGGATGTCGGCTTCAGAATGGGGAATAGTGAACCCGGTCGGGCAGCACCAGAGTTTGAGCTGATCGGGATCCGTCCAAGCCCGGAATACAAGTCCGCGCGGGGCTGAAAACTTGCGCCGGATCGTCAGTTCCGGACGCGTTTGAGGAGCCATTGCGTTCATGACTTTTCTCCTTTCTGGATTTCGCTGAGGTAGTCGTCGAGATGATCGAGGCTGCCATCCCAGAAGCGACGATAGTTTTCGATCCAGTCGGCGACGCCGCGCATGGGCGCGGCCTCCAGTCGGCAAGGCCGCCACTGTGCCGTCCGGCTCCTAGAGATAAGTCCCGCACGCTCGAGAACCTTGAGGTGCTTGGATATCGCAGGCAGCGTCATCGCGAACGGTTCCGCAAGTTCATTGACGCTCGCTTCCCCGGCACTGAGCCGCGTCAGAATTGCGCGCCGGGTGGGGTCGGCGAGTGCCGATAACGTCACACTCAGGTGATCCTGGGTCATATTTATTTACCGATAGGTTAATTATCTTATCGGTTAAATAGATTCGTTTGCGTGAAATGTCAACGCCGGTTCGCCGGAAGCGCACATGTGGTGAAATTATATTTAAGAACAGTAAGTTACGTGCAAACGCGGATTCAGATGCGGAGCAACCTGAATAGATTTTTCAACTCGCGGTACTATGAAGCCCGGGTCTGCCGCCGCGAAAGCGTGTCCAGATGCTGCCGGATGTGCGTCGCTTCGGCAGTCGTATTGGCCAGCGCAATGGCCCGGTCGAAGGCCGTGCGCGCCTCGCCGTCCCGGCCAAGCTCCATCAGCAGCCAGCCGCGCAGCCCGTGAAAATGGAAATAGCCATCGAGTTGGGCTGCAAGCGGGTCGACCATCTTCAGCGCAGCCTCGGCCCCCTCGACCTTGCTCACCGCCACGGCGCGGTTGAGCGTCACGACGGGGGAGGGCTGCATCTGTTCGAGGGTTCGATAAAGCAGTTCGATACCGCGCCAATCGGTGTCTTCGGGCCGTACCGCGCGGGCATGGGTAGCCGCAATGGCGGCCTGTACCTGATAGACGCCCGGCCGGTTGTGCCGGATGGCCTTGTCGAGCAGCGCTAGCCCTTCGGAGATCTTCGTGCGGTCCCAAAGTGCCCGGTCCTGATCGTCGAGCAGCACCACATCACCCTCGGCATCGAACCGCGCCGCCGCGCGTGACTCCTGGAGCAGCATGAGCGCCAGAAGCCCCATGATTTCCGGCTCGGCCGGAAACAGCCCCAGCAGCAGCCGCGCCAGCCGGATCGCTTCGCCCGAGAGCGATTGCCGCTCGCGCTGGTTTTCGCTGGCCGTCGAGTAGCCTTCGTTGAAAACCAGATAGATCATCGCCGCAACGACGCCGAGCCGCTCGGAGCGCTCGAGGGCGTCCGGCGTATCGAATGCCACGCCCGCTTCGGCAATCCGCCGCTTGGCGCGCGTGATGCGCTGCTCCATCGCCGCCTCCCCCACCAGAAAGGCGCGTGCGATCTGCTTGACCGAGAGCCCCGAAACGATCCTGAGCGCCAGCGCGATCTGCTGGGTCGCCGGCAGGTCGGGATGGCAGCAGACAAACAGCAGGCGCAGGATGTCGTCGCGGTAGTGGGAATCGTCGAGCTGTTCTACGACCCTTGCTTCCTGGTCTTCCGTATCCGAAAGCTTGTCCTCGTCGGGCAATTCGGTCTGCTTTGCGCGGCGACGCAGCGTGTCGATGCCCGTGTTCCGACCCACGAGAATGAGCCACGCTGCCGGATCGCGCGGCGGCCCGTTGCGTGGCCAGGATTTGAGCGCCTTGAGGCACGCCTCCTGGAACGCTTCCTCGGCAAGATCGATATCCCTGAAGTAGCGATAAAGGGCCGCCACGGCGCGCGGACGCGCACCGGTCAATGTCAGCCCCATCCATTCGCTATCGACTTCGCTCACGCTGATTTCGTCCCTTGGTTGAAAAAGCCCACTGGGCGGATCTCGTAGGACCCCGAACCCGGATTTACTGCGCAGAGCTCGCGCACGAACTGCACGACCTCTTCGAGATTCTCGCAATCGACCACGTAAAAGCCGAGGAACTGTTCCTTGGTTTCGGCAAACGGGCCATCGAGCACCAGCGGCTCGCCGGCTGTCTTGCGGATGGTCGTTGCTGCCGTCGTGGGGAGGAGCCTGGCGACCGGGCCGAGCTTGCCTTTCTCGGCCATCGGCCGTTGCACGGCAATCAGGTCGCCCATCACCTTGTCGTCATAGTCCTTGGACCAGGCGGCGACTTCGGCTTCGTCGTTGTAGCAAAGAATGGCATAAAGCATGGTTCGCTCCTCGCACATGCATAAGACGTTCAGTGTTCTGCCCCGCCGACAGCATCGGCGAGTTTTTTCACGGCGGCGACTTTGCCTTTCCGGCCGCATAAAATCTACCGTCGCGGAACGACTGGCTGGCGTTCCGCATTATTACTTCCGGCGCAATCCAACGAGGGGAGACCCAGAAATGGCGATGAACCGAAGCGAAATCGAAAAGCTGCTGGGGCCGGTCGACAATCAACTGGCGGCAGAAATCGTCCGCACCGATGCCAGCCCCGTCGAACTTGCGCAGGCATTGTCGTGGCTCCATTCGGACGAAGCACGGGTCAACGAAGGGGCACATATGCCTACCGGCGTGGTGGCCGAGCTCGTCGATCTGCTTGAAGCTGTCGAAGACGAGGATGGCGGCTCGACCCCACTCGACGATGGTACGTCGGACTGGGTTTAGGCCCCGTCTGGACAAACGGCGGAAAATCAAATTGTAATAGTGTTTTGGGTTGCCGGGGTGGTGGTGTCCGGGTTGGCCATGTCAGAGCGTTTCAAGAATTTCATTATTGACCTGCTCGCCCAATGCGGGGTCGAGGTCAACGGAAGTAGGCCCTGGGATATCCAGGTGCATGACGAACGCCTCTACCGGCGCATCATGACGCAAGGTTCGCTGGGACTGGGCGAAGCCTATATGGATGGTTGGTGGGATGCCGAGGCGGTCGACCAGTTCATCCATCGCGTGCTGGTGAACGACGTGCAGAGCAAGATCAAGCTCGATCTGGCGCTCGCCGTCTCGACCCTAAAGGGTATCGTCTTCAACCGCCAGCGCAGCGACCCAAGGGAAGTGGCCGAAAAGCATTACGATCGCGGCAACGATCTTTACGGGCGGATGCTCGACCCGCGCATGGTCTATTCATGTGGGTACTGGCGCGATGCTGACAATCTCGAGGACGCGCAGGAGGCCAAGCTCGATCTCATCTGCCGCAAGATCGGCTTGAAGGAAGGGATGCGCCTGCTCGATATCGGCTCGGGCTGGGGCGGGCTCATCAAGTTCGCCGCCGAGCGCTATGGCGTTAAGGCCGTCGGCATCACGGTTTCCAGGGAACAGGCCGCTTACGCCAACGATACGCGCGGCAACCTGCCCATCGAGACGCGGCTGATCGACTACATGTCGCTCGATGGCGAGTTCGACCGCATCGTCTCGGTCGGCATGTTCGAGCATGTGGGGTTCAAGAATTACCGCCGGTACTTCAACAAGGTCAACGATCTGCTGGCCGATGATGGGCTGTTTCTGCTCCACACGATCGGCGGCAATCTCAGCAGGATGCACGGCGATCCATGGCTGGAAAAATACATCTTCCCCAATGGCATGCTGCCCTCTCCCCGCCAGATATCGGACGCCTCCGAAGGGCTGCTGGTCATGGAGGATTGGCACAATTTCGGTGCCGACTACGACAAGACCCTCATGGCCTGGCACGCCAATTTCGAGGCCGCCTGGCCCGATCTCAGGGACAAGTACGGCGAGCGGTTCTATCGCATGTGGCGCTATTACCTCCTGAGCTGTGCCGCGATCTTCCGCGCCCGCTGGATACAGCTCTGGCAGATCGTTTACTCACGGCATGGGCTGCCGGGCGGGTATCTGAGCATCCGATAGGGCAGCCGGGCCCGGCCTAGACGGTCGCGCCGATCATCGGGGCGACCAGCAGCAGCGCGAGCGGCACCGTAACGGCGCCCAGCACCGTCTGGAACGCGATGATCCCTGCCATCAGCGGCGCATCCCCGCCGAGCTGCCGCGCCATCACGTAGGAGGATGATGCGGTAGGCAGGCACTGGATCATGAAGACGACCAGCGCCGCCGGCCCGCTCAGGCCCACGGCAAGGCAGATTGCGACGGTGATCGCGGGGACCAGCAAAAATTTTCCTGCCGTTGCGACGAGGGCAGGGCGGATGCCCCGCCCAAGCGCTTCCCAGTTCAGCGCCGCCCCGACGCACAAAAGCCCGATGGGCAGCGCCGCCTGACCCATCGCCTGCATGAACCCTTCAATCCCTTGCGGCAGCACGATCCCCGTCAGCCGCAGAACGATTCCGGCCACGCAGCCGAGAATGAGCGGATTGAGTGCGATGGATTTGACGACGCCGAACGCCGTTGGCTGGCGGGTGCCGTAGCGCGCGAACACTAGCGCGCAGAGCACATTGACCGTGGGTACCAGAATGGCGTTGGTGACCGCCGCCAGCGCCGCACCCGAAACGCCCAGCAGCCCCACCGCCGCAGTAACGCCGACATAATTGTTGAACCGGATGCTGCCCTGGATGACCGAGGTCAGCACCGGCCCTTCGAACCGGAACGCCCGGTTGGCGACGAGCATGACGAGCGTACCGATGACAGCCGGTCCGGAAAGCCCGGCGATCATTGCGCCGACCGGCACGCCGCTCAGATCGGCCCTGTAGAGCCCGTGGGCAAAGAGCAGGGGCAGCAGCACGAAATAGGCCAACCGCTCGGCCTGCGGCCAGAAGGCTTCCCCCAGAAACCCGAAACGGCGGAGCAGATGCCCCAGGGTGATGATGAGCGCGATAGGGAGAAGAGCGGAAAAGATAAGGGCGAGCATTGCCGTTCTCTATCGCGCCTTCGACGCCTCGCCAAGTAATCCAATGGTTGAGTCTTGCCAAATGGCGTAATGACGCCTATTTTACGCCAAAAGGAGATAGCCATGCTGCAAGAAGTGCCGCGCACCAAGGCCGCGCCCGAGGTCCCGCTCATCACCGCTACCGAAGCGGAAGCGATGGCGCGCGCCGTGATGAACCTCTTCGAACGCTGGCAGCTGTCGGACGCCGAGGCGCGCGAAATCCTCGGGGGTCTCGCCGCGCGCACCTGGGCACGGTGGAAGGCGGGTGAGATCGGTCGCATCGACCGCGATCTCGCAACGCGCCTCTCGCTGCTCATGGGCATACACAAGGGCTTGCGCTATCTCTTTTCCGATCCCGCCCGCGGCTATGAGTGGATCAGCAAGCCCAATAGCGCGCTGGGGGGCAAATCCCCTGCAAACATCATGGCGCAGGGCGATATGTTCTCGCTCGCCCGAGTCCGTGCCTATCTCGACGCCGAACGGGGCGGCTGGTGACCTCAATCCCGCCCGTCCGCGTAAGCTGGCCGCGCGCTTGCCGCATCATCCGCTCGATCCACCCGCCCATCGATCTTTTTGAGGATATCGCCGACCCACGCGATTGGGAGGCGCTTGCCTCCGCCGAATCCAAGACCAACCCGCGCCTATGGGAACACCTGGGCCGTCTCGATCTCGTTCCCCCGGACCGGCGCGTGGGCGGCGCCGGCGCCAGCCTCCTCATGGCCCCCTTCGTCCATGTCAGCACCGACCGTCCCGGCCGGTTCACCGACGGCACATATGGGGTCTACAGCGCCGGCGACAGTGAGGAAGTGGCCATTCGCGAAGTCGCCTATCACCACGGCCGCACGATGGCCGCGTCCAATGAAGCGCCTGGCTGGACCTCTCAGTTCCGCCTTCTCATCAATGCCATCGATCTCGACCTCGCCGACCTGCGGGAATTCGGCAAATACCACCACCCCACCGACTATTCGGCGTCTCAATCGCTCGGGCGCGACCTGCGCGCCAAGGGCGCCAACGGCGTCGTCTACAAGAGCGTCCGCTCCCCGGGCGGCCAATGCGCCGGCATCTTCTGGCCCAACCTCATCCCGCCACCCGTGCAGGGCGACCATTTCGACTATCATTGGAACGGCAAGGTCGTAGATCGCGTCCGCAATTGCCGAACGGGCGAGATATTCGCCTTGTGATGCGGCCGATCACCATGCCGAGATTGGACAGCGCCGCCGCCCTCCGGTATGGAACCGCGCAAGCACCCAACAAAGCTGTCGCGATGAGCCTCCGTACCGCCCGAAAATTCTCCGTTGCTCCCATGATGGATTGGACGGGCGTCTCGAATAGATAATTGAATTCAATGTTTTAGGTGTGACGATTTTCTAATGTTGTACCGTTGTTGTATTTGTTGGACGAGTCTGGTCGGAACCAAGGAAGTGTGACTAAGGTTCAGTTAGATGGCAGATGTGTCGTCCCGACTGGCGCTGATCAGCGGATTGCCAAAAACCAGGCATGAAGTCGGCCTCGAGGCACTATTTCCGACGGAAGGCGTGCGCTTCGGACAGTGCGATCTGGCGTCGCTTGTCGAGGTATGAGGCTAGGTCCTGAAGATGAACGCCCTTCGCGCTTTTCTGGCTTTTTTCTGCCCGGGTAATTGGAAGCTCGATTTCTCCAGCGCTCACTTTGCGCAAGAATTTGGTGAGCGTGAGGTGGGAAAAATAGTCTTTGCACACGGTTTCTGCGGGAACAATAACGCGTCCCTCATACTGCGCCATGAGTAAGAAGAGTGTGTTCAAGTTCGTGGTCCGCCAGCAGTTTTCGTGACGATGATCAACCGTACGGCTTCAATGTTCAATTGGAACGGACGGCGCCACGTGGGTAGGGAAGGCGACTATCGTGTGCTCGCGACATGAATAGAAAACCGCTTCGCAGTGCAAAAATGGGTGTCGCGCTTACACTAGCTCAAACAAGTTGGCAGCTTTTTGGTTCAAGAAGTCGCCATTCTGGTGGGATATCCGGAACCATACTGGCATCATCACTAAGCCAATCTTGGCGTACTGTAGCGTGGCATTCGAGCGAAAGTCTGTGTCCGCATTCTAAGCTGCGTCGATCGACAGCGTAAGCGCCATCGAGACTTTGGGCGACTGCCCCGAAAAGGTCCGGGACATTCTGGCTGGTCTTTAAAACAGTCTGGTCCGAAGGTCCGCTCTGCTTTTCCGGGAAATGATTGCGAGAATCATTTCCCGGATTTGGTTACCGGTATTGCAGCCGGGCGACGGATCAGTAGTTGGGCTCTGGCATGAGCAAGTGGGCCAGATAGGCCAGCCCTCCTTGCAGTTCGGTGCGGCCAATGGATCCGCCAAGACATACGCGCACACATTCGTCTGCGGTGCCGCCGACAGTGAACGCATCGGAAGGAATGATGCCGATGTGCCGGCCCGTCATATTCGCCATGATGTTTGCCCGGCTCGTACCGGGCGGAAGGCGCAACCATACATTGAATGCGTTTTCGGCCGAAAGGAATTCGAGGCCATGAAGGGCCTCTGCAGCAATGTCCTGCCGGATAGCGGTTTCCTTGCGAATAAAGCGTCTGACAAGGTCCGCGGTTCCATCTTCTATCCAGCGTGTCGCGAGCGCCATAGGCAATGTTGACGGCATCACCATAAGCGCGCGCAGTGACCCTTCCAGCGCAAGCGCATGTTTTGCCGATGGCGCAACGGTATAGGCCAGACGCAGCCCTGCTCCGATGCACTTTGCCAATCCGCCGATATACCAGGTCAGATCCGGAGCCGAAGCGGCGATTGGGGCTGGAGCCTTGTCAGGCACAAAACCATAGGCGTCATCTTCGATCAGTTGCACGCGGTAGTCGCTGATAATCTGGGAAATCTCCAGGCGCCGTGCCGTCGGTGAGGTGATCGTTGTGGGATTTTGCAGGGTCGGATTGAGATAAAGCATACGCGGCTGGTGGCGTTTGATCGCTTCCTCCAAGGCATCGGGAAGCACGCCCTGGTTGTCCATTTCAACCCCGACAAGGTTGACATTGAGACGCTGGGCGATACTCCGAATGCCGGGATAGGTAATTTTTTCGCACAATACCGTGTCATTGCGTTCGACGGTCATGGCCAATATGGCCGTGATTGTAGCGTGCGCTCCGGGCGTGACCGCGATGCGTTCGAGTTTTGCCATGAGACCGCGCAGCGACAGCCAACTTGAAGCCGCGGACCTGTCCTGTTCGCTGCCAATGGCCGATTGATAGCGCAGCAATTGAATAAGGTTGGCTGACACATAGTGCAGGCCATCGCGCATCTTCTCGACCAACGCGGGGTCTGTTGGTTCGGGCGGCATATTCATCACGAGGTCTTCGCTCGCCTCACGGGATGGATCCGCCAATGTGGTTGATGCGGCGCTCGCGGCGACAAAGGTTCCGCGACCGACTTGGCTATTCACCAGCCCTCGCGCCTGTGCCTCGGAATAGGCGCGCGTAACGGTTGTAAAGTCGATCTTGAGCCTGGCAGCAAGCTGCCTTTGAGGTGGAAGCCGCATGCCGGGCTTAAGCAGTCCGGACTTGATGTCCTCAGCAATTGCCTCTGCGATCATGAGGTAGCGGGGCGTTCCGTCACTCCGCATGCCCGGAGTCCAGTTCTGCATGAGTTCCTCAAATTGAGTCGATCAATATGTTGCACAATGTATGGATCACATTTTCTCTAATATCTAGCCATCATTAGCGATATTCTGAGCAGTGGGATGCCGAAGAAATAGCTCCCGTGCGCAAAATATATGCACATATGAGTCAAATTACAGAATTATTGTATGCATATTAAACTGACAATTGACCCATACATTTTTCCAGGCATACGCTCTCCCATATTCACTAACCCGGAGAAAGAAAATGCCTGCAGTTACCCAGCCAGCGCACAAGGACGGCGACTATTTTGTAGATTATGAGCAGAAGGTTTTTGAGGACGTAAAGGCGGATGAGGGCGAAAAGGCACTCGTGACGTTCCATACGGTTGCATTTGAAGGCTCAATCGGTTTGGTCAATATTCTCAACGCTATCCGGCTCAACCGGAAGGGCTATGAGACGTCGATCCTGCTCTATGGGCCAGGTGTTACGCTGGGAATTCAACGGGGCTTCCCGACATTGGGCGATGAGGCTTTCCCGGGGCATCAGAACTTTGCCGTCAACCTCAAGAAGTTTATGAATGAAGGCGGTAAGGTCTATGCGTGCCGGTTTGCACTGCAGGCATTGTATGGACATGGCGAGCCTTCGCTGTTGCCCGGCATTACCCCAATCGCGCCCCAGGATGTGCTCGACTGCATCCTGATCCACAAAAAGGCAAACGCCGTCATTCTCGACACCTGGACCGTTTGACCCTCGCCATATGCAGGGTCGTTCGCGGCCCTGCAGATTTTCTTGAACAGCCACCAAACAGGCAGATTTTATGCGCAGCGATGTGATACGAGCCGCAGCCGTTCAGATTGCCCCGGACCTGACCGGTAGGGCCGGGACCGTGGAGCGGGTTCTCAATGCCATTGCGGAGGCGGCCGGGAAGGGTGCGCAGTTCATCGTCTTTCCCGAGACCTTTGTACCCTACTATCCATATTTTTCTTTTGTTCTACCGCCTGTGCAGCAAGGTGCCGCGCATCTCCAGCTTTATAGGGAAGCGGTGACGGTACCTTCGCTCGAAACACAGGCGATCGCAGATGCCGCCCGCAAGAGCGGGGCTGTCATCGTTCTTGGCGTCAACGAACGCGATCATGGTTCGCTATACAACACGCAGCTAATCATTGACGCCGACGGGATGCTGGCGCTGAAGCGGCGCAAGATCACCCCAACCTATCACGAGCGGATGATCTGGGGGCAGGGCGACGGCGCCGGCCTCAAGGTTGTGGAGACCAAGGTTGGCCGTGTCGGGGCTCTGGCGTGTTGGGAGCATTATAATCCTCTGGCCCGTTACGCGCTCATGACACAGCACGAAGAAATTCATGCTGCGCAGTTTCCTGGAAGTCTTGTCGGGCCGATTTTTGCCGAACAGATTGAAGTGACAATGCGTCATCACGCACTTGAGTCCGGGTGCTTCGTTGTCAATGCCACCGGCTGGCTGACCGTCGAGCAGATCGCATCCATCCATCCTGATCCTGCAATGCAAAAGGCGGTGAGCGATGGCTGCATGACCTGCATCATTTCTCCCGAAGGGCGGCACCTCGCCGAACCGCTGACCCAGGGAGAGGGAATACTGATTGCAGACATGGACATGAAGCTCGTTACCAAACGCAAGCGCATGATGGACAGCGTCGGCCATTATGCCCGCCCTGACTTGCTTCACCTTGTTCACGATACCCGGCCCGCTCTGCCACGCCAGACGGTCGAGGATCGTGGCGATCAGCCGGAGAAGTATGAGCTTGCCTCCGGAATTACCGAAGAGGAGTGTGAAAATGTCTAGCTCCGAACTCATCAATGAGCTTCAAACGCGGGGCATGCGCTTGGTGGACCCGCGTGCGGGCCATGAAAGCCGCCGTGGCGGCGCGGGCCCATCGGACCACAAGGCGGTGACGATTGGCGCGACTACGGTAATGGTCCCGGTCCATACCGCGCCCGCGTTTGAAAGCCCCTTTCTGGTTGAGGCGCCTGCCGAAGACGGCCTGTCGCGCGTGACTCGCGAAGGCGTTGAGGTGGCGCGGGTGCGCTTTCCCGGCCGTCCGCGCTTCTACGACCTCAAAACCGCGGAAGGAATCCCCTATAGCCACATCGCAACGTTGCACTCGCGCAATGTGCTGGCCACGACCGTGCTCCAGACCTGCATTCGCTATGAAAGCCGTAAGAAAACCTGTCAGTTCTGCGCCATAGGTCAAAGTCTGGCGGCAGGCCGCACCATCGCTCACAAGACACCTGAGCAATTGGCCGAGGTTGCCAAGGCTGCCGTCGAACTCGACGGGATCGAGCATATGGTCATGACAACCGGCACCCCTGCCAGCCTGGATCGAGGGGCCGCTGTTCTGGCCGAGAGTGCCCGCGCGATCAAGGCAGCGGTCAATATTCCAATCCAAGGACAATGCGAACCACCAGCAGATGACGTCTGGCATGAACGCATGGCAGATGCAGGGATCGACGCTCTGGGCATGCATCTTGAAGCGGTAACACCCGAGGTTCGCGCCCGCATCATGCCAGGCAAGGCATCGGTCCCACTCGAGAAGTATTTTTCTTCGTTCGAGGCGGCAGTGAAGGTTTTCGGGCGGGGACAGGTTTCCACCTATATCCTCGCCGGGCTGGGCGACAGCGCCGAAGCCATCCTTGAGACGTCGCAAAAGCTTTGCAGCATGGGCGTTTATCCATTCGTGGTGCCTTTCGTGCCCATTTCCGGCACGCCGCTTGAGAGCCACCCGGCTCCGAAGGCGGAGTTCATGGCATCTATTTTGCGGCCTTTGGGTGAGATGATCGTCGAGGCTGGCATGAAGTCTTCCGACATCAAGGCTGGTTGCGGGCGATGCGGTGCGTGTTCGGCGCTTTCTACCTACGAAAAACTCAAGGTGGTTTAGCCATGTCCGGGGTCGTGCAGTTTCGTTCGCCGGGCTATTTCATCCGCGCGGCATCCAGGCCATGGCAAGCGCGCGGAGCCGCCGAACTGCGCCGGCGCGTATTTGTCGATGAACAGGCTATTTTTGCGAGTGATGATCGCGACGACATCGACCTGATCGCAACCCATCTGGTTGCCCTTTCCACCCTGGGGCATGAGCCCGATCGCGTGGTGGGCACGGTGCGCATACATGAGGAGCAGCCGGGCCTATGGTGGGGATCAAGGCTGGCCGTGGACGCCGATTATCGTAAGGTTGGGCGGCTGGGGGCAGAACTCATTCGCCTTGCCGTCAGTACCGCCAACGCACGTGGTTGCCATACTTTCCTCGCCCATGTGCAGATGCAGAACGTCCCATTGTTCCGCCGTCTCCACTGGCAGGGCCTGCACGAAGTGGATTATCACGGCGTCCCGCATCTGTGCATGTCGGCCGATCTGGCGAAATACGCACCGATAACTGACCCAGATACCGGTTGGTACTTCATGGCAAGGCGGAGCGCAGCATGAGCATTGCTGACGTTCAACAACTGGCGGCGAGCCTGCGGCAGCATCCGTCAATCCGCTCAAAGCTGGCCATTGGTGCCGCGACGGGCATGCTCGATATAGGGGCAAAGAGTGCCGGGCGGCCGGGCGACGATGCTGCGGTTCTGCCGCGCGGCGACGGCACATTCGATCTTCTGGCCGGAGAGGGGTTCATCCCGGCTTTCGTCAATGACGATCCGTGGTTTGCTGGCTGGTGCGGCCTCATGGTCAATATTTCCGACATAGCGGCAATGGGCGGGCGAGCCGTGGGCGTGCTCGATCAGGTGTGGGCCCCGGATTCCGCTACCGCACGTCCTTTGCTGGAGGGGTTGCGTGACGCTGGCGCAGCCTACGATGTGCCGATCCTTGGCGGTCACACGAATTTTGCAGCGGGCAGCCTTGGCCTGGCGGTGTCGATACTGGGGCGCGCCAGGGCGATCATTTCCAGTTTCGCGGCCCGGCCTGGCGATGTGCTCGTTGCGGCCATCGACCTCAATGGTGACTACAGGAACTACGACAATTTTTTCGCAGCCGGATCGCAAAGTCCCCGGCAGCTTAGAGATAAGCTCGAAATTCTGCCCTTTCTTTCGGAAACGCAATTGGTCTGCGCCGGAAAAGATATCAGTCAGGGTGGTATTGTCGGCACCGCTCTGATGATGGCCGAATGCTCGGGAGTGGGCATAGATATCGATGTTGACCGGTTGATACGGCCCCGCGCGGTGCCGGTAGAGCGCTGGCTCCGGACTTTCCCGAGCTTCGGCTTCCTGCTCGCGGTCCCACCGGACAGCGTTGAGACAGTCTGCGGTCGTTTTCTTGCACATGATGTCTGGGCCGGGCCGATTGGCCAAATTGTGCGCGGATCAAAAATCCGGCTCCGCGCGGGCGAGGAAACGGCATTGTTTTGGGACCATGCGGAGACCCCCTACCTGAACCTGCGCGCGAGTGAGGTGGATTATGCCTGAGATGTACTGGTATGTGCGCTGGCCCGATAACAGCGAAGAGCGCTGCTATTCCCCCTCCAGCGTCATAACCGATTGGTTCACCCCGGGTCAGAGCTATCCGCTGCCCGAGTTTCTTGAACGGGCCAGATCTTCGTTGAACATGGCGTCCGAGCGGGTTGAGCGCAAATACGGCTTTGCCTGCAGTTCAGCCCTGGACCAGTTGCAGCGGATCGAGCTTCGCGGAACCCAATTTGCACAACAGGCGGGCGCCGAAGTCACCTGCCTGTCGATTTCCAGATGAAGGAACTGATCATGAATGACACCGCACATCCGCATATTCCCGTGGTGATCGTTGGCGGAGGGCAGGCCGGACTTTCTGTGGCCTATAATCTGGGCAAGAAGAATATCGAAAGCGTGGTGTTTGAACGCCATGAAAAATTTCATTCCTGGCGCGTCAATCGTTGGGACAGCTTTTGCCTGGTTACGCCAAACTGGCAATGCCGTCTGCCCGGCTTCCACTACGACAAGCAATTTGGTGGCACCGATCCGCATGGGTTCATGCTCCGGAATGAAATCGTCGATTATCTGGATGCCTTTGCGTCGACCTTTTCTCCCAACATCGTCGAAAATGTTGAAGTGACCCGCGTTTCGCCGCGCACCCTCGGCGGATATGTCGTTGAAACTTCTGCTGGCGTATGGACCTGCGATCAGGTGGTTGTGGCCACTGGCGGATATGACAATCCGATCGAGCCGGCATATGCCAAACGGCTCGACCCTTCGATCATGCAGATGCACTCGGTGTCCTATCGGAACCCGGACCAGCTGCCCAACGGTGCCACATTGATCGTGGGAACCGGGCAGTCTGGGGTACAGATCATGGAAGATTTCGTGCGCGCGGGGCGCAAGGTGCATCTTGCCGTGGGCCCGGCACCGCGTAGCCCGCGCAAGTATCGCGGCCGGGACGCAACCGATTGGTTGTACGATGCTGGCCACTACGCCGTTACGATTGCTGAACACCCCGACCCTGTCAAAGCGCTGACCCAGACCAACCACTATATGTCGGGCCGGGACGGGGGCAAGGAAATCGACCTGCGCCGCTGGCACCTTGAAAACGGCGTGTCGCTTTATGGTTCGCTGTCCGATATGGACGGCAGCCGGATCGAATTCCTGCCTGACCTCAAGAAGAACCTCGATGATGCCGATGCCAGCTATGTTCGCATTTGCGAGCAGATCGACGCCTATATCGAGCGCCAGGGCATTGATGCGCCATCGACCCAACCCTTCGAGAAGGTATGGGAGCCGGAAAGCGAAGTGACCGAAATCGATGCTGCCGAACTCGGCATCACTTCGGTCATTTGGGCGATCGGTTTCAGGGCCAACTATAGCTGGCTCGAAGTGGACGTGTTCGACGAAAAGGGGCGTCCGGTGTTCGATCGCGGCGTTACCGCAGCTCCGGGGTTATATTTCATCGGCCTGGGATGGCTGAATACCTGGGGCTCCGGCCGTTTCCTCGGCATTGAAGAAGACAGTGTCTATCTGGCCGAAATAATCGAACGCAACGCGAATACTGACGCTGTGGCAGCCGCCGAATGAGCGCAGTCATGGCATTGGCGGATCGTGCTCTCGCTCCTGTCGAACAGGTCCGTACCATTCGTCTTGGCATGGCACAGCTCGCGCCTGAGGGGCTTTCCGAGCAATGGCTCTTACGCGAATGCGGTGACATTCATTGGTCGCTGATTGCCGAAGCCGCGGGCCTGGATCGGGCCGTGTTTACCGACAGCGAGGGCCGTCCCGCCTATGCGGCATTCTGCGCGACCTCCCTTGAAGTTTCGCGCTCTACGATACGTCTGCAAGGTGCCGAAGTTATTATAAAGTCCGGTATATTCAGGCTAAGTCGCGGACGAACGGGTTCTATCCACGCCGTTTGCCACCAAGGCCAGGAACTGGCACGGCTCTCGATGATCTCAACCTTTGTCAGTCACGACGAATCCGGCCTCAATCGCCGGATTGTGCGCAACCGGACTGTCAGTGAAGCCGAATTGCCAAGTGCTCCCGCGACCTTGCTTGCACTGAACAATGCCGCGCGGGAAGTATCGAAATCCAGTCAGGAGCTTCTCGCGGCTTCGGACAAAGGGTATCGCGAGAGGCCCTGTCCAAGTCTGGATTTCAATGCGGTCGGTCTGCTGTATTTCCCTGTCTTTTCCCGATTGGCGGAACGTGCACAGTGGGAGACGAACAGAAGCCTTGCTCCGCTCGCACGCAGGGATGTTGTATATCTGGGCAATCTGGACCAGGGTGATAGCATTGAGGTTTTGAAGACCCGCCTGGGCATGGGAATATTTCGCGACGACGGGCTGTTGATCGCCTGCGTAAGAACATCCCGGCATGTGCGTCCAGTGCTTTCGGAAACGCAGCCGAACACTTGCGCATAACCTGTAGTTTGTCCTGCTAATGAATAAGGAACTTGCGGATCAACCAGAAGCCGGACGATTAAGACCGTAAAGCAATGCTTGGGATAGGGCTACGATCCCTTTTCCAGCTGTATGAGGTGCAAGATGAGGCTGGCTCCCCCCGATTTCGATAACCTTTCTCCCGACCAGCAGCGGGTCTATGACATGATCATGGCCGGGCCGCGCGGCCGGGTGCGCGGTCCGCTCGCGCTCTGGCTTCATCGCCCTGAACTGGCTGAGGCAGCGCAAACGCTCGGTAGCTACTGCCGCTACAATTCCTCGCTTCCCAAGCGCTTGTCCGAACTGGCGATCATGACGCTCCTGGCCGAATGGAAGGTCGAGTTGCCCTGGTGGGCTCATCAACAGTCCGCTGCGGAGGCTGGTCTTTCGCCCGAACTTCTCGATGCGCTCAGCAGCGGCCGTGTACCCGAACTTGACAATCAGCAGGACCGGCTTGTGTACGAGGTCACCAAGAGCCTTGCGAAAGAGCATCGCGTTCCTGAAGCGCTCTATCGCGAAGCTCTTGAGACCTTGGGCAAGGACGCGATGGTCGATCTGGTTGGCGTTGTCGGCTATTACAGCCTTATCGCGATGACTGCGGATCTGTTCGACCTGTCGCCATCGGACGGCCGGGAGCGCGTATTTCCACCCAAGTCCTGAGTGACAGGCTCATCGGCCAAGGGATCAATTCTCTGCTTCGGGCAGCCCGCAGAAGGCATCGACCGGGCTCCGGCCGGAGAACGCAATTTTGCCCATTAGCGCATCGACGACCGCTTGCTGCATGGGCAGGATCGCGGAGTAGGCGTTTACGAACGTCTTGCACTCGGGCATGTGATAGAGCAGGAACGGCGTGCCGAGCGACACATAAATGGTGGGCAGCCAGTGCCAGAGACGGTTCATGGATGCGGGAAAGCGGCCGTGGAACTCGCTCCAGCGGGGCCCGAGATGCTCCTTGGCCGACATGCCCTCTTCGGCCTGCACATACATTGCGATGTCGTACGCCGTAGCGTCGATCGGCTCGTCAGGCTGATAACAATGAACCTCGAAACCGGCTTCGCGCAATAGCCGGTCGATCTCAAGAGGCTGAAGCGGCCCGGATGGGCTGAAGCGCTCCTGCGGTTGCGCGAGGAGAATCCGCCGATGCTTATCAGGGCGCAAAGGCAGCAGGTGCTGAGTATCTTTCACCAGCGTGACGGCCGCTTCCGATGCTTCGCGTGCCCATTGGCGATGTTCTTTAGATGCAAGCCTCTGCGGTTTGTTCGACTTGTCTGGTATTGCGCCACGCGAGAGGTGAAGGCCCATCGAAGCCTTGAGCGCGAGCACTCGCAGCACGGCCTGGTCTAAACGCTCCTTGGTCAAGAGCCCCGTTTCCAAGCCGCGTCGCAAGTGACCGATATCTTCCAGAGTATCCTTGGGGAAAAGCAGGATGTCGCATCCGTTCTCGATGCACATCGGAACAATTGTTTCACGCGGCCCGCACGCTCCAAACCCATTCATAAGTGTCGCATCGGAAACGACGACGCCATTGAATCCAAGCTCCTGCCGCAGAAGGCGGATGCTAAGGTCGGCATTGAGCGATGCAGGCATATGCTGCGGACTGTCAGCGTCATCGCCCAAAGAAGCCCCATAGGCTGGCAAGGTGATATGTCCGGCCATAATGATTTGTACACCATCGGCAATGGCGTCAGCGTAGATTTTGCCGAAGCTTGTACGCCATTCGTCCAGTGGCAGAGAATTGCGCGATGTTACGAAATGCTGGT
This sequence comes from Pelagibacterium limicola, assembly GCF_015694405.1. Taxonomy (GTDB): domain Bacteria; phylum Pseudomonadota; class Alphaproteobacteria; order Rhizobiales; family Devosiaceae; genus Pelagibacterium; species Pelagibacterium limicola. Next base: position 385,355 of record NZ_JADQDB010000003.1, on the reverse strand, counting down.
CGCGATCGTCCACGCCATCACCAGGCCAATGCTTGAGACATGTCGCGAAGCCGTTCTCGCGTGCACCCCGGTGGTACTCCATTACAAAGGCGCTCACCGCAGCTGGGTCGGCCCCGAAAGCGCGCGTGTTCACAACGCTCGATCGAAAGTTGGCGGCCAAGTCGCCTATCGGCGACCAACTGAGGTTGAAGCCAAGATAGCCTGCTTCGCGAGCGGCCATTGCACCCATGCGTGTCGCGTGAACGCGGTCGCCTGTTGCCCCGATCGCCATTTGATTTGGGAAAAAGGTGCCAGAGCCCACACTGCTCTTCTCGGAGAACTCAATGTCGCACGTCATAAGCAGCGGAGTTGCGGCTTTCAACTGCGCATAGGCTGCGCTATCACGCAATTCGGCTTCGGCGCGGCGCGGGAGGCGGTGAAGGCCTCCCACGCCCAATGCCAGTTGTTGGTCAAGCGCCTCAGCGGAAAGATCCCTGCAAATGGGGATGATGAGCTGGCCGAGCTTCTGGTCGAGATTCAATGCATCGAAAGTCGATCGGACCCATGCCAGATCGGCGTCGTCGAGATTGAACGGTGCTGCACTGAGCGATCGATCACCGAAAGCGATATTCAACCTACCCATTTCAAAACCCAGGCATGCCTCGCAGAGAGGAGGGGACTGGCGGCGGAACCGGACATTCTAGATGCGCCGCTCGGTTTGGGCGTCGAACATGGACGCGAGTGAAAGGTCAAAACCGACCCTTACAGTATCACCCTTGACAATTCGGGTCTGCCCGTCGAGTCGGAAGCGGAACGGTTCCCCAGCAAGCTTGGCCCAGACCAGAGTTTCTGAACCCATTGGCTCCACCATATCCACAACGACATCAAACTGAGTCTTGCATTTGCCAAGCGCGTCTCCGCTCACAACATGTTCAGGACGAACCCCGAACCAGACCTGTCCCGAACGCTGTTCGGAAGACCATTGATAATCTTGCTGGGGAAAGGATAGTTCCTTGAGCTTGATTTCGCCCTGACCCAATACAGCCTCGAAGAAATTCATCGATGGTGATCCGATAAAAGAAGCGACGTACTTGTTTACCGGGAGGTTGTAAATTTCGGAGGGGCTGGCGAGTTGCATGATCTCTCCGCCGCGCATGATCGCGATACGATCAGCGAGCGTCATTGCCTCTACCTGGTCGTGCGTAACGTAGATCATTGTGTTGCCCAGATTCTGATGCAGGCGCTTGATCTCGACGCGCAACTCTGCGCGCAGCTTTGCGTCCAAGTTCGAAAGGGGCTCATCAAACAGGAATACGTCGACGTCGCGGACTAGAGCGCGCCCGATGGCGACGCGCTGTCGCTGTCCGCCGGACAATGCTGAAGGTCTGCGCTTGAGCAGCGGTTCGATCTGCAGGATTCCGGCGGCACGTGCGACACGCTCGGCAATCTCATTGCGTGGTACCTTTGCATTCTTGAGTCCAAAAGTAAGGTTTTTTTCAACCGTCATTTGTGGGTAAAGCGCATAGGATTGGAACACCATGCCAATGCCGCGCCGAGAAGGTTCTTCCCAGGTAACATTCCTGCCATTGATATGAATTTGGCCATCGGTTGGCTCAAGTAGCCCGGCGATACAGTTGAGGAGTGTCGACTTGCCACAGCCCGACGATCCAAGCAGAACGAGAAACTCTCCCTTGGGAACGTCCAGGTCGAGCTTCTTGAGCACCTCGACCGGACCGTAGTTCAGGGTCAGTTGATTTATGAGGATGCTGGGTTCCATCTGTTTCATCCTTTGACGGCGCCGGCGGCAATGCCGCGGACAAAGAGTTTGCCTGAAGCGAAATAAATTGCGAGCGGAACAAGGCCGGTTAGCACGGTGGCCGCCATGTTGACGTTGTATTCCTTGACGCCCTGAACCGAGTTCACGATGTTGTTCAGCTGGACGGTCATCGGATAGTTCTCCGGGCGTGTGAAGATCACGCCGAACAGGAAGTCATTCCAGATGCCCGTAACCTGAAGTATGATGGCAACAACGAATATGGGCAGCGACATGGGCAGCATGATATTGAAATAGATGCTCCAGAATCCGGCCCCATCGACACGGGCAGCCTTGAACAATTCCTCGGGTAGTGAACTGAAATAGTTCCTGAACAGAAGGGTAAGGATCGGCATACCGAACACGGTGTGCACGAGAACGAGACCGCCAAGCGACCCGTAAAGGCCCATTTCCCTGAGCAGGATGACCATCGGATAGATCATGACTTGGTAGGGGATGAATGCCCCGATGATCAGGATAGTGAAGAAGATGTCGGCGCCTTTAAAGCGCCAGTTGGCCAAGGCGTAGCCGTTCACCGACGCTACGGCGATCGAAACGATGACCGAGGGGATGGTAATCTTTACAGAGTTGAAGAATCCTCGCGAAAGCCCATCGCAACTCAGTCCTGTGCATGTGTGGGCCCAAGCCTGAATCCAAGGCTCGAAAGTCAGTTCCACCGGCGGGGCAAAGATATTCCCCATGCGGATTTCCGGCATTCCCTTGAGAGACGTTACCACCATCACGTAGAGCGGCAGCAGATAGTAGAGTGCCAGGATTGTAAGGGTGCCGTAGATGATTACGTTGCGAGGCGAAAGTCGGCGTACCGGCTTCATGCCGCGCGGACCGATCATTACTCTGGCATCCGAACCGTTCGAAGCGATTTCAGCGTTAGAGACTTGAAGCTTATGCACGTTTTTTCCCCCCGAATTCCAGGAATGCCCAAGGAATGATGACCAGGGCCACGGCGGCAAGCATCATGGTTGAGGCAGCGAATCCTTGTGCCAGGTTTTGAGACTGGAACATGTAATCGAACACGTATTTGGCCGGGACTTCCGATGATAGCCCAGGTCCGCCGCCGGTCTGGGCGATGACGAGGTCGTACAGCTTGATTATGCCGGACGTGATCAAAACAAGGGTCGTCACGAAAACCGGCTTCATCATCGGGATTACGACAAACAGATACGTTTTCCACTGGGGGATGCCCTCAACGCGCGTCGCCTTCCAGATGTCCTCATCAATGCCGCGCAGACCGGCCAGCATCAGGCACATAACGAGCCCGGTCCCGTGCCATAGCGCCGCGGCGATGACGCCGAAGAGCACGAAATCGGAACTGGAAAGGGGATCAAATACGAAGTCAGGGAAACCAAGCCCCCTGACGAAATGTTGAACTCCAAGGTCCGGGTTGAGTAGCCATTGCCACACAAGTCCAGTCACAATGAAACTCAGGGCGTAAGGATAGAGCAGTATCGCCCTGTAAGTGTTCTCGAAGCGGATCTTCTGGTCCAAAAGCGCGGCCAGAACGAAGCCGATGACCAGAGAAAGTACCAGCATTGAAGAACCATAAATCATGAGGTTCTCAATGGAGATGAGCCAGCGTCGGGTCGACCACAGTCGTTCGTACTGTGCAAGGCCTACCCAGTTGGTCTGCGGAAGCAGTCTGGAGTTCGTGAACGAATACAGAATGGTCCACAGAGAAAATCCTAAATAGACAATGAGCGCTGTGAGGATCATGGGAACCGAGGCAAACTTGGCCGAAAGGTTTCGCAATATCCCAATGCGCCGCGCAGCCTGTGCCATGGCGTCATCTCCTTGGAAATCGGATAATCTGTACGCGAGGGGTGTCATCCTCGCGTACTTGGACGTCGACTAGTCTGCCGTGCGAACAATAGCAGCGAACTCTTCCTGAGCCTGTTCGACCGGGAAGCTGGTGTCGTTGAAGAATTCCACCATCAGATCTGTAATCTGGGCGATGGTGTCAGGAGACAACAGGCTGTTGGCGCTGCTGACGATCTGCCCGCTGTTAAGGATCCCCATTCCCGCCTGCATGCAAGGCGTCACGTTGTGAAGTTCGACATCGCGCCGGACCGGCAACGATCCTTTGGCAAGATTGAATTCGACTTGGGTGACCGGCTGAAGAATAATGGAGGCGAGCGCCTCTTGAGCTTCCTGTATGGAGGGGTCGTTGACCTTGGGGAAGAAGAATGCATCGCCAGCCGCTGTGAGGTATTGGTGCTCACCCATGCCAGCCAAGCACACAATGTCGGTGCCGATAGTAAGCCCTGCGTGAACGAATTCACCCTGCACCCAATCGCCCATGATCTGGCCCGCAGCTTTGCCGTCGATCAACATCTGTGCGGCAAGGTTCCATTCCTGGACGTTCGAGCCTACGATCATGTGGCGAGCATCATCGGCGGCCGCAAAGACAATTGCCACTTCAGGGCCGCCAGCAAATTCGGCATCCTTGTCGCCATAGACGCGATTGAAGACATCGGGGCCTCCTACCGAAATCATCAGCGCATTGAAGATCAGTTGCATCTGCCATGGCTGGCGACCAGTCGCCAGCGGAACAATGCCGTGCTCACGAAGGGTTGGCGCGGCCGCAACAAACTCCGTCCAACTGGTGGGTACTTTGACTCCTGCGGTCGCAAAAGCCTCTGTGCTCAGCCAGAGCCATTGCTGTGAATGTGTATTGGATGGAACGCAGTAGATACGGTCTTCAAATGTACAATCATCAAGCAGCGTTGATGGAAATATGAGGTCGCGCCATCCTTCACGTTCAGCCAAGTCGGTGAAATCCCGCATGAACCCAGCTTCGATAAGTTCGCCCATGGCGCGCCCATGAGTGAACTGCGTCGCGCCCATCGGGTCACCGCCTGTAATGCGGCTGGTGATCAGTGGGCGCGCGACCCCACCCGCGCCAGCAATAGCTCCATCGACCCAGTTGTGTCCGGTGGCGTTAAACTTGTCTGCCAAAACCCGTACCGCAGCGGCTTCGCTGCCAGATGTCCACCAATGGGTTACTTCAAGGTCTGTGGCCCAAACAGGCAACGCAAGTGAAAATGTAGTGAAAAATGCCGCGCACGTTGTTCTAAGCATAATAAAACCCCTCCAATGTAGTGACAGTGTTGATAACTACTGCGGGAAAAACTCGAGCTGTATGAACTGCATCAATGAGTGCAAGCTTTTTTCGTCCGCATAAAGTCGAATAGACGAAAGTTGAGCAATGCAGAAATTCCCAATTGTTGGGCTGGGCGAACAAAATCTCGGTCAGACGGGAGGTCTGTCCGCAGGCCATGAACACGGTTCATGCTTGAATAAGCCGAAGTGTCTAGAGCGGAATCCGATCAGTCTGCATCATGTCCTGCAGCAGCGAAGTAGTTTGCGCATTCTTTGGGCGTGAAGGTTTCGACCAGTTTGCCAATCCTATTCCAAAGCGCATCAACGGTTCGTTCTGCCGCTTTACGGAGCATCGCCTTGAGTTTGGAGAAGGCGTTTTCGATCGGATTGAAGTTGGGGCTGTAGGGCGGCAGGGATTTCAGCGTTGCGCCGGCAGCTTCGATCAGGTCACGGGTGCGCGTTCTTTTATGGCTGGACAGGTTGTCCATGATCACGATGTCCCCGGGCCGCAACTCGGGCACCAGAACCTGCTCAACATAGGTTTCGAATGCGAGGCGGTTGATCGGCCCGTTGAGAACGAACGATGCGATCATGCCCCGCTGCGTCAGTGCACTTACGAAGGTATGCGTGCGTCAGTGGCCATGAGGTGCACCGACCTGCTGTCGTTCGCCTCGAGGTGCCCGGCCATGGGTGCGAGCCATGTTGGTCTTCGCTCACGTCTCATCGATGAACACCAACCTGGTCGGGTCAAGATCAAGCTGTCCCTCGAACCACTCCTGCCGCTGTTTCAGGATGTCTGGCCGGTCCTGCTCGGATGTGTGGAGCGTCGTTTTTTTCGAGTGATGGCGTGACGGATAAAGAAGCGCTGAATCGTGCCGAATCCGAAGCGGTGACCACGCGCGCTCAGCGCTTGCCGCAACTCCTTGATCGTAATGTCGGGCGTCTCCTCCAGCAGCGGTAGGATCAAAACCTTACAGGCGTCGATGCGTCCGGATCGAAGATCACCGCCCAGCGCCTTGGGACGAGGCGCTCCCTGATCGCGCTCACGCGTCCTCCAGCGGCTGACACTCGCAGCGCTGACATTAAAGCGTTCAACTGCCTGGCGATGGCTGAGCCCGCTGGCCCGGCGGCGAAAACACTTCTGCGAAGGTCGAGCGAGAGAGCTTTAGACATGTCCACCAGCCTCCTCATCCGGCAGACATGCTGAATCAGAAACGATCTGATTTGAGAACCCGTGTCAATTGAATCAGCTCGGGTTCCGCTCTAGGGCGGAACGGCTATCGCCATGATGGGTTTTGCGCCACGCTGCATTTCGGCGACTGTTCAGTCCTGCATCGGTTGGCACCTGTCCTCGACACACTGGTGGGCATGCTCTGCGGCTAACTCGTGTTTGTGGCGTCAATTCTGAACGGCGACATTTTGAAGACTCTCGCCCAAACCTGATGATCCGTGTTCTGCGTCATAGAGGTTATCGGAAAAGCATACCTACGCCGCCAGAAGCCGAGAAAACAATCGGAGCCTGTAGCGTATTTCTGGTAGGTGTGAGGATTGGCGGCAGCGGTCCTCCGCTACCACATCGTACTCTATGGCGCGATAACGTACTCAGGAAACACATTTTTCTGCGAAATCGCAGTAATATCGCGATGGGCCTGTTGGTAGCGGTTGGCGGAGATGAGAACTTGCAATGTTGCGAACAAAGGCAGTGAAACGTCCGGACGGCTAGCTATTGGTCAAGATCCGTTTTACCTGTCTAGGTCGTTCACTTGTTGCCGGTGTGCGGACGCACTTCTTGGTGGAATGATGCATAAGACGGTTCAAAAGGTCATATATTGTATTGGCTACCATGGGTCATGCTGAGATTCCGCAGTCCGCAAGAATGCCGTCGGTCTCACCACTCGGAAAGGCGTGGCAAAGACCGCAGCGCTCGATATTATCTGCCGGACCGTGCGGACCGTGGCGCGGGGGATTTGGCGCTCTGAAGGTCAGACCGCTTCCAGCGCCGCCGCGATGCCCTGGCCGACGCCGATGCACATGGTGACCAGTGCGCGTCTCTTGCCCGTCAGGCTCATCTCAAGCGCTGCCGTGCCGGCAATGCGGGCGCCCGACATGCCGAGCGGATGGCCGAGCGCGATGGCGCCGCCATTGGGATTGACGTGATCGGCGTCTTCGGCGATCCCGAGCCCGCGCAGCACCGCAATGCCCTGACTTGCAAAGGCTTCGTTGAGTTCGACGAGATCGAAATCGCTTGGCTTGATGCCGAGCCGTGCTGCGAGTTTTTCCGATGCCGGCAACGGGCCGATCCCCATGACGCGCGGCTGCACACCGGCGGTTGCGCCACCGGTTATGCGGGCGAGCGGGGTAAGGCCGTATTTCTTGACCGCGGCTTCGGATGCAATGATGAGCGCGGCCGCACCATCATTGACGCCCGAAGCGTTGCCAGCCGTCACTGTGCCGCCTTCTTTCTTGAAGGGTGTACCGAGCTTGGCGAGGGTTTCGATCGTCGTTGTGCGCGGATGTTCGTCCTTGTCGACGACAATCGGATCGCCCTTGCGCTGGGGGATGGTGACAGGTGTGATTTCCCTTGCAAGACGGCCATTGGCTTGGGCTGCGGCAGCCTTGTTCTGGCTCCTCAACGCGAACTGGTCCTGATCCTCGCGGTTGACCTTGTAGTCTTCAGCAACATTCTCGCCCGTCTCGGGCATGGAATCGACGCCGTAGAGCTTCTTCATCACCGGGTTGACGAAACGCCAGCCAATGGTCGTGTCGTAGATTTCCGCATTGCGCGAAAATGCGGTATCGGCCTTGGGCATGACAAAGGGTGCGCGGCTCATGGATTCCGTGCCGCCCGCGATCATGAGATCAGCTTCACCCGCCTTGATGGCGCGCGCTGCTGTGAGCACGGCATCCAGACCCGAACCGCACAGCCGGTTGATCGTCGTGCCGGTGACGGCGACGGGAAGCCCGGCCAGCAGCAGGCTCATGCGCGCGACATTGCGATTGTCTTCGCCGGCCTGATTGGCATTGCCGAAAATGACATCATCGACCGCATCGAAATCGACCGATGCGTTGCGCTCGACAAGCGCCTTCAAGACGGTTGCGCCCAGATCGTCGGGCCGAACCGAGGACAGCGCGCCGCCAAAGCGTCCGATGGGTGTGCGGATATAATCGCAGATGAATGCTTGGGGCATTTGCTGGTTCCCGAAATTCGATTGAGTTCAGTTATGGTCCAAATTGTCGATCAGCATTGGTTGATCGTCTTAATCGCACTATTTCCAGACTACTGAACCGAGAAATCGTTTTGCAGGCATAACGTTGTGCATGGTAGAGCGAATTTTGATGAAGTGCGTGGCAGAAACAGCCGGCACGCCGGTGGTCAACGCCCAGCGGTAGATCGCTATCATTACAATAAGTAAGGTCTGGCCAAGGAAGCTGCAGTTGTCTTACCCAATTATCATTTCCAGACTGCTTCAATAGCGGACGTGGATCGGCTTCGGCCAGGTGTCTGACCATTGGTCCGCTATTTTCTGTTGGGCAGAATGAGCGGGTAATTCGGCAATGGGTGGAACTGTTCACATCGATCGAGACGGCTCGGTCGCGCTTCTGATTTTGGATAATCCGCCCGTAAACGCCATTTCAAGCGATGTGCGTTCGGATCTTTTTGCTGCCCTTGGCGAAATCGAGGGGAACAAGGAGATCGAAGCGGTCGTCCTGATCGGGGCCGGAAAGACGTTCGTAGCCGGATCAGACATCAGCGAATTTGACCTTCCGCTCGCATATCCTCAATTGCCGGCGATCCTTTCCAAAATAGAGTCGTCGCGATTACCTTTTGTCGCCGCACTACAGGGCGCGGCTTTTGGCGGTGGTTATGAATTGGCCCTCGCCTGCGACGCGCGGATAGCCTTGTCAGGAGCCTTGGTGGGCCTGCCGGAAACGACGCTCGGGGTCATCCCGGGGGCAGGTGGAACCCAGAAACTTCCCAGGATTGTAGGCGCGTCCAAGGCGATCGAGCTTATTTGCACGGGCAAGAGGCTGCCGGTTGAGCAGGCGCTGGCCTTGGGAATGGTCGACAAGGTTGTCGAAAGCGATCTCAGGGTCGCTGCAAGGCAGTTGGCCGTAGCGTTGGTCGGGACAAAGCGGCGGGTGATTGACCGATCGGTCCCGGATAAAGCTGTGGAAAGCGTAGAGGCTGCTGCACGCAAGGCGCTTGGGTCGGGCCGACACCGACCACATATCGCAGCGGCGATAGACTGCATCAGACTTGCAGGGCATGTTTCCGCACAGGAAGGACTCAATCGTGAGCGCGCAGTTTTCGAGCGGTTGCGCACAGGAGATGAGGCACGGGCACTACGGCACATATTTTTCGCAGAACGGGATGCGGGCCGGGGCCGGGAGGGCAGGCAGGCCAAGGCAAGGCCGTTCTCCAGTTTTGGGGTCGTGGGTGCGGGAACGATGGGAGCTGGTATCGCTGCAAATATTCTGCAAGCGGGCTACAGTGTGACGCTTATCGACTCCGACGAGGGTGCAATTGCGCGTGCGCGCACCTTGATCGGCACCGTCCTTGATCGGGCACAGTCGGCTGGACGGCTGTCTTCGGGGGCAGCCGATGCTGCCAAGAGTAATCTGGCAACTGGATATGATCTTTCCAAGCTCGATACTTGCGACGTCCTCATCGAGGCCATCATCGAAGATCTCGGCGCCAAGACCGCGCTGTTTCGCGAACTTGACGTCGTTGCAAACAAGCAGGCACTGCTCGCTACCAACACGTCTTATCTGGATATCGATGCTATCGCGGATGCGACGAGCCGCCCCGAGAATGTCGTTGGGTTGCACTTTTTTGCTCCCGCCTATGCAATGAAGCTGCTCGAAGTCGTTGGCGGCAAATTCAGCTCCGACGAGGCAATGGCGACTGGACTTGCCGTCGCCAAGCGCCTTGGCAAACAGGCCGTCGAGGCCGGAAACGGCTTCGGGTTTATCGGCAACCGCATCTATTCCGCCTACAGGGCAAGCTGTGAAATCATGCTCGAAGATGGGGCTTTGCCTCACGAAGTCGATGCCGCCCTTGAGGCATTTGGATTTGCAATGGGGCCGTTCGCAGTCGCCGATCTTTCCGGGCTCGACATTGCATGGCGGATGCGCCAGCAGAATGGAGGCGCGCAGGCAGCTTCTGGAAGGTATGTGCATATTCCCGATCGACTGTGCGAAGCCGGGCGTTTGGGGCGGAAGACGGGGTTGGGATACTACCGCTATGGCGATGGCGGACAGCCGGAAAGAGATCCGGAAGTCGAAAACCTGATAATGAAGGCCTCGATGGAAAAGGGGGTCGAGCGCAAGCAGATTGATCCGGAAACGATCCAGTTGCGGGCGTTGGCAGCTATCGTCAACGAAGCCGGACTCGTGCTTGAAGAGGGCATTGCGCTGCGTCCTGGGGATATCGACGTGGTTCTCGTCAACGGTTACGGATTCCCCCGCTGGACCGGAGGGCCGCTACACTGGGCGAGCCGACAGGACGCGGTGCGATTTTCTCATGCCTGCGCGAGTTTCGTTGCCGACGCCGGCCCAAACAAGCGTCTGGCCGATTTGCGCAAGTTCGGAATCGGCAATCCCGACAATTGAGAGCAAACCTGTTTCAGGCGGACCGTGTCTCTATGGCTTGGGCGGCGGCAATAGTTGACGCCGCCTCGGCAAGCAACCACTGGTGAAAAATCTGCACGCTTCCGCGAAGCGGCCTGTTGGATGGCCAGATGAAGTGGTAGCCCTCATCAAGCCGTACGCGCGCCTTGAAAGGCTCCACCAACTGTCCGTTATTGAGCGCCGGCTGAACAAGCGCCTGGATCGCCATCGCCACCCCGATACCCTCGGCTGCCGCCTCGTAGCAAAGAGCCGAGTTTTCCAGTTTCATGTTGCGTGGGCAATGAAGGTCCGAATTGCCGGAGCCGGCGAGCCAACGCCCCCAATCATCGCGCCTGGCCAGACTGTGAATCAGCGTGTGGTTTGGAAGGTCTTCGGGAACGTTCAGGTTCCCGTTTCCCAAGAGGTTCGGAGAACAGACAGACGTCAGCACGATTGGGATCAGCAATTCGCTTTGGCAATCGGTATATTTCCCGTCCCCCGACCTGATCGCGCAGTGCAACTGGCCTGAGGAAAAATCCACAGGTTGCAGGGAGGCCGAAATGCGCACCTCTATGTCGGGATGGGCTGCATGGAATTTGGAAAGGCGGGGAATCAGCCATCGCTGAGCGAAGGTTGTATAGGCCTGAATAGCCACCACATCGCGTCGCCCGCGCATGCTTATAGAATCAATTCCTTCGTAAATTTCTTCAAACGCCGACGTCAGATGAGCAACCAGTCGCTTGCCTTCCTCGGTGAGAGCAAGTGACCGGTGTCCGCGCACGAACAGCTGGGTTTCAAGATAGTCTTCGAGAGTCTTCACCTGCTTGCTGACCGCAACCTGTGTGACGTTGAGCTCCTGGGCAGCCAACGTGAAGCTGAGATAACGTGCGGCGACTTCAAAAGCGCGCAGTGCGTTAAGCGGTGCGTTTCGTTTGAGCATTTAGATACTCCTCCCGAAGGCGAGCATATTTGCATAACCCAAGGTTGGTCAATCAAATCAAAACCGGGCCGCTTCGAGCCTAACCAGATGTTTGGATGTCCGCTCCCTATTCTCAGTTGTCCAACAAGCAAGCAACACCCAAAGTCCGGCCAAATGAGAATAGACGTTCGCGGACTTTTTTGGCCGCGTGGCGCTTTGAAGTGGAATGAGGAGATCGTGATGACTCTGGGCATCATCAACCAATTTGCAGCTCTTGATGCTCTTTTCAGTCCACAAAGCGTGGCGGTAGTGGGTGCCTCGGCGGATCCGGGAAAGACCGGAGGGCGTCCGGTCAATTATTTGCTCAAACACGGCTATACGGGCCGGATTTACCCGATCAATCCCAAGGCCGATGAAATTGCGAGCCTGAAGTGTTTTGGTTCGATTGGCGATCTTCCAGAAGCGCCAGACGCGGCTATTGTACTGCTCGGCGTGGAGCGCGCTCATCAGGCTGTCCGTGAACTGGCTGCGCGCGGGACCAAGCTAGCGGTCGTCCTCGCGTCAGGGTACGGAGAAGCAGGTGCGGAAGGTGCCGCCCGTCAAGTGGAGTTGCTTGAAGCAGCCGGGTCCATGCGCGTTCTGGGACCGAATACGATAGGTGCGATGGACCTTCACAAGGGTATCGTTCTCTCAGCGAGCGGCGCGCTGGAAATGGAAAATCTTCCCGTGGGTGGGATTTCGGTCGCATCCCAGAGCGGGGGCATTCTGGGGGCGTTGCTTTCGAGGGGAACCGCGCAAGGTATTGGCTTTTCAAAACTTGCGTCGACAGGCAATGAACTGAATGTAGAGATTGCCGATCTCATTGATTATTACGTCAACGACAAGGACACCCGCGTCATTGCAGCCTATGTCGAAGGCATCAGATCGATCGATAAATTCCGAGCTGCCGCCGGGCGTGCACAGGCCGTAGGCAAGCCACTGGTCGTCTATAAGGTTGGAAGGTCGGAGTCCGGCGCGCGCGCGGCCGTGTCACATACCGGCGCACTGGCGGGTGAGGACCGGGTATATGACGCACTCTTCCGTCAGACCGGTATCATCAGGGCAGAAACATTTGGCGACCTTCTGAATCTACCCAACATGCTGGCTACCGAACGCGTGATGAAGGGCAAGCGCGTTGCCGTTCTGACCTCAACTGGTGGAGCTGGCAGCCTTGTGGCCGACAATTGCGGGCTCGGCGGACTGGACGTACCGCTACTGGACGCCCAGACGGCCGAACGCCTGCAATCCATTCTCGCAGTCGGTGAGCCATCAATGGCCAACCCGGTTGATGTAACGCTTGCAGGTGTCCGACCCGAGGTGATGACTGCGGCAACCGAGGCATTGTTGACGTCGCAGTCCATCGATGGCGTTGTCGTGGTCGTCGGATCATCAGCACTGGCGCAACCCGATGTTGCGGTCGGTGCGATCAAGAATGGCGCGGCCAAAAGCGATAAGCCTTTGATTGCCTACGTCAGCCCCAGCGCGCCCGACATTCTTCGTGATCTCAATCTCATAGGCATCCCAAGCTATACCGATCCTGAAACCTGTGCATCGGCGCTTATCGCTGCACTGCCCCGGGCCATTCGCGCCGGTGCCCCACAGATTGCCAATGGCGGCATTGATAAAAGTATCCTTCCTTCAGGGACGCTCAACGAAGCAAACTCGCGCGAACTTTTCGAGCGCTTTGGCCTCGCAGGCGCAGAGCAGCGCATTGTGCAAAGTGCCGAGGAGGCCGTCGCTGCAGCACGAGAACTGGGAGGGAAAGTGGTTCTCAAGGTGCTCTCCAACGAGATCGCGCATAAATCCGACGTGGGCGGTGTGCGGGTTTCGCTCGACGAAGCCAACATCGGCGATGCGCTGGAGCAGATGGCGCAAAGTCTCGCGGCCCAGAACCTTCCGGCCCCCGAGGGCTACCTGGTGCAAAAGATGCTCAAGGGCGGGATCGAAATGATCCTGGGATTGCGCTACGATCCGCAACTTGGGCCATTTGTCTTGTTGGGGGCAGGTGGTGTTCTGGCTGAACTGACCAACGACGTCGCGATCAGGCTCCTTCCACTCTCCGAACAGGACGCCCAGGAAATGGTGGATGAACTGCGCGTCTCCAGCCTCCTTGGCGGCTATCGCGGCAGCAGCGCCTATGACGTGTCCGCGCTCGTCAAAGCCGTTCTCAGCATTGCCAACATGGGACAGGCACTAGGTGATAAACTGGTCGAGGCCGAGATAAACCCACTGTTCGTCATGCCCGAACGGGAAGGCGTTGCGGCGGCTGACGGACTGGTGGTTCTCGCCTAAGCTTTTAGGTTGAGCGTATCAGGCGCCAGACGCCTTGCGCCGAGACGATCGGTTCACTGTCGCAAATTAGTGTGCCTTCAACAAACGCCAACCTGCCGGTCATCCTGACGATTTTTGGAGCTATTGTCGCAAACTGGCCAATAGGCATGGGGATCATGAATTGTACGGTGAGGCTGATCGTTACAACCCGGTCAACCGCACTGGTTTCCCGTGCCATTTGGCCAAAAGCACGGTCGACGAACGCCGACAACATGCCTCCGTGAACGACACCCCCACGATTGGCGTGCATATCGGTTGATGGAAATCCGAACTCTGTGGTGTTGTCTTTGCGGCGATACCAGAGGCCCCCGACAAGTGCCATAAAACCGTCGCCGGGTTCGAAGTGCCAGCCCTGTGTGATCAGCTCTTCTTGCATGTTGGAAGTATGGCTGGGCGGCCGTTCTGCCACAAGCGATCCAGCGACCCGCCATTCCTCACTTTTGGTTATGCGTCCATGCAATCTGGCAAGTTGAATGCTTCATCTATACCCCCGACTATCCAGAACGCGCCGTCGGTGCGGAGGAAACTGGGAGGGTATAGAAGTGGTAGATCGCGACTTTCGCGACATCCTTGGAGGAGGTCTACTTGCCGCGCTGGGATTGGCTGCGGCTGCCTATGCCTTCATGCACTACAACATGGGGACCATAACCCGCATGGGTCCGGGCATGATTCCGGCTGCGTTGGGCGTGTTGATGGCTCTATTCGGAGTCACCATTTCGATTTCCGGGTTCTTTCGTTCAGGACGGTTTCCCGAGGTTCGGACACTGACGCCGATCTTCATTCTTGGCAGCATCGCCGCATTTGCGGTGCTGGTCCGTCCTTTCGGACTTATTCCTGCGGTCTTTGTCGCAACCATTGTCGCAACTTTTGCTGAGTTGAATTTCCGCCCACTACTGTGCGTCATTCTTGGCCTGGCTCTTTCCCTTATGGCCTATGTCATCTTTATCGTCGGCCTCAGACTGACCATTCCGCCGTTCGCGTGGCCCTTCTGATGGAAATCTTTGCCAACCTCGCGCTCGGACTGGAAACGGCGCTGTCGCCGACCAACCTGGTTTTCTGCTTTGCCGGCGTTTTTCTCGGGACGCTGGTGGGCGTCATTCCGGGAATCGGGCCGCTTGCCGCCATCTCGATGCTCTTTCCGATCACCTTCCATCTCAATCCTACGGCGGCCCTGATCATGCTGGCCGGCATCTGGTATGGAACCAGCTACGGCGGGAGTACCGCCTCGATACTGCTCAATATTCCCGGCACCACGTCCAGTGCGATCACGTGTCTGGATGGGTATCCATTGGCGCGGCAAGGAAAGGCCGGCGTTGCCTTGCTGATGACGACCGTGGCGTCCTTTATCGGCGGGTCTATTGGGATTGTCCTCCTGACGCTCTTTTCGCCCGTGATCGCCGCCTACGCACTTACTTTCGGGTCGGCCGAGTACTTTTCGCTGATGCTGCTGGGGCTCGTCGCCGCTTCGAGCATTTCGGGCGCCTCAGCGCTCAAAGGCCTGGCCATGGTCATCCTCGGCATGTTGATCGCGACCATCGGTATGGACAGTCAGAGTGGAACGGCGCGCTACACATTCGGCTCTCTCGATCTGCTAGATGGGTTGAGCATAAGTGCACTGGCCATGGGGTTATTTGGGGTGGGCGAGATCATCGCCTCGGTGCGTCGGATCACGGTCAAAGACATCGACCGCAAGGGCATCACCTTTCGATCGATGCTGCCGAACCGGGAAGAACTGAAGCGGTCCTGGTTGCCCATGCTCCGTGGATCATCGATCGGCGCGTTTTTCGGGGCCCTCCCTGGCACCGGCCCCTCGGTTGCTGCCTTCATGTCCTATGCCGTTGAGAAACGCGTCTCCCGCGAGCCGCAACGGTTCGGGCAAGGCGCAATCGAGGGCGTCGTGGCTCCCGAGTCAGCCAACAACGCCGCCGATCAGACGGCGTTCATTCCAACCATGGCGCTTGGCATTCCTGGAAGCGCAACCATGGCGTTGATGCTTGGTGCCCTCATGATCCACGGCATTAGCCCCGGGCCAAATCTCATTACAGATCAGCCGGCCTTGTTTTGGGGACTCGTGATGAGTTTCTGGATTGGCAATGTTTTGCTCGTCATCCTCAATCTGCCGCTGATTGGGCTGTGGGTTCGTCTGCTGCTGGTGCCATATCACCTCATGTACCCAGCAATCCTGATCTTCGTCTGCATAGGGGCATATAGCGTAAGATATGTGGTTTTTGACATCTTTGCCGTCATGATCTTTGGCGCACTGGGGTATGCAATGCGCATCTTCGGCTGGCCCGCTGCGCCCCTTCTTCTTGGCTTTGTTCTCGGCCCCCTCGTTGAGCAGCACTTCCGCCGCGCAATGGTGCTGGCGCGAGGTGACTTCACGGCCATTCTTGAGCGTCCGATCAGCGGCACTGTGCTCGCGATAACGGCACTGCTTCTCGTCTGGAGCATCTGGTCCGGACTGAGACAACGCAATGGGGCACTGGCGTCTGCAAAACAGTCCTGACGAACGCGAACGAACTGCGCGCGGACAATTGTTCGCGCACCAAATCTAAACAAGCAAATAAGGAGGAGCTTGAATCATGAAGACAATAATCGCTGCAACATTGGTTGTTCTGGCCGCTGGAGGAGCTGGGGTCGCCCAGGACTTCCCGAACAGACCGGTGACGCTTATCGTCCCTTACGGGCCGGGCGGATCGACAGACCTGTTGGGACGGCAGCTTGCCAATGAGCTGCAAGAAAAATGGGGGCAACCGGTCGTCGTGGAAAACCGTCCGGGAGCAGGTTCGATGATCGGCACTGCCTCGCTGGCGCAAGCTGAACCCGATGGTCACACAATTCTGATCAATACGGCAGCATTCTCGACGGCTCCGGCCGTCCAGACTGATCTTCCCTTTGACGCAAAAGCGGACATTTCCCCGATCGCCATGATCGCCACCAGCCCCTATGTGGTCGTTGGTGGCGCCCAGGTCGAGTCCGAAACATTTGCGGAATTCCTTGCAGAAGCTCAAGCGCGCCCGATGTTCTTTGCGACTGCGGGTGTCGGCAGCTCGAGTCATTTTGCTGCTGAACTGCTCATACAGCAAGCCGGTATTCCCGGCGACGTCGTCCACTTCTCAGGAGGTGGTGAAGCCAACACCAATCTGATGGGTGGCCATGCCGATATTTATATCAGCACCACCGCCAGCGTCATGCCCTATGTAAACAACAACCAGTTAAAGGCGCTTGGCGTTCTGGGGGAAGAGCGATTTGTGCTGTTGCCGGATTTTGAGTCGAGCGGCGAGAACGGGGTGCGCGGGATCGATGTTGACGGTTGGATTGGTCTTTTTGGTCCCGGCGGCATGAGTGACGAACTTCTCGATCGGATCAATTCGGACGTGAACGAGGTCATCTGGAGCGAGGCCTTCCAGGGCATCCTCCAGGAGAATTTTGTCATCGAGGGCCGCACCTCGGCACCTCAATTCAAGGCTCAGGTCGAGGCAGAGATGGATCTCTGGGTCCGGCTTGCCGATGAACGCGGCATCACCGGCGACTAATACCACCCCGCACGGAGGACTTGAATTGAGGCCCGGCGAGTGTTCGCCGGGCCTCTTACGTTTTTCGCGCTCAAGCCACGGTTCCTGATGCGTTATTCAGTCGGGCGATGTCGTTCAGTCAGTTCATTGGTTTCGCCCGCGGGCAGGCCTATGTCGAACGCGTTGATCGTCATGGAGATCAGTGTGTAGTAGCCGCATAGTCCGATCAGATCGACAAGCCGGTCGCGGCCCAAGATGCTGAGCGCGCGTTCGTAGAGTTGATCCCCGAGCGCGCGCGTCGCGTTCAATTCGCGGACGACCTCGAAGACGGCACCGGCCATGGGATCATCAAAGTCCGGCTTTTCGCCTCGGCGAAGCGCCTCGATCACGTCCAGGGAGAGCCCAGACTTAATTGCAGGCGGCTTGTGTGCCCACCACTCGAATTCGGACTGCCATATCTGGGCGGTCGTCAGGATCGCCAGCTCGGACAGATGTGGCTCAAGCGACGAGCTGTAACGACAATAGCTACCCAGAGCTTGGGCGGCCTCTGCCAATTCCGGGCGGTGCAGCCAAACGGCCAATGGGCCGCGTACACGCCCCCGTGGGCCGGATGCGATCGCCTGGTACACTTCGGTTTGCTTCTCGCTCATCGATGTCGGGTCGGGTGGCTGAAGTCGCATTGCTAATCTCCGCTTCGTTATGAGACCGCTTCAGGGGTATTGCGCCGTTCATGGCGAACCATGAAATGTACGATCCAAGGGATGGCGGGCATGAACATGAAAATGCGCGTCAAGTGGAACGCGGTGATCAAAGACACGTTCTGGCCGAGGAATTTTGCCGTCAAGGCCATTTCTACGACACCACCGGGAGCGGCGCCCAGAACCAGCGTTTCCCAGTTCAGGCCGGTTGCGAATGCAATCACCACGGCGCAACCCGAGCACATTCCGAGAACGAGCATCGTCGAAGCGGCAAAGTGGAGGGTCAGCCGACCCGCCGACGCCAAGCGACGACGCTGAAAATTGGAGCCCAACCAAGTTCCCAGAACAACTTGTGCGAGCGCTAGGATAAGGCCAGGGAATGGCATTGGTCCATATCCTGCCGCAGCCAGCGCTGCCGCGAAGGCGAGCGGTCCCAGAAAGTTCGGATTGGGAATGCGCAGCATCCTCGCTATGAGCGCGCCGCCCAATCCAATAGCGCCCAGCAGGGTTGCGCCGAAAACGTCAAAGGCTCCCCAATGCACGGGTGTCCTGCCGGCATCTGGCCACCCCGAAAGCGAAAATAGCGCGAAGGGCAGGATAATGACAACCGCCGAAAGTCTCAACGTTTGCGCGTAGGTTACCGCGGTCGGATCGATCCCGGCCTTGATAGCCATACTCGCAGCTTCGACCGGGCTCGTCGGCGCGCCGGCGAGAAAAGCCTGGGACAACCGCATTCCGCTGGCCTTCGATAACAACGCGGACACGGCGACAATGCACAAACCCGTCATCAATGACGTCGTTACGATCACCGGTGCCCATTCCAGCAACATCGCCAGAGCGGCAGGCGTAAATGTCAGGCCGACCTGACTTGCAACAACGACCTGGCCGACGATGCGGATTTTGTTGGGGACCTGACGTTTGACGAGACCCAATGCAAAGATTGCGGCCGTTGAGACGAGAGGGCCGATCATCCATGGCAGCGGTACGCCCAGGCGCTCAAAACCCCAGCCTGCGGCAATGGCCACACAGAAAACGGCCAGAAGCCGAAAGATGTCTGGCAACGCAACTTTACGCGGCTCGATCCCCGCGTGCTGGTTGTTCTCAGAATCCTCAGTCACAACGCACAGACATTCCGCCGTCGACTACAACTTCGGTCCCGGTGATGAACCTGGCTTCGTCGGACGCCAGGAACAGGGCGGCATTTGCCGTATCCCGACCGTCACCCATGAAGGGCAGGGGGATGCGGCTCTGCCGCTTTTGCAGGAGGATCTCGACGTCGCCGCCTTCGCGCTGGCGGGCCAGACGGGCCTCAACCATCGGCGTGTGCATCTGGCCGGGTACGACCGTGTTTACGCGAATATTATGCGGAGCGTATTGGACTGCCGTCACCCGGGAAAACTGGATAACGCCGGCTTTAGCGGCGGCATACGCAACCTGTGCGGACCCGGTCCATCTTATCCCGGACGTGGATGCGGTGTTGATGATCGCCCCTCCATTCTGGGCGATCATTGTCGGCAGGATGTGCTTGCAGGTCAGAAACACGCTGGTCAGGTTGAAACTGAGCTGCTTCAACCAATCCTCTTCCGTCAACTCGACAGCACCGCCCTTGGCCGAACCGCCTACGTTGTTCACGAGAACGTCGATGCGTCCGAACTTCGACAGCGTTGATTTCACTAACCGTTCCACCGAACTGCTGTCAGTGACGTCACACTGCTCGAGGACGTAGTCGCTCGATACAGGGGAAAGGTGTCGCTCGGTTTCCTCCATCGCCTCCCTGCGGATGTCCGTGACAACAACCGTGGCGCCTTCTTCGGCAAACCGCACGGCTGCAGCTCTACCGTTCCCCCATCCAGGGCCGACGCTTCCGCCGCCGGTAATGATTGCGATCTTGCCTGCGAGCCGTCCTGCCATGTTGCCTCCGGTTGAGAAGTAAGCTCGGCCCGCGCTTTATCTCGCCGTCGTTGAGCTCTCATGCTCAGCATCAGCCATCTGGAGTGCCCAGTTAACCAGCATTTTCTTTGTCAGGCATGAGCACAGATTATGCGAGGCCGCGGGTAATCACTTATCTCCCGGCCGTTGTTGCAGTTCCCTTTTCCGACCTCGGTTGCCCTACTCTTTGGAGGGTCGGCCAGAACCAAAGATCAGTTGAAAGGAGCGCCGCGAAAAGAAGGAATAAGTCAAAGCAAAAGGGCCGTCTCCCGACTTTCAGGCGAATGGCCCGGGGAGGATATCGCAATGCAGAATCCGCTAACAACACTGGCTGATGCCGCATCGCGCTGGGCCGGTTGCCCCTTGCCAAGCGATATCGACTGGCATGCGCGCAGAGCAATCCTCGACTGGTTCGCATCCATGCTTTCCGGGACTGTTTGTGCGCCAGCCACCAATCTGTCCGCCGTCCTTGCTTCAACCCGTGGGGCAGGAGATGCGGTGAATTATGTGGACGGCCAAAGGTGCTCGGCAAGGCATGCGGCGCTGATTAACGGTACAGCGTCCCATACGACGGAATTTGACGATATATATCGCGATGGGGGCTATCATCCCGGCTGTACGACAATAGCGGCCGCGCTCGCTGTCGCCCAAGATGCTGGCGCGTCCTATGAGGATTTCCGCAGATCGGTCATCGGCGGTTATGAAGCCGGTTGCCGAATTGCCCTGGCGCTACAGCCGAGCCACTATCGCAATTGGCACATCACCGCGACGGTGGGCACAATGGGTGCCGCCGTTTCCGCAGCCATGCTGCTGGGTTGCAACGCAGAAAAGATCGCTCATGCCATAGCGATTGCCTCCAGCTTTGCAGGTGGCCATCAGGAGAATTTGCAGGGCGGTGGCCTGGTCAAGCCGCTCCATTGCGGACACTCTGCCGAAGCAGGTGTCCTTGCCGGATATGCCGCCGCCGCGGGTGTGACAGGGTCGCTCGACAGTTTGCACGCCCCGCATGGCTATGCCGCCGCAACCAGCGAGTCCAAGGGCAACTGGGCTGGCGCGCTCTCTGGCCAGGGAGAGTGGACGCCCATCTCGCGCATGACATTCAAATTCTATGGATGCTGTGGCCATATTTTCCCCAGCCTTGACGGCGTGCAGGCTCTTCGCGCGCAAGGCGGGTTCGAAGCGGAAGATGTCGCGTCGATCGAGGTCTCGGGATATTCCGCAACCAAATTGCTGTGCGACCGGATGAAGGTCGAAAATGCGCGTGATGCCCGGTTCAGCCTGCAGTACTGTATTGCCGATCTGCTGCATGGTGGGACGCTCCGGTTGTCCTCGTTTACGCCAGAGGCGCTAACCCGCCCGGCCATTCGCAACTTCATGCGCAGGGTAACGGTAGGCGAGGATCCAGAGCTCTCTACCGCTTACCCTGGAAAACGAATGGCGAAAATCAGGATCACGCTCCGCGATGGACGTGTGCTCAAGCTCACCCAAGCAACCCGCAAGGGTGATCCCGAACAGCCGCTGACGGACGAGGAACTCTACGACAAGTTCGATGAACTCGCTTCGGAGGTTCTCGATACCGAAGCGCGCCGATCTCTCACAGAGATGGTCATGACGGGCAATACCTTGCCAACAAGCATCCCGCCGTTGTCCGCACACTGATGCCAGAACACATCTCTGACGCCGAAAAAGGAAGAAATACAGTGAATTCATCTCCCCACATCGATTCTACGCCGCAGGCCGAGTTTGTCGTCGTCTCCCTGAAGAGCGCCGTCGCGACGATCACGCTCAACCGCCCCGATGTGTTGAACGCCATAAATGACCAGATGCGCGCAGAACTCATCGCAGCCTTTGAATGGGCCGATGCAAGTGTCGCAGTAAAGGCGGTGGTTCTGACCGGAGAGGGCAGAGGCTTTTGCTCAGGTGGCGATGTTGGCGGTATGAAAGAGCGGCTCTCCGCGCCTTCTGGAAAGGTCGCATTCAACGGGTGGCGTCGTCAGAAGAGCACGCACAAGGGTGTCGCCGCTATCTATGGGCTGACCAAGCCGGTTATCGCGGCGATGAACGGCGCCGCGTTCGGACTTGGTCTGGACATGGCTCTGGCCTGCGACTTCATCATTGCAGCCAAAGGCGCCAAGATGGCCATGAGCTTTGTAAAGCGCGGCCTGGTTTCGGATGGCGGGGGGATGTATTTCCTGCCGCGGCGCGTCGGTCTTGTCAAAGCCAAGGAACTCATCCTGACCGGCCGCACGATTGAGGCCGAGGAGGCTCTTGGCATCAGTCTTGTCGATCGCGTCGCGGACAGCGAGCGCCTTCTTTTCGAGGCCCAGCAGTGGGCAGAAGAACTGAGCCAAGGTTCACCCGCGGCGATTGCGCTCACCAAGGCCATTCTCAACCAGACCTTTGAAAGTTCGGCCGATCAGATCTTTGCATTGGGTCGGGAGGCTCAGGCCATCTGTTACACCACAGAAGAGCACCGTTCATCGGTAGAACAGTTCCTGAACAAGTCGAAATGATGCCGGATCGACCGCCCCAGAGGGGGCGTCGGTAGGGAATGCCCAGCGCCAGGAGCGCGAACCTGCGGGAGGGAATTTGCCCCTGCCGCAGTCATAAAGGAGGAGGAATAAATGAAAAAACGCCTAGCGAGAATGGCCGTATCCCTATTCGCTTTGACCTTGTGCGGAGTGGGGTTCGCCGAGGAATTTCCTAATCGGCCAGTTACGCTCGTCGTGCCTTATGGGCCAGGAGGCTCGACCGATCTGCTCGGTCGACAGCTGGCGGCCCAGCTCCAGGAGCTCTGGGGGCAGCCAGTGATCGTTGAGAACCGCGCAGGAGCCGGTTCAATGATCGGGACCGCCCATGTCGCGCAATCCGAACCCGACGGCTACACGCTGCTATTCAATACCACGGCTGTCGCCACGGCGCCCGCCATCTATGACGACTTGCCCTTCGATCCTCAGACAGACCTTACGCCTGTCTCCATGGTGTCCTACAGCCCGTTCCTGATGGTCGCAGGGAGCAGCGTCGAGGCCACCACATTTGGCGCGCTCCTTGAGGAAGCGGCAGGCCGTTCGATGTTCGTCGCGACGGCAGGGTTGGGCAGTTCCAGCCATTTTGCTGCCGAGTTGTTTGTGGGCGTGAGTGGGCGCGACATTGATGTCGTTCACTATTCGGGAGGCGGGCCAGCACTCACAGACCTCATGGGCGGACATGCCGACATCTATATCAGTTCGACCGCCGCCTCGATGGCAGCCGTTTCCGGCGGTCAGGTGAAGCCAATCGGCATTCTGGGTGCCGCGCGCTTTGCGAGCCTGCCCGATACGGAATCAGCCGCCGAGGTAGGACTGGAGGTTCCCGATATCAGGATCTGGCAGGGCATTTTTGGGCCAGGTGGGATGCCAGAAACCTTGATCGAAAAGATTGAGGAGGACGTGGCTACAGTTCTCGCCAACGATGCGTTTCTTCAGATGCTCAACGACAATTACATGATGGCTTCGGACGTTTCCTCCAGTGCATTCCGGACAATGGTGATCGAAGAAATGGCGTTCTGGAGCGAGTTGGCCGAGACCCGCCAGATACGTGCCGAATAGGAGTGCTCGCTGATGAGATCGCGCGCAACATGGCCTGTGAGGGCTGGCTGGCCATAGCCGGCAGGCCATTTATTCGACTGAAAGCATTCAACGATCGACAGGAGACTAAACATGAGAGCCTTGTTGGCAACGGTAGGCGTGTTTGCATTGACACTATCAGCAAACGCGTTCGAATTTCCCACCAAACCCGTGACTATCGTTATTCCCTTTGCGCCTGGTGGATCCACTGACCTCATCGCCAGGCAGTTGGCAAGTGAGCTCGGCAGTATCTGGGATCAGCCGGTAGTTGTTGAGAGTCGGCCCGGCGCTGGGTCCATGATCGGGACGGCTGGCGTGGCCCAGTCTGAACCCGATGGACATACATTGCTTGTTACGACCGCGGCTTTCGCGACAGCACCAGCCATTATGGATGATCTACCATTCGATCCTCAAACCGATATCACCCCGATTGCCATGGTCGGTTCGAGTCCCTTCATCATTGCTGCAGGTTCCAATGTAAACGCCGACAATCTGGAAGACTTCATTTCGGAGGCGCGGGAACGACCGATGTTCATCGCAACGCCTGGCGTCGGCAGTTCCGGTCACTTCGCAGGGGAGCTGTTCAGCAGCGGGACCGGAATCGAGATGGACGTTGTCCACTTCAATGGCGGCAGTGAGGCTATTGCAAATCTGATGGGCGGCCACGCCGACATCCTCATCAACACAACCGCAGCGATCCTGCCTCAGGTAAGAGGCGGCAACATCAAGGCGATCGGCGTCTTGGGTCTGGAGCGATACGAAGGGCTCGAAGATGGCCAGACAACAGCGGAACTCGGCATTGAAACGGCCGATGTCAGCGGCTGGATCGGCGTCATGGGGCCGGGCGGCATGTCAGCAGAGCTCATCGAGAAAATCTACGCCGACATTCAAGAAGCCATGGCGACAAGTACCTTCGCCGAATTGCTCGAGACCAATTCGATGAATGTCAGCACCATGACATCGGCAGAGTTCGCCGTGAACATTGCGGCAGAGTCCGCGATGTGGATCGCGCTCGCATCAGAGCGGGGAATTACACGAGACTAGCAATTGGGGCTGGCCCTTTCTGAGTGGGGGCCAGCCCAATTAACAATCCCGGCCTATACGAGGGCAGCTTGAAAACGTTACAAATTTTGGCACCGTCTGCCTTCGCTCCAGCTCTTTTGCGCTTGTCCGAAATATATGGACACTGTGATCTGAATTTCAGATGGGGACCAGCCGCTGGCGCTGCGCCCACCTCAATTGTGAGCCAGTTGAAGAGCCAGACTGCGGCTGATGCTGCGTTGTTGCCCGGTCCGTTGATGTCCCAGCAAATCCAGAACGGCTACATTGACCAAAATTGCCGCGCGAAGGCTTTTAAGACCTGCATTGCGGTGGCGGTTTCAAATCGGCGTGCTTCCGTTGAGCTCGATACAATGGACCGACTTGAGGCAGCTCTTCTGGGTGCTGAAAACATAGGTGTCTCAGAAGCGGGCAGCGGCCTGTATGTCCGGGATAGGTTGATACCACGCTTCAAGAGTTCCGAACGGATCACCACGCGTCTTAGGGTAATAGATGGTCCGGTCGGGAAAGCTGTCAGGGATGGTGAGGTTGAGCTCGGATTTCAGCAGAGAATTGAATTGATGGCCATTGAAGGGATCACGATATTGCACTGCATTCCAGAAGCGGCCATGAACCCGACACCAATCGAGATCGGCGCCATTGTGGGGTCCCCAAACCAACAGGAAGTCAAGGATTTTGCAGCGTTTTTTGCCAGCAACGAGGCAGGCGCGGTTCTTAACGAAATGGGGCTGGACGCGCCTTGATTGAAACAGGCTTATGGGTTTGCCTAACCTCTCATTAGTGCTGCCAGACGAGCGGTATGTGTTACGGCGCTGCAGAAACGGCTAGCAGTCTGCACTGACGGTGATCCTTGCCTCCACTTGAACCATAAACACAATCTTCGCGACGAGGAATTGACATGAGCAACGCCCGACCCACGACATATGTACTTGTACCCGGCGCAGGACACGGGGGATGGGTCTGGCGCAAATTGGCTGACAAACTTCGCGCGGACGGGCACAGTGTTTATTCACTAACACTGACCGGCCTTGGCGAGCGATCGCACCTCATGAGCGGCGAGATCGACCTGCAGACGCACGTCAATGATGTGGTCAATGTGTTCTTGTGGGAAGACCTGCACGATGTTGTGCTTGTCGGGCATTCCTATGCTGGCTGGGTCATCACCCAGGCCATCGAAGAGATCGAAGGCCGTGTTCGGGCCATTGTTTATCTCGATGCCTTTTTGCCCGATCATGGTGATCGGGGATATGATTTCCTCAATGAGCAGCAGAAAGCTGCCTTTGATGAAGCCCGCGCGCGCAACGAGGTTTCGCGTCCTGGTCCAAATGCTGCAGCGCTGCGGATCCAGAATCCCGAGGATGCTGCTTGGCTCGATTCCAAGGTTACGCCGCAGCCAATCGGTGTCTCGCTCCAACCACTAGAATTGACCGGAGCCCGGGAGCGCATCGCCAAGAAAGTCTATGTGCGTACCCCGTTGTTCCCACAGCCGCTATTCGACGCTGCGTTCGAGCGGTGCCAGAACGACACGTCATGGGATGCAATCGTTCTCGAGGAATGCGGCCATGACCCCATGGTCGACTGCCCCGAAAAGGTACGAGAAATTCTCATCGCTGTCTGAGGTGGCACATGCCGATCACGTCGTCTGACCAGGGATGAACTTAGGCGATTAGAACCACTGCGAGCGCGAGCATCACGATGGTTGATAAATATCTCCGGCCAATTCAACGGATATGACGAAGTTCGGCCATTACGATGGCGATGTACCGGCACATCGTCGAGAGCGATGGCGCTCTTGTCTCGAAGAGACCTATAGTTGGGCGGTGACAATTGACGGGTGCCGCACAGTCAACGAGGTGCATCGATGCCTACTCAAAAAAAGAGTGAAAAGGCCTAAGTAGTGGAAAAGGAAAGGAAATCGCAGCTTGGCGTATCTCGGCGGTTTGCCATTGCCCCTATGATGGACTGGACGGATCGGCATTGCCGCTACCTGCATCGGCGGCTCACTGCGCGCGCGCTGTTGTTCACCGAAATGGTGACCAGTGCTGCGCTCGTTCATGGTGATGCTGAGCGGTTGCTGGCTTATGACGAGGCCGAACATCCTCTCGCCGTGCAGCTCGGCGGCTCGGTCCCGGCGGAGCTTGCCGCCGCGGTGCGGATTTGCGCGCGCTTCGGCTATGACGAGATCAACCTCAATGTCGGCTGCCCGTCCGACCGTGTGCAGTCGGGCAAGTTCGGGGCCTGCCTGATGGCGGAGCCTGATCTGGTCGCCGATTGCCTGCGCGCCATGCGCGATGCCACCGATATTCCCATCACCGTCAAATGCCGGATCGGCATCGACGATCAGGACGGCGAAAAGGACCTTGACCGCTTTGTCGATGCGGTGGTCCACACCGGCATCGAGGCGCTCTATGTCCACGCCCGCAAGGCATGGCTCAAGGGTCTCTCGCCCAAGGAGAACCGTGATATCCCGCCACTCGACTATCCCCGCGTCTACCGTCTCAAAGAGCGCCTGGGCGAATTCCCCGTCTATATCAACGGCGGCATCGGTTCGCTCGACGAGGTCGAGGCCCATCTCGCTCACGTCGATGGCGCCATGCTCGGCCGCGCCGCATACCACGAGCCCATGATCCTCGCGGCTGTCGACGCCCGTTTCTTCGGGGAAACCCGTCCCGCTCCGGCCCTGAAGGACATTGAGGAGACGATGATCGCCTATGCGGAAGCCGAGCGGGGGAGGGCCACCCGCCTCAACCAGATCACCCGCCACATGCTCGGCCTGGCCAACGGCCTGCCCGGGGCGCGGCGCTTTCGCCAGATTCTCTCGGTTGAGGCTTGCAAGCCGGGGGCAGGGCCGGAAATCATCGAGGCGGCTTTCGCTTGCCTGGACAGGGCACAAGCAGCTTAGCAGCGGAGGCGAGGGGAGCTCGGGCGCCTACAGATGGCCAGCGCGCCCTAACCCGGCTTCTTCCCGATCAGGAACATGGCCTTGCTCTTGCCCGGCTGCCAGCGGTGAGCGATGTCGAATCCAGCCCGCCGGAATTTCTCCACCAGCGCATCCGCCGTCATCACATTGATGATCGGCAGCAATCCAAGCGCGCGTCCGGCCGGCGCGATCAACTTGAAAAAGCCCATCGTATCGCCCAGGCACGCCGTGCTGGAGACAAAGTGCCCGCCCGGCTTGAGCATGGCGAACACCTTGGCGATCACCGCGTCGGGGTCCTCGAGCAGGTGCAGGATGCTCATCCCCAGCACCATGTCGTAGATTTCGTCCGGCATCGCGAGATCGACGATATCCTCGCGCTCGAACGTAACGTTGTCGACGCCCGCTGCGTGCGCCCGTGCCCGCGCCTTTTCGAGCATCGCCTCGGAAAAATCGATGGCCCGAATGTGCCTGACGCGGGCTGCGTGCTTGATCGCGGTTCCCCCGGTCCCGCAGCCAAACTCCAGAATCTCCATATCGGGCCGGAGCAGCGCCTGCGTCACCTCGAGCTTGATGCGGTAGGATTCTTCATCGGCGATCGGCTGGCGGTAGTAACGCTCCGACAGCCTGTCCCAGAATTTCACCGTCTCGGCCACTGTCGTCCCCCATGGATATGTAGGCGCCAATATAGCCCGCTCGCGCTTATAGGAAAATTGCTCAATTGTGCAGCAGTGATATACATATTCTTATGAGCAATCGCCTTCCCGCCTTCGACTGGAACCAGATGCGCGCCTTCCTGGCGACGGTGGAGGCGGGCTCTCTATCGGGAGGCGCGCGGGTGCTCGGGCTGACCCAGCCGACCCTCAGCCGTCAGATCGGGGCGCTGGAACAACATCTCGGCCTTTTGCTCTTCGAGCGAGTCGGGCGTCGGCTGGTCCTGACCGAAGCGGGCCGCCAACTCGTCGATCATGTCAGGGCGATGGGGGACGCCGCCGACCGGATCTCGCTCGCCGCGTCGGGACAGTCAACAAGCGTCGAAGGCCTCGTGCGCGTGACGGCTATCGACATCGTCGCCGCGCGCATCCTGCCGCCGATCCTTGCCGCGCTGCGCGACACGGCCCCGGGCATCGTCATCGAACTCGTCGTTTCCAACTCGATAAACGACCTGATGCGCCGAGAGGCCGATATCGCCATCCGCCACGTACGCCCCGACCAGCCAGACCTTGTGGCCCGACGTTGTCCCGATGGCCTCATCCGTCTTTATGCGGCAAAGACCTTTCTCGACCGGTTCGGCAGGAGCGCCGATCCCGGCCATTACGCCGATGCGCCGTTCATCGGATTCCAACCCGAGGACGACCTGATCAAGGAACTTGTCGCCCGGGGCGTGCCCATCAGCCACAGGAATTACAGGGTTATTTGCGCAAACTCGCTTGTCGGGCTCGATCTCATCCGTCAGGGCCTCGGCATCGGCGCGAGCTTTGCGGATGCCGTCGGCGATCTCGCCGATATCGAACCCGTCCTGCCCCAGATCGAGCCGCTGCGCGCCCCCATGTGGGTTGTGGCCCACCGCGAACTCCAGACGAGCCGTCGCATCCGGATGGTATTCGATGCCATTGCCGACGGGCTGGATGCCGCCTTGGGCCCGCCTAATCGTGAATTTCGAGCGAATCCTGGCTGACCGAATAGCGCGACAGCGTCTCGAGGAACGTCATCCCGAGAAGGCTGGTTTCGAGTGCCCCGTCCTGGACGACGAAGGCCCGAATGCGGTTCCGGCTGATATTGCCCACCTCGATCCGATCGAGCGTCACGGGGGCTGCAAAGCCGGTGCCGTTCGCCGTCTGCACCGGCAGCCGGAACGAGAGGCCCTCGGTATCGATCCCAGCCCGCCGCGCATCCGCCGCCGAGAGCACGACCGCCGAGGCACCGGTATCAAAGATCATGGGAACAGTTGCGCCATTGACGGTGGTTTCTATGCGGAAACTGCCGCCGAACGAGCGGTTGATGCGCACATTGCCAGTTTCGGGGTCCACAATCGCGGCTCCCGGCTGAATTTCCCCCATCAGCCTTTGGCCCAGGCGCGGAAATTCGTCGCGCAGCGCATACCCGACGAAAAACACCGCTCCGATGGCGATCCATACGACAAAGCCCGCAACGATCTCGCCCAGACGGTGCCGCCGCCCCACCAAGGCGCTGGCCAGCAAGGTCAGGATCACGATGAGCGGGATGGCGCGGGCGGTTTCACCCTGGGTCAGTCCAAGAAAGGCACCGAAATCCGCGTTGATTGCCAGCGCAATGCCAACGGTGATCAGAATGGCGAAGGCGACAAACAGCATTCAGTTCGGTGTCCCGGATTATCTCTAAACAATCAGTCGCATAAACACCGCCAATATGGCGATTTCGAGCAATGCCTGCGCGGCCCCGATCAGATCCCCGGTCAGCCCGCCGACCAGCCTTTCGCAAAGCAGCGTCCAGCCGATAACAACAAGCGCACCGAACGCGAGAGCAACGGCAAGGCCGAGAAGTCCCGTGAATGGCGCGGCCAGCACCAGGGCAATGATCGAGGCGAAAACGATGCCGAGGATAAATCCGTTCCGTGAAAGTCTGCCGACAGATGCTGCGGTTCCTGTCCCGCGTGCGGGGGCAAGCCGCAGCGAGACGTAAAGCGAGCCGGAGCGGGCAAGCATTGTCGCCGCCATCCAGACGCTCGCAGCCGCTAGCGGGTTGCGTGCCACGATTGCCGAAAGCGCCGCCACCTTGAGCCCCACAACGAAGACGACGGTCAGGACACCATAGGTGCCGTGCCGGCTGTCCTTGAGGATTTCGAGCCGCCGCTCGGGCGTGGCCCCGCCGAACAGACCGTCTGCCGCATCGGCTGCGGCATCCTCGCTCATTGCGCCGGTCACGATGGCAAACATTGCGGCCGCTGCGAGCGCCGCAAAGAGCGGCGGCACCCCACTGACCGCCAGCACCAGAAGCAGGACAGCCGGACCGATCCCAATGACGAGACTTGCAAAAGGCAGTGCCATGGCGATCCGGTTCAGGTCGGGCACTTCGTGCGCAGAACGCCCCGCCGGCAACCGAGAATAGAATCGCAGCGCCATCACAAGGTCGGCAACGAGATTGCCTCCCTGCGAGGGCTGGGAATTGTCGTTGCCAGGGGAGGGAGAGGCCGCCAATTGCCTTTTCCTTTTCGATGCCGCACAAGAACGTCCCCTCTTATCACCCGAATCTTGGAGCCGCCATGACTGCCTCAGCCTTCGTCGACATTCAGGACCTCTTGATGCTTGGGCCTGAGGGCGATGAAGCGGCGGTCGAGGCCGTACGTGCGCGCGATTCGCAGCTGACCAAGCCTGCCGGTTCGCTCGGCGAACTGGAAAAGCTCGTGGAATTTCTGGCGCGCTGGCAGGGCAAGGCCTCCCCCACGATGGACGATCCGATGGTCGCCATCTTCGCCGCCAATCACGGCGTGACCGATCAGGGCGTGTCGGCGTTCCCACGCGAGGTGACCACGCAGATGGTCGCCAATTTCACCAATGGCGGCGCGGCGATTTCGCAGATCTGCGCGCTGCATGAAATCAACCTGCGGGTGTTCGAACTGGCGCTCGACGTGCCGACCGGCGATATCACTGTGGTCCCCGCAATGGACGCGCGCACGACCGCCGCGACGATCGCCTATGGCATGGAAGCCATCGCCGGCGATGTCGATCTGCTCTGCATCGGCGAAATGGGCATTGGCAACACGACAGTTGCTGCCGCGCTCTACGCTGCGCTCTATGGCGGCTCGGGAGCCGACTGGGCCGGAAGGGGCACCGGGGTCGACGATGAGGGCCTCAAGCGCAAGGCCGATGCGGTGGATCGCGCATTGGCGCGCCATGCAGGCCGCCTGACGACGCCATTCGATATCCTCTCCCACTTGGGAGGGCGGGAAATCGCCGCCATGCTGGGGGCCATCATTGCCGCGCGGCACCAGAAAATCCCGGTGATCGTCGACGGGTTCGTCGCCACCAGCGCCGCCGCCATCGCCCATGCCGTCAATCCCTCGGCGATTGATCACTGTCTTTTCGCCCATGTCTCGGCCGAAGGAGGCCATGCGCGCGCGCTCGAAGCGATGGGCAGGAAAGGGCTGCTCAATCTGGGGATGCGGCTCGGGGAGGGTAGCGGCGCAGCCATCGCCGCAGCGCTGTGCAAAACCGCGCTGCACCTGCACAAGAACATGGCTACGTTCGCCGAAGCGGCCGTGGCAGGGAAGATCGAGTAAACCAGACTGAACGGGAGCACCGCCATGTACGTCCTCTACATCGCCAACAAGAACTATTCCTCCTGGTCCCTTCGCCCCTGGGTTTTGCTCAAGGGGCTCGGCATCCCCTTCGAGGAGCGCTTCGTTCCTTTCCTTGAAGGCGCCACCTACGATGAGTTCCGCAAGTTCTCTCCGACGGGGCTTGTCCCTTGCCTCGTCGGTGATGGCCGCACCGTCTGGGATTCCCTGGCCATCACGGAATACGTTGCCGAAGACCACCCGTCCATCTGGCCCGCCGACAGGACGGCCCGCGCCTGGGCGCGGTCTGCCTGCGCGGAGATGCATGCGGGCTTTTCCACGCTCCGCAGCACATGCGGCATGAATGTCGGCATTCGCGTCCGCCTCCATGAGGTCAGCCCTGCGCTTTCGCGCGATCTGTCCCGCATCGACGAGATCTGGAACGAAGGGCTCACCCGCTTCGGCGGCCCCTACCTTGCGGGCGACGGGTTTACGGCGGTGGACGCCTTCTTCTGCCCCGTCGCCTTCCGCATCCAGACCTATGGGTTGAAGCTCAGCGATCCCGCGATGGCCTATGCGCAGCGGCTGCTCGCATTGCCGGCCATGCAGGAGTGGTATGCTGCGGGCCTCGCCGAAACCATCCGCGACAAGCCTCATGACAATGAGATCCCGCATGTCGGCGTGTTGGTCGAGGATCTGCGGGCGGTCTGACGCCGGTGGACCGACGGACTGTGCAGTGAGCCGGCGACGTTAAAGCGCTAGCCGGCTTCGGAATAGATTTCGAGCGTGCGTGGCTCGACGACCGGCGCCATGCCCTCCATCACCCGGGCGCGGGGGAAGGTGGCGATGGTCTCGGTACCGAACCGGAGCTTGGAGAAGAGGTCGAACCGGCCCTGGTGCAGGTCCATGATCTTCTGGACGATCGGCAGGCCAAGGCCGGCGCCCTGTTCGGCGGTTTTCTGCGCCAGCGACCCTTGGCCAAACGAGGACAATACCGTCTCGATTTCGTCCTCGGGAATGCCCGGGCCGTTATCGGTGACCTTTATGAACTGCCCGCCGTCCCCGGACCGGCCGACGCTCAGCGCGACACGCCCCGATTGCGGGGTGAACTTGATCGCATTGGAGAGGAGATTCAGGACGACCTGGCGCACCGCCCGCTCGTCGCCCCAGAGCTTGGGCAGGTTCTGTTCGCAATGGAAAACGAACTCGATCCCCTTGGCGCGCGCGCGGATTTCCAGCATCCGGCGGCAATCGTCCGCGACGTCCGCAAGGCTGATGGCTTCCTCGTTGAGATCGTAGCGGCCCGCCTCAATGCGCGAGAGGTCGAGCAACTCGTTGATGAGGTTCAGGAGGTGCTGCCCGCTGGCATGGATGTCGCCAGCATATTCCTTGTATTGCGGCACGGTGTGGGCGCCGAGGAGCTCGGACTTCAACACTTCGGAAAATCCGATGATCGCGTTGAGCGGTGTACGCAATTCGTGGCTCATCGTGGCCAGGAACCGGGACTTGGCGATGTTGGCCTGTTCCGCATGGCGCCGCGCTTCGTCCGACATGTTGCGCGCCTCCTCGAGCTCGAGGATCAGCGCATCCTTTTCGAGCTGGTGCTCAAGGTTGCCAAGTTCGGATTTATGAAGCTGGTTGGCGAGGAAAACGAAGAAGATGAACGCCCCCATCGCCACTGAGGCAAGGGCGTAGTTCAGCGTCCCGCCCGACCATGCCAGGACTGCCCCCACTGCGAGCGAAGCGGGCAGGGTGGAGACCATAGTCGCGCGCGGCAAGGTGCGC
Source organism: Pelagibacterium limicola (assembly GCF_015694405.1). Lineage (GTDB taxonomy): Bacteria > Pseudomonadota > Alphaproteobacteria > Rhizobiales > Devosiaceae > Pelagibacterium > Pelagibacterium limicola. The sequence goes on along the minus strand of NZ_JADQDB010000003.1, from coordinate 351,784 downwards.
GTCGAAACCGCGTTGACAGCGATTCCCACGAGCAGCATCGCAAAGACGATGATCTGAATGTCCGGTCCGCCAGCGAGGATCGGCAACGCGGCCATCAACGCCCAGGCAAGGCCATTGATGGTTTCGCCCGTGATGAAGATGGCGGTCCACCGCTGGGCGTTGAACGCCTCCGGCTTTGCGTGCTTGAACTGGCGGCAAAGTCCTGCAATTCCGGCATTGGCGACCAGCACGAACCCGGCCCAGATGGCCGCTATCGTCAGCGGAACCCAGAGCGCGGCGGCGGTCGTCAGAATGCCGATGACAAGCAGGGTGGGCAGGAACCCCGAAAGGCGCGCCGCGGCGTAATCGTCGAGCAGATCGTAATCGAAAGAAACGCGCGTACCCGAGCTGGATGTCAGGCGCTGGCGGGCGTCGAGAACGGTGCGTTGCACGTTCCTGCGCGCGTCATAACCTGACCGCTGCGTCTCAGCTTTCTGATATGCCGCACCAACGGGCATGACGGTACTCGGTACTCAACTCAAAACTCCACCAGGGAAAACCTAACGGAGAACACACATACTCGGACGTAAACTATGGTTGTCGTGGTTAATACGGGGTTATGAGATCCGGCCGATCTCGAGCGATGCGGGCATGGCGGGGCGCGAGCGGTCGATCAGGGGACAAAATGCCGTCCCTCCGCCTTGACACCAGCAACGCCGCCGCGTCAAATGTGGCAGCCAGGCGGACGATTTTCCTTCGTCACAGAAAATCTTTTAGAGTTTGGGAAAATAATTTCAGGGGCTCAAATGGCGCTCGATAAGCTCGACCGCAAGATTCTCCAGCTTTTGCAGAAGGATGCGACGACACCCGTCGCCGAAATCGGGCGCAAGGTCGGGCTTTCGACGACTCCGTGCTGGCGGCGCATCCAGAAAATGGAGGAAGAGGGGGTCATCAAGCGCCGCGTCGCCGTGCTCGACCCCGAAAAGGTCAACGCCGGGGTGACGGTATTCGTCGCCGTCAAGACGAACGAGCATAACGACGCCTGGCTGCGCAAATTCGCGGCCGTTGTCGAGGATTTCACCGAGGTCGTCGAATTCTATCGCATGAGCGGCGAGGTCGATTATCTGCTGCGGGTCGTCGTCCCATCGATCCAGGCATACGACGCCTTCTACAAGAAGCTCATCTCGCGGATCGCACTATCGGACGTCAGTTCGTCCTTTGCGATGGAACAGATCAAATACACCACCGCGCTCCCCCTCGAGTTCGCTCTTTTAAGCGACGCCTAGAACGTTCCAATCCGTGGAAGTCGCCCGGCAAGTTCCCTTTGATGGGGAAGCGAACGGGTGGACACGTTTTCATCGAAGCGTGGGCAGATTATCCCCCCGTCACCGACATGTGACGCGCCACGGCTGGCTGGGCACGATCGATGACGAAATCGTGCCCCTTGGGCTTGAGGATCATCGCACGGTCGAGTGCGGCATCGAGCCCTTCCTCGCCGCCCTCACGGAAGGCCGCGCGCAGGTCGACGCGGTCTTCCTGCCCCAGGCACATATAAAGCGCGCCGGTGCACGTCAGGCGCACGCGGTTGCAGCTCTCGCAGAAATTGTGTGACAGCGGCGTGATGAAGCCCAGCGTACCCCCGGTTTCGGCCACCCGCATATAACGCGCCGGCCCGCCCGTTCGCTTGGCGATCGGCTCCAGCCGGTAGCACTCGGTCAGACGGTCACGAACTTCGCGCAGGGAGAGGTGGGCTTCGGCACGGTCGATCGCGACCTCGCCCAAGGGCATCGCCTCGATTAGCGTCAGATCAAAACCCCGCCCATGCGCCCATTCGAGCAGGGGGACGATTTCGTCATCGTTTACCCCGCGCATGGGCACCATGTTGATCTTGACGGCAATGCCGGCGTTCTGGGCGGCATCGATCCCGTCGAGCACCTGACCCAGCCGTCCGCGGCGCGTGATCTCTTTGAACCGCTCGGAATCGAGCGTATCGAGCGACACGTTGATGCGCTTGATCCCCAGTGTGGCCAGCCGCTCCGCTTGAACCCCGAGCTGGCTGCCATTGGTGGTGATGGTCAATTCCTCGAGCTGCCCCGACGCCAGATGGGTCGCAGAGATGGCTTCGATCAGCTTGATGATATCGCGCCGTACCAGCGGCTCTCCGCCCGTGAGGCGCACCTTGCGCACCCCGCGTGCAACGAAGGCGGAAATGATCGCCTGGATTTCCTCAAAGCTGAGTACCTCGCTTTTGGGCAGGAAGGTCATGTCTTCGCCCATGCAATAGGTGCAGCGGAAGTCGCACCGGTCGGTGACCGAAACCCGCAAATACGTCACCTGCCGCCCGAATCCGTCGATCAGGGGTCGGAAGGGAGCGCTTGGCGATGGGGGCGATGGCTGATGCATGGATAGAGTATAGGGATTTGCTGGCCGCTTCGAAACTCCGTTGGAATAAAAAAGCCGCCCAAAGGGGCGGCTCTTCGTGTCAGCGAGATAACCGCCAGTCTTATCGCCGGACCACGACCGTCGCGCCGACTTCGACCCGGTTGTAGAGATCGATGATGTCTTCGTTGGTCAGGCGGATACAGCCCGAGGAAACAGCCTGGCCGATGGACCAGGGCTCGGAGGTGCCGTGCAGGCGGTACATGGTCGAGCCGATATAGAGGGCACGCGCGCCGAGCGGATTGTCCGGTCCACCCTCCATGTAGCGGGGCAGGGATGGGTCGCGGCGCAGCATGTTGACGGTCGGACGCCAGTCCGGCCATTCGGCCTTGCGGGTAACTCGGTGGGTGCCCGACCACGTTGCACCGTCGCGTCCGACACCGATCCCGTACTGCATGGCCTTGCCATCTTCGAGAACGAGATAGAGGCGCCGCTCACCGGTCTCGACGACTATCGTGCCGACCGCATAATTGGTCCGGTATTCGACGATCTGCTTCTTGATCGGGCTGCCGCGGAGACCGCCGCTCGTGGGACGATCGACGAAGGCGTTGAGATCGGCGTCATAGACCCGGACGGTCTGGCTTGCAGAAGCCGCGCCTCCGAAGAGGCCCGCCGAAAGAACAAGTAAGAGAAAGACAAATGCCGTTTTCATCCGTGATATGCCCCTTGAAGGACGGCTCCGCCATGCGATTCCGTCCACAAACCATTTCGCTGCATAGTGCGATTGCCACATTTCGCCTAGGGGCTTCACATCAGGTTGAGCGCTGTTCACCTAGTCCGACGGGCAAAGTGTTGCAAACAAGAGACATCTGGCGGGGCTCACAAACGCGCTTTACCCCTTAGGCCAATTGACATCGGGAATTTCACCCCGGAAACCTGCCGGGAAATTTCCATTTGGAGAACCCAATGAGCGATGCGTTTAAACGCCAGGCCGCCCAGGCGGCGATGTCCGAGGTTCGGTCTGGAATGCGAATCGGGCTGGGGACCGGGTCGACGGCAAAGCACTTTGTCGATCTGCTCGGCGCCGAAGTGGCGAAAGGGTTCGAGTGCCTTTGCGTTCCCACGTCGGAGGAAACGGCAAAGCAGGCCCTGTCGCTCGGTATACCCCTGACGTCGCTCGACGACATCGACGCGCTCGACGTTACCATAGACGGCGCTGACGAGATCGACCGCGGATTCAGGCTCATCAAGGGCGGCGGCGGCGCCTTGCTGCGCGAGAAGATCGTCGCGGCAGCCTCCGCCCGCATGGTGGTGATTGCAGACAACAGCAAGCTGGTCGAAACGCTGGGACAATTCCCGCTTCCGGTGGAAGTCAATCCTTTCGGGTTCGCCGCCACACGCAGGGCCGTTGGCAATGTGATGGAGGCCTTCGGAGCCCAGGGCGGACTGTCGCTGCGCCAGAGGGGCGGAGAGACCTTCACCACCGACGGCGGGCACTATATCCTCGACGCATCATTTGGCCGCATTTCCGACGCAGAAGCGGTTTCACGGGCATTGCTGGACATTCCAGGTGTTGTTCAGCACGGCCTGTTTCTCGATTTGTGCCGCGAGGCCTATCTTGCGGCGCCGGATGGTGTTATCCGCCTGTCGGAGCAACAAGCATAGCCGAATGGCAATTCGGAAGGGACCGAACGCACAAATGTCGACCACGTTTTTTTCCTTGCGCCGCCTGCCTGCGGCGCTGTTCCTCGCCGGTACTCTGGCGGTATCGGGTATGGCTTCCGCCCAGGCGCAGCAGGAAATCTCGCCCGAACACCTCGCGGCGGCGCGCAGCTATATCGACCTCACCGACAACGCCAATGTCTATGAGATCACGCTGATCGAGATCGGGCTCAACGTCATGCGGATCCTCGTCCAGCAGGATCCGGCCCTGGCCGATCCTGTGCAGGAGGCCATCCAGACCGCGTTCGACGAATATGAAGCGAGAAAGAGCGAGCTCTACAACCAGTTCGCCCGCATTTATGCCATGCGCTTCACCCAGGAAGAGCTCGAGGAAATCCTCACTTTCTACAACAGCGACCTCGGAAAGAAGCTCCTCGCCCAAAACGTCACCATAAACCAGGACATGCGGACGGTGCTGGGCGTTTGGGAACAGAACACGCAACGCGAGTTCCTCGCTCGCGTCCGCGCCATTCTGCGCGAAGGCGGCTACAACGTCTGATCTGCGGACGTAGCGACGAGATTGCGGACCCCTCGCCTTGTGCGAGGGGTTTTTTTGTGCCACCCCGCTTCCCACATAGTGCGTTCTTTCAAAGGTTCTGGTGCAGGCGATGAGCGATACATACGACCTCGTGGTGATAGGGGGCGGCTCGGGCGGGGTTCGCGCAGCGCGTATGTCGGCTCAACTTGGTGCCAAAGTGGCCATCGTCGAGGAATATCGGTATGGCGGTACCTGCGTCATCCGGGGCTGCGTGCCCAAGAAACTCTTCGTCTATGCCTCGCGCTTTCCCGACCTCTTCGACGTCGCGCCCAGCTTCGGCTGGCAAGTCGATGCGTCTTTCGACTGGCAGACCCTCCTCGCCAACAAGGACAAGGAAATCGCCCGGCTCGAAAAGATATATGAAACGCTGCTCGATGGCTCGGGCGTTACCCTGTTCCACGACCGTGCGACGATCACCGGCCCCAACAGTGTAAGCTTGAAATCGGGCGGCACGCTCGAGGCAAGGCATATTCTGGTCGCGACCGGTGGCTCCCCCTTCAAACCTGCCATCGAGGGCGCCGAACTCGGCATCACCTCAAATGAGGCCTTTCATCTCGAAACCCTGCCCAAGACTATTCTTGTTGAAGGCGGCGGATATATCGCTGTGGAATTTGCCACGATCTTTTCCGGCCTGGGGGTGGATACCACCCTCGTCTATCGCGGCGACCGTATCCTCCGCGGTTTCGATCATGACATACGCGAAGGTTTGGAAAGCGCCCTTCATGAACGCGGGGTACGCCTGCGCTATGGCTATCACATCAGCAAGCTCGAGAAGGACGGCGAGGGGGTGTGCGTCAGCTTCTCGCACGGCGAGGAGGCGACCTTCGGGGCGGTCATGTTCGCAACCGGCCGCCACCCCAACACCGATGATCTAGGACTCGAAGCAGCCGGCGTGGATCGCGACCAGACTGGCGCCATCGTGGTCGACGCCTATTCCCGGTCGTCATGCCCCTCGATCTATGCCGTGGGCGACGTGACGGGCCGCGCGGCGCTGACCCCTGTCGCGATCCGCGAGGGAGCCGCTTTCGCGCAGACAGTATTCAACAACACGCCGACGACCGTGCCCTATGACCTGATCCCCACGGCGGTGTTCTCCGAGCCGGAAATCGGCACGGTTGGCCTCTCCGAAGAGCGCGCGGCCGAACGCTACCGCTCCATCGATGTTTACCTCACCCGCTTCCGCCCGATGATCAACACGCTTTCGGGCCGGCAGGACAAGATGATGCTCAAGCTCATCACCGAGACAGCGACCGGCCGCGTCCTCGGTTGCCACATCATGGGGCCGGGGGCAGGGGAAATGATCCAGCTCGTTGCCATCCCCATGGGCATGAATGCCACCAAGGCCGATTTCGACCACGCCATCGCCGTGCATCCGACCGCCGCCGAGGAACTCGTGACACTCAAGGCGCCGAGCTATCGCGTGGTGGATGGGGAGAAGGTGGCAGCCTGAGTCAGGCCGCGGCGGTCACATCGAAATCGAAGTGAATGTTCTCATACTCAAATTCGATACCGCTCTCGGTGCGGTCGATTACGCCAGCATTGATCAGAGTCGTTACATCCCTGTGAACGGCTTGGACGTCGCGATTTACGCGGCGAGCAACCTCCCGGATCGACAATGCACCCTGTCCGGCCAAGGCTTTGACGATGGCAAGGCGCGAGGGAGCAAGTACGCGGTGCATATCGTCGTAGCTCGAAAAATTCAGCGTAGCCGTGGCAGGAGTCGGCGTTCCCTCTGTAGCAAGCCGTCCAGCCTCGACAAAACGGGCTTTGGCATCTTCGATCGAAGCCAACCGAACGATCAGAGTGTTCATTGGATTATCCTTTCCACATCGGCTCGAAATGCATCGAACAGCGCATCCAGCGAGGTGAACACAATCGGTTCCTCACGGCCCCCGATATGCCTGTGGTCTCACTTGCCGCGTTCATTATCGTAGCGAAGCACACACTCACCGCTCACGACCAATGCCAAGCGATACTTGAACGGGTGCCCGACTTCCTGGAACGGGCGACGGCAAATGCCACAGCACGACCTCGAAAAAGGCCGTGACATTGATCATCGTCCTCGATTTCTCGATCAATACGGCCTTCATGTTGTTATTTGTAACAACAATGCAGCCTGTTGTCAATTTGAACATCGGGCTTGATGTCCAGCGTTGCTGTCACGCCATTTTCGGGTCGGCAGCATCGTCACAATACTATAGGATACTTGGCATAGGGCCGTTGACTTGATAGACCGCCTGACCCTTCGGGTTCCCCGCGGGGCGATTAGCTATTGAAACAAGCGAGTAGAACGATGAGCACGTGGACACCTGACAGCTGGAGGAACAAGCCAATCCTGCAGGTCCCGACCTATCCGAGCCAGTCCGGGCTCGAGGCGGTCGAGGCCCGGCTCGCTTCGTTTCCCCCGCTCGTTTTTGCAGGTGAGGCGCGCGACCTCAAGGCCGCCCTGGCTGAGGTCGCAGAGGGAAAGGCCTTCCTTTTGCAGGGCGGCGATTGTGCCGAGAGCTTCGCCGAACATGCGGCCGATCACATCCGCGATTTCTTCCGCGTGTTCCTGCAGATGGCCGTGGTGCTGACGCACGGCGCGTCCAAGCCCGTCGTCAAGGTAGGCCGCATTGCCGGGCAGTTCGCCAAGCCGCGTTCGGCCGATACTGAAGTCATCAACGGCGTGGAGTTGCCGTCCTACAGGGGCGATATCATCAACGGCATCGAATTCACACCCGAGGCCCGCATTCCCGACCCCACACGCCAGCTCGAAGCCTACCGGCAGTCGGCGGCGACGCTGAACCTTCTCCGCGCCTTCTCGTCGGGTGGCTTTGCCAATCTCGCCCGCGTCCACGAATGGACGATGGGCTTCATGAAGGATTCCAACTGGTACCCGCGTTATGAAGAGGTTGCGAGGAAGATTGATGATGCCATCGAATTCCTCGGAGCGCTGGGCCTCAATCCCGAAAACACCCCGGCATTGCGCGAAACCAAGTTCTTCACCTCGCACGAGGCCTTGTTGCTCGGTTACGAGCAAGCGCTGACCCGCCGCGACTCGATCACCAACGAGTGGTACGCAACCTCGGGCCACATGCTCTGGATCGGCGATCGCACGCGCAATCCCGACCATGCGCATGTCGAATATTTCCGGGGCGTGAAGAACCCTATCGGCGTCAAGTGCGGGCCGAGCCTTTCCAACGACGACCTCAAGCGGCTGATGGAGGTGCTCAACCCCAACGACGAGGCGGGCCGGTTGACGCTCATCGCCCGCTTTGGGTCGGATAAAGCGGAAGAGCACCTGCCGCGCCTCATCGAAACGGTGAAATCGGAAGGCCGGACGGTGGTCTGGACCTGCGATCCGATGCACGGCAACGTGATCAAGGCGTCCTCGGGCTACAAGACCCGGCCGTTTGACCGCATCCTCTCGGAAGTGAAGTCCTTCTTCGATATTCATCGCCAGATGGGTACCATCGCGGGCGGTGTGCACGTGGAGATGACCGGGGCCGATGTGACCGAATGCACGGGCGGCGTTTCGGCCGTCACCGAAGCCTCGCTTTCGGACCGCTACCACACCCATTGCGATCCGCGCCTCAACGCATCCCAGGCGCTGGAGCTGGCCTTCCTCATCGCCGAGGAGATGCACGGCCAGCGCAATGGCCAGCCCAAGCAGGCTGTCGGCTACTAGCCGTTTTCGGAATTGTCGATGAGAGGGCGTCCCCCCAGGGCGCCCTCTTTGTTTGGGCGTTTAGTCAACATTAACCCTAACCACCCCATAACTGTAGGAGTTTCATTTGTATCTCGTTTGATCCGGAGGGGGCCAATGTCCCGCAATGTGCTCATTCTCGCTGCTACCGCGCTGGCGCTGACGGGAGCAGGAACGGCCCACGCCGCCGACTGGGGCCTCCCGGCTTACCAGGATACGATCTTCAAGCCGGCCTATCCGATCGACTATGAACAGCCAGACCCGCTGACCTTCGAGGCGGGGGTGCGGTATTGGTACGCAATGGGCTCGCACAGCATGAGTGCGGCGGGTTCGACATTTTCATCGGCCGATCAGAGCCATATTATCGAGGGCCATCTGAGGATCGACGATCATTCCACCAGTTCCTATCTCAAGGCCATAGCCGGCTACGCCGCCGTTATCGAAGGTACATACGACGTCGGCGGCGGTACCCAGACCACATCGTCGGGCCATATCGCTTATGCCGGGGCCGATTTCGGCATGCAGACCTTCGGCAGCGACCAGTTCCGCCTGGGTGCTTTCGCCGGATATCACTACTGGCGTGATAACCCGTACATGGGGCGCGCCGGGTACATGACCGAGACCGGTGCAGGCGCTTCGGAGCCGAACGCTCTCGATATCCACGCTCTGCGCCTCGGCCTCTCCGCGAGGAGCGAGCTTGGCAACAACGTCGATTTCAGCGTTGAAGGCGCGGTCGTGCCTTATGCCTGGATCACAGGCACCTATGGAGCCATGGGAATTCCGGATTTCGGTGGCTATACCCAAGGCAGCGAGGTGACCCTTAATGGTCATCTATACGGCGCCATGGGAGAGGCGATGATCGGGTTTCGTCCCACCCAGAACATGCTGATCCGCGCCGGCGCGCGCGCCTGGTATCTGACTGGACAGGCTGATTACGAGTTTACAATGCGTGATCCCGTCAATCCGGGGGATGCGCAGCGCTATATCGGGCAGACGACCGGCCTCGAATACTTCCGCTGGGGGCCCGTACTTGAACTGACCGCCAGCTTCTAAGGTTCTTCGCTCCTCACAAGCGATCCAGCCGGACGGCCTTGGCCGTCCGGCTTTTCATTTATGAAATAGGCGTTGCATTTGCGGCCGTAGCGCGATGCTCCCGGGATTGCCGATATTCCAGGCACGAAATCGAGCAGGGAGCAGAGCGATGCAGCGGACACTCGGACGGTCGGGGATAAAGACGGGCGCCATCGGACTTGGCTGCTGGGCCATAGGCGGGCCCTTTTTTATGCATGGGAAGCCGGATGGCTGGGGTGGAGTGGACGATGCCGAGTCGATCCGCGCCATCGAAGTGGCGATCGAACTCGGCGCCAACCTCATCGATACCGCAGATGCCTACGGAACAGGACACAGCGAAAGGGTAATCGGTCGAGCCGTGGCGAACCGCCGGCCGGAAGTGGCGATTGCCACCAAATTCGGCTTCACCTACGACGAAACCACCAAGGCGCTGGGCGAGATCGACATCAGCCCGGATTATATCCGCCGCGCCTGCAAGGCTTCCCTTGAACGCCTCAGGACCAGTTATATCGACCTCTATCAGATCCACCCCGGCGAAATGCCATTCGACCAGATCGAACGCGCGGCGGAGACACTCGAAAAGCTTTGCGAGGAAGGTTCGATCCGCTTCTGGGGCTGGAGCACAGACAATGCCGCAGCGGCGGCCCGGCTGGTGAATTATCCGCACTTCACCGCCGTCCAACAGGAACTGAGCGTCTTTAGGGATGGTCCCGGGGTAATTTCGTTGTGCGAAGCCGAGAACCTCGCCAGCCTCAACCGTTCCCCGCTCGCAATGGGGATGCTGACCGGCAAGTTTTCGGCGAGCACCGTGCTTTCGACCGATGACGTGCGCGGGGCAGGGCACGATTGGGTTCGTGATTTCGCAAATGGCCGCCCTACGGCTGAAGCGCTGGCGAAGCTGGACGCCATCCGCGAACTGCTCCAGACCGGGGGGCGGACACTGGCACAAGGCGCACTGGGCTGGATCCTTGCACGTTCGCCCAAAACCATACCCATCCCCGGCTTCAAATCCGAAGCGCAGGTGCGCGACAATCTCGGGGCCCTCGAGAAGGGGCCGCTGCCCAAGGATGTCATGGATGAAATTGCGCGCGTGCTCCCGGACCGGGCGCAGGCCGCCTAGCTCGGGCGCTTGCTCTTGAGGGCGGTGCGGGATAAGTGAGGAGCGCGTTCGGGGAAAGCGGGATCCGCTTTTCCGGCTCGGACGCGCGACCACCAGAAATCCGCCGTTCGGATCGGACCTCCCGGAACCGCCCTCGTGACAGATACCCTCCGCATTGCCCTGGCCCAACTCAATCCCAAGGTCGGCGCCATCGGCGACAATCTGGAAAAGGCCCGCAAGGCACTCGCCGACGCCGAGGCTGCGGGCGCCGACATTCTGATGTTCACCGAGCTTTATCTGACGGGCTATTTCCCCGAGGATCTGCTGCTCAAACCGCGCTTCGTGATCGAGGCCATGTCGGCGGCAAAGGCGCTCGCGGCGGCAACGAAAGGGCTCAACGTTTCGCTGGTGTTGCCCTCCGTCTGGTCCGCCGACGGCAAGCTCTATAATGCCGTGCTCATCGCCGAGGACGGCGCGATCATCGACCGGCGCTACAAGGTCGTCCTGCCCAACGACGATATTTTCTACGAAAAACGGTACTTCACGGCGGGCCAGTTGCCCGATCCGGTGACGATCAAGGGTATTTCCGTCGGCATCCCCATTTGCGAGGACGTGTGGCACGTGCCAGTCTGCGAGGCGTTGGCCGCCCGCGGCGCGGAAATCATGCTCTGCCCAAACGGCTCGCCCTATTGGCGCAACAAGCAGCGCATCCGGGTCGATCTCGTGCGCCAGCGGGTCGCAGAAACCGGCGTGCCGATGCTCTATTCCAATCAGGTCGGCGGGCAGGACGAGATCGTTTTCGACGGCGCTAGTTTCGGCATCAATATCGATGGCTCGCTCGCCTTCCAGGGCAAGAGCTTTGTCGAGGACATGGTGATTTCCGACTGGAGCAAAGGCGAGGGCGGCTGGCACTGCACCGACGGCAACGTCACCGACCTCGTGCCCGTCAAGGAAGCGCCGTGGCACGCGGCCATGCTGGGCCTGCGCGACTACGTGCACAAGAACGGTTTTTCATCTGTGGTTCTGGGGCTTTCGGGCGGTATCGATTCCGCCGTGGTCGCAACGCTTGCCGTGGATGCGCTCGGCGCCGAGAACGTGCACTGCGTGATGCTGCCGTACCGCTATACCTCCGAAGCGTCCCTCCGCGATGCGAAGGCCTGCGCGGAGACCCTCGGCGTGCGCTACGACATCGTGTCCATCGGCGAGCCGGTCGATGCCGCCAACGCGGCGCTGGCAGACCTCTTTGCCGGCCGGCCGGCAGATATTACCGAGGAGAACCTTCAGTCGCGCATGCGCGGCACACTCCTCATGGCGATCTCGAACAAGCTCGGATCGCTCCTCATCACCACCGGCAACAAGTCGGAAATGGCAGTGGGGTACGCGACGATCTACGGCGACATGAACGGGGCCTACAACCCCATCAAGGACATGCTCAAGATGCAGGTCTACGATCTGGCCGCCTGGCGTAATTCCTACAGGCCCTCGGACGTGCGCGGCCCGGCAGGGATCGTCATCCCGCCGGAAATCATCGCCAAGGCGCCCAGTGCCGAATTACGGCCCGACCAGACCGACCAGGACAGCCTGCCACCTTATCCGGTGCTCGATGCCATCATCACCGGACTGGTCGAGGAGGAGCTTTCGGTGGCCGAAGTCGCCGCCGATGGTTTCGACGAGGACCTCGTCAAGCGCGTCGAACGCATGATCTACATCGCCGAGTTCAAGCGCCGCCAGGCCGCCCCCGGGCCCAAACTGACGCCCAAGGCGTTCGGCATAGGCCGCAAATATCCGATCACGTCTGGTTATCGCGACGGGAGCCTCAACCGATGAATGTCGTCGTCCGCTACGCGCCCTCGCCCACCGGGCGCCTGCATCTCGGCAATGCACGACCCGCCGTGCTCAACTGGCTCTTCGCCAAGCGTGAAGGCGGCAAATACATCCTTCGTCTTGATGATACCGATACAGCCCGCTCCACCGAAGCCTTTGCGGCGGGGATCGAGGAGGACCTTGCCTGGCTCGGGATCGAACCCGATCTCAAGGTGCGGCAGTCCGACCGCTTCACGCTCTACGATGCGGCGCGCGACAGGCTGATCGCCGAAGGCCGTCTTTACCCCTGCTACGAAACGGCCGACGAACTCGACCGCAAGCGCAAGCGTGCCCGTGCGCTAGGCAAGCCCCCGATCTATGATCGCGCGGCGCTGAACCTCACCTCCGAGGACAGGGCAAGGCTTGAAGCCGAAGGCCGCGAGCCGCATTGGCGTTTCAAGCTCGATGGCCGCCCGGTTACCTTCATTGATCTCATCAAGGGCGAGCAGACGGTCAACACCGCCTCCATGTCCGACCCGGTGCTGATCCGCGAGGATGGCACTTATCTTTATACGCTTCCCTCGGTCGTCGACGACATCGATCTCGGTGTGACCCACGTTATTCGCGGCGAGGACCATGTCTCCAATACCGGCACGCAGATCGAGATTTTCGAGGCCTTGGGCGGCGCGGTTCCCACCTTCGCCCACCACAACCTTTTGACGGACGCCGAAGGGCAGGGGTTCTCCAAGCGGCTGGGCTCGCTTTCGCTCCAGCAGTTGCGCGAAGAGGGCTTCGAGCCGCTTGCCGTCGCCATCATGGCCTCGGTCACGGGCACCTCGTTGCCCGTCGAGCCCTATGCGAGCCTTGAGGCGATTGCGGAAAAGCTCGATTTCTCGATGATCTCCCACAGCTCCGCCCGTTTCGATCCCGCCGAGCTCGTAACCCTCAACGCCCGCATAATCCACGCAATGGATTTCGAAACCGCGCAGCCTCGGCTCGAGGCGTTGGGCATCGCCGACCCGCGCGCATGGAACGCGCTCAGGGAAAACCTCGTCAAGTTCAACGAGATTGCAGAACTGCGCAAGCTGATCGACGGCGAGATCGCCCCTGTCATCGCCCCGGAAGATGCCGAATTCATTGGCACCGCGGCCGACCTTCTGCCCGAGGAGCCGTGGGATGACGCCATCTGGGCGTCATGGACCAATGCGCTCAAGGAAAAGACGGACCGCAAGGGCAAGGCCCTGTTCCTGCCCCTCCGCCTCGCCCTGACCGGACGGCCCGACGGGCCCGAACTCAGGACGCTCCTTCCGCTGATGGGACGTAAGGTGTCTCTGGCCCGACTATCCGGACGCGGCGATCCCCGAAATTGACAATCCGCAAATCGCCGCCGCTTTGCGAAGCGGGGCTTGCGACCGGCGCGACCGTGCCATCGTCGCGCGGGCGGGGACGCGGCAGGGGCACCTCCACCAGATCGGTCGCCGCCGCCGTGGCAACCGCTTCCACCGTGCGTCGCGGATCGCGCTGGGGCAGAGGGAATGTGAGATCGCCAAACTCGATCACGGCCCGGGACTGCCCGCCCTCGGCATCGGCCAGTGCGATTGACCCCAGAACCTCTCTCTGCCGGCAGGCGCAGTCGGAAGCTACTGCCTCGCGGAATTTGAAGGCATACGGCATCGAGCGGTAGGGCACGCCCGAAAGCGAAATCATGTTCTCGGGCTCTTCGCCGGGATTGCGGTAGGAAAACAGCAGTACCTCGGTGCCGGGGCACATCTCATGACAGCTTATGGCGTCCTGCGCGATGAAATCATCAGTGGTCGAAAAGCTGATCGGCCAATAGAACCCGTCGCATGTCCGCACGCATACGGTGCGCCGCGTCGCCATCGTGGACCATGGATTGAACGGGGAATCGACATAGTCGTTGCCGAACTGCGGATCGCCTGCGCCGAAAAGCTCGTTAAGGAGCGGCTGGCGCTGGGACTGGCCGAAGGTGACCCCGCTCTGGTTTCCCGCCCCGCAATTGAACCGCGCCGAATCCTGAAGCAGTGCTTCGCGATTCTGCGCCAGGTTTTGCCCCTCGCGCGCGGCGAACGTCAGTTGCTGCACCTGCGAACGCCCGCCGGTAATCGTTTGTGCCAGGGTCTGGCACTCCCGGCTCAGCGCCTGCCCTGCGTTGAGCGTCTGCTGGCACCCGCCCCGGATCCAAAGGCTTTCGCCGTCGCGTACCCGCGCCTCGGTCTCGCGCAGGCTGGCGACAATGTTGTTGTAGTTGGTGAAGGCGGTATTGCGCTCGATCCCGCGCAACATCGCAACGATCTGCGTACATGCCTGATTTTGCGCCAGCGCGGAGGACATGTCGGCGGCGAAAACCGCAGCGGCAGCGATCACGGCAAGGCCCAGCCGTGCAAAAAGGCCGATGCCAGTATGCCGCCCCTGCCTCATCAAATAATACCCTTGCCGCATCGCTATTGGGGTACGCGCCGTTTTCCCGCAAAGCAAGTCTTTAACTCGCCTTGGCTATGGGCCATTGTGCGTTCCAAGGCCAACCATTCGTTCGACCTAATTCATTTATGAAACTTGCCACGCTCCGCAGCGGCCGCCCAGATGGCCACCTCGTTATCGTCTCGCGCGACCTCTCCCGGTTCGCTTCGGCGGGACGCATCGCGCCCAGCCTGCAGGCGGCGCTCGATGAATGGGGGCGCTGTGCGCCGATATTGCGCGCGGTGAGCGATCAGCTCAACAATAGCGAGATCGCGGGGATGCCCTTCGTACCGGACGAGGCGCTTGCGCCCCTGCCACGCGCCTATCAGTGGATCGACGGTTCGGGCTATATGGTCCATCTCGACCGTGTGCGGACGCTTAAAGGCTCCAAGGATACCGAACTGCAGGACCAGCGTCCGCTGATGTATCAGGGCGGGTCGGATAGCTTTCTCTCACCCACCGCGTCCATCGTCGTGCCCGAAGACAACCTTGCCGTCGATTTCGAGGCTGAGGTCGTTGTCGTCACTTCCCATGTGCCGATGCGCGCGACGAAGGAAGACGCCTCAGAGGCCGTTCGGCTGATCGGCATCTGCAACGATGTATCACTGCGGCGTCTCGTGGCGGACGATCTGCAAAACGGCTTCGGTTTCTTCCACGCAAAACCGGCCACGAGCTTCGGGCCGGTCTTCGTCACGCCGGACGAGTTGGGCGACAAATGGCGCGACAACCGCGTGCACCTCAAAGTCCGATCGCATGTCAACTCAAGCCTTTACGGCCAGCCAAATGCGGGTATCGACATGCGGTTCGATTTCGCGGACCTGATCGCTGAGGCCGCGCGCACCCGCGAATTGGGCAACGGCACGATCATCGGCTCGGGCACCGTGGCCAACGCCCATGAGGAAATCCTCCCCATCCGCAGCAATGGCATCGGCTTTTCCTGCATCGTCGAGGCGCGGACGATGGAAAAGATCAAGATCGGCGCGGCACGCACGCCCTTCCTCAGGCCCGGCGACAGGGTCCGTATCGAAGCCGTCGATGAGGCGGGCCGTTCGATGTTCGGCGCTATCGATCAGGAAGTCGTGTTACTTTCGCGTTGACACCTTTCTCGCGATCATCAGTTCCATGCCATCGAGAAGCCGGTCCAGTCCGAAGCGAAATGCGCGTCCCGGGTCACCTAAACCATAAGTTTCGCCAGCAATCGAACCGACCCGTGCCGAGAGCGGATAGGCGCTGTAATCGAGAGTCTCAAAGAACGGCGCCACGGCGTGCCACCATTGATCGTCGCTCATCCCCGTCAATTCCTTGACTGTCTGCGCGCGCGCGGCGTTGCGCACAGCGCCGGTTACGTAGTTCGCCAGCGAAGTGATCGCCAGATCCATTTCGATCTCGTCCAGTCCGATGTCAGCAACAGCGCTGAGCGCGACTTCGTAGGCCGCCATGGTGTTAGGGCCGAGCACCGGACGGTGGGTTTCGATCTGTAGCACCCATGGGTGGGTGAGGTAGTGCTGCCAGAGTGATTCCGCGACAAGGGTCATGCGCGCGCGCCAATCCATTTGTGGCCACTCGGGAGGCGGCACGCTGCCGGCTCCACTTACATGATCGAGCATCAGGTCGAGCAGTTCGGCCTTGGATTGCACATGGGTGTAGAACGACATCGCCGAAACCCCGGCCGCCTCGGCTACCCGGCGCGTGGAAACTGCTTCGAGCCCCTCCGCATCGGCAATGATGACTGCCGCGGCAACGATATCGGACAATGCGACCTTCGGCTTCGGGCCGCGTTTCGGCGTATCGGTTTTACCCCAGAGAAGCTGCAATATCCGCGTCTGATCACTGCGGCCCGAAATTTCTTCAGCCATGTCGGCTCCAATTTAATTCTTTACACCGTACAAAGTTATGATAAAACTTTGTGTGCTGTACGAGGTTATACGCCTTGTCCACTCAAGTCGAGTTGTTGCCTGTTTGCGACCTTCCTGACAACGCCTGTCAGCAGGGCGGACTAACCATTGTCACACTTTGAGAGCCATTCCGGAGACACCCATGATCCATGCACGCGATCTTGCCCGTACCTTCAAGACCAAATCAGGTCCCGTCGAAGCGGTAAGAGGTGTTAGCCTCGATGTCGCCGAGGGAGAACTCGTTGCCTTTCTCGGCCCGAACGGGGCAGGAAAATCGACTTCGGTCCGGATGCTGACGACGCTCTTGCCGCCTTCTTCGGGAGGCGCGCTGGTGGGTGGCCACGATATCGTCCGCGATCCCGCCGCCGTACGCCGCAAGATTGGATACGTGGGGCAGGGGACCGGCTCGGGGCCTTATCATCGCGTTCGCGACGAGCTCATAACCCAGGGCCGCGCCCAGCGCATGAGCGCAGCCGATGCCAGGCGTCGCGCCGACGAACTGCTGGGGATGCTCGAACTCGAAGGGCTGGCCGATCGGGATTGCTCTTCGCTCTCGGGCGGTCAGCGGCGGCGGCTCGATGTTGCTCTCGGATTGATGCACACGCCGCAAATCCTGTTCCTCGATGAGCCCTCGACGGGACTCGATCCGCACAGCAGGGCCAATCTATGGGGGCACATCACCCGCGTCCGCAAGGAGAGCGGCATGACGATCTTCCTCACCACCCACTATCTCGACGAGGCCGACATGATGGCTGAGCGCGTGATGATCATGGACCACGGCAGGATGATCGCCGACGACACGCCCGAACGGCTCAAGGCCGATCTCGCAGGCGATACCATTCGCGTCAGCTTTCTTGGCGACGGTGAGACAGTCACCGCCGCCGAACTGGCGCAGAACCTGCCTCAGGCCCGCGATATCGCCCCGAACGGCCGGTCTCTCACGCTGACGGTGCGCGACGGCGAGGCCATCCTGCCCGAGTTTATAGCCCGCTTGCAGGCCAAGGGTCTCGACATTGCCACCGCCAGTGTCCGCCGCCCGACACTGGACGATGTTTTTCTCGGCCTGACCGGCCGCAGCCTGCGCGAAAATGCGGTTGCGGCATAGCGGCGGCCCCCTTTTGAGGAGCGATACGACAATGAGTTTCATCACCGATACCGCCACGTCCTTCCGCCGCGAAATCGGCCCGACCCTGCGCAGTTGGTATTACATCATCTTCGGCATCATCCAGCCGTTGCTCTATCTCGGACTCTTCGTCCCGCTGCTGACCAACGTGCCGACAGGCGCGGAGGGTTCGCCCCTCCAGTGGTTCGTGCCCGGAATGGTGGTCATGCTGGTGCTTTTCACTACGGTAAGTTGCGGCTGGGCGCTGACAGAGGAACTGATGTCAGGGAGCTTCGAGCGCTTCCTCGCAACGCCCATGAGCCGACCGGCCATCCTCGTCGGGCGCGCGCTCAAGGAACTGGCCCCCTTGCTCGTACAGGCCTTGATCATCATCGTCGTTGCGGCTTCGTTCGGCCTGCAACTGCATATCCTGCCCATGCTGATCGGGCTCGTGTTGCTGCTGGTTTTCGGCGTTGGCGTCGCCGCCCTGTCTTATGCCCTGGCGATCGCTTCGAAGAACGATGGCAGCCTGTTCTATATGGTATCGCACTCGGTCGCCCTGCCACTCATGCTGCTCGGCGGAGTGCTGCTGCCGATGGAAATGGCTCCGGACTGGCTCTATATCGCCAGCCGATTCAACCCGCTGACCTTCCTGGTGGAAGCCGAACGTGCGCTGTTCATCGGTGAGGTGTTCTCCGTGACCGTTCTTTACGGCGCGCTGGTGGCGGTTGCCGTAGCGGTGGTCGGCATCGCCATCGGTGCGGCCACCATCAGGAAAGCGAGTTTGTAGCCATGAAGGTGCAGGCGTGGGGCGGTTTCATGATCGAAATCACCGCCTGAACTTTTCCGGGAGGCTATTTACAGCGAAAAAAGCCCATGCCACCGTGCCCGCACGGTGGCATGGCCTCGTCGTTCATGTGTCCGTGGGGGGAAGGGTCACTTTTGTTATTGAGGAATTATCGATGAGACTGAGAATTCTGGCGGCACTTTTGCTCGCTTCTCCCATGTTCGCCGGCTTCGGCACCTCCGTTTCCGCGCAGAGCGACGCGGTAAGCGAGCGGGTCAATCTCATGCGCTCCAATGGCATGACCATGCGTGGCGCGATGCGCGCAACAGGCGATGACGCCGTGGCCGCCGCGCGCACGCTGGCCGGAAATTTTGGCACGCTCCCCAAGCTCTTCGACGATCCCTCGGCGCCAGGCGATACGCTGCCGGCGGCCTGGGAAAACCGGGACGCTTTCCTAGCCCTCTTTGCTGAGGCCGAGCAGCATTCGCTCGAAGCATTGGAAGCGGCGCAGGCGGGGGACATGGACGCCTACGGGGTGGCACTGCAAAAGGTTGGGCAAACCTGCTCTTCCTGCCACGGCACTTTCCGGCGCTGAGCAAGAGTCGCGAACGCAGAGTGGCGCTCCGGCGCCGCTTTTTTCGCGCTTGATTTGCGCGCGCGGCGAGTCCATTGTGCGCGCCATGAAAACCGTTAATCCGATCTGCATTATCGGCTGCATTATTATCCGCTAACCACTCGTTGGCGGCGCGGTTTTCTTTGATCCAGACAATCCGGATGGGACCCGCTGCCAGCGTGAAAACGTCACGCATGGGGCAACTGGATGTCGTCTGGCGCGCATACGCTCAAGGTCTACAACACGCTCACGCGGAAAAAGGAGGAGTTCCATCCTCTCGATCCGGCCAATGTGCGTATGTATGTCTGCGGGCCGACGGTTTACGATTTCGCCCATATCGGCAATGCCCGACCGGTTATCGTCTTTGACGTGTTGTTCCGCCTGCTCCGCCACCTCTATGGCGACAGGCACGTTACCTATGTGCGCAACATTACCGACGTGGACGACAAGATAAACGCCCGCGCCCTGCGTGATTACCCGGGCCTGCCGCTAAACGAGGCGATCCGCAAAGTGACGGAGTCCACCGCCCGACAGTTCCACACGGATGTCGCGGCGCTGGGCTGTCTGGAACCGAGCTACGAACCCCGCGCCACCGAACATATCGAGGGTATGATCGCTCTGATCGCCAAGCTGGTCGAAAACGGCAATGCTTACGAGGCGGGCGGGGAAGTGCTGTTCCGCATCGACTCCATGCCTGAATACGGCCAGCTTTCGGGCCGCAACCTCGAGGACAATATCGCCGGTGCGCGCGTTGCCGTGGACTCCCACAAGGAAAACCCGGCAGATTTCGTGCTGTGGAAGCTTTCGAGCGGGGACGAGCCGGGCTGGGAAAGCCCTTGGGGCCGCGGCCGCCCCGGATGGCATATCGAATGCTCTGCCATGAGCGAGGCGCTGTTGGGTAAGACCTTCGATATACACGGCGGAGGGTTGGATCTCATCTTCCCCCACCACGAAAATGAAATCGCCCAGTCTCGCTGCGCGCATGGCACCTCAATGATGGCCAACTACTGGATGCATAACGGCTATCTTCAGCTCGAGGGGCGGAAGATGAGCAAATCCGAAGGCAACTTCGTGACCATCCACGATCTGCTGGAAACCGAAAAATTGGGCGGCAGAACCTGGCCGGGCGAGGTACTGCGGCTGGCCATGCTCATGACCCACTACCGCGAGCCGATCGATTTTTCGCTCGCGCGGCTCGAGGAGGCCGAGGCACGCCTCGCGGGCTGGCAGCGCGCGGCACGGGCAGAAGAGGGCGTTGCCCCCGATTCCGACGCCGTGGCGGAGCTTGCGGACGATCTCAACTTCGTCCGCGTCGCCACTGTCCTTGATGCAATGGCTCGCAAGGCAAATCGGGGTGAGGTTTCCGCCGCACACCGCCTGGCAGCGACTCTTGAGTTCCTGGGTCTGCCGCTCGAAAGCCTATTGGTCTCCAAAAACGTCGATTCCGCGCGGGTTGAGGCCAAGATCCAGGCAAGATTGGACGCCCTTGCCGCAAAGGACTTCGTGCTTGCCGATGGCATCAGGGCCGAACTGATCGAGGACGGCATTCAGCTCATGGACTACAAGGACGAAACTGGCGAGCGGAAGACGAAGTGGGAGGTCAAGCGGTGAGCGGGGAGATTCTGAGGCCGGACGGAGGAGGGGAGTTCGCGCACCCCTCACCTGCGACCCCTCTCCCTCAGGGGGAGAGGGGTGCTCAAGAGCCGTATGTATCGAAGCCGACGTCTGGGCTTGATCCTGTGAGCCCCGGATACCCTTCTCCCCTTGAGGGAGAAGGTGGATCGGGCCGGGGGCCCGAGACGGATGAGGGGTGTGTCCCGATGGGTCCGTTCATCGCCGATTTCGTCTGCTATTCCAGGCTATTGATCCTCGAACTGGACGGCAGCCATCATGGGGACGATGCGCGCGATGGAGCACGTGACGATTGGTTCGTCGCCAAGGGCTTCTCGAAGCTCCGTATCTGGAACAGCGATTTGACAGACGGTGCCGAAGCCGTTTCCGACGCCGTCTGGCATCGGCTAAAGGAGAATGCCCATGGCCAATGAAACCCTCACCGGTGGATGCCAGTGTGGCGCTATTCGTTTCGCAACCAAGCTGGTGGGCCGCGGGTCGATCTGCCATTGCCGCATGTGCCAGAAGGCATTCGGAAGTTTTTTCGGGCCGCTGGTCACCACCCATGATGGGCATTGGACCCGTGGCACGCCGAAATGGTTTCAGTCCTCGAATGCGGCAAGGCGTGCCTTCTGCGGGGATTGCGGGACGCCGCTGGCCTACCAAACCAAATTCGGGTTGGAATTTGCTATCGGGGCGTTCGATAATCCCGAAGCGGTTGCGCCTGAAATCCAGGTCAATCTCAATGACAAGTTGAGTTTCTTCGATGGACTGGGTGCGCTGCCGGTCCGCGACAATACCGACGAGTGGCGCGATTTCGTGGCCGGGATTCACTCCCACCAGCATCCCGACCATGACACCGAGGACTGGCCGCCGAGGAGAGACGACAATGATCCGATTTGAGCCGATGTCGGGGGGATGCCAGTGCGGCGCGTTGCGCTATCACATCGAGGCGGCGCTTGAAGGTCCCGAACTCTGCCATTGCCGGATGTGCCAGAAGGCGCACGGCGCACCGGCCGTTGCGTGGGGCACGATCCCAGCGGCAGCGCTCGTTTGGTCGCGTGGCCTGCCTGCGGAATTCCGCAGCTCGGATCACGCCGTGCGGGAATTCTGCGCCCGGTGCGGCACGCCCTTGATCTTTCGCCCGGATGGCCAGGGAACCATCGATATCGCCTTGGCAACGCTTGACCAGCCGCAAGACATCGCGCCGGAAGAACAGTATGGGATCGATACCCGGATGCCGTGGTTTCCGGGGGCACATCTCCTGCCGGCAAAGCCGTCCCCTGGCCGGGGCCGCACCTTCCAGCATCCCGATCACGACACGCCGACCTGGCCCTGAGCGGAGGATAACCTGATGGATCGCGTGGATATTGAAGTTTCCGGCGGATGCCAGTGCGGTGCTGTGCGTTACCATGCAACGCAAATGCTGGACAATTCGCATCTCTGCCATTGCCGTATGTGCCAGAAAGCGGTGGGCGGTATCTTTGCCGCTCTTGTCGCTGCGCCGGACGAGAAACTGGTCTGGACACGCGGGGAACCCGCAGTCTGGCGTAGCTCCGAGCATGTCGAGCGCGGCTTTTGCGCTAATTGTGGAACGCCGCTTTTTTATCGTGATGTCAACAATGGCCGCACGAATCTGACGATCGGATCGCTCGACAATCCGGGCGATTTCCCACCCCACGCCAACAGCGGCACCGAAAACATGGTTGGGTGGTTCCAGACCATCCCTACCATTGAGGATGACGGCGCGACCGAAGCCGACCGGGAGGACTGGGCTGCGGCAATCAAGGCCTCAAACAACCAGCATCCGGACCGCGATACGGAAAGCTGGAACGCAAAGCCGAGGCAATGATGGACGAGGTGGGGGAAACCTTCAGTGGCGGCTGCCAATGCGGCGCGATCCGGTTCCGTGTCGAGGGACCGGTCATCGACGCATCGGTTTGCCATTGCCGCATGTGCCAGAAGGCGACCGGCGGCCTCTTCGGTGCCTATGTCGCGGTCGAAAACAGATATCTGCAATGGAAGCGCGGGGCCCCCGCGCATTTCCGCAGCTCGAGCGTCGCGCAGCGCGGCTTCTGTCCGGCCTGCGGCACGCCGATGACGTTCGAATGGACGCACGAGCGGACCGCGATTGCGATCGGATGTTTTGACGAACCCGACTATTTCACATTGGACGTCGCCTATGCCGCCGAGAACATGCATCCGGCGATCGCCGGGCTTGTGCACGTCCCGGCCAGACCGCTGGCCGACACGCCTGAAGCAGAACGGGCCTATCAAGAGCTCGAAAGTTTCCAGCATCCTGACAACGATACGTCAACCTGGCCTTGAGGGAGGAGCCAATGACCATGATCGACCATTTCGGATTGAGCGTTGCGGACTACGAAACGTCCAAAGCCTTTTACGACAAGGTGCTGCCGGTGCTCGGCTACACCCGCCTTGCCGAGTTCGAGATCCCACGGGGCAAGATCGCCGGTTATGGCGATGGAAAGCCGGACTTCTGGATCGAGGCGGGCGGCCGGTGTTCGGGTAAGCTGCATATTGCCTTTGCTGCCAAGTCGCGCGCCGATGTCGATGCCTTCCACGCCGCCGCACTTGCCGCAGGTGGGCGCGACAACGGAGCGCCGGGCGTTCGGGAAATCTACCATCCGCATTACTACGGCGCGTTCGTCTTCGATCCCGACGGACACAACATCGAAGCCGTGTGCCACGCGCCCGAATGAGCGGCTGAGTTCCAGGTCCAATCAATGAAAAAAGAACGCGTCTATCTCTTCGACACGACCCTGCGCGACGGCGCGCAGACGGCTGGCATCGAATTCTCGCTCGAGGACAAGATCGCCATTGCAAAGCTGCTGGACGGTTTGGGCGTCGATTATGTTGAGGGCGGCTATCCGGGGGCCAACGTCGTCGATACCGCGTTCTTTGAAACGAGGCGAACCAGGACGGCCCAGTTCGTCGCCTTCGGAATGACCAAGCGGGCGGGGCGCTCGGTCGAAAACGATCCCGGCATTCAGGATCTCGTCCGCTCCGGCGCCGATGCGATCTGTTTCGTTTCCAAGGCCTGGGACCACCAGGTCAAGATCGCCCTCGGCGTTTCGACGAAAGAAAACCTCAAGAGCCTATCGGAGAGCGTCGGTGCGGCGCGGGCAGCGGGCAAGGAAGCCTTCGTTGATTGCGAGCACTTTTTCGATGGCTACAAGGCGAACCGTACCTATGCCCTCGACTGCGTCAGGACCGCGCTGGATGCCGGCGCGCGCTGGGTTGTCTTGTGCGACACCAATGGCGGGACCATGCCCTCGGAAATCGAGGAGATCGTCGCCGATGTGCTGACGGTCGCGCCGGGGGAGAAACTCGGCATCCATGCCCATGACGATACGGGGCAGGCCGTGGCCAATTCGCTGGCGGCGGTGAGGGCTGGGGTGCGGCAGATCCAGGGCACGCTCAACGGGCTGGGCGAGCGCTGCGGCAATGCCAATCTCGTCACGCTGATTCCGACACTCGTACTCAAGCCCTCCTTTTCAGACAGGTTTGAGACCGGCATCACGGTGGAAAAGCTCAAGTCGCTGACCCATGTTTCACGCGCCCTCGATGAAATTCTCAACCGCGCGCCTTACAGGCAGGCGCCTTATGTCGGTGCGTCGGCATTTGCGACCAAGGCCGGGATCCATGCCTCGGCCATCGCCAAGGACCCCTCGACCTACGAACACGTTCCACCCGAAAGCGTCGGTAACGAGCGCGCCGTGATGGTCAGCCAGCAGGCGGGAAAGTCGAACCTCGTTACGTCTCTCGGCCGCTTCGGCATCGAACTCGCCAAGGACGACCCCCGACTCGACAAGCTCCTGAGGCAGGTCAAGGAGCGCGAGGCGCGCGGCTATTCCTATGACGGCGCAGAAGCCTCGTTCTGTCTGCTCGCGCATAAACTCCTGGGAACGCTACCCCATTTCTTCGATGTCGCGAGTTATCGCGTGGGCGTGGAGCGTCGGCACAACGCCAGGGGCGAACTCGTCACCGTTTCGGAGGCAGTCGTAAAGGTTGACATTGATGGTGAAGTGTTCATGTCGGTTGCCGAAGGTAATGGCCCGGTCAATGCGCTCGATCTGGCCATGCGCAAGGACCTTGGCAAGTATTCGGACAGGATCGACGATCTCGAACTGGTCGACTTCAAGGTCCGTATCCTTGATGGCGGTACTGGCGCCGTGACGCGCGTTCTCATCGAAAGCCGCGATGGAGCGGGCGACCGATGGTTCACCGTAGGCGTATCTCCCAATATCATTGATGCCTCGTTCGAGGCGCTATATGAGTCCTTTACCTATAAGTTGATGAAGACGTGACGCTGGCTATAGTTCATAAGGTCGAAGTGTCGTCACCGATTCTGCGCGGCATTGCTGCGGCACCATTCGATCTCTCAGGAGGGAACCCTGGCCGGTCCTTTTACTCCCGTTACTCTCGCCGTCGCTGCTGCTGTCACGACAGGCGTTCTTGTTGCAGCTGTCGTTGCCGGCCCCGGTGCCGTGAATTGTATTCAGCGCGGCGACTTTGCCCAATGCATGAGCGAGACCTTCTTCGGCGGCCAGCCGGCCGTGGCAGAGGCCGAGACGCCGACCGCCCAGGAAGTCGCCGTTGTCGCCCAGCCGGCAGCTGAGCCCGCTCAGGAGGACGTTGCCGAGGAAACCGTTCCCGTTGTGCCGCCGTCTTTCGGCCTGGTCAGGGTCGAGCCGGACGGGTCGGCGGTCATCACCGGATCGGCGTCACCGAGCAGCGAGGTGCAGATTTTTGCCAACGATGACCCATTGGGCAGCGAGACCACGGAGCCTGGCGGCGATTTTGCGTTTGTAACGACCGAACCGCTTCCTACCGGGGGCGTCGAACTGCGGCTGCTCGACATGGCCACGGGCGAATTCGCCACAACGTCCGTCGTGGTCATCGTTCAGGATGATCGGACCACCGAGCCCCTCGTGGTCGCCTCTGAACCCGGTCAAGCCAGTGAAATCCTCCAGCAGCCCGAGCCAGAACCCGCCCTCGAGCCTGACGCGCCGGTCGATGTGGCCGAGGCGATCCCCGAACCGGTAGTGGAGCCTGCAGAAGAAGCACCGGCTGCAGCACCGGAGCCATTGGAAACCACCACTTCCGCCGAAGCCCAACCAGCTGCCCAAGAGCCCGCCGTCCAAGAGCCGGCTACCCAAGAGCCGGTCGTCGCGGAGACGCCGGTAGCGGCGGAGGAATCGATCGCCGTTGCCCAAACGCCTGTGGCTATCGAGGAAGCGCCTGCCGCAATTGTGGAAACCCCCGATGCCGACGACCCAACGGCCGAGGAGCGGCTCGACGTTGCACAGGCCGGGGAGGGAACGGCGCCCGCCGTCGCGACCCCATTGACCCAGCAACCCGAAATCGCAGCGACGGAACCCGAGGCAGCAGCCGAGCCAGAGCAGGAAGCCTTGGCAGAGCCAGCAGATGCTCCGCAGCCTCTCGCGCCGCAAGAGCCAATTACAGAGGAACCTGTCACCGCCGAAGAACCGGCCATCGAGGAGGAGCCGGCACCCACGGTCGCGGTGGCAGTTGTTCCGCCGACCATCGACGCCGTTGAGATCGACGGGGACCGCAACTTCTTTGCCGGCGGCGGCACGGACGGACATACCGTTCGCCTTTACGTCGAAAACCGACCCGTGGGGACTACGCGGGTCGCGGACGGGCGCTGGCTGGTCGAAGCGATCAACGTGCTCACGGCCACCTCTCAGCGCATTAGAGCCGATATGTTGAACGCAGACGGTTCGGTCGCGGGCCGTGCGGAAGTCAATTTTATCGTCGATCTGCCTGAGGCGGAGCCCGCAGAGGAGCCGGTGGTCATTGCCGATGCACCGGAAATCGCGCCGCAACCTGCCCAGGAGCCGGAAGCGACGATAGCTGACGCTCCCGTACCGGAACCGGAGGTGACGGTCACAGAGGCTCCCGTTCAGGAACCGGCAGCCGAAGAGCCTGCCGAGCCCTCCGTAGCGGACGAGGAACCCGCCGAGGATCCCGTGCCGACAATGGTTGCCACGACAACGGGCGAACGCACGACCTCGGGTCAGGTCATCATCCGGCGCGGGGATAACCTCTGGACAATCGCGCGCCGGGTCTATGGCGAGGGCCTTCGCTATACGCAAATCTATGAGGCCAACGCCGACCAGATCCGCAATCCGGACCTGATCTATCCTGGCCAGGTATTCGAACTACCCGACACCGACATGGTGATCGGCGAAGAGCCCTGATCGATTTTGCCGCGCCGGGCTTGTTTCCGGCGCGGCAATCTTCTATCGTAAATATACGATGGAAGATTAAATGATGCAGGACGAACAGCTTTCCTTGACCTTGCGCGCCTTGGGCCACCCTGTCCGGCTCGAGATTTTGCGCATTCTCATGGCCCGCGCCGACAGCTGCTGTTGCAACGATGTGACCGACTGCTTGTCATTGGCGCAAAGCACGGTTTCCCAACATCTCAAGGTGCTCCTCGATGCCGGCATCATCGAGCGTAAGGCGCAGGGCACAAGAAACAATTACTGCGTGCGCACCGACCGTCTTGAAGCCTTCGGCACCTCGGTTGCTCGCTATCTCGAGCAACTTGGGAACCAGGCGATCTGTGAAAAGAGCCTGGCATCTGCGTCCTGATCCCGCCGCCGGCAGTTGAGGTAAATCCATGGCCACCGCGCCTAAAGTAAGTGCCGACGCGGGCGCGACCGCATCGACCATCCGTCATCTCTGGACCTATATGTGGCCCGAAAACAGGCCTGACTTGCGCATGCGGGTCATTTGGGCAATTGCAGCCTTGCTGGCCGCAAAGGTCGCAACGACGCTGGTGCCGTTCGCCTATAAGGGCATCATCGACACGCTCTCGGCCTCCGGGCCGGACACCGCGCTTGTCCTCGGCCTTGCCGTTCCCATTATCCTCGTGATCGCTTACGGACTCGGACAAATCATCGATTCCGGCTTCCAGCAGCTGCGCGATATCCTCTTTTCATCGGTCGGCCAGCATGCAGTGCGCAGGCTCGCTTACGAAACCTTCGTTCATATCCACAAGCTCTCGCTGCGCTTTCACCTCCAGCGCAAGACAGGCGGGCTTTCGCGCGTGATCGAGCGCGGCACGAAGGGCATCGAGACCATCGTGCGCTTCACCATGCTCAACACCGCGCCAACGCTTATCGAATTTGTCATCGTGGGCGTGGTGTTCGGGGTGATGTTCGGCTTAGCCTACGTGCTGGTGCTTGCCGTCACGGTAGGCCTCTATCTCGCCTTCACCGTCCGCGCGAGCAATTGGCGCATCGCCATCCGCCGCGACATGAACGATAGCGACACCGACGCCAATTCCAAGGCCATCGACAGCCTGCTCAATTTCGAGACGGTCAAATATTTTGGCAACGAGCGGATGGAAGCGGATCGCTACGACGGAGCGATGGCGGGCTACGAGCGCGCCGCAACCCGCATCTGGACGTCGCTTGGCGTGCTCAACTTCGGGCAGGGGGTGATCTTCTGGCTGGGGATGATCGTCATCTCGATCATGGCGGCGCAGGGGGTGATGGCCGGCGACCTGACGGTGGGCGACTTCGTGCTGCTCAACACCTTCATGATGCAGATCTACCGCCCGCTCAACATGATCGGATTTGTCTACCGCGAGATCCGCCAGTCCCTGGCCGATATCGAGGCGATGTTCGCGCTGCTTGACCAGTCCCCCGAGATCGATGACCGGCCGGATGCAAGGCCGCTCGACATTTCCGGGCCCGTGCTGCGCTTCGAGGACGTCCACTTCCACTACGATCCAGACCGCGCGATCCTCAAGGGCGTGAGCTTCGAGGTTCCGGCAGGCAAGACCATAGCGGTTGTCGGCCCTTCTGGAGCCGGCAAATCCACCGTTTCGCGGCTCATTTACCGCTTCTACGATGCGACATCGGGCCGGGTGACAATCGACGGGCAGGATGTGCGCGAGGTCACCCAGGAGTCCTTGCGCGCCGCAATCGGCATGGTGCCCCAGGATACGGTGCTGTTCAACGACACCATCGCCTATAACATCCGCTATGGCCGCCCCGACGCGACCGAAGCAGAGGTTCACGCCGCAGCCGAGATGGCGCAGATCGCCGGGTTCATCGAAAGGCTGCCGCGCGGCTACGAAACGCAGGTGGGCGAACGCGGGCTCAAATTGTCGGGCGGTGAAAAGCAGCGCGTGGCCATTGCCCGTACCATCCTCAAGGCGCCGCCGATCCTCATTCTGGACGAGGCCACCTCCGCCCTCGACACCCAGACCGAGCGCGACATCCAATCCGCGCTCGACACCGTATCGAAGGGTCGCACGACCCTCGTTATCGCGCACCGACTCTCGACGGTCATCAGCGCCGACGAGATCATCGTGTTGCGGGATGGCACGATCGCTGAGCGGGGCACGCACGAGACGCTTTTGGCGCTCGACGGGCTTTATGCCCAGATGTGGAACCGCCAGCGCGAAGCTGCGGAAGCCAGCGAACGCCTGCGGGCTGCTCAAGACGATCCCGAGGGTTTCGTCACCCGCCGCGCCCAGGAAGAGCCTGCCGAATAAAGAAAAAAGCCCGCTCCGGAGAGCGGGCTTCAATGACCTCGGAGGCGAGGGTCTTTATTCTGCGGCCTGGCGCGAGACGATCGTCACGCCGTTCTTTTCGGTCTCCACCAACCTGGATGCTTCGCCGTCGTCGGCAGCGGCCTGCGCTGCCTCCTTGTGCTCGGGCTGCGGTGCTTCGGTTTCCACCTCCAGCCCTTCGGGCGTTACCGCACGGGCAGGGCGGCGGAAGAGGCCGATAAACCAGCTCCAGAGTCCACCGATGAAGGCCCCCGCCGCGAAGATCTGCCGTTTCCAGCGCCCCGGAGCGACCAGAAGCACCGGCGTCAGGATGAGCGTGAGGATTGTCGAGAAGGTCAACCCGAAGATGACGGCTGTGGTGAGGAAGGACCACCAGGCCCCCGACAACCCGCCGATCTCAAGCGTGCGGTTGAAGAAGTCGAACGTCGTGCCGATGGCCATCGGAACAAGGCCCATGACCGTCGTGATGGTTGTGAGCGCAATGGGCCGCAGGCGCTGCGCCCCGGTCATCAACGCCGCCGTACTCGGTTCAACGCCTTCGCTGCGTAGGCGGTTATAGGTATCGATCAGGATGATCGAGTTGTTGACGACGATCCCCGCCAGCGAGATGACGCCGATACCGGTCATGATCGCCGAGAACGGATGACCCGTGATCAGCATCCCCAGGAGCACCCCGGCCACGGACATCACGACGGTGAAGAGCGTGAGGAACACCTGATAGAAGCTGTTGAACTGCGTGAGCAGGATCAGGAACATCAGGAACAGCACGCCAAGGCCAGCCTGGGAGAGGAACTGCATCGTCTCCTGTGTCTGTTCGTCGGCACCTCCGAAGTTGAACACCACGCCGTCCGGCCATTCCTGGCCGTCCATCCATGTTCGCAATTCGGTAATCTTGTCCGCACCCAGGATCGGTTGTCCGGTCTGCGGGTTGGTGCCCTCGACATTGGCAGCCACGTTCATCGAATACGAGCCATTATAGCGCGAGATGTTGGCCACGCGCGGCGCGGCTTCGCGCTGGATGAAGCTCGAAACCGGGATAAGCCCGTCCTGCGTCGATATCCGCAGGGAGTCGAGCGCATCGAACGTGCGTTGGTCGAGCGGAAGCCGCACGACGATATCGACCTCCTCGCGGGCATCCTCGGGACGATAGGATCCGATCCGCACGCCATTGGTCACAAGCTGCACATAGGGCGAAAGCTCGCGCACCCCGATGCCGAATCGCGCCGCCTGTTCGCGGTCGATCGTCACCTTCCAGTCGATGCCGGGCAGGGGGCGCCCGTCCTCGATGTCGATGGTATTGCCCAACTCGTTCTCGATGTAACTGCGCAGTCTGGCAACGGTCGGGATCAGGTCGGAATGACGGGAGGTTTCGACGCGGATATTGATATCCTTGCCGGCCGGAGGGCCATCTTCCGCTCCGATGACCTGAACGCCGACGCCGGAAA
The DNA here is from genome assembly GCF_015694405.1 of Pelagibacterium limicola. Classification (GTDB taxonomy): domain Bacteria; phylum Pseudomonadota; class Alphaproteobacteria; order Rhizobiales; family Devosiaceae; genus Pelagibacterium; species Pelagibacterium limicola. The sequence continues at coordinate 320,999 of NZ_JADQDB010000003.1, read as the reverse complement.
TATGCTGCGTGCGTTCGCGGATATCGGCAAAGATCACGGCGGCCGGAGAACGGTCTTTCCAGGGCTTGAGCTCAAGCTGGAAGTTGCCCATCGTGTCGGGCGGCAACGAGCCGAAAGCGCCGGTCGTGCCGAAATTCATGATCATCTCGGCGATGCCTTCGACCGGCAGGACGGCCTGCTCGACCTCGATGAGCAGATCGCGGATTTCGGTCGGCGAATAGTTGCCCACGCCGGTGACCACAATGGTTGCGAATTCCGGCTCGGTCGGTGGAAACGCCACCACACCGGTCGGATTGCTGGCATATGCGGTGAAAATTCCGCCGATGATTCCGAAGACCAGCACGATTGCGATGATCGGATGCCGGATGAAGAAGGACAGCATCCGCAGGTAACCGCCGGTAATGCCGCCGATCTTCTTTATATCGAAGGTGCTGGCAGCGCTCGAATTGAGCATGCGGGCCTTTTCCTGGTCAGCCTGGGAAACCTTCCAGCGTGCGATGATGGCGCCGACAACTGGTATGAAGATCATCGACGTTATGAGCGAGGAAATCAGGACCACGATCACCATGATCGGAAAATAGCTCATGAACTTGCCGATGATGCCGGGCCACAGGAGCAGCGGCAGGAAGGCAGCCATGGTGGTCAGCATGGATGAAATGATCGGCGCAAACATCAACCGCATGGCGCGGATGAACGCTTCCGTGCGCGACATGCCCTCGGAAATCTTGCGCACTGCGTATTCGACCATCACCACCGCGCTGTCCACCAGCATCCCGACGGTCAGCACCAGGCCGAACATGATCATCATGTTCACCGTCAGCCCCATGAGCTGAAGGATGAAGAAGCTGGTCATGAACGAGACGGGAATCGACAGGCCGATTAGCAGCGCTGGTCGCAGCCCGAGCATTGCCACCGCCACGATCATGACGAGCACGACGGCCGTCATCACCGAGTTTTCGAGACCGGTCAGCATCTCCTGGGCAAAGACCGCCTGATCGAGCATGTAGCTCACGCGGATTGCCTCCGGCCAGTCGGCCGTTGCCTCTTCGACCACTCGGTGTACTTCGGCAGACGTCGCGATGATATTGGTGCCGGTGCGCTTGGTCACGCCCAGCACCAGCGCCGGCGCGCCGTTGACACGGGTATAGGCCGTCGCATCCTTGAAGGTACGGTTGATGACCGCCACATCCCCCACCGTGATGAGGGTCCCATTGACGTTCCGCAGGGGCAGGGTCTGGACGTCGGCAAGCGTTTGCACGAGCCCCGGGACCTCGATATTGAACCGGCCCTGGCCGGTATCGAGGGCGCCCGCGGGTACGACCATGTTGTTGCGCGACAGGGCGTCGAAAATCTCCCCGGTCGTCAGGTTGTAGGATTCGAGACGAAGCAGGTCGATAATGACCTCCAGCACCTCTTCGCGCGTTCCTGACAGGGTTGCCTCGCGCACCGTCGAGATGCCTTCGAGTTCTTCCTGCAATTCTTCCGCATAGCGCACGAGCGTCCGCTCGGGGACGTCACCGAAGATCGAAACCGTGATCGTCGGAAAACCGGAGATATCGATTTCGTGAACAGTCGGATCGTTGGCGTCGGCCGGCAGGTTCGGCTTGGCGCGATCTACGCGCTCCCGAACCGCAGTCATCGCCTGGTCCTTGTCGAAATTGATGTCGAACTCGAGGAACACCGACGCATGGCCGGTGGTCGAGTTCGAGCTGTAGTTGACGAGACCGGGAAGGTCCCGCAACTCGTTCTCAAGCGGCCGGGCAAGCAATTGCTCGGCGTCCGAAGGCGAGACCCCGGTCATCGATGCCGAAACATAGAGATACGGCACGTCGATGTTGGGCTGGCTTTCCTTGGGCAGATTGATATAGGCCGAAATGCCGAGGAACAGCAGGACGAACATCACCGTGAGAACGGTTCGCGGCCGGCGCAGGACTGATTCAAGGAAGTCGATCATGGTTATGCCTCGTCAGCGCGGCCGACAGCCACGGTCTGTCCCGCCTGGACGTATTCCTGGCCGACAGTGATGATGTCGATTTCGTCCGGTAACCCCGTCACCCAGATACCGTCGCGCGTATCCCGGGCGATCTGCACGGGGTAGAAGGCGACGGTTTCGTCCTGAACCGCACGCACGCCAATGGTGCCGTCGGTATCCAGCGTCAGCACCGATTGCGGCAGGAGATGCGCGCGCAGCGTACCCACCTGAACGATAGCTTCGGCAGTTACGCCGTCGCGGATGATGCCGGTCGGGTTGGGAACTTCGATCTCGACCGTGAACGTACGGGAAGCAGGGTTGGCGACCGAAGCGATGAAGCGCACCGCGCCCACGACCTGCTGGCCGGTGACCGTGGTCACCATCGCCTGTTCACCGACTTCCATCGAGCCTACGCGAGCCTCAGGCACTTCGGCGATAAAGATCATGGGATCGAGCTGCACGATGGTCGCGCATTCTCCGCCCGCACTCAACGATGCGCCGACGGTAGCGAGGGGATCCTGAACGATCCCTGCGGTCTGTGCGCGGATTTCAGTGCGGTCGAGTTCGGCCTGTGCATCGTCAAGTCCGGCTTGGGCGGCAAGCAGTGCGACCTCGAACTGACGCGCAGTATTGGCTGGGGCGATACCCCTGTCGCGCAGCGCCACGTTGCTCTCGAGGTCCGCCTGTGCCTGGGCGAGCTGCGCCTGGGCCGTGGAAAGACGCGCGAGGCGTGTTCCCTGGTCGAGCGTGCAGATCAGGTCGCCTTCCGCGACGCGCTGCCCTTTTGTGACGTGCACCTCCCTCACCGTACCGTTGGTCTCGGCGCGCACGGCTACGGATGCGTTCGCCTGAGTACGCCCGCGCAACTGAACGATCTCGGGCAGATCCTCGGCAGAAAAGGCCGCGACGCGCACCAGCGGCAGCGCGTGTTGCTCCTCAGCTTCCTCGGCAAGCGTCAGCGCCGCAACTTCCGGCTCTTCTTCGGGCGCAATCAGGCCCAACGCCTCGAGTAGACCGCGAAGAGGGCCGCCTTCGCCTTCTACGACGTCGACCATCGGCCGCTCGCCTTCACCCGGCCCCCGGCCGCCCTGAATCAGTGTGCCCGTCAACATCCAGGCAGCAATCCCGGCCACGATCAGCAGGGCCAGTCCGTAGGATCTCAAAAAACGCCACATGCGCGTCCCCAAATTATCTCTGCCGCGGCGCCAGCAATACAAATGAGCGCGTCGGCGATTTTAGTGTATTAGTGTTATATAACACCCATTTGCTACGCGGACAAGACTATTCGGCTGCGGCAGCGGACCGCTCGGTCGCTTCCGCTGAGGCAATTAACTCGTCCATGTGGTCACTCAGATGTGATCGCGCAAGCTCCAGTACAGCGATTCCGTAGCGCAGCACCCATGCGTCGTTTGCATGGGTAGGGGCAGCATCGGCTGGAGGAGACTTCAGTTCCTTGTCCATTTCCTTGAGCTCGGCGATTTCGTCGTCCATCTGCCGCAGTTTTTCCGCAATGCGTGACCGCACCAGTTCCGCCGGAAGCAGGTGAGAGAACCGCACAAAAAGCAGAAACGGGCTCCGATAGACGTCCTCACCCACCGGTTCGTGAAGCGCATCGACGAAAGCGGCACGTCCGCTTTCGGTGATCGCGTAAATCTTCTTCGACGGCTTGCCGGCCTGATGTTCCACCCGGCTCGTGACCAGCCCTTCGTCCTCAAGCTTGGCCAGCGCGGGATAGATCGAGCCAAAGCTCGCCTCGACGAAATAGGAACACTCACCCTCAGTGCACATCTTGCGGATTTCGTAGCCGCTGGCTTCCTGCGCGTAGAGGATCGACAGGCATAGAGTGCGGACGTTCATTATGGTTCCTTCGGGCATATGCCGGACAAGAATATGCGTGGCATATATATGATCGGCGTGCACGATGCAATGCACACCTCCGCACGTTTGCCAATAGGGAAGAATAGCGGGCCAGCCCGCTGCTCTAAGTCCGGATTTCTATGTCCAGTCCGAGATCGAGGGGCGGGGCGCCCATCGTGATCTTGCTAGAGGAGATGTAATCCACCCCGGTTCTGGCGATTGCACGCACCCTTTCGAGGGTGACATTGCCCGAGGCTTCCAGTTTGGCCCGGCCGCCGGTCAGTGCGACCGCACGCGCGAGGGTTTCGTCATCCATATTGTCGAGCAATACGGCAGCAGCTCCGGCTCCGAGGGCCTCTTGGAGCTGGTCAAGCGTATCGACCTCGACTTCGATGGCCACGAGATGCCCGGCAAATGCTCGGGCCGCCTCGACCGCCGCGCGGACGCCGCCGGCCACCGCGATATGGTTGTCCTTGATGAGGATCGCGTCGTCCAATCCGAAGCGGTGATTGTGTCCGCCGCCGCACCGAACGGCATATTTTTCCAGTGCCCGCAGGCCCGGGGTGGTCTTCCGGGTGCAGCAGATATGCGCCGCAGTCCCTGCAACCTCGTCGGCAAAACGCCGCGTGAGTGTCGCGATGCCGCTCAGATGCGTCATGAAATTAAGCGCCGTGCGTTCCGCCGCAAGGATCAACCGCGCATTGCCGGAAACCTCCAGCACGGCCGAGCCCGGCACCAGGGTGTCGCCATCCTCGGTGAAGGCCGTGACCGCAAGCCCCGGTCCGATCTGCCGGAAGGCCGCCTCCGCACAAGCCAGGCCGCAAATGATCCCTTCGACGCGTGCATTGACGCGCGCAACGGCCGTGGCCTCCGGCGCAATGGTCGCCTGGCTGGTGATATCTCCCGCCTGCCCGAGATCCTCTTCCAGGGCAAGGGAAACCGAACGTTCAATGAGGTGAAGCGGGACGCGAGGCGCATGGGCAAAGAGCATTGGCTGAGATCCGGCGTAAAGCTGGCTTCAACGCCAGCGAATTTGGTTTCCGCTCATTCAATAACGAGCCGGGCCGGCACGCGAAAGCCCCTTCGGTCCCACTCCGCCGCGCCCGTTGTGAATTGCCCGGGCAAATTAACCCTGTGTTTGCCACACGCAAGGAAAGGCATCCCCAGCGCGCCAACTTCACTTTTATTTCAGGGACATCCGCGAATGTACGCGGATTGGAGAGGGCGCGCCGAAAAGATGAAGACCGCATTCTGGACTGACGACAGGCAGGTTATCGCGACGGCACTTGACGCGATTCCTCACGGAATGGCGATTTGGGACGCCGACTTCCGGTTGAAACTGTTCAATCAGGGTTACACTGCTGTCTACGGTCTGGCCGAGGGCGACCTCAAGCCTGGAATGCACTTGCGCGAAGCCGCCCGGGCCATCCTCGATGCCGGCAACTATTTCGGCTATTCGGTTGACGACCTTTATGAAGTTCTCGTGGAGCGGTTCGAGCGGCAGGGGGAAGGGGCCGCGCCCAAGGAATACCAGCAGATTCTACGTGATCGGTCGATCCGCTCGACTTACGCCGCACGGCCAGGCATTGGCTGGCTCGTCACCTGCGAGGACATAACCGACGCGGCCGACCATCAGACCGCCCTCTCAAAACGGGAGGCCGACCTGGCCAAACAGGCCATGCGGTTTGAAACGGCCGTGGACAATATGGCTCACGGGCTATGCATGATCGATCCCGACCACAGGTTGGTCATCTGCAATTCCAATTATGCAGCCCTTTACGACCTGCCCGAACACCTCCAGCGCCCGGGCACGCTCCTCACCGACATCATGGACTACCGCTTCGACAACGGGATGCGCCCGAAGGACGGCCCGATCGCCTTCCTGCAGCGGCGCGTTCAGACCATCTCCGAACGCAAGCGGGCGATTGACATCTGCGAGTTCGAAAACGGACAGATCATCTCCGTGGTGCACCAACCGATGGCCGATGGCGGCTGGGTCGAGACGCATCAGGACATTACCGAGCAGCGCCGTTCCGAAGCGCGCATCCATCACCTCGCGCGCCATGATGCGCTGACCGATCTCCCGAACCGGACCCTGTTCGCCGAGGAAATGGCGATGGCCGAATCCCGCGTGCGGCGCGGGGAGATGATGGCCGTCCTCTGTTTCGACCTCGACCACTTCAAGGTGATCAACGATACCCTCGGTCACGGCGTGGGCGATGCGGTGCTCCAGCAAGTGGCAGCACGCATCAATCACACCAAGCGCGAGCACGAGACCGCCGCCCGTTTCGGGGGTGACGAATTCGCATTGCTGGCCGGGCCGCTCAAGGGCCCCAAGGATGTCGCCGCGCTGTCCGAGCGCCTCATCGCGGCCATTGGCGAGCCGATGGATATCCAGGGCCACCGCGTGATGATTGGCACCTCGATCGGCATCGCCGTTGCGCCGATGGATGGCGACGACGGCGACACGCTGATGAAGAACGCCGACCTGGCGCTCTACCGCGCCAAGGGCGACGGACGCGGTACCTACAGGTTTTTCGAGAAGGGCATGGACGCCACCATGCAACATCGGCGCCTGCTCGAGAGCGGCCTCAAGATGGGCCTGACGCGTGGCGAATTCTCACTGGTCTTCCAGCCGCTGATGGAACTCGAAAGCAACCGCGTTTCGTGCCTCGAAGCCCTGCTGCGTTGGGAACACTCAGAACTGGGGCTCATCTCGCCGGTCGAGTTCATACCCGTCGCGGAGGAAATCGGCTTCATCGTTCCGCTTGGTGAGTGGGTGCTGCGTGAAGCCTGCCGTGTTGCGGCGACCTGGCCCGGGGATACACGAATTGCCGTCAACCTCTCGCCCGTCCAGTTCAAGAGCCGCCGCCTTCTGGACACCGTAAAAAGCGCGCTCAGCGACAGCGGGTTGCCGCCCACCCGCCTGGAGCTTGAAATCACCGAATCCGTCATGCTCGCGGATTCCGAACAGACGCTGGAGACCCTCCACGCCCTGCGGGCGCTGGGTGTCCGCATCTCCATGGACGATTTCGGAACCGGCTACTCCTCGCTCTCCTATCTCCGGGCTTTCCCGTTCGACAAGATCAAGATCGACCGCTCCTTCATCGAGGACGTCGGAACGGACGACGCCAACTTCGAGATCATCAAGGCCGTCATCGCCCTGGGCCGCAGCCTTGGCATGGCGACGACAGCCGAAGGCGTCGAGACCGAAGAACAGCTCGATGCCGTCCGTGCGCATGGCTGCGACGAAATCCAAGGCTTCCTGTTCTCCCGCCCGCTTAGCGAACGGGACGCGCTTGACCTGATTTCGCGCCTATCACCGAACGAGAGGGCGGAATTGGCGCGCCGGAAAGTCGGCTGACGAGCTAGCGGGAAAAACTCCCAGCGAACCGGTCCATGGCAAACGGTGTGATGTCGATTGCCGGCTTCTCGCCAGTCATCACCTGCGCAAGAAGATGCCCCGTCGCCGGCCCCAGCGTGAAGCCGTGATGGGCGTGCCCAATCCCGGCCCACAATCCGCGATGCTTGGGCGCCGGCCCGATGATGGGCATCATGTCCGGCGTACAGGGCCGCGCGCCTTTCCAAGGGGCCGGGTCAAGCCGCTCGCCCAGGGGAAATAGCTCCCGAGCCGCAGTCTCGGCCTTGCCGAGCTGGATCGGGGTCGGCGCGGCATCGCGCAGCGCAAATTCTGCGCCGGTCGTGAGCCTGATCCCGCGCTCCATCGGCGCCAGCAGATAGCCGACATCGGCATCGATGATCCAGTTGTTGAGCTTTGCGCCGCCTTCGGTGCCATAATGCATGTGATAGCCGCGCTTGACGAAAAGCGGCAGCCTGTAACCCAGCGGTTCGAGCACTTCAGGTGCCCACGGCCCCAGCGTGACGACCACCTCCTGGCCCTTCACGATGCCGCTTTCGATCTCGGTCGCCCAGCCCTCCGCGGTCTGCCGGAGGTTTTTGGCCGCACCTGCGGTGAACTGCCCACCCATCGATTTGTAAAGTTCAAAATAGGCACTCACCAAAGCGCCCGGATCCTTGATTGTCCACGGATCGGTCCAGTGAATCGCGCCCGCCATCCGGATACGGAAATCGGGCTCCATAGCCGCGATATCGTCGCCTGACAGCAGCTTGTGGTTCACCCCGTAGAGCTCGTAATCCTGCTGCGCCTTGGCCGCTTCCGTCTGCAACTTGGCCTCGGTCCGGAACCCGAGGAGCCAACCCTTCTTGATGACAAGGTGTTCGGCCCCGGAAGCCGCGATCAGGTCTGCGTGCTCGTCGATGGATAGCGCAATCAGCGGCGCATAGCTCTTGACGATCCTCTTGTAGTGGCTCGGCGAGGATTCCCACCAATAGCGCAACAAAGGTGGCGTGATGCGGGGCAGGGCCAGCGGGTCATACCGCGCCGCGGTGGAGAGGTGCAGCCCCACCTGCATCAGCATGGCGAGGTCGCGCGGGAAGGCGTGCGGACGAACGCCCTCGCGCTGGATGATCCCGGCATTGCCGAACGAGGTCTCACGGCCCGGTTCGTTCTTGTCGATCAAGAGAACCGACCGGCCCCGCCGCGTAAGGTGGATGGCGGTGGAAACGCCGACGATCCCGGCGCCAAGAACTAAAACGTCGTATTTCATTTTACGCCTTTCCTGGCGTTTGGTTATCGTTGTCAGCGCGCCGCGCCGCCCGTAGCCGCCGCCTTTTCCTCATCCCACCACCAGATGTCGGGGAAGCCGATCGCATAGTAAGGAAGCTCCTCGGGATGGCTGAACCGGTTCCAACGGGCCGTTCGGATCACCGTGCTGGTGTAGGAGGGGACGACAAAATGGTTCCACAACAGGACCCGATCGAGCGCCTTGGTCGCTGCAACCAGCGTTTCCCGGTCGGGCGCGAATATGATGCGCTCGATCAGTTGGTCGATCGCCGGATCGGCAATGCCCGCGTAATTGCGCGAACTGTCGACATCGGCGGATGACGATCCCCAGAAATCGCGCTGTTCGTTACCCGGCGACATAGATTGCGCCCATGCCGTGTAGATCACATCGTAATCCCGGGCGCGGACGCGGTTGATGTACTGTGGAGAATCCACGGTACGCACCGAGACATTGGCGCCGATTGTGTTGAGGTTTTCGGCAAAGCTCAGCGCCACGGGTTCGAGCAGGGGGCCATTGAGCAGGAATTCAAAACCGAACTGCACGCCGTTCTCATCGACGAGGCGGGTATCCTCGAGCCTGTACCCAGACTCGCTGAACAGCCTTAGCGCCTCGCGCAGGTTCTCGCGCCTGGCTTCTTCATCCCCATGTACCGGGTTGGTGTAGCGCGCAGTGAACACCTCTGGCGGAATACCGTCGCGCACCTCCTCCAGAATTTCGAGCTCGAGCCCTTCTGGCAGACCCTCGTGAGCGAGGTCCGAATTGAAGAAGTAGGAATCCACGCGCTCATAAAGCCCGTAAAAGAGGGTGTGACTCAGTTCTTCGAAATCGAAAGCATAATTGAGGGCATGACGTACCCGCGCATCCTGGAACTTCTCCAGCCGTAGATTGGGCACAAACCCGAACATGATACCGGAACTGCGGTAAGGCTCCTCAAACTCTTCGCGAACGATCCGCTCGTCGTTGACGGCAGGGAAGTCGTAGGCGGTCGCCCAGCGCCGCGCCGTATTTTCCATCCACCAGTCGAATTCATCGGCCTTGAAAGCCTCGAACATCACGGTCGTGTCGCGGAAATACTCGATTCGGTATTCGTCAAAATTCGACGAACCGACATTTACGGGGAGATCCTTGCCCCAATAATCCTCGACCCGCCGGTAGGTCACAGTTCGTGCCGGCACGAAACTGTCAAGGCGATAAGGGCCGGAGCCCATCGGCGGCTCGAGCGTGGAGGCGCGTATGTCGCGCTGCCGGCCGCTGGCATCCTCGCCTTCCCACCAGTGCTTGGGCAGAACGAGGAGTTGTCCCATGATGTGGGGGAGTTCACGATTGCCGGTTTCATCGAACCGGAACGTCACCTCTCCGGGCGCGGTGATTTCCACGTCGGTGACGTTGGCATAGTAGCTCTGCGAGAAGGGGCTCAATTCGAGAAGCGTTTGGAAGGACCAGACCACGTCCTCGGCCGTCACGGGTTCTCCGTCGTGCCAGCGGGCGTCGGGATTCATGCGATATGTGACTGAGGAAAAATCGTCGGGATATCGCATCGCTTCGGCGAGCAAGCCGTACTGAGTATATAGCTCATCCTGAGAACTCGTCATCAGTGTTTCGAACACCAGCCCCAGCCCGGTCGCCGTCTCGCCCTCTGGCAGCACGGGGTTGAAGGTATCGAACGAACCCTGTGCCGAAAGCCGAACGGTGCCGCCCTTGGGCGCCTCCGGGTTTACATAATCGAAATGGGCAAAGCCCTCGGGATATTTCGGATCCTCGTCCGTAAGATTGGTCGCATGGCGCCAGCCGCTATCCTCCTGCGCATGGCCCGAAGTGGCGAGGCCGGTAAGGACGGCAAGGGAAAGACCGATGAGGAGGGGTTTCATGGCGGCACTCCGGAACTGGTTCTCTTGAAACGATCTTATCGCGTTGCGCCGGAATATCGAGACACGTTTTGTCACGCCACGGTGTCATCGAGTGCGGCGGCGAGGAGGGTGCGCGTATAATCGTGCTGGGGGGCATCGAATATTTCGGCCACCGGTCCCCGCTCGACGATCTTCCCCGCCAGCATGACAACCACCTCCGAAGCCAGCGCGCGCACTACCCGCAGATTGTGCGAGATGAACACATAGGTGAGCCCGCGCCGCGCCTGCAGGTCGCGCAGGAGGTTGACGATCTGCACCTGCACCGTCATGTCCAGTGCCGAGGTGGGTTCGTCGAGGATGATGAGTTCGGGTTCAAGCACCAGTGCCCGCGCGATGGCGATGCGCTGGCGTTGTCCGCCCGAGAATTCGTGTGGGTACCGGTTGCGGGCTTCGGGGTCCAAACCCACCTCCTTGAGCGCGTCGACGACCCTGCGCTCGCGCTCGGAGGCGGACACGTTGGGATAGTGGACCGAAAGCCCCTCGGCAATGATATCGCCGACCATCATGCGCGGGGAGAGCGAGCCGAAGGGGTCCTGGAACACCACCTGCATGTTGCGGCGTAGCGGTCGCATCCTGCGCCACGAGCGCCCGGCAATATCCTCGCCCATGAAAACGATCCGGCCCTGCGAGGAAACCAGCCGCAGCATGGCAAGTCCGAGCGTCGTCTTGCCCGATCCGGACTCGCCCACCACACCGAGAGTTTCCCCCCGCCGCACCGAAAGGCTCACGCCGTCCACGGCCTTGATATGACCTGTCGTGCGCCTGAAGAATCCGGATTTCACCGGAAACCAGACCTTGAGGTCTTCAGTCGAAATGATCGGTTTGGCTTGGCTTTCCGGCGGCGGCGGTGCCTCCAGCAACTCGGCAGACAGCAATTGTTTAGTGTAGTCATGCTGTGGCGCGGCAAAGAGGGCTGCGGTCTCGTTGCGCTCCACAATCTCCCCTTGCCGCATGACGCATACCCTGTCGGCCATGCGCCGCACGATCCCCAGATCGTGGGTGATGAATAGCATGGCCATGCTCATTTGGGCTTGCAGCTGTTTGAGCAGCGCGAGGATTTGCGCCTGCACTGTGACGTCCAGCGCCGTGGTTGGCTCGTCCGCGATCAGCAGGTCCGGCTCGTTGGCCAGCGCCATGGCGATCATCACGCGCTGCCGTTGTCCGCCCGACAATTGGTGCGGAAAGGAGCCCAATCGCGTTTCGGGATCGGCGATGCCTACCGCATCGAGCAGCTCGAGCACGCGGGCCCGCGCTGCGGCCTTGCCCAGCCCCATATGCGTGAAGAGGATTTCACTAACCTGGCGTTCGACGGTGTGGAGCGGATTGAGCGAGGTCATCGGCTCCTGGAAGATCATCGAAATGTCGTTCCCCCGCACCGCCCGCAGCGCCTTCTCGTCAGCAGCCAAAAGGTTCCTGTCCTTGAACAGGATTTCGCCTTTCGGATGGTGCGCCGAAGGATAGGGCAGGAGCTTGAGCACCGAAAGCGCCGTCACCGATTTGCCCGACCCGGACTCTCCCACCAGCGCCATCGTCTCGCCCTTGGCGATATCGAAGCTGACTCCGCGCACGGCGTTGACCGTCGCGCCGCCGACACGGAAATCGATATGCAGGTCGCGGACGGAAAGGAGGGGGGAGTGCATTGCGTTCACCCGAATGTCTTGCGCGGATCGAACGCGTCGCGCACCGCTTCACCGGCAAAGACCAGCAGGCTGAGCATGATCGAAATGACCGCGAAGCCCGTCAGCCCGAGCCATGGCGCCTGGATATTGTTCTTGCCCTGAGCCAACAACTCGCCGAGCGAAGGGGATCCGGGGGGCAGGCCGAAGCCGAGGAAATCGAGCGCCGTCAGCGTCGTGATCGAGCCGCCGAGGATGAAGGGCATGAAGGTTACGGTCGCTACCATCGCATTGGGCAGCAGGTGCCGGTACATGATCGTGCCATTTCCGACGCCGAGGGCGCGCGCCGCATTGACATATTCGAAGTTGCGTCCGCGCAGGAATTCCGCGCGTACCACACCCACCAACGCCACCCAGGAAAAGAGCAGGAGGATCACGAGAAGCACCCAGAAACTGGGCGCAATGACGCTCGAGATGATGAGCAGAAGATAAAGCGAGGGGATCGATGTCCAGATTTCGATGAACCGCTGGAACAGGAGGTCCGTCCACCCGCCGAAGTAGCCCTGCACCGCCCCGGCCATTACCCCGACCACCGAGGAGAGGACCGTCAGTACTACGCCGAACAGCACCGATATGCGGAACCCGTAGATCAGCCGCGCGAAGACGTCCCGCCCCTGATCGTCCGTGCCGAGAATATGGGCATTGCCCAAGACGCACATCGTATCGTTCACGCCGTCGCGATAGCGCGAACACACCTCTTCCCGCGTCATCATCCACGATGGGGGCGCCGGGGCGGGAACGGGCAGGGCGTTGTCGACCGTGCGGAAGGAGTAGCGAAACAGCGGCCAGACCATCCAGCCGTGCTCGTTGATTTCGGACTGGATCGCCCGCGAGCGATATTGCGTTATGGCGAGGAAACCGCCGAACTTGGATTCAGGATAATCGATAACGACGGGGAACAGCAATTCGCCCTTGTAGGACGCGATGATCGGCCGGTCGTTGGTGATCAGCTCAGCAAAAAAGGTCACGAACACGAGAACGAGAAAGATCCAGAACGCCCAGTAACCCCGCCTGTTGCGCCGAAAGTTGTCCAGCCTGCGCCGGTTGAGTGCCGAGAGTGCCATCAGACCTCCCGTGCCTCAAAATCGATCCGCGGATCGATCCACATATAGGTGAGGTCCGATATGAGGCCGATAACGAGGCCGGCCAGCGAAAAGATATAGAGCGTCGCAAAGACCACCGGATAATCCCGGTTGAGCACCGATTCAAAGCCGAGTAGCCCCAAACCGTCGAGCGAGAAGATCGTTTCGATCAGCAACGAGCCGCCGAAGAAGGCCCCGATGAATGCGCCGGGGAAACCGGCGATGATGATGAGCATGGCATTGCGGAAGACATGGCGGTAGAGGACGCGCCGCTCAGTCAGCCCCTTGGCCCGCGCCGTCATCACATACTGCTTGCGGATTTCATCGAGGAACGAATTCTTGGTGAGCAAGGTGGTCGTCGCGAAGGCCCCGAGCGCCATAGCAGCGATCGGCAGCACCAGATGCCAGAGATAGTCGAGGATCTGCATATGGAAGGGCAGGGTGTGGAAGTTGGCCGATGTCAGTCCCCGCAGCGGAAAGATCGACCAGAAACTGCCTCCCGCAAAGAGGATGATGAGCAGGATGGCGAACAGGAACCCCGGTATCGCATAGCCCACGATGATAACGCCTGACGTCCAGACATCGAACCGCGACCCGTCGCGCACGGCTTTCGCGATGCCGAGCGGGATGGATATCCCGTAGGAGATCAGCATCATCCACAATCCAAGGGAAATCGAGACCGGCATCTTCTCGACAATGAGGTCGATGACAGAGATGTCGCGGTAATAGGACCGGCCAAAATCGAAGCGGATATAGTTCCAGAGCATCATGCCGAACCGCTCGAGAGGCGGCTTGTCGAACCCGAACTGGCGCTCGATCTGGGCGATGAACTGGGGGGATAGGCCGCGCGCGCCGCGATAGGCGGTCGGCTGCGATCCAGCGGCTGTCGGACCGCTCGTATCGATCCCGCTCTGACCGGCAAAGTCGCCCTCGACTGTTCCGGTGATGCGCGAGAGAGCTTCTACGTTCATCCCGCTCATACGCGCGATGGCCTGCTCGACCGGCCCGCCCGGCGCAAACTGAATAACGAGGAAGGAGACGGCCATGATGCCCAGAAGGGTAGGGATCATCAGCAGAAGGCGTCGAAGGATATAGGCGCCCATATCAGCTCCGGTTGGCGCGGAAATACGCGATTCTCCAGGCTAACATGTCGGTTTTGCGACGGCAGGCCAAGGGTTTTCGACCCGGCTTACGCACAATTGAGGGCGGCTTAGTTGTCGTTGCCGATCAGCCCGTTCTCGATGGCGTAGCGCGTCAGCCCGGCCGTGGTCGCGATGCCAAGCTTTTTCTTGATGTTCTTGCGGTGAGTCTCGACCGTCCGCGCCGATATGTTGAGTGTCGCTGCCACATCCTTGTTGCTCTTGCCGGCAGCGACGAGCAGCAGGATATCCTGCTCGCGCGTCGTCAGCGCCCGCCCTTTTTGCGCATGCGCGCCGCGTTCGAGCAGCACGTCGGAAACCCCGGTAGAAAAGAAGGTGCCGCCTGCCGCGACCGTTTCGATGGCCTTGAGGATTTCCTCGGTAGAGACGTCCTTGAGGATATAGCCCGAGGCCCCGTACATCACCGATGTCGAAATGTACTCGCGGCTGTCGTGCATCGAGAGCATCAGCAGGCGCGTCGAGGGCGTTTGCTCCTTGAAAAGCTCGATTGCGTCGAGCCCGTTCAGTTCGGGCATATTGATGTCCATGAGGACGACATCGGGTGCGTTCTTTTGGGCAAGGTCAAGTGCGATGCGCGCCGACGGGGCTGCGCCGACGACCTCGATATGGTCGTAGGTCTCAAGAATGGCCTTGAGGCCATCCAGAACCAGCGGATGGTTATCCACCAGAAGGACCCTGATCGGACTGCGCGCGTTCATGCGACCTCCGCCAGCCTGGCCTGCCGGATGAATACCGATTTGGGCAGGATTGCCCTGAGCGTCGTACCCTTGGGCGATGTTTCGACCAGCATCTGCCCGCCAAAATGGGCCATGCGCTCCTGCATGTTGCGCAGCCCGAGGCCGCCCTGATGTGTCCTCGCTTTTCTGCGGTCGTCGGGCTGGAACCCGCTGCCATTGTCGGAAACGGTCATCTGTACGCGCCCGTGCGGGCTGGCCAGCGTAATCGAGACTTCAGTCGCGTTTGCATGGCGTTCGACGTTGTTTAGCGCCTCCTGCGCCACACGATAAAGCGCCGTTTTGGCTTCAGGCAGCAGCACGTTCTTGAACGCCACCGATTCAAGCTTTACGGCGATACCTGTCCGATCGGTGAAATTGGTTGTCAGCGCCTCGAGTGCCGCTGTCAGGCCGAGATCGTCCAGAACGCCCGGGCGGAGATCGTGGGAAAGCCGACGCACTTCCTTGATGGCGCCATTGAGCGCATCGGCGCCCTTGCCGATGGCCTCCGAAGCCCCCTCAGCGCCGCTTTCGACCTTCCTGCGTGCTAGGTCGATCATGTAGCGCACCCCGATCAAGATCTGGGAAATCCCGTCATGCAGCTCCCGGGCGATGCGTGTACGCTCTTCTTCCTGGGTGTCGATGACACGCTGGGTCAACTCTTTGAGCTTGTTGTCCGCGAGGCGACGTTCATGGAGGTTCAGGAACATCCACGTCCCGAAAACCAGCAGGACCGAGGGCACCGCGATAAGCGCCACCGTCAGGAAGGTCGCGTTGATCGTGTTGCGCAGATCCTCGTGTGCCGCCGCTGTCTGCGCATAGACGTCGTCGAGGTACACCCCTGTCCCCAGCATCCATTCCCATTTCTCGAGACCTACGGCGAAGGAAAGCTTCTCGGCCACGGTACCGGCCGAGGGTTTCTCCCAGATGTACTGGTGCAAGCCGCCGCCTTCCCGCGCTCGCTCGATGAGGTTGGCAATGACCCGGTCGCCGTTGGGGTCTTGGAGGTCGATCCAGTTGAGTCCCGGGCGGAACGTCTGTCGCGGGTGGGCAATGTTATAACCCTCGTAGTCGTACACGAAGAAGTACCCGTCCGGGCCGTAATCGAGCGCGTTGAGGATCTGCCGGACCCGCTCCTTGGCGACGCTGTCATCCGGACCGGCATTCTCGTAAATGCCGCTGATTGCCGATAGCGCCAGATTGGTGAGGTTCAGGAGTTCCTCCTCCTTGGCCTTCAGCATGTTGCGCTCGAACGTATCGATGCTGGCACGTGCCAGTGTCGTCGACTGCCAGGTCACCAGCCCGGTAATTGCCAGGATCGACAACACCAGCGGCAAGATGGCGAGCACAAGAATCTGATGCCTCAGCTGCATGGACGCAAAACTCCTCCCGGTATTCCCGCAATCCTATCATCGCCTCGCGCGCGGGCGACTTCACGCCTGCGTAGTATTGGGTAGCATTTCGCTATAAACATTGTAAGCGGCGGGGTCGGGCACTCGACAGGTGCGGGCTCTTCCGATTCAGCTAGTCTCCGCGTTGTGTTCACGCGCAATGCACACCTGATTCTGAATGCGAATGGCGCAAAAGCGCCTGGGAGGAAAAAATGAAAAGACGCGACTTCTTCAAGAAGGCTGGCGCGGTAACGGCTGGTGCCGCCGCCGCTGCAACAACATCGCTCGCCGCTCCGGCGATCGCACAGGGCACGATCAATTGGCGCATGGTCACCACCTGGCCGCGCAACTTCCCCGGTCTCGGTGTCGGCGCCGAACGGCTTGCCCAGCGGATCACCGCCGCTTCGGGCGGACGGCTCTCCGTCCAGGTTTTCTCGGCAGGCGAACTCGTTCCCGCCCTGCAGTCGCTCGATGCCGTGATCGACGGTTCGGCCGAAATGAGCCATGGCGCCGCCTATTACTGGCAGAACAAGAGCCGCGGCCTGTCGTTCTTTACCGGCGTTCCCTACGGCATGACCAGCCGCGAACTTGCGGCTTGGGTGCGCTATATGGGCGGCCAGGAAATCTGGGACGAAATCTACGACCAGTTTGGTCTGAAGGGCTTCTTGTCCGGTGACACCGGCACGCAGGCTGGCGGCTGGTTCCGTAACGAGTTGACCGGTCTTGCCGATATCCAGGGCCTGCGCTTCCGCACACCCGGTCTCGG
Source organism: Pelagibacterium limicola (assembly GCF_015694405.1). Classification (GTDB taxonomy): domain Bacteria; phylum Pseudomonadota; class Alphaproteobacteria; order Rhizobiales; family Devosiaceae; genus Pelagibacterium; species Pelagibacterium limicola. The sequence continues at coordinate 303,829 of NZ_JADQDB010000003.1, read as the reverse complement.
CGGCCAGGTCTGGGAAAAGCTCGGCGCCTCTGTCACCAACCTCGCCGGCGGCGAAATCTTCGCGGCCCTGCAGAACGGTACGCTGGACGCCGCCGAATTCGTCGGCCCCTACAACGATCTCGCCCTCGGCTTCTATCAGGTCTGCAAGGAATACTATTTCCCGAGCTTCATCGAGCCGGGCCTTGCAACCGAATTGGTGGTCGACAAGGCCAAGTTCATGGATCTGCCCCAGGATCTGCAGCTGCTGGTCGAGCACGTCTGCCAGGCCGAATACGATCAGGTCGCGTCCGACTTCTACGCCAACGATCCGCGCGCCCTTCAGACACTTGTGCGCGACCACGGAGTCAATGTCCGTCGGTTCCCCGATGAAATTCTCGAGGCTGGCGCAAAGGCCGCTCAGGAGCTTTTGACGGAAGTCCGGGACAGCGGCGACGCGCTGACCAAAAAGACAGCCGAGAGCTTCATCGAGTCGCTCAACATCCTCCGCGCGCGGACCGAAGGGACCGATGCGCCGTTCCTTCAGGCGCGCGAGAAGTTCTTCTCAATCAGCTAAGTGCGAGATATATCGCGATAAGGACGGCCCGGGGGCACATCCCGGGCCGTTTTTGTTCTTAAATCAGCTACGGCTGTTGATCGCCAATTGCGCCGCGAAAGCCCGCTGATAGGCGGGCCGGGCTTCGCCGCGGGCGACATAGGACGCAAGGTTCGGGAATTCATCCAGCAGGCCGGACGACCTCAGTCTCAGCAGCACCGAAACCATCATCAGATCCCCGGCGCTGAACGCACCATCGAGCCAATCTGCACCGCCAAGCCGCGTGGAAAGCTGGTCGAGGCGGTCTCGCACGCGATCCGCGAGGATAGGCAGCCGTTCATTCGTCCAGGGTTTGTCGCGCTCGAGCAATCTCGCATTTGCAAGCCCGAGGATCGGCGGCTCAACGGTGTTGACCGCGGCAAACATCCAGGTGATTGCCCGCGCACGCGCATTGGCATCCTCTGGAAGCAGACCCTCATGGTCCTGCGCGATGTGGAATACGATCGCTCCCGTCTCGAACAGGGCAAGATCGCCGCTTTCATAGGTCGGGATTTGCCCGAAGGGATGAAGCGCCAGATGCGCTGGCTCCTTCATTGCCTTGAACGAAACAAGGCGAACCTCGTACGGCTGTCCCACCTCTTCGAGCGCCCAGCGGACGCGCGTATCTCGCGCCAACCCTTTGCCTCCGTCGGGGGACCTTTCAAATGCTGTAATGGTGATCGTCATTTGCCTTTCCAGCGGTTGTTCCATGCTTGAAGACGCGTCGATTACTGCGCAACCGACACTTTTTACTCTTTAAAAACAGGGCCTCTCCTAATCTGCAATTAAGAAATTCCTGCGATGGTGCGCGGGCCATGGAAAAGCAGTCTGCGAAAGACAGCGAGGAAACCCCGTTTTTGTTCGGCAGAAGCGGCGCCTTGTTGCGCCGCATTATCGACAATGCTGCCCTCGGGATGGCGGTGGCCGGAATGGACGGGGCGGTGGTCTACAAGAATGCCGCCTTCGCCAAGGATTTTTTGCTCCGAAACACCCCCGACGAACCCCGCCTTCTGCTCAATGTCTTTGACAGCGACGATACCGTCGTCCGGGACGCGCTAGCGGACCTTTTCGCCGGACGGCGGGAAGAATACGGCGGCGAACATTGCTGCCGTGCCCCGAACGGCAGGATGGTCTGGGCTGTCATCGCTGTTTCCGTGCTGCGCTCCGACCAGACGGGAGACCCGCTCTACGTCGTCGCCCAGTTCTCGTCCATCGACCGCCGCAAGCGCGCCGAAGCTGCGCTGGCCGAAAGCGAAAGCCGGTGGCACTTTGCCCTCGAAGCGGCAAGGCAGGGGGTTTGGGATCACGATAACCGCACCAAGACGATGTTCTATTCGCCCATGTGGTACAAGATGCGCGGCATCCCACCGGGCGAGAAGGTGGATGACAGCCAGGAAGGATGGCTTTCCCGTCTTCACCCCGAGGATCGCCAACGTATTCGCGGAGTCGTCGGCAAGCAGAACACCGGGGAAGACGGCTACGACATCCTTGAATACCGCGAACGGCACCGGGAAGGCCACTATGTCTGGATCCTGAGCCGCGGCAAGCCGGTCGAATGGGACGAGAACGGCGAGGTCCTTCGAACTGTCGGCACCGATACCGACATTACCCATCTCAAAGAGATAGAAGCCCAACTCGCCGCCGAAAAGGAGCGCTGGCGCGTAACGCTGGCGTCCATCGCCGATGCCACGATCTGCGTGGACATGCGCGGGCATATCACCTTCATGAACGCGGCCGCTGTGCGTTGGCTCGGCCTAGACTATGCCTCTGCGGAAGACCGCTTTCTTCCTGACGTGCTCACCATCGATACCTCGACGCCAGATGCCTGCGCCGTGCTGCTCCAGCGTTGCCTCGAGACCGGCGAGACTGCGCGGCTCGAAGAGGATGCCGTGCTCGTCGCTGTCGATGGCGGACGCCGCGACATCCGCTTTTCGGTCTCAGCCGTCCGGCCGGACAACGGCACCCCGCTGGGCGCGGTCATCGTCCTTCAGGACGTAACCCGCAGCCGCTCGTTGCAACGCCAACTCGAATACGCTGCGAGCCATGATGGCCTCACAGGCCTTCGCAACCGCGCCGCATTCCATGCCGAACTGGCACTAGCCGCACGCGAGGCGCAGCCGGGTTGCCTGCTCTTTATCGACCTCGACCATTTCAAGCCGATCAACGACAATTACGGTCATGCCGCGGGCGACGATCTGCTCCGCCAGATCGCGCGCATCATCCAGTCGGAGGTGCGCCGTGGCGATATCTGCGCCCGCCTTGGCGGCGATGAGTTCGCCGTATTGCTTTACGGCTGCACGGTGAGCGATGCCGCAGCCGTCGGCGCAAAGCTTTGTCGTGCCATCGCCAATGTCGTGCCCATCGGCTTACCTGCCGGCGTCCGCGTGGGAGCGAGCATCGGCCTTGCGGTCATCGAGAGCGGAGCGAGTCCCGACGCGATCCTCAAGCGTGCAGACGCCGCCTGTTACGACGCCAAGCGCAATGGACGCGGCCGGGTCGCCGGGGCGAACTGAATCCATCCCGTACGAAAAGAAGAAGCCCGCCAGCTTGAGCTGACGGACTTTTGCGCGATGTACTCCGGCAATGCCTAACGCTGCAAGACGGAAGGCAGCCAGGTGACGATGTCGGGGAAGATGAACAGCAGCGCTATCGCAAAGATTTGCAACCCCACAAACGGGATAGCGCCCTTGTAGATCATACCCGTCGAGATGCGGTTTGGCGCCACCCCGCGCAGGTAGAAGAGCGCAAAACCGAACGGTGGGGTCAAAAAGCTCGTCTGCAGGTTGACCCCCACGATCACACCCAGCCAGATCGGATCGACTCCGAGCATAAGCAGGATCGGTGCCGTGATCGGAATGACGATGAAGATGATCTCGAACGTGTCCAGGATGAAGCCCAGGACGAACATGATGAGCATGACGACGATCATCGCGCCCACGGCGCCGCCGGGAAGGGCGGTCAGGAACTCGTGAACCAGATTGTCGCCGCCCATCAGGCGGAAGACGATCGAGAACACCGAAGCGCCAAACAGGATGATGAAGATCATCGAGGTGATCGTTGCTGTTGCAATGGCCGCTTCCCGAAGCACCCGGAACGAAAGCCTCCAGCGCAGGGCAGCAAGGATCGTCGCCCCTACCGCACCCACCGAACCGGCTTCGGTCGGTGTGGCGATGCCCAACAGAATGGAGCCCAGAACCGTGAAGATGAGCAAGAGCGGCGGAACGAGCGCCACCAGGACGTCTTTCCACAGGCCCCTCCGCTCCTCGGGGGGCACCGGCATGGCAGGGCACGATTCAGGATCGGCGATGGCCTTGAAGACCATCCATGCCAGATAGCACCCCACCAGCAACAGCCCCGGTAGGAACGCGCCGGCAAACAGGTCACCCACCGTCACCGGCGTTGGCGCGAAATTGCCCTGCTGCATTTGCACCTGCGCGTTGATCGAGGACAGCATGTCGCCCATGAAGATCAGGACCGTCGAAGGTGGAATGATCTGCCCCAGCGTACCCGAAGCGCAGATGACGCCGCTGGCCAGCTTGGGATCGTATTTGGCGCGCAGCATGGCGGGGAGCGAGATAAGGCCCATGGTCACAACGGTGGCGCCCACGACGCCGGTCGATGCCGCCAGCAATGCGCCGACGATGATGATCGACATGCCGAGCCCGCCGCGCAGCGAGCCGAACAGCTTGCCCATCGTGGTCAGCAATTGCTCGGCAATCCGTGACCGTTCGAGCATCACCCCCATGAAGATGAAGAGCGGCACCGCGACCAACACCTCGTTGGTCATGAACCCGATATAGCGCGAGGCCAGCGCCCCGAAATTGGAGGGGTCGAAAACCCCGAGCATGATGCCGAAAACGCCGAAGATCAGCGAGACGCCGGCCAGCGTGAAGGCAACGGGGAATCCCAGCAGCAGGAAGCCGATGATGCCCACGAACATGAGACCTGAAAGGATCTCGCCAAGAAGAACAGGGGACATTGCGGCTTACTCCTTATCCTCGGCCGAAGGATAGCGGTAGAGCTCGGGCAGGAGGTCCTGCTTGTCGGCCAATACCAGTACCGAACGGCAGAGCCATGCGATGCCTTGCAGGACGATCAGTACGGCGAAGGCGAGAATGAAGCTCTTGAGGATGAAGTAGCCGGGCATCCCGCCGGGATTGGGCGAGGCCTCGTAGAGCCGCCAGGAGCGCTGCACGTAGGGAATGCCCCAGGCGATGACGACATACATGAAGGGAAAGAGGAAAAAGACGACGCCGATGATATCGGCGATGGCCTTCCAGCGCAAAGAAGCCGGCCGGTAAAAGATGTCGACGCGAACATGGTCGTTGCGGAACATCGCGAAGGCCGCCACCGCGGTGAACATCGCCCCGCTCAGCCAGACATACAGATCCTGCATCCACAGGAAGGTCCGCCCGAATCCGTACCGCATGACCACGACCGTAAAGCACAGGCCGACAACGGCCACGGCCAGCCATGAAAATATATTGCCGATCAGCCGGTTCAGGTCGCCGATCGCCCGAACCGTAAACGCAAGCGCGCGCATACGTCCTCCTCCCCCGAGCATTCCTCAACGGGTGTTTTTTTCGACGATACCGGTATTCGCCCGATAGTTAAACTGCAACAGGCTTGCTGTACCGCAACCGCGCAAACGGTACGGACACCCCGTAATAATGGGTATCCTGGCGCGTCAGTCCCGCCACTTGATCGAGCAGCCGATGGAGGGAATCTGGACGTCCGGGCCTTTGCCGGTGGCCGCGATCTGGCGCATGGCGTCGAGCAACTCAGTTTTTGCGCCTGGACGCAGCGGCGCCGTCCGTCCTTCGTCGAGCCGTCCCCGGTAGCGGATTATCCCGTCCGCATCGAGTCCGAAGAAATCGGGCGTGCAGACGGCTTCCCAAGCCTTCGCCACCTCCTGCGTGGCATCGTGCAGGTAAGGGAAAGGGAATCCGTTGTCCCGAGCAAATCCCTTCATGTTCTCGAACGAATCCTCCGGATAGGCGTCGGCATCGTTCGAAGAGATCGCGGCAAACCCGATACCGTCTCCGGCAAGCGCTTTCGCGGCTGCTACCATCCGGTCGACGGAGGCCTTCACATACGGGCAGTGATTGCAGATGAAAACGACAACAGTGCCCTTGGGGCCGGACACGTCAGCCAAGCTATATGTCTGGCCCGATGTCGCCGGGAGGGTGAAAGATGGCGCTGCGATGCCGAGCATGGCTTCCTCAGGTTGAACAGCCATGACGGAAACTCCCTGATCTCGTGTGATGCAAGCTTGCGGGAACTTACCGGAAGGTTCAAGGCTTAGTCGTCGTCTCGCCCTCGGAACCGTCGCTGATAGGTCGCGTCGTAGAGTGCGCTTTCGCTGAAGCCTTCGGCGTCGAGGGTGCGCCCGACAAGGATGATTGCGGTGCGCTCGATCGGATCGGCAGCGATCTTTTCCGCGATATCGTCCAGCGTCCCGCGCACGATACGCTCCTTGTCCCAGCTCGCCCAGGCAACGACCGCTACGGGGCAGTCCGCACCGTAGAGCGGGGTCAATTTGGTGACCACGTCATCGAGCGCGTGGATTGCAAGATGGATGGCCAGTGTCGCCCCGGTCGCGCCGAATCCGGCCAGCGTTTCGCCCTCCGGCATCGGCGAGGCCCGGCCCGGCACGCGGGTGAGCACGAGGCTCTGTGCCAGCCCCGGCTTGGTCAATTCCTGCCCGAGCGCCGCGGCTGCTGCGGCGAAAGCCGGTACGCCCGGCGTTAGCGTATAGGGAATGCCGCGCGCCTCCAGCCGCCTGATCTGCTCGGCCACCGCGCTCCAGACCGAAAGATCGCCCGAATGGAGCCGGGCCACGTCCTGCCCCGCCGCGTGGGCAGCGGCATATTCGGCCTCGATTTCATCGAGCGAGAGCGGGGACGTGTCCACGCGTTTTGCGCCCTGGGGGCACCAATCGAGCAGTGCCCTGGGAACGATAGACCCGGCATAGAGACACACCGGACACTTCGCGAGGATGTCGCGCCCGCGCACGGTAATGAGATCTGCTGCGCCCGGACCTGCGCCAATGAAATGGACGGTCATGCCTTCGTCCACGCCCATTGCGTGACCGGCATGGCGGGACGCCAGCCGCTCATCGAGCCCAAGGCTTCGGCGCGCGAAATCTGGATGCGCGTCAAGCTGCCGCCCATCTGGCCGTGAAGGAGAGAAAGCAGCGCCTCCATCTCCAGCGTCACCGCGTTGGCGACGAGCCGGCCGCCGGAGCCAAGCGCCGCAATGGCGGCATCGATCACCCCATCGTCAGTCCCGCCACCGCCGATGAAAACGGCGTCGGGCTGCGGCAGGTTCTTGAGCCCTTCCGGCGCGCGCCCCGGTTTGAGCGTAAGTCCCGGCACACCCATCAATGCGGCGTTCTGTGCAATGCGGTTCAGCCTCGTGGCGTCCGCTTCGATGGCGATGGCCGACAGCGAGAGATCGGCCAGCATCCATTCGATGCAAACCGAGCCCGATCCGGCGCCGATATCCCACAGCAGCTCGCCCCGGCGGGGCGCCAGTGCGGAAAGGGTTAGCGCGCGGATTTCGCGCTTGGTGATCTGCCCGTCGTGATCGAAGAGATCGTCAGCCAGCCCGGACGTCAGCGGCACCATGCGCGCATCCGGCCCGGCTTCGACCTCGATCGCAAGAACATTGAGCGGATCGACAGCGATGAGGTCGAAGCCGGATGCGGTGGTTGCCCTGATTTTCTCGCGCGGGCCGCCGAGGGCTTCGAGAACCGTGAGGGCGCTACCGCCGAAACCGCTATCGGTCAATAACTGCGCGATCTGCGCCGGCCCATCGCCATCCGACGTCAGTGCGAGGATTCTGCGCCCCTGATGGAGGTGCGGGCGTACGAGATCGAGGGGCCGTCCGTGCAGCGAAAGGACCGTGATATCCTGCAGCGCCCAACCCATCCGCGCCGCCGAGAGCGAGAAGGCGGAGGGGGCGGTAACCACCAGCATTTCGGAAGCCGGAATGCGCTGCGCCAGCGTCGCGCCGATCCCGTAGTGGAACGGATCGCCGCTCGCCAGCACGCACACCCGCTTGCGCCCACGCAGCCGCGCCACCTCCTCCACAGAGGTTTCGATGGGGCTCTGCCACCGTCGTTTTTCTGAAAGGTTGAGCTGTGAGACGAGCTCAAGGTGCCGCGCGCCGCCGAAGACGATTTCGGCATTGGCGATGAGGCTTTTCGTGAGGTCGGTGAGCCCATCGAGCCCATCCTCGCCCAATCCGGCGATTGTCAGCCAGCGCTCAGCCATCGGCGGGCACCGAACGCGGGGTGTAGACGAGGGCAGGGCGGGCGCCGCGCTCGACGATCCGCGTGTGCGCGTTGCCCACGATGATGCAGGTCGCCATGTCCGCCATCTCCGGCATTGCTTCCTCGAGCGATACCACCGCGAGCCGCTCATCCGCACGCCCCACGCCACGTCCGAAGACGACCGGAATCGATCCGGGCAGAACCGCGCGCAAGATGCTGAAAGCATTACCCAATTGGTGGGGCCGCGCCTTCGATATGGGATTGTAGAGCGCCATCGCGAACCCTGCTTCCGCCGCCAGCCGCAACCGCTTTTCGATGACCGGCCAGGGCTTGAGGTTATCCGAGAGCGAGACGGCGCAAAAGTCGTTGCCCAGCGGCGCACCGGCGCGTGCGGCAACGGCCAGCATGGCGGTGATGCCAGGCACGACGACGAGATCGACCGCGCGCCAGTCCGGCGGCCCGGCATCAATGGCTTCGCAAACCGCCGCCGCCATGGCAAAGACGCCCGCATCGCCCCCCGAGACCATCGCGACGGTTTCGCCTTTTGCCGCCAAAGCGAGCGCCGCCCCGGCGCGCGCCAACTCTTCGCGGTTGTCCGAGGCGAGGGCTGTTTGATCCGCACGCAGGTCAAGTCGGTCCAGATAGGGCTTGTATCCAAGCAGGTGCGAAGCGGCGCTGACCGCCTCGCTGGCTTCCGGCGTGATCTGCGCAGGATCGCCGGGCCCGAGTCCTATGACGAAGAGACGCCCACTCATGGCCTGCCCGCCCAGCCTGGCACCAGAACCTGCGAGAAATAGGGAGCAGGGGAGTCGTCGCGCTGTGCAAGCGGCATCACCGCCGCGTTATCCATCGTTCCGCGCTCGACATAGACCGCCCCCTCGAGCTTGCCCGCATCGGCCAGCGCCTGCCGTATTTTGGGCAGGTTGCGCCCGACCTTCATGATCGCCGCCGCATCCGCATCGCCAAGCCGGCGTGTCAGTTCGTTGAGGTCGAGCGTTCCTGGAAGGACAGTGAACACGTCGTCTCCCTGCATCAACGGGAGCCCGGCGGCCGACCAGCACCCCGAAAGGCTGGTGACGCCCGGCACGACCTCGGTCGGATACCGATTAGCCAACCGGACATGGATGTGCATGTAGGACCCGTAAAACAGCGGATCACCTTCCGAGAGCACCGACACCGTCCGCCCTGCATCAAGGTGATCCGCAATCAACTCGGCTGAAGCATCGAAAAAGCCGGAAATGGCACCGCGATAGGCGGGCTCGGTCCGGTCGATCTCGGTCGTCACGGTATAGGCCAGCGGCAACTCGATGGCGCCCTCGGGCCAATGGGGAGAAACGATCCGCCGCGCATTGCCCTCGCGGCCTTGCTTAAGGAAATGCGCGAGCACGTCAGCTTGCCCGATGGCCTTCAGGGCCTTGAGGGTCAACAGTTCGGGGTCGCCCGGCCCGGTCCCGACGCCGATCAGGCGTCCCTTGCCTGCGCTCATAGCCCCGGCCTTGCAAGCGCATTGAGCGCTGCCGCTGTCATCGCGCTACCCCCCAGCCGGCCTTCGACAATGGCGAATGGAACGCCGTAGGAATTGTCCGCAAGGGCTTGTTTCGACTCGGCCGCACCCACAAAGCCCACCGGCATGCCGAGGATCGCCGCGGGCTTGGGTGCGCCATCGCGCAAAAGCTCGAGCAGATGAAAGAGCGCTGTGGGTGCGTTGCCGATGGCGACCACCGATCCCGCTATCCGCGGCAGCCAGATATGGATCGCCGCCGCCGAGCGGGTCGTGTCGTAGTCCTTGGCGAGATGCGGCGTTTCGGGATTGTTGATCTCGCAGACCACCTCATTGTTCGCCGGGAGTCGCGACCGGGTGACGCCGCGCGCGACCATTTCGGCGTCGGTGAAAATGGGCGCTCCGGCTTGCAGGGCTCCGCGCGCCGCTTCAACGAAGCCGGACGAAAACCGGAAGAACCGTGCTGCCTCGACCATCCCGCAGGCATGGATCATCCGCACGGCGATCTCGGCTTCATCAGGCGCAAAGCGCGCCAGGTCGGCCTCCGCTCGTATTGTGGCGAAGCTCTGGCGGTAAATCGTCTCGCCGTCACGGATATAGTCGTATTGCGTCATTGCGCTTGAGGCACTCCAGCACCGTTTCACCGGATCGCCGACTATTGCGGATTCGGTCGGCGAGCGAAACGAGCCCGGTTTCAATAGCGGCAGGATCGAGGCTTGCAAACGGCTTTTGTTCCCGCTCTCCGTAGAGCATGAGGTGAGCCCCTGAAAGAACGATCCCCGGCCGCCCCCCGTAGGCGCATCCTTTCACGCAGGTGGAGACGTGGAGATGGAATGATCCGTCGGAAAGATCGGTAGCGGCTTCGTCCCAGGCCCGTGCCAGATCGGCGGCGTGGATGATCCCGCCGTCCCCGGCCTCGGCGCCCGAACAGAGCGTCAGCGCACCCGCCGCAAAACCAAGGGCAGCGAGGGCGGGGGAGAGCCCTTCGCATGCGCCCATCAACGCGAGTGTCCGCCCCGGCGCCGGACGAGCCTCGGCAACCCCATGTGCCTCCATGAATGCTGCCAGTCCAGAAAGCCGGGACGCCAAGACTTGGCCATAGGGCAACGTGATCCGCAGGGCGGTCCTGCCGTCCTTCAGCTGAATGCTCAGCGGCTCGACACGATGTGTCGACGCTTCCCTTTCACCCATCGAGGTAAGAGGCGAGGCGGCGGATCGTGCGCCCTTTGCGACGTCGCTTCCGCGCGCCCTTGGCCCCATCGCCTGCAACTGCCTTAGCACGTCCGCTACCGCATCGGGAACAGCCGCTTCGGACAGCAGGCCCGTATCGCGACCGCCAACCGCCATAGCCCACCCTTCAGCGAAGGCGGTAAGCCTGATGTCCGCCTTGTGCGCATCGAGCCGGACCTGCCCGCCGCCCTCGATGACGATGGAAAGCTTGGGCGCCAGCGGCGCCCTTTCCAACGCTTGGGTACATACCGCTTCCACCATGCTCGCGAGAGGGCGCGGATCGCGGATCTCCCCCGGGTCCTCCCCCGCGACAGGCGAGAGCTCGATGACGATGCCGGTTTTGGCCGCAATGCCTGCCAGGTCCAGCGCCTCGCGGAACGCAACCTCCGTTCGCGCGGAAAGTCCGCGCACCTGAACGCTTCCGCGCGCGGTTACCTCGATCCGTCCGTTTCCGTACGCACCCGCAGCCCGAGCCAGAGCATCGACCTGCGCGGCTGAAAACCCTGTCACCGGGCGGAACCGTGCCAAGAGGCCGTCGACGACCGGCATTGGCGAGGCAAGGGTAGGGCAAGCGCCGCGTGAGGTCGGGTGGTCCATTCAAACCCTCCGCAACAGGTAAACGTCCATGATCCATCCATGCTCTGCCCGTGCATGATCGCGCGCTAAAGCGATTTTCTCTGCAACATCGGCTAACGGGCCTTCGATCAGCATCTGCTGCTCCATGCCAACATAGGCTCCCCACCAGATATGGAGACCCTCGGAGTCGAGCTTTGCAAAGCTTTTCTGTCCGTCCAGCATGACGACGACACTGTCCGCGCCATCGGGCCAGCCATGGAGCAGCTTGCGCCCGGTGGTAATCGTGACGGGATTGCCAATGGTATTGAGCGGGATCGCAAAGGCGGCGGTTAACGCCTGTAAAGCCGTAATCCCCGGCACCACCTTCATAGAAAAAGCGATTCCCTCCCCGCGCACGCAGTCGAGGATGCGCAGCGTGCTGTCGTAAAGGCCAGGGTCGCCCCACACCAGCAGAGCGCCGGTCTCGTCCGGTCCCATCGCACCGATCATGGCCGCATATTGGGCGGAGATTTCCGCGTGCCAGCCAACGACCCCGGCTTTGTAGTCGACGTTTGCGGTATCGCGGACCGGCAAGGCGAATTCGATCGTATTCAGCGGCCGCGTGCGGTATCGGGCGACGATCTCCCGCCGCACAGCCGCCAGTGCCGCCTTCTCCTCGCCCTTGGTCGGCACGAAAAGCACATCCGCGCGTTCGAGCGCATTGATCCCCTCCACCGTCAGGTGCTCGGGATTGCCTGTGCCGATGCCGATGAGGACGAGTTGTCGGGGCATTGTCTTGATGGCCGATAGCGAAACAGCGACTTAGCGAATAGCGCCAATTTGCCTCTCTGACCATCGGTCTTGCGGCTTCTTTGCACCTTTCCTGGCTGCTCTCGCAATCGATGATTTGATCATCGGCGTTAACTCCATTTTAGCCGTGCACGAGCGATGGTGCCATTAACGACAACTGTCGGGCCTCGATTAACCAATCGTTAGAGCCCCTCGAAGCAGTGTCGCGCTCACGTCTCAGGAAGAGGCGTTTGTGAGGAGTTAATCCTAGAAAGGGATTTCGAAATGGCTGAAATCAATCTGTCCAAGGCCGTACGGTCTAACCTTCTTTCCCTCCAGAACACTGCGACCATGATGGCCAAGACCCAGGAACGCCTGGCGACCGGTCTCAAGGTCAACTCTGCGCTGGACAATCCCACCAACTTCTTCACGGCTTCCTCTCTCAAGAGCCGTGCCAGCGACCTTGGACTGTTGATGGACTCCGTGTCCAACGCCGTCCAGACGCTCGCCGCTGCCGACAAGGGCATCAAGGCGATCACCAAGCTGGTCGAATCCGCTCAGGCGACTGCCCGTCAAGCTCTCCAGACTTCGGCTACCATCTCCGAACCTGGCGTTGCCACGTCGGCCACGGTTACGGCCGGTGCGTTTAGCGCGGTTGACGTGTCGGGTGCATTCCAGGCAGGCCAGGCCGCTGAAGTGTCGGGAACCGGCTTCTCGTCCGTCGATCTCAGCAATGCGCCGACGTCTGCCGAATTGACCGGTAGCAACTTCGCCGATGTGGACGTGAGCACGGGTAGTGTTACGTTCGACCTCTCAGTCGATGGCGGATCAGCGGTCACCATTACGATCGATTCCGCAGCGGTCGCCGCCTACAATTCCGCGCACAGCACTTCGCTCGATGAGAACGCTCTGACGGCGCAAGACGTTGCCGACATGATCAATGATCAATTCGGCTCAACGGTCGCTACGGTCGATAACGGCGAATTGGTCTTGTCTTCCGGTACGTCGGGTTCGGGTTCCTCGATTGAGATCTCGAACTATGCGGATACCGCCAACGGTGGCCTGGTGGGTCTAGCGGACGGAACCGACGCCGGTGTCGCCGGCGATTCGATCACGTTCGATCTCGCTGTCAACGGTGGTTCGGCCCAGACGATCACGATCGACGCGGCCGTGGTCGCAGCCTACAATGCGGCCAATTCCACGACGCTCGACGCTTCCGCGTTGGGAGCCCAGGACATTGCGGATCTGATCAATGATCAGGCCGGCGCAACTGTTGCCAGCGTTGATGGTGGTGAGCTCGTATTGAGCGCTTCGTCCAGTTCGTCGGCACCGACGGTCGCGATCACCAACTACTCGGCCACGGTTTCGGGTGGTTCCACCGGCCTTGCTGACGGCAGCGATACCGGTACCGCCGATACGCCTGCCGATGCGATCAGCTTCTCGATCAGCATCAATGGTGGGTCTGCTACAAACGTCACGATCGATGCCGCTGCGGTCACTGCCTACAATACCGCAAACGGCACGACGTTCGATGCTGGTGCTCTCACGGCCGAGAACATCGCCGCCCTGATCAACGATCAAGTCGGCTCGAACGTAGCGTCCGTCACCACGGGCGGTGCACTTCAGTTTGCCTCGACCACCACGGGCACTACTTCCAACGTCACGATCACGGGCTATACGGCAGACGTGTCCGGCGGTTCCACCGGTATCGCCAACGCCAACCAGTCCGGTACCGCCGCCGGTGCGGCGACCGAGGTCGCCAATCCCAAGCGCGCCGAACTGGTCGAGCAGTACAATGAGCTGCTCTCCCAGATCAACGATCTGGCCAAGGACGCAAGCTTCAATGGCGTCAACCTGCTGAACGGCGACGAACTGCAGGTTATCTTCAACGAAGATGGCTCGTCCAAGCTGGACATCAGCGGCGTAACCTTCGATGCGACCGGCCTCGGTCTCGCCGAACTCGACGCCGATGCGTTCGACTCCAATACGGCCATCAACGAAATTCTCGGCACGCTCAAGTCCGGCGTCGAAACCTTGCGCACGCAGGCTTCGAAGTTTGGCTCGAACCTGTCGGTCGTTGAAACCCGCCAGAACTTCACCAAGGACATGATCAACGTGCTCGAAACGGGCGCCGCGAACCTGACCCTGGCAGACACCAACGAGGAAGCCGCTAACCTCCTCGCCCTGCAGACCCGCCAGCAGCTGTCTTCGACCGCTCTGTCGATGGCTTCGCAGGCCGATCAGGCAGTGCTCCGTCTGTTCTAAGAATAGGGACAGCAAGCTATCCGGAAAGGGCGGGCCAGGAGGCCCGCCCTTTTCATTTGTAAACCAACAAAAAAATCTCGCTTACAACCACTTGCACCCCCCGAGCAGTTTCTTTAAATCACCCCGGTCCACACCATCCGGCATATCCGCCGCAAGGAGGTTCGATCGCAAGAATTGACGCTACAGACGCCCTACTACCTGCTCGACAAATCGGTACTTCTCCGAAACCTGGAAAAAATATCGTATTTGCGTCAGGCATCCGGCGTAAAATGCGTGCTTGCGCTCAAGGCCTTTGCCACGTGGAGTGTGTTCGACATCATGCGCGAGCACATGGATGGGACCACCTCGTCATCGCTTAACGAAGTGAAGCTCGGGGCCGAGAAGTTCGGCGGGGAAACCCACGCCTATTCCGTAGCCTGGGCGGACCACGAGATCGATGAGGCGATCGCCAATTGTGACAAGATCATCTTCAATTCGGTGAACCAACTCCAGCGCTACGCGGACAAGGCTGAAGCGCTGGGCAAACCCGTGGGGTTGCGCCTCAATCCGGGCATTTCACATTCCCATTTCCTTCTCGCCGATCCCGCGCGCCCCTTCTCACGATTAGGTGAGTGGGACATGGAACGCGTCCGGCCGGTGCTCGACCGCATTTCGGGCGTGATGTTCCACTTCAATTGCGAGAATGACGAGTATGACAGCCTCGATGGGCTTTTGAAGCAGATCGAGGAGCGCTACACGGATATTCTCCATAGGATGAAATGGGTTAGCCTTGGCGGCGGAATCCGTTTCACCAACGAGAATTACCCCATCGACAAGCTCGCGCAGCGCCTCAAGGCGATGGGCGAGCGCTATGGGATACAGCTTTATCTCGAACCGGGCGAAGCCTCGGTGACCAAGTCGACGACCCTTGAAGTCACGGTTCTCGACACCATCTTCAACGGCAAGCATGTGGCAATCGTTGACTCGTCGACGGAAGCCCATATGCTGGACCTGCTGACGTATAGTGAATATACCAGCGTGGCCCCGAATACCGGGCCGTACACTTATATTGTCTGCGGCAAAACTTGCCTTGCCGGAGACATTTTTGGAGAGTTCCAGTTCGAGCATGAGCTCAAGGCAGGGGACAGGATTTCGTTCCTCGACGCCGGCGGCTACACCATGGTCAAGAAGAACTGGTTCAACGGGGTCCAGATGCCGTCAATTGCGGTTCGTCACCTGGACGGGCAGGTGGAACTCGTTCGCGAGTTCACGTTTGAGGACTACGCGCGGAGCCTGTCGTAACCTTGGGGTGAGATCCCGAATTCGGCAGAGTCGCGTAGATTGGTTCAACCTCTGAAATAGGTGTTACGTGCGAAGTGAAAAAGAACATTCTGATCATCGGTGCCGGAGGTGTGGCGCAGGTCGTCGCCCATAAAGCCGCAATGGCGAACGACGTGCTGGGGGATATCCATATCGCCTCCCGCACGCTATCGAAGTGCGAGGACATTGTTGCCAGTGTCCTTGAAAAGAAATCGCTCAAGAAACCCGGCGTGATCGAGGCCCATCGGCTCGATGCCCTCGATATTGAAGCAACCAAGGCTTTGATCGCGAAAACGCGGTCTCAAATCGTCATCAATGTCGGCTCCGCCTTCGTCAATATGTCGGTCCTCGAGGCCTGCATAGCGACAGGTGCTGCCTACATCGACACCGCCATCCACGAAGAGCCCAACAAGATTTGTGAGACGCCGCCCTGGTATGGCAATTACGAATGGAAGCGGCGCGAACGGTGCGAGAAGAACGGCGTTACCGCCATTCTCGGCGCAGGGTTCGATCCCGGCGTGGTCAATGCCTATGCGGCTCTGGCTGTGGACGAATATTTCGATACGGTAGAGAGCATCGATATCATCGATATCAACGCCGGTTCGCACGGCAAATATTTCGCCACGAACTTCGATCCCGAGATCAACTTCCGCGAATTCACCGGCCGCGTCTATTCGTGGCAGGAGGGCCAGTGGCAGACAAACAAGATGTTCGAAGTCAAGCGGACCGACGACCTGCCGGTCGTAGGCACGCAAACCGCATATCTGACCGGCCATGACGAGATCCATTCGCTCTCGCGCAATCTCGACGTGCCGAACATCCGGTTCTGGATGGGCTTCGGCGAGCATTACATCAACGTTTTCACGGTCTTGAAGAACCTTGGCCTGCTCTCCGAGCAGCCGGTCGTGACCGCCGAAGGCCTGGAAGTGGTGCCGCTCAAGGTGGTCAAGGCCGTACTGCCCGACCCGTCCTCGCTCGCGCCTGACTATACCGGCAAGACCTGCATCGGGAACCTTGTGAAAGGCACCCGGGACGGCGAGGACCGCGAGGTCTTCATCTATAACGTAGCCGACCACGAGGACGCCTATACCGAAGTGGGCTCGCAGGGCATTTCCTATACAGCCGGCGTTCCGCCGGTCGTCGCCGCAATTCTCATTGCCAAGGGCATCTGGGATGTCCGCAGGATGGTCAATGTCGAGGAACTGCCCCCGCAGCCTTTCCTCGACCTCCTCAACAGGATGGGTCTCCAGACCTCCATCCGCGATGAGAACGGCGACCGTGACCTCTCCTTCGAGGGTTGGGAGGAAAAGCCAGCCGCTGGAAAGACAGCCGCCCGTCG
This sequence comes from Pelagibacterium limicola, assembly GCF_015694405.1. Lineage (GTDB taxonomy): Bacteria > Pseudomonadota > Alphaproteobacteria > Rhizobiales > Devosiaceae > Pelagibacterium > Pelagibacterium limicola. The sequence goes on along the minus strand of NZ_JADQDB010000003.1, from coordinate 287,004 downwards.
CTGACGGGGCCCGACGATCGCCAGACGCCCGTGCCGAAAGGCGCGGGCGTCTTGCTTTTTCGGCAATGGCCTTGCGACCGCACCCGGCCTACATGGCTTCATCGATATGCCGGAAGGCGGTATAGTCGGGAAGGGGCAGGCGGATGGACATCAAGATGGGCGCAGAGGCCGAAAAGCGATCGGGCACAGTGCAATCGGTCGAGCGAGCACTGGCTATCCTGTCGGTACTCGGCGACGACGAGGACGGCTGCCGCCTGACTGACGTTGCGCAGCGGACCGGGCTCTCCATTTCAACGGTCCATAGGCTCCTCACCACCCTCGAGCAGCATCGCTTCGTTCAGTTCGACCGCTCGGACGGCATGTGGCACGTGGGGCGCGCTGCGTTCCGTGTCGGATCCGCCTTCGTGCGCCAGCGCAACTTCGTTGCCCCCGCACTTCCCGTTTTACGCCGCCTGCGGGACCAGACCCGTGAAACCGCAAATCTCGGCGTGGTCGAGGAGGGCGAGGTGGTCGTGCTCACCCAGGTCGAAAGCCGCGAAATCATGCGCGCGATCACAAGGGTGGGGGGCAGGGCGCCCATGGTGTCCTCTGGCATGGGCAAGGCGATCCTTGCGACTTACCGCGAGAACGACGTCGACGCGCTCATCCGACGCTACGGCATGCGCAAGCTGACCGAAAAGGCGATTACCGTGCCTTCGATGCTCAAGACCGACCTCGAGGAAACCCGCAAACGGGGCTATGCCTTCGACGATGAGGAATATGTCGTGGGTCTACGCTGCGTAGCGGCCGTGGTTTATAACCACCAGGCTGAGGCCCTGTGCGCGATCTCCATCTCGGGCCTCGCGGCCCGGGTCACCGATGACCGGGTGGAGCGCCTCGGAATTCTCGTTGCCGACGCCGCGCGCGAACTGACCGGCATCGTCGGGGGCACGATGCCGGGCGCCAACAGCTGACTACAGGTGTACCTGGTATTCCGGCATTCCGCGCGCCACGCCGCGGGCGTGGAACACCATGCCGCTTTCGGAGAATTTGGCGATTGTCTCGATGTCCATGTTTTCGCGCGCCGTCGTGGCAAAGAGCGTCGAGAAATCCTCTCCGCCGAACGCCGGGCAGGTAACCTGCGGTACGGAAATGGACATGTCCCTTACGAACGTTCCTTGGGCATCATAGGCCGCGACGCGGGACCCTCCCCACTGCGCGATCCAGACCAGCCCGTCGGCGTCGATGACCGCGCCATCAGGGCTCACGTTCTGGGAAGAGAAATCGATATAGATCTCCGGCTCGCCCGCGGGCCAGCCGGATTCCGCATCCAGTGCCACCCGCATTACTTTTTTGGAGCGCGTATCCCCGAAATAGGCGTAGGAGCGGTCATGTGCAAAACAGGTCGCGTTGGGAATCGAGATCGATCCAAAAAGCCTGCGCACTTCCCCGCGATAGTAACGGTAAAAGGCGCCCGCACCATCCTCATGGGTCTTGCTCATCGTGCCGATCCAGAACCCGCCCCATGGGTCGGCACGGCCATCGTTGGACCGCATGGTGGGATCGTTAGCTTCGATATCGGCTATCCTCGTCCGGTTGCCTGAAGCGATATCAAACCGGTGGAGGCCTGTTTCGGTCGCGAGAAGCAAAGCATCCTCGTCGATCCAGCCCGCTGCCGAACCATACTCTCCGAGCTCCCACGACCTGGCGCCATCTGGGTCGCGCGTATGGAGCTTTTTGCCCAGAATATCGAACCAGAACAGCTGTTTGCGCACAGGGTGCCAGAGGGGGCCTTCAGCCAGCGTCGATACCCGGTTGTCGTAGACTGTCGCGTTCATGTCATCGTCCTGTCATAGGCAGCGACGATTTCGCGTGCCCTGGTTTGCACCTCGTTGACGCTCATGCCTGGCGTGAAGACCGCCGTGCCGATGCCGAATCCGACAGCACCCGCGTCGCGCCACTCGGAAAAATTGTCCGGGCCGACGCCGCCCACGGCATAGACCTCGCATTGGGGCGGCAATACGGCCTTGAGTGCCGCCAGCCCCTTGGCGCCCATCGTAAAGGCCGGGAATATCTTGAGCCCGTCTGCGCCGGCCGCAAGCGCGGAAAAGCACTCGGTGGCCGTGAAAACGCCGGGGAACGAAGCCAGCCCCAGCGCCTTGGTGCGCCGGATAACCTCGGGGTTGCAATTGGGCGAAACGATGAGCTTTCCGCCTGACTCGGCAACCACCGCAACCTCCTCGGCCGTCAGCACCGTCCCCGCGCCGATCAAGGCATCCCTGCCGAACGAATCGGCCATGCGCCGGATGCTTTTGAGCGGCTCGGGCGAGTTTAGCGGCACTTCGATCCGGTCGATCCCGGCCGCAATCAGCGCCTCGGTAACGGCCAGCGATTCATCGGGCTTGAGCCCCCGCAGGATGGCTATCAGCTTGCGGCTCATCGCGTTCCCCCTTGCAGTTGCCGGTAGGCGGAAACGAGCCCGGCCAGCGTCATCGCATCCCCATCGGCGAGTTGAGCCTCGCCCCCAAGCATCTCTAATGCCTCGGCATAACGGCCGCCAATACCCTTCGCCCCGATAATGACCACCGGAACGCCCGTCCACAGCGTCCGTGTCGCCGCAAGCTCCATGCCGAGCAGGAGACCCGACAGTCGCGCTCGCGCGGCCTCCGGCGCCAGCCCGTGCACAAGCCCCTCGGCTCGCAGGCGGAACAGCCCGGCAATCGCGGTCTCCGGCGCCTCGGCGCTCACCCGGAGCGCAGCTGCGAAACTGACCGCGTGCCATCCATCGGTGCCGACGCTGTGTCTCAACACGGACTGCCCCGAAAGCAGCGCAAACAACTCGCCCGTCATGAACGTCGTGAAGCCGATCACCTTGCCATCGGCGACTCGCGCCCATTTGCTGTGCGTGCCAGGCAGGCAGACAAGGCCGGAAAATTCAGGATTCTGCGCCAGATACCCGGCGATCTGCGTTTCCTCCCCGCGCATCACATCGGCAGGCTCCGCCTGCATCAGGCCGGGAAGGATGGAAACGCGGATGCGACTGTCGGTACCTGACACCGCCAAGGCGCCGTCCCCGGCCGGCGTGCAGGGCACCGCACGATACGCGGCTTCCTTCCAGCCCTGCCGGGCACCCACCATGCCGCAGGCGACGACGTCTGTAGTCCGATCCGGTGAAAGCCAGTCCTCGACAAGCGAGAGCAACGCGCCCTGAAATTCGTCCTGCTTGAGCCGTCCCATTCCGGCGTCGGAGTCTTTCATCGCAAGGGCCGAACCGCCCTTGTCGATTGCCCAGGCGCGGAGATTCGATGTTCCCCAATCCACAGCAATCCAATCGGGTGCACCCGTCCCCCCCATGCGGCCGTACCTCCAAGCAAAACCGGTGCGGAACCTACACTGTCGATGCCGGAGATAAAAGCGCGATCGGCAAAATTACCTGATTATATTAGCTCGGCTTTCACAGCCGCCCGTGGGCCTTCTTCGAGGAACCGCCCAAGCGCCAGTAACACCAGATCATTCCAGTCTGAATCTGACTTGAGCTCCTGCGGAACAAGGCCCGGCAACCCAAGAAGAGCAGCGGCAATCCCCTCCGCGGATCCATCGGCACCGGCCAATGCAGCAGCGATCTCGGCCTCGCGCGGATCGCGCAGGGCATAGGTCTCGCCATCCGGTTTGACGCCCCGTGCGTATGCCATCCATGCGGCGGTCGCAAAGGCGAACGGCGCGAGCGATTGTTTGCGTTCCCTGGCTGTCAGCGCCGCCTCGAATATGCGCGGCGGCAGCTTCTGCGTGCCATCCATTGCAATCCGATAGGTCTCATCGGCCATCGCCCGGTTGGAAAAGCGCCCGAACAGGTCGTTGGCATAGAGCGCGAGATCGATCCCGGGCACAGGCGGCAACGTGTCTGCCGCCGCATGGACGTGCCTGCGGACGAGCGCTGCGAGATCGGGATCGTCCATCACGTCGCGGACATAGCGGTGCCCAAGCAGGAACCCGGTATAGGCGAGAAGAGAATGTGCGCCGTTGAGCATCCGCAACTTCATCAATTCGAATGGGGCGACGTCTTCGACAAACAGCGCCCCGCCAGCCTCCCAATTCGGACGCCCAGCGCAAAACGCGTCTTCGATGACCCATTGAACGAAGGGCTCGGCCTCGGTCGCCGCTCGATCTTCGACACCGAGGATTCGGGCGACGTCGGTAAAGGTTTCTTCCCGCGTAACCGGGGTGATCCGGTCCACCATCGTCGAGGGAAAAGTCACGGTCTGTGCGATCCACGCCGCCAAGTCGGGATCGATCCGCTCCGCCATGTCGAGCACCAGCGTGCGGATGACCTCGCCGTTATGGGGAAGGTTGTCGCAACTGAGCACCGTGAACGGACCGGTGCCTGCGTCGCGGCGTTGCTGGAGCGCTGCGGTGATAATCCCCACCGCGCTCGCCGGCCGTGCCAGCGTCCCGTTCAGATCGGCGGCAATCGCGGGATCGGAAAGGTCGAGCCTGCCAGTCTTGCGGTCCAGCCCGTACCCCTTTTCGGTTATCGTGAGGCTCACGATCCGCGTCGATTGCGCCGTTAAGAGCGTCATCAGGTGTTCGTGCTGCTCGGGCGCGAAGACGACACCCGCAACCGACCCCACGATCCGGGGCTTTGGCGCATCTGCCGCCCGCTCGACCAGCGTATAAAGCCCGTTCTGAGGGTTAAGCTGCTCGGCCACCGCGCGCGACCGCAGGCTTACGCCCATGATGCGCCAGTCCCCACCGCCCGCCGCGAGCGCCTCGTCGGTATAGACGCCGATATGCGAACGCATGAACGCGCCTGCGCCCAGATGGACGATCCCGATTCCATGCTCCTGGGGCGCATAGGACGGCAGGGTAACCTTGGCGGGCTCCAGGCCTTCGAGCGTTGAAAGCCGCGTCATGGCAGATTGTACGCCCTTTTTGCCGCGTCGTAGCTGAGATGGGCAGCCAACACCTCGGCTGTATCGCGCGAGACGCGATGCTCGCTCACCAGTAGCGCCAGAAACCGGCACACCTCTCGCCGCCATACATCGTGCCGCGCGGGGATCGACAGCAGCGCCCGCGTATCGTCGTTGAACCCGGCAAGGTTATAGAACCCTGCCGTTTCGTGCATGGTATCGAGATAGCGCCGGATGCCGTTCGGGCTGTCGTGGAACCACCAGGGCGGCCCGATAATCACCGATGGCCAATACCCCGCCAGCGGCGCCAGTTCACGCGCATAGGTGCTCTCGTCGAGCGTGAAGAGGATCAGGCGGAAATTCTCTGCACTCCCGAACCGCGCCAAAAGAGGCCGCAGGCCGTTGACGTAATCGGCCCGGCAAGGAATGTCGGCACCCAGGTTCGGGCCGTAGCCGGCCAGAAGTGCCGGATCGAGGTTGCGCTGTACGCCGGCATGGATCTGCATGACCATTCCGTCCTCGGCCGCGAGACCTGCCATCTCGGTCATCATCTGGCCCCGGAACTGTTCGGCTTCGGCCGACGTGATTGTTCCGCGGAGCGCCTTGTCGAGCAGTGCCTGCTTCTCGTACTCAGCAAGGTCCACCGTCAGTGCCGAAGGCACGCCGTGGTCGCTCGCAGTCGCACCGTACTCCCGGAAAAACGCCCGTCGCACCGCATGCGCCCGGATCAGCCCCGCCCATGTGCTGGTCTCTTCGTCCGTCAGTTCGCCGAGCCGGGCGAGGTTGGCGGCAAAACCGGGAACGTCGGGGTCGGTCACGTCGTCGGGCCGGTAGGTCGTGCGGATGCGGCCGATCAGGCCCTTCTCCTTGAGCTTCTTGTGATGCTCCAGCGTATCGAGGGCGAATTCGGTCGTGGCGATGACCTCGACCTTTGCTCGGTCGAGCACCGCCATCGGACGCAGGGCAGGGGTCTTCAGCCCTGCATCGATCGTGTCGTAGACCGTGTCGGCCGTCTCTGCCGAAAGCGGAACGGAGATGCCGAAGAACATCGCGAGCGAATGTTCGACCCAGAGTTGCGACGGCGTGCCCGCGAAAAGGTGCCAGTTGGCACAGAAGAGCCGCCAGGCCTCGCGCCCTTCTACGAGCGGTTTTCCGCCCCGGCGTACCACTCCGAGCCTGTCGTAGTTGATCCCTGCGCTGCGCAGCATGCGTAACACATAGTGATCAGGCGTCAGGAACAGGCTTGCGGGATCGGAGAACGGCGTATCGTTCGCGAACCATGACGGATCGGTATGCCCATGCGGTGAAACGATCGGCAGGTCCGCTACGCCCTCATAAAGCGCGCGCGCAACCGAGCGCACCTGCGGATCGGCCGGAAACAGCCGGTCTTGATGCAGAAATTCGGCGTTCATCGGGCAAGTCCCAGCGTGTCGTGCTCAAGCGCGCGCATGACGCCACGCAATTCCGCCAACCCCTTGAGCCGACCGATGGTCGGGTACCCCGGCTGCGCCTGCCGGTTGAGGTCGTCGATGATGTCCTGTCCGTGGTCCGGGCGCATCGGGATAGTATGATCCGCGCGTCCCTCGGCTTTACGCCGTGCCTCCTCGCGGATGATCGCGGCGATCAGCGCCACCATGTCGGTGTTGCCGTTGAGGTGTTCGTCCTCGTAGAACGAACCGGCAATGGCATCGCTCTCGCGCTTGACGTTGCGCAGATGCAGGAAGTGCACCTTCGGTCCCAGCCGCTCCATCATGCCCGGCAGGTCGTTGTCGGGCCGTGCCCCCAACGAGCCCGAACACAGCGTCACGCCATTCGCCGGGCTGTTCACGGCTTCGAGTATGCGCACATAGTCAGCTTCCGTGGACATGATCCGTGGCAGGCCGAGAAGCGCGAAAGGGGGATCGTCCGGATGGCAGCACATGCGAAGCCCGAGCTTTTCCGCGACCGGGACGACCTCGGAGAGGAAATCGATGAAGTGAGCGCGCAAGCGGTCTGGCGAGATGGCGCCGTACTGGGCTAGATGCTCGCGCACGCCGTCCAACGTCAGGCTTTCCGCCGCGCCGGGCAGCCCTGCCGTGATGTTGGACGTTAGCGTTGCGCGCCGTTCGTTGCTCATTTCCGAAAGACGCCGGCGTGCCTCCTCGACCACTTCGGGCGAAAAATCTTCCGCCGCGCCGGGGCGCTCGAGGATATGGATGTCAAAGACGGCAAAATCGACGACGTCGAACCGCATGCACGTCCCCCCGTGCGCCACGCGGAACGCGAGGTCGGTCCGTGTCCAGTCCAGCACCGGCATGAAGTTGTAGCAGATTGTCTCGATGCCGGAGGCGGCAACGTTTTCGAGGCTGAACTTGTAATTGGCGATGTGCGTGCGCCACTCGCCGGTCTGCTTCTTGATGTCCTCCGAGACCGGCAGACTCTCGATCACCTCCCAGGCGATGCCCGAGGGCGCGCCTTTGCTCGTATGCGCGACCTCATCCTGCCGCTTTGCGATCTCGTCCTGTGTCCAGACCTCGCCCGTCGGCACGTGGTGCAGCGCGGAAACCACGCCCTCCGCACCGGCCTGCACGACGTCCTCGATTTTCGTCAGGTCCCGGGGTCCGAACCAGCGCCACGTCTGCCGCATCTAGATAGTCTCCGTTAGAACACCAACCGGGGTAGGAACAGCGTCAGGTCCGGTATGAACAAGAGCAACAGGACCAGAACCACCACGGTCGCAATAAAGGGTATCGACTCCCGGACATACTCATCGATCCGGCAGTTGAGCAGGCTGCACACCGCAAACATCGCCACGCCCACGGGCGGCGTCATACCGCCCAGAGTCACGATGGTCATCATCATGATTCCGAACTGCACAGGATCCACGCCTGCCGAGGTAACGATGGGCACGAAGATCGGGGTGAGCAGCAGGACGAGCACGGTGGATTCGATGAACAGCCCCATGACGAACAGGATCAGCAGCACTGTGATGACGATGAGATAGGGCTCGCTGATGCCACCAAGGATAAAGCCCGAAACCTGCTGCGGCACCTGAAGGAAGGTGATCGCAAATCCGATCATGCCCGACATGAGGATGATCAGCATGATCATGCCGATATCGGAAACCGCGTGGTTTATGGCCGTGACAATCTTCTGCCAGTTGAGCTCGCGATGGGCGAAAAAGCCCACGAGCAGCGCGTAGATCACCGCGCCGGCACCAACTTCCGATGGAGTGAACAGGCCGCCGCGGATCGAGAACACCAGCAAGATGGGGAACAGCAATGCCCATTTGGCGCCCCACATCGCCGCAAAGAATTCCCTGGCCGTCGGCAGCCGCGTATCGGCAGCACGGTAGTTCCGCTTGCGCGCGATGAAATAGGTGGTGACCATCAGCATCGCCATCATCAGCATGCCGGGAACGATCCCCGCGAGGAAAAGCCGGCCGATCGAGACGTTGCCCACATAGCCGTAAAGAATCAGTCCGATTGCCGGGGGCAGGGTCGCTGTAATGAGCGAGGTGACCGCGATGACGGCGGCCGAAAAACCCCTAGAATAGCCTTGCTTGATCATCGAGGGGCCAAGAATGCGCGCTTCCATTGCCGCCTCGGCGACGGCCGATCCAGACACCCCGCCCATCAGGGCCGACAGAATGACCGAAACCTGCGCCAGCCCACCCGCCATCCACGAGACGGCGACGTTGGCGAACTTGAACAGCCGCTCGGTGATCCCGCTTGCGTTCATCAAATGCCCCGTCAGGACGAAGAACGGGACTGCGAGCAGGGGAAAGCTCTGGCTCATCGTCGCGATGCGCTGCACGCCGATGGAAAGCGGCATGATGTCCGAGGTCATGAAGAACACGAACCCGGCAATGCCGATGGCAAACGCCGCCGGCGCGCCGATAAAGAGCAGAACGAAGAAAACGCTGCCGATCAGCCACATGAGCTAGTCTCCAGCCTTGGCTGGTACGCCGAAATCGAGCCGGGAATAGATCAGTGTCTCCCCGTCGCGCCGGGTCCAGGCGACGATGGCGTTGTAGATCAGCGAGCTTGAAAGCAGCAGGCAGCCCACAGGAACTGCGATGGTGACGAACCCGTAGGAAAGGCCGCTATCACCATAGACGCGCTGCCTGTTGAGCATGGTGAGGTCGGCGCCTTCCTTGGCGAGGACCACGAGGAACACGATCACGATCACCGTGATGGCCGTCTCGACAACGAGACGACCCATATAGGGCAGGTGGCGGATCAATACGTCGACGCCCAGATGCCCCTTCTCGCGCAAGGCACGTGTCGCCCCGAGAAAGCACAGCCAGATGAACAGCAGTTGCGCCAAATCGACCGACCAGATCAGCGGGTGGCCGAAGAATCGCATCACGGCAGCAACAAAGACCATGACCGTGATGAGGCCGAGAATGCCGCCGGCTACGGCAAGTTCGATCTGCCCGAGTCGTTTGAGCATTTGGAACGCCTCCAAGAGGATGCACGACTTCCGGGGCCGTGGCCCCGGAAGTCTGGCGGATAAGTGGAGGACAGCTTACTCGGCCACGAGCTCCTGGATAAGGGCATGAAGCCCACCATACCCGAGTTTGTCGTAGACGACCTCGGTCGCCTCGACGAACGGGGCAACGTCGATGTAGTCGACGGAAATACCCTCATCGACCAGCCGCGCCTCGATACCGGCCAGTGCATCGCGCGTGCCGTAGGAAGCAACGTCGCCTGCAGCCAGCGCCTCTTCGCGCAGGATGACTTGCAGGTCCTCGGGAAGCGAATCGAACCAGGTCGCGCTCGTCACGAGGCCCGTGATGAGGTTGATGTGCCCGGTCATCGTCACATGCGTGATGACTTCCTGCAGATTGGCGCCGACGAGAGCGGGAAGCTGCACTTCTGTGCCGTCGATGACGTTCTGCTGAAGGGCGCTGTAGACCTCACCGAACGGCATCGGCGTCGGCACGCCACCCATTGCGGCAACGGTTTCAAGCCAGACGGGTGCGCCCGGCGTGCGCAGGCGCACGCCCGCGAGATCAGCTGGCGTCGTCACGGGCTTCTTGGTCACGAGGTGCCGTTCCCCCTGCCACCAGTTGAACGAAAGAACCTGATGGCCCGAGGCGTCGCGCAGCATCTCGACCCACTGCTCGAAGATATCGGACGTGACGACCTTGCGGATGCCGTCGTAGCCCTGCGCCAGATATGGTGCGCCAAGAATGCCGAACTCATTGACGAAGACGGCAAGGCGTCCGCCGTCGACCACAACCGCAACGGGAGCGCCGGCGCGGGCCTGCTCCAGCACGTCCTCATCCGGACCGAGTTGCGAATTGGGGAACAGCCGCACTTCGAGCCGGCCATCAGAACGCTCCGCGACGCTTTCGACAAAGGCTTCGAGGCCTTTGTAAAGCGGGTCGGTCGTGGCAAGTGCGGTGTTGACGCTCAGCGTATAGTCCTGGGCATTCGCCGCCGTGGCTATGGTGAAACTGGCAGTGGCCGCAAGAAGCAGGCCCGTAAAACGGTGAAATGTCATCGATATCCTCCCTGACGAGTCCGGTTATCTCAAAATGACCGGGCGTGACAATTCAATACTAGTATGGTAGTAGAGCAGGAGTCAATTGCTTGACTTGCCCCCCGGCAGAACGTCCTAACTACCGGGTACAACGTCGCCACAGCCAGGGAGCCGGGCCGAGTATAATGGGAGGAATTCGGAGCGCACGCGTTGAGACGGTCGGCGGTTTCGAGTTGGCCCTATTGGCCGATGACGGAACCGGCTCGCGGCAAGCGACGATAGGGTATCGCGTGTATCAGGCGCTCAAGCAGGCCATCGTTCGCGCCCAGTTCAAGCCCGGCCATCTCCTCTCCGAAGCCGAAATCGCTCGCCAGCTCGGCGTGTCCCGCCAGCCTGTGCGCGAGGCCTTCATCAAGCTCGCCGAAGTCGGTCTCGTCGATATCCGCCCCCAGCGTGGCACTTTCGTCTTGCTGATTTCACGCCGCGAGGTGGAGAACGCCCGCTTCATCCGCGAGGCGATTGAGGTCGCCGTCGTTCGTCGCGCGGCGGAAATGGCGTCCGCAGACGATGTTGGGCAACTGCGCGATCTGGTCGCGCAGCAGGCCGCTTCGGGCGACCACCCGGATCAGGCTCATTTCCTCTCCCTAGACGATACCTTCCACCAGGCTATCGCGCGGATCGTCGAGTGCGAGAACGCCTGGCGGGTGGCAGAGGATCTCAAGGTCCAGATGGATCGCGTCCGGTTCCTCTCGCTTTCCAACGCCACCCCGGTCGAAACCATCATCCGTCAGCACCTGGCCATCGTCGATGCCATCGAATCGGGCTCCGGCGACGCCGCCGAAGCCGCCATGCGCCTACACCTCTCGGAAGTGCTGCACTCGCTCCCGAAAATCGCCGACGCGCACGCCGAGTTCTTCGTGCCGTAATCAGTGGCCATGGTGACCCGCCGGCATTTCGCGCGCGCCGGCTGGCGCGACGACGAATTCCACCTCGACCGTACCGGCATTGGCAAATTCCAGCGTTACCGCAACCGGCTCGCCTTCAACCAGCGCCTGCTGCAACTGCAGGAACATGATGTGCAGCCCGCCCGGCGTGAGCACCACGCTCTCTCCGGCGGGAATTGCCAGTCCGTCTGGCAATTCGCGCATGTTCATCACATCGTTGACCACGGCCATTTCGTGAATCTGAACGTCACCGGCGAAAGCCGCGCTGCCCCCGATCAACCGGTCTTCGGTTTCCCCCCCATTGGTGATTGTCAGATACCCGGCACCAACCGGCTGGTTGGGAAGCGTTGCGCGCGTGAACGCGCCCGACAATTCGAGATCGCCGACGCGTATGATGTCTGCGGCGCGCCCGGCGTGGGCATCGTGGGCGAAAGCCGGAACGGCGCCCAAAAGCGAAATTAGGAGAATGCCTGATGCGACTATTTTCATTTCGTGGTCCTTTTCGGAGATTTCAGGGCAATGTGAACGTTTCGCTCAGCCGCACCATTTCAAAACGCGACAGGCGGATTTCGAGATCGAACTGCCAGTCCGCCGCGACCGGTAGGCGAACATCGTAAAGGCGCCAGAACCCGTCATCATCGAGGACTGCCTCGAATCGCGAGGCCTCGATTCCGCGATCGGGCGCCGAAATGGCGGCAACAACCGAGACCGGCTCCACCGGAGCGAACTCGCCATCCATCAGATAAACGGAAATCGTATTGAATCCGACCCGTCCGGGCTCGATTGCGACGTCCGCCATGGCCGTATTCGTGTGGATATGAAAGGCGATCGGCACACTTGCCTGAAGGGTCAGCGCGCGCGGCGGCGGCGTGAACCGCCATCCCGCGACCAGCGCCAGAATCGCGATTACGACGACGATCTCTAAAACGATGCTCCCGGCGAGCCTGCGAGCAGCACGAGAGTCGCCCAAGAGCGCCGGGCCGGTCAGGGCCCACCTGTTCCAGATCGCCAACCCGAAGAGGACCGCAACCAGCGCCAGCTTCGCGGCGAGAATATATCCGTGAGGTGAGAACCAGTATTCCGTGTCAGGCCCGAGCTGGGTCATCGCGAGGGCCAGTCCGGAAACGAGAAGCGCCGCGACAGGGTAGGGCACGAAGGCCGAGAATCGGGCCAGTGGCCGCACGGCATGCTCGGGCGCACGCAGAAGCAGTACGGCCAGGGGAACCAGGGCGCCAACCCAAAGGACGATGCCGCCCAGGTGCAGGAAAACCGCAGGCCGCGTGAGCCATTGCGGTTCGGCCGAGCCCGCGTGCCCGCTAATGGCAAAGGCCGCCGCAGCGGCGGCCCACGCGGCCACCGCAAACGCAACGGACCAGCTCTTTTTAGGTGTCATGAAACTCATAAGCGCGCCGGTCAGAGCCACAAGCAGCGCCAGGACGGTCATTCCATAGCTCGTCGCAAGACCAGCGGACCATGCAGCGGCCGAGAAAAAGCCTGTCAACGCAAGCCCCAGAGCGTCCACGCCATGCAGGCCCAACGATACCGGTGTGGCAACTGCCCCGGCGAATGCGGCAGTCTTTGCGGTTCTTGCTGCCAGGCCCGGCAGTTCACCAGAAGCAACCGCAAAAACCGCACCGCCGATGCCCAGGGTAACCCCAAGATAGATCAGCACTTTGCTGGCGAGCAGCAAGCCGACGACCGCCGGGTGACCGGCGGCTTCGACTATCCCGCCAGTCACGACGCCGACTGAAAATACCGTGGTTCCCCCAACGGGATGGCCGTCGATTGATGCCACCCTCCAGCTCAGGAGATGTGTACCTTGGCCGAGGCCGCCGGGAAGCGGAACCGCGAGGTATTCTCCCCCCAAACCTGCCGGATCGATCGCGATTTGCTCTCCACCGGGTGTAATCAGCGATGCCGCGAGGAGGCTCACCGGTTCGTTGAACCCGAGCATGACCTCCGCCGGCGCCGAGGCGACCACGGCATTTGCAACCGGATCGGTCGTGAGCAGCACGGCATGAGCGTAGGCCGGACCGGCAGCAAATGCCGCCAGAATCGCCGCCGCCAGATATCGAAGCAGGACGCGCATCAGCCCCATTCCCTCACGACGGCGTGCAACACGTGCACGCCGTCCCTCACAGACATCAATTGCAACCGGCCGGGCTGCCGGCAGTCGATATCCGCTCAGTGGCCGTAGTTGTCACCTTTGACAAGCGACAGCTTCGGGGCGGGATGAGATGCGCCGTGCTCGCCGCTCGTGTCGATCCAGGCCTCTTCGCCGTTCTCGCATTCCTGAACTGTCGGAAAGTAGAAGGGGCCTGGCTCGAGCGTATCGGCGAACGTACCCCGAAAGACGAATTGGTCGAACCATTCGTTCGGCAGATGGCCACCCGACCAGACGATTTCCTGGACGCCCTCGGTCACTTCCCTGCCATGGTTGAGATAGGTCTTCTCGTAAGGACCGGTGACGGTTTCGAGCGTCCAGCCGGGTTTAGGCATCGGTTTGGCGGCAAAGAATCCTTCGGGGATTTGGATGCGCACGGTGTGAGTGGCCTCCTTCCCGCAGCCATGCGGGATGTTCATGACGGCCTTGTAGCTCGCGCCGATGCGGGCTTCCCGCACCTCAAGGGTCGCGTGAGCCCAAGCCGGAACAGCCAGTGTGGTAAGTGTGGCAGCGGCAAGCGCTACGCGTGAAAGAACACGGATCATCATCGATCTCCGGTATGTGTGGGTCTGAGTGCGCACGGCGCCGTGCCGCGCGGAAACATGGATCAGACCGCGACCGGAGGCGCGCGCGGGTGGCCGTCGGAATGACGGGTGCCTTTGGGGTGCCCAAGCGCCAGGGCACCGTAGCGAATCGCCTCCATGGCCGGAACGATTAGCGGCGTTGCAGGATCGACGTGGGGCGCCAGATCGTATTTTGTAACGCCGGTGACGGGGCAGTTGACCGCTGCCGGCGTGTCCGAATCCTTTTCCGCCCCTTTGGCGACGGTGCAGACCGACCATCCCGCGATGGTCTCATATCCCAGTTCGGCAAATCCACGCTGCGTCGCCGCCGCCTGGTGGAGAGGCATCAGCAGGGTCAGCACGTAGATGGACAGCACGGCAACCGCCGCGCCGATCTCTCTCAAAACTGACCGCGTCGAATGGTTCAAGGCTCACCTTCCTCTTTCCTGACTAACCCCGGCGCGCCGGACGGACAACGGGCAATTTTGACGCGGCGGCCGGCGAAGGGTCTGTCGATATTGGCCACCGGCAGGCTACCGCTCTATGATCGGGATCAAAGAACGGCGGCTAAAAACGGCGCATAGAGACCGGATCTCTGGCCCTGAGGTATACAAATGTCGTCTCGACCCGCGTTCGAATCCCTTGCCGGCAACCTCGCGCAACGCCGCTCGACCAGGATTGCCCGCCCCATGACCATTTTGGGGATAGCCGTGCTGATCCTGGTCGCTCTGGCAGTCGCAAGCGCGGCGTTCGGCGCCTGGATTCATTCGCGCGACGCGGCGCAGGCCCGTTCCGTCTGGAACGCTCTCGAAGGTCTGCGTGAGACCAATCCCCCGGTCTATGACCCGGCGATGGTGGAAGGCCTTCCCGAAGTCGCGCGGCGATATTTTGCCCGAGCCATAACCCCCGGAACCGCCCTTCATCGCACCGTCCGGCTCGAAATGGCCGGTAGTTTCATGATGGATGGCAACGAGATGCCGATGACTGCACGGCAAATTCTTGCGCCGCCCGCACGCGGCTTCGTCTGGCAGGCGGAGATCGGCTCGGGAGCGATGCGTTTCGGGGGTTCGGATGGCTATTTTGCCCCCGATGGCGGCCCGGCAGACAGCTGGACCAAGTTCTGGCTCGGCGGCGTCGTTCCGCTTGCTCGCTTCGGCGGGAACGAGGATCATGCGAGCGCTGCCCTCACGCGTCTGATGCTGGAATCGGTCTGGGTCCCGGCCAGCCTACTTCCGCAGTTCGGCGCCGAATGGACGCAAACGGGGGACGACACGGCCGAGATCCGTTTCGCCCGTGCCCGCGGCATCGAGCCGATGCAGATCAAGCTCGATACGGCGGGAAATCTCGTTGAGATCCAGGCGCTGCGCTGGACGGACGCCAATCCTGAAAAGGTTTGGCGTCTGCAACCGTTCGGAGGCCGGATGATCGAGTCGGGTTTCCATGAGGGGTTTCTCATCCCCACCCGCGTGGAACTGGGCAACATGTACGGTACCCCTGAATACGCCCCGTTCTTCTTCGCCACCATTACAAGTGCCGGGTTCTGAGCGGCGACGGCCCCTGGACGTCACAGGACACATCATAGCGCGCAGCCCGCCGGCGCGAGGCCAAATGACAAGGCGTGTTATGCGGCGAACGGTACGGCGCGAGAGATAAATGAATGGTGGAGCTGAGGGGAATCGAACCCCTGACCTCGTCATTGCGAACGACGCGCTCTCCCAACTGAGCTACAGCCCCATCAGCCGGTGCATTCCCAAGGGAATGCGGCAAATGCTGCGAGCCTATTATCGCAAACTCTCCAGCCCGAAAAGAGGGAAAGTGAGGCCGGGGTTAGGACCCGCTCGGGAGCGCCAGGGCGATGAGTCCCGGAAGTCTCTGCGTCGGCTCGAATGATAGATTGAAGCAGTTTTCCGCAAAGAGGTTGACCCAGGCCTGCGCCATCTCCGTGATGTATCGCGCCCGCTCCGGATCGCGCGATAGGTCAACCGCCGCCCCTTGCACTTTGGCGCGGCCGGTCGCGGCAAGGAAATCGTCGTCTACGAAATAGGAGCATCGTTCGATCTCTATCGCCTGCCAGGCGACGAGGGCGATATCGATGACGTCGGCCGCCACCTGCCGGTTGAAATCGAGGAACGGTTCGAGCCCTTCCGAGCCGCAGGCTATACTATTGGCTTCCGCGCGCATGGCCGAAGTCTCATCGGCAAGATCCTCGATTTCCGTCGCAAGCGCAGCTTCGAGTTCCAGAATGCGGATTTCCACCCCCGTTGCTTCAAGGGGCGTCAGGTAGGAAAGGCGCGAATCATAGAGCGCGCAGCGGGTGGTCACCTGTGTACCGATAATCAGCGCATCGAGATCGGTCAGCATCTGCTCCGTTACCTCAGCGGCTTCTTGCGCGCGGACCAATGAGGGAAGAGCGCTTGCCGCCAGGAACAAGGCCAATGCGCATATTTGGCGGCAAGTTCTCAAGGACCGGTCTCCAATGTTAGATTGCCTTCGGCTACACCGTAGCTTTATGGCCATTTTGCGTTATCCGGCATCTTGCATACATGCATCGCGCCGGGATGCGAACGCTCAAAAGGCATTGGATGCCCTGAATTTCCGGGTTGCAATAGCCGGTGGGCGGTGGTCCCTTCGGTCCATCGCAAGAGCAAGACCCGACCCGGCACTGTGGCCCCCGCACGCCTCGATTTACCGATCCTCAACCACCCGCGACACAAGTGTTAACAGGTGGTTTCCAGATGTGTGCTCAATTTGCAACAACTGGAGCGCAACCCTGTCAGAAGCCCTGTTGATGGTCGTTTGGCTTGTTGCGAACGGCGCGCGCGTCAGTAGAGTGATGCTTGCGAGTCCATGCATGGGATCGTTTGTCGGTCGCAGCGCGACGGCAACACACGACACCAATAACAATTGTGGTCGCGTTTCGACAAACCGCCGGCAACCCCGGCAAACTGAATGACTGACTTTGGAGGTCAATTATGAAACTCAAGAGCCTTCTTCTGGGTTCTGCAGCAGCTGTTGCCCTTACCTCGGGTGCTTTCGCTGCTGATCCGCGCGCGAGCTTCGTTTCGCTCGACGTGTGCGATGCCTACGGCATCACTGGTCTGACCATTGCTTCTTCCGATACCTGCCTGAAGATCTCGGGCCACGTGGAATATGAGTTCCGTATCGGTGATTACGGTCCGGGCGTTCCCTGGTACTTTGCCTACGGTGACGGCGGCGGCATCGAGAGCATCGATGACAACGACGGCACGACCGATTGGCGTTCGCGTCTCGAAGCTCTGCTGCGTTTCGAAGCTACCACCCAGACCGATGCCGGCGCTGCGAAGGCCGTCCTTGTTCTGCGTGAGCGTCAGCGTTCGGGCGGCGGTGTTGACGCCGGTGATACCGGGCATAACGTTCGCTTCGAGCAGGCCTATGTTTCGTTCGGTGATACCACCGTCCTCATGGCTGGCATGAAGGGCTCGATTGGCAAGTTTGGCTCCGATGAGCCCTACAACTACCTCGGCCTGTTCAATTCTTCCAAGGTCGACACCGGCGTTGACTGGAAGTTCGGCGATCTCATCCGTACCGGCGGCACCTCCATCCAGGTTACGACCGAATTCGGTGATGGCATCTCTGCCGGTATCGGTCTCGAGAACATCAATCGCTGGACCGCTCCTGGTGGCTTTAACGTCATCACGACCGACGCTCGCGCCGGTACGCTGGTTGGTTTTGTCGAAGCCAAGGGTGCCTGGGGTGAAGCTCATCTGACGGTCCTTGCTGACGATGCGCTCAATAGCTTTGCCAATGCTGTTTGGGGCTTCCATGCCGGTGCAACCGCAAAGTTCGACCAGTTCGCGCTGACTGCGGCTCTTTCGGGCAACAGCCAGGAATACTTCAACGGCTTGATCTCGGGTCAGGCGACTTTCGACCTGTTCACCATCGCAGCTTCGGCTGAATTTGCTTCGGTCGGTGCCGGCAATCCGAGCGGTCCTGGTGTTGATGTGACGGGTCTCGGCTTTGGTGGTTCGGTTGGCTTCCAGGCAACCGACACCGTGAAGATCAATCTCGGTGCGCGCTACTGGGATTGGGATTCGGGTGATGCAGTCGCTGCGGGCACCGAAGTCTGGCAGATTGCTCTCGGTGCGTCCTTCGAAGTTTCTGACGGTCTGACAGTCGATGGTGCGGTTGGATACAAGACCGCTGGTACCTTCGCTGCTCTTCCTGACGACGGCGCCTTCTACGGTGAACTCGGCGTTGCTTACAAGCCCGGTGGCGGGTTCGAGACCGGTGCTGGCCTCGAAGTCAACTCCTACGGCGCTTACAAGCTGAAGTTCAACGCAAAGAAGACCTTCTAATCAGGTCTTCGCGTTACGCGACGCATATCGGAAAGGCCCGGCTCACCGCCGGGCCTTTTCTTTTGTTGCCCCCTCGGACAGTGACAGGTTTTGGCCGAGACGGCCCCAAACATTCCCTTCGCTTTTCCGGTGGAGACCGGGACCCACACCCCCACCCACGCAGGTGTTGGGGGCATGAACCTCGGCCCCAGCCGGGCTATGGCCTGACAATGATGCGAGAGTTCCCCTCGCCCTCAAAGGACGGGTTAGGGCGGGGCCTTATCCGGTTCACACGCGGGCACCTGCGCGGCCCTCCACTATCATCCGCTTGCCGAATCGTCGCACAAAACACCTATCCAACCTGGTCCTAGCCTGAGTCTGTTATGCCCGCCCGTTCGTTCCTGAAAATCTCCGCTTCGGCCTGCCTTTCATTTGTGGCCCTCGTCACGCCTGCTGCGTCACAGCCAGCGCCCGGGGAACTGCGGCTTGCGCAGTACCAGGTCCTCGAAGTTGCACCCTCGGACGAGAGCGAGAGCCAGGCCACCTACCTCTGGACCCTTGCGATATCTAACGGTGCCATCACTGTATCCGGCGATGTCCCTGCAGAGGCTTTTCAACGTTACTTCAAAGTCCGCGCCCAAGCCGCGCTGGACGACGAATCCGTGGTCCGGGACGGTGCTCCGGAGGGTTTCGTTCTCAATGCCCTCGCCGCGCTCGAAGTCTCGCGCTTGCTTGCAAACGGCCGAGCGGGGCTGGACGGAGAGGGATGGTACATTGAGGGTGAACTTGCTGCCGGCCGAACGCGTTCCGATGTCGTCTCCGCTCTCGCCGAAGCCCTGACCCCGGCGAAACAATGGCGCATCGTGCTTGTGGAAAGCCCGGTTCTGGACCCCTGGGATGAATCTCGGGGTGACATGGATGGGGAGGAGCGCACCGAATCAACTACCCCAACCGATGTCATTCCGGGACTTGTCCCCGGAAACCAGGACGATGCTCCCGCGGACTCCGAACCTGCGGAAAACCCCGCACTGGACCCCGGGAATGAGTCCCAGGGTGACATGGTGGGGGAGGAGGGCGCCGAACAACCCGCCCAGCCGGCTTATACCTTCCAGGCGGTCAAGGGTGCGGATGGCGTTATAGCGCTGCGCGGCAACGCCCCTGCCTCGGTCCTGCAGACCATCATCGCAATGGACGAAATTCCGGTCTATATCGACCGCATCGCGACCAATCCTCATGCCCCGGATGGTTTCCGTCCCACAGCGGTCACCGGTCTGCGCGCGCTTGACCTTCTCGATACCGGGCAGGTTGTCCTGCGCGACGGCACATGGCTGCTGAGCGGAAACGCGGCGATAGACACCGTTAGCAACGCCGCGCTCGCCATGCTCTCAAGCGAAACACCCGATGTTGCCTGGAAGACGCTGGTCATCGCGCCGCCAGCACTCGATATCTGCCGCGAGGCGGTATCCAATTATATGGCCGACAAGGCCATTCTCTTCCCTTCGGCCGGCACAACGCCTACCGCCGCGTCGCTCGACCTGCTTCCGGGTCTCGTCGAACACCTCGCGATTTGTCCCGATGCCCCTATTTTCGTAGAGGGTCATACCGATTCCGACGGCACTACCGAAGCCAATCTCATCCTTTCGATACGCCGCGCGGAGGCCGTCGTCGATGCGTTGGTCGAGTTGGGCGTAGATCCGGCGCGTCTCTATGCGGTGGGATATGGCGCAAGCCTGCCTATAGCGACCAACGCCACCGCAGACGGCAAGCGGCAAAACCGCCGCATTGTCTTCAGCTTCGAGGATATTGCGCGGCCCGCGCCGTGATTTCGGGCCGTACGACTTGCGAACGGGGCGCCGATGCCTGTATTGAGAGGCACGCAAATGTGGGAGAATTTTTCCAATGACCCTCAGCGCCTTGCTTTATCTGCTGCAAATCTATTGGCCGTTCCTCGCGATCGCTTTCGCGATCGGCGTAGCGACCGGCTGGTATAGCCTGCCCGAGAGCGCTGGGTCGGAGGGCAAGCACTGATGGACGCAACACCCCATATTATCGAAAGCGCGCTGTTTTTACTCGTCGCCTTCCTGCTCGGTTGTGTCGTCGGATATCTCGCGCGGCGCATTGCGGCCTCGCGCGCGCCTGCATTGGTGCCGGCCGCCGACCCCGTGGCCGCCGCCGAGCAGCCTGCGCGCTCGAGCGAGTCCGCGGTGAGCGCCGACAGCGTTTCCCCCACCCCCAAGGGCAAAGCCCCCCGCGCGGGGCGCAAAGCGTCGGTCCCAGGCTCTTCCCAACGCGCCCGTAAAACCGTCGCCACCAGTAGTGGGCCTGCCGATGATTTGAAGAAAATCAGAGGCATAGGTCCGCGACTTGAAGCGAATCTTCAAGAGCGAGGGATCACCCACTATGACCAGATTGCCAAGCTGACAAAAAAAGCTACCTCAGAACTCGACGCCGAACTGAACCTGCGCGGCCGCATCGAGCGCGAGCAATGGGTGGAACAGGCCAAGGCGCTGATGAAGGCCGGAAAGTAGGGGCCGACGGGGTATCGTATGGGCCGGGATTTGGCCCCTCAATTTGCAGCCTCGAGCTAATCCCGGGCAAGTGCCGGAATGGAACTGCGGGAGGCTCAGGTGGCCATGTCGTTGAGGGAAGTGTTTCCCGTCACGAGAAACGACGCCCCGATGCACTCGAGGCGAGCGGGACCTACGCAACCTCTTCCTCAGCGGCCTGCGGCGTGCCGATGCTGGCGCAAAACTCGCCAATGGCCCGCAACTCTTCTGGCTCATCGAGCAGAGCCGGGCTGCCAGTGCCCGAGATAGTGATGCGCGCCGCATCCGAGCGCCGTCGCGCCATTTCCTCGAAGGTTTCGCGCCGTAGCTGGTCGGAAAGCTGCGTTCGCACCAGCATGAGCGGGAAAGGGGAAAGGGCATCGAACAGTGGCCATTGCGGTTCGAGAACATCGTCAAAATCGAACTGTTCGAGCTGCGCGATCAGTCTCGTATCGAACAGGGGAACAAGCCGCCCATGCCCGTCCTGCCGATATTGCCGCGCGATCAAAGCGTCAAGGCGCGCCTCGCTCTCTCCCGGATAGTCGGCTGCCACGGTTTTCCGAGCAGCGTCCTGCATTGCTGATCCCGATTTGAGCGCGGCGATGTGCTTGACGTTACTGCGCACGCGCACGATTCCCCGAGGGTCGGTCACCGGCCCTGCATCGATGAGCACGACACCGGCCAATAGCGAAGGTTGCGCCCGCGCGATGAGCATTGCCACCTGGCCGCCGTGCCCCTGGCCGACCAGGATGCAGCGCCCGATGCCCATCGCGGTAATCGCCGAAATGGCCGCGCCAGCATCATGTAGTGAGGAATAGCCCGATTTGGCCGAAAGATGCGCCGAGCGACCGCGGCCGGGCAGGTCAAGCGTGGCCACGCTTCGCTCGGGGTACTGAGCGCGGAAATTGCGGATGAAGTCCGCAAAGTCCAACATGTTCCGCGTATATCCGCCGATGCAGATCAATGGCGGCAGCGCACCACCCGTCCTCCCCGACATATGCACCGCCAGTTGCAGCCGCGCCGGTCCAGCCGTCACCATGGTCGCCGGCATGGCGGGGAAAGCGGGATGCTCTTGCATCTTGTTGCGGCGCAGGAAGGAAAACATCGAAGGTACTTAGCACGGCTGCACAGACCTGCAAGTCTTGCCGTTCGCGCTCGAACCTGCTTGTTGTGCCCGATATCTGACATTATGTTGCGCTCCGTTGGGTTCCGGGCTTGCAAAGCCCCCACGCCTTGCTGCAAAACGCGGATGTCACAGAACCACCGGGCGCGCCGGTGGACCACAACCGAGGATTACTGATGTTTAGCGGGTCGATCCCGGCGTTGATAACGCCGTTCCGTAATGGTGCCATTGATGAAGACGCCTTCGCGCGCCTCGTCAAATGGCAGATCGACGAAGGCTCGAACGGTCTCGTGCCGGTCGGCACGACGGGTGAGTCCCCAACGGTTAGCCACGAAGAGCACCGCCGCGTCATCGAGCTGACCGTCGAGGTCGCCGCAAAGCGCGTGCCCGTGATTGCCGGCGCGGGCTCCAATTCGACGCGCGAGGCCGTCCAACTGGCCGAATTCGCCGAACGGGCTGGAGCCGATGGCATCCTGTCCATAGTGCCTTACTACAATCGGCCCAACCAAGAGGGCCAATTCCAGCACTTCAAGGCCGTCGCAAAAGCCACCAGTCTGCCAGTGATCGTTTATTCGGTGCCGGGCCGCACGGTGGTCGATATCGCGGTCGACACCATCAAGCGCCTGCGCGACGAATGTCCCAATATCGTGGGCATCAAGGATGCCACCTCGGACATGGGCCGCGCCTCGTTCGAACGGATTACACTGGGCGACGATTTCGTCATGCTCTCGGGCGAGGATATTACCGCGCTGGGGTATAATGCGCATGGGGGGAGGGGCTGTATCTCGGTCACCGCCAATGTCGCGCCCGCCCTCTGCGCTGCCTTCCAGAACGCATGCCTTTCCGGGGACTACGCAACGGCGCTCACCATTCAGGATCGCCTCGTACCGCTTCACAAAGCTTTGTTCATCGAGCCCAATCCGGCGGGCGTCAAATACGCGGCTTCACGCATGGGCCTGTGCAGCGAAGACCTGCGCCTGCCGATGGTGCCGGTAACCGAAGGCACCCGCAAGGCAATCGACGACGCGCTTGTCCATGCGGGGTTGATAAACGGCTAACATGGCCCCCAAAAAGCAAAGCGGTATGATCTCGCACGGACCTGTTGCCGAAAACCGGCGGGCCCGGTTCGACTACGAGGTGCTCGATACGCTCGAGGCCGGGATTATGCTCACCGGAACCGAAGTCAAATCGCTGCGCACGGGAAAGGCTCAGATCGCGGAGTCCTATGTCTCGCCCGAAGGCGGCGAACTCTGGCTCATCAACGCCACCATCCCCGAATACCTCCAGGGCAACCGTTTCAACCACGACGAAAAGCGCCGCCGCAAACTGCTGGTATCGAAAAAGGAACTGGCAAAACTCGCCCGCGGCGTCGAGCGCGCGGGTAATACCATTGTACCGCTAAAGCTCTATTTCAACGATCGGGGCACCGCCAAACTCCTGATTGGTCTCGCCAAGGGCCGCAAGAATTTCGACAAACGCTCCGTTCAAAAGGACCGGGACTGGGCCCGCGACAAGCAGCGGTTGCTCAAGCAGGGATAAAATGGGGCGGACTTCATGGATATCCCTGATCTTGCCCCCGATTTTTCGTTTCCGAGACTTTCAACTCGTCCCGCCGACAGGGAATTTGCGTTTGAAATAAAGCGAGCCGCGATGGCGCCTCACATCGCTCCGCGGTGGGGTTGGGATGATATCTATCAGCGTGAAGTCCATCGCCGCCACTATTCGGTCAAGCCGTTCTTTGCGATAGCCAAGGGGGAACGGCGTATAGGTACGCTTTCATGGTGGATTCTGCCCGATCATATCCGGTTCGGCGAGTTCTATCTCTTGCCCGAACTGCACGGGCGAGGTTGGGGCACGGCAATTTTGCTACATGTTCTGATGCTAGCCGATAGTGCCGAACGTCCGGTCAGGTGCGAGTATCTTCGGTGGAATCCCGTGGGGTCGCTTTATCGGCGCCACGGTTTTGAGGAAATCGCCAGATCCGAGTCACATATCTTTTTAGAACGTCCGGCCCGCAAGATTTGGCGCGGGCCACCTACCTAGCCGGCAATATACGCCGCCGCCCGCCCGACAACATCCTCGAACATCTCGGTCGTCAGCCGGCCCGTATTGGTGTTGTAACGCGAGCAGTGGAAGCTGTCGAAGAGCATGCGTCCATCGCTCAGCCGATGCTCGGCGCCGTGCCCGAAAGGGAACGCAGCCCGACGTTCGCCGAGCGCCGTCAACAGGGAATCATGCGCGATCCGCCCGAGCGCCAGGATTGCTTTCGCTTGCGCACTTGCATTGAGCGTTGCGACAAGAAAGCGGCGGCAGGTGTTGATCTCGGGCCCGGTCGGCTTGTTCTGCGGGGGAACGCAGCGGACCGAATTGACGATCATCGTATCCCGTAAAACCATCCCATCGGCGGGATCGGCCCCATATTCGCCCTCGGCCAGCCCGAACTTGCGGAGCGTTGCGTAGAGCAGGTCCCCCGCATAATCCCCGGTGAACGGGCGTCCTGTGCGGTTCGCCCCGCGCAAGCCGGGGGCAAGCCCGACAATCAGAAGGCGCGGCGAGGTATCACCCCAATTGGGAACGGGGGCATTGTGCCAGTCGGGAAACTGCGCGCGCGCGTCCTCGCGAAAGGCAACGAGGCGCGGACAAAGCGGGCAGTCAGGAGGTGGGTTGGTCTGGTCCAACGGCGGTCAAAGGTCGGAGAATCGATCAGGCATCCTCGCGGGCAGAGACCTGACGGTCAACCTGCGATCGTCCCACCTTTTTGGCAAGCGTCGAAATTTCGAGGAAATGGTCGGCCTGTCGGCGCAGGTCGTCAGAAATCATCGGGGTCGGCGTCGAAAGGGTGGATGCGACCGTCACCTTCTTTCCCCGCCGCTGCAAGGCCGATACGAGCGCAGTGAAATCACCGTCGCCCGAAAACAACACGAAGTGATCGAAGTGCGAGGACATCTCGAGCGCATCGATGGTCAGTTCGATGTCCATATTGCCCTTCACCTTGCGGCGACCCTGGGCATCAACGAACTCCTTTGCAGGCTTGGTGACCACCGTGTAACCATTGTAATCGAGCCAATCAATCAATGGACGGAGGGATGAGTATTCCTGGTCTTCCACCAAGGCTGTGTAGTAATAAGCCCGCAGCAGATAGGCTGATTCCTGAAAGGATGCCAAAAGCAGTTTATAGTCTATATCTATTCCCAGCGCGCGCGAGGTCGCATAAAGATTTGCGCCATCTATAAACAAAACCACTTTTTCCCGCGGATCGAACATAACCGCAAAACTCCAAAACTATCAATATATTGTCCCTGCGAGCCCCCCACACTCGATCAACACACTAACACGTTAGCTGAGACATTCCAATTGCTACTGTAGTCGCATTTGGCAATTTTTGTGATTTAATCCCCCACCAATAGCCGCCCGACCACTTCCGGATGGCATTCTCTGATTTTTGAACGCGGCCCATTAAAAGCCCATAATTCGTCTCTCGCCAATTGGTTCCGTATTCCGTAAGCCCGGAATGCACTTCTCCGCCCGTCCGCCGATGGCGCGGTAGTTGCCCTCGCGCTTGTTTTTGAGTTCGGCTTCGTGTAAACGGGCCCTTCGCTCCCCTCTTTAGTCAATGGAGACCGGCCGTGGCACGCGTCACCGTAGAAGATTGCATTGAAAAGATTCCGAACCGCTTTGAGCTGGTGCTTATGTCGGCCCATCGCGCCCGCATGATTTCGTCCGGCGCGGCGATCACCGTGGACCGCGACAACGACAAGAACCCCGTCGTTGCCCTGCGCGAGATTGGCGACGGGACGATTTCGCCCGAGGATCTGAAGGAAGACCTGATCCACTCGCTGCAGAAGTATGTCGAGGTCGACGAGCCCGAGCGCGAAGCCGCGCCAATGATCGAAACCTCTTCGGACGAGGACGGTCCGGTATTCGACACGATCAGCGAGGAAGAGTTGCTCCGCGGCATCGAGTCGCTGGCTCCCCCCGAGCGCCGCGACGATTGATCGTTAACCCCCTTTTCTTATATTGTCTTTTAAGGCGTCTGGCGTTCAGCCCGGCGCCTTATTCGTTTGCCGTTCCTTGGAGTAACCCGGCGCATGATGCGTCAATACGAACTCGTTGAGCGTGTTCTGGCCTACAATCCGAACGCCGACGAAAACCTGCTCAACAAGGCCTATGTCTATGGGATGCAGAAACATGGCAGCCAGACCCGCGCGTCTGGGGACCCGTATTTCGCCCATCCCCTGGAAGTGGCTGCCATACTCACCGATCTCAAGCTCGACGATGCCACCATCGCCGTGGCCCTCCTGCACGATACCTTAGAGGACACAGACGCCACCCGCGCCGAAATCGACGAACTCTTCGGACCCGAAATCGGGCAGATCGTCGACGGGCTGACCAAGATCGAACGACTCAATCTCGTCTCCCGCGAGGAAGCCCAGGCCGAAAACCTGCGCAAGCTCCTGCTCGCCATCTCGCAGGATGTGCGCGTGCTGCTCGTCAAGCTCGCCGACCGCCTGCACAACATGCGCACGCTCGAATACATGCCCGTCCAGAAGCGCGCGCGGATCGCGCAGGAGACGATGGACATCTATGCGCCGCTTGCCGGCCGCATGGGCATGCAGGACATGCGCAACGAGCTCGAGGACCTGGCCTTCAAGTCGCTGCACCCCGAGCACTACAAGGCCATTACCCAGCGGCTCGCTGCAATGGAAATGTCGAGCCGCGAGATCATCGCGGAGATCCGCTCCGAACTCGAGAGCCATTTGGCCGAGCAGGGCATCAAGGCCAAGGTCTCCTCACGGCTGAAATCGGCCTGGTCCATTTATTCCAAGATTGAACGCAAGGCGATCGCGCTGGAACAATTGTCCGATATGATCGGATTTCGCGTCGTCGTGGACACCATCGACGCCTGCTATCGCACGCTGGGGGTAATCCACGCCCGCTGGAAGGTCGTCCCCGGCCGCTTCAAGGACTATATCTCGGTCCCCAAGCACAACGATTACCGCTCGATCCACACCACGATCGTCGGCCCGGGCCGCCAGCGCGTCGAACTCCAGATCCGCACCCACGAGATGCACGCCATCGCCGAGTACGGTATTGCCGCGCACCAGCTCTACAAGGAAGCGATCTCGGGCGACATGCGCCGGCTCGAGGAAGAAAGCCACGCCTATAACTGGCTGCGCACGACAATCGCACACCTCACCGAGGGCGATAACCCCGAGGAATTCATCGAGCATACCAAGCTCGAACTGTTCCAGGACCAGGTTTTCTGTTTCACCCCGCGTGGCCGGCTGATCGCGCTGCCGCGCGGCGCGACGCCCATCGATTTCGCCTATGCCGTCCATACCGACGTGGGCGATAGCTGTGTGGGATGCAAGATCAACGGTTCGGTCATGCCGCTCATCACCCAGCTTCATTCGGGCGACGAGGTGGAAATCCTGCGCGATCCGACCCATACGCCGCCGCCAAACTGGGAAAACATCGCTGTTACCGGCAAAGCCCGCTCAGCCATTCGCCGGGCCGTGCGGATCGGAGCCCTCCAGCGCGCATTTTCGCTCGGAGAGCAGGTTCTGGCCGCCGTTCTCGAGCGCGAGGGGCTATCGTTCTCGGACGATGACATTGCAACGCTGGCTGGACGGCTGAACGCCGGGGATCGTCAGGCGCTGCTTGTGGAAATCGGCGAAGGCCGGCTCAGCGCCGACGACCTCGCCCGCGAGGCGGCCGCCATGAAAGGCAAGCGCCGCAGGCGGTCCAAGCTGTCGCTCCCCGTCGGCGACAATGCAGAAGGTTGGTTCTCGCTCAAGCGGGGCGAATGCTTCAAGTTCCGCATGCCAGGCGGCCAGCGCAGCGCGGTCAAGCGCTTCGCGGCTCTCGTAGGGTTCGATTTCAACATGCCGGTCGAGGTGTCGCGCGAAGGTGTGGTGCCCGGGGACCGGCTTATCGGCATCCTGCAACAGAACGGAACGATGACGGTATATCCCGCCGAATCCGATGCGCTTGCCGAATATCATGACAAGGATGTAGGCTGGATCGACGTGCGGTGGGATTTGCAAGGCAAACCCGAGCGTCTTTTCAGGGCGGTGATTTCGATGCACTCGGCGAACCGTCCCGGCGCGCTTGCGCAGATTACCTCCGCCATCGCGGCATGCGACGCCAACATCTCCAATCTCGTCATGCGGGCGCTGGCCCAGGACTCCCACGAGATGATTTTCGAGCTTGAGCTTCGCGACCTGGCACAGTTGACAGACGTGCTCGCAACCCTCAAACGCACTCCGGGGCTTTCCAGGGTCCAGCGGGGCAGCGTGCTTCAGGCTAGCGCCATTGCTGGGATGGAAGGCGTCTTTTCGACCGACATGGAGAAAGCGCAATGACCCGCGACGAAGTGCTCGATATTTTCCGTTCTTGCGATGCCCTTCTTGAGGGGCACTTCATCCTGTCCTCGGGCTTGCGCTCGCCGGTATTTCTGCAAAAGAACCGTGTCTTCATGTTTCCTGACCGTGCCGAGAAGCTCTGCAGGGCGCTTGCGGAAAAGATCAGGGCCGAGGGCTATGGAGACATCTCGCAGGTCGTGTCGCCGGCTGTCGGCGGAATCATCCCGGGCTACGAAACAGCACGCCATCTCGGCGTACCTGCCATCTTCACCGAGCGCGTCGACGGCGTATTTGAGCTTCGCCGCAGCTTCCGTGTCGAGCCGGGAGAAAAAGTGATCGTCGTCGAGGACATCGTTTCGACCGGTCTCTCGATCCGCGAATGCATCGATTGCGTCAAGGCGCTCGGCGCCGATGTGGTCGCCGCAGCCTGTATAGTCGACCGTTCCGCCGGCGAGGCCGATATCGGCGTGCCGCTGGTCGCGCTCACCGAATACAAGGTGCCCGCCTACGCCCCCGACGCATTGCCGCCGGAGCTGGAGGCCCTTCCCCCGGTCAAGCCCGGGAGCAGGGGGCTCCAATGATCATCGGAATGGGCAACGACATCTGCGAGATTGCCCATATCGAGCGCACGCTCGAGCGTTTTGGTGAGCGGTTCACCCAACGGTGCTTCACGGACATCGAGCGCGCGAAATCGGATCGCCGCCGCAATCGCGCCGCTTCCTACGCCAAGCGTTTCGCCGCCAAGGAGGCCTGCGCCAAGGCGCTGGGCACCGGCCTTTCAAATGGCGTATTCTGGCGCGACATGGGAGTCGTGAACCTGCCGAGCGGCAAGCCAACCATGCGGCTGACCGGTGGTGCGGCCAAACGGCTCGCGCGGCTTGTTCCGCCGGCCCACGAGGCCCATATCCACGTGACCATAACCGATGACGTGGGGCTTGCGCAGGCTTTTGTCATCATCGAGGCGCTGCCGGTTGACCGGTGAGGGCCGCTCCCTTAACAGACAGGCGAATGCAGGAAAAATGAGCACCCCGATGTCGGACGCCGAAAAGAAGAAAAAATCCGGCAAGGGCGAATTGCGCGAAACGATCGTCGTCATCGTTCAGGCGCTCCTCATCGCGCTCGTCTTCCGCACCTTCGCCTTCGAGCCGTTCTCTATCCCCACCGCCTCGATGCAGTCCAATCTCCTGATCGGCGACTACATCCTGGCGTCCAAGTATTCCTATGGCTATTCGCGCTATTCGCTGCCCTATACCGAGGTGCCTTGGCGGGGGCGTGTGTTCGGGCGGGAACCCGAGCGGGGCGACGTGGCCGTCTTCCGTCCGGTTCCCCAGTCCGAGAATTACGTCAAGCGTGTCGTCGGCCTTCCGGGCGACCGCGTCCAGGTGACGGGTGGCATTCTGCATATCAATGGCGAACCTGTTGAGCGGGAACGCCTCGGTCAGGGGCAGGACCGCGACAGCAACTCGATGACGCTGCCGGTCAACATCTATCGCGAGACGCTGCCCAATGGCGTGAGTTATGTCATTCAGGAAATTTCCGATAACGCGCAGTTCGACAATACGCAGGAATATGTCGTGCCGCCCGGGCATTTTTTCATGATGGGCGACAATCGCGACCGCTCGCTCGATAGCCGCTCGCTTTCCCATGTCGGGTTCGTGCCGTTCGAGAACCTGCTGGGCAAGGCGGAATGGCGCTTCTTCTCGATTGAGGACAATATTCCGCCCTGGCAGATCTGGCGCTGGCCCGGCAACGTCCGCTTCGACCGCATCTTCACCTCGATTTACGAATGAGCCTGCGCGCGCGCGACAAAGAGCAGTTAGAGCAAAGACTGGGATACGCGTTCAACAACCCGGCCTTGCTCGCGCGCGCCCTGACCCATTCGAGCGCCGTAGCGCCGTCCCGGCGCACCGCCGAATCCTACCAGCGCCTCGAATTTCTGGGTGACAGGGTGCTCGGCCTCGTTGTTGCGCACATGCTCTCGGACAGGCTGCCCCGGTCCAATGAGGGCGAACTTTCGCGCACGCTCAACAGCCTCGTGCGCAAGGAAACCTGCGCCCGCGTCGCCCGCAAGCTCGGGCTTGGCCCGTTCCTGCATCTGGGTGAAAGCGAGGCGCGAACCGGCGGTGCCGACAAGGATGCGATCCTGGGCGACGTTTGCGAAGCCGTGATTGGCGCGATCTATGCCGACGGCGGTCTCGATCCCGCCTTCACTTTCGTCACCCGCATGTTCGGCGACAACCTCGATGTCACCCAGGCGCGCCGCGCTGACGCCAAGACTGCATTGCAGGAATGGGCTCAGGGCAAGGGGCTGGAGCCGCCGAACTATCTCGAAACGGACCGCAGTGGCCCAGACCACGCCCCAATCTTCACGATTTCGGTTTCGGTGCGCGGCTACGAGCCCATCACCGCGTCCGGAGCGTCCAAGAAACTGGCCGAGCATCTGGCCGCCGAAAAGTTCCTCCTGCGCGAGGATGTCTGGAGCACAGGCCTATGACCGCCACCACCAAATGCGGATTCGTCGCCCTCGTTGGCGCCCCGAACGCGGGGAAATCGACGCTCCTGAACGCCCTCGTCGGCACCAAGGTTTCCATCGTCACCCACAAGGCCCAGACCACCCGTGCGCAGGTGCGTGGCGTCGTGACCATCGATGAGGCCCAATTGGTCTTTATCGATACCCCGGGCATTTTTGCTCCCAAGCGCCGTCTCGACCGCGCGATGGTGCAATCGGCATGGACCGGGGCAGGGGATGCCGACATGGTCGGCCTCATCGTTGACGCCCAGCGCGGCCTCGCGCCCGATGTCGAAGCCCTGCTCGAGGGATTGCAGAACATCCGCCAGCCCAAGGTGCTGGTCATCAACAAGGTCGACAAGGTCAAGCGCGAAACCCTCCTCAAGCTCTCCGAGGAGCTCAACGAAAAGGCGCGCTTTGAAACAACCTTCATGATCTCCGCCCTCAAAGGCGATGGCGTTGCAGATTTCATCAATTGGTGCGTCGCACAGGCGCCCCTGGGCGAGTGGCACTTCCCCGAGGAGCACCTGACCGACCTAACCCTCGCCCTCACCGCAGCCGAGGTCACGCGCGAAAAACTCTTCCTGCGCATCCACGACGAGATTCCCTATAACGCCACGGTGGAGACCGAGAGCTTCAAGGTCCAGTCCGACGGCTCGTATCGCATCGATCAGGTAATCTACGTCACCCGCGACACGCACAAGAAGATCGTCCTCGGCGCCAAGGGGCAGACGATCAAGGCCATCGGCGCCGAAGCGCGAGCAGAGATGATCGAGATGTTCGAATGCCCGGTTCACCTCTTCCTTTTCGTAAAGGTGCGCGCCAACTGGGCCGACGACCCCGAACGCTACCGCGAGATGGGGCTGGACTGGACGAAGTGACAAATGGAATGGTCGGCTGAAGGCCTCATCATCGGCATCAGACGACATGGGGAAACCAGCCTGATCCTCGAAACCATGGTGCCCGGCAAGGGGCGCTGGCTTGGCCTCGTGCGCGGTGGCCGCAGCGCAAAGCAGGCAGCTTTCCTCCAGGCCGGCAATTCCGCGCTGCTTACCTGGCGCGCGCGCCTCGAGGATCATCTGGGCCTGTTCACAGTCGAAGCAACGAAGCTCCGCGCCGCCGGAATGCTGACCGACCGCACGCGCCTCTATCTCTGCCAGCTCCTTGCCGACCATCTCCGACTGCTGCCCGAACGCGACCCGCAT
This sequence comes from Pelagibacterium limicola, assembly GCF_015694405.1. Taxonomy (GTDB): domain Bacteria; phylum Pseudomonadota; class Alphaproteobacteria; order Rhizobiales; family Devosiaceae; genus Pelagibacterium; species Pelagibacterium limicola. The sequence continues at coordinate 254,917 of NZ_JADQDB010000003.1, read as the reverse complement.
GACGCTTTGCTCGATGCCATCCTGGCGCTGCTCGATGCCGACTGCACACCTGCCGAACTCGGCGCCGAGTTGGCCCGCTTCGAAATCTATCTTCTCGAAGAACTCGGTTTCGGACTCGATCTCGAAAGCTGCGCCGCCACCGGCGCGCTTGAGAACCTCACCCACGTCTCGCCCAAAACCGGCAGGGCGGTCAGCGCCCAGGCCGCGGAGCCCTACAAGGACCGACTCCTGCGCCTCCCGCCCTTCCTCGGGGCCGATATCGTGCCCGAACCCGGCGACATAGCAGATGCCTTCCGCCTCACCGGCCACTTCCTCGATCGCCACGTGTGGGCTGCGCGTGGAATAGAACAACCCGCCACTCGCGAGTGGTTGGTTGGTGTGTTGTCGGCCTAGGATGCGGCCTCTATCGGGGCCGACATATCCATATAGACGGGCTCGAAGATATTTCCGTCCGGGTCGGCAAAGGCGCGCGAGTACATGAAGCCCAGGTCCTGAGGATCGCGCACATCCGCCCTGCCGCCGGCCTTTCCGGCCGCTTCGGTCACCGCGTCCACGGCCGCCTTGTCCTCACAGGAAAACGCATAGAGCGCCCCGACCGCTTGCTGCGCGTCGGCAATCGGCTTGGTGATGAACGTCGAGAAGAATTCATGCTTGAGCAGCATGAACACGATCGCATCCGACCACGCCATCGAAACGGCATTCTCGTTGCTGAACTGCGGGTTCTTCTCGCATCCGATGGCGGTATAAAACCGCTCGGCGGTATCGAGGTCCTTTACGGGGAGGTTGATGAAAATCATTTTGGTCATGGGTCATTCTCCTGTCACCGAGGCCTTGTTGCCTCGGTGCGAGGACGATACGCCGGGGCGGCTCCCGACATTTGCGGAATTATTGCTGCAGTCATGATGGTGGGTGCCTCTACAGTTCCCCACGCTTTTTCTTGCCGCGCATGATTTCGGTGTCGAGCGCACCCAGCTTCGGTTCCCAGAACGCCCTGAAGCGATCGAGCCACATATCGACTTCCCGTAAAGGTCCCGGATCGACCGAATATACGCGCCGCTGCCCGTCCACCCGCACATTGGCAAAGCCGGAATCCCGCAACACACGCAGATGCTGCGAGACTGCAGCTTGTGTGATCCCGAATTCGGCCTGGATCACCTCGACAATCTGCCCCGAGCGATGCTCGTCCTCGGCGAGCAGTTCAAGAATACGGCGGCGCACCGGATCGCCGAGGACATCGAAGGCATGCATCACGCTTCCGGTGCCGGCTGTCCGGTATAAAAGGCAGTGGTCGCCTTCGCCGCCTTCCGGGCCGCCGCAGCATCATCGCCTGCATCGATAGCAGCCCGTGCCCAGTCATCGCTCGCGCCGCCGATAAACGCGCGGCCTTCCTCCGATGTTGCAAAGGCGGTCTCGTCAAACTTCTCCATCGTGCTGCCCGCCAGATGGTAGACCAAGCCCACCAGCCCGAGGTCCCAGCCAACGCCCACAGCGCCCGGACCATACTGATCCCAGAATTCATTGACTGGCGCGATATGGCAGAGCGTCAGCCGCGCACCATTCCCCTCCGCTTCAATGCGAACTTCGATCCAGCTCACGCCGCCGCCAAACTCCCAGGTCGCCGCGAAAAACGTCGGAGCATCGCAATCGGTAATCGTGCCGCTCGCATTGCCTTCAAGCTGATACTTTCCGCCGAGTTTGAGGTCGCCGTTGATTGGTAGGAACCAGCGCGGAATCCTTTCCGCATTGGTCACGGCATCCCACAAATCCTCGACGGTTGTCGCGTAGGTCCGTGAAAGCGTCACGCCCTTTGCCGGAGCGCCATCGCGCTCAAGATTGGAGACACTGCGCTCGATAGCGCCGAGATGGGTTGCAAAGTCGAAGTGCATGGCAAAGCCTTATATGCAAGTTTGAAATTATATAAGGCTATCCTTGTATATTTGGCATTGTCAATCCCGCGCTTGCCAGTTCCGATTTCATGTAATAGATAAAGTTACATGAAATCCAGCAGCCGCCTTTCCGCCGTACTTCATGCTCTCATGCACATGGCTGCCCATCGCGGGCCCATGACCTCGGAGGTACTCGCGCAATGCATGAGCACGCACCCCGTCGTTGTGCGCCGCACGATGTCCGGGCTGCGAGAAGCTGGGCTTGTCACCTCAACCAAAGGTCACAATGGCGGCTGGTCCATCGCTTGCGATATGGAAAAAACAACCATCCGCGACATCCACGAAGCGCTTGGTGAACCGGCGGTCTATGCAATCGCCAATAGCAACGATGCCCCGCAATGCCTTCTTGAACAAGCGGTCAACGCCGCACTCGACGACGCCATGAAGGAAGCCGAAGCGCTGCTTCTGGCTCGCTTCCAGAGCCTCACCCTCGCGCAAATCGCCGGTGACTTCACTGAGCGTCTGCGTCAAAGGCACCGCCACAAGGATCACTGAAATGAACTATGACGCCATCATCGTCGGCGGCAGCTACGCCGGCATGAGTGCGGGTCTGCAATTGGCCCGCGCCCGGCAGAAGGTCGCCATCGTCGATACAGGCAAGGGCCGCAACCGCTTCGCCGGTTTTTCCCACGGCTTTCTCTCGCAGGATGGCCGTGCCCCTGGTGACATCGCCGCCGACGCCCGCACCCAGCTTCTCGCCTATCCAACCGTCGAATGGATTGAAGGGGAAGCAGTCAAGGCTAGCGGCAAAGTCGGCGATTTCGGCGTCCGCCTCGCCAATGGCCGCGACCTCAAATCAAAAATTCTCGTCCTCGCATCCGGTGTCAGCGATACCTTGCCCGAAATCCCCGGCCTCGCTGAACGCTGGGGGAAAAGCGTTTTCCATTGCCCCTATTGCCACGGCTACGAGCTCGATCAGGGGCCGATCGGCGTGATAGCGACCGGCCCTGCTTCCATCCACCAGGCCCTGCTTCTCCCCGATTGGGGCCCGACGACCTTCCTTCTCAATGGCACGTTCGAACCCGATGCAGAGCAAAGTGTCCAACTCGCCGGCCGCGGCGCCAGAATCGAGGCCGGTCGCGTCGTCCGCATAACCGGTAGGGCCGATGTCGAGCTCGACGATGGCCGCACGATCTCCTTTGCGGGCCTCTTCACCGCCTCGCGTACCGCGCCATCCACTCCGCTGGCAACGCAACTGGGCTGCCGCATGGAGGACGGGCCCTTGGGCGAGTTCATCTGGACGGACGCCATGAAACAGACTTCGGTTCCCGGCGTACTGGCCTGCGGCGACGCCGCGCGCGGGGCGGGCAACGTTGCTGTCGCGGTGGGGGACGGCGCAATGGCGGGGGCCGCGGCCCATCGCTCGCTGATCTTTCCGTAAGACCGGCTTGTGCGGCTACCCTTAAGGGGCTACCCATTTCGGACTGAAAAACGAGGGAAGCCGCACATGCTTACAGTTTGGGGTCGGAAATCGTCGTCCAACGTTCAGGCCGTGATGTGGGCGATTGGAGAAATGGCGCTTCCCTATGAGCGGCACGACGTCGGCCATATCTATGGCGGCAACGATACGCCCGAATTTCTGGCCATGAATCCCAACGGCCTTGTGCCGGTCATCAGCGACAACGGCGCGGACCCGATCTGGGAAGCAGGCGCGATCCTGCGCTACCTCGCCAATCGCTACGGTCACGAAACCTTCTGGCCGTCCGATCCCCAGGCCTGCGCCCAGATCGACAAATGGGCCGAATGGGCCAAGATCAACGTGACCCCCGCCTTCACTGGCCCCATCTTCTGGCAACTCGTCCGCACTGCACCGTCAAAGCAGGATCCGCAAGCTGTCACCGCGGCCCTCGTGAAGCTCGACAAGCTCCTCGACATTGCCGAAGTGCAGCTCAACACCCACCCCTTCCTGGCGGGCGAGACATTTACGCTCGCCGATATCCAGTTCGGTCATATCCTCTATCGCTATTTCGATATGCCCATCCCGTTCCCCGAACGCCCCGGTCTTGAGCGCTACTACGGGGCGCTCACGGGGCGCCCCGCATATCGCGAGCACGTCATGGTGTCCTACGAGGAATTGCGCGTTACCGATTGAACCAGGATTGCGCACCATATCGCGCGGAGACATTAAATGATTGGCACTCTTCTCGTGCGCTCGTCGCCGCTATCCACATCTTCATCGCCATCGTTGAAATTGCCCTGCGGGACAAGCCGATCGGCCGCAAGATGTTCGCGCTCGCGCCCGACTTTGCCGAAAAAACCAAGGTGCTCGCCGCCAATCAGGGCCTCTACAACGGCTTCCTCGCCGCAGGACTGATCTACGGCCTCGTGACCGGCGACTTTGCCTTCAAGGTTTTCTTCCTCCTCTGCGTCGCGGTCGCCGGCATCTTCGGCGCTGCAACGGCCAGCCGGAAGATCATCTTCGTCCAAACCGTTCCGGCTGCACTTGCACTGTTGGCGGTGCGGTTTGCAATTTAAGCGCAACGCAATGCGTCGCTATCGTTGAGCAGCAGAGATTCGACGAGCGGGATTTTGCCCATTCCGTATCGAGCGAGCGGCGTATCGATCCAGAGGCCGGGCGTACCTTTGGGGCGCTGATGCGGTGCAAATGGGAGCATCACGGCATCCAGCCGCTCCATGACTTCGATCAGTTCGAGTCGCTCGGCAGGAGAAAGCGTGGAGCGTGTTCCTGAATAGGTGATTTCCCGTATCCTCACCGTGCCACCCGCCTTTGTTACGAGGCCAAGCGCATCGAAACGTCTGAGACAGACGCCGTAGCCGCCGTTTATCCAGTCCTCCCATTCCAGCAAGCCGGTTTCCCGCGCTGCCTCAGGGACAAGTCCTTCCGTCGAATAGGCGCCGGGGTAGGCCAGTTCGCCAAGTGGATCGCATTCGAGAGCCTTCAGGAATTCGGCAAGAAACATCTCGCGGAACGTGGCGGCGATCTCCGATGGCGAATGCCCTTCGTTGATAAAAACATTTGCCCGCCGTGCCCACCATATCGCTGCTGGACTGAACCATTCCGATGCCGGTTCTTTATCACGACACTCTCCGACCCAGCCGCCGATTGGGCTCCAGGCCGTACCGTCGGTCCAAAGCCGATAGATCGCACCCGGTATCGCGCGCGCCGCGATCAGCCCATCGAAGATTGGCTTTGTTATGCCGCTCGACTGGATAAAAACTATCTCATCCACAAAATGCGTTTTGAGATAGCGCGACAGCATTGCTGAAAGCATGGGACGGCTCCGTCTAGTGAATGTGCTGATGATGAGGGTGGAAGCCGCGCTAGTAAAGTAAAACGCTGGAAGCGGCTGAAATCCGCAATCCAGCGCGCGCGATATGGCCTTCGGTGGGTATACTCAACAACTGATTCGATAACCTGTACGAAGGTTGGCCGATGGCCGAAGTGATGGACCCGCCGGGCGGGGAAGAACGTATTGTCGATCTCAAGGAAGCGCTTGAGGAGCGCTATCTTTCCTATGCGATCTCGACGATCACCCAACGCGCGCTGCCCGATGCACGGGACGGGCTGAAGCCCGTTCACCGCCGCATTCTCCATGCCATGCGGCTTTTGAAGCTCGACCCCGGGCAGGGTTACAAGAAATCCGCCCGCATCGTGGGCGACGTGATCGGCAAGTTCCATCCCCACGGCGACCAATCGGTCTATGATGCGCTCGTGCGCCTCGCGCAGGATTTTGCCGTGCGCTATCCGCTGGTGGACGGGCAGGGCAATTTCGGTTCGGTCGATGGCGATGGCGCCGCAGCCATGCGTTACACCGAAAGCCGGATGACAGAGGTTGCCGCGCGTCTGCTCGAAGGCATCACCGAGGACGCCGTCGATTTCCGCCAGACCTATGACGGCGAGGACGAGGAACCTATCGTCCTGCCTTCGAATTTCCCCAACCTCTTGGCCAACGGGTCGAGCGGCATCGCGGTGGGCATGGCGACATCCATCCCCCCGCACAATGTGTCCGAGCTTTGCGACGCGGCGCTCCATCTTCTGATGGAGCCCAACGCCACAGCCGCTGATCTCATGCGCTTCGTGCCTGGCCCCGATTTCCCTACCGGTGGCATCATGGTCGACGATCCTGCGGCCACCGAACAGGCCTACGCGACCGGCCGCGGCTCTTTCCGGGTTCGCGCGCGCTGGCACAAGGAGGACAAGGGCAGGGGCGTCTATCAGATCGTCATCACAGAAATTCCCTATGGCGTGCAGAAGTCGCGGCTGGTCGAAAAGATTGCCGAATTGCTCATGGCCCGCCGCCTGCCGCTATTGAAGGATGTGCGCGATGAGAGCGCCGAGGATATCCGCCTCGTTCTTGAACCCCGCGCCGGCAATGTCGATCCGACCCTTCTGATGGAATCCATGTTCAAGCTCACCGAGCTCGAACAGCGCATCTCGCTCAACATGAACGTGCTCGACAAGGGCATGGTCCCGCGCGTGATGAGCCTCGCCGAAGTGCTCAAGGCCTGGCTCGAGCACCGCAAGGAAGTCCTCGTCCGCCGCTCGCGCTACCGCCTCGGCCAGATCGAGCATCGCCTAGAGGTCCTCGGCGGCTATCTCATCGCCTATATTAATCTCGATGAGGTCATCCGCATCATCCGCGAGGAGGACGATGCCAAGGGCGAACTGATCGCCCGCTTCAACCTCACCGATGTTCAGGCAGAAGCCATCCTCAACATGCGCCTGCGCTCTTTGCGCAAGCTAGAGGAAATCGAAATCCGCACGGAGTTTGAAAAACTCACCGCGGAAAAGGAGCACCTCGAAGCGCTGCTTGGTTCGGAAAAGCGTCTCTGGGGTGAAATCCGCAAGCAGGTCGAGGCGCTCAAGGCCGCCTATCCCAAGACCAATCCCGATGGGACGCCGCATCCGCTCGGCGCCCGCCGTACCGAACTCGCTGCCGCGCCGCATGCCGATATCGCCGATATCGAAACCGCGATGATCGAGCGCGAACCCATCACCGTGATCCTTTCGGAAAAGGGATGGATTCGGGCGCTCAAAGGCCACAACAATGATATGTCGGCCCAGAGCTTCAAGTCCGACGACAGGCTCAAACTCTCGCTCACCTGCGAGACCACCGATAAACTGCTCATGCTCACCACAGGCGGCAAGGTCTATACGCTCGGTGCGGACAAGCTCCCCGGAGGCCGTGGCCACGGCGAACCGGTGCGCATCATGGTCGATATCGAGGAAAGCCAGGACATCGTCACGCTTTTCATCCATCGTCCCGGCTCAAAGCGCCTTCTCGCCTCGGATATCGGCAATGGCTTCATCGTCGCGGAAGAGGAACTGATCGCCAATACCCGCAAGGGCAAGCAGATTCTCAACGTCTCCGGCGCGCAGGAAGCCGTTTTGTGCGTGCCCGCCGAGGGTGACACCGTCGCCGTCGTTGGGAAAAACCGAAAACTCCTCGTCTTCCCCCGCGATCAACTCCCCGAAATGTCGCGTGGCAAAGGCGTGCGCCTGCAGAAATACAAGGATGGTGGCATCTCGGATGCCAAGGTCTTCTCGTCTGCCGATGGGCTCACATGGACCGACAGTTCGGGGCGCACCTATACCAAAACGATGGAAGAGCTGCGCGACTGGCTCGGTGAACGCGCACAAGCAGGCCGTCAGGTGCCGACGGGGTTCCCGCGCAATAACCGCTTTGTCGGGTAGGGGATGTCCTGAAGGGCAAATCGCTCCGGGTAGAGCGGTTTGAGACTGAAAGCCTGGAGTGCAGGTACAGGGCCGGGCAGGGGGGCTCACTCTCCTCCCACCGAAAACCGCAATATAATCGGCAGGTGATCGGAACCGCTGGCGTCGCCGCGATAGAGCTCATGGACCGCAATCCCGCCTCGGCTCATCACGTGGTCGATGGGCAGGATGGCCGGCGTCCATCGCCAGTCACCGAAATAGTACCAGAGCTTGGGGAAGGTCGGCAGGTTGAAGGTATGGCGGATAAAACCGGCCTCGGTCACAAACCGGCGCAGCGCATATGACCATGGAGTCGAGTTGAAATCCCCCACGAGCAGCAACGGCCCTTCAACTGTTTCCAGCGCATCGCGGAGCGCGTTGAATTGCTCGACCTGCCGCGTTACGGGGGCCGGCCAGTCGTTATGCGTGGTCGCCAACGCAAAGGGTGCGCCGCTGGGTGCGGCGAAGCGCACGACAATCCGCGCGGTGCGTTCGGTATTGATGGCGCTGGCCGAACACACGTCCTCGATCAAGGGCTCGAATGGCAGTTTGCTGTAGAGCCCCACAAATGCCCGCTGGCCGCCCGCACAATACTGGAAATGCTCATAGTGCTCGGCAAGCCGGGTATGGATCGCACGCCGCACCTCGGGGCTATATTCCTGCAAGGCCACGATGTCGGTGTCGGTGCCGATGATGTAGCTCGCCAGCGTGTCGGGTTCCTCGTTCCGTCCGAAGACGTTGAACGTCATCAGCGTGTAGACCGTGCTTTCCTGGGGAGCAGGCGCAAAGCGCACCGTCAAACCAGCAATGAACTCCGGAACGTACACAACCGCCGAGGCCACCAATCCGGTTGCTGCAAGGCTCAGCGCCATCGCCCGCATGGCGCCCGCCCGAACGAAAATCCCGCAGAACAGCATCGCTACCAGTGCGGCAAAAAACAGCGCAGGCTGCATATGGTTGAAAAGATCAAGGGCGGGATGAGCAAACCCCAGCACCGCGCCGACTGCCATCAGGCATAGCGCCGCGCATCCACCCAGATAAAGGCGTGAGACAAGTAGGCTCGCGAGGGTAGGCCGCTGGGACGCCACGGGCCTAGTCGTTCCCCCATCCGGTATCGAGCACCAGCGGCACCCATCCGCGCGAGCCGCGCTGCACTTCGAGCGGCTCGAAATCAGTCTTGTATGCCATCTTGGGCGAGTTCTTCACCCAATAGCCCAGATAGAGATATCCCTGCCCCCTGCGCGAAAGCCGGGCGATATGGTCGAGAATCATGAAATTACCGAGCCCTCGCTTGGGCATGGCCGGATCATAAAAGCTGTAGACCATCGAAAGCCCATCGGGCAGCACATCGGTTAGAACGGCGGCGATGAGTTGGTCCCGATCGCCATCCGGCCCGTCCTCCTTCAGCCGGTATTCGACGAGCTCGGAGTGCACAGGTGTATCTTCGACCATGAATTCATAGTCGAGGTAGCTCATCTGGGTCATGCCGCCATTGGCATGCCTTGCATCGAGATAGCGCCGGAACAACCCGTACTGCTCTGCTGTCGCAACGGGTGGGATCACTTCGGCGCGAACATCGGCGTTACGTTTAAGAACCCGGCGATGCCGCTCGGACGGAGAGAATTGCGTGCTCAATACCCGGATCGACTGGCAGGCGTCGCATTCGAGGCAGGCTGGGCGATAGATGAGGTTCTGGCTGCGCCGGAACCCGTGGTCGGAAAGCAGCTGGTGCAGCGCGCCCGCGCGTCTGCCAGAAAGGTGGGTAAACAGTTTTCTCTCCTGCCGCCCGTCGAGATAGGGGCAGGGCGAAGGCGCGGTCAGAAAAAACTGGGCGCTTTCGGGGGTTTGGTCCATTCGGCTTCACTCGTTCAGCGCACATTTGCGCAGGATCTCATTGTAATGGTCCCACGCAAGGCGCGCAACGCGCCCGATTATCACAAAACCTAAAGCTAAACGCCCTGTCCCTCTACGTGATAGGTGCGCCAATGCCGGACCATGGGCGAGCGCCGGACCATCAGCACCCCGAGCAGAATATCGTGCAGCAGCTGCCGCCGGTTGGTGATGAGTCCCACAGCAAGAATGAAAGGGGTGAGAATCGAGCAGGTCGCCCAGAACGCGACCACATGCAGCATGGCCATCCACCCGTCGAGGGGAACGTCGCGCGTCGGGGTGAGAACGATATCCATGGCCCGCATCCCGAGCGTCGCCCGCGATGGAGATCCTAGCGTCACAGCGTAGTAGGCGACGAAGACGACCGGCACGATCAGCGGAAAGGCCAGCCAGGCGAGGCCTAGCGTCAATATGCCGAGCACCGCAGCGGCAATCGAGACCGCAGCGATAAGGATCATCATCACGATACAATCGATGATGAATGCAAACACCCGCCGCGACAGGATGGAATCGAACAGCTCCGGCGACGTCGCCGGGTTCGGAAGGTCGTCGCGCAGAATACGCCCGAAGAAATCAGTGGCCATGGTTCTAGCTCCCCAGTCGCGGCAAGAGATTGGGGTTTTGAGCCGTGATAGCAAGGGGGCGCCGAATTTTATCTTCGCGGTATCAATGCCGATAATTCACCCATTCAGCTTCCGCGCCATATCCAGTGCGAAATAGGTGAGGACCCCCGAGCATCCCGCTCGCTTGAATGCCATCAGGCTTTCGGCCATCGCCGCGTCACGGTCGACCGCGCCGGCTTCTGCAGCAATCGAGATCATCGCGTACTCCCCGCTCACCTGATAGGCAAAGACCGGCACGTCAAAACTGTCCTTCACCAGCCGGCAGATGTCGAGATAAGGCATCCCCGGCTTCACCATTACCCAGTCCGCACCTTCGGCCAGGTCCTGCTCCACCTCGCGCAGTGCATCCTCGGCATTGGCCGGATCCATCTGGTAGGTCAGCTTGGACCCCTTGAGCCGCGCCCCCGATCCGACGGCTTCGCGGAAAGGGCCGTAAAAGGCCGACGCATATTTTGCGGCGTAGGAGAGGATGATGGTCTTCTCGAAGCCCTCTTCGTCCAGCACGGCCCGGATCGCCCCGACCCTGCCGTCCATCATGTCCGATGGCGCAACCACGTCTGCGCCCGACCGCGCCTGCACCAGCGCCTGCCGCGTCAGAATCTCGACGGTTTCGTCATTGAGGATTTCCTCGCCAGCCATTACCCCGTCATGCCCGTGGCTCGTATAGGGATCGAGCGCCACGTCGGCGATAAGCCCGATTTCGGGAACCGCGTCCTTGATGGCCGAAAGCGCTCGGCATACGAGATTGTCGCGGTTGAGCGCTTCCTCGCCTCCCTCGGACCGTTTCGCGGGGTCGGTGTTAGGAAACAGCGCCAGAGCCGTAATGCCCTCGGCGCGGGCGGCTTTTGCCGCCTCGACCGCCAGATCGATGCTCAGGCGCGACACGCGGGGCATCGTCTTGACGGGTTGGCGCTCGTTCTGCCCTTCGATGACGAAAATCGGCCAGATCAGGTCGGCTGGCGTCAACGCGTTCTCACGCACCAGGTCGCGGCTCCATCCGGCCATGCGCGAGCGGCGCAACCGCCGGCCGCCTAGAAATCCAAGATCATGCTTTTGCCACTTGCCGCTCATGCCGCTACCCAACCCGGTTCGAACTGTGCACTGTTTAACAACCGACGCTTGCGGGCGCAAAGCAGCAAATGGTTCATTGCACCGGATGGAACATTTCGATCGTGATTTCTTCCGCCAGAGCGTCTTGCGCTCCGCCGAAATGCGTCACCGTCGTAAACCACCGCGTTTCGCCTTGCGGGGTTAGGAAGATGAGCGGCAGAAGGATACCGGAGCTGGTTTTGCTCAGGCCTGCTTCCAGCTCCCGCACCCCGGGCATCGCAAGCGCCTGCCTGAGCTTGTGAGCGATCGGCGCGTGCGGGCCATTAATCCGCGCACCATGTCGCAGGCGATGCAGGAAATAAGCGGCGATGTCCGGCCAGTTCCCGATCGCGGACCGAACCGGGCCGGGCGTGAATACGAGGTCGACGAGGTTGGGCTGCACGTCGCCCGGTTCGCCTAGCAGCCCCCATGCGCCGTCATTGGCATCGAGCATCGTGAAGCATCCATCGAAAACCATGGCAGGGTAGGGGCTGTGCGTATCGAGAATAAGCCGCGCTGCTGCCCGCACATCGGCAAGTTCGGGGCTGCTCCAGTCTCCCGCGCCATATCGCGGGGCAAAGCCCGCCGCGACAAGCAGCGCGTTCCGCTCCCGCAGCGGCATCGCAAGCGCCTCTGCCAAACGAATCGTCATCTCGACACTCGGTCGCGCCCTGCCGGTCTCGAGAAACGAGACGTGCCGTGCGGATACCGACGCCTCCAGCGCAAGGTCCATCTGGCTGATGCCCCGCACCTGCCGCCAATGCTTCAACATGGGTCCGAACATGCCCGTTTCCTCATCGACTCTCTGATGGACCGGGCAAGCGCCGCATTCCATTACCTTAGAGGTAATTGAAACCATTACCTCAAGATGCGCAACTGCCCGATATCAACAATCGGAGTATTTCCAATGTCCACCACCTCCCACGTCTCCGCAGCGCGCGGACTCCTCAATGTCTACGTCCTCGATGCGGTCGGCAGCGCCGTACTCGGTGCCGGAATGATCGCACTCGCTCCGATGATTCCGGATCTGTTGGGAAGCAATGTCCCTTCGCTCGTGTTTTTCATACTGGGCGCCGCGTTGCTGCCCTGGGCCGCGTTCAATTACTGGTGCGGGCGCCAGCCTTCCGTCGGTCGCGTCGCGTTCGGTGTGCAGATGGCAGGGGATTGGGGCTGGATCGCCGCGAGCCTTGTCATGCTGATCGCGGAGTTTTCTCGCCTTTCGTCGGTGGGGCAGCTTGTCGTGCCGGCTCTGACGATCTTCGTGTTCGGAATCGTGTCCCTCAAGCTCGCCTCCACAAGCCTGCGTTGATCGCAGGGTTGTCCCGCGCTCCCATTCACGTTAGCAGAATCCCCTTCGGGGGATTCTGCCAATGGATTTGACAACCGAACCGGTCGGGATTGCAGCGAGGGTTCTCGCTATAGCCAGCCTCGTCATGGGTCTGAGCGATGCTGCCCGGCTGCTTGGCGTCTGGGGCGGGGCTCCGAGCCCCATTGCTGCTTTGGGCGGCACGGGGTTCGCCTTGCTCGCGACTCTCGCGGCGGCGCGCCTGTTCGCCGCACTCGGGCTCTGGCTCCAGGTTCAATGGGGGGCGGTCCTGCTTGCCGCCGCATTGTTTATCGAACTGGCCGTCCACCTCTCGGGCAACCTCACTGTTGCCCTGACTTTGTTTGACTTTATCTTCAAACTTGGTGCCTTGCTGGCAACCATTGCCCTGATCGCCATGGGATGGTTTCTGGCCCGCCGACACGCTGCCGAATAAGCCAAGCCGCACGGCTTTGCCTTCCAGATGCCTTGGGGCGAGCTTCAATTTTCGTGCCCCGCAACTGGCCGAAACCTGCCCGAACCCTGCGGGCTTGCGCCGGTTTCCCGGCGCGTTGACGGCTTGTAAAGGTTACAAATTTCACACCTTGGGTAAGAAAGCAAAAACCAAAAAACCCCAAGTTTTCCCGTAAGATAACATTAAGCGTGTCTATTAAACCGATCTTATGGCGAGGCCGATAGTTTGGCCTCACAGACACGGAAAACCGTGCGCATAAATTGACAGTGAGGCAGAACAAATGGCTACCAATCTTTCCGCCGCAAAGGCAGAGACGGCCGAACAGCATCGCAGCTTGAAGCCGCTTTATCTCGAAGCGGTTTCTCGCGTTGAACGGCTCCACCGCCGCCTGCTCGATCTCATCAAGGACGAGTTCGACCGCATGGGCTGGGACGACATCAATCCGGTCCAGGCGCTCCTGATGTTCAACATCGGAGATAGCGAACTGACGGCGGGCGAGCTTCGGACCAGGGGCTACTATCTCGGTTCGAACGTCTCCTACAATCTCAAGAAGCTGGTCGAGACCGGCTATATCTACCAGGAGCGGTCCAAGACCGACCGTCGTTCGGTTCGTATCCGCCTGACGCCCAAGGGGGAGGAAGTGGCCGAGGTGATCGACGATCTTTACGAGCGGCACCTCAAGTCGATTGAGAAGGTGGGCGGGCTTGCCGAGTCCGATTTCAACGGCCTCAACACCGCTCTTTCGCGTCTTGAGCGCTTCTGGGTCGACCAGATCCTCTACAAGCTCTGAGCGAGCGATGCCTCGCTGTGGCAACCTTGCCACATTCTCGCAGCAAACGCCGGCCATCGAGCCGGCGTTTCTTATTTGCGCCGCAAACCCGTTTTAGCCGCATCACAGGCGGTATAGAACCCGTCGGCCTCTCTCCCGTTCGTCTGTTCCGCATCCGGTTCACAGGGCGGTGAGTGGCGTTGAGATCAGATCAAACCTGGTGCACAAGATTTCCTCGATTGCACCCAACCGATGCGACAGGGCTCCGATTCGAATGCGTGACTTTTCGTCCAAAACCGACAGGCGCACAGCGCTCAAGACGATTGCCGGCTTTGCGGCGGCGGCCGCCTTTCCGATGCCTGCCATTGCGCAGGACGGGCTTATGGAGGTCTTTACGACCAATCGTATCCTGCGCGAGACCGACCGTGATGCCAATTCACGTATCGCTATGGATGCCATCGGCGGACCGGACCCGATCGTTTCGCTCGATACCGAGTACAATCTCCAGCAGGTCGCCGAATATTATGAGCGCCTGGCCGCGAGGGGCGGCTGGCCTGAGCCTCCCACCAGCATCTACAACCTCGTGCTTGGTAACAACCGCAGCCAGGTGCGCCATCTCCGCGAATATCTGATCTATACTGGCGACCTCTCCCAGGAGGCGGGCGTCAGCAATGAGTTTGATTCCAAGGTCGACGCCGCCGTGCGTGGCTTCCAGGCCCGCCACGGGTTGCAGATCAACGGCAAGGTCGACGAGATCACCTATTGGACGATGAACGTTCCCACGTCCGAGCGTCTGCGCCAGATCCGCCTCAATCTCGATCGCGTTCGGGCGCTGGAAGGCAAGCTCACCGAGCGCTATGTGAACGTCAACATTCCGGCGGCAACCATCGAGGCGGTCGAGAGCAACCAGATCCGTCAGCGCCACACCGCCGTTGTGGGCCGTATCGACCGGCAGACGCCTATCCTGCGCAGCCGTATCCACGAGATCAATTTCAATCCCTTCTGGACGGTGCCAAAGTCGATTATCCAGCGCGATATCATCCGCCTGATGAACGAGGATCCCGAATACCTCACCAAGTACAACATTCGCATCTTCGACGGGCGGGGCAACGAAAAGCAGCCGCACGAGATCAACTGGTCGACAGATGAAGCCGTGAACTACACCCTGCGGCAGGATCCGGGCGCAGAGAACTCCATGGGGCATGTGAAGATCAACTTCCATAACCCCCACACGGTTTATCTCCACGACACCCCTGACCGTGGGCTGTTCTCCGAGAATCAGCGTTTCCACTCGTCAGGTTGCGTTCGTGTCTCCAACGTCGATGAACTGGTCGCCTGGATTCTGCGTGATAACGGCTATGATATCATCGCCGTCAACTCTACCTTCGCCTCTGGCGAACGGCTCGACGTTTCTGTACGCAATCCGGTGCCGATCTTCACAACTTACTTTACCGCTTGGGCCAACCGCAACGGTGTCGTAAGCTTCCGTGATGATGTCTACGAGTTCGACAAGGTCGGCCGCACCGAGTTCCCCGAAATCGCCTGATCACGGGGGCAGGGCATGACGCCTGCCCCTAATGGATCGCGTGAAGTCCTCTTTGAATTCCGCCCCGCGGGCAACCAGGTTCGCGTGGCGGCCATCGATGCCACGACAGGCGTCGAGGTGGTCATCATCGCACCGGTGCATACATCACAGGAGCAGATGAAGGCCGTAGCGCTGGCAAAGCTCCGCCGCCGTTTGGAGAAGGCCGGAGATAAAGCCTGACCACTTCCGATCTTTGCTTGGAATCGCCGCTACGCCTGTGCTAATCGGGGCGCGCTTGCTTGCCTTTTATTGCACTCTTCAAAGGTCGAGGGTCCGCCAATGAGCGCCACCGGGTCAACCCCGCTTTTTCCCGATTTCTTCACCCGTTCGATTGCCGATCACGATCCCATCGTGGCTCAGGCCATCGCGGATGAACGCGATCGCCAGCAGCACGAGATCGAACTGATCGCCTCCGAGAATATCGTCTCGAAGGCGGTCCTCGAGGCTCAAGGCTCGGTGATGACGAACAAATACGCCGAAGGTTATCCCGGCAAGCGGTACTATGGCGGTTGTCAGTATGTCGACGTGGTCGAAAACCTTGCCATCGATCGCGCCAAGGAACTCTTCGGCGCCAATTTCGCGAACGTCCAGCCCAATTCCGGTTCGCAGATGAACCAGGCCGTCTTCCTCGCCCTGCTTCAGCCAGGTGATACCTTCATGGGCCTCGATCTCAATTCGGGCGGCCACCTTACCCACGGCTCGCCGGTCAATATGAGCGGCAAGTGGTTCAACGTCGTTTCCTACGGCGTGCGCCGCGACGACCACCTGCTCGATATGGACGATATCGAGCGGAAGGCACACGAACATAAGCCGAAGCTTATTCTTGCCGGGGGCACGGCCTATTCGCGGATCTGGGACTGGAAACGGTTCCGGGAAATTGCCGATGCCGTTGGCGCCTATCTCATGGTCGACATGGCCCATATTGCCGGGCTCGTCGCGGGCGGCGTGCATCCGTCCCCGATCCCGCACGCCCATGTCGTAACCACCACGACCCACAAATCCCTGCGCGGCCCGCGCGGCGGCCTGATCCTTGCCAATGACGAGGAAATTGCCAAAAAGATCAACTCCGCCGTCTTCCCTGGTCTGCAGGGCGGACCGCTAATGCATGTCATTGCCGCCAAGGCCGTAGCGCTCGGCGAGGCGCTGACGCCCGAGTTCAAGACATATGCGGCTCAAGTGGTCGCCAACGCCCGCGCGCTCGCCACGGTTCTCATCGAAAACGGCCTCGATGTCGTCTCGGGCGGCACCGACAACCACCTGATGCTGGTCGATCTGCGTAAGAAGAACGCTACGGGCAAGCGCGCCGAGCAGGGACTTGGCCGGGCCTGGATCACCTGCAACAAGAACGGCATCCCCTTCGATCCCGAAAAGCCCTTTGTCACATCCGGTATCCGCCTCGGCACACCGGCAGGGACGAGCCGTGGTTTCGGGGAAGCGGAATACCGCCAGATCGGCGAATATATCGTCGAGGTTCTTGATGGTCTGCGCGAGGCCAATTCCGACGATGGCAATGCCGCCGTCGAAGCTGCGGTGCGTCAGAAGGTCAAGGCCCTTACCGACCGTTTCCCGATCTATCCGGCCTAGGACTCTTTCGACAATGCGCTGCCCGTATTGCGGAAACGACGATACTCAGGTCAAGGATTCCCGGCCGACCGAGGATTCCAATGCCATCCGCCGCCGCCGAGTCTGCAATGGCTGCGGCGGGCGCTTTACGACCTTCGAGCGCGTTCAGCTGCGCGACCTCACCGTCGTCAAGAAGTCGGGCCGCAAGGTGCCATTCGACCGCGAAAAACTCTCGCGGTCGGTCTACACCGCTCTCCGCAAACGCCAGGTCGATCCCGAAATCGTCGAGCGCATGATTTCCGGCGTCGTCCGCCAACTCGAAAGCCTGGGCGATATCGAAATCACCTCCGACCAGATCGGCGAATACGTGATGGAGGGCCTCAAGGGACTCGACGACGTCGCATTCGTCCGCTTTGCTTCGGTCTACAAGAACTTCGCCAAGGCCGACGATTTCCAGTCGTTCCTCAAGACCCTGGACGAGGAGGAGGGGTGAACTCCCCCGGCGGGGACGACCTGCGCTGGCTCGATGCCGCTGCCCGCATCGCCATGCCCTATCGAGGTACGACCGCCGAAAACCCCACGGTCGGCGCCATAGTCGTCTCTCCCGATGGCGTCATGCTCGGCCGTGCCGTCACAGCATCCGGCGGCCGTCCTCATGCCGAACCCCAAGCCTTGGCATTGGCCGGCGAAAGGGCGAAGGGGGCGACGCTCTACGTCACGCTCGAACCCTGCAATCACTGGGGCAAGACGCCCCCATGCGTCGATGCCGTGATCGCCTCGGGCATTTCGCGCGCCGTCATCGGCGCCTCCGACCCCGATCCCCGCACCGCGGGCCAATCCATCGCCAAACTGCGTGGGGCCGGTCTGGACGTAGCGGTCGCCGAAAATCACGCTCCCTCCCTCGAACTCCACGAGGGCTTTTTCTCCCGCATCGTGAGACGCCGCCCCTTCGTCACGGCAAAGCTCGCCATTTCCGCCGACGGCAAAGTCGGCCTTTCCGACAAGGCGAACGTCGCCATCACCGGCGAAATCGCGCGACGCTGGACCCACATGCAGCGCGCGCTCTCCGACGCCGTCATGGTCGGGGGCAATACCGCGATCCTCGACCGCCCGCGCCTCTCCGTCCGGCTGCCGGGATTGGAAAACCGTAAGCCCTTGCGCGTGTTCCTTTTCTCCTGGAAGCAAATGAATCACGTCGCAAATCTCGCCGGACAAGATACTGTTTTCATTACAGAAAAACGCACTCTTGAATCAGTTCCTCAACCGCATGAAGGCGTTGAATCGGAATTTGACGTCGTTGAATCGCCGTCTGACAATGGCCGCCCCAACCCCCTGAGAGGACTCGAGGAATTGGCCCGGCGCGACATTTCGACCGTGCTGGTCGAAGGTGGCGCAACTCTCAACGACGCACTGCTGGACGCCGGCCTTGTCGACCGCTTCCACCTGCTCGAAAGCGATATCGAAATCGGCCCCCAAGGCGTCCCGGCCACTGTTCATCGATCCTTGCCGGACCGTTTGGCTCAACTGGGCTTCATCCCGGTTGATCACCGCGCGCTCGGGTGCGATAGACTGACGACGTTCGAGAAGAAGCAGCATCGCTGAACCTCCCATCTTCGCCTCGCAGGGACAAAGCAAACCCAGGCCCCCATGTTCACCGGCATCATCACCGACATCGGCAAAATCCTCGAAATCGACGACCGTAACGACGGGCGCCGCCTGCGCATCGGCACGACCTATGATCCCGCGACCATCGATCTCGGCGCCTCGATCATGTGCGAAGGCATCTGCCTCACCGTCACCGAAAAAGGCACTGGCGGCGGCACCAACTGGTTCGACGTCTTCGCCGCGCGCGAGACCCTCGACGTGACGAGAGTAGGGGGCTGGCAGGTGGGCCGCCGCATCAACCTGGAGCGGTCCCTGAAGGTTGGCGACGAACTCGGCGGTCATATTGTGTCGGGCCACGTCGATGGCCTGGCAACCATCATCGAGCGGACCGATATCGGTGACCAGACCACCTTCGTCTTTGAAGCCCCGGCCGAACTCGCTCCCTTCATTGCAAAAAAAGGCTCGGTAGCCCTCAACGGCACCTCGCTCACGGTCAATTGGGTGGAAAAAAACCGCTTCTCGGTCCATCTCATCCCCCACACGCTCTCCGCGACCAATTGGCCGGATTACCATGTTGGTGATGCGGTTAACCTTGAAGTCGATCTCATGGCGCGCTATGCCGCCCGCCTGCTCGAAACAAGGATGAATTGATGGCCTCTCACGGCGACGCCTTTTCCGTTAAACCCGGTTCCGCATCCGGTCAGCATTACCTGATCGCCGAAGCGCGGTTCTATGACGATATCGCGGACGCCCTGCTCGAAGGTGCCACCAGTGCGTTGCAGGCCGCTGGCGCATCCTGGGAGGTTGTCACAGTCCCCGGTGCACTCGAGATTCCGGCTGCCATTGCAATGGCCAGCGAGCACAAGGGGCCCCGCTACGATGGCTATATCGCGCTCGGTTGCGTCATTCGTGGGGAAACCACCCATTACGAGATCGTCTCGAACGAAAGTGCCCGTGCGCTGATGGACCTTTCGGTGGCCGATGGCATTGCTCTCGGCAATGGGATCCTGACCGTCGAGACCGAGGAACAGGCATGGGTCCGTGCGCGGAAATCCGACCTCGATAAGGGCGGCGGGGCTGCTACCGCGGCCATGGCAATGGTAGCGCTCAAAAAGACCCTGGAAGGCTAACGATGGTTGACCCACGCGAAATAAAACAGGCCAACCAGCGCGGCTCGGCCCGTCTCGCCGCCGTCCAGGCGCTTTACCAGATGGATATTGGCCAGCAGTCCCTTGAGGACACGCTTAGCCAGTTTGAAAACATCCGGGCCGGCCGCGAGGTCGAAGGGGAGCAGTATCTCCCTGCCGATGCCGATTATTTCCGCCACATCGTGCGCGGAGTCGTTCAGCACCAGCTCAAGCTCGATCCCATCATCGATTCCGCACTGCAGGGCGGGTGGCCGATGACCCGCATCGACGCCACGCTGCGTGCTCTCTTACGTGCAGCCGTATTCGAGCTGACCCAGCGCAAGGACGTCCCCTTCAGGGTCGTCATCCGCGAATATGTCGACGTGGCCCTGGCATTTTACGACGACGAAGTCCCCGGCATGGTCAACGGCGTGCTCGATGCCGTGGCGCAAAAGCATTCGGAAGGCTACGAGGGACCGGCGAAAGCCTGACGTCCACATCCTTCCTATCACCTCAGCGCTTTCCGGGTGTATGGTTATCCCTTCAGATTGCATCGCCCACCGAGTCGTCCCCGGAAGGCGAAAAATTAAATGAACGATTGAACGATTTTCGTTCAATCGTTCATGAAAGAATCGGGAAAGCCCGCATGAATCATTACCGGAATATCGGTCTCCTTTCCGGCGCCCAGGCGATAGCAGGTTCGGCACAGGGCATGGTAATGGCCGTGGGCGCACTCGCGGGTGCATCGCTGGCTATCGATCCTGCCTTTGCCACCATCCCGACGACGGTGATGATCATCGGGGTCGCACTCATGGCGGGCCCGGCGGCGATCATTCTTCACCGACTGGGCCGCACCAGGGGCTTTGTGCTCGGAGCCTCTATTGCCGCCACTGGTGGGCTTCTGGCCGCATTCGGACTTTACCTGCACAGTTTCCTGATTTTCTCGGGCGCCATGCTGCTCATCGGCGCTGCCGGCGCCTTCGGCCAGCAATATCGTTTCGCGGTGGCCGACAGCGTTCCACCCGAACTCAAGGCCCGTGCCGTGTCCTGGGTGATGTTCGGCGGCGTCCTTGCCGGATTCCTCGGCCCACGCCTTGCGTCAATGACCAGCGAAGCGGTCGCCGATGCGCCCTATACGGGCTCTTTTCTCGCCCTTGCCGCTGTCTGTGCGGTCTCTATTGCGCTGCTCGTCTTCACCCGGCTGCCCAAGGGTGAGCCCAAGCGCCCTGCAAGCGAAACCGGACGGCCGCTCAAAGTGCTGATCCGTGAGCCCGACGTCTTCGTCCCTGTGCTCACCGGCATGGCGAGCTATGCGCTGATGACCTTCGTCATGGTCGCCGCTCCGCTGGCCATGGTCTTCATCTGCGGTCACACCACCGGCGAGGCCGCCAACGCCATCCAGTGGCACATCGTGGCCATGTTTGCCCCCAGCTTCATCACGGGCTCGATCATCAACCGTATCGGTACCCACCTGACCGCCGGCATCGGGCTGCTCTTGATTCTCGCCAGCGCCGCTACCGCCCTCTCGGGCACGACCACGCTGCATTTCGATATCGGCCTGGTGCTGCTAGGTGTGGGGTGGAACTTCGGCTTCATCGGCTCGACGGTGATGCTCACCAAGTCATACCGCCCCGAGGAGGCCGCCAAGGTTCAGGCGCTCAACGAGCAGCTTGTGTTTGGCGTCATGGCCCTGGCTTCGATCGGCGCCGGCGTCTTGCTCAATACCTTCGGATGGGAAGCGATCAATATGATGGTCATGCCCATTGTCGCCGCCGCATTGGTCCTGCTCGCATGGACTGATATACGCCGCCGACGCGCCGAGCGGGTCGCTCAGGCGTTTCCGGAATAATCCCAAGCCGTTATCGACGCGGGCTCGGAAGTCCGGCCCGCGGGTAGGGAGGTTCTAGGAGTTCGTCACAGAGCCCAGCAATTGCTGCACAAACGTCCGGTCTTCGCCGAAGGATGGCGTGCGGCGCTGCTCGATGGCAAACACGCGTCCGTCCTGAAGTGTATAGACCGCGCGGTCGACCACCTTATTGTTGCGGTCGAAATAGACCGCCAGCACCGTGCGCTCCTGGATCGTCGTCAACCCGAACGCGGTCTGGTTGACCTTGGTCTCCACGTAGTACCAGGCCGTTTCGTTGCCGAACGTGCTCGTCGTCTGGGGCGAGCCGAGAACGATACGGACGAGATCGGCGCTGGAGCCGGGCCGAATCTGCTGGATGGCGTCGGCGGGAATGACATAGCCCTGCGTGCGGGTCGCGACCAACCCGGAGCCCGAACAGGCCGAAAGGGTAAGTCCCAGTGCCAGTGCCGCGGCAATTGGAGACAGGCGGACAAGGGCGGAACGCAGGGTCATGGAATTGACTTTCCTCTTGGCTCTCGACTATAGCCACGCGACGCGGGTGCCGGGGCGAGGGTGTTGTTTAGCTTTTCAAAGGCTGTTCTGGCAAGCGAGCAAACGGAATTCTCCTTTCCGCGAAGCCAGTTCTCCTCGTTTTGAGACTCAGGTGATGATCCTTCAGTTTTTCAGAAAACCCAAGCTCTCCGAACAGGTTTACGCCGTCTACAACGCCATTGTGGCGCAATCCCGGCGTGAGTTTTTCTATGCCGAATGGGGCGTGCCGGACACGCTGACCGGCCGTTTCGACATGATTTCGCTCCATGCTGCGCTGGTTTTCCGTCGCTTGCGGACTTCGGAAAAGGCCACCACGGAATTCTCGCAAAGCGTTTTCGACTGCTTCTTCCACGATATGGACCGCTCCCTGCGCGAACTGGGCGTGGGCGATCTTTCGGTACCCAAGCGCATCGAGAAAATGGGCAGCCTCTTCTACGGAATGCTCTCCAATCTTTCCGCCGCTCTTGAAGGGGGAGACCGCGCCGCGCTCGAGGGCGTCGTCTCGCGCAATTTTCACGAGGGCAGGGACCATCCCGCTCTCGCCGTTTTCGTCGATTATATCCTGCTCAATGACAATATGCTGTCCACCCAGCCGATCGAGGATATCATGGCCGGGAAGGTGACGTTCGGGGAACCCAGGTGAAGCAGCAAAACGACGATATCGATCTCGACGCCCGCGTCCGCGTGGACCGGATTCCGGCGGCGGGCCGCGTGGTCGACGTGACGACCGATGTAGAGCAGCGCGAAATTCTCGCGCAGCGCTTCCGTGTCGACGCGCTGCCGGCCTTCGGTGCGAAGGTCACCGCCACCCGCTTCCGGGGCGGTATCCGCGCGCAGGGCGAGGTGTGGGGCGACGTGGTCCAACCGTGCGTCGTGACCGGCGAGCCTGTACATCAGGCAATCCGGGAGACCGTGGATCGCGTTTACCTTCCCAACCGCGACGAGACAGTGGAGCATGGCGCTGGCGCCGAGGTGTTCGTCAACCTCGAGGACGACGACTTCCCGGATTATTTCGACGGCGAGGAGATCGACCTTGCCGATCTCATTACCGAGGTATTTGCGCTGGTGATCGACCTCTATCCACGCTTGCCCGGCGTGAGCCTGCCGGCCGAAAAGGCCGGAGACGATCCGGCCGAGCTTTCTCCTTTTGCGGCTTTGAAGGCCCTGAAAAAGGAATGATTGCAGGGTTCAATCCGCTTGCGTGCGGGATTTCGTCGGGTAAGGTGGCCCCCGGGTGGGGCGCCCTGGCGTGAATATGGGCAGACGAACAGGCAGACGATGAGTGGGACAATAACGATCTCCGTTGACGCCATGGGCGGAGACAATGCACCCCGTGCGCCGATCGAAGGGGCCAGGCTGCTGCTGCGCGAGCACCCCGATGCGAGGTTCATCTTTCACGGCCGCCAGGACGTACTCGAGCCGTTGCTTTCAGAGTTCACCGATCTCGCACAGGTTTCCGAAATCCGGCATTCCGAAACCGTCATCACGATGGACGATAAGCCCAGCCAGGCCTTGCGCAAGGGACGGGGCTCCTCTTCCATGTGGGCGGCCATCGAGGCGGTGAAGAACGGCGAGGCGAAAGTGGCCATTTCAGGGGGCAACACTGGCGCGCTGATGGCTATGGCAACCTTCTGCCTGCGCCCCATGCAGGGGATTTCCCGCCCGGCAATCGCCGCCATCTGGCCCACCCTGCGCTCGGATATCATCGTGCTTGATGTCGGCGCCACGATCGGCGCGGATGCCGAGCAGCTCGTGGATTTTTCGATCCTTGGCGCGGCAATGGCCCGCGCGCTCTTCGATATGGAAACGCCCACGGTCGGTCTGCTCAATGTCGGTGTCGAGGAGGCCAAGGGCAACGAGTGGGTCAAGGACGCCGCCAAGAGCCTCACCGAAAAAAGTGGTGCGGGATTCACTTACCACGGGTTCGTCGAGGGCGACGATCTGGGAAAGGGGACGGTGGACGTCGTCGTCACCGAGGGTTTCACTGGCAATATTGCCTTGAAAACGGCGGAGGGTACCGCCCGCCAGGTCGCGACCTACCTGCGGAATGCCCTCAAGGGCAGTTTTCTATCCCGACTCGGCGCGATGCTGGCCTATCAGGCGCTCTCGGCGCTAAGGAGCAAGATGGACCCGCGAACCGTCAACGGCGGCGTTTTCCTTGGCCTTAATGGCGTCGTCATCAAGAGTCATGGTGGTACCGACGAAATTGGCTACAAGAGTGCGCTCGGCCTTGCCTACGACATGGCACGCAACGATCTGATCGAAAAGATCGGCGAAGGGCTCGAACGCATGAAACCGGGCGCCATCCCGGATCGGCAAGAAGAATCGGAGGCACCGACAGCGTGAGCAAGATCCAATCCGTAGTCCGCGGCGTAGGCGGCTACCTTCCCGAGCGCGTGATCACGAACGACGAGCTTTCAAAGACCGTCGACACGTCCGATGAGTGGATCGTGCAGCGCACCGGTATCCGGGAGCGCCATGTTGCCGCCGAAGGCGAGATGACCTCCGATCTTGCGCTCCACGCTTCGCGCATCGCGCTCGACAACGCGGGATTGACCCCCGCCGACATCGATCTGATCGTCGTCGGAACGACAACGCCGGATCGCACCTTCCCGGCGACCGCCGCACTGCTTCAGCACAAGTTGGGAATCACGCACGGCGTTGCATTCGACGTCCAGGCCGTATGTTCGGGTTTCGTCTTTGCCGTTGCCACGGCCGACGGCTATCTCAAAGGAAAAATGGCCAAGCGCGCGCTAGTGGTTGGTGCCGAGACGGCGTCTCGCCTGCTCGATTGGAACGACCGTACCACCTGTGTCCTTTTCGGCGACGGTGCCGGAGCGATGATTCTCGAAGCCCGGGAAGTCCCCGACGATGCCCCGGAAAACGGCGTGCTCGTTTCGAGTCTGCGGACAGACGGCTCGCATTGGGACAAGCTTTATGTCGATGGCGGCGTTTCCGCCACCGGAACGATTGGACACCTTCGCATGGAGGGCAAGGAGGTCTTCAAGCACGCAGTGGGCATGATCTCCGACGTCATCGAGGACGTGCTTGAAAAAACCGGAAAGACCACTGCGGATCTCGACTGGTTCGTCCCCCATCAGGCCAACAAGCGCATTATCGATGGTGCCGGCAAGAAGCTCGGCATTCCAGAGGAAAAGACCATCGTCACCGTCGATCGCCACGCAAACACGTCAGCGGCGTCAGTTCCGCTCGCGCTTTGGGTGGCGTCCGAGGATGGCCGGATCAAGTCGGGAGACCTCGTGATGATCGAGGCTATGGGAGGCGGGTTCACATGGGGCGCCGCCCTCATTCGCTGGTAGACGTTGACCCGGTCCCCATTTCCTCGTTAAGTATTTGAATTGTGGGATTGCTTCCGTCCTGCGGGTGAGGGGATAGCTATGTCCGGTAAGACCGTAACACGAGCCGACTTGGCCGAAGCCGTATATCAGACCGTTGGACTATCGCGCACAGAATCGTCCGAACTTGTCGAGCGGGTTCTCCAGGTCATTTCCGACGCACTCGCGTCTGGTGACAATGTCAAACTGTCGTCGTTCGGATCGTTTCAGGTTCGCTCAAAAAATGAGCGCTTGGGCCGGAATCCAAAGACTGGCGAGGAAGTGCCCATCCTGCCCCGTCAGGTTCTTGTGTTCAAACCATCCAATGTCTTGAAAACCAAGATCAACAAATCTATGGTTCGTTCAGCAAAATAAAGGTTTTTTGAAACCGGGGCACTGCGTTGGACAAATCGCCAGACGCCTTCCGGACCATTTCCGAAGCGGCGGACGAACTCGACCTACCTCAGCATGTGCTGCGTTTCTGGGAAACGCGGTTCAGCCAGATCAAGCCGCTCAAGCGCGGCGGCGGGCGACGCTATTATCGCCCCGATGACGTTCAGCTTCTCAAAGGCATCCGCCATCTGCTCTATGATCAGGGCTTCACCATCAAGGGTGTGCAGCGCATCCTCAAGGAGCAGGGCGCCCGTCACGTTGTCGCCATCGGGGAAACCGGCATCATTCGCCCTTTAGGCCCTCGCCCCGACGCGGAGCCGGAGATCTCTGTCGGAGGGGTCGAGCAGATCGAATTTGTCGATTCCGACGTCATCGACGACACTGTGGCCGTAACGCCAGGGCTGACCGTCGATCAGCGCGACCAACTCACCCAGGTTCTAGAATCGCTCATCGAATGCCGCGACACCCTCCGGCGCGCGCGGGAAGGTTGAGCCTCCTTCCGGCACGCACGCAGGACCTCACCGGTCGATTGAGCCCGTGCTCAGATACCGCTCCGCCAATTCCGCCGTGCCGTGCGCATATGTGCCATGGATGCTGCGGGCGAGCTCGGTTTCCGCATGGGAGCCGCTCCAGGCGAGCAGGGCCATGCGGCGGAGCATGACGAGCGTGTCAAGCATCGCTTCGTGTTGGGCGGAAAAAGCGCGATAGCGGCGATAGCCTTCCAGCCAGGCCGAACGCAGGGCAGGGACCGTCTCGGCGTCCTCGAAGAATGAGATTGCTGCGGCAAAATCGTAGCCGAACCAGCAAAAGCCGCAGTCGTCGAAGTCGATAAGGCGTGTCGTGCCGTCCTCGACGAGCAGATTGGCCAGCCGCATGTCGGCATGGATTAACCCGAACCGATCCGGGGCGCGGCCATAGGCGGCGAGCTTTTCCCGTAACGCCATGTCCAGCCTGTCGATATGGGAACGGACGGCGCCCTCTACCCCCGGCGCCACACGCCAATCCCCCCATATCGCGTCAGGATCGAGGACGGCTTCCGCGGTCCACACCTGCCGTTCGAAGGGCGTCGGCGGCTGCCAGCGTTCCACATGGGCGTGGCATTGCGCGGCAAGCGCGCCGAGTTGGGTAAAGATCGGCGAAAGATCGTCATCTACGACCGGCTCCTCCCCCGCTTCAAAGTGGAACAGCACCATGTGACGAATGTCGTCCGGACCGTCGAATGGCGCCTGCTGGACAAGGAGTCCATTGCGGCCCGGTATGGGCCGGGGCGTGAACAGTCCTGCTTCGGTGCGCAGAGCCTGCATCCAGGCGAGCTCGCTTTCTATGGCGAGGCGCGAATGATAGTGGGGCCGATGGACGCGGAGGATCGCCCTGGTCCCATCGGGGCAGTCCACCCGGAACGTGTGGTTTTCGGAGAGATTGACGAGCACCGGCAGCCCGCCCTCGAGCCCATCCCACAGCGCAAGCGCCGCCCGCACCCCGTTCCAGTCCGACATCAACCCGTACCCCCAGCGCTTTCCGCACTCTTATCAAGGCGGCGTATGTGGAAGGCAAGGTTCCTCGTGTCAGAAATTCGCGCAGGTCGAAAGCATTCCCTCGGCCGCCTCCCGGGCCCAATCGAGGGGATACTCCGCGGTGCCATCCTCGACGAACACGTAAAGCGTGCCCCGGGATGTCAGGAGGTCCGCCAGCCGCTCGTCGAGCACGGACATGCCCTCGAGGATGAAGAGATCGTCCATCTCGAGCCGCAGGCCGGTGGTTTCGATAGGTACCTCAAGGTCACCGGCCTGAAGCAGCACGATGACTTCGACGCCGTCCCGCGCGTCAATCGGTTCAAACTCGTAGGAGAAAATCACTTCGCTGTTTCCACGCTCGCAATAAAAGGCAAGCGGTGCAAAACCCGTTTCCGGAACGCCATACACCAGCGAAGCGCCGTATTCGTCCGAATGTCCGATCCATTGAAGATCTTCCTGGGCGTTAATGGAACTCGCGGCCAACGCCACGGCAACACCCAGTCCGATGGTATATATCCGCCGCATTGCTTCCTCCTCGCATTCCGGCTTACCGAGCCTAAAGATGGCATCTCATTGGAAAGTCGCAACTGGATTTTGTGAGTGCGGCCCAGTATTCGGACTAGCGGATGTCGGGGGCGCTCCGGTGGAGCGCCCCGTGTTATCAAGACGCCGATCAGGCCGCGTCGTCCACGATGATGGTGACGCTGGCGCCACCCTCGACGGTTACCGCCACGACGTCGTCAACCGTGTAACCTTCAGCCTCGAGTGCAGCCGAAATTGCTGCGCTGGCACCCAGCGCGGCGCGAATGTCGGCGATTGAGGTTTCAAGCGAACCGAGAGCTGCATCCAAAGCGGAGGCATTTGCGGCTGCGTTGCCCCGGATATCGGAAAGGGCGATGATCCGGATGCTGGCAGTCGCATCGAGGCCCTCGATGTCGGCCGCGGTCACGCCGGACGTGCGCAGGCTTGAGATGATCGAGCCGTAGTTGGTTTCGCCATGGCCGGATGCCTTGGCATTTCCCGACGCGTTTGTGCCGGCTTCGCCGCCGACACCGACTTCCACATCGACGTCACCAGACACGCCTACACCGGCATCGGCCTGCGCGAGCACGGCGGTTGAAGAAGAAGCGAGAAGAGCTGCCGAAGCAAAGAGCTTTACAAAGGTATTCATTGGGTTCTCCTGTGACCAGTAAGAAACCCCCCGTTGCACAGAAAATGCAGAATCCCGGGATTGGTTGCGACAGGCAGGAGCGGATGAGGAGGCCAAGTGCAGGCGGAGGAGCCCTGTTCGAGCAGCCGGAGGGGAAAGGTGGCCAAGATGAAAGCTGTTGCCAGAAACGACAAAACCCCACGGATCCCCGTGGGGTTTGAATGGTCGGAGCGGCCGGATTTGAACCGACGACCCTTTGTCCCCCAGACAAATGCGCTACCAGGCTGCGCTACGCCCCGACTGGCACTTCACCTATATAATCGCGGCGAGGAGTTCAAGAGCGCAATTGCGATTAATGGGGATGGCTGAAACGGGAACTCGCTGCGGCAGTTCCCCGTTCCGTAACGGACACTCACAGAGGAGTATCGGGGGCATGCCCATCATTTTCATTCTCCTGCTTGCGCTGCTGATCGGAACCCTGGGCTTTTGGGATGCGCTCGGCGCAATACTGGGCGCGGTGGCTCTGTTCGTACTGTTCTGGATATTGGTCGCCGCCGCAGCCGTCGTTGGCATTCTCTGGCTCATTCGCAGAATTACGGCCTGAACCGCTGCTATATCAGCGGGCGCCCCTGCCGTTGGTCAGCGGTGATCGTGTCGTAGCCGGCTGTAATGCCCCAAACGAGCCCGACGACCAGGAACCAGTGCCGCCAGTGGTCGGTATCGATGATCCCGGCCAACATGAACAGCGGTATCGCGGTCGAAAAGACCGGGATCAGGAGCAGGCGATTGGGCGAACGCCGTGAGAGGGTCGAGACACTTCGCCACGCCGTCCAGACCACGAGACTGAAGTAAGCTAGGGCGCCGCCCCAGCCATAGGCGTGGATGACGTTGATATACGTGTTGTGGGGAAGCTCGACGATCTTGAGGAAAGAAAACTCCAGCGGTCCGATGCCCCAGGGATTGGACAGTGCAAGGTCGAGCGCGTAGCCGATCCGACCAAATCGCCCGGTTTCGCCAGTGTCGTAGCTCTGGGTGAGCGAGAAGCGATGGACGAACAGTTCGGCGACCGAATCGATGCTGAGCAGAACCATGAGAGCGGCGGCGAACACCATCACGCCCCCGACGGCCAGGAGCAGCATCCGCACCTTGTCCTGCGCACGCGCTTCGAGAAAAAAGCACAGGAAGAACACCATCGCCGAAGACGCGGCGAAATGGCCCCACGCCCCGCGCGAGAACGAGACGAACACCCCAACGAACAACACCATGTAAAGTGCTCCCCCGATCAAGGCTCGCCTGGGGGTGCCGAGCAGGGCCCGCTGCAGGAGGAACATCGCAGGGAGAATGAGAAAAGGCCCGAAGACGTTAGGATCCTTGAAGAACGCCTTGGCCCGGCCATAGAGCAGGAACACGCCTTCGCCGGGCAGGAGGCCGAGATAAGCCAGTGTTCCGACCACCGAAGCGATGAGGGCAGCCGTGATATAGGCATTGCCGATCAGCCGCATATTGGAGAAGGGCGACTGCGCCACGAAATTGGCGGCGAAGTAACTGGTAATCATCAGGAAGATGGTGACCAGCGTGAAGAGCAGGGCATCCGAGACGTCCATGAAACGGACCTGGAACACCGCGATCATCGCAAAGGGCGCAAAAAGCAGGATGAGGGCCAGCAGTGGCAGCGTATCGCGGTGCAGCTTCAGGCCCCCGGCCAGCGCGACGGCGAACGCAGCGAGAAAGGTTACCTCGTAAGGAGAAGGCTCAATGAGGACGAACGCGCCGGAAAAAATCCAGACGGTGACCAGAACCTTGAGCAGCCCCTGCATCCGGGCCGAAAGGAATGCCCGTCCCAAAGCGCGGGTATCGGTTTCCCCGGCCGGGATTGCCGTTGTCAAAATGCATTCTCGCTTTTGGTGACGAGCGATACCGGTGTCATGATGAGAATGTAAAGATCGAGCAGCACCGACCAGTTCTCGATGTAGTAGAGATCGTGATCCACGCGCTGCATGATCTTTTCGACCGTATCGGTTTCCCCGCGCCAGCCATTGATCTGCGCCCAGCCGGTGATGCCTGGCTTGACCTTGTGACGGGCGAAGTAGCCGTCAACGGCCTCGTGGTAGAGCGTATTGGCCGCCTTGGCTTCAAGCGCATGGGGACGCGGGCCAACGATGGAAAGCTCACCCCGCAGCACGTTGAAAAGCTGCGGCAATTCATCGATGGAGGTCTTGCGGATGAAACGTCCCACCGCGGTCACGCGCGGGTCGTCGCGCGTCACCAGTTTTGAAGCCTTTGCATCCGACATGTCAGTGTACATCGAACGGAACTTGAAGATCTCGATCAGCTCGTTGTTGAACCCGTGACGCTTCTGGCGGAAGAAAACCGGCCCTTTGCTCGTCAGCTTGATCGCGATTGCCGTTCCGACCATCAAGGGGGACAGGAGGACGAGCGCCATGAGCGCCACTGCCTTGTCGAACACCCATTTAAAAACGAGGTTCCAGTCCGAAATCGGCCGATCGGCCATGTCGAAGACCGGTAGATCACCGACATAGGAATAGGTCTTGTCGGTAAAGCGCAGCTTGCTCATATGCGCCGAGAGGCGGATATCGACGGGAAGAACCCAGAGCTGGCGCAGCATCTCGAGGACGCGCGCTTCGGCCGAAAGCGGCATCGAGACGATGACGAGGTCAATTTTGGCGCGGCGTGAGAACTCGACGAGATCGGGCACCCGACCCAGCTTGCGCAGCCCCTTGATTTCGTTGGGCGAACGTTCGCCTTCGCGATCGTCGAACAGCCCCACGAGCTCGATGTCGCCGCTGGCGCTGTTGTTGATCGCCTCGATCAAAGCGGCCGCGGCCTCGCCGCCACCGACGATGACGGTACGCCGCTTAAGTTGCCCCGACGCAGACCAACGCATCACCAAATGACGGAGGGCCAGGCGGAAGGCCACCAGACCCGCTGCACCGGCGACGTACCATCCGATCAACCAGACCCGCGAAACCATATCGCTGGCTTTGAACAGGAACAGCCCGACCATGAGAACGAAGAAGACGACCGTCCAGCCGCCCAGCACCCGCAGGAGCTGCTTTGCCATCGTACGATAGGCCGGCATCCGGTGGGTTCGCGAAAGGTTAAACGCGACGTTGGCGAGAAAGACCGCGCCCAGGATGAGCGGGATGTAAAACTCTGGCGTCGTCCCTCCGACATATGTCCCGAACAGGACAAGTCCGATCACCGCAAGAATGGCGGCTTCGGCGATCTGTGCAAAGCCGGAAATAACCGTATGGGAATAGCCCGCCTCGACCGGACGCGAGGCAATCGCTTCCGCTTCGGGAGAGAGCTGACCGGCAGTTTTTGTGCTGCCGTTATTGAGATGGTTGATAACGGCTTGCTTGGGATCGACCCGGAACATAGGGAACGCCTGCTTCTAGGACTTTTGGCCGGGAATAATGGCGCGCGAGGTATGAAAACTCGGTGAAAAGCGCCGGCTAATCCTCGGCTACTCGTGCTTTGCGAGCGCCGCATAGAGCGTGGCGATGTCCGTCGCCATTCGCTCGACCGAAAAGTGCTCGGCGATGTGAGCGCGGCGCAGACCGGCATCGGTTTCCATTTTCGCCGGGCTGTCGAGCCAAGATTGCATGGCATAGCGGAGCGCGTCCGTCGCGTCAGGGGCGATCAGGGCAGGGGACGTCGGGCCGAAGATTTCAGCTATCCCGCCGACATCGGTGGCAATGAGAGGGCGCCCGGCGGCGGCGGCCTCAAGCACGATGTAGGGCAGCGATTCTGCTCGCGAGGGAACAACCACACACTTGCCAGCGGCAAACATCGATCGAGCGGGCTGGACCCCGGCAAGAGATACGCGGTCGGCCAGACCATGTTGTGCGATCAGCGCCCTGAGATGATCTTCATCAGGCCCAGCGCCCGCCATGACCAGCGTCGCGGGGCGGTCGAGCTGAGCCAGTGCGGCGACGAGCAGATCGATGCCCTTGAGTAGCCGCAGCTCTCCCACAAAAACGAAATCGGCAGCGTCCGCAGCGGGGGTCACCATCTCGAATTCGGCCTTGCGCAGACCATTGTGTATCACGGCGTTGCGGCAGCGGGGCGCGGCGATCTTTTCGGCAAAGACCCGCTGCCCGTAAGCACTCTCGAATATGATGGCATCGGTCGCTCCAAGCAGAGAACGTTCGATGGCCATGAAAACGGCCCCCGATGCGCTTCGGGTATCGAAATGCAACACCCCGCCATGCGGCGTATAGAGGGCCGAGACCCTGCTGTTGCCGACCCGCGCAAGCCTCGCTCCGAACCCGCCCTTGGCACCATGCCCGTGAAGGATCGTGACGCCGAGATCCCGGGCGAGCTTGCGGATGCGTAAGGGTGTGATGACGTCCTGGACGCCGAGAACGCGCGGCATCGGCATGCGGTGAATGCCGAACGTTGCGAATGCGCTCAGTGCCGCTAGGCGAGCCTCGGTCTGCGCATCGCCGGCGAGGCTGTCCACGACCACCCCAACCTCATGCCCCATGCCGGCAAGCGCCTCGGTGAGATCGGCCACATGCCGGAAAAGCCCGCCAACCGGCGCACGCATGATCTGTAAAATGCGCATTGGCCTCAAAGCCAGCGCTGGGAGATGACGATGGTATCTCCGGGGAGGATTGGGAAGTCCAGCCCGACCGTACCTTTGACCATTTCATGGCCCTGCCGGCGATAGACGACGGCGCT
The DNA here is from genome assembly GCF_015694405.1 of Pelagibacterium limicola. GTDB lineage: Bacteria > Pseudomonadota > Alphaproteobacteria > Rhizobiales > Devosiaceae > Pelagibacterium > Pelagibacterium limicola. The sequence goes on along the minus strand of NZ_JADQDB010000003.1, from coordinate 221,771 downwards.
GTCGCGATTTGCCGTTTCAGTATGGCCACCGGCCGTACTGATCGCCGCCCGCACCGTCATGCCGTAGACATAGGTAAACTGGCCAGAGTTACGGACAGCGCCCTGGATGAAATAAGGCCTGTATTCAGCAACTTCCACGGCAACGTTTGGGCTCCGCATGAAGCCGTTTGCAAGTGCCCCGGTAATGCCGCGGGCCACCATTTCGGTGGTTTTGCCGCGGGCCGCCACCGTCCCAACCAGAGGCATCGCGATCGCGCCGGCATCGTCGATCCGGTAAGTATTGGTCAGGTCCTGTTCGCCATAGACAGTCACACGCAACACATCCCCGCTGTCGAGCGCATAGGGGCCTGTTTGCTCGACAAGGTAGGTCGCCGGTCGTCCATGCGCACACGCTGCCGCAAGCAGCGGCAACAGCAGCAGGAACCATCTGGCAATACGCATGGCACAACCCGTTCAGATAATGCGGACAGGAGTCCCATGTTATAGTTAAGAATCTCCTTATCGGCTGACGGCGGGCCCGGATTTTAACCGAATGCTTACCATGCAGCGCCCATAAAGGGGCTTCACTCAGGGGCCCAGTTATGAGTATTGCCGCGCCTCCGGCCGACCAGCGGGACGCCAGTATCGACATCGGGATCGTGGTCGCCGCGGTGCTCAGGCGCGTGGTGCGGGTCATGCTCGTCACGCTGATCTTGTGCGCCGCGACATTTGCCGTCTTGTTGTTCGTGCCGCGGCTCTACGAGTCGTCGGCGGGGCTTTTGATCGAGCCGCGTTCCAACGCATTCACGCGGGCGACCAACGACCCCCTCGGTTCCGCAGCCATTGTCGACGAGGCGACCGTCGCCAGCCAGATTGAGCTCATCAAATCGCGCGACACGATTGTCGCCGTGATCGAGGAGACTGGCTTGCGCGACGTTCCAGAGTTTGCAGCGAGTGGGGGAATCCTGTCGCTTTTCGGGCTCCGCGGGAGGCCGAGCGAGCAGGGAATCATCAACGCGGTCAACGACAATCTGACGGTCGCCCAGGAGCGCAATTCCCGGCTCGTTTCCGTCGCGTTCCGATCTCAGGATCCCGAACTCGCAGCACGCGTTGCCAACACGTTTGCGACCGTCCACGTCAACCGTCGGGCGGGGCAGCAGATCTCCGACACGCGCGAAGCCACGGCCTGGCTCGAACAGGAAATCGACGGGCTGCGCGCCCGCGTCGCCGAGGCCGAGCGGCGCGTGGCGGAGTTCCGCGTTCAGAATGATCTCTTCATGGGGGCCAACAACACCAGCATCGTCGATCAGCAGCTTTCCAACTATACTGCCCAGATCACCGCCGCTGCCGAGCGACGCAGCGCTGCAGAAACCCGCGCGCAACTCATCCGCTCATTGCTTCAGTCGGGGCAGTCGGTCAGTGGCGTGACAGAAGTACAGGCCTCTCCGGTGGTTCAGCAGCTGAGTAACGAGATGGCGCGTTTGCAGGGGGAGCGGGCGCAGCGATCGTCCACCCTGCTCTCCAACCATCCGACTATTCGCGCGCTGGACGCCCAAATCGGCGAGATCAACAGCCAGATTACTGCCGAGGGCCGCCGTGTTGCAGAAGCTCTCGAACGCCAGGCGCAGATTGAAGCAGATTTGGTGCGATCGCTCGAAGACGAGCTTGCTCGCGCGAAAGTGGCGGCGGGATCGGCAACCCGCGAAGGCGTGACGCTCGCCGAACTCGAACGGGAAGCCGCGGCCCAGCGGGATCTCCTCAATGCCTATCTGATCCGCCATTCGGAGGCGCTAGCGCGCACCGATGCGACCGCTGTGTTGCCGGACGTGCGCATCGTCAGCCAGGCAGCTCCATCGGTTTCACCTGTGTCGCCCAAGACCTCGCTGATTCTCATCGCCCTGGCCTTCGTTTCGGTGACGCTGCAAGTGGGCACGATCATCTTTCGCGAATTGCTTTCCGGGCGTGCGCTCGTTGAACGCCCTGGGCCGAATCCCCGCGCTGAAGATGCTTTCGAGACGCCTCCGCTTGCAGAGCCGCTTCCTCCGGAATTGGAGCCTGCTCCTGAAACCGAACCAGAGGCGGAACCCGAACCGATCCGGATAACCGGCGCCCCACCCAGCCGCACCGAAGTTGAACTGGAGTCGCTGGTCGCCACCGTACTGGCCGGCACCGTCCGTCGCGTGGTCATTGCTTCCCTGGACAGCTGGAAGGAGAGCATGTCCTTCGCAGAACGGCTCAGCGCGCGCCTGATCGACAATGGACACTCCGTCGCCGAAATAGATGCTGCCAGCCGCCAGCAGGGAATAGAGCTCGGTCTCACTGATCTTTGCGCCGAGGAGGCCGATTTCGGCGATGTCGTCCATCGCGGTGTCGAACAGCGGTTCGCCTTCGTGCCATGGGGACAGGGTGCCGCCTTGCAGCGCAACACCGAACGGGCGGCGACACTGGTCGATGCGCTGGATGACATTTACGAAGCGGTGGTTGTGGTGACCGGTAAGGTTGGCATGACATCGGCATTGCCGTTATTTGCCGGGTCGGAGAGCACTTGTGTGCTGATCGCGGCCGAGGGCGCCAATGCGGAGAGCACGCGCAAAGAGATCGATGCGCTGGGCTTTTCTCAGGTCCTTATGGCGACGAGCGGTTCCACGCAGTCCGAAGTCGCTTGAGCATTAGCATATCCGGGAGGAAGCCGTGTCGCGATACCGGGCATTTAAGGCCGCCTTCGAGGTGCTCTCGCTCCTGCACCTCTCGCCGCTGCTCCGGCGGTTTTCCGCATGCCGGGGAGTGATCTTTACCCTTCACAGGGTTTTGCCTGAGCCGCCTGCCGCTTTCTCGCCCAACGCGATCCTGCAGGTGAGACCTGATTTCCTGGAAGCTGTAATCGTCAAGGCGCGGGCAGCCGGCTTCGACATCGTCACGATGGACGAAGCTCTCGCGCGACTGCGTTCGGGCGCGCGGCACAGGCCGTTCGTCGTTTTCACCTTTGACGACGCCTATCGGGACAACCTGACCCATGCTTTGCCTGTGCTGCGCAGGCACAATGCTCCCTTCACGCTCTTCGTCCCGACTGCGTTGGTGGATGGGGTGGGGGAGGTGTGGTGGCAGGCGCTTGAGGACATCATTGCTGCCAACCTCGTCGTTTCCTTGGGAGATCGAAAGGTGGACACGGCGACGGTCGAGCAAAAAAACGCGCTGTATGAGGAACTCTACTGGTACTACCGGACAATCCCCGAGAGCCAGCGAGTCGAGGAAATCACCGCTCTCGCCGATGCCCACGGCGTCGATCTTCCTGCCCACTGCCGCGCGCTGATCATGGATTGGGACGAGTTGCGAACGTTCGCCAATGAGCCGCTCTGCACCATCGGTGCTCACACCGTGCATCATTACGAACTTTCAAAGCTCGCTGAAGATGAAGCGCGCACGGAAATGACAGCCTCCGCCGATATCCTCGCAGAAAGGTTCGGCGTACGGCCTCGCCACTTTTCGTACCCGATCGGCAGTCGGCAGGCGGCGGGAGCACGTGAATACCGGCTGGCCCGCGAGGCCGGGTTTGAATCGGCTGTGACGACGATTCCCGGCGGTCTCTATCCCGACCATGCGGAAAACACCACCACTCTGCCGCGCATCTCGCTCAACGGCAATTTCCAGGATCCGCGTTATATCGATGTGTTCCTGACCGGCGCGCTGTTCACCCAAATCGCCAAGCGCGACAAGGGGCCGGGAGGCTAGGCGTCCGGCTTGGCCATCCAGAGGATGATTGCTCTTGCGGGGAACACCCATGCGAGACCGAAGCCGACAAAGAAGACGAGGTGCCAGATTGGTGAGGCGTCCTCAAGGAACCAATCGTAAACCCACATGCCGATGGTCGCCCATATGACGAGCGACAGCACGGTAAGGACGGTTCCGATAGCTTTGCGTTGACGCTGGGTCACTTGGGGTCGAGGCCTGCGGCGATTGGGGTTATTGTGTTCGAGCGCTGCTCTCGTTAGCAGATTGGCATTCATCCACAAACCCCGGTTATGCCGTGACAGCCGCTGCTTCTAATTTCGTCGAGGCCCAGGATCGTATTCGCCCCGTAAGGATCTGGCTCTATGTTCTGGCCGCGATGGTGCTGCTTATGGTGCTCGTGGGCGGCGCAACGCGCCTTACGGAATCCGGCTTGTCGATCACCAGCTGGCGGCCTGTCTCGGGGATCATCCCGCCCCTCTCGGATGCAGACTGGCAAGCCGAATTTGAGGCTTACAGGCAAATCCCCCAGTATCAGCAGGAATTCGCCGGCTGGATGGGCGTAGAGGAGTTCAAGCTCATTTTCTGGTGGGAATGGCTTCACCGCTTCCTCGGGCGCATGATCGGTTTTGCCTTCGCCATTCCGTTCGTGATCTTCCTCGTGCAAAAGCGCCTCCCGAAGGCGCTGATCTGGCCCTTGGCCGGTCTTTTCGTGTTGGGTGGGTTTCAGGGTTTTCTCGGCTGGTGGATGGTTTCGTCAGGACTGAGCGAGTTGACCTCGGTTTCCCAATACCGTCTCGCCGCGCACCTTTCGGCCGCGTGCGTTCTTTGGCTTGCCCTGATCTGGGTGGCGCGCAGCCTCGAGCCACCCATCACGGGCACCAAACCTTCCCCCGGTTGGACATTGGCGCTATGGGGTCTGCTGGTCGCGCTCTTCGTGCAGATCGGCGCGGGCGCCTTCGTCGCCGGGCTCGATGCAGGATCGTCACACAATACCTGGCCGCTTATGGATGGGCAGTTGATCCCCGCAGGCATGTTTGCCATGCAGCCGCTCTGGGCCAATTTTTTCGAGAACGTGATGACGGTGCAGTTCAATCACCGCGTGCTTGCTTATCTCATAACCGCTTATGTTGCGCTCATGTGGTGGTTCGGGCGCAAATCGCCTGGATTCGGGGGCGTGAACGGCTGGTTCCCGCGTATCGCCCTGGTTACCGCTCTGCAGGTGGTTCTGGGCATCGCAACGCTCCTGACGGTCGTCAATATCCCGCTCGCCCTGGGCCACCAGGCGCTGGCCTTCATGCTGATCGGTATGGTGATTGCCTATCTTGCTGATCTTAAAAGAGTTCTTTAGCGGTATTATAATACCGGAATGATAACTAGTTGAAAAACAAAGATGAATTAATCATGCTTGACGCCTGCGTGCAACGTCTGTAAGACGCGCCGCGAAAAGGGCGTTTCGCAATTGAGATGTCCCGGGAAAGCTGCCGGCTCCGGCCGCTTGTTCCGTAAAGAGCGACCCAAGGAATAAGAACAATGAAGACCTACTCCGCCAAGGCTGGCGAGATCGAAAAGAAGTGGGTTCTGATCGACGCGGAGGGCCTCATCGTTGGCCGTCTCGCCGCGGTCATCGCGACCCGCCTGCGCGGCAAGCACCTGCCCACCTTCACCCCAAACCAGGACATGGGCGACAACGTCATCGTCATCAATGCCGACAAGGTGAAGTTCACCGGCAAGAAGCTCGATGACAAGCGCTTCTACTGGCACACCGGTTACCCCGGCGGCATCAAGGATCGCACCATGCGTGAGATGCTCGAGGGCCGTTTCCCCGAGCGCGTCGTCGAGAACGCCGTTCGCCGCATGATGCCCGGCGGCCCGCTGACCCGCGCTCAGCTCAAGAACCTCCGTGTTTATGCTGGTTCCGAGCATCCCCATGAAGCCCAGAAGCCCGAGACGCTCGACGTTGCCGCGCTCAACACCAAGAATGTGAGGGTGAAGTAATATGTCCGAGACCACCATCAACACCCTCGAAGATCTCGGCGCCGCCACGCAGACCGTCACTTCGGAAGCGCCTGTGCGCGTCCAGAAGATCGACGCCCAGGGCCGTGCCTATGCCACCGGCAAGCGCAAGGATGCCGTTGCCCGCGTTTGGGTCAAGCCCGGTTCGGGCAAAATCACCGTCAACGGCAAGGAATTCACTGCCTACTTCGCCCGTCCGGTGCTCCAGATGATCCTGCAGCAGCCCATCGTCGCCGTTGAACGCGTTGACCAGTACGATGTCGTCGCTACGGTCGCCGGCGGCGGCCTCTCGGGTCAGGCCGGTGCCGTCCGTCACGGCATCTCGCAGGCGCTCACGCACTACGAGCCTGAACTGCGTGGCGTGCTCAAGAAGGGCGGCTTCCTTACCCGCGACAGCCGCGTGGTCGAGCGCAAGAAGTACGGCCGTGCCAAGGCCCGGCGTTCCTTCCAGTTCTCCAAGCGCTAAGCGACTGGACGAACCACAGAATTTCGAAAGGGCCCGCTTCGGCGGGCCTTTTTTTTGTCGGCATCGGTCTAGGCAATTCGTCGTATCGGCCTATATAGGCTGCCAAGGCCGGAGGGCGGACAAGAATGAACATGCACGTGCAGGCCGCAGAAGCTGCGGTTTCGATATCCAATTTATCCAAGACATACGATACAGGGTTCGAGGCGCTCAAGAATGTGAGCCTCGATATCCGCAAGGGCGAAATCTTCGCGCTCCTGGGCCCCAACGGCGCGGGCAAGACCACTCTCATCGGCACCGTCTGCGGTCTCGTCAATCCGACTTCGGGACAGATTCTGGTCGGCGGCCACGATGTCGTCGCCGACTTCCGCAAGTCCCGTGCGCTGATTGGGCTTGTGCCGCAGGAATTGACCGGCGATCGATTCGAAACCGTCTGGGCAACGGTCTCGTTCACGCGCGGCCTGTTCGGCAAGCCGCGCAACGATGCGGTCATCGAGAAAATCTTGAAGGACCTCTCGCTTTGGGACAAGCGCAACGAGAAGCTGATTACCCTCTCAGGCGGCATGAAACGCCGCGTTCTGATCGCGAAGGCACTTAGCCACGAGCCTGAAATCCTGTTTCTCGATGAACCTACGGCCGGGGTCGACGTCGAACTGCGCCGTGACATGTGGCGGGTGGTGCGCGAACTCCGCGAGCGCGGTGTTACCATCATTTTGACAACCCACTATATCGAGGAAGCCGAGGAGATGGCCGACCGGATCGGCGTGATTTCCAAAGGCGAGATCATACTGGTGGAGGAAAAAACCGAGTTGATGACCAAGCTCGGCAAGAAGGACCTTACCATTCAGCTCCAGGAGCCGATCGCGACGCTTCCCGCGACACTCACGGCAATCGGACTGCGCCTGAACGGTGATGGAACCGAACTCATTCATACTTATGACAGCCAGGCCGACCGGACAGGCATCGCCACCCTCATGGCAGCGGTGAGCGCCGAAGGGTTGAGCGTCAAGGATTTGAGCACGTCCCAGAGTTCGCTCGAGGACATCTTCATCGGTTTGCTGAGGGACCGGGCATGAATTTCTACGCAATCAAGGCAATCTATACTTTCGAAATGGCACGCTGGTGGCGGACTATCCTTCAGTCGATCATTTCGCCGGTCGTCTCGACCTCGCTTTATTTCGTCGTCTTCGGCGCCGCCATCGGGTCGCGCATCGAGGCGGTTGAAGGCGTCAGCTACGGCGCATTCATCGTGCCGGGCCTCATCATGCTCGCACTCTTGCAGCAATCGATCTCCAACGCATCGTTCGGCATCTATTTTCCGAAATTCGCGGGCACGATTTATGAAATCCTTTCGGCACCCATCTCGCACGTCGAGACCGTGATCGCCTTTGTTGGCGCTGCAGCGACCAAGTCGGTGATCCTCGCCTTGATCATGCTCGCAACGGCGGCATTGTTTGTCGATCTCAACATCGCGCATCCGGTCTGGATGCTGGTTTTCCTCATCCTGACTGCCGTGACGTTCTCGCTGCTGGGCTTCATCATCGGCATATGGGCAGACGGGTTTGAGAAGCTCCAGCTGTTCCCTCTGCTCATCGTGACGCCCCTGGCGTTCCTGGGCGGGACGTTCTATTCGATCACCATGCTCCCTCCGCTGTGGCAGACGATCTCGCTGTTCAACCCCGTGGTCTATCTCGTGAGCGGATTCCGTTGGGCATTCTACGATGCGTCGGATGTCCATATCGGCATAAGCCTTGCCATGACACTGGCTTTCCTTGCCGTCGCGCTCATCATCGTTGCATGGATATTCAGGACCGGCTACAGGCTCCGGACATAGAGGACGGGGCATACGCACCCGGGAGGAGGAATACAATATGCGCAAGGCACTTGTCGCTTGGGGCGGCTGGGATGGTCACGAGCCTGAACAGGGCGCTGCCATCGTTCGCGATTTTCTCGCCGAGGATGGTTTCGACGTGAGCGTGCGCCAGGGGACCGCGGCATTTGCGGACGAGAACCTGGGCGCTTTCGACCTGATCGTACCAATCCTGACCATGCTTCCCATTCAAAAGGAAGAACTTGCCAATCTCCTGGATGCTGTCCGCAACGGGTCGGGCATCGGCGGATATCACGGCGGTATGGGCGACGCTTTCCGGCAGGAGCCCGAGTACCAGTTCATGTGCGGTGGCCAGTGGGTGGCGCATCCGGGAAATGTAATCGATTACCACGTCGATGTGACCGAGCCGGAAGATCCGATCATGGAAGGCATCTCACGCTTTCCATATCGGTCGGAACAGTACTACATGCACGTCGACCCCTCCAACGAGGTACTGGCCACCACGACCTTTACCGGTGAACACGCCGAATGGATCGATGGCGTCACGATGCCAGTGGTCTGGAAGCGGCGCTACGGGAAGGGCAGGGTGTTCTTTTCCTCCCTGGGGCATGTGGCGAGCGAATTCGCGGTGCCGGAGATGAAGACCATTCTCAGGCGTGGCCTGAACTGGGCGGCGCGGGGTTAAGGTCCCCTCGGCCAAGGGCTGTCTATCCGAGAGTCCGGCCGGACGATTGTTTTCGTCCGGCCCGACGCAAGTCGTCCTCAGAAGCGTGGCGCTATCTATCCGGCGCGTTCTCGAGTTTGATGGCAACCGCGCTACGCGGCGGCAGAGCCATTTTGCCCTCGCCCAACACCGTTCCGTCGCTCTTCCAATGAACCTCGCCGAACAGCGCCGGCGTGCCCGATGCGCCAAGCGTGACGCTTGTTGTTTCCGCGCTGCGACTGGGATTGATGAGCCAGAGATAGGCCGCGTCCTCTCCACGGTGAAGGCGTGCCTGCAAACGTACGTTGTCGAGCCGCACGTGCCGTGCCTTTCCGGCCCAAGAGGCTAGAGCATCGAAATATGTGCGATTTTCCGAACTCGAAGTGCGGAAATAGGCGATGGAAGGATGCGTTCCGATTAGCAGCGTGCGGCCGTTTCCGAAGCCGTGCTCAACGGCGGCAAGACGTCCATCGTTGAATCGCCCTCGCTCGCGCCCCCCGGCCAGCGCGTAGGTTTGCAAAAATCCGCCGCCGGCCACCGGCTCGCCGTCGAGATCGAACGCGATCCGGTCTCCGATGTCCGGCATGAACTCGACGTCTGCCTCTCGCACGCCGAAAACCCGATCCAGCCCATGGTTTGGCTGAACAGTGCCGACCTTTCCGCGGTCTCCGAAATAACCGGGGCACGCCTCGGAAATCAGCGTTCCTCCCCGCTCGACCCAGTCGGATATCCGCTTGGCATTCTCGCCCGTGAGCATGATCGGGTACGGGGCATAGAGGGTGTCATAACCCTCGATGTCCTCGATATGCACCCAATCGGGCTGGAACCCGTTGTCGAAAAAGCCCCGATAAGCACCCCACATGGCGTGTGCGTAGGTCTCGGGTTCGTGGTTGTGATTGAGCAGATAATCCCAGGCCTGAGCTTCGGGAATAACGAGAATCCCGATTTCTCCTTTTACCGGACGTGCGGCAAACAGCGGCTTTTGCTCGGGCGCATTCGCCCAGCGGGCAATGTCTGAAGCCATGTCGGAGCGCGGCGTGCGCGAGCCATCCATGCCATAAGATCCGAAGGCGCCGAACAGCGGCCCGTCGAGGAGCGGCCGCCAGCGCAGGTTCAACACACCAGTCGCGCCGGCGGCAAAGGAGGTCATGGTCCAGACGCAAATATCCTCCGGCGTGGCGATGCGCCCGTCGTCCTTGTCGCGGCCGACGACCTGCGGTTGCAACCATAAAGGCCCGCCCTGCCGTTCGGCATGCCAGAACGGCTTACCGCGCGCAGCCGCCCGTGTGATGTCCGCGCCATAGAAATTGCGCCATTGCTGGTCCCCCTTGCGGGCCGGAATCCAGGTCATGCCGTAGACTTCGACCTTTGATGCTGCGAGCCAGTCGTCGCACCCGTTGGCGACCATGTTGGGAATTGCACCGGCAATGCCGTGGGCGGCGATCAGGCAATCGGTATCGACCGCCCGGATCGTGTCGATCCGCCACTGCATCTGACGGTAATAATCGTCCCGCTTGAAGGCCAGCCAATCGAGGTTTTCGGGGTAGGGGGCGATCTGTGAGGGTGGTTCGATATCGTCCCATTCGGCATAGGAATAGCGATACCACGCGCGTGCCAGCGCTTCGAGGTCGCCATACTTGGCTTTGAGCCACGCGCGATAGACGACCTTGGTGTGCTCCGAATAGTCGACGTCTGCGGAATAGTTGCACTCATTCCAGACGTCATAGCCCAGTAGCGCGTCGTGTCCCTTGTATCGGCTCGCGAGCGCGGAAAGGAAGTTGCCCGCCGCCTCGCACACCTCAGGGCAGTTGAGTGTCAGCGCCCCTGCGCCGCCGCCATTGTGAGCGAACCCGCCAACAGCCGCCGAAACCCCCATGTCGGCGCGCAACGGCGTGCCATCGGCGCGCACTTGTCGCGCGTGGGCAAACTGGCGCACGGCCCAGTCCGGTACCGCGTGAATCAACTCCGCAATGATCGTCTTGAGCCCGTTCTTTGCCGCGAGGTCCATCTGCCGGTCATAATCGTCCCAGTCGTAATGGCCGGGACGGCGTTCGATAGCGCCCCACATGAACCAATGCCTGAATACGTTGAGCCCATCTTCTGCGGCGGTCGTATAGTCGCGATCCCAGTCCTCGCGCGGCGGGTTCGACTTGCGGAAATACACGGCCCCGAAGGGAATCTGCGGAATCTTGTCGGTCGGCATCGGAGGTCCTTTGGACAAAGCGGTATCGTCCGGCGGTCGGATGACCGCCGTTAATGAATGCAACGTGATGGATTAGCGTCTCAGGCCGGCGAGTGCCTCCAAGGTTCGGATCAGGCCGGAATGGTCCAGATCGCCATCGCCCATCGCGATGGCCGCATTCATAAGCTGCTGGGTCGCCGCCGTAGTGGGCAGGCTCAGGTCGAGAGCCTTTGCAGCATCGACGGCAAGGCTCAAATCCTTACGATGCAGGTGAATGCGAAAGCCGGGATCGTAGGTGCCGTCGACCATGCGTTGCCCGTGCACTTCGAGGATACGCGAGGAGGCAAAACCACCCATCAGGGCTTCGCGTACGCGCGCTGGATCGGCTCCGGCCTTCCGCGCAAATGTGAGCGCTTCGGCCACGGCCTGGATCGTCAGCCCCACGATGATCTGATTGGCGACCTTTGCGATTTGTCCCGCCCCGACATCACCGACGAGCGTGATGCTCTTGCCCATTGCTTCGAACAGCGGCCGTGCGCGCTCGAAATCGCTTTTGGCTCCGCCGGCCATGATGGTCAGCGCCGCGTTCTTGGCACCAACCTCGCCGCCAGAGACCGGCGCATCGAGATAGGCACATCCCAACGCCTTGATACGGGCTGCAAACTCCTTGGTAGCGACCGGCGAAATCGAACTCATGTCGATGACGAGCTTTCCGGCAGAAAGTCCTGCGGATACGCCATGTTCCCCGAACAGCACCGCCTCGACATCCGGCGTATCGGGGACCATGAGGATGACGACATCGGACTTTTCCGCAACCTCTTGCGCCGACAGCGCAGCGACGCCGCCCTTATCCACCAGGAATTGCGATACCGGTTTGACACGGTGGAGGTAAACGGTGTGTCCCTTGTCGATCAGGTGCCCGGCCATTGGGCGGCCCATGACCCCGAGTCCTATAAATCCGACATTCATGGCGACTTCCTCCTAGATATAGGGCTGCATCCAGCCGAGCCCGGCAGGGGTTGGCTTGTATTCGCAACCGACCCATCCGTCATAACCGAGCCGGTCGAGGGCAGCGAAAACATTGGCGTAGTTGATCTCGCCGGTTCCAGGTTCATGCCGGCCGGGATTATCGGCGATCTGGACATGCGCGATCCGTGAGAACAGGCGTTCCAGAGTGGCGATGAGGTCACCCTGCATCACTTGCGTGTGGTAGACGTCATACTGGAGATAGAGATTGTCAGAACCGACAGCTTCGAGGATCGCCTCGGCATGGTCGGTATGCGAGAGGAAAAAGCCGGGAATATCGCGCAGATTGATCGGCTCGAGCAGCAGCTTCATACCGGCATCCGCCAGACGTGGCGCCGCGTATCTGAGGTTTTCGATCAGCGTGCGTTCGAGAACACTCGTTTCGATGCCCTTGGGCGCTATTCCCGCAAGACAATTGATCTTCTTGCAGCCCAGTGCTCGCGCATAGCGAATGGCGGTATCGACGCCCGCCCGGAATTCTTCCACCCGGTCAGGCAGGCAGCCGATGCCGCGCTCTCCACCTGCCCAGTCGCCCGGCGGCAGGTTGAACAGCGCTTGTTCGAGCCTGTTTTCGGCAAGACGCGCGGCTATCGTTTCCGCGTCTTCCTGGTAGGGCTCGACATACTCCACCGCCATAAACCCGTCCCTGGCCGCCGCCGCGAAACGGTCAAGGAAGGGGCGGTCGGTGTAGAAGAACGAAAGATTTACGGAAAAGCGGGGCACGGGGAGAAAATCCTTTACGCAATGAACCTGGTGCGATGCATCATCCGCTTGTGGCGCGGATCGGGATTGGGGACAGCGGAAATAAGGCTCCTGGTATAGGGCTCCTGCGGATCGTTGCAGATCTGTTCGGCCGGGCCCAGTTCTACGACTTTGCCTCGGTGCATCACCGCAACCCGGTCGCAGAAGTAGCGCACAACGGAAATGTCGTGCGAAATGAAGACGAAGCTGAGGCCCAGCCGCTTCTGGATGTCGAGCAAAAGATCGAGAATTTGGGCCCGGATCGAAACGTCGAGCGCTGCCGTTGCCTCGTCGGCGATGACGATGCGCGGCTCGAGCGCCAGAGCGCGAGCGATGCCGATGCGCTGGCGCTGTCCACCCGAGAAGGCGTGCGGATAGCGCTCCCTCGACATCGGGTCCAGACCAACGAGTTCCAGCAGGTCTCCCACGCGCCGGTCCAGTTCCGCTCCCGATGCGATGCCGCCCACGACAAGTGGGTCCCCGACAATCTGCTTGACCGTCATGCGTGGGTTGAGCGAGGCGAACGGATCCTGGAACACCAACCTTACGTCGCGGTGAAACCCGCGCAGTGCGCGCTTGCCAAGTGCTGTGACCTCGGTTTCGGTACCCGCCCGGTCCCGGTAGACGACCGATCCGGACGAGGGCTCCACGGTACGCAGAATCAACCGACCCAGTGTTGTTTTGCCCGAGCCGCTCTCTCCAACGATTCCGAGGTTTTCGCCGGGGAAGAGGTCGAAGCTCACGTCGTTGACGGCCTTGATCGCATAGTCATTGCCCCCGAACCAGCCGCCGCTCCCGCCGAACGTCTTGGTCAGATTCCTTACGCTCAGAATCGGCTGGCGGGCTGCGGCGTCCGCGCCTTCGTGCGCCCGGCTTTGCTCGAGTTTAACCGTCGAGGCCAGCAGGCGTTTGGTATAGCCATGCTGGGCACCGTGAAAAATCGAATCCACGTCTCCGCGCTCGACGATCCGGCCGTAATGCATCACGGCCACTTCGTCGGCCACTTCGGCGACGACGCCCATATCGTGGGTGATGAGCAGCATGGCCATCCCCCGGCTTTCCTGTAGTCGCTTGATGAGGTCGAGGATTTCGGCCTGTGTGGTCACGTCGAGCGCGGTCGTGGGCTCGTCCGCGATGAGAATTTCAGGATCTGCCGCCAGGGCCATTGCGATCATGGCGCGCTGGCGCATCCCGCCCGAAAACTCAAAAGTGTAGCGGTCGAGCATCTTGTCGGGATCGGGGATTTCGACCTGCCGCAGCAATTCGATAGTCTCGGCGCGCGCCTGCTTCTTGTCCATCTTTCGGTGCAGGCGCAGGGCCTCAGTGATCTGGCTGCCGATTGTGTGGACGGGGGAAAGCGAAGACATTGGCTCCTGGAAGATGAGACCGATGCGTCCTCCGCGGATGCGCAGCAAATCGGTTGACCGCTCCGTGAGTGGCACGATGTCGATTTCGGGCTGTCCCGCGCCCCGCAGCAAAATGCGCCCGCTTGAAATCGCGCCATTGCGATCGATGATCCGCAACAATGCGCGCGCCGTGACGCTCTTGCCGGATCCGCTTTCGCCCACAAGTGCGAGCGTCTTGCCGCGTTTGAGACTGAAGCTCACATCGCGGACAGCATGGAGAATGCTCGTGCGCAGGTGGAAATCGATACTGAGATTTTCGACCGAGAGTACGGTATCGGGATTTTCGCTCATGCCGGCCCCTTCACGACTCGTAGGGGTCGGCTGCATCGCGCATCCCGTCCCCAAGGAAGTTATAGGCCAAGACCACGACGATCACGGCCCCGGCCGGCCAGGCCAGCAACCATGGCGCCGTCGCGATAGTGCGGACGTTTTGCGCCTCCTGCAGCAAAACGCCCCAACTCACCACGGGTGCCTTTAATCCGATGCCGAGAAAACTCAGTGCAGTCTCGGCGACGATCATCGTGGGCACGGCGAGCGTGACAACGGCAAGAATGTGGCTTGTGAGCGAAGGCAGGATATGACAGAAGATCAGACGCCGCTCGCTCGATCCGTCGAGCCGGGCTGCGGTAACGAAATCCTCCCCCCGCAAGGCATAGAAGCGCCCGCGCACCTCCCGCGCCAGCCCTGTCCATCCGAACAGCGAAACGATCAAGGTGATGACGAAATAGACCTGCAATGGGCTCCATGCGAGCGGGATTGCCGCTGCCAACCCAAGCCAGAGCGGGATGGTGGGCATCGACGAGATGACTTCGATGGTGCGTTGCACCGCGCTATCGACCCAGCCCCCATAGAACCCCGCGAGGCTTCCGAGAGTCACGCCCAGGCAAAGGCTGAAGATTACGCCGATGAGCCCGATCGACATCGATACCCGCGTTCCGTAGATCAGCCGGCTCAACAGGTCGCGCCCCAACCGGTCGGTGCCCAGGAGATACATAGGATCGCTGGGGTTCACCGGGCCGATGAGGTGCAGATCCATTTCGAATAGCCCCCACATCCTGTATGACGCGCCGCCGACGAAAAAGGCGATGGGCACGATTGCTTCGTCGTCCACAACGAAAGTCCGGCGTAGCGCCACAGGGTCGATCTCGATCGAGTAGCCCTTTACATGCGGCTGAAATGTCCGGTTTCCGGCCGCATCCTCGATGAACAGCCCGATGGTCTGGGGTGGAGCATAGGTATATTGGGGCCGGGACGTTCCCGGCAGGCCCGGAGCGAGGAATTCGGCGAACAGGCCGATCAGAAAGAAGATGACGATCAGGATGCCTGAGGCGACAGCCAGTTTGTTGCGTACAAACTTGTGCCAGATGAGGGTCCATTGACCAGCGGCTTCCAAAGATCCCATCGTCAGGCCCGGCTTTAGCGGGCTGATCGCGGGGCCGGTTTCGATGGGGCTCGTGAGGTCGGCGTGCGTGCGCATCAGCGGTACCGGATTCTGGGGTCTAGCAGGGCCAGCAGGATGTCGGAAACCAGCATCCCGATCAGCGTGAGGACGCCCATCAGCAGAATGAAGCTGCCCGCGAGGTACATGTCCTGGCTCACCAGTGCGCGCAAAAGCAATGGCCCCGCAGTAGGCAGATTGAGCACGATCGCGGTGATCGTCACCCCCGAGATCAACTCGGGAAGCACCCAGCCGATTGCCGAAACAAAAGGATTGAGCGCAATGCGGACCGGATATTTGAGCACCACCTTGTGCTCGGGTAGCCCCTTGGCCTTGGCGGTGATGACGTAGGGCTTGTTAAGCTCGTCGGACAGATTGGCGCGCAGGATGCGAATGAGGCCCGCCGTCCCTGCCGTGCCGATGACGACAATGGGGATCCAAACGTGGGCCAGCAGATCGACGAACTTGTCCCAACTCCAGGGGGCATCGACATATTGGGGAGAGAACAATCCGCCCACCGACTGGCCGAGATAGCGGTAGGACACGTACATCAGCGTCAACGCCAGGATGAAGTTGGGGATTGCGAGCCCGATGAAACCGAGGAACGTGAAGAAATAGTCGCCGACAGAGTGGCGGCGGACGGCGGAGTAGATGCCGATGGGCAGCGCCACCGCCCACACGAATAGCAACGCAGCCAGTGATAGCCCCAGCGTCGAGCCCATGCGTTCCCAGATCAAGTCGGCGACGGGACGGTTCCATTCGAATGAGTGGCCGAAATCACCCCGGAAGAGAATACCCGACATCCACTTCCAGTATTGGACATAGAATGGGTCGTCGAACCCGTAGAGCGTCCGCAATCTGGCGATTTCCGCAGGATCGATCGCCCGCCCGGAATCCTGCATCGAGGCGACCATGGAGGTGACGTAGTCGCCCGGCGGAAGCTGGATGATGAGGAACGCGATCAGCGAAATCCCGAACAATGTCGGGATCATGTAGAGAACGCGCTTGATCACATAGCGTAGCATCGCCAGCCTCCTCTAACCGGCGTCATGCCCATTCGACATGAACGACCTCGATCAGCTCGATACCCGGCACGCGGATATCGACCCGGCCGTTGAAGATATTCGCCTGCGCCGCCTGTCCGGCAATCAACAATTGTGCCGAGCCGAAGCGGCGGCCAGCCGGTATCTCGACAGATATCCGCTGTTCACCTACCGGCGTAATCCTTCGGATCGGCCCCTTCATCATCATCGGGTTGGAAAGATTGACGAGGCTGATCGCCATACCGGTCTCTCCCTCCCGCACTGCAACATCCAGCACCGCATCGCCTTGGACCTCGACACTCGGCCGCTTGCCGAGCGCCCAGCGTACGGCATTGGCAATAAGCCTGCCATGATCGGCCGCCAGCACTTCCCAGAAGACCGAACCGATATTCCAGGGAATGAAAACGGTACGTCCGCCGCCGGAATGTTCACGCGCGATGACAGCCGCGCCACGAGGCTCCTCGCGCGGATAAACCTCCTCCATGGGCAAATCGGGGAAATCGGGAACGTAGAGCAGGGGGACGATGGCATCTGCGGCCGGCTCCACCGCTAGCAGATGTGTCCCCCCTATGATTCTCGCTGCACCATCGAATCCCTGGGTGATCGGATGCTTGCCCGAAAAGGCGACATAGGTGTTCTTGACCGGCCCGCGCGCGGGAGATGTGAGAATGGCTCCCAGCAATCCGCCGAGTGCCAGCCCCTTTCGGGGTGTATTATCCGCATAGCGCGTGCCGGTCTCATGCGCGGCCACAATCGAACCGCCGCGCGCCACATAGGCTTCGAGCATCCTGACCTGGTCGTCGTCGAGGCAGGTCGAATTGGCAAGGATAACGACCTTGAAACGGTCGAGTAGCGCGTCGGTCATCGCCTGATCCGAGAGCATCTCGAAGGGCAGGCCCGCTTCGACCAGCGCGTGATAGAAACCGTAATCATCTGCCTCAGCGGTCTTGCGCGTTTCATAGCTATGATGGCGCAGCGTGGTGGCTGGATCGAGGACGGCGATTTCGGCAACCGGGGTCATCCCTGCCAGCGCGCCTTCGAGCGCGGCGTGCAGCGCAAAGGCGTCGGCCACCGGTTTGATCCAGCGGGTGTCGGGCACGACGCCATTGAACTTGGTGAACCAGGGCAACAGGCCATGCGCGGTCCCATCGATTATCCATGCCTGGATTTCGGGGCCGGTTGTTACGGCGTCCTTCCAGCGATGCTCCTCTTCAGGGCCGATGGAGGTGATAAGGATTGCCGGACGCTCGCGGAACGTCGCTCGCATCCGCTTCCCGTTGCGTCCCGACATCCAAATGGGCTCGGTGCCGCGCCGGCCTTGATCGTCCACCACCAGGAAGGGGCAGTGCTTTTCGATCAGCGAGAGATCGAATTCCGTCAAGGATACGCTGCCCATATTGGGAATGAAGCTGGTATTGGGCTTTATGGCCTTCATGCGGCCGTCCCAATCGACGACGAGCCTGCTCAGCACTGTCCGCCGCCAAGCTGTCCATGCCAGCCAGACCGGATCTTCAGCATCGGCGACAACCGGCAGGTCATGGCCTGAGGTCGCCTTGAACCGGCTCTTGCAACTCTCGCAGTAACACACGCCGTGTCCCTGCCAGCGATTGGCAAAAATGGCGTCGATGTCGTAGTCCCGCGTGAGTTCCTCGACGATCTGCGGCATGAATTTCGCGTTGTAATCTCCATAGGCGCACGTCACCCAAACGTCCGGGTAAGCCCAGTGGCGTCGCGGACGGCCCTCCTTGTCCACGGCGATCCATTCTGGATGCGCGTCGGCTGCATCCTGATGGATCGCGTGAGGGTCGATACGCGCCATCACGTGCATGCCCAGCTGCCGAGCGCCGTCCACCAAGGCGCCGAAGGGGTCGCAATCTTCGAGATGTTTGCTCACATAGTGCAGCGGCACCTTGCTTGGATAATAGGCGACATAGCCGCCCGCGCTGATGCATGCCGCGTTCGACTGCGTGCGTTTGAAGACATCGATCCAGAATGCCGGATCGAACCGCACCGGATCGTCCTCGGCGAGCGTCAGCTGGGTCCACCGCGTGGCGGACTTGTACCACTCGGCAGTTCTGAGATTGGGTGTGGCGGCGGTCGCGGAATCGAGCATTTTTGTCTCTGGCTATGAACTGTCGTTCTCGCCGCCGACCCTTTTTCAAGGGGCCGGCGGCAAGCCTTGGGAGGAAGGCGGTATCAGGCCTTGAAGAACTGTTCCGGCCTTGCAGGGCCTGGCGTTGGCCAGCCGAAGGAATTGGGCATCGTGTCCATCACGTTGACCATGTTGTTCTTGACGATGCCGTAGCCGTCGGGCGGCTGGCTGACGCCGAAGACCAGAAACTGGTCGGCGGCGTTATCGAGCAGCTTCGTCATCAACTCCGCCTGCTGTTCCGGGTCGCCGGTTGCGAGCAGGGTGCGGTAGAGATCCTGCTGTGCCTTGATCTCGGCCGGCGGCTCAATAGCGTTGGGATGGCTGGGGTTGTTGTAATACTGTTGCCAGCCTGGCGCGTAGAGCGAGTTCGAGTTGATCGGTACGAAATAGCGTGCGTCCAGCATGGCCGCGATGCCGCTATTGGCACCGAAGCTGTGCACGGTTGCATCGAACTCGCGGCCGTTGCGAACCCGCTCTTCCCAGAGCGAGCGGTCCATCGTGCGCAGCTGCGCATCAAGACCCACCGCCTGGAACATCGGGATCGCGAGTTCCATCATGTCGAGGAAGATCGTGCGGCTTTGGTCAACCTCGAAGATGATGGTCAACCGCCGCCCTTCCGAATCGAGCCTCCAGCCTTCCGAGTCGCGGTTTGGCACCAAGGTGTCGAGCAGCGCATTGGCCTGATCGGGGTCGTATTCGGTATGCTGTGTCGACAGGCGCTCGTGGTAGAGCGGATCGGTGTTGATGATCGAGGGTTGGGCCGGATAGCCCTGGCTGATGAATACCGTGTCGATCAAGGCCTGCCGGTCGATGGCCACCGACATCGCCACGCGGAAGTCGCGCGTATTGAACAGCGCATTCCGAACCGGGTCCGGATGATTGAAGTTGAGCTGGAAGACCATCGTGTTGGCGGCGGTTTCCTTGAGCGTATAGAATTTGTAATCGCCCGTTTCCTGGCCGTCGAACAGCACCGGCCGGTTGGCTGGGGTGCCGATATACTGGTCCATCATGTCGATCTCGCCTTGCAGCGCCTTGAGCAACAGCACTTCCGGGTCGGCGACCATCTGGTAGTTGATCCGGTCGAAATAGGGCAGTTGCGTGCCCTCGGTGTCGACCTTGAAATAATAAGGATTCCGCTCGGCCGCCGAGCGCTCGGTATCCTGGCCCGGCGCGATGGTAAGTTTCCACGCATCGAGCGTGGGCCGATTTGAGTTCTGGAAAAACACGTTGTCCTGATGCAGCCCGCATTCGGTCTGGAACAACGGAATCCAGCTCGCCAGACCGCGCTGCTCGGCGATCGCATTGGCTTCGGGATTGTATTTAAGGTGGAACTGCTTGAGGTAGTGTGCGGGCGTACGCGTCAGGTGATCCTGTTGTGCCCATGCAAGTTGCTGGACGAAAAATCCGTTCGGCGCACGGAACTGCACGCGGAACACCTGTTCGTCGACGATCTCGAGTTCCCCCACGGCGCCGCCGGCATACCACCAGGCCTGGCCACCCATCGTGACCTCTTCGTCGAGGAACACGTCCTCATACCAGAACCGTATGTCCTCAGTCGTGTAGGGGTGCCCGTCGGACCATTTCATTCCTTTGCGCAGGGTGAAAGTGTAGACGGTTGAATCGTCGCTGACTTCGTAGCTTTCCGCCACATTGGGGATGACCCCGGACCAATCCGGCGAGAACCGGAACATCGGCTCGTATGACTGGTAGCGCACCAGCATGGACAGCGATCCGCCGCCTACCAGCGCATGGTTCCACGTACCACCTTGCTGTCCCGGGCGGTGCAGCGGCGTGATGACCAGCGGGTTTTCTGGCAGGCGTTCATTGACGGGCGGCAGGGCGCCACTGGCGACCTGGGCTTCGAAAAATGCGCTCTCCCGGTATTCCTGGGCGCGCAACACATTGGGAAGAACCATCGTCCCCGCAAGTGCGGTCGTTGCGGCAACGAAGGCTCGACGGCTCATTCTGACCATGTTGATCTCCTCCTCAGCCCGGCAGTTCCTCCCTGCCGTTAGCTAATAGGAAGGCTTGCATAGCGATAATTGTTAGGTAAAGCGTTATGTTCGGATTATCGAGCCTTTTTGCACAGGCAGGGGATTGGTTCAGCATTATTGACGCAAACAAATTGCCGATACCGACAGGAAATCACGACAGGATCGGCGATTAAAAGAAAAACGTTATGTTGCGTTATCAAATGGATTTAGGTATCAGGCTATAGTGGCTAGGCAATCAAAAGGTTCCAGATGGCGCGCGTAACGCTTTCGACAATCGCCAGACAGATTGGCCTATCGAAATTTGCGGTGTCGCGTGCGCTCTCGGGAAAGAGTGGCGTCAGCGAAGAAACGCGTCGCCGCGTGCTGGAGATCGCCGGCGAACTTGGCTACGAGCGCCCGACCCCGCGCCCCGACATGCCGACCCTGGGTGTCATTTTCCATGATATGGACCTCATCAACAGCGAGCTCCATATGCTCGTCCAGAACGGGGTCCAGGCTGAAAGCCAGCGGCTCGGCTACAGGGTGGCGATGCGTTGGACGCATCTGCCGGACGAAATCGAAGCTTTGATTGCTGGATGTGCTGGCGTGCTGATGGTGGGCCCCCATGAGCAAACCAGCCTCGACCGCGCCTATGGTCTGGGCAAGCCCATCGTCCGCATGAGCTGGCTAGGCCCGCTCGAGCCCGTGGACCAGGTGTCGGGTACTGACCACGAAGCAGGGTCCGCCGTCGCCAACTACCTGCTCGACCTTGGACATCGCTCGATCGTCTACGTCCACGGAACGCCGGGCTATCGGGGTCGGATCGAGCGCTTTTACGGAATGCGCGAAGTGCTGGAAAAACGCAACGACGTGGTTTTCGAGGAAGTTCGCTTTGCCGATGGTGAACGTTTTGCAGTCATCTACGAGCAAATGGTGAGCAGAGATGTCGCGCCCACCGCGCTGTTCTGTGCCCATGATGGGCTGGGCGTAACGGTCATCTCCGAATTGCTGCGCTTGGGCATAAAAATCCCAGAGGATGTTTCTGTGGTTGGCTTTGGCGATTTTTCAAGCGCGATGCAGATATCGCCCTCGCTGACCACCGTAAATCTGCATGGCACCCATATGGGTGCGGCGAGCGTCAGGCTCCTTGACGATCGCATCGGTGGGCGCATTTCGCCCGATGTCCACATGCGCATCCTGATTGCGGGGCAAATCGTCGAGCGTAATTCCAGCGGACCCGCGCCTTCGCGCTAAAAAGCGTGCCGATCACCCGGGACGTAGCTTTCGCCCCGGGACAACCTGCGATAGCATCGCCGCTTCAAAATTGACGTGACCATTTGCATGATTGAGCGATTCAGGAACGACCCCGCGCTAGCCGGACAAGCCGCAAAACTCATCGCCATCCTCGATACGGCGGTCGATGCGATCATCACGATCAACAGGGGCGGACTCATCAAGACCGTGAACCCGGCCACAGAGCGACTTTTTGGCTACGAGCACGACGAATTTATCGGGAAAAACGTTCATTTCCTGATGCCCGAGCCCTACCATTCCGAGCATGACGGCTATCTCAACGCCTACCGCACCACCGGTCGAAAAAAGATCATCGGAATCGGGCGTGAGGTGCAGGCGCGGCGAAAAGACGGAACGATCTTTCCTGTCCACCTTGCCGTAAGCGAGTTCGAAATCGACGGGGAGCAACACTTTGCGGGCATCATACGGGATCTGACCGAACACAAGGCCACGGAACAGGCCCTGCGTGAAGTGCTGAAAATGGAAGCGATGGGCCAGTTGACGGGTGGAATCGCTCACGATTTCAATAATTTGCTGACCGTGATCATCGGCAATCTCGAAATGCTGGAGGGACGCCTCACCACCGATCAGCAGCGTGAACTCGCTGGCGATGCGCTCGAGGCTGCCGAGATCGGTGCGCGACTGACCGCGCGCCTCCTCGCATTCGCCCGCCGCAGCCATCTCGAGCCCGAGCCAGTCAATCTCAACACATTCGTACTCGATCTCACCGACATGCTCCACCGCACGCTGGGCGAGACGATCCTGCTCTCCAATGCCCTGAGCCCCAATCTCTGGACCGTGCGGGCGGACCCTTCGCAGGTCGAGAGCGCCATCGTGAACCTGGCGCTCAATGCTCGAGATGCAATGCCCGAAGGCGGCCGCCTCGCGATCGAATCGGCGAATGTGCATGTCGATGAAGACGGCGCCGACGCCGGACTTTTACCGGGGGATTATGTCCGGCTTTCGGTTGCCGACACCGGGACTGGGATGCCCCAGGAGGTGCGGGACCGAGCTTTCGAGCCCTTCTTTACCACCAAGGAAAAGGGGCAGGGCACTGGTCTCGGCCTTTCCATGATCTATGGCTTCGCCAAGCAATCGGGTGGACACGCGACGATCTACAGCGAACAGGGGCAGGGGACGACCGTCAACCTCTATTTGCCCCGCTTCAAGGACCAGGCCCCCGAGGCGGCAGACACACCGCGTTCGGTCACTGCCTACGGCCAGGGCCAGCTGATTCTCGTGGTTGAGGATGACGAGCGGGTACGCAAGCTTACCGTCTCGCGCCTCAAGGAACTCGGCTATCGCGTCGTCGAAGCGGAAAACGGCAAGGATGCGATGAATATCCTGGCGGCCAACACCGATATCGAACTGATGTTTACCGATCTCGTGATGCCCGGAGGCATGTCGGGTTACGATCTGGCCAGGGAAGCGCGCGAGACGTTCGCCCATATCAAGGTGCTTCTGACCTCGGGCTATGCTGAAGAATTGACCCGATCGGAAACACTCGCCGCAGCGCGACTGAAAGTGCTCCGCAAGCCCTACCGTTTGGTAGATCTCGCCGAGGCAATCGCCGAGGCGTTCAGCGGCTAGAGCGCTCCGGTGCAAACGTGTAGCCCGCACCTCTCACTGTTTTGAGCAGTGTGGGATTCTTGGGATCGACCTCGATTTTTTTCCGCAGCCGGGCGATCTGGTTATCGATGCTGCGGTCGAGTGGTGCCCACTCATACCCCTTGAGCTTGTCCATGATCTGGTCACGATTGAGCACGCGGTTGGGGTTGGAGGCAAAAAGTGCCAGAAGATCGAACTCCCCGGTGGTCAGCGCGACAGGCCCATCGGGCCCAGTCAGTGTCCGCCTTTCTGGATCGAGAAAATAGCCGTTGAAGGCGAGACCGGATTCCGGCTGCGGAGTCGCCGTGTCAGGCTTGGGAGCCCGAGCCGTCGAGCGGCGCAACACCGAGCGCACGCGCGCCAGAACTTCGCGCACGTGAAAGGGCTTGGCGATATAGTCGTCGGCGCCGACTTCGAGTCCCACGATACGGTCGATCATGTCGCCTTTGCCGGTGATCATGATGATGGGGACTTCCGAATGCTGCCGGATCTCGCGGGCGACCGTAAGGCCGTCGGCGCTCCCCAGATTGAGATCCAAAGTGATGAGGTCGAGCGGTTGCGACAAGTACTCACGCACCCCATCACCATCGGTTGCCTCCGATATCTGATAACCTTCATCCTCGAGGCATCGGCGCAGCATACGCCGTACCATCGGGTCGTCGTCGACGATCAGGATGTGGGCTCCTGCCCGATCGATCATGCCGTTCCTGAAGCTTGAATCACTCACCAGTCCATAATTACACATTGTTACATTTCGTTACATGGCGGGCGCAAGCGCGTTACCGCCAGCAGCCATTGTCTCCCCAACGCGATTTAAGCCTCCCGGGGAGACATCGAATGCTTTCTGCACTTGCTATTGAGAATACTGCCTACGCTTCGGCGCCGATGCCCTCGCGCGATCCGGCCATACGCACCGTACGTCCTCACGAGCCGCTCCTTTTCGAAGGTGATGACGCCGATCACCTCTATGAAGTGATCGAGGGTGTCATCCGCGTCTACAAACTGTTCCAGGACGGACGGCGCCAGATCATTTCCTTCGCGTTTCCCGGGGACGTTATTGGCCTCGGACAAGGGGATACCTATAGTTACGACTGCGACGCTGTCGTCTTCTCCCGTGTTCGCGTGATTCCAAAAGGCGACCTGATGCGCATGGTGCGCGAGCGCGCTGATCTCGGCGAGAAGATGCTCGAGATGGCCGCACGGGAAATCAGCGCCGCGCAAAACCTTTCCATAGTCTTGTGCCGCAAATCCGCTATCGAAAAGGTTGCCAACTTCCTGTGCGCGCTCGCCGATCGCCGTCGTTCAACTGCGGCCGATGTGGTTGGCGTGCCGATGACCCGTCTCGACATCGCCGATTACCTCGGACTGACCATCGAAACGGTAAGCCGCAATATCTCCAAGCTCCGTTCGATGGGCATTATCAGCCTGCCGCGTAGCGGCGTTGTCGCCATCAACGACATGCAGCGCCTGAGACGGATTGGCGACTGCGACGTCGGACTTCATTAGGGCGGTGCAAATGACCTCAGTTTCCCGAAAACGCGATGGGGGGACATCGAGCGCCGACCTACGAGGTCAATGGACGCATCGCGTTGCTGTCTGCGCATTTGCCGATCTCGCCGCGCTGCTTGCCGGTTTTTCCCGGATAGAGGAGAGAGGCATCGATCTGGCGGACATGGCCGTACTCGCCGGGCCTGACGCAGTGCTGCCAGCCGACACCAAAGGGCGACCTGCCGTTTTCCGGTTGGGCGGTGTCTGGGAAGGGTCGCGCCATCCGGAAGGAGGGACGGCCCCGTCGTTCACAGCGAACTGCCTCGCCGACATTTTCGCGTGGGCTTCCCAACCCACCGCCGAAAAGATTGCTCAGGATCTTTCGCAGGGACATTTCGTACTCTTGATCTACGGGCTGAGATCGATCCTGCACGCGATCATAGATACTATTCTCAGCGATCCCGGTGTCCGGTCGGTCGAAGTACACGATATCGCGGAGCTCAGCGCAGCCTGATCGACACGCGATGCACGCCCCCATCATCTGGTCTGGAGGCCATCCTGAACCCCAGTTCCCTGCAGAGTTCCAGCATTTTGGAATTTCCGGCGTAGACATCGCCCAACACCGTTCCGATACCGTCTGCGCGTGCGTAAGTCAGCAAATGGTCGAGCAGCGCCCGCCCCAGGCCGTAGCCTTGCAGGTCGGAGCGGACGAATATGGCGTACTCGGCCTCTTCGCGATCGGGGTCGCTATAGAGCCGGGAGACGCCCGCTAAATCGCCGGTCGCCGTGTCGATGGCAACAAAGGCCATTTCCCTATCATAGTCGATCTGCGTCAGCCTCACGAGCGTATCTTGCGGCCAGTCGCGCTTGGCCACATGGAAACGCATCCGGATGTCTTCCATCGTAACCTTCTGGAAAAACGTGGGAAAGAGGCTCACGTCGGTGGGGCGGATCGGCCTGATGTCGTAGCTGTCTCCGTCCTGCGCGTCGAAACGGATATCCCAGCCAGAAGGGTAGGGCTTGAGGGAGAGTCGATCCGCCGCCTTTTCGTGGTCGAAGTCCGCCCTGATCACGATACGTGCGTCCAGCGCGACCGCACGCTCCGTGCCGACGAGCAGGGGATTGATGTCCATGCTCTCGATTTCGGGAAATGTTGCCACGAGGCGTGAAACCTCGATCAAGGCTTCGATCAATGCTGTCCGGTTTGCGCCAGGCACGTTCCGGTACGCCCCGAGGACGCGGGAAATGCGTGTCTTTCCAATGAGGTCGCCCGCCAGCTTGTCGTCCAGTGGGGGCAGGGCCATTGCCGTATCACCGACGGTCTCGGCGGCGATCCCGCCTGCTCCGAAAAGAATGGCCGGGCCGAAAATGGGATCGGTATGCGTTCCGATCAGCACCTCACGGGCGTGGGGGATCGAAACCATCTCCTGAATCAGGAAGCCGTCCGGGACCAGGCCCGGATGCGCCTGGGACAGTCGCTCACTGATTGAATTTGCCGCAGCGATACAATCCTCACGCGTGCGGAGACCCAAAACCACGCCTCCGATGTCGGATTTGTGTGAGATCGCTTTGGAAACGAGCTTTACGACCACAGTGTCGACTTCCGACAGCAGGCAGTCGGCCTTCTCGCCGACTGAGTCTGCGGTTTCCGCAAATTGCGATCGCGGCACCGCAAGGCCGAAGCGGGAGAGGAACTGCTTGGCCTCGTCCTCCAGCAACATCGTGCGGCCCTCTCGCCGCGCCTGCGCGAGGATCTCAGCCAACGCTGGATCGTCCACACGTACGTCTTCGCTCCCTACCTCGGGGACGCGCAACAAGGCGGCTCCGACTTCCGTGCGCCGTTCGAGGTAGCTGATTGCATTGACGGCCTGGGCAGGCGTTTCAAAGCTCGCAATACCCGCCGCATCGAGGATCGCGCGCGCCGGAGCGCCGGTAAAGTCGCCGAGCCAGGACGTGATGAGCGGCTTGCCCTCGACCATCCCGTTGTTTGCCATACCGGCGATGACGTTGGCACTGTCAGCCGTCGACGCGAGACCCGTAGGACAACTTAACGCAAGAACCGTATCGACTCCCGGGTCGCGCGCCACAGTTCTGAGGACCTGCGCGTAGCGTTCGGGGGGTGCGTCGCCGAGGATGTCGACCGGGTTGGCGTGAGACCACGCATCGGGAAGCAGCTTGTCGAGCATGCCCAGGGTATCCGGCGACAGCTCAGCGAGATTGCCGCCGTGATCGAGCAGCGCATCGAGCGCAAGGACACCCGCGCCGCCGCCATTGGTTACAATGGCAGTGCGAGCTTTGGCGCGGGCAGGAACCCGCGTCAAAACCTGCGCGGCAGCAAAGAGATTTTCGAGCGTATCGACCCTAACGATACCTGCCCGCTCCAGCGCTGCATCGAATACCCCGTCTTCACCTGCAAGCGCGCCGGTATGCGTGGCAGCAGCCTTGGCAGATTGTGCGTGCCGCCCCGACTTCACCGCGACGACCGGCTTGATCCGCGACAGAGCGCGTGCGGCCGACATGAATTTGCGCGCATTGGTGACTGTTTCGAGATACATCAGGACCGCGCTGGCTTCCCGATCGCGCGCCAGCATGTCCAGACAATCGCCGAAATCGACATCCGCCATATCGCCCATCGAGATCACGTGGGAAAATCCGATTCCCCGCGCACGCGCCCAATCGATCAACGTCGTTGCAATGGCGCCGGATTGACTCAGCAGGGCGAGCCGACCGGGCAAGGGGAAAAGGTGCGCGAAACTCGCATCAACCTTCTGGCTCGGCAAGACGAGGCCGATGGTATTGGGACCAAAAATGCGTAGCGTATGGGGACGGGCCGCATCGAGCATTTTCTGCCGAAGGCCGTTGCTATCGGTGATGCCCGCGCTCAGCACAACGACCGCCCGCGTGCCACGTGCGCCCAATTGCGCGATCAGGCTGGGAACGGTCGCCGCTGGAGTGGCGATGATGGCCAGGTCGGGCGCGCCTGGCAATTGGCCGACATCGCGATAGCAAGCTATCCCCTTTAAAGTGTCGTATTTGAGATTGACCGGCCAAACCGGCCCCTCGAACCCGGCAGCGAGGACGTTCGCCAGCACTTTTTCGCCTACGGAGCCGGGACGTTCCGAAGCGCCGATGATGGCAATCGATGTGGGATGAAACGCTTTGTCGAGATTACGGATGGTCATCGGAACTGCACTACGGATCGGCGAAGAATTGCTGGGTGACGACGCTGGGCGTCAGGGCTTTTCTACCTGCGTAACGCGGTAGGTATGCATTTGGTCCCCCGCATCCGCGATCGACACATATTCGCCGATGATGAACCTTTCGTCCCCGAACCGGTATCCATGCTCGTCGTCGCTGGAACGGGATTCGTCGTAATCGAAATACCATTCGCCGTTCTCGTCCCGCTCAAGCATGCCCTTGCGGTCCTGCTGGCCGGGCGTAAAGAACCGCACCATGCAGCTCGCGGGCTCGTCTTCCCATAAGTCGCCCCAAATCCGTCCCTCATCGTCGAGCGGTGCAACGAATTCGTAGCCAGTGCGGGCGTCTCCCGAAGGACTGTGCGTTTCGCGCGCCAGTTCGAGCCTGATCTTGAAGAAATGTGGGCGATTGCGGTCCATGAGCGGTCTCCAAAAGTGATACAATTTCTTTATGGAGAAAGCCGATTAGTGGCGTTGACTTCGATCAAACCCGGGGACAAGCGACAGTGATCGCATGGAAGGAGCAAGCCATTATTTGAGGCTGCGCGCTGTTGCCGGTGGATAACCGCGCCGAGCCATCTCGTCGAGAAGGCGCTGCGGGATCGGCCGGCAGTCGCAATTGGCAGCGTGCTGGAGATGCCAGCGCATCCGCTGCTCGATAGTTGGGTTCTTGGGCATCCTGTGCAGCAGATGCCATTCGCGATTAAATCGGCCCATATCGGCCTCCTGTATCCCATGCCAGGAAAATACGCGTTGAACGGTGCGGCGGCCAAAACCTCGGCCGCAGCTCGATTATCAAATGTTAGCTTGCCCCTTGGGTTCTACCTGTAGGTGAGGGAGGCACAGCGGAACGACGCCCGGCGCTAGACAGAAGCGGTCGCTGCTTGCGTCAGGCTAGGGATACAGTATCGGGAACCGCGGGTGTTCGCGTTGACGGAAATCAAACACCCAACGCCGGAACGCCGGGCTGGAGGGAGTCTGCTTGAAGAACTAGCGAGCGCTTACGCAAGTTGGGGCTGCTCGGACATCACGAGCCGCTTCTGCATCTCACGGGGCGTCATGCCATAGGCAGACCGGAAGTGCTCGTAGAACTGGCTCTGCGAGCAGAAGCCGGATTCGAAGGCGACATTCGCGATCGACAGGTTGCCTTCGAATAGGAGGGAGCGCGCTCGGATCAGCCGCATGCGGATGACGAATTTCTGCATCGCAATCCCCATCACCGAGGTGAAGAGGTTCAGCGCATAGTTCGGGTGCAGGCCGACCACGCGGGCCACGTCCCGCGCCCCGAGAGGCTCGGACAGATTCTCCATGATGTGGCGCACCATGGCCACCACATAGCGCAGGGGCGAGGCCGCACGCGTACCGGGCGAAAGGCGTTCGATCCAGGGCGGAAGCAGAACGTCCCAGCCGATCATGGCGCTTCGCCGGAGCATATTTGCGATCTCGGATTTCAGTACGTCCGCCCGCTCTGGCTTACCGCTGCGGTAATCGGCGTACCAGCGCTGCAAAAGGGCGGTATCGGCGGCATCCTCAGGGAGCAGCGCCACGCCACCCGCCATCATCGTTTCGGTCAGATCACCGAGATTGGGCATGTATAGAAAAGCATCGAGCGGCAGATAGATGTTGCACTGTCGCGAGTCCTGCGCCGGCCCCGTATCGATTCCGACAGTCTGGTGCGGAATGCCGGCCCAGAACATGGCGAGGCGATTGGCCGGGATTCTCACCGGCCGACCGTCGAACAGGTATTCCATACTCCCGCCCGTAAGCCAGTTGAACTCGATATGGCCGTGCCAGTGTTCGCTGGACATCAAAAGCGGGGCGAACCATCGCACGCCGAATCGTCCGAACGCACGGGTGTTGGCGTAGAACTTGCGGTCGGGTCGAGGTGCGGGACCGGGGGCAGGAGAGAGATCGCTCATGGAATATCGGTTTCTTTAAAACCCGGAATAAGTGTTTAGAAAAGCGGATTGTACGGCCAATTGCAAGAGATACGATCAATGCGTCGCGTCGAGGCTGGGTAGGAGGCCCGCCTCCCGAGCGCGATCTTAATATCATGGGAGGAACCATGCGCAGGAAGCTTTACGCCCTTGGCGGGGCAGGCTTGTTGCTGGGCATATCCGCGACCGCGGTTTGCGCCCAGTCTGTCGAGCCGATGTCCCCACCGCCGCCACCCGAATTCGCTGCCCAGAGCGAGCCGATTTTCGTCGGCATTTCCGACATTCTGGAGTACCGCGCGCTTGACTCGTATTCCGAGCCCGGCTGGGTAACGGAGAACTTCGTCAACGCAGGCCGCCTGCCGCCGGTCGAGGAAAGGTTGCCGGCCGAACCGATGGTCTACAAGGCCGCCAACATGCCTGACGGCATCGGCGTCTATGGCGATGTCATGCGCCACGTCATTGGCGGACGCCCCGAAGGCTGGAACTATTTTGCCGGTCAGGTCCAGGGCTGGGGCGGCATCGACATCGGCATGTACGAATGTCTGACCCGCACCGGTCCGTTGTTCACGATCCGCGCCGATGAGCTCGAGCCGATGCCCAATCTGGCCAAGAGCTGGGAATGGTCCGAAGACGGTCGCGAGTTGACCATGCACCTCATAGAAGGCGCCAAGTGGTCGGACGGTCATCCATTCACCTCCGACGATGTGATGTTCTACTGGACCGATCACGTTCTCAACCCGAACGTCAGCCCGCTTGGCGGCGCAACGCCTGAGAGCTTCGGCGAAGGCACGACGCTGGAGGCCCTGGACGACTACACGATCAAGTGGACCTTCGCCGAACCGTTCCCGACCCAGTATCTCTACCAGATGGCCTATGGCACATTCTGCCCCGGCCCTGCACATATCCTGCGGCCCCACCATCCGGACTACTCCGACAACACCTACGACCAGTACGTCAACGCCTTCCCGCCGGAGTTCATGAACTTCCCGGTCATGGGCGCATGGGTGCCGGTGGAATACCGCCCCGACGATATCATCGTGTTGCGGCGGAATCCCTACTACTGGAAGGTGGATGAGGAAGGGAACCAGCTTCCCTATCTCGACGAGGTCTATTACCGCCTGTCCACCTGGGCAGACCGAGATGTTCAGGCCGTTGCCGGCTCTGGTGACTTCTCGAACCTCGAACAGCCCGAAAGCTATGTCGAAGCCCTGCGCCGCTCCGCCGACGAGAGCGCTCCGGCCCGGCTACAGTTCGGTCCGCGGACCATCGCCTATTCGCTGCACATGAATCTCTCCGCCACCGGCTGGGGCGATCCTGACGAGCGGCAGCAAGCGGTGCGCGAACTCAACCGCATGACCGATTTCCGCAAGGCGGTCAGCATCGCGCTCGACCGGCAGCGGCTGGGCGAAGCGTTGGTGCGTGGTCCGTTCACGGCCATCTATCCTGGCGGCCTGCTCGCAGGAACGACCTATTACGATGCCGACTCCACCGTCTATTACGGCTTCAACCTCGACGCGGCCAACGCACTGCTCGATGGGCTGGGGCTCGAAGATACCGATGGCAATGGCATCCGTAACTTCCCCGCCGACATGGCCAATGGACAGGATATCGAAATCGCCATCCTGACCAATACCGACTACGAGACCGACCGTAGCCTGGCCGAAGGCGTATCCGCCATGATGGAGAACATCGGCATCCGCGCCATCGTTCAGTTCCAGGACGGCAACGCCCGCGAAGCGGCGCGGCAGTCAGGTCGGTTCGACTGGCACATCTGGCGCGAAGTGTCCGAAGTCGTGACGGTGGTGCAGAACACCGTGCAGCTTGCCCCCACGGGTCCGCGGCTGCACAACTTCCACCGCGCTGGCTCGGATGGCACGATGGAACTGCTCGATTTCGAGCAGGAGATGGTCGACATCGTCAATGCCTTCATCAGAACGCCCGATCTTGAAGAGCGTGCGGAGTTGATGAAGGAGTATCAGCGGCTTTTCACTGAAAATGTCTATTCGGTTGGGCTGACCCAGTATCCGGGTGCGCTGATCATCAACAAGCGTTTTGCCAACATCCCGGCGGGTGCACCGATCTTCATGTACAACTGGGCGGAAGACAACATCATCCGCGAACGTGTGTATGTGCCGGCCGATGCGCAGTCGAGCAACGAATTGCATCCGCAGACGCTGCCCGGCGAGCCCGGCGGATCGGGCCCGGCGTCCTGACATCGGACTAGGCAAGCAAACGCGGGCAGGAGGCACGTGCCCCCTGCCCATCCCGGAAAGGATTCGGCGCCATGATCAGGTTCCTCACATTGCGGATATTGGGGGCGATCCCCATCCTGCTGCTGCTCTCGATGGTCACCTTCGCCATCATCGAAGCCAAGCCCGGCGACTATGCCGACTATATCCGCTCGATGCTGATGAACCAGGGCGGCGCCTCGGCCGAGCAGGCGGAAGCGCAGGCACAGGCCTACCGCGAGGCCCATGGTCTCAATGATCCGATGGTCGTACGCTATGTCCGCTGGATCACCGGGATCGTGACCCGGTTCGATTTTGGCCACTCCCTTTACTATAACAAGCCCGTTGGCAATGTGATCGCCGAACGCCTGCCGCCGACCATCGCGCTCGCGCTGACCTGCCACATCCTGGCTTCGATTTTCGGAATAACCCTCGGCATCATTGCGGCGACCCGCCAGTATAGCTGGACGGATACGTTTCTGGGTTTCATCTCGTTTCTCGGGATGACCGTCCCGCGGTTCCTGCTCGCAATCATCATTCTTTATGTGCTGGTCTTCCAGTTGAATGTATCGGAAGTCGGCATGTTCTTCTCGGCCCAATATGGCGGCGCGCCCTGGAGTTGGGCCAAGTTCGTCAACCTCCTTCAGCACGTCTGGCCGGTGATCTTCATCGCAACGCTTGGCGGTCTCGCCTACAACATGCGCGTCATGCGCGGCAATCTGCTCGATGTGCTGAACGCGCAATACGTGGAAACCGCGCGCGCCAAGGGGCTGTCGGAAGGCGCCGTCGTTATGCGCCACGCGGTACCCAATGCGCTGCATCCGCTGGTTGCCTATCAGGGCGTCGTGCTGCCCTACATGCTGACCGGTGAGATCGAAGTCGCCATTGTCTTTGGCCTGGCGACAGTCGGACCGGCCATCGTCGGTTCGATGGGCATCGGCGATGTCTGGGTCACCGCATCCTTCATGCTCGTCCTTGCGACCACCCTCATCATCGGCAATATCATTGCCGATATTCTGCTCGCCGTTCTCGATCCGCGCATCCGGCTTGGCGGGGAGGCACGTGAATGACCGACGTCCGCAACCCTCCCGCGATCCCTTTGCCCGTCGAACCGGGCGGCGGCGTCAAGCCGACTCCCGCCACCGAGCCTGCGCCTCCCTCGCGCTCGCGCTACGGCAATGAAGGCTATTACACCCTCGTCTGGCGCCGCTTCCGCCGTTCCGTCATGGGAATGATCGGCTTGGTATTGGTCCTCATCCTTTTCACCATGACCATCTTCGCCGATTTCTTCGCGCCGATGGATCCCAGGGCAACCAATATCCCGTTCGCGCCCCCCGACAGGATCAGCTTTACCGATCCCGAGGGCAACTTCACGCTCATTCCCCACGTCTACCCGATCGGGGAAACGGGTGAGTTCGACCCCATTACCTTCCAGCCTCTGACCGGCCCGGTCCTCGACGATCCCACCCCGATGGGCTTTTTCGTAAAGGGCAACCCGTACATGATTTTCTGGGTGATCCCGGCCGACATCCATTTTCTCGGGACCAGGGACGGTCGTCCCGTGCATTTCCTGGGTACCGACAAGTTCGGCCGCGACATTCTCTCGCGCGGCATCCACGGCGCCCGCATCTCGCTCATGATCGCCTTGGCCGTGGTGACCATAACGACGACCGTCGGCACGCTTGTTGGCATTACGTCCGGCTATTTGGGCGGGCATCTCGATACCTGGCTGCAGCGGTTCGTTGAGTTCGTTCTGGCCTTCCCGCAGTTGCCGCTCTATCTCGCGCTCACCTCTCTGATCCCGGTGACGGCGCCATCCAATGTGTTCATCGCCTTCGTGATTGGGGTCATGGCGGCACTCGGCTGGGCGCAGCTCTCGCGCGAGGTGCGTTCGAAAACCCTTGCGTTGGCGCGTATCGAATATGTGCGCGCCGCAATTGCCGTGGGGTCGGGGGATGCTCGCATCATCACGCGGCACATTCTGCCCAACGTCTTGAGCCACATCATCGTCGCGGTAACGATAGCAATCCCGACGGTCGTGTTACTGGAAAGCTTCCTCGGTTTCCTCGGCTTCGCCGTCAAGCCGCCGCTTATCTCCTGGGGGCTGATGCTGCAAGATACGGGCACCTTCTCGGTGATCGGCTCGTATCCCTGGATACTCTCGCCAGTGGTTTTCGTGCTCATTACCGTCTTTGCCTTCAACGCGCTGGGCGACGGCCTGCGCGATGCCGTCGATCCGTATTGAGGGAGAAGAGAAGATGACCGGAACGCAACCGAATCTCGCTCCCCCCGAACGTTACGACCTTGGCAAACATGGTCGGGAGCTGATCCTCGATGCCCGCAATGTCGCGGTCGACTTCAAGGTCGAAGGCGGCACGGTGAACGCGGTGCGCGACGTCTCCTTTCAACTCCACAAGGGCGAGACCATCGCGCTTGTCGGCGAATCCGGATCGGGCAAATCCGTGACCGCGCGGACCATCATGCGGCTGCTCACCAAGCGCGCCACCATCCTTCCCGGGACGAAGATTATGCTCGCCGGCAAGGACATCGTCTCCATGAAGGAAGACGACATGCGCAAGCTGCGCGGCAACGACGTTGCCATGATCTTCCAGGAGCCGATGAGCTCGCTCAATCCGGTTTACACCGTCGGCCAGCAGATCTGCGAAATCCTGCACCTGCACAACAAGATGTCCCGCAAGGAGGCCATGGAGCGCGCCAAGCAGCTGCTCGAAGAGGTGCAGATTCCCGAACCGGAGGCCCGACTCAAGCAATATCCTCACCAGCTCTCAGGCGGACAGCGCCAGCGCGTGATGATCGCCATGGCGCTCGCCAACCGCCCCGACGTGCTGATCGCCGATGAGCCGACAACGGCGCTCGATGTGACGGTTCAGGCGCAGATTCTCCATCTCATAAAGGGGTTGAAGGACA
This sequence comes from Pelagibacterium limicola, assembly GCF_015694405.1. GTDB lineage: Bacteria > Pseudomonadota > Alphaproteobacteria > Rhizobiales > Devosiaceae > Pelagibacterium > Pelagibacterium limicola. Next base: position 186,413 of record NZ_JADQDB010000003.1, on the reverse strand, counting down.
AGTACGGAATGGCGGTGATCCTCATCACCCACGACTTGACCATTGTCCGGCAGTTCTCCGAATACGTCTATGTGATGCAGAATGGCACGGTTCAGGAGCATAACGAGACTGAAGCCCTATTCTCCATCCCGCGGCATCCTTATACGCAACATCTTCTCGCCTCCGAGCCTAGGGGCGTTGCCAACCCGATTAAGGGTGACGAGCCGGTCGTTCTGGAAGGCAAGGGCGTCAAGGTGGCCTTTACCCTGAAGCGCGGCGGCTTCTTCAAGCCTGATTATTTCGAACTGCTCGCCGTCGACAATCTCGATATCAGGCTTCAGCGTCATGAGACGCTGGGGCTTGTCGGCGAGTCCGGCTCGGGCAAGACGACGTTCGGCCAGGCTCTCATCCGCCTGATACGGAACAATGGCGGCGAGATTTTCTTCGACGGCCAGTCGTTGCACGACAAGTCGCGCAACGAGATGCGCCCGCTGCGCTCACGCATCCAGATCGTCTTCCAGGATCCGTTCGCTTCGCTCAACCCCCGCATGTCCATCCGCCAGATCATCGAGGAGGGACTGATCGTCAACAATATCGGCGCCAACGGCCGGGAGCGGGTGGATCGCGTCCGCGCGGCCCTGCGCGATGCCGGCCTGCCCGATAACATCCTGACGCGGTTCCCGCACGAATTCTCCGGCGGCCAGCGCCAGCGCATAGCCATCGCCCGCGCTATTGCGCTCGAACCCGAGTTCATCCTGCTCGATGAGCCCACCTCGGCCCTCGATCTTTCGGTGCAGGCCCAGATTATCGATCTGCTGCGCAAGCTCCAGGATGAGAAGGGCTTGAGCTACCTTTTCATTTCGCACGACCTCAAGGTCGTCCGCGCTCTGTGCCACCGCGTGATGGTGATGCAGTTCGGCAAGATTGTCGAACAGGGGCCGGTCAGCGAGGTCCTGACCAACCCGAAAACCGAATACACGGCTCGACTCGTTCGCGCCGCATTTGAAATTGCCGCCTAATTCCTTGGAGACTTTCCCAATGGCCAACCCCAAAATCGCATTCATTGGCGCCGGTTCGACGGTGTTCATGAAGAACATCGTCGGCGATATCCTGCAGCGCCGCGCGCTGTCGGGTACCCACATCGCCCTTATGGACATCAACCCCACCCGTCTCGAAGAGAGCGAGATCGTCGTCGGCAAGATCATCTCGACACTGGGTGTCGGCGCGACCGTCAGTACCACCACTGACCAGCGCAAGGCGCTCGAGGGGGCCGACTTCGTGGTCGTCGCCTTCCAGATCGGGGGGTATGAGCCCTCGACCGTCATCGATTTCGAAGTGCCCAAAAAATTCGGTCTGCGCCAGACCATTGCCGATACGCTCGGCGTGGGCGGCATCATGCGGGGCATTCGCACCGTGCCGCACCTTTGGAAGATCTGCGAAGACATGCTCGAGCTTTGCCCACAGGCGATCATGCTCCAATATGTGAACCCGATGGCCATCAACACCTGGGCAATTGCGGAAAAATATCCGCAGATCAGGCAGGTCGGCCTCTGTCACTCGGTTCAGGGCACCGCGTGGGAGCTCGCCCGCGATCTCGACATTCCTTACGAGACGCTGCGCTACAAGGCCGCTGGCATCAACCACATGTCCTTCTTCCTCACCTTTGAGCAGAGACAGCAGGACGGCAGCTACAAGAGCCTCTATCCCGATCTGCTCAAGGGGTATCGCGAGGGGCGCATCCCGAAGCCCAGCCACTGGAACCCGCGCTGCCCCAACAAGGTGCGCTACGAAATGATGACGCGACTGGGCTATTTCGTCACCGAAAGCTCGGAGCATTTCGCCGAATACGTTCCGTATTTCATCAAGGAGGGCCGGGAGGATCTCATCGAGAAGTATGGCATTCCGCTCGACGAGTACCCAAAGCGCTGCATCGAGCAGATCGAGCGCTGGAGCAAGCAGGCCGAGCAGTACCGTAATACCGACACCATCAAGGTCGAGGAAAGCCACGAATATGCTTCCTCCATCGTCAACTCTGTTTGGACGGGCGAGCCGTCGGTGATCTATGGCAACATCAGGAATAACGGCTGCATCACGTCCCTGCCGGCCAATTGCGCCGCAGAAGTTCCGTGTCTCGTCGATTCAATGGGCATCCAGCCCACCTATATCGGCGAACTCCCGCCCCAGCTCGCCGCGCTGATGCGAACCAACATCAACGTTCAGGAACTGACCGTCCGGGCGCTGATGACCGAAAACCGCGAGCACATCTATCACGCCGCGATGATGGACCCGCATACTGCCGCCGAACTCGATCTCGATCAGATCTGGACGCTTGTCGACGATCTCCTCGCAGCTCACGGCGACATGCTGCCCGAATGGGCGCGAGGATCCCGCCAGCAGCGCGTTGCCTGACGGCTACCTCCCGGCCGTCACAGCAGACGGCCCCGGCGCACAAATCCGGGGCCGTCTCTCTCTTCACCTCAACCGATTGCGCTCAGTGCGACAAGAACGGCAAAAACGGTCAGAACGACCGCCGCGATCCGGTCGATGCCCCTTAGGGTCAGCCGTTCCATGCCGGAGCGCCGGAGCAGCGCCCCGAAGGTCATCCAGCCGATTGCGGTGACGGTGACGAGTACGGAAAATGCAGCGAAGTAAGGGAGCCGCGAAACAAAGCCGACGGGCGGGAAGATGCCGAAGGCCAGCACCAGCGCCTTGGGATTGAGCAGCGTGGTCAGGAACACGCGGCGTACCGCAATGCCGTTGCCTGGCAGACAGTCGGTGCCAGCGATCTTCCAGAGCTTGACCGACGACCATACGAGGAACGCTGAAGCGGCAAGCTTGCTGACGATCAGCACCGACGGCTGGACAGACGCGGCCGCGCCGACGATCTCCGTCCAGAACGTTATCGCCAGCCCATAGCCGGCCAACTCACCGATCAGCAACGGCATTGCACCGGCGACCCCGCGCCCGGCGCCGCCAGCCGCGACGAGCGTATTCGTCGGCCCGGGGGTGGCAAGCAGCACGAGCACGGCGAAAAGGAATAGCGGCCACTCAACCATAAGGCAGAGGCTCGCCGGTTTGCCGCGTCATGCCATCTCCCGGACGATTCTGAGGAACTCCGCGTGCCCCAGGGCCTTGGTCGCGGCCTGCTTGTACTCCTTGACGAGGCTATCATAGCTCTTTTTCGCAAACGTGCGCAGCGCAGGGTCGCGCGCCATCTCGCGCTTTGCGAGATCGCGGTCGAGCAGCCCCAGGCCGTCGAGTACAGGATAATGCAATTGCGTTTCGATGTGCGGGAGGCCATCGAGGTAGTTCGGGAAGTGTTCGTGCCGCGGCATTTCCCGTCCCCAGCGCGCAAGCCGATCCTTGGTCTCGGGATGGATGCGATTGGCCTTCACCTCGCGCCAGAAGGGGGTGTCCTCGCGCTCGACCACATAGTGCGTGTTGACGAATGTCCGGAAGTCGTCGACCTGACGGCCGACACGACGGTTATAATCATCCCGGTCCGCCTGGCTCATCTTGCTGGGCTCCTTCAGGAATCGCCCGGCAAACAGCATCACCTGGACGATCGTGCCGTGGATCGATGTGGATTCGAGCGGTTCGAGGAAACTCGACGAAAGCCCCACCGCAAGGCAGTTGCCAATCCACGGTGTTTCCAGCCGGCCAATGGAAAAACGAATGTCGCTGCGCACTTCGATCCCGTGCCCCAGAACGCGCTCGACCTCTTCCTTGGCTTCCTCGGGCGTCAGGAATTCGTCGGAATAGACGTAGCCGCAGCCATAACGGTACTGCGTGGGAATTTGCCACATCCAGCCCGCGCTTTGGGCCCATGCGCGCGTGTAGTTGGCGATCTCCTCGCCCTCCTTGATGTCGATCCAGAAGGGCAGGGCCCGATTGACGGGCAGTTCATGGGCGTAGGAGATCCAGGGCGCCTGCAACTCCTTGACGATGATCTGCTTGCGAAAACCCGTGGCGTCGATGAAAAAGTCCGCCTCAAGCCGCCTTCCTTCATCCAGGACGAGCGCATTGATAAGCCCGGTTTCAGGATCGCGCTCGACACCGGAGACGAGCGCATCGACAATATCTACCCCCTTGGATTTGCGCGCGAAGAACTTGCCGACCAGCGCTTGATCGAAATGGAACGCATAATGGAAGGGACCAAGCGGTACCAGCGAACCGTCCTTGCCCAGCGCATAGGGCGCCTTCTTGCGTTCGAGCAGCGGTCCGAAAAGATGCATATCCTGCACCGGTTTGCCCGCCGACACCGCGTAGACGTTAAGGTAATCGCTCGGTGCCCCGCGCGGCGGCTGGATGACCTGGTGCGGATCGTCGATCGGACCGTAATAGGTATAGCCCTTGCGCCGCCAGTCTTCGTGCCGGATGCCGAGCTTGAAGCTGGCCTCCGTCTCCCGGAAGAATTCGAACTCATCGATGTTGAAATGCTTGAGCAGCACACGAAACGCGGCCGTCGTCGCCTCGCCGACGCCAACCGTAGGAATTTTCGAGGACTCGACGACCGAAATCCTTGCGTTCAGCCCTTTACGCCACGCGCTATCCTGAATGATGAAGGCGGTGATCCAGCCTGCCGTCCCACCGCCTACAACCACAAAATGGCTTTGCCGTCCGTCCATCTTAACCCTCCCGCGTCGCGGCAGTCTGCCCCGCGGCGCGGCAATCGGCAATCCGGTAACGAAGACCAGATTTGCGGGTTTTAAAGATGTTAACGGCCGGTTGTCCGCAATTCCTCGACCGCCCGGATACGCTGCCGCGCCGCCCCTTCCCATTCGCGCGTCTTGACCGTGGACTTGGCAAGCCTCTCCTTGGCCGCGGGAACGGCACCGGCATATTGCGGCAGCCACTTGGCCTGCGCGACGACCATCTCGTCGGCCATGGCCCACACCTCCTCGGGCGTGCAGATCGCACCTACGAGCGGGTCGTGCAGCATGGCGAGCTTCAGCAGATCGATGTCGCCCTTGACCGCAGCCTCCATTGCCATGCGCTGCACAGAAATGGTTGCCGAACACGTCGCGGCGCAGGCCAATGGCAGCGTAATGCCCTCGACCATGTTGATCCCGAACCGGTCTACGAAGCCCGGGCTCTCGATGATCGCGTCGGCGGGTAAATTTGTGATCGCCCCATCGTTTCGCACGTTGAAATGGCCGCGATAGACGCGGCCGGTTTCGATGGCCTCAATGATATGGCTCGCATGTTCGGAGGTGCGCTTGTGCTCGCTCAAGGACTTGCCTGCTTGCTCGAGGAATTGGGGAAAATCGGTTTCGAACCAGTTGCGTTGTTCCGTGCAGTGGCGCAGATAGCCGCCCGTCTCGCCGTGAATCCATTCACTGGTATCGATCCACTTGCCGATTTCCTCGGGCCGCTTGCGGTACCAGGGCAGGTATTCCGACAAGTGCCCGTTGCTCTCGGTCGAATAGACCCCAAACCGCTTGAGCACGTCGATACGCAGCTTTTCCTGCCGCGAGTAAACGGGGTGTCGTTCAAAAGCGGCAATGAGTTCGTCCGCTTCGATTTTCCGTCCCTTCGCGCGGATATCGACATACCACGTCTGGTGGTTGATGCCTGAACAGATATAATCCAGTTCGTCGTCCGTTACGCCCAACACCTTTGCAATCTGGTGCGCCCCGTGCTGCACGCCGTGGCAGAGGCCCACGGTATTGACCCCACCGTACTGGAGAGCCGCCCAGGTATTGATCGCCATCGGGTTCGCATAGTTGAGGAACAGCGCTCCCGGCTCGGCAACTTCCTTGATGTCCCGACAGAAATCGAGGATCACCGGCACATTGCGCTGGCCGTACATGATGCCGCCGGCGCAGATCGTGTCGCCTACACATTGGTCGACGCCATATTTGAGCGGGATGTTGATATCGGTTTCGAAGGCTTCCAGTCCGCCGACGCGTACGCAACTGAGGATATAACGGGCGCCCGCCAGCGCAGCACGCCGGTCTGTGGTCGCCGTAACCTTGGCGGGCAGGTTGTTGACCGACACGATGCGTTCGATGATCTGCCGGATCATGTCGAGATTGTGCGCGTTGATATCGGTGAGGGCAATCTCGATATCCGCGAAGTCGGGTACCTTCAGAACATCCGAGACGAGGGTCCTTGTAAAGCCCACCGAACCGGCGCCGATAATGGCAATCTTGAAGCTCATGGCGGCCTTCTCCCTTTCTCGCCGTCGTTGCTATGCTCAACCACTAGCCCGGCATGACCTAAAGTTGTAGAGAAAGGATGTGCGAGGGAGGGTAATCTTGTGCTCAAGTCGCTGATTGCGCATGGCCACAGCATGAGGGAGATCGCTCTTGTGCGGGGCGAGACCGGGCTGCATTGCATGGCAGGCGGCGTCGGCTTCGAAATGCGCGCTAACGAGATTTATTCATGGGACGGCCTGCAGCGTGGCGGGGCGCCGTTCGCCCTAATCCAGCATACGGTATCTGGAACGGGCCGCCTTGATTTCGGTGGCGTGCTGCATAAGCCCGGGCCGGGAGAAACCATGCTATTGACCTTCCCGCATGCCCATCGGTACTGGCTGGCCAGCGGCGAAAGCTGGGAGTACTTCTGGGCCATACTCAAGGGCCGAGAGGCGCTGCGGCTTGCAGGGTCGATCCTGTCCGTGACCGGGCCAATCCTGCGTCCGTCCAAGTCTGGGGTGGATAGGTTGGCCGGCGCGTGCCTCGACCTGCTGGAGGGCAGTTCCGATACCCCCGGCGCGGTTTCGAGCGCCGCATACACGATGCTGATGACGCTCTATGATACCGCTCTTGGTTCATCTCGCGAGGAAGTCTCGCTGCCGCCTGCCGTCCAGCGCGCTGTCGGCTTCATCGAAAGCAATCCGGCGCGTGCCATTGATGTCGGCCTTCTCGCACGTATTGCGGGACAGAGCAGGGCCCATTTCGTGCGGACCTTTACCAAGGCTACCCGGGCAACTCCGTCCGCCTTCGTTCTGGCGGCACGTATGAACCGTGCAGAGCGGTTGCTGCTGGCGACGGACTTGCCGGTAAGGGACATAGCGCCTGCCTGCGGTTTTCCGGATCCCAACTATTTCGCAAAGGCATTCCGCCGGTTATATGGCCAATCGCCGGGAGCCTTCAGGAATGCGCGCCGCCGGGTGGGTTTCAACAATCCGGGTCAGCTCGATCCCGGGGAAGTCCGCGCCGTTTCACCACATGGCGATCAGCGGGAGTAGCCGGTCAGGCTCCAGGAGCACCAGTAACGGCCCGGCCTTGGCGTATCCAAGTACGCGCTTCGCGTGTCCCCGCAGGGTATGTTCAATCTCCTCGAGGCGCGCCAGAAATTGCGTTTGCCATCCGGACGGTCCTACGATGAGCGTTCCATGCGGACGTGTTTCATTCCAGAAACCCGAAATGAGATGGCCATCAACCGTTGTTGCGGCGTCCATCCCGGTGTGCTTCTTCTGGGCATAGAAGGCCTCGACCACCAGGTATTCGAGGACGATTCCCGGCCCAAATTTGCGGTAGCGCTCGTCGAAAGCGCATTTGGGCGTAAAGAGGATGCCGCCGGTGCCGATATTGATGCTGATCGCGATCGGTTTGTTGTCGAGCAGGAGGCTATCGACCACCACATAGCCATCCTCCGCGCCACTGTGGCCGAAGGCTTCGCGCGCAAAGGCGGCATGGGCGGGGTTCGACAGGAATGAAGTGCCACGCTCGCCTTTCCATCCCGAGTGCTCCATCTCGAGAAAGGCTTCCACGCGCCAACGGACGAGGTCGGGATCCGTTGTGCGCTCGAACCGTACCTCGCCCAGTTCACGCAGGCGTCGCAGGCTTCGCTGGACCTCCTTGGCCCGTTTGCTGCCGATGACAGCCTCGACATGCGCAGCGAATCCATCGGACATCTGCGACAGCCTGGGACGCATATAGCGTTTGATCGCCGCGATGGCTTTGTTGTGCCGACGGGCGTGGCGCTCGCAGTATTCGGCAAAGGGCCCCTTCATGTCGATATGCGGGAACGTCCAGTGCCGGGGAAGGTCCGGTAACGAGTTCATGGCTTCGAACAATGCGTCCGCCGCATGCTCGGCGTGATCCCTGTCTATCAGGGGAGCCCCGTTCACCTGATAGAGGTTCAGCGCTGTCCGGGCTGGTCCGATGCGAAGGCCCCCCGCAAGCACCGTCTGGCGAAATGGCACCAGCGCCAGAAGGTCGTCTTGTCCTTTGTGAGAAATTACCAGGATCTGGACGTCGGAAAACTGGCCAAGGGCCGTCACGCCTGCTTCGACGAACGGCCGGGCAAAGAACGGGTTTTCCTCAAGTGCATTCGCCGCCAACCGGTCCCAGGCGCCGCGGTCGATGCCGGCCAGTTCGGACCCGGAGACCACGCGCGCATCGAACGCGAAACGGCCTGTTGTTGCTCCGGCGCGCGAGCGGCGGTGACCGGGATTATGGGGGTGCGCATCAGCCACTGCCTTCACAGTTGGACCTCCTTGGGCACCTTGAATCCGAAGGCTGCCGTCCCTAGGGGCAACATCAGCCCGAGGCGGCGGTATGCGAAGTATGACAAAAGCATTCCTCTTCCAGCGAAGGCGGCCGCGGTCGCGAGGGCTGCGCCGGCCATTCCCCAATGCGGAATCAGAAGGAAATTGAGCCCGACATTGAGTCCCAAAGAGAGGGTGACGACGACGGAGCAGATGCGCTCCTGACCGAGCATGGTCAGTACATCCTCGCCAGGTCCCAGCGCGCAGGCGATCACGATGCCGAGGCAGAGCAGGGGGAGTACGGGAGCGGCTGCCGCGTATTCAGGTCCGAACAGTGTCAGCAAAGGAACCGCCATAAGCCAGAGAACGGTACCTGCAATTGCGGTTGCGACGGTCGATACGCTTGTAACCTGCCCGATCAGCCGTTGGAGATCGGCATGCCGTTGTTGAGCCGAGAGGCTGGCGTATTTCTGAGCCGAAACCGCCGTCATGCCGTAGGGCACGTAACTCAAGACCTGAGCAAACCGCGTAGCTGCAAAATAGAAGGCTACCGTTTCTGCCGGGACGAAAAGGCCCAGCACAAGGATATCGGCATTATGGAACAGTACCTCGGAGGCGTCGAGGAACGCGATGGGGAGCGCGGTGCGGAACCAGTATCCGACGCGATATTCCGGGCGCGAGCCGCCGAGAGTGGCGGACAGGTGGCGACGCAACAGGAGATACTGCACGAATACGCTGGCTGCGAGTCCCACAACGGTCATCGCCATGATCGTTATCGCGTCTCCGCCCGCGCCCATGGCGAGCATAGCCAGGACGCCGGCGATGATCGCCACGTGCCGGAGCATCAGTGCAGGCGCGATGCCGAGATTGGGCTTATCCAGGCCGCGCGCGATGGCTTCAAGAAAATCCTGCAGCACGAGCAGCGGGATGACCGCAAAGGCAAGGGTGAACAACAGCACCGTTGCGGGCTCGAGATCGAAAACACCCGTTTGAACAACAGCAATGGATATGCTGGCCACCAAGACCGCAGCGGCCCCCGCCATGCAGAACGCAAACCGGAGGAGTCCGGATGCGGCTGCCCTGTCCCCTTTGGTGAGATAATCGGCCAGGAAACGGCAGACGATCTGGTTGGTCCCCGCAGTGGCACCGTGGCCCAACAGCAGGAGCCATACCAAGGCCAGTGCGTAGTATCCAAACGCTTCCGCGCCAACCAGGCGCGAAGCAAGGACCTGTGCGACAAGCCCAAGGCCGGCGCCGCCTATGCGTATGGCAATCACCACAAAACCGGACAGACTCATCTGTCCGCCGCCGGTCCCGACAAGGGTCGCCAGCCGTGCGCTGATTGTCCGGATCATCGTTCCACTAGCCATTCCCGGCTTAGCGTTACCGCTAACCGGTCAGGCTCGTCAAAAATGCAACCGCGAGTGGCCATAAGTATTGCTTCGAATGAAAAACGAGAATCCATCCATAAATCAGCTTCGTTAAGCACTGTTTAGGATCGGAAGAGGAATTGGACCTGGGTTGCTTTTGTCGTTCCTCTGCTCGCCCAGAAGGAACACATCAGGCCAATGAAACAAACACGCAGGGGGCGCGTTGACGAGCATAACCTCATTTGAAGGAAATATCATGCCCCTGCGTTTGCTCTGCCTTTCCGCTTGCCTGGTCGCCTTACCTGCAACCGCAACAGCACAGTCTCAGGCTGCGGGCCTCGAGAGCAGCTCGGGCGGTCCGAACGCAGGTTATGCCGACGCCCAACGCGATGCGATGACCCTGGGCACCACAGGCCCGATGGAACTGCTGGGCCCCGGCGATGGGCCTGACGGCACGGGCGCCGACGGGGACGCATCGGGCGAATCCCCGGGCGCGGCTCCGCTTGAGACATCGGCGTTTACCGCGCCGCAAGTGGATGCCCAATATGTCTTGGCCGCCTGCGCGAAGTCGCCGGACAGCCATCTTGTCGATATCCTCAATGTCCAGAGTGGCACACGTTGAGCCACCAAGGGCGGTGGACTTTCTCGAGACCCTAGACTGTGGCTGACGCGATTGGGCTCAAGTGTAGCGCAAAAGCGAGAGGTCGGTCACGTGCATATCCGGATTGAACCCGCCCTCCAGGTCACTGATGACCCTGGCGGCAACCGTACCAATCGTCCACCCCAGCAGCCGTAAAGCAGGCGCTCAATTACCGGGCTCGCAGCGAGCAGGTCGGCCACCAACTAACACGCATAAATATGATAAAAATACTCTTGTTTTAACGTGTGCAGGGGTATTTAGGCGGCGCGCCTCCGTAATCTGCCAGCCTTTGGAGGGCACAAATGCAGATAAAATCCCTCTTCATCGTTTCGAGCCTTTCAGCACTGGCCGCTATCGCGGCTCCCGCAGGTGCAGGCGCCACATACTATCCGCTTACCCTCAGCAATTGCGGTGTCGAGGTGACGTACGATAACCCACCTGAGCGTGCTATCGCTTTGGGGCAGAACAGCGCGGAAATCATGCTTCTTCTAGGGCTCGAAGACAAAATGGCGGGTACGGCATTTTGGCCCAACAACGTACTGCCCGAACTGGCGGATGCCAATGCGGCGGTGAAGCTGCTCACGGTCGAGTTTCCGACTTTCGAGTCCATCCTCGCAGAACAGCCGGATTTCGTTGCGGCTGCGCTTCCCACGCTCATGGGCCCGGACAGCAATGTCGCCAAGCGCGAGGATTTCGAGAACATCGGCATTACGACCTACCTTTCGCCCAACACATGCCTGAGCACCGCGCAGGTTCACGATGCCTATGGCAGCCGGGATGCCCTGTGGAACATGGACCTTCTCTACCGGGAGATCGACCAACTCTCGCAGATTTTCGACGTGGAGGAGCGCGGGCAGGCGTTGATCGAGAGCTTCCGGGCGCGTGAGGCCGCGCTGCGCTCTGCTGTCGCGGCAGGGGGGCGGGACTTGTCCTACGTCTTCTGGTTTTCGAGCCCCGAGCCCACCGCCGACGCCTATCTGGGCGGCAAGAACGCGGCGTCCGGCTATATCGCTGAACTGCTTGGCGGGCACAACGCGGTGACTGCTGATGCGGAGTGGCCCACCCTTGGATGGGAAGGGATCATTGCACTCGAACCCGATGTCATCGTGGTGGCAAGCCTTGACCGCAATCGTTGGGAACTCGACAAACCTGAAGCCAAGATCGAATTCCTGACCACTGACCCCGCGACCAGCCAGATGCCGGCGGTCCGGAACCACGCCATCGTGGTCATGGATGGTCAGGCCATGAATCCGACGATCCGCACGATCTATGGCGCCGAACAGATCGCAACACAGCTCAAGGAACTTGGTTTAATCAGGTGAGTACCTTGATATCAACCGCGCGTCAGCAGGGAGGTTTTCTCTTCCTGCTGTTGGCCTCCCTCCTGGCGATTGCGTTTGCGGTCGGCATTAGCGTGGGGGTTGGCGATTTGCCCATCCCCCTTTCGAGCGTATGGACCATCATCTTCAACCGGTTGGGCTGGACCGCGCTTGAAATCAACGGCATTCATGATGCGGTGATCTGGGACTACCGGCTGAGCCGCGCTCTGGTAGCGGCTTTTTGTGGTGCCGGGCTTGCGCTTTGCGGCGCCATACTGCAGTCGCTGTTGCGCAATCCGCTGGCAGAGCCCTACGTACTGGGCATTTCGGCAGGAGCCTCCACCGGCGCTGTGGCGGTTGTCATTCTCGGGATCGGAGCTGGTGCGCTCTCGCTTTCTTTCGGCGCCTTTCTGGGTGCTTTTGCGGCCTTTTTTTCGTAGCCTTGTTATCGAACGGCGCGCGGGGTGGGCCAGAACGCACCATCCTGGCCGGCGTGGCAGCGTCCCAGCTCTTCAATGCCGCGACCTCGTATGTGGTCACGACATCGGGCAACGCACAACAGGCGCGGGACGTCATGTTCTGGCTTCTGGGAAGTTTCGGCGGCGTGCGATGGCCCGAATTCGCCCTATCGTCCGTCGTCGTAAGCCTCGGCCTGGTCGCGTGCCTGTTCTACGGCCGTATTCTCGATGCTTTTGCATTTGGGGACGAAGCGGCTGCTGCCCTGGGGGTCGATGTCGGCCGCGCACGACTCGGACTTTTTGCCATCACCGCCGTCATGACTGCCACCATTGTGAGCATGGTGGGCTCTATTGGCCTTGTGGGCCTCGTCGTGCCTCATGCCGCGCGGTTCCTGGTCGGCCCGCTCCATGGAAGGCTCTTGCCGGCCTGCGCCGTCGTGGGTGCGATCTTCATGGTCCTGGCGGATGTCGCCTCCCGTGTGCTCATTCCTGGACAGAGCCTGCCAATCGGCGTTGTGACCGCGCTGGTGGGCGTGCTGCTATTCGCACTTATCCTTTACCGCTCACAGATCGCTTCATGAGCATCGTGGCCGAGAATCTGGGCTGGAGAATTGGTTCCAAGCGCGTGCTGGAGGGGGTGTCACTCGCCGTCGAGCCAGGCAAGACACTTGGTCTGCTGGGCCCCAACGGGTCGGGAAAAACGACCCTTCTGCGCTTGCTGGCCGGATTGCGTTCGCCTCATTCCGGTCGTGTCCTGCTCGATGGCAATGAGATTGGCGCGCTCAATCGACGCAAGGTGGCGTCACGGGTGGCCTTTGTCGAGCAACATGCTTCGACCAATGCCAACATTCCCGTCATCGAGGTTGTAAAGCTGGGCAGATTTCCGCACCGTTCGCTTTTTTCGGGGTGGACATTGGCGGACCAAGAGGCCGTGGAAAACGCGCTCGAACGCGTGGGCATAGCCGACAAGCGCGACCGGAATTGGCAAAGCCTTTCCGGTGGGGAAAGGCAGCGCGTCCATATCGCGCGCGCCTTGGCTCAGGCTCCGTCCGAACTCATTCTGGACGAACCTACGAACCATCTGGACATCGAACACCAGATTGCCCTGATGCGGCTGGTTGCCGGGCTGCCATTGACGAGCGTCATCGCGCTACACGACCTCAATCACGCCGCCATGTTCTGCGATTCCCTGATCGTGCTCGATAGCGGCAGGATCGTGGCTGCCGGCCGGCCAAGAGAGGAGTTGACCGAAGAGCTTCTGCTCAGCGTTTTCCGGGTCGAAACGCGGATAGAGTTCGATTCCGATCAAGACAGACCGCGCATTCGCTACCTACGCTAGGTTTGCAATTGCTTTTTGCTCGACCAGTTCTGCCGAGAGGATGGCAACCTCGCCAAACTATTCCCAGTGTTTCGACTCGTGGGAATCGTCCGCCTGATCTGAAGCGGACTCCTGGTTCTCGTCCTCTCCCAGCGCTGCGAGCAATGTTTCGATTTTCTTGCTCGGTGACGGCAGATGAAATGCATCCCAATGGCTCAGGGCCTCGCGACTCATCTGCGATTGCGCAACTTCGAGGGACTTTTCTGAGAATTTCACCATCGCCCGTCTCCGGCTGTTCGATAGTGAAAGCGAAAGCTGCGGGAGTTCGTTCCGATAAATAAAATTGTCCACAGATATGGTTAAGCGTCTGTAACCCGATCGCATAGAGGCAAGGGATGTCAGGTCTCTAGGAGGATTTTTTGCGCCTGGCGGTCCGCCGACGTGATGGGAAAGCCTGCGTCGCCCGTTTCAATTGATATCGTCTATCGGCTGACGGGAATGCTTTATTGATTGAACCCGCTTTCTTTGATTTTCTAACGACTTGGCTTGGCATTCCAAGCAATCGGAGGGAATCTGCATGGCGCTGCAGACAGATGATGGCCGGGCGGCGGCCCGCGCCCTTGATATTATCGAGCGTTTCAAAGGGCTTGAAGGGCCGCTCCTTCCCATACTTCACGGGTTACAGGAAGAATTTGGCCATGTCCCTACCAGTGTCTTGCCGGTCGTTGCCGATGCGCTCAATATTTCCCGCGCCGAAGTCCATGGCGTCGTCACGTTCTATCATGATTTCCGCAAGGAACCCGCTGGCCGCCACGTCCTGAAAGTCTGCCGCGCCGAAGCGTGTCAATCGATGGGCGGTGAGCAGGTTGCCGAAAGGCTGCAGATCCTACTGGGCGCGCGCTTCGGGGAAACCAGCGCCGATGGCGCTGTGACGATCGATCCTGTCTATTGTCTCGGCCTTTGCTCCTGCGCACCTGCGGCGATGTTCGATGGCGAGCCGGTGGGTCGTCTCGACGACGAGAAGATTGTAGGGATCATCGAAAGGGTGCGCGCATGAGCGTGAGGATTTTCGTACCGCGCGACGCAGCGGCGCTGGCAATGGGCGCGGATGCTGTGGTGAAGGCGATCGAAGAAGAAATCGCCGCCCGCGGTCTCGACGCGCGGATCGTCCGCAACGGTTCACGTGGCATGCACTGGCTCGAGCCGCTAGTGGAAGTGGAAAAGGAGACAGGCCGCATTGCGTATGGCCCTGTCCGGGCGGCCGATGTGCCGTCGCTGTTCGATGCGGGATTGCCGAGGGGCAACGATCACCCGCTTTGCCTGGGGCCCACCGAGGATATTCCGTTTCTCGCAAAGCAGATGCGGCTGACGTTTGCGCGCTGCGGGATCACGGATCCGCTCTCATTGGACGACTACCGGGCTCATGACGGACTGAAGGGCCTTGAGAAGGCGGTGGCGATGGCGCCAGCAGACATCGTCAAGCAAGTGACCGTGTCCGGGTTGCGCGGGCGCGGTGGTGCGGGTTTTCCGACCGGCATCAAATGGAATACGGTTCTCGGCGCCGTTGCCGACCGCAAATATATCGTCTGCAACGCCGACGAGGGAGATTCTGCCACCTTCGCCGACCGCATGATCATGGAAGGCGATCCGTTCGTCCTGATCGAAGGCATGGCCATTGCCGGGATCGCGGTTGGGGCCACCAAGGGCTTTATCTACATTCGCTCGGAATATCCGCACGCCGTCGCCACAATGCGTAAGGCCATCGAAATCGCGCGCGATGCTGGCGTGCTGGGCTCGTCGGTGGTCGGCTCCGCCCACGCCTTCGACATGGAAGTCCGTGTCGGGGCAGGGGCCTATGTGTGCGGCGAGGAGACCTCGCTGCTCAACAGCCTCGAGGGAAAGCGCGGCGTCGTGCGCGCCAAGCCGCCGCTGCCTGCCCTGGAAGGACTGTTCGGCAAGCCGACCGTCGTCAACAACGTTATATCGCTCGCTTCGGTGCCGGTCATTCTCGAGAAGGGCGCAAATTTCTACAAGGACTTCGGCATGGGCCGCTCGCGCGGCACAATTCCTATCCAGATCGCGGGCAATGTGAAACACGCTGGCCTGTTCGAGACCGCGTTCGGCCTGACCTTGGGCGAGATTGTCGATGAGATCGGCGGCGGCACGGCTTCGGGTCGGCCGGTCAAGGCCGTGCAGGTGGGCGGACCGCTGGGTGCCTATTTTTCGCGAGATTTATTCGACACCCCGTTCGATTACGAGGCTTTTGCAGCTAAGGACGGACTTATCGGCCACGCCGGGTTGACCGTGTTCGACGACAGTGCCGACATGCTGAAAATGGCGCGCTTTGCGATGGAATTCTGTGCCATCGAGAGTTGCGGCAAGTGTACCCCGTGCCGTATCGGCTCCACACGCGGCGTCGAGACGCTCGACAAGATTGCGGCGGGGATCGATCCTGAAATCAACCGCGTTCTCATAGAAGACTTGTGCAACACGATGAAGTTCGGGTCGCTGTGCGCACTGGGCGGGTTCACGCCATACCCGGTGATGAGTGCGATGACGCATTTCCCCGATGACTTTGCACCGCGCCCCGCCGCGGTCGCCGCCGAATAGGAGCCTTGCAATGGGTCTCATCAAGGAAATCGACTACGGCACGCCCCAGGCGAAATCCGAAAAGCAGGTAACGCTGACGATCGACGGATTTGCGGTCACCGTCCCTGAAGGCACCTCCGTCATGCGCGCGGCGATGGAGGCGGGGATCAAGGTTCCCAAGCTTTGCGCCACCGACATGGTCGATGCATTCGGTTCGTGCCGATTGTGCCTCATAGAGATCGAGGGGCGTAACGGCACGCCGTCCTCCTGCACGACCCCGGTGGCCGAGGGGCTGGTAGTACGGACCCAGACCGAGAGGCTTAAGACGCTGCGCAAGGGCGTCATGGAACTCTACATCTCGGACCACCCGCTCGACTGCCTCACCTGCGCGGCCAATGGCGATTGTGAATTGCAGGACATGGCCGGCGCTGTCGGCCTAAGAGACGTACGCTATGGCTATGAGGGCGACAATCACGTCTCGGCCAAGAGCCGCGATGGCGGGAACGACAATTTCCGCTGGATGCCCAAGGATGAATCCAATCCCTATTTCACCTACGATCCGTCAAAATGCATCGTCTGCTCGCGGTGCGTGCGCGCTTGCGAGGAAGTTCAGGGCACCTTTGCGTTGACCATCGAGGGCAGGGGATTCGATAGCCGGGTCTCGCCCGGTATGCATGAGGATTTTCTCTCAAGCGACTGCGTTTCCTGCGGTGCCTGCGTTCAGGCCTGCCCCACAGCAACGCTCACCGAAAAGTCCGTCATCGAGATCGGCCAACCCGAGCATTCGGTCGTAACCACCTGCGCCTATTGTGGAGTGGGTTGTTCGTTCAAGGCGGAAATGCGCGGCGATGAACTGGTGCGCATGGTGCCTTGGAAGGACGGGAAGGCCAATCGCGGCCACTCCTGCGTTAAGGGACGCTTTGCCTGGGGCTATGCCACCCACCAGGACCGTATTCTCAACCCCATGATCCGCGAGAAAATCTCGGATCCCTGGCGCGAAGTCACGTGGGACGAGGCGTTCGCGCACGTGGCCAGCGAGTTCAAGCGCATCCAGAGCCAATACGGCCGCGGCTCGGTGGGTGGCATCACGTCCTCCCGCTGCACCAACGAAGAAACCTATCTGGTCCAGAAACTGGTCCGGCAGGGCTTCGGTAACAACAATGTCGATACCTGCGCGCGCGTCTGCCATTCCCCGACCGGCTACGGGCTTGGTCAGACCTTTGGCACCTCGGCAGGCACGCAGGATTTCGATTCCGTCGAGCATACCGATGTTGCAATCGTTATCGGTGCCAATCCGGCAGCAGGGCACCCTGTATTTGCCTCCCGGCTCAAGAAGCGGTTGCGGCAGGGTGCAAAGCTGATCGTCATCGACCCGCGCCGAACCGAGACCGTACGCGCGCCCCATGTCGAGGCCGCCTATCATCTGGCACTCCAACCCGGCACCAATGTCGCGGTCATCACATCGCTTGCACACGTAATCGTCACCGAAGGCCTGTTCGATGAAGCCTTCATCCGCGAAAAGTGCGACTGGTCCGAATTCGAGGACTATGCACAGTTCGTCGCCGATCCTAGCCATAGCCCGGAGGCAACAGAGGCTTATACGGGTGTGCCGGCAGACGCCCTGCGTGGTGCGGCTCGGCTATACGCGAGGGGAGTCAATGGCTCGATCTATTACGGGTTGGGGGTCACCGAGCACAGTCAGGGCTCGACCACCGTCATGGCGATCGCCAACCTTGCCATGTTGACCGGCAATATCGGCCGGCCGGGCGTGGGCGTGAACCCCTTGCGCGGTCAGAACAACGTGCAGGGTTCATGCGATATGGGGTCGTTCCCGCACGAATTGCCGGGGTATCGGCACATCTCCGGCGATGCGGCACGCGAAACATTCGAAATGCTCTGGGGCGTGAAGCTCGACCACGAACCTGGGCTGCGCATCCCCAATATGCTCGATGCTGCCGTCCAGGGCAGTTTCAAGGGGATTTATATCCAGGGCGAGGATATCCTGCAGTCCGACCCCGATACCAAGCACGTCTCGGCAGGCCTTGCGGCGATGGAGTGTGTCGTGGTGCAGGACTTGTTTCTCAACGAGACGGCCAATTACGCACATGTGTTCCTGCCCGGTTCGACCTTCCTAGAAAAGGACGGAACCTTCACCAATGCGGAACGCCGTATTAACAGGGTGCGCAAGGTGATGGCGCCGCGCAACGGATACGCCGACTGGGAGGTAACCCAGGGGATAGCCCAGGCGATGGAAATCGACTGGAACTACACTCACCCATCCCAGATCATGGACGAGATCGCGGCCACGACGCCCTCTTTCGCCAGGGTCTCCTATGCGCTGCTCGAGGAATTGGGCTCGGTTCAGTGGCCCTGCAACGAGCAGGCGCCAAACGGAACTCCGGTCATGCATGTCGATGGCTTCGTGCGCGGCAAGGGCAAGTTCATCCGCACCGAGTACATCCCCACGGATGAAAAGACGGGCCCACGTTTCCCATTGCTTTTGACCACCGGACGTATTCTCAGCCAGTATAATGTTGGTGCCCAGACGCGCCGGACGGAAAACGTTGTCTGGCACGCAGAGGACGTATTGGAGATTCACCCCCACGATGCAGAGCAACGCGGCATCCGCGAGGGCGACTGGGTACGTCTGGCCAGTCGCGCCGGCGAGACGGCGCTGCGCGCGACAATTACCGACCGGGTCGCGCCGGGCGTGGTCTATACAACGTTCCACCACCCCGAGACCCAGGCCAATGTCATCACGACCGACTATTCGGACTGGGCCACCAATTGCCCTGAATACAAAGTGACCGCAGTGCAGGTCTCGCCGTCCAACGGCCCGTCCGATTGGCAGGTAGAGTACGATGCACTCTCACGCCGGTCGCGCCGTATCGTGCCCAGGGATGCGGCCGAATAGCGATGTCGCATCTGCCAGTCAAATCCGCGATGCGTTTGGCCCACCGGAAGGATGGGATATCGCGCGCCACAAGGTCCGTGCCCGAGGAAACACCTGTGGCGTTTACCTTCAAGGGGACGACTCATGCCGTCATGATGGCAAGCCCGTCCGATCTGGAGGATTTTGCGCTTGGGTTTGCGATTACCGAAGGCATCGTCGGGGGCCCCGACGAAATCGAGGCCATCGAGATCGAGGATCTGGGTTTGGGCATCGATATCCGGGTACGCCTCAAGGATGCAGCCAATACCCGCTTTGAAGCGCGCCGCCGCAGGCTGGCCGGTCCGGTAGGCTGCGGGCTTTGCGGCATCGAATCCATCGAGGAGGCGATGCGCGCGGTAAAGGACGTGGGGAGGTCTACCCTGCAGCTGTCGTCCGACGATATTGCGCACGCTGTAGCCTCCCTTGCCGAACACCAGCCTCAACATCGCGAAACCGGAGCCGTTCACGCAGCCGGCTTTTATGTGCCCGGTCAGGGTCTTCTGGCGGCCCGCGAGGATGTGGGACGGCACAATGCGCTCGATAAATTGGCTGGAGCATTGTGCAAGACAGGGCGCGACGGGGCGACCGGGGCGGTGGTGGTGACCTCCCGCATCTCCGTTGAAATGGTGCAGAAGGCCGCCGCGATCGGCGCACCGGCGATCCTGGCGGTTTCGGCGCCGACCGCGCTGGCCGTCCGGACGGCCGAGGCTGCCCGGATGACGCTGATCGCCCTGGTCCGAGGAACCGAATTCGACGTTTTTACCCATCCCGAACGCACCGAAAGCAAGGCAGGAAAGCATGTCGCATGAGGAGGCCGGGGCGTCTTCGCCGCACGCAAAGATCGTCCGCATGGCCAACCAGATCGGGGCCTTTTTCCGCTCCAAGCCACACGATGAAGGCGTGGCGGGGGTCGCCGAGCATATCAACAAGTTCTGGGAGCCTCGCATGCGCCGTCAGCTCTTCGAGGTGGTCGATAGCGGAGGGACGGGATTGGCGCCGCTGGTCCTCGAGGCCTCGAGCGTCATCCGGCGGCCAACTGCCGAGCAGGAACGGACGCCGCCGGCTTGACGAACGGCGCCCGCCCGTGGTGAACCTTTCAGGCTCCCGCAATGAGGGTACGCTGAAAGTCCGCCATGTTGATCGAACGTCTGGAACTCTTCATCGTCTTGGCGCGCGAGAAACATTTCGGCCGGGCGGCGGAAGCCTGCGGTATTACCCAGCCAACCCTCTCGTCCGCCATAAAGCAGCTTGAAAACGCCCTTGGAGTCATGCTGGTCCGGCGCGGGGCCCGTTTTGGGGGACTGACGCCAGAAGGCGAACTCGTTCTCGAGTGGGCCCGGCGCATCGTGGGCGATGCCCGCGCCATGCAGGAAGAACTTGAAGCCTCGCGTCATGGTTTGTCGGGTAGGCTGCGCATTGCGGTAATACCCACCGCGCTGACCGCCGTATCAGATCTCACCACGCCGTTTCTCCTGCGGCATCCGCATGTCGGCTTTTCGGTCTTTTCCTGTACGTCGATCGAGATTCTTTCTCTGGTCGGCAGCTTCGAAGCCGATATCGGCATCACCTATCTCGACAATGAACCTCTGGGGCCGGTCGTCTCCGTGCCGCTCTATACCGAGCGCTACCATCTTGTGACGGCCACCTCGGCGCCTATCGCCGAGAAAGGCGAAGTGACCTGGGCGGAGGTCGGGGCATTGCCGCTATGCCTCTTGACCGCCGACATGCAGAACCGGCGCATCATCGATCGGCATCTGAGTCAGGCCGGGGCACCGGCCCGTCCCGCACTCGATTCCAATTCCATGATCGTGTTGCTCTCTCACGTCCGGTCGGGCAAATGGGCCTCGATCATGCCAGGCAATCTCGTTGGAGGCCTCGACTTTTCGCCAGGCATCCTCAGCATCCCTATTGTCGAACCCACCGTAAGCCATACGGTAGGCATTATCGCCGCCAACCGAGAGCCACAAACCCCCCAAGTCGCTGCCTTCCTCGCCGAAGCGCGCCAAATGGCCAACCAGGTGCGCTAGACCGGAAGCGAAGTACGAGCCGATTTGCATTCGGATTGATTTCGTCTTCTATTTTAAGGGGTTAGATTGAACAGGGGGCGATTGGCTCCCCGTTCTTGCTTCTAATCGGCCAGTTCCAGTATGTCCCCTGCGCTAGCGAAGGCCCATGATCTCGGAATATTTGGCGACCAGGCGCTCATAGTTTTCGCGGATCCATTCCTGTGGCACGTAGCCGGGATTGTACTGGGCGAGCAGCTGCGCCTTGGTGGAGTCAGCGCGGTTGATCGTTGAGTAACCCGTTGCCGCGTTCAGTGCAGCCTGGCCTTCATCGGTTGCGACAAAGTAGGCATAGAGCTTGGCTGTGTTTGGGCTCTGCGTGCCCTTCACCAGGTTCAGTGCCCATGGGGCAAGGAACATGGGTTCGATGTGTACATAATCGAGCGGTGCACCGCGGATCACCTGGGATTCGATATCGACACCGAGTGCAAGGGAGGCTTCGCCACTGAGAAGGCGTGTTGCGGCGTCTGGGGTGCGGGGTACCCAGATGACATCCTGCTCCATGATGCCTTTGAGGATCTCCGTCATCTTTTCTTCACCCACCGAGTATGTGTTGAAAAAGAACGTGCCGCCCGGGAGTTTTGGAGTCGTGATCTTGCCTTTCCACTTGGGATCAAGAAGGTCCTCCCATGAGGTCGGCAGGTCCTCAGCCGCGACCAGCTCGGTGTTGTAGGACATAAGCGGGAGGGAACTATCGATAATTTTTACCGAGGCGCCGTCAACAAGGCGGTCTTCGGGTATTCCCAGCTCACGGGCCCATTCCTCCTCGATGAGTGCGCCTTCGCTCCGCAGAAATATCGTTGTGCCTTCACCCGCATAGAAGGCGTCCACTCCGGCAGGAACGCCCCGATTGACCAGTTGTGCAACTTCTGCAGCCTTCTGGGGACCCAGGCCGCCCTGAAACTGAATGTTGAGCGAGAACCCGTAAAAGTCGTCCAGCGCTTTCTTGAAGTCGGCGGCGCTGTCTGCGGGTATCGATAGGCCGAACATCACGGCTTCGGGCTCGTTCTGCGCGGCGGGTATCAGGGCGGCAATCGATTCTGGTAATTGCGCGGTGCCCTGTGCAAAGGCAGGCTGAACCATACCAAATGCCAGCATTGTCACGCCCGCCGCTGCCTGCTTTAGCACATTGCGCCGGGGCGGCCTTTCGGTCGGTTGGGGTGTGTTTCTCAAATTGGTCATTCCAGTTTCTCCTCCTCGTTAAGACCCCGTCATGCGATCGGGGCCGTCCTTCTTCGCGACGCGAGTGCAAGCACAAGCAGGATCGCGATTATCAGCAGGCTGAATACGGCGGCCTCGTCGTAGCGGCCGGTCGCCTGAAGATCGAAAATGGTGGTCGAGATGACTGAAGAGCGCGGCGAATAGAGCATCAGCGGGATGGTCAACTCACGCGCGGAAATCAACGTGGTAACGAGCACCGCAAACATGATCGCTGGCTTGATCACCGGCAAAAAGATGCGGAGGAATGTACGCATGCGACCCACACCGGACACATAGGCCGCTTCTTCCAGCGAGGAATGGATCTGCAACGCGGAAGAATTGAGCGTGCGTGTGGTAAAGGCCAGCGAGCGGATAGCCATGGTTATGATGATCAGCCAAAGCGTTCCGAGCAGGGGGACCCAGTGATATGCGCTGAGCGCCAGGAATTGCATGGCCACGGCGGCAAGCATTCCAGGCACTGCGAGCGACAGAAACACGATGGCATCGAGAGCTTTATCGATTTTGGAGCGGACGCGTGTTGCCAACCACGAAACGCTGACACTCCACACAATCGAAAAGACGATTGTGCCGATAACCAAGAGGATTGTGTTTACAAAGGGCGCCCACACAAGTCCGGCAGCGCCACGATAGCTGCTGAAGCTCAACTGCGAGAGTGCTGCCATCGACGGGGGCTGAAGGTAAGGGGTCAGTGAGGTCCAGATCACCGTCAACAGCGGAAGAACGACGGCGAGCGTGCCCCATGTCCCAATCAGACCCCATACGGCGAAGCGCCAGCGACCGAGGTCGCGCAATATGGGTGCACGGTTCTTGCCGCTCAGCATCGAATAGCGATCGGCTCGGCGCAGCAGCCAAAGATAGATCAGCACGCCAATGGCACATAATGCGAGCAGGGGCATGCCCAGAGTGGCGGCGAACCCATAATCGGGCGGCCCATAGACGGTGTAGGTAGACTGGTAGACCAGCGTCGTGATCACATCGATATTGCCCGGCATGCCGATAACGCCGACAACGTCAAATATCTCGACCGCTAGGATGAAAAAGAAGATCGACACCGCACCAACCGCTGGTGCCAGCGTGGGCAGGACAATCTTGAAAAACGCGCGGCGAGGGCTGATGCCGCTGACAGAAGCGGCCTCTTCAAGCGTTGAATCGAAATTGCGGAACGCCGGGAGCATCATGAAGACAGCGGCAGGCGTGAGCATCAGCGCCTGAATGAAGCAGATCCAGCCAAGCGAATAGACATTGAACACCCGGCTCCAACCGAAGGCGGATTCCAGCAACCGGTTGAAGATTCCCGAATTGGGGTTGAGCAGCCAGACATAGGCCATTGCGGTCACGAAGGCCGGGAGGGCCAGCGATACCGTGAGGATGGTCAGCAAAACTCCCTTTGAGGCAAAATCTGTCCGGCTCAGTACCCAAGTGAAGGGCAGCGCGAACATCAGCAAGAAGGTTGTCGTGCCGATGCCTACAACCAAAGTGTTGAAGATGGCCGGCCAAAGCTGCCGCATTCCGGCCATATCGATGTAGTTGGCGAGCGTCCATGCGCCGAATTCAGACTTCGGGCTGAAGCTGGCGATAATCAGCATGGCCAGCATCGCAAACACGCAGATCACTGCGGTCGCCGCAATGATCCGCAGGAGGATCACAAATCCTTTTGGGCCGAGCGTCATGACGCACCCGTTTGGCCGTCTGTTGGAACAACGAGACAATGTTCAACAGGCAATCTGAGTAGAACGTCGCGTCCGGGAGGAACATCGAAACGGCGATGAAGCCGGCATTGAAGACCCGTTCCGTTGACATTCATCTGGTAGCTGATCGAGTCCCCTGAAAATGTGGCGCGATCAACACTGGCCGATACGATATTGTCGGCACCCTGATTGTCGCCAATCTCGATATCTTCCTGACGGACGCCAAACAGGCACGATTGCCCGACTTTGGCATCGTCAATGCAGTTCGTTCCAGCCCGCAAACGACCAAGCGGCGTATCGACCCATAAGTTTGGTCCGACCTCGGCAATCCTGGCAGGCAGCAGGTTCATATCGCCGATGAAGCGGGCGACAAATTCACTCGATGGTCCATGATAGAGTTCGCGCGGAGAGCCTATCTGGCGAAACTTTCCCGCATCCATGACAGCCAGCCGGTCGGCCATCTCCAGTGCTTCGTTCTGATTGTGGGTCACGTAAAGCGTGGTCACGCCAATCCTGGAAACCAACTCCTTGACCTGTCCGCGTAACCGTACCTGGAGTTCATAATCGAGGTTGCTCAATGGCTCATCCATCAGCAAAAGGCGCGGACGCAAAGCCAGCGCCCGTGCAAGTGCGACGCGCTGCTGCTGGCCACCACTCAACGTTGTGACAGGCCGGTCCCGCATGTTTGACAGGCCCAGCATTTCGAGAACCTCGGTCACCCGTTCCGCAACCTCGTCGCGCGGCACGCCACGTCTGCCTTCACGCAATGGAAAAGCCACGTTTTCAGCGACGCTCATATGCGGCCAAAGGGCGTAGGACTGGAAAACCATCGAGACCGGCCTTTTTTCAGGCGGTACCGAATTGCCAGATTTCGAGTTGTAGACGTCCTGCCCATCAATGGTGACGCTGCCCGAATGCGGGGCCTGTAGCCCTGCGACCGCACGCAGCAATGTTGTCTTGCCGCACCCACTTGGGCCAAGCAGGACAAACATCTCGCCTTCCGACACATCCAGATCGAGATACTGCACCGCGTTTTCGGATTGCCCTGCACGTCCGTATGAGACGGCCAGCCCCCTAACACTCAGCAACGGCTTGTCATTGGTTGGTTCTGACATGACTCAAACCACATTCAGGCGATTGGGGAGAGTGTTGAGGTCTTCAAACCCGGTTTTGGTAACGATTACCGTGCCGCCAATATTGACGCGGGTTTGCCCCTTGCAGACATTTGGCTCGAACGCGATGATCATCCCGGCCTCGAGCACGGTGTCCTGACCTTTGCCGGTCATTTCCGCGACGCGAGGGCTGAGTGCGCGCGCTGGCGAGTTCTCGATATTGTATCCAAGATTGCTGACGAACGGCCCCGGGCCGAGGGTGTGAACCAGCGGCGAAAGCGTCCAGTAATCAGGGTTCTCGCGGATCGGCGCGAACATCGCCTGTGCGACTTCGCCAAGCGTCACACCCGCTTTGAGAATGTTTGCGCCCTCTGCCAGCGACTTCGACGCGACTTCGCCCAACTCATAATGGAGGTCAGGAACTGGCCCGACGGCAATCGACATCTGTTGCTGGGTTTCTGCACCCCCATAGCAAGGGAAGATCTCGGCCTGGACCAGATCGCCTTGACGGACCCGGCGCGGTTCACCGCCACGATAAATCCATATCGGGGGTCCCCAGCCGATATCGTCCGCCCCGACCGTCAAGTTGAGGTGAGGCCACCAGGCATCGGCTCCGTTCCTGAAAATGGCATGCTGGACCGCGGCGTAGATTTCAGTCTCGGGAACGCCTTCGGCCGTCGCTTCGAGCATGGCACGACAGGCGATATCGCCGATCTTTCCGCTGAACCGGTACAGTTCGATTTCTTCGGCGCTCTTTTTGAGCATCATTTTCTTGAACGGCACGGAAATGTCGACGAATTCGGCTCCGGGCAGGCCTTCAAGTACGGTCTGCCACATGCGGTAGGGTACGAGGCCGTCAAATTCGCCAGGCCCCCAGGAGTCGAGGCCAAAGACGCCGATGCGCCCACGCTCGAGGCCGAGTTCTTTCAATACGCTTACTGTCTGTGGTCCATAGCGGCCAATCCGAACGTCGTTGACCCAGAATTCGCCGGGAAGATTGCTCGCAAGGCGGCGTGTCAGGCGTTGGGTCAGCGCAGTAAAGGCGATGGGTTCACCTTCCCGCGGCAGGATGACAGCCCCATCGAACTGCTCGTTGGTGAGATAGCAGTCATAGTGGTCATGGCTCTTGTAGCCAAAAAGGACGAGGCAATCGAGGTTATGCTCCTCCAGCATTGCACGCGTCCTGGACCAGCGGCAATCGCGCTCTTTTAGCGACAAAGAAGGCCACGGGCTGGGCATTCTTTCGCTCGCGTGCGCAGACAATACCGCACCTGCACCTCTTGGGGCCGCATTCATCAGATATTTCCTCCGCCTAATTCGGGATGCTCGGAGCATCACTTTCTGGGCAGCTTCTGGCACTGCCTCTCATTCGTCAAATTCATTTACCTAACGAAGCATCATTGATAATACTAATGATGTTGCAGGAGGAGCGGGCAGGGGTAAGGAGGTTGGCATGTATTCATCATTGCTGCGGCAACTCGACATCAAGTTGCTGATAGCGTTTCAGGTCATCCACAGCGAAGGTCATCTGACCCGTGCGGCAGTGCGCTGCGGATTGACCCAATCGGCACTAAGCCAGTCGCTTGGTCGCCTGCGGGTCATTTTCGACGACCCACTTTTTGTACGCACGGCGTCAGGCATGGCGCCGACCGAAAAGGCGAATGCACTGGCGCCGACCATCCAGGATGTGCTTGATCGGCTAGGCGGCATTATCGCAGGAGAACGCAGTTTCGATCCGACGAAATCGGATCGCACGCTGCGCATTGGCACGTACCAGTTCGCCACAATTACGCT
Source organism: Pelagibacterium limicola (assembly GCF_015694405.1). Classification (GTDB taxonomy): domain Bacteria; phylum Pseudomonadota; class Alphaproteobacteria; order Rhizobiales; family Devosiaceae; genus Pelagibacterium; species Pelagibacterium limicola. The sequence continues at coordinate 159,490 of NZ_JADQDB010000003.1, read as the reverse complement.
CGCGCCGCACCTGCTCGAAATATTTCAGGCACAAGCGCCACGCGCAAAAATACAATTTGTGCACGCCGGCCCGATAGAAGCCCCGGGGATGCTTGCTCGTGGAGATTTGGATCTTGCCATTGCCCCGTTTCGTGAGGTTGCTGAAGGTCTGCACAAAACGGTCTTGATGACAGGCGACGTCGTTGTCGTCAGCCGATCGGACTGGACGGAAAAGTTTGGGCCCTTGACCGAGGCCAGTTATTTCGCCGCGAGCCACATATCGCTCGTCAACCAGGGACTGCAGGCCGACCCGATCGAGGCCCATCTCGACAATACCCTGCAACGTCGCCGCATTGCGATCTCAGTACCCCATTATGTCACAGCACTGCATCTGGCTTCGCGCAGTGATCTTCTGGCGACCCTGCCACGCAAACCTGCAGAATGGCTCGGCAACCAACGGCGAATTGCCATCCATAAAGCCCCGATACGCCTGCCGCCGGTGAAGCTTTCAGTCGTGTGGCATCAGCGCAGCACTTTGGACCCTTTTGTGCAATGGGTGCTGCAGATCGTGTGGAACCATCGCGAAAAACTCCTTGAGGTGCCTGACGAGTAAGGCTCGTACGGTCGGTCATGTCAGGCCGTGTTCGGCGAGGCGCGATCTTCGATTTCCCATAGACCTCCTGTTACTCGGCCGGTTCCTAAGAAAAATATTGGTTTGCCATCAAACTAAATTTATAGTTTGATATCAAACTAATCATGCCGCCGAGAAGGCAGGCCAAAAAGGGGAGGGAGGCGGATGCCCAGTGCACGGCCCGTTGCAGTAGAACAGACCATCGCCTATCATCTTCGGCTCGCTCAGGAGGCGAGCTTTGCCGCGATCAGGCGCCGCTTCGGGGATCCTGACCTGAAGCCGGGGCATTATACAATTCTGAGCATAATTGCCCGCAATCCGGGTTTGACCCAGGGCGAACTAAGCAGGGCGTCGGCACGGGACACCTCGACACTGACCTCAACGCTCAGCGAACTCTCGCGCAAGGGCTATGTCCAGCGTCAACGATCCGATGTCGACCGGCGCAGCTATCGGATCGAACTGACTTCAGCGGGTAAAACGCATCTGGCCCGTCTCGAAGACCTTGCCGTCGTTCATGACGCACTTCTCGATCAAATCGTGGGTCCGGAGAACAAGTCCGATTTGATATCGATGCTCAAACGCATCCAGGACGCACTCAGCGTGGAGACCACGCTTCAGGCAGCACAGCAAGCCGCCGTCGAAACCGCATAAACTTCAAGGGAGGGCTTTCGATGACCTATACTGCCAGCAGCGCCTTTCTCGACGCTCTCGTTGAGGCCGGTGTATCGTATATTTTCGCGAATTGGGGCAGCGACCACCCTGCGCTGATCGAAGGCATCGCATTTGCGCGTGCGACGGGCAAAAAGGTACCCGAGATCATCATTTGCCCTAATGAGATGGTCGCCCTATCGGCCGCGCATGGCTTTGCACAGACAACCGGACGCGCTCAGGCGGTGATTGTTCACGTAGAATGCGGCACGCAGGCGCTTGCTGGCGCCGTGCACAACGCCGACAAGGGGCGCGTTCCCGTACTGATATTTGCCGGAAGTTCTCCTAGTACCCAGTCAGGCGAATACAAGGGCAGCAGAAACGAATTCATCCAGTGGATACAGGACGTACACGACCAGCGCGGTATCGTGCGCGGCTATATGCGCTATGACAATGAGATACGGGCAGGACGCAACATCGGCCAGTTGGTCGAGCGGGCGCTGAAATTCGCTTATGCAGACCCCAAGGGTCCCGTCTATCTCATGGGCTCACGAGAGGTTATGGAAGAGGAGGTCCCCGAGGTTCGCCAACGGATCGATTTCCGCCCGCCCGCACTTACGGCGCTATCTGACGACAGCGTGGAAGACATCCTTGGTGACCTTATGCGGGCGCGGCGCCCTCTAGTTATCACCTCATATCTGGGGCGCAGGCCCGAAGCGGTCGCCGAGCTGGTGAAACTCTGCGACCGGCTGGGCATCGCTGTTCTGGAATCCGTCCCCAACTACGTCAATTTCCCGGCGAGCAATCCGCTCCATCAGGGCAATCAGTGGAACCAGCCGGTGCAGAATCCGGTGCTGGCGGAAGCCGACGTCGTGTTGCTGATCGATAGCGACATTCCCTGGATCCCTGCGGTCAGCCGTCCCAAGGATGATGCCATCATCCATCACATCGATATCGATCCACTCAAACAGCAGATGCCGCTCTGGCACTTCCCCACCCGACGTTCCTATCGCGCTGACGCAGCGACTGCGCTCAAGCAGATCAATCGCCGTTGCGAAACGCTGCATCTGGACGACCCGGTTCTGTCCGAACGCCGTAGCCACTATGCAAATCTGCATGAGCAACGCCGGCAACGGCTTAGTGCGCTTGAGCAGAATGAATCGCTCACGGGCGAAGTGCTCGTCGCCGCCCTTCGCCGCCATATTGGCGAGGACGCGATTTATATCAGCGAAGGCATCTCGCATTATCACACAATCGGCGATCACCTGCAGCTCGATAAGCCCGGAAGCCTATTTACCAGTGGTGGGGGCTCGCTAGGCTGGAATGGCGGGGCCGCCTTGGGGGCCAAGCTCGCCTATCCGGACAAGACGATCGTCGCGCTGACAGGTGATGGGTCCTATATGTTCTCGGTGCCTTCGAGCGTCCACTGGATGTCCCGGCGGTACAAAGCTCCCATCCTTCAGGTCGTTTTCAACAATCGCGGCTGGAAGTCGCCGCGTCTTTCAGCGCTCGCCGTTCATCCGGACGGATATGCGAGCCGGGCCGACACTGTGGATGTCACTTTCGACGAGCCGGCCGACTATGGCGGGATCGCCGCGGCTGCGGGTGGAGCCCTTGCGATCAAGGTGACCGACCGCAGTCAGCTTGACGATGCAATTGTTACGGCACTCCGCGCTGTGCGTTACGAAAACAGATCAGCGGTTCTCGATGTTTGGGTACCGCACCTTGCGGAAGGTGCCGTTGCACCAGCGCCCAAGCAGCAATCGGAACCCCGAGCCATTGCCACATCGGAGACCACGCCGAGCAGCACACACCCGACAGAGGAGAGCAAGATTATGGACCAAAGACTTCTGATCGACGGCGAGGATCGCGGAGCAACCGGTGGCGCCACATTTGAACGTAACGATCCTTTTACCGGCCGGGTTGCAACGCGCGCTGCGGCGGCAGCAGTTGATGACGCTGTCAAGGCTGTTGAAGCTGCCCAGGCAGCCTTCCCAGCCTGGTCCAAAACCGGTCCGAGCGAGCGCCGTGAAATACTGCTAAAGGCCGCCGATATCCTCAAGAGCCGGTCGGATGACTTCGCGCGCCTGATGACCGAGGAAACCGGCTCGACCGGTCCATGGGGCGCGTTCAACGTCATGTTTGCCGCCAAGATCCTGACCGAGGCAGCCTCTATGACGACCCAGATCGGTGGCGAAATCATTCCTTCGGACAAACCAGGGAATCTTGCCATGGCCATGCGCCGTGCGGCAGGCGTCTGCGTTGGCATGGCACCGTGGAACGCGCCGGTCATACTGGGTGTGCGTGCCGTCGCCATGCCGATTGCCTGTGGCAACACTGTGGTGCTCAAAAGCTCCGAAGCCTGTCCAGCAACACATCGACTTATAGGCGAAGTTTTGACCGAGGCCGGGCTACCCAAGGGGGTTATCAACGTGATCTCCAACGCGCCCGAAGACGCACCCAAGATCGTTGAAGCGCTCATTGCGCATCCGGCCGTACGACGCGTCAACTTCACCGGCTCTACCCGTGTTGGCAAGATCATCGGCGAACTTTGCGGTCGCCATCTCAAACCCGCTTTGCTCGAGCTGGGCGGAAAAGCCCCTTTCATTGTGCTCGATGACGCGGATCTGGATGCGGCGGTCAATGCTGCGGCGTTCGGCTCCTACATGAATCAGGGCCAGATTTGCATGTCCACGGAACGCATCATCGTCGACGAGAAGGTCGCGGACGCGTTCGTTTCCAAACTCGCCGAAAAGGCAAAGGGTTTGCTGGCCGGAGATCCACGCGGGCAGGTTGTGCTTGGCTCGCTCGTTGAACCCAGCGCGGCCGAGCGCATGGAGGAGTTCATAGCCGACGCCCGCAACAGGGGCGGCAATATCGTCGCGGGGGGCTATCGCGAAGGATCGGTGGTTAACGCGACTCTGGTCGACAATGTCCGTGCCGACATGCGCATTTATATCGAAGAGTCGTTTGGCCCGGTCAAACCCGTCATCCGGGTGTCGGGCGATGAGGAGGCCGTCAAGGTTGCCAATGATACGGAATATGGCCTCTCATCGGCGGTCTTCAGCCGTAACATACAGCGCGCACTCAAGATTGCCGAACAGCTCGAGACGGGTATTTGCCACATCAACGGCCCCACGGTGCACGACGAACCGCAAATGCCGTTCGGCGGCGTAAAGGGCAGTGGCTATGGCCGCTTTGGCGGCAAGGCGGGTATTGCCGAGTTTACTGACCTTCGCTGGGTTACTATTGAGGACCCAAATCAGCATTACCCATTCTAAGATAGAATTGTTTGGTCAGGCAGTGGTCGCGTGAGCCCAAAGTGTCGAACGGGGTTACCCGGCACGGGCGGCAAATGATGGCATATTTAGTTCTTCTATCCAAGCCGACAATCCGCCTTCGGCCCCACCGATGCAAGCCGCCCCAATCAGTTCTCCTTCGGCCAATCAAGGCCAAAGAGAACTGAAATGGGATAGTCTCGATATGATGCTACGGCCCGTGCCGTGCCGCTTGGAATACTGGAAAGACGGTTGAAACCAAGCGTCCTTTGACGCAAAAGCAAATCGGGCCATTTGCTTCTTCCTGGATCGAGAAGAGCGAGTCGAGACCGTACTTGCAATCGACAGCACGCTTCGCGGATGCGATCTAGGTTAGCCATAGGTTCATCGACATCGAATCAAGGGCCGTCAGTGGGATGGTCAAGCTGGTGGCCAAACCGGTGGGAAAGCCCACGATTTCACCGGCGAAAGCCGGCTTAAGCCTTTGGGAGGAAATAGTTTTTGCTGAGAGTCTGGCTGGGGAACCTGGATTCGAACCAGGACTAACGGAGTCAGAGTCCGTGGGTCTACCGTTAACCTATTCCCCAGCACAAGCGGGCGGTGGCGCCCGCTTCAGTGTGGCGCCTGTTTAGCGGCACACGGTGGCGATTTCAAGCCCGCAATTGAACTTTGCCGATCATGATTTCAGTGCCGGACGGGTACCCGCCATGCAATGGCGCGACTGGGGTTGTAGCAACCCAGGGCCACCTGGTTGGAGTAGTTGCCCGAAACGATCTGCACGTGCCCGTTATCGCATTCGCCGACGACGACGCCCACGTGATTGGACATGACCATGATCGCCCCGACCGCGCCAGGCTCTGCTTCGTTGCCATAAGATGCGAAGTCTCGCGCCTTGTTGGTGCCGTGCGGCTGGAGGCCCAGGCGGGCAAGAACGGTGTCCATGTAGCAGGCGCACCACCGGCTCGGACAGCCTTGAGGGCGGCGTTCTCCGAGTTCGGCAAGCATGGTGTTGATGACGGATTGGGCATCGCGGGTCTGCCCGGCGCCGGCGAACGAAAAGAAGGCTACCGCCGCGAGCACGGCGGAAAGGATCATACGCATATAACTCTAGTCCCTGATGGCGGCGCCTGGACTGATCCAGATGAATGCCAGAAGCGCCGGTACGCTGCTCGATACCTGTCTGGTTTGAACCATCGACGGCGAATGCCGTCCGCTCGGTCAGGCAGCGTCACGGGACCCTATGCCCACGGCAAAGAGAGTGCGCCCGTCAGCGCTGCCCCCCAATGCGTGAGCGGCATAAACAGGCGTTTTGTGGCGATAAATTGACGTCAGCCATTCGGCCTGATTGTCACGATTGCGTTGCGCGTCGCGATGCACTACCTTGATCGACGAACATGAAACGCGTCTGCCAATGGGCGCCAGTGCGGGTTTCGGGGGACGAAAAGCGATCACCTCGAAGGCCGATCGAGCGGGCGACCGGGCAGCTTGGAGATCGACCAGTGACCGATTCCGATCGGTCCGTCGCCCTTTCGCAGGCCGATGGAGTGCCTGCGGAAACTGTGCCCGCAACATTTGGCGGGCATGGGCAGGGTGCCCGTAAATCCCGCGGCAGCGGGATTGGCCGGGACCCCAGGCGGACTCACCCCCCAAGGCCGCAGGACACGCGAAAAAAGCGTGCGCCTGTTTATGCCGCTCTCGACCTTGGGACCAATAATTGCCGCCTGCTGATCGCGCATCCCACGGAAAACGGATTCCGCGTGCTCGACGGGTTTTCGAGGATCGTGAGGCTCGGGGAAGGGCTCTCTCAGACTGGCCGTCTCTCGGAGGCGGCAATGGACCGCACCATTGAGGCGCTCAAGCTATGCCGCGGCAAGCTTGCCCAGTACGAAGGCGTGCGTGCCCGCATTATCGCAACCGAGGCCTGCCGCTCGGCGGATAATTCCCAGACTTTTCTCAGTCGTGTAAAGCGAGAGGTCGGCCTCGACTTCGAGGTGGTTGACCGGAAGACGGAGGCTGAACTTGCCGTCACCGGCTGCGCGGACCTTATCGAGTTCGATGCGCCGGGGGCTTTGCTGTTCGATATCGGCGGCGGCTCGTCGGAACTCGCCTGGCTCGATTTCCGCGGCGGCCGCCCCAAGAATCAGGGGAAGACGGCTTCCTCGATCAGGTCATGGCAGTCTCTGCCCGTGGGCGTCGTCTCGATTGCCGAAAAGTTCGGGGGCGTCGATGTCACCCCCGAAATATTCGAGGCGATGGTTGCCCATGTCAGCCACCAGTTACGCCAGTTCCGCGGCCGCGAAAAGCTGCGTGCGATGCTCGCCTCGCACCCCATCCCGTTTTTGGGCACCTCGGGTACCGTGACGACGCTTGCCGGACTTCATCTGGGGCTCGATCGTTATGAACGCTCCAAGGTCGATGGCCTTTGGATGCGGTCCGAGGACGTGGATGCGACAATGCGCGTGCTGCTCGCCATGAGTTATGAGCGCCGCATGGCCAACCCGTGCATCGGCAGGGAACGGGCCGACCTCGTTATCCCGGGCTGTGCGATTTTCGAGGCCATCCGCCGCGAATGGCCCTGCCAGCGCATCCGCGTTGCGGATCGCGGCCTGAGGGAGGGCATTCTGATATCGATGATGTCGGAAGATCGTGTGTGGAAGCGCGGCCGGCCGTTCCGTAGCCAACGGGGAGGCCGCATTGCCAAATAAGCCCACGGGAAAGGGCAGCGGCCGCCGCAGCGAACGCGACCTCAAGACCCGCGTGAAGACAGCCCGCAAGCGCACAACATCATCGACCCTCTGGCTGCAGCGCCAGTTGAACGATCCTTATGTCGCCCGTGCCCGCGCCGAGGGCTTTCGCGCGCGTTCAGCATACAAACTTCTCGAACTCGACGAAAAGTACGGGCTTTTGAAGCCCGGGATGCGTGTGGTCGATCTGGGCGCCGCGCCCGGCGGCTGGTGTCAGGTGGCGGCTAAGGCGGTAAAATCGGATCCTGAAAATCCTACGGTGGTCGGGATCGACTACCTCGAAATGGACCCCGTGCCGGGTGCGTTTTTGCTCCAGAAGGATTTTACGGACGATGACGCCCCGCAGGCGCTTATCGATGCGCTTGGCGGGCACAAGGCCGACATTGTGCTGTCCGACATGGCCGCGCCAACCACGGGTCACAAGGCGACGGACCACTTGCGCATTGTCGCGCTTGTCGAAATCGCCGCCGATTTCGCCCTTGATGTCCTGGCGCCGGGCGGGACGTTCCTCGCCAAGGTTTTCCAAGGCGGTACCGAGCATGAGCTTCTTGCCATGCTTAAACGCAACTTTGCGTCCACCTTCCATGCCAAGCCGCCATCAAGCCGGGCGGAATCTGCTGAGACCTATCTTATTGCGCGTGGTTTCAAAGGGACGCGCCAGGATTAGAACTACGACTAGAACCGCGGCGATTGCCCGTCATTTCCACGCTCGCGCGAGCGCTTGAGCGCCTCTTCCCGGGACCTTGAGGAAAGGTGACCCGACACCACGCTGCCGGCATCCTTGGGCAGCAGGATGAACGGCACCACCGCAAGCGCCGACACCCCGCTGACGACAAAAAATGCGACGTGAAAATCACCCAGGCTTAACGCGTCGCCGTGAGCGCTCACCTCGAGCACGAACCCCGCCAGGGCAACCCCCAGTGCCGTCGCAACAGGTCGCGTGACGGTTGAAATCGCGGTGGCCTGTCCGGCTTCGTCCTCGGCGATCTGTGACAGGCCCAATGCGTGCTGTCCGGTGAAATATGCCGAGCGAACGAGACCGGTGACGAAAAGCAGCACTACAATCAGTGCGGTTGACGTCTGAGGTGTCACGAAACCGAGCACACCCATGCCCAAAGTCGAGAGGATCGTCGCGCCCATCAGCGCATTCCTGAAGCCGATCCCGGCATAAAGCTGCCGCGTGAAGAACTTTGTGAGCATCGCTCCGAAGGCGCCCATGAATGTCACGAGCCCCGTCTCGAATGGCGTCATGCCGAAACCGAGTTGTAGCATCAGGGGCAGGAGAAACGGCATGGCGCCGACCCCGATCAGGAAAAGCGCAGTGCCGAAAATGGTCGCGCGAAACGCCGGTTCCCGAAAGATCCTGGGATCGAGAAGCGGCTCGTCAGTGCGTCTTACATGAAAGCCATATAGAATGATCGCCGCGATGCCCGTTCCGCCGGTAACGATCGCTACCCAAACCGGGAGCACGGGCAGGCTGACGAGTGAAAGTCCGAAAATAACCCCCGAAAATGCCAGGCCGAGCAGGACGAAACCGGTTACATCGAGCCGCCGTGGTGGGCCTGGCTCGAGCTCAGGTAGACATTTGACAATCAGCCCGAGGCCAGCCAGGCCGATGGGCACATTGATGAGGAAAATCCAGTGCCAGCTCACGAAGGTGGTGATAAAGCCACCCACCGGCGGCCCCAGCGTCGGCGCGACGAGGGCCGGGACCGTCAGCCATGTCATGGCGCCGATAAGGTCGGATCGTGGTACTGACCGGAACAGAATGAGCCGCGCAAGCGGCGTCATCATCGCGCCGCCCATACCTTTGAAGAAACGTGCGAGCACGAATTCAGTCAGCGATCCTGCGAAGGCGCATGCCACCGAGCCGAGCAGGAAAACGATGATGGCGAAGCAAAAGACCCTCTTTGCCCCGTAACGGTCCGCCACCCAGGAGCTCACAGGGATGAATATCGCCAAGGCAACGAAGTAGGCTGTGAACGCGAGCTTGAGTGCCACCGGCGACGTGCCGATATCGGCGGCGATCGCGGGCAGGGACGTCGCGATAACGGTAGCGTCCATGTTCTCCATGAACAGAGCAACCGCCAAGGTGATGGGGACTATGCGCTTCAACGGACCGGGCAGAATCGGAAAAGAACGGAGGTCCACAATCGGGCCACCGGCAACCGATTGCAACCGGACCAAAGGGTCAATTGGTCCGTTCGGGCCAATGAAATCGCGAGGAAACTGAACCCAAACGCCCCCTGGCGCCTTATTCAACGGAATGAAGCAAAATGGGAAGCATGATGACCGCGCGTCGCTATTATTTCCTGATTAACGGCAACTCGGGGAGTGTCGCAGCACTCGGCCTGACGGCCGATCGTCTGCGTGACGTTCTTGCCGCACGCGGCATTGCGGCCGTTGTAGATGCCGAACTGGAGGGCGACCTCGCCGGCGCTGTCGCGCGCGCGACAGCTTCTGATGCCGATATCGTTGTCGCCGCCGGTGGAGACGGCACGGTCACGGCGCTGGCTGGAGCCATGCTTGGCACAGACAAGTCTTTGGGCATCCTGCCCCTTGGCACGGCGAACATGCTGGCGCGCGATCTCAACATCCCGCTCGATGTTGACACCTGGATCGAAGCGCTTGAGGCCATGCAGCCGCGGGCAGTGGATGTGGGTGTAGTGAATGGGCGGATTTTTCTCCACAAGGTGGTGGTTGGCCTTTTGCCTGCGCTTGCCGCTGGGCGCGAATACATCCGCGGCGAAGGGGGAGGTGCGATTCTTGGATACTGCCGTTTTTTCGTGCGGCGCCTGGCCCGCACGCGCAGGATTGCGCTCTCGGTTTCCACGGACGGGGGCCTGCCCCACGCCGAGCGCTTACAGGCGCTGGCGATAGCGTCCAACGCATACGAGGAGGGCGTCGGCATGTTCTTTTCCCGCTCCAAGCTCGATGCCGGCAAACTGACCCTCTACCGGCTCAAGCACCTGACGCTCGGCGATGTTATTCGCCTTTCGCTGCTCATGATTGCCGGCCATTGGCAGGACGACGAAGCACTAGAAATAGAAGAGGCGCAAACCGTGACAGTTATGAGCAGAAAACCCGCGCTGAAGGTCATGCTGGACGGCGAGGTGGAGACCCTGACCTCTCCGCTTGAATTTGCCATTGTCCCACAGGGGCTGAACATCCTCGCGCCGCCTATGTTGTCAGACCCTGGCATTGAGCCAGGGACCACCAAGGAGTTGGCGCCATGAGGTTGATTCACTTATCGGATTTGCATTTCGGCCATCATGACGATGCCGTCGTCGATACATTGAGCGCTGAAATCCGTGCGCAGAACCCGGATCTGATCGTCGTTTCCGGCGATTTCACCCAGATCGGCAGCAGGAGGGAATTTGCGCGAGCGCGGGAGTTTCTCGATACGCTGTCCGCTCCCGTATTCGCCGTGCCGGGCAACCACGACGTTCCCGAACGCAACCTGGTCAAGCGGTTTATCAATCCCTACGGTCACTACCGGAAATACATCCATGAGGACCTGGAGCCTTTCGGGGTCTTCGGGGACGTTGCCATTGCCGGGATTAAAACGTCCCGGCGAGCGCGATTGAGTTTCAATTGGTCCGACGGCACGATCAGCCGTGCGCAGCTGGAGCGTATCGAGCAGCGTTTCGACCTGCATCCCGAGGCAACATGCCGTGTGATCGTGGCCCATCATCCGCTTCTCCATCCCGAAGAACCCATGGCCCGCTTTCAGCGGCGCGTGAAGAGGGCCGACAAGGCGCTCGAAGTATTCGCGCGGATCGGTGTCCGGCTTGTGCTGTCCGGACATTTTCACTTGAGCTACGTGAGGCGTCACGAAGGGCCGGGTGCGGTCCGCGAAGCAGCGCCTGTCGGGCCGCGTTTTGCCGCCAGTGCTCCAATTCTCGTCGCCCAGGCGTCCTCGACGACGTCGACAAGGCTCAGGGGCGAGCCCAATGCATATAATGTGATCGAGTTCCATAACGGAGAAATCGATATTGCGGTGCGCGAATGGCTGGGGAGCAAGTGGGTGACCCGCGAAAAGACGAGCGAAAGCGAGCTTCCTCCGGTTCCTGCGGATCAGGGCCTCAGGTTGTAGGGGACCGGCGGCGCGTTATTGAGGATCGTAATGCGGATGCGTTCGTTCGCGGCAAGGTAAGGATCGTTGGCGAAATATGGCTCGGTAGATGCGCGTCCTACGACCGAATGGATGCGGTCGTCCGACAGCCCGAATTCGCCCAGCAGTGCGCGGACAACGTTCGCCCGGTCGGCAGAAAGCTCCCAGGCTCCGTAACGCGGATCGCTGTAGTGCCCCCCCGCTGTCGTATGACCGGAAATGCGGATCTGATGCGGCAATTGCTGAAGGATGGGACCGAGAACCGTTATGGCGTTGCGCGTACGCTCGAACGGGAATTTCGAGCCCTCCGGGAACATGGGGCGCCCCTCATGATCCACGATCTGGATATCGAGCCCCTCCTCGGTCTGTTCGATGATGAGGTTGTCGGCGATCTCGTTGATCTCCGGTAGGGCCTGCCAAGCTTGGCGGATACTGGCCGCCGCACTGTGGAATACCTGCTCGTAGGTCGCGTTGATATCGATCTGTGAAGCATTGATGGCGTCGTTGAGGTTGCCGGTCTCCCCTTCGCGCCCGGTTGCCGCGCTTTGGATGGAAAGAGGAACGGCGCGTTCGGTCACCAGAGCGACGCCGCCGCGCTCGACCTCGGACGACCCTGCCATCTGCTGGCCGGCCTGGTCGAGTGCGCGCCCGCTGAGCACGCCGCCGGCGCCACTGGTCGTCTCGGCAATATTGGGTGGTGCGAAATAGTCGGCCAGCCCCTGCTTCTGCTCCGGCGTCGTCATCGAGATCAGCCAGAGCAGAAGGAAAAACGCCATCATAGCCGTCACGAAGTCGGCGTAAGCGATCTTCCACGCGCCGCCGTGGTGGCCATGGACGACCTTCTTTACCCTTTTGATGACGACAGTTTCGTTCCCCCGGGGCACGGCTTATGCCCTCTTGAGGTCGGCTGTGGCCCTGTCGATTTCGGCAAAGGTAGGACGGTCTTCCGACATCACTGCCTTGCGTGCGAATTCGATCGCGATCACGGGAGCGTAGCCGGCGACGTGTGCAAGAAGGCCGGCCTTCATCGATAGGAAATACTTGGCTTCGGCATCATGGGTGTTCCGCAGCGCCTGCGCCATCGGACCAAAGAATCCGTAGGAACAGAAAACGCCCAGGAAGGTCCCGACCAGCGCACCGCCGATGAGGTGCCCGAGAACTTCAGGTGGGGCGGTGATCGAGCCCATGGTTTTGATAACGCCGAGAACCGCCGCGACGATGCCCAGCGCGGGGGTGGCGTCGGCCATAGACTGAACGGCGTTCACGACGCGCTCGGTTTCCTGGTGATGGGTTTCCAATTCCTCGTCCATCAGCGATTCAAGCTCATGCACCGCGTAAGAGCCGAGCGTGATCATGCGCAGATAGTCGCACATGAACTCGACAGCGTGGTGGTTGGCGGCAAATGTCGGGAAGCGCGCAAAAAGATCGGATTGCTCCGGGTTTTCGATATGCTGTTCGAGCGCCAACAGGCCCTTGGCCTGGACAAGCTTGAAGATCGAAAACTGCAGGCCGAGCAGTTCGACGTAGGATTGCTTGTTGTAGCGCGGGCCTTTGAACAGAGTCGAGAATACGCTGAGCGTCTGCTTGAGGATCGCTTTGGTGTTGCCGATGATGAAGGCGCCCAGCGCAGCACCCAGAATGATCACAGCCTCAAACGGCTGCCAGAGCACCTCGAGATGCCCACCCATCGCCGCGTAGCCGCCCAGGACAGATGCAAAGACTATTATGGCGCCGACGATCAGCCGCATACGCAATTACTCTCGTTCCGGCCCGCCGGTACGCTGCGGGCTATGCATTCTGCTCGTTACGGAGCCCTATTCTAATTGATGTATAGCGGTGTAAAGTTACCGAAATCTGATCGGATATGCCGAATACTGGAGCAATCCGCGCCATCGTGTGAAACCGGGAGCCAGTTAGGGCAGGGGCGCTTCTTCCAGTGTTGGAGCCGGCTGTTCCGCACGCCAAGGCAGGAGCCGTTTCTGCGCCTTGCGAGCCGTTGTGCCGAGTCCCCTGACAGCCCGGGCATAGGTGAGGGCGGCCTCTGCTTTTGTCATCGGCATCGCGCCGCTCACGGCCGCGCGTAACAACGCGGCCTTCACTGCAGCGTAGGCATCCTCGCTTGCCGCACCCAGTGCATCGAGATTTTTCGCTGCATCCGGGCCTTCGGCGCGCTGGCAGCTTTGCCCGGTTATATCGGCCACCATCGCGAAGGCCATAGGCGCGAGCCCAACGGTCGCGGGATCGGGCCTCTCCGGCAGACGCAAGGTAGCCTCCGCCAAGTCTTCGAGGTGATGCAATCCGCGGAGTACATTCGAAAGCGCCTCGACGGTCCGGTCATCGAGCGCGCCACGATTCATCTGTGCCAGATAATCCCGCACAGACATTCTGAGCTTGAGCACATCCGCGGCGGCTGGCTCATCGGCAGGGTATCCTGCTAGACGATGGTGCACGAGCGCGTAGGTGGCGTCCGACAGCCGGTCCATTTCCATGACCAGGGCGCTGAGCGCCAGGTCCGGCACCGCGAAAAGAGTGTTGTCGAGGTGCCGCGGCGCCAGTTTGTCTTCGTGCGGCTTCTCGAATCGCCGGCTCAGGAATGAGACGAGCCAAGGCGTCAGCGGCCAGATGAGAACTACACCGAGCAAGTTGAACGACGTATGGAACACCGCCAGCGCAACAGGCACATCGACCCCGCCACCCGAAAGCCAAATTCCGGGCAGGAGCAGCAGCGGCAGGGCGAAAAAGGTGAAGACCCCGGTAAGCAGGTTGAAGATGATATGCATCACCGCGACGCGCTTTGCCGTTGCGGTCGCACCGATAGAGGCAAACAAGGCGGTCGAAGTGGTTCCGATATTGGTGCCTACGATTGTCGCCGCTGCCTGCTCGAGACTGAGCGTGCCGCCAGCGCCGGCTGTCAGGGCAATGGCGATAGCGGCACTCGACGACTGCGTTAGGGTGGTCAGAACGACGCCCAGCAGCACGAACACAGGCAATTCCCAACCAGTTCCAGCAAATGGGGCAGATATTTCCGCGACATGGGGTGCCAAGTCGACGAACCCCGATTGCAGCACGCTGATCCCGAGGAAAAACGCGCCGAACCCGGCCAGGGCTTCTCCGGCGCCTTCGGTGCGTGGTCGGCTCCTGGCCATCAACCGGCCCGCCATGCCCAGTCCTAGCAGGGGCAGCGCCAGGGCCGCTACGTCGATCTTGATCCCGAGGGTCGCCACCAGCCATCCCGTCATGGTGGTACCGACATTGGTGCCGTAGATCACCCAGACCGAGTTGGTGAGAGTCATCAGCCCCGCATTGGCGAAACCGATGGCCGCAACGGTGACAGCGCTGGATGACTGCACGATCGCGGTGATGACGACGCCGACCGCCAGCCCGCGTAAGGGCGATCCGGTTGCTGTGGCCAGTCCCGACTTCAGCGCGGCCCCCGCCGCGCGCGTCAGCCCGTCCGTCATTAACCGCATTCCGAGCAGAAACAATCCGATTCCACCCAGCAGCGACGCCCAGATTTCCATCTTCCAGCCCGCCCAATGAACCCGATTCACCAATGGCCGAAGGGGGCAGGGAAATCAATGGTGGCTTGAAGCCTCTACGACTTCCATATTTCATTCCATAGGTGTCGGGAAGGGCGACCCGCCAACGTCGTTTCTTGATTGTAACCGATAGAGGAAGCCCAATGAAAACTGCCCGACTCGCCTGTACCTGCGGCAAGGTTCGCCTGGAAGTTCGCGGCGCGCCGATCATCACGACGGAATGCCATTGCAATTCCTGTCGTGCGGCCGGGGACCATTTCGAAGCGCTAGGCGCTCCGGATTTTCGCTCGCCCAACGGTGGCACGCCTTTTGTCATGATGCGCAAGGATCGTGTCGACGTCGTTGCCGGTTCCGAACACCTCAAGGCCATCCGCCTTGGGACGGGTTCGACCCGCCGTTTCATCACCACTTGCTGCAACACCCCCGTATTCCTCGAGTTCAAAGGTGGACACTGGCTCTCGCTTTATAAGAGCGTCTGGCCTGTTGGCACGATGCCTGCCGTTGAACTGCGCACGATGACCTCCGACCTTCCCGACCCGGGAGTACTGGACGGAACGGTACAAATTGGCAAACGCCAGACTTGGGGGTTTTTCGCAAAGCTCCTCGGCGCATGGATCGCGATGGGATTCAGGTCGCCGAGAGTGGAGGTGCAAGAGGAGGTTATATTGCGCTGATCAGCCCACTTCCCAAACCCCATCGCCAGTGCTATTGACCCTCGCCAACCCGAAACCGGCAGGTGAGTCTCCCGCCGGTCATCAAACCATCGAAATTCATCCGCTTAGATGAAGGGCAAGAAGGGGTCTGGCCTTGGCGAAGATTATTTCCTCAATCACTGGTGACGCCGCGCTCACTTTCGACGACGTGCTCCTCCAGCCCGCGCGCTCCGACGTTCTGCCCACCGAGGTCGATATCCGGACGCGGGTGACCAGGGACATCACGCTCAATATCCCGATCCTCTCTTCGGCGATGGATACGGTGACCGAGGCCAAGATGGCCATCGCCATGGCGCAGGCAGGCGGCATGGGCGTGATACATCGCAACCTGACCCCCGAGCAGCAGGCCGAGCAGGTCAAGCAGGTCAAGCACTTCGAGAGCGGCATGGTGGTCAACCCCATCACCATCGGTCCCGATGCAACGCTCGCCGACGCACTGGCGCTCATGGACCGCTACAAGATCTCGGGCATCCCGGTCGTCGCCAATGGCGGCACGGGCGGGCGGGTCAATGGCAAGCTCGTTGGCGTGGTCACCAACCGCGACGTGCGTTTTGCATCCGACATGGCCCAGAAGATTTCCGAACTGATGACCAGCGATCAGCTCGTAACGGTGCGTGAAGGCGTCAGCCAGCAGGAAGCCAAGAAACTCCTCCACCATCACCGCATTGAAAAGCTGCTCGTGGTGGACGAATTCCAGAATTGTATCGGGTTGATTACCGTCAAGGACATGGAAAAGGCCCAGCTTCACCCCTCGGCCATCAAGGACGAGAGCGGGCGCCTCCGCGTTGCTGCCGCCTCAACGACCGGCGATCAGGGCCTCGAACGGTCTTTGATGCTCATCGATGCGGGCGTCGACCTCCTGGTTATCGATACTGCCCACGGTCATTCCGTGCGTGTCGCCGAGGCCGTCGAACGCGTTAAGCGCGAGAGCAATTCCACCCGCATCGTCGCCGGCAACGTCGCGACCGCTGAAGCCACCAAGGCGCTGATCGATGCTGGCGCGGACGCCATCAAGGTCGGTATCGGGCCGGGCTCGATCTGTACCACCCGTATCGTTGCCGGTGTCGGCGTTCCCCAACTCGCGGCTATCATGGCCTGCGCCGAGGAGGCCGACAGACAGGGTATTCCAGTCATCGCCGATGGCGGCATCAAATTCTCGGGCGATCTCGCCAAGGCGTTGGCCGGTGGTGCATCCTGCGCCATGGTCGGCTCGCTGCTCGCGGGCACCGACGAGAGCCCGGGCGAGGTCTATCTCTACCAGGGCCGCTCGTACAAATCCTATCGCGGCATGGGCTCGGTCGGTGCAATGGCGCGCGGCTCTGCGGACCGCTACTTCCAGCAGGAAGTTAACGACCAGATGAAACTCGTCCCTGAGGGCATCGAAGGGCAGGTGCCCTATAAGGGCCCGGCAGGCGGCGTGCTGCACCAGCTCGCTGGCGGCCTCCGCGCCGCGATGGGCTATACCGGCGCCAAGGACCTCGAGACCTTCCGCCGTGAGGCGACGTTCGTCAGGATTTCCGGCGCTGCGCTATCGGAGAGCCACGTCCACGACGTGACGATAACGCGAGAAAGTCCCAATTACCGCGGGAGCAAGTAGTGAGCGGCGCGGCACTCGCCGTCGCGCTGGCGCTCTGGATGCAGGGGATGATCGTTTTTGCGCTCATCCTCGTTCTCTGCGTCCGCCGCATCCCGCGCGTCATGCGCGGTGACGTCAAGGTGCGCGATATCGCGCTCGACAGCAGCAACTGGCCCTCCGACGCGCGGCAGGCCGCGAATGCTTACAATAATCAGTTCGAGCTTCCCGTCCTGTTGTTTGTGGCCGGCGGCATCGCCGTTTGGCTCGGTGCAAGCTGGTGGGAAGCATCGCTGTGCTGGCTTTTCGTCGCCGCCCGCGCCGTACAGGCCTTTGTCCACGTCACCGACAATAATGTGTTCAACCGCTTCAAGGCCTTTATATCCGGTGCGGCCATCATCGCCGTTCTTTGGCTCACAATAGGAGTGCGCCTGCTGATGGAAGGGTTTGCCTGATGCGTTTGCCGGGACGGATAGCGGCGGCCATTGAGGTTTTGGCCGATATGGAGCTGCGCAAGCGCCCCGTCTCGGAGGCGCTCAAGGGCTGGGCGCTCGATCATCGTTTCGCAGGGGCAGGGGATAGGGCCGCCATCGGCAATCTTGTCTATGACGCGCTGCGCAAGCGGACCTCCCACGCTTGGCGCATGGGCGAGGATTCGCCCCGCGCGCTCGTCCTCTCAGTGGCTGTCAACGACTGGAATCAAGATGTGAAGTCCTTGAATCAGGACTTCAACACCGATCGATTCGCTCCTGAGCCGATTTCGGAAGCCGAGGCCGCAAGGCTTTCTACCGACTCGTTTTTTGCCGAAGCACCCGCCCATATACAGGCGGACGTTCCCGAATGGCTCTCCCCGTCACTGGAACGCAATTTCGGTGCCGATTGGATCCGCGAAGGGCAGGGCATGGCGACCCGTCCGCCGCTCGACATGCGCGCCAATACGCTCAAGTCGAGCCGAACCCGCGTCGTAAAAAGCCTTTCGCGCTTCTCGCCAGAACCGTGCGCCATAGCCCCTGACGGCCTGCGCATTGCTTCCGGCACCGCCGATGCCCGCACTGCCAATGTGCAGGCGGACGAGGGTTATCAGAAGGGCTGGTTCGAAATTCAGGATGAGGGCAGCCAGGTCGTTTCCCTGCTTGCAGGCGCGAAATCCGGCGAACAGGTCCTTGATCTATGCGCTGGCGCCGGCGGCAAATCGTTGGCGTTGGCGGCCGCGATGGGCAATTCAGGCCAAATCTTCGCTTATGACACCGAACGTCCACGCTTGGCGCCCATCCACGAGCGTTTGAAGCGCAACGGCGTCCGCAATGTTCAGGTCCGCAATCCCGATCCCGGAGCCCTCGATGATCTCGGAGGACGGATGAATCGCGTTATCGTCGACGCCCCTTGTACCGGCACGGGGACCTGGCGACGCCGCCCCGATACCAAATGGAAGCTCACGCCAGCACAACTCCATGCGCGCCTGGCCGACCAAATCGCTGTGCTGGATCAGGCAGCCGGATTCCTCAAGTCCGGAGGCGAACTGGTTTATGTCACCTGCTCGATCCTGCCCGAGGAAAACGACGATCAGGTCGATGCCTTTCTCGATCGGCACAAGGACTTTTCCCTCGTTTCGCTGCCCGAGGTCTGGACAGAGATTTTCCCCGGCGCTCCGATGCCTTTAAGCCGGAACGGCAAAACCGTAACGCTTACCCCGGCAAGCACGGGCACGGACGGGTTCTTCTGCGCGCGGATGAGAAAAGCGTAGGGATTGGATACCACCCCGGATGCGAGGGACATCCGGGGTGGCAGCCAAAGACCGAAAGAATTTGACCTTCGGTCTCTAGGCCGGTCTGGACGGGCTGGGACGCGGAGCCCGTACAACCGGCTGAAGGCATCGGACCAAACTGTGGTGATTACATCCGATGCGATAACGAATATGGGGGTGCGAAGTCCGTTGAAGCGCTCCCTTGTGTTTCCTCAAACGCACCCGCCTCCAATGAGTTGCAGTCTTGAACGAAAATTCTTGAGAGCATCGCAAACCATTGCCTGCCACTACGATTCCGATTAAAGCCTCGCCATGCAGAACGCCTCACCTTCAGACACCATTCTCATCGTTGATTTCGGTTCGCAGGTTACCCAGCTTATCGCGCGCAGGGTCCGCGAAACCGGGGTCTACTGCGAAATTCATCCGTTCAACTCTGCGGTCACTGCGCTCGAGACGCTGAAGCCCAAGGGCATCATCCTTTCCGGTGGCCCAGCCAGCGTGATCGAGGAGGGGGCCCCGCAGGTCGACCCGGCGCTGCTCGAATACGGCGTTCCGGTCCTTGGTATCTGTTATGGCCAGCAGGCGATGTGCGTTGCGCTCGGGGGCGTCGTTGAACCGGGCTATGTCCGCGAGTTCGGTCGCGCTGAAGTCCGCATTGAAAAAGACTGCGCGCTTTATGAAGGGGTCTGGGCGCTCGATCATTCCTATCAGGTCTGGATGAGCCACGGCGACAAGGTCTCGAGACTCCCCAATGGCTTTCACGTGGTGGGCACCTCACCCGGTGCGCCGTTCGCAATGATTGCCGACGAAACCCGCAGACATTATGGCGTCCAGTTCCACCCCGAAGTTGTCCACACTCCGGACGGCGCCAAGCTTTACGCCAATTTCGTACACGCGATCTGCGGTTGCGAGGCGAGCTGGACGATGGCCGCCTATCGCGAACAGGCCGTTGCAGCCATCCGCAAGCAGGTCGGCAAGGAAAAGGTCATCTGCGGCCTTTCCGGCGGCGTCGATTCCTCGGTTGCGGCCGTCCTCATTCATGAGGCAATCGGTGACCAGCTGACCTGCATCTTCGTTGACCACGGCCTGATGCGGAAGAACGAGGCCGACGAAGTCGTCACCATGTTCCGGCACCAGTACAATATCCCGCTGGTCCATGTGGATGCATCGAACGCTTTTATTGGCGAGCTCGAAGGTGTCATCGAGCCGGAAGCCAAGCGCAAGATCATCGGCCGGCTTTTTATCGAGACCTTCGAGGCGGAAGCCAAAAAGATCGGCGGCGTCAAGTTCCTTGCCCAGGGCACGCTCTATCCAGACGTGATCGAATCCGTCTCCTTCACAGGCGGGCCATCGGTCACGATCAAGAGCCATCACAATGTCGGGGGCCTGCCGGAGCGCATGAACATGCAGCTCGTCGAGCCGCTGCGCGAGCTCTTCAAGGACGAGGTGCGCAAGCTGGGCCGGGAGCTAGGCCTGCCTGAACATTTCGTCGGTCGTCACCCGTTCCCCGGCCCGGGTCTCGCTATCCGCTTGCCCGGCGGCGTCACGCGGGAAAAGCTCGATATCCTGCGTCAGGCCGACGCCATCTATCTTGACGAGATCCGCAAAGCGGGCCTTTACGACACGATATGGCAAGCCTTCGCCGTTCTGCTCCCGGTCCAGACGGTTGGTGTCATGGGCGATGGCCGGACATACGAAAGCGTCTGCGCCTTGCGCGCCGTCACTTCGGTCGACGGCATGACCGCCGATTTCTTTCCCTTCGACATGAACGTCCTCGGCCGCGCCGCAACCCGGATCATCAATGAGGTCAAGGGCATAAACCGGGTGGTTTATGACGTGACCTCCAAACCCCCGGGAACAATCGAGTGGGAATGACCTAGGGCCGCTGAAGACGGTGGTCTAGGCTTCTTTCAGGTAATGCTCTTTCTGTGCCGGATAGTAGTCATCGAAAGACGGCGGTGCCTTGCCCTCGCGCGCGGCGACCAGCATGTCGAGATAATACTCCCAGCCCGGCCCTACCTCGCCCGCTAGAGTGCGGTCGCTCAGGTTCTGCACGAAACGCAACTCGGTCGTATCGCCCGATTGTGCCAACGTCAGTTGGAGGCGCCAATCCCCGTAGTCATCTTTCATTACGAGGGTGAGACGGCGCGGCGCCTCGCATTCCTCGATCAAGACGTTTGCCCAGGGTTGATCTTTCTCGTGGACCATTTGCAGTCGCACGGTTCGGCCGGGGCCCGCGTCGCCTTCCCAGCGGCCAAACCAGCGGGCCGTGCTCTCGGACTCCGTGATGCTCGTCCAGACATCGTCGATGGGTGCGCGGAATATGCGCGTGAGGATCAGGTCGTTGCCGTCAACACGGCCGGTGGGCTGGAGGCTCATGCTGTATCCTTCTTGCTATCGTTCAAGCGTTTTGGGGTGACTGGCGTGCTCCGTCGCGTACGCGACACGCGGTGAACCTCGGTTTCGAGTGCCATGAACCGGCGCTCCCATCGGCTTGGCGCACGCAATTCGGCCAGAAACGCCTCTAATTCCACGAGCGCATCCAGCGTCAGCCGGTAAACACGCTCGCGCCCTCTCAATTCGTCACTCACCAGTCCGGATTCGCGCAGGACCCGCAGGTGACGGCTGACTGCCGGTCTACTGACCGGGAAGGCCGCCGCGATACGGCCCGCATTTACCGGTCGGTCGCGCAACATCCGCAGGATGTCACGACGAACAGGGTCTGCGAGCGCGTGGGCGATTGCATCCATACAAAAAAATGTAACAGATCGGTTACGCATAATCAACGCGCGCTGAGAGGCTATGGCAGTGCTCATCGGCATCAAAGGGTTGCCGCCTCAACTGGGGAAGGGTCGGAAGGTCACCGGCGCTGCGAAAAGGTCGTGCCGGGATGCCCCCAGACCTGAAGGCCTTTGGAGTTTTTTCAACTTCCCGCGCAGCGAATTTTGGTCGGTTTCAGGATAGTATTTTTGAACAGTTGTGCCAAATTCGTCGTTCCAAAGCGGGCGAGGATTTGGAAATTCCGTGAAGATAACATCTGTCAAGACGGCCGCCACGATAGGCCACTGCATGCATGTGTGGGTTAGGGTTGAAACCGACGCCGGGATCACCGGCCTCGGGGAATGCGTCCATGGGGGGAGCGCTGCCATCGCCCTGATTGCGGATCTCGAACGCAGGCTCATCGGCCAGGATCCCTTCGCCATCGATGCATTGTTCGAAAGCCTGCGACGCAGCCTTGTGTTCGAAGGCGGCTTTGCAGGTGCTTTCATCACCGCCCTGACCGGTATCGAGATTGCGTTGTGGGATCTCAAGGGCAAGGCACTAGGGGTGCCCGTCTATGAGCTGATGGGCGGCAAATTCCGCGACAGGATCAAGGTCTATGCCGATTGCGAAGTCGAACCCGGCCTTGATTTCGACGACGCCAAGCGCGCGGTCGACGAGATTCTCGAACAGGGGTTCAAGGCGCTCAAGATCGATCTCGACATCTTTGCCTACGGTCATCGCGGGGCAGAGACCGAGAGCTTCGTCAAGGACGCCTTCAACATGACCCCGGACAAGTGGGAATATGGCCGTATGCTCCAGCTCGCCCAAATGGTCAGCGAATTGGCGGGGCCGGAGGTTGAGGTGGCCTGTGACCTGCACACGAGGCTCGATAAGCATTCGGCGATCAGGCTGGCGCGCGATCTCGAGCATCTGAACCTGATGTGGCTGGAAGAACCCATACCGCCCGAGAACATCGATACCATGCGCGAGATCACCGCGGCGACGTCAACGCCGATCTGTGCCGGTGAAAACCTCTATCTCCGCCATGGCTTCCGCGATCTGATCGAAAAGCATGCCGTCGACATCATTATGCCGGACATCCCTAAATGTGGCGGGCTGAGCGAATGCCGCAAGATCGCCAATATGGCCGAAATCTATTCAATGCCGTTCGCACCGCACAATGTGTCTTCGCCCGTCGGTACCATGGCGTCGGCCCACGTCTGCGCTTCGATCCCCAATTTCCTCATTCTCGAGTTCCACTGGACCAAGCGCGATTACTGGTCGACGATCATCGCCGAGAAGCGCGACATCATAGAAGATGGGTTTATCGCGCTGAGTGACGCGCCAGGTATCGGCGTTACGCTCGATGAAGAGGTCGCCCGGGCCTATCAATATCCTGGGACGACCTGGTTCTCCTGAGTGGGAAGAGCGCGCTGCCCCGGTCGCATCATGCGGCCGCAGCAGCCTTCGACGTCACAATTTTTTCGCGATTGGTGACGGCTGCGCCGGTGGGAAGAAACAGATGTGCCTTGGCCGGGTCGAAACCGAAGCCGATCTCTTCGCCGACACTGACCTCAGCATCACCGGTTGTCGTGACGATCACCGTTTCCCCGCTCCTCGTTGCCAGATTGAGCACGGTCTCGCTGCCGAGGCGCTCGACGATCTGGACAACGCCGGTGGCAAAACTGTCGGGGCCGCCGATAACAAGGTCCTGGGGGCGAACGCCCAGAACGAGCGCATCGCCTGGGGCTACACCGTGGTGCGGAACTGAAAAGACAACCGGGGACACATCGTCCGAGCCGATCTTGATGCCTGAGCCGTCCACAGAAACGGCTCCGACCTGCAGCAGATTCATTTTGGGGGAGCCGATGAAACCCGCGACGAACAGATTGGCGGGTGCACGGTACAGCTCGAGCGGGGAACCGATCTGCTGGACGACGCCATGATCGAGGACGACTATCTTGTCGGCCAACGTCATGGCTTCGACCTGATCATGTGTCACATAGATCATCGTGGCGCCGAGTTGCTGATGGAGCTTGGCGATTTCCATGCGCATCTCGACGCGCAGCGCCGCGTCCAGATTGCTGAGCGGTTCGTCGAACAGGAAGACTTGAGGCTGGCGAACGATCGCGCGGCCGATGGCGACGCGCTGGCGCTGTCCGCCGGAGAGTTGGGCTGGCTTGCGGTCGAGGAGTTCACCCATCTTGAGGATCCGCGCCGCCTCGCGGATTTTTTCGTCGCGCACCTTCGGCGGGTCGCCGGCCAGCTTCAGGGAGAAGCCGACATTGTCGTAGACCGTCATGTGCGGGTAAAGCGCATAGGACTGGAAAACCATGGCAATGCCGCGGTCGCGCGGAGCGACGTCGTTGCATAGCCGATCGCCGATGAAAAGGTCTCCGCCTGTGATGTCCTCGAGCCCGGCGATCATCCGCAGCAAAGTAGACTTGCCACAACCCGACGGCCCTACGAAGACCACCAATTCGCCATGCGCGATGTCGAGGTCGAGATTCCGGATGACCGGAACGGCGCCGTAGTTCTTTACGATTTGCCTAAGCCGCAGATCGGCCATGAAATTCCTCCTTTGCGCCGTGGCGGCCCACGCATTTCTCCCCGTAGGGCATTTAGCTACGGTCAGGCCGGATTAGCAAGGCCGCGATACATCCCTCAAGTGCCGCAAAGCTATTAAACAAGCTTCTTCAATGGCTTGGCTGGATGCAATTATTATTACTAATTTTTTGATGTCAATCAGTGATTGCAATATGAATAATATTCTGGATAGGTTTGGTCGCCGGCACCGCTGTGGAGGAGGATGCTGGCAGTTTTGCCGGTCATCGGCATTTCACACGACCGACGCCTCGGGGCGGGTCAGGGAGGGAAACGAATATGAACGACAAGATTACGCGTCGCCATTTGCTCAAGACGTCGTCTGCGGCGGGCATCGGCCTAGTCGCTGCCGGCACCGGCCTTCGCGCCTTCGGGCAGGACAATGCCGAGATGGAATTGCCTGTGGGCGCGAAGGGCAAGCTTACAGTCATTCACCGCACCGAGTATTTCGAAGCGGCACAGAACATATTCCGCGAAACGGTCACCCAATTCGCATCAGCCAAGGGCGTCGAACTCGATATTTCAACGACGAACGCCGAAGCCTTCGGCGATTTCCTGGGCAAGATGACAGCCGCGGTGCGCGCGGGCAATCCGCCCGACCTCGCCTATACCAGCAACGTGTCCATCCAGCAGATGGCCGTCCTCGATATCGTGGAGGATGTTACCGACGTGGTCGAAGAGGCTATCAGCCGCTACGGCCGTGTCATGCCGGGCATCAACGCCGAAAAGATCGGCAAGATCAACGGCAAATGGTACTCCATTCCCTTCATCGCCAACACCACGGGCACCTTCTTCCGTGGCGACAAGCTCAGGGAGAAGGGTATCGATCCCCAATCGCTCGATACCTGGCAGAAGCGGGTCGATGCGGCACTTGCGATCTCCGATCCGGATAACGAATTCTGGGGTTGGGGCAACACCGTCAACCAGTCCGGCGACGGTTGGGGAATTGCTTCGGGCATCTTCAATGCCTTCGGCGGTCACTTCACGGATGCGTCCGGCCTCAAGGTGACCTTCTATTCGCCCGAAACCGTTGCAGCGCTTGAATTCATCAAGAAAATCTACGACCGCAACGGCGAATACGCAGCCATGCTGCCCCCGGGTGTCGAAAGCTGGGGCGATATTTCCAATAACGAGGCGTGGCTGGCCGGCAATATCGGCTACACCCACAACGCCTTCTCGCTTTATGCGGCGGGCAAGCGCGATAACAATCCGGTATTCCCGAATACCGTTCTGTTGCGCCAACCAAGTCTAAACGACGGCACCAGCACGGACGGCGGTCAGGTCGGCGGATGGCTCACCATCTTCAAAGGTGCGCCGAACCTTGCTCTGGCCAAGGAACTGGCTCTCGATCTGCTCAACCCGGACAACTTCACGCCGATGTCGTCCGTCGCTGGCGGTCTGCTAATGCCGGCTTATGAAAACCTTTGGACCGACGAACTGATTGCTGCTGATCCCAACTTCGCCATCATCAAGGAACAGGTGAGCGTGGAAGATCCGTGGATCGGCGCGTCTTGGCCGGCGGATCCCAATCCCCTGATCGACTCGATCCGCCCCCAGGGCATTCTGGAACAGGCGATGGGCAACGTCATCTCCGGCCGCATGTCTCCGGACGAGGCCGCGCAGGATGCGCATCAGAAAATCGTCGACCTGTTCGAAGAAGGCGGCGCGATGCAATAGGGACACTGTCCTCGATCGGGGGCGGTACGCCGTCCCCGATGCTTCGTCTGCGATCGTTCCGGTGGCGTCCTCTTGAGGCTGCGTGTCCCGGGATGTTCGTTCCGGATGGACCATTGTGGCCGCCTGCGCGGCGCAAACCGGAGCAACCATACTGATGGATCAGGCTCACGAGACCATATTGCCCGCCTCAAAACGACCTCCTGCATTGCTAAAGCGGCTCAGGATGCTCTTTGGCCCGGACTGGAGTGTGGGTTTCCCCTTTGTCCTACCTATGGTCGTGCTGATGCTGGGTCTCATCGCTTGGCCCTTTATCCAGGCGATCATGCTCAGCACGACGACATTCAACCTCTTGACCGGGGAAACCGTGTCCGTCGGCTTGCGCAACTATGAGAGGCTGGCGTCGAGCTCGGATTATCGCCTGGCGATGGGTAACACGATCAACTTCACCCTGTGGTCGCTTGGCCTGAAGCTGATCACTGGCCTGATCATCGCTCTGATCCTCAATAGCCGTCTGCCTTACCGCAATGTGTTGAGCGGCATAATTCTGTTGCCCTGGATCGTTCCGGAAATCGTGACGGCGCTGGCTTGGAAAAGCATTTTCGATCCGATTTTCGGTGGCTTGAACCCGATACTTCAGGGCTTGGGTGTAATCGACCGGCCGCTTGGATGGCTGTCCGATCCCAACCTCGCGATGTCGAGCATCATCGCGGTGAACGTGTGGAAAGGCATTCCCTTCTTCGTGCTGCTTCTGCTGGCGGGCCTCAAGGCCATCGACCGGGAGCAACTGGAGGCCGCCACGGTCGATGGTGCGGACGCAGTTCAGCGGTTCCGGCATGTCACCTTGCCTGGACTGCGCTACGTCATCCTGATCATGCTTTTGCTGTCGTTCATCCTGACCTTCAACCAGTTCGGTCTGCCGTACCTGATGACGGGTGGCGGTCCAGCCGGCGCCACCAAGCTCTATTCGCTTCTGGCCTATGAGAAGGCCATCGGCGCGTTGCAATATGGACCGGGCATTGCCATCGCGCTTTCGGTTGCGCCCCTGATGGCGGTCCTGATCTGGCTGCTGGCCAGATTCATGCGCCGGGACGAACGCAAATCCGCGTCCAACCGCAAGGGTGGAATCGGCGTCCAGGTTTCCCGAGTCTTCGCCCGGATACTGGATATCCTGCTCGATATCATATTCCTGCCCCTGCAATTGGGCGCACGCGGGTTCGCGGCCATCGGTCGCGCAATTCAGGCGGCCTTGGGTGTGGGTCGTCAGTTCGGCCGCAAACATATCGCTCGGCTCGGCATCGTGGGCCGGCTGGCCTTGCTGGTGCCATTCCTGATCTTCGTTCTGTTCCCCTTCTACTGGGTGATCATAACCTCGTTGAAGTCGACGCCGCAGATCAGCGAGCGGGCTTCGATCTTCTGGCCCGATCCGTTTACCTTGGATCAGTATACGTCCCTGCTGTACTCGACCAACTTCTTGCAATGGCTGGGCAATTCCGTACTGGTCGCGACCGTTTCGACCATCATTTCGGTCACCTTCTCGGCGCTTTCCGCCTATGCACTGTCACGGCTGAAATTCGCCGGGGCGAACCTCCTGACGACGCTGCTTTTGATCACCTACCTGCTTCCAGGCACGCTGTTGTTCATCCCGCTTTACCAGATCCTGACCCAACTGGGCGTCATCAACACTTATGCCGCGCTCATTCTGACCTATCCGACGTTCCTGTTGCCGTTCGCCACCTGGGTTCTGCTCGGTTATTTCCGTTCGATCCCCGTCGAGCTTGAAGAAGCGGCCATGATCGACGGCGCCACGCGGCTCTATGCCTTTTGGAAGATCACGCTGCCACTGGCGATGCCAGGTGTCCTCTCGGTCACGCTGATCGCCTTCACAACTGCATGGAACGAATTCCTGTTCGCCTTCGTCTTCATCACTTCGGAGTCGATCCGGACGCTGCCGATCGGTATGCTCTCGATGGTGGTGGGTGACATCCTGCCCTGGGGCAAGCTGATGGCGGCCTCTTTGCTGACGGCGATACCGGTGGCGGTGCTTTACATTTACGCCCAGCGGTTCCTCGTCGAGGGTTTGACGGTTGGCGGCGTCAAAGGATAGCGCGCCGACACAACGGAGCGTGTAGACATGGACATTGCCAGGATCAGCAGGCAGGACAAGGACCTGCTCGATAGAGTGCGGGAGGTCGGTGCTGCCACCGCCAGCGCAACGCTGGCCCATATGGGGCTGCGTAATTGCTTCCTCACCGGTCCTCTGTGTTTCAGCCCCGGTCGGGTTGTGGCGGGGCCGGCTGTGACCCTGCAATGCATGCCCAAGCGCGAGGATCTGTTGGACGAAGGCGAATATGCCGACGTCGAAGCCCAGCTCCATCGTCATGTTCTCTATCAGGTCGAGGAGGGGGACGTCGTCGTCGTGGATGCGCGCGGCGATATGACGTCGGGCATATTCGGCGACATGATGATGACCTATTTCAAGGGGCGCAAAGGGGCGGGCGTCGTCATTGACGGCTGCATCCGCGATTGGGGTCGCGTGCAGAAGCTCGATCTCGCCCTCTGGATCAGGGGCGTCACGCCGAATTATCACGCCCAGACCAATATCATGCCCTTTGCCGTCAACGTCCCGGTCGCATGCGGTGGCGTAACGGTCGTGCCCGGTGACATCATCGTTGCCGACGATGACGGGGCCGTCTGTGTTCCGGTTGCGTTGGCCGAGGAGATGGTCGAGAAAGCCCACAAAGACCACGGCTGGGAGGAGTTCTCGCGCGAAAAACTGCTCGCCGGCGAATCTTTGAAACGCTACTACCCGCTCCACAAGGACGCCGAGCCCGAATACCGCGAGTGGTTGGTCAGGACTGGACAAGAGCCCGAATAACCGATTCGCTCTGAACGGTCTGACGCTCCGGCCTCGGGACGGAGTCTCTTTCAACCAGCTCGCACTCGACCTTGATCTGGTTGAGGCGCGGGTCGAGGTCCGTGGTTCCGTCGAGCAGCAGCTCGGCAGCAATTTCGCCCATCTGGCGCTGCGGCAAGCGCATGGTCGTGAGTGGCGGGCGCGTATATTGCGCGATCTCGCGGTCATCGAACCCGATCACCGGGATGTCGCCGGGCACCGAGATATGCAATTCCTTCAACGCCTCGAGACAACCGATCGCCATCAGGTCGTTGGCGCAGAATATCGCGTCCGGCGGGCTGGCGAGCGACATGAGCTCGTGGGTCTGTTCATAGCCTGACGGGGGCTGGAAACTGCCAGGCCGAACAAGGTCGGCATCATAGGGAATGTCGTTACTGGCCAGGGCCTGGCGATACCCGCGCAGCCGGTCGCGAGAGGACTCCACGCCCTGTTGGCCGTTAATGAAGCCGATGCGGCGGCACCCTGCAGCGAGCAGCCGCTCGGTCGCGGCGCGCGCGCCGAGCAGGTTGGCCGGCAGGACCGAAGCGAAAGCGCGCTTAGCATCGTAGCCATTCACCAGCACGACGCGCTGGCCGCGCAGGGCAGGGGGCACCTCGATAGCGCGGGTCACGATGGAGGCGTAAATGAAGCCGCGCACGGTAAGACGGCGCATACGCTCGACAATGGCGGCCTCGACATCGGGATCGCCATTGCTGACTTCGAGACAAATGTCGACCCCCAATTGCGAGGCCTTCTCGCGGGCGCCTTCATAGGCGAGCGCGACCCAGGGGTCGGCCGTCAGTTCGTCGGCGATGAAGACAATTACCGAATGGGGGTCCGTGCTCTTCTGGCTGTTGCGCCGCACGAAACGATAGCCGACTTCTTCTGCGGCCTCATA
Source organism: Pelagibacterium limicola (assembly GCF_015694405.1). Lineage (GTDB taxonomy): Bacteria > Pseudomonadota > Alphaproteobacteria > Rhizobiales > Devosiaceae > Pelagibacterium > Pelagibacterium limicola. The sequence goes on along the minus strand of NZ_JADQDB010000003.1, from coordinate 129,692 downwards.
TACCCTGCGCCGCGTAGCACTTGTGAGCGTTGCGCCCGGACTTCCATTGAGCACCAGGGATACCGTCGCCTGCGAAACGCCCGCCTTTACAGCCACGTCCACCATGGTGGGGCGGCCGCTGCCACCACGGTTCTTGCTTCTGGACATGCGCGCTGGGCCCCCGGGCGGCAAGAGACTTGGATATTGGTCGTTTCTAACAGGCACAGGGTAAATTGCAATCGCCGGGGCCTGGAATCGGCGCGGCCTTTCGTCCCAACTCGACCATTTCGATAAGGTTGGATAGCCGCTGTCATGCCCGTGAGTCGAGGAAAAGCCCGTACTTTTTCTTGGGTTAATCTGGATTGCAAAGGGCGGCGAGCCGAGTAATATTTCTTTAATAATATTAATCGGCCGCATTCAGGCTGCCCCCGCCTTGGGCGGCAAACGCACTGACCGTTGGGGAGAGGCAATGTATATTGGCGAACAACTCATCAATCCGACCGACGACCGCCTGCGGCTTTCCGCTCAGCTTGGCGCCGAGGGCATTGTCGACGACGCGCGCCCCAATCATGCGGTTCTGGGAGACAACGGTTCCTGGGACAACCGCAGGCTCGCCCAACGGCGCCGCTACGTCGAAGGGTTCGGCATGAAGTACGAGGGATTGGCGCTCGACGTCGGCTCGGTTCTCCTTGATAGCCTGCATAATCCCGAAAAGGCCGCCGCGACAATGGACAGGCTGCGCCGCGACATACTTGCGGCGGGCGATGCCGGTATTCCGATGGTGAAATACATGGTGGGTATGGTCGGCATCACCCGGACCGCGCCGGTGATCGGGCGTGGCGGTGTGAAATGCTCGAGCTTCAAGGCGGCCAGCTATTCGCAGCAGGATGACGTCCTGTACTCCTACCGCGGCACGCTGATCCCGGAGGAGGGCGATGGGGCCTTACTGGATGAAGCGGAGGCCGGAGGTCAGGTGCTGGCAACGCAGATCGACGGCGTCTCCCGCGCGCAGGGTTGGCAGGCCATCGAGTATCTAGTTCATGGCCTGCTGCCGGCTGCCGAAAAAGCCGGCGTGCGGCTGGCCTGCCATCCCCACGATCCGGCCTATCCCCCTGAGGGACTGAACGGCGTCCACCATGTCCTAGGCTCGCTCGAGGGCATGCGGCAATTCATTGTGCTGGCGCCCGAAAGCCCTTGGCATGGTTTCAATTTCTGCCAGGGAACCATCGCCGAGATGGCGACCGACCCGAACGCGACGGTGCTCGAAGCCATCCGCGAATTCGGGCCGCAGAAGCGTATTTTCATGGTCCACTTTCGCAACATCGTCGGCGGCTACCTCGATTTCCACGAGGTTATGCCCGACGAAGGCGTCGTCGACATGGCCGCTTCGATCCGCGCCTATCGGGAGGTCGGCTACGAGGGCGTGCTCTGTCCGGATCATGTCCCGCAATCGGATCTCGATCCGGACCGTGAACGCTTCTTCGCCTTCTGCCTGGGCTACACCAAGGCACTTATCCAAACCCAATAGCTCATAGAAGGGATCAGAGCTTGAAGACTCGCCGGGCGTTATCCTCGAAGAACTGCTTGAGCCCGGCCGCATCGAGCCCGAGATTGGCTTCGAGCTCGCCCACCTCCTCGGGCACGAACTGCCAGGGGTAGTCCATCGCATACATCATTCGATCCGGCCCGATCACATCGCGCACGAAATTGACGGGCGGCGCCCAGCCGACGCCGCTGTTGCTGTAGAGAAAGTTCTCGAGCAGATAATCCCGCGCCCGGCGCTTGAGCGGCCCCACATCGGGATAGCGCCCTGTCACCGAGATATGGCCGTGCATGTAGTCGATACGATAGAGCCAATAGGGCAGCGCCTCGCCGCAATGGCCCAGCATGATCTGCAGTTTGGGGAAACGGTCGAAGAGGCCGGAGACCATCAGCCGTAGCGCATGCAGCCCTGTCTCGCAGGCAAAGCCATAGACCGCCGCATCTAGGCCGCGCTTGAGGAACGGCTCGATCATCTGCGGGGACGGCGTGTTTGGGTGCAGGTAGATCGGCACATCCAGCGCTTCGGCCGCCTCGAAAATCTCCCAATACTGCTCGTCGTCCAGATAGGTCCCGAGCGTATGCGAGTTGAGGATGCCGCCTTTGAGACCGAGCGTGTTGACGCCACGCTCCAGCTCCTTGGCCGCATTCGCCGGATCGAGCGGGCTGAACGCGGCAAGCCCCGCGAAGCGGTCGGGATGCCTGGCAATGCCCTCGGCCAACTCATCGTTGAACCGGATGGCCATAGCGCTGGCATCCTTTGGGTCGAAAATCTGCACCCCTGGCGAGGTCAGCGAGATGATCTGCATGTCGATCCCGCTGTCATCCATATCCTTGAGGCGCAATTCGCCCAGGTCCTGGATGCGGCGCCCATGTGCCTGCGCCTTCTCGCTCGTGCCCGAGAAAAAACCCCAAAGGCTGTGGAAGCCGGGCTCTCCTATGGCTTTGGTTTCGATCTCCTGACGATAGAGCTTGATAAGCTCCTGGGGTGCCCAGGCTTCTTCGGTCGCAATGCGCTTGTAGGGGGGATTGGGGTTCTTTTCTGGCACCTTGGGCTCCACTTATTCGGATATACGGGTAGGAATGCGGTCGCGGAAATAGACGAGGAAAACGACAAGCGGGACCGCAACGAGCGTGATGGCAATCGCTTCGATGCTTGCCGGGGAAAAAATCGAGGTCGTCGCGCCGATCAGGATGGCAAAGCCGCCCCCAGCCAAACGTCCTATGCCTCCACCGAGCGCACGACGGTCGGCAAGCACGTTCGCCAGCAGAATTGCTGCCGCGAAAACGCTGACGCACGAGACTGCGATTTCGAGCGCCGTGCCGTCCAGCAGCAATGCTGGGTTGAACGCAAAGGCAAAGGGTATGAGATAGGCGACGATGGCAAGCTGGATACCCGTCACGCCTGTCTTCCACATATCGGATTTGGCGAGCGTTGCCGCCGCATACGAGGCGATGGCGACCGGCGGGGTCAACATCGACAACAGCCCAAAGTAGAAGATGAACATGTGCGCCGACATCTCACCGATTCCGGCGCGGACGAGGGCTGGCGCAAGCAAAACGGAAACAACCACGTAAACGCCGGTTGTCGGCATGCCCACGCCCAGGACGATTGCGATGATCGCGGTCGTTGCAAGCAGGGCGAGCGTGCCGCCATGCTCGGCGATCTTGCCAAGCGCCATGGTCAGGGCAAAGCCGAGCCCCGATATGTTGATGGTGCCGATGACAATGCCTGCAATGGCGCAGACCAGCAGGATGGGCACGACCGTCATGCCGGCGCGCTCCGCCATCGTGCCCAGTATCGCGAACCGTTGGGTGCCCTTGGGGGCGAAGATGACGAAGCTCAGATACGCGACCATTGCCGAATAGAGCGCCGACTTGCCCGGGGAGTATCCGAGGCCGAACAGGAAATACATGAGAACGGCGAGCGGCATCAGAAGTGGCCACGCCTTGAAAATGCTTTCGCCCAGCTTGGGTAGGTTTTCGCGCGGTTCGCCTACAAGCCCTTTGACGGCCGCGTAGCGATCGACCTGCAGATAGAGGGTCACGTAATAGGCCGCAGCTGGAATGATCGCCGCAAGCACGACTTGGGAATAGGGAATCTGCAGAAACTCGGCGATAACGAACGCCGTTGCTCCCATGACCGGGGGCGCGATCTGCCCGCCATTGGAGGCAACCGCTTCGATCGCAGCGGCATAACGCGAAGGAAATCCGGAGCGGATCATCATGGGGATGGTCACGACGCCCGTCGACATGACGTTGGCGACAGTGGAGCCGGACAGTGTACCGAAGAGAGAGGAGGCGAGAATAGAAACCTTTGCTGGCCCGCCTCGCTTATGGCCCATCGCGGCCATCGCCAGGTTGGTAAGCACCGCGCTTCCGCCCACGGCGTTAAGAACCGCCCCGAAAACGATAAAGCCCAGAATTTGTGTCGCACCCACATTGAGCACGAGACCTAGAATGCCATTTGTATCGGTGAAGATGTAGAGTGCATACCGGGCAGGGGCGAGCGGTGCTGCCGAGAAAATTCCCGGCAGCACGTGCCCGAAAAGGCCATACGCAATGAAGATTCCGGCAAGAATGGCGAGAACGTTACCGCAATGTCGGCGCGTGCCCTCGATGACGCCTGCAATGGCAATGACGGCAGGAATCCATTTGTGCGGCCCCCTGTTGATGGGATCCATCAGCCATTGCTGGTAGTTCATGGCCAGCCAGATCCAGGCGGCAAGGCACGCAATCCCGAACACCCAATCCAGCACGACGAGACGCTTGCTGAGTGGGCTCATGACGAACCCGGTCAGCGTCGTCAGACCGATCATCAGGGCGAGATATTGCTCGCCCATGATGACAAGGCCCAGATGTCTGGGAACGTCCAAAAGCCAAAGGATGCCTGTTGCGATGAGAATCATCGCAAGGATGCGCGCCGCCATGTCAGTTGCCTGTTATGAGCCTTACAACCCAGCGTCTCGTGCGGCGTTCTCTTCTGTCCAAAGACCCTTCGAGACGAAAAAGTCAACTGCCGCAGGGTGGTAGGGTATCGTATTGGACGGAAGCGACAGCAAATCCTGCCCGGCCTGCGCTAATGCGGGATAGTCGGTCTTGAGCTGGGGCAGGGCATCATAAAGCGCTTCCAGAATCCGCGTCACATCCTCGTCCGGAAGGTCCGAGCTTGCCGAAATGAAGACGTCGAAAGCCCCCACGGTCACCGGCTCGGTAACTTCGGGAAGACGGGGATTGGGAGTCAATTCTGCAAGATAAAGACCTGCCAGCTTGGCGTCGGCGTTTTCCGAAGTCGCATCCGGGCCGGCAACGCTCAAATAGCGTATGCCGCCGGGAATCGTCGCATGTGCCTGCTGCGTCAGCGGAATGCCGGTCGCGATCAGCGTGGCATCCAGCGAATTTTCGGTCAGTCCTTCCATGCCGGGTGCCAGTCCGGCAACCGTGACGTTCTCCACGTCATCGGTTGAAAGCCCGGACAACTCCAGCATCACCTGGGAAACCACGCTCATCGAGCGCAGGGCGCTGAGATCTGTAACGACGCGCTTGCCGCTCAATTCTCCGACTTCGGTGATGCCGAGGTCGTTGCGAGCCACAAGGGCGACCGTAAGCGGCCAAAGGCGAGCGAGAACCCTGAGGTTTTCCATGGGTTCGCCAAATTCGCCCTCGCGGGCGCTGGCAAGGTCGAGACTCGAATTAAGGCCAAGCGTGACTTCGCCCGCACTGATCATCGGCAGGTAGACCGAGGCCCCCGTATAAGGCTGAACCGTAACCTGCACGCCCAGCGCGTCCTGCAGCGTGGCGGCGAGCCCGCCGCCGATCGTGAAATAGACGGTGCCCTGGGGATTGGTTCCGATGGTGTAGCGCTGGGCGTTGGCAGTCCCCGCCATCAGCATTGCGGTGCCGGCAAGCGCCAGCGCCGAAAGTGTGCGCAATTTCATTGTTCTCTCCTCCTCATCGCTTCACGCCCTCGCCTTCCGGCGTTTTTGGAGCGCTCGCTCCGGGGCATTGAACGACATCGGCATTGTGAATAAAATCGAAAAATTCAAAACCATTCATGCAGTCGCTTTATGGATATCCTTGGCCGCCTGACCTTCAAGCAACTTCGTGCTTTTGTGCTGGTCTACCAGCACCGCAAGTTGGCTGCGGCCGCTGAAGATCTCGGCGTAACCCAATCCGCCGTCAGCGTGCTGATCCGCCAGATCGAATCTGCGCTCAACATCCGACTGTTCGACCGTACGACGCGCTCGCTGGAGCCGACCCTGGCCGCCACCGAAATCTTCGGCATGGCGGAACGCATTCTACAGGACGTGGGCTCGCTCGTGGACAGCGCCGGTGACCTGACCGCGGGCATCAGAGGGCGCGTAACCCTCACGGCCACGCCCGCAACGGCCAGCGGATTGCTCACGACCACGGTGCGCCGCTTCGCCCGTGAATACAGTTCCATCCGTCTCGTCCTCGATGACTGCGCACCAAACCAGTTTCTGCCCAATATCCAGGGCGAAAGGGTCGAGTTTGGCGTCGGCACGCCGCCACCGGAGGGCGGCGATTTCATTTCCGTTCCCCTGATCGAGGACACGCTCCATCTGGTTTGCTCTGAGACGCACGCCCTGGCCGACCGCGAAGCGGTGTCCTGGGCCGATCTCACCGGTCATCCCATCATCGCCTTTCGCCCCGGCTACGGCGTGCGACGGCTCGTCGACAGCGTCGCGGCGCGAAATGGTGTAACGCTCGATATCGCCCACGAAGCGGGTTTTCTCGATACCGCGATCTGGATGGCCGCAGTCGAACTCGGCGCCTGCATCCTGCCTTCCACCCTCGCGCGCAACCACGCCCACAATACAGTGCGGCTGATTCCAATGATCAATCCGGAGGTCAAGCGCACAGTTGCCCTTGTCACCAAACGCGGCCGGTCTCTTTCCCCCGCCTGCCAGATCTTCGTCAACATGCTTCGAGCGGACCTGGGTGTATCGGGCTAAACACTTTGTGGGGCTTCGCGTCGGCTCTCATTTGTTTTATGACAGCGCAGCTTGCGAGAAGCCGTTGTGGTTCCGACATATAGACGGAGCCTTCAACCATCAGGGAAGGGTTGAGCAATGACCTATGGCACGGGCAAATCAGCACCGCTGACGCCGCCAGACATAACGGCCCGCAAGGGCGGTGCGCCCATCGTGTGCCTCACCGCCTACACCACGCCAATGGCCGAAATTGTCGACAGGCATTGTGACCTCGTTCTCGTTGGCGACAGTGTGGGCATGGTGTTGCACGGGCTGCCCGATACGCTCGGCGTCACCCTCGAAATGATGGTCATGCATGGCAAGGCCGTCCGCCGGGGCCTCAAGCATGCGCTTATGGTCGTGGACATGCCCTTCGGCACCTATGAGGAAAGCCCCGAACAGGCCTTTCGCAACGCCGCGCTTTTGATGCGCGAGACCGGCTGCGCCGCAGTCAAGCTCGAGGGCGGCAGGGCAATGGCCTCGACGATCGGCTACCTCACCGAACGCTCGATCCCTGTCATGGCCCATGTCGGCCTAACGCCGCAATCCGTGAACGCCAAAGGGGGCTACAAGGTACAGGGCAGGGGCGCTGCTGCAGAGATAGTTCTGCGCGACGCTCGCACCGTCGCTGAAGCCGGGGCATTCTCCGTAGTCATCGAAAAGGTGCCGGATGTGCTCGCCCGCCGGATTACTGCCGATATCGATATTCCAACCATTGGCATCGGCGCTTCTGCTGCATGCGACGGACAGATCCTCGTGGTCGACGACGCGCTGGGAATGTTCACCGCCTTCCAGCCCAAATTCGCCAAGCGGTATGCCGAACTGGGCGAAATGGCCGACAAGGCCGTAGCTGCCTATGCCGAGGACGTCCGCTCCCGAGCCTTCCCGGCCCCCGAGCATACCTATGGCGACAACCCGCAACCTTTGCCGGGTGGCAAGTCGGCATGAGCCTTGAAATTGTCCGCTCTGTTGCAGCGCTCCGGGCGCGGGTCGCCGGTTGGCGCAAGGAAGGGATTCGCGTCGGTGTCGTGCCGACCATGGGTGCGCTGCACGAAGGACATATGAGCCTCGTCCGGCTCGCGCAGTCCCACGCCGACCGGGTCATCGTCACCCTGTTCGTCAACCCGACCCAATTCAACAACAAGGATGATCTCGCCGCCTATCCGCGCACGGAGCATGAAGACGCAGCCAAGCTGGCTGCCCTCGATGTGGACATCCTCTACGCCCCGGATGCAGCCGAAATGTACCCGAATGGCTTCTCCACCACTGTCTCCGTAAAGGGGGTCAGCGAGGGGCTGTGCGGCGCCTTCCGCCCCGGCCATTTTGATGGCGTCGCCACCGTCGTCACCAAGCTACTGCTGCAGTCCGGGGCCGATTGCGCCGTTTTTGGCGAAAAGGACTTCCAGCAACTCTCAGTAATCCGCCGCCTTGTCGCAGACCTCGATATCCCGGTCGAAATCATCCCGGGTCCCACGGTACGCGAAACCGACGGTCTTGCCATGTCCTCGCGCAACGTCCGCCTTACCCCCGACGGGCGAGCAGCGGCGCCCGCACTTGCCGCTGCGCTGTTCGAAGCCGCCACCAAACTCCGCACCGGCGCGCCAATCGCGCCAACCATCGCTGCGACTCGCGACGCCATCCTCGCCGCCGGTTTCACCGAAGTTGAATATCTCGAACTGCGTGACGCGATCTCGCTTGCGCCCGTTGATGCCTTGACCGGCCCCGCGCGCCTGCTTGTTGCGGCGTGGCGCGATGGCGTAAGGTTGATCGACAATGTGCAGGTGGACCGGCCATGAGCTTTCAAGCCTATCTTGATACGATCCAAAGCAAAACCGGCAAGGGACCGGAGGACTTCCAGGAACTCGCGGATCAAAAGGGCTTTTCCGAAGGCGGTAAATTGAAGCTCGGCGTCAAGGCCGGAGAAATCGTCGAGTGGCTTAAAGCGGATTATGCTCTCGGCCACGGCCATGCGATGGCGATCTACGCACTGCTCACGGGCAGGAAAAAGCCTGGCGATTAACTGGTTTCGGCCAGCGGGAGGGTGACCCGAAAGCATGCACCTTCGGTCCCTGGCACCAGGTCCAGTTTCCCGTCCATGCGCGACACGATTTCGCGGCTGATCGGCAGTCCCAGCCCCGCGCCTGCATAGGGTGCCGCTTCCCCGAGCCGCCCCCGATAGAACTTGTCGAAGATGTGCGCGCGCTCCTCCTCGGGAATGCCCACGCCGTTGTCCTGCACCTCGACGACGTAGTGCTTGCCCCTGATACGCGAGCGTACCTCTACTTCCGGAGCGATAGTGCCGTTATATTTTATGGCGTTGGAGATGAGGTTGATCATCACCTGGCTTAGCCGGTCGGGATCGGCCAATACGATGGCCTCGTCCACCCGCCATCCGTCCTTCATTTTCGTGTTGCTCTGACGCGCCAGCGCGTCGCAAACGCGCAACGCCCGGTCGAGGGATTCTTCGGCATTGATGGGATAGTTCTCCCACGTGCGTTCCCCTCGCTCCAGCGCGGAAAGATCCAGGATTTCATCGAGCAGGGAGGTCAGGCGCAGGCTTTCCTTGTGGATCGTGCCGACAAAACGCTCCCGCGAATCCGGTCCCAGGTCTCTTTCGGTGAGGAGGATTTCGGAAAAGGCGCGGATGGCGGTCATGGGCGTTCGCACCTCGTGGCTGACCTGGCTCAGAAATTCGTCTTTCTGCAAATCGACCCGTCGCAATTCCCGGTTGGCGGCCTCGAGCTTTTCCGCTGTAGCCCGCAACTCGGCCGAGGTGCGTTCGAGTTCCTGAGAGTACTCGATGGCCTGTTGGGTTTCGTCGGCCATCTGCATGACCTCTTCGAGCGAAACCGAGTCGCCCGAAACCACTTTTGAAAGCATGACATGCGCCGATGCTGCACCGATCGAGCCGGCCAACTCGCGCTCGAGGGTTCGGATAAAGGTCGGGCTCGGTTCCAGCGCCGACCAGGGCAGGCGCGCCCGCTTGGCTTCCTGGGAAAACAGCGCCACCGCCTGCTTGTGCCCCAGCACACGTCGAGCCACGAGGAACAGGTCGTCAGCAGTGGCGGACCCTCGGATAGGGCTTGTCTCACCCGTCGCCTTGCGGAAAACGTTTAGGAAAACCGACGCCTGAATGTGCTCGAGTGGCGATTGCTTGGTAATGAGCGAACCGAGGATCAGGACCGTCGTATTGAGGAAAAGGCTCCAGAATACCGCGTGGGCGAGGGGATCGAGCCCGTTCATTCCGAACAACCCGTGTGGCCTCAGCCATGCGATGCCCATTGGGCCTTCCGCCATGATCTGTGCGACCACAGGAGATGACGAGGCGAACGAGGGCATGAAACTCGACCACAGCCACACAAGGAATCCGACCGAAACCGCGGCTATCGCCGCCTTGGTCGAGGCGTCGCGCCAGAACAGGCCCGCAAGGATCGCCGGCAGGAACTGCGCCACCCCGGTAAACGAGATGAGTCCGATCGGCGCCAGGGCGTCGGAGGCGCGGGTGAGATAGAAGTAGCCGAACCCCAGGAACAGGATCAGCACGATGGATAACCTGCGTGCGTTGAGGATCAGCCGCCGCACCCCCTGCCCATCGCCGATATTGTCGTCCGACGTCGCCCTGAGCATGATGGGGACGACGATATGGTTGGACACCATGATCGAAAGAGCAATCGACTCGAGGATGATCATCGATGTCGCCGACGAGAAGCCGCCGATAAAGGCGAACAGCGCCAGCGCGTCCTGACCCGCCGCCAGCGGCAGCGTCAGAACGAACATGTCCGGATTGGACCCCACGGGTAGGAAAGTCAGCCCGAAAAGGGCAATCGGCAGGGTGAAGAGGCTCATCGCGAGCATGTAGAACGGGAATGCCCAGCTCGCCGTGCGCAAGTGGTTTTCGTCCGAATTCTCCACCACTGTCACCTGGAACTGCCGCGGCAGGCAGATGATGGCCGCTGCCGCGAGGAAGGTCATGGCGATCCAGCGGTCGTCAAATGTCCCCTCGGCGTGGATTTGGTGGCCGGCTGCCACCGCGTCCGCGAAAATGGTGTCGAGCCCCCCACCGATATAGAGTACGAACACCCCGACGGCGACGAAGGCCGCGAGCTTGACGACGGCCTCGAACGCAATCGCCGCTACCACCCCGTGATGCTGCTCCTTGGCATCGACATTCCGGGTTCCGAAGAGGATCGTGAACACGGCCATCCCCGCCGCCACCGCGAGCGCCAGCCCGGTTTCGTCCAGCCCTTCGATGCTTCCCCGTCCGAATTGCGAAGCGCCTGCGATCGCGCCGATGGAGGAGGTGATGGCCTTGAGCTGGAGTGCGATGTAGGGCGCAATGGCAATTACCGCGAGAACGGTAACCAGCACCGCAAGGCTGCTCGATTTCCCGAACCGGGAGGAAATCAGGTCGGCGATCGAGGTGATGCGCTGCTCGTGGCTGATGCGCACGAGGCGCCTCAATATGAACCACCAACCCACGAAGACGAGCGTGGGACCCATATAGATCGTGAGGAACTCGAGGCCCGTCCGGGCTGCCGAGCCCACGGCGCCGTAAAAGGTCCAGCTGGTGCAATAGACGGAGATCGAGAGCGTATAGACGAAGGGCGAGCGCAGGAACACGCCGGCCCGGGTGTTCGTGTTACGGTCGGCGAGATAGGCGATGAAAAAGAGCAGGCCCACATAGGCCACGGCGGAGGCGATGACGAGATCGGCAGTCAGTGTCATCGTCACGACGTCTCATCTCCCTCGCTGGGTGGCAGATGGTGTTCGTGCGGCAGCACATAGCTGAACCAGCATGCGCCGATCACAAGGAAAATCCACAGGCCGAAGAGATAGACCGTTTCGACCGGAATGCCGAACAGAAGCATGTCGAAACGAAAAAGCAGCACCAACGGCGGCAACATGGCCATCAACCCGAAGAGGGTGAAGAACAGTGATGCACCGATGATTTTCCTGCGGTTCATTAGCGCACGCCGCTCAGGTGGCCACCTTGGGCTCTGCCTCGCCGAGCAGGCTGCGCACGGCATTCACCACGTCGGAATTGGAATAGGGCTTGGTGATAAACGCATCAGCGCCGAGTTCCTCGGCAACGCGGCGATCCTGCTGTTGGCCTTTGGCCGTCAACACGAGAACGCGCAACCCGGCCGTCGCGCGGTCTGCGCGGATTTGCTTGAGAACTTCGAAGCCGCTGCGCTTGGGCAACATGACATCGAGGACGAGCACGCGCGGACTGAGCCGCCGCACTGCATCGATGACAGCCTCTCCATCCATGACCGAGTCGATCGACCAGCCGGCCCGCTGGAAGACGAAATCCAGTGCCTCCAGAATGCTCGGCTCATCCTCGGCGATGAGTACGTCTATGGACAATATCGCCCCTCCAGACCTCCTCCTCCGGAAGCCACCTGTCACATAACCTTATTTCCAGGACCGCGCCAACCCCTAGGCGGGCCGGAGGGCGGGCGCTGGTGTCATCGTGGGGGAGAAAGGTTCCTCCTGCCGGCTTGCGCAGTCGGGGCGCGCGCACAGTCTGCACGTTGGGCCCACGGCAATGTCCGCCTGTCCGTCGGCAAGGTTGAGGCCATCGGCATAAACCGTCCGGTCGGCATGCAGGATATCGGTGGCGATGAGGACCGAATGGGGGAGGGCTTGGTCGGTGAAGCCGGAACTGCGGCGCGTCACCGCTTTGGCGATGAACAGGAAGCGGGAGCCGTCGAGGAAGCGCACGGGTTGGCGCACGATTTGCCCCGGCGTGCGGAAAGCTGAATAGATCGCCCAGAGCGGGCAGGCATGACCGGTGTGGGGCAGCAGCAGCCCGGGAAGCGGAAAGTGCTTTGTCAGCCGCCCGGCAGGGTCGGACCGCAGGAAGCCGAACGGCACGCCCTGCGCATCCGACCGCCTGAGCGTCACCAGCCGGTGCGCCATCTGCTCAAAGCTCGCATTATAGAGTTCGCTCAGCGCATCGATGTCGTACCGCACCGATTCTGCGTCTTCTATGAACCGGTCGTAGGGGAAGAGCATCGCACCGGCAACGTAGGCCGCGAGATAGCGCCGTGCCAGCGCACGCCCGCGGTCGGTCAGGAGCAGAGGGGTATCGACAGCGGCATCGAGCGCTTCGGGGTGCAGCATTTCGGCAAACAGCCGGGCCATCTGGAACTGGCGCGTGGATTGCGGCACCGTGTTGCGAAACCATAGCGTGCGGAACTCGGGGTAATACCCGAAACTCTTTCCGTCTCCCTTGCGCGCGGTTCGCAACACATTGATGCCAAGCATGCTCTCGAGACCCGAGACAAGCGTTGCCTCATTGATAGGCCCTGCCGCTTCGAGTTTGAGCCGGACTTTGTCCGCCACGGCTTCGAGCGCTGGAAAGTAGTTGCCGGCGGCGAAAATCATGTCGTCCACTTCGCGCCGTGTGGAGACCGAACGGCCCGCATCGCTCGATTGGTCGAACTGTCCGATGAGGTTCTGTGCGACAGCCGAGAGGCTCCCCGCTTCTCTGAGGATCGAAGTGACGAAACGCTCGCGCTCCTCAGACGAAAGATCGGGGACGTCGCCGAGAATTTCGGCACCGGCGCGCACCGCGGTGATTCCCGAAAGCACCTGATGGAGCAATTGGCTCAGTAGAGGATCGGCCCGCAGCCGGTTGGCATAGGCATCCGCGTTGGCATTTGCGGTGGTGTAGCCCCGGTAGAGCGTTGCGAGAATCTGGGCGATTTCCGGGCTAGTGGCGACGAGTTGGCGCGCATTGTCGAGCCCGAACCCGCGGCCGGCCAGAATGGGATCGGCAAATGCTTCGATCAATTCGTGGATGAGTCGGTGTTCAGCTTCGCCCGTCAACTCGTCGATATCGATGTCGAGCGCCGTCGCAATCTTCTGTAACAGCGTTCCGCCGACCTGACGCTTGTTGGCTTCGATGAGGTTGAGGTAGCTGGCCGATACGCCAACGGTCCGTGCGAGAGCGGCCTGCGATTGGCCTAACGCCTTGCGGCGTGTGCTAATTCTCAGCCCGATCGGTGCGCGCAATGCTTTACCTCTGTCAATGAATTTACATAGAATGTGTATTTTAGGTTCAATAATTTACAGAATTTCTTTTGAATTACAATAAGATATTGAATCGTTGTTACCACGGCCCGATAGTGCTTCTGCGCGATCAGGAGCGATTCCATAACAGCACCGTTCGCGCCGTGGAGGGGAAATGATCAACGCTTGGGACAGGACTGGAAGTAGCGCGCTTGCCCGCGTGGTTTCCGTGTCGGCTATGTCCGCGGATCGTATTCACGTTTTCCAATTGCCGCATGTTGACGCACGGCAATTCTCCAACGTCCCCGTGGGCCGTGGCCCGCTTCCGCTCGTCGTTGCGCCCCACCGCGACTCGTTTGCCGGAAGCCTTCGGCCGCGCGCCCACGGGGCGACTGGTTTTAATCGCCGGGCCCAGCGCCCGGCCGCGGTCTCCTCGACGCCCGTGGCGCGGGCCATTGCAACGACGGTTTCTTTCCGTCGCGGGAATGGCCGGCCATGTGGCTCGGAGACGGATTCAGCTTCATGGCGCGCCAGTTCGGTTCGCCATGCTAACGGGCTCCTCCAGGTAACCGGTATGTCAACGCATGGAAGGGTGATCAATTACCCCGCCATCCGTGGCGGGGCGGTGGGTTTCCACGTTCCGCGGATGCCGTATCGGTAACCTGGCCCGGCGCTGCTCGCAGCGTTCGGGCGAAATTCGCCGTCCTCCCGCGAAGGCGGCAGGCGGAATAAGGAACGCCCCGCGCACCCCGATGTATCGTCCGGGTGCGCGGGGAGTTTGTAATGCCGGGGCCATCCCCACCGAGCGTACACCCCTGATCGGGCAGGGGTAGGGGCCTCCGGCCCGACAACAGGCGCGAGGAACGAACCGCGCCATTCAGGACGTCAGAAGAGGCATCATCCATGAACAGCCACGCTTTCCTTACCCGCCACACCCGCCTTACGCCCGAAAGCTACGCGCAAAAATACGATCTCTCGCTCGCGGAGCCCGAAGCGTTCTGGATGGAGGAAGGCAAAAGACTCGATTGGATCCAGCCCTACACCAAGGCCAAGAACACGACCTATGCCTGGCCGGATGTCTCGATCAAATGGTTCGAGGACGGCGTTCTCAACGTTTCGGCCAATTGCATCGATCGGCACCTCGAGGACAGAGCGGATCAGGTTGCCCTGGTCTGGGAACCGGACAATCCGGCGGATGCGGCGAAACACATTACCTTTCAGCAATTGCATGACGAGGTCTGTCGCTTCGCCAATGTGCTCAAGAGCCTCGGCGTGCGCAAAGGTCACCGGGTCACCATTTACCTGCCCATGATCCCGGCCGCCGCCTACGCCATGCTCGCTTGCGCCCGCATCGGTGCGGTGCACTCGGTGGTTTTCGGCGGGTTTTCACCTGACGCCTTGGCCGGTCGCATCAACGACTGCGACAGCCGCGTGGTCATCACCGCCGACGAAGGCCGCCGCGGCGGCAAGTCGGTGCCGCTCAAGGCCAATGTGGACGTGGCTCTCGAGGACTGCCCCGGCGTCGAGAAGGTGCTGGTTGTCGAGAACACCGGCGGCAATATCGCCATGAAAGGCAGCCGCGATGTCTGGTGGCATGAAGCCGCCGCGGGCGTCGAGCCCTTCTGCGATCCCGAGCCGATGAACGCCGAGGATCCGCTCTTCATCCTCTACACGTCCGGTTCGACCGGCAAGCCCAAGGGTGTGCTGCACACCACCGGCGGTTACCTCGTTTGGGCTTCGCTTACACACGAAATGATCTTCGATCCCCGTCCGGGCGAGGTCTACTGGTGTTCCGCCGATGTCGGCTGGGTCACAGGCCACTCCTATATCGTCTACGGTCCGCTCGCCAATGGCGTCACGTCGTTGATCTTCGAGGGCATTCCCTCCTGGCCCGATGCCTCGCGCTTCTGGCAGGTCGTCGACCGCCACAAGGTCGGCATCTTCTATACCGCACCGACCGCTATCCGCGCACTGATGGGGGCCGGTCTCGAATACGTTGAGAAAGCCGATCTTTCCAGCCTGCGCCTCATCGGAACTGTGGGCGAGCCGATCAACCCCGAGGCATGGCAGTGGTATCACAAGCATGTGGGGCGTAGCCGTTGCGAGATCGTCGATACCTGGTGGCAGACTGAAACCGGCGCCTCGATGATCATGCCCCTCCCGGGCGTCATTCCGACAAAGCCCGGCTCGGCGACAAAGCCCTTCTTCGGCGTCAAGCCTCTCGTTCTGACGCCTGAAGGCCAGGAAATCACCGAAACTGCCGCAGAAGGCGTGCTGGCAATTGCCGACAGTTGGCCCGGTCAGGCCCGAACCATCTGGGGCGACCACCAGAGGTTCATCGAAACCTATTTCTCGACTTACAAGGGCCTCTATTTCACAGGCGACGGCGTCCGTCGCGACGAGGACGGCTACTACTGGATTACGGGCCGCGTCGACGACGTGCTGAATGTTTCAGGCCATCGTTTGGGGACTGCCGAGATCGAAAGCGCACTCGTCGCCCACCCGAAGGTCTCGGAAGCCGCTGTGGTCGGCTATCCGCATTCGATCAAGGGGCAGGGTATCTACTGCTATGTGACCCTGATGGCGGACGAGGAAATCACGCCCGAGCTTGAAGCCGAATTGCGGGGCTGGGTGCGCAAGGAAATCGGTCCCATCGCGACGCCCGACCTGCTCCAATTCGCGCCTGGACTGCCCAAGACCCGCTCCGGCAAGATCATGCGCCGCATCCTGAGAAAGATCGCCGAAAACGACTACTCCTCGCTCGGGGACACGTCGACCCTCGCCGATCCGGGAGTGGTCGACAACCTCATCGATAACCGCAGGAATCGCTGACAAGCCTCTTTGCTGCCTCGCATTTATTCAATCCGCGAGGCAGGGCCCGCCTTACCACCGAGGCACAGATAGAGCCCCACGCCGACAATCGCGGCGCCGGCGAGGGTGCGCAGCTCGATGCCCGTTTGAAATACTGCATGGGATAGCAATACGCCGAACACCGGATTGAGCAGGTGAAACGCCGAAGCTCGCGCAACGCCGCCCATGCGGATCAGTGCGAGCCAGAGCAGCATCCCGCCCATCGTCACCCCGATCGTGAGATAGAGTACCGCAGCCAGCGCCGCCGGGGACAAACCACTGATCACTCCCGCTGTCAGCAGGGCGAATGGCAGGAGCACCACGGCGCCTGAAACGGACTGCCAGAAATTGAGGGCCATCAACGGCATGCCCGTGGACTTGCCGCGAAACAGTACCGTCGCCAGTGCGAAGCTCACTGTTCCCGCCAAGGCGAGCCCGATCCCGAAAATGTCGTTCCAGCCGAGATTGATCCCGGTAATGACAACCACGCCTGCAACGCCGATCACCGTCCCCAGCCCCTTCCGCCAGTTCAGCCGCTCGATACCCATAAGCGCCGCCAGTCCCAAGGCGATGAAGGGGGCACAACTTACGCACACGACGACGAGCGCCGGAGAGATGTATCCGAGCGCGTAGAAGGTCAGCCCGAGATAGACTCCATTGTTGAGCGCACCGAGTAGCAGACCGGTCCCGACAAGCCGCTTCTCAAGAATGCGGTTGTCCCGCAAACACCATGGCAGCAAGGCAATGGCGCTGAGGACGAAGCGCAGGACAAGCGTGGGAAACGGCCCGAGCTCGGGAACAGCGACAGCCCCGGCAATGAAGGCCGAACTCCAGACCAGGCTGAACAGCACGCCGAGCGGAACGAAAAAAAGCGGCGGGGAACCGTTCATGGTACGATTCTCACGTGGAGGATTTGGTCTTGTCTGGCTCCAGATACCGAGCCGTTACCAGGGCAAGTAGCAGGAATGGCAGGATCATCGCAAAACTCACGCGTATGCCCAGAGCCTCCGCGACAAGTCCAATAAGGACCGGCGTGCCCAGATTGATGAAGGTCATCGTCATGGTGACCGCCGCGACGTTTTCTGCCGCAGGCCTGTCCCCCAGCCGCGCTGCCGCCGAGAGCATCAGGGGGAACGAGGTGCACACGCCGAGCCCCAGAAGCGCAAAGCCCGCGATCGCCATGACAAGGCCCAGGGGCAGGACGACCATCAGGAGTCCGACCAGCGAGACCAGGGTGAGGATTCGCGCGGTCCGGATCGGCCCGAACCGCGACGTCCAACCGTCAGCGAGCATCCGTCCCGCTGTCATGGTGATGAGGAAGGCCGGTAGCGTCAGCGTTTCCACCCATTCCAGTGTTTCGAAACTGTCGCGCATGAAGATGACCGACCAGTTCCGTGTCATCACCTCGATCAGCACGCCCGCAAGCCCGAAGCCGACAAGGCAGACGGTGCCGAAGGTCGGCAGGGCAAAACGCGGCCGCTTCTCGGCCCCCGAATGCCCGCGCGGCGGGGCGGGACGCATGGCCACGAAAAGCGGCACGCTGACGAGGAGGACCAGCGGAACCAGAGCGAGCAAATGCACCTGCTGGGATATCCCCGCGCCGCGCACCGCGGTCGAGAGGAGGGCGGTTCCGAGAAACCCGAGACTCCACAGCCCGTGACACCGGTTCATGATGCGTGCGCTGGTGCTGGCCTCTATCCGGTCCGCTTCCACGTTCATCGAAACATTGGCGATCGCAAAGCTCGCCCCGAAGCCATAGAACGCAAGGCCCAGGAGCCAGGCGTTTGGAGCGAGCGACATCAGCCCCAGAGCAATGGATAGACCCGGTATCGAGCATGCCAGAAGGAACCGCGTGCCGAGCTTCTCGACCAGCATCCCCGAAAAAATGAAGATCGTCAGGGCGCCCAGCGGCTGGCCGAGGAGCGCCAGCCCAAGCGTTGCCTCCCCAATCCCGAGCGCGGCCTGAATGTCGGGGATGCGCGCGTAGATGCCGCCGCTGGCGAAGGCCTGAAGAAAAAAGACGGCCATTATGATATAGGCCGCGCGCTGGTCCTGCCCGGAGAGGGGCTGGTCGGTTGTGGTCATTAGAGTGTCCCCGGCCCGAATGAGCGATGCCCTCAATAACCGCTCCGCACTCAATATGCACCCCCAAAGGGCCGCCTCGCGGCAGCCCTCTGGGGCAAACATTGCGATGATCAGATCACCTTGCCGAAGAAGGCCCGGATATCGTCGGCGAGAAGCTCGGGCGCCTCGGCCGCAGCAAAATGTCCGCCTTGCGGCATCTCGGTCCAGTGCACGATATTGTTGGCGCGCTCTGCAAAAGCACGCACCGAACGGAAGTCGTTGGGAAACACCGCGACGCCGGTGGGCACCGTATTCATGACTTCGCGATACCCCGCGCCGGTTTGGGCATCCTCGAAGTAGATATTGGTCGCCGAACCGCCGGTTGCGGTGAACCAGTAGATCGAAGCCATCGTGAGATAACGGTGGCGATCGGTCGTCGTTTCACCCTCGCCGAGAAAGCCGAAGTGGAGTTCAGCATTCCAGGCAAGCAGCGCGACCGGCGAATCCACCAACCCGAAAGCAAGCGTCTGGGGGCGCTTTTGGTGCGCGTCGTTGTAGGATGCATATTTCTGGAAGTGGCCGAGAATGGCAAATCCTTCCATCTCAAACGGCGTGAGCTTTTCCATTTCCCCTTCGGCGCCTGTCGGAAAAGCAAAGATCTGCTGGACATGCACGCCTTTAAGTCCGTCCGGCGCGAGGATGCCAAGTTCGCGGCCGATTCCCGAACCCACGTCCCCGCCGTGATAGCCGTATTCAATGTAGCCAAGACGCTTCATCAGAGCATCAAAAGCCCTGGCGACCCGGGCGCCGTCCCATCCCGGCGCCGTCACCGGACCCGAAAAGCCATAGCCAGGGATAGAGGGAATGACGAGATCGAAAGCCTGCCCGCCTGCTTGCCGGTGGGCTGCGGGATTGCTCAAGGGGCCGATCACATCGGTGAATTCGAAAGGCGTGGAGGGCCAGCCGTGAACGAGGAGCAGCGGAAATGCACCGGCTTCGGGCGATTTGATATGAAGGAAATGGATCGTCTGTCCTTCGATCTCGGTCGTGTATTGCGGGAAGCGGTTGAGCTCGGCTTCGACCGCGCGCCACTCGAAACCATCGAGCCATTGTGCGGCGAGCTCCTTGACGAGATGCAGGGCTTGGCCGCGATCCCAATCGGCTGTCGGCGCGACCGGCCAACGCGTCATCGCCAGCCGCTCGCGAAGGTCTGTAATCTGGTCGTCGGAGACGGAAATCTTGAAGGGGAGGATGGTCATGGTCTTGTCCTTTCGGTGTCTCGGCAGCGCCCCGCCGCCGTTGAAAGGACCATGCACCACCCTGCTGACAGCCCGCGTCAGGAACCGCGCTCGCGCCATTCGGCATACCATTGGGCGGCAAGAATCGCCCGGCGGTTGCCATACCGGTTTGCTGTCAGTTCTGCGGCATTGATCCGCTCAGTCCTGAAATGCCGGAAGGCCTTACGCAGGGTGCACCATGCCGCGACGATCTGCTTGTTCTCGTAAAAGGCGAGCTGCACGGGCCAGATTTCGCGCGACGAGCTGGAACCCTTTTCGTCGCTGTAATCGATCCACAGCGCCTTTTCCCGCCGCATCGCTTCGCGCACGAGGCCGAGCAGGGGGAGGGGTGCATAATCGCCCGACACGCGAACAGGCCAGAGCCCGGTATCGGCGATCTTGTCGCGCAAATCCTCCGGTGAGGCCGTGGCGATCTTTCCCAGCGCGTTCTTTGCCGCCAGCGAGAGCTCGGTATCGGGCTGCGCCTCGACCCAGCGAGCGCCCAGCACCAGCGCTTCGAGCTCTTCTGCTGAGAACATCAGCGGTGGCATGAAAAAGCCCTGCCTCAGCATGTAGCCCACCCCCGCTTCGCCATCGATGGGCGCGCCGAGCCCGATCAGCGTCTGGATGTCGCGGTAAAGCGTGCGGACTGATACGCCCTGTTCCTCTGCAAGCGCGGCCGCGGTCACCGGGTGCCGGTGACGGCGCAGGGCGTCCATGATGGAAAAAAGGCGTTCGGTCTTGTCCATGAGGCGCACAATGCGCGAAGCCCCCCATCCATTTCAATCTCGATTGCCAAGCGCGAGCGCACAACTCACACTTGCCTTCCACGCGACTCAGTGAGGGAGAGGGCATATGTGGGTTCTGATCGTCGGCCTCGTTCTGTTTCTGGCCATCCATTCCGTCCGTATCGTTGCACCGGGCTGGAGGGACGCCCAACTGGTTGCCCGTCCCGGAACCTATAAGGGCGCCTATGCAACGCTTTCGGCTGTCGGGCTCGTCATGATTGTTGTGGGCTACGCCATGGCGCGGCCCGAGAGCGGCTTCGTCTTCTCGCCGCCGGGCTGGGGGAGGCACCTTGCCGGTCTCCTGACCGTGCTCGGCTTTGTTGGCATCGCCGCCGCCTATGTGCCCACCGGGCGGATCAAGGCGACCTTGCGCCATCCCATGCTGATTGGCGTGATGCTCTGGGCATTGGGCCACCTCCTCGTCAATGGCGACTTGGTCTCGCTCATCCTGTTTGGTGCGTTTCTGATCTGGACCGTCGCCGATCTCGTCTCGCTCAGCCGCCGGGACGATCCGGCCCCCGTGGCCGGTCCGGTGCTCAACGATGTCATTGCTATCGTCCTTGGTGTTGCGCTCGCCCTGATTTTTGCGTTCTGGCTTCACGGACCCCTGATCGGCATTGCGCCATACGGCTGAGAAAAGCCCTGGCTTTCAATTGCAATCGCGCGGCCGGGCCACTATTGTCCGGCCGAATTTCATTGAGCCCAGGGCGTACCCATGAGTGATGACTCCTTTCTGCGCGAAGTCGAAGAGGAACTGCGGAGCGACAAGCTCAAGGCGTTCTGGAAGCGCTACGCGCCGTTCATCATCGGTGGGGCGGTCCTGATCGTCCTGGTCGTCGCGGCCAACGAGGCCTGGAAATGGTGGCGCGATACTTCGGCCGCCAATGCTTCGGAGCGTTACTATGCCGCCGTCGCGCTCGCCGACCGTGGCGACCTCGGCGAGGCACAAGCTGCGCTCAAGGCAATCGCCAACGAAGGTCCCGAGGGTTATGCGATCCTCGCCCGTTTCCGCGCCGCGGGGCTTCTGGCCGAGCAGGGAAATGCAGACGCTGCGATTTCCGCCTATGACGCCCTCTCGTCCTCGCTCAACGAAATCCGCCTGCGCGAGCTCGCGCTGATCCTCGGGGCCTATCTCGCCGTCGATCATCTCGATGTCGCGGGCGTCGAAGCGCGTGCCGGTTCGCTCACCGGCGAGGAGAATGCGCTGCGCAACCAGGCTCGCGAAGCGCTTGGCCTGGCCTATTACAAGGCCGGCGATTACGAGGCAGCGCGCCAGAATTTCGAGGCGATCGCCGCCGATCCGGCCGCTAGCCAGGATATCCAGATGCGGGCATTCGTATACCTCGAACAGCTTGCATCCGCCGGTGTCGCGGTGAACGAGGAACTGCTGGTGCCCGAAGGCGAACTCGACCTTGGGCTCGAACCCGCTGACGATCCGTTCGCGACCCCCTCCGAATAGGCGCGCCATGACCGTCACCGTCGCCATCGTAGGCCGCCCCAATGTCGGGAAATCGACCCTGTTCAACCGGCTGGTTGGCAGGAAGCTCGCTATTGTCGACGACACCCCCGGCGTCACGCGCGACCGCCGCGAAGGGCCGGGGCGCATCGGCGATCTGACCTTCAATCTGGTGGATACCGCCGGCTATGAAGACGCCAATGACGACAGCCTCGAAGCGAGGATGCGGCAGCAGACGGAGATGGCCATTGCCGAGGCCGACATCATTCTCTTCATGATAGACGCGCGCGCCGGGGTGACCCCGACCGACGAGCATTTCGCGCGCCTCCTGCGCCGCGCCGACAAGGACATTCATCTCGTTGCCAACAAGGCGGAAGGCCGGGCCGCCGACGCGGGGCTGATGGAGGCATATAGCCTCGGCTTCGGCGAAGCGATCCCGTTGTCCGCCGAGCACGGGCTGGGACTCGCCGATCTCTATACGATCATTTCGCAGGCGGTGGACAAAGCCGAAGCGGAAAAGGCGGAAGCCGAGCGGCAGGAAGATTTCGACTACGAGATGGTGCAAAAGCCCGCCGTCGACGTCGATGTCAACGAGGAAGAAGGCGAGGACCAGGCTGGCGACACCGCGCCCATGCGCTGGGACCCCAACCGCTACCTCAACGTCGCCATCGTCGGACGGCCCAACGCGGGCAAGTCGACGCTCATCAACCGTATGGTCGGCGCCGAGCGCCTGCTGACCGGCCCCGAAGCCGGGATCACCCGCGATTCGATCATGGTCCCGTGGGAATGGGACGGCCGCGTCATTAACCTCGTCGATACCGCCGGTATCCGCCGCAAGTCCCGCGTGCAGGGCAAGCTCGAGAAGCTCTCGGTGGCCGATAGCCTGCGCTCGATCCAGTACGCCGAGGTCGTCGTGCTCCTGCTCGACGCGACCATCCCGTTCGAAAAGCAGGACCTTGCACTGGCCGATCTCGTCGAGCGCGAGGGCAGGGCCATGGTCATCGCGATCAACAAATGGGATCTCGTCGAGGACAAGAATGCCAAGCTTGCCGAACTGCGCGAGCAGTGCGAGCGGCTCCTGCCGCAATTGCGCGGTATCCCGATGGTGACCCTGTCGGGTTTACAGGGGCGCAATATCGACCGGCTGATGAAGGCCATCTTCGATATCGAGCGGGTGTGGAACGTCAAGATCAGGACGGCCAAGCTCAACCGCTGGCTGGCGGCACTGATCGACCACCACCCGCCCCCGGCGGTCTCCGGCCGGCGGCTCAAGCTCCGTTACATGACACAGGCCAAGACGCGGCCGCCGAGCTTCATTGTCTTCGCTTCTCGTCCCGATGCGCTGCCGACGGCCTACCAACGCTATCTCGTCAACGGCCTGCGGCAGGATTTCGGGCTGTTCGGCACGCCTATTCGGCTATGGGTGCGCGGTGGGAAGAACCCGTACGTGGATGAAGCGGACCGGTAAGCCTGGAAATCTTTATTGAACGAAATGAACGAAATGAACGAAATTCGTATAATTCGTTCAGTTAAATATTTGCCGCGCTCTGTCGAACCCCGTCCACGTGCATCCAGTCAACCGGCGAATATCGCGCCGGTTGAGATGACGGGAATATTTGCACCCTAAGCCGGAATAGCCTCGTCGATGCGGCGTCCTGTGGCAATCGTCGGACCCGACGCGTTCAGTTGTTCGACGGCAAACCCTGCGGCTGCTTTGTATTTTGCCATGAAATCCCGGCGTTCGTCGGGAGGGATGATATCGTCGATATTCTCGAAAATGCCGCCACAGCGCTCATCGACCATGTTGAGCAACCCGAAAGGTCCGGCGCTGCGATTGCGCAGAATAACCTCAGATATCGGACCGCAGAGCTTCTGGTCGTAGGCGGACAACGCAGCCTGTGTCACACCGTGCGCCAGTATGGAAGCGCCAAGTATGCGCGCATCGATGATCGCCTGGCTCGCGCCGTTGGAACCGGTGGGATACATCGCATGGGCGGCGTCCCCCAGTAGCGCCACGGGTCCATCCTGCCACGTATCGACCGGGTCGCGATCGATCATCGGGTTTTCGTAAGCAATGTCGGCGCGGCCGAGGAGGTCCGGAACGTCGAGCCAGTCGTAGCGCCAATCGGCAAAATGCTCGATGAACTCGCTGACTTCGACGGGCCTGAACCACCCGGAATTCTGCCAACCTTCCGAATTATCGACGGTACGCTCAGCGATCCAGTTGATCGTTGCGAGTCCTGTTTCCGGGTCGGCCGGCGAAATCGGATAAAAGACGATCCGGTGTTTGTGGGTGCCGAGCCCGATAAAAGACGATCCCGTCCGGATCGGGCGTGCCTTGGTCGTTCCACGCCACATGATGGCGCCGCCCCAGTTGATGGGCGGTTGGTCGGGGTGCATCTGCGCCCGCACGGCGGAATGGATGCCGTCGGCGGCTACAAGCAATGCGCCGCGATCCTGGATAACAGAACCGTCAGCCGTGTTGACTGCGATAGTGACGGACCGGTCCGCACCGATCGCATAACCGGTCACCTTGCAACCGAGCCTTACGCAATCGGGCCCTGCGCGCTCGACCAGCTTGCGGTACAGCAGCATGTGCAATTGGCCGCGATGGACCGAGTATTGCGGCCATTTATAGCCGGCGAGTAGCCCGCGCGGCTCGGAATAGATATCGTTGCCATTGAGACCGACAAGCGCCCATTCCTTGGAGGGAACACCGATCGTATCAAGGTCTCCGGCCCCGATGCCGAGGTCGTACATCTCGCGCACGGCATTGGGCTGCAGGTTTATCCCCACGCCGAGGGGCGCAAGCTCGCGAACGGATTCATAAACCGTGAATGGTACGCCAATCTGATCCAGCGTCAGGGCCAAGGCCAATCCGCCGATGCCGCCACCGGCGATAAGAACCCGATTTTCCACTTAGCCGGTCCCCCTGGTACTTCTTCGGGCAACGGCCCGAGCGTTTATTGTTATGCTTAGTAGCAAAAGCTGGCGGGATGGCCAACCTATTCGACGGCGTAGAGGTCAATCTGCACCATGGTGGCCAGGCGCGCGCCGGTGCCCACGAACATCGTCCGGTTGACCCAAGCATAATCGGGGTGCCCGGTTGTCAGCCTCGCGGCCGTCCGCATGTAGTAGGAGTCCGGGGGACAGATTTCGCCAGCCGCGAGCTTGCGGATGACATCCTCCGGCCCGTGTCGGAATCCGAAATTGCGGATTTCGATGACTGCACCGTCATCGGTTTCGAAGGCATAGTGGGCGTCCAACTCTGCAACGCCTCCCTCGAAAACCGATTGCCAATCGGCGCCGATCGGCAGGATCCGCCCATTGATATTGGGACCGTGGACCCGCCCGCCGGTGATCGGAATGATCCGCTTCGTGCCGTTAAGCGTTTGCCCGGTGGCCACCGGCGGCGAAAGATCGACCTCCAGCGTGCAGAAATAGTCGAGGCCGGGCGCTGGCAGAAGGGGCATCGTCAATCTCCCGGATTGCCGCGATTAAAGCGGCTCTTCGTCCTTGAGGACGTCCACGCGCATCCCGGTCTTTGTGTAGGCTGGGGAAACGAGGTCGACCATCTTGGGCGCGATCTCATCGGGAGAGGGCAGGGTGGCCGGATCCTCCCCGGGCATCGCCTTGGCACGCATCGCCGTACGCACCTGGCCTGGATAGAAGATGTTGACCTTGACGTTGGTTATGGCCATTTCACCAGCATAGCTCTTGACCATTGCATCGAGAGCGGCCTTGGAAGCGGCATAAAGGCCCCAATAGGGTTTCGCCGACAGCGCAGCGCCCGATGAGATGAAAACTGCGCGCCCGGCATCTGACTGGCGCAGGAGCAGATCGAGCGAGCGGATCAGGCGGTAATTGGCCCCGACATTGACTGCAAAGACCTTCTCGAACTCCTTGGGTGCAATGTGCGGCAAAGGCGAAAGCACACCCAACACACCCGCATTGCCGATCAACCCGTCCAGATGTCCCCAGCGCTCGAAGATCGCCGCGCCCAACCGGTCAACGGCATCGCCATCGGTTACGTCCATCGGAACCAGGGTCGTCGAAGAGCCAAGCGCCTGGATTTCGTCGTCGAGATCCTCCAGCCCTCCCACCGTACGCGCAATCGCGATCACGTGCGCGCCGCGTGCTGCGGCGTTCTTGGCGGCGGCATAGCCGAGCCCTCTCGAGGCCCCGGTGACCAGCACCACGCGGCCGGCCAAGTCTTTTTGCTCGGTCATATTATACGGCTTCTCTCAGCATGGAGACTCTCTTGGGGTCGCTCTTGTCGCGCCCTTCGAGATCGGTAAGCGGCGTCGGATAATCGCCAGTAAAATAGTGGTCTGTGAACTGCGGGGTCTTGGGATTCCGCTTCTCGCCGCCCACCGCGAGATAAAGTCCGTCTATGGAGAGGAACTGCAGGGAATCGGCGCCGATATACCGGCCCATTTCCTCCAACGTCGCATACTGGTTGGCCAGCAGCTTCTCGGGGTCGGGCGTATCGATGCCGTAATAGTCCGAATGAAAGATCATGGGGCTGGCAACACGAATATGAACTTCGCTCGCCCCGGCATCGCGGATCATCTGGACGATCTTGAGCGAGGTGGTACCGCGCACGATGGAATCGTCGACCAGCACGACGCGTTTGCCGGCGATTTCAGCACGGTTTGCGGAGTGCTTGAGCTTGACGCCAAGCGCCCGGATCGACTGTGTCGGCTCGATGAAGGTGCGCCCCACATAGTGATTGCGGATGATGCCATATTCAAAGGGAATACCTGACGCCTGCGCGTATCCGAGTGCGGCGGGTGTGCCGCCATCGGGCACCGGAACCACGACATCGGCCTCGACGGGCGCCTCCTTGGCGAGGTTGATGCCCATGTTCTTGCGCGCGGCATAAACCGAACGCCCGGCTACGACCGAATCCGGTCGGGCGAAATAGACATACTCGAACAGGCATACCCGTTCACGGCGGGGCTTGAAGGGCTTGAAGCTGTCGATGGTGATCTCGCCGTCGCGCTGGATTTCACAGACGATCACCTCGCCGTTTTCGACATCGCGCACGAACTTGGCGCCAATGATGTCGAGGGCGCAGGTTTCGGAGGCAAAGATCGGCTTGCCGTCGAGATCGCCCAAGACCAGAGGGCGGATGCCGTTGGGGTCGCGCGCGCCGATCAGCTTGGTACGCGTCATGGCGACCATCGCGTAAGCGCCCTCGACGGCGCCGAGCGCATCGATAAACCGGTCGGCCGAACCGCTGCGCTGCGAGCGCGCGATGAGGTGCAACACCACTTCGGTGTCCGACGTGGACTGGCAGATGGCGCCCTGCGCGATCAGCCGCTTGCGCAGCGAGAGCCCGTTGGTGAGATTGCCGTTATGGGCAATGGCGATGCCCCCGACTTCGAGTTCTGCGAACAGCGGTTGCACGTTGCGCAGCACGGTCTCGCCGGTCGTCGAATAGCGCACATGGCCCATGGCGATGTTGCCGGGGAGGCGTGAGAGCGTTGCGGCATCTGTGAACTTGTCGCCGACAAGCCCAAGGTGGCGTTCGGAGGAAAAACGTGAACCGTCGAATGAAACGATGCCTGCCGCTTCCTGCCCGCGATGCTGGAGGGCATGGAGCCCAAGTGCGGTAAGGGCAGCGGCGTCTTCATGCCCCAAAATGCCAAACACGCCGCACTCTTCGCGCAGCGTGTCGCCGTTCATTTCGAGATCGAGGCCGGTCATTTTGTCTGTCGTCGCGTGAGGCTGGCTCAAAGTTTCCACCGTGGCTGGCGAGGACTGATATTTATCGCGGGGATTACGCCCCGCTGCCCGTCAAGTCAACATAACACGGCGGAAGACTTGCGCCCATCACGCGAGGGTGACCAAAGGCCACAGGTCGCGTATCAGGCCTGCGGATCGTTGGCGCCTTCCTCATTGACAATCGTCTCGCTCGGCACCGGGGGAACGCCATCTTCCGGCGCGACACCGCGCTGCAGGATATCGTTGACCTGCTCCTCGAGGTTTTCGGGCAAGAGCGCGATGAGCCGGTCTCCGAGACTTTCGAGCGTCGGCAGGGTTTGCGCCTGCGCAGCCCAATCCGGCAGGTTGGTGCCCAGGAGCCACTTGCCGAAAATGACGACGACGACGGCGATCAGGATGCCGCGCAGCGCGCCGAACACAAAGCCGAGCGTACGGTCGAGCGGCCCCAGCCGGCTATCGGTAATCCAGTCCGCGATCCGCATGGTAAGCAGGTGCAGAACGATGAGCGCGACGAGGAAGCTCGCCACGGCCGTGGCCACATCCGCCCAGATATCAGGGGTGATATACTGGCGCGCAATATCGGGGTGGTAGAAGAACATGTAGGCGGCAAACGCTGCCGCGCCGGCCCATGTGATGAGCGAAAGCACTTCGCGGGTCAATCCGCGCGTCGTCGCCAGCAGAGCCGAGACCAGAACAAGGATACCGACACCGATGTCGAAAGCGGTCAGCATAGGGGATGTCTCCACCAACTCCGGAATTGGCTCCGTTTAGCGGCTAAATGTGTCAAAGCCAAGCGTTTGCTTGGAATTATGCAAGGGAAATCAGTTCGTCCCGGTGGGCGCCCTCTGCCCACGTTGTAGCGAACGGACCGCTAGTCCTCATCCCCTGCGACCTGGGGGCGGCGATTGGCGGCGATGCGCCCCACCAATTCGGCGAGCGCGGAAAACTCATTGATGGCCACGCCGTCGGCACGATCGGCCCGACCGAGACGGGCGGTGTGGACCGAACCGAAGCCCAGCTTGGCCGCTTCGCGTATGCGGAGATTTGCGTGAACGACCGGGCGGATGCCGCCAGAAAGGCTGACTTCACCGAAATACACCGCATCAGCAGGAAGGGGGGCGTTTGTGAGGGAGGAGATGAGCGCGGCTGCGACGGCAAGGTCGGCCGCCGGCTCGTTGACCTTCAACCCGCCCGCTACGTTCAGATAGATATCGTTCGCCCCGATCCGCACCCCGCATCGGGTTTCAAGCACAGCCAGCACCATCGAGAGCCGAGCGGAATCCCACCCGACCACCGCCCGCCGGGGCGTGCCGAGGGGGGAGGGAGCGACGAGGGCCTGGATTTCGACGAGCACGGGGCGTGTGCCCTCCACGCCAGCGAAAACGGCCGATCCTGCTGCGCCGCTGTCGCGCTGGTCGAGGAAAAGTGCGGAAGGATTGGGCACTTCGCGCAGGCCCGAGCCCGCCATCTCGAAGACGCCGATCTCGTCGGTCGCGCCGTAGCGGTTCTTGACCCCCCGCAGGATACGGTAGGTCAATGAGGTATCGCCCTCGAAATAAAGCACCGCATCAACCATGTGCTCGACGACGCGCGGGCCTGCGATCTGCCCGTCTTTGGTGACGTGCCCTACCAGCACGACCGCGGCCCCGGACTTCTTGGCAAAACGGGTCAAGGCCTGCGCGCTGGTGCGGACCTGGGTCACGGTACCCGGCGCGCTCTCGACGCGTTCTGTCCAGCAGGTCTGGATCGAATCGATGATGACGAGGTCGGGCGCATCACCCTCTTCTATGGTTGCAAGGATCGTCTCGACATGGGTTTCGCTGGCCAGTTCCACTGGTGCGTCTGCGACGCCCAGCCGCGAAGCACGCAGGCGCACCTGTGCGATAGCCTCCTCGCCGGAGATGTAGATGACGCGCTTGCCTTGCCGCGCCAGCGCGGCCGCCGCTTGCAGGAGCAGGGTGGATTTGCCGATTCCCGGATCGCCGCCGACGAGAATAGCCGATCCCATGACGAACCCGCCGCCCAGCACGCGGTCGAGTTCACCATTACCGCTGACGATGCGGATGGCATCCTCGCTTTCGCCCGAAAGCGCCACAAGTTCCACCGGACGACCAGATGAAACCGCCGCCTTGGGACCGGCGCCGACGCCTGAGGACGCGATTTCCTCGACAATCGTGTTCCACTCCCCGCAGGCCTCGCACCGCCCCGCCCAGCGGGGGGTGATGTTGCCGCACATCTGGCAGATATAGGTGCTGCGCGCCTTGGCCATTCAGCGCCCCGCGCCGCCGCGGGCGGCACACCGTTCGGCCAGTCCGCGCACCGTGTTCCAGTTACGCGCAGTCACAACCCCCGAGCGCTTTTCGATGATCCGGGGGAGCCGGAGGCTCTGCGTGTGGTCCTCGCCATAATCGACGATGAGGTGCATTCCCTGGACATGAATTCTTTCAGGCCCCTCATGATCCCCAATCCAGCCGAAATCGGGCCGCGCACCGAAAAAGAAATAGACGCCCACCCTTTCCGGCCGTTGCGCCGCAGCATCGGGGAAGGGATCCGATCTCAGAATATCCTTCAATGTACCGGGCTTGCGCACGATGGCGTTGTTGTTCTCGCCAAGCCCCAATTGCCGCACGATCCGGTTCATGGCCTTAGTCATTTCTGCAAGCGTCTTCCCGCTTTCGACGATCATGTTTCCAGTCGCGACATAGGTTTCCGGGGCCCCGAACCCTTCGGCCTCGCACGCCGCCCGCCAGTCCGCCATTGACATTACCTTGTGCGTCATCGGGCCGATTGCGCGCAGCAAGACGACGTACGCGCCCATCGCTATACCGCCTCCAGACCGAGATTCCTTTGCCGCACCATAGGAACGAATTCTACTTCGTCAAGAACAAAATATGAACATCATTCGACCGAAATGCCATCCGGCACGTTTTCGTAGCGCCGCGGAAAGCGCCCGTTAAGCGATGTCAGCACCTCGTAGCTTATTGTGCGCGATGCGTCGGCAACATCGTCGATGCCGATGGTGGAGCCGAGGATTTCGACCAAATCTCCCGGCTGGATGAAGCCTGGGACGTCCGTGATGTCGACGGCGGTCATGTCCATCGATACGCGGCCGAGCACCGGGGCAAGGGCGCCATTGATTGCGACCTTGCCGCCCATCTGGCCGCCGATCCCTGAAAGCGCGCGGGTGAATCCGTCTGCATAGCCGATTGCAATGATTGCGAGCCGCGTATTGCGCACGAGGCGATGCAGGGCACCGTAACCCACGGTTTCTCCAATCCGCGCTTCCTTGATCTGCAGGATCGGCACCTCCATGCGGATGACCGGCGCCATCGGATTGGCCCGCCCGTTGACCGCCCGCCCACCAAAGACCGCAATGCCGGGGCGGACCATGTGATAGTGATAATCCTTTGAGGCCATCAGCCCCGCAGAATTGGCGAGCGATGCCGGCGTATCGGGGAAAAGGTTGAGAATGCCCTGAAAGAGCCCATTCTGCTTGCGGGTCATCTCGTGGCTGGGTTGGTCCGCACACGCAAAGTGGCTCATGATCATCTGCGGTTCGAACCGGGTCTGCTCAATCTCGCGCTTGACCAGTTCGGCCTCCTTGAGCCGAAAGCCGACGCGATTGAATCCGGTATCGAAGTGCAGCGCTGCGGGAGCAGCCTGGCTCCGGTTGAGGCAGAAATCGAGCCATTCGGTCAATTGCCCCATCGAGGCCAGCACCGGCATCAGGTTGTGCGCCGAATAGTCGGCCGCGGTGCGCGGCACGAGCCCGTCGAGGACGAAGATGTGTGCCCGCGGCAAAGCTGCTCGCAGCGCTACACCTTCATCAGGCGTCGCCACGAAAAAAAAACGCGCCCCGGCCTTGTAGAGCGTGCGCGAAACTGCCTCCAGGCCCAGCCCATAGGCATCAGCCTTGACCACCGCAGCGGTCAAGGCACCGCCCGATACCTTGTCGAGCGCCTTCCAGTTACGTGTGATCGCCCCCAGATCGACGGTTATTCCGCCGCCGAGAATTGTCTGGTTGGTTGCCATTCGCCCTCAAAGACTGCGCATAAGCGCCATCAATCATGCCGTGTGGGGAGATAATCCTCGCGCGCCAGATTCGAGAAGCGTGTCAGATTCGCTTCGAAATGCAACTGAACGGTGCCGGTGGGGCCGTGGCGCTGCTTGGCAATGATTATTTCGGCCCGCCCGTGGATCTTTTCCATCTCGGCCTGCCACTCAAGATGCTCCTGCGTGCCCTCCTTGGGCTCCTTGTTCTTGAGGTAGTATTCGTCACGGTAAACGAACAATACGACGTCGGCGTCCTGCTCGATCGAGCCCGATTCACGAAGGTCAGCCAGTTGCGGGCGCTTGTCCTCGCGGCTTTCGACCTGACGGGAAAGCTGGGAGAGCGCGATGATGGGCACCTCGAGTTCCTTGGCGAGTGCCTTGAGACCGGTGGTGATCTCGGTCAACTCCTGCACGCGGTTTTCGTTGGCCTTTCGCGATGATCCGGAAAGCAGTTGCAGATAATCGACAATCAACAGGTCGAGGCCCTTTTGGCGCTTCAAACGTCTCGCGCGTGCCGCCAACTGGGCAATGGAGATGCCGCCCGTATCGTCGATAAAGAGCGGCACCTGCTGCATGAGTTGGGAAACGTCCATGAGCTTTGCAAACTGGCTCTCATGGATATTGCCGCGTCGGATATCTGAGGAAGAAATCTCTGCCTGCTCTGCCAGAATACGGGTCGCCAGCTGCTCAGCGCTCATTTCGAGCGAGAAAAAGCCGACTACGCCACCATTGACGGTTTTCATGTGGCCATCGGGCAGGGGCTCGGCCTTGTAGGCGCGGGCAACGGCGAACGCGATATTGGTCGCGAGCGAAGTCTTCCCCATCGCGGGACGCGCCGCGAGGATGATAAGGTCCGAACGCTGGAGACCGCCCATGAGGCGATCGAGATCGGTCAAGCCTGTCGCGGTGCCGGAAAGCGAGCCGTCGCGCTTGAACGCTTCGCCCGCCATGTTGATGGCTTCGGTCAGCGCCTGGCTGAAGCCCAGGAAGCCTCCGTCGTAGCGGCCCTTTTCCGCGAGGTCGAAAAGCCGCTTTTCGGCTTCCTCGATCTGCTTGGTCGCGGTGGTTTCGACCTCGGCATTGTATGCGCTGTCGATGACCTCCTCGCCAATGAGGATCAGGTTGCGGCGGATCGCAAGATCGTAGATGGCCTGGCCATAATCGGCCGCATTGAGCACGGTCGTGGCTTCTGCCGCCAGCCGGGCGAGATATTGTGCCATCGTTACGCCCTCGATGAGGTCGTCGGGCAGATAGGTCTTGGCGGTGACAGGGGTGGCGGTCTTGCCCGTTCTTATGATCTTGCCGCAAACTTCGTAGATATCGCGGTGAATGGCTTCGTAGAAATGTCCGGGCTCGAGAAAGTCCGACACACGGTAGAACGCCTCGTTGTTGACCAGGATCGCGCCCAGAAGCGCTTGCTCCGCCTCAATGTTGTGCGGGGCAACCTTGTATTTCGGCTCAGATTCGGTCGGTACGGGCGCAAGCCGCCTTACAGCTTCCATGGTGGTGTCGGTGTCCTGATGCGTTAAAAAGGTCTTAACGCGATGGTTTGGGCTTGCAATCGCCAAGCTCGAATCCGGGTGATTCCAAGGCGAAAATTTTGATCCACCACGGCAAATTCGACTCGGTGGAAAGCCAGTGGGAATTATGGGGATAATTCGGACAAAAAAGAAGGCCGGACTTGGCAGTCCGGCCTCAAATTGTGTCGGTTGGCTTCAAAGCCTACGCAGCAGGCTCTTCTTCTTCGGCCGCAGCGTACTCGTCCTCGTCCATATCGGCGAGGGAGACAAAAGCCTCTTCCTCGTCGTTATAGTCTTTGCGGGCAAGGTTTTCGCCCTTTGCCTGGCGTTCCGCCTCATCCGCCGAGCGGGCGACGTTGACGGTAACCGAAACGGTCACTTCGGCGTGCAGCTGGATGGCCACGATATGCAGGCCAACGGTCTTGATCGGCGCGCCGAGATCGATCTGGTTGCGTTCGACCTTCTCGCCATCGGCAACAAGCGCGTCGGCGATGTCGCGGGCAGAAACCGAGCCGTAAAGCTGGCCGGTCTCGCCAGCCTGACGGACCATGACGACAGTCTTGCCGTCGAGCGAAGATCCGGCTTTTTCCGCTTCCGAGCGGCGCTCGGCATTGCGGGCTTCGATGGTCTGGCGTTCGGTCTCGAACTTGGCGCGGTTGCCTTCCGAGGCGCGAAGCGCCTTGCCCTGCGGAAGCAGGAAGTTGCGGGCGAAGCCGTCCTTTACGGATACTTCGTCGCCGATACCGCCGAGGCGGCCGACGCGTTCAAGCAGGATAACTTTCATTGTATTTCTCCAATGCTGTCCCGCTCCTGTTTTGGGAGGAACGGTTAGAGGATGCAGACCATTCCGCATCCCCAACGGATGACGCCGCTTTAGTTCACGGCGTAGGGCAGGAGGCCCAGGAAGCGGGCGCGCTTGATGGCGCGGGCCAGCTCACGCTGCTTCTTGGCCGAAACGGCGGTGATGCGCGAAGGCACGATCTTGCCGCGTTCGGAAACATAACGCTGAAGCAGGCGGACATCCTTATAGTCGATGGCCGGCGCGTTGGCGCCCGAGAACGGGCAGGTCTTGCGGCGGCGCTGGAAAGGACGGCGGGCCTGCGAGGTGGTGAGATCACGAATAGCCATGTGTCAGTACTCCTCAGGCCTTAGAAACGGCGCGGGCCGCGCGGACGGTCGCCACCGGGGCCACCGCGCTCGGGACGGTCGTCACGGTCACGCTTCTGCATCATCACCGACGGGCCGTCTTCATGGGCATCCACGCGGATGGTCATGAAACGCAGCACGTCTTCATTGATGCGCATCTGGCGCTCCATCTCGGCAACGGCGGCAGCCGGGGCTTCGATGTTGAGCAGCGTGTAGTGCGCCTTGCGGTTCTTGTTGATGCGGTACGAGAGCGACTTGACGCCCCAGTATTCCGACTTGGCGACCTTGCCGCCGTTTTCAGCGAGAAGGTCGGTATAGGTCTTGGTCAGATCTTCAACCTGCTGCGCGGACACGTCCTGGCGCGACAGAAAGATGTGCTCGTAAAGGGGCATGGAAAGCCTTTCCTCAAGCGTTGAATCAACACGTACCCATCGGCGCGGAGCCTCTTTGAAGCCTTCGGAAAAGGCAGCAAAGGTTCTACTTCAAGAGCGGGAACACGGGAGGCCAGACCCAAATCCAAAAGGTCTTATCCGGCAAAGCCGAACCCTCCGTTCAGCCCCCGGCCAAACGAATACGAGGCGGTGTGTATAGCGGAGAGGGCCGGAAGGCAAGGAGAAACTGGGGGTGTTCTGTCGCATGTTGTTTTGTCTCACGGGCCGCACCGAGAAAATCATGACGGGCTCGATCTTTTGGCCTCGCGCCGGCGGGCTGCGCCCTATGACTTTCACTGGCCCTCCGACGGGGCGCGCGAAAACCCTCGGGTCGCGCCCGAGGGCAGGCTCTGCACGGGGTCGTCGCGATGCTCCTCCTTCCCGTACTGCGGCATCGATTGTCTCCATTCGTGGCCTAAAACTCAAATCGTCATCCTTGGGCTCCACCCGAGGGTCCGCAATGGTTTCGCTTGCACCGGTGGAAGCGTGTCCTCCCTGATGCTGGAGCCGCATGGCGGGTCCTCGGGCGGAGCCCAAGGATGACGGCAGTGGGGTGGAGGGCTTGTGGGCAAACAGTTGGCGCTCCTCTGCGTTGTTGCGGCACCTCATGGGTCCTCGGGTCGAGCCCGAGGATGACGAGGGGTGGGAAATGGGGGGGCCTCTCATGCAGGCGCGTCCAAGCGCCCGATGGCGTTGAGCCTCGGGGGATGATGGCAGTCGAACAGGCATGGGGCGATGAACGCTCCGCACTCTTTTAGTCTAGTATGAAGCGATCATCGCCCCAGGCATCCGGGATTTTAGGCTTATGGCGGCTTGCTCGGGCTGGGGATTGTTGGGAGCCAATGGCTCCCGCTGCCCCTCCGGGTTTCCCCGGTGCGACGTGGGAGAGTCACACGGGACCGTTCTTCTGGCCCGCACCCCTCACATGTTATCCACATCCGGCCATCCGTCCGCTTTGGACCTCCGCTGGGACGACTCCCATCGGACCCGGACCGACGCGGTTGTCTGGGCCGGCCCAGGGGGTAATCCGCCCTGAACCCTTCCATCCAACCTCCCGCCACACGTTCGTTGCGCATGCGTTCGGCGCGGGGTCGTGAGGGCAGTATGGCGCGAGTGGAGAGGGCGGGGATAAGAATTGTTGCGTTGTACTGGTTTCCGCTTTCGACGCAATCTCTGTCATCCCGTGATCACTGACGGCTGTCCGAAAGCCGTCGTTCTTTAGCTGCTAACGCAGCAGCCCGTTCAAATGCTTGAACGCCGCCTCAAAGCGGTCCTTCGTTTCGTCTGAAACCTTGGGCCACAGCTTGTCTAGCTGCTCGGTGAAGTAGCGCGCCGGGCGGTAGTGCCCGAAGGAGCCGGACTTCATCGGATTGTCCGCCAACCAAGCCTCAATGGCCCGCAGGGTGCGAGGCTCCTTCGCGTTTAGCTTGGTCTTAGTGATCTTCTCAGGCAGTTGCCCAACGAACTCCCCGTTCACCAGGTCGATGTAGAAGGCACGGTCGAACATGTCCTCCACGTCTGCCTCGACGGTACCGGTGAAGTCGGCGTAGGTCGAAACCTGCTTCTTGGTGAGCAGCTTCTTCTTGTAGAGGTCTTCGATGAGCTGCTTGTCGCTGTTCTGAATGTCCAGCAGCGTGGCCACGTTCATGCCCTTTTGGGAGCCAAGCATGGCAACGAACGTCGGGACCTTGCCGCTTCCACCCACCGGAGTGATGACCCAGTCCTCCGACAAGCCAGTCCTACCTTCACGCTCCAGCTGTGCAGACACTGCGCGGAGGTAGAGCATATCGGCGACGCCCTCTACGACCAGTGAGTTGGGGCCTATAAATAGAGTCTGTTGGATTTCGTACCCCAGAGCACCCTGTAACGGGAACAGGCTGTCGTCCGTGGCGTCGAACACGTTAGCCAGCACTTTTGTCCCGTCCTCATCTTTGGGCAGGGCTTCAGTGGCGTCGATTCCCAAGTCCTGCACAATGCGCACGCGCCCGAACTTGGTCGAGTCGATCATGAACGGTGAGTGCGTGGTGTAGAGAAGCTGGTGTCCCGACAACTCAGCGTCGAAGTACCTCAATAGGTCGGCTTGGGCGCGGCCGTGCAACGACAAGCCAGGCTCATCGAGAAGCAGAATCACGTTCTCACCCTTACGCTTTACATCTTCGTACCAAGCGAGGAACGAGAAGAACCAGACAAACCCACGCGAGCGATTCCGCAGCGGGGTCGTGGCCCAGTGCACGGTGTCGTAAACCTCGCCCCAGACATTCACACCCTCCCGCATGCCCTCAGGGTCCTCGGCGCGGGCATCGCGCACGTCGAAGCGCATCTGAATGTGCCGATTCTGCGACCAGTACTTAACGATGCGTTGGGTTAGGTGGTTGCCCGCACCCTCCAACTTGTTCTTGAGTTCGGTCGTGTTGTTGGTGGACACGAGCTTGCGATGGTCGAGGCGGGCGAGATTGATGAGTCCGATGAGTGGGTAGTCCGAATCCAGAAGGTCTCCACTATCCTCGCGCGTGATGAGGGCATTCAGGTTGGCTTGGCCCTCCATTTGATAGTACTCATCGAAGTAAAGGAACTTTGGCACCCGAGGCCAAATCAGATTGTGATAGATGTAAGAACGAACGCTTCCGCTCTTAATCACCTTGGCGACGAGCGACTTGAGCGCCGTGACAGCGTCGGTAGCCTCTGCCTCATCGAGCGCCGTGGAAAATGCCTGCCAGTCCGCCGCTCCAAGTAGCTGGGCCTTCAAATCGTCCGTCAGAGCTGAATTGTTGGCAAGGTGCTTCCGCGCAGCCGCTTCGTCGCAACTGAGGTAGCCCATGCTGGAATTCTTGCCGTAGTAGCAATCGCGGGTGAAGGTCGGCGCGATAAAGGCTTTAGGTCCGAAAACTTCGCTTATCGCGTCGAAATCATTCTGCTCAAGTTCGTAAGTACAACTTACGACGACAGCCTCGTCCCGCTCACCCTTCTCGACTGCGAAACGGTAGTCCTCCACCTCACGCTTCGGATAATCATAGGTTTCATCAAAAACTGCGTCCTTCGCACGAATTGGATTCGTCCGATACAGCGCGTCTAAGATTGTGGTCTTGCCCGCCTCGTTTTTCCCAACGAAACAGGTGGTCTGATTATCGACCTCAATCTTCCCCGAGTCCCAGATGCTGCGGAACTCGCGGACTCTGAACTGCTTCAGCTTCATCTCACGCCCCCTGTTTCTTTGCCGGTCGGTATTTGCCCACAGCATCTATGAAGGAACAGAAGTCGAACGGCAAGACTTACGACCTGCTGACCTATTCTGATCAGTCAAGTGGGAAGATCGGCAGGAAATCAACACCGACCAACCGATGGCCGCCGGTAAGAGTATTTGCTGGAATGGCGTATCTGCGCGTCAGACTTGGAAAAGCTCGGTGTGGGAGCAGAGGGCTCTGAAAACGCGCGCGCACAGGTTTGGCACATCGTGCAGTTGACCATCCGGCGTTTTCACAACGACCGCCTCAGGCATGTCGGACCAAGTGACATTGCCTACCAAATAGGATCCGTCGCAAAAATGTTGCCCCCTTTCCCCTAACCAGGTGCTCAGCACGAAGTCCCACCAGTCCGGACTTCGGATGGCGGGTTAGCTCGACGTGCTTGCCTGCGTTGGCAATGGCCCGAATCGTGTGGAAATCGGGGACCTTCGCCGCGATCTCCTCCGAGACGTCATGTACTGTACGGCCCCGAACGTGGGCCACCACATCCGCGAAGTGGTACAGAATGATGCAGGATGAAATGGCGAGGTCGTAGGCGGTCGGCTCCGCTTCAAGGCGACGGCAGAGCGGCCCGACCAATTCTTTCATGTATACTTGAGGGTTAGAGAAAGCCATGGGTGGAGCATACTCGAAGCCGACCAACTATTCCATGAGGCATCATCACCGACGAAGCTCGTGGGCCATGTGAAGGGCAGCTTTCCCGGCGTAGTCGCCTGAAACTTGCCCGTCCGCTCTCCACCCCGTTCAAGCCGATAGGGTCGCGCGGTGTGCCGTGATCGAAGATTGGCAGGAGTCGACCCCATTTCGGTCGATTGATCGGAATGATATCTGCGACGTAAGCAGATATCAGGGGGCAGGCTCAATGAAACTTGAAAAATCCTTTATCCCCTCAGTGGAGCCTGGCGCTCGTTTGGAGATCGTTACCGCGAGGCCCCAGGGCGAAGGTCCTCATCCAGCTGTCGTGTTTAACCATGGCTCGACCGGAAGGGGGCAGAACAAATCCCTCTATTCTAGAACGGTCGCTCCTGCGGTCGTGGCAAACTACTTCGTGGAGAGGGGATGGATGGCACTGTTCCCTCAACGGCGGGGAAGGGGAAAATCTGGCGGGGGATACGGTGAAGGTCTTGCTACAGATGGATCTGGCTATTCCTGCGACGTTGATATCGCGGTCTCGGGCTTCGAGCGAGCCGCTGAGGACATCGATGCCGTAGTCAGCCATCTGCGCAGCCGATCCGACGTAGACCAGGAACGGCTGGTTATCGGGGGCGTGTCACGCGGCGGCATATTGGCCATCGCATATACCGGGATGAGGCCGAACACGTTTCGCGGCTCGATCAACTTCAACGGGGGATGGCTGGGGAGGGGTTGCCCGAGCCATGAAATCGTCAATCCACTGCTTTTCGAGCGTGGCGCACGTGCCGGTATTCCGACCCTATGGCTGCATGGCAGCTACGATCAGTACTACCGGATAGCGCATTGCCGAGGGAATTTTGACAGGTTCCAATCTGCGGGCGGGCAAGGAAAATTTGTAGCAGCACCGATGGGCCATGCACTGATGTTCAAGCCTGCGCTTTGGAGTGAGCATGTCGACCAATACTTGCAAGAGATGGCCGAGTAAGCCTCTAAAAGGGCAGCTTCGCGATCTGCCAGGCTAAGAGCCGACTGCCCGCTTTCCACCCCGAATAGGACGCAAGGACGTTTGCCTTCAGCGCACCACGAGCACGGGGGTGGTCGTGCGCACGAGAACCTCGGCGGTCTGGCTGCCGAGCAGAAGCTTGCTCAGGCCCCGGCGGCCGTGCGACGCCATGACGATCAGATCGATGCCATGCTCCTTGGCGGCGCGCACTATGGCTTCGGCCGGCACATTCTCCGTCTCGCGCAGAACCTGCAGCGGAACGCCGAGTGCGCGGGCCTTTTCTTCGGTCGGCGCCGATATCTTCCGGAAGCGGGCCTCCATCTGTTCCTCGTAACGATCGAGCGGGTTGGCGACTCCGCCATTGGCCGCCGCTTGCAGATCCGAAAGCGATATGGGCTCGTTGACGAGCAGCAGCGTGGCTTTCGCGCCGAGCACCTTGGCGAGCACCAGCCCGTGTTCGACGCCCTTGGCGGCGAGTTCCGAACCATCGGTCGTCAACAGTATATGGGAATACATGGCCAGCCTCCTGAGCAATTGCCGCTCCTATGAACCCTTGAATACGTCGCCGCAGCGACCGGCGCCTTGACTTCGGTCAACTGCCGGGCGGATCCGATTATCCGCAGCTTTGTTGGGCTCCCGCCTTGACACTGCGCGGCATTGCGGGCAGTTGCGCGGCCCATCACCGCGCCATAAAGTTCCGTCAATAAAGAACAATCGTTCGGAGGGATCATGAGCAAACCTGCATTCACCTTCCCCGGCCAAGGTAGCCAGGCCGTCGGCATGGGCCGCGATCTCGCCGATAATTTCGTCGAAGCCCGTGAGGTGTTCGCCGAAGTCGACGATGCGCTGGGCCTAAAGCTCTCGGCGATCATGTTCGAGGGCCCCGAGGATACGCTGCGGCTCACCGAGAATGCCCAGCCCGCGCTGATGGCCACATCGATGGCGGTGATCCGGGTGCTGGAAGCCCGGGGCGTAACGGTGGCCGGTGCCGCCAGCTATGTCGCCGGTCATTCGCTGGGCGAATATTCCGCTCTTTGCGCGGCCGGCACGTTTTCGCTCTCCGACACCGCGCGGCTCCTGCAGATCCGCGGCCGCGCCATGCAGCAGGCCGTGCCGGTGGGGCAGGGCGCCATGGCAGCGTTGCTGGGGCTGGAGATGGACGACGTGAAGGCGATTGCCGCGGAGGCCGCACAAGGCGAAGTCTGCGACGTCGCCAATGACAATTCTCCGGGACAGGTCGTCGTCTCGGGTAACCTCGCTGCGATCGAGCGGGCTATCGAACTCGCCAAGGGCAAGGGCGCCAAGCGCGCCCTGGCGCTGCCCGTGAGCGCGCCGTTCCATTGCGCGCTGATGGCGCCGGCTGCCGAGGCGATGCGTGAGGCGCTCGCGGCAGTCGAGATGAAGGCGCCGGTGGTGCCGGTCGTCTCCAATGTCCTTGCGCGACCGATTTCCGATCCCGGCGAAATCCGCAACCGACTTGTCGAGCAGGTTACGGGCATGGTCCGTTGGACTGAGAGCGTGAGCTGGCTGGCCAAGGATGCCGGCGTAAGCGAACTTTATGAACTGGGCACCGGGAAGGTCCTGACCGGACTTGCCAAGCGCATCGATCCCGGCCTGACCGCTCAGGCCGTTGGGACGGCAGAGGACATCGAAGCCTTGATCGCCGCGCGTGGCTGAGGCTCAAGAAGAAAAGAAGGTAGCCATCATGTTCGACCTCACCGGTAAAAAGGCATTGGTCACTGGCGCGAGCGGCGGCATCGGCAGCGCGATCGCCAAGGCGCTCGCGGCCCAGGGGGCTGAAGTCGCGCTCAGCGGAACCCGCATGGGCGCCCTCGAAGATGTCGCAAAAGGCATTTCGGGCAAGACCCATATCCTGCCCTGCAATCTTTCCGATCTCGACGCCGTCGAGCGCCTCGTCCCGGACGCGGAAGCCACCATGGGCGGACTCGATATCCTCATCAACAATGCCGGCATGACGCGCGACAACCTCTTCATGCGCATGAAGGACGAGGAGTGGGACGATGTCCTCAAGATCAACCTCACCGCGCCCTTCCACCTGACGCGCGCAGCGGTGAAGGGCATGATGAAACGCCGCTTCGGCCGCATCATCTCGATCACTTCGGTCGTCGGTGTCGTCGGCAATCCTGGCCAGGGCAATTATGCCGCAACCAAGGCGGGCCTTGGCGGCATGTCCAAAGCGCTCGCATACGAAGTCGCGAGCCGCGGTGTTACCGTCAACATGATCGCCCCGGGCTTCATAGCCTCGGCCATGACCGACGAACTGAACGAAAAGCAGCACGAAACCATTATGCAGAAGGTGCCTGCCGGTCGCCTCGGCACAGCCGACGAAGTCGCCGCCTGCGCGGCGTTCCTTGCCAGCGATGCCGCCGGCTATATCACCGGCCACACGCTCAATGTGAATGGCGGGATGGTTATGCTTTAGAGCGAGGAAAGGGCTTGCGTTGACAGGCGTTGGCGATATGGTCATCGCCAAGAAAGTGTGTTAAGTGCGCCGGCACATTGTGGCCGGACAGCGAGGAAGAGAGCCAAAAATTCTTTGTCCCGGCACTGCGGTGGAGCTGATTGAAAAGCTTGTGTTTAGGTTCCCCGCTGAAACAATGCCCAAGATCAACAAACGATTGTCTGAAAAAAGGAACTCAGTATGAGCGACATCGAAGATCGCGTCCGCAAGATCGTCGTGGAACACCTTAACGTCGAAGCCGACAAGGTCACCGAAA
This sequence comes from Pelagibacterium limicola, assembly GCF_015694405.1. GTDB lineage: Bacteria > Pseudomonadota > Alphaproteobacteria > Rhizobiales > Devosiaceae > Pelagibacterium > Pelagibacterium limicola. The sequence continues at coordinate 87,232 of NZ_JADQDB010000003.1, read as the reverse complement.
AGGCCAGCTTCATGGACGATCTGGGTGCGGATTCGCTCGATCAGGTCGAGCTCGTGATGGCTTTCGAGGAAGAGTTCGGCGTGGAAATCCCCGACGACGCCGCCGAATCCATCCAGACGTTCGGTGACGCTGTCGCGTTCCTGACCAAGGCAACCGCATAAATCGGCCGCTGGCCGGTTAGCGTACCCATGACCATGCGTCGCGTTGTCGTAACGGGTCTCGGGATCGTCAGCCCCTTGGGCGTCGGTCACGAGATCGTCTGGTCCAACATGCTGGCCTCGAAAAGCGGGGCGCAGCGCGTTACCGATTTCCAGGTCGACGACATCCCCTGCCAGATCGCCTGCCGTATTCCCCTCGGAGACACCTCCGAAGGGAAATACAATCCGGATGACTGGATGGACGTCAAGGAACAGCGTAAGGTCGATCCGTTCATCGTATTCGCGATGGCCGCTTCGACCCAAGCGTTGCGCGACGCGGGTTATGAGGCAAAGACCCTCGAACAGCAGGAACGCACAGGCGTCCTGATTGGTTCGGGTATCGGGGGTATCGGGGGCATCTACGATGCTTCGATCACTCTCGCGGAAAAGGGGCCGCGCCGCATCAGCCCCTTCTTCATTCCCGGTCGGCTCATCAACCTGGCCTCGGGTTATGTTTCCATCGAACACGGCCTGAAGGGTCCGAACCACTCGGTTGTCACCGCGTGTTCCACCGGCGCGCATGCCATCGGCGATGCTGCCCGGCTCATCATGCTCGGCGATGCCGACGTGATGGTGGCGGGCGGAACGGAATCTCCCGTCAATCGGCTCTCGCTCGCAGGCTTTTCTGCCTGCCGCGCGCTTTCGACGAGCTTCAACGATACCCCCGAAAAAGCCTCACGACCTTATGACAAGGACCGCGATGGCTTCGTCATGGGCGAAGGGGCAGGGATCGTCGTGCTCGAGGAATACGAGCACGCCAAGGCGCGCGGCGCCAAGATCTACGGCGAAGTCATCGGCTATGGGCTTTCCGGCGACGCGCATCACATCACAGCGCCCGCCGAAGACGGCAACGGCGGCTTCCGGTCCATGTCGGCGGCCATCAAGCGTGCCGGCATTTCGACGGCCGAAATCGACTACATCAACGCGCACGGCACTTCGACACCGCTCGGCGACGAAATCGAACTGGGCGCGGTAACCCGTCTTCTCGGCGATCATGCTGCCAATGTCGTGATGAGTTCCACCAAATCGGCGACCGGGCACCTGCTCGGAGCGGCTGGAGCAATCGAAGCAATCTTCTCCCTACTCGCCATGCGCGACAATGTCGCGCCACCCACGCTCAATCTCGACAATCCGTCCGTCGAGACGGTCATCAACCTTGCGCCGCACAAACCGGTCCAAAAAGAGATCAATGTGGCGTTGTCCAATTCCTTCGGGTTCGGCGGCACCAATGCGTCGCTGGTCTTCCGCAAGGTTTAAGGACCGGCGCCGGCTGAGCCTCTTGTTTTTGCCGGAATTTTTCGACCATATGGCGTTTGATCACCGGGTCGCCCGACCCCTATGAAGAATCAGGATGAGCTACCGTCATGGCTGACAGAAAGAGACGGGCGCGCCGCCGCTCCGGAAACGGTTTCCTTGAAGCACTGAACGGGCTGCTGACGCTCGTACTTCTGGTGCTTCTCGCCGTCGCCGGCGTCGCCATTTATGGCGTGGTGACCTTCAATGCCGATGGGCCGTTCGGGGAGGATCGCACCTTTGTCGTCGAGCCCGGCAATGCGCTGGCGACTGTGGCCCAGCGTCTCGAAGAGCAGCAACTGATCTCAAACGCCATGGTGTTCCGGCTCGGCGCGAGCGCGCTCAAGCGCGATGCCGACATCAAGGCCGGAGAATTCAACATTGCCGCTGGCTCATCCATGTCAGATATCCTGCGTGAGTTGACTGAGGGCCGTGCGATCCAGCTTCAGGTCGTGATTCCGGAAGGTTTTACCTCATGGCAGGTGGTTGAGCGGGTCAATGCCGACCAGAATCTCAGTGGAAACATTTCTGTACTCCCACCCGAGGGCAGCCTGTTGCCGGGAGCATACGCATATCAGCGGGGCGAATCGCGCGAAGGCGTGATTGCCAGGATGGCTGAAGCTATGGATACGGCTCTAGCCTCCGTTTGGGCGGAGCGTTCGGACAATCTGCCGATCGAGACACCCGAGCAGTTGCTGATTCTTGCGTCGATCGTCGAAAAGGAAACCGGTCTGGCGTCCGAGCGCCCGCAGGTTGCCGGTGTCTTCGTCAACCGCTTGCGCATAGGCATGCGGCTCCAGTCCGACCCGACCATCATCTATGGTATTACCCAGGGCCAATCGACCCTCGGACGTGGACTGCGTCGATCAGAGATAGACCAGGTGACACCATACAATACCTACCAGATCGATGGCCTGCCTCCCGGGCCGATTGCCAATCCCGGTATCCAGTCGCTCCGGGCGGTCGCTAATCCGGACGATCACGACTATCTCTATTTCGTCGCGGCAGGCGCGGTGCCCTCCGATGGCCATGTCTTTGCGCGTACCTATACTGAGCACCAGCGGAACGTTGCCGCTTATCGCGAGATTGAGCGCCAGGCGGCCCAAGAGCGCGCCGAAGCCGAAGCACAAGCCGCAATGGACGCCTTGGCCGCTGAAGAGGCCGAGGAAGCAGGCGTGCTTGGGGATGAAGACGCGACGGCTGGAAACGGCAATTGACCGCACTTTAGGAGAGAAAGCCCGCGCCATGAGCAAACCGCTCGCCTCGATGACCGGATTCGGCCGCGCTTCTGCAGAGGCGGAAGGCGCGACCATCCTTGTCGAGATCAAGTCGGCCAATGGGCGCGGGCTCGATATCCGCTCCCGCCTTTCCCCCGGCCTCGATGGTCTCGAAGCCGACATTCGCCGCCTGATCGGAGAGCGCGCGGCGCGGGGATCGTTCTCGGTTTTCATCAATCTCCAGCGCGACGTTGCCTCGACCGAACTTGTCATCAACACCCACGCCCTCGACGCCATCCTCGCAGCAATGGATGCTCTTGGGGACCGCATCGATGCCAGAAGACCTAGCCTCGACGGTATATTCGCTCTCAAGGGGGTTCTGGATACGAAAGAGGCGCCGCTCCTCCCGGATGCCGAGGAACGGCTCAACGCCGCGATACTTGGCTGCGTCGAACTGGCAATGGCCGCCCTTGTTGAAACGCGACGCGTGGAAGGGGAACGCATCGGTGCGGTCCTCAGCGCGCGGGTCGGGGAAATCGAAACCCTGACGGCAGCCGCAGAAAACCACCCCGGGCGTAGCCGTGAGGCGATTCTCGCGCGCCTTTCCGAACAGATCTCCGCGCTTACCGAGGCTGCCAACGGGCTTTCCGAAGATCGTCTTCATGCGGAAGCCCTGCTCCTGGCGACCAAGGCCGATATCCGCGAGGAACTCGACAGGCTCGCAGCCCATAGCAAGGCGGCAAGGGCATTGCTGGCCGCGGGCGGCCCCATTGGGCGCAAACTCGATTTTCTCTCCCAGGAATTCAACCGCGAAGCCAACACGCTTTGCTCCAAGAGCAATGATGTGGGCTTGACCGCCATCGGACTTGACCTCAAGGCGGCGATCGATCAGTTACGTGAACAGGTTCAGAACCTGGAATAGGGGGCTTTGATGGACTTCGCGCGCCGCGGTGTCATGCTCGTGATCGCTTCGCCGTCCGGTGCAGGAAAATCATCGATCTCGCGTGCGCTGTTCGCGCAGGACCCCAATATAGAATTGTCCGTCTCCGTCACGACCCGTCAGCGCCGCACGGACGAGCTCCATGGAACCCACTATTGGTTCATCGACGAGGCCGAATTCGCCCGGATGCGCGAGAGCGGCGATTTGCTCGAGTCCGCAGAAGTGCATGGGAACTTCTACGGAACCCCGCGTTCGAAGGTGGAGGAGCGCCTTTCTGCGGGCAAGGATATCCTCTTCGACATCGACTACCAAGGGACGCTCCAGCTTTACGAAAAATGCCGGGACGATATGGTCACGGTTTTCATCCTGCCGCCCTCGATTGCCGAGCTTCGGGCACGATTGGAGCGCCGGGCTCAGGACAGCAGCGGGACGATCGAGAAGCGTCTCCGCAACGCGCTGATCGAGATGGAGCACTATGACGAGTACGATTTCGTGCTGGTCAACGAAGACCTCGAACAATCGGTCCAGATGGTCCGTTCCATCCTCGCCAGTGCTCGCCTCGCCCGCCAGCGGCAAACGAAACTCGGCGGGTTTGTCGAGGACCTGAAGGCTCAGATCGCCGCGCTAGGATAGGCGCGCCGTAACTTTCCAACCTCGCGCGCCAGCTCGACATAGGTAGCGACGGGAAGGTTTTCGGCGCGCTCGTCGCCTTTGAGGCCCGTGGCTGCGAACAAGGCGTCCAACGGAACGTTCAGGCCCTTGAGGCTCTGCCGGATCATCTTGCGGCGCTGGCCAAAGGCGTGGCGGGTTATTTCTTCCAAAGCGCGGACAGCGATATCGGGAGCTACGGGCTTCGGGACGAGATGGACGACCGCGGACGTTACCTTGGGCGGGGGCGTAAAGGCGTTGCGGTCGACCTTCATTACCGTTCGCGCGTCGGTGCGCCATCCTGCGAGGACACCGAGACGACCATAGGCATCGTCCGTGTGTCTCGAGACGATGCGGTCGGCGACTTCCTTCTGAAACATCAGCGTGAGCGAGGAGAACCAGGCGGGCCAGGGTTCCTGCGACAGCCATCCGGTCAACAGCGGCGTTGCGATGTTGTAGGGAAGGTTGGCGACAATCTTTGTGTCGCTATCGGAAAGCGCGCGGTAGTCGGTCTCGAGCGCATCGGCCAAAATGACATCGAGCCTCCCGGGATAAGCGTTCGAAATCTGCGCGAGTGCCGGCAGGGTGCGCTCATCACGTTCGATGGCGATGACCTTTTTCGCGCCTGCTGCAAGGAGCGCCCGCGTGAGGCCGCCCGGCCCGGGGCCGACTTCAATGACGGTGCTCGCCGTCAGGTCGCCGGCAGCCCGAGCGATGCGCATGGTGAGGTTGAGATCGAGCAGGAAATTCTGCCCGAGCTCCTTTTTTGCGCGCAGGCCATGTTCGGCGATCACCTCGCGCAGCGGCGGCAGCGTATCGATAAGACTCATGAAATTGCGTCCGCCAGCCTGATCGCCGCCAACATGGAATTTGTGGAGGCTTCACCCTTTCCAGCGAGGGCGAATGCCGTGCCGTGATCTGGCGAGGTCCTGACAAATGGCAGGCCCAACGTGACGTTGACCCCTGCATCGAAAGCCAGCGTCTTAATGGGGATCAGTGCTTGATCGTGATACATCGCCACCACCACGTCATAGCGGCGCCAGTGGGGCGGGTAGAAAATCGTGTCGGCGGGATGCGGTCCGGAAACGTCCAGCCCGTCAGCACGGAGAATTTCTAGGGCAGGCGAGATCACTTCTATCTCTTCGCGGCCGATAGTACCGTCTTCCCCCGCGTGAGGGTTGAGCCCCGAAATCGCTATCCGCGGGCGGGCTATTGCGAAGCGGTTGCGCAGATCGGCATCGACAATGCGCACGGTTTCGAGGATCAATTCCTGATTCACGGCGTCCGGGACGTCCGCGAGCGGGATATGGACAGTCAGCGGCACCACCCGCAGGTCGTCATGCGCGAGCATCATCACTGGACGCGGTATGGTGTCGTCCTCTGCAGCAAGCGCGGCGAGAAACTCCGTATGCCCGGGATATTCGAACCCAGCGCCATAGAGCGTTGCCTTGTGGATGGGAGCCGTCACCAGCCCGCGCAAATGGCCATGGCGGATCGCGCGTACGGCATTTGCTATGGAACCGATGACAATGGGAGCGACATTGGGATCGGGCTCGGCGGGCGTATCCGCTACCTCGCCATCCATCGAAACGACCGGAAGCGCGTCGGCAAAGCCTGCGGGGACGTACACCGCGGTCACCTCGACAATGTCAAAATCGAGCCCCAGCCGCCGCGCCCGGGCCGCCAGCAGGCCGCGATGACCGAACACGACGAATGGAGGTAGGTCGAGCGACTCCCTTTTCGCATATAGCTGCAGGATGAGGTCAGGGCCGATACCCGCAGGCTCCCCCATCGTGAGGGCGAGCGGTTTGGGCCCTGATCCGAACATCAACGGCGGACGATGGCAGCCTGCTGGCGCAGCCGCGCGAGATAGGCTTCGGCCTCGGCAATCAGAGCTTCCGTCCCAGCCTCCTGTCGCAGTTCATCCTTGATGAACGTCAGGTCACGCGCTTCTGCCTTTTCGCAGATTGCCAGCATGGAAACACCCTGCTCGACCACGCGAGGGCTGGTGATCTGTCCGACATTGAGCCGCGCAAGCTCAGCCGCAATGGCGTCGGGAAGCTGGGTCGCGTGGCGGCGCCCGATATCGCGCACTGCGGCGTCGCTGAATTGAAGGACGAGATCCACAGCCGAGTCACAGCCCTGGAAGCGGCTGCGATACTGGTTGGCCTCCGCCGTGCGGCGTGAGGCCGATACCCCCGATCCCTGCGGAATCACGAAAACGACTTCCTTGAGGATGTAATCGAAGCTCGACGTCTGTTGTACCTGCTCGGCGGCCCGCAGATCGAGATCGAGTTCGGAGAGCTGGATGCGCGGAGAAATGGCCTGCTGTACCACGGCCTGCCAGGCGATGGCGGCCTGCAGCCGCGAGCGAAGCGTCTGCGGGTTGACCCCGTTCTGGGTCAGGATCTGGGTGAGATTGGTGGCGCTCACGTTCATATTGCGGGCAATGGTGGTAAAGGCCCCGTCGACCTGACCTGGCGAAACGGTGACGCCGATCCGCTGAGCCTCGGCGAGCTTGAGTGCATCATCGATCAACTCGTCGGTCGCCATCTGCGTCCGCGCCGAATTGCTCGTCCCCCGACCCTCGATCCGCAGGAGCTGAGCCCGCTCGTTGATCATCTGGTCGGTGATCGGTGTGCCGTTTACGGTCACGCGCACGGCTTGTGCGTGCACCGCGGCGGTCGCTACGAGCACCAAGCCGAAAGCCAGCCAGGCCGCCGCCATCCGTGCTGCAATTGAGCGTACCATCATGTCCGAAACTCCCCGGCGCGTTGCTTGGTTATTGCGCCTCTTCTTCACTCACAATTGCGGCCAAAATCTGCGGGGGGACTAGTTGTCCCAACTATACCCCAGACCGACCACCTCACGATTGCCCGCAGCGCGCAGACGCAAGCTGAATTCAACCCTGAAGTCATTGCCCCAGTTCGAAACCGGCCCACCCAGCCGCGTGCCTACGCCAAAGGCGAGGTATCTGTCGTCATACTCCAGAGCACCTTTGGTTGTCAGCAACTGGTTCGCGACAAGATCATAAGATGTTCCGAACCTGACCCGCCAGTAATCGGCGATCGGAATGGTAACGTCGGCGCCGACGTCGTGTCGCTCCTGGGTAATGCCCAGCGCAGGATTGACGTCCGCCCATGCGTAGGTTCCGGAAACGGCATAGCCTTCGTGAGCAATCGTGGCGCGCATATTGGCCGCGGGAATGGCGCCCGTCGCCGGATCGACCTGGAGCCGACCGCCGCCGCTGAACAACTCGCCAAAGCCCGCTTCCAGTCCTGCGACAATATAGGAGGACGCCGATTCCAGGCTCGTTCCGACGCCTCCCGTCGACCCGTCTGCGGTAGCATAACCGTTCGGACCTGCCAGATGATGCGACTGCCCGATGCTGGCAGACAGCCAGCCGCCGTCATCGAAACTGGTGTCGAGCGTTACACCGACATTGGCCCGCAACCCTGTTTCTTGCCGATCCGCGCCGGAAAAACGATTGAAGGAGAAAATGTTTGCGGTGTCGAGATCCACGTTCTGGGAATCATTGTTGGTGATTCCGGGTACGGGCGGGCCGTCGCGATAAACCAGCTGCACGATCGGCGCGATGATCGTCGTCGCGCCTGTGGCGCGCACCGCCAACGGATAGCGGACGTCGAGCGCCGCGATCGGCGTGGCGGACAGCAGCGTTTGCGCAGCTGGCGCTGATGCCAGAGCGCTCGAGCCGTCATATCCGGCCGCATCGCCACGGAGGCCCAGATAGGGCGAGACCTCTAGTCCGCCGGGCACGATATACTGGTTCGTCCAGGCACCCTGCAGCATCAAATGGGCCGATTGACCTTCATAGCCATGGACATAACGCTGGCCGCCGAAAATCCTGGATTGGTGGTCCTGCAGGCGCGTCAAACCCAGCAGGCGCGCCGAAAACTCGAACCGGTCATTATCGTCTCCGAGATCCTGCACGTGTTCGACCCGGGCGTTCGGGTGGGTTAGGGCCTGGCGCTCGACCGCGTTGTCGAAACGCGCCTGATGACTTGCAGCACTCTCACCATTGCCCGGGACGGTCTGGGGTACGAACTGCTGGAAGCGTACGTCGGCGAAGGTGGTCTCGTTCAGATGGGTGGCATAGACCTCATTGCGAATGATCCGCCTCTCGATCCGGTAATCGCGAAGGTAGCTCGGGTCGGTTGCGACAGTATACGACCAGCCCATCGTCCATTCGACCGTGGGCGTAAACTTTCCGGTGGTTTGCAAGTGACCGCGAAACGGCCGGTTCGCAAGCCCATTGTAGGCACCTGGATCGAGTTGATAGATGCCCGAACCCGCAACCGTATAAGTAAGATCGCCCACCGTTTGCCGCCATTGCGCGCCCAGCATGAAGCCCTGTCGCGAATAGAGGGAGGGCATCAGCAAGAGCGTCCCGCCCGAGATCCGATAGTTAAAGAGAGGAAGGTGCAGCCCAATACCGTAGCGGTTGTCGAAGCTGGCGACCGGAAACTCGACATCCTCGTCCATCGGCATTGTCAGCCAGGGCAGGTGCAATACCGAAACGCCGAGCAATTCAAGGGAAGGCTGCTCGAAATAGACGACGCGTTCCTGTTCGTCCGTGACGACACGGGCCGCCCTGACTTTCCAGCCGATCGTATTGCCGTTCTCGTCAACGCACGAACCGCAAGGCGCATACGTGCCATCGATATAGATGCGCTCGACACCCTGATCGAAGCTCGTTTCCGCAGCACTCAACCAGGTGCCGTCGGGCTGGGCAACGGTCAAGGCTTCGAGGAAGCCGCGTCGGAATCCGTCTTCGAGTTCGACGCGTTCGGCGATGTATTCGTGCCCCAGGGGATCGATGAAGGCGACATTGCCGACCAGTTCGACCCGACCGGAACGCTGGTAATAGATCGCGCGATCCGCAGTGACCCGGAAGCCGGCGTACCGAATGCCGACATTGCCCTCGGCAATCACGGCGTCGGACCGTTGGTCGAACACCATCACATCGGCCTCAAGCGAGAGCCGGCCGGCCACCTCGGTCGGGATGCGCGAGAAGAAATCGGGCGGCAAAATCTGCTGGGCACTGACCGGGAGGGCAGGCGCACAGGCGAGCGCAACGGCCAGCGCAACCGTGCGGGTTGCGCGCAACGCGGCATGTCTGCGCGACGTTCCCCCCATCAAACCGTGCCGTCCTCCCGTAGCAGGATGATCGTCAAGCCGATTCCTATGGCACCGATGGCAGGCCCCCAGGCAGCGGCAATGGGATCGAGAACGCCAGCCGTTCCGGCCCTGTCGGCCATTTCCATAATCAAAAACACAATGAGGCCCAACGCGATACCAAACAGGATAGTCCACCCATAATGCCCGGCTCTTCGATAACCGGCGGTAAAGGCAAACGCAATCAGCAATGATCCGATAAGCACGAACGGCATGGCATTGAGCTTATGAAACCGCGTCTCGGCAGCCGATCGGGCAAAGGGATCGTTGATCCCGCGTCGCAGCGCCTCGCGCAGACCGAACCAGGAAAGATCCTCGGCCGTCCCAAGCTTGAGGCTGAGTTCGGAGAGGGTCGCGGTCGTGGCAAGTTCCATCATGTCGAACGCCCGCGGAGCCCGGTCCACGTCGAGCACGGTGCCCTTCTCGATCCGCCAATACCCGCTTTCGAGAAATGCACGTTCGCCATGGATGCGGGTCCCGGATTCGCCGTCTTCGAGAAGCCGGAACACCGTGATACCGCGCAATTCGGACCCGCCGCGCAGGACGTTGCGAGCGAACAGCATGTAGTTGCCGTCGTCTCCGGTCTGATTGAACCACGTTGCGCGGTTCTGGACACCGTAAGCGCGACCCCACCCGATCTGGGCAGCATCGAACTGTTGATAAATACGGATCGCGTAGCTATCGACCACGGTGGTCACCACCACGCCGGCGACCAGGGTCATCAGCACCGGCCAGCGCAGGGCGGTCCATATCGAGTGTCCAGCCGCGCTGACGATGACCATTTCGCGGTGCGTGTGCAGATCGATCAGCGCCACGATTGCGCCAATCAGCACCGTCACCGGCAGCCCGAGCAAACTCCAGCGCAACGCGCTGAGAAAGGCGAGCCCGGTCGCCGTCCAAGGACCAGCAAGCGTGGCGGTCTGGTTGAAGCGGCCAGTATCGAGAAACTCGACCAGAAGGATGATGCCGAAAAAAATTCCGACCACCAAGCCTATACGCGCGGCAAGCCGGATACAGAGTAGGCGTCCAATGCGGTTCATTGCGCGCGCCTCCAGCCCGACCATGGCAAGGAAGCCCGGGACGCCTTGCGCCAAAGGAGCAAGAGACTGGCAAAGAGGATGAGGGCAGGGGAGATATAATGGTTAGCCCCGCCACCGGAGAATGCGCTCACCGCCTGTTCGGCAAAGGCGACGAGCAGGACCACCAATTCGAGGGGCAGTCGCTTGGCGGCCCGTTTACCGTCTGGGAAGGCGCAGAGCGCAGCGACAAAGGCGCAAAGCGCCAGTGCGCGCAGCGTATCGGCTAGTCGGCCGTGGATTGTAGCGATGGCGGCCTCGGGGTTGCGGATTTCCTCGGCCGCGATCCTCTCCATCAGGTCCAAGGTGTCGGCTTGATCGATGCCACGGTTGGGCGAGCCTGCATCGATCAGGCTGGCGAGGCTAATGTGGTATTGCACGAACCGGATCTGGCTCAGCCCGCCACGCACGCGGTTTTCATACTGGATGGCGCCGTCATTGAGAATGAGCTGGTAGCCGTCGTCATCCTGGAAAACGCTTGCCGTATCGGCGAAATAGGTACGGCGTGTGTCGGTATTGGTCGAATCGTCAAAGAAGAAATCTATCAGCGTTCCATCGGGATGCCGTCCGGAAATCGAGAACACGAGGCCCTGCTCGATTTCCGAAAATCTCCCCGGGACCAGCGCCCGGCCCACCACGTCCGCTGCGATTTCTGCCGACCAGTCCGCCGCGATCCGCCGCGAATGGGGTTCGATCCAGTTAGCGACCAGCGTCACCGCCGTCGCACCGATCAGCGTAAAGGCAAAAACGGCACCCCAAAGCGCCGGCGTGCGCTGGGCAGCGTGGATGGTGTGCAACTCGCGCGATTGATGCAGGGCCCTAAGCCCGCGCACCAGCCCGATGGCAAAGCACACATAGAGGATCGAACGGGCAAAGGTCGGCGTCGTCAGGGCGCTTTGGCCCATGAGGGTCAGGAAATTCTGCCCCTTCGCAGCCACGAGGTCGAATAACCGCAAAAGCTGCATCAGCCAGATCAGCACGCCACCTGCCGCAAAGATTGTCAGCGCCTGCGCGAGAAACTGGGTCAACAGATATCGGGAAAGACGGTCCATACTGTCCTTACAGGCGGCCGGTTCGGTCAAATTGTTTGTATCGCAAGGCAGCCCAGGACGATAGCGTCGCGGCGACACACCTGGGGCTAAATAACATTGGCAGGAAAACAATGCGGCCGCGCCAGGCGCTCATTGACCTTGCCCCCTTCGATGCCGATGTTGGAGCGTTCACCCCAACCGCTTGCTGAGTCGCTGCGCAGATGCCCCAAGTTCTTAACATTGCCTACACAAGCAAGCCCGTATCGCGGTCTGGCGCCATTGTAATCTATGTGGCTGAGAACGGCGTCCCCGACGGCCTCGCGGAGCCCATCTGGGCGCGAACTGGCCTCGATTTCAAGAACGTCGCCGGCGCCACCGGATTCGCTGGAAAGCCGGGCCACATGATTGATCTCGTCACGCCATCCGGGCTTGATTGCGACAGGCTCGTCGTGCTGGGGCGCGGCAGGAACGGGGACATGAGCGGCGAAACGGTCTGGGCCGACCGCGGCGGTTCGCTTTTTGCCAAGCTCGATTCTCTCGGCGTCGATTCAGCTGCGGTCGTCATAGACGAACCGGGGCAATCTCCGGATGGTGTTGCCGCCCTGCTCGCGGGCCTGCGCCTGCGCCAATACAGTTTCGATCGCTACAAGACCGCCGAGCCTGCGAACGGCAAATCCACAAATCTGGCGGTAACCGTGCATCTCCGTAGCGAGGACGGCATGGAGTCGGCCTTGGCCCAGCGCATGGCCACCGTCGAAGGCACGTTGCTGGCCCGCACGCTGGTCAATGAGCCGCCCAACGTCCTGGGGCCCGTCGAATTTTCTGCCCATGCCAACCTGTTGTCCGAATTCGGCATCGAAGTCGAGATACTGGCGCCCGAAGACATGGAAAAACTCGGGATGGGTGCACTGCTGGCCGTGGCGCAAGGGTCGGAGCGACCTGCTCGTCTCGTGGTCATGCAATGGAAGGGCGGGGCAAAGGAGGCCGCGCCCCTTGCTTTCGTGGGCAAGGGGGTCGTGTTCGATACCGGCGGCATATCGATCAAGCCCGCATTGCCGATGTTCGACATGAAGGGTGACATGGGCGGAGCTGCGGCTGTCACCGGGCTCATGAAGACCCTGGCGCTGCGGAAGGCGCCTATCAATGCGGTGGGCATCATCGGCTTGGTCGAGAATATGCCGGATGGCAAGGCCTACCGGCCCGGTGATATCGTCACCGCCATGTCGGGCAAGACCATCGAAATCATCAACACCGATGCCGAGGGTCGCCTCGTCCTGGCCGATGCGCTGTGGTACACACAGAGCCGCTTCAAGCCTTCCGCCATCATCGATCTCGCCACGCTCACCGGTGCGGTGACAATTGCGCTTGCCCACGACCATGCAGCGGTCTTTTCGAACGACGATGCGCTGGCCGACCGGCTTATCAGGGCTGGGCTTGCGTCAGGCGAGAAATGCTGGCGCATGCCCATGTCGCCGGCCTATGCCAAACTCATTGAAAGTCGCTTCGCGGACATGAAGAATTCGGGCGGACGCCCTGCAGGGTCAATCACGGCGGCGCAATTTCTAGCGCACTTCATTGGCGACGTGCCTTGGGCCCACATCGACATTGCCGGCACGGCCTTCGGGGTGCCCAATACGGAAACCAACACGTCCTGGGGCACGGGCTTTGGCGTTGCCCTGCTCGACAGGCTGGTCCGAGACCATTACGAAAACCAGGGATGACACCTTCGAGCGCGCCAATGGCCACCGAACTGCTCTTTTATCATCTGGAAACCCGTCCGCTGGATTCAGTCCTGCCGGTTCTGCTCGACAAGACACTGGAGCGCGGGTGGAAGGCCGTGGTGGAAGTGGGATCGGCCGAACGGCTCGAAGCGCTCGATGCCGCGCTCTGGACCTATGCCGACGACAGTTTTCTGCCGCATGGCGCTGCGACAGGAAGTGCGCAGGACGCGCTCCAGCCTATTCTCCTCACAAACGGGCCGGAAAACCCGCATGGGGCCGATATCCGCTTTTTTGTTGACCGCGCGACGCCCGCGCCGGGCCAGGACTATGCGCGCCTCGTCTACATCTTTGACGGCCACGACCCCGACGCCGTAACCGAGGCGCGCACGTTATGGCGCGACCTCAAGGATACATACGCGCTCACCTATTGGCAGCAGGATGCCAACGGGCGGTGGTCGAAAAAGGCCTGATTATCAAAACGGAGCACTGAATTGGTTCCCGTTTCCGACAAGCCGGCCCGGCACACGCTGGCGGAGGATGCCGCAGCCATCGCAGTGGGCACCCTGTTCGTAGGGCTGGGCGTCACATTCTATTCCGAAGCGCACCTGACGACCGGCAGCACGGCGGGGCTCGCGCTTCTGGTGCAATATGTCACCGGCTTGCCATTCGGTTCTGTCTTCTTTGTGTTGAACCTGCCGTTTTACCTGCTCGCTTTCCTCCGCATGGGGATGCAGTTCACGGTCAAGACGTTCATTTCGGTCGCCCTGGTCTCGGCCTATCCCGCGTTCATGCCGGCGTGGCTGGATATTTCAGGCATCAACCCGCTATTTGCGGCAGTGGCTGGTGGGGTATTGATGGGAATGGGCATTCTTGCCCTGTTCCGACACCGCGCGAGCCTGGGCGGCGTCAACATCCTCGCCCTTTACCTCCAGGACCGGCACAATGTCCCTGCCGGTTATGTGCAGTTCGGAATCGACCTGGCTATCCTGGCAGTAGCTTTTTTTGTTCTGCCGCTCGACCGTGTCGTGCTCTCGATCATTGGTGCCGCAGCGTTGAGCATGGTCATCCTGCTCAATCACAAGCCCGGCCGATACATGGGAGTGAGTTGACGGGCGCGGCTAACGCGCCCGCCGCATGTCTCACTGTTCTTCGGAAGCCCAAACGATAAGATCGCGGAAGTATTGCGCGAGTTCGTAGCAGAACACGACGCTTCCATCCTCCGGATCGTAGAAGGCGTTGGCCACGCCGCATTCGGTTGCAATGATCACGACATCGCGGGGCAACTCGAATCCCATGAGCGCCTGCGTCGCGGCATACTCGAGCAGTTCGCCTTCTTCGAGCATGGCTGCAATTTCGGAGAAGTTTTCGCTCGGGTGGTAGCCAACGGTGATCTGGACAGAGGGACCGGTGTCGGACATGTGCGGCTCAAGGAGCGTGAACCAGCTTGAGGCGGCTTGCTGGAAGGTGAAAGCGCAACTCGACTGCCTATTCTCGTCCATTCCGAATTCGGTCGCGACCTCGGTGAAGACTTCCATGTTCGCCCCGACCATCATGCAGACGGCGGCGAACGAACGCTGGAGGTCAAGGCTGTGTTCTCCATAAAAGGAGTCCAGATCGTATTCGGGAGACTCCTCGGCAGCGTACGCATCAGACAGATACCAGCCATCAGCGGCGTCGATCAGGGCCTGGTCGGCCTCGTCGGTTTCCTCCAACAGCAGGAGGAGCGCCGCGAGGGAGTCGGCGGCGTCCTCTTCCCGGCCGAGAACCGGAAGGCCGAGCTCACCGATGAGGAGATGGCCGATTTCATGGTACACGACGAAAAGCGAGTTGTTGAATGCGAACTCGTCGTAGAAGGCGTCGTCGGTCATTTGCGCGGACGCAGGCGAAATGATTGCCGCAAGGATCGCTGCCGAAGCGACACCCGCAGCCAAACGGCGGCGTTTTGCCATTGTATGTGATACCCCCAAAAAATGCGTTCGGCCGGACGACCGATCCGTCGCACATTATAGCTAACCCTGCGGGGCTGGGAAATCCGATTTGCGGCAGGCGGTTAACGGTCGAGCTTTTCGAGCTTGAGTTTGCGCATTTCCGCAAAATGTTCACGTATATCCATGATATCGCTTATAAAAAGTTCATAAAAGTAATCGGCCCACTCATAGCAAAGAATGACTTCGCGCGTGGTGGGGTCGTAAAACGCATTGACCTGCCCGCATTCTTCCGCAGTCAGCCGGACCGGTCGCGGCAGAACGTATGTTTTGCGCAGCCAGTCCGCCGTGTTTTCCAGAACGAGGTTTTGCTTGAGGATGGCGGCGATATCGCGGTAGGCGGGATCGTGGGAACGGTAGACGACCGACACCTGAGAGTTCGCAGTTTGCCCGGCCCGCACATGGGGCTTGAGTACGCTTTCCCAGCCATACCCGGTCAACCGCAGATCCTCTTCGCAGCTTTCCTGGCGATTGTGGGGCAGTCCCACGCGCGTGGCAAACCAGGTGAACCGATCATAATCGTGCGCGACCATGAGGCAGGCCATCGCAAAGGAACGCTGGATATCGAGACTGTGCATCCCGTAGAAGTCGGAATTGGAATAGCGCCGCCGCGTGGTTTGCTGTTCCGAGTAGATCCAGCCATCCACCGTATCAATCAGCGCCTGCAGGCTTTCGGGCGTGCCCTCCGCCAGCATGGTGAGGGTGGCGAAATTGTCGACGGCATCCTCTTCGCGACCGAGAACGGGCAGTTCGAACTGATCGACAAACAGATGCCCAATCTCATGGAGCAGGGTATGCCGGGTATTGTTGAGCATGAATGCGATCGCCGCATCCCGCTGGGCGTTCGTCAGCTCTCGTGCCCAAGCGGGTGCGGCAAGCCCCCCAAAAGCGATCGCTACCGCCATCAACTTGCCGAGCGTTTGCATTCGGTCCCCCAAAGCTATCCCCCTGCAAGCAAATCGCGGAGAAGGGCGTCCGTCAATCACCTATCGCAGCGGCCGCGTCTTCGAACTCGGCACTCTTTTCGAGCCATGTGTCTTCCAGAGCGGCAATTTCGGCTTCCAGCCGGGACTTCTCGATGCCGAGCTGGATCGCGCGATCTGGCTCGCCGGAATAGATCGCAGGATCTGCCAGCTTGGTCTCGACCTTGCCAAGATCGGCGCGTCTCCATTCCAGCTTTTGCTCGATACCCTTGATTTCCTTCCGCAGGGGCGCCAACTCAGCGCGCCGCGCGGCGGCCTCCTGCCTTTCCTTCTTGCGGTTGGGTGTAGACGTGCCGCCCCCTGAATTGCCTGACGCCCCGAGCAATGTGCGCTGGTAGCCATCCAGATCCTCCTCGAGCACGCTGACCGTGCCGTTTTCGGCAATCCATAGCGTATCGCACGTCGCTTCGATCAAATGCCGGTCGTGGCTTATGATGAGCACGGCCCCTTTGTACTCGTTGAGCGCGTGAACCAGCGCGTCCCGGCTGTCGATGTCGAGATGGTTGGTCGGCTCATCGAGGATGAGCATTCCCGGGCCTTGGAAGGTGATCAGCCCCATCAGCAATCGCGCCCGTTCACCGCCCGAGAGATTGGCGGCCTTGGTATCCATGCGCGAGGTCGAAAGCCCCATCTGCGCGATCCGCGAACGGCGTTTTGCTTCACTTTCCAGAGGCATCAGGTCGATGATGTGCTCGTAGGGCGTCTGGTCGGGCTTGAGTTTGTCGAGTTGGTGCTGGGCGAAATAAGCGACCTCCAGCGTCTTGGCACGCTGGAGCTTGCCGCCCATCGGCCTGAGATCGCCCGCAATCAGCTTTGCAAAAGTGGACTTGCCGTTGCCGTTAACGCCAATCAAAGCGATGCGGTCGTCGGGATCAATGCGATTGGTGATCCTGCGCAGCACCACCTTTTCGCCATACCCTACCGAGACATCATCGAAGGCGATCATCGGCGAAGCCTGCGCTTTTTTGGGCTGCGCGAAGGTGAAGGGCGCCGAAAATTCGTCGAACAGCGCCTCGGGGGGCCTGAGCTTTGCGATGGCCTTGAGGCGCGACTGGGCCTGCTTGGCCTTGGAGGCCTTGTAGCGGAACCGGTCGACATATTTCTGCATATGCTCGATCTGGGCGAGGGTTTTATCCCGCGCCTTGTTCTGCAGCTCCATCTGCATCCGGCGGGTTTCCTCGAAGGTATCGTAGCCGCCCTTGTAGAAAGTGAGCTTGCCGCGATCGAGGTGGATGATCGAGTCTACCGCCTTGTTGAGCAGGTCGCGGTCGTGGGAGATCATGAAGACCGTATAGGGATAGGTCGCCAGATACTTTTCGAGCCACAGGGTGCCTTCGAGATCGAGGTAGTTGGTCGGCTCGTCAAGCAGCAGAAGATCGGGCTGCGAGAACAGCACGCCCGCCAGCGCGACGCGCATCCGCCACCCGCCCGAGAGCTCGGAACAGGGGCCGTTCTGTCGATCCAGTGCAAAGCCCAGGCCCTTGAGGATAGCGCTGGCACGCGCTTCCGCAGTATGAGCATCGATGTCGGCCAGCCGCGTGTGAATTTCAGCAATTCTGTGCGGGTCCTGCGCCGTTTCGGCTTCCGCGAGAAGGGACGTCCGCTCCTTGTCCGCCGAGAGCACCATGTCAATGACGCTCATCGCACTTGCTGGCGCTTCCTGCGCGACCGCCCCGATACGTGCGCGTTTGGCGAGTTCGATGGTGCCTTGTTCGGGCGAGATGAATCCCTGGATCAATTGAAAGAGCGTGGTCTTCCCCGACCCGTTCTTGCCCACGAATCCGGTCTTCGCGCCGGTCGGCAGCGTGACCGAGGCGCCATCGAAGAGGGACCGGCCTTGTATCTTGTAGTGAAGGTTGGAAATCGTAAGCATAATGGCGGCTCACCTATCGTTCAGCGCCGATGAGTGCAACACTCTTGATTGTGAATGGAGGCGTCAATGAATGCGAACGAGGTGCGGGAGTTCGCTTTGGCCCTGCCTGGGGCGCAGGAAAGCGGGCATATGGGAAAGGCCGATTTCCGAGTGGGAAACAAGGTCTTCGCTACGTTGCCGGATTCCGAGTATGCCGTGGTCAAGCTGACGCCCGAACAGCAGGAGATGCTGTGTGCGACCGAGCCGGAAATGTTTTCGCCGGTTCCAGGTAGCTGGGGAGCGAAGGGCTGGACGCGCATCCAACTACCATCAGTGGATGCAACCACCCTCAAGAGCGCCTTGCGCATGGCCTGGCGAAACGTTGCGCCCAAATCCTTGTTGTCGCAGAGCTAGCCACTGTCTTGCAACGGCAATGGAGGGAGGCTAAAAGGCGCCACCTTCCGATCCATTTATTTTCAGGGACCACAGACAGATGGCCAATCAGCGCACCTTTTCGATCATCAAGCCGGACGCTACCGCGCGCAACCTGACCGGCAAGATCATTGCCAAGTTCGAGGAAGCCGGGCTGCGCGTCGTTGCGTCCAAGCGCATCCGGATGACCCGCGAGCAGGCCGAAGGGTTCTACGCCGTACATAAGGAACGTCCGTTCTTTGGCGAACTCGTAGACTTCATGATCTCCGGCCCGGTGGTCGTGCAGGTCCTCGAAGGCGAGAACGCGATCGCCAAGAACCGCGAAGTGATGGGCGCAACAAATCCCGCCGACGCCGCGCCGGGCACCATCCGCAAGGAATTTGCGCTCTCGGTGGGTGAAAATTCGGTCCACGGTTCGGACGCGCCGGAAACCGCTGCTGAAGAGATCAAGTTCTTTTTCAAGGACGAAGAGATTGTCGGCTAGACCGATACCCAAGGAATAAAAAAGGCCGCCTTGGGCGGCCTTTTTTATTGGCCATTTCAGGCTCAGCACGATTGGTAGGCGGCGGCGCGGTCGAGAACGATTCTGTGTTCGGCAACGAGCCGATCAACGTCGCCGCGATTAAGGCCGATATCGCGCAATTGCCAGTCGGGCATTTCCGTCATCAGGATGATCGCCCGCCTTTGTGCCAAACGCCTTGCGCGCTCAGCCCGCCAAGTGGTGAAAGCGGTCCCAAGGGCGACAAGAAACGCGCCGAAAAGCCGCTCCCGGGGAAGGTCTTCTTCGTCGTGATATGTCGTCATTTGAGTGTCTCCTTCTTGGATGAGACAATCATGACGCATTCAAATTCATTGATCTAACGAATGTTTTTTGTTAGTTTCATCGAGAAATTCGATGAGAGGTTCTGGCCGTGTATTCACTCGATCCTGACTTCCTGAGGACATTCCTGGCCATATCCGAGACGGGAAGTTTCGGCGCCGCCGGAGAAAAGGTGAACAAGACGCAATCCACCGTTTCCGCCCAGATGAAGAGGCTCGAGGAGATCGTGGGTGTGAACCTTTTCGAAAAGGAAGGGCGACGGAATATCCTGACCGTCGAGGGCCACAAGCTGCTCGAATACGCCGCTTCGATGGTGCGGCTGAACGACGAGGCCCTCCATGCGTTCCGGCCGCCTGAGGTGACAGGAAACATTAAGGTCGGCGCAATCGATGAATATGCGCAGGCCTTTTTCCCCGAGGTGCTGGATAGCTTTACCAAGGCCCAGCCCGGCGTTCTGGTCAGTGTCACGACGAGCACGTCCACCATACTCAAAGCAGGGCTTGCGGCAGGCGAGTTCGATGCGGTTTTCGTTTCCTGTCATTCGGGCGATGCCGACATCGAATTGCTGCGCATCGATCAATTGCACTGGATCGGCGGCGAGGGCCACAACTTGCATTACAACGATCCACTGCCGCTCGCAGCGTGGTCCGAAGGGTGCTCATGGCGCGAGATGGCCCAGGCAGCGCTCGCAAAGCACGGGCGCTCGGTGCGCCTGGCGTTTTCCACGTCGAATGCTGCGCTGATGACGACGACGCTTAAACGCGGCCTCGGTGTCACGGTTGCGCCACGCTGGTTTGTGAGCGAGGGACTGCGCGTTATCGAGGAGCTCGATGCCAAATGCCCACTCGGCCGTGCCGAGATCGGTGTGAAGCGCAAGCCCGGGACGAATCCTGCGCGGGAAGCATTTATTGCGCATCTGCAGCAGCACTTGCGGCTATCTGCTCTTGCGGCCTGATTTTCCGTTATCTTTCGCCGGGTAGGCGGCGCTTTCGGCGATGGCGGCAATTTCCCCGGCCAACCGTGCTTCACTGGCGGCGACATCGCTAAACCAGTCGGTGTAGCGCTCAAGGAGCGGGACGAAGGTTGCGATGTCCTGGCGCGACCAGCCGGCGAAATAATCCGCCATCATCAACCATTTATAGGACCGTACGGCATCGATCATGGCCAATCCCTTTTCGGTCAGCTCGACGACCGTGCGCCGTGCATCGGCTTGCGATACTGCACGCCGGGCAAATCCGGCGCCGACCATATCGGCTACGATGCGGCTGGCCCGCGAAGGATCGATGGCAAGGCGCTCGGCGACGGTGGCCACCATTGTCTCGCTGTCGGCATCCGTCCCATAAAGCGGCGCCGCGATGGCGAACAACACGTCGAGCTGGCTCTGCTCAAGTGGAAGGTCGAGCTTTTCGATCGCCCGGCGGCCAAGCTCGCGCTTGGCCATCTTGCGCCGCAAGTGCTGCATAACGGCATCTAGCCGCATCACAGCGTCGACGATCTGTGGATCGGCGCCGACGCGGCCGAGCAGGGCCTCTATGTGGTCCTTCTTGTCGATCATTCGCACCCTCGAATTACATGCTATTGACATGTAAATGCCAGAGGCAGATATATCAAGCTCATCTGCTGCGGAGCATTTTCTTGTCCACCGGTCCCATTCCCGAACAGGCACCCGTCAACGTCAAGCTGGTGATGGGCGCTGTGCTGGCAACCTTTTTGCTCGCCTCCCTAGGACAGACGATCATCACAACGGCACTACCCATTATCGTGGCTGATCTCGGCGGGATCGAACATATCTCATGGGCCCTGACAGCTTATCTGATGGCCGCGACAGTCGCCTCGCCCATGTTTGGCAAGCTCGGCGACATGTACGGCCGCAAGCTCGTGCTCCAGATCTGCATCGGCATCTTCCTCGCCGGTTCGGCGCTGGCCGCGATGTCACCCAATCTTCCCGTCCTGGTGCTATTCCGGTTCGTCCAGGGGCTCGGCGGCGGGGGATTGATCGTCACCGCCATGGCTGCCATCGGCGATGTGCTGCCACCACGCGAGCGTGGCAAGGCGCAAGGTGTGGTCGGCGCAGCATTCGGCATATCGACGGTCATCGGCCCGTTGATGGGCGGCGTAATCGTCGAGATGCTCAACTGGCGATGGCTGTTTCTGGTCAATGTTCCCATCGGTATTCTAGCTTTCGCGATCATCGCTATCGCCTTCGAAAGCCGTACCAAAGGGCCCAAGCGCAAGATTGACTACGCCGGCGCCGGGCTATTGGCGACAACCCTTGCGGCGCTGGTCATCTATGCCAGTATCGGCGGTACGATCCTGCCTTGGCTGGCTCCGCAAGCACTCATCCTGCCGGTCATCGGGGGCTTTGCGCTCGCCGCCTTCATCGTCATCGAACGAAGGGCCGCAGAGCCAATCCTGCCGCTGTTCCTCTTCCGGAACAACGCCTTTCTCGTGAGCAATGCGGTGGGTTTTGTGGTGGGGACAGTGATGTTTGGTACCATCACATACATGCCCTCGTACCTGCTGATCGTCCAGGGTTTCTCGCCAACCGCGGCGGGACTGGCCATGCTGCCGATGATGATCGGGCTGATCGGCGCTTCGATGCTTGCGGGCACCTATATGTCGCGCACCGGACGCTACAAGGTCCTGCCGATCCTTTCGACTGCGGTACTCGCGGTTGGCGCGTTTCTCCTCGGCACGCTCGATGTGGATACGCCTGTCCCGCTGGTCCTCGCCTATACATTCATCGTCGGGATTGGAATCGGGCCGGTGATGAGCGTCGGTGTCGCTGCAATCCAGAACGCAGTGCCGCGAGAGGTGCTGGGGGTAGGAACAGCGAGCGCGCAGATGTTCCGTCAGATCGGGGGTTCGCTCGGCGTTTCGGTTCTGGGTGCGTTGTTTGCCAACCGCCTCGCTTTCGAGACGGCTGCTATTGGACATGCCGAGGGGACCGCTGCCTTTGCCGCACAAGCGCTGGCGGGCCTGCCGCAAGTCGAGCGTTTGGCGATGCTCGAAGCCTATGTGGCGGCCCTGCATCCCGTCTTCTGGGCTGGCGCGGCGTGCGCACTCGTCGCCTCGTTTTTGGGTTGGCTGCTGATAGAGGTTCCGCTTTCGGACGACGCCGTGCCGGAGAGGGAGCCGAGCGCCGCCGAATAGATTCCGGCTTTCGTTCGACTTTCCCGCTGACAGCGCCGGGGCCTCGCCATACAATGGCCGGCAACTCATCAGATTCCTCTCGTCATGAACAAGCCAGTCTCCCCCCGCATCGCGCGTTCCGTCTGCCCGCATGACTGCCCCTCGACCTGCGCGCTGGACGTCGAAATCATCGATGAAAGAACCATTGGCCGCGTGCGCGGGGCCAAGGATGACCCGTATACGGCCGGGGTGATCTGCGAAAAGGTGGCGCGCTATGCCGAGCGGGTGCACCATCCCGAGAGGCTGTTGCACCCGATGCGGCGGACAGGCCCCAAGGGTTCGGGGCAGTTCGAACGCATAAGCTGGGACGAGGCGCTCGACGAGATCGGGCACAGATTCCTCGAAATTGAAGGGGAATTCGGAGCCGAGGCGATCTGGCCTTACTACTATGCAGGCACGATGGGCCACGTGCAGCGCGACGGTATCAACAGGTTACGCCACGCAAAGGGCTATTCGGGTCAGTACGATACGATCTGCGTGATGATCTCCTGGACCGGCTATGTCGCGGGGACAGGGCGGCTGTCGGGGGTAAACCCGGAGCAAATGGCCGAAAGCGATTGTGTGGTCATTTGGGGCACCAACGCGGTCAACACCCAGATCAATGTCATGACCCACGCCACCCGCGCCCGGCGCGAGCGCGGCGCGAAGATCGTCGTCGTCGACGTCTATCGGACCACCACGATGGAGCAGGCCGACATGGCGCTTCTCATCCGCCCCGGCACGGACGGCGCGCTGGCGCTGGCGGTGATGCACGTGCTGTTGCGCGAAGGGTTGGCGGCTCGCGATTATCTGGCAAGCCATACCGATTTCGATGAGGACGTCGAGGCGCATCTGGCTGACAAGACGCCGGAGTGGGCGGCAGAGATTACGGGCTTAAGCGCCGCCGAGATCGAGGATTTTGCGCGACTGATCGGCAAGACACCGAGAACGTTCTTTCGGCTTGGCTACGGTTTTTCGCGCCAGCGCAACGGTGCGACGAACATGCACGCAGTGCTGTCGATCCCGGCGATGACCGGTGCCTGGCGATACCGGGGTGGCGGCGCGCTGCATTCCAATTCCGGAACCTGGGGGCTAGACAAATCCGCCATCACCGGCGCCGCGCTGGCCAGCAGCGGCGTGCGAACGCTCGACATGAGCCGGATCGGCGCGATCCTCAACGGCGATCCCGACGCGCTCGATAATGGCGTGCCGGTCAAGGCGCTGCTGATCCAGAATACGAACCCGATGGTGGTAGCTCCCGATCATAGCCTGACGCGAAAGGGTTTCGAGCGCGAGGACCTCTTCACTGTCGTCCACGAGCAGTTCATGACCGAAACTGCGCTGATGGCCGATATCGTACTGCCCGCGACGATGTTTCTGGAACATAACGACTATTATACCCGCGGGGGGCATACGCGCGTGCTGTATGGACCCAAACTGGTCGAGGCGCCGGGGGAGGCGCGGCCCAACCATTTCGTCATCAACGAAATCGCCAGGCGGGTCGGGGCTAAAGCGGCTGTGGACGAGCGGTCGGACCGCGAGATGGTCGCGGCGGTTTTTGCCGTTTCCGGCTACGGGGATCTGGATGATATCGAAAAGACCGGTTTCGTAGACCGCGCGCTGCCGGACCGCGAGGCGCGCTTTGCGGAAGGCTTCGGTTGGCCCGATGGAAGATACCGGTTCAAGCCTGATTGGGAGGGGACGCGGATAAAGCGCGGCGCGCTTTGGGTCTGCGCACCGGATGGCATGCCGAAATTGCCTGAGTACATGGACTGGAACGAGCCGGTGACGGAGAAGACCCCGTTCCGGCTGACCACATCGCCCGCGCGGACGTTCCTCAATTCCAGCTTTGCTGAAACGCCGGGCAGCCGGAAACGCGAAGGCGACCCTGCCTTGCTCATGCATCCTGCAGATGCAGAACGACTTGGCCTCGTTGACGGATCGCCAGTGACGGTGGGCAACCATCGCGGATCGGTGGAATTGTCACTCAAGCTGTTCCAGGGACTCCGCGAGGGCGTGGTGGTCGCGGAGGGGCTTCACCCAAACAAAGCACACCGCAAGGGTAGGGGGATCAATACCCTCATTGGTTCAGATCCCGTGAAGCCCTTCGGTGGAGCGGCGTTCCACGATGCCACTGTCTGGGTGAGGGCGTCGGAATCGTGAGTGGTGCGACTGACATGACCGCCGCCGCTGCGCCGGTGCGCGAGCGGTTTGCCGCCCTCGATATGGCGCGCGGCGTCGCAATCCTTGCGATGATCCTTTATCACTTCGCGTGGGACCTCGGTTTCGTTGGGCTTATCCCGCTCGACGTGACCGTCGAGCCCGGTTGGGTCGTCTTTCAGCGTGCCATCGTATCGAGTTTCCTGTTCCTGACGGGCGTTTCGCTGGTGCTGGCGCATGGGGACGGCATTCGCTGGCCCGCCTTCTGGCGACGCTTTGCGATCGTCGGCGGGGCTGCACTTCTGGTGACGTTGGGTACCTGGCTCTTTGCGCCAGAGACCTTCGTTTATTTCGGCATTCTTCACGCGATCGCGCTGTTCGGGCTGATGGGCCTACTGTTTTTGCGGCTGCCGCTCGCCGTGGTCGGCCTTATCGCCATTTTCGTGCTGACGCTGCCGCTCTTCCTGCAAAGCCCCGCATTCTCCGAGCGGCCGCTTTCATGGATCGGATTATGGACGGTGCCGCCCCCAACCGAAGACCTCGTGCCGCTTTTTCCGTGGCTTGGCGTGGTGCTGATCGGCATCACGGCCATGCGCTGGGCGCGCCAGAGCGGATTTATTGCAAGGCTTTATGGCATAAGGGCTGGAAACGGCGCGGCCAGGGCGTTGGCCCTTGCGGGGCGTTGGAGCCTCGTCATCTATCTCGTCCATCAGCCGTTGATGCTCGGGGCGCTGCTCGCGGTGACGCAAGGCGGCATCCGGCAAGAGGCGTCGCGGGCCGAGAATTTCACACTCAGCTGCCAAGCGAGTTGCACGGAGACCGGCGGACAGGAAGCGTTTTGTACCAGTTACTGCGCTTGCGCGCTTGAAGAGGTCGCCACCCGCGATCTGTGGGATCTGCTCGAAGAGCCTGTGCGCTCCGAAGATAACGAGGCGCTATTGCAGGAACTCGTCGACCAGTGTGCGGTACGGATACTCGATGAGAGCCTGCTGGCACCGCAATGATCAGAAATAGGTGATCCAGAAGAAATACGCGGTGAGTCCCACGCCATAAACAATCACGAAACCGCGGATGACGCGTGCGGGAACGAGCGGAGCGAAATACGCGGCAACGAACCCGCCGACAACGGCGCCCGCCAAGGCTGCAGAGCCTTCAAACCACGCGATCGAGCCAGTCGCGGCAAAGCGCACCACCGCAACGACGGCCACGACGGAGGAAACCAGCAGCTTGAGCCCGTTCATCGCGTGAACGTCCTCGAAGCCTGCGAGCGCGAGCCAGGCGAGGAGGATTATGCCGAGGCCGGCGTTAAAGAACCCGCCATAGACGCAGATCGCGAGCAGCAACAATGATAGGCCGATTGCCCCCGCAGCTTTCGCGCCTCTGCCGCCCTGCGAGCGCGAGGCAAGAAAGCGGTTGATCCTTGCCCCGAAGACATAGGTGATGACCGCAAACAGCATCAGCCAGGGGATGATGACAGCGAACTGCTCGTCCGATACCCGCATGAGCAGTTCCGCACCCAGATAACCGCCGACAAGTCCGAGGAGCGCATAGATGAAAATCTTGTCCCTGTGCGCCGCGATGTGTCGCCAATAACCGATCGCGCCGCTGACATAGCCGGGCATGCAAGCATACGTGTTGGAGGCGTTGGCCAATACGGGGGGAACGCCTGCAAAGAGCAGTGCAGGAAACATGATGAACGAGCCGCCACCGGCCAGAGAATTGAGCATGCCACCAAGGAAACCGGCGGCAAAAAGCAGAAAGATAGTCAACACGGTTTTTCCATCCGAGCGCTGCGGCGCGCAGACCTTGAACATCTTCTTGCGCAATTGCAAAGGCTAAAGCTGGGGATTTCCATATCGCGAGATGTGCGTATTCCACGTATCTGCCACGCACTTGACGAACAGAGACCGCGCGCCTATCTCACGCTGTGGTTTGAAGCGCCCGCCGTCCGCATGGAGTACCGCTCCAGAGGTAAAGGCTTCCACGCCACCAAGCGTGCATGAAAGCAATCATCGTCCCTCACTTCCGGCGGTGCTTGGCAATGCGGACCCCAAGTCGACAATGCCGCCAAGGAGATGACGATGCGCAAGGCTGCATCCTTTTTGACGACGTCTGACCTCAAGGCGGAGGCGCGCAACTGGCGTGCCGAGCAAGGTCAGGCAGGCAATTCAATTACCCATTCCCATGCGCTCGAGATGGTCGCGCGCTTTCACGGCTTTCGGGACTGGAACACCGCAAGCGCAGTGCTGCCGGCAACGCGGGCACCGGCTTTCGCCGTCGGCCAGGCCGTCAAGGGCAAGTACCTGAAACAGCCCTTCACCGGCTCGATTACCGGGATGAGCATTCTTGGAGGCGGTGACCTGTTTCAGGTTACCGTGGAGTTCGATGAGCCGGTGGACGTCGTGACGTTCGATAGCTTTTCGGCATTCCGGCACCGGGTAGTCGCGACAGTAAATCGCGAGGGCGTTTCGCCTGCCAAGACAGGGGATGGAATTCCCCAGATGGTCATGGACGGAGTCACCTGAAGCGGACATAGGTTTGGGGAGGGTTGCCTTTATCGTAAAATTACGATGAAGTGCGTTTCCCTCCCCAATCCTCCGAGGACCCCATGTTGAAACAGACCCTTCCAATCGATCTCTATTATTTCCCGACCCCCAACGGGCACAAAATTTCGATTATGCTCGAGGAACTGGGCGTACCTTACAAGGTCCACCCCATCCACATCGGCAAGGGCGATCAGTTCAAGACCGAGTACCTGGCGATTTCACCCAACAACAAGATTCCCGCGATCGTAGATCCGGAAGGGCCTGACGGAAAGCCGATCTCGGTGTTCGAGTCCGGAGCCATCCTCAAATACCTCGCCGAGAAGTTCGGCAAGTTCTATCCCTCCGACTGGCGTGCGCGGGTCAGGGTGGACGAATGGCTGTTCTGGCAGATGGGCGGATTTGGTCCCATGCTGGGTCAAAATCATCACTTCGCGATCTATGCGCCCGAAAAGATTCCCTATGCCATCGATCGCTATCGCAACGAAACCCATCGGCTCTACGGCGTGCTCAATAAGCAGCTCGAGAGGCAGGAGTATATTGCGGGCGACTATTCCATTGCCGATATCGCCACACTGAGCTGGTCGCTGGGCTGGGAGCGGCAGGGAATTGATCTCAAGGAATTTCCCCATATCGCGGACTGGCAGGAACGGCTGAAGGCCCGCCCCGCCGTGACCAGAGGGCTGGCGGTCGAACTGCCCGAAGAACCCAAGGTGGATCTGGCGACCGACAAGGAGGCGCAGAGCGTTCTCTTCAGTCAGAAGGCGCGGTAGCTCTCGTCGACACTGCGAATTAACCTGGGATTCACCTAGGACAGCTTTCCGGAAATCGGGAAACGATTGTCCCCTCCCATCATTGGGTCAGTGCGGGCGTGCGATACGTCCGCTCTCCTGAGCGACCGCCCCTTCGGGGGCGGGCGCGACGGATCAGGAGTTCGACCCGAAGGGTCAACAATCCGAACATAATGATGAAAGGAGAGGCAATCATGCTTCGAACGCTTCTTGCGACCACCGCTCTTGTGACTTTTGCCGCGGCACCTGCCTTGGCTCAGGCCCAGATGGAAACCGCGCCGGACGCGGGCGCCGGACTTAATGGCGACCCGTTTGGCCAGGCGGCTGAACAGGTCTTTGTGTCGCCGGGCGACACCGTAATGGTCGTGGCGCCAACCGGCCACGAGAGCGTCACCCTCAATTTCGTTTACAGTGATCCGGCTACTCTTACTGAAGGCCTCGCCGGACAGAATCAGGCCGGCTTTGCCGGTACTGCTCAACCCCAGCCTGGTCAGGCTGGACAGGACGGCCTAACTGGCCAGGACGGCTTTGAAGGGCCGGGCCAGGCAGGAGCTGCCGTCGGGATGGATCAGCACGTCGTCTCGGACGGCGGCACGATCGTGATTGACGGACCGGCTGGCGCAGGTGCAATCGACATCGATCTGCGCATCGTGGCTCAGGCGGACGGCATGGCCGGCAACGCCGGTATCCAGCAGGATGGCCAGTTGGGGCAGCAGCCCGCTCAAGGCATCCAGCCGCAGGGTGAAACCCTGCAGGACGGCACGATGCAGGCGCAGGATCCAATCGCACAGGATCCTCTCGCCCAGGATCCCCTGGCAACCCAGCCGGCGCAGCCCGGCACGGCTGACGGGATGGCCGGCCAGTTCAGCGCCGATCAATTGATCGGAGCGACGGTCTTTGGCGCGGACGGCGACAATATCGGCAATGTGGACGATGTTCAGTTGACTGCCGAAGGCGAAGTCGGTGCGATTATCGTGGATGTCGGCGGGTTTCTCGGATTCGGCGCACACCGTGTAGCGCTCCCGCTGCAGGATGTTGAAGTCAGCCAGGACCAGAACCAGATTCAGGTCTTTTCGCCCTATACCCAGCAGCAGCTGGAAGACCAGCCTGAATTCCAGGATGACGGCGGTTTCTGGGACTGGAACTAATTCCGCTCTCCGATGACATCCTTTGGCCCACGCCTCACGGCGTGGGCCTTCTTTTTGGGGGGTGTAGCCTTGCGACTTGGCAGTTCAGTCCGATCAGGTGAGGGGAAAATTGTTTGGATCATGGTGCCATGCATTACCAGGGTCGACCAACCGAGCCTTTCGATTCCCCGACACAGCGACAAAAGCACCTGAAAGCGCCCACCCAACACATCCAGCCCAAACGCCATTTAGGGGGAACGGAGAAAGGAGTGTCTTTGACGCAAACTGGCCGCTAGGCTTGCAGCCTTACCGATATTCCACGGTTCAGCGAATTCATGGCCATGGAAATCTCGCTCGTCCGCCGAATGAGGTCGGCACTGTCCACTCCCTCCGCCAAATGAACCCAAGCGCGAAGTACCGCATCTGTTGCGATAATCGGGTCGCCTTGCAACGTGACCTCGACCGAGATGCTGATATCCTGGATTGTCAAACCCTTTTCAGCAGCAACATAGCGCAGGTCGTTGGCGAAGCATCCGCCGATGGCGAGACCCAGTAACTGGGCTCCATTGAAGCCGAGCCCCAAGCCGCCCGCTTTGCCCACGGCGCGATCGATTACAACGGTATGGCTACCTGCCCATCCCAGGGCGGCTTCTGTGCCTTCCACATTCCTGATCTCGATCGTTTCGGTCGGCATTATGCGCTCCTTTGAACCGGCAACTAGTGCGAAATTCTCATCAAGGCCAGAAGAACGGCAAGTTCTTTTACTGGACTGTTCGGCTGTCGCAGGCGTTTTACCAACCGAGACGGCGGGCAATGCGGGCGGCGCTGGCGCGGACGAGCTGGGGAAGATCGGGCTCGGTCTGTGCAACCTTGTTGTCCGGAACCACAATGGAAATTGTAGCGCGGCAATGGCCTGCCGGATCGACGATGGGTGCGGCAATGCACGCAATGGCGTAGGCGGATTCGCCAGCCTGGATGGAGAGACCGGATTCGAAAGCTTGTCTTGAGGACGAGACCAGCACGTCGATGTCAGTTTCCGCGCGTCCGGTGGGCGAGGGACGGGTTGCTCGCGTGAATATCTCGCGCCGCTCGGCTTCGGGCAAATGACCGATCAGCAGGCGGCCCGAGGCAGACCAGTTGAGCGGGGTGCGGCTGCCCACTTGCGAGGCCACCTGAAAATGGTCAGGGCCGTCGACCATGCCGAGCACGACCATGTGGTCGCCGTCACGGCCGCAGATCTGGACGGTTTCTCCCGACGCGAGGGCGAGATCGCTCATCTCGTGATTGGCAGCGCTCAACAGATCGACATGGCGGGCATAGGTTAGGCCATAGTGATAAAGCCTGTGCCCGAACCACAGGCGACCATCCTCTCGCCGGTCGATCATCTCCTTTTCCACAAGATCCTCGACCAGAGTATAGATCGTCGAGAGCGGCGCGCCGACGGCGCGGGCAATCTCGTATGCGGTGGCGGGCGCATCGTTGTTCTGAAGGAAATCGAGCACTTGCAGGATGCGGTCGAGCGCACTGGTGCGCGTGCGCTTCGCCTTGCCTGGAACGTCTTCGTTGGTTTCGATAATGCTCATGCGGCTCAGTTTTTCATTCCGGTCGGCGCCAGATTGCACCATTCGCGCCAACCTGCAAATGCCCTGGCCTTCAATCGGGCCAGTTGAGGATTGCCTGCTCCTGTGCCAGCAAGCGTCCGGCGAAATCGGAAACGATCGGCTCGTTTGATCTGCGGGCGGCGTCGAGTTCCTCGACGAGGCGCTCGGCGACGATGAACTCCTCATCGGGATGGAGGTTGCAGGGGTCGAGATAGAAATAGCCATGCTCGGCTTCGTGGTCGCGGACGATCACCGGGCGTTCGCCTTTGCCGAGCCGGTCGGCGAGGTCCCAGGCGGAAATGTTGGCGCGCTCTGGGTCGACCCAGATTTGCAGGCGATCGAGAGGGTTGTCAGTCGGATCCGGGACGATGACGGGGGCGATGCCCTCTCGGCCTTCGAGCGTTGCTTTCCAAAGATCGAGGGCTTTCTGTTCGCGGGCGCGGATAGCAGAGTGGTCCCGGGTTTCCCAGGCTTCCAGCGCCGCGATGACTCCCGCCATGCCTTCCTTGCCGATCTTCATACCACGGCCAACACCGCGGTTCTGGAGGTAGCAGGCGACGACAAGGTCCTTTTTACCGGCGATGATGCCGGAGGTCGGGCCGCCGAGAAATTTATGGCCCGAATAAAGAACGAGATCGGCACCAGCTTCAAGGAAGCGCTTGAGGTCGTATTCGGACGCAGCATCGACGATGACCGGCACGCCCTTCTCATGGGCGATCTTGCAGAAGGTGGTGAGCGGTATCTGGCCATAGTCAACGACATGGTGCGAGACGACGTAAACAGCCGCAGCGGTGTTTTCGGTGATGGCGCCGGCGAGCTGGTAGGCGTGTGCGCTGGTGGCCTGGCCTACGGGCACGAGTTTGGCACCCGAGAGGCGGATGCCCTGATCGACCGGCGCGCCATAGGACACCAGGTGCCCGGTCTGGACGACGATCTCGTTTTTGAGGCCGGTAGAGTCAGGCAGGCGTTCGATGGCGGCCAGGTCCTTGCCGGTCATTGCGGCGGCACAGGCGAGCGTGATGGCTGCGGAGCACGATGCCGTGACGCAGCCTGCCTCCGCACCGGTCAGCCGGGCGATGGTGCGGCTGGCTATCCGCTGGAGATCGGATAGCTCGGTCCACTGCGTCAGGATCGCAGCGATGGTTTCGACAGCGTGCGGCACGACGATGGAAGCGCCGAGCGAGGTCATGGTTCCCGAGCAGTTTATGACGGGGCGGAGGCCGAGTTTGGCGCGGATATCGGGTTCGGACATGGGGTGTACTCAGTTCTCGATGGCAACGATGGCTTCGATTTCCACCGTGATTGCGTTGGGCAGGGAGGAAAAGCCGACCGCCGAGCGGGCGTGTATGCCCTTTTCGGCAAAGACGGCGTTGAACAGGTCCGAGCAGCCGTTGATGACCTGGGGATGCTCGGTGAAATCGGGGGTTGCGTTGACCATTCCGAGGAGCTTGACGATGCGGCGGACCCGCGCCAGGTCCCCCAGCGCTTCCTCCATGACCGCCAGGAGGTTAAGACCGGTCAGCCGGGCGTGCTCATAGGCCTCGGAGGTCGAGACATCTTCTCCCACCTTGCCGGTATGCTTGCGACCGTCGGGATGGGTGGGGCCTTGACCAGAGAGATAGAGCATATCGCCTTCGATGACGTAGTTGACAAAATTGGCGATGGGAGGGGCAGCGGAAGGCAGCGTCAGCCCAAGCTCGGCGAGCCTGTCGTAGGGGGTTTGCGCGGCGCGCTTTGGTGCCTCGGACACGGTCATGAATACTCCAGACTTCAAGAAATTTCTGCCAGCTCGCGATGGCGGATACAGGCTACATGATGGTCGCCGCCGATATGGTCGGCGGTCGGAACGGTTTGCGCACAGGCGTCGATAGCGTGCGCGCAGCGGGTACGAAACACGCAGCCCGAGGGAGGATTGATGGGACTTGGGATGTCCCCGGCGAGCGGCACGTGGAGCCGCCGGCGCTCCGGATCGGGGATCGGTGCGGTGGCGAGCAGGGCCTTGGTGTAGGGGTGACGGGGGGAGGTATAGACAAGGCGGGAAGGACCACGTTCCATGACGCGCCCCAGGTACATCACCACGACCTCGTCGCAGAGATATTCGACGACGGAAAGGTCGTGGGCGATGAACAGGAGCGTGAGGCCGAGTCGCTTTTGCAGATCGCTCAGAAGGTTGAGCACCTGTGCCTGCACCGAAACGTCGAGTGCGGAAACCGGCTCGTCGGCGACGACGAAATCGGGTTCGACCGCCAGCGCACGAGCGATGCCGATACGCTGGCGCTGACCACCGGAAAATTCGTGCGGGAAGCGGCGGGCATGGTCGGGCTGGAGGCCAACCAGGCTCAGCAGTTCGTTGACCCGATCCTTCCGCTTGGAGCCCCGCGGATAACCGCACGCATCGAGAGCCTCGCCGAGTATCGCCTCGATCCGCATGCGCGGGTTGAGCGAGGAGAAGGGGTCCTGAAAGATGATCTGCATGCGCCGGCGATAGGCTCGCATTTCTTTATCCGGCAGGGCAAAGATATCGGTGCCGTCGAATATCGCCCGTCCACCCGTGGGTTCGATCAATCGCAGCAGCGTACGCCCGGCGGTCGTCTTGCCGGAACCGGATTCGCCCACCAGCCCGACGGTCGTACCGCGCTTGACGCTGAAGTTCACATCCTCGACGGCGTGCACGGTCTTCCCGCCGCGCGCAGGAAAGCGCTTGATCAGACCTTCCACTTGGAGAAGTGGAGGGGTGGTGCCGGGGATGGAGCTCACAATTCAGCACTCCTCAAGCAGCGTGAGAGGTGATGGTCGCCGACCGCTTCAAGCTGGGGTGGGATCGAAGAGCAGGCATCGATCGCATAGCGGCAGCGCGGTGCGAACGCGCAACCGGGCGGCAGGGCGGTGATGGGCGGGACCGATCCGGGAATGGAATAGAGCGCCTTGCGTTCGCCACTGGCGCTCAGATCCCGGGCGGCATTGGGTGTGCAAGCGAGGAGGCCCTGCGTATAGGGGTGCTTCTGCTTGCGGAACAACGGAACGACGGGCGCGTGCTCGACGACCCGACCCGAATACATCACCACCACGTCCTGGGCGATCTCGGCGACGACGCCCAGATTGTGGGTAATGAACAGGATCGACATGCCGAACTGGTCCTGAAGCCTGCGCAAGAGATCGAGGATTTGGGACTGGATGGTGACGTCGAGCGCTGTCGTCGGTTCGTCCGCGATCAGAAGCGAAGGGTTGCAGGCGAGTGCCATGGCAATCATCACGCGCTGGCGCATGCCTCCCGACATCTGGTGGGGATAGTCGTCCAGGCGGTTGGCGGCATCGGGGATTTCGACATGTCGGAGCATTTCAAGCGCGCGCCTGCGCGCTTCTGCGTGGCTCATCCGCTCGTGAAGCGCGATCATCTCGCCGATCTGGTCACCCACCGTATAGAGCGGGTTGAGGCTGGTCATCGGCTCCTGGAAGATCATGGCGATTTCCTTGCCGCGCAGCCTGCGGAATTCGCGGGCGGATGCCCGGGCAAGATCGTGGACCACGCCTTTGGAATCGCGAAAAAGCACCTCGCCGCTTTCGATACCGCCCGGCGGGGACAAAAGTCCCATGATCGAAAGGGACGTGACCGACTTGCCGGAGCCGGACTCCCCGACCACCGCAAGGGTTTGTCCGCGTTTCAAATCGAATGTCACCCCGTCGACGGCCTTGGCAATGACCCGCCTGGACTTGAACCAGGTGCGCAGGTCGCGCACGGACAGGATCGTGTCGGGGGCGAGGTCACTCATAGTGCCCATCCGCAATGCGGGCAGTTGTTGAGCGCGGTGCCCGGCGCGGGCTGGTAGCGATGCGCCTTGATCGCGCGGGCGCCGAGGACGGCGTGGTGCGGCTCGAAAATCTCGTGCAATCTCGATTTGATGCCTTTGGAATCCTTGACTTCGAGCTCGCTCTTTTCGAGGCCGAAGATCGTGAATTCGGCGGGCTTGCCGGGGGCCAGGAGATCGGCGTGGTCCAGCCTTATCGCCTTGCGCGGGGCGATGGTTGCGGCGTGAACCACATCGTCGAACGTCATGCCGAGCGAGAGGAGCTTGGACATGGTGGTCCCCATGTCCCAGACCGCCCCGTCCATCGAGCGGTTGTGGAGGTCTGTCGAGATGGTCTGCGGTTTGAGACCCTTGTCGAGCGCGGCCTTGGCCACCTCGAAGGAAAAGGAGGCGCCGCCATGGCCGACATCGAGAACGATGCCGCGCGCGGCAGCGTCCTCCGCAAGGGCATAAAGGTCCTCGTCCTCCAGAATCGAGCCACCGACCTTGCCGTTGAAGCAGTGGGTGACGATGTCACCTTCGGTCAGAAGCGCGAGGATGTCGTCATAGAGCGGGGGCGGTTCCCCCACATGCACCATGATGGGGAGCTTGAGTACGCGGCCAAGCTTTTTCGCGAGTTTTACGGGCACGAGGTCCCACCCGCCTGAGATCACCGCGCTGGCGCGGACCTTG
The DNA here is from genome assembly GCF_015694405.1 of Pelagibacterium limicola. Lineage (GTDB taxonomy): Bacteria > Pseudomonadota > Alphaproteobacteria > Rhizobiales > Devosiaceae > Pelagibacterium > Pelagibacterium limicola. The sequence continues at coordinate 51,970 of NZ_JADQDB010000003.1, read as the reverse complement.
AGGCCGACGATGACGTCGCGATTGGCCTCGACCGTGGCAGCGATGCGGTCGATATCGATCGAGCGCATGTCGGCGAGTTCGGTCACACGGTTGCAGGCGACGAGGCCGATGGAGCCGATGTTGAGGAAGGCATAGACGTTCTCGACGGCCGGTTCGATCATCAGCTCGCGCAAGCCGTGGAAGTTGGCTTCGCCAGCCGACCCGGCATCGACCATTGTGGTGACACCGTGGCGGGCACCGCATTGCTCGGGTTTGAGTGAAATGTCTGTGCCACCGTACCAGATATGGGTGTGGATATCGGTCCAGCCGGGAGAGAGGAAGGAGCCACCGGCATCAAGGATTTCGACATTGTCGGGGGCGCACATGTCGGTGCCCGATTGCGCGATTTTCCCATCCTTGCCCACAAGAATATCGAGGGCAGGAACGTCGACCCCTGCGAAGCCTACGGGTTTGGCATTGCGGATCAGAAGCGGTCTGTCGGCGGAGGGGAAACGGTTACCGATCATTCAGATGTCCTTTGCAAGACGGGGGTCGAGAAGATCGCGCAGCCCGTCGCCGAGAAGCTGGAGTGCCAGCACCGTGATGACGATCGCAAGGCCGGGGTAGAACAACAACCAGCTTGCCGAGTTCATGAACTGGCGGCCAGCCGAAATCATGATGCCCCATGTGGGGATGTCGGGCGATATGCCGACGCCGAGGAAGGATAGTCCCGCTTCGGCAAGGATGGCCTGGGCAAATATGAATGTGCCTTGCACGAGGAGCGGGGAGGTCACGTTGCGCAGGACGTGCCGGACCAGGATAACCGGGGTGGGCACAGCCAGGGCGCGGGCGGCTTCCACATAGGGCAGCTCGCGGATGACGAGGGTGGAGGCGCGGACGACGCGCGCCATGCGGGGGGCATAGACGATGCCGAGGGCAAGGACCACGTTGAAAGCCGACGCGCCGAGCGCGGCAACCAGCGCGATGGCGAGAAGGATGTCGGGGAAGGCCATCATGGCATCGATAAGGCGCGAGACCGGGGCGTCGGCTTTGCGGAAGAAGCCCGCCACGAGACCGAGGACGATACCGATGATGGACGAAACAATCACCACCGAGAAGGCGACGGAGAGCGATGTGCGCCCCGCGTGCAGAACGCGGGTGAGGATGTCGCGTCCCAACTCGTCGGTGCCGAGCCAATACACGGTGTTGGGTGCGGTGAGGCGATTGGCGATGGAGAGCTGGGTCGGGCTGTGGGGCGTCACATACGGCGCCAGTATGGCGGCGAGGGCGATGAGGACAATAGCGACCAGACCCGCCGCCGCTGTGGGCCGCGAGAGCAGCCGGACTAGGAGGCCTGGGTTGTGCCCTTGCGTGGAAGTAGCGATGGCAGCCATCAATACCTCACGCGTGGGTCGACGAGCAGGTAGAGCATGTCGATGAGGAAATTGACGAGGACATAGAGGCCGGCGACGATCAGCAACGCGCCCTGGATGACCGGGTAATCGCGGCGCAGCACCGCCGAGACGATGAGGTTCCCGATGCCGGGCAGGGCAAACACAGTTTCGGTGACAATGGCGCCGGAAATGAGCAGTGCCGCGGTGAGGCCCAGAACGGTGAGGATCGGGATGAGCGCGTTCTTGAGCGCATGACGGATGACCACGCGCCACTCGCTCATGCCTTTCGAACGCGCTGTCCGCACGTAGTCGTCGTTGAGGACGTCAAGCATGGAAGCTCGGGTGAAGCGCATGATGAGAGCCGAAGAGACGATACCAAGCGTCGTGGCGGGCAGGGCGAGGTGAAAGAGCCTTTCGCCTAGCGAGGAGTAAGGGCCGCCGTAACCCGAGGTGGGGAACCAGCCCAAACCCACGGCGAAAGTCTGGATAAAGACGAGGCCAAGCCAGAAGCTCGGGACGGACGCTGCAAACATTGCCAGGGTGGTCGTGGCCTGATCGAACCAGGACCCGCGCCAATAGGCTGAAGCGATTCCGATGGGCAGCGCGACGGTTGTTGCGATGGCGAGCGAGAAGATGGTGAGGAAAAAGGTCGGCTCGGCACGCAGCCAGAGCGCGGTGGTAACGGGCTGTCCGAGGAAAATGGATTGACCGAGGTCGCCGCGCAGGATGCCGCCGACATAGGAGACGAACTGCTGGAGGATCGTGCCGTCGAGACCCAGACGTTGCCGCAAGGCTTCGACGTCGGCTGCTGTTGCATCCGGGCCCAGCATGACAGCGGCGGGGTCGCCGGGCGTGACGCGAACGATGACAAAGACGATGGTAACGACGATGGCCATCACCGTCAGCATGCCGATCAATCTGTTGAGCGCTGCGCGGAGCATTGCGAGGTACCTTGGCGTTAATCCGGACAAGGGCGCCGCTCAGGTCACACGGACCGGGCAATAGCGGCGCCCCCGGGAGGATAGCTTACTCTTGGATGTAGGCGTTCCAGAAATATGGCCACGGGGCAGGGACCACACCCTGAAGCTCGGGCGACTGGGCGGCCAGCGCGTTGAAATTGCCGACCTTGTACGCGGGCACTTCCTCGTAGACGGCTTCCTGAACCGCTGCCCAGAGGGCCACGCGGGCATCCGGGTCGGCCTCGGCGTTAAAGGCCTCGAGCGCCGCGTGCTTGGTGTCCGACACCCACCAGCCGGGGGAAGTATCCGACATGATGCCAATCAGCGAAGGCTCGGGCAGGAAGGGCGAGTGGGTTATATAGATGTCCCATAGGGCCGGATCTGTGCGGCGCTGGGTGAGGGTCGCCCATTCGACCACGTCGAGCTGCACGTCGAAACCGGCAGCCTCAAGATACGCCTCGGCGACCTGCGCCATGGTGTAGTGGAACTCGTACTGACGCGAGGTCAGGACGCGGATCGGCGATCCGTCATACGAAGACCCCTCGCGAAGCTGGACGGCCAGGTCGTTATCGCCCATGGGCTTGTACGGATCGGTGCCGGCTTGGGTGTGCCAGACATAGCCCTCGGGATACATGGCGCCATCGATCGAGAAGAAGTCTTCCGAGCCGAAGGCGGCGAGCATCATGTCGTGCGGCGCCAGCGCGGCCTGGATCGCCTTGCGGACCTGGACGTCGGCATTGACTCCCTCTGCGGTGTTCATGACGAAGACCGGCCAGCCGAACGGAGCCAGCAGCACAGGGTCGGTATTGCCACCCGCGATGCGGTCATAGGCTTCGACAGCAATGGAATCGACATAGTCGAACTGCCCGGCAACTGCGCCTTCGATGCGGGTGTTGGGATCGGGGACCGGCACGAACCGGATTTCGTCGAGATACTGATGGCGAGCGCCACCATAACCATTGGCTTCGCCCTCGCGCGAAGCATAGTCCTCGAAACGGGTTACCTGGATGTACTGATCCGGACGCCGTTCAGCAAGTTGGTAGGGGCCGGTGCCGATGAAGCTCTCCATGACATCGTCGGCGGCGATTTCCGCCGGGATAACGATTGCCGCCGAGTTGTTGAGCGAGAGTAGCGAAAGGAGCGGCGCATAAGGGCCGTTTAGCCTGATCTCGACCGTCAGGTCCCCGACCGCGGAGACAGTTTCGACCACGGTTGCTGCCTGCTTGCCGCGACTGGCAATGCGCAGCCAGCGTTCGAGGGAGGCGACGACGTCCTCGGCGGTCATGCTCGAGCCGTCATGGAAGGTCACGCCTTCGCGCAAGGCGATTGTGTAGACGGTGCCGTCTTCTGAAATCTCCGGCATGTCGGCAGCCAGAAGCGGGGTTACCGCCCAGTTTGCATCGAATGTATAGAGCGTTTCAAAGATGTGTTGGGTGATGATGCCGACGAGATCGGCCGTCGAGGTCATGGGGTCCAGGGTGGGGGGCTCGCCGATCGTGGCGACGTCGATCGCTCCGCCTGCGGTCTGTGCGACGGCAAAATTAGGCAATGCGATACCGGCCAGGGCAGCGAAGGCCGCTGCCTTGAGAATGGATTTCATGATGGTGCTCCCTTTGCTCAATGATATATAATAATGTAATATATACCATTGTTTTGTTATGAGAGCAGAGTTGGTGAGAGGCGTCAAGGGTGAAGAAGCCAGCGCCCGATCGCTTGCAATCTCGATTTAGTCAGGCCTGCGGCTGAACAATTGAGGGAATGAGGCGCAACGAGAACGAAAGTGGTTTCATAGACCGAACCTCTCCACGAACTGAAACGGAGCGAGTTCGCTCCGCTCCCTATACTTATACATTTCGCTCGCCTGTGGTCGGCTCGTAAACCTCGCGACTAGTCAATCCGCTCCCTGGGGGCAACGCTGACACCGTCCCGAACTCTATCTCCGGGATGCAAGATCACATATTCGCCCGGCGACAGCCCCTCGAGAATTACTGCCTGGCGGTTGGTCCTTGCGCCGAGCGCTACCGTCCTGAGTTCAGCCATCCCGCCTTCAGCAACCACGAATACGGCCCATTCGTTTTCATTTCGAAACAGGGCGCTCAAGGGGGCAAGAACGGCATCCTCGGCACGTTCGACAATAATGTCGGCCACAACCCTGTAATTGTGCCCGAGCCGCCCAGCGGAAAGAGCGTGCGATTCGGGTGTGAGGTCGAGGATCGCGCGTACGCGCTGCTCTTCGATGCCAAGAGCGGAAACCCGTGTGAAACCCGCCGGTTCGAGTCGGCGCACCGTTGCGGCCAAATCTTCGCCACCCCAACCTCCGATTGCGGCACGGGCACCGGCGGTGACCCTGACCGCATCGGAGGAGATCAGATCCACGACGATTTCCAGCTCGGCAATATCTCCGATTTCCAGCAGTGGGGCGCCGCCCGCGATCACCTGTTCGCTTTCATGGTGAATGGCGAGAACGCGGCCGCTTACCGGCGCCATCACGTCGACGCAGCATTCGCCATTGACCGGCCCCGTCGGGGTGTCCGGACCAATCAGGCGTGCTCGAGCGGCATCGGCTTCCCGCTGTCGGATCAGCAGGGTCGCTTCGGCGACCGCGAGTTGCCCATCCGCAATTGTCGTTGCGATTCTCAATTGCTCGAACTGGCTTTCCGACAGGGCGTCGCGCTGGCGCAATTGGGCACCACGTGTGTATTCGCTATAGGCAAGGGCCGTTCGGGCTTCGGATTCCTGAACCTGGGCCCGCGCCAGACGTACGGCGGCGTCCGCCGCCGCCACAGCTGCCAAAGCTTCGGCTCTGGTGCGGGCGTCCAGAAACGCGGGTGCGGGAGGCCGGATGCTCGCAACAATCGTTTCGCCTGCGCGCACCTCTTGGCCAAGATGCAACTGGGAGCGCGTGAGCGTGCCGCCGATGGGCGCCGACACTGCATAGATATCGGTCACGCGCGTCCGCCCTTCCTGGCTGATTGTCACCTCCAGCGGTCCTGTTGATATCCGGGCCATGTCGACTGGAACCGGCTGGGGCTGTAGCGCCCAAATCACCGCCACTCCTACAGCGACAAGGAGAGCACCGATCACAAGCGTGGTGCGCCACTTTTTGGCCATGAGACTACTCCCGTGTCTTGAGAACTTCGATGAGATCGAGCCGGCCGACGCGGCGGCGAACGATGAGCGCAGACCCTAAGGCGGCAGCGAGAACGATCAGTGAAGCCATGGCGTAGGTGCTGCGCTCAACGATCAGAGGAATACGGAACAGCTCGGTTTCAAATCCTATCGCCATCGCGGCAGCCAATCCGAACCCGATCAGCCAGCCGACCGGCAGTGCCAGAAGGGTCAAAAGCGCAAGCTCTGCCAGAAGGATCCAGGACACTTCCGCTTTTGTGAAACCAAGAACGCGCAGGCTGGCCAGTTCCCGGCCGCGCTCGGACAGTTGGATGCGGGCACTGTTATAGATGACACCAAAGGCGATGATCGAAGCGAGGATAGCGAACACCCCAGTCATGAGCAGGATGTTCTCGTCCATCGTTTCACGAAGCGCCTCTCTGGCGAGGCTTTGGAGGGACACGCCGACAATCGCCGGTGACTGCTTGATCCGGGCAAACAGTTCGTTCTCCAGGGTGGGGTCGAGCCTGATATTGGCACCCCCGATCAGTGGCCCGTCGCCCATGATGCGATTGAGTTCGCCGAGATCCATGTAAACGGCGGAGCCGACATAAGACCGCACGATCGCGGTAACGGGTATTTCGGCAGTGATGGCCCGACCGTCGAGCGTTTGCATCCGCGCCAGATCGCCGACTTGCAGTTCGAGCGTTCTTGCGAGCCAGTCCGAAAGAACGAGGCCCGTCTCGGGGAGGGGAACCCAACGCCCGTCCTCGTCCACCAGTTGAGAAAGCGTGGCATCTCGATGCCGGCCATCGATCGCGACACGGCGGGTCAGGTGGCCGTTGGCCAGTTCCACTGGAATGGCGCGTACCGGTTCGGCGGCCATGATGCCGGGCAGCCGCTCGATATCGAAAAGGGCGCCTTCCGGGCGTGGGAGATTGAGTACAATGGATGCGTCCTGACGTTCGGCCTTGTAATAGGTCAGGTCGATCATGTGATCGATAGCGTCATAGGCGAACATGGAAGCAACAAGCACCGATACTGCCAACGCCATGCCGAGCATGGTGAAGACCGCCCGTAATGGCCAGCGCACAATGTTGCGGATGATCATGACCGTGGCTTGCGAGAATCTGGACGCCAACCCCGTCGCAAAACCACGCCTGTAGCGCGGCGGTGCAGCCGGTTGCATTGCCACCGAGGGGGAAAGCCGGACAACGCCCCAGACAGCTTTGGCAGCACCCAGGCTTGCCGCTGCCATGGTCGCGGTGGCGGCGAGCAGGTAGACACTCGTATCTACCCGGAAGATGAGGTAGGGGAAATGGAAATACTGGCTATAAAGATTGGCGAGCTCGCGGCCGAGCCAGCTTCCGGCGCCGAAGCCGATTATGACGCCGATTGCTCCAATGGCCAGAACGAACTTCAGATAATGCCAGGCGACTGCCAAAGAGGAGTAGCCCAGCGCTTTCATCAGCCCGATCTGTTCGCGTTCGAGCGCGATGAGGCGCGAGAGGGTCAGGTTGACCAGAAAGGCGGCGATGAACAGGAATATGGGAGGAAGAACGGCGCTCGAACCCTGCAGCTGTTGGAGTTCCGCATCGAGAAAGACATTGCTTTGCTGTCCGTCACGGCCATGGGCACCAAGCCCGCCATAGGATGCAAGGATGTCGTCGATCCGGTCGATCACGTCAGCTTCTAGAGCGCCGGGCAAGAGCCGCGCTGTTACCGACGAAAACGCACCTTCAAGATCGAATGCGGCAGCAAGTGCCCTGCGTGACATCCAGACGATTGCGAACCGCCGATCGTCCGGCATCAGCGCGCCGGGCGCCAGACTGTAGATGAACTCAGGGCTGAGCGCTATGCCCACAATCCTGAGATCTCGCCTTTGACCGTTGAGGATGGCACCGAAGCTGTCACCCAGATCCAGTCCGTGTACCCGGGCAAACCCTTCATTGACAACGACCTGGTCTGGCTGGGTCGGATCCGGCAAGGCGCCGGCGCGCATATAGAGCGTATTAAGCAGCGGCTCGCCGTGGTCAGGCACAGAAACCAGTTGCGCCGAACCGGGCTCGATCATGTCCTCGAGATCGAGTATCGCCCGGTCGACAATCCGGCTCTCTGCCATGGCGACACCGGGAATGCGCTCGATGGCTCCAAGGGCATGTTCAGGGGCCCGGCTGGCCTGGGCGAAAACGTCGGCAAACCGGCTGCGATCGTAATAGGCTTCGCGCGTTTCAAAAAGCGACTGATAGGTCGCAACGCCGAGTACCAGGGTTGCAACACCGGCCGCTACCAACAGCGCGATCGAAAATACCTGTGCTCGAAGCCGCCAGAGTTCCCGAACCAATTTGCGATCGAGCATTCTCATCGCAGACTCACCAGCTGATTTCGGAGGGACGGATCCGCTTGGCATTGGTCCTTATGTCGGTGACCCTGCCGTCGCCAAACTGGATGACGCGATGGGCCATGCCACCGATGGAGACATTGTGAGTTATCACCAGCGTCGTGGTGCCGAGTTCGGAATTGACTGTGTCGAGCGCTTCAAGAACACGTACGCCGGTTTTGGAATCGAGCGCGCCTGTCGGCTCGTCGCACAAGAGCACCTCCGGTCGCTTGGCAATAGCGCGGGCGATGGCAACGCGCTGCTGTTCGCCCCCTGAAAGCTGAGCGGGAAAGTGATCGTGGCGCGAAACGTCCAGGCCTGCCAGTTCGAGCGCTTCGCCGGGTTCCATGGGATTCGGAGCGATTTCAGTGACGAGGGCGACGTTTTCGCGCGCGGTGAGGCTTGGAACGAGGTTATAGAACTGGAAGACGAAGCCGACATGGTTCCGTCGGAACCGCGTAAGAGCGGCGTCGTTGCGCCCGGTCAACTCGTCGTCGCCAAAATAGATGCGACCTTCGGTCGGTGCATCGAGAGCGCCGACGATATTAACTAATGTGGACTTTCCAGAACCCGACGGCCCGAGCAGAACCAGAAATTCACCGGCCTCGATTTTGAGATCAACGCCCCGTAACGCATGCACCTCCACGTCGCCGGTGCGATAAACCTTGGTTATCCCCTCGATACGAAAAATTGCGCCCATCATCGCTCTCAACCGTATGCCAAGCTCGACCTTACCGCAATTTGTACTTGGATTCGCCTCTCGTATGGGAAAGCGCGCCGCTTGCTGCAACCGGCGCCTTGGACGAACGAGACACCAAGTTTGACGACTGTGGGGTTTGGTAATCATATGCGCCATCGTCGGGCGCCCAGCGCTAACGGGGCTCTCGTCTCGCGCCGATTTCCCCGACATCGCCGTGCCGACCGCGAATGTGCCCGCTGTACAGATCAGGGATCGAGCCGAATTTCCGCAACGGCAAATCTCGCCTGCCGTAGTCTGCCCTAAACCCGTATTGGGGTCACTGCGGTTACTTGGAAAACTGACGAGCCGTGGCGCGATTTTGCTCGAGCATGGCGCCCATAGCGTCGCACGCAGCTTGTGGATCCCGGCGCTTGATAGCTTCGGCCACGTTGATGTGGCCCTGCCTGGTAACAGGCTCTGTGTCGACAGCGAGCACGCCAAATTCATATGAAATGCGAAGCATTGTGAGGATGATCGAACGCAGCTGTCGCATCATCTGGTTGCCAGTGGCATCGAGCATCGTGGCGTGGAAACGGCAGTCGGCGGCAAAAAGCGTTGTAGGATCGTTGTTTCCTGGCTGCATGGCATAGGCCGCATCAAGGATCGTCTGGATCTGGTCTTCGGTCGCTCTTTCGGCGGCAAGTGCAGCCGCGGCTGGCTCGAAAATGCTGCGCAGCTCAGTGGTCTCGATAAACATCATACGCAGGCGCGGATGGTTGGGCTCGTGCCATGCCGCAACGTCTGCATCCAGCAGGTTCCACTCATCGACCGGGCGGACGCGCGTTCCATAGCGGCGCGCGGTTCTGACCAATCCCTTACCGGACAGCACCTTGATTGCGTCGCGAACGGTGGCGCGGCTTACCCCAAGAGATTCGGCAAGTTCGAGCTCGGTCGGCATCACCTGGCCGGGCCGATAAAGATCATTGGCGATGCGTCGACCCAGAACGGAAACCGCCTGCTTGGCCGCCCCCGTGGGCATGGAGGAGCCAAGATCGATTGGGAAAGCGAGGGTCAATTCAAAATCCGGACGCTCAGCGCTCATTATCCCCAACCTTACGTATGATCTTTACATATGATCTAGAGATCGTCATAGTCGATCCATCGGCCACAGGCGGACCAAAGAAACCCCAGCCGCCGATGTCAAGCAAATAGCTTGAGGCCATCGAATGGGAGGAAACCATGGCATTTAGAAAAATGTTGGCTGCTGCGTGCGTTGCAGCTCTGATCGGCCTGCCCCAAGGCGCAGGTGCGATGGAAATCAAGTTCGGTATCGGCGTCGCCGAAGGCGACTATCCTGAATATAACGCCCTTGTGCGCTTCAAGGAATATGTCGAGTTCAAGACCAATGGCGAGATCACCGTCCGCCTGTTTCCGGGCAACCAGCTCGGTGGCGAACGCGAAATGATCGAGCAGGTGCAACAAGGGAGCCTCGAGCTGACATTCCCTGCCGATGGGGCGATGGCCGGCTTCTATCCACCCATTCAGGTCTGGTCGATTCCCTATGTCTTTGAAAGTGCGCCGCAGGCCTGGAGCGTGATGAACGGTCCATTCGGTGACGCAATGCGCGCCGATATTCTTGAGCAGACCGGCATTCGTGCGCTGGCCTTCTCGCAGAACGGCTTCCGCTCGTTCACCAACAACACGCGCCCGATCGTCAATCCGGAAGACATGGCCGGGCTGAAAATCCGCACCATGGAAAGCCCAGTCTATATGGAAATGGTTGGTGCGCTCGGCGCCACGGCCGTTCCGATCAGCGGCGCCGAAGTGGTGATGGCCCTGCGTCAGGGCGTGGTCGATGGTCAGGAAAACCCGCCAGCCGTGGTCTATAGTGGCGGGCATGGTGAAGTTCAGCGCTATTATACTCTGAACGAGCACACCTTCGGTCTGCATGTCATCATCGCCAACAATGACTGGTTCGAGGCGCTCTCACCCGGTCATCAGCAGATCATCCAGGACGCTGCTATGGTGATGGCGCTGACCGAGAACCTCGAAAAGACCGAAGGTGACTGGCTCTATAGCCGGAAGCTCGCAGAGGAACTCGGCATGGAGATCCATGTGTCGTCGCCTGAAGAAAAAGCAGCGTTCCGCGACATCGTTCAGGCGCCAGTCGTTGATTTCATCCGCACCCGTGTGGGCGATGAGCTTGTCGACGAGCTTCTTGCCGAAGTCGAAGCCGCCAAGGATCGCCTCTACAATTAATCCCTGGGAACCGGGGCCGCTCCTCCCCTATTGGGAGCGGCCTCCGGCCATTCATCATGCGCCAAATCGCTTTCAAAACGGCCCGGCTGCTGACGCGCACAACCGAAATTGCCGCAACGCTGTTGCTGATTGTTGTGACCGCTCTCAACCTGACACAGGTGATCGGACGCTATGCGTTCAACACAGGTTTCAGCTGGACCGAGGAAGCCATGCGCTATCTGATGGTCTGGCTGATGATGCTGGGCTCAGTAGCGTGTATTTTTCGTGCCGAGCACATGGCGCTCGCGACGCTTGAAAGCATGGTTGCGCCCTCGAAGGCCCGGTTCGTGCGCTCCGCGCTCTATACGATTGCCGCGATATTCTGTCTTTTCGTGCTCGTTTATGGCGGGCCGCTGGCCATGCGAAACGCCGCGCAGGTCGCCCCCGCTTCGGGTATTCCCATGATCTATCCCTATCTGGCGTTGCCCGTGGGCGCTTTCCTGATGCTCGTGCAGATCGCGCTGACCTGGTTCGCCGGGTTCGACCCGATTGTCGACAATGAAGGCGATCCGGAGGGCGTACAATGATCTGGGTTGCGCTTGTCGGGTTGGCGCTTCTGTTCATCGGTGTACCGGTCGCCTTTGCGCTTGGACTTGCAGGGTTGGTCGGGGTCTGGATCGCAAATATACCGTTCTCGATTGTCACAACCCGCTTGTTTACCGGCGTTGACAGCTTCATCTTTCTTGCCGTTCCGTTTTACATCCTCGCCGCAGAAATCATGAATCAGGGCGGCATTACCTCGCGACTCATTACGCTCGCTCGAAATGGCACACGCTGGCTTCCGGGCGGCACGGCCTATGCCAATGTCGGCACGTCAGTCATGTTTGCGGGCATTTCAGGTTCGGCGGTTGCCGATGCGGCGGCGCTTGGCCGGGTCTTCATGGCCGAGATGCCCAAGGAAGGGTACACAAAGCCCTACGCTGCTGCCGTTACGGCAGCGTCTTCGGTTATCGGGCCTATTATCCCGCCGTCGGGGCTGGCCATCCTTCTGGCCGCGGTGTCAGGCCTTTCGGTGCTCGATCTGTTTCTGGCCGGCGTCATTCCAGGTCTGCTGATCGGTGCTGCCTGCTGCGCGGTTGTCGCCATCGACTCTTTCCGGGGCAAGGTGCCGCGCTCCCGGCCTGAAGTGCGTGGTGGCGAGCGGTGGCGCATGCTCATCGAGGCGATTGCCGTCATTACGCTGCCGGTCATCATCGTCGCGGGCATGGTGCTCGGTGCCTATACGGCAACCGAAGGGGGCGGGATCGCGGTCGCATATGCGATCTTCCTGTCGATCGTCGTCTTTCGACAGCTCGACATGAAAGGGCTGTGGCGCGCCTTTGCCAGTGCAGCGCGGATATCGGCTACGATCTATCTGCTGGTCGCGGCGGCAACGGTCCTGTCCTATGCGCTGAATTTGCTCGGTATCGCCAGTTGGGTACGGGAAGCCGCGATCCTGTTTGAAAACCAGCCGCTGGCCTTTCTTTTCGCCATCGCGATGCTCATGCTGATCCTAGGGACGTTCCTCGATATCGGCGCGGCGATTCTGATCTTCATTCCGCTGATCCTGCCAGCGACTTATGCACTTGGCATCGATCCGTTGCAGATGAGCATGGTGGTTATGGTGACGCTGGCGATCGGGCTGATAACACCACCCGTCGGAGTGGTGTTGTTCGTCATGATCCGGGTGGGAAACATTTCCATGTTCCCGCTGATGCGGGCGCTCCTGCCTTTTCTGGTCGCGCAGCTTGTTGCCGTGGGCCTATTGTGCCTCGTTCCCGAGTTCTCGACCTGGCTGCCATCCATATTGAACCCCTGAACATTCGAGGCCAACTTGAAGATCACTGCCATTGAAACGGTCATCGTGAACGCTATCCACCGCAACTGGATATTCGTCAAAGTCGTGACCGATCAGCCTGGCCTTTATGGATGGGGCGAGGCTACGCTTGAATGGAAAACGCGCGCGGTTACCGGGGCTCTGGAGGATCTCGCCCCCTTTGTCATCGGCGAAGACCCGTTCCGTATCGAGCACATTGTGGCGCGGATGACCGGGTTCAGCTTCTGGCAATTGGGCGCGATCGGCATGAGCGCACTATCGGGTATCGAGCAGGCCCTGTGGGACATCAAGGGCAAGGCGCTGGGGGTGCCCGTCTGGCAATTGCTGGGTGGTTCCGTGCGCGATCATGTACGGGTCTATACGCATTTGCGGCGCGCAAAGATCGGGCAGCAAGTCGACAATCGCGACATCTCGGCCTTCTGCGATGCAGTGCAGGAGACGGTCGAGATGGGATACAACGCCATCAAGCTCGGCTTTGTGCCCTATACGGGCTATGACGCGTCGCCCGCCACCGTCCGCCATGTCGAAAAGCTCGCGGCAGCGGTTCGCGAGCGCGTCGGCTGGGACGTCGATATCATGACCGATTTTCATGGGCGCCCGGATTCGATCGATGCGGCCAAGGCCTATATCGACGCAATCGCACCGATCCGCCCGCTATTTGTCGAAGAGCCGATCCAGCCCGGAAACACGCCGGCCATGGCCGATCTTGCGCGGCGCGTGGATTGTCCTCTCGCGACCGGCGAGCGCCTGTTCACGCCGCGCGAGTTTGCCGAAGTTGCCGAGACACGGGCAGTCGCCTTCATCCAGCCCGATCTTGCCCATTGCGGCGGGTTTTCGGGTGGGCGCAAGATTGCGGCCATTGCCGAAGCTGCTGGAATTGGCGTTGCCCCACACAATCCCATGGGGCCGGTCGCGGGTGCGGTTGCGCTTCAGTTCGACATCGCAACGAAAAATTGTGTCATTCAGGAAGAAGCCGTCGGGCTGGTACCGTGGTTTGAAGAGATTTGTTCAAGCTATCCTTTGGCACTGGTGGACGGGGCATGGGCGATCCCTCAGGCTCCGGGGCTCGGAATTGAGATCGATGAGGTCCGGGCCAGCCGCTATCCGTTCAAGCCCGAGGAAATTCCGGCTCTCGATGCCGTTCTGTCGGATGGACGCATCGCAAACTGGTAGATGCGTGAAAAGAGCAAAGTCCTTTACACTATTCGTCTCGAGTCAGCCCCTGACACTGCGAGACAGTCAGTGTTGCCGGTAAATTCGTGGCCGGCTTTAGCGCTCGAATGTGAGGTGGATCGTCCCGCTCTCGGCCGGTTCAGTCTTGATGGTGTAGCCGGCCTCCAGCCCGCGCAAGTTGTCCCAAAGACGGATGCCGCGCCCGAGCAGGATCGGAGTGATGGCGACATGCAGGCTGTCGATGAGACTGGCCTTGAGAAAATCGCGGACGAGGCTGGGTCCGCCGCCGACGCGTATATCCTTGCCGCCGGCGGCCGCCACGTGCCCGAGCGCATGGGTAAGGGACGTATTTAAAAAATGGAACGTGGTGCCTACTGCCATTTTCAGGGGAGGCCGCGGGTTATGCGTCAGGACGAAGACTGGGACGCGTGAAGTTGCCCCCATCTTTTATCCAGCGTGACGCTCGCTCATCTCGAAGGTCTCCCTGAGATAAGCGACAGCCTTTCGCTTCGCGGCGGGCGCTACCATTTTTTTCCCAGAAGATCCTTGAGTGCGGAGTTGTCGAGCATGGTATCGGCCAAGAGTTTCTTGAGCTTGGCGTTCTCGTCTTCGAGCGATTTAAGCCGCTTGGCTTCGCTCACATCCATGCCGCCATACTTGGCTTTCCATTTGTAAATGCTGGCGTTGCTCACGCCGTGCTTGCGGCACAAATCGGCAACCGGAACGCCTGCCTCACGCTCTTTGAGAATGCCGATAATCTGTTCTTCGCTAAACCTGGTGCGCTTCATCTCTGGTCCTTTTCGAGGGGCCAGAGTCTATTTCAAACTGGATTAGGTCCGTGGGGCAACGTTAAGAGGTTTCGTCCAATCGTTCTTCGGGCAAACTGGACCGCGCGTTCGATTGATTGTGCGCAATCTGAGCCGCTTCGCAGGACTATGAAAGCGACCTGATTGCGGTCGGTTCGGGCCCGCCATATGCCCAATCGAGCAATAGCGCGGTATGCAGGATGGGGATATCGGTGCCCTGGGCAATCTGCGTCATGCACCCGATATTGCCAGCCGCGATGATGTCGGGCGTGGTGCGCATGATGTTTTTGATCTTGCGCTCACGCAGGCGGGTGGCGAAGTCGGGTTGGAGGATGTTGTAGGTGCCGGCCGAGCCGCAGCAGATGTGGCCTTCGGGCACATCGCGGACGGTAAAGCCGGCGTTTTTCAGGAGGCGTTTGGGCTGGTCCTTGATCTGCTGGCCGTGCTGCATGGAGCAGGCCGAGTGATAGGCCACGACCATGCTTTTTGGTTCAGCGGCGGGCAGATCGAGCGTGTCGAGATATTCGGTGATATCCTTGGAGAGCGCCGAGACGCGGGAGGCCTTTTGCGCATAGGAGGGATCATCGCGCAGCATGAAACCGTAGTCCTTGATCGTCGTGCCGCAGCCCGACGCGGTGATGATGATGGCGTCCAGCCCGTTCTCGATCAGTGGCCACCACGCATCGATATTGCGCCGCGCAAAGCCGAGCGCATTGTCTTCCTGACCCATGTGATGAACGAGCGCGCCACAGCAGCCCTCGCCGGGTGAAAAAACGACGCCAATGCCGAAACGGGCCAGCAGGCGATTTGTGGCGGCGTTGATTTCGGGATCGAGAACCGATTGCGCGCAGCCGCCGAGGATTGCGACCTGGCGCGAGGACTGGATGGCGGCTGGCTCGTCGCTGCTGGTTTGTGGCAGACCGCCTTTCGGAATAAGCGAGAGCATGGCTTTGAGACGATCGCCCCCGGGCAGGGCGGCGAGCAGTGGCGCGAAGGGACGCCCGAGCCGTCCAAGCGTCAGAGCTAGGCGGAAGCGGTTGGGATAGGGGAGGATGGCGGCAAGCATGGAGCGGATCAGCCGGTCGTGCCAGGGGCGCTTGTAGGTTTTTTCGATATGGGCGCGGGCGTGATCGACAAGGTGCATGTAATGCACGCCGGAGGGGCAGGTGGTCATGCAGGATAGGCAGGAGAGGCACCGGTCGATATGGGTGACGACTTCGGTGTTTGCCGGCTTGTCGTTCTCGAGCATGTCCTTGATGAGATAGATGCGCCCGCGCGGGGAATCGCGCTCATCGCCTTCAAGCAGATAGGTGGGACAGGTCGCAGTGCAGAAGCCGCAATGGACGCAGGAGCGCAGGATCTTTTCGGATTCGCGCGTGTGGCTATCGGCAAGCTGTTCGGGGGAAAACCGTGTCTGCATGGTCAGATATGTCCTGCGAGCAGGCCGGGATTGAATATCCCGTGCGGATCGAAGGCGTGTTTGACCTTTCGGGCGAGTGCGGCGATGGCGGGACTTGCTGGCGTGAGGACCGGGAGTGTCACAACTGCACTTTTCACGATCATTGGGTGCCCGCCTGCCTCCGATATGCGCTGGATCGTTTCGGACGCGTCAGCGCCTTGTGCCAGTCCCAGCCAGATCAGCCCGCCACCCCAATCAAGCATGATTGAGGCCTTGTTTGCATGGGCGATATCGACAATGGCGCCGGCTTTTGACGGGGCGACATGGACGCGCAGGACAGTGGCGAAGTCACTGCCCGCAAAATCTTCAGCGTCGCGGATGCGCTGCCAGAGGGCGGTGCCTTCATCGATCTCAAGGAGGCGCAATGTCCCGAAATTGTCGAGGTGTTTCGAGAGGCGCTCGGCGCGATAGGTGCAGCTTTCGGAAAAGCCTTCCAGCCGCAGAAATGTAAGAGAAGGTGCGCTGGCATTGGCCGAAACGTGCGCGGCGGCGCTGATCTCGAAGGGCGTGGCCAATGCCTCCGCCATTGCGCTGACGGCATTTTGTGCAGAAAGGCCGTCGAGAGACAGCGTCATTGCCGTTTCCGGTCGGGGCAGAACCTTGAACGTCACTTCGGTCAGGACACCAAGCGTGCCAAAGGCTCCGGCGCTAAGTTTGACCAGATCGAGACCGGTGACGTTTTTCATGACACGGCCACCCGACTTGATGATGTCGCCATAGCCATTGACCAGCCGGACACCGATCAGGTGATCGCGGGCAGCGCCAATGCTCACGCGGCGGGGGCCGGAAATATTGCCGGCGGCAATCGCTCCGATCGTCGGTGTGCCGGTGGTGCCAAGTAGCGCGCGGTGATCCATCGGCTCGAAGGGCAGCATCTGGCCCTTCGTAGCGAGTGCCGATTCGATCTCGGCAAGCGGCGTGCCCGCGCGGGCGGAGATGACCATTTCAGCCGGTTCGTAAAGGGTGATGCCTGTCAGCGCCCTTGTCGACAGGGGCGCGCCATTGCCGCGTCCACCGATGCTGCCGCGCGTTCTGCCGCCGACAATCGATAGCGGCGCTCGATCTGACACCGCCTTGTCAATGAGGGCCGCGAGTTCGTCTTCGCTTTGCGGTGCTGCCGGAGCGTTCACGAGGTGCGGCCCTCGAGCGGAAAGACCTTGGCGGGGTTCAGCCGCCAATCGGCGTCGAACGCGGCGCGGACGCGGAGTTGCTGGTTGAGGTCTGCGGCGTTGAACTGGACGCCCATCAAATCGCGTTTTTCGATGCCAACACCATGTTCGCCAGTGAGGCAGCCGCCGACTTCGACGCAGAGTTTCAAGATGTCATTGCCGGCGGACTCAGCCTTTGCCTGTTCGGTCGGATCGTTTGCGTTGAACAAGATCAGCGGATGAAGATTTCCGTCCCCTGCGTGAAAGACGTTGGCGACACGGAGCCCATATCCGGCAACGATCTCGCTCATGCGCTTGAGCACGTAAGGCAATTGGCCGGTGGGGATGGTGCCATCCATGCAGATGTAATCGGCAACGCGCCCGGTTGCGCCGAAGGCGGATTTGCGGCCCTTCCAAATCTGGGCCGTTTCAATAGCGGATTTCGATTCCTTGACGACGCGCACGCCGTGCTGGCGAGCGATGGCGACAATGCGGGCGAGGCTGGCATCGATTTCGGCCTCCGAGCCTTCAACTTCGATGATGAGCATGGCTTCGACATCGAGCGGATAGCCCGCCTTGGCAAAAGCCTCGCAAATCTCGATGGCGGGCTTGTCCATGAATTCCATCGCGACCGGCACGATGCCCGCCGCGATGATTGCGGCAACGCAAGCGCCTGCGTCCTCGCTTGAATCAAAGCCGAAAAGCACGGGCCGCGCGCCTTCGGCGGTGGGGATGATGCGCAAAATGGCTTCGGTGACGATACCGAGTTGGCCTTCCGAACCGATCATCAACCCAAGTAGATTGAGGCCCGGCACGTCCATTGCATCGCCGCCCAGATCGATGATGGTGCCGTCGATCAGGACCACTTTGACGCCGAGAACATTGTTGGAGGTGACGCCATATTTGAGGCAATGCGCTCCGCCCGAATTCATGCCGATATTGCCGCCGATGGTGCAGGCGAGCTGGGAGGAGGGGTCGGGGGCGTAGAAAAAGCCTTCCGGTGCAACGGCGGCCGATACGGCGAGATTGGTAATTCCGGCTTCCACGGTGATGGTCCGGTTCGCGATGTTGAAATCAAGAACCTTATTGAGTTTGGAGATGCCTATGACCACGGCGTCTTCTTGCGGAATCGCGCCGCCGGCCAGCGAAGTGCCCGCGCCGCGCGGAATGACGTTGACGCCCGCGTCGTGGCAATAGCGTAGTACTGCGCTCACTTCCTGGGTGGACCGGGGGAGTACGACGGCGAGCGGCATACGGCGATAGGCGGTCAGCGCGTCGGTTTCGAAGGGCCGCATTTCATCATCGCCGGTGACGAGGCATTCGGGTTCCACGAGCCGCGCAAGTCCGGCGATAATCTCGTCTCGGCGCACGATGATTGTGTTGTCCGGCGCGGGGAACGCAATGGCACTCATGTGGGATATTTCTCCTCGACCTTACATTGAGTTTCGAAGGTGTCTTGCCACAACCGGCCGGTCAAACATTTCCGCATGATGGAAAGCCGAACCGCACAGTGCAGCAATTTCGGTGCCGCTGTGCATGGTGTTGATCCTGACGAAACCGAAGGCCGGAGGATCAGCCTATGTACAGTGTAACACGTCTCGATATCGCGGATGCGCGCATTCTGATTGCGGGGGCAGCAGAGAAATCCCGCGAAATCGGGGTGCCGATGTGCATTGCCGTCACGGACGAGTCCGGCCAGCTCATCGCGTTCGAGCGCATGGACGGCGGCAAGGTCACCAGCACAACCATTGCAATCGACAAGGCATTCACCGCGGCCGGGGCGAAGCGGGCAACACATGAATATGGCGCAGTCAGCCAGCCCGGAAAGCCTGCCTATGGGATCAATTCGGCAATCGGGGGGCGCCTGATGGTTGTGGGTGGCGGGTTGCCTGTCATTGTCGACGGCGAGGTGGTTGGCGGTATCGGCATCAGCTCGGGCACGCCGGATCAGGATCTTGCCTGTGCACAGGCCGGAGTCGATGCGTTTCTTGCCGCCCGATAAACAAAGAACATGAGGGCGAAAAGTACGCGATGTGCATTTCGGATATGAAACCGTGCATAGCGGGCATGTTAAAGGGGTATGGTTTCGTCTATAGAGTGGAGAACGATAATAAGAAACGAAATCGTTCTGGATCTAAGGAGGAGACCATGACCAGTTTTCTGGGGCGTCTGTTGACGTCCAGTGCTCTGATTGCTGCCGGTACTGTGGCTGCAAATGCACAAGTTTCCAATGATGTGGTGCGCATCGGCGTCCTCACCGACATGAGCGGAATCTATTCCGATCTGGCCGGTGATGGCGCGGTTGAAGCCGTGCGCATGGCGATAGAAGATTTTGGTGGCGAAGTCGCCGGTGCGCCGATCGACCTCGTCGTTTACGACCACCTGAATCAGGCTGACGTCGCGGCTGCCAAGGCCCGTGAATGGTTCGATGTCGATGGCGTCGACATGATTACCGATCTTTCCAACTCCGGTGCCGCTCTTGCGGTGGCGGGCGTTGCCAAGGAAATGCAGCGCCATATCATCGTCAATGGCTCGTCCAATATCGGCATCACCAATGATGCGTGCTCGCCATATGCTGTCCATTGGGCCTATGATGCCTATTCGCTTGCCAACGGCACCGGCAAGGCCGTGGTCGAGGACGGTGGTCTCGACTGGTTCTTCATGACCGTCGATTTTGCCTTCGGCATAGGGCTTGAAGAGCAAGTTACGGGGGTTGTCGAGGCTGCCGGTGGTCGCGTGCTCGGTTCTGCCCGCCACCCGCTCGGCACGACCGACTTCTCGTCCTATATGCTGCAGGCCCAGACGTCGGGCGCCGAGATCATCGGCATCGCCTCGACCGGCGGTGACGCGATTAACGCGATCAATGCTGCGGCAGAATTCGGCATCACCCAGAACCAGACGCTCGCCGCTCTACTGCTCTGGGCAAACGACATCCACTCGATTGGCCTTGAGGCCGCCGGTGGGCTGATGCTGACCAATGCCTGGTATTGGGACATGAACGAAGAAACGCGCGAATTCGCCAACCGCTATTACGAGCGGGTCGGCATGATGCCCAATATGAGCCAAGCCGGCAATTATTCGGCGACCATGCACTA
The DNA here is from genome assembly GCF_015694405.1 of Pelagibacterium limicola. Classification (GTDB taxonomy): domain Bacteria; phylum Pseudomonadota; class Alphaproteobacteria; order Rhizobiales; family Devosiaceae; genus Pelagibacterium; species Pelagibacterium limicola. Next base: position 31,676 of record NZ_JADQDB010000003.1, on the reverse strand, counting down.
TCTCAAGGCCATCGAGGCAGCGGGAACTGACGATCCGGATGCTGTGTCGGAAACGATGCGTGCAACGCCGATTTCAGACTTCTTCACGCCCAATGGTTATATCCGCGAAGACGGGCGGATGGTGCACGACATGTATCTCTGGAAGGTCAAGACTCCTGAGGAGTCTCAGTATGACTGGGATTATCTGGCACCCGTTGCCACAATCCCTGCCGAGGAAGCGTTCCGTCCGCTTGACCAGAGCACCTGCTATCTTGTGACTGGCGGCTAAGACCGGCATTTCGTACCCTCCCAAGGGACAAAAGCTGCCGGGCCAATATACCGGCCCGGCAGCTCCTTTTACGCCAGACGGGTTGCGCCATGAGTGAACATGTTCTCGAAGTCTCCGGGCTGACCAAGGATTTTCGTGGTTTTGTTGCCGTCAACGATGTTTCGATTTCGGTCAAACGGGGCGCGATCCACGCGCTGATCGGGCCGAATGGCGCGGGCAAGACCACCTGCTTCAATCTCCTCACCAAATTCCTCAAGCCGACTGCCGGGTCGATCCGGTACAATGGCAAGGACGTCACGGACAAAGGTCCGGACGCGATTGCGCGCATGGGGCTGGTGCGATCATTCCAGATTTCAGCTGTGTTCAACACGCTGACCGTGCGCGAGAATGTCATGCTCGCCGTGCAACGCCTCAGGGGCGAGTCATTCGATTTCTGGCGCTCGAAATCCACGCTCAACGAAAAGCGCGAAAAGGCAGAGGCGCAGATCGAGGCGGTGGGGATTTCCCGGCTTGCCGATACGCCGGCTGGCGAATTGTCATACGGCCATCGCAGGGCTTTGGAGATCGCCACGACGCTGGCGCTTGAGCCTGATGTCATTCTGCTCGACGAGCCGACAGCCGGCATGGGTATCGAAGATGTCGAGCGCATCACCAACCTCATAAGCGAGGCGGCCAAAGGCCGGACGGTGCTTATGGTGGAGCATAATCTGGGCATCGTTTCGCAGATCAGCACCGATGTGACAGTGCTGGCGCGCGGGCGCATTCTGACGGAAGGCGACTATGCGTCCATTTCCGCCAATCCCGAGGTTATCGAGGCCTATCTTGGAGGCGGACATGGCTGAGGCAGCGCAGAAATTGCATTCACACAGCCATCTTGCAATCAAGGGGCTGGAGGCCTGGTACGGGCCGAGCCAGGCGCTCTACGGCATCGATATCGATGTACAGCCTGGTGAGCTCGTGACCCTTTTGGGGCGCAATGGCGCTGGCAAGACGACTACGCTGCGCTCGATCATGGGCATGGTTTCGCGACGGTCCGGATCGATTTCTGTGCTTGGCGAGGAGACGATTGATCTTCCTTCGCACCGGATTGCACGCAAGGGCATTGCTTTTTGCCCGGAAGATCGCGGGATTTACGCTACGCTTTCAGCAGAAGAGAATCTGCTTTTGCCGCCCGTTGTTGGCAAGAACGGGCTTAGCGTTTCCCAAATTCTGGAACTGTTTCCAAGCCTTGAAGGCAGGCTGCAAAGCCCCGGTACAAAATTGTCCGGTGGCGAACAGCAGATGCTTGCCATTGGACGGATTCTGCGTACCGGCGCGAAGCTGCTCTTGCTCGACGAGCCGACCGAAGGGCTGGCGCCCGTGATCGTCCAGCAGATCGGGTCCGCAATCGCGCGGCTCAAGGATCAGGGCTATACGCTTTTGATGGTGGAGCAGAATGTGCGTTTCGCTTCAACGGTCGCGGACCGGCATTACATCATCGATCGCGGACGTGTGGCCGATAGCGTGAGCAATGACATGCTGGTCAAGGATTTTGACCGGATAACACGATTACTCGGCGTCTAGTTTTTTCGATGTGACTGGAAGCGCGAGGGGCGGAAGCCGGTCATGCGCTTGAAGGTATTCGAGAAAGCGAACGGGTTCTGGTAGCCGACTTCAAAGGCAACGTCTTCCACACGCATTTCGGTGGTCGCGAGAAGGTGGGCCGAGTGCTGGATGCGCAGATAGGTCAATTGTTGCATCGGGCTGCGGCCGAGCCGGGACTGGCATAGTCGCCGAAGATGTTCGCCGCTCATGCCCGCCATGTCGGCCAGCATTTCGAGTGTCCAGGCGTGGCCGAGATCTTCGTTGACCTTGCTCCAGAGCGTACTCAGTCGCTCTTCGCCTTGCAGCGGTTCGACGAACAAAGAGACATAGTGCTCAATGAGGTTGATCCAAAGTGTTGTCGAGCGGATATCGGCCCCGTTCTGCATTTCGTGATAGAGGCCGAGAATGGCGTGCGAAAGGGGGCGGGCATCGAAACTGGCGACCAGCGGGGTCATGCCGCTCCAAGATGAACGCGGCGAGGTTGGCAGATACCGCACCCAGCAATATTGCCAACGCTTGCCGAGAATTGCGTGGAAGGCATGGAGCACGTGGGCAGGGGCAAGCGTGACCATGCCCTGCCTATGAGCGCGCCAGCGACCATCCAAAAGCATGCGCCCTTCGCCGCCGAGGCAGGCATGGAGATAGGCGCCAGACAGATTGGTGCGGACAACGCGGTAGGGTACGGCCGCGTCACCGACCCCCACATGCGATATCTGTCGTTGGGCGAGTGCCGGGCAATCCTCGGCACGGACGATCTGCTGGAAGGTGTCGTCGCCGACAATGTGTGTTTCGGATAGTTTCTCGTGCATGATGGCCATTGTTAGGCCGATAAATGCCCGTGTAAAGTGGGGAACGATAAAATGCGTACGCAGGTGGCGTATTGATTTCCGCCTGAAACAAAGCGCGCAGAATGAGGAGGAATCCACATGGGTTTCGCGCAGTGGGGCGCGCGGCCTTGCTCGATCAGAATCGCCGGTTCCGGCGTTGCGATGGAGTAGGCCGTGGACCTTTTTGGCATTCCGATTCAGGCGTTTCTGGGCCAGATCATGCTCGGGCTGGTCAACGGGTCGTTTTACGCCGTTCTGAGCCTGGGACTGGCGATCATTTTCGGCATCGTGAAGATCGTCAATTTCGCGCATGGCGCCTTCTTCATGACGGGCGCGTTCGTCGCGTTCCTGATCGGGCGGCATTTCGGGATCGGCTATTGGCCGGCTCTGATTGTTGCACCACTGATCGTTGCAGCGATAGGCGTTCTGGTCGAGCGTCTCCTGCTGCGCCGGATTTACGGGCTGGACCCGATCTACGGACTGTTGCTGACATTCGGGATGGTGCTTGTGATCGAGGGAGGATTCCGGATTGCCTTCGGGTCGTCGGGCTATCCCTATCCGGTGCCTGATGAATTGCGTGGTGTCACAAATCTCGGGTTCATGTTCCTGCCCAACTACCGGATTTTCGTGATCGTCGCAGCGCTGGTCGTTTGCGCAGCCACATGGTTTGTGATCGAGCGCACAACGATCGGCGCAAAACTCAGGGCTGCGACCGAGAAGGCAGAACTGACTCAGGCTTTTGGCGTGAACGTTCCGCTGCTCCTGACGCTTACCTATGGGGCTGGGGTTGGTCTTGCTGCCTTTGCAGGCGTGCTTGCAGCGCCAATCCAGCACGTCAATCCGTCTATGGGTTCCGAACTGGTGATTATCGTTTTCGCAATCGTCGTGATCGGTGGTCTGGGCTCGATTTCGGGCGCCGTTTTCACTGGTCTCATGCTCGGTGTCATCGAAGGCCTGACCAAGGTTTTCTACGCCGAGGGTTCAACCGTGATCGTCTTTGTCGTCATGGCGCTGGTGCTTTTGCTGCGTCCAGCTGGACTGTTCGGGCGGGAGGAAAGCTGAGATGAGTTTTCCTCTCATTCCACGCGGCGTCGTCATCGCCTTTTTCGTTATCCTGCTGGGATTGCTGGTTGCGGTGCCGTTCTTTCCGACGGTTGTTTATCCCGTCTTTGTCATGCGGATCATGTGCATGGCGCTGTTTGCCTGCGCATTCAACATCCTGCTCGGGCACACCGGCATTCTCTCATTCGGCCATGCGGCGTTTTTCGGCAGCGCGGCTTACATCACCGGTTACGGACTTTTGCATCTTGGCTGGGCGCCCGAGTTTTCGATCCTTCTGGGGGTTGCGTTCGCAACAGTGCTCGGGGCGATATTCGGCGCACTGGCGACCCGGCGGTCGGGTATTTATCTGGCGATGATTACCCTGGCTCTTGCACAGCTCGTCTATTTCGTCTTCCTGCGCCTGCCGTTCACGCATGCGGAAGACGGGATGCAGGGCGTACCGCGCGGAACGTTGTTCGGCTTCATCAATCTGCGCTCGGACCTCAACCTCTACTTCATGGTGCTCATTATCGTCGCGCTGGCGCTGGCGCTGATCCATCGCATTATCAACTCGCCATTCGGTGAGGTGTTACGGGCCATTCGCGACCATGAGCCGCGTGCGCAGTCGCTCGGTTATCCTGTGGCGCGATACAAGATAATGGCGTTCACGCTTTCAGCAGGACTTTCGGGGCTTGCAGGGTCGCTCAAAGTCATCATCTACCAGGTCGCGTCGCTTCGCGACGTGCACTGGTCGATGTCGGGCGATGTGATCCTGATGACGCTGGTTGGTGGGATGAATTCGGTCTTCGGGCCGGTCATCGGCGCGGCCATCGTCTCTGCGCTCTATTATTACTTCTCCGGCTTTGGCGGCTGGGTGACGGTGATGGTGGGCAGTGTTTTCATCATCTGTGTTCTGGTGTTCCGGCGCGGCGTCGCGGGCCAGATCCGTCATTTGCTCGAAACGGGCCGTGCAAGGTCCGCCGCCGCTTCCCATTCAGAAATCAAGGACAAACAGAATGCCTCGCATTGAACGCGCAAAGATCGTTGAGCGATTGCAGGACATGGTGCGCAACCGTCGCCCCATCGTGGGTGGAGGCGCCGGTACCGGGATTTCGGCCAAGAGCGAGGAAGCGGGCGGGATCGACCTCATCATCGTCTATAATTCCGGCCGCTATCGCATGGCGGGCCGCGCCTCGTCGGCGGGTCTGCTGGCTTATGGCAACGCAAACGAGATCGTCAAGGAAATGGCGCTCGAAGTCCTCCCGGTCGTCAAGCACACGCCGGTGATCGCGGGGGTCAATGGCACCGACCCATTCGTCATCATGCCGGTGCTGTTGAAAGAGCTCAAAGAGTTGGGTTTTTCGGGCGTACAGAACTTCCCCACTGTCGGGATTATCGACGGGACGTTCCGGGTGAGCCTTGAGGAAACGGGGATCAATTATTCTTCGGAAATCGACATGATCCGGCAGGCGCACGAGCTCGACATGCTCACGACGCCCTATGTTTTCGATGTCGAACAGGCGATCGAGATGACCAAGGCCGGTGCCGATATGATCGTACCGCATATGGGGGTCACAACCGGTGGCACCATCGGAGCAACGACGTCAAAGACGCTGGCGGAGTCCGTCGCGTTGATCGATGAATGGGCCGAGGCGGCGCGCAAGATCCGCAAGGACGTGATCGTGATCGCGCATGGCGGCCCCATCGCCACCCCGGAAGATGTCGCTTATGTTCTCGAGCATTCCGAGCATTGCAACGGGTTCTATGGCGCATCGAGCGTCGAGCGGCTGCCGGTGGAAACTGCGATCAAGAAGAATATCGAGGCGTTCAAGAACCTCAAGATGAAATAGACCGGAACGGTCAAGGGAGGAGAGCATCATGGCAAGGGTTTATATCAGCGCGATCATCAATGCGCCGATCGAGAAGGTCTGGGGTGTGCTGCGGGATTTCAATGCCCTGCCGCGCTATCACCGGTTTTTCGCTAGAAGCGAGATCGAGGATGGCTTGCCGTCCGATCAGATCGGGTGCGTACGCAATTTCTACACTCATGATGGCGGGCATATCCGCGAGCGGCTGCTGACGCTATCCGATCGGGAATACCGGTGCTGCTACAACATCATCGAGGCGACGCTGCCGGTGGAGAACTATGTTGCGGAAATGACGCTCAGGCCGATCACGGAAGGCAACAAGACCTTTGGTGAGTGGTGGGCGGAATATGACGTTTCGCTGGAAAATGCCTCTGATGTGCATCAGACGGTTTCTGACACCTTCCGCCTCGCATTTGAGGGCGCGGAAGACGTGATCTATGGCCGCGAGGTGCGGCGGTGAACGCCAGAAGGGTTTATGTCGTCGGCACGTTCGACACAAAGGCCGATGAACTTCTCTATGTTGCGGGATTGATAAAGGCCCAAGGCATCGGCGTCGTCACCGTCGATGTCGGGACCACCGGAAGTCACGCCGCCGCTGATGTTCCAGCCAGTGAGGTTGCGGCACATCACATTGATGGCGCTGCTGCTGTGATGGATGCTGGAGATCGGGGCAGGGCGGTGATTGCCATGTCCGAGGCACTCACGCGGTTCATCGCGACGCGGGACGATGTGGCCGGCGTCATCGGGCTTGGCGGTTCGGGCGGCACCTCGCTTATCGCGCCGGCCATGCGCGCGCTGCCGCTGGGTACGCCCAAGCTGATGGTCTCGACGGTCGCTTCGGGGGATGTTTCCGGTTATGTCGGGGTGAGCGACATGACCATGATGTTTCCGGTGACCGATATTGCCGGGCTCAACTCGGTGTCGCGGCGCATTCTGGCCAATGCAGCGCATGCGATTGCGGGGATGACGAAAGTTGATGCGGTTAGCGTCGACGCGTCCAAACCGGCGCTTGCCATGTCGATGTTCGGGGTCACGACAGCGGCGATCCAGAAATTGCGGGACCGGCTTGAGGCCGATTACGATTGCATCGTCTTTCATGCAAACGGGTCAGGCGGCAGGGCGCTCGAGGCTATTGCTGCGAGCGGCATGGTTCGCGCGATTGTCGATATCACGACGACCGAGACGGCAGATCATTTGATGGGTGGAATTTGTTCGGCCGGACCGGAGCGGTTCGATGTGCTGGCCAGGACCGGCATACCCTGGGTCGGATCGTGCGGCGCGATGGACATGGTCAATTTCGGACCGCGCGAGAGCGTGCCGCCGAAATATGAAGGGCGCTATTTCCATATCCACAACGCCAACATTACGCTTATGCGGACGACGCCGGAAGAGAACGTCAATATGGCGCGCTGGCTGGCAGCAAAGCTCAACGCGTCGCCCGGGCCGGTTGATCTCGTGCTGCCGCTGGGTGGCGTTTCGGCGCTCGATGCGCCGGGGCAGCCATTCTGGGACCCGGTTGCAGATGAGGCCCTGTTCAAGATGCTTGAGGCCGAGTTTGTGCAAACGGAAATGCACCGGCTGCACAAGGTTGATGCCCACATCAATGATTGTGCGTTTGCGGATTATTGTGCTGAATTGGTGCTGGATCGCTCAATATACTGAGAACGGACCGGCCACCCATCCGGCAACAAGGCTACGCTTGAGGAGGCGATCGCCGGCAAATCAAGTGTTCGCGGTTTTGCACGGAAGTGGCGCGCCGGTCAGAATAGAACTACGAACACCTACTCACTGGAAATTACTCGTCAACGCCAAGTGTAGTAGTCACATGGATGCCCGCTTCCGGCCCCCAATTCGCCGTAGCGGAGGGTTTGAGAGACTTAAGCCTACGGCGGAGAGCGGGGCGTCGCTGCTTTTGGCAAGTAGGGCTCGAGCCAGATCGTTCGGCAAGTGGCCTGCTCAACATTATCTGTGATAGCCCTGCTGCTACTCAATCTCCATCCACTGTTTTGATAGCTGAATTTGGAGGACGCTTTATCGGAGTGCGATGCCGGTACGCGGCCCATATGCTCCAAGCCAGCAGGAGCGCAGCAAGAATGATGAACGTGGCGCTCATCGGCCTTGTCATGAACACATCAAAGCTTCCGCGTGACATCAGCATGGTGCGGCGAAATTGCTGCTCCATCAGGGGACCGAGCACGAAGCCCAGCAACATCGGCGCGACGGGAAATCCGAGGGTCCGGGCGCCGTAACCAACAACGCCAAATATGATGATCAGAAACACATCGAATGCGCTGCCGTTCACACTGTAAACGCCAATACAGATAAAGACGATGATCGCCGGATAGAGATAATGGTAGGGAATGGTCAGCAGGCGGACCCAGATCCCTATCATGGGTATGTTGAGCACCAGCAAAAGCACGTTGCCGATCCAAAAGCTCATCACGACGCCCCAGAACATTTCGGGGCGATCGGTGATCATGGACGGGCCGGGCGTAATCCCGTGGATGATGAGCACCCCAAGGATCAAAGCCATAGTGGCACTGCCTGGAATACCCAGAACGAGGGTGGGAATGAAGGCTGCCTGATCGGTGGCGTTGTTGGCGGTTTCAGGAGCGACAACACCTTCAATCGCACCTTTGCCAAAGCGTTCAGGTTCCTTGGCGACGCGCTTTTCGATGGCATAGGAGATGAAGGATGCGACCGTCGGACCAACGCCGGGCATGATGCCGAAAAACGATCCAAGGGTCGATCCGCGCACCATCGGCATCCATGAACGCCTGACGTCGTCCCGTGTCGGGATCATTGATTTCAGGGTGATGTGCTGGATCAGGGTACCCGTTGCCTGCCTTACGCTGGATGTCACCTCGGCAATGCCGAACAGACCCATTGCGAGTGCCACAAGCGATATCCCGTCGATCAGATTGATCATGCCGAAGGTAAACCGCGTCTGTCCTGTCTGGACATCAAGCCCGACAACGCCGAGCAGGATGCCCATCAGCACCATGGCAATGGCCTTGAGCGCCGAACCGTCCGAAATAACCGAGGCGGCAATCAGTCCGAGGACCATGAGCGAGAAATATTCCGAGGGGCCAAAACTCAGCGCTAGGGCCACGAGCGGCTGGGCGAAAGTCATCATGAGGAGGATGCCGACGCTGGCGCCAAAAAAGCTGCCCATTGTCGTCATGAACAATGCAATCCCGGCCCGGCCCTGGCGGGCCATGGGATAGCCGTCGAGACAGGCAACCGCGCTCGATGGCGTGCCGGGGAGATTGAGCAAAATCGAGGCGATCGAGCCGCCGTAGGAACTGCCGTACCAGATGCCCGCCAGCATGATGATTGCCGACGTCGGATCCAGATAAAAGGTAATCGGAAACAGCATGGACATTGTTGCCAACGCTCCAATGCCGGGAATTACCCCCACAAAGGTGCCGAGCGTAACGCCGAGAACACAATACAATAGGTTCTCGATGGAAAATGCCGTCGACAGCCCGAGTGCGATATTGGTCGAGAATTCGCCTAGCATGATGTCACCACGGCCAGTTAAAGGCGGTCAGAGTCAGTTTCAGCCCGATCTGGAAAATGAGAACGGCCACGACCGAGAGTATGGCCGACAAGATCACAATGCCCCCCGGCGAGAGCTTTGCGTCGGCCCGGCTGGCGAGTATGACCACCGCGGTAATTGCAGGGACCAGCCCGAACGAACGGATCAACAGTGCAAAGGCGAGAACCGACAGACCGATGAGCACTATCGAGCGCAGATCGAAATCGATAGCTTCGCCCGATCGGAGTATGCCCGTAATGAGCAGCACGACGCCGATGGTGGCCAGCAGGACGCCGACCGCCGCGGGAAACATCCCCGGCCCCATCTGCCAGATTGTGCCTAGCCGCAGGGTCATTATGGCGTGCACAGCGGCAAAGCCACCGATTGCAACAAGGGCGGTGCCCCCGATTATGTCCTTGTGGTCTCGCATGTAATCCCAATCGAAAATTTGCTGTCCGCCTGCCGCACGCATGCGCTCTCGAATCTGCTGGCGAACATCCTCCCGTGCAACCTGAGCCCCATTGCCGGACAGTCTTGCAGGCACACGAACTAAGGCCGTTTCACAGTATTGATGTCGATGGACATGTCCATCCGTTCCACGATGTGAAATGCTGGGGGTGCCGAACAGCTCAGCCCGCGAACATTCCGGGGAGAATTCCGGCCACATCGACAGTCATGGAGAACAGGCCCCCGGCCAGTGGCTGCGCCGCGAGCTCTTCGGGCGTCAGCTTTCCCGAAGCCGTCGTGATGTAAAGCGTGCGCAGATCCGGCCCACCAAAGGCAAGGCTCGTGACCTTGCTCACCGGCAGGGAGATACTGTGGGTGATCCGGCCATAGGGATCGATCCTCAGGATTCGTCCGGCGCCAAAGCCGGCGCTCCACATGTAGCCCTCCGCATCAATGGCCGCGCCGTCGGGTTTGCCAGGCTCGCTTGAGAGATCGCAAAACACGCGCCTTTCATCGACCAGTCCTTGCTCGGCGTCGAACGCGAACGACCAGATCAATTTGCGCGCGGAATCCGCAAAATAGAGCGTTGTGCCGGTTGGATCAAAGCACAAACCGTTCGGGGTCGTTATGCCGCCCAAAGCCTGATGCACTGCGCCGCTCGGCCCGACACGGAAAAGCCCGCCGCTGGGGCCGCTTGCGCTGCGTTCCATCACACCTGCCCACAGTTGGCCGGCGCTATCGACTGCGGTTTCGTTGACCCGGTGGGAGGCCTGCAATGATCTTGCGGGAATTTCGGCTACCAACGGGCCAATTTCGGTGTCCGTGAGGCCGAAAAGTCCGTTATCCAGCGCGACGATGGCGCCACCTCCTGCTCGCAAGGCCCAGCCCCCGGCAGTATTCCCCGGGAGCTGGTGGATTTGGTGCATACCCGACGTCACGTCGAGGGTCTGCAGGCGTGCCCGGCTTACATCGAGCCAGCAAATACGGCTATTGTCCTTGTCCCAGATCGGCACCTCGCCAAGAATATCGGCACAGGCGAGTATACATTCCGGCGTCACGACACCCCCCGGATCAGCAGGACCTAATTGGCCGGGTTGTCGTAAAGTGCCCGGATTCTCGCATCTCGACTCGATATTAGGTCGACGACGCCTTCAGGACCACGATTGAGAGCCTCGTTGTTAAAGGAGACCATGAGGTTGTGGTAGATTTCCGAGTTCACGGCCTCGTCCACGACCTGCTCCAGGCATATCCGCACATCGTCGGGCAGACCCTTGGGCGCCATTAGGACTGTGACGCTTTGGATGGGCAGGGCGGTTGCGCCCTGTTCCTCGAGCGTCGGGGAGTCAGGCTGATAAGGCAAGCGATGAGAGGTCACCGAAGCAATCTGCTTCATATTTCCCGATTCGAGTTCCGCCAGATGTGCGACGCCCTGAATGGTGGCATCCACATGGCCGCCCAGCGTCAGCATCATCGATTCCGCCGATCCCGCGACCGGGATCGGCACGAGATTGATGTCATACTGATCTGCAAGCTGCTCGACCACAAGCGTCTGATTGAAGCCCGCGACCGCCACAGTCGCCATGCCGATCTCGCGGGTATATTCCACAAGGCTCGCAATATCATCGAAAGGCGCGGTCGAGAGCGCTGCAAAGCTGTTCCAGCTATCCATAGCCGAGCCAAGAAACAGGAAGTCGCTATAGTGAAAGTCGAGGTCGCCCGATGTGGGATTCCACACTAGCGTATCGCTGCTGCCCAGCCCGATCGAATGTCCATCGGGTTCCATGTTGAGCAGGCTCTGTGCCATGACCGCGCTCGCGGCACCGGGACGGTTTTCGACGACGATATTCCAGCCTTGGGCCTGTTCGATGGCCTGCGCGAGCGTACGGGCAATTGAATCGGTGCCGCCGCCGGCGGCAAAGCCCACATAGAAATTGATAGGCCGTTCCGGGAAACCTTCCGGGCAGGCGGCCGCCAGTGCACTCTGCGCGCCGAGCGCCAGACACGATACTGTCGACAATAGCAGGAACCTGCCGATCTTTGTTTGCTTGTTCACCACAAAATCTCCTCCTTATTGGTGCATGCTGCGGCTGTTGAAGCAGCACAAGGTCTTGAAACCTGTGCCAGTGTGCGGACAGCTCTCCTGCGGCTCCACTTATTCCACACGACATTTCAAAGTGTGAAATGCAGGATGCGGGGTATGTGAACCGCTCCGGCGGCAAGAGTCTTTCCGGAACAACTCGGACCCGTTGGTCCGGTTTGAAAATGGCATGTGAGGAATTCTGAGCCGCCGTATCAGTTCAGTCAGAACAGCGGTTCTTAGGTGAAATAAAGCTTGAGCGGGGTTCGTGCGCCGACGGCATGGCGCATATCCGGGTTCGGCACCCAGCGCGAAAGATCGGCAATTGTATCGGCATAGGTCACCTTCTCCTCGAAGGCGGCAAATGGCCAATCGCTCGCCCAGACCAGCCTATCCCAACCGCCGGCATTGACAAGCGCGGCAGCACAGGAATCGGCCAATCCCTGCGTCGTGAACCTGTAGCCCCCAGAAAGCTTGACCCAGGTGCGGCCCCGGTCAATCGCCGCAAGGATCGCGCGAAATGCCGGATCGTTGACACCCTGAGCGGTATCGATCAGACCGATATGGTCCAGAACGACATTGACGCCGGCGTCCTCGATGGCGCGCACCGTGGCATCAAGGCGTTCGGGCTTGTCGGTCAGATGGATGTGCCAGCCCAGATCCGCGCAGCGGCGCAAAAGACGCCTGTAGGCGTCGGAATTGATGTCGGGGATTTCGGCAAGCGGCCGCCAGAGAAGGCGCAGGCCGACAAAACCGTCATCGCGCATCCTTTCGAGTTGGTAGATGTCCCATGCCGTATCAATGATCGCGGTGGCGCGCAGCCGTGAATGGGCCTTCAGGGCCTTGCGCACATAATCATTGTAGGTCCCGTAAAGGCTCGCGGCGGAAATGACGCCAAAGACAACGCCGTGCGCGTCGAGCGTTTCCAAACACATCTCGATCGTGGCGTCGTGCCCGGGTCTGTGCCATGCGCTGCCGAGCAGCGGCATGTCCCGCGTGTAAACGTGAAAATGGGAGTCAACCAGCGGCCCGGTATGGGGTGTCATGAGGTTGCGCTGCCATTTGTGTCAAGCCCGAGCAAACGGGTTGCATTGCCCGAAACCATAGCGCGGACGTCCTGCTCGTTATAGCCGAGTTCGAGGCACAACCGGATGACGGCACGATAGCCTTCGACCGGACGGGGATTTTTCATTTGTCCAAGGTCCGAACCCAATATTGTCTGGCCGACCGTCGCCGCGTCGATGAAGGATTTGAGTTCGTCGGGATCGAAATGGCGGCTCGGGCAGTCGATGACCATGCAGGCGCACTGTTCCATGAACACGCCCATTCCGGCAAGCTCGCGCATGTCGGCAAGGCTCGCATCGATGAAGAGGCCCGGATGGTTGACGAGCAACCGGCCAACGCCGCGTTTTTGAGCTTCCGCAAACAGCACCCAGATCTCGCTGATATGGAGGTGTCCGGCAGAGAGGACACCGTCATATTCGGCAATTATGTCGAGGATTTCCTTGACCTCGTCGAACAGATTGCCCAGCGCATCGGTCACCTCGAGCCCTTTGTGACGCTTCATGGGGCGGGGTGGCTTGAGCGCGCCGGAGCGATGGACATGGCGGATATGGTTGGCGGCCGAAATTGTCGGCATCCAGATCAATTGCCCACCTAGCATCAGGTCATGCTCGACCGCGTACGGGTTTAGGCCACCCGTGGCGTTGTTCAGTACGACGCCGGACAAAAGCGAAAGCGAACTTGAGGCAAACTCCTGGCGCTTGAGCAATTGAACCACGGGCGTCGAGGAATAATAGTGATCCTTGAACATCAAAGCGCGCATGCCCGCAGCTTCTGCCTCGCGGGCAGCCTCGATATGGTCAAGCTTGCGCTCCATGATTGATGGCCCGCTGTGGCAATGAAGGTCGATTGCCCCTTCCATCAGGGAGTCGATCAGCGCATCGGTGATTTCGGGGGATTTTTCGGAAGCCATTGAATTTGCCTTTTAGTTCAGGAAGCCATCGAGGCGGACGAGCAATTCGCTCCGCCCGCGTTCGGGGCGGTCGAGCAGCAGGTAGTGGGTGGAGTTTGCTGCCCGCCAGTGAATGACTTCCGGACTGTGATAAAGGTCCTCGCAGAAGACAGCCATATCGGTATCACGGCAAAGAGAATCATATTCGGGATTAACGATGAAAACCGGGCAGTAGATCTGGCTGGCGTGAAACAGCTTCTGGCCTTTGGCGCCCATGAGGTAGAGGTCTTCGAGCATGCCGTTTGGGCTGCGATAGGTGGGCGGTGTCCGCGTGCGGGCCGTGGGGTCGCCATCGAGAAGGGCGTTGCGGAACGCCACCACCATTTCCGGGTCGCGCCATGCCACCTTGTCGTCGATCGGGATTTGCTCGTCCCAATGTGTTTCCAGCATCTCTATGCCGTTGAATGTGTAGTTGCCGTAGACTTTCTGGTTGAACCGCCCCGAATTTTCCGGATCGTCCCAGGGCGACCCGATATTAATCAAAGGGTGATCGGCTGTTGCCCCATAGACCATGCAATAAAGAACGAGATGGCTGGCCTTTTCGGGATACAATGCAGCATACATCGCCACGCAAGTTCCGCCGACGCCCCAGCCGAACAGTCCCACTTTCTCGCTTTGACTGGCGGCGCGCAGATGGTCGGCGGCGGCATCGATATCGCGCATGATTTCCATGCAGCGCACAAGCGGAGCGCTGGGCTGGGGCGGTAGAGCCATGGCGTCGGGGCGTTGAGAGCCGCCAAATCCGCGCGCATCGACGATGTAGCAGATATGGCCGGCGGCCGCGAGGTCGGCAGCGAGCGAGCCATTGGCCACCGGAAGGTCATATTCGCTAATGCCAGGGATACGCGTGCCATGCATGAGAATCATCGGGGTGCGGTTAGCGTGCCCAACTGGTCGCACCTCGCGCACCGCGATTGTGACGCCATCGACTGTGCGAACGGTAAAATCACGTCTTATGACGTCCATATGTATTCTCGCTCCCGAACTTTTTCCAACCCTAGGGCCGGCACCCCCGGCATGCGAATGCAAAACCCATCTCGTTTCAAGCAGTGAAATCCATTCTCGCCCGAGTTGTGTACCGGACGATGGCGCCGGCCTATACTCCAGCTGCTTCCGGAACGGATACTGTCATGCCTGATCTCATTGTGGACACCCATGTCCACATCTTCGACCGCAACACGCCCATGCTTGAGGATAAATGGTGGCCAAACGGCGAGGAGGCCCCGGTCGAGGATCTGATGGCATGCTTTGTGGCGTATGGGATCTCCTATGGGGTTCTGAGCACCGCGAGCATATACGGATATTTCAATGACGATTTCCGGCACGCGCTCAAGCGCTTTCCGCGTTTGCGCGCCACTGCGAACTTGCCGCCCGATGCCGATGCCCACGCCTTTGAGCAGATGAGCAGGGAGGGTTTTCTGGGTATTCGCCTGCTTTGGCATGGTGATGGTCACGTGGCGGATTTGATCTCTGACGCCAACCGGCGGTTGCTGCGCCGTTGTGCGGACCATGGATGGCATGTGCACCTCACCGACCGCCCTGACCGCATCGGAGCGACCATAGCGGCGCTGGAAGCCTCGGGCGTCCGGGTGGTGGTGGACCATATGGGCATGATCGACACCCAGGCCGGGATCGACGATCCGGGTTTTCGCGCCATCCTCGATGCTATCGATCGGGGGCGTACATGGGTCAAGCTTTCCGGGGCCTTCCGTTACAGAAATCCGCAAAACGCCAAAGCCGCCGCTAGAGCCCTTGTGGCCGCCGGAGGGTGGGACCGCCTGATGTGGGGCAGCGATTGGCCGTTTGTGGGGTATATGGGTAATGTCACCTATCGCGACACGCTCGCTTATCTCGACTGGGTCGAAGATGGTGACATGCGCCGGCGCGTTGCCGCACTAACGGCGCTGGATTTCTACTTCTAGAGTAGAAATGGTTTTACGCGATAGTCCGCTTCTAGCGCTGACATGTCATCTGCGCTCAACTGCAGGTCGAGCGATGAAACGGCGGTGTCCAGTTGCGCTGCGGATGTGACACCGATGATCGGTGCGCTGACAGGGTCTGTCTGGCGCACCCAGGCAAGCGCGACTTCGGCGCGTGACACCCCGTACCGCCCGGCGATGGCGCCCACTGCATCAATCACAGCCAGGTCTGCCGCGGTCTCGTGCGCATAAAGCCGGGCTGTCACGACATCGGTCTGGGCGCGCCCTGTTGATTGTCCGTGTGGACGGGCAAGCTTGCCGCGGGCCAGAGGGCTCCAGGGGAGGAGGCCGATCTTCTGGTCACGGCAGAGGGGGAGCATCTCGCGCTCTTCTTCCCGGTAAAGAAGGTTGAAATGATTCTGCATGGACACAAAGGGCGCCCAGCCGTGCTTTTGCTGGGTGAACAGGGCCTTGGCAAATTGCCAGGCATACATTGAGGAGGCGCCGATATAGCGCGCCTTGCCCATGCGCACGACATCGTTCAGCGCTTCCAGCGTTTCCTCAATGGGCGTGTCGGGATCCCAGCGGTGGATCTGGTAGAGGTCGACATGATCGGTGCCGAGCCGTTTGAGGCTTGCATTGATCTGCTCGAATATGTGCCGGCGCGAGAGGCCGGACCCGTTGGGGCCGGGGCGCATCCTTATGCCGACCTTGGTGGCGATAACCACCTCTTCGCGCCTGGCGAAATCCTTTAACGCGCGTCCGAGAAATTCCTCGCTGGTTCCGTCCGAATACATGTTGGCGGTGTCGAAGAAATTAAGCCCGGCTTCCAGTGCGCGGCGGATGATGACCCGGCTGCTGTCCTCATCGAGCGTCCAGTCATGCTCGCCGCGGCCGGATTCCCCAAAGCTCATGCAGCCAACGCATAACCGCGCGATCTCGAGGCCTGTGCTCCCAAGGCGTCCATATTGCATTATGTGTGCTCCACCGGTTCTAGCCCGCCAAGGCAGACATATTTCAGATTGAGGAACTCATCGATGCCGTAGCGCGATCCCTCGCGCCCGAGGCCCGATTGCTTTATTCCGCCAAACGGCGCCATTTCATTGCCGATCACGCCGCAATTAACCCCGACCATTCCCAGCTCAAGTGCCTCGGCGACCCGCCAAATACGCGAATGGTCGCGCGAATAGAAATAGCCCGCCAGCCCCAACTCACTGTCATTGGCCATCTCTATGGCCTGGGCTTCTGTATCGAACGTGATGACCGGGGCGAGGGGGGCGAAGGTTTCCTCATGGGCGACGCGCATGTCCTGCGTGACACCCGAGAGGACGGTCGGCTCGAAAAAGGTCCCGCCAAGTTTCGAGCGATGCCCCCCAACGTGCAATTGCGCACCTTTGCCGACGGCATCGGCTATATGGTCCTCAATCTTGGCTATAGCGTCCCTGTCGATGAGCGGTCCGAGATCGACGTCTTTGCCAGTGCCCATGCCAAGTCGCAACCGGCTGACCCGTTCTGTCAGCTTGTTCGTGAATGCTTGCGCGACGGTGCTCTGGACATAGATGCGGTTGGCGCACACGCATGTCTGTCCCGCATTTCGGAATTTGGCAGCCATGGCCCCATCCACGGCTGCATCGATATCGGCATCGGCAAATACGATGAAGGGAGCATTTCCACCCAGTTCCAGCGACAGTCGCTTGATTCCGTCCGCGGCATTGCGCATCAGCCAGCGCCCCACCTCGGTCGAGCCGGTAAAGGTGATCTTGGCGATCCTAGGGTCGGAGCAGAAAGTTTCTCCGATCATCCGGGCCGAACCGGTGATGACGGAAAATACGCCCGGTGGCACGCCTGCGCGCTCAGCAAGGACGGCAAGCGCTAGCGCCGACAGTGGCGTCTGGGAGGCAGGTTTGAGGATCATGGTGCAGCCCGCTGCAAGCGCCGGGCCTGCTTTGCGCGTGATCATGCCATTGGGAAAGTTCCAGGGGGTGATCGCCCCGACCACCCCAACCGGCTGCTTGAGCACCAAAATGCGCTGGTTGGGCGCGGACGATGGAATGATGTCGCCATCGATCCGTTTTGCTTCTTCGCCGAACCAGTCGAGATAGGCGGCGTTGCTGGCGATCTCGCTGCGGGCCTCGGCAAGCGGTTTGCCCTGCTCATGAGTGAGGATCAGCGCGAGGTCATCGAGATGTTCTATGATGAGGTCATGCCAGCGGCGCAAGATTCCCGCGCGCTCTTTTGCGGTCCTCCGCGCCCAGACAGGCTGGGCCTTCGCGGCCAGCGCAATTGCGGTTTGTATCTCTGCCCGATCGAGGCTAGGGACACCAGCAAAGACTTTTCCATCACCTGGATCGGTGACCTCGATATGATCGCCGCTGGCGGCGTTTTGCCATTGACCTGCAAAGAAGGCCCGCTCCTCGAACAGGCGAGGATCACTGAGTACCGGTTTGGTCATTATGTTTCCGTTCGTTGTGGACGCTAATGCACGACCGTCCGGGCCGATTGGATCGCGGTCTGCATGCGAGCGACATTGTCGCTGACCGCTTCCGCCGCAACCATGAGATTTGGCACCAGCTTGTCCATGATCTCGCTGCGCTTCACGGCGCTGGCATAATATGTAAGCCCTATCGTCCCGAGCACGCGGTTGGTTGCCTGCTGATAGATCGGCACGGCTATACTGGCCGATGTATCAGATTTGAGGCAACTTTGGCGCTCGGCAAATTGCTGCTTACGGGTTGCCCGCATGATCTGTTCGATGGCGTCGGGCGCCCCCATCTGGTCGTTGTCCGGATGGGACGTCGTCAACAGGAGTCTATGGATCAGGCGCCGTTCTCCGGCAGGGCAGAACGCGAAATAGGCGCGACCCAGCGCCTTGCTGACGAGACCAAGCCTTTTGTAGATGAGCGCATGATAGGGTGCGACAGGACTTTCTCCACTGGTGGTGTAGCAAACCTGAACCGCATTGCGGTCAAGCACGGCAATGGCTGCCGGCCAGTTGAACATCCGGGTCAGTTCCTGTGCCCAAGCGCGCCCGGCCTCCACAACCTGGGGTGCGCCGTGAAAGCCGCAACTGAGCGCATTGACCTGTGACGCGACCTGGTAGCCCTTTCCCGTATCGTCCCTGACCACATAGCCGGCCTCGATAAGCGTTTCGAGCAGCCGCACGATTGTGGATTTGGGCAGGCCGGTCAGGCGATAAAGATGGTCCACGGTCGAATAGCGCTGCCGATTGAGCGCCTCAAGCACCTCGAACGAACGCATCACTGAAACAACCGGCCTATAGGATGTCATGTTTTCCTCCCCGGAAACACAAGCGGACTGTGACGCATCGGCCCGGGTGATTGCAAATCAAATGCGCAGGAATTTCAGGCAATCTTCTCCCAGGTTAAATCCCGGTACTGAACGATACCATCGATCTCGACGGGCGGCGCGGTGAGAATGACGCAATTGCCCTCGAATCGTGCAGGGCGCACCTGGTCGGTGCCAATCCGGTTCGGAATGGTGGGCGTCGAACAGTCGACTCGCGTAACGAGCGTCGTGCCGTCGAATTTGTAGTTTCCTGCATAGGACGTGTATTCGCGCTGGGTCTCGCCGTCACCCAGATGCTCGCGGCCATCACAGATGACGACCATCATGCGGTTTTGCTCGGTGAAGGTAATCAGACCCATTTTCAGAGGACCATAGGATGAAGGCAGAACGCGCCCATCGGCATCCTTGTTGGTAATATCGACAAGGCGCCATACGCCAACGAGACTAGGCAAATTTCTGCTCCGCTTCTGAAACATCCGAACGCATGATGAAAGTGTACGCCTTGGGGTCCGGGCGGCGGGTCATGTGCCAATAGTCGACCATGGACCATGGCGAGTTCGTCGTGACGCGCCCTTTTGCGTTCTTGTACCAGTTGGTGACGCCCTCGAACGACCACACCATCTCGGCAAGCGTTTCTTCCGCCAGACGGTTGTAGTCGTCATGGGCTTCGTGCGTGCAGTCGAGCGCATCCGCGCCGCTTTCGAACAACAGGGCCAAGCTGGCCATGATGTAGTTCACCTGGCATTCGATCTGGAAAATAATGCTGCCGCCATGCGCCAGGTTGGTGTTCGGCCCATAGGTGAGAAAGAGATTGGGGAAGTCTGGAACTGTGATGCCGAGATAGGCACGAGGGTCATCGTCGCCCCAAAGGTCCCGCAACCTGACCCCATTACGCCCCGTGACCTCTATAGGATAGAGCATGCGGCTGGCCTCGAACCCCGTCGCATACACGACGACATCGACAGGGTGATGCCTGCCGTCCCTGTCGAGAACGCCGTCTGGGACGATTTCGGCAATTGGCGTGGTGACCAGTTCGACATTGTCGCGACGCAGCGTCTGGTACCAGTCATTGTCGCGAAGCGACCGCTTTCCGTAAGGGGGGTAATCGGGGAGCACCTTGGCATAAAGCTCGGGCAGGTCTCCCATCTCGGCCTTCACATATTGCGTCCAGGCTTCCCGGATCTCGTCATTGCGCGCCGAAATCGAAGTCTTGCCGGTCCATGACCGGTCGATCTTGAGGAGCGGGTAGACGCCGTCGCCATATGCCCAGAACAGCAGGAACCGGTACCATCGCGCATAATGGGGCACATTGGCGAGGACCCATTTGACATTTTCGCTGACGGTGTTGTGGTAATTGTGCCGGGGCAGGACCCAGGGCGCCGACCGCTGGAAGATCGTGAGCTTGCCGACCGTATCGGCAATCGCGGGCCCCACCTGCATACCACTTGCGCCGGTGCCGATCATGGCGACCGATTTGCCGGCAAGGTCGAGATCGTGGCGCCAGCGCGCCGTGTGCATGGCCGCGCCTGCGAAGCTTTCCATGCCCTTGAGTTTTGGATAGGCGGGCCGGTTGAGCTGACCCACCGCGCTGATCACGGCGTTGGCGGTCACATGCCGGGTTGACCCATCCGGTTGAGTGATCGACACATGCCAGAGCGCAGTTTTGGAATCGTACCGCATGGCGGTGACGGTCTGATTGAATTTTACGTGGCCGATAAGGCCGTACCGCTCGGCGCAATCGCGGAGATAGGACCGCAGCTCGGGCTGTTTGACGTAATAGCGCGACCAGTTGTTGTTGAGCTCAAATGAGTAGCAATAGAGGTGGTTGGCGCTGTCCACGCCGCATCCGGGATAGGTGTTCTCGTGCCAGACGCCGCCTATGTCGTCATTTCGCTCCACGATCTCGAAAAAGATACCGGCCTTTTTGAGCGCGATGCCTGCGCATACGCCCGAAGCACCGGCACCCACAACCAATACCGAAAATTCTGCGGCGCGGTTCGGCTGGGCGGCGACCGCTGCGGGCAGGGGCTGCTCGGGCGCCTTGAAGCCGAGATCTTCCATCAGGAGGGGCATATAGAGGTCGGAAATGTCCTCGCCGACAAAGGTGCTCATCATCCGGCGCAATTTTTCCGGTGCGGTTGCCTCGCGCTTTCTACGATCTTTTTCGAGCTCGGCTGTCAGCTTTTCGAGCAATTCCTCGACCATTGCAGGGGGCAGGGTGTGCGTAAATTCGCCGGGCTTGCCCAGGAATGGTACGTAACGGTCGAGCAATTCGATATCGCCCGAAAGTTGTACCGCAACCATCAGCAATATGGAAATATCGGCGTCCCTGAGTGCCGCCTTGATCTCGTCGCGGCTGCGTCGGCCCGGCAATCCGCCATCCCTATTCATGTCGCCCATAGTCATCCTGTTTGTAGTGTTATGAGTTCTAGGCTGGCGACACCGGGATGGCTCTCCTGATTTGCCAGCGTTTCATCTGTTGAAATGCTCGTCAGGCGCGAACTTCGACCCCCGCCCAGTCCTCTACGACGCGACAGATGGAGGTGAAGTCGGAATCGGGGCCAAAGCGCGCATTGGTGACGGCAAGCATCTGGCGGATAACTGCACCCGCGACCATGGGCACGCCCATGGCCTCGGCCTCGTCGATACAGAGCCGGACATCCTTGTAGGAGAGCCCGGTGGCAAATCCGAAATCGAAGGTGCCCGGCAGCACCGAACGGGGAAATTTGTCCTGGGTGGCACTGTTGCGCCCGCTGCCCGCGTTTATGATGTCAAGCAGAACATCGGGACGGATTCCGGCCTTGGTGCCCATCACCATGGCTTCTGATGAAACCACCATTGCCGCCGCGGCCAGCAGATTGTTGGCCAGCTTGGCAACCTGGGCAAGACCGGATTTTTCGCCGACATAAAAGAGGCGCCCGAAGACTGTTAGTACGGCTTCGATTTCGGTGAACGTCAACTCGTCACCGGACACCATCACTGCCAGTGTACCATTGGTCGCGCCCGCAATGCCGCCGCTGATCGGGGCGTCCATCCAGCGCAGATTGCGTCTGGCCAGCTCCCCGCCAATGCGGGCCGCCATGCTAGGACCAGTGGTCGAGAGATCGACGACGGCGCGGACCTGTTTGCCATCGGCCACGCCATCGTTTCCGGCGACGACTTTGTAGACAATGTCAGGTGTCGGCAGGCTAACGAGCACAATATCCGCCCTGTCGCCGACGTCACTCGGCGAACTGGCAATTTTGGCCCCGTGGGATGCTGCAGCATCGAGGGCAGCCGAGCTGGTATCGAACACGGTGACATCATGGCCCGCATCGAGCAGGCGTTTTGTCATCGGGCCACCCATGCGTCCGAGACCAACGAAACCAAGGTTGAGAGAACTCATCGATAACTCCTAGATCGACATGTCGCCGGATCAGAGCGCCGGCAGTGATTGGGGATCGGCGTCGAGACGGACAATCCAGTCCGTCGTACCGGCGCTGAATGCGGGGTAGAGGTCCGCGACAAGCGGGTCATGGCCGGGAATGATGTGGGAAATGTCGGGTGCGAGGCTCAAAAGCCGGTCGTATCCGGCATGGACATCGGCCACGCTATCGACCGTCGGGAAGACCCGCCGCTCGCGCAAATGGGCATAATGGTGTGCGGTGTCGGATGCGATGATGACTGGTCCACGGCGTGTATTGACGCTCAGCGCCTGCAACCCGCGGGCATGGCCGCCGATATGATGAAGATCGATGCCCGGAAAGAGCGTGCTGTCGCCATCGTAAAAGCGGACGCGACCGGCAAAAACCCGCCGGACCATCGAGACGACATCCTCGATCTCGTAAGGATGATTCATCCCCGGGTGGCACATGCACCGCCCAGTGGCAAAGGACATCTCGCTGTCCTGCAAATGAAAGCACGCATTGGGGAACAGCCCGTCATTGCCGGCATGGTCATAATGCATGTGGGTGATAACGACGTCGGTGACTGCCCCGGGATCGACCCCGAGCGCGGCAAGGCCCTCGCGGACGGGGCGCGTGATCGTCCGCCCTCTCAGTCCCGCGCCGCGCTCATCAAAGCCGGTATCGATGACGAGCGTCCGCTCGCTGTTTCGCAGGACCCAAACATAGTAGTTGAGCGGCATCGGCCCGTTATGGGGGTCGCCGCCGATGAAATTTTCGGCGGCGCCACGCTCATGCCGGGCATAGGCGATGGCATAGGCTTCATAGATGTCGTTGCTCATCGCTCACTCCTGCGCAGCGCCGGTCAGGCGCCGCTGTTCTCGCTGAAAACGTCACGCGCGATGCGGAAGGAATCGACGCCTGCGGGAATGCCGCAATAGATGGCGACCTGCAGGAAGACCTCGCGGATTTCCTCCTTGGTGACGTCATTGCGCAGCGCGCCCTTGATGTGCATCCGCAACTCGTGCGGACGGTTTAGCGCGCTGATCATGGCGAGGTTGAGCATGCTGCGCGTGCGCCGGTCGAGCGTGTCGCGTCCCCACACGGCCCCCCAGCAATATTCGGTCGTCAGTTCCTGCATCGGCCGGTTGAAATCATCGGCAGTGGCCAGCGACTGCTCGACAAACTCGGCGCCTAGCACCGATTTGCGAATTTCAAGCCCGATATCGAATGTCTTTTGGTCCATGGCAGAAAGTCCTTTCAGTCGACAAGTTGGACGCGCGGCATTTGCAGCGCATTGAGGGGGAGGGCATCGTCTGCATCCGCGATGAGGCGGACAAAGTCATAAAGATCGGTCCCGCCCTGGTCGCCCAGCGCCGATTGCGTCGAGATGAGGAAGCGGTCGATGACCATCTGCTCGTTGGCAGGAACGATATCTTCGCGAACGGCATCAACAATTCTGCCATCGGCGCAGGTGATGCTGACCGAGGCGGGCTGGCGCGCCGGAAAGGCTGCCGAATAGTCCGGATTCTCGACGAGCGTGGTCACCGCGATTAGGCGGGCGATTTCGCCATCGTCAAGATCGGCATAGTTCTCGCTTTCGATCACCCCGCGCGCCAGCGCTGCGGCAACGCCGAACTGAATGCTCATCTTCGCCTGAAGCAGGTTCGCAAAGGGGCCGGTCGAATCACAGCCGGGATAGAGCATCGCGGCGCGGGTAACGCCGACGCGCACTGCGGTGATGGTGTTGCTTGGTGCGCCGAGTGCAAGCCTTGCCTCAAGAGCTGCCTGACTTGGGGTCTGCGCGAAGTTGCAGGCCGGGGCCGGCTTGTGAAAAACCGAGCAGATCTCAAAAAAATCATTGGGGAAAAGCGAAATCTCGCCGGTGAGCGGGCGCCGCGCAAAGGCTGCGAACAAGCCCGCTTCCCCTTCGATGACATCGGGCGAACCAAAGGCGCCTGCCTCCGCGAGATCGGCGCACAACAGGGCGTTGCGCGCGGCAAAACCTGCATGAAAATACATGTCGCTGCCGCCGCTGGTCGGCCATTGGTTGAGACCAGCCGAGCAATTTATGGCCAGAGCCATCGCCGACGCTGTTTGTTCCACCGTCAGGCCGCGAAGATGGGCGATGGCCGTGACGGCTGCAAAGGGACCAATCAGTCCCGTCGGGCGAAACAGCCGGGACAATTCGGCTGTCATGAGGCTTTGGCCCAGCCTTGCGCCGGCCTGATAGCCGACAATCGCTGCGGCCAGCAAATCGCGGCCGCTTGCCACCCGTCCCGGTTGCGCAAGATCGGCCAGGAGCGCGGGCCAAACCACAATGCCCAAATGGGAGACCGAGGCGGTGTGCATGTCTTCGCGGACCAGCCCGTGTGCCGCCACAGCATTTGCAAAAGCGGCATCCGCCGGGGCGACATTGGATCCCAGAGCAATCGCTGCCGCTCCCTCTGCGCCCGGCATCAGACGCGCTATCGCCTGCTGACTCCAGGGCAGAGTGCGCGCCTCATATGCGCTCGAGAAATAGTCAAAGAGGCACAACCTTGCCTTTTCGAGAACCGGACGGGGTATTGAACCGGCGCTGACTGCCATTGCCTGGGCCGCCAAAGTGCGCGCAAGAAAAGGCATCGGCGTCATCTCGGTCCGGCGATCGTAAGACCGGCATCGATCTTGAGTGTAACCCCCGTGATGGTGGCGGCAGCGTCGGAAGCCAGAAACACCGCGGCATCGGCGACCTCGGTGTCTTCGATGAGCCGCCCCATGGGAGACAGCAAGCGGCGTTTTTCCCAGCCTTCCTCTTCGATGACCGAGCGTGCGCCGGGCGTGGACACAGTGCCGGGCGCGAGCGCATTGACCCTTATGTCGTGCCCGCCAAGCTCCACCGCCTGCTGGCGCGTGAACGCATCGATTGCACCCTTGACCGAGGTGTAGACAGCCGCGTTTTTGATGGCAAATGAAACAGCGATCGAGGAAAGATTGATGATCGTGCCCCCACCGCGGGCAATGAGATGGGGCGTCGCTGCGCTCGTGCCCCAGAACGTCCCTTTGATGCCGACATTGAGCATCCGGTCAACAGCGTCTTCGGGCATCTCGGTCAAGGGCGCATAAAAGAACGCCACCGCGTTGTTGACAAAGATATCAAGTCCGTCGGTCGCAAAGGTATTGACAGCATTGGCAAGCGCGGCGCGGTCGCAGACGTCGACGACGAATGACTGTGCGTCGGCAATGGTCCCGGCAGTCTCGCGGAGCAGGTCCGCATTGATATCGGCGAGCCCGACATCTGCGCCTTCATCGGCAAAACGCCGCGCTATTGCCGCGCCGATGCCGCCACCTGCACCTGTTATGAATGCGCGCTTCCCGCTAAGCCTGCCCAAACCCGCTCTCCCTGATTTTGAATTTCATCCTCGTTAAAGAGCGTTCGGGGCATCCGGAGTCGATGCCTTCATGTGCTGGTTTCATCATGTGAAACGGGCAAACTCGGAAGTGCTCAACGCCGAATTGGCAGGCTAGATTCGATCCTATGGAAATCCTGAAGGACCAGACTCGATGAACACCCTTGGCCAAGAGGCGATAGGTTTTGCAAGGCGTATAAGAGACGGTGAGGCGTTGCGTGGAACCTTCATAAAGATCCCCACAGTGCATTCGACAGAAGTCATGGGTTCGGTCGGGTTCGATTTTATCGTCGTCGATCAGGAACACGCGCCATTCGATCGCCTGGCCATCGACAGCGTCATTCTGGCCTGCCGTGCAGTGGGAATGAGTGCGCTGGTCCGTGTGGGCGATCCCTCTCCGGCCAATATTCTCAATATGCTCGATTGCGGCGCCGCCGGGGTAATGGTCCCCCATGTCGAAAACGTTGAAATCGCGACACGGATCGCCGCAGCGTGCCGGTATCGGAACGGCAAAAGAGGTTTTTCGCGAACGGGTCGCGCCGGCGGATATGGCTCAGCCGATGTCGGGAACCACATCGCCAGCCAAGACGCCCAAACGCTCTGCATAGCAATGATCGAGGATGTCGGCGCCATCGATCGGGCCGAGGCGATCGCCTCTGTCGAGGGCATCGATGCAATATTTGTCGGCCGGGGCGATCTCTCGGCCGCTATGGGTGAACTGTCGAGCAACACACCCAACGTCTGGGCTGCCGTCAAAAATGTGGCGGAAGGTACGCGCCGCGCCGGCAAGCCAATGCTTTTTGTTGCCGAGAACCCCGCCGACCGAAATGCCATGACCGATCTTGGTGGCTCCGCCTATCTGGTTGGTTCCGATCTGGCCTTCTTGCGCAGGGCTGCCATTGAAGCGCTGGCCTGAAATTTTCTAACGACCGACAAGGACCAATTGCATGTATGTTGCATCCGATCCCCGCAGCAGGCTGAACTCTAGCGAAACCGAGGCGCCTGCCCCGTTGCAATCGGCTGCAAACTGCGCGCGGTTCTATGAGGAGGAGAGCCACACCACCTCCGAAGCCTTGAAAACCTGGTACACGCGCGGCCAGAATTTCGTTGTGGCCTATAGTGAGGCGAAAGCCGGTGCGGTGTTCGCGCGCGCGGTGCAACCGGACGAATTCATGGTGCTGCTGCCCGACCCGGCAAGCCGGGCGAGACTTCTCTGGAACGGCGAGACGTCAATTCTGGAAGGCCATTCCGTAACCTTCGTTCCGCCGGGCGAGAGCCGGATTTCAATGGAGAGAGATGGCACAATTGTGCAATTCTTCACAACGGCGTCCGACGACTTGGTGGCCACCTGTCCCCCCGGCTATGATAACGATCCCAACGTTCCAGCGCTTGTCCCGTGGCCAGAGCCCAATGGCGGCTGGAAGCCGCGCTGCTATTCAATGGACGTGCCCCCCGAAAAAGGCCGCTTCGGCCGCATTCTGACCAGCACCAATTTCATGGTGAACTATATTTATCCGCGCACGGGACCGCGGGATCGCAGCGCGATGTCCCCCCACAGCCATGTCGACTTCCAGCAATGCTCGCTCGTCCTCGAAGGTTCATATATTCACCACATGCGCTGGCCGTGGGGCAACAATGCCGATCTCTGGCGTGACGATGAGCACGCGATCTGCGATGCCCCGTCAGTCATGGTTATTCCAGCCCAGGTCGTCCACACTTCCGAAGCGGTTGGGCTTGCGACAAATTTCATGATAGATGTGTTCTGCCCACCCCGGCGCGATTTCTTGCGCCAGCCGGGATGGGTGTTGAACGCTGACGACTACCCAGAACCCCAAGACCCGTGACACTCCAAGACCTTACGAGCCGGACCCGATGGACCACGCAGTGACGGGGTCTGCACGTGAACAGTTGATCTCCGGATTGCTGGTCGGCGCGGTCGATCTTCACTGTCACAGCGGTCCGGCTGTCATGCCGCGCATTCTCGATCACCATGATCAATTGATCGATGCTGCCGCGGCCGGTTTTCAAGCCGTGGTGACCAAGGACCATTATTATCTGGGGACGCCGCACGCGATTATTTTAAACAAACTCTTCCCCGATGCGGCCACGCACATGTTTTCCGGCATTGCGCTCAACAATGCCGCAGGCGGGATCAACCCCCATGCGGTCGATCACGCGCTGAAACTGGGCGCGAAAATTGTCTGGATGCCGACTCTCTCTGCGGCCAACCATATCGAGAAACTGGCGAGCGAGGCCAAAACCTTCCCCACCGTGAGCGGTTCGCTCAAACCCGTACCTCTTTCCGTTTTCGATGCAAATGGCCGGCTGACGGACGATACGCTCAGAGTGCTGGACCTGATTGCGTCTGCCGACGCAATTCTGGCGGGCGGACATTTAAGTGCGCATGAACTGATCGCATTGTTTGCGGAAGGAGGGCGGCGCGGCGTACGCCATATGTTGGTGAACCATCCCACTTATCTTATCGGCTGTACCGATGACGACATCCGGACGCTCGTGGAACTGGGCGGCAAGATGGAGCACTCGATCTGCCAGTTTATTCCCGGACGGGCGCAGAAATTCCCTCCCGAAATGCTCGTGCACCTGATTGCTGTAGCCGGTGTACAAAATACCCTGTTCGGGTCCGATCTCGGATTGGAAGGGCTTCCCCGTCCGGTGGAAGGGTACCGCATTATCGTTGACATATTGCTGGACCTTGGCATATCGGCGTCGGATATTTCCATTATGATTTCACTTAACGGCTCAAGTCTGCTGAATCTGCGAGCGGCCTAACGGCACTTTAGATTGTTGCAAGGCGTTGCGCGGTATTGAACCCACTTTTGCTTCGAGGCTGCGGCTGATTGTGATACCGGCCCGCCGCTTCTCTGATCACCAGGACGTCGAATTTCTCCGCTTCTGCGCAGCAACCGAACAGTCCGGTAACGGCCCGTGTCGCGCCGTTGCGAAGGTGATGTAAATTCCGCAGGTCGACCGCGATGGAGTGGGAACCAGCCGTTCATTTTTTGCGGTGGAGTGGTGGAAGCAGACGCAATCACTCAACCAAACAGAAATGATTTCCTTCCGGGTCGGCCATCACCGTGTACCCTTCGGCCTCTCTCACCATGGAAGCGCCCCGCTCGATAAGGCGATCACGCTCGGCACGGCGATCTTGGACCCGTAGGTCGAGATGAAGGCGCCCTTGCGCCCTCCCGCGCTCGATTTCATGAAAACATAAGGTCGGTCCGGGGCCGTCAACCATTACCACTGGATCGGTTTCTGGCGTGAGCCCGAGCGAAGCAAGGCGTGCAAGCTCCCCGTCATCGTAGGCGCGCACAGCATACCCATCCAGGAGGTCAGCCCAGAATCTTGCCAGTGGAGCCGCATTGCGGCAGTCGATAACGATTTCCTTGAGAGTTCCTGCCATCGCCTCAACTCTGCACTACAGCAACGATATCTTGGTTCCCGCGTTGAATGACGTCAACATTTGGCGAACCAACGGCAGACGCTCCCGGGGGCGGACACCAACGCTGATCGTCCCAAAGCATGAACTGTAGCGCATACCTCGTTGAGGTGTCGGCTCACAAAGCTTGACACATAATATGCATAAATATACATATACATGGCTATGCAACAAAATGTGTTCCAGATATTGGCCGACCCATCGCGGTTTCGTATCGTTGAGGCGCTGGCAGGTGGCGAACAGGCCGTTGGTGACCTGGTTCGTGCCGTTGATATCGACCAGTCCGGCGTTTCACGGCACCTGCGGATCCTCGGCGAGGCTGGTTTCGTCACGATGAGACCTGATGGGGCGCGGCGCCTTTATTCGCTTCGACCCGAGCCGTTCCAGGCGATCGACGACTGGGTTCGCAGCTATAGCAAGCTTTGGGAGGGTAGGCTCGATCGCTTCGACGCCGCCCTAGCGCGACGGCAGGGCATGCGGCAACCCGGGGGAAAGAAGTGATGACGCAAGCCAGCGAGCCGGGCGTGGATACGATCAGGTTCGAACGGGTCTACGACGCGCCGATCGAGGACGTTTGGGCGCTGTGGACCACCAAGGAAGGGCTCGAGGAGTGGTTCGCACCCGAGGGAATGCGCTTCGAGGTATTGACCCTTGATCTGCGGGTTGGCGGCGCCTTCGATCACGTGATGACCGCGGTGGGTGCCGAGCAGGTCGCATATCTGGCGAGCCTCGAGAGGCCGCTGTCGGTGTGGGTAAGCGGTCGGTTTCTGGAAATTGAGCGCCACCGTAAGCTGCGCATTCGCTTCGACATGGACTTCGTCCCCGGCGTCGAGCCGTATCCTTACGACATGATGGTCGAGTTTCACGCTGAGGCCGGGCAAGTTCGGATGGTCCTGACGTCCGATCGTCACCCGGACCCCGAAATGACACGCGGTGCAGTTATCGGGTTCACCAGCCAGTTGCAACGCTTCGACCGAGCTGTCGCGGCACGATCGACAAAGGAGCAAAAACCGTAATGCGACCTCTCCTTTATTCCATCAACGTAACGCTCGACGGATGCGTCCACCATAACGCCATCCCGTCGGACGAGGCGCTGCAGCAGGAGCAACTGCGTGCAACGCATCGCCACGCCACTGAGAGCCTCGGCCGCGCCGACGCTCTGCTCTTAGGTCGCGTCACCTACGGAATGATGGAAGGGGCTTGGCGTCTGGCAACGCGAACTTCGACGCCGCCTGACTGGACAGAGCCTTTCGCCCGTACCATCGACGCGATGAAGAAGTACGTCGTTTCGAGCACGCTCGACCGGGTCGAGTGGAACACGGAGTTGGTGCGTGGAGATCTGGGTGAGGCCGTCCATGCGCTAAAACAGCAACCGGGCAAGGCGCTTCTCACGGGCGGTGTGCGGCTCCCGTTGGCACTGGCGGAACTGGGCCTGATCGATGAGTACGAATTCGTGATGCAGCCCAGAATTGCCGGTCATGGGCCCACCTTGTTCGCCGGACTGTCCAAGTATGCCGAGTTGAAGCTCGTCGACCGGAAGGAACTCAGCTCAGGCGCTGTCGCGCTGCGCTACGAGCCGAGACGGGGCGGGTGAGCCCGCGACCTTGAATCAGGCATCAGCGACCGAAGGTCGGTTTCAGGCAAGCTTGGGCGAGGCCGGCGTGGGGCCCCTTCAAGCCGAAGGCCGGATGGCCGTTGAATGGCAGGTTTCGGGGCACGCGCGATTCGAGTTGAACGTCCGACTTGAGGGTCGGAAGCCGACCGGGCCATTGGGGTGGGTTGCTGATGGTCCGCTCCTGATCAGGGCTCATCAAGAGCGGACATCCCGGGGCGTTCCTGCTGTTACACTTGAACCGCGCCGCCATCGACGAAGAGCTCCACCCCGGCAATGAACGAGGCTTGGCCGCTGAGAAGAAAGACTACCGCAGCAGCGACTTCTTCGGGTCGTCCCATCCGACCCATGGGTATCTGTGAGGTAATAGCAGCACGCGCCTCCTCTGGCACGGAGGCAAACATTTCCGTGTCAGTCGGTCCGGGGCTTACGACATTCACTCGAATGCCGCGAGGTGCCAACTCCGCAGTCCATGTCCGCGCATAGGCCCGCAGCGCTGCTTTCGTGGCACCATAGGTGCCGAAATTTGGTGATGCAGACATGGCTGCAACGGAGCCGATGAGAACAACGGAACGGCCGGGCGCGAGAAGGGGCAATGCCGCTTGCAGGCCAAAGACTGGCCCACGCACATTGACCGCCACTTGGCGACCGAACCTAGCTTCGGTGAGGCTGCCAAGCGCTGCTGGTTCCATCGTGCCGGCGTTGAAAACAAGCGCGTCGATACGCTCGTGCTTCTGCTGCACCGCAGAGATCACCTGCGCCAGGTCGTCAGTATTGCCGGCATCGGCGACAAGGCCGTGAGCATTGGCTCCTAGAGCGGAATCCTATCAGTCTGCATCGTATCCAGCGGCTGCGAAGTAGTTGGCGCACTCTTTGGGCGTGAAGGTTTGGACCAGTTTGCCAATTCTGTTCCAGAGCGCATCAACGGTTCGCTCTGCTGCTT
>NZ_JADQDB010000002.1 GCF_015694405.1 Pelagibacterium limicola | reverse complement strand
AAGCAGCAGAGCGAACCGTTGATGCGCTCTGGAACAGAATTGGCAAACTGGTCCAAACCTTCACGCCCAAAGAGTGCGCCAACTACTTCGCAGCCGCTGGATACGATGCAGACTGATAGGATTCCGCCCTAGCCGCTCAGGCAAAGCGGCGTGCAAGGGCAACGCAGGCGACGACGACTCCGGTCGCTACGATCATCGTCCATGCCACAGGTTCTCCCAGCAACAGTCCGGCGAGGGTGAGGCCGAAGAAGGGTTGCAGGAGTTGCAATTGCCCGACGCTGGCGATGCCGCCGACCGCAAGCCCGCGATACCAGAAAATAAAGCCTACCAACATGGAAAAGACCGAGACATAGGCCAGTCCGACCCAGGCGGGAGCGCCGATGCCATCCCAAGAATCGGGAAGGGTGGCGACCATCAACGCCAGCATGACTGGAGCCGACAGGACCAGCGCCCAGGAGATCACCTGCCAGCCGCCAAGGCGGCGCGAGAGTTTTGCGCCTTCAGCGTAGCCGAGGCCGCACACGATGATCGCGGCGATCATCAGGAGGTCGCCAGCCAGCGCGTTCGTTCCCCCGTTGGAAAGTGCGAAGGCTACAACCGCCGCGCTCCCAAGGCACGAGAACAGCCAGAATGCCAACTTTGGCCGCTCGCCGCCGCGCATGACCCCGAATAGGGCAGTGGCGAGCGGCAGGAGGCCGATAAAGACAATCGAGCGGGCCGAAGTGATGTGCTGAAGGGCGAGCGCAGTCAGCAGCGGAAATCCCACAACCACACCGAGCGAAACGATGGCCAGGGAGGCGATATCCCGGCGCAGCGGACGAGTTTGTCGCAAAAGCACGAGCAAGGCAGCACCAAGAAGAGCAGCGACGACAGCGCGGGCGCCGGTGAGAAACAGCGGGGTGAAATCGGCGACGGCCACGCGCGTCGCGGGCAGGGAGCCGCTGAAAATGACCACGCCGAGCAGGCCATTGCCCCAGCCTTCGACTGACGATTGTGTCCCGTTCATCCCACCTCGCTTTCCGATTTTGGTCATAAACGTTTGGGGCTGGCGCGTTCAGTTACAGATCAATACAATTTCACCGAACTGTATTGGTTGATGGAGCGATACACTTGCGCACTCTCGAACAGGTGAACAGACGTGGCGCACGCACAGCGAATGTGATGCAGGCCATTCGCGCCAAGCTCGCCAGCCGCGCCCTTGCCCCGGGCGACAAGCTGCCGTCTATCCGCAGTTTCGCGCGGACAATGGATGTCTCTCCCTCTACTGTGGTCGAGGCTTATGATCGGTTGGTAGCCGATGGGTTGGTCCGGGCGCGGCCGGGCTCGGGCTTTTATGTATCGGCGACCGCTCTTCCGCCGCGGGTGCTCACGGAGAATATGCCGCAGGCTGAGCGGGTCATCGATCCATTCTGGGTCTCGCGACAGTCGCTCGACGCCGATCCTTCCGCCCTCAAGCCGGGATGCGGTTGGCTGCCCCCCGATTGGATGCCGCAGGATGCGCTCCGCCGAGCGCTGCGTGCCGTTGCGCGCGCAGGGGATGCCCTTTCAGATTACGGCAGCGCGCGCGGCTCGCTGGCGCTACGCCGTATCCTGATGGGACGGTTTGCAGAAGAGGGGATCGAAATTGCACCCGACCAGCTCTTGTTGACCGGATCGGGAACGCAGGCGGTGGATCTGGTCTGCCGCTTCCTGCTCAACCCGGGCGATACGGTGCTGGTCGACGACCCCTGCTACTTCAATTTCCGGGCGCTGCTGCGTGCGCATCAGGTGAAGATCGTCAGCGTGCCCTATACACCCTCCGGGCCGGATATGGCGGCGTTCGAAACGCTGCTTGCCACCACGCGCCCGCGTCTCTACCTCACCAATTCCGCATTGCACAATCCAACGGGAGCAACGCTCAACGCGCAAACTGCTCATCGTCTGCTGA
Organism: Pelagibacterium limicola; assembly: GCF_015694405.1. Taxonomy (GTDB): domain Bacteria; phylum Pseudomonadota; class Alphaproteobacteria; order Rhizobiales; family Devosiaceae; genus Pelagibacterium; species Pelagibacterium limicola. The sequence goes on along the minus strand of NZ_JADQDB010000002.1, from coordinate 602,035 downwards.
ACCTCGCCGCCTCCCACGATCTGACCGTCGTCGAAGACGACATTTTTGTCGATTTCGAACCCGAACCCTCCGTGCGGCTCGCGGCGCTGGATGGGCTTGATCGCGTTATCCGCATTGGCAGCTTTTCCAAGTCGCTCTCCGCCTCGGTGCGTTGCGGTTACATCGCGGCGCGGGGCGATTGGGTGGCTCATCTCATCGACCTTCAGGTGGCGACAAGTTTCGGCGGCCCGAGCCCGGTTGCGACCGAACTTATTGCGAGCGTTCTGTCCGGCGGTGGATATCGCAAGCATATGGAATCGTTGCGCCGACGCCTCGCGAAAGCGCGAGAGGAGACTTCCGAGAAGCTTAAACGCGTCGGCATCGAGTCGTGGCTGATGCCGCGAGGGGGCTTCTTTCTCTGGTGCCGCCTGCCGGACGGGCGTGACTCCGCCATTGTGGCGCGCACTGCTCTTGCCGACAATGTCGTGCTCGCGCCCGGCGATGTATTCAGTGCGTCGCAATCGGCGGCGTCCTTCATGCGCTTTAATGTCGCCCAGTGCGGCGACCCGAAGGTGATGGCAGTTCTTGAGCGCGCAATGGCCGCAAACGCTTGACTTTTGGCGTCCATCCCCATACATCCGCGCTGTCTGCATCAGGCTTTATGCCGCAGACGAGCACCCGAGACCGTCGGTTTGCCGTTATCGGTTCTGCCAAATGGTTGAACCAGTTGACGTTTTTTCGCACGGTCTGTCGGCATTCTCTTTAAAAAAGAGACATGCAGAGGAGGGCGCTGTCTTTATCTTTGGTTTGAAAAGGACAAGCGATGTCAAAGCGTCATTCGCAGAAGCACAAAATCGATCGCCGTCTTGGCGAAAATATCTGGGGCCGTCCCAAGAGCCCGCTCAATGCACGCGCCTATGGCCCCGGCCAGCATGGCCAGCGCCGCAAGGGCAAGCTGTCTGACTTTGGTACGCAGCTGCGTGCAAAGCAGAAGCTCAAGGGCTATTATGGCTCGATCACCGAAAAGGCGTTCAAGCGCGTTTATGCTGAAGCCGCCCGTCGCAAGGGCGACACCGGTGAGAACCTGATCGGCATTCTGGAAAGCCGTCTCGACGCGATCGTTTATCGCGCCAAGTTCGTGCCGACCGTTTTTGCAGCCCGTCAGTTCGTCAACCATGGCCACGTCCTGGTTAATGGCAAGCGCGTCAACATCCCGTCCTACAATGTGAAGCCGGGCGACGTGATCTCGGTGCGCGACCGCTCCAAGCAGCTCGCCATCGTCCTCGAAGCTGTCCAGCTCGCCGAGCGTGATGTGCCGGACTATGTCGATGCCGACCACTCCAAGATGACCGCAACCTTCGTTCGCGTGCCTTCGCTCGGCGATGTGCCTTATCCGGTCCAGATGGAACCGAACCTCGTCGTCGAATTCTATTCGCGCTGATCGATTCTTCAGAGTTTTTGAAAAGGCCGCCCTTTCGGGCGGCTTTTTTTGTTTGGTCAATCCAGATAAGCTCCCACCAGATCCCTGTCGGGTTCCTGGTCCTGTGGAATGAAGCTTTCGAACTTCTTGAGACGCTTGTGGACCGCAAGGAGTTCGATGACGACCGTCCATGCGCGGGCGAGGAACTGGAACGAGCTCGCCACCTGACCAAAGGCTTGCTGCACCTGCTGGTAGAGGCCCAGCGTGAGAGTGCCGGCGAGGATCGAGGGCGATAGCGCCATCAAGGGAATATAGCCGGCGAGCTGGAGATAACCGTAGCGGGCGAAATTGAAATAGGTGTAGTGCCAGTAAATCCGGAAGTAATTGCGCTGCACGCGGGCAAAGAGCTCCCGGACCGTCGGCGGCGCGGCGCGATCGGCATTGTCCTCCCCATAGACGAGTTCCTTGCGGTAGGCGGCCTCCACCTTCTGGTTTTCGAACTGCAGGCCGGGGAGTTTTGCCCCCACAACGGCCAGCAGTACGGTGCCGAAGGCCGCCGACATCAGCGCAACCCAAACGAGGCTGCCGGGCACATCGCCGAAGATCGGGAGCTCCGTGATGTGTTGCGAGAGTCCCCATAGGATCGGAACGAATACGGCCAGCGTAATCAGTGCATCGAAGAACGCCGTTCCCAAATCCTCCATGATCTGGGCGAAACGCATGGTATCTTCCTGGACGCGCTGTGCCGCGCCTTCCGTTGTGCGGATCACAGGCCAATAGCCCATGTAATAGGCGTTCATCGCCTTGCGCCAGCGGAAGACGTAGTGCGCGGTGAAGAAGGCCAGCGCCACCAGCACCAGAATGCGCGGCATGATGACGATGAAGATCATGAAGATCTGGCCATAGAAATCGGCCGGTTCGACCGAGCCGGGCTGGGACAGCGCCTGTTGCAGCGTGTTGAAGAAGGTGCCCTGCCAATTGTTGACGAAAGCATCGACCTGCACGTTGAAATAGGTGACGAGCAGGATGGTGGTGGAACCGACGACAGACCACCAGTACCAGTAGTTTCGCTTGTAGAAATACCAGAACAGGCAAAAGAGGAAGGCGATCAGCAGCACATATTGATAGAGCCATATGCGCTCGCCATCAAAGAAGGTGCCGGGCGCGAGGCAGTTGGTGTCGGCTGCTGCTGCCATTGTGCCTTCAAGGCTCGCGGGGTCTTCTGGTGCCACAAGATCCGACACAGGTGTGCTGGGCACGGCTTCGGAGACGCCATCGGAGGGATCGGGCGCGGGTTCGGCGAGGGGTGCGCAGATGGGAGGGACGACGAAGCGGTCGATACTGATAAACGACCGCATCGGCGCGCTAAATGCTGTCCACAACAAGGTCGTGAGCAAAAGCCACAGCAGCGCCAAAGAAAAGAACAGCCTGGGCTCGGGAAAGAAGGATCGGAACATTTTGCGCCACCAGAATCGGGCCGCCTGGGAGGGGCCTACGCGGAGAGGAGATATCTAAATTTTTTGGAGGTATGTGCGCAAGCGGAGTTATTTGGGGTTTAGCACCGAGCTTTTTACGCAAATTGGAGCCCCTGAACTAAACCCCGGGCAAGAGGTTGGACGTATGGTCTCGGAAGGCTCCGGAATTGTGCGTTTCGCCGTTCCGGCTCTGCCCGCTTTCGTGCGGGACTTGTTCCTGCGTCACCCGATGGATGGAGTGTCTGACGAGAAATCCAGGCACCTCCATCCAGAAGGGCGCCTTCCGGCTTTCCTCCTCCCACTATTGGCTGTATCAACCCCTCGTTCCCCTGTTAGGAGTGAGCAATGACGCTTGCCACCCCCGCGATCGCCGACGACTCAGAGAGCTGCCACCCGCTGTTTCGGGATGCGCCATCGAGTGTCGAGTTCAACAAGCTCAGGAAGCGCCTGATCCGTCAGGTGCGTGAGACACTTGACGCCTATGGCATGGTGCGCCCCGGCACGCGTTGGCTTGTGGCTCTTTCGGGCGGCAAGGACAGCTACGGGTTATTGGCGGTGCTGCTCGACCTCAAATGGCGCGGGCTGCTGCCGGTCGATCTTTTGGCATGCAATCTCGATCAGGGCCAGCCGGGTTTCCCCAAGCATATCTTGCCTGAATTTCTCGACCGATACGGGATCGAGCACCGGATCGAATATCAGGACACCTATTCGATCGTCACCGACAAGCTTCCCTCCGGCAGCACCTATTGCTCGCTTTGTTCGCGGCTGAGGCGTGGGCATCTTTACCGGATCGCGCGGGAGGAGGGGTGTTCGGCACTCGTGCTGGGGCATCACCGAGAGGATATTCTCGAAACCTTCTTCATGAATCTCTTTCATGGCGGCAAACTCGCAGCGATGCCGCCCAAGCTGCTTAACGACGAAGGTGACGTGGAAGTCCTGCGCCCGTTGGCCTTGTGTGCTGAGAGCGATCTGGCGCGGTTTGCCGAGGCGCTGGCGTTTCCGATCATCCCCTGCGACCTCTGCGGTTCGCAGGACGGGCTGCAGCGCAATGCCATGAAGGCGATGCTCGATGATTTCGAGCGCAAGATGCCGGGGCGTAAGGACGTGATGATCCGTGCTCTGGGCAACATCAATCCAAGCCATATGCTGGATACGCGGTTGTTCGACTTCGCGGCACTCATGGCGGAAAGCGGCAAGGCATGAATATCGAAAGGCTCGCCAATGTGTTGCGCGATGCGGCGCGCGCCGAAATCCTGCCGCGGTTCCGCAGGCTCGATGAGGGCATGGTCCGGACCAAGACGAGCGCGATGGATCTCGTGACCGAGGCGGACGAGGCTGCCGAGCGCGCGATAACAGCGTCGATTGCTGAGTCCCATCCGCAGCATGTCGTGATCGGAGAAGAAGCAGTATCGGCAGATCCGGGTTTACTCGAGCGACGGTTCGGTGACGAAATCGTCCTCTACATCGATCCCATCGATGGCACTGCCAACTATGCCGCCGGCGTGCCACTCTTTGCGGTCATGGCTGCTGTGGTCCGGAACGGGGAAACGGTCGCCGGGGTGATCTATGATCCGATGGGCGACGATTGGGTGATGGCCGAGCGCGGATGCGGGGCATGGCAGATTTTCCCCGATGGCCGGCAGGTGCGGATGAAGTTTGCAGATCCCGTGCCGCTGAGCGAAATGGCGGGCACCGCGTCTGTGTTTTTCCTTCCCGCTGAAAAGCGCCGTCAGGTGCTGGGCAATCTTTCCAATGTCAGGATGAATGCCAGCTATCGCTGTGCGGGGCACGAGTACCGCATGGCAGCGGCCGGGCACCTGCACTACCTGATGTTCAACAAGCTCATGCCCTGGGATCACCTGGCGGGAACGCTGATCACGCAGGAAGCGGGCGCGCACGCTGCGCGGTTCGACGGCTCGCCCTATCTGCCTGCCCATCGGGAAGGCGGGCTGCTGATCGCCTCCGACCGTGAAAGCTGGGATGCGCTCCGACGCGAGGTGTTTACGGTTTAGCCGCCGTCTCACCTACGCCGAACAGCTTGCCCTTTTCCGCTACGACCACACACATGATGGCGAGGAAGCCCAAGAGGAAGTAGCCCGTCGCCACGGGTGTCAGCGTGCCATCGAAGAACTGGCCGGTGATCGTGCCCAAAATCGCGCCGCCCACAGTCTGCACGAAACCGAAAACCGACGAGGCCGTGCCCGCCACGGCGCCCAGTGGTTCCATCGACAGTGCGTTCATGTTGGAGGCGGCCCAGCCGAACATGAACATCACGGTGGCGAACAGCGAGAAGAACAACCAGAGTGGCGGGTGCATGACGAGCGTAATAAGGAGCCAGACCCCGCTGACCGAGGTGAAGACAAGCAACGCCGAGTGGCTCAACCGCCTCATGCCGAGCCCCCGGACCATGCGGGAGTTGAGGAAGGACGAAATCGCCATCAGTCCAGCCATTGCCGCAAAAGCGACCGGGAAATAGGGGCCGAGGCCGTAAAGATCGACGAAGATCTGTTGGGAGGTGTTGATGAACCCGAACAGCGCGCCGAACAGGAACATGCCCGAAAGCCCGTAGCTGAACGCCATTCGATTGGTAAAAACCAGCCGGAACCCTTCGACAATGACGCTCACCCGCAGAGCGCGGCGGTTCTCGGGTTTCAGCGTCTCGGGAAGCCTCACCATGGACCAAACGGTCACCGCTGCGGCCAGCAAGGCCATGAAATAGAAGATGTATTCCCACGGCCCGGTAAGCAGGATGACCTGCCCGATGCCCGGCGCGACAATCGGCACGGCCATGAAGACCATGAAGACCAGCGACATGATTTCGGCCATCGCTCGCCCGCCGAATTTATCGCGCACGACCGATTGCGCGATGACGCGCGTGCCTGCAGCCCCGATGCCCTGGATAAAACGCATCATCAGCAGAATGGCAAAACTCGGTGCAAAGGCCGCAGCAAAGGCCGCAACCACATAGATCACCAGCCCGATCAACAAGGGCGCCCGGCGCCCGAACCGATCGGACAGGGGGCCGAAAGCGAGCTGGGCCGTACCGAAGCCGAGCATATAGGCGCCGAGCACGAAATGCCGATCGTTCTCATTGGTAACCCCCAGCGCATCGCCCATATAGGGAAGGGCGGGCAACATGACGTCGATTGCCAGCGCGTTTAACGCCATTAGAGCCGCAATGAGAGCGATGAATTCCGTCCGGGAAATATCCCGGCTCTGCGTGGCGACAGTTGTCATGAAGATACTCGCTGAAAAGGCTGCGGGCAGCCGAAGCCGCCCGCGCAGTAAACTTGAACCTTCAAGACAGGTTTGGCAACCCTGGAAATGACTATGCGGGCGCCATGAAAGCTGGAACACGCTTCTCCCTGATCGGCAGGTGGATGGCCGCAGAGAACAGGCCGATCAGGATGCCGAGATACCACACGAGGTCGTAGCTGCCGGTCATGTCGAAGGTCAGCCCGCCGAGCCAGACGCCGAAGAACGATCCGATCTGGTGAGAGAGGAACGCCACTCCATAAAGCATGCCCATGTAGCGCGGGCCGAAGAAGAGGCTTACCAGGCCGGCTGTCAACGGTACAGTGGCAAGCCAGAGCAGCCCCAGGGTGGCCGCATAGATATAGGCTGAGACTTCCGTGATAGGCAGGAGCAGGAAAGCGGCGGTGCCCACGGCCCTTAGAAAGTAAATGCCCGCGAGCAGCATCTGCTTGGGCAGACGGTCGCCTAGCCAGCCGGCGAGCAGCGAGCCCGCGACGTTGAACAGCCCGATCAGCCCAAGCGCCCAGGAACTTGCCTCGGGCGTCAGCCCGCACTGGATGAGGAAGGCCGGGAAGTGGACCGTGATAAAGGCCAGGTGAAATCCGCAGACGAAAAAGCCGATGACCAGCAGGCGATAGGAGCCGTGCCCCAGCGCCTTGGCCAACGCCTGCATGAAAGGCATGTCGGCTTCCCCGGGTGCACTGTTGGTCCTTCCCCGCAGGGTGGCGGAAAGCGGCACGACCATGAGGATGATGAGCGCAAGCCAGACCAGAGCCATCTGCCAACCGAAGTTCGAGATGAAGGCCTGCCCGAGCGGGGCAAAAACGAACTGGCCCATCGAGGACGCGGCGGTGGCGACGCCGAAGACGAAGGAGCGCTTCTCCTGGGGAACCGCGCGTCCGAAGGCGGCCATGACGACGCCGAAGGAGGCCGTGCCGATGCCGACGCCCATAAGCACGCCGCCGGTGAGATAGAAAATCTCGACGGTCGGCGTGATCGACCACAGCAGGAGCCCGGCCGCATAGACAAGCGCGCCGAGCGCCAGGGTTCGGCCGGTGCCGAACTTGTCGGCGAAACCGCCCGCGAACGGCTGGGTTATGCCCCAGACGAGGTTCTGCATGGCGAGAGCCATCGCGTAACCTTCGCGCGACCATCCGAGGTCGGCGGTCATGGGCAGCATGAAGAGCCCCGCCGTAGAGCGCGTGCCGAAGGTCACCATTGCGATGAGGCAACCCGCGACGATGATGAAGGGCAACGGGATAGGCAAAACGGAGCGGTTAGGGGCAAGCATCTGGTGAGACTCGTTTATCGGCGAGTGACGATATACCCGGGCATCGGACGCTCAAAACGAAATTCTGGAATGAGGCTCATCAGTTTGGCTGATAAGAAAAGGCCCGCTCGGCAAGAGCCGTGCGGGCCTTGAAATCACAAACTACGAGGCTCAGGCGCTTTGCTTGACCGCGATCCCCGCACCTTCGAGATGGGTCTGCAGCTCGCCCTGCTGGAACATCTCACGCACGATATCGCACCCGCCGACGAACTCGCCCTTGACGTAGAGCTGGGGAATGGTCGGCCAGTTGGAATAGACCTTGATGCCGTCGCGCAGTTCAGGATTGGAGAGCACGTCGGCGCTGCCGTATTCGACGCCGAGATAGTTGAGAATCTGGACAACCTGCCCGGAGAACCCGCACTGGGGGAAATCCGGCGTGCCCTTCATGAACAGCATCACGTCATTGGACTTGATCTGCTCGTCGATGAAAGCGTTGATGTCGCTCATGGGTGTTATCCTTTCGTGCCCGGATGTGGGGGCAGGGTAGTACTTTAAGCCGTTAGATAGGGGATCGAGACAGCGATGTCGAGATCACTCGCTGATGTGCTTCCCGAGGCGTACTGTTTGCAGCTCTTCGCCGTCATGCGTTCGGTGCAGGGATCGCGAGACGACCGCGTAGCCGCAGGCTTGGTAAAAGCTCACAGCGGGCAGGCCAGAATGAACCACGATTTCCGTGGCGCCCTGCCTTATAAGTGCCGCCTCTGCTCGGCGCATCAATGCTGTGCCGATGCCGCGCCGCTGTGCGGCGGGCCTGACATAAAGCCCCTTGATTTCGGCGTCGGCAAAGCTGCAGAAGCCTAACGGCTGATCGTTCGCGTCAACGGCAACGAGGTAAGTCTCCTCCTCTCGAGCAATGCGGATGTAGGACTCAGGTTTTTTGCCGGAGGCCCAACTTTTTCGCTGTAGCTCGGTATAATGCTCGTCAGAGGTCGCTAGAATTGCCGCAACATGCAGCCTGCACAACGCGTCCGCATCCGAGTCCCGGAAAGGGCGGATTGTGAAGGCAGCGTTGGTCATTAGGTGGAGAGCCTCAGTTGGTACGGAGTGTCGCGGCGGTAGGTAGCGCTGCGAATGCTGTCGTGGGGCAGGCTACCGGAGGAACTCAGAGATGCAAACTCAGCGCGTATCATCAGCGCCGCATCACGCCTAATCCATTCAGCACCTCACGCGGAATGCCGAATGCCGTGATGACGTCGTGATGACGCTTGAAACCGATGAGTTCGCGCTGCACGAAGTAGGCCCATACGGCTTCGCGGGCATTCGATAGCGCATCCGCATTGTCATCGGGACCGGCGGCGCGCAGCGCGTCCATTGTCTTTGCCACCTTGGCCTCGGCTGCATTGAGCGAGGAGGCGCGTTCGGCCATGATTTCGTGTTCGAGAACGGCCTGTCCGCCTTCGGGATTGACCGCCTTTAAGAGATCGAGGCTATCGCGAAGGGACATTCTTGTGCTGGCCCGTCAGTCCGGCGCCGTGGTCGTCAGCGCCAGGGCGTGCAATTCGCCGCCCATATTGCCCTTCAGGGCCTGATAGACGAGCTGGTGCTGCTGGACGCGGGATTTGCCGCGGAAGGCTTCGGATACGACGGTGGCGGCGTAGTGGTCGCCGTCTCCGGCCAGATCGCGGATGTCAACCTTGGCATCGGGCAGGGCCTGTTTGATAAGGCTCTCGATTTCGGCTGCATCCATTGGCATGTGAGGCTCCCATATCGTTGAACTCAGGAGATTGTACTTCCCATGAAGCCGGGGAACCAGCCCTCATAGGCATCTCTCAACTGTTCGATCGATATGGCGCGCGCATCGCCCAGCTTCAAGGTGTTGCCGCCTGTCGAGCCGATCCAGGGCGCGAAAAGACCGAGTTCGCCGGCCCGCTTCCAGAGTGCAAGCATCTCCTCTCCCTGAGGGTCGAGATTGACGGTGACGAGATAGCGACCCTGGTCCTCCCCGAAGAAGGTCGGGATCGGATCGATCTCGTTGAGTTGGTTGACGGTGGCCCCGATTCCGCCCCGGATCGCCATTTCGGCAAGCCCAAGCGCCAGGCCTCCGTCAGAAAGGTCGTGGACTGCGGTGGCGACACCTTGTCGGATAAGGCTCAGGACGAAATGCCCCGTTTTTTTCTCGTGCTCGAGATCGACGGCAGGGGCCGCGCCTTCATGACGTCCGAAGATATCGCGCAGATAGGCCGACTGGCCCATATGGGAACCCCAGACGGCGGGCGCGCCGACCAGCAGGATCGGCTGACCTTCGGCGGCAAAGGCATTGCGCGCGGTCTTGGTGCGATCCTCGATCAACCCGACACCGGCGATGGTCGGGGTCGGGAGGATACCGCGGCCATTGGTTTCGTTGTAGAGCGAGACATTGCCCGAAACGATAGGGAAGTCGAGCGCGCGGCAGGCTTCGCCAATCCCTTTGATCGCCATGACGATCTGCCCCATGATCTCGGGGCGTTCGGGGTTGCCGAAATTGAGGTTGTCGGTGGCGGCCAGAGGTTCCGCGCCGGTCGAGATGATATTCCGCCAGCATTCGGCCACAGCCTGCTTGCCGCCTTCGAGCGGATCGGCTTCGCAATAGCGCGGGTTGACGTCGGATGAGAAGGCCAGGGCTTTGGTCGGGTGGCCATCAATACGGATCACGCCGGCATCGCCGCCAGGGGTCTGGAGCGAATTGCCCTGGATGAGCGTATCGTATTGTTCGTAAACCCAGCGGCGCGACGAATGATTGGCCGAGTTGAGCAGGCCGAGAACGGCGTCTGCCACATCCATTTGCGGCACTTCGCCGAGCGGTTCCGGCTTTGCGGGTTCGATCCAGGGACGGTCATATTCGGGAGCCTCGTCGCCCAGTTCCTTGATCGGGAGGTTCGCGACTTCCTCGCCCTGAAACAGCACGCGGAATCGCAGATCGTCGGTGGTCTTGCCAACGGTGGCGAAATCGAGCTCCCATTTCTCGAATACCGCACGGGCTTCCGCTTCCTTTTCAGGATGCAGCACCATGAGCATGCGTTCTTGGGATTCTGAGAGCATCATCTCATAGGCCGTCATGCGCTCTTCGCGCACCGGCACCTTGTCGAGATCGAGTTCGATGCCGAGATCGCCCTTGGCGCCCATTTCCACCGCCGAGCAGGTCAGGCCCGCCGCGCCCATATCCTGGATGGCGATCACAGCTCCGGTGGCCATCAGTTCAAGGCAGGCTTCGAGCAAGCGCTTTTCGGTGAATGGGTCGCCAACCTGCACGGTGGGGCGCTTTTCCTCGATGTCGTCGCCAAACTCAGCCGACGCCATCGTCGCACCGCCAACGCCATCGCGGCCGGTCTTGGCGCCGAGATATACGACCGGCAGGCCCACACCCTCCGCCTTGGAATAGAAAATCTTGTCTGTGTCCGCGAGGCCCGCGGCGAAGGCGTTGACCAGGATATTGCCGTTGTAGCGGCGGTCGAACTGCACCTCACCGCCTACGGTCGGGACACCGAAGGAATTGCCGTAACCGCCCACGCCGGCGACAACGCCGGAAACGAGATGCTTTGTCTTTTCGTTTTCGGGCTCGCCGAAACGCAAGGCGTTCATCACCGCCACGGGACGCGCGCCCATGGTGAAGACGTCACGCAAGATACCGCCCACGCCCGTCGCCGCGCCTTGATAGGGCTCGATGAAGCTCGGGTGGTTGTGCGATTCCATCTTGAAGACGATGGCCTGCCCATCGCCGATATCGACGACGCCGGCGTTCTCGCCGGGCCCCTGGATGACGCGCGGCCCGGAAGTGGGGAGCGTGCGCAACCATTTCTTGGAGCTCTTGTAGGAGCAATGCTCGTTCCACATCGCCGAGAAGATGCCAAGCTCGGTGAACGTCGGCTCGCGCCCGATGAGATCGAGGATCTTCTGGTATTCGTCGGGCTTGAGCCCGTGATTGGCGACCAGTTCGGGGGTGATTTCGATGTCGTTGCGCAGGGTCATCTAGTTCAAAAGTCCCGCAAAAAGAGCGCGTCCGTCCTCACCGCCGTGTTCGGGCTCGATGAGGTTCTCGGGGTGGGGCATCATGCCGAGAACGTTGCCCTTGGCATTGGTGATGCCGGCTATGTCATTGAGCGAACCGTTGGGGTTGCTGCCCTCGGCATAGCGGAAGACGACCTGGCCATTGTCCTCGATGGACTTCAGCGTATCGGTTTCGGCGAAATAGTTGCCGTCGTGATGCGCAACGGGGCAGCGGATGACCTGACCATCGGAATATCTACCGGTGAAGGCAGTGTCGGCATTGGCGATCTTGAGCTTGACCTCGCGGCAGACGAACTTGAGCGAGGCATTGCGCATCAGGACGCCAGGCAGGAGCCCGGCTTCGGTCAGAATCTGGAAACCGTTGCAAACTCCCAGTACCTTGACGCCCTTTTCGGCGCGGTCGCGGATGATGTCCATCATGGGTGAGCGCGCGGCGATGGCGCCAGCGCGGAGATAGTCCCCATAGGAAAAGCCGCCGGGGATGACGATCAGGTCGACATCGGGCAGATCGGTGTCCTTGTGCCAGACGACCGCAGGGGGTGTGCCGCCGATCTTTTCAAGCGCCGTGACCATGTCACGTTCGCGATTGAGGCCGGGAAAGACGACAACAGCGGATTTCATCACGCGGGTCTCTCTTCGAGAAAATGGGTGCCGGATGCGCGCCTTTTCGGGATTCTGGCTGCAAAAAGCAAGGGGATTCGGCGCGGACTGGCCGAATCCCCGAAATGCGTCTCAAACTCGGCTTATTCAGCCGGCGCGGGCTTGGGCGCAACGCCCCAACGGCTACCCGGTACGCCGGGAAGGCAGGCCCAGGACGGACGCTCAAAGAGGAATTTTCCAAAGCCGACTTTGCCGATGACCCAGTAGAGAACGATGGGCGAGAGGATCGCGACCACCAGCGTTGCAAGACTTGCCAGCCCGGCATCGAGATCCGGCATCACGGCCAGCAACAGCGTCCGAAATATGCCCATCGGGATGACGAAGCTCAGATATATCACGATCGAATGGGCGCCGATCCAGCGCAGCCAGGCGAAGGCCTTGAGGTTCGCGACCAATACGGCCAGGGCACAGATGGCCATTGCTCCAGCCAGCGCAAGGGCAAACGTGGCGCCGGGTATGTGGGCGATTCCGGTCACGATGTGCCCATAAGCGACGGCGTGGCCGGGAAAGAAGACCAGCGCGCCATTGGCCAGCGCCCAGGCGAACAGGGCCACCCACGCAAAGGCGGCGTTGGTACGCACGCCTTTTGCGAATTGGAAAATATACGGCGCAAAGGCATAGCCCGCATAGAAATAGACGAAATAGTGCGCGGTGTAGTTGATGATCGGAACCGGCGTCTCAAAGGGTGCGATAGACAATACGGCGGCAGCGATGAACACCGCTATATGCGGGGCTTTAACCAGGTAAAGCAGTTTGGCAATCAAGCTGAAAACACCGAGCGCGTAAATAAACCACAGGATGGAATAGGGTTCATAGATCGCGCTTGCGAGAAGGCTAAGCGTTCCGCCGGGGTCGCGATCTACGATCAGATGCTTGAAGAGGATCAGGATCACCGCCCAAAGCGCATAGAAATAGAGATAGTGGACGATGCGCCGGTCAGCGTAATGCATCCAGGGGCGGGAAATGACGAGGCCGAGAAAGAGCCCGGAGATCATAAAGAATTCGGGCATTCGGAAGGGGGAGGCAAAGGCGAGTGCGTAATGCATGAAGCCGACTTCACCGGTCGCTTCGCCCACGCCGAAGGTCGCGTGCATCATCACAACGAGAATGATGGAAATCCCCTTTGCGACATCCACCCATTCGTGCCGTGTGGTTGTGTGCCCGCTCATTATGTGTCCCCCTCCGTTCGGCGCGAATGTTAGCCGCAAAAGGTCAACACAATGCTCACTTGGACACGAAAAAGCCGGATGGTCTCCCATCCGGCTTGCGTTCGGGGCTAGCCCGAAAACGGGGTGTGGGGCTCAGACCGGGACGCTGGCATAGGCCACAACCATCAGGCCGAGGGCTGCAAAGAACATCAACGACAGAGAGGCTGTCTTGAGCATTGGGCATAACTCCATACTGCCGCGCCAATACGATTGCGTGGCATTCAATCTAAATTTTAGAGGTTAACCGATAATCTCTACCGCGTAGTTTTCGATCACCGTGTTGGCGAGGAGCTTTTCGCAGATGCTTTCAAGCTCCTTCTTAGCGGAAACCGCGTCGGCGGTGGAAAGTTCCACATCGAAGACCTTGCCTTGCCGAACCGAGTCGACACCGGCAAATCCGAGACTGGCCAGCGAGCCCTCGATGGCCTTGCCTTGGGGGTCAAGGACGCCGTTCTTCAGGGTGACGATCACACGTGCCTTCATCAAATTTCCCAGGGTCACTGAACCAGACGCGGTCCGGTGGTCAGCGCGTTATCGGTCTCGACAAGAATGCCGAGGCGCTGCGCGACTTCACGGTAGGCGTCGACAAGGCCACCCAAATCTTCGCGGAATCGGTCCTTGTCAAGCTTGTTCCGGGTCTTGATGTCCCACAGACGGCAATTGTCCGGAGAAATTTCGTCAGCGAGGACAATCCGCATCAGGTCGCCCTCGTAGAGACGCCCGCATTCGATCTTGAAATCGACAAGCTGGATGCCGACCCCCATGAACAGGCCCGTGAGGAAATCGTTGACGCGCACGGCCAGCGCCATGATGTCGTCGAGTTCCTGCGGCGTAGCCCAACCGAACGCCGTGATGTGCTCCTCGGAGACCATCGGGTCATTCAGGGCGTCGTCCTTGTAGTAGAACTCAATAATCGAACGGGGGAGCTGGGTGCCCGACTCAAGGCCCAGCCGCTTGCACAGCGATCCTGCGGCAACGTTGCGGACCACCACTTCAATGGGAATGATCTCGACTTCGCGAATAAGCTGCTCACGCATGTTTATGCGGCGCACAAAGTGCGTGGGTATGCCGAGCTGGTTGAGCTTGGTGAAGATGTATTCCGAAATCCGGTTATTCAGCACGCCCTTGCCGTCGATCACTTCGTGCTTGGCGCCGTTGCCGGCCGTGGCATCGTCCTTGAAGTGCTGGATCAGGGTTCCGGGCTCGGGGCCTTCGTAAAGGACCTTGGCCTTGCCTTCGTAAATCTTGCGGCGACGGTTCATTTCACCTGCCTGTTGATGTTCGGAAAAGATCGGACCGCGGAGGCCGTCAAAATTTGCGCGCACTCATGCGCCTTTTTGCGTCTCCAATGCAAGCCCTTTTCCATTGATACAGCGATTCTGCTAAATTGTGGTCTACCCGCGACGGGGCGCCGGCCTGCGACGTGCGAACCCGTTGATTTGCCGGCGCGAACAGCCTATCTGGATTGCCAACGACAAATCGAGACCGAGGGACAGGACAATGTCTTCATTCGACGACCGCGAGAGGGCGGAAGAAGCCAAATTTGCCCATGACGCCGGGCTGCGCTTCAAGGCCGAAGCGCGCCGCAACAAGCACCTGGCCCACTGGGCCTGCGCGCAGATGGGCGTCTCGGATGCCGATGCCATTGCCAATTATGTGGCCGAAGTGATAGCGACCGATCTCAAGGAAGCGGGGCCGGAAGACGTTGTGGTCAAGGTCAAGGCCGATTTTGACGCCAAGGGCGTGGCGATCGGCGAAGATGCTATTCGCGCCCAGATCGCCCAGTTCGACGCGCAAGCGAAGGCCGAGGTTCTGGCGGAAGGCTGAACGCGGATTTGAGGATCGGAAAAGCCCGGCCATTGCGCCGGGCTTTTTGTCAAAGCTGCATCGCCATTCCGATCGAGGCCGGCATCACCGGCTTGAAGCCGAATTGGGCATAGAGGTGCTTTGCCTCGCCGTCAGCAATCAGGCTCACATAGGCGGAAGCGGGTGCGTTGACGCGAAGGTGCTCGACCAGCGCAGCCATGATCCTCTTGCCCAAACCCTTGCCCTGATGGTCTGGCTGAACGGCGATGTCGACGATCTGGAAGGCGGTGCCGCCGTCGCCGATAATCCGTCCCATGCCGACTGTTCGGCCATCGCGATTGACAGTCACACCATACCAGGTGTTGGCCAGGCCTTTTTCTGCCGCTTCCCGGGTTTTGGCGCTTAGGCCGCATATCTCACGCAGGCGGCAGAAGTCCTCGACCGAGGGCGTTTCGGCCTGAAACTTGTACTCATCCATCAGATGCGGCCCATCAACCGGGTAAACATCAGCAATCCTTCGGGCCAAGGGCCGTGCCCGGATGCTGCGTTGATGTGACCGGCATCGCCCGCGATGTGAAAATCCGAGCCCCAGCAAGCGGCCATTTCGGCGGCGCGCTCGATGGAGCAGTAAGGATCGTTCGAGGACGCGACCGTCATCGAGGGAAATTTCAGTGGATCGTTGGGCAGGCCGCGGAAAGGGCCGGTCGCCTTCGGCACATCGGGATGTTCATCGATGTCGGGCGGGGCGACGAGGAACGCGGCCTTGACCTTGGTGTCGGCCAGAATCTGGCTGGCGGCAACAATGGCGTGCACACCCAGTGAGTGGCCGACAAGGACCACGGGGCGTGTCGCCATCATGATTTCGCGCTCGAGCGTTTCGAGCCAGCCCGCAAGAGTCGGTTCATCCCATTCGTCCTGTTCGACAAAGCGGGCGGTCCTGATCTTGTCTACCCACCGCCGCTGCCAGTGGCCGGGGCCAGAATGGCCAAGGCCCGGTACGACGAGGATATCGGCATCGGCTGTTTTCATGAATACCCTTTGGTCGAGTTGGACCGCTATGTTGGCGTTAGCGACACGCAAATCAACCGATTACTCCCCGAAAACCCGCCTGAAGATCGTATCGACGTGCTTGAGATGATAGCCATCGTCGAAGCTGGCGTCGATTTGCTCGTCCGAAAGTTTCGCTGAGACTTCCGGGTCGGCTTTCAGGAAATCGGGGAATGCGCCTTCGCCGCGCCAGACCTTCATAGCGTTGCGCTGGACGGCCGAATAGCTTTCCTCGCGGCTCATGCCGGCCTGTGTAAGCGCCAGAAGGAAGCGCTGGGAGTTGTGCAGGCCGCCGAGCTTGTCCATGTTGGCCTTCATGTTCTCGGGGTAGACGACGAGGTTCTCGACGACGTTAGTGAGGCGCGCCAACGCGAAATCGAGAGTGATAGTGGCGTCCGGGCCGATCATGCGTTCGACCGAAGAATGCGAGATGTCACGTTCGTGCCAGAGCGCGACGTTTTCGAGCGCCGGGATCACCATGCCGCGCACGAGGCGGGCGAGTCCGGTAAGGTTTTCGGTCAGCACCGGATTGCGCTTGTGCGGCATGGCGGAGGAACCCTTCTGGCCCTTGGAGAAGAACTCCTCGGCTTCCAGAACCTCGGTGCGCTGGAGATGGCGGATTTCGGTTGCCAGCCGTTCGATGGACGAAGCGATGACGCCCAGCGTCGCAAAGTACATGGCGTGACGGTCGCGGGGGATGACCTGGGTAGAGACGGGTTCGATTTCGAGACCCATCTGTTCGGCGACATATTCCTCGACCGAAGGATCGATATTCGCGAAGGTCCCGACGGCCCCCGAAATGGCACAGGTGGCGATTTCCTTGCGGGCGTTGACGAGGCGTTCCCGGCAGCGGGCAAATTCGGCATAGGCCTGCGCGAGCTTGACCCCGAATGTGGTCGGCTCGGCGTGAATGCCGTGGCTGCGGCCGATTGTTATGGTGTCCTTGTGCTCATAGGCGCGTTTCTTGAGCGCGGCGAGCAGGGCATCGATATCGGCAATTAGGAGGTCGGAGGCGCGGGCAAGTTGCACGGAAAGTGTGGTATCGAGCACGTCCGATGAGGTCATGCCCTGATGCACGAAACGGGCTTCCGGGCCGACGATTTCCGAGAGGTGGGTCAGGAACGCGATGACGTCATGTTTTACTTCCCGCTCGATCTCATCGATCCGGTCGACATCGAACTGCGCGTCCTTGCCCTTCGCCCAGACCACCTCAGTGGCGTCGGCGGGGATGACGCCGAGCCTGGCCTGCGCGGTGGCGGCGTGCGCCTCGATCTCGAACCAGATCTTGAACTTGGTCTCGGGCGACCAGATATCGACCATCTGTTTGCGGGAATAGCGCGGGATCATGGGCTTAGGGTCCGTTCTTGCGAAAGTGAGTCCGGGCGCTGAGAGATTGATTCAGCGCTTTGAGAAAATGATTCAACCGGTACTAACCGCGTCGCGGATTGCCTTGATGCGCGGTGCGTAGGTCGAGGCGTTATTGCCTTTGTAGATAGAAGAACCAGCAACGAGTGCGGTGGCTCCTGCTTTGCCGAGAGCGCCTGCGTTTGACGCGTC
Source organism: Pelagibacterium limicola (assembly GCF_015694405.1). Lineage (GTDB taxonomy): Bacteria > Pseudomonadota > Alphaproteobacteria > Rhizobiales > Devosiaceae > Pelagibacterium > Pelagibacterium limicola. The sequence continues at coordinate 584,314 of NZ_JADQDB010000002.1, read as the reverse complement.
GACGCCACCATCGACTTCTATTTCGATGGGACGGTCGCCGACCAGCGCTTTTGTCTCTGCGACCTTGATGACCGACTCGGCGATAAAAGCCTGCCCGCCAAAGCCGGGATTTACGCTCATGATCAAAATGAGGTCGACGCGGTCGAGCACGTGCCGGATGGCGGAAACCGGTGTTGCCGGATTGAGCGCAACGCCAGCCTTTTTGCCGAGTGCGCGGATCGCCTGCAACGAGCGGTCGAGATGCGGGCCCGCTTCGGCATGGATGGTGATGATATCGGCGCCAGCCTTGGCAAAGGCTTCGAGATAGGGATCGACGGGCGCGATCATCAGATGGACATCGAGCAGCTTTTTGGTCACCGGGCGGATCGCCTCGACGATCAGGGGACCATAGCTGATATTGGGCACGAAATGCCCATCCATCACATCCACATGCACCCAGTCGCACCCCGCATCATCAATGGCGCGGACCTCGTCGCCAAGGCGCGAAAAATCGGCGGAAAGAATCGAGGGGGCGACCTTGATGGACCGGTTGCTCATTGTGGACCCCGGAATGGCTGTTCTGCGGGCTTGTTAGTATGGCCCGGCCCGGAATCCTAGTCCCAAAAGGTACTATTCATGGGTTCATTGCCCGCTTGCGGTGTTCTGCCGCCCAAAGCGCGATGGCCACGCCGCCCAGAATGCCGATTGAGGCGATGGCGAGCCTGAGCGTGATTGCCTCGCCGATAAACAGCACTCCGCCCGCCGCAGCAATCGCCGGGACGGTCAATTGGACGGTCGACGCATTGACCCGAGACAGGGATGGCAGGGCGAGATACCACACGGCATAGCCGAGGCCGGATGCAATTGCCCCCGATGCCACGGCATAGGCGACGCCTTCCCACGCTACGCTCGTAGTGAGCAGCCCAAACCCGGTCAGAGCTATGGCAATGGGCACGCAGCGCGCGAAATTTCCGGTCGTGTCGGCCAGCGGCGATTTCGACCCGCGCCCGATGACCGAGTAAACGGCCCATGACGCGCCGGCCAAAGCCATAAGCACCGCGCCGAAGGGATGTGGCGCGGTGAGGCCGGGAGAGACCAGATAGGTCAGCGAGGCGAGGGCAACGCCGATGCCCACCCATTCGATGAGGCCGGGTCTGTCCCCCTTGAATACGGCCCAGCCGAGCATGCTCATCTGGACGCTGGTAAAAAGGATTAGCGCGCCGAGGCCCGCGCCGAGCATCAGATAGGCGATGGAAAAGAAAATCGCATAGCCAAACAGCGCCGCTGCGCCCGGCCAGCTCCCACCCATTTTCCGGGACCTTCCGGTGCCTGGGCCCCATGTCAGCAGCGGGTAGAGCAGGGCAGCACCCGCAATCAGCCTGATCCCGGTATAGCTCGCGGCATCGATAGCGCTGCCGGCCAGAGCCAGACGGGCCAGAACGGAATTGGCCGCAAAGGCCAGCATGGCGATCGCCGTCAGAACGATGATGCGCATCACGAATCCCCCAACTCCCGGTCGATATGATATCTGTCGACCGGGTTGAACGCCATCGGAGTCCAATGCATGCAGGCGGGCCTGAAAGGCATATTGATATCGGCGGTCGCAACCGGATGGATGGTTGCGGCAGGAGGATCGGCAGTGAGCAGGGAATGGAGTGCGCGCGAGATTGTCGCGGAAATCGAAAACTCCCGTCTGGCCGGGGAGATCAATGCGGTCATGGCGCTCGAGGCGGCATCTGAGGGCTATGGGCTCGGCCTCGATGAACGGATCGAGATCATTTTTGCGGGCGGGCAGGAGCTGTTCGGATATGACGGGGCGGGCGGTACCTACCATCTGTTGTCCGATGGCCGCATCCTCTACATCGATTCAGAGGGCTATGCTGGTGTCGTGGCGCGTGACTTCGATGATTTTGTCGGCATCACGACCGGCATTCCTGACTGGCAAACGGCGTTGAGGTTCATGGGCAAAGATACGCTCCATGGCGCCCGGACCGAGTGGACCGCTTTCCTCGTGCAATGGAATGTCCAAGCCCAGCAGGATCAGCCGTGGCCCTATATGCCGGAGTTATTCAATACTCCTACGCCGCGCCAGGGTCGCAAGGCGATAGCGGATTATTTCGGCTCCCCAATCCTGCCTGATGCCTTCGCGTCTCTCTATCGAGCGGTCAATACGCTTAATGCGGACGTGACGGTGTCGCCAAAAGGAGAACTCCCTTTTTTTGCTGTTCGGTCGGGTGATTGTGCTCGAGTAGCGGCGGTTCAAAAAGGCGCGATGAGACAATTGGGGCCATATGCGCGGCGGCACGGAGCCGATACAAGGGCCGGGATCGGTTTCGGGAGTCCCCATGTTCGGGTTTGAACTGCCAGTCGTGTTCGGCGCAGGGGTGCTGAGTTTTCTCAGCCCGTGCGTATTGCCGCTGGTGCCGGCCTATCTCACCTACATGTCCGGCGCGACATTTGAGCGGTTACGCGTGGAAGGCGTCCAGGGCGGCGCCCTTTACAGGCGCACGGCGATTACTGCGCTGGCCTTCGTTCTCGGATTTTCACTCGTTTTTATCGCTTTTGGGGCGACGGCGACGTTCTTTGGGCAGGCGTTACGCCGGGCGCTGCCGGTGCTCATGCCCCTGGCTGGTATCGTCATCATCCTGATGGGCCTGCACTTTCTCGGAGTGTTCCGTATCTCGGCGCTGTACCGGCAGTTCAAGCTCGAAGGGCCGAAAATCGCCAGCGGGCCGCTCGGTGGCTTCCTGTTGGGACTGGCCTTCGCAATTGGCTGGACGCCCTGCATCGGGCCGATCCTTGCTGCAATTCTTACGGTGGCAGCCAATCAGCAGACGGCATGGGAAGGCGCCGCGCTGCTTGCCGTCTATTCTGCCGGGCTCGGATTGCCATTCCTGCTCGCGGCGCTGGCGCTTGGTCCTTTCCTCTCGTTCTTTGACGGGTTCAGGAAGCACCTTGGAGCAGTCGAGAAGGTGATGGGAGGGCTACTCGTTATTGTCGGTGTGATGTTCATCACGGGCAATTTCACGCGCCTGGCCTTCTGGTTCCAGGCCAACCTGCCTTTTCTCAACCAGTTCGGGTGAATGGCCCATACGAGCGATTACCTCGTCGATGCCAGCCAGTAGCGTCTGGATTTCTTCCCTGTTCATATCGGGGACCATCAGACGTGGTCCCGGACCCTCGGTGGCCAGCCGGTCGCCCGTATTGCGCAAGGGGCAGAGTTCGAGTGACAGACAGCCGCAGCCGATACAGCCCGAAAGCATTTCGCGCAGCATCAAGAGCCTCACGACGCGTTGATCGAGATCGGCGCGCCAGTGTGCGGCCATGCGCTCCCAATCAGATCGGCCAGGTGCATGATCGCCGGGCAGAACGGCCAACGCTTCGGCAATCTGATCGAGCGCCAGTCCCAGCGCCTGTGCCGTCTTTATGACACTGACCCGCCGGAGCACGTCTCGGGAGTAGCGCCGCTGGTTGCCCGAGGAGCGGTCGCTGCTGATAAGTCCACGGCGCTCGTAAAAATGCAGTGCCGAGACAGCAACGCCGGCTCGTGCGGCGACTTCTCCGACGGTCAGGCTCTGTTTTGGCGGCGCATTTCCCCTCGCTTGCTGGCTCATGATCTCCCCTCGAAAATAGCTTGACCTCAACTAAGGTTGAGATTTTATAACCTCGATCCGTTACTGGCAACAACGCAAACGACCGCCGGTTTCATGAGGCTTTTCAAGCTGTTGGAGAAACGGATGCTAGAGTTGATTCATTACATCCATATCGTTTCAGGCTCCATCTGGGGCGGCGCCGCCGTTGTGGGGACGCTCGTATGGAATCCTGCATTGCGGGCGCTGCCGCCGGAAATGATAAAGACCTATTACAGGGCCGTCGGGTTGCGCGGCCGCCGGGTGATCGGGCTAGCGGCGATGGTGGCCATGCTGTCGGGGTTGGTGCGCGGCTACGTTGGCGGCGGCGTTACTTCGTTCGCAGACCTGCTGGCCCCCTACGGGCTATACATGATCGCGGCGCTACTGGTGTTCCTGGGGATCCGGTTTTACGGCATCAGGAATGGCAAAGCGGTGATGGCTGCACTCGCGGCAGGAGAGGATCCGCGTCCTGCCATGGCGAGCACGTACAGGATGGACGTTCTCGTTTATCCCGGAGGCGTTTTTGTGCTGCTCGGGATCATGGTGATCATGCGCATGGGCCTCTATTGACGGTTATTTCCCGTTTACCATCTCTGTTGCTTCCCGAGTACAACACGGAAATCCGCACGTTTGATCCTTTCACGAAACGGGGGATTTACGGTTTTGTCTGATGGTTGGCTCCCGTAGCTGGTGGGGGGACACATGAGCGCGGTCACTGCTGTAGAGCAGGTAATAGGGGAAAGCGCGGCGCCATTGAGGGTGCCGGGAATTTCCGTCGTCGTTACCGAGCGGATCGAAGAGGTTGAGGCGGCTTGGCGCCAACTGGAGGCCCTGGGTATCGATTGCCCCGGTCAGGGGCTCGATTTCGTGAGGACGTGGCTCGATACGTTCGCGGTGCGGAAGGAAGATCGCGTTTTCGTGCTTGCCGCGCTCAACGACCGGCCCGTTGTGCTGCTGCCGCTGTATCGCAAGCGGTGGATGGGCTTGAGCGTCGCCACATGGCTAACAGGTGATCACCTGGGCCAGCAGGCGCCGCTGGTCGACAAAGGTGCCTTTGCTGCCATGTCGGATTTCGACCGGCATCAGGTATGGAATCGGCTCGCCCGCGTGGTACTCGACACCGACCTCATCAGTCTTCCCAATGTTCCCACGGATATTGCCCGGCCGACGGGGCTTGCGGACCTTTTCCATTCGATGAAGGGAGCCGACAGGGGGTATCGTGCGCGATTTGAGAGCTGGGAGGAATGCGACGGGGCGCAGCGCAACAAGCATCGGCGAAAGGTCGATCGCCAGCAGGCGGCAAAACTGGCAGCTCTGGGCGTGCCGCATTTCGAGGTTCTCAAGCCCGGTGATCCTGTCGATGACGTCATCGAAACCATGTTCGCGCAGAAAGCCGTGCGGTTCGGGGAGATGGGCATTGCCGATCCCTTCGCGCCGCCGCACGTGCGGGCGTTCTACAGGGACGTATTCGATCGGGCAGGGGGCGTACTCCATGTCCTGCGGCTCGATGGCGAGGTGATTGCCGTACGCTACAACCTTACGGCCGGCGGGGGGCTTTACTGTCTGATTTCATCGATGACCACGTGCGCCGCAACCCAATCGGGTTCGCCCGGCAAACAGTGTCTGCTCGGCGTCATGCAGTCGGCATTTGACGAGGGCTATGCGTTTGTCGATCTAGGGCGCGGGGAGAATGACGAAAAGCGCCAATGGTGCAACGAGCGGGTTGAGCTGGGCCACTATTGCCATGTTCTGACTCCGCTCGGTCATATCGCATGGATCGTCCAGCGGTTGGGCGAGCACGTACGGGCCTCGGTCAAAGGCAATCGCAATTGGTTCGCGTTGGCCAAGCGGCTGCGCAGAGGTGTAGCGGGCGGCAAGAGCTAGCTGGAGGTAGCCGCAACCCAGCGCGTAACGAGGGCTTTAAAGGCATCCGCGCGGTTGTCGATATCTTCGAGCGATGTGAACTGTGCAACGCCGCGATCGGATGCAGCCCATTTGAGCAGGCCATCTGGATCGAGATGTTTGAGATCGGCTTTGTCCTTTACCTTGGCGCCCCGGTGAAAAACAACCTGCACAGCCTTTGGCGGATAGAGCTTTAGGGTGACACAATCGTCTCCGCCCGCTTTGAAGCTTGGTGCCTTCCATTTGACGTGCTCATCGAGCGAAGGAACTGCCGTCACGATGAGCGCGCGTACACGATCGATTTCAGCGCGGAGCGGATGAGCAAGTGAGTCCAGAAACGCGTCGACCCCATTCATTTCAAATCAGCCTCATCCCCCGCAATGAGCTGTGCCCCGAGCGCCCGATGATCAGGTGATCGTGAATCTCGATGCCTAGCGGCTTTGCAATATCGACGATCTGGCGGGTCATCTGGATATCGGCGGACGAAGGTGCCGGGTCGCCCGAGGGGTGATTATGCACGAGAATGATCGCGGTCGCCGAGAGCTCGAGCGAGCGCTTGATAACCTCGCGCGGATAAACCGGGGTGTGGTCCACGGTTCCGGTCTGCTGCACTTCGTCGGCAATCAGCCGGTTTTTCTTGTCGAGAAACAGGATGCGGAACTGTTCCTTGGTTTCATAGGCCATCTGCGCCGTGCAGTAATCGATAACGTCCGACCATGATCCCAGGATCGGCTTGTTCTGGATAGCGTCTCGGCCGATACGCTGGGTGGCGGCGAGAATGACCTTCAGATCGGTGATCGCGGTAGGTCCCAGGCCATCTATCTCTTCCAGCAAATGCGCTGGAGCGCCCAGAGCTTCGGAAAAACTCCCGAACCTTTCGAGCATGGCTTTGGCGATGGGTTTGGTATCGCGCCGCGGCAGAATGCGGAACAGGATGAGTTCAAGCAGTTCGTAATCCTGCAAAGCCGCCGCGCCGCTCGTCACAAACCGTTCCCGCAGCCGTTCGCGATGGCCAAGATAATGTGGCTGGACTTCCGCAAGGCCCGCCGCGTCGGACTTGCCTTGCTGCCTGCGCCTCATGCTGCCCTGGCGCCAAGCGGGTTGAAGATGTTGCGGGGAGAGAGCGTGAAGATTTCCGCGCCGGTTTCCGTAATGCCGATTGTGTGTTCGCACTGGGCGGAAAGCGTCCGGTCACGCGTTACCGCCGTCCAGCCGTCGTTGAGAATTTTCACCTGCGGGCGGCCGAGGTTGATCATCGGTTCGATGGTGAAGACCATGCCCGGCTTGAGTTCGACGCCCGTGCCGGGGTTACCGAAGTGCATGATATTCGGCTCGTCGTGAAACAGCCTGCCGATTCCGTGGCCGACGAAATCCCGTACGACGCTGGTCCGTTCCGCTTCGGCGTATTGCTGGATAGCGGCGCCGATGTCGCCGGTCGTGTTGCCCGGCCTTGCCGCCTCGATGCCGCGTTCGAGCGCTTCATAGGTCACGTCGATAAGCCGCTCCGCCTTGCGCGAGATTTCGCCCACGGCATACATGCGGCTCGAATCCCCGTGCCAGCCATCGAGGATCAACGTCACGTCGATATTGACGATGTCGCCTTCACGCAGCGGCCGGTCCGACGGCATCCCGTGGCAGACGACGTGGTTGATAGAGGTGCAGCACGAATAGCGGTAGCCGCGATAGTTGAGCGTCGCGGGGATCGCGCCGTTATCGCGCGCGAACTCGTAGATGAACCTGTCGATCTTGTCGGTCGGCATGCCCGGCTCAACCATCGCGGTCACGCGATCGAGCACTTCGGCGGTCAGCGCGCCGGCCTTTCGCATCCCGGCGAAGCCTTCCTCACCGTGCAGCGGGATAATGCCGTGCATCCGCTTTTTCTTCGATGTCGCTTCGACGTAGGTGGTCATCGTGGCCTCATCTGATCGGGGCAACCCTAGCTCCGCGTCCGAGCGAAGGGAAGGGGGGTAGAAAGGCTTATGCCGTCCTTCGCTATATCGGTCGCGTAGCACAACGCTTCAACGCCCTGCGCGGTGGCAAGGTCAAACGCAGCCGCATAAGCAGGATCCAGATCGGCGGCGAGTGCGAAGGCCGAGCAATCGGTGCGCTGGACGACGTAAAGCATTACGGCGCGGAGCCCCTTGGCTTTCATGGCGGCCAATTCGGCGAGGTGCCGGGCCCCGCGCACGGTCACCGTATCGGGGAACTCGGCTAGGCCAGGCTGGCGAACGAGATGGACGTTCTTGACCTCGAGATAGCAATCAGGGCGCCCCTCTCCGCTCAAAAAAAAGTCGATACGACTCTTTTCGCCATAACGGACCTCTGGCCGGACGGTGGTGTATCCCGCCAGTTCGCTGATAAGTCCCATTTTCAGCGCTGCGGCGACAATACGGTTCGGATGCGCGGTATTGATCCCGACCAAACCGGTCGGCAGCTCCACCAGTTCCAGCGAATAGGCGAGCTTGCGCTTGGAATCGTCCGATTTCGATAGCCAAACGGGCAGTCCGGACATATTGAGCCCGATCATCCCGCCCGGATTGGCACAATGGGCGGTAATCGCCGTGCCATCCTCCAAAATGATATCGGCGAGGAAGCGCTTGTAGCGTTTGACAAGCGTGCCGCGAATGAGGGGCGAGGAGAAGCGCATGGCCGTTTGCCTATACGGCTCGGTGGCGATTGGATAGGCTTATCCGGTAAGGTTGTCGAGAGAAAGCCATGACCAAGCCTGTCGATACCTCGATCCTCGCCGGAAAGACTGGACGAAGCTGGGAGCAATGGCTCGCGTTCCTACAAAACATCGATGCAGAGCACATGAGTCACGCGGCCATTGCCGAGCGGATCGTCGCCACCGGTGATGCGAGCGGATGGTGGGCACAGACGATCACGGTCGCTTACGAGCAACATATCGGCCGCCGCCAGCCCGGTCAGCGCTCGGATGGCAGTCATGAAGTGTCGGTGAGCAAAACCGTGCCCGGCTCTCCCGACGATGCGCTGGCACTTTGGAAGGTGCGGGCAGGCGCGTTGGAGACAGACGGCAGCGTCGAGTTTGCCGAACCTGCGAGCACCTCCGGCAGCCAGAAGTGGCGCTATTGGCGCCGCCCACTCGCCGATGGCTCGCGGCTGAACGTCACAATCGGCGAAAAGCCGGGCGGCAAGGCAACGATCGCGCTGACGCATGAGAAACTTGCAGGGCCGGATGAGGTCGAGGATTGGCGCGGGTTCTGGAAGGCTCGGCTTGCCGACCTTGCCTCGCGGTGAGCCCACTCGCCGGTGCGCGGTTCTGGAGCGCCTTGCCTGTCGATAACCGCTGCAAGTTTCGTCTATTGCTTGATTTCCCCCGCTTGTGCGGGCATCCATGCCAGTTCCTCTCATAAGCGATCGCGTCCATGAGTCAAACCGAGGTCACTGCAGGTCTTCTTGTCATCGGCGACGAAATCCTTTCGGGCCGGACGAAGGATTTGAACATCGCGGCGACGGCGGAATTCTGCACCGATCTCGGGATTGCGCTCACCGAGGTGCGGGTGGTGCCCGATATCGAGGATATGATCGTCGAGGCGGTCAACGCCTTGCGGGCCCGATATCGCTATGTGTTTACCACCGGTGGAATCGGCCCCACGCATGACGACATCACAGCCGATGCCATCGCCAAGGCATTCGAGGTGGCACTGCCGATCAACGATCAGGCACGTGCGATGCTCGAAGCGCGATGGAAGGAGACCGGGACCGAGGTCACCAATGCCCGTTTGCGCATGGCGCGCATCCCTCAAGGGGCCGATCTGATCGTCAATGCGGTGTCTGCTGCGCCCGGCTTCCGTATTGGCAATGTCTATGTGATGGCCGGAGTGCCGGTGATCATGAAGGCGATGCTGGAGGCCATCGCCCCCACGCTGGAGGGCGGACGCAAGGTCGAGAGCCGGACGGTGAGTGCGGGCGTGGGCGAAGGGGCATTGGGCGATCCGCTGGCGGAAATCCAGTCTCGCTACGATGACGTCAAGATCGGGTCTTATCCCCAGATGGGGCATACGCATATTCTTACCCATCTCGTGCTGCGCAGCTCCGACCTTACGCGGCTGGATGCGGCAACCGCCGAAGTGCAGGCCCTCGTCGACGGGCTTCATGCCAAAAAGAATATCACGCTTCCCAAGGAGCCATATTGATGAACCAGCCCAACAAGTCCTTCCCGGTGTCCTGGGATCAATTCCACCGCGATTCGCGTGCGCTTGCGTGGCGCCTGACCAGCGAGGGGCCGTTCCATGCTATCGTCGCGATCACGCGGGGCGGACTGGTGCCGGCCGCAATCATTGCGCGTGAACTCAATATCCGCGTGATCGAGAGTGTGTCGGTCAAGTCGTATGACCACCAGAACCAGGGCGAAGTCCGGGTGATGAAGTCTATCAATCACGATCTCATTGCAGCCGACGCTTCGAGCAAAAAACTCCTCATCATCGACGATCTCGTCGATACGGGCGCGACGGCCCGCGCGGTGCGCGACATGCTGCCTCATGCCCATTTCGCCACCGTCTACGCCAAGCCGCTCGGCCGGGAGATGGTCGATACGTTCATTACCGAGGTCAGCCAGGACACGTGGATCTATTTCCCGTGGGATCTTGATTTCACCTATGCGCCACCGATCACCGGGGGCACCGACTGAACAATGCTCATCAAGCTCGAGGTTCTCGAGAAGATCAAATCGGGCGAGATCACCCTGCAGTTCCGCCGCTGGCGAAAGCGCACGGTCAAACCCGGCGGTACGCTCAAGACGAAGGTGGGCGTGCTGCAGATCGGTGCGATCACGCCGATCAGCGCTGGGGAGGTTACGGACGCAGACGCGAAGCGCGCCGGTTTCCGCGATGTTTCCGATTTCCTTTCGTGGCTTGAGACGATGAAGCCCGGCGACCTCGACCGTATCGAAGTGCGTTATTTGGGCCCCGATCCGCGCGAGGAGCTGCGATCAGATAATGCACTCGATCCGACAAAGCTCAGTGGTATTGTCGCCGAACTTGCAAAGATCGATGCACGCACCAAGATCGGCTGGAGCCACGCAGCCCTCTCGCTGATCGCAGAAAGGCCGGGAGTGCGCGCCGAAGCTCTGGCGGGCGAAACGGGATTGGAAAAGCCCGTGTTCAAGGCGAGTGTCCGGGAATTGAAGGCGCTTGGTCTCACCGAGAGCCTTGAGACCGGTTACCGCTTGTCGCCGCGCGGGGAAAAACTGCTGGCGCTTCTCAAAGCCTAGGCGGGGCTTGTCATTTCGGATCGGCCCTGTATGTGAGGGGCATCTGCCGCGGGCGTGGTGGAACTGGTAGACACACAAGACTTAAAATCTTGAGGGGGTATCCCCGTGCGGGTTCGAGTCCCGCCGCCCGCACCAAGCGCATGATACCAAAAGGGACCAGCCTGCGGTCGGCATGCCGGTCCCGGGTTTGACTTCGTTCCTGCTATTCAGCCGGAACGGCCTTGGGATTTGCACCTCTGGGGAAGTGCTTGGCATTGAGCCTAAAGACCAGCCAGACCGCCGCTAATTGAAACGCCAGAGCCAGCGCCGAGAGCGCGATATAGGTTGCTGACCCTTTTTCCAGTATCCCCGCCGGTACGAGGCCGCGATTGATATAGAACTGGAGCATCACGTTCATGGCGACCGGCGGGCAGACCAGGGCATAGGTGCCCGCTGACTTGTCTACTCCTGTGACGAACTTGCCGAAATATCCGAGTTTGCCCAGCACTACGCAACCGAGGAGGCCGACCGCGATCTGGATGGCCAGCATGACCGTGAGAAATGTGAACTGGCTTGTGGATGCCGTCGGGTCGAAGTGCTCGTGCGCACCGTGTCCGAGCCGCAGGACCGCAATCGAAATCACCGTGACGATGGGAATCGCGACCCAAAGTGTCGGCGCAGCTTGAAGATCCACGCCGTTCTCGAGCATGGCCTTGAACCCAAGAACGATTTGAATGGCACCGAGAAGGACTGCAGCGGTGATGAATATGATGGATAGGATGTAGGCGATCCCCGCGGTCGCCAGAACGCCGCTCATCGCGGCAGGTGCAGCGAGCCCGACGCCAATCATTGCCAATGCAAACGACGGCATAAGCTGGCTCAGGCTGTTATTCTTTTCGGGGTTGAATCCGCCAGAGACCAGGACGCGACCGAAAAAGTCCCCAAGGAGTTTAAAGGCATAAACACCTATGGCAGCAAAGACGAGAATCGCGACGGGAAATAGGTACTCGACGACCGACCAGAGGCCGGGCACGAAGACGAGGCCGAGAACAAATGCAGCGTTCATTGCCATAGCAAGCGCGAGCGGCGCGGCAAGAAGTTGGGTCTCGGCGTTGGAATTGCGCAGCTGAGTGTAGGCTGCCGTTTTCCGAAAGTGGGAGAGTTGAGCGAAATTCCAGGCGAGCAGCCGATAGTGCAGGGCAGCAAACAATGCAACGCCGATCCAGGCGACGGCGATCATCGTGCGATCGAGGACGCCTCCTGTCTGAAACGCACTTAATATGTCTTCAAAGATCGGTACCGCCTGCCCGGGGTGGGGTACCCAAAACATGAGGTAGAGGAAGAAGGATACCGACAGGCCACCCGCGCCGAGGGCGGCAAGGAAATAAAGAGGAGAGTATCGCTCGCCAAGAGCGTCAGGCATACGGGGGATCATGCGGTGCTCCATATATTCGTAATTTAGAAGATTCGAATATTATTAGCGCACAGTTGCGGCATTGATCCAGATCAAATAGCCGGCGAAGCCTCGACCGATGCGATTGAATCTCTGGAGAGAAATCTGAGGGGGAAGTGATACGGATGGTAAGAAGCGATGCCGCTTTGTGGCGACATCGCTCTTTGGAGAACCTACTGAGCTGCAGGCGCTTCCAGGAGAACGGCGAATTCTTCGCGCGAGAGCACGCCGTCGCCGTCAGTGTCGAGAATATCGAAATCTTCCTGGGTAATGGCGGGGAGGGCCACCTGAAGTTCCTCGAAGCTGACTACACCGTCCATATTTGCATCGATGGTATCGAAATCGACGCTCTGGGCCAGTGCCGGTGCGGCAACGGAAAGGCCTAGCAGGGCGGCAAGAGTAATAACGGTCTTCTTCATGGGAATTTCATGCTCCATGTATCGTTGAAAAACGGCGGAGCGGGGATCCACCCGCCGACGATTCCGCCCGTTCGCGAAACCGTGATCGGATCGTGAGCGGGATACGTGGCGGAGACTTGGCCCTCATAAGGCCATCACACGGAAATTTATAGGCAATTTTGCCCAGCTTTGGCCGTGTTTGGGCAGACCCGTTCGATCATGCGGCGGTTGCGGCCGGGGATTCTCGCTCAGGGCGGGCAATCGAGAGCTCGCACATGGGCTGTTGTATGATCTCGCGCAGAAGGCAGACGCCCCGGGTCCAGCGCGCAAGCATCAATGGGTCGGAGGGAGGTATGTTGCCCGAGCGAGCACAAGAGATGACAGCTGCGGCCTCTTCGACCGGAAGCGCCATCACGTTGTGATACAGCGTTAGCGCGTCTGCGTGGGGATCGTAGGCCGATTCGACCTTCTGGTCGCGAAAGGCCCATACCAGCATGAGAGCGAGTTCCTGGCGTGATGGTGCGTTCATACCGTCTTTCTCCGTCGGGCTCTGTGGCAGAGACAATATGGCACCAGAGAGGGTCACCAATTACTTTCCGGCCGGGGAACACTGTGCTCATGGTGAACAGAGCATCACCCAGTCTTTTCAAATGCCGGGAAGGGGTTGACCCTCACGTGGCGTGAGAGCCTAAGACCCTGGTCCTGCGGAAAGCGCGGAGAAGGAGGCGGACGATGTACACAGTCAAACGGGTTGCAGAACTGGCAGGGGTTTCGGTCCGCGCCCTGCATCATTATGACGCCATCAGTTTGCTCCGACCCGCGCATACCGGCACCAACGGCTATCGCTACTACGATCGCGAAAATCTGCTGCGCCTGCAACAGATTCTCATTCACCGCGAATTGGGCATCCCGCTCGCGGAGATCGCGGATATTCTGGACGATCCGGGCTTCGATAGGCTCGAAGCGCTCATGAAACAGCGCGAAAGGATCGCTGGCGAGACCCAACGGCTGTCCGGGATGTTGAGGACGATCGACCGCACGATCGCCGAACTGAAAGGAGATCGCGCCATGAAGGACGCCGATTTGTACACGGGGATCGTCGATCCCAAAAAGCAGGCCGAATACGAGCGGTGGCTCGTCGACACCTACGGGCCGGACATGGCCGATCGCATCGCGCAGAGCAAGGCCGTCATGGCCTCGCAGCCCGAAGGGGCGATGCAACAGCAGATGGCTGAACTTGAGCCCATCGAGCGGGGCCTCGCCGAAGCCATGCAGCGGGGCATCGCCGCGGATGATCCCGTCAACGATGCGCTCATCGAGGCTCACCGCGCGTGGGTGGGCAAAATGTGGGACAAGCCGTGCCCACCGCAGGCCTATGCCGGGCTCGCGGACATGTACCTCGCGCATCCGGACTTCGCTGCCCGCTATGAAGCCATTGCGCCGGGATTCACCATCTGGTTGACCGAGGCGATGAAATCCTGGGCTGCGCGGCAGGGTTGATGGCCCTGACATTTCAGCCTCAGGTCGGCTAATTTGAACGCTCCTTGTTGAAATAAGACAGGGAGCGTTTTCGAAAGTTGGGGGGTAGGAAATGACCGGGGCGATCAGCGCGATGCGCAACCTGGGCAAGGTCACGCAGGCCATGCTCATCGAAGTCGGCATCCCGGACGCCGAAGCCTTGCGTGCGGTGGGCGCGGTTGGTGCCTATCTCAGGCTCAGATTTGTGTTCGGCAACCGCGTATCCCTCAACGCGCTCTATGCAATGGACGCGGCGTTGACCGGGAGCGATTGGCGGGAGGTGTCGCCAGAGCGCAAGGCCTGGCTGCGTGCAGCGGCCGAGTTGAAACCTGGCGACTGAGGGAACCGCGGTCCTGCTTGGACGTTCCATTTTCTCCTTGGAGAGCCTTGTCTTTCTGATATCGATTATATGGTCGGCTCGGTGGAGCCTTATTGGAGTCCTCCGATGTCGAGATTGATTGTTCCGCTGTGCCTGCTCGTTATCGCCTCGTTCCCCACACAGGCGTGGGCCGAGCGTGCCGACCCGCCGATCTGGATCGTGCGGAACGCCGATTCCGTCGTCTACATGGCCGGAACGGTTCACATGATGCGCGGAGAAGACAACACCGGCCTCGCTCTTTATTCCGAACTGGTCGCCAAATCCGACGCGGTCTGGCTCGAGATCGCCGATATTTCCAATCCCCCGCCCTCCATGTTCGCCCTTATCGCGCAATACGGTCTCTCACCGGAGCGGCCGTTGACGGACGTGCTCGAAGACGCCGATCTAGAGGCGCTTGCGGCATTGCTTGCCGAACATGGCGTTCCGCTGGAAAGCTATTTGGACGCACGTCCCTGGTTTGCCTACCTTCAGGTCACCGGGCTGGTACTGGGGGCCGCGGGCTTCGATCCCGCGCAGGGACTGGACATCTACATCGAAGAACTGGCGCGGAGCCATGCCATTCCGGTCCATGGGTTCGAATCCTTCGAGGGACAATTTCAGGTGTTTGCCGACATGGACGAGGCAACGCAGGTCGGGCTGCTGCGCGAAGTATTGTTCGAGGCGGACAGATCCATTGAGGAACTCATTGTCAGCCTCGATGCCTGGACGACAGGAGATCTTGCTCCCCTCGAAGCCATTCTGGAAGAGATGCGCCGCAGTTCTCCCGAGTTCTACGATGCACTGCTGGTCGAACGGAATCGCGAGTTTGCCGACGGCATCGAGGCCATTCTCCAAGGGGAGGGCAGGGTGATGGTCGCAGTTGGACTCGCACATTTTGCCGGGCCGGACTCGATACCTGCCATCCTCGAGGACCGAGGTTATTCGGTAGAATACCGCTAAGAGAGCCGCTCAGCGGCCTGCGTTACCAGTTCCTCGACGGTATTGGCCACGTCGAGCATAAAGCCGTTCTCGTCTTCTCCTAGCAGTTGAAGAGTCGCAAACTGGCTGTCGAGTAGGGCTGCAGGCATGAAGTGGCCGGGGCGGTTCGCCTGTCGTTTGGCAATGACGTCCTTGTCGCCGTGCAGCAAAATGAAGGCGATGGACTCACCGGCTTTCTTGACCAGAAAATCACGATAGTCGCGTCGCAGAGCCGAGCAGGCGCAGACCACGCGGCCCCGCGTATCGGCTGTGTTGCGCATGGCATCGGCCACGATTTCGAGCCAGGGCCAGCGATCCTCGTCGGTGAGGGAGCGGCCCCCTCGCATCTTTTCCACGTTAGCGCGCGGATGGAAATTGTCTGCATCGAGAAACGGCAGCCCGAGCGCTTCCGCCAGCTTTTCGCCAATGGTCGTCTTGCCGGACCCGGAGACACCCATAACGACGATGAGCCTCGCTGCGTTGGCCGCCGAACTCGTGGCATACCCCATGTGGCCCTCCTCGTTCCTGCAATCGATTACAATTTCATCTATACCGCAACCAAGCTGCGAGAAAAGCTCTCGCGCTGGCGGCCTAAAAATTTTACATCCTATCGGCGGCGTTTGCATCGGGCGTTTTGACGTTGAGGGCCCACTGTGCGAAAACCCATTGCCACTTATGGAGATAGTGATGACTCAGGCAGATATCGGGCTGATCGGCCTCGGCGTAATGGGCGAAAATCTGGCGCTCAACATTGCGGATAATGGCTATAAGGTTGCGGTCTACAACCGTACCGCGAGCAAGGTCGATGCGTTCCTTGAGTCGGCGGGCGATCTGGCCGGCAATGTAATGGGCAGCGGCGATCTGGCAGCCTTCGTGGGCATGCTCAAAGCCCCCCGATCGGTCATCGTCATGGTCAAGGCCGGCGAACCCGTGGACGCCGTCATCGCCGAGCTCCGGCCGCTGCTGGAAAAAGGGGATGTCATCATAGATGCCGGCAATGCCAATTACCACGACACCGTGCGCCGGTTCGCAGAGCTCGACGGATCCGGTATCGGATTTCTGGGCATAGGCGTCTCGGGCGGTGAAGAGGGGGCTCGGCATGGCCCTTCCATCATGGTCGGTGGCTCGCAGGCCGAATGGAAGAACGCTGAGGCGGTGCTGACCGCCATTTCCGCCAAGTTCGATGGCGAGCCATGCTGCGCCTATCTGGGAACTGGCGGGGCAGGTCACTTCGTCAAAACGATCCACAATGGCATCGAATATGCCGACATGCAGATGATCGCTGAAATCTACGGGGTGATGCGCGATGGCCTGGGTATGTCCGCATCCGAGTGCGCCAAAGTGTTTAATGACTGGAATGCGGGGCCACTCGATTCCTATCTCATCGAAATTACCGGCCACGTTTTGGACGCTGTGGACGAGGCATCCGGCCAGCCGCTGGTCGATATCATCCTCGATTCCGCAGGCCAGAAGGGCACGGGTCGCTGGTCGGCCATCGAGGCGCTGAACATGGGAGTGTCGGCCACGACGATCGAAGGCGCGGTTGCGGCGCGTTCAATCTCCTCGATGAAGACCGAACGTATCGAAGGCGAGAAGCTCTACGGCGCCGCGGCCAAGGGCAAGGCGACGATCTCGCTAGAGACATTGGAAAAAGCTCTGTTGGCAGGAAAAATCGCGGCCTACGCCCAGGGCTTCGCGGTCATGGCCAAGGCTTCGGAGGAAAACGGGTGGAACCTGCCACTCGACGTAATCGCGAAGATCTGGCGCGCGGGCTGCATCATCCGCTCGCGTTTCCTTGATCAGATTTCCCAATCCTTTGCTTCAGGAACTGCCGCCAACCTGCTTACCCAACCTGCCTTTGTTGAGCTAATGAAGGAATGCAATGGGGCGTTGCGTGCCGTGGTCGCCACTTGTGCGGTCAACGAGATGCCGGCGCCTTGCCTTTCTTCCGCCCTTGCCTATTTCGATGCCTATCGGCAGGCGAATGGTACGACCAATCTTACCCAGGGCCAGCGCGATTTCTTCGGTGCTCATGGATTCAAGCGGATCGATAGGGAAGGCGACTTCCACCACAAGTGGCCGAGCCTCGTGGCGAAATAGCTGTCAGCTATTACCGCTTTTTACCTCATCGGGTGGTTCGGTTCCGTCTTCCGCTCCCGGCAACGGCTCGGTATCTGGCCGGTTGACCGCCTGGCCGCTCGGCGGGGGCGGCGGCACGACGGGTTTTTCGGCCTTGTGGGTCGGTGCCTGCCATATGTTGAAACGTAGCGCGGCGAAGATGAACAGCAAAGCGCTGCCGGCGACCATGAGACCTGCGGTGAAGAATGGTGCGCCGGGGAAATAGGTCGGCGCAGCATCCGAGGTAAAGAACCGGAATAGCTGCGTTGCTCCCACCGGTGCGATAATTGCGGTCAGGGAATTGGTGGCATTTACAGCCCCCTGCAGTTCGCCCTGCTGGTTCGCCTTCACATTATTGGACAGCAGCCCCGTGAGCGAAGGTGCGGCCACGGCGCTGAACGATCCCACAACCAGGAAGAACCAGAGCCCCAGAACCGTATCGATCAACGAGACGCCAATAAACGCGAAGACGGCGAGCCCAAGTCCGGTGAGGATCGTTCCGGCCACGCCGAAATAGCGGATCGCCGGGCCAACGAGCACGGCTTGGGAAAGCGCGAAGAGAATGCCGAAGACCCCGAGCGACCGGCCGACCTGTGAGGGTGTCCAGTCGAACTGGCGGATGGTGTAGAAATTCCACATATTGGGATAGGTCTGCCCAGCGAGTGCGAACAGGAACAGCGCGCCCAGCAGAACCAGGACGATGGGCGTATGCCGAAAAGCCAGGATTGCGCCAAAGGGGTTTGCGCGCTTGAGATCGAAGCGGCGGCGGCGGAATTTCGAGAGGCTTTCAGGCAGGACGAAAAAACCGAACACCACATTTGCTGCCGCCAGGGTCGCCGCGAGGTAGAAGGGCGCGCGCGGACCGAACTCGCCCAATTCCCCGCCGATGACGGGACCCACAATCAGCCCCAAGCCGAAGGCCGCGCCAATTAGGCCAAAGCGCTGCGAGCGCTTTTCCTTGGGCGTTATGTCGGCCACATAGGCGGTTGCCGTGCCCACTGCCGCCCCGCAGATACCCGAGAGCATTCGGCCAACGAACAGCCAGATAAGCGTGGGCGCCCACGCCATCAGGAGATAGTCGAGCGAGAGGCCCACGAGCGAAAGCAGGAGAACCGGCCGACGTCCCCAGCGATCCGACAGATTGCCCAGAATGGGGGAAAACAGAAACTGCATGGACGCATAGACGAAGACCAGATACCCGCCGATCACGGCGGCATCGGCGACGTTGTGCCCGTCTGTCAGCTCAAGGATAAGCCCGGGGAGCACGGGCAGGATGATGCCGAGCCCCACGATGTCCAGAAACACCGTTATGAGGATGAAGACGAGAGGCAGCCGCGACTGGGGATTTACGCGCATTTGGCCCTTTTTGCGGTCGATAACTTGAGTTCAATTGGCATGGGCGTGAGGGGAAACGCAACCCCGCCGTTATGGTTCTATTATGGCAGCA
Organism: Pelagibacterium limicola; assembly: GCF_015694405.1. Lineage (GTDB taxonomy): Bacteria > Pseudomonadota > Alphaproteobacteria > Rhizobiales > Devosiaceae > Pelagibacterium > Pelagibacterium limicola. Next base: position 565,319 of record NZ_JADQDB010000002.1, on the reverse strand, counting down.
GAGAGCGGATCGTACCCGTAGAGCCAGGCGAGGCGTTTGAGGTGTCCTTCCGGCCCCTCGGTCCTGATAACCAGATCGCGCGCCAATGAAAAAGGCGCGCTCATATGGAATATGTGGCCGTTCCGACGCGAGACCGCCTGCACACGCCTTACGCGTTCCTGCCTGAGCGCTGCATAGCGCTTGAAAGCGTGCTCCGCGTTGGGCGCGGAAACGAGCAACGGCGCAAGAACGGTTGCGTCCTCTATGCCCATTGCCGCTCCTTGCGCCTGGAACGGCAGCATGGCGTGGGCGGCGTCTCCAATGAGACCCATCGGACCCTTGTGCCAGTTCTCCGTCTCGACCGCCGACAGTATCCATGGCGTCCAGGTGCCTTGGGCCGCGGTTAGAATTGCCGCCAGCCGCTGGTCGTTGACGTTCCGTAGCGTTGGTGTGCCCTTTTCGAGCGTCGCAAGCCGGCTTTCTGGCTCCTGCACAAACAGCGCCAGATTGACTGCATTCCGATACGGCAAGGGGTAGACAACGAGATGATGGCGCGGGCCGAACATGACGCTCACGCGATCAGATTTGACGATGTCGGCGAGCTTATCGGGGACAACCAGTGTACGCCAAGCGACCTTGCCCGAATAAACGGGATCGGCTCCTTCCATCCATCGGGTGCGAACCACCGAGCGTACGCCATCGGCACCCACGAGCGCGAACGGCGCAACGGTCCGCTGCCGCCCACCATGCTCCTCAAATGCGATTGCGATCCTTCCGTCCGCGTCGTCGATCGTGAAGTGCTCGACGCCGAAGGCGATTTCAATATTGGCGAAGCGCTTGGCGGCAGCAAAAAGCACCTCGACCACATCCGCGCGGTGCATGACCGCATAGGGTGCGCCAAACCGTTCGGCAATCGTGGCGCCGAGTGTCAGCGTTTGCAGCGGCGCATCGGACTTATGGGGATATAGGTCGATGCCTTCGGGACGGAAGCTGACCTGCTCCAGCGCTTCATCCAGCCCCAGCCGGATAAGGCATTTGCGGGCATTGGCGCTGATCTGGAGGCCAGCGCCGAATTCGGAGGTCTCAGCGTTGCGCTCGATCACCAACACCTGCGCGCCAAACTTGGCCAGGGCGAGAGCAAGCGTCAGACCGGAAATCCCGGCGCCGATGATAACGATGGTACGAGGTGCGCCCATTCGGCGCTCCGGCTTCAAGCGTTTTCGAGGTGGAAAACAGCGCTCGCCGGGTCGGCGGAACCGGCGGGCAGGCTGGGATCGTAGACGTAAAGGGTCGAACAATACGGGCAGACGATTTCGTTGTCCGCGCCCATGTCAAGGAAGACGTGGGGATGATCGAATGGCGGCTTGGCGCCCACGCACTGGAATTCCTTGGCACCGATCACGATGCGTGCCAGTCCTTCGGTATTGTGGAAGTGCGGGGTGCTGTGTTGTGCCATGATCGCGTCTATCCGGTGCGCCAAAGTTGGCCGGACCATAACGGCTGGAGGCCGCAAATGCCAGTGGGCAGATTGGCGCGGTTGGTCTCGATAAAGCGCGCTGTTAAGACAGGCCGAAAGCAGAGTCAAAGGAATCACTTATGCCGGTATTTGAGTCCGAAGGTTTCACGCTCGCCTACGAAATATATGGCGAGGGACCGCCGATTGTCGCGGTCCACGGCTTCGGTTCTAACGGCATCGTCAACTGGGTATCTACAGGATGGGCGGAAACCCTGACCGGCGCCGGGTATCGCGTAGTCACGCTGGACAATCGCGGCCACGGCAATTCTGAGAAGGTGTACGATTCTGGCCGATATGATGCGCGTGAAATGGCAAGTGATGTCGTCAACCTCGTGGATCACCTTGGCTATGGGAAGGTGGCATTGATCGGTTATTCGATGGGCGCGCGGATTTCGGCCTTCGTCTGCATCCAGAGCCCGGAAAAGGTTGCTTGTGCGATCTTCGGCGGGCTGGGCGCGAATATGCCGACGCCGACGCTCGACAGTGACGAAATCATCGCTGCGCTCGATGCCCCATCGCTATCCGAAGTGACACACCCCACGGGCCGCCAATTTCGCATCTTCGCCGATCACACCAAGAGCGATCGCAAGGCGCTCGCTGCATGCATGGCCGGCTCGCGCACGCCCGTGCCGGTAGAGGACCTGCGGGGTATCGTTGCGCCGGTCCTCGTTGCTGTAGGCAGCGAGGATACGGTAGGCGGCGATGCGCAGACTCTCGCGGATATGCTGCCAAATGGCGAATCGCTGGTTATCGAGCGCCGCGACCACATGCGCGCGACCGGCGATCCGCAATTCAAGAAAGGCGCTCTCGAATTCCTGGCGCGCGTTTACCCGACCTGAGCGCCAGGATGATAGTGCCGGCTCCTGTGATAGCCCGGAGAAGCGGGACGTCACAAATCACCCAGCTGGAGAGCGGATCGACGGACACCGGCCTTTTCTCCGCCGTTTCACCAGCAAGGGAATCCGTGAACCAATTTTCCTTGAAACCCTTTGTTTGATAGAATGCCTGCTCTATATCGAGGCATGTGCCAACTTGGAGTGCACCATGACCAGTCCCGTCATAAAGTCCGGCAAGCTCAGTTCGGTCGACCCCGTATGGGCGACAATCGTTGCCGAGGCGCGGGAAATATGCACCGCGGAGCCCTCGCTCACGCAGTTGGCTGTGTCCGTTGTGCTCAACCACGACTCGTTCGAATCTGCGCTCGCTCACAGGCTGGCGGCGCGGCTGGACCATGCGGACGTACCTGCCGATCTCATACGGCAGTCCTTCGAAGATGTCCTGGCCGATCATCCGGAAATTGGTGAAGCGGCACGGGCCGACCTTGCCGCAACGCTCGAGCGCGATCCCGCGTGTGATCGGGCAGTGGTTCCTTTCCTTTATTTCAAGGGTTATCAGGCGATCCAGACGCATCGGTTCGCTCATGCGTTGCTTAACGACGGGCGCAAGGACTTCGCCCTCTATCTGCAGAGCCGCGCGAGCATCGTCTTCCAGGTTGATATCAATCCCGCGGCCCGGATCGGCAAGGGTATCATGCTCGATCACGCGACGGGGTTTGTCGTTGGCGAGACGGCCGTGGTTGGCGATCACTGTTCCATCATGCAGGACGTAACGCTGGGCGGCACCGGGAAATCCCATGAAGATCGCCATCCCAAGATCGGCAATGGCGTGCTGATCGGGGCAGGTGCGAAGATCCTCGGCAATATCAGGGTGGGCGACTGCTCGCGCGTCGCCGCCGGGTCCGTCGTGCTTAAGGAGGTGCCGCCGCGCACAACGGTTGCGGGCGTCCCCGCCAAGGTCGTCGGCGAAGCGGGCTGCAACCAGCCATCGACTGTGATGGACCAGATCGTCATGGTGCCGCGCGACTGATAGGCCAAAACCTCTCGCAACCTCTCATGGGGAAATCGCCTTGTGGCATTGCAGAGGCCGTACAGGGCCGGTATGCATCGGCTAACACCCATTGGAGAGAGTTCGTGAAGCACGACGAAATTATCAAGCTGCAGAAGTATCTGCAGAAAACGTTCGCCAACCGCAATATCGATGTCCGCCCCCGGCCCAAGCAGGACGACTCGGTGGAGTTGTACTTGGGCGAGGAATTTCTCGGGCTGATCTATGTCGACGAGGACGAAGGCGAGAAATCATACATGGTGCAGATTTCGATCCTCGACATCGATCTCGAGGACGTGAACTAGGCACCTCCACCAGGGCAGTCGCCTCTCTTCCGTTCTCTGGGTCCCGGCATTTCGTCATATATTGAGTGGCCGGGTTCCCGCCTTCGCCTCCACCGTAGATGACGGCTACTTGCGCAGCCCTGCCAGCCAACTCTCCACCGTTTCGTCGAACCGGCGCCAATTGTCGAGCACCGATGGCTCGAAGGCGAACACGGCGGTGTTGCGGTCCGAGAGTTGTACGGTGCGGATGCAGGTTTTCTGCTCGCCGCCCATAGCGACCGGCACCGCACATTTGGCGACGAACGGGGTGGGGCTTAGGGGGTCGTACCAAACCGTCTCACCCACCGTTCCCGCATCACCCGCGAGTGGTTTGCCCACAAGCCCTGGCGGACCTTGAAGCTGTGCATTGGCGAACTGGCGCAAATAGACGCTGTCGAGCAGGTTGGCGCTTGTGCGGATACGCCCTCGCGGCATGATCGTGACGTCGACCATCGTCAGCCGTCCGCCCGCCCCGAGCGGCAAGGCCAGCGCCATGTCGAGGCGATCCGAAAATCCGTCCCTCCGCTGGATGGGGTCGGACATCAGCGCAGCCGGCACCACATAGTGTTGCGCGCCTATGGTGACGAGGTGCGTCGCGGTGAGAGCAGGGTTTGCCGGCTCCTCGCGCGCCGCATCCAGCCAGGCGCCCACCGCATATGCGCCACCCAAACCAAGCATTGCGACGATCAGGGTAAGCACGGCCAGGGTGTAAAAGACGTTCTCCGTCTCCACTTGCCGTGCCGGATTTGCTTTAGACACCCGCGTTTTCCCCAAGCTGAAACCGCAATTAACCATGCCGCTGCTGCAGGCATGACAAGCAGTTTGGCGCCGGTTATGCTTAACAAAGTGTTAATCTTGCCGCCTGTCATGCGGTTTGGCTCAAAGGTGCTTCGTGTCCCAGCTCGTTCTTGCGCTGTTCATCATCGGTGTCGGCTTGTGCACGGCGGGAATGCTGACGCATCTTTACCAGGGGCTTTTCCGCGAGACCGCCGGTATCCGCATCTATGGAGCGTCTCCGGCGCGGGGGCTATTCAATCTTGTCACCACCTTCTTCTGCGGCCCCTATATCATGCTGCGGCTGGGCTGGCAGAGCGGGGAGGCGGGGCAGATCTCCGTCCTGAACGTGTTACTTGCCGCCTTCATCGCGTTCGCCTGGAGCTTCGTTACCGGGCTGATTATCCTCGGCAGTTACGTCACGGTGATACGAGCTCTGGTGTAGCAGCAAACCAGCCATGCATTGAGCGCATGGCAGCTATTCCTTGCGCTCGTGGGCAAATACGGCAAAAAGGTCCCCACGAACGTTGGACTCGGTGAAAACCCGGGTGTCTCTTCCGGCCGCCGATCCGCCGGATAACTAAACCGACAGCCTTCTCCTGCCCGTCGCGGTGCGTCTTGCCCGCTGGTTTGGTTTCTCACATTCCGGATATTCAATGTTTTATCTGAACGCCTACCGCGCGCAGTGGTTTGGCAACATTCGCGGCGACATGCTCGCCGGTCTGGTTGTCGCGCTCGCGCTTATTCCCGAAGCCATCGCCTTTTCGATTATCGCCGGTGTCGATCCCAAAGTCGGCCTTTATGCTTCGTTCTCGATTGCTGTCATCACGGCGATCACGGGCGGGCGGCCAGGCATGATCTCGGCAGCCACAGCCGCTACGGCGGTTCTGATGGTCACACTGGTCCGCGATCACGGGCTCGAATACCTCCTTGCGGCAACGGTACTTGCGGGGCTGCTACAGATTGGGGCAGGGCTGCTGAAGCTGGGCAATCTCATGCGCTTCGTATCGCGTTCGGTAATGACAGGGTTCGTCAACGCCTTGGCGATCCTGATCTTTCTCGCGCAAGTTCCGGAACTGATCGGTGTGCCCCACCTCACCTACGTCATGGTCGCAGCCGGCCTTGCGATCATTTATCTTTTCCCTCGCCTGACCAAGGCAATACCGTCGCCGCTGGTCTGCATCTTGGTCCTGACCAGCGTTGCAACCGCCTTCGGTCTCGATGTGCGTACAGTGGGAGACATGGGCGAGTTGCCCTCGACGCTCCCCGTATTCCTCATTCCCGACATCCCGCCCAACTTCGAAACGTTGATGATCATCTTCCCCTATTCGGCGGCCGTTGCGGTGGTCGGGCTGCTCGAATCCCTGATGACAGCGCAGATTGTCGATGATCTCACCGATACGCCATCTGCCAAAAACCAGGAATGTATTGGCCAAGGGATCGCCAACACGGCAACCGGGTTCATCGGCGGCATGGCCGGTTGCGCGATGATCGGTCAGTCGATCATCAACGTGAAATCCGGCGGCCGCGGCCGGCTATCGAGCTTTACCGCTGGCGTACTGCTGCTATTCATGATCGTGGTGCTGGGCGATCTCGTTGCGCAGATTCCTATGGCAGCGCTGGTCGCCATCATGATCATGGTATCGATTGGCACCTTCTCATGGTCATCGATCAAGAATCTGCGCGACCATCCGCGATCCTCCTCGGTCGTGATGATCGTCACCGTTGTGGCGGTGATCTACACCCACAACCTTGCCATCGGCGTTCTGGCTGGCGTGCTGCTCTCGGGCATCTTCTTTGCGTGGAAGATCGCCCAGCTGTTCCGCGTTACGTCGATGGTTTCCGACGATGGGCGGCATCGCACCTATGTCGTTGAAGGCCAGCTCTTCTTTGCATCCACCGAAGACTTCATGGCCGCATTCGATTTCAAGGAAGTGCTCGAAAAGGTCACCATCGATGTTTCCCGCGCTCATATCTGGGATATTTCCAGCGTTGCAGCTTTGGATATGGCCGTGCTCAAATTCCGCCGTGACGGTGCGGAGGTTGAAATTGTCGGCCTCAATGAAGCGAGCGAGACGATTGTCGACCGGCTTGCCGTACACGACAAGCCCGGCGCACTCGACAAGCTGATGGCCCATTAGGAGCAGGCGATATGTCCAACCCCCTCGTCGCATTTGTAGATGGTTCGATTTACTCGAAAAGCGTTTGCGAGCACGCCGCCTGGCTTGCCAAGCGTATGGGCTCGTCCGTGCAGATTCTGCATGTGCTTGGAAGGCGCGAGACCCCGCCGTCCGATCTGAGCGGAGCGATCGCCCTCGGCACCCGTTCGGCCCTGCTCGAACAGCTCAGCGAACTCGACGCCCAACGCGCCAAACTGGCCCGCGAGCGGGGCAGGGTAATCCTGGAGGATGCGCAAAGTATCGTTTTGAAGGCCGGCGTCAGCCAAGTGACAACCCGGCTTGTATCCGGCGACATCCTCGAGACAGTCGGCGAATTGGAAGCCGGCGCTGCGATGATGGTTATCGGCAAACGGGGAGAAGCCGCCGATTTCGCAAAACTGCATTTGGGCTCCAATCTCGAACGCGTCGTTCGCGCGTCGCAAAAACCGGTTTTTGTGGCATCGCGAGCGTTCAGGCCGATCGGCAAGGTGTTAGTTGCATTCGATGGTGGCGTTAGCAACATCAAGGCTGTCGACCACATTGCGGTGAGTCCTCTGTTTCGAGGGCTAGACATCACGCTTTTGACGGTGGGCGGCGAAGGCGACGATACTGCGCGCAAGCTCGATTATGCGCGCGGCAAACTGGAGCAGGCGGGAGTGAGCGCGGTTTCCGAGATCAGGAACGGTCAGCCCGAGGTTGTTATAGCATCGGCGGTGGAACGTGAAGGTTTTGACCTCCTTGTCATGGGTGCTTATGGTCATTCTCGTATCCGAAACCTGCTGATTGGCTCCACGACCACCGAGATGCTGCGGTCCTGCATGGTGCCGGTACTCCTTTTCAGATAGGGGTTAGCGATAGAATCCGACGTCCTCGGCGCGCGATTTCGCCCCCGTATCCAACGCGAATTGGCCGAAGCGGTTGAGCAGGCCCGGACAGCCGCCGGCCGATTGCCGAAAAGCGGTTGGAAATCGATCCGGCAGTAACACGTTGCATCCGCTGCGCGTAAAAAAAGGCCGTTCCCTTGATGGAAACGGCCTTCGAGTTTTCGCCTGTCGGGGCGATTGAGGTATTCGGTTGCGTTTCGTTAGTGACCAGCCGTTGCCGTCACGATGTTGTCGCGCGCATCGAGAATGTCGACCCACTGGCCGGCATGGGCCTGGCTCTGGCGCTTGAGGAAGGTATAGGGCGTGTCGGTCCAGACCTTGATGAGCGATTCCTGGTTATCCAAAATCAGGTCGCCGCGATCGGTCCGGACCATCAGGACCGCATGGCCCTCGCCGTTCGGCTGCATGACGACCGAAATCAGGAGCGTCGAGGCCGGCCATCCACGCTCGATCAGCGCGGCGCGCTTGGCAAGCGCGAAGTCTTCACAATCGCCGTATCCGCGGCTGGGGTAGGTCCAGAACTCATCGACACCGTAGATGTCGCGGTCGCTCGCGGCCGTGATCGTGGTGTTGTAATGGTTGTTGACCTCCTGGAGATCGCGCCAGAGAGCGTCGGTCAGCGCGATGTTCGCGACCTTTTCCAGCGGCTGGCACTCGTGGGGCAGCCGCACGCAATATTCGGCATGTCCGACCGGAATGGAGGTCTGGTTGCCCACCGAAGCAAAGGCCGCATGGGTTTCGACAGCGTTCGCAGGCGCGGATGCACCCAGCGAAGCAAACAGGGCAATGAGCCCGGAAATGAATACGTTTGTTTTTTTCATTATCGTGATCTCCCCGACGGAAATCACGTTAAGCGGGGCAAATTTCCCCGATGCCAAAACTACAACGCAGTTTTGAATCGAGTTTTATATGCTTGATTTACTTGTGGTTAGGCATACTCGCCTCGGCCTTCACAGGCTTTCGGCTATCACGCAAAATCCGTTTCCAAAGGGGTCGGCGCAAAAGGCGGCAGGCTTTGGGCCCTCAGACTTGAATTCCCGTTCGATAGAGCCGCCATTGGCGCGGATTTTCTCGACGAAATCGGAGAGAGAAGGGACGTGAAAGTCGAGATGTACCGGCGTCCAGTGGCGTGTGTAGTGCCGCTTCTCTCCACTGCCTTCCGAACTCTCGGTGCCTTCGACCTTTCCGTGCATGCATATGGTCAGGTTGCCGCCGTCGAGCACTGCCATTGTGGGAAACGGGCGGGCAAGTTCCTTGAAGCCGAAGTCGGCACCGTAGAAGTGAAGCCCGGCTTCGAGCGAGGGCACGTCAATGCTTACATTGTCCCTGATCTGGTGTTCCATGGGTTCATTCCTGTCGTGAGCGGTTTGCGGTCTTGAACCAAAGGACGCACCGCCCGCCAGTTTCCCGACAGGGGATGAACTGTGCGTGTCGTTAGCGCCGCTCGTAAAACGCGTTCCCGCCCGCAACCAGTACATAGTACATGTTCTTGTACGGAAAGGTCAGGCCGGCGGTGTGGAAGAACATGGCATTGCCGACGCCGGGGTGGCGGGCGCCATTGAGCACCTGATGGGCGACCCGCGACGCGAGTTGTACGCTGCGCGGTTCGGTCATGGGCTTTCTTAGAACACCCTCGGCAAACTGGTTCTTCTGACCGACAACGCCGCACACATCGTTGGGATAGCCCTTGGCGTAAAGCCGGTTCATCACCACCGTGCCCACGGCCAGCATCCCTTCTTCGCTCGAGCGGTTGGATTCGAAATACATGACACGCGTCATGCATTCATGCGGTGACCGCGCACCGAACCAGCCGAACGAAAAGCAGCCGGAAAGGGAGGTGAGGGCGACAAGGGCAGTCAAAAGCGCAGCGGCTTTTCTTACTATACGCATGGCACAAACGATCCAGAATACGCGGACAGGGTGCACCTGCGATCCGGCCCCCGGGACCGCCAATGTGCATAAACTGCGATCAGAATACAGGCGATGAGGTTAAGTATCTGTTCACGCTACGTATTGGCGCAGGCGTTTCCGGGGCACTTGCAGCCACGGACAATTCTCAGTTCATCGAGAGGTTCTGCTGCACGACCGTGAGCATTTCCTGGACCGAGGCGAATTCCACCGCGATGCCGTCCTGGAAATGCCGGACGACACGGGCCCGCATGCGGCCGAGGGTCACCGGCGTGCCGAGTGCAGGCCGTACATCAAGTTCGACGGCGGCGCCCGAAAGGGAAATGTCGGTAATCTTGCAATTGTAGCGACGCCCGTCCTCGAGGAGGATCGAGGAGTGCCGTATATCGGGTACGACGCGCTCATGGCGCCGGTCTTCGGGAAGATTCAGGAGATCCTTGTTGGCCAACCAGGTGAGCTGGGCTGCCAGTTTGTCGCGCCTGCGCGGGGACGACACGAGAGTCATCTCGAACCCGCCGTCGATCAGTCCCGTAATCGTACCCTCAACGCGTCCGAGGTGATCGAGATAGATGATTATCTTTTCACCGGGATCTCCCGAGACAGGCGCGATCACCCGCGCACCGCCCGGCGACATGTCGATGATCTGGCAGGGAAATTCGCGGCGGTCTGCCAGCATGTAGCGGCCGAGAACCGAGACGCGAACGCTTTGATACCGGTCGTCTTCGGCAGCCTGCTGCACGGCCTGACGTTCATTATCAAATGTCAGGTCATGAATAAGCATCAAACGCGTCCGCCATATTGTTAGGTCTTAAAGCCGAACAATAGGGCATTTTGCGTTAATGCTTGGTAATCCCTGTCTGGCGGAATTGCCGAAAATCGCGGCGGATCAGGCTTTTCCCCCGTCGATGACCGCGAGATGCGCGTAACGGCGCGCCGAGGAGCCGGCGACGGTCACCGGAATCGGCGGCATGTTGCCCGCATGCATTGCGCCGGCCATTTCGTTCACGGCGCTGGCCGTGATCTCTCGGGTCGCTGCGGTGTCGTGGTCATCCGGCCAGATCAGCCGAAGCCCGGTGATCCGCTGTTCGGTAACGGGATGAATTCCAAGCCAGTAGGGGGTATCGAGTGCAGTGAGGCCGCCCATGATGCGTGCGGTTGTCACACCGTTGTGGCGGAGCGGGAACAGCACTGTTTCGAAAGTGGCGGTCTCGCCCCGGTCCGATTTGCCTTCGAAGGTAACGAGCGCTACGGCATGATCCTCTGTCACCGCACGGATGAGGGTGTCGAGGGCATCGCGGTCCTTGCCGGACCAGAGCGAAGCGAAAGGACGCCCCTTGAGTTCGCGGCAGTAGGTCGAGCACAGATGAGAACCGGCCAGCCGGAAGTCAAAATCCAGCCCGTCGTCGGATTCGAGTATAAAGGTATAGGCAAGAGCCTCCCGAATCCGTGTAGGATCGATGTCGCGTCTCTCGGGCGTCGAGCGGGCGCCCCGGATTTCGTTCCAATACGCGTAAAGCGTTCTTGTGCTGCGCTGTTGCATGTGGCCTAACGTTCTTTCACCGGGTATGCCGCTCCCTAGGGGCGGGTCTTGCCGAAACTTACCGAACTACACTCGCAAAACGGCGCGGAAAAATCGCCCTTAAACAATCATTAAGGTTAATTTCCACCGCCCAATTGTGGACAGGTTCACCGCCTGCGTCCAAGCCATTGTGGAGCAAGGGAAATATTCGATGAGCCAAAACGTTCCGAGTGGAGAGGGCGGGGGAAGACAGCCGATTTTTCTCGTTCCCGGCGGCGTAGCGGCCTTGGCCGGGCTCCTGGTTGCAATCCATGTGAGTGCGGGCCTGGTTCTCGATGTGCATGGTCTGGGTAACCTACGGATATGGTTCGGTTTTATCCCGTTCCGTCTGAGCGCTCCGGACCTCTTGCCCGGTGGCTATCTGCCGCTTTTGTGGACGGGGTTCACACATGCACTCCTGCATGTCGATGCCATGCATCTAATCGTCAACACTGCCTGGCTTGTCGTCTTCGGGACACCGGTCGCGCGCCGTTACGGGAAGGGTCGGTTCTTCGCCGTCTTCTTTTTAGGCGCGCTGGCGGGCGCGGTGCTGCTTGCGGTGATTCAACTCGCTTTTGTTAACCAATTCAGCGTGCTGATCGGGGCCTCGGGCGGAGTCGCCGCACTCACCGGAGCAGCGATGCGGTTCATCTTCCAGCCGGTGGTTGTGGGAGAGGATCCGACGACGGGCGAGCGCGTGATTCTGGGGCGCCAGACTGCAACCCTGGGTCAGCTTTTCACCGATCCGCGCAGCCGCGCCTTCATCATTGTGTGGATCGGGCTCAACCTGCTGATTCCGCTCGCGCCGCTCTTTCTGGACGTCCAGATTCCCATTGCTTGGGAAGCCCATATCGGGGGATTTGTTGCAGGGCTTCTCATGCCCTCGCTTTTCGACGCGCGGGCCAGGCGTTACCGGGGGTAGACCTTTTCGGGATCGAAGAGGGCAGGCCCGCCGACATCTTCAAGGACGAACTCGCCGTCCCGACGAACGACCTTGCGGTAAAAGCAACTCTTGCGGCCAGTGTGGCATGCCGCGCCATGTCCCAGCTGATTGACGACGAGGACGATGGCGTCCTGATCGCAATCGGTGCGCATTTCCACCAGTTCCTGCAGTTCGCCCGACGTCTCGCCCTTTTTCCAGAGCGCGTTGCGCGAGCGGGACCAGTAGGTCGCGTAGCCCGAATTGAGCGTCTCGGCGATAGCCTCCGCATTCATGAAGGCCACCATCAGCACTTCGTGCGAGGCGGCGTCGAGGGTTATGGCGGTCACAAGACCGCTGGCGTCGAATTTCGGCGCGTACACGGCCCCATCTTCGAGCTCGGCCTTGGAGAGCGTTTTAGGATCTGCAAACTTGGTCATGGCGCGGTCTTATCGGTTCGGGTCCGGCCGCGCCAGTGGATTTGGGCTTATCGTCCGGCACGGATCAGAGCGAAGAAGCGGTCCTGCTCCTGGCGATCTTCCGCAAAGACGCCGGTGAAGCGGTGGGTGACGGTCGAAGCGCCATGCTTTCTGATGCCCCGCATGGACATGCACATATGTTCGGCTTCCAGCATCACGGCCGCACCGCGCGGGTTGATCGCCTCATTGATGGCTTCGATGATCTGGGCAGTGAGGTTTTCCTGGGTCTGCAGGCGCTTGGCGAACACGTCGGTCACGCGGGCGAGCTTGGACAGCCCAACAACGCCGTCATGGGGCAGATAGGCGATATGCGCCTTGCCGACGAACGGCACCATGTGATGCTCGCAATGAGAGTGGAAGGGGATATCGCGCACGAGCACGATGTCGTCATACCCTCCCACCTCGGAAAAGGTGGTCTGGAGGATGGCGGCGGCGTCTTCGTCGTAGCCCCCGAAGAACTCGCGATAGGCGTCGACAACGCGGCGGGGGGTGTCCAGCAATCCCTCGCGCGTCGGATCGTCACCGGCCCAGGCGATCAGCGTCCGCACGGCGGCTTCAGCTTCCTCGCGGCTGGGGCGGTTGAGGACGCGCTCCAGCGCAGTGGCGGCAACAGCCTTGGGCTTGGCGTTCAAATCCATCAGTCGTCCCTCTCGCAACGGCGCGAAGCCGCCGGATGACGCCCGGGCCATATTGCTTTGCAGGTCGGGGCGAGGCCCCTTATATAGGCTGCGATAGGCTTTCGACAAGAAAACAGATCGGCCGGTGTTGTCGAACGATAGTCTTATTCTACTTTGGCTCGGACGCGCGCAATGAACTTTTCCGATCTCTACAGCCAGAAGATTCTTGAAATTGCCGGTTCGGCCAGGCTGATGCCCCGGCTCGGGAATCCCGATGGGTCCGCGCGCAAGGTTTCCCGCATTTGCGGTTCGGCCATCGAGGTCGACCTCAAGATCGAGGACGGCAAGGTTTCCGCCTATGGTGCCGATGTTTCGGCCTGTGCATTGGGGCAGACGAGCGCGGCGATCGTCGCGGGCAATATCGTAGGCTCGACGCCGGACGAATTGCGCGCCTTGCGTGACCGGATGACGGCGATGCTGAAGTCCGACGGTCCACCCCCCAACGGCCGCTGGGACGATCTCAAGTATCTCGAGCCCGTCCGAGGCTTTCCGGCACGCCATGCATCGACACTGCTCGTCTTCGATGCCGTCGCCGAGGCACTCGACCGGGCGGGCGCGTGATGAGAACTTTCTGGACGGTCCTGGATTTCCCCTTCAAGTGGATGTCGTATGCCCTGATCCAGTTCTATCGCTATACGTTCTCGGCCTTCATGGGTCGCAACTGTCGCCATGCGCCCTCCTGTTCGGAATTCACGCGCGATGCGATCCTCCAGCACGGTTTCTGGCCCGGCGGCTGGATGGGCGCAGGCCGCATCTGGCGCTGCCGTCCGGGCGGTACGCACGGATACGACCCGGTACCCGAGATGGTGCCGGAACAGGCGCGGTGGTATATGCCTTGGCGGTACGCGCGGTGGCGTGGGGACACCCATGAACACGCTTAGGGGCATGTGTCTTTGTGGTGCGGTGGAGTACAGGGTGGAAGATGCCTTCAGCGCCGCCTTTTACTGTCATTGCTCGAAGTGCCGTCGCACGACGGGGTCCGCGTTCAAACCGATGGCATCGATACCGTCCGGGAAACTCGCCCTTTCGCGCGGCGAGGACACGCTTCTGGTCTTTGGCGACCCCAACGAAACTCACGATATTCACTGCAGGTTCTGCGGCTCGTTCCTCTATTCGATCATCGACAACGGAAACACACACGTCGCGCTGGGCAGCCTCGTCGATGCACCCTCGGCCCGACCTTCGTTCCATATGTTCGTGGGCTCGAAGGCCCCTTGGTACGACATAACTGACGACCTGCCGCAGTATGACGAGTTCCCCACCTAGTTTCACGACCCAAGGCAGGGCTGGAAATCTTCCCGTTTCGTGCTATCAGGCCGCCTTGCGCATTTCCGCGCACGATAGGCATTCATGGAGACCTACGATGATTAAGGTGACGTTCCCCGACGGTGCAGTGCGTGACTACGCTCGCGGCACCACCGGGACCACCATCGTCGAAGGAATCTCCAGATCGCTGGCCAAGAAGACGGTCGCGATGCGCTGGAACGGCGAACTGGCCGACCTCTCGGACGAACTCGAAGCGGACGGACGGATCGAGTTCGTACTGCGCGACGATGACGCCGCGCTGGAACTCATCCGTCACGATGCTGCTCATGTTCTCGCCGAGGCCGTGCAGGAGCTGTGGCCGGGTACGCAGGTGACGATCGGTCCGGTGATCGAGAACGGCTTTTACTACGATTTCTACCGTTCCGAACCGTTCTCGGAGGACGATCTGCGCGCCATCGAAAAGAAGATGGAAGAGATCGTGGATCGCGGTGCGGCCTTTACCAGGGAAGTGTGGAGCCGTGACGAGGCAAAGAAGGTTTTCGCCAGCAAGGGCGAGAATTTCAAGGTTGAACTCGTCGACGCCATTCCCGTGGACCAGCAGGTCAAGATTTACAAGCAGGGGCAATGGTTCGACCTCTGCCGAGGCCCGCATATGCGCTCGACCAGGGATGTCGGTAAGGCCTTCAAGCTGACCAAAGTGGCCGGCGCCTATTGGCGTGGGGATTCAAACCGCGAGGTGCTTTCGCGCATCTACGGCACGGCCTGGGCAAACAAGGAGCAACTCGATCAGTATCTGACGATGATCGAGGAAGCCGAGAAGCGCGACCATCGCAAGATCGGCCGGGAAATGGACCTCTTCCATTTCCAGGAAGAGGCGCTTGGCTCGGTGTTCTGGCATCCTAAAGGGTTTCGCATCTGGCGAGAGCTCGAAGCCTATATTCGCCGCCAGCTCGATGCCGACGGCTATCAGGAAGTGAAGACCCCGCAGTTGCTGGACAACAAGCTTTGGGAGAAATCGGGCCACTGGGGCAAGTTCCGCGAGAACATGTTCGTTGTTCCCGACGAGATTCCGTCGACCGAAGACGATGGACCGATCGTTTCCGGCGAGGCGAACCTGCTGGCTCTCAAGCCTATGAACTGCCCAGCGCACGTCCAGATCTTCAAGCAAGGCATTAAGTCGTACCGCGATCTTCCTCTGCGTATGGCGGAATTCGGGTGTTGCCATCGCAATGAAGCACACGGCGCGCTGCACGGCCTTCTGCGTGTGCGACAGATGACGCAGGACGATGCTCACATCTTCTGCCGAGACGACCAGGTGACCGACGAAACACGGCGGTTCCTCGATCTTTTCGCGCGTGTCTATGGCGATATGGGGATGACGAAGATCTCATATAAGCTCGCTACGCGTCCCGAGCAGCGTGCCGGAGACGACGCAACCTGGGACCGCGCCGAGAAAGCGTTGGCCGATGCGTTGACCGCGGCAGGTGTTGCCTTCGATATCGCCGCGGGCGACGGCGCGTTCTACGGCCCCAAACTCGAGTTCCACCTCACCGATGCCATCGGGCGCACTTGGCAGGCCGGGACGTTCCAACTCGATTATGTGCTGCCTGAGCGGTTGGATGCGACCTATGTCGGGGAAGATGGCGCTCGCCATCGTCCGGTCATGCTGCATCGCGCGGTATTCGGCACATTCGAACGGTTCATGGGTCTGTTGATCGAGCACTACGCTGGCCGGCTGCCCCTCTGGCTCGCGCCGGTGCAGGTGGTCGTTGCGACCATCGTGTCGGATGCCGACGACTATGCCCGCGATGTCGTGGCCCGATTGCAGGCGAATGGCATCCGGGCAGAACTCGATACGCGCAACGAGTCGATCAACTACAAGGTACGCGAGCATTCTGTGGGCCGGGTGCCGTTTATCTTCGTCGCCGGCCGCCGCGAGGCTGAGGAAAAAACCCTCTCAATCCGGCAACTGGGCTCGCAAGGCCAGACGATCAAGGCGCTCGACGAGGCGATTGCCGCGCTGGTTGCAGATGCGACCCCGCCAGACCTCCAGCGCAAGGCCGGGTAATCCCGGGGATTTATTGCATGGTATGTTGGGTGCCGAGGCTCGGAGCCCGACGCCGCTTGGACGGCTGAAGCGCAGCAAAAAATATACCTGAACGAATTGAACGAAATTCGTACAATTCGTTCAGGTAAAGGCGCTAATATACCGTGGTGAGGATTTCGATTTCGCGCGCCGAGCCAGGCCGCACTTCGAATTCACGGTTGTAGACGGTGGGTCCGAGCTTGGCGAGCGCAAGGTACTGGCCCTCAGCGAGAACCGTCGCCGGGAAAGCGCCGATATCGGTGAAGACCGTCTCGCCTCCAGCTGTCTTGATTGTCCATTCGACATCCGCAATGGCCTCGCCACCTTCTTCGGAGACGAGCTTTAAAGTGACCTGGGCGGCCTTATGGTACAGCGTCGCTTCTGTGACCTGACCCGGCTCGACCCGTAATTCGGAGCGGATGACGGCGTTGATCGGACCGAAGCGCGATACGATCGAATAGACCCCCGCATTGAGATGGACGAGTTCGCCTGGGGGAATGTTTTCTGCCACGGTGATGCGACCGTTGGGGCCGTCCGAATAGATGTCGAAACGCAGCATCCCCGGAGGAATGGCGATGTCACCGGTGATGAGGGCATCGAGCCTCAATGCACCGACTTCGAAGATGATCGTGCGGTTGTTGGGACCGGGTTCGACGAAGAGGGTGTCCGTCGCCTGCGCGCGGCCGAAAGCTACATGCAGCATGTATTCACCCGGCGGGAGGCCGAACGTCGCGGTGGCGTCCTCGGATTTTGCGACCATCGCCAGTTCCCCACTCGAATCGGTGCGGGAGTCGAAAATCCGCCAGACCAGTCCCTCGGGTATGTAGGGCCCATTGGAGGAAATGCGGGCCGAGAGCGTCAGCGGCTGGGGCGTGGTTATGCCCGAAAAATCAGGACGGGCATCGAACTCGTCGTCAAACGTGCCCCCGTCGATGATGACGCCTTCAGGCAATTCATCTTCATCGAAAGGGTTTTCGATATCGAACTCATTGTCATTGGCGGTGCCGCCAAGATGCGCGGGGCGGGGGGGAGGAACCGGTGCGATCATTTCCTCGGCGCCATTCTGGGCCGCAGCCGGTTGGGCAAGCCCAAGGGCCAATATGCTCAGTGCTATCAATAACCGCATTCGCCTGCCGTTTCCGCTTGCTGCTCTGCAAGGGTTTTCATTCCTGCCGCGATTCCTAATTCCGAAATCGGGAAAAGCTGTGTCATAAGCGCGCCCATCGAGCAAGTTCCGGAGCTTCAACCCGTCATGACCGTCAATGCCGCCCTTCGCGATTATCTCCACACGCGCCGTACCGTTACCGCGCCGTTCCTGGCTGAGCCGGGCCCGGGCGTCGAAG
Organism: Pelagibacterium limicola; assembly: GCF_015694405.1. GTDB lineage: Bacteria > Pseudomonadota > Alphaproteobacteria > Rhizobiales > Devosiaceae > Pelagibacterium > Pelagibacterium limicola. The sequence continues at coordinate 547,564 of NZ_JADQDB010000002.1, read as the reverse complement.
CTCTTGAGGAAATTCTGACGATCGCCTGCCGCGTCCCCGACCACGGGAAGCTGGCTCCCTGGCGATTCATCGTCTTTTCGGGCGAGGCGCGAAAACAAGCTGGAGAAATGCTGGCCGATCTCATCAAATCACGCGAGCCGGAGGCCGCCGATGACCGGCTTGAGATCGAGCGCAATCAGTTTCTGCCGGCGCCCGTCACGGTGGGGGTGGTGAGTATGGCCGCGCCGCACGTCAAGATCCCGGAGTTCGAGCAACTCCTGGCGGCCGGCAATGCCTGCTTCAATCTCTGTCATGCGGCCAATGCGCTCGGCTTTGGCACGCATTGGGTGACGCGGTGGTTTGCCTATGACGAGGAGGCCGCGGCGATGCTTGGTGCGCAGCCGGGAGAGCGGTTTGTCGGTTTTGTGCATATCGGCACGCCGCAAACCCGGCTCGAAGAGCGCGATCGGCCGGATGTCAAGGCGAAAACGGTGTTCTGGGCACCATCCTTAACGGGTGGTTAACCTCTGGTAGGATTCTATTAACCATAGGTTTTCCTCGAGTCGGATTCCAATGGCGTCGCCCATTTCGAACATTCCCGCGCCTATCGCCTATGCCATCGACAGGGCTGGGCAGCGCAATGGCGTGGATTTCGATTACCTCGTGCAGACGGCGATCCGCGAGAGCAGTCTCAATCCCAACGCCCGCGCTTCTACCTCTACGGCTACCGGCTTGTTCCAGTTTATCGAGAGCACGTGGTTCGAGGTGATGAAGGATGAGGGGCCGCGGCTTGGCTATCAGGACTTCGCCGATCATATCGAGGAGTACAACGGCGAATTCTTTGTCCGTAACCCGATGATCCGGCAGCAGATTCTCGATTTGCGCAAGGATCCTGAGGTCGCTTCCGATCTCGCTGCTGCCTTTACGCGCCGGAACGGGGATTATTTACAGCAGAAGTTCGGGCGCACGCCCAGTCCCGGAGAGCTCTACATCGCACATTTCCTGGGTGCCCGCGGGGCGGAGCGGTTTTTCCAGGCGGGGCTCGAACGACCCGATGCGATCGCGGCGCAGCTTTTTCCCCGGCCGGCCGAGGCGAACCGCACCATCTTTTACGACAATGGTCGTCCCCGCACGGTGCGGGAGGTCTATCAGGTGCTTGTCGCCCGGCACCACGCCCAGCCTGGACCCGCCAACGCCGGGTTCACGGCCCAGCAATACGCCAACCAGCAACCCCTGCCGTCTCGGATGGAACTCGACAATCGTCCTTTGATCCCGCCCGGTGTCTCATTCTCCTCCCTCTTCTCAACCGAGGTCGACGGCGCGCCGGGAGCGCCGGTCGAGGCGCCACAGCCAAGGACGCTGTTCAGCGGCTTCTATTCGGGGGAATAGGGTTGCGGGATTTATGGTGAACCAATCCTTAAGCCTTCCCGCATAAGGTGAGCCCGTTGAGTGCCGGGGATGCGTATGGTCGCCTATCAGCGTTATGTAGAGCTTTCTCAATCCACCGATAGCGAGGAGCGCGGGCAGGCGGCCCATCTGGCGGCGCTTGCCTATCTTGACCACCGGGGGCCGGCTGATGAGCAGGCGGCGCTTTATGCCGCGCTCGTCAATTTCCTCGACGATGCATCGGTGCGGGTGCGCGCCGCTCTTGCCTATGGGCTCCTGCATTCCGACCGCGCGCCGCGCCCGATCATGCTTTCGCTGGCCCAGGATGCGCCGGTCATTTCTCGGGCGGTCGTGCAGTATTCGCCGGTCCTGCTCGATGCCGATCTCATGGGTATCATCCGCTCGGGCGATCCCGACATGCTCGCGGTGATGACGGTGCGGTCTAGGCTGTCGTTGCGCGTGGCGCTGGCCTTATTGCGCATTGGTTCCGCAGATATCTGTATCCGGGTCCTCGCGCGGCCCGACCTCGAATTTCCCGAGGACGACCTGATGGCCCTGGCCGAGCAATGGGGCGAGGATGCAAAGGTGCGCGGGGCCTTGTTCCGGCGCAAGGATTTGCCGGGTCTGGCGCGGCTATACTTGGTCGAACGCGTCCGGGAGGCGCTGGGCGGCATGCGCATCGTCAAAGGCTCGATCCAGCCACGCCGGCTGCAAAGGCTGCTGCGTGACGCGGGCGATGCAGCGGCGGCGACCATCGGCGAGCGCGAGGCAGGAAAGGGTAGGGCGCGCTACGTCGCCTCCATGGCCGAGGCGGATCAGATCAATTCGCGGCTTATGCTGCATGCGCTGGTGCATGGCCAGGTCCTGTTTTTCGCCGATTGCCTTACCCACCTGTCAGAGACGTCTCGCGCAAAGGTCTTTACCCTGCTGGACAGCGGTTCCCGGGCGGCGCTTAACGCGGTCTTTTCGCGTTGCGGGTTTTCCCCGGCGGTACGCAATTTGCTCGCGCGCCTGGTTTTCCACGCGCGGAATGCCGACCTCGCCGACGATCTGGCGGCCCGCCATTTCGTCGTTTCGCTGCTAATCGAGGAACTGATCACAGAGCACGATGGCGATATTCCTCCCGCCCTCGACGAGGCGTTTGCCTATCTAAACGAGCAGAACATCGCACTGGCGAGAGCGGCCGCGCGCGGCGTGATGCCGGCCTTCGCCTCGGAGGCGCCGGATGTCCAGATGGTGCCGAATCTGCAGCACGATACACCCTTGGCATTGCCGGCGGCCTAGCCGTTGCCCGGTCCCGGTTCACAGTATCGGACATGACCCAATTTGCCTGGGTACGCTCTAGTAGCGGAACTGTTCCACCAGTATTCGCTCATCGAGGCTGTGTCCGGGATCGAAGAGCAGCGTCACCGCATGGCGGCGATCTTCGTGGACGTTGACCTCAAGGACATTGGTGAATTCGATATTGTCGGCCACCGCACTCACCGGGCGCTTTTGGGCCTCCCGGATGAGAAAGGTTATCGAGGCGCGGTTCGAGAGTATGGCGCCGCGCCAGCGCCGCGGACGGAACGGAGAAATCGGGGTAAGCGCGAGTAGGGGCGCGGTGATCGGCAGAATGGGGCCGTGGGCCGAGAGGTTATAGGCCGTCGAACCCGCGGGAGTCGCAACGATCACGCCGTCGCAGGTCAACTCCTCGAGCCGGACGTCGCCATCGATCCGGATCTCGACCTTGGCGGCCTGGTAGGTCGAACGAAAAAGGGAAACTTCATTGAGCGCAAGGGCTTCGCGCGTGTTCCCTTCGGCGTCGAGTACCCGCATTGTAAGTGGATGGATGGTTGTAGGCATGGCTGCGCGGAGGCGGACGTCGAGCGATTCAACGCCATATTCGTTCATCAGAAAGCCGACGGAGCCAAAATTCATCCCGTAAACCGGGACATGCCGATCCATTACCTTGTGCAGTGTTTCGAGCATGAGCCCGTCACCGCCGAGCGCTACGACGATTGAGGCGTTATCCAGTCCCGCATCGCCATAGCGCGCCACCAGCGCCTCGCGAGCCTCCTGTGCGGCATCCGTGGGGCTGGCGACGAACGCCACTTTGCCATCGGTATAAAGTGCCAAGCCCTCAGCCTTTCCTCGCAATGGACAATGCCGGATCGATGGTTACCACCGGCGCGAAGAATGCAAAAGGGCTCATTCGGCCCTCGCCGGTAGCGGCCATAATTTCAACTGTCGAAAAAATACATTGCGGAACCCTTCGACGATCTGCATAGTCGGGCCAAAACAGGGGGGCCGTGGTGCCCACCGCTTTAAAGGCGGATTCCACCGCTGCGACACGGGTATTTGGAGGAGCCATGCCGGGGCTGTATTCGGTATGGAGAACGGGGGCGATACGCGCGATCCTGTTTTCGATTCTGGTAGGATTTGCGTCGGGTGCTACGGCTCAGGTCCCACTTGCACCGCGGGATGTCATCTTAAATTGGCATCGCATGGCACTGGAACTCGTCCGCCACACACCGACGCAAACACCGCCTGTGGCGAGCCGGGCATTTGCGTATCTCGCTATTACAGCTTACGAGGCTGCGGCCTCGGGAGATGAGGAACTCCAAAGCCTCGCCGGACAATTGAACGAGCTTATGGCATTCCCTCCGCGTGAAGCCGGAGCGGAATATGACGAAGCGGTCGTCCAGCATGCGGCGCTTGCTTCTACCATCCAAAATTTCTTCGGTAATACCGGGCCGACCGGCCAGCGCGCCATGCGGGCTATGGACGACGGTATCGGGCGGCTCCTCGCGACGAGCGTTTCGGCGGATGTAGTGGAGCGGAGCCGGGCGTACGGATTGGCCGTGGCGGAACATATCCTTCAATGGTCGCTCGACGATGGTGGCGCGACCATCGAAAACCTCGGATTTCCGTACGAATACACACCCACGGAGGGAGGCCAGTTCTGGCGGCCCACCAATGCCATCCGGCTCCAGCAGGCCCCCTTGCTTCCCGGTTGGGGCGACAATCGCCCATTTGCCATGCCCGATGGTGCATCGTGCCCGGTGCCAGACCACGTGCCCTATAGCGAAACGGAGGGCGTGGCTTTTTATGTTCAGGCTCGCGAAGTCTACGATACCGTCAGGAACCTGACCGAGGAGCAGAGGACCATTGCCCGCTTCTGGTCAGACGACCCCATGCTGTCGCCGACCCCACCGGGACACTGGGTCAGCATCGCCCTCCAGGTTCTTGCCAGCGAGGATGCCGATCTCCCAACAACCGTCGACACGCTGGCCCGGCTGGGAGTCGCGCTTGCGGACGCCTTCATTGGCTGCTGGGAGGCGAAATACCAGTTCAACCTCGTTCGTCCGGTAAGCTACATCAAACGGCTGTTCGATCCGGCTTGGGAAACGGTGCTGATTACCCCTCCTTTCCCGGAATATCCAAGCGGACACTCGACGCAATCGGGTGCGGCGGCGATGGTCCTCGAACGCCTGTTCGGAAAAGATTTTGCCTTCATCGACGCAACCCATGAAGCGGATGGGCTCGCGCCCCGCTCCTTTACGAGTTTCCGGCACGCCGCCGAGGAGGCGGCCATCTCACGGCTCTATGGCGGTATCCATTATCGCATGGCAATCGACAACGGGCTCGATCAGGGTGAATGCATAGGCGCCTATGCCAATGCGTTGGTAACGCGGAGGTAGGGTATGCAGCGGGTCATCGTCTTTGGACTGACACTGGCAGGGTATGTCTCGACTGCTTGGGCGCAGGACCCGGTGGTGCCGCGCTATGAAGAGGTTACGGCGAAGGCCGGAATTTCCCACGTTTTCGAGGGCGAGTGGGAATATATGGTCGGCGGCGGGGCTGCCGTCTTTGACTGCGACGGAGACGGATTGCCCGGCATGCTGCTGGCTGGCGGGTCCGCGCCGGCGGTCTTTTATCGTAACAAATCCGAACCCGGAGGCGCGCTGGCGTTCGAGGCCCAACAATCCGGGCTCGAACTCGATGCGGTCACCGGCGCCTACCCAATCGATATCGATAGCGACGGTATCATGGACGTGGTCGTGCTGCGCGTGGGCGAGAACGTTCTGATGCGCGGCCTGGGAGAATGCCGGTTCGAGCGGGCCAATGAGGCGTGGGGTTTCGACGGCGGCGATGCATGGTCAACGGCGTTTGCGGCAACCTGGGAAAGGGACAGCGACTGGCCGACGCTGGCGGTGGGCAATTATGTCGACCGCAGCGAGCCGATGTTCCCCTGGGGATCGTGCACCGATAACTGGCTGCATAGGCCCGCGGCGGGCGGGTTCGCCGCGCCAATAGCGCTCAAGCCAAGCTATTGTTCGCTTTCGATGATGTTCACCGATTGGGACCGTTCCGGCACGCCCTCTCTACGGGTTTCCAATGACCGCGAGTATTACAAGGGCGGGCAGGAACAGCTCTGGAAGGTCCGGCCGGGCGAAACGCCTGCGCTCTTTGGCGCTGACGAAGGTTGGCGGCAGTTGCGCATCTGGGGAATGGGGATCGCCAGTGCAGATCTCGATTTCAACGGCTATCCCGAGTATTTCCTGACCTCGATGACCGACAACAGGCTTCAGGTGCTCGCCCCGGTTGGGGAAGGGGAGGTACCGTTGCCGACCTATGTCGAGGCAGCGTTTCCGCGCGGCGTAACGGCGCACCGGCCCTATACGGGTGATGAGATCCGCCCCAGCACGGCCTGGCATCCGCAGTTCGAAGACGTCAACAACGATGGGCTGATGGATCTGTTCATCGCCAAGGGCAACGTCTGGGAGATGCCCGATTTTGCGCTCGAAGATCCCAACAACCTCTTGCTCCAACGTCCCGACGGGACTTTCATGGAGGCCGGCGATATCGCCGGAGTGGCCAGTATGCTGACGGCTCGCGGGGCGATGCTCGCCGATTTCAACCTGGACGGCCTAATCGACATCCTTGTGGTCAACCGGCATGCCGAGACACAACTCTGGCAGAACGTAAGCGACATTCCCGGCGGCTGGCTGCAGGTGGCCCTCCACCAGGAGGGCGGCAATCGGGATGGCATCGGTTCGTGGACCGAGGTCCGGCGCGGGGAAGTGATCATGCGCCGCGAGGTCTTCGTGGGCGGCGGGCATGTCAGCGGGCACGCGGGCTGGTGGCATTTCGGGCTGGGCGATGCCGAGGATGCCGAGATCCGCGTCCTTTGGCCGGGAGGCGAGGCGAGCGAATGGTATGGCGTTGAAGCCAATGGCTTTTATCGCGTTACGCGCGGTGCCGGGATCACCCGTTGGGCGGCCGACGCCGACACACGTTAGCAAACTGTTCACCGACGGAACGCTATCTATGTCAGATAGCATCCGGGATCTTTCAAATGTCGGTTGACGTCACGGTCGCCGCTGATGCGACAGCCAAATCATTACTGCCCGCGGGCTACGATCCGATCGACGCGGGCTGGGGCAAGCATCTGTTCAATGCGGCTGCCATCCTGCAGATGCTCGAGAAGACCGTCGGCCTGGGGACCTTCCGTCTCGAATTGCCTTCGGGCGATCTCTATTGCTCGGACCTCGCATGCCGCATGTTCGGGCTGGAGCCGACGCGTGAGCCGGTGCCGCTCAGTGCGGTTTTCGGGGCGGTGGTGCGTGGCGACAAGCGCGACAGTGCCCAGCAATTGAAACAAGCCATCGCCCGCAAACAGGGCTATCGCGATATTCTGCACGTGAGCGTGGCAGGGCGGGTTTCGACAATCGAATGTCATGCAGACGCCGAACTCAACCGGGAGGGCGACATCATCGCCATTGTAGGCACGGTGCGCGACATCTCTGAACGGGCAGCCGTCAACGCCAAGTCATCGAGCCACAGCCTCGTCATGCGCGCGCTTCTGCACAATATCCCCGCCGCAATCGCGATCCTCGACAATGAGATGAGATATCTCGCGGTCAGCGACTTCTGGGCGGCCGGACACGGAATGAAGGCGCCGCGCGATCTGGTCGGCAAGTCGCACTACGAGGTGCATCCCGAATTGGGCGAGGAGATTCGCCGGGAACACCGCATGGTGCTCGAGGGCCATACCCTGCGCCGTCCGCGCGCGTTTCTCACCGACCGGACCGGCAAACCCATCGCCCAGACCTGCGTCATGTGCCCATGGTACACGACCGACAAAAAGATCGGCGGGATGATAATCATGCTCGGCACGGTCGACCCGGAACACAAACTGCCAGAGGAAAAGTCGACCTCTCCACTCCCCACGCGAGAAGAGTTCCTCAAGATACTGGCCAGTCTGTAACGGATGATTGTCCCTGGCCGTGGACTTCCCCCTGCCGGTTCGGGGCCGATACCGTTGCCCCTCAGTTCTTTGTGGCGATGCGGGTTCCAACGACGCGATTGCGACCCGCGAATGGCGAAACGCCCTCGTTCGCTTAAGCCTGTCGCAGGAGATGCTCTGCAGGTGTCAGACGATGCCCAAAGAGACAGAAGACCCGCCGAAAGCCTGTCGATCGCCCAGTGTCCCACGATAAGCCGGCAAGCAGGAATTCGGCGCACCCTAACCAGCAATCGATGGTACCTGGCGACAATTCAAAGGCTTGAACCCAAGAGTTGAGTTCGTCTCACCTCGGCCATTTTTGACTGTACAACTATGGCGCTCAGAAACCGTCCTTTCGAGGAGCCCGAAAATTCCAACCGACACTTATACTCTGATTGGACTTGGCGTGGGCGCGATAGTGCTCTTGTGGCTGGTCTTCTCCATAATGCGCAAGTTGTTTGGATGGGCACTGCTGGCTGCCATTGCGTTTGGCGCGTGGGTTTTGTGGTCCAATCCAGAATTGCGCGGCGATCTAACGTCTGCAGCAATGGGATTCGTAACGTAGGTGTCGCTGGCAGGGTTCGCCCGTTGTGGCCGATAACTCGGACGTATCACTGAAGAAAAAAGGACGGATCGACGCCTGTCTTTAGTGGAAACCCTCAGGGCTCAGTGAATGTTACGCATTGAACCGCAATGAGAAGCGCACGAAGAGATCGCCGTCCCACCACATGGGGAAGTTGGTGCCCCATTTGTTGTTGTAGAGACAGAACCTGACGCCGGCAGAGAAGTCGGGCGGGGCGGGATTGTAGCGCATGAAGGGCCAGTCGGCCGGTGCGACAAGGGGGGTGTCGAGCGGAACGACGTTGAGCGTGTTGCCGGGGAGGGACGCCTTTGCGGCAAAGATGGCCTGTAATTGCCCGCCTCCACGCGGGGCGACGGCTTCGGCCTTGTGCCAAAGACCGGTCTTGAGCAGTCGCCAGTCTTGTGCTGCCTCCGGGGTCAGCGAAAAAAAGCCGGCTTCAGGCATTCGATTGGCGGGCTTGCCGCGCAGCACGAGCGCGATCTCAAGCGCATCTTCGTGGGCCGTGAAACGGTATTCGATCCGCCGGGGAGCGCCGAGCGCGGCGTTCGCCTGGTCTGCCATTGCCATATTGAGGATCAGGGTGTTGCCATTGCGCGCGGTCCCTGTGAGCGCAGGCGCCCAACTTGCCGAATGGGCGCTGGAGGCTGCGATGAGGCCGGGCTTGTCGTGGTCGAGAATAGCCCATTCCGGCCTTTCCACCAGATAGCTGTCGAGGTGCGTGGCCATGTCGCGGGCATCGTAGCTTTCGTGCCGATAGCCCATCAATCCGTGCTGTCTGCCAGTAAGTGCAGTACCGCCGGGGCTCTCGAGCGAGACGATGTCCCCGCTTAGCCGGTCGAACATGATCCTCCAGCCGCCGATTTCTGCTTCGCCTGAAGCCGGTGGGTTGCTGGCCAGCACGGGCGGGACCTCGAGCGCAGCGAGCGCCCGATGGACACGTGCCTGGTCGGGTGCGGCAAGGGCGGTGGCGGCCTTTTCGAGATAGGCCCGCTGTTCGGCCCATGAGGCTTTGCAATAGCCGAACCGATAGTCGCTGTGCCGCGCCTTCTCGAAAGCGTCGCGATCCCAAGCCGTTTCGTCGCGCAGGAAAGTCTTGATGTCGACGCCACAAGTATGTTCTGCAACCAGCGTCAGTCCGCGCCCAAAAGCACGGCGTTGGTCGGAAAGACCTTCGGTGGCAAATTGATCATAGAGTTGCTGCAGCGCCCGGAAGCGCGCTGCCTTGACGGGGTCGGCGGCCGCGCCGTGTATCCAACTGTCGCCGATTTCGGTTTCGATCACCGGAAAGCGTTCGCGCTCGTCCCAGAGGATGGTCCCGTAGTCGTCCAGCGCCGCGGCGCGGATCTTAGCATCGGGGTGCGCATGGGCGAGCGCGCGGTAAATTTCCACGGTCTGGTGAATTGCCTGGGGGCCCATGTTGTCGTTGGTATGCGCGAAGCTGAGCCCGTCGGCTAGCCCCTCGGGCAAGTGGGTTGCACCATAGGAATTCTGGTACATGACGACAATTTCCGATCCATCCGGCGCACGCCAGCGGAAGATCGGGGGTAGGCCGGGGACGGGGCAGGCGCTGTTGACGCCAAGATGCAGGAATTTGATTCCTGCTTTTGCCATCAACGGCACGATGCCGAGCGTGTGGCCGGGCACATCCGTCATCTTGGCGGCAATGGTTGTCTTGCCGAAACGCTTGTCGAGCTCTTGCGCGTAGGACAATCCTGCCTCGAAGAGAGCCGGGGACATCAATTCGGTATGGGTCGTGAAAGGCAGGCCGTGCCAACGGATTATGCCTTTGGCGATCGCCCTTTCCAGCCGTTCGACATCTTCTTTGGGCCGAGTTGCGAGATGGTCGTGGATGAGCCAGGCGCCGGTGGTCCAGATGAATTTTGGGGTTTCTGGATCCTCGGCGTAAAAATATTGGCCGGTGTCGATCGCCTGCGGGATGAACCTTGTGTGATAGAGCTGGCGCACCTTTTCGGCGTGGTCGGTAAAGCCGATATCGAGATGCGTCTTGAAGACCAGATGGATTGTCCTGGCTGGCATGATGGCCGGGTCCGTTCCGACTACCCAACCGTGCCGCGCACGACCAGCCGCGTGGGTACGTGCTCGGTGAGTGGGGCAAGGGTGGGAGATTCGAGGCGTCTGAGGATCAGCCGGATCAGTGCCTTGATGCGGGTATCGAGATCGACCTTGACTGTTGTGAGGTTGTAGCTGCGCCAGTGGGATTGGGAAATGTCGTCGAAACCGATGACCTTCACGTCCTCGGGAACACAAAGTCCCAGTTCGTATCGCAGGGCATCGAGCGCGCCAAAGGCGCCTTCGTCATTGGCCGAGAAGATGGCATCGACCTTGCCCTTGATACGGAACAGGTTGACGATGGCCGCGTGCGCTGTGTCGTAGGAAAAGTCACCCTCGCAGACGATCGGCTCGCCCAGTCCGCGCGCCTGCATCACTTCTTTAAGCGTTGCAAGGCGGGCCGAATTGGCGCGAGAGCGTGCCTTGCCAGAAAGATAAGCAATGCGGCGTACCCCATAGCCCTGCAATAGGGCGATGGCCTGATCCATGCCCGCGTGCTGGTGCACGTTGAGCCTGTCGAACAGGAAGCCGTCATTGGCCGCAGGCTTTTCGTCCTTGCTATCATAGGTGACGTAAATGGGTACCGCACGGTCGAGAACCCGGGCCAGCGTTTCAGGTTTGACGTTCTCGGCGAAGGCGATGATCGAATCGGGATTGAACCCGCGCATATAGGTGAGCAGGGTTTCGTCCATCGAGAGGTCGGTACGGGTCTTGAAAAGGAGCGTGGCGAAACCTTCCGCTTGCAAGGCTGTGGTCAGCGCGTCGATTTCCTGGCTTTCCCAGGGGCTGCAGACGTCCGGCACGATAACACCGACAAGGTGTGAGCGGCGTGTCACGAGGGCCCGGGCGGCGTGATCGGGGGTGTAGTTGAGCTCGCGCGCAATGCGCAGGATGCGTTCGCGTTTTTCGGGCTTGAGCGATGCGGCAGGATTGAACGCGCGCGATACCGCAACGCGCGAAACGTTGGCGGCCTGGGCCACCATATCGGCGGTTGCCCTCTGGCGCTCACGGGTGAAATTGTCGCTCAACTGTTCGGTTCCATACGTCAAATTTGTAATCGTGAACAACATGACTTGTCGCTGTAAAAGATGACATCTGTCAAGCGAGGCATGGCAAAAAACCCCAGAAGTGCTGTCATAATAGTGTAGTTTCGGCGTGCGAAGTTTACCCCGTTCCGCGGGAAAATCCTGTCCTCAAACGTGCCGGGATTGACTCAAAATGAAAACGTGTTCATTCTTGGCTGTGTGCGCTGCTCCCCGGGAAGAGGACTTGGCGAAGGGCAGCGACGGCCGGTGCGGGCTTCGCTCCGGGCCAACGAATGGGAGGTACATCGCTACAATGATACGCCATCATCTTCTGGCAGCAGGCTTCGGCCTCTTGGCGGCTACGGGGCTTTCTGCTCCCGCATTCGCCGTTGATCTCACCATCACCTGCCGCTGCGTCGAAGGCGGGGTCAATTCAGCCACCGCCCAGTGGATCAAGACATCCGTGATCCCGGGCTTCGAGGCAGAAATGGCCGCGGCTGGGCGCGACGTCAGCGTTACGCTCACCGAATTCGCCGGTGCAGACGAGCAGCTTACCCAGCAGCTCGCGCTCGACTTCTCGACGGGTGCGGGTGCCGATATTTCGGGTTTCGACGGGTTTCTGATCCCGTCCTTTGTCGAAGCGGGCCTGCTGCGCTCGTTCGAGGATCTAGTGGGTGATCCTGCAATCAACTGGGAAGGATGGGACCACATTTCGCCGGGCATCCGCTCCATTCTTTCTTATGACGGTGGGACCTACGGTATCGGGCTTGGCACCGACGTGCGCATGCTCTTTGTGCGTTCTGACCTCTTCGAAGAGGCGGGTCTCGATGCCGCAAGCTGGGAACCGTCGTCCTGGGATGATGTTCTCGAAGCTGGTCGTGCGCTCAAGGAAGCGGGCATAGATGCGCCGCTGCAGCTCAATGCCGGCGTGTCGATGGGCGAGGCCACGACCATGCAGGGCTATTGGATGGCGCTACTCGGTTCAGGGGAGGGCGTCGTCGATGAGGACGGGCGCTGGATCGTCGAGAGCCAGGGCATTCTCGACACGCTCAATCTTTACAAGACCATCTATGTCGATGAGGGGCTGGGCGACCAGCGAGCGCAGCTTCTGGCCGACGGGCGCAATCGCACGTTCGCCAATTTCCGCGATGGCCGCACGGCCATGCTGGTGGAAGGCGACTGGTTCTATCGCTCGGTGACTGCGCCGGGTGCGGAATTCGCGGTGGACGATCGCGACAATGTCATGACCTGGAAGAAGATGCCGGCGCGGACGCCGGGGGAAGGTTTCCGCGGACAGGACCACGTCTCGATCTCGGGCGGAACGGGCTTTGTCATCAATCCCAACACGGCAAGTCCGCAGGAGGCGTGGGAGTTTCTCGCCTTCATGATGAGCCGAGAGCAGATGACGGCTTTCCAGGATTTCCAGCCTGGCATCCGCTCGCGTAGCGACGTTCCGATCCCGAACTCGCCGTTCCTAACGGAAACCTCGCAGGCGCTGCTGCCGCTGACAACGGCCCGCCCCAACGACCCGCACTACAACAGCGTCTCGCTCGAAATCCAGCGTATGACGGAAAGCGTTGTCTCGGGCGAACTTTCGCCTGAAGAGGCGATGGCGCAGTACAAGACCGCTGTAACCGCCATTGTGGGTGAAGAGAATACGGTCAGCTTGCTCTAACGCAGGCATGGGAATGCGCCCTTTCGAGCGGGCGCATTCCTCGATCAGGGAAGTTCCTCCCCGGACCGTCCGGCCCCCCTTCCATCGGCGCGGCAAGAACCATTCCGCGTCAACTGGCTTGCGGCGGGACCGGCGGCACCGGAGACCTCGAAAAGAACTATCGACCCGGGGGTGGGCGTGAAGCGGTTTTCTCTTCTTTCCAACAGGGCAGGGCTGGCGTTCATGACGCCTGCGGGAATCCTTGTTGCGCTCTTTGTCATCGCACCGTTTTTCTGGGTAATCTTCGTTTCGTTCACCAACCGAACCCTTTTGGGGCGGACTGCGCTCGAACCCGAATTTGTCGGGCTCGCCAACTACATCGCGCTTTTCAACCCGGTCGGATTCTTCCAGCGCGGCCAATTCGGTTTCTCGCTGATTCTCACCACGCAGTTCGTCCTGATCTCGGCGCTGATCGGGCAGGCGTTATTGGGAATGTTACTAGCCTGGCTGCTGCAATCGGTGCCAAAGACCGTCAAATCGCTTACCGAGACCGTGGTCATCGCCGCGTGGATATTGCCGGAGGTGGTGATCGGTTTTGCCTGGTTTGCCTTCCTCGATTATGACAACGGCACGCTCAACGGTATCTTGACCAGCCTCGGGTTGCCGCCCGGCGATTGGCTGCTGCAACAGCCCTTCTGGGTCATTGTCATCTTCAATACCTGGCGCGGCGCGGCCTTCTCGATGATGTTGTTCAATTCTGCGTTTGCGTCGATCCCGCCGAGTTATTTCCAGGCGGCGGATGTCGCGGGGGCGTCGAGCTGGCAGAAATTCCGCGATATCGGCTTGCCGCTCATCCGCGGTCATGTGGTGACGGACCTGATCCTCATCACTATGTGGACCTTCAATACCTTCACCCCGTTCCTGCTCACGAATGGCGGGCCGTCCTACAGGACAGAGTTGCTCTCGATCTACACCTATCGCGTGGCGTTCCGGGATTTCGATTTCGGCAAGGGCGCGGCGGTGGGTGTCATCGTTATGTTGGTCAACCTTGCCTTTGCTCTCGTCTACCTGTGGGTAGCGCGGCGCCGGCACAAGGGAGCCGCATGATGGGCGATTATTTTTCACGCTATTTCACGCGCATCGGCTTTTCGGTGCTGGCCTCAATCATCGGCGCGCTGTTCGCGCTGCCGTTGATCTGGTTCCTGTTCGCGCCGTTCAACGCACGGGCCGAACTGGGTCTGGCGATCCCCGATCCATTCACGCTGTCCAATTTCGTGACCGTCTTCAACAATGCGTTCGCCATTCGCGGGCTGTGGAATTCGCTCTTGCACAGCGTGGGCGGCGTGATCCTTGTCGGCATCGGGGCAACGCTCGCCGCATATGCGCTCTCGCGCTCGAACCTGCCCGGCAAGCGGGCGGTCACCTATACGCTGCTCCTGTTTTCCTCAGTTGTTTCGGGGTCGGCGGCGATGGTGCCGATTTTTCTCATCATCAACTCGATGGGGCTGATCGATACTCATTTCGCCGTCATTCTGGTTTTTGCCGGGGGACTATTGCCGACGGCGATGTTCATCCTGCGCGATTTCATAGATGGCATCCCCAGAAGCTATGAGGAAAGCGCGATGGTGGCGGGTGCGTCTCCGGTGCAATCCTTTTTCGATGTCGCATTGCCGGTCATAAGGCCCGGCGTGGTGGTCATTGTCGTTTGGAGCTTCGTCAATATCTGGGGGAGCTTCCTCATCCCGTTCATCCTCCTGCGCTCGTCCGACAAGATGCCCGCGGCGGTGGCCATCTATTCGTTCTATTCGGAAGCGGGCACTCCGATCGTTACGCTGCTAGCGGCCTATGCGCTGCTCTACTCGCTTCCCGTCATCGGTTTGTACCTGTTCGTGAGCTGGCGCTTCGGCTTCAGGTTCTTTGGCGGCATCAAGGCTTGATCATTCAGGGTTTTCAATGGCTTCGGTAGTATTCAATAACGTTACGAAAACCTTCGGCGAATTCACCGCCGTCAAGGATGTGTCGCTAGAAATCGGGGATGGGGAATTCGTGTGTCTGCTCGGACCTTCGGGGTGCGGAAAGACGACGAGCCTGCGCATGATTGCTGGTCTTGAAACGCCAACTTCGGGCCGCATCGAAATCGGCGGGGTAGATGTCACGATGAAACACCCCAAGGACCGGCAGATTTCGATGGTCTTTCAGGACTACGCGCTTTATCCGCACATGAACCTTGCTGACAACATCGCCTATCCGCTCAAGGTGCGTGGCGAGGCCGAGGCCAAGCGTCACGGGCGGGCGCGCGAAGTGGCGGACATTCTCAAGATCGGGCATCTGCTCGACCGTATGCCAAGCCAGATTTCCGGCGGCCAGCAGCAGCGCACTTCGTTGGCGCGTGCGCTGGTCTATCCTTCGCAGGTCTATCTCTTCGACGAGCCGCTTTCCAATCTCGACGCCAAGCTCAGGCTCGAAGCGCGAGGCTTTCTCAACCATTTACAGCGCGATATGGGCATGACGGCGGTTTACGTCACCCATGACCAGGCCGAGGCGATGGCCCTGGCTACACGCATCGCGGTGATGGACGAAGGGCGCATCGTTCAATACGCTCCCCCAATCGAAATCTACCGCCGCCCGGCGACCACCTTCGTTGCCAATTTCGTTGGCAACCCGCCCATGAACCTGTTGCCCGTCGAAGCGATGACTGTGGAGGGCGCGATCCGGCTCAAGGCCGAAGGGCTGAGCATCGAGGGACTGCCCGTCTCCCAGGCTGCGGCGAAGGCAATCGGCGAGGGTGGAGCCCTAATGCTGGGCATTCGCCCCGAACACCTCGCGATTGCTTCGGGCGGGGAGGTCAACACGATTTCCGGCAGTCTCTTTGCCAATGAGAATATGGGACCTGAATCGCTGGTGACGCTCGAGCGGCAGGATGCCGCGCGGTTCACCGCCCGCATCTTCACCGACGACGAGATCAGATTAGATCAACGGGTCACCTTCACCTTCAATGTATCACACGTTCATCTTTTCGGACCCGATGGCGCGCGCTTGCCGCTCGATGGAGAGTAAGGCGGTCGCAGGATGGCGAGTATAGTCCGCTCCTTTACGGTCACGCCCGCCGATCAGGCTAGTGACCCATATTACTACGTGCCCTTCGCCGTACCCGATGGCACCACTCGTATCGATGTAGCGCTCAGCTATCCCAAGGCTGAAAACTGCATCATTGACCTTGGATGCTTCGATCCGACGGCAACGGGCTATCCTTCGGCAACCGGCTTTCGCGGATGGAGCGGGGGCGCGCGCGAGAGGTTCTTTGTTGCGCGCGACGATGCGACGCCTGGCTATGTGCATGGGGAAATCCCGGTCGGAGACTGGAACGTCATCCTCGGACTTTATAAACTGCCGCCCCAAGGTGCGCCGGTCGAACTCTCCATCACGCTCGACAGTGCGGAACGTCCGAAAGCATTACAGCCCGTGCGGACATTTCCGGTGCGGAAGGGGGCCGGCTGGTACAAGGGCGACTTGCACTGCCACACCTTCCATTCGGATGCGCGCGGGGGACCTGAACTGCTCCATGCCGCGGCCAGGCAGGCGGGCCTCGACTTTCTCGCGGTCGCCGATCACAACACGATCACGCAGCGGCGGTATTTCCACCCGGCCTCTTCGCCGGATCTGGTTTTTGTGCGTGCGATGGAGGTGACGACGGCGATTGGGCACGCGAACGTTTTCGGCGCCGACCAGTGGATCGACTTCCGCATGACACGGCCCGAACACGCCCACACGCTGGCTGAAATGGTCCATGGGGCGGGAGGGCTGCTTTCGATCAACCACGACAAACCCGACATCCCTTGGGGGTATGAATGGCCGGATGCCGATTTGATGGAGGTCTGGCAGTCGACCTGGCTGGCCTGGAACTGGATTTCGCTCGAGCGCTATCAACAGCGTCTTGCCGCAGGACTCAGGATTTCGGCCATCGGCGGATCCGATTATCACCAACCCGACCGGCTGCTGCCCGAAGGCCCGCTCGTCCTGGCGCGGCCCACGACCGTGCTCTGGCTTGAGGAACTGTCGGAGGATGCGGTGCTTGCCGCCATGAAAGCGGGCCGGGGATATGTCACCGAAAGCCCTGACGGGCCACACCTCGAATTGAGCGTCGGGGACGCGCCTATGGGTGCTAGCCTGCCCGCCGGGAGGGTGAAGGCAACTGCGCGTGTGAAATGCGCAGCCAGGGATATTCTAGTCTGGCTCGATGCCGGGGGCGAAATAGCCCGCGAGGTCATCCGATCCGATGACGCCTTGCTGACCCTGGATGCCGAGCCGCGGGGTTTTCTCCGCTGCGAGGTCGTCGCGGAAGCGGCGCGGTCGCAGCTTCTCGCCGACCTGCGGCTGGTGCTCGCGGACAACCCCCTGCCGTGGGGGCTGACCGAGGACATTGTTGCCGCCCAGCCTGTTCGCCGGGCGCTTTCCAACCCAATTTATTTCGATCCGGAGGTCCGATGTTGATCGGCAATGCCCCTTGTTCATGGGGGATTTTTTATTCATTTGGCAATCGCATCGACGCACAAACCTATCTCGATGAGGTTGCCGGTGCCGGCTATCGCGCGACCGAACTCGGGCCCTTCGGGTTCCTCCCCACCGACTCGGCTGCACTTGGAGCTGCTCTGGAAATGCGTGGGCTGGCGCTTTCCGGGGCCGTCCACGTCCACGCCTTTTCCGACCCTGTTAGCGGGCCGCAACTCGACGCGAAACTCATGGAAGTCGGAAGGCTGCTGCAAGCACTTGGCAGCAAACACCTCGTCATCATGGATGAAGGGAACGCTTATCCCGCAGAGGCAATCGGCATCCTCGATGCCGACCGTTGGCGCACCATGTGTGCGATGATCGAAGAGGCCCGTAAGCGCGTCGAGGGCGAACTGGGACTGACACTCTCGTTCCATCCCCATGTCGCGACCGCGGTGGAACGTGAAGAGCAGATCGATAGGCTGCTTGAGGAGACCGGAATAGCGCTGTGTTTCGATACCGGCCACCACGCGTTTTGGGATCAGGACCCGCTGGCCTATATGGAAAAGGTTTGGGACCGTATCGCCTATATGCACCTCAAGAACGTGGATGGTGCGGTACGCGCGCGTGTTCTTGCGGGCGAACTGGGGGTTCGGGAGTCTTTCGCCCAAGGCGTCATGTGCCCGCTTCCCGATGGCGTAGTCGATATTGGCGCGGCGCTGGAAATGCTCGTGACGCGGAACTTTTCCGGTCCGATCATCGTCGAGCAGGACCCATCGGACGATCCTGCCCTGCACCCGGCATCGCTCGCGGTCCGCAATGCGGCATTCGTTGCCGGAATTGTCGGGACACTTAAGCCATGAGCATTCCAGTCGGACTTATCGGGCTGGGCGAGGTCGCCCAGTTGATGCACCTGCCGCTTCTGGCCGATGACGCGCGGTTCAGAATTGCGGTGGTCAACGATCTCTCGCCGGGGCTCACCACGCATGTGGCGGCGCGCTACGGGGCGCGAGCAGCGGAAAGCCCCGAGGCGGTCATCAACGATCCCTCCGTTGAAGCGGTCTTCATCCTGACGCCCGATTACCTTCACGCCGATCTCGTGGCCCAGGCTATTGCGGCCAAAAAGCATGTCTTTATCGAAAAGCCGGTCTGCCTCAATCTCAACCAGCTTGAGCCGCTGCTGGCGCTGCACAAGGACAATCCCCGGATCGTGTTCGTGGGTTATATGCGCCGCTATGCGCGGCCGTTCCTAGCGCTCAAGAAACGCATGCCCGCTCTCGAGAAAATCCGCCACGTACGGGTGCGTGACATTATCCGTGAATCGCAGTTCTTCATCGACCAGACGCGACCGGTCGTGCGTGCGACGGATATCGATCCTGACGTGGTCGCGGAGGGCCGCGCGCGCGCAGTTGCAATGCTGAGGGAGGTGATGGGAGAGGATGCGCCTGCCGACGCAGTGCGGGCTTATCAGGTGCTGACCGGCCTCGCCTCACATAGCTTTTCCGCCATGCGCGAACTTCTGGGAATGCCCCATCGGGTAGCCGCCGCGCGCCAACACGGAGGCGAGACGGTGATGGTATGGTTCGATTATGGCCACTTTACCGCACTTTACGAGGCGGTGATCAGCGATGTCGCAGTGTTCGATTCGGGGATCGAGATCCTGACGCAGAACCAGCGATTTTCCATCGGCTACGACACGCCCTATATCCGCAATCTGCCAACGAAGCTGGAGATTACTACATCGAGTCAGCGCGACACCGGAACCGAGACCATCGGACCATTTTACGAAGATCCGTTCCGGATTGAACTCGATGCCTTCCATCACTCGGTCACAACGGGCAGGCAGCCCAAGACCGATCTTGCCGATTCCCGATTCGATCTCGAACTGTTCCGGAATGTGGGTCGGGCGTTTCTAGAAAACGAGATCGTGTTGCTGCGTCCATGACTGCGCGCGACGTAAGCCGATGGGCACGGTCTGACGGTCGGCAAGGTTCGATGCCGCCGCGAATCGGTAAGTGAAAAGCTAACATTTCGGGCAGTTAGTGGTGCCGGCAGCAGGACTTGAACCCGCGACCCTCTGATTACAAATCAGATGCTCTACCAACTGAGCTATACCGGCGCGCGGGTCTGGTAGCACCGGAAACCGGGGGTTTCAAGCGATTTCGCAAGGAGCAGACGAGACAGGCGCGAGAAAGCTGTTTCGCGTCTCTCATCTCATGCAAGACGACTGCGACTGCTCTTGTCGTATTTGTAAAAAGCCCGCCTTCGACGCCGCTCCGCAAAGTGCAAGGGGCCGGGTGCTGGCAGCAGAAGTTGCCTCCGATTAGCGCCCACGCCGGAAAAGCAACGCCGCCCGAATACGGTCGAACCGTTCGCTATTACGTTCGTCGCGCGCCGCAACGGCTATGCCTCGCCTTATGGCTACGGCGGCCAGCAGGATGATGAACGCTCCGATGCCGGCCAGGGCGGCGTCCAGGGCCGACGTGCGCCCTTCACGTCTCACGGATGGCGGTTGTTCGGTAGCGAGAGCTGCAATTGCCCTATCCACATCGAGAAGATGGCGCCGGGCAGAAACTAGCGCGTCCCGGAGTTGTACATAAACGAGCGCGGCTTCAGGTTCGCCATCAATGCTCGACGAAACCGGCTCAACGAGGGGAGCAAGGATATCAATCGCGCGTTGGGCCGATACTCGCGTCTCGCTGAGTGCTTCGATTGCGGGCGCAACGAACTGGCGGCGCGCTTCCAATACTCTTCCAGAAACTTCGCCAGCCGTCGCGCCAGTTGCCGTAATCCTGACGCCGTCCTTAATGTCGGTCATCGAAACGGCGTCTCTTGGCACGAAGGCTTCTCGGTAAATGGCCTGCGGATCAGCAATCTGGCCCTCACGAGCCAGGGCATAGGGCATCTCGATATCGATCGATGAGGTGTAGGTCTGCTCTGTGGTTGCAGCCATGGCGTAAGCGATGAGTGCCGCGACGACAGGTCCGATTACCAGGAGCAACCAGTGCTCGGCCAGGAAAACGGCTACATCGAGCAGCGATATTTCATCGTCGGCATAATCAGTCATAAGAGCTCCCAAGCAATCAAGCCTAAGAACCCTAAAGGGAGAAGTCAATCCAGACCATATTCGGCGGACTCCAGGGACATGCGAGGTCTTATTCTGCGACCGATTGTGCCTGCTGGTTCATGGCGGCGAAAACGTTGCGGTCCAGTTCTGTGAGAGCCTTCATCAATAAGCCGCGATAGACCGGTTCGCTGGCGTCGGCGACCAATGTAACCGGGGGCAACCCGTTTATGCCGCCCATGAGCGAGGATGTAGCACCTTCCCGGAGCGAAGACAGCATCAGGTCGTAGGCAGCGGTGCCGGGTCCGAGGATGATGATGCGGCCGATTTCGAAGATCGACATCAGCCGGTTAAGGCCATAGCCGATGGCACTGCCGGCCAGGTTGAAGGCGTGCAAAGCATTGCGATCTCCCAGACGAGCCTGAGTTATGATCTGCTGGAAATCGCCGGGAGGCACGGCGTGCGCGGGCGGTGTTCGCGCGGGCACCGAATATGCAGAGCGCAGGATCCCATAATCGGCGGCATAGGCTTCAATGCAGCCATGGGCGCCGCAACGGCACAAAGCGCCGTCCGGGATATGGATCATGTGGCCAAATTCGGTGCCGATATCGCTGTCAAAGCGGTCGGCATCGGGGAAGGTGAGCCCCATGCCCACGGTCGATCCGATAAAGACCGTGGCCACTGTCTTGTGGGTAAGCTCGGGCTCAAGCCAACGCATTCCATCGGCCATGAGCCGGCCACGCTTATAGAGCTTTACGGTTATGGGAAACCGAGCCTGCAGCGGCGAGACAATATCAAGACCGGCAAAATGTGCGATCGGCGACCACTTCATGCCCGAGCCATCGGGATAGAGGATGCCCTGTACCGAAATCGCGACCGTATAGAGGCGATCTGCCAATTCCGTATTGCGTGTATAGATGAGTTGGATGCGTTCTGCGAGGTAGTGGGGGGCGGGACTTTCGGCGAAGGTCGAAGGCGTCACCGCCGATTCCACGCGGTCGACCAATACGCCGCCATAATCGAGCAGCGAAAGCCTACAACGGGTCACGTCCAGTTCGATCAACAGGATGTAGCCGGCTTTGCGGTTGTGCGTGAGCTTGACGCTGGGGCGTCCGCGCGCCTTGGCTTCCTCTGCAGGAGCGTCGAGGTCTATCAGCACGCCTTGAGTTACGAACTCGGCCGCGATGGTGGTGAGGGTGGCGTTGGATAAGCCGGTCTCGATCGCAATCTCGCTGCGCGAAAGCGGACCGGAGCGTCGCAATACCCCCAGGATCAGTTCCCGGTTCTGCCGCCGGATCATTTCGGTGTCGGCAACACCGCGCGCCAAATCAGCCTCCTCGCGACGATTTTCGACAAATGTGCTTACACTCAATAGGCGGCTATTATCCGCTGTACCAGCTTCAAGTTTGAGCGCCGAGCAATTTGCCTTTCAGTGCGGTGGAAGGGATGTTGACATAGAGAAACCGGCATGCCAATGATTTTTTCGAGTATTAAAAAAATACTCTTGG
This sequence comes from Pelagibacterium limicola, assembly GCF_015694405.1. Taxonomy (GTDB): domain Bacteria; phylum Pseudomonadota; class Alphaproteobacteria; order Rhizobiales; family Devosiaceae; genus Pelagibacterium; species Pelagibacterium limicola. Next base: position 525,536 of record NZ_JADQDB010000002.1, on the reverse strand, counting down.
TGCGGTCCTGCGAGGGCGCCCGCGCCAACCGGAGGTAGATCCTTTCATCTCAGACCGTCGTTCCCATCCAAGGGGACATGGAGGAGGAAACATTATGAAAAAACTTGCTGCGGTCCTGCTCGGCACGACCGTTCTCTTCGCTGGCGTCGGCGCTGCCAATGCGCAGCAGATTACCGTGGGCGTGTCCTGGTCCAACTTCCAGGAAGAACGTTGGAAGACTGACGAAGCTGCCATTCAGGCGGCGCTCGAAGCCGCAGGTGCCCGCTATATTTCGGCCGATGCCCAATCGTCGCCGGCCAAGCAGCTCACCGACGTGGAAAGCCTGATTGCCCAGGGTGCCGACGCCCTGATCGTCCTGGCTCAGGATTCCGAAGCTATCGGCCCCGCCATTGCTGCGGCGGTCGCGGAAGGTATCCCGGTGGTCGGTTATGACCGTCTCATCGAGAACCCCGACGCCTTCTACCTGACCTTTGACAACAAGGGCGTGGGTCGTTTGCAGGCGCAGGCCGTTTATGCCGTGCAGCCGACCGGCAACTATGTCTTCATCAAGGGTTCGAGCACCGATCCCAATGCGGACTTCCTGCACGAAGGCCAGCTCGAAGTGCTTCAGGCAGCAATCGATGCAGGCGACATCGTCAATGTTGGCGAAGCCTACACCGACGGCTGGCTGCCCGAGAATGCACAGCGCAACATGGAGCAGTTCCTGACTGCCAACAACAACGAAGTCGATGCCGTGGTTGCTTCCAATGACGGTACGGCCGGGGGTGTTGTCGCTGCGCTGGCTGCACAAGGTCTTGCCGGCTCGGTTCCCGTCTCCGGTCAGGACGGCGATCATGCTGCGCTCAACCGCGTTGCGCTCGGCACGCAGACTGTCTCGGTCTGGAAGGACGCGCGTGAACTCGGCGCCAAGGCTGCGGAAATCGCGCTGGCTCTCGCCGGTGGCACGCCGCTCGATGGCGTTCCTGGCGCGGTCAAGTTCGATGGCGGCCCGAACGGGGTCACGATGAACTCGTACTTCCTGCCGCCGGTTCCGATCACCCAGAGCAACCTCAACATCGTTATCGATGCGGGTTGGGTGAGCAAGGACGTCGTCTGCCAGGGCGTTGCAGCCGGCACCGTGGCGGCCTGCAACTAAACGCAGTAATCCAGAGCCAAATACAAGGGTGTCGCGGTGTAGACCGTCGCGACACCCTGATTGGTACTCCCGGGGAACCGCCGCTCCGTCTCCGCGCCGAGGCCCGTTGGGGCATCGCATAGGCGACGGATTGCGCGAGGAGAGGCAAATGGCAGAACAGAACGCCATGACAAATTCGGCAAATTCACTCACGATCGAAGGCAATCCGGTCCAGAGATTTCTCGCCGCGACCGAAGTCGATACTCGGCTTCTGGGCATGGTTGGCGCGCTTCTGCTGATCTGGATCGGCTTTCATTTCATGTCCGGCGGGCTGTTCATTACACCGCGTAATCTCTGGAACCTTTCGGTCCAGACTTCCTCAGTCGCGATCATGGCGACGGGCATGGTGCTGGTCATCGTCACGCGCAACATCGACCTGTCGGTGGGCTCGATATTGGGCGTTCTGGCCATGCTCATGGGCGTCATGCAGGTGGAATTCCTGCCACGGATGCTGGGGCTGGGACATCCGGCGATCTGGATCCTGACGACTGCCTTCGGCATCGCGGTCGGTGCCCTCATCGGTGGCGTTCAGGGGACGATTATCGCTTATCTGCGCGTGCCGGCCTTCGTTGTAACGCTCGGCGGGATGCTGGTCTGGCGCGGCGCAGCCTGGTGGGTCACGTCGGGCCGCACGGTCGCCCCGCTCGATACGACGTTCCAGTTGATGGGTGGGGGCCCCGCCGGTTCCATCGGATCGACGATGAGCTGGATTGTTGCGGGGGTGGCTTGCCTCGGTATCGTTGCGTATCTCGTTTATGCACGGCGCCAGCGCCGCAGGTTCAACTTTCCCCTTCGTCCGGTCTGGGCTGAAGTGGTACTCGGCCTTGCCGGTTGCGGCATAGCGCTTGGCGCCGTAGCGGTTTTCAATGCCTATCCCTGGCCTGTCCGTATCGCCGCGAGCTATGCAGCGGCCAACGATATTGCTGTTCCGGAAGGCGGGTTGTTCATATCCCACGGGATTGCCTTGCCGGTGCTGATCGCCATAGCGGTGGGCGTCATCATGACGTTCCTTGCCACGCGCACGCGTTTCGGACGCTACGTATTCGCCCTCGGCGGCAATCCCGAAGCGGCCGAACTCGCCGGGATCAATACGCGTTGGGTCACCGTCAAGATTTTCATGCTGATGGGCGCGCTCTGCGGCATTGCAGCCTCGATATCTTCGGCACGCCTCAATGCGGCGACCAATTCGATGGGAACGCTCGACGAGCTCTATGTAATTGCCGCAGCAGTGATTGGCGGAACGTCGCTTTCGGGCGGCGTCGGCACCATCGTTGGAGCGATGATCGGCGCGCTGGTCATGCAGTCGCTACAATCGGGCATGGTGCTGATGGGGCTGGACAGCCCACTTCAGAGCATCGTTGTGGGTCTGGTTCTCGTCCTGGCGGTCTGGCTCGACACGCTCTACCGCAACCGGGCCAAATGAGGGGTTTGACCAGTATGTCTCAAAGTGTAGCAAAACCACTTGTCGAGCTCGACGATATTTCCATCGCTTTCGGCGGTATCAAGGCGGTTGACCGGGCTTCGGTCGATCTCTATCCGGGCGAAGTCGTAGGCCTTCTGGGTCATAACGGCGCGGGCAAGTCGACGCTTATCAAGATCCTCTCAGGTGCCTATCGCCGCGACGGGGGCGAGATCCGTATCGATGGCGAAACCGCTACGATCAACAATCCGCGCGATGCCAAGGCCTATGGGATCGAGACGATCTATCAGACACTCGCTGTTGCCGACAACGTCGATGCGGCGGCCAATCTGTTCCTTGGTCGTGAATTGACGACTGCCATTGGCACGCTCGACGACGTGGCGATGGAGGCCAAGGCCCGCGAGGTGATGGGGCGATTGAACCCCAACTTCCGCCGTTTCAAGGATCCGGTGAAGGCTCTATCGGGTGGGCAAAGGCAATCGGTGGCGATTGCTCGGGCGATCCTGTTCAACGCACGCATCCTGATCATGGACGAGCCCACCGCCGCGCTCGGGCCGCAGGAGACCCAACAGGTCGCCGATCTCATCAAGCAACTCAAATCCGAGGGCATCGGCATCTTCCTCATCAGCCACGACATTCACGACGTCTTCGACCTCGCGGATCGGGTGTGCGTGATGAAGAACGGGCAGGTCGTAGGCACAGCCAAGACCACGGACGTCACCAAGGACGAAGTGCTCGGCATGATCATCATGGGCAAATGTCCTCCAGGCGCCATTCCTGGCCCGGGAGCGATGCGCGCCTGATTGTCTGATGGCGAATACTGTGTAAGGTCCTCCCGGCTCGCGCGGGGAGGACCTTATGCTTGAGACACTGGTGGTCGGGGCAGGGCCGGTAGGGCTTGTGGCGGCGATCGAACTTGCGCGGCGGGGGCGTAGCGTCCGGATCATCGAACAGCGCAATCAGTCCATTGCGGAATCGCGGGCATTGGGGATCAACCCGCGTACGCTCGATATAATGGAGGCAAGCGGGGCGACAGAGCGCATACTCGCCGAGGGCATCCGCATCCGGCGTGCGCGATTGGTCTCGCGCGGCAAGTCACTGGGCACCATCGAGTTCTCGGCGATCAATCACCGGTTCCCATTCATGACGGCGCTACCGCAGGCGCGGACGGAGGCCCTGCTCGCCGAGGTTCTGGCCGGACTTGGAATCCAGGTCGAACGCGGAACGCGGTTTGTTGGCAATGAGGGCTCAGCAGAGGCTCCCGCTCTTCGGCTCGTTGGTACGGGGGGAGACGAGGTTGTCCTCGCGCAGCGGGTGTTTGGTTGCGATGGGGCGCGATCATCGGTGCGCGAGGATGCAGGCATCGGGTTCGAGGGTAGCACCGACGACCATAGGTGGACGCTGATGGATGTGGCGGCAGACTGGCCATATCCCGCCGACGAGGCACGGTTCATGCTCTCGGCGGCCGGCAGCCTGTTCGTTTTGCCGGTGACCGAAGGCGTCTGGCGATTTGTCGCGACATCGGAAACACCTGAAGAACTGGTTCCGCCGGATGTGCGACTTGGTGAGGTTCTCTGGCGGTCGCAATTCCGTATCGCGCACAAGCTGGCTGCCACCATGCAAAAGGGGGCGACCTTTCTCGCAGGCGACGCGGCGCATATCCACTCGCCGGCAGGAGCGCGCGGGATGAACGGCGGGATCGAGGACGCCGCGACCTTCGCTTGGCTAACGGAAACGGGACAGCTGCACCGGTATAGCGCGATGCGATTGCCTGCCGCTCGTCGGGTGCTTGCACAAGTCGAACGCCAAACTCGGCAGGCGGAGCAGGCGCACATGGGCGCGCTTGCATTCCGAGAGACTGTCGCGCGGTTCGTATTGCCGTGGCCGTTCGTGCAGCGCTTTGCATCCGGGTTCATCCTTGCCCAGGATACCGCCAGCCCCCCTTGGCTCCGAAAGTAGACTGGAAAAGGGCGTTGCAGTGCCTTCGGTCGCCATGCCACTCTGAGCGAAATCGAAATCGCATCAACAGGTTGAGGAGGCGGAGATGAAGACACGCGCGGCAGTGGCATTCGAGGCGGGACGGCCTTTGGAGATCGTCGAAGTCGACCTGGAGGGCCCCAAAGCCGGAGAAGTGCTGATCGAAATCAAGGCTACCGGCATCTGCCATACCGATGAGTTCACGCTGTCGGGTGCCGATCCCGAGGGATTGTTTCCCGCCATACTTGGCCATGAAGGGGCCGGGGTCGTCGTCGAGGTTGGGCCGGGCGTTACCAGCGTCAAGCCGGGCGATCATGTGATCCCGCTCTATACGCCCGAATGCCGCGAGTGTCCTTCGTGCCTGTCGCGCAAGACCAACCTGTGTACCGCCATTCGCGCGACCCAGGGGCAGGGACTGATGCCAGACGGAACCGGCCGGTTCTCGTACAATGGCAAGCCGATCTTCCATTACATGGGGTGCTCGACGTTTTCGAACTTTACGGTCATGCCCGAGATCGCCGTGGCCAAGATCGACGCAAGCGCGCCGTTCGACAAGGTCTGCTATGTGGGCTGCGGGGTGACGACCGGTGTCGGTGCCGTCATCAACACGGCCAAAGTGGAGCAGGGCGCCACTGCGGCGGTGTTCGGGCTGGGCGGCATTGGGCTCAATGTCATCCAGGGCCTCAGGGTGGCCGGGGCCGACATGATCATCGGCGTCGATATCAATAATGACAAGAAGGAGTGGGGCGAACGCTTCGGGATGACGCATTTCGTCAACCCACGCGAAATCGGAGGCGATGTGGTGCAACACATCGTCAACATGACCAAACGCGGTGCCGACCAGATCGGCGGCGCGGACTACACCTTTGATTGCACCGGCAACGTCACCGTGATGCGCCAGGCGCTCGAAGCGAGCCATCGCGGGTGGGGCAAATCGATCATCATCGGCGTCGCGGCGGCGGGGCAGGAGATTTCGACGCGTCCTTTTCAGCTCGTCACAGGGCGGCAATGGATGGGCACGGCGTTCGGCGGCGCGCGGGGAAGAACAGATGTACCAAAAGTCGTCGACTGGTACATGTCGGGCAAGATCGAGATCGACCCAATGATCACCCATACGCTGAGGCTCGAGGATATCAACAAAGGGTTCGACCTGATGCATAAGGGGGAATCCATCCGCAGCGTGGTGATCTACTGACCGTGTCCGTGCCGCAAATATACGTCGATGCCGATGCGTGCCCTGTGAAGGACGAGGTGCTGCGGGTTGCAGAGCGGCACGGGCTGGTCGTCACGATGGTCGCGAATTTCGGGCTCAGACCGTCGCGCGACCCCATGGTCAGGCACGTGATGGTGCCGCAAGGGGCCGACGCGGCGGATGACTGGATCGTGGAGCGCGCGGAAAACGGCGACATTGTCGTTACGGCAGATATTCCGCTGGCGCGGCGTGTTCTGGAGAAGGGCGCGCATGTGCTGGGGCCGACAGGGAAACCCTTTACGGCGCAGTCCATCGGGATGGCGCTGGCCATGCGAGAGCTCAATCAGCATTTGCGGGAAACGGGAGAAAGCAAGGGTTATAATGCCAGCTTTACCGCAAGGGACCGATCCGCATTTCTACAGGCACTCGATGAGGCGGCGGCCAAAGCAAAACGGGGGAAGTAACTGTTTGTTAAGGATAATATTCGGTTAGCGGAACCAGTTATTAACCATAATCGCCAAGATTGGGGATATCGTAATCGTCCCCATGTCGAGGCGTACAGTGCTGCGGAATATTTGCGTTTGTCTTATGGTTGCGGCATTGGGGGCAGGGTGTGCCAAGCCACGCACCTCAACGCCAAACCTCACGGCTTACAGCGAGCGGAGTGATGCGATCGTGACGAGTTCGATTGTCGATAGGGCGCAGCTCACGGCAGACCTGGGCCAACCTATGCCGCCAGTAGCGGGGGTGTCGTTGTCGGGACGGACGCTCACGGTCGCCTCTAACGAACAACTGGTGCTACGGCCGCGCGAAGTGGTGCTGACATTCGATGACGGGCCGCGGCCCGGCAAAACGGAAGCAATTCTCAATACGTTGGACCGCTATGGCGTGAAAGCGACCTTCCTGATGCTTGGCGAGACTGTGGAGCAGCATCCGGCCCTCGCGCGCACGGTGGCGCAGCGGGGACACACGGTCGGCTCGCATACCTTTACCCACACCAATCTCACGACTCTTGCCTTTGCAGAGGCGATGGCCGAAATGCAGAAGGGACATGAGGCGGTGGCGCGGGCATTGGCGGGCTCCGGCTTTGTTCCATCGCGCTTTTTCCGGTTCCCCTACCTCGCTCAGACGGGGTTCATCCGTGCAAGCGCGATAGAGAGCCATCTCATCATTCTCGATGTCGATATCGATTCCAAGGATTACTACAAGGACAGCGCTCGTACGGTAATGGAACGGACGCTGGCGCGGCTCGATGCGCAGGGTCAGGGGATCATCCTGTTCCACGATATTCACATGCGTACGGTCACCATGCTCCCCGATTTCCTCGAGGCGCTGCAGGAACGCGGCTACAAGGTTGTCACCTTGCGTTCAACTGGCGGTACGGCATTTGATACACCACTGGTAACAGCGGGAACGAACGGGTCCTCGACGACCTTGTGAGCGCGTGCGAGTTGGATACGATTGCATCATGCATACGACGAATTATACGCAAACCTTTATCACTGCTTCTCCGGATACGACCGTAAATTTCGGCAAGGTGCCGGAAAAGCCGGGCAGTATCGCGCAACTGCAATATGCGCTGCTGTCTGAGCGGCCGTACGAGATGACCAGCGATGACCTGCTGTTTGAAGTGTACGCGCAGCGGAACGGCATAGACGAGGCCAAGCGGGACGAAGCCCGGGCGGCCTTCTTCTCGAAACCGCAGGCCTGCCTTCGTGCGTCACCGCTGGTCAAGCAATTCGGCTGGGGCCTGCACCATGATGCCGAGGGCAGGGTTGCAATGGTCGGCGTCGACACCGATGCTTATCGGGAGATGACACATCGACACGACATCAAATGCGTGCCCGGGATACGGACCAAGCGTGGCTGAATTCAACCTGCCGTAGCCGCGTACAACGCAATCGCCGCGGCATTGGAGACGTTGAGCGATTTGATCGGACCGGGCATGTCGAGCCGGACCATTTCGTCGCAGAGCGAACGGGTCTTCTGCCTGAGGCCCTTGCCTTCCGCGCCAAGCACGATGGCCAGTTTCTGCCCGGCGGGACGCGGCTTGAGCAGGCCGGGAGCTTCGGAATCGAAGCCTAGACAAATAAGTCCCCGTGCCTTGAGATTCTCGAGGGCTTCCCCAAGGTTGCGAACTTCGATCAGGGGGATCATGTCGAGCGCGCCCGACGCAGATTTGGCGAGAACGCCTGTCTCCCGCGGGGCGTAGCGGGCAGTGGTGACCACGGCGTCGGCGCCGAAGGCACAGGCGGTGCGGAGAATGGCGCCGACGTTATGCGGATCGGTTACCTGATCGAGCACTACGACTAGATCGAGATTGGCGACATCGCCAAGTCCGAATCGATTGACTGGGTCAACCTCCAGCGCCACGCCCTGATGCACGGCGTCCGCGCCGAGCAGCTTGTCGAGATCGCGCGGGGATTTCTCTTCGATCCTGAGCTCGGGAAGGGGGCCGCTTTCGCGCAGGCGATTGAGCCCGTTCGGAGTTGTAAGCAGGACACGGTACTTGCGGCGCGGGTTATCCAGCGCGGCGCGCACGGTGTGCAGCCCATAGAGATAGACGGGCTCGTCCTCGGGCCTTGTCACAGGACGTTTCTTGGGCGGAAACTTGTTCTTGCTCATGGGATTGGCGTAGCCGTTTGCCCCTTTATAGGCAAGCGCGAAGCGAGTTCGGGAAAGCGATATCTTTCCTTGAGATAGCTGTTGACATAAAGGGTCGCTGACACCATAAACCGGGCCGTGGTGCGGATCGGAAACGGCTCGGCAACACACCTCGCTTCGCCAATAGCGACATTGGGGAGGGGTGGGAGAGTGGTTAAATCCATCAGACTGTAAATCTGACGCCTTAGGCTACGCTGGTTCGAATCCAGCCCCCTCCACCAGATCGCGCTTGCCCAACAGGCTCGAACACGACACATTGGCAAAAGCGTCACCCTCGAGCGGGTGTAGCTCAATGGTAGAGCAGAAGCCTTCCAAGCTTACGACGAGGGTTCGATTCCCTTCACCCGCTCCATTCTCCATCATCCTGACGTCTCAACGAACTGAACCGTTCGTCCTTATAGGGCAGTACGCGCGCGTCCGTTGTCTACTAAGCCCGGCTCAGGTGATCGTCACGAGTTCAAGATCTCCCTCCCGTCGTTCAACTTCGACGACGACGGTCTGCCGCGAACGATGCAATGCGACATCGACTTCCCTATCCGCCAGCTTGAGCCGCCGCAGTTTGACCGTATCGAGAAAGCGGGGCAGGAGAGGGCGGTCAAAGAGGATGTGTCCCGACCCTATATCGAACCGCAATCCAAGACAGGCCTGCAGCGCATAGAGCGGAGCTCCCGCCGCCCAGGCCTGCGGCATACACGCGACCGGGTAGAACGTCGGGCCCTGCGACCTAAGTCGCGAAAAACCGCAGAACAGCTCGGGAAGGCGCCGAAGGTCGATGTATGCAGATGCTGCAAACAGCCCCTCGAGAATGCGACTCGCTTCCTGCTTGAAGCCGTAGCGGGAAAGGCCGGCCGCAATCAGGGCGTTGTCATGAGGCCAAACTGAGCCGTTATGATAACTCATGGGGTTATAGCGGCTCTCGCCAGCGGCAATTGTACGGACACCCCAGCCGCTGAACGCCCGCCTGCTCATCAGGGTGTTGGCAACCGATCGGGCGTTATCAGGCGACGCTATGCCGGTCCATAATGCGTGTCCTGCGTTGGACGACACGACCCGGCACGGCATCTTGGTGCCGTCGAGGGCCAGAACATAGGTTCCCAACGAGTCGTCGAAGAAGTCCCTGTTGAACCGCTCGAAGAGGCCGGCGGCCTTCTTGTCACAGGCCTCCGCCTGCTCGTCGAGGCCGAGCACCCCGGCCAGCGTTCGAGCGGCAATCCATGCCCCGTAGACGTATGCCTGAACCTCGCACAACGCGATGGGGCCCGCCGCGAGTGTTCCGTCGGAGTGAAAGATTGAATCATGGCTGTCTTTCCAGCCTTGATTTGCCAGGCCGTGTTCTGTCTTGCGCCCATATTCGACATAGCCGTCACCGTCCCGGTCGCCGTAGATTTCGATCCATTGGAGAGCGGCCTCGACATGGGGCCAGAGCGTCCGGGCGGCACCGGTGTTGCCGGTGCGCTCGAAGTATGCTCCGGCAAGCATAACGAAAAGTGGGGTGGAATCGACGCTGCCGTAATAGCGACGAAAGGGAACCTCCCCCAGTTCCGCCATCTCTCCATAGCGCACTTCGTGCAGGATCTTGCCGGGCTCGGCATCAGCTGCGGGATCCAAATCCCTCGCCTGGTTGGCCGCAAGATGGTGAAGAACGCCATGCGCTATCTCGGGATCGAGCCAAAGGGTTTCGAAGGCTGTGATCAAGGCATCGCGACCGAACACCGTACTGAACCAGGGGACGCCGGCGTAGGGATACGGACCTTCAGGTGTGTCGGTAACGAGCATATAAAGATCCGAGACGCTCCTGCGGAGACTTTCGTTGAAGACTTCATTGGACGTGTTGATTGCCGCTGCGCGCGACGACGAGCGGCGCAGCGAGCGGCGCGCTTGGCGAATGGCCGTAAAGAAGTGTTCCGGTTCCCGACGGTCCTGTTCCGTGCCAAGGCACGCAATCGTGAGGAATATGGACTGTGTTTCACCCGGCTTGAGATCGAGCACAAAATGCGCGGTATTCGACGTGAGCGTTTCAGGTTGAGGAGAGAAGGTCAGATGGGTGCGACGGGTCAGGCCGTCGAGCCCCGTATATGAAAGCGATACGGATGTCTTTTCGACCTCAGGCGGATGATGGCGACCCCATCGCGTACGCCGAGTTCCCCGCACCTCAAACAAATCGGCGAAATCGGTTCGAAACGAAAGATCGATGGTGATCGTGACCGTGTCGCTGGAAAAGTTTCTGACGGCAAGTCGCTCATAGCAGGCGCCTTCCCACAAAAACCGCGAGCGCCGGAGATGCACGAGATCGTGCTCGAGTTTGAGGTGCTCGGCATCGTCGAAGATGTCGGGGTTGGTGAGATCGCAGGTCAAAGTTGTATTATCGTCGCGCAAGGTCGAACTCAGCAGCAACGGACGGGCGCCATTGACCAGGAGGGAGAGGCGCGACAGGTGTCGCGTGTCCCGATGAAACAGCCCCTCGGCGTCGGAAGCCGTGAGGGCTATGTCTCCGTTGTGGTCAAAGACCCCGAAGGTATCCCCATGCTTGAGGGTTCTACTGCGGATCTCTTGAAGCGACGCCCGCGCCGAAACGCCGTAGTTCGTCTCGGGCTCAAGCGGGGACGGGGGCTCCTCCGCCTTGGTGGCAAAAGCCTCCATGTGGTTCTCCTACGCGGTTATGGATTGGCCAAATTCGGCAGGGCCGGAGCTTACGAAGGGGATGTTGGCGTCAAAGGCAGCCAGGCGACGCTCATAGAGCGACACATAATCGGCCGCCATTCGACCTGCGGTGAACCGGGCATCGAACTGCGCCCTGACCAGGTGGCGGTCCAATTCCGGGATTCGACCAACGGCCTCTACCGCCTCCTCGATGGTATCGACAACGAAGCCGGACATGCCGTGATCGATAACTTCGGGGACCGAGCCGCAGCGGAACGCGATCACGGGGGTGCCGCAAGACATGGCTTCGATCATGACTAGTCCGAAGGGTTCGGGCCAGTCGATCGGAAAGAGCAACGCGGCTGCATTGCCAAGAAAATGCGCTTTCTGCTCCTCTCCGATCTCGCCCACATACTCGACATTGCTGTGTGTCTCAACAAGGGGCGCAATTGCCTCGTCCCAATAGGATTGATCGACCTTGTCGATCTTGGCTGCAATCTTGAGATGCATGCCGGTTCTCGCAGCGATCTCGATCGCGCGGTCTGGCCGCTTCTCGGGCGAAATTCGTCCCAGGAAGGCGAGATAACCTCCTCCGGGCGCAGCCGTAAACGGCAGCAGGTCAGCGGGAAGTCCGTGATAGATAGTACCAGCCCAGTTGACCGGAGGCATCGGCTCGCGCTGGTGGTTTGAAATCGATACCAACGGAAACTCGGGAAATGTACGATAGAAAGGAGGGAGGTCGGGCAGGTCGAGCCGCCCGTGCAGCGTCGTCAGTGTCTTGTTCGCAATTTCCCGGACCAGCGGAAAATGGAGCAGGTCGATATGAAAATGGAGGATGTCGAACTCGTCGGCCCTCTGACGAACCTGCTCGAGCATCATCACATGATAGGGGAGAGGATCACGGATCTCGGGGTTGAGCCTCAACGCCATATGCGAGCAGGGCACCAGATCTGCTAACGTTCGCGAGTCTCCGCTTGCAAACAACGTCACATCATGGCCCTTCAATACCAATGCGTCGGTGAGATAGGACACGATGCGCTCGGTTCCCCCGTACAGCTTTGGTGGAATACACTCAGCCAGGGGCGCGATCTGCGCGATTTTCATGGTCGAAGTCTCCTTTGCTCGTTCGCCTAGGCCCCTTCAGAGTGTGGGAGCTGCCGGAGCGCCGCCTTATGCGGGGCAATAGCGATCCACGTGCAAGTCAGGACGAAAACGCCCAAAACCTTCGACCACACCGGAGTATCCAACTGCGAGGGCGGTGGAACGGTTCCCGCCCGCGGCGGTACCAAATAAAAAATACGAGTGGCGGAGGAGGATCGGCCGGGGGACCGTCAGTGTCAGTGCAACGACCGTGTGCGGAAGCAGAGGCTAGCCAATCGGTTTGATGTGCATACCTCGCGGGGCGGGTGATCACTCCGGGACCGAAGTCGCGGTCGGAAACCGGAACTCGAAAACGGTGCCGTTATCACTCGAAATGTGAATGGTTCCTCCGGCCTGGGCCGAGAGGCCTTCAATCAGGCGACTGCCCATTCCGCGTCGTACGGTATGGGCATCATAACCGTTACCATTGTCGGCTATGATAAGCTTGGCGAGACGGCCGTCTTCGATTTCCCGCAGCGATATCTCGATCGTTCCGGACTCTCGCCCCTGGAAAGCGTATTTGAAGGCATTGCTGAGCACTTCGTTGATGATCAGGCCGATGGGCAGAACCTGATCGCGATCAACGACAATCGTTTCGATGGATTGATCGATCTTCACCGTGGCAGCCAAGTCGAAGCTTTCGGCGATCTCGCATATCAAACGCCTTATGTATCCAGAGACGTCGACTGTCTGAAACTGGTCGGTTTTATAGATGTGCTCATGCACGGCTATCATCGCCCCCAGCCGGCGGCTCATTTCCTCTTTCTGGGCTTCCGGCTGATCCTGCAGGCGTATCAAGGAAGCTACGGCCTGCAGATTGTTTTTGACCCGGTGGTGGAGCTCGCGAAACAACAGCTTGTTGTGGTCGAGCGTTGTTTCCAGCTTCTGCCTCGCAGCTTCCTTATCGCGCACCAACCGGCCCATCCAGAATAAGGCCAACAGCAACCCTACCGCCAGAGGAAGCAGAAGCCCCAGCACAATAAGCGTGGAGACCCAGAGGCCGGCCGCAATCTCGCGCGTAGAAATCGCCGAGATCGCGATGAGCGGCACACCATCGATTGCCCTGTAGGCGACGATGCGCGGCTCGTTATCAATAGGTGAGGCGGCCGAAAAGTATGTGCCGCTCGGCGCGGATGCGAGGTGTCGCGTGAAAAGCTCACGGTCGCCGACGTAAAGCGGTTCCTCGACCGGCGGATAGCGTGCAGCCAGCCAACCATCGACGGTCACGACGCTGATGGTGCCGCCCGGAGGAATCCCCAGCAGGTGCCAGTATTCCTCGAACATGGAATTATTGACCGAAATCGCGGCGACACCGAGAAACGCTCCTGCACCCTCCAGCCGCCTTGCTATAACAAAGCCGTTCTCCCCCGTAGCGCGGTCGCGGAGCAGGGAGGAAATGACAAAGCTCTCCCCGCCGGCCAACCGTGAGAAATACTCGCGGTCGGCGATATTGTAGCCTACAGACCGTTCCGCATTGGTGAGGGTCAGGTTCCCGGCGGCGTCATAGATGGATATCCGCAAATGATCGGGAAGCTCGCGCACGTGCTGGTCCAGATGATGGATTTCGGCGTCCGTGATGGTGAGGTCGCCGCTGTCAAATCGATCCTGAATGCGCAGGAGCAGTTGGGCGCTGGTCTCCACGACCCACCGCGTCTGAACCGCGACCAGATTCACATTGGCCGCGCTGGTGGCCTGAGCGCGCGCTAGCCGCTCATTGTAGGCCTGCCACACCAACGAGCCCAGAATGAGCATGATAGTCAGAATACAAGCCGATCCGAGCCAAATCGCAATCTGAACCCGGCCTGCGCCAAAAGCTCGACGGGATTCAACAGTAGCCGTGCCCGTGCTGCCGCTCACGCGCGTCCCCCGATACTTCAAATGGCCCGCAACCTATTGAAGGCATGCCATAAAAGCACGATCTCCGGCGTCCTACAACCGGGGAACTGCAGCGGTGGATAGGTTCGTGTTCAGCCGCGGACGTTCGGAGTTTGGGCTGAGCTGAGGGAAATATGCGCTCTGGAGCCCGCCTATGCTCAGAGTCTTCGGCATGGCGTGGCTCGAATGATGATCTCGTCCTGCTCAAGCTCTGATTTCAACCAAAGGCGATAGTCCTTCCACCAGGACTCATCCACATCCTCAACCATCACTTCGACGATGATCAGGCGGTCGCTTTTCATGAGCCCTTCGTCATTCCAAAGGCCCTGGGCGGGAGCTCGCGAAAAGGCCGTCGCTCCCCCGAAACGATGGGCTAGATCTCGGAAGATTCCCTCAAACACGTCCGGTGCAATCGGCGTTTGATGCTTCGTATCAAGGGGCAAAAACACCCCAACGAGTTGCATTACTCAGGTCACCCGCGGCGTTAGCATGTTATGCAGAAAACAAAATGCCCCCGTGCCTGATCCGGAAGGAAGGCGAACGAGGGCATCTGATTTTATTGAATCTGCCAGTATTGGTTGGTTTGCTCAATGAGCCCCTGATAGCTCTCCTGTTGGGTCCAGAAGGTGCTGTCGGTCGTCGGAGCCCCTTCGAGAAGGGCTGGCTCGATGTCGAGCACCAGGGTTCCCAAGTCTGGCGTCGCGGCGAAGGCTTGCCAAGGTACGGCGGTCAACTCTTCACCAAAGCCGAAGAAGCCGCCACGGGCTACGATCAGATAGCTGATTTCTCCCGACTCGGGATCCACGATCACGTCGTTGACCGAACCCAGATTTTCATCCGCGCGGGTCCGAACGTCAGCGCCGATCAGGGTGTTCGCTGTAAACCTGTTAAGGGTGCCGATATCTTGCACCCCCTCAGCGAGCGCAATCTGCTCGCGCCGCCAGTCGGTAATTTCCACTGGCTGCACCCCTGCATCGGCCAGGTCGGTCCGATACCGCTCGTATGTCGAGGCCAACTGCCCTAGTACATAGTCACAGGCTTCCTGATTGTTCTGCGCGGCGAAGACCTGCGCTGCGGCGTGGAGCACCTGAATCTGGCGACGGGGGGACTCATAACCACGCTGCTCCCATTGACCCATCCCAGCCAGTCCCGGCTCGCCCGTAACCGCAGGGGTTTCGGCGACGGGGGCCGTGGTGTCGGTGAAGCCATAACCCGGCATTCCGGCCCAGCCGGAGATCCAGAACTGGTCTTCGTTCAATTGGGTGGCAAAGGCCGCCATATTCTGGCGACATTGGTCGGCTTGCCCTTCCGTCTGAGCCAACGGGTCTGGCTGACCTTCAGCAGGAAGGGTCTGAACGGGTGCCGTTTCCTGCGTAGGATCGGGTGGCGCGGTGTCCTGCGTGGTCTCCTGAGCGATCGCCCCTCCGGTAAACATCATGCTGGTTGCGGCGGCGAGCGCGAGAAGAGAAATATGAGGCATTGTTCCTCCAGTTTCCTTGAATGTTCGATTGGTGGCGAAACGGCGTCGCCTTCAAGGATGGAACGGCCCGCAGAAGCGCTCGTTCCGCTTTCTTGCCTTTCGCTAACATAGGATTGACGAATACAGGCGTGGGTCGCCGGCCTGCGGCTAGGCAGGGAACGTCCATGCCAATGATCCGTTTATTAGCGCATCTATCACCCAGGAGGACGGCCATGAATATCGACCAGGAGAATGTACGCCAGCGCGCCTACGCGTTGTGGGAACAACAAGGTAAACCCGAGGGAAGAGAACTCGATCATTGGAAGCAGGCCGAACGTGAGTTGAGCGGCTCCGATGAAAACGAGGATGCCGGGCTGAGCGACGAAATGTCGGAGGATCCTGGCATTAAGTATTCACGCGGCGCGGGGAGGGACGGTCTTGAGGCGATACGCGGTGAGAATACCCTGGAAGGCGATGTGATGAGCGATCCCGAACCGGACGGCTCGATCGAGCCGAGGAGACGTGGGCGCACCAACAAGTAGAGCGCAGGCTGTGGAACACAAAGTCATAGATTTTACCCGGTACCGGCACCGGCGACAGTTCGCTCCTCCCGAGGTCCCAACGTCTTCTCCGGGCGGGGGTGTCCTCGCCCCGTTGTGGGTTGGAGTTGGGCTGATTGGCGTGATTTTCGCTATTTGCCTCGTTCCGGTGATGATGCTGCCGTAAGGCCCTTGAGACAAAGGGAGTTCACCGATGGAAACGCGGATTTATCGGCTTTATCCGATCGCTGAGCGTAGCGATCCGGGATGGAGGATGAGCGCATATCAAGGCCACGTGCTGGTGCGCGCGCATTCCAGTGGGGACGCTCGCCTGGTTGCCGCAGAAGCGGAAGCGGGCGTAACGGCAGGCAAAAAGGAAAACAACGATATTTTCTCGGTGCGCACGAGCGCATTCACCGACGACAAGCTCTATGGCGTATCGTTGGTCGAAGACGCCGGTTATCCCCCCGAGGGACCGCGCGCGGTGCTCGAGGGGTTAACTGGGGTTGACGGTCAGCGTTTGGCCTGAGCGTCCATCGACCTCAATTCGGTATACCGTTCGGTGACGGCGCCGATGTGATCTCCGATCCAGTTGGCCATCTCTTCCTCCTCCTGCAAGTTCTGTTCGAGCAGGGGCCATATTGTATTGCCATCGAGTTGACGGGACAGGTCGATGAGGGACTTGTAGGCGGCAATCTCGTAATGCTCAAAAGCATAGTTGGCGAACGTATCCTTGAGAATTTCGTCGCTCGCCGCGGCGTGGGAAAGTGCCGCCATACTTCCGCCCATCGAAAGGACGGCGTCCTTGAACCCGGAGTGCTTTTCGTCCACTTCGTCAAGGATCGTTTCGAGACGGGATATTTGTCCTTCCGTCTCGGTAATATGGCGCTCAATGCGGTTCTTTAGGTCAGGGTAGTTTTCGATCCTAGATGCTAGGGGTTTGAGGATCGAGAGCGCTTGTTTTTCCATCGCATGCGCATTTTTCAATCCCGTAACGAAGACCGAAAGAACCTCATCCGGATTTTTCATTGTGTCGCTCCAGTTGGCGTAAAAGGTGTAGCCCAACGGGCGGGGAATGGAATGGTTGCGGGCCAGGCCAGCGGCATTGCCGCCGCCTCTTCCCCTCATGACATATGATAATCGAGGCAGGCTGGATCGGCTCCACGTTCGCGTTGCGGAACCGCTGCGGGTTTCTCGCTTTGGAGTAGAAAACCGCAACCGCTCCGCATTGCGGGCGGTTGGGGTCCTGCCTAAGGAGAGTGCCTTGGAACTGAATTTTTTGATCGGCCTTTTGGCCATTGCTGGCCTCGTATTCGTCGGGATGATGGGCATCATCATTTTTGCGGGCGTAATCGAAGGGCGCCGTCGCCCCAGGGAACAAGGGAGGCCGTATAGCGGAGCGCGTCCTCACGATTACCGGAATCATTGATGGGGCAGTGAGGCGGGGCTTGTTTATTTCTTCGGGCTCTCCGTCCCGTCTGCAAACCGGGACTTGAGCGGCTCGAGTAGTGCGCGCATTTCGATGGACGTGGCTGCGAACGTTGCGAAAGCAGCCGTAGGAACGGCGCCGGGATCTTCCTGGTGGTCGAGTGGGACCGATCCGGCATCGATATGGAGCAGCAGATCTTCGTAAATTTCGGATGAAGTGACGGTTCTTGCCAATAGCCATTGCAGGAGTTGGCGCTGCGCGGCAAGTCGTCCCTCGATATCCTCAATGCTCATGGCGCCGTCAGTCATGGTGTTCTCCGCTCTGATTGCGGAATGGACAACCGCTCCAGGAGGTTCCACCGGGCTGCAATGAGCCCCGGAACATGTCGATTTCTCCAGCGTTAGTTTTCACCGAATCCAAGAGCGGAGAAAAATGATGTCCGACAAAACGCGTGCGATGGGCCCCGATTCGCGGTCCCGACAGCAAACAGAAGCGGAGGAAATCGACGCCATACGGGAAAGTCACGATTCCGCGCGGCACCCGGTTCGCGAAGAACCTGCGGAACCCCGCTCAGCAATGGAGGTGCAGGGCGATCTGCCGGGGCTCGATGACAATTCGCGACTGGACAATGCGCCGGGATGGGACAAGGCGAGGGAAATTGCCGACGAGCGGCCAGTCGGTGCGGCTCCCGGACCCGTTGATCAAGACGAACAAGACGAAGATGACCGGCCGCGAGCGGCCGCCTTCAAGGATGCCGAACCCGCAGGTCCTGCAGAAGCGGACGTACAGGTCCGGCCGGCCGGCCCAGATTCTACCCGTGACGATGCGGATGACTGGGACGAAGTCGACGAGTCTGTGGACGAGTCCTTCCCGGCCAGCGACCCTCCGGCCAAATACTAGAAATGGTCTCGCGCCCCATTTGGAAAGGCCAGATCCGCCTTTCGCTCGTCGCCATTCCGGTCGAGTTGTACTCGACCTCCAAAGCGGGCGCGCGATTGGCCTTCCGCCAGATTCACGAGCCATCGGGAAAGCCGGTCAAATACGAGAAAGTCGTGCCGGGCATCGGGCCAGTTGATGCCGACGAAATCATCAAGGGATTCGAATACGAAAAGGGCAGCTACGTTCTGCTCACCGACGCTGAGATCGACGCGGTCAAGCTCAAGACGCGCAAGACGCTCGAACTCGTCCAGTTCGTCGGTGCCTGCGATATCGACCCGATCTATTTCGACAAAGCCTATTATGTGGTGCCGCAGGATGAACTGGCCGAGGACGCATTTCGCGTCGTCCGCGATGCGCTGCGCAAGACCCAGACGGTTGGTCTCGGTCAAATCGCCCTGCGGGGTCGGGAATACCTGACGGCGCTCAAGCCGTGCGGCTCCGGGATGTTGCTGGAAACGCTGCACTACGAGGATGAAATCCGCAAATCCGACCCGTTCTTTTCCTCGATCAAGAAGGCCGCGGCCGAAAAGGACCTCGTGTCAGTCGCGACCGAACTTATCGAACGCAAGTCCGCACCTTTCGACGCCGGTCAATTCAAGGACCATTACCGTGAAGCGCTACGGGCGGTCGTCGACAAGAAAATCAAAAGCCGCGGCAAAAAGATAAGGTCCAACAAGGAAGACCCGTCAGCGGCACAGGAAAAGGGCAATGTCATCGACCTGATGGGCGCTCTCAAATCGAGTCTCGAAAAGTCAGGCGGTAAAAAGAAGCCCTCACCGCGGGCCCGGAAAGCGAGCTGACGATGGCCGATCCCTCCGACCTCCTCAAAGACTATCGGCAAAAGCGGGATTTCGCGAAGACGCGCGAGCCGGCAGGGCGCAAAGGCAAGAAGGCTGGGGGGCGCATGTTCGTTGTCCAAAAGCACGATGCGCGGCGGCTGCATTTCGATTTTCGGCTCGAACATGATGGCGTGCTCAAGAGCTGGGCCGTCACCAAAGGGCCGAGCTCGGATCCGGCGGAAAAGCGCCTCGCCGTGCGCACCGAAGACCACCCCATCGATTACGGCAGCTTCGAGGGTACGATCCCGGAAGGTGAGTATGGCGGGGGAACCGTGATGTTGTGGGATCGCGGGGAATGGGAGCCCGAAGGCGACCCGGACGATGGGTTGAAGTCGGGCAGGCTCAAGTTCCGCCTCGAAGGCGAGCGCATGAAGGGCGGATGGGCGCTCATCCGCATGCGGGAAAAGAAGGGCGATAAACGGGAGAACTGGCTGCTTATCAAGGAGCGCGACGATTTCGCGGGCGGCGAGGACATCCTCCAAGCCGACAAGAGCGTCGAAACCGGGCGCAAGATGGAAGAGATCGCTACGGGAAAGCCGCGCCGGAGCACCAAAACCCTGCCGGATTTCGTAAAGCCTCAGCTTGCCACTCTGGTCGACAGCGTACCGGTCGGGGCTAACTGGCTGTTCGAAATGAAATATGACGGGTATCGCTGCATTGCCGCGGTCAGCGATGGGCACGTGCGACTCTTCACCCGCAGCGGGCTGGATTGGACTGACCGGTTCGGGCATGTCGTGCCGGCATTGGAGAGACTTAAAACAAAAAGTGCATTGATCGACGGGGAGATATGCGCGTTCGGCCCCAAGGGCGGAACGAGCTTTTCCGTGCTCAAGAAGCATCTTTCGGATGGCGGGCCACTCGTTTTTTTCGCCTTCGATCTGCTGGAGCTCGATGGCAAGAACTTGCGCGATCGCCCACTGACCGAGCGCAAGAAGGCGCTGGAGAAACTCATCGGCAAACGAGCGAGGCACGATTCCTTGCAGTTTTCGCCAACGATCTCCGGCAAGGGTCAGGAGGTTTTCGACGCGATCTGCCAGGCGGGCCACGAAGGCATAATTGCCAAGGACGGGGCCGCTCGATACGTTTCGGCGCGGACCAAGTCCTGGCTCAAGATCAAATGCACGCTGCGCCAGGAATTTGTCGTCGTTGGCTGGTCGCCGTCGGACAAGCGTCAGGGTGGTTTTGCATCGCTTCTTCTGGCGACTGAGGAGGGCGGCAAACTTGTGTACCGGGGCCGCGTGGGAACCGGCTTTGACGAAATCGCCCGCGAAGATCTGCAAGGACGGCTCGGGAAGCGGGCGCGCAAGTCACCCCCGCTCGATGGGGTGCCCGGGCAAATCGCGCGGAGCGCGCGTTGGGTACGGCCCGATCTCGTCGTTGAGATTGCCTATACCGAACTTACCGATGACGGTGCGCTTCGTCATCCTTCCTTCCTGGGACTGAGGGAAGACAAACCGGCGAAAGGTATCGGCATGGAGACGGCCACCACCGCAGCGGACGAGATTCCGCTGACGAGCGAAATAGGCGTCGAAGATGCGCACAAAGTGGGCATCAAGCTCTCGAGCGCAGACAAGGTTCTGTTCCCCGAACAAGGTGTAACCAAGGGCCAGCTTGCGGCCTATTACGCGGCGGTGGCACCGGCCATGCTGGACCACGTCAGGGACCGCCCGCTCAGCCTCGTCCGCTGTCCCGAAGGACGTGCCAAAGCCTGTTTTTTCCAGAAGCACGATACCGGAGGGTTCCCGCAAGGGATGCTTCCGGTCCAGATCACTGAAAAATCGGGCGGGAAAACCACCTATCGCTATCTGCGCGATCTTGCCGGGTTGCTGGCCGGGGTTCAGATGGGAGTTCTTGAATTCCACATTTGGGGCTCGCGGGTCGACAACCTCGAGAAGCCCGACCGGTTGGTGTTCGACGTCGATCCAGACGAGAGGTTGGACTTCTCCGACGTCAAGCGCGCGGCGTTCGATATCCGGGATCGGCTCAAGGCAATGGGGCTGGAGAGCTTTCCGATGGTGACAGGCGGAAAGGGCATTCATGTCATTGTGCCGCTCACGCGCCGGACGGAATGGCGGGAGGTGAAGGCTTTCGCGGCCGGATTCGCGCGCAAAATGGCTCGGGACGAACCCGACCGGTTTACCGCCACGCTTTCCAAAGCGGCCCGCAAGGGCAAACTTTTCATCGATTATTTGCGCAATGAGCGTGGCTCGACGGCCGTTGCGCCTTTTTCGACGCGCGCGCGGAAAGGGGCGCCGGTTGCGGTTCCGGTGAGTTGGGAGGAGGTGGAAACGCTTGAACGGGCCAACGGCTTCTCGCTTGCGACAGCTGCGGTGCGGGCCCAGGG
Organism: Pelagibacterium limicola; assembly: GCF_015694405.1. Classification (GTDB taxonomy): domain Bacteria; phylum Pseudomonadota; class Alphaproteobacteria; order Rhizobiales; family Devosiaceae; genus Pelagibacterium; species Pelagibacterium limicola. The sequence continues at coordinate 503,905 of NZ_JADQDB010000002.1, read as the reverse complement.
GCCATCCCCCTGGCCGGGCTACGCCAAGGTTAGTCAGGCCATTACGAAAGCGCTTCTGGAGCAGCTCTGACTGCAGGGAACATATTGGCGCTCTTTGCCATTGCTTGGAGGACCCACAATCGCAGGAGCTTCCCATGAACGCCGAGAACCCCCCACAGCATCAGGATCGTCAGCCGGGGCGCGAAAGCGAGATGCATCCGGCACCCAAATATGCGCCCCGCTATCCCGGCAGCGGTCGCCTTGCTGGAAAGGTGGCGATCATCACAGGGGGAGACTCCGGGATCGGGCGGGCGGTGGCCGTGCTGTTTGCCCGGGAGGGCGCGAAAATCGCCATCGGTTATCTCGATGAAGAAGAAGACGCTCAGGAGACCAAGAAGAGTGTGGAGGCTGAAGGCAGCGAGGCCCTTCTCGTCAGAGGCGACGTCGGCGACAAAGAATTTTGCACGCGGTTTGTGGAAAATGCCGTCGAGGCCTTCGGCAAGGTCGATATCCTCGTCAACAATGCTGCCGAACAGCACGTGCGCGACGACCTTTCGGCGGTGCCTGAAGAGGCGATGCAGAGGGTATTCCAGACCAACATATATGGATATTTCTATATGGTTCAGGCTGCGCTGGAACGCATGAAGCCCGGCGGCCGGATCATCAACACCGCTTCCGTGGTCGCTTATCGGGGGCATCCGGAGCTTATCGACTATGCAATGACCAAAGGCGCGATTGTCGCGCTGACCAGATCGCTCGCGACGCGGCTGGCCGACAAACGCATTCTGGTCAATGCAGTCGCGCCCGGACCGATCTGGACGCCGCTCATCCCCGCCAGCTTCGACGCGGAGAAGGTTGCAGAATTCGGAACGGATACGCCGCTCGGACGTCCCGGCCAGCCCAATGAAGTCGCGCCCGCCTATTTGCTACTGGCGAGCGAAGACGGGAGCTACATTACAGGCCAGACGATCCACGTTAACGGCGGGAGCCTCCCGAGCAGCTAGGGTGGCATGGGGTGAGCCTTACGGGCGATGCCTGTGACGATCCGGTCTTGGCAGCAGCGGCTGCCGAGCTTTGCTATGTATCCGATGCAGAACCCGGCATCGCGCGTCGGCGAGCGGGCAAGGGTTTTCGATATAGCGATCCCGAAGGCAAGCCGGTGCGGGACGAGGCGACGCTTGGCCGGATCCGGAGGCTGGCCATTCCGCCGGCCTGGACCGACGTTTGGATATGTCCCACCGAAAGCGGACATATCCAGGCAACCGGGCGCGATCAGCGAGGACGCAAGCAATATCGCTACCACGAACGCTGGTCGGCTATCAGGGATGCTGCAAAATTCTCGAGCTTGATCGGATTTGCCCGCGCGCTCCCCGATATCAGGGCGCAGGTCGACAGGGACTTGCGGCGCCGCGGTCTCCCGCGCGAGCGCGTGCTGGCTTCCATTGTCTGGCTGCTCGACCAAACGATGATCAGGATCGGGAACGCAGCCTACGCCGAAACGAATAAAAGCTTCGGGCTCACGACGCTGCGCACCAGGCATGTGGAGATCGAGGGCGCCAAGCTTCGCTTTGCCTTCAAGGGTAAGTCCGGGAAGTTATGGCGGCTCAAACTCGTGGATCGGCGTATCGCGCGCGTTTTGCGCGGCATACAGGAATTGCCCGGTCAGCGGCTGTTCCAGTATATCGATTCCGATGGGCAGCGACGAGGCGTCGGCTCCAACCACGTCAACGCCTATATCCAGGAGTGCGTTAAAGGCGCTTTCTCTTCGAAGGATTTTCGGACGTGGGGAGGCACCGTCCGCGCCATGTCGGTGCTGGCGGAGACCGAGGTGCCCGATACCCAGCGTGCTCGCGCTGCTACGCTCAACAGCGCAATCGATGCCGTCGCCAGACATCTGGGCAACACAAGGGCGGTGTGCCGCAAGTGCTACATCCATCCGGCCATACCGGAGGCCTGGCTGGAAGGCAGGCTCAAGGCTGAAGTGTCTGCGCTTTCCAGGCGCCCTCGGAAAGGGCTCGACGGTCCGGAAAGCCTGACTTTGCGTTGGCTGGAAAAGCAGTGCTGATCGTGCCGGCCGGAACCGGATTTTGAGGCGGGCCGTTTCTCTTTCATCCCTGACCAGTTCCGGCATCGCCATGATCGACAAAGCACCCCCCACGACCGAAAAGCTCCGCATCGCAATTGATCGCGAAGGGCAGGGGGATAAGGTCGATCACCCCGACCCGGCCGCGGCGCCTCTCGGCACGGACGCGGAGGCTTCCGGCAACAGCCCCACTGCGGACGAACTTGCGCTCGAACGCATGGGTAGTGTGCCGCACAAACGATGGCGTTGGGGGGCGCTGGCCGCTTATGTCGTTATCGCAGCAGTCGTCTTTGGAGCGTTCCTGCTCGTGGTCGTAGCCACCTAGCAGCACAACCTATGTTGCCATACTCCGGCCCTCAGGAACGCACCTCCCGCGCCCTCCGTTCGGTTTGGTTGAACCAGGAAAGGAGCAACACCATGCGTGTAAGAGACCTCATGACCAGGGATGTGCAACTGATCGGCCCGCAGGATAGCCTGAGGGAAGCGGCGCGGCTCATGGCGGATCACGATATCGGATTTCTGCCTGTTACGGATGGCGAGCGGCTGGTCGGAACGCTTACCGACCGGGACATTGCCATACGAGCGGTGTGCCTTGGAAAGTCGCCGGAGACGGGGGTTGGCGAGGCGATGACCGATGATGTCAAATATTGCTTTGACGAAGACGACATTGCCGAGGTGACAGCAAACATGGCCGATATCCAGGTCAGGCGCTTGCCGGTGGTCGACAGCAACAAGAGGCTGGTCGGGGTTCTCGCATTGGCCGATGTGGCGATTGAAGGTTCGCTCTACGAAGAAGCGGCCGACGCCCTGAGCGGCATATCGCGACATGACGGAAACGGCCGGGCCGACCAATGGCAGGGGGCGTGATTGTGAGACCGCTTCTTGCATTTTTAGCTCCCCTTTTTCTCTTGGCTTGCGTTCCCGCGAAGGCTCAGGACGCCCAAGCCGACGCAACCTTCATCGACGCTGCGGGGGAAGCGATCGGTTCGGCTCGCCTGCTGGATTCCGGCGATGGCGTGCTGATCGAACTCGACGTCCGCGGGCTTCCGGAAAACAGCTGGGTTGCATTCCACATTCATGAACACGGCGCGTGCGATCCGGCGGACGGGTTTGAAAGTGCCGGCGACCACTTCAACCCCGATGACAGGGCACACGGCTATTTTGCCTCGGGCGGTCCGCATATAGGCGATATGCCGAACCAGTATGTCGGTGCGGACGGGACGCTGCTCGCGCAAGTCTTCAATCATCTGGTGAGCCTGGACGGAGAAGAGAATGGCGCGCGCGGGCGCAGCCTCATGTTCCATGAAGGCGCCGACGACTATTCCAGCCAGCCCTCGGGCCATGCTGGAGACCGGATTGCCTGCGCCGTTATTGAGTAGAAGACGCTTCCTTGAGGTACAGCTTCTGTACCATGATCATGACAACGACGGTGAGGGGCGTGGCGAGCACCACGCCCCAAGCGCCAAAAAGTATCCCGAAAGCAAGGATCGAGAACAGTCCCAGGGCCGGTGGCAGGCGGACGGTACGCTTCTGTATGAGGGGAACGAGCACGTTTCCCTCGATTTGCTGGATAAGCACGTAGGCTATGAGAACCCACATCACCATCTCTTCGCCTTCCGAAAATGCCACCAATAGGGCAGGTATGGCGGCCAGGATCGGTCCGAGAAACGGTATGAACTCCAACACGCCTGCGATGATGCCTATTGCCAGGGCGGAAGGCAGGCCGAGCGCCATCATGACCAGCGTCACCGCGATGCCGACGACGAGCATGGCAAGAAGCTGACCGGCTAACCATCGTTTGAGGCCGTCCGCCGACGCGTCCAAGGCATCAGAAATTCGATCCTTGTGGGGCAGGGGAACGAGAGAAATGAGTCCCCGCCTATAGGTTTTAAGCTCCAGAGCAAAATAGATGCCGCCCACCACGACAAGAATCGCGGCGCTTGCCGCCCCGACCACACCCATCACGCCGGCCCCGATCCCACCCGCAAATGCGCCAAGATCGACGAACTCAGTCAACACTGTAGCCAGCGCCTCGCCGATATCGTCGATCCCGAACGTGTCTCCAACGAGGGCAATCAAGTCGGGCATCTGCTCGAAGAGCTCGACAAATTGCTCCTTGATTTGCTGGCCGAGCAGGAACAGGAAACCGAGCGAGCCGAGCGCCAGCATTATGATGGCGGTGACTTGCGCCGCTCGCTCGCCCAGCGGGGTATGCCGCGTAATGATCTCGGCAAACCCGCGAATGACGGCGGTCAAAATTAATGCGCCGAACACCAGCAACAGGACAGAGGACAACTCCCATAGCAGGAAGACGCCCACACCGGCGATGGCAAAAGCCAAAGCCAACCGAAGCTGCCAACGCCAGTCGGGCAGTTTGTGGTTGTCAGACGGCATGATCGGGTTGGCCTCCGGGAACAGCGGTTCTTGTCGCAAATGCAAGGATCATCAGCACCTCAATGCCGGTTCGCAGTGCGGTTGCGGAACTGGAGGTAAGTAGGCGAAAACATTGCAAGATCGGCGAGTTTTTCGAAGTTGAGGATTTCCATTTGACCTGACTGAAGCTTGGCAAGGCCGCGTTGGCGCAATTCCCGCAGCGTACGGTTTACATGGACGGTCGAAAGACCCATGGCATCGCCGATCTCGCGTTGGGTTATCGGCAATGTGAAGGTGCGCCCAGCGCCTTCGTTCATGACGGTATGCCGGACGTACAACTCGCAGATGAGGTGCGCCACCCGTTCGAGAGCCGATCGCTTGCCCAGGCTGACGAGCCACTCCTGGGCTATGGATTCTTCTGCCAAAAGCGCGCGCCAGACGGCTTGGGCCGAACGCGGTCGGGCTTCGAGCACCCGGAGCAAGGATGCGGCGTCGTATCCCATGAGCGCGAGTTCGGTAAGGCCGAAAACGCCATGTTCCGCGCCTGTAACGACGAATTTTCGAAGATCAATGAAGTCGCCAGGGATCATGAGCCCCGATATCTGTCGTCGTCCATCAGGGAGCTGCCGGTAGCGACAGGCGTAACCGGTCTGGATCTGATGGACCGCGCCACCAGCGGGCAGAATTGCTTCAACTTCCGATTTCGCGGCAATTGAATGGAATTTGAACTGCAGGGCTTCGAGACCAGCCCGATCAACGTCCGAAAGCGGCAAATAGCATTCGAGCTTGCGGACGAGGGCACTGGTCATTCCGGTGGCCTTCCTGAGCACATGGGTTAATCGGCAGAAACAACCTGTCATGTTGCGGCGAAAGCCGGGGACAGGTCCCGCTCCTAGAACGGAGCAGGGATATAGGCGTTCCATGCAAAGCAACCGAAACAGAACGAGCTTGAATGCATTGTTGTAGATTATACCTGAAGAAAGGATCGATGATGACGGGGGCAGCCGAGAACGCGCTTAAGGGCAAATCTTTGCTCGTGGTTAGAGAAGATATGGTACTGGCGCGCAGGATGTGCCGACATCTTGAGGCATACGGTGCCAATGTGGTCGGTCCCGCCCCCACCGTCCATTACGCACAGCTGATTATTGGCAGGCGACAGCTGGATGGCGCCCTATTCGATTGCGACCAAACCGACCAGGACGTAAGGGCGTTCATCGACGTGCTAATCGGCAGCGGCGTGCCCGTACTCCTTGCAACGGCCGATGGACGAGAGAGGATACTTCAGGTGGAAGGAGCGGTCGAAGTAATGGAGCGCCCCCTCCAGTTCGAAAACCTTGTCGCTAGAATTGCAGCGATGAAACCGGTCGCGATCAGACCCGCGAAAACGCAGCCCAACCGGGCCGACAGGGGCGTCGGAGCGGCCTTCTCCCTGCAGGAACGCTTTGCGCGCGCCATGGTACGCGCTGTGCGTACGACCCGACTCCGGCATCTATGAAGCCATCGTCCGCCCCACTCCATATATTAGGATGACGATGCTCACAAATATGACGATAGCGCCGCCGAAAGGCGCTTCACCGAGCGTCATCACATAAATCCCGATGAGCAACAGCGGTATGTGAACAAGAAACCATCCCAAGAGATGCACGAACTTGTCATAGGTTCGCACATGCTCCGATATGTCCTGACTGCCGGGCATCTGGCTGTCGATGAGGGGATCGGGGGAGCGTTCGTTGGCGTAAGGTTGCGCAGTGTCATTCGCCGGCGATTTCATGGGCGTCTCCTGCTCGTTATTCGGTGTACCTCCCCAGCAATGAACGTCAGCGCGTATTCGTTCCCAGTCGCGGCTGAAGCGTGAAAGCTAAACGCGCTAACCTATGTTAATTGCCGCCAGCCGCATCTTGGAACGTCGGCGGCGCGCACGGTAGCTCGGGAACTTCGTACTGTGAGACGCCGTTCGCTCCTGTTACCTGCAGGAAGGTGGAGTAAGCCGGATGGATCGGAGCACCAAAGTTCCCTTGCGGACGGGGCGGGCGATGCCCCTTATCGGGCTGGGCACGTGGAAACTCGACAAGGATACTGCCGAAAAGATCGAGCTCGCGATCGAGGAAGGCTACACCATGATCGATACCTCCGGCGACTACGACACCCAGCCGGGTATCGCGGAAGGCTTACGACATGCGGGCGTAACGCGCGGCGACATCTTCATTGTGACCAAGGTGGAAGAAACGGAAGATGCCCTTGAGTCCGCCAAGCGCAATGTTGGGCAACTCGATATCGGACATGCTGACCTGATCCTCATACATCGTCCGCCGCAATATGGCGCGGGAGAACCTCTGTGGGAGGGTCTTCAGCGCGCCCGCGACGAAGGAATTACTAGGGATATCGGGGTCTCCAATTATTCCGTCGAACAGCTGGAGGCACTCATGGAGACGAGTGGCGAGGTGCCCGTGGTCAATCAGATCGAGTGGAGCCCCTTCGGTTTCTCCGATGAGATGCTGGAATTCTGCAAGCGGCATGGCATCGTGGTGCAGGCCTACAGCCCCCTGACGCGCGGTGAGCAACTGGGCGATGCGCGGCTCGCGACACTCGCGCGGGCCTACGGCAAATCGCCAGCGCAGATGATCCTGCGGTGGAATCTGCAGCGCGGCACTATCCCCTTGCCCAAGGCCGCGAGGCGTGTCCATCGAAGGGAGAACCTTGCTGTTTTCGACTTCGAGATATCGCAGCGCGATATGGACGTAATCGATGGGTTCAACCGGCATTACTCGGCGCTAGGAGAGCTGCAGTACGTTTGAAAGTCTGTCGATCAGCTGATTGCTACGCGTCATACGTGGGCGTAGGTCTGCAAAGATTTTCGTTTCCTCGTCGCCAGTGGATCAGCGTATAAAGAGATTGCTCCGGGAGAGCTCGGAAAGGCGCGACACCCCCATCAGCTTCATGCCGCGCTCGATTTCGATCCGCATGTTATCGAGCGCGCGTTCGACGCCCTGGCGGCCCGCGGCGGCAAGCGGGAACAGGTAGTAGCGCCCGAGTCCGACAGCCTTGGCACCCATCGAAAGCGCCTTGAGCACGTGCGTGCCGCGCTGCACGCCGCCATCCATCATGACGTCGATCCTGTCGCCGACCGCATCGACGATCGTTCCCAACTGCTCGAAGCCGGTGCGCGATCCATCAAGCTGGCGTCCGCCGTGGTTCGAAAGCACGAGGCCGGTGCAGCCAATATCGATGGCGCGTCGCGCATCCTCGACCGACATCACACCCTTGAGGCAAAACTGCCCGCCCCATTCGCCAACCATCTCCTCCACATCTGCCCATGACAGTGCCGGATCGAGCATTTCGGTAAAGTATTTGGAGATCGACATCGTGCCGCCGCCCATGTCGACGTGGCTATCGAGCTGCGGGAGCTTGAACGGTTCGTGTGTGAAATAGTTGATTGCCCAAGCCGGCTTGAGCGCAAACTGGGTTATGCCTGCGAGATTAAGCCTGAAAGGAATGGAGAATCCGGTGCGCTTGTCGCGCTCACGATTGCCGCCGGTGATCGAATCCACCGTCAGCATCATCACATCGACGCCGGCCGACTTGGCACGCGCCATCATTTCGCGGTTAAGTCCGCGGTCCTTATGGAAATAGAACTGATAAACCTGGGGTCCGGGAGAAAGCCGCCGGGCTTCCTCAAGGCTCACCGTGCCGAGCGAGGATACGCCGAACATTGTACCGTATTTCGCGGCCGCGCCTGCAACGGCGCGCTCGCCGTCGTGGTGGAACAGGCGTTGGAGTGCGGTGGGGGAGCAGTAGACGGGCATGCTCAGCTTCTGGCCCATCACCGTCACCGACATATCGACGTCGGTAATCCCGCGCAGCACGTTGGGTACAAGATCTACGGAGTCGAAGGCTTCGGTGTTACGCCGGTAGGTCACTTCATCATCGGCACCGCCGTCGATATAGTTGAAAATCGGGCCGGGAAGGCGCTTTTTCGCCATGCGCCGGAAGTCTTGGAAGTTATGGCAGTCTTTGAGGCGCATCGTTTGTCCCGTGGTGATTTGAGGGAGAAATCGTGGCGACTATGCGTCGGAGAACGCCGCGGTGCAATCAGCCTTTCGTGTGGCGGAAAATGTGGCCGATTAGCAGCGCGCCACCAGCCCGAGCCGATCAATCGATGTGGAAAACCTCATCCATCTCGGCCCACCACTCCCCCTCCCGCCGCGTTTCGAGCGGGCTCTGCATGGGCATGCATATTGCCCACCATTCCTGCGTACGCGGATCCTCGGCCATCGCGGCCATGTCGGCATCGTGGTCGGTCCCCATATATTCGTAATAGGCAAAGAGCAGGTTTTCGGGTTCCTTGAGAAAGATCGAGTAGTTGGCGATATTGCTTTTTTTGATCTGCTTGAGCACGTCAGGCCACACATCGGCGTGGATGCGCTTGTACTCGGCGATCTGGTCGTGCTTGAGTCCCAGGACAAAGCCATAACGCTGCATTTTCAAATACTCCGGTTTTCGAGTTTATAGATCCGTTCAGCGTTGCGATGCAGCAACCGCGCCTTTTCGTCCTCGCTCGCACCAGCGAGCAGGGCATGGGTAGCTTCGACCCAGCGTTTGAGATCGGCAAAGAGTGTGCAGACCGGGAAGTCGGAACCCCAGACCACGCGGTCCCATCCGAAAACCGCGATGACGTGTTCGGCGTAGGGCTTGAGATCGGCTAACGTCCAATCAGCTCCTGCATAGGCAACTATGCCGGACAGTTTCGCTGCGAGGTTGGGGCGTCTGGCGATTTCTGTGATGGCACCGCGCCATGCCTGGAAATCATCTCCCACGATATCCGGGACACCACAATGATCGAGTACGAACTGGACTTCAGGGGCCTTGTCGATGAGGGCCATGCCTACTGGGAGTTGGTCAGCGCGGACGCAGAGATCGAAGGAGAGGTCGCGGGCTGCCAGTTTCCGGATGTTCGCGGCGAAAAGTTCGGATTGGGATAGCTCATTGGGCGACTGGTGCAGGATGCGGCGAAGCCCCTTGACCTCTCCGAGCGTTGTCACGCGGTCGAGAAAGGCGTCGAAACCTTTATTTTCGGGACGACAGGAGGCGATAGCCCCAAGGATTTGCGGATGCGCGCCAAGGACGAACTCGGTTTCCGGAAGGATATCTCTTTCCGCGACATCGACCTCCATATGCAACGCACCCTGGATTCCCAACGCGCGCGCTAGGTTGAAATAGTCCTCCTCATGCCAGGCTCGGTTGATGGTGGGATAGTCGGCAAGCCACGGATAACTGAACCGGCCGGGATAGATCAGGTGCAGATGTGTATCGATGATGCGCATGTCGTTTCCTCTTATTGTCCGGCCGCGTTTGATCGTTGGGAGAGTTCGGCAGCCGCCGCGCGCAAGAGCCTGATCGTGCGTTCCGTGTCCGGTGCGTCCTTGCGGTCAAGGCGTTCTGTGTAGGGGCACGTCAAGACAGCAATCACTGATCCCAAGGGGCCAAAGACTGGTACCGAGAGGTTATAGACAGATCCAACCTGGACGCTAGGCATGTTCTCGTAGCCTTGCTCGCGAACCTTATCGAGCCGGGCTGCAAGGGAGTGGGTCAGGGTTTTGGACGCGTTCAAGCCATGCGCTTCAATCATTTGGAGCCGCTCGTCCGGGGCCGCATGCGCAAGGAACACATGCCCAGAACCGGTATTGACCAGTGCCATGCGGGCGCCGACACGAAGCGAGATGTTCCAGTAACCGGGGCCGTCGACCTGCGCCACTACGATCAGGGCGTTCCGGTCTTCGATCACGAGGTGGCAAGCCTGCTCGGATTCGCGGGCGAAGTGGCGCATCACGGGCGTTGCCTGCCGGACCAGACGGTTGATGGGGGGGCGGGAATGGGCAAGCTCGAACAACTTGAGTGTCAGTTCGTAGCGATCCTCGCTGGTGCGAAGCACATAGTCGCGTCGCACCAATCGGTCGAGCATGCGGTAGATTTCGTTCGGAGTGCGGCCGAGGGCCTTGGATATCTCTGCCTGGCTGAGACTTGCTTCGGTACCGGCCAGCAGCTCGATAATGTCGAGGCCCTTGTCCAGCGCCGGCGCGCGATAACGGTCAGCATCCTTCAATACCATTCTTTGTCGTCCAGCTTCACGTTATGCTTGCATACGAATACACTTTTCAAATATGGATGATCAAGCCTTACTAGGAAGTGGCCGACAGGATTCTGAGGCATGTCACAGCAAAAGGGTATCCGGATGAGCGATCTAGCGGGAAAGGTTTGTCTGATCACGGCGGCTGCTCAAGGCATTGGCCATGCTTCTGCACTGGCCTTTGCAAGGGCAGGAGCGCGCGTGGTTGCTACCGATATCAATGCCGAAAAGCTTAGAGAGCTCGACGGCGAGGCGGGTATAGAAACCCGGGTGCTCGATGTTCTATCGACTGAATCGGTCAATGCTGGTGTCGCTGAAATCGGACAAATCGACATACTCTTCAATTGCGCCGGGGTCGTGCACAATGGCGCAATCCTCGAAGCCAGTGACAGCGATATCGACTTAGCGTTCAATCTCAACGTCAAGGCGCAGATCCGCACGATCAAGGCCGTGCTGCCGGGCATGCTTGAGCGGGGCGACGGTTCGATCGTCAACATGTCGTCGGTCGCTTCCTCGATTACGGGGGTCCCGAACCGGTTTGCCTATTCGGCATCAAAGGCAGCGGTCATAGGCCTTACGAAGTCAGTCGCCGTCGATTACGTGGCGAAAGGCATCCGTTGCAATGCAATCTGTCCGGGCACCGTGGATAGCCCCTCGCTGCAAGACCGCCTACGAGCCACGGGAGACTATGAAGCAGCGCGTGCAGCTTTTATCGCCCGCCAGCCCATCGGCCGTATCGGGGCGCCCGAGGAGGTCGCAGACCTTGCCGTTTACCTCGCGGGCGCGACCTACACGACCGGACATATTCACATCATAGATGGCGGATGGACCGCCTAAGCCTTACCGGGAGACAGTTGACATGAAGCTTATGCGTGTCGGCGCCAAAGGCGCCGAAAAGCCCGCCATTCTGGCCAACGACGGCACTATCCGTGACCTTTCGGGTCTGGTCGATGATATTGCTGGGAGCGCGTTGACTCCCGAAGGGCTGGCGCGAATTGCCGCCGCCGATCATTCCTCATTGCCGCAGCTCGATGCTTCGGAGCGGATTGGACCGTGCGTCGGCCGGGTCGGCAAATTTATTTGCGTCGGACTTAATTATTCGGATCACGCCGCCGAAAGCGGGATGGCCGTACCGCCCGAACCGGTACTGTTTATGAAGGCGACCAGCGCCATTTGCGGCCCCAATGACGACGTCATCATCCCCAAGAACTCGAAAAAGACCGACTGGGAAGTCGAACTGGGTGTCGTGATTGGCAAGGAAGCCCGCTACGTGGAGGAGTCCGATGCGCTCGATCATGTCGCGGGATATTGCGTGGTCAACGACCTCTCGGAACGCGAATTCCAGACGGAGCGCTCCGGCCAATGGGTCAAGGGGAAATCAGCCGATACATTCGGTCCCATCGGCCCCTGGCTCGTGACACGCGACGAGGTGCCGGACCCGCAGAACCTCGACATGTGGCTCGAGGTCGACGGACACCGCTATCAGAACGGCTCGACCCGCACGATGGTGTTCGGCGTCGCTCACCTTGTGAGCTACATTTCGCACTTCATGAGCCTGCAGCCCGGTGACATCATCACGACAGGCACACCTCCGGGCGTCGGCCTTGGCATCAAGCCCGAGCCCATCTACCTAAAGCCTGGCCAGACCATGCGTCTGAGTGTTGCCGGACTTGGCGAGCAACAGCAAAAGACGGTAGCCTATAGCGGCTGAGCCTTGGCGGAGCCGGGCGTTCAAAAGATCAGCCCGGCTTCCTTGCAATCCTCGAGTGTGATCGCTTGCATATCGGGACCGTCGCCCTCGGACTGGTCCCCGCCGTCATCCTCTTGTTCCTGCTCTGGCCCTTCGCCGCCTCCTTCGCCCTCGGCTTCGGAGTCGTCCCCATCCGAAGCGACCGCATCCACGTCGAGTGAGATCGGTATATCTCCGAGCCCTTCTTCACGGGATTGAGCGAGGAGGGGGGAAGTCTCCTCGTTGGGCTGGATCTCTCCGTCGGTTTCAATCCGCGCTTGAGTAAAGCGGGTCACGATTTCGAGGTCGGTGGTCTCCTCTGTTAGCTCTATGCAGCGCTCAATAACGGCGGCCACTGCGTCCCGGTCGGCTGTGTCGATTTCCTGAGCGCCCAGATAGAGTGGCTGGGCCACGGCCGCGGTGGAGAAAAGTCCAATGGTGAACAGTGCCGGAAGACGGTGTGCTCGCATCACCTGTGCTCCTCAAGGTAGGCGCGCATGTCAGCAACGGCGTCCGGAGATATCGCGCCCGCGCTGTTGCTCCATGCCTGACGCATGTAGGAGGCGAGGTCGGCAATCTGCTCGTCGGTGAGCTTCCATGCAAAAGGCGGCATTGCCAGGGGTCCCGGAGCCAAATCAGTCGGTTCGGCCTTCGCGCCTCCCAGAATGACACGAAGCATTGTCGAAGGATCCTCTGCGGTGACCTTGTTGGAGCCGTCGAGCGGGGCAAAAATATAGGGCACACCAGACCCATCGGCGGCGTGGCAGGCGGCGCAGTTGTCAAAGTAAATGGCTTTTCCCGCCTGGTATCTATCCTCATCGACGGGATCGGGAACCTCCGGGGCTCTGTCATCGAGGCTTTTGAGATATACGGCAATCGCTTCGAGGTCCCCTTCCGTCAGGTATTGGGTCGAAAGGCCAACCACCTCGCCCATTCGCTGCATGGGCGCCGTGTGCCTGGCGCGTCCCACACCGAGGAAATCGACGATATCCTCGATTTCCCAGTGGGAAATGCCGCCATTTAGGCCGCCTCTGATATTCGGTGCGTACCAGTTTTCAAGCGTGCCGCCGCGCAGGTATTCATCCTCCTGGTCACCACCAAGGGCGTTCTTGCCTGTATGACAGGCGCCACAGTGCCCAAGTCCATCGACCAGATAGCGCCCTCTGTTCCAGACCTCCGATTGATCGGGATCGGGGACGAATTCTGCCTCTTCGAAGAACAATGTTTTCCACCCCAGAAGCGATTGACGCACATCGAGAGGGAACGGCAATTCATTTTCGGGAACGACGGATTGGACCGGTTCGAGCGTACGCAGATATTCGTAGATCGCGTCGACATCCTCTCGCGTCACGATCGTGAAATAGACATAGGGGAACGCCGGGTAGAGATGCTCGCCGTGCCGGTCGACGCCCTCGTTCATCGCCCTGTAAAAATCGTCACGCGTCCAGTGGCCGATGCCGGTCTCGTCGTCCGGGGTCAGATTCTGCGAATAGATGATGCCGAAGGGCGTTTCCAGGCCGCGACCGCCGGCAAATGGGATGCCGTCGTTCTCGATATCGGTATGGCAGGCGACGCAGTTTCCTGCCGTCGCGAGGTAACGCCCGCGCTCGATCTGGGTATAATTGAGCTCCTGGGCGATGATGTCGGTGCCACCCAGAGCGGCTACGAACGCGACCACGCCGATGGCGGGGATATTTGGGTTACCGTCCGTCATGCCTGCACCAATGGCCCTTCGGTCCTCAGATACTGGTTGACGATGGCTTCAGCTGACCAATAAGCCAGCGCTGCGACGGTCCCCGTGGGGTTGTATCCGGCATTCTGGGGAAAGAGCCCGGCCCCCGTTATGAACAGGTTGGGGAGATCCCAGCTCTGGCAATACCGGTTGACCACGCTGTCCACCGGGGTGGAGCCCATGATGGTGCCCCCGGTATTGTGCGTGGTCTGGTAGGGCATCGAGTCGTAGGAGCCGCGCCGATGGTTGACCGTAATCTCGCGCCCCCCCATGCCTCGCGCAATCTCTTCGGCGATGGGCGTAATATGTTGGGTCAGCCGCCGGTCATTGAGCGTGAAGTCGTAGGTCATGCGCATGAGCGGGCGGCCGAGGCGATCGGTATAGGTGGGATCGAGATCCAGATAATTCGTGCGATGCGCCATCGAAGCGCCGTGTACGCTTAGCGAAGTATGCTTGAGGAAATTTTCCCGGACTGCCTTTTTCCACTCGCTGCCCCAGGAGGGAACGCCTTCGGGCACCGGATGGCTTTCGATCGGGCGGGCGTGGGTGGTCCAGCAGCCGATATACGCGCCGCCGATAAAGCCAAGCCCCGTGTGGTCGAAATTGTCGCCGTTATATTCGTCGACGATCATGCCGAGCGCGCCGGCACCGACAAATTCGTTGGTGTATTCATCCTCAAAGAAGATATCGACGCCGGACATGACCTGATAGCAATAGTTCTTGCCGACAACACCGTGGCCGGTTTCGGGGTCGTAGGGTTCGCCGATACCCGAGAGGAGCATCAACCGCGTATTGGAAAGCGGGTAAGCGCAGAGGACCACAATATCGGCCGGCTGGAAGTATTCTTCGCCATTGGCATCGAGATAGGTCACTCCGGATGCCATCGACTGGTCGGGAGTCTGCTGCACTGTCAGGACTTCGGCATTGGTCTTCAACCGGAAATTGTTGCGCCGCATGAGAACCGGAATGATCGTAGTCTGGGGCGCCGACTTCGAATAATTGCCGCAGCCGAACTTTTCGCAGAAGCCGCAATAGGTGCACGGGGCGAGATGCACGCCCAAGGGATTGACGTAGGCACGCGACATGTTGGCGGCGGGGCCGGGGAAAGGATGCAGCCCGAGTTGTCGCGAGGCTTCGGCAAATCGGTCTTGCGAAAAGGTCATACGAAGCGGCGGATTGGGGTAATGGTCCGAACGTTCACCTTCGAAAGGATTTCCGCCTTCGATAAATTCGCCCCTGACGTTTCCGGCCTGTCCGGATATGCCGCAGATTTTCTCGAAATAGTCGAAGTGCGGCTCCAACTCGTCGTAAGTGACGCCGTAGTCCTGCACGGTCATGTCCTCGAGCAGGGGACCGTACCGCTCTTCGTTGTGGCTCCTGGCGACGAAATCGGAGGGCAGGAAACGGAAAGTCTGTCCGTTCCAGTGCACGCCGCCGCCCCCAACCCCATTCCCGGGCAGGAAAGAACCCCAGCGCCGCATCGGAAGGGCGGTCTGGGAGCGATTGTTGCGGAATGTCAGGGTGTCCTGTGCGGTTTCCTGAAACATGCCGTGACGCCAGTAGTAGCGAAGCTCGTCCTGCGCAAAGGTCGTCGGGAAGTGAGTTGGGGTGTCGCGCCAAGGGCCGCGTTCGATGGCTAGAACTTCGAGACCGGCATCGGTCAGTTTTTCCGCCATGATGGCCCCGGTCCAGCCAAAGCCGACCAGCACCACATCAACGCTCTCGAGCCGCGTTACCATATGCTCCTCTCCAGTTCCGTTATTGGCGCGACCAGCCCGGGCGGCCCAGAAGGCTCACCGGGGGCAGGTCGATCCGGGCGCCGTTATGGCCCACAAAGTCACGATAATCGTAGCGGGCTCCAGGAAACCCCACGTAGCGCCAAGCGACCATGTCCCGGTTTCCGCCGTAGATGGGATCTGCGAAGAACCCCTCTATGGTGTTTTCGAGGAAGAGGTCGAAGAACGTTTTTGCCGATACCGTTTCGAAGGTGATTTCTTCGTCTTCAATCCCGGTCAGGATTCCGTCCTGCTCGTTTTCGGGCAAACCGCTGAAGGGAAGGCCAAAATTGGCATCGCAATAAGCATCGAGCTCGGCGAGCGCCAAGCGGTAGAGTTGGGCTGGCGGATGTTCGCTCTGATAACCTTGCGTCGGCAAGCCGTCCTCAAACGGTCCCTGCATATACCAATGCTGGGCCCGGCCGTAGAACCCAGCCATCTGACGGTCAATGAAGGTCGCGACGTCCGCCTCTGTGGCGCCTGGCCCGTCCTCGTCGCTCGGGATGAGCCGTGCCGCGATGGCGCGCACCGCCGAAAGTTCATCTGCGTTGAAAAACCGCTGATCGGGGATGCCATAGTAGGGAACGTCGCCGGCAGCAGCGCCCCAAGGCATACCTTCGCCGCGTCCATACTCCCGGCTTAACAGGGTTTGAGGAAACGCGAACGCCGTTGTTGTCATGAACAGCAGCTGCAGAGCCGCTCGTCTGGATAGTCCCTCCGCCATGTGTCCCTGCCGTATTTACTCTGTACAGAATGGGACCGGAGGGCGGAAGTTCCGAGAAAGCGGTATTCGCTCTTGTTGGTGAGCATTCAACGACGCCGAATACCTGCGCAAAAAGCCCGTCGATTAACTCAGGTTAATCGGTAAGTGCGCGGGTAGGATCGCTGGACTCTACGAACTTTGAGGTTGAGGAGGCACCTTGTTGTCTTGGACCGCGCGGAGGAAATTGTATCCAAGAATGCCGAGAATGGCAGCCATGCCGGCGGCTTCTGCGGCGAAATAGGGAGAGAGGCACCCTATACCTCCGGCCAGGAGGACAGGGCGGAATGCTGGGTGCAAGCGCGTGAACATAAAGCCCTCAAGCACCGCCACAAAGGCTATTGTTCCCGTGAGCGCCAAGGCACCGTTCCAAAGAACGATTTCGACGGGTCCCCCGACGATGATCTCGGGATTGAACACCATGAACATTGGGATGATGTAGAGCCCCTTGGCGTATTTCCATGCCTGCACGCTGGTTTCCATAACCGGACTGCGGGCAACCGCGGAGGCCGCGAAGGCTGCAAGGGCGACTGGCGGGGTTACGTTTGAGTCCTGAGAGTACCAGAAGACCGCGAGGTGCACGATCAGCAACGGGATACCGAACTCGGTGGTCAGCGCCGGCCCGACCAGAATGACGAGCACGATATAGGCTGCCGTTACGGGCAGGCCGAAACCCAGGATCAGGCTGGCCAGCATGACGAGAATGAGCGCAAGGATGATATTGCCGCCAGAAAAGGTCATCATCAAGCCGCTGAACTTCAGTCCCAGCCCGGTAAGGCCGATAACGCCCACGATGATGCCGCCGATGGCACAGGCAATCGAGACGGTCAGTGCGTTACGGGCGCCCAACCGGCAGGCCGTTACGAGCATGAGGGCTCCGGCTTTCAGCGCTTCGCCAATGGGAAGCCGTGTTTCGTCTCCCGGCCGGTTGCGTAGCCAATCGTAGCTGTATTTGAGGACCGCGATCGCGACGACCGAAATGATCGCCCAGAAGCCGACGCGCAGTGGCGATATGCCCACAATGAGCAGGTAAACGAGCAGGGCGAGTGGGACGAGGAAGTGCCAGCCTCCCTTCATCACCTCGCGTACGGCAGGCAGTTCGCTCGCGGGCAGGCCGCGAAGGTTCTGTTTGACCGCAATGATGTGGACAAAAAGGTAGACCGTCAGGAAATAGAGGAAAGCGGGGAAGATGCTTACGAGCACGATCTGGAGGTAAGGAATCGACGTGTATTCGGCGATCAGGAACGCTCCAGCGCCCATAAGCGGAGGCATGATCTGGCCACCGGTCGATGCTGCGGCCTCGATCCCGCCAGCCTGGGAAGGTTTGTAGCCTAGCCGTTTCATCAGCGGGATGGTGAACGGGCCGGAGGTGACGACGTTGGCGATTGTCGAACCGGAGATCGAGCCCATCGCAGCAGAGGCCAGCACGGCCGCCTTGGCAGGTCCGCCCTGACGCCGCCCGGTGAGGGCATAGGAGATGTCGATGAAGAACCTGCCGGCGCCCGTCACCTCGAGTACCGCCCCGAACAGCACGAAGGTGAACACGTAGGTTGCTGCGACACCCAGCGGCAGGCCGAATATGCCTTCCTGGCCCAGGTAGAGCACGGCAGCAATGCGATCGATCCCATAACCACGGTGCGCCAAGATGCCCGGCATGATTTCGCCGAGCCAGGGTAGGGGGCCGCGTGGACCGGCCATTGCATAGACGATGAAGGCAACGCCGATGATCGTGATGCCAATGCCCACGGCGCGGCGACTGGCTTCGAGCAGGGTAATAGTGGCGATGATCCCCACGGCGATGTCGGTGGTGGTCCAGAAACCGGCACGGCGAATGATGTCGTCGAGGAAGACGACGATGTAAAAGCCGGAGACGATTGCCGCGGCAAAAAAGATCGTGTCGACCAACGCGCCGAGGGGCGCGAGTCTACGGTTCGGCCCGAAAACGGGGAAGACGAGGAACGTGATCATCAGGATGAAGCCCAGATGGATCGGGCGCTGGTAGAAGAGGCCGAGCGGGTTGATCCCGGCGGTGTACATCTGGAACAGACATAGGGCGACGGAGAGCGCGATGGTCAGCATGACGATCGGGCGCGGCCTGGGCTCGGCCGGCGGGATCGGCGGCTTTCCAGTATTTCCTTCGCTCGCTTGCATCGAATTCAGCATGTGCTCTCTCCCTCAGCCCCTACCGGACGCAGCACGATGCGGACCGGTTGCCGCGCTGCGATCTCCGACAGGCTCTCCTCGTGGCTGCCGATTATCAGTCTGTGGTTTACCGCCATCGAGCCCACCCGCAATCGCAAGCAGTTGCCCGGTACAAATTCGTTTATCGTCTCGATCCAGTATCCGCCCTCAGGGGCGGAGGTCATGGTTCCGCGTCCCGGGATGTGGCCGAGACCTGCCGCGATATCGGGCTGATGGCTCCTTTCGAGCATCATGCGTCCATCGACGGCCATGAAGCAATCGCGCACCAGAAACCCGGCGACCGAATGATTCCAGTGAAGGCACCAGCGATCGCCATCCTTCACGGGGAAGGTCAGCAGTTCTTTCCCCTCGGTGTCTAGCATCGCCAGCGAGCCGGGTTCGTCCGCGAGCATAAGCGTACTGGACAGGGCGAGCACAATGCCCGCCCTGAGCAGATTTGCGGCGAACGTCATTCCCTAGGGGCGCAAGCGATCGGGCACGGTCGCGCCGACTTCCTCATAGTAACGGATCGCGCCGGGATGGAGGGGGATCGGGCTGGCACCGAGACTGAACTCAATCGTCGTGTCGTTGGTCGCCGGGTGAATCGAGCGCAAATACTCCACTTCCTCAAAGAGGAGTTTTGTCACCTGATAGGCGAGGTCATCGTCCATGTCGCCGGGAACGACGAGCGCGTTGGGGATGCCGACGGTCGCGGTCTGGGCCGTGCCGTCATAGATGCCTTCAGGCAGCGTATAGTCGGCAAAGATCGGTTCAAGCTCCTTGGCATTGGCGATCTCTTCCGTGGTCAATGGGATCAGCCGGATCGACCGGGTGGCGGCCAGCGAGATGATCGAACCCGTCGGGGGGCCGACGCTCCAGATACCGGCGTCGATGTCGCCGTCGCGAATGGCGTCGGCAGTTTCGTTGAAGTTGAGGCGCTGAGCAGAGGCAAGGTCCTCATAGCTCATGCCGTTGCCGTGCAGGATGGCCTGGGCGTTGATCTCGGTGCCCGAGCCGGGGGCGCCGACCGAAACGCGCTTTCCGCGCAGGTCGGACAAAGACTGGATGTCGGATTCGGCGGGAACGACGATCTGGACGGCATTGGGATAAAGCGCCGCGAGGGCGAGAGCATCCACCTTGCCGACTTCAAATGCGCCGGTACCCGTATATGCCTGATAGACCGTATCGCCCAGTGCAATGGCGAAGTCTGCCCCGCCGTTATGGATCAGTGCCATGTTCTCGACCGAGGCGCCGGTGACTTCGGCAACCGCCGCGTAGCCGTCGATGTGCTGGCCTATCAATTCGGCCAGGCCGCCGCCGATCGGGTAATACGCTCCTCCGGTACCGCCCGTGGCGATGGAAAGCTGCATCTGGCCGAAGGCGGGTGCGGTGAGGGCAAGCGCGCCGGCAACGGCGCACGCTGGTAGAAGTTTCATTTTTTCCTCCCAAACTGGCGCGCCGGGAACCGGCACGAGCCAATTGTCTAGTTTGCGTTTCGCAGGCTCCTCGACCTGCTCCACAAGAAAGCCCGTCGGGCGGTAAGCGAACTGCAAAGGCTATGCCAATATTCCAAGGTTGCGGAAAACATATTAATTTCAAGAATTTATTGTTACGGATGGATTAGACAGTTCAAGCGTAATAGGCAAAATCCTGCCCGCGAGACGACCGATGTCGGCGGATTATTGCCGATCTGCGTCGACAGGTGCTGGCCGGACAATGCCAAGTCTGGCCATTTTTTCGTTGAGCGTCCGGCGAGGCACGCCCAGCCGCTCGATGACGTCGGATATTCGGCCCCCGCTATCGGCCAGCGCACGTTCTATGATCCGGCGCTCGAAGGCTTCCATCTGTTGGGTGAGCGGCAGGGCATCGAGCAGTGCTGTCGATGTTGCATGCCCTTGGGGCAGGATCGACACGCCGAAGCCAAGAGCATGGCGTTCGGCAACATTGCGTAATTCACGAACATTTCCAGGCCATTGGTAGTGGATCAGTTCGTCCATGGCGGATGTAGAGATCGGCGGTCGGTCGCGATTGTGCTCCCGTGCGGCGCGAGAGGCAAAGAATTCGAAAAGCAGCGGTATGTCCTCCCGGCGCTCGCGCAAGGGGGGAATATGGAGTTCCACGACCGACAGGCGGAAATAGAGGTCGGATCTGAAGCTTCCTTTCTCGCTCGCGGCGCGCAGATCGCTCTTGGCAGCGGCGACGGTGCGCAGATCAATGGGAATTAGCGTGTTCGATCCAAGCCGTTCGACGCTTTTCTCCTGCAGGACGCGTAGAAGCTTGGCCTGCATGGCTAGCGGCATGGATTCGATTTCGTCCAGAAACAGTGTACCACCGCTGGCGTACTCGATCTTGCCCGCCCGCCGCGCCGTCGCGCCAGTGAACGCACCGGCCTCATGGCCGAACATTTCGCTCTCGACCATCGTTTCGGGGATGGCGGTGCAGTTGACGGCGACGTAATGGCCTTTCGCACGCCGGCCGAGGTCATGGAGACAGCGCGCGACAAGATCTTTGCCGGCACCGGTCTCACCGTAAAGAATAACCGATACCTCGGTTGCAGCCAGCTCCGCGATGTCTTCGCGCAGCCGCTCGATGGCGCGGGACGTACCGAGAATGCGGTTGCGCAACGCGTCGCCAGGCAGGGCATTCTGGAGCCGCCGGTTTTCCATCACCAGCTGTCGCTTTTCGCTGGCACGCTTCACCGCTTCGGCAAGGCGCTCGGGATCGAACGGCTTTTCCATGAAATCGTAAGCGCCCATGCGCATTGCCGCCACGGCGCTGTCGATATCACCCTGGCCGGTCATCAGGATCACCGGTATATCGGGGTCGACCGCAAGGATGCGGCGCAGAAGCTCAAGCCCGTTCATGCGCGGCATGCGCAGGTCGGTGATGACGATGCCTTCGAAGCGGTG
The DNA here is from genome assembly GCF_015694405.1 of Pelagibacterium limicola. GTDB lineage: Bacteria > Pseudomonadota > Alphaproteobacteria > Rhizobiales > Devosiaceae > Pelagibacterium > Pelagibacterium limicola. The sequence continues at coordinate 482,260 of NZ_JADQDB010000002.1, read as the reverse complement.
GTCGATGGCGGCTGCGGCCTTTTCGGCTTCGGCGAAAGCCATCACCTCATATCCTGCGACCGCAAGCCATTGGCTTATCGCCTCCCGCATGGCGGGTTCGTCGTCGATGAAGACCGCTTTTCGTTCAAGCATTGGTGCGAACTCCCTCCTTGATCGCCGGCGCTGCTTCCGACTTGAGCTCAACCGTGAGTTCCGCCCCGCCTTGAGGGTGGTTGCGGGCGGAGATGGTGCCGCCAAAATCGCGCACGATCTCTGACGAGATAGTGAGGCCGAGCCCTAGCCCCGCCCCGGAGGGTTTGGTGGTTACGAAGGGATCGAAAAGCGTTTCCAGCACTTCGGGGGTGAAGCCGGGACCGTTGTCGCGGACCGAAATCCTTACCAATCCTGCCTCTTGGACGACGGCTATCCGGACACACGGCATTTCTGTTTCCGCAACAGCGTCGAGCGCGTTGCGGACGAGGTTGAGGATGACTTGTTCGAGGCGGACTTCGTTTCCCATCGTCCAGGTCGGGAGGATATCTACATCGAAAGCGACGTCGAGGGCGCGCGCCTGCACCTCGGCGAGATCGACCGCCCGGAGGATCGCCCAGTCAACCGAAACAAGTTCGGGCGCTCCCATGCCTTCCTTGCGGGCGAAGGATTTGAGATGCGAGGTAATGCGCCCCATGCGCTGGGCAAGGCCGTCCACCTTGTCGAGATTGTCGAGAACGGGTTGCGGATCGCCGAGGGGCGCAAAGATGCGGGTGGTCGCGATATAGGTGCGCATTGCTGTGAGGGGTTGATTGATTTCATGGGCGATGGCAGCCGACATTTGCCCAAGGGCGGCCAGCTTGCCGGCTTGCACCAGATCGTGCTGGGTGGCGCGCAGTTCCTGTTCGGCGCGGCGGCGCTCCTCGACCTCCTGATGGAGCATAGCGTTGGCTTCGCTCAATTCACTGGTACGCTCGGCCACGCGGATTTCGAGCTCCTCACGAGCGCGGCGTTCGGTGCGATAGGAGTGCTGGCGCTGGGCAAGGTAGAACAGTATAGCAACCAGCAGTGCCGCACCCGTTCCCCCGATCACCATACCGTCGCGACCGGCGTCAGCAACGCCCTGCAGGTCGGACAACTGGAGCACGGTCCAACCAAGTTCGGGGATGGCGGCTGTCTGGCGCAGATAAGTCCTGTTTTCGGGCAAGCCGGCGATCCAGATATGATCCGGACCGGCTCCCCGTTGTTCAAGTTCAAGCGCTTCAATTGCGCGACCGGCAAATTGGCGGGTCTGTTCAATCCGCGTCACGGCGATTTCATCGAGAGGTTCGAATGTCCGGTATTTCCAATCGGGAAGACTGGCGAGAAAGACGATGCCGCTACTGTCGGCAACCATGATGTGCTCGGAAGAGCGCTCCCAAGTCGCTTCCAGATCGTAGAACTCGATCTTGGCAATGGCCACGCCGAGAACGGGGTTCGCGCCAACCGCGCGTGAGACGAAATAGCCCGCACGGCCCGTCGTGGCGCCAATGCCGAAATATGAACCTTTGCCCGTTGCCATCGCTTCGGTGAAATAGGAACGGAAGCTATAGTTCTGGCCCACGAAACTATCTTCGCTGTTCCAGTTGGAGGATGAGAGCGTCGTGCCGTCGCGTTTCATGACATAGAGCGCAGCAGGACTGCTGGCAGCAGTTATCATTTCGAGCTTGCGGTTGAGGAAACCGGCAAGGACAGGATCGCCGGGATTGGCCAAGGCCGCCTGCACGTCAGGATCGAGCGCCATTACCAGGGGGAAATGCTCGTTCTGGCCAATGGCGTTGCTGATGGCTTCCGCGACAAGGCTGGCGCGCGTTTCGCCGGTAGCCCGCGCGGCATCGAGGGCAGTGGTCTCCCAGATGGCACGCGCCATCGTCGCGCTTCCGGCAACGGCCAGCGCGATCAGGACGCCCCTGAGGGCGTATTTGACAGCTTGTCTCCTCATCCGACGGGCAGCCTAGCTGCGGGAGGACGGATTGCCTAGCCGTTATGCGTCCCCGGCGCCCGGATTGGACTATCGTCGCTCTCGACATTGCGCAGTTGGCATGTCCATGAAGAGGCTTTGCAAACGCTGGGAGCTACTTATCACCATGCAGACGCTCGAACGCTGGATTGCCGCCATGTCGATGCCGCACGCATTGGGAGACGTGTTCAAATCGGTTGCCGATTGCGCCATTGAGATATCGGTCGCCCTGCGTATGGCGGCCCTAAGCGGCGATTCCGGGGTTGCGGGCAATGTCAACGTACAGGGCGAAGCGCAAAAGCGGCTCGATGTGGTTTCTAACGAGATTTTCCTTCGTCGCGGTGCGGCAAGTAGCGTTCTTGCGGCGATGGTTTCAGAGGAACTCGACGATGTTGTTCTCGTGGCGGATGCACCCGTGGATGCGCGATATGCCCTTGTCTTCGACCCCCTCGACGGCTCGTCCAATCTCGACGTGAACGGCGCTGTCGGCTCGATATTTTCTGTCCTTGATGTCGGCAAATCGAGGAGCGTCGTCGCTGCGGATGTGCTGCAGTCGGGCAATCGGCAGGTGGCGGCTGGTTATATGCTTTACGGACCGGCAACGGTGATGGTTTTGACCACCGGGAAATCGGTCGCCGTGTTCGGCCTCGATGAAGCGGAGGCAGAGTTCGTGGTGGTCGACGGCAATGTGCGGATCCCTCCGGAGACGTCCGAATTTGCTATCAATGCCTCGCGGCGCGAGCAATGGTATGCCCCGACACGGCGCTATATCGACGATTGTCTTGCCGGCAAGAACGGTCCGTTGGGCAAGAGCTACAATATGCGGTGGTGCGCGGCGATGGTTGCAGACCTTCACCGTATCCTTTGTCGGGGCGGGATTTTTTTATATCCTGAAGACGAAGGCACCCGAGCCAAAGGCGGCAGGCTGAGGCTGCTTTATGAGGCCAATCCGATGAGCATGATCGTAGAAGCTGCGGGCGGCGCTTCTTCCACGGGCGCACAACGCATTCTGGATGTCGTGCCGGATCACCTGCATCAGCGAATCGGGGTCATTATGGGATCTCGGGAGGAAGTAGAGCGTGCTGTATCGTATTATGCTTCTTCCTGATCGGTGCGGACTGCAAATTCGGCCACCGCAATTTTCTGAAATGGCTTAAGTTTACCGAAAATTCGCTTCGATATTGTGTGATCTCCTGCGACTGAAGTCCTCGGGGGACACGCTTATGGGATTTCTGCGACGCGATGACGGTGCGGTCGCGCTCATATTCGCCTTGATGGCGGTACCGTTCATCGCCCTCGTGGGCTGGGCGGTCGATTATATCCGCCTTATCCATGTGAAGGATTTCCTGCAGGCTCAGGCCGATGCCGCCGCGATCCACGCTCTGGCGCCAAATGCGCCGCAAGGGCAGTGGCGGCTTGCGATGTTGGGCGAAGTCGGCAACCAGTACAACGGCGATTGGGCGCGAAATATCGACGTCCAGGGCGAATGGATAAACGCCGATGACTTTCGTGTCACGGCAAACGCCGACGTGCCACTGGCGTTCATGAAACTCATTCCGGGGATTCCGGATACACAATTGGTGGTTGTGGCGGCAATCGCGCGTCTGATCGAGCCCGAATATATCTACGAAGCGCCTGTGTTCTCCGATCTCAATCCCGATGCCGGCGACTATAACCGCTTGTGGCTCTACTGCTATTGGCCCGACCGCGTGGGGTTGAACGACCCGGAACGGCCAGTGCGGACCCAGATGGTTCCCATAGCCGACAATTCCGGGAATGACGATCCAAACGGAAAAACTCAGTTTCATGTCACAGATATCAACCAAGATAACCATCTGCGTAGCGAATACGAGCAGGTGATAGAGGATTATACCTACGGCCTCGATGGACGGGAAAAGGGTATCTGGCGACAGGTCAATGGCAATCCGCGGCAGTACCATTATCTCATGCCACGCTGCCCATCGGGCTCTTATATGAGCTACCGGCTCGAGAATGTCCGCTTCTCGCGCACGCTGCCGCAATATTGGGATTCGGGTGCCGGGCCGAACAATGGCGGGGACGGGCATACCGGTCGGTTCAACTATTATACCGACACGGTCATTATTGCCGGGCAGCCCGAGACCTATAATGGTCTGATTCACCCCGGCACCGGCCAGCAGGTGGATATGCTCGAGACGATCATCTGCGACAGCATCGAGCAGTGCAGGCCGATCAGCGAGGGCGGAATTATTCCCGAAGGCTCGAACCGGATTCCCCAAAAGGCCAACGCCGACTGCAGCCCCGGAAAGTATATCTATTACGGTTGGGAGGACCGTCCTCCGGGTGTTCCCGGTTCTCAAGCGGGCTGGCAGCATTACGCCTGGACCGACCGCAGCTATGACGATATCCGCGTGGTCATCAAATGTCCTGAAGAGCGGCAGGTGGGTGAGCGCAACGCGCGACTCGTGGGGTGAGGCAGGGCGTATGGCGCCCTGTAGCCGCTTCGTGAAAAACCACTTGTTTATCGTTGCCCAAGCGGGTAAACGGCCCCGCAGTTCTAACTCTCTTTTATGGTTGTGAGCGATGGGCAAGGAAAAGTTTGCACGTACGAAGCCGCACTGCAACATTGGCACGATTGGTCACGTTGACCATGGCAAGACGTCATTGACTGCGGCGATCACGAAGGTTTTGGCTGAGACTGGCGGTGCGACGTACACGTCGTACGACAACATCGACAAGGCGCCTGAGGAAAAGGCACGCGGGATCACGATTTCGACCTCGCACGTTGAGTACGAGACGGCCAAGCGCCACTATGCGCATGTGGACTGCCCGGGTCACGCTGACTATGTCAAGAACATGATCACGGGTGCGGCGCAGATGGATGGGGCGATCCTTGTGGTTTCGGCTGCCGACGGCCCGATGCCGCAGACGCGCGAGCACATTCTTCTGGCGCGCCAGGTTGGCGTTCCGGCGCTTGTTGTGTTCCTGAACAAGGTCGACCAGGTCGATGACGAGGAGCTTCTGGAGCTTGTCGAGCTCGAAGTGCGCGAGCTTCTTTCTTCTTATGAATTCCCTGGCGACGACATTCCGATCACCAAGGGTTCTGCGCTGATGGCGCTTGAGGACAAGCGTCCCGAGATCGGGCGCGATGCGGTTCTGGCGCTGATGGAGACGGTTGACGACTACATCCCGCAGCCTGAGCGTCCCAAGGACCAGCCCTTCCTGATGCCTGTCGAGGACGTGTTCTCGATCTCGGGCCGCGGTACGGTTGTGACCGGTCGCGTCGAGCGCGGCATTGTCAAGGTTGGCGACGAAGTCGAGATCGTTGGCATCAAGCCGACGCAGAAGACGACGGTGACGGGCGTTGAGATGTTCCGCAAGCTGCTCGATTCGGGTGAAGCTGGCGACAATATCGGCGCGCTGGTTCGCGGCATCGACCGCAGCCAGGTCGAGCGCGGGCAGGTTCTGTGCAAGCCCGGTTCTGTGACCCCGCACACCAAGTTCGTTGCCGAAGCCTACATCCTGACCAAGGAAGAGGGCGGTCGTCATACCCCGTTCTTCACGAACTACCGTCCGCAGTTCTACTTCCGGACGACGGACGTGACGGGTGTCGTGACGCTCAAGGAAGGCGTCGAGATGGTGATGCCTGGCGACAATGTCGAGATGAATGTCGAGCTGATCGTGCCGATCGCGATGGAAGAAAAGCTCCGCTTCGCCATCCGCGAAGGCGGCCGCACCGTCGGCGCCGGCGTTGTCTCCAAAATCGTCGAGTAACGGGCGATCAACCGGATTTGACAAAGGGCGGTCTGCAGGCCGCCCTTTTCTTTTTGGCTGAAAGCCGCATGAGAGGCTTGCGCTCTAAATCCAACTCGACTAGATCATGCCTCGGTCCCAAATGGACCCACATTTGCGCTGTCTTAAAGCGCTGCAGGGGTGTAGCTCAGTTGGTAGAGCATCGGTCTCCAAAACCGAGGGCCGGGGGTTCGAGTCCCTCCGCCCCTGCCATTTTCTTATCAAATGATATGCCGGAATGAAGCGAGGCCTTGCTTTGGACGCAAATGGCTCGTAGGGTACGCGCATACGTGAGATGCACTTGGCTACCTGATCTGCCGGCTTGACCGGTTACTTGGATACCCCGAATTGCTGAACGTTTAGATGCGGGCACTTGGCACGCATCGGCTTGCGCGCATACCGCCCGCGAGTAATCTCAATGAAAGGGTGTTTCAATGATCACCGGCAAAGTAAAGTTCTTCAACAGCACCAAGGGCTTCGGCTTCATCCAGCCCGATCAGGGCGGCCAAGATGCGTTCGTGCACATCAGCGCCGTAGAGCGCTCGGGCCTTTCTACCCTGAACGAGGGACAGGCTGTCACTTACGAGCTCGAAAAGGGCCGTGACGGTCGCGTGTCTGCAACCAACCTGCAGACGGTCTAATTTTTAAAGGGCCGCCTTCGGGCGGCCCTTTTTTGCCGTGAGCGGGGCGGTACTAAACTCGCTGGAACGCAAGCGTTTCGCAGAAAATCAGCGCCCGGCAGCCGCGGATTTCGATGGAATCGGCGGCGACGTGGGTGAGCGTGCCCTCAGCTTCATTGCCTTCGAATATGACAGTGCCCTGCCACTGGTTCTCGGCGACCATATCCGCCTGCATGATCTGCTGATTCACGTAAGCAAGGTTTTCTTCCGTACGGGACTCGCCCTGCACGTCCAGCAGTACGGCGCACAACTGAGTGGCATCTTCACCGCAGAATGAAATTTCGAGGGTGGTGCCCCAGTCATCCTGCCACACGCCTTCGGGCGATGCCTCTTGTGCGAGCGCGGGCGTCAAAGTTGTAGCTGCGATTAGCAGCGCGATTGCGATACGCATATTTCACCTATCCGGTACAGTGAGAAGTTGGCTGGCTAACGTGCGCAATTGCAAAAGGTTGCCTCCGTTCGCGCGCTCTTAACCCAAGGATCAAGTCTGGACCTGGGCGATGTTCGCGGTCATGCTAGGTGCCAGGGGTCATATCTGGGAGGAGCCGAAATGAACGTCGCCAATCTGCAGTTGCAGGGACTCTATCTCGCCGTTGCGGCCATCAACGAAACGCTTGTCGCCAAGGGACTGCTCACGCGGGAGGAAATCGATACCGCGCTCGTGCAGGTCGAACAGGTTGTTCTTGGAGAGGAACGGCTCGTCGAGGATCTTCACCCGGCAAATCGCGATGCGGTGGTCTTTCCCATGCGTTTTCTCGCGCTTGCCAATCGCAAGGCCGAGGACGGAGGCGTGCGCGGCTTTACCGAGCTTGCCAAACTCGTGGGAGAGACCAAGGGGCACTACAACGACCAGGTGTAATGCCCCTCCGGTCGGGAGCAAACTAGTCGTCGCGGGTGGCGAGGAGGTATTTCCAGATAAGTGAACCGAGCGCGGCGCCGATCAGTGGAGCGACCCAGAAGAGCCAGACCTGGCTCAGCGCTCCGGTCTGGGCGAAGATTGCGGAAGCCAGGGAGCGGGCAGGGTTTACCGAAGTATTGCTGACCGGAATCGAGATCAGATGGATCAGGGTCAGCGCCATCCCGATGGCAATCGGTGCGAAACCGAGCGGTGCGGATTTGACGGTGGCGCCGAGAATAACGATCAGGAAAACCGCCGTGAGCACGATTTCGGCGACAAGAACCGCCAGCATGGAATAGCCACCCGGTGAAAGCGCGTCATAGCCATTGGCGCCAAATCCACCAGCCGCAAAGCCCGGAGCGCCGGAGGCGATCACGAATAGAACGGCTGCGCCCATGATGCCGCCGATTACCTGAGCGACCCAGTAAAACGGCAGCTCCCGCCAGCCGAACCGTCCGGCCATAGCCAGCCCGAGTGAAACGGCAGGATTGAAATGACCGCCGGAAATAGGACCGAGAGCGTAGGCCCCCGTGAGCACCGTCAGGCCGAAAGCTAGCGATACGCCCAGAAAACCGATACCCAGTTCGGGAAAGCCAGCGGCCAGAACGGCACTGCCTACACCACCGAAGACCAGCCAGAATGTTCCGGCTGCTTCGGCTGCAAGTTTTTTAGTATGTGTCATGTGATTTCCCCAATAATCATCAAATAGTTGTTCAACATCCAGCGAGAATCAGCAGAAGAAAAATACTGCATTTGACAACTCGTGCCGAGGGATCGTTTTCGGTGCCGAGGGTTTTATGAGCTTTGCTGCAGCAATTTCGCGGATTGTCCTGGGTGGGGGGCAGGATTTGCGACAACAGCACCGGTCAGGGCCTGGCCAGGGCCGCCCGGGTTGGCAAAAAACATCCGATGGGGTCTTGCTTTGGACACGTTGAGCGTCTAGATAAGCCTTTCTTGGCCGTGCGACCCGACTCGCGCGGCAATTGCTTATGGACTTAAGCCCAAAATTTGACATCAGGTATCGAGCGGTATATGGCCCGGACTAATCCCTTTACGTTTATCCAGCAGGTGCGGTCCGAGATCGCCAAGGTCGTCTGGCCCACCCGCAACGAGACGCTGATATCGACCGTCATGGTGCTGGTCATGGTAGTATTTGCAAGCGTGTTCTTCCTGCTTGCCGATCAGATCATCCAGTTCTTTGTGGGTCTGGTTCTTTCCATTCGCTAGTTGCAGCAAGTCGGGATCGGGAGCGAAACGCGTAATGGCCAAACGCTGGTATATTGTTCAGGCGTACTCGAACTTCGAGCGCAAGGTTGCGGAAGACATCAAAGGTAAGGTGGCTTCCAACGGGCTTGACCATCTGTTTGACGATGTTCTGGTTCCGACCGAAAAGGTTACCGAGGTGCGCCGGGGCCGTAAGGTCGATGCCGAGCGCAAGTTCTTCCCTGGTTATGTGCTTGTAAAGATGGAGCTGACCGACGAGACGTTCCATCTCATCAAGAACACGCCGAAGGTGACGGGGTTCCTGGGCGCGGACAACAAGCCGCAGCCGATCTCCGAGCGTGAGGCGATGTCCATTCTGCAGCAGGTGCAGGAGGGCGTCGATCGCCCCAAGCCGTCGGTCAGCTTCGAAATTGGCGAGAACGTTCGCGTTTCGGACGGCCCGTTCGCGAGCTTTTCCGGCGTCGTCGAGGAAGTCGACGAGGAGCGCGCGCGCCTCAAGGTGGAAGTTTCGATTTTCGGGCGCCCCACTCCGGTGGAGCTCGAATACGGTCAGGTCGAAAAGGTCTGACCCCAAACCTGTGGGAGAGGACGGCGTATGCCAGCGCCGGGCAAGCCTCGCACCACAGTGTTCTACTCGCTCAATCGTGAGCGCTGACAGGAGATAGAAATGGCAAAGAAGATTATAGGCTATATCAAGTTGCAGGTGCCTGCCGGTGCCGCGACGCCGTCGCCCCCGATCGGTCCAGCCCTCGGCCAGCGCGGTCTCAACATCATGGAATTCTGCAAGGCCTTCAACGCGGCCACGCAGGAGATGGAAAAGAACGCTCCGATCCCGGTCGTCATCACCGCATTTGCGGACAAGAGCTTCACCTTCGAGATGAAGCTGCCGCCGGTCACCTACTTCATCAAGAAGGCGATCAATCTCAAGTCCGGTTCCAAGAAGCCGGGCCACGACAGCGCGGGCAAGCTGACTCAGGCCCAGGTGCGCGAGATCGCGGAAAAGAAGATGAAGGACCTCAATGCGGACAATATCGAAGCCGCAATGAGCATGGTTGCCGGTTCCGCCCGTTCGATGGGCCTGCAGGTTGAGGGTTAAGGGCAATGGCAAATCTTGGAAAGCGCACGAAGCAGATTCGCGAAGGCATTGACCGCAAGAAGCTTTATCCCGTTGATGAAGCCATCAAGCTGGTCAAGGAGCGCGCGGTCGCAAAGTTCGACGAGACCGTCGAAGTCGCTCTGAACCTGGGTGTCGATCCGCGCCACGCCGACCAGATGGTCCGCGGTGTCGTGAATCTCCCCAACGGCACGGGCAAGACCGTCCGCGTGGCGGTTTTTGCCAAGGACGCCAAGGCTGAGGAAGCCAAGGCTGCCGGTGCCGACATTGTTGGTGCAGACGATCTCGCCGAGGAAATCCAGAAGGGCAACATCAATTTCGATCGCTGCATTGCGACCCCGGACATGATGCCTCTCGTTGGCCGTCTCGGCAAGATTCTCGGCCCGCGGAACCTGATGCCGAATCCCAAGGTCGGAACCGTTACCCCGGACGTTGCCGGTGCGGTCAAGGCGGCCAAGGGTGGCGCTGTCGAGTTCCGCGTCGAAAAGGCCGGCATCATTCATGCTGGTGTGGGCAAGGCCTCGTTCAGCGAAGTCCAGCTCATCGAGAACATCAAGGCGCTTGCGGATGCGGTTACCAAGGCAAAGCCTGCTGGCGCCAAGGGTACCTACGTCAAGCGCGTCGCAGTTTCCTCGACCATGGGCGCCGGCGTCCATGTCGATCCCTCGTCGGTCCTCAACTGACGAGATAATGAATTCCGGGCGGTTCCGGCCGCCCGGGGTGCCAAAGGGCTTCGGCCCGATGGCTCAAGTCCTGTCCGAGACTGCGTGGTGGTGATCAGCGGATCATCCGAAATGCCGGGAGCTCCCGGTGGCCACCAATAGATGGGGTGATGACCGGTACGAGATTTGAAGGCGATGAGCGCCGTCTCGTTTTGGTTTGAACCGGACTGGCCAAGGGGCTCGCCCCGAAACCGGTTTACAGGCACTGCACCGCTGTCCCGTCCGCGGGGCGGCAATTTGCAACGGTTCCTATCCGTTCGGGATGGGGGCTAAACGTGGAGAGTAGCAGTGGATAGAGCGGAAAAAGCTGAGGTCGTCTCCTCGCTCCAGCAGGCATTTGCCGGCTCGGGCGCGGTTGTCGTCGCTCACTATGCCGGTCTGTCGGTCTCTGAATTCGAAAGCCTTCGCAGGCAGATGAAGCAGGCCGGTGGGCAGGTAAAGGTCGCAAAGAACCGCCTTGCCAAGCTCGCTCTTAAAGAAACCGAAATAGCGGATTTCTCGGACATTCTTACCGGTCCGACGGTTCTTGCCTATTCGGAAGACCCCATTACGGCGCCGAAAGTCGCCAAGACGTTTGCCGATAAGAACGCGAAGTTCGTAATTCTCGGCGGCGCAATGGGTTCGACCGTACTAGACGCCAACAGCGTCAAGGCACTGGCCGATCTGCCTTCGCTGGACGAATTGCGTGCAAAGATCGCCGGCCTGCTCACGCAGCCTGCGGCCAAGATCGCAGCAGTCCTGCAGGCGCCGGGCGGCCAGGTCGCACGGGTCATCTCCGCATATTCGGAAAAGGGCGCTGCTTAAAGGCGTCGCGACCAAATCCACGGTTCAAACTGAAACCTAGAACCTTAGAAAAAAGGGTACTGAAATGGCTGATCTCGCCAAGCTTGTGGACGAATTGTCCGCACTGACCGTTCTGGAAGCCTCCGAGCTTTCCAAGATGCTCGAAGAAAAGTGGGGCGTCTCTGCAGCCGCTCCTGTGGCTGTTGCTGCTGTCGGCGGCGGCGCTGCTGCAGCGGCTCCTGCTGAAGAGCAGACCGAATTTGACGTGATCCTGGCTTCGGCCGGCGATCAGAAGATCAACGTCATCAAGGAAGTCCGTGCCATCACGGGTCTCGGCCTCAAGGAAGCCAAGGACCTCGTCGAAGGTGCTCCGAAGCCTGTCAAGGAAGGCGTCAGCAAGGCTGAAGCCGAAGACGTCAAGGCAAAGCTCGAAGCAGCCGGCGCCAAGGTCGAGCTCAAGTAGTTCGACTGACAGAACACGACATCTGGGATGGCCCTTTTTCGGGCCATCCCTTTTCCCGTTTCAAAAGGGCAGCAGCTTTTTTGGTGCGGACGCCACCCGCAAAGGGCAGGGCGTAGTTGCGGACCATAGTGCATAGATGAGTTCTGCAAGGGCATCTGTTCAGAGGACCGACGGCTGATAGTCGATCCTTTGAACAGCTGCCTCGGAAGACATTCGAGACGAGAGGAAACGGGTATATGGCTACCACGTTCAACGGGCGCCGCAAGGTGCGCAAGTCCTTCGGTTCCATCCGCGAAGTCACCGAGATGCCGAACCTGATCGAGGTTCAGAAGGCTTCCTACGACCAGTTCCTGATGGTTGACGAGCCTCAGGGCGGTCGCGCCGATGAAGGCCTGCAGACGGTATTCCGGTCGGTGTTCCCGATCACCGATTTTGCCGGAACTGCAAGCCTTGAATTCGTGCGCTACGAATTCGAGCAGCCCAAATACGACGTCGAGGAATGCCGCCAGCGCGACATGACCTTCGCGGCGCCGCTCAAGGTGACGCTGCGCCTGATCGTGTTCGAGGTCGATGAGGACACCGGCGCGAAGTCCGTCAAGGACATCAAGGAGCAGGACGTCTATATGGGCGACATGCCGTTCATGACGTCGAACGGCACCTTCATCGTTAATGGTACCGAGCGCGTCATCGTTTCCCAGATGCACCGTTCGCCCGGCGTGTTCTTTGATCACGACAAGGGCAAGACCCACTCTTCGGGCAAGCTGCTGTTCGCTGCGCGTATCATTCCCTATCGCGGCTCCTGGCTCGATATCGAATTCGACGCCAAGGACGTGGTTTATGCGCGTATCGACCGCCGCCGCAAGATCCCGGTCACTTCGCTGCTCAAGGCCCTGGGCCTTGACGCCGAGGAAATCCTGGAAACCTACTACAATACCCAGACCTATGCACGGAGCGAGAAGGGCTGGCGCAAGCCGTTCGACGCCGACAAGCTCAAGGGCACCAAGCCGGTCTTCGACCTGGTCGACGCCGATACTGGCGACATTGTGCATGAGGGTGGCGTTCGCTTGACCGCACGTGCGGCAAAGAAGCTGGCCGAGAAGGGCGTAACGCACCTGTTGGTGACCGATGAAGACCTTTACGGCATGTATGTCGCACAGGATCTCGTCGATCTTTCATCCGGCGAGATTTTCGTTGAGGCTGGCGACGAGCTGGACGAGAAGAACCTCGCCCTGCTTGCTGAAAAGGGCTTCACCGAGCTTCCCATTCTCGACATCGATCACGTCAATGTCGGTCCTTACATCCGCAACACGCTGGCTGTGGACAAGAACGAAAGCCGCGAAGACGCGCTGTTCGACATCTACCGCGTGATGCGCCCGGGTGAGCCGCCCACCATCGAAACAGCAGAAGCGATGTTCAATTCGCTTTTCTTCGATCCCGAGCGCTATGACCTTTCTGCGGTCGGTCGCGTCAAGATGAATATGCGGCTGGACCTCGATGCGCCCGACACCATGCGCGTGCTCCGCAAGGAAGATATTGTGGAGGTCGTTCGTACGCTCGTCGAACTTCGTGATGGCAAGGGCGAGATCGACGACATCGACAACCTCGGCAACCGCCGTGTGCGTTCGGTCGGCGAGTTGATGGAGAACCACTATCGTCTCGGGCTGCTTCGCATGGAGCGCGCGATCAAGGAGCGTATGTCCTCGGTCGAAATCGACACGGTCATGCCCCAGGATCTCATCAACGCAAAGCCGGCTGCGGCTGCTGTACGCGAGTTCTTCGGGTCGTCCCAGCTCAGCCAGTTCATGGACCAGACCAACCCGCTTTCGGAAATCACCCATAAGCGCCGCCTCTCGGCGCTTGGCCCGGGTGGTCTTACCCGCGAACGGGCGGGTTTCGAAGTCCGCGACGTGCATCCGACGCACTATGGCCGTATCTGTCCGATTGAAACGCCGGAAGGGCCCAACATCGGCCTTATCAACTCGCTGGCGACTTTCGCACGCGTCAACAAGTACGGCTTTATCGAGACCCCGTACCGCAAGGTCGTGGACGGCAAGGTCACCGATGACGTCGTTTATCTCTCGGCGATGGAAGAGGCCAAGCACTACGTTGCGCAGGCCAATGCCACAGTGAACGAGAAGGGCGAGTTCGTGAACGATCTCGTCGTTGCCCGTCACTCCGGCGAAGTGATGCTGACGCCGAAAGAGTCCATCGACCTGATGGACGTTTCGCCCAAGCAACTCGTTTCGGTGGCCGCTTCTCTCATTCCGTTCCTCGAGAACGACGACGCGAACCGCGCGCTCATGGGCTCGAACATGCAGCGCCAGGCCGTGCCGCTTCTGCGTGCCGAAGCGCCCTTCGTGGGCACTGGCATGGAATCGGTCGTAGCACGCGACTCTGGGGCGGCAATCGTTGCCCGCCGCACCGGTATCGTCGATCAGGTGGACGCCACCCGTATCGTCATCCGGGCGACGGAAGAAACCGATCCGTCCAAGTCCGGCGTCGATATCTACAACCTCATGAAGTTCCAGCGCTCGAACCAGTCGACCTGCATCAACCAGCGTCCGCTGGTTGTCGTGGGCGACCACGTTCAGGCTGGCGACATCGTGGCGGACGGTCCCTCGACCGATCTCGGCGACCTGGCTCTGGGCCGCAACGTGCTCGTCGCGTTCATGCCCTGGAACGGTTACAACTTCGAGGACTCTATCCTGCTGTCCGAAAAGATCGTGCAGGACGACGTCTTCACCTCGATCCACATCGAGGAATATGAAGTGATGGCCCGTGATACCAAGCTCGGCCCGGAAGAAATCACCCGCGACATCCCCAACGTTTCTGAAGAGGCTCTGAAGAACCTCGACGAAGCGGGCATCGTTCATATCGGTGCCGAGGTGCAGGCGGGCGACATTCTGGTCGGCAAGATCACGCCCAAGGGCGAAAGCCCGATGACGCCGGAAGAAAAGCTCCTGCGCGCCATCTTCGGCGAGAAAGCCTCCGATGTTCGCGATACGTCGCTCCGGGTTCCTCCGGGAGATGGCGGCATCGTGGTCGAGGTGCGTGTGTTTAACCGCCACGGCATCGATAAGGACGAGCGCGCGATGGCGATCGAGCGCGAGGAAATCGAGCGTCTGGCCAAGGACCGCGACGACGAGCAGTCGATCCTCGACCGCAACGTCTATGCGCGTCTCAAGGAAATGCTGTTTGGCAAGGCTGCCACCTCCGGTCCGAAGGGCTATGTCGCGGGTACCAAACTCAACGACTCCATCTTCGAGGCCCATGCGCGGTCCAAGTGGTGGCAGTTCGCGGTTGAAGACGACAAGCTGATGGCCGAGATCGAGGCCCTGCAGGCGCAGTACGACGAAAGCCGTCGCCTGCTCGAGCAGCGTTTCATCGACAAGGTCGACAAGCTCCAGCGCGGTGACGAGCTTCCGCCGGGCGTGATGAAGATGGTCAAGGTCTTCGTTGCGACCAAGCGCAAGGTCCAGTCGGGTGACAAGATGGCTGGCCGCCACGGCAACAAGGGCGTCATTTCGCGCATCATGCCGGTCGAGGACATGCCGTTCCTCGAAGACGGCACGCATGTGGACATCGTTCTCAACCCGCTCGGCGTGCCCTCACGCATGAATGTGGGCCAGATTCTCGAGACCCACCTGGGGTGGGCCGCTCGGGGACTGGGTCGGAAAGTCGATGCCATGATGCAGGCCTATCGCGAGAGCAAGGATATCACGCCGCTCAAAAAGGAAATCTCTGCGCTCTACGAGGGGGACGATTTCGTATCCGATCTCGACGATGACGGCATCGCCCGTCTCGGCCAGCAGATTTCGAAGGGCGTCTCGATTGCCACGCCGGTGTTCGACGGAGCGAAAGAGGCCGATATCGTTGAACTGCTCGAAAGGGCGGGGCTCGACGCATCCGGCCAATCCACGCTCTACGACGGTCGTACAGGCGAAGCCTTCGACCGGTCGGTGACGGTGGGCTATATTTACATGCTCAAGCTGCATCACCTGGTGGACGACAAGATCCACGCGCGTTCGATCGGTCCATACAGCCTCGTTACCCAGCAGCCGCTCGGCGGTAAGGCCCAGTTCGGTGGCCAGCGTTTCGGCGAGATGGAGGTGTGGGCCCTCGAAGCCTATGGCGCCGCCTACACCTTGCAGGAAATGCTGACCGTCAAGTCGGACGACGTGGCTGGCCGTACAAAGGTCTACGAAGCGATCGTGCGTGGTGACGACACCTTCGAAGCGGGCATCCCCGAGAGCTTCAACGTTCTCGTTAAGGAAATCCGGTCGCTGGGTCTCAATGTCGAATTGACCGACATCGAAATCGCCAATGATGAGGAGCCTTCGGGAGAACCCGAACTCGCGCCTCCTGCGGACGCGGCGGAATAATCCGCCGCGCTTCCCACTGAACCGATGCTTTGCCCGAAACGGGCGGTGCGCTGAATTTCTGCTGCATCGCCCAGGGCTCAAGGAGACCAAAGATGAATCATCATCAGCACGTCATGGATCCGTTCAACTCGCAGGCCAGTGCGCCGTCTTTCGATCAGATCAAGATCAACATCGCGAGCCCTGAGAAGATCCTTTCGTGGTCGTACGGCGAGATCAAGAAGCCGGAGACCATCAATTACCGCACGTTCAAGCCCGAGCGTGACGGCCTGTTCTGCGCACGTATTTTCGGCCCGACCAAGGACTATGAGTGCCTGTGCGGAAAGTACAAGCGCATGAAGTTCAAGGGTGTCATCTGCGAGAAGTGCGGCGTGGAAGTCACGCTTTCACGCGTCCGCCGCGAGCGCATGGGCCATATCGAACTGGCTGCGCCGGTTGCGCATATCTGGTTCCTGAAGTCGCTGCCGTCCCGCATTTCGCAGCTTCTCGACATGACGCTCAAAGATGTCGAGCGCATTCTTTATTTCGAGAACTACGTGGTGATCGAGCCGGGCTTGACCCCGTTCACGCAGTACCAACTCATCACCGAAGAAGAATACCTCGACGCTCAGGACAATTTTGGCCCTGACGCCTTCACCGCCATGATCGGTGCAGAGGCGGTGCGCGAGATGCTGACTGCGCTCGATCTCGAAAAGCTCGCCGCCGATCTGCGCGTGGAAATTGCTGAGTCGACGACGGAACTTAAGCCGAAAAAGCTCGCGAAGCGCTTGAAGATCGTCGAGCAGTTCATCGTTTCGGGGAACAAGCCCGAATGGATGATCATGACGGTCATTCCGGTCATTCCGCCCGAGTTGCGCCCGCTGGTTCCGCTCGACGGCGGTCGGTTTGCGACCTCCGATCTCAACGATCTTTATCGCCGCGTCATCAATCGTAACAACCGCCTAAAGCGCCTGATTGAGCTGCGTGCTCCGGATATCATCATCCGCAACGAAAAGCGCATGCTCCAGGAAGCCGTGGATGCGCTGTTCGACAACGGCCGGCGCGGTCGCACCATTACGGGTGCAAACAAGCGCCCGCTGAAGTCGCTCTCGGACATGCTCAAGGGCAAGCAGGGCCGGTTCCGCCAGAACCTCTTGGGCAAGCGCGTCGACTATTCGGGCCGTTCGGTGATCACCGTGGGTCCCGAACTCAAATTGCATCAGTGCGGCCTGCCCAAGAAGATGGCGCTCGAACTTTTCAAGCCCTTCATCTATTCGCGTCTGGACGCCAAGGGCCTCAGCTCGACCGTCAAGCAGGCAAAGAAGCTGGTCGAGAAGGAACGTCCCGAGGTCTGGGATATTCTCGACGAGGTGATCCGTGAGCACCCGGTTCTTCTCAACCGTGCGCCCACGCTGCACCGTCTGGGCATCCAGGCGTTCGAGCCGATCCTGATCGAAGGCAAGGCCATCCAGCTTCATCCGCTGGTCTGCGCCGCGTTCAACGCCGACTTCGACGGCGACCAGATGGCGGTTCACGTGCCTCTGTCGCTCGAAGCGCAGCTTGAAGCTCGTGTGCTGATGATGTCGACCAACAACATCCTGCACCCTGCCAACGGCCAGCCCATCATTGTGCCGAGCCAGGACATCGTTCTTGGTCTCTACTATGTTTCACTGATGGCCGAGGGCGAGCCCGGTGAAGGCATGGCGTTCGCGTCGATGTCGGAAATCGAGCACGCGCTTGAAAACAAGTCGATCACGCTGCACACGAAGATCAAGGGTCGCGTACGCGTCCAGGCCGAGGATGGCTCGCTTTCGACCAAGATCGTCGAGACGACCCCTGGCCGTATGATCCTCGGGCAGATTCTGCCAAATGACGTGCCGTTCGATACGGTCAACCAGTTGATGACAAAGAAGAATATCTCCAAGGTCATCGACACGGTTTATCGTGCTTGCGGCCAAAAGGAGACAGTCATCTTCTGCGACCGGATCATGGATCTCGGGTTCAAGCAGGCCTGCCGCGCGGGCATTTCGTTCGGCAAGGACGACATGGTGATCCCCGATACCAAGGCTTCCATTGTGGGTGAAACCCGCAGGTTGGTCGAGGAATTCGAGCAGCAGTACAATGACGGCCTTATCACCCATGGCGAGAAGTACAACAAGGTTGTCGACGCCTGGGCCAAGTGCGGCGACAAGGTTGCCGATGAGATGATGAAGCGTATTTCCGCTGTCGAGAAGGATGACAACGGCCGCCAGAGGAAGATCAACTCGGTCTACATGATGAGCCATTCGGGCGCCCGTGGTTCGGTCGCCCAGATGAAGCAGCTTGCAGGGATGCGCGGCCTGATGGCCAAGCCCTCGGGTGAAATCATCGAGACTCCGGTGATCTCGAACTTCAAGGAAGGCCTTACCGTTCTCGAGTACTTCAACTCGACGCACGGCGCCCGTAAGGGTCTGGCCGACACCGCACTCAAGACCGCGAACTCGGGTTACCTGACCCGCCGTCTCGTGGACGTGGCGCAGGACGCGATCATCACCGAGGACGATTGCGGTACCGATCGCGGCCTGACGATGGAGGCCATTGTCGACTCCGGTCAGGTGGTGGCCACGCTCGGCCAGCGTATCCTTGGCCGCGTTTCCGCCGATGACGTTGTTGTCCCGGGCACCGATGACGTCATCGTGGCCAAGGGCACGCTCATGGATGAGAACGATGTGGACCGGATCGAGGCCGCCAAGGTCCAGTCTGTCCGCATCCGCTCGCCGCTGACCTGCGAAGTGCGCCAGGGTTGCTGTGCGGTCTGCTACGGCCGTGACCTTGCGCGTGGTACGCCGGTCAACATGGGTGAAGCTGTTGGCGTGATCGCCGCTCAGTCGATCGGTGAGCCGGGCACCCAGCTTACCATGCGCACCTTCCATATCGGCGGGACCGCGCAGGTCGTGGACAACTCGTATCTCGAGGCTGGTGCCGAGGGCAAGATCGCCTTCCGCAACAAGAACATCGCGACCAACTCCGACAAGCAGACCGTCGTCATGGGCCGCAACGTCCAGATCGTCATCGTGGATGCCGACGGCAAGGAACGCTCGTCGCACAAGGTAGCCTACGGTGCGCGCCTGAGGGTGGCGGAAGGCGAACAGGTCAAGCGCGGCCAGCGTCTGGCCGAGTGGGATCCCTATACCCGCCCGATCCTTACGGAAGTCGAGGGCGAGGTGATTTTCGAGGATCTCGTGGACGGGGCTTCGGTCTCCGAGCAGACCGACGAGACCACCGGTTTCACCAAGCGTCTCGTCATCGACTGGCGCGCGACCCAGCGTGGCGACGGATTGCGTCCGGCTATCGCGGTTGGTTCGAAGGGCCAGTCCTTCAAGACTGATCGTGGGACCGATGCGCGGTATCTGCTCAGCGTCGATGCGGTTATCACCGTTGAACCGGGGACCCGCGTGGCACCGGGTGACGTTCTGGCGCGTATTCCGCTCGAAAGTGCCAAGACCAAGGACATCACCGGCGGTCTGCCGCGTGTTGCCGAACTGTTCGAGGCCCGCCGTCCCAAGGATCACGCCATCATCGCAGAGCTCGATGGCACGATCCGCTTCGGACGCGACTACAAGAACAAGCGCCGCATCATCATTGAGCCCAGTGACGAGAGTCTTGAGCCGGTTGAATATCTCATCCCGAAGGGCAAGCCATTCCATCTCCAGGAAGGCGATCCGATCGAGCGGGGCGAGTATATTCTCGACGGCAACCCGGCCCCACACGACATCCTTGCGATCAAGGGCGTCGAGGAGTTGGCCAAGTACCTCGTGAACGAGATCCAGGAGGTCTATCGCCTGCAGGGCGTGTTGATCAACGACAAGCACATCGAGGTGATTGTCCGTCAAATGCTTCAGAAGGTCGAAATCACCGATGCCGGTGACTCGGGTCTGCTCAAGGAAGAGCAGATCGACAAGATCGACTTCGACGAACTCAACGAGCAACTCGTTGCGGACGGCAAGAAACCCGCGGAGGCTGTTCCGGTTCTCCTCGGTATTACCAAGGCGTCGCTTCAGACTCGCTCCTTCGTTTCGGCAGCGTCGTTCCAGGAAACTACTCGCGTCCTTACGGAAGCAGCAGTTTCCGGCAAGGCCGATCTGCTCGAAGGACTCAAGGAGAACGTCATCGTCGGTCGCCTCATTCCGGCGGGTACCGGTGCGCGCATCACCAACATCCGCCAGATCGCGACCAAGCGGGACGACCTCATCCTTGAGGAGCGCCGCCGCCAGGCTGAGACTGTAGCGATCCCAGCCCCTTCGGCTCCCGCCGAAGCCGTGCCGGAAGCGCCTGCGGAGTAAGCTGGCCGTAATTGCGAATATGGGGAAGGGGCCTTAGGGCCCCTTTTTCTTTTGTTGACCGGGCCAAATCGGGAAGATCACTTCGCCGAACGACCGGCTACGGTTCTTTGCCCCTCCAGCCTGCTGGCGAGGATTGCGGCCAGCAGCGACAGTGTTGTCACGGCAAGCAAGATGAACAGCAGCATCGAGGCGGCGCCATCGGTCGTGAGCGCGGCACCCGTGATCGACGAGATGGCTGCACTCCCTGCAACCGTTATGGCGCCGGCGAGACCTGCCGCCGTGCCGGCAATTTCGGGGTTTATGGAGAGTGCTCCTGCATTTGCGCTCGGCATGGAGATACCATTTCCAATGCCGATCAGAACGCAGGGGCCGAAGAACGCCATCACGTGCTCGATTCCGAGTGCGATGAGCACCAGGCCGATGGCGGGACCGGCAATGGCGATAATGCGACCGGTGAGAAGTGCAGTCGCCAGATTCTTGCCGCCGAAATGGCGCCCAGACAGGAAACTACCAAAGGCAAAGCCCATCGTTATGGTGCCCATGAAAAAGCCAAGCATGGCGGGCTGGAGATTGAATATCGTTGCGGCGACGAGAGGGGAGCCGGCGAGGAAAGCATGGAATGTTCCGGCGATCAGCGCCATGCACAATGCGAACGACCAGAAGAGCGGGGAGCACAACAACGACGGGTAACGGCGGAACTGTTCGGCCACGGTGTTAGCCCGGCGTGTATTGGTTTCCCCGAGGTCGATCCAGCAAAGGGCAAACATCCCAAGGCCGGTCATCCCTAGAAACCAGAAAGATGCGCGCCACCCGAACAGTTCGTCGAGCAATCCGCCGAACAGCGGGCCCAACATGGGAGCGATCGACCAGGCCATTGCGATGTAGCCGATCTTGCTGGCCGTGCGCTCCTTGGTTGTCGTATCCCGCACCACGGCAAGCGCAACGGCGTAACCCGATGTGATCGCTGCCTGAAACATCCGGAAAGCGAGGAAGGTCCAGATATCGGACGCCAGAGCGCACCCGAATGATGCGCCGGTAAAGATCACAATCCCGAGCAAGATGATGGGGCGGCGTCCGAAGCGGTCGGAGAGCGGGGCAAGCACCAACTGTAGCACCGCTGAAACAGCGACATAGCCGGCCAGTGCGAGGCTGACAACGCCATACTCCGTATCGAATTCCTGGGCGATGCTGGCAAGCGACGGAAGGAACATGCTCAATGGCAAAATCGAAAACGCCGAAAGCAGAATAAGCGTCGAGAGGCGAGGAGCGGCACTCATTGGGCGGGGACTTTGGAAAGAGGGACCCTTACACCGGGGATGTCGGCTGGGTGCGCGATTAGGAGCATTTGCCCGATGCTAGTCCTCCGCCCAGGGATGGTCAATCTGGGTCGATCTCGCTGCCGCCCGCTGCCATGCGTCGGGCGCAGGGCAGGGTGGAAGCCGCCATGTCCGCTTTTTTCCCGATAAGCCTTGACGAGTCGGAATCAACCCAGTATGACCCGCCCTACCTAAGCGGTCGGTCGTGATTTTGCACCGGATGCGTACGCGCCCAAAGCGGCACATCCAGGCGGATCAAACACACTGTCGGGTACTTAGACGAAGCAAGTCTTGGGCGCACGAACGCTTCCTTTCCGGGAGGTGATCCTCTGCTTTCTGGCGCTGCCGGTCCTGATAAGGGGCCTCGGGCGGGCGCCGCACGCTTGTTATGTCTGACACAAGGTTTTGTTTACTCGGATGAAAAGAGGGTTCGAGCGATATGCCGACCATTAATCAGCTGATCCGCAAGCCCCGGCAGTCCAAGCCGAAGCGGAACAAGGTTCCGGCTATGGAGGCTAACCCGCAGAAGCGCGGCGTTTGCACTCGCGTCTACACGACGACTCCGAAGAAGCCGAACTCGGCTCTGCGTCGTGTGGCCAAGGTGCGCCTGGTCAATCAGCGTGAAGTCATTACCTATATCCCCGGCGAAGGTCACAACCTGCAAGAGCACTCCGTCGTGCTCATTCGCGGTGGCCGCGTGCGCGACCTCCCCGGCGTTCGTTACCACGTGCTGCGCGGCGTTCTGGATACCCAGAGCGTGAAGGACCGCAAGCAGCGCCGGTCCAAGTATGGCGCGAAGCGGCCGAAATAAGGAGAAGCTGAACCATGTCCCGTCGGCATCGTGCAGAAAAGCGTGAGATCAACCCCGATCCCAAGTTCGGGGATTTGGTCGTTTCCAAGTTCATGAACTCGCTCATGAAGGATGGCAAGAAGTCCGCAGCTGAAGGCATTGTCTACGGCGCGTTCTCCGTCATCGAAGAGCGTACCAAGCAGGACCCTATCCAGGTCTTCCATTCCGCGCTGGACAATGTCCGTCCCGCGGTTGAAGTCCGGTCGCGTCGCGTTGGTGGTGCCACCTATCAGGTGCCGGTCGAAGTCCGCACCGACCGCCAGCAGGCTCTTGCCATTCGTTGGCTGATCGACGCTGCGCGCAAGCGCGGCGAGCAGACCATGGTCGGTCGCCTCTCTGGCGAATTGCTCGATGCCATGAATGGCCGCGGGCAGGCTGTCAAGAAGCGCGAAGACACCCATCGCATGGCCGATGCCAACCGTGCGTTCTCGCACTACCGCTGGTAAGGAGACGCTAGTATGGCCCGCGAATACAATATCGAAGACTATCGCAATTTCGGCATCATGGCGCACATCGATGCCGGCAAGACCACCACGACCGAGCGCATCCTTTATTACACCGGCAAGTCGCACAAGATCGGTGAAGTCCATGACGGCGCAGCCACCATGGACTGGATGGAGCAGGAGCAGGAACGCGGCATCACCATCACTTCGGCTGCCACGACCACGTTCTGGCAGGGTCGTGATGGCAAGAAGCGTCGCTTCAACATCATCGATACGCCGGGCCACGTGGACTTCACCATTGAAGTTGAGCGTTCGCTCCGCGTGCTCGACGGTGCCGTTGCCCTGCTTGACGCCAATGCCGGCGTTGAGCCCCAGACCGAAACCGTCTGGCGCCAGGCCGACAAGTACAACGTTCCGCGTCTGATCTTCGTCAACAAGATGGACAAGATCGGTGCTGACTTCTATCGCTCGGTCGAAATGGTCGGGACCCGTCTGGGTGCCAAGGCCGTTTGCCTGCAGCTGCCGATTGGCGCTGAGAACGAGTTTGCTGGTGTCGTCGATCTCATCGAGATGAAGGCGCTTATCTGGAGCGGCGAAGAGCTCGGTGCGAAATGGGATGTCGTCGATATTCCGGCCGACCTCAAGGATCGCGCTGAAGAATACCGCGAGAAGCTCATCGAAGCTGCCGTCGAACTCGACGAAACTGCGATGGAAGCCTATCTCGAAGGCGAGATGCCCGATAACGATACCATTCGCCGCCTTGTTCGCAAGGGTGTCTGCGAGGTTCAGTTCTTTGGTGTGTGCTGCGGTTCTGCCTTCAAGAACAAAGGCGTACAGCCGCTTCTTGACGCAGTTGTCGACTTCCTGCCGTCGCCAATCGATATTCCTGCGATCAAGGGCATCGATGCCAGGACGGAAGAGGAAATCGAGCGTCATGCCGACGACAGCGAACCGCTTTCGATGCTGGCGTTCAAGATTGCCAACGATCCGCACATGGGTTCGCTGACCTTCTGCCGCATCTATTCGGGCCACCTCGAAGCCGGTGCGACGCTGGAAAACACCGTGAAGGGCAAGCGCGAGCGCGTTGGCCGCATGTTCCAGATGCACTCGAACAGTCGCGAGCAGATCACCGAGGCTTTCGCTGGTGACATCGTTGCAATCGTTGGCCTCAAGGACACCACCACGGGCGACACGCTTTGTGCGTCGAATGCTCCGGTGATCCTCGAGCGCATGATCTTCCCCGATCCGGTTATCGACATTGCCGTCGAGCCCAAGTCGAAGGCCGACCAGGAAAAGATGGGTCTCGCCCTGCAGCGTCTTGCTGCTGAAGATCCCTCGTTCCGCGTGCGTTCGGATGAAGAATCCGGCCAGACGATCATTTCGGGCATGGGTGAATTGCATCTCGACATCATCGTCGATCGCATGAAGCGCGAGTTCAAGGTCGAGGCCAATATCGGCCAGCCGCAGGTGGCTTACCGCGAAACCATTACCCGTCAGGCCGAAGTGGACTACACCCACAAGAAGCAGTCGGGCGGTTCGGGCCAGTTCGCTCGCATCAAGCTGATCATCGAGCCGAATGAAACCGGCGCCGGTTTTGCTTTCGAAAGCAAGGTCGTCGGTGGTTCGGTTCCCAAGGAATACATTCCGGGCGTCGAAAAGGGCATCCAGTCGGTCATGGGCGCTGGTATCCTTGCTGGCTTCCCGATTGTCGACGTCAAGGCGACCCTCATCGACGGTGCCTACCACGATGTTGACTCGTCGGTTCTGGCCTTCGAAATCGCCGGCCGTGCGGGCTTCCGCGAAGCGCTCGGGAAGGCAGGTGCCAAACTTCTCGAGCCGATCATGAAGGTCGAAGTCGTCACCCCTGAAGAGTACATGGGCGATGTTATCGGCGACCTTAATTCCCGCCGTGGCCAGATTCAGGGCACGGAAAGCCGCGGTATCGCGCAGGTAGTCAATGCCTTCGTGCCGCTGGCCAACATGTTTGGGTACGTGAACTCCCTGCGTTCCATGAGCCAGGGGCGTGCACAGTACACGATGGTGTTCGACCACTACGAGCAGGTGCCGCAGGCGGTTGCTGACGAAGTCCAGGCCAAATACGCCTGATTTTAAAAACGAAATCGAACAGCAGCCGTCGCGCTGTCTGAATAGGAGATAAGTGATGGGCAAGGAAAAGTTTGCACGTACGAAGCCGCACTGCAACATTGGCACGATTGGTCACGTTGACCATGGCAAGACGTCATTGACTGCGGCGATCACGAAGGTTTTGGCTGAGACTGGCGGTGCGACGTACACGTCGTACGACAACATCGACAAGGCGCCTGAGGAAAAGGCACGCGGGATCACGATTTCGACCTCGCACGTTGAGTACGAGACGGCCAAGCGCCACTATGCGCATGTGGACTGCCCGGGTCACGCTGACTATGTCAAGAACATGATCACGGGTGCGGCGCAGATGGATGGGGCGATCCTTGTGGTTTCGGCTGCCGACGGCCCGATGCCGCAGACGCGCGAGCACATTCTTCTGGCGCGCCAGGTTGGCGTTCCGGCGCTTGTTGTGTTCCTGAACAAGGTCGACCAGGTCGATGACGAGGAGCTTCTGGAGCTTGTCGAGCTCGAAGTGCGCGAGCTTCTTTCTTCTTATGAATTCCCTGGCGACGACATTCCGATCACCAAGGGTTCTGCGCTGATGGCGCTTGAGGACAAGCGTCCCGAGATCGGGCGCGATGCGGTTCTGGCGCTGATGGAGACGGTTGACGACTACATCCCGCAGCCTGAGCGTCCCAAGGACCAGCCCTTCCTGATGCCTGTCGAGGACGTGTTCTCGATCTCGGGCCGCGGTACGGTTGTGACCGGTCGCGTCGAGCGCGGCATTGTCAAGGTTGGCGACGAAGTCGAGATCGTTGGCATCAAGCCGACGCAGAAGACGACGGTGACGGGCGTTGAGATGTTCCGCAAGCTGCTCGATTCGGGTGAAGCTGGCGACAATATCGGCGCGCTGGTTCGCGGCATCGACCGCAGCCAGGTCGAGCGCGGGCAGGTTCTGTGCAAGCCCGGTTCTGTGACCCCGCACACCAAGTTCGTTGCCGAAGCCTACATCCTGACCAAGGAAGAGGGCGGTCGTCATACCCCGTTCTTCACGAACTACCGTCCGCAGTTCTACTTCCGGACGACGGACGTGACGGGTGTCGTGACGCTCAAGGAAGGCGTCGAGATGGTGATGCCTGGCGACAATGTCGAGATGAATGTCGAGCTGATCGTGCCGATCGCGATGGAAGAAAAGCTCCGCTTCGCCATCCGCGAAGGCGGCCGCACCGTCGGCGCCGGCGTTGTCTCCAAAATCGTCGAGTAAGCGGAAATACAATTGAGAGTGCGGTGCGCCGCTAACGCGCACCGCGGTCCTTTTTTCGGGATAGAACGAAGATGAACGGTCAGAACATTCGCATCCGGCTCAAGGCGTTCGATCATCGCGTGCTCGACAATTCGACCCGCGAGATCGTCAACACTGCCAAGCGTACGGGCGCACAGGTTCGCGGTCCCATTCCGCTGCCTACGCGAATTGACAAATACACCGTCAACCGGTCGCCCCACGTCGACAAGAAGAGCCGCGAGCAGTTCGAAATCCGGACTCACAAGCGTCTTCTGGACATCGTGGATCCGACCCCGCAGACGGTCGATGCACTGATGAAGCTCGATCTCGCCGCCGGTGTCGACGTCGAAATCAAGCTCTAAAGAAATGAGTTTCTAGCGTTTTTCATTTCGGTGGGTCCTCTTGGGAAACAATGACCCGGAAAAACGCCCAAAAGAAAAGGTAACAACCGATGCGTTCTGGATTGATCGCACAGAAGCTGGGAATGACCCGCATCTTCACGGATGACGGTGCGCATGTTCCCGTTACCGTCCTGGCGCTGCAAGGCTGCCAGGTGGTGGGCCAGCGTACGCAGGATAAGGACGGCTATGTCGCGCTGCAGGTCGGCGCCGGTTCCGTCAAGGTCAAGAATGTGAGCAAGGCGCAGCGCGGCCAGTTCGCCGCAGCGCAGGTCGAGCCCAAGCGCAAGATCGTCGAGTTCCGTGTTTCCGCGGATAATCTCATCGACGTCGGCGCCCAGCTGCAGGCCGATCACTTCCTTGAAGGCCAGCTTGTCGACGTGACGGGGACTTCGATCGGTAAGGGTTTTGCCGGTGCGATGAAGCGTCACAACTTTGGCGGCCTGCGTGCTTCGCACGGCGTGTCGGTTTCGCACCGTTCGCACGGTTCGACCGGCGGTCGTCAGGACCCGGGCAAGGTGTTCAAGAACAAGAAGATGGCCGGCCATATGGGCGACGTTCGCGTCACCACCCAGAACGTCAAGGTCGTCAAGACCGACGTCGAGCGCGGCCTGATCATGGTTCAGGGTTCGGTTCCGGGTGCCAAGGGCGGCTGGATCCAGATCCGCGACGCCGTCAAGAAGCCGCTTCCGGAAGGTGTTGCACGTCCCGGTTCGTTTAAGGCTGCTGCCGCTGCCAATGGGGAGAGCGCATAATGGAACTCCAGGTCACAACCCTTGAGGGCAAGGCCGCGGGCAAGGTCACGCTCGACGATGCCGTATTCGGTCTCGAGCCCCGCGCCGACCTCATCCAGCGCATGGTTCGCTATCAGCTGCTGAAGCGGATGGCAGGCACGCATGACGTCAAGAACCGCGGTGAAGTCTCCCAGACCGGCAAGAAGTTCGGCCGGCAGAAAGGCGGCGGCGGTGCTCGTCACGGTTCACGCCGGTCCAACATCTTCCGGGGTGGTGGACGTGCGTTCGGCCCGACCCCGCGCAGCCATGCGATCGATCTGCCCAAGAAGGTCCGCGCGCTGGCATTGAAGCATGCGCTTTCGGCCAAGGCCAAGGCCGGCGAGCTGATCATTCTCGACAGCGCCGTTGCCAGCGAGCCCAAGACCGCAGCCCTCAAGGTTGCGTTCGGCAAGCTCGGGTTTGCCAATGCGCTGATCATCGGCGGTGCAGAACTCGACCGGAACTTCGCGCTTGCTGCGCGGAACATTCCGCAGATCGACGTCCTGCCGGCCCAGGGCATCAACGTTTATGACATTCTGCGTCGCGAAAAGCTTGTCCTCACCAAGGACGCTCTCGCTGCGCTGGAGGGCCGGTTCCAATGAGCGCGCTCAAGGCATACGACATCATCCGCAACCCCGTCGTGACCGAAAAGTCCACGATGGCTTCGGAAAACAACCAGGTCGTTTTCGACGTGGCGATCGATGCAACCAAGACCGATATCAAGGCCGCCGTCGAGCAGCTGTTTTCGGTCAAGGTCAAGGCTGTCAACACCATCGTGCGCAAGGGCAAGGTAAAGCGGTTCCGCAACTTCCTTGGCAAGCGCAAGGACGTGAAGAAGGCCATCGTTACGCTCGTCGACGGCCAGACCATCGACATTTCGACCGGTCTTTAAGGCTAGGGAAGTAGAACAATGGCTTTGAAGCAATACAATCCGACCTCGCCGGGCCGCCGCCAGCTCGTCGGCATCGACCGGTCCGAACTCTGGAACGGCTCGCCGGTCAAGAAGCTGACCGAGGGCTTGACCAAGTCCGGTGGCCGCAACAACCGTGGCCGCGTTACCTCGTTTGCGCGCGGCGGCGGGCACAAGCGCCGCTATCGCCTGGTCGATTTCAAGCGCACCAAGTTCGACGTCGTGGGTACGGTCGAGCGCCTTGAATACGATCCGAACCGGACCGCATTCATCGCTCTGGTCAACTACGAAGATGGCGAGCAGGCTTATATCCTTGCGCCGCAGCGTCTTGCTGCCGGGGACAAGGTTGTCTCCTCGCTCAACGCGGTCGACGTCAAGCCTGGCAATACGATGCCGCTCGAGAAGATGCCGGTGGGCACGATCGTCCACAACATCGAGCTCAAGCCGCGCAAGGGTGGCCAGGTTGCTCGTTCGGCCGGTGGGTACGCACAGTATGTGGGCCGCGACGCCGGTTGGGCGATCCTTCGCCTCAACTCGGGCGAGCAGCGCCTCGTGCATGGCTCGTGCTTGGCAACCGTTGGTGCGGTGTCCAATCCGGATCACTCGAACACCAATCTGGGCAAGGCCGGCCGTAGTCGCTGGCTTGGCAAGCGTCCGAACGTTCGCGGTGTCGCGATGAACCCTGTCGATCACCCGCATGGTGGTGGTGAAGGCCGTACCTCGGGTGGCCGTCATCCGGTCACTCCGTGGGGCAAGCCGACAAAGGGCAAGCGCACCCGCTCCAACAAGGCGACGGACAAGTTCATCGTCCGCTCGCGGCACCTCAAGAAGGGCAGGTAAGAGTCATGGCACGTTCCGTCTGGAAAGGCCCGTTTGTTGACGGGTATCTGCTGAAGAAGGCAGACAAGGTCCGTGAATCGGGCCGCAACGAAGTGATCAAGATCTGGAGCCGCCGCTCGACGATCCTGCCGCAGTTCGTTGGCCTTACCTTCGGCGTCTACAACGGCCAGAAGCATGTTCCGGTGAATGTTTCCGAGGACATGATCGGTCACAAGTTCGGTGAATTTTCGCCCACGCGCACCTATTACGGGCACGCGGCCGACAAGAAGGCGAAGAGGAAGTAATTATGGGCAAGCAGAAGAACGAACGTGCGCTCAAGGACAATGAGGCCAAGGCCGTCCTGCGTATGGTTCGTACAAGCCCCCAGAAGCTGAACCTGGTTGCCGCACAGATCCGCGGCAAGAAGGTCGACAAGGCTCTGGCCGTGCTGGAATTCTCGCGCAAGCGGATTTCGGAATCGGTCAAGAAGACCCTTGAGAGCGCCATCGCGAATGCCGAGAACAATCATGGTCTCGACACGGATTCTCTGGTGGTTGCCGAGGCTTTTGTGGGCAAGGCGTTGGTGATGAAGCGGTTCCATGCCCGCGCCCGCGGTCGCGGCGCACGGATCGAGAAGCCGTTTTCGCACCTGACCATCGTTGTCCGTGAAGTCGAGGAGGCCGTCTGATGGGCCAGAAAGTCAATCCGATCGGGCTTCGGCTCGGCATCAATCGGACCTGGGATTCCCGTTGGTACGCCAACAAGGGTGAGTTCGGCTCGCTCCTGCAGGAAGATCTCAAGATCCGCGAAATGCTCGAGGAAGAGCTCAAGCAGGCCGCGGTGTCCAAGATCGTCATCGAGCGCCCGCACCGGAAGTGCCGCATCACGATCCACTCGGCCCGTCCGGGAATCGTGATCGGCAAGAAGGGCGCGGACATCGAGAAGATTCGGTCCAAGGTCAAGAAGTTCACCAATTCGGAAGTGCACATCAACATCGTTGAAGTGCGTAAGCCGGAGACCGATGCCACCCTGGTTGCCCAGGGTATTGCCCAGCAGCTCGAACGCCGCGTGGCGTTCCGCCGGGCGATGAAGCGCGCCGTGCAGACGGCAATGCGCATGGGCGCCCAGGGTATCCGCGTCAATGTTGGCGGTCGTCTCGGCGGTGCGGATATCGCACGGACCGAGTGGTACCGCGAGGGCCGCGTTCCGCTCCACACGCTGCGTGCAGATGTGGATTACGGTGTCGCTGAAGCCGCCACGACCTACGGGATCATCGGGATCAAGGTCTGGATCTTCAAGGGCGAGATCATGGAACACGATCCGATGGCTCATGAGCGCCGTGCTACCGAAGGTAGCGATTCTGGCGGGCAGGGTCGTCGCGGTCCGGCTGCAAGCTGATAGGAAGACTTAAAAATGCTGCAACCGAAGCGTACAAAGTTCCGCAAGGCCCACAAGGGCCGGATCCACGGCGTCGCCAAGGGCGGCTTCGATCTCAATTTTGGCGAATATGGCTTGAAGGCTCAGGAACCTGAGCGTATAACCGCCCGCCAGATTGAGGCCGCCCGCCGCGCGATGACTCGTTATATGAAGCGCGCTGGTCGTGTGTGGATCCGGGTTTTCCCGGATGTGCCTGTGTCGTCCAAGCCGACCGAAGTCCGTATGGGTAAGGGCAAGGGTGCTCCCGAATATTGGGCAGCCCGCGTCAAGCCCGGCCGGATCATGTTCGAGATCGACGGCGTGAGTGAAGAGATTGCGCGTGAAGCTCTGCGTCTTGCGGCTATGAAGCTGCCGATCAAGACGCGGTTTGTCAGCCGCATTGCAGATTAAGGACGTATAGCGATGGCCAAGCCGAGCGACGTTAGGGCAAAGACGGTAGACGAACTCAAGACTGATCTCGTCAACCTCAAGAAAGAGCAGTTCAATCTGCGTTTCCAGCGCGCCCCCCAGCAGCTGGATAATACCGCGCAGGTGCGCAAGGTTCGCCGCGATATCGCCCGCGTCAAGACCGTGCTCGCCGAAAAGACCGCGGCAGCGAAGTAAGGAGACCAAGATGCCCAAGCGTATTCTGCAGGGGACCGTGGTCTCCGACAAGAACGACAAGACGATCGTGGTGAGCGTAGAGTGCCGCTTTACCCACCCGATCATGAAGAAGACGGTGCGCCGTTCCAAGAAGTACCACGCCCACGACGAGGCCAACTCGGCCAAAGTCGGTGATGTCGTGCAGATCGAGGAAACAGCGCCGATCTCGAAGAATAAGCGTTGGACACTCGTTACGTCGGCCTGATTGGGCGCGGAACGCACTGAGATTAAAGAAGGCAATCAGTCATGATTCAGATGCAGACAAATCTCGACGTGGCCGACAATTCGGGCGCCCGTCGTGTTATGTGCATCAAGGTGCTCGGCGGCTCGCATCGCAAGTATGCGTCCGTTGGCGACATCATCGTGGTGTCGGTCAAGGATGCCATCCCGCGCGGCCGCGTCAAGAAGGGCCAGGTGATGAAGGCCGTCGTGGTGCGTACCGCTTCGGATATCCGCCGTCCCGATGGCACCGTGATCCGTTTCGACCGCAATGCAGCGGTCATCATCAACAACAACAAGGAACCGATCGGTACCCGTATCTTCGGTCCGGTTCCGCGTGAGCTGCGTGCGAAAAATCACATGAAAATCATTTCGCTCGCGCCGGAGGTGCTGTAATGGCTGCCAAGATCAAAAAGGGTGACAAGGTCATCGTTCTGACTGGCAAGGACAAGGGCAAGACCGGTACGGTATCCCAGGTCTTCCCGTCCGAGACGCGCGCCATCGTTCAGGGCATCAATCTCGTCCGCCGTCATACCAAGCAGTCTGCGAGCCGGGATGCGGGCATCTACACCAAGGAAGCCCCGATCCACCTGAGCAATATCGCGCTGCTCGACGCCAAGGAAAACAAGCCGACCCGTGTTGGCTTCAAGATCGAAGACGGCGTGAAGAAGCGCGTCGCAAAGCGTTCCGGAGAAGTGATCGATGGCTGAGACATATATTCCGCGCCTTCGCACTCATTATGACGATGTGGTGCGCGCAGGTCTCATCGAGACCTTCAACTACGCCAACCCCATGGAAGTGCCCAAGCTTGAGAAAGTGGTCATCAACATGGGCGTCGGCGAAGCCGTTGCCGACTCCAAGAAGGTGAAGGCCGCTCTTGCCGATCTCGAGAAGATCGCAGGTCAGAAGGCCGTCATCACAAATGCGCGCAAGTCGATTGCGGGCTTCAAGGTTCGTGAAGGCATGGCGCTCGGTGTCAAGGTGACGCTGCGCAAGGCACAGATGTACGAGTTCGTCGATCGTCTCGTGAACGTGGCCCTGCCGCGTGTGCGCGACTTCCGTGGGCTCAATCCCAAGAGCTTCGATGGCCGCGGCAACTTCGCCATGGGCATCAAGGAACACATCGTGTTCCCCGAGATCAACTATGACCAGATCGATCAGGTCTGGGGCATGGACGTGATCGTCTGCACGACCGCAAAGACCGACGACGAAGCGCGCGCGCTTCTCAAGGCTTTCAATTTTCCGTTCCGCCAGTAGGCCGGGCAGGGAAGAGAGACGAAAGAGAGAACTGGATGGCTAAGGTTAGCTCCATCGAAAAGAACAAGCGCCGCGCAAAGCTTGCCAAGCAGTATGCGAACAAGCGTGCTGCGCTCAAGGCGAAGGCCAAGGACGAGAGCCTCTCGTTCGAGGAACGCTTCGCCGCGCAACTCAAGCTCGCTGAGCTGCCGCGCAATGCGTCGCCAGTTCGCGTGCGCAACCGCTGCGAAGTGTCGGGCCGCCCGCGCGGGTACTATCGCAAGCTCAAGCTCAGCCGCATTGCGCTGCGTGAACTTGGCGCGATGGGCAAGATCCCGGGCTTGGTCAAGTCGAGCTGGTAAGGAAGAACTGATATGACGCTCACCGATCCTCTTGGCGATATGCTGACCCGCATCCGTAACGCGCAGATGCGCCGCCGCGACGTTGTCCGTACTCCGGCATCCTCGCTGCGCGCTCACGTTCTGGATGTGCTCAAGGCTGAAGGCTATATTCGTGGTTACAATCAGGTAGCCGCCGAAAACGGGCTTTCCGAGTTCGACATCGAACTCAAGTATTCGGATAACCAGCCTGCTATTCGCGAGTTGCAGAGGGTGTCCAAGCCTGGTCGTCGGGTTTACGCATCCGTCAGGAATATTCCCGTAGTCGGCAACGGCCTCGGTGTATCGATCCTTTCCACCCCCAAGGGTGTGATGGCCGATCATCAGGCGCGTGCTGAAAATGTTGGCGGTGAGGTCCTCTGCCGCGTCTTCTAGGACGCGATGAGGAGACCCCACCAACTTGAGAGAAGGCAAAGAAAAATGTCGCGTATTGGCAAGAAGCCGGTAGCACCGGTCAGCGGCGTGACGGTCACGGTCGATGGCCAGAAGGTCACCGCCAAGGGTTCCAAGGGTGAACTCTCGGTCGTGCTGGTCGATGCTGTCAAACCCGAGCAGACCGAAGAGGGCGTCGTCATCACGCCGGTCAACGACACTCGCGAGGCCCGTTCGGCCTGGGGGCTGTCCCGGTCGCTCGTCCAGAACATCGTCACCGGCGTTTCAACCGGTTTCGAAAAGAAGCTGGCGATCACCGGTGTTGGTTATCGTGCCCAGATGCAGGGTTCGGACCTTAAGCTCTCGCTCGGTTTTTCGCACGAAGTGATCTTCAAGGCGCCCGATGGCATCTCGCTTGCTGCCCCCACACAGACGGAAATCGTCGTAACGGGGATCGACAAGCAGCAGGTTGGCCAGGTCGCCGCCAATATCCGCGAATTTCGTCCGCCGGAGCCCTACAAGGGCAAGGGCGTGCGCTACGCCGACGAGTATATCTTCCGCAAGGAAGGCAAGAAGAAGTAAGGATTGGTCGATATGGCTAAGCTTTCTGGTATTGAACGCCGCAAGGCGCGTGTTCGTCGGGCTCTCAAGGCCCGTGCCAACGGCCGTCCGCGTCTGTCGGTCTTCCGTTCGGACAAGAACATCTACGCACAGGTCATCGATGATGCGCAGGGTGTGACGCTTGCGTCCGCTTCTTCGCTCGACAAGGGCCTGAAGATCAAGAATGGCGGCAATGCCGCTGCTGCCGCCGAAGTGGGCAAGGCTGTTGCCGAGCGCGCCAAGAAGGCAGGGGTTACCGAGGTCGTTTTCGACCGCGGTGCCTACATTTTCCATGGCCGTGTAAAGGCCCTTGCAGACGCTGCCCGTGAGGGCGGCCTGCAGTTCTAATCACGGCGAGGAAGAAGAGTTATGAGCAGAGACATTCAAGAGCGCGAAAGCGAATTTGTCGATCGCCTGGTTCACATCAACCGCGTTGCCAAGGTGGTGAAGGGTGGCCGTCGCTTCGGTTTTGCCGCGCTCGTCGTCGTGGGTGACCAGAAGGGCCGCGTTGGCTTCGGTCACGGCAAGGCGCGTGAAGTGCCGGAAGCCATCCGTAAGGCGACCGAGCAGGCCAAGCGCCAGATGATCCGCGTTCCGCTGCGTGAAGCGCGTACGCTGCACCATGACGTGCATGGGCGCCATGGCGCGGGCAAGGTGCTGCTGCGTGCAGCGCCCGCCGGTACCGGCATCATTGCGGGTGGTCCGATGCGTGCGGTGTTCGAGACCCTCGGCATCAACGATATCGTGGCCAAGTCGCAGGGTTCGGCGAACCCCTACAACATGGTTCGCGCCACTTTTGACGCGCTCAAGAACGTTGATAGCCCCCGTTCGGTCGCCGCCCGCCGTGGCCTCAAGGTGTCCGAGCTTCAGTCCCGTCGCGGCGAAACCGCCGTCGAAGCCTGATAGCGGGAGCGAGGAGAACGATTATGGCCAAGAAGTCGACCGTTACCGTTGAGCAGATCGGTTCTCCGATCCGCCGCGAAGCCGATCAGCGTGCAACGCTTGTGGGCCTGGGGCTCAACAAGCTGCATCGCCGCCGCGAGCTCGAAGATACACCTGCCGTACGCGGCATGATCAACAAGGTCGCTCACCTCGTTCGCGTCGTGGACGAGAAGTAAGAGGGATTGAAGTAGAATGAAACTCAATCAGATCGCCGACAAGCCTGGCGCGCTCAAGGCCAAGGTCCGCGTTGGTCGCGGTATCGGTTCGGGTCTCGGCAAGACCGGTGGCCGCGGCGTCAAGGGTCAGAAATCCCGTTCCGGCGTCGCTATCAACGGCTTCGAAGGCGGGCAGATGCCGCTCCATATGCGGATGCCCAAGCGTGGCTTCAACAATCCCTTCGCCAAGAAGTGGAATGCTGTTCGTCTCGATCGCATCCAGGTCTATATCGACAGCGGTAAGCTCGACGCCAAGGGCGTTATCGATGCGGAAGCGTTGGTCAAAGCCGGTGTCATTCGCCGCGCCAAGGATGGCGTACGCCTGATCAATGGCGGCGAGTTCAAGGCCAAGAAGGCAACCTTCAAGGTGGCCCATGCTTCGGCCGGCGCTGTTGCGGCCGTTGAAGCTGCTGGCGGCAAGGTTGAAGTGCTCGGCGCCGCTGCCGACGCCGAATAAGATTGCGACTTTGGAGCGCGCCCTGCAATCGATCCCATCCGGGGGATTGCATGAGGGCGCGCTCTGACTATATCAGAGCTTTCGTTTCTACCTCGGGCCCATTGCGGCCCGTTCGTTTGCTCTAAAAGCATCTAGAGGGAGCCGTCATGGCGTCTGCAGCCGAGCAACTGGCCCGTAACCTGAGCTTCTCGACCTTCTCCAAGGCCAAGGACCTGCAAAAGCGCATCCTGTTTACGCTCGGCGCGCTCCTCGTCTATCGCCTCGGCACCTACATCCCGATTCCTGGCATCGACCCAGATGCGTTCGCCGCGACGTTTCAGCAGGCGCAGGGCGGGATTTTCGGTCTTTTCAACATGTTCGCCGGCGGCGCTGTCGAGCGTCTCGCGATCTTTGCGCTGAACCTTATTCCCTATATTACCGCCTCGATCGTGATCCAGGTGATGGCTTCGGCCTCTCCTCGCCTTGAGCAGCTCAAGAAAGAGGGGGAGAGCGGGCGGCGCAAGCTCAACCAGTATACGCGCTATCTCACTGTGATATTTTGCGCCGTGCAGGCCTATGGCATCGCCGTGGGGCTCGAGGCCAGCGAGGGCGTGGTAGCGGATCCGGGCTGGTTTTTCCGCATTTCGACCGTCATCACACTGGTCGGCGGCACGATGTTCCTGATGTGGCTCGGCGAGCAGATGACGGCACGCGGAGTCGGCAACGGCATTTCGTTGATCATCTTTGCCGGTATCGTGGCGTCGTTGCCCGGTACCATTGCCCAGACTCTGGAACTGAGTCGCACTGGCGCCCTGCCGACGGTCGCCGTGGTCGGCATCCTGATCGCAGCCATTGTGGTGATCGGCATTATCGTGTTCTTCGAGCGCGCCCAGCGGCGGCTTCTGATCCAGTATCCAAAACGCCAGGTTGGAAACAAGATGTATCAGGGCGATACATCGCACCTGCCGCTCAAGCTCAACACCGCGGGTGTTATCCCGGTGATCTTTGCGTCCTCGCTGCTTTTGCTTCCAGCAACGATTGCAACCTTTACCGCGCAGGGCGATGCCCCGCAGTGGCTGCAGGTGATTTCGGCCGTGCTTGGCCGCGGCCAGCCGCTTTATCTGGCGTTCTTTGCTGCGATGATCATCTTCTTTGCGTTCTTTTATACCTCGATCGTCTTCAACCCCACGGAGACGGCCGACAATCTCAAGCGTTCGGGCGGGTTTATCCCGGGCATTCGTCCCGGCGAACGGACGGCCCAGCATATCGACTACGTGCTGACCCGCATTACCGTGGTCGGTGCGATCTATCTGACGGTTGTCGCGCTCATTCCTGAAGTGTTCCTGAGCCAACTCAACATCTCGGCGTTCCTGGGCGGCACGTCGCTGCTCATTATGGTGACGGTGACGCTCGATACGGTCAGCCAGATTCAGAGTCATCTGATCGCCCAGCAATATGAGGGCATGGTCAAGAAGTCACGCTTGGGAGGACGCCGTAGATGAGACTTGTACTTTTGGGCCCGCCGGGGGCGGGGAAGGGGACGCAGGCCCAGATCCTGGTTGAGGCTTACGGAATTCCGCAGCTGTCGACGGGGGATATGCTGCGTGCCGCCATCGCCGCCAAGACGCCGCTTGGGCTCGAAGCCAAGGCAATTGTCGATCGCGGCGACCTTGTTTCGGACGTCATCGTCTCCGGGATCATTTCGGATCGCATGGACGAGCCCGACTGTGCCCAGGGCTTCATCCTCGACGGCTTTCCGCGCACCATCGCTCAGGCTGATACGCTCACGCATATGCTCGACCGCAAGGGTCTGCATCTCAACGGGGTCATCGAGATCACGGCGGACGCGGATGTCTTGGTTGAGCGGATCATCAATCGGGCCAGGGAAAGCGGCGGCGCACGGGCCGACGACAACGAAGAAGTTCTGCGCAAACGCCTGGCTGTCTATGCGGAGCAGACTGCCCCACTCGTCAATTATTATGCCGAACGAGGGCTGCTCAGGACGGTCGACGGCATGAAGCCAGTCGAAGAGGTAACGGCTGCTATCCAGCAGGCTTTGCAATAGTTGCGAATTCGGACGATTGGGCCAGTTGACTTTGGCCCGTGAAGTCCTTAGAACCGCGCCAGTCTCAGAAATCTCGAGGGCTGGATTCGGTTCCTTCCAAGGTGAAGGGGGTCGGATACCGGTCCCTTGTTGTTGAAAGAAGACGAGGGCTGAGCCCTCGAACAAATTTTAGGAGATCAGGCGTGGCTCGTATTGCTGGCGTCAACATCCCGACGAATAAGCGCGTGCTAATCGCACTGCAGTACATTCACGGGATCGGCCCGAAAATGGCCGCTGAAATCTGCGAGAAGGTTTCCATTCCGGCCGAGCGGCGCGTGAATGAGTTGACCGACGCGGAAGTCATCCAGATCCGTGAAACCATCGATCGTGATTATCAGGTCGAGGGTGATTTGCGGCGTACGGTTGCAATGAACATCAAGCGTCTTATGGACCTTGGTAACTATCGCGGTCTGCGTCACCGTCGTGGCCTTCCGGTCCGCGGTCAGCGCACCCATACCAATGCCCGTACCCGCAAGGGTCCGGCAAAGCCCATCGCGGGCAAGAAGAAATAAATTCAATGGTCCCGGGCGACTGGGGCTTTCGGTGGAGCTGCCCGTACAATCCTTGTTAGGGCAGCGTTGAGATCGGCTAGAGGAAGTAAATGGCTAAAGCTGAAACGACCCGCGTTCGCCGCCGCGAGCGCAAGAATATCAGTGCTGGCGTTGCACACGTAAACGCCTCTTTCAACAACACGATGGTCACTATCACCGACGTTCAGGGCAACACGATCTCCTGGTCATCCGCCGGTACGATGGGCTTCAAGGGTTCGCGCAAGTCGACCCCTTATGCAGCGCAGATGGCTGCTGAAGATGCGGCCAAGAAGGCGCAGGAACACGGCATGAAGACCCTTGAGGTCGAGGTTCGTGGTCCGGGTTCGGGCCGTGAATCGGCTCTCCGCGCGCTCCAGGCCGCTGGTTTCACCGTTACGAGTATCCGGGACGTTACATCCATCCCCCACAACGGATGCCGGCCGCGCAAGCGTCGTCGCGTCTAATGTGACCGGGCTTCGGTAAGGCCAACCGAAGTCCGCTTACCGTTTGCGGCAGGCGGCCGGGGCAGGGCCGCATTTTTGAAAGGATGTTGGACGTGATGATCCAGAAAAACTGGCAGGAGCTGATTAAGCCGACAAAGCTCGACGTCGTTCCGGGCAGTGATCCTGCGCGCGTGGCCTCAGTGGTCGCCGAGCCGCTTGAGCGCGGCTATGGCCTGACCCTGGGCAATACGTTGCGCCGTGTGCTGCTGAGCTCGCTGCAGGGTGCGGCAATTACCGCCATTCAGATCGATGGCGTGCTGCACGAATTCTCTTCAATTCCCGGCGTGCGTGAGGACGTGACCGATCTCGTGCTCAACGTCAAGGAAATCGCCATCAAGATGGGCGACGAAGGCCCCAAGCGCCTGACGCTCGCCAAGCAGGGCCCTGGCGCCGTGACGGCAGGCGATATCCGCACCACCGGCGATATCGAGGTTCTCAATCCTGACCTCGTCATCTGTCACCTCGATGACGGCGCCGAGGTCAATATCGAGTTCACCGTGAACACCGGCAAGGGCTATGTCCCGGCCGACCGCAACAAGCCGGAAGATGCTCCGATCGGCTATATCGCCGTCGATGCGCTGTTTTCGCCGGTCAAGCGTGTGAGCTACAAGGTCGACAAGACCCGTGAGGGCCAGAATCTCGACTTCGACAAGCTCAGCATGCAGATCGAGACAAACGGTTCGATCACGCCGGAAGATGCGCTCGCTTTTGCAGCCCGTATCGTCCAGGATCAGCTTTCGGTGTTCGTCAATTTCGAAGAGCCCACCAAGGAAAAGGCCGAGGATTCGGCTCCCGAGCTCGCCTTCAACCCGGCGCTGCTCAAGAAGGTGGACGAACTCGAACTGTCGGTTCGTTCTGCGAACTGCCTCAAGAACGACAACATCGTTTACATCGGCGATCTCATCCAGAAGACGGAAGCGGAAATGCTCCGCACCCCGAACTTCGGGCGCAAGTCGCTCAACGAGATCAAGGAAGTGCTGGCTCAGATGGGACTCCATCTCGGCATGGACGTCGCCAATTGGCCGCCCGAAAACATCGAAGACCTCGCCAAGCGTTACGAAGATCACTACTGATCTTCCGCTGCGAACAGGAAATTAGGAGAGTACCATGCGACACGGTAAAGCCGGCCGCAAACTGAACCGGACCTCTTCGCATCGCAAGGCGATGTTCAAGAACATGTCCGCGGCCCTTATCAAGCACGAGCAGATTGTCACCACTCTGCCGAAGGCGAAGGATCTGCGTCCGATCGTCGAAAAGCTGATCACGCTCGGCAAGCGCGGCGATCTGCATGCTCGCCGCCAGGCTATTGCCCAGATCGGCGATGAATCGATGGTCCGGAAGCTGTTCGACATCCTCGGCCCGCGCTACAAGGACCGCAATGGCGGCTATACGCGCATCCTCAAGGCCGGTTTCCGTCACGGTGACAATGCGCCGGTCGGCATCATCGAATTCGTCGACCGCGACGTCGAAGCCAAGGGTCAGGATTCTGGCCCGACTGCTGACTTCACTCGCGATGACGAGGAAGAGAACGCCGCAGCGTAATCTGGTCCTGCTGGAGTATTTAAAAGCCCGGGTTCGTCCCGGGCTTTTTTCTTTTCTACTATTGCCGTGAACGCCGCCAACCGGCAGCTAGAGCCTCGGATTCGGAACAGAACCAGCGTTCGCCTTTGAGCTGATCAATCCGTGTTTGCTTGTAATATCGCTGTCCGGGCACATGATAAATGCGCTCGCCGGTATTGACGCTGATATTGCCCTTGATGTTGCACTCGGAAATCTGCGCGACCGTGCTTGTTACGCTTTGTGCCACCGCCATGGCGGTTTGCGGTTGGGTTGCAAACGTCACCCCGACAAAGCCAATACCCGCCGCCGCGACGATCTGAAACAGCAATGAAAGACCGGAATTTCGCATCCCGCCCCCCCCATGGTGGTGCGGGATACTGGGAGCAGGACCGATGTCGTTCAAGCGAAGGTGGGCCGAGCGGTTAAGCGAATGCAATCATTTGCGTCATAATTTATGCGATCGTCATACCAGAATATCGTTTACCCAATAGAGCTCGCGGCGGTTGAAGCCATTGAAGTCGGTCAACGAGGCTTGGGTATAGGCGCCCATCAGGCCGAATTCGATATAGTCGTCCTCGGCTATCGCTGCGGGCAGGAGGAAGGTCTGGGGCATTACGTCATAGCTGTCGCAGGTCGGCCCGAAGATCTTGAAGTCCCAGGTTTCGCCGCCCACGATCTTGTCGCCGCGCCAGACGCGGAGAGGCGGCATGAACTCGAGGATCATCGCTTCCATCAGCGAACCATAGACGCCATCGTTGAGATAGACCGATTGTTCGCCACGCACGTGCTTTACGCGCAGGAGCAGCGAAGTGCAGCCTGTCGAAAGGCCGCGACCCGGCTCGGCGATCAATTGCGGCTTGTTCGAACCGAAGGTGTCGGTGACCGCTGTATGGATGGTGTCGAAATAGACCTCGAGCGGCGGGGCGGAGCTCGAAATGTAGGGGGCCGGAAATCCGCCACCGACATTGAGGCGCTTGAGCTCTATCCCCGAAGCCTGTGCGATGCGGCCGGTTGCGGCGATGTGGCGCTCATAGGCGTATGCGTCTTCGCACTGGCTTCCCACGTGGAAGCAAAGCGAGGTCGTATAGCCCATGGCCTTGGTCAACGTGCACATGGAGATGGCACCGTCTTCCATCACGCCGAACTTGGTGCCGAAGTCGTAGGATTTCAGCGCCTTGCCGGCCTTGAAGCGGACCGTGACCTCAACGTCTTCCGACGGCGGGACGACGGCGGCCAACTGATCGAGCTGGGCGACGTGATCGATGGTGAAGGAGCGCACCCCGAATTCTTCGTAGGCGCGCTTGATCTCACGCCGCGATTTGATCGGGTTGTTGTAGTGCATTCCCGCGCCGGGGGCATATTTCTCGATCAGCGCCATTTCGGCGTTGGAGGCAACGTCGAAGGCCTTGAGGCCTTCGCGGTGCATGATGGAGAGAATATGGGGGGAGGGGTTCGCCTTCACCGCGTATGTGAGCAGGCCATCGAAACCGGATTGAAACGTCTTGATCGCGTTGACGAGCAGGCGTTCAGAGAACAGAAAGCTCGGGAAATCCGGTTCTTCGGTTGCGATCAGTTCAGCGGTGTCCGCATAAGTGCGAGCGGGCGAAATGTCCATTCACGGGACCCTCATAAAGCAGGTTGAAAGCGCGGACGTATAGGGCGCAACGCCAACCTTCGCAATGGCAAATTGGGGCTATAAACGCGGTGTGTGACGATTCTTTGCCCAGGCTCTTTCGTGGATGCGTTACGAACTCGTAACTTGCCTTGCGCGTTCCCAGATACCACCTTTGGGGGCAATGGAAATATCGGAGATAATTGATGCTTCGTGCTCTTTC
Source organism: Pelagibacterium limicola (assembly GCF_015694405.1). Classification (GTDB taxonomy): domain Bacteria; phylum Pseudomonadota; class Alphaproteobacteria; order Rhizobiales; family Devosiaceae; genus Pelagibacterium; species Pelagibacterium limicola. The sequence continues at coordinate 440,048 of NZ_JADQDB010000002.1, read as the reverse complement.
GCTGGTCGTTGTTGCCCTGCTTTCCATCTCACCCGCTCTGGCTCAAACTGAACGCCGCGTTCCTCTTGATGCCGAAGAAATCCGGCTCTCTTACGCTCCTGTCGTGCGCGAGGTCGCTCCTGCGGTCGTCAATGTGTATGCGACACGCATCACCCAGCAACGCCAGAGCATGTTTGGCGATCCCTTTTTTGATCAGTTCTTCGGACGCTCGCCGTTCTTCGATACCCGGCCCCAGGAATCCCAGTCGCTCGGTTCGGGTGTGATCGTGGGCGAGGACGGACTGATCCTCACAAACAACCACGTTGTCGAAGGGGCGATCGATATCCGCATTGCCACGATGGACGGCCGGGAATATCCGGTCGATCTCGTCTTGGCCGATGGTGCGACCGACCTTGCCGCACTGGCCATCCGCAATCCCGACCGGACTTTCCCTGTCGCGCAGTTCGCGGATTCGGATCGGCTCGAAGTGGGCGATCTCGTGCTGGCGATCGGTAATCCTTTCGGCGTGGGCCAGACGGTCACCAGCGGCATCGTCTCGGCGCTGGCGCGGACCGGCGTCGGCATCACCGACTATCAGTTCTTTATCCAGACGGATGCAGCGATCAATCCCGGCAATTCGGGCGGGGCGCTGGTCGATATGGACGGCAGGCTCGTGGGCATCAATACCGCTCTCTTCACGCGTTCCGGAGGTTCGCAAGGTATCGGTTTTGCCATTCCCTCCAACATGGCACGCGTCATCGCAACCGCGGCCGCTTCGGGCGGAGAAATCGTCCGCCCGTGGTTCGGCGCAACGTTCCAGTCGCTTGACAGCGATCTTGCCGCGGGGCTCGGCCTCGATCTGCCGCGGGGTGCGCTCATCACCGATATCGCACAGGATGGTCCTGCAGCGCGCGCGGGCCTGCGTTCGGGCGACGTTATCGTGGGCATCGACGGGTTGGCGGTTCAAGATCCTGAGGCACTCTACTACAGAATAGGCTTGTTGCCCGTGGACAGTACGGTTGCGCTCGACGTCCGGCGCGGAGGGCAATCTTTCATCATAGATTTACTGCTTGAGACGGCCCCCTCCAACGGCGCTCGGCAGGCCGTCATCTCCGGCGATACGCGGTTTGCCGGTGTTACGGTGTCAGAGCTGACGCCTGCGCTGGCGCAATCCTTCGGCCTCGGCTTTTCGGCAACAGGAGTCGCCATCATCGAGGTGGCGCCGGCCAGCCCGGCGCAGCGGCTCGGCTTGCGCGAAGGGGACATCATCCTCAATCTCAACGGCACCGAAATACGTGATATTGAAACCTTCGAATCCCTTGCCAGCCAGAGGCCTCGCGGCTGGCAGATCACCTTGCAGCGGGGCGGGAGGATAATCCGCTCGTTCGTGAGCGGATAAAGGCTGGCATGACCGATCTTTTTCCCGACGATATACCGGCGACCCGTCCCGACGAGGCAGGGGAAGACCGTCCGCTTGCCGACCGGCTTCGACCCAAGTCACTCGAGGACGTCATCGGCCAGGGCCATATCATCGGGCCTGAAGGAACGCTCAGGCGGATGATCGCGTCGGGCAGGCTGGGGTCGCTCATTTTGTGGGGTCCTCCGGGGACGGGAAAGACGACGGTTGCCCGGTTGCTGGCGGACGCCGCGGGCTACCGGTTCGAGCAGATTTCAGCGATCTTTTCCGGCGTGGCCGATCTCAAGAAGGTGTTCGAGACGGCCCGCGTCGCGCGTCGCGCCGGGCAGCGCACATTGCTGTTCGTAGATGAAATCCACCGCTTCAACCGCGCCCAGCAGGATAGCTTCCTGCCTGTCATGGAGGACGGGACGGTTGTGCTCGTTGGCGCGACGACGGAAAACCCCAGCTTCGAACTCAACGCGGCGCTGCTCTCGCGCGCGCAGGTCCTGACATTCCAGAGCCTTTCGCGCGAGGATCTGGAAGCGCTTGCGAAGCGTGCCGAGGCCGAAATCGGACGCGCCCTGCCGCTCGATGTGGATGCCCGCGAAACTTTGACCTCGCTGGCCGACGGGGATGGCCGCGCCCTGCTCGGGCTCATCGAAGAAATCGATGCCGCCACCGGCCCCGAGGATATGCTCGACCGGGAGGGGTTGACCAAGCTCGTTCAGCGCCGCGCGCCGATCTACGACAAGAGCCAGGAAGGGCACTACAACCTCATCTCCGCTTTGCACAAGACCGTGCGCGGGTCAGATCCCGATGCGGCCCTCTACTACTTTGCGCGGATGCTCGACGGTGGCGAGGACCCGATGTTCCTTGCCCGGCGACTGATCCGCATGGCGGTCGAAGATATCGGCATGGCCGATCCCCAGGCTTTGCCCCTCACTGTCGCCGCACGCGACGCCTACCATATGCTCGGTTCCCCCGAGGGCGAACTGGCGCTGGCGCAGGCTGTCGTCTATCTCGCGACGGCGCCCAAATCCAATGCGCTCTATACGGCATTCAAGGGCGCAATGTCGGTCGCCAAGCAGACCGGCTCCCCCATGCCGCCGATGACCATCCTCAATGCTCCGACAAAGCTCATGAAGGGGCAGGGATACGGCGAGGGCTATATCTACGATCACGACACGCCAGAGGGATTTTCGGGGCAGGAATATTTCCCCGAAAAGATCGGACGGCAGGATTTCTACCAGCCCGTCGAGCGCGGCTTCGAACGCGAAATCCGCAAGCGGCTCGACTACTTTTCAAAACTTCGGGCAGCCAAACACAGCGAGGACTGACTGGCTGGAGCCCGTGGCGCAAAGGTGCTATGGACCGCCGATATGTCTCCAAGGGGCTGCAATGTATTCTTTTCTTCTCGTGGGGCTCGGCGGAGCGGTCGGTGCCATGGCGCGGTATGGCGTGGGGCGCCTCGTACCGATTGCCGGCTTTCCGTTCGCGACCCTTATCGTCAATATCGTAGGATCGTTCCTCATGGGCGTGCTGATTGCCGTTTTGAGCCGGACGCTGGTTGCGTGGAGCAACGAGGCGCGCCTGCTTCTTGCGGTTGGTGTTCTGGGCGGCTTTACGACTTTCTCGTCCTTTTCCCTGGACGTCATCACACTGGCCCAACGCGGTGAGTGGTTTGCCGCAACCGGATATATCCTTCTTTCGGTCGTCGGGTCGGTAGGGAGCCTTGCTCTCGCTCTCTGGCTTGCCCGAGGAGTGATCTAGATGAGTGGCGTACAATTGCGCGAGGTGGCGCGTGACGAGGATGGCATGCGGCTCGACCGCTGGTTCTCGGTGCATTTCCCCCACCTGACTTTTGGACGGCTGCAGAAGCTCTTGCGTTCGGGCCAGGTCCGCGTCGACAGTGGGCGCGTGCAATCCAATGCTCGCCTCGCGGCCGGGCAGCTGGTGCGCGTGCCTCCGCTGGGCGAAGCGCCGGCGCCGACAGGCCAGCCGCGCGTCAACGAGAAAGACGCGAATTTTTTGCGCGCCCTCGTTATCTACGAAGATGACGACATCTATGTCTTTAACAAGCCGCACGGGCTTGCAGTGCAGGGCGGGTCGGGCACCAAGCGCCATGTCGACGGTATGCTCAAATCGCTGCCCAACAAGAAGGGCGAGCCGCCGCGTCTCGTCCACAGGCTCGACCGCGACACGTCCGGATGCCTGCTGGTCGCCAAGACACGCGCCGCGGCGAGCCATTTCGGGACCGTGTTCCGCTCTCGCTCGGCACGCAAGATCTACTGGGCCGTGACGGTGGGAGTTCCCGCCCCGCGCCAGGGGCGCATCTCCTGCTTTCTGGCACGTCAGGCCACGCAGGATGGCGAGCAGATGGTGGTGGTGGAAAACGGTACCGAAGGCGCGCAGCATTCAGTGAGCTATTATTCGGTCACTGACAGCGCAGCGCTTCAGTTCGCATGGGTGAGCCTGAAGCCGGTTACGGGCCGCACGCACCAATTGCGCGTCCACATGATGGAACTCGGGACGCCGATCCTCGACGACCCGCGCTATTTCAATCTCGAAAACTGGAACTGGGAGCGTCCCGAGGAACTGGGCAAGGGGCTGCATCTTCACGCCCGACGCCTTGCCATCCCGCTGCGCAGCGGCAAACGGCTCGACATCACAGCGCCCCTGCCGCCCCATATGAAACAGACCTTCGATACGCTCGGGTTCGACGCCAATCGCTACGACGCACAGGACGCCGATCCGGAGGACGATGCCTGATGGCCCAGCCCCGCCTCATTGTCTTCGATATGGACGGCACGCTGATCGATTCCGGCGCGATCATCGCCGAGCATATGGCGACCACCTTCCTCGAGCACGGCTTGGCCGCGCCGACACGCGAGCAATCCAACACAGTCATAGGGCTGACGCTCGATATCGCCATGCGGCGGCTGGCCGGTTGCGACGAGCCGACGGCGCTTGCGCTGGCCGAAACCTACCGGCGCCATTACCGCGCGATGCTAGCCAAGGGCGACCGGCACGAGCCGCTCTACGCCGGCGCGGTGGATGCCCTGATCCGGTTGCGCGGTATGGAAACATCCTTGCTCGGGATTGCTACGGGGAAAGCGCTGCACGGCGTTTCGCGCATCCTTGACCTTCATGGCCTCACAGACCATTTCGTGACCGTGCAGACCCCGGATCACAATCCCTCCAAGCCCCATCCCGGCATGATGCTTCGCGCCTGTGCCGAGACCGCAATCGATCCGTCCCGTGCCGTGATGATCGGAGATACAACCTTCGACATGGAACTCGGCGTCGCTGCCGGGGCTAAGACGATCGGGGTTACCTGGGGCTATCACGGTCGCGCGCTGCTCGAAGAGGCAGGTGCGCACATCATCATCGACGATTACGCCGATCTCGATGCGGCCATAGAAGAGGTGCTCGGCTGATGCGCGAATTTCTCGAAGATGCCCTCAATCATCGCGACGATGGCTATGGCCGCGCGCAAAAGCACATGCAGCGCGAATTGCCCAAGCGGTTCTATAAGATCGTTGCCGTCGCCCAGGTCGGTAGCGGCTATACGGTGACGCTCGACGGGCGGCAGATCAAGACGCCGACCAAGAAGGCGGTGACCGTTGCGTCACGGGAGTTGGCCGAGACGATGCGTACCGAATGGGACGGGCAGGGGACGCATGTCGATCCCGATCTGATGCCCCACGTCAGGCTGGTCAATTCGGCTATCGAGGGCGGCGAGGAGGCTCGGGAAGCGCTGATCGACGAGGTCGTCAAATATGCCGCAAACGACTTGCTCCTTTATCGCGCCGACTCCCCACGCGAATTGGCCGCGTTGCAGGAAGACGTGTGGGACAGCGTTCTCGTCAAGATCGCCCGCCATTTTTCGGTCAGCTTCCGGCCGACGGTCGGGATCCTGCACCAGGAGCAACCGGTGGAAACGCAGGAAAAGCTCAAGATTTCTCTCGCTTCGGTCGATTTCATGTCGGCAGCGGCGCTGGTCTCGATGACGGGCATTATGGGTTCGGGCCTGCTCACGATCGCCATGCTGGAAGGGCTCATCGATCCCGAGACGGCCTGGCGGGCTGCGCATGTGGACGAGGACTACCAGATTGCCCATTGGGGCGAGGACTTCGAGGCCGCCAAGCGCCGCGAAAAGCGCAAGATCGAATTCGATGCTGCGGTCAATGTGATGCGGTGGCTGGCCGGCTGACCAGCCACTCTGCAATGTCCGGAGCAATCTCGCGTAGTGGAGCGAGCACGAAATCGCGCTCACGCGCATAAGGATGGGGCAAAATCAGCCGGTCGCTTGCCATTTCCAGCCGGTCATAGGTGATCAGATCGACATCGATGACGCGCGGTCCCCATTTCTTCGTCCGCACACGCCCCAGCGCATTTTCGGTCTCAAGGCAGAAATCGAGCAGTTCGAGAGGGAGCAGGTCGGTCTCGATCAGCACCGCGCCGTTATGAAAGTCGTCCTGATCGGTAACGCCCCAGGCCGGGGTGACGATAATTGTCGAGCGCTTGAGGAGCGCTATCTTCGGATGATCCGCGATGCGCGCGATTGCAGCCTCGATCTGCCCCGCCGCGTCACCGATATTGGCGCCGAGCGCAAGGATGGCGCGAGCCATCAGATCTGATCCCGAGTCCTGAGCAGTTCGATGGCCACTTCTCCGGCGACGATGGGAAGTGGTGCCTCAGGTTTGCGCACGCGGATGCGGATCCAGTCCACCTTGTCGAACGCGCCGAACAGCCGAACAATGATGTGATGGCCGAGGGCTTCGATCAACTTGAAGCGTCTTTCCTCGAAGGCCTCTTTTACCACATTGTATACATTTCCGTAGTGCACGGTCGAAGCAACGTCATCCGTTTTTGCGGCGTCGCTCATGTCAAGTCCCAGCTCAAGATCGATACGGAAGCGCTGGCCGAGCTTGTTCTCTTCAAGCATCACACCGTGATAGCCGTAAAAAGCCAGTCCAGCCAAAAGGATGCGGTCTCTATCGTCGAAATCGCTCAATCTCAGTCCCTCCCGCTGGTCGCACCATAGAGCGTAGCGTGGGCAACACGCAAGCCGTGTAGATTTGCGCGAACATTGTGTACACGAAAAATATGCCCGCCTTTGAGGTAAGCAAGAACGCTCGTCGCAACGGTTCCCGACTCGCGCTCCTTGGGTGGCGCGTCGAGCAGTTTGCCAATCATCGATTTGCGCGACGTGCCGATGAGCAGCGGGAAGCCAAGTGCGTGCAATTCCTCGAGTCTATTGAGGAGGACATAGTTCTCCGCCCACGTCTTGGCGAAGCCGAAACCGGGATCGAGAATGATCTTCTCCCGTGCGATGCCGGCATCCAGCGCGATCTCGATGGAGCGTGACAGCCAGCGCTTCATCTCTCCGATCAGGTCCTTATCCGTGTCGCGCTCGGTGTCCCAATGCATGGCGATCACCGGGACGCCGTGATGTGCGGCGACGGCAGCAATCTCGGGATCGCGCTGGAGCCCCCAGACATCGTTGACGATGGCCGCACCCGCCTGAACGGCCTGATCGGCGACCAGCGCCTTGTAGGTATCAATGGAAATGGCAGCGGGAAGTGCCGCTTCGGCCAGCGCGTCAAGCACGGGCATCACGCGGTCGAGTTCTTCCTGCACACCGACATCGTCCGAGCCGGGCCGGGTGCTTTCACCGCCCACGTCGACGATATGCGCTCCGTCGTCCACCAGTTGCCGCGCTTGGGCGAGGGCAGCGTCGAGAACGGAAAAGTCGCCACCGTCCGAAAAGCTGTCCGGCGTAACGTTCAGGATACCCATCATTATGGGGTCGGGGCCTAGCCGCAGCGGGCCTCCGCGCATTGGCACCTCGTAGGCGAGGTGTATCACTGGACCCTCTCGGCGGGGGTGGCGTAAAGATCGTACTCGTCGCTACCGGTCACGACGACGGAAATCATGTCGCCCGGTTTGACCCCGTCCGCGTCCTCGACGATAACATTGCCGTCGATCTCGGGAGCATCCCATTGGCTGCGGGCGATGGCGCGTTTGTCCTGAGGTTCAACGTCGTCGACCAGAACGTCGATGGTGCGTCCGACTCTAGTGGCGAGCCGTTCGGCGGAGACCTTCTGGAGAGCTTCCATAAGGCGGCCATAGCGCTCGGTCTTGACCTCGTTGGGGATTTCATCAAGGCCGAGGTCGTTGGCCTTGGCGCCGGTCACGGGCTCGTAGGGGAAGGCGCCGGCGCGGTCTATTTTTGTCTCCTCGACCCAATCGAGCAGCATCTGGAAATCCTCCTCCGTTTCGCCGGGGAAGCCGACGATGAAGGTCGAGCGGATCGCGAGGTCGGGGCAGGTTTCGCGCCATTTGCGGATGCGGTCGGCAGTCTTTTCCTGATTGGCCGGGCGACGCATGGTCTTGAGGACCAGCGGGCTGGCGTGCTGGAAGGGGATATCGAGATAGGGCAGGATCACGCCATCCGCCATCAGCGGAATGACGTTATCAACGTGCGGATAGGGATAGACATAGTGCATCCGCACCCAGGCGCCCAATTGTCCGAGCTCCTCGGCCAGCGTCTGGAAGCGCGCCTCGACCTGCCGCCCGCGATAGGGGGAGGCCGCATATTTCAGGTCCACGCCATAGGCCGAAGTGTCCTGCGAGATCACCATGATCTCCTTGACCCCCGCCTTGACCAGCCGCTCGGCCTCGTAAAGCACGGACGCGATAGGGCGCGAGACGAGATCGCCGCGGATCGAGGGGATGATGCAGAAAGTACAGCGGTTGTTACAACCCTCTGAGATCTTCAAATATGCGTAGTGGCGCGGGGTCAGTCGCAGGCCCTGCTCGGGCACAAGATCGACGAACGCATTGGGGACCGGCGGCAGGTGCTCATGCACCGCGTTCACCACGGCCTCGTACTGATGCGCACCGGAAACGGCCAGAACCCCCGGGTGGGTCTTGCGGATCAGTTCTTCCTCGCCGCCCAGGCAACCCGTGACGATTACCTTGCCGTTTTCCTGAATAGCCTCGCCAATCGCATCGAGACTTTCGGCCTTGGCGCTGTCGAGAAAGCCGCACGTGTTGACGATCACCACATCCGCGCCTTCATAAGAGGGCGAAAAGCTATAGCCTTGCGCGCGCAGGGTCGTGAGGATGCGTTCGGAATCGACGAGAGCCTTGGGGCATCCAAGGCTCACGAGACCTATTTTCGGGGCGTTTTGCGTCGGCGCGCTCATAGGCGTCTGTCCAACCTTTCATCAAAGCGCGTGTCATAGCGTAAAGCTGGCAAAGGTCAATCTTTGCCAGTGCAACCCTGCCTTGAACGGGGGGATGGGGCCGCTATACGATCGGCTTTGCCGGACGCCCTCGCTTCCGCGCTGGAGCGGCTGGCGCGGGCCCAGCGGCGGGTGCCGCAGGGGGCGGCGGGGGAGGAGGTGATGCCGGCCGAGCCGATGGCGGCGGGGGAGGAGCGACCACGACCTCGACCTCCTCGATGTCGGGCTCCTGCTCGGCGAGATCCTCGATGGCATCGCGGACGTCGTCGATCAGCGTCGCGCCGGGACGGACGGGGACCACTTCGGCTGTCTCTTCCCTATGAGCCTTGAAGTAGACAATCACGGCTTCGCAGGCGACGCGCAGGATAATCAGCGCGAGCAACCCGAAGACGGCAATCTCGAGCAGGCCCCAAAGGCCATTCCCGAAGCCGAAGCGGAAGGAATAGAAGAAGTGGTTGACCGCCCAAAGCAATATCGCCGCGAGGCCCAGGAGATAGGCGATGGTCACCAGCCGCGGTGCGATGATCCTTTTGAGGTCGAACAGCACAGTGCCAGTAGCCAGTTTCTTTATGTCCTCAAACCGCATGTCGCTTCGTCCTCGCACCGGATGAATTATGAATCGCTGAAGCCTTAATCTGGTTCGGTTAGAGCGCCGGGGCAACCCTGACCGTGCCGAAATGCCGCTCAAACGCTGATTTCATCACCGAGTCGACCTCCGCCATCTGGACGATGTGCCCCAGGTCCTCCAGGCTGGTGACACCCTGGTCGGCAATACCGCACGGCACGATACCCGAATAATGGCTGAGATCCGGGCTGACATTGATTGAAATGCCGTGGAAGCTCACCCATTTGGACACCCGCACGCCGATGGCGGCGATCTTGTCCTCGGCGAACGGCCCGCGTTCGGGCCGTTTCACCCAGACGCCGACGCGTCCTTCGCGTTTTTTGCCGTTGACGTTGAACGCGGCCAGCGCATCGATAATCCAGTTTTCGAGACCCTCGACCAGGCAGCGAATATCGCGTCCGCGGGCGCGCAGGTCCAGCATGACATAAGCAACTCGCTGGCCGGGGCCATGATAGGTGTATTGCCCGCCGCGCCCCGCATCGAACACGGGAAACCGGTCCGGCGCCAGAAGGTCCGACGGCTTTGCCGATGTCCCGGCCGTATAGAGCGGAGGGTGCTCGAGCAGCCAGACGGTTTCCTCCGCTTCTCCCGCGGCGATCGCTGCAGCACGGCTGCGCATGACCTCGAGTGCGTCGGGGTATGGCACATAGCTTTCAGCAATCATCCAGTTCGCGGGTCTGCCGTCCAGGCGCCTGAGCTTTCCAGCACTTGTACACGTGGGAAGAGGGGACGAAATTAACGCTTCGCTAACCATGGAGGTTCAATGCTCTCTCGTGCGCAGCCATGGGATGCGAATCTCGCGCGCGTCGCAAGTTCGTAACAGGCCGGCTATGAATACGCTTGAAATCATCGAAGTCGATATTTCCGTCGAACTCGGGGCGACGATCTTGCCCATTCACCACCTCTTGCGCCTCGGGCGCGGCGCGGTGATCGAACTCGACAGCTTCGAGAACGATCCCATGCGTATCTACGCCAACAACACGCTCATCGCAAAGGGCGAGATTTCCGTGGACGACGGCCAGCTTAATGTGGTGGTGACGGAAAAGGTCATCAAGGCCGTCTGATTTCCCTTGTTCCAAACTTTATGTCGGTGATGTCATTTAGGCACTTGAGGGACAGGGAACCATTTGCTACATGCAGCCTCGCTTCGCCCCAGCGGCGAGGCATTCCCCAGACAGTGCGGTCGTGGCGGAATTGGTAGACGCGCAGCGTTGAGGTCGCTGTGGGGTAACTCCCGTGGAAGTTCGAGTCTTCTCGACCGCACCATCTTGGGCTTGTTTTGCACAAGCCATCCCCTTGAAAACATTGGCATTTACCTTATGTAGCGCCGAGAGCGCTTGATCTTTTGTGCGAGTTTGTGCCACAAAATGCGCCACAGGGTGCGCCATTGCACCCGTTTTTTGGGGGGGGGTGCGCTTGGCGCGGAAGGCTGCACGCAAGGACCCTGACCGCTATCTTTTTCTGCGGAAGGGCAATTATCATTACAAGCGCCGCGTGCCGTCCTCGGTCGACGAATTTGACGAGCGTGCGCCCATGGTTCGCGTCTCGCTCAAGACCGATGACCTCGCCCTGGCGCGTGCCAAGCGCGACCAGATGGAAGCGGCGGACGATGCGCTTTGGGCATCGATCCTGCTCGATCAGCCGCAAGACCCCGCCCGCGCGCGCTACCAGGCGGCCATGCGGCGGGTCGAAGCACTGGGCTACACTTACCGTACCTCACACCAGATCGCTCAATCATCCTTGCTCGACGACATTCTCTCGCGCATGGAATCTATCGTGCCCGACAGAACGCCGATTGCGACGGCCAAGGCCCTGCTCGGCGCGGTTGAAACACCGCCCGTGACTGTCTCGCAGGCCTTCGAAATCTATGTTGACGAGATCGTCTCTCACGAGCATGTGGGCAAATCGGCAAACCAGAAGGCGCAGTGGAAAAAGGTCAAGCAGCGGGCGGTCAACAATTTCGTCGCTCTGTGCGGCGACAAGGCGATGCATGAGATCACGCGCGACGACGCGATGAAGATCTATCGCCACTGGCTCGAGCGGATCGTGCCCAAGGAAGGCCGGCCGACGCACTCGGCATCCTCGGGTAATCGCGATATCGGCAATATGCGGGTGCTGTTTGAGAGCTATTTCAAGCATATCGGGGATGAGGAGCGCAAAAACCCGTTCAACGGGCTGTCATTTTCGGTCAAGAAAAAGCGCACGCGCCCGCCATTTCCGACAGAATGGATCACCGGTACGATCATGCGGCCGGGCAACCTTGCCAGCCTCAACGACGAGGCGCGCGGGATCGTGCTGGCCATCATCGAAACCGGTGCGCGGCCGAGCGAGATCGCCAACCTTTCCGAGAGCGCGATCCGAATCGAGCATCCTGTGCCACATATCGCCATCGAGCCGCGCATGGACCCCGACGACCCGCGCGAGATCAAGACGGTATCCTCGGAACGTCAGGTGCCCCTGATTGGTGTGGCGCTGGCGGTGTTCAAGCGGCACCGGAAGGGCTTTCCGCGCTACCGCAATCGTGAAGGTGAATTGTCAGGAACGCTCAACAACTATTTCAAAGACAACAAGCTCTTTCCGACCAGCCAGCATAAAATCTATTCCTTCCGGCACGCTTTCGAGGACCGGATGAAAGAGGGCGGGATCGATGACGAGTTGCGCCGGATATTGATGGGTCATGCCATCGACCGGCCGCGCTACGGATCGGGCGGGTCGCTCAAATGGCGACTGGGTGAACTCAAGCGGATTGAGTTGCCATTCGATCCTTCGATCGTTTGAGACGATCGCGCGCTGCGTTGAGGATCGCCTCTTCCTCGACGAGCCGTTCACGTTCGGCCTCGAGGCGCTTCCAGATAGGCGCGAGCAGGTTCGCGTCCGATCCTGCCTTGGAAATCACCCACGCCAGAATGTCGAGGGCGTTATCGACGCGCTCGGCCGTGACAGGCTTTTTCTGGCGTGGGCGGTTGATCATGGCGTCAGTCGACTTCGACAGGCTTGCCGTCAACGAGGCGATACCAGGTCATTGGCTTGACGCCGTTCTGGCCGACGATCCCGGCCCAGACAGCGACAATCTTGCCGTTGGTGTCGCGTTCATCGAGATGGAGCGCAGCGCCCTCGACGCCGCGCGCCTTGCCCTCATAGCCGGACGCATGGGCGCTGGCCGTGGCATGCAGTGCAGTGGCAGCGCCATAGTCACCTGATGCGGTGGCAGCGCCCCCGTCACCCGATGCGGTGGCAGCGCCCCGCGTTCCCGATGCGGTGGCAGCGCCATAGTCACCTGATGCGGTGGCAGCGCCATAGTCACCTGATGCGGTGGCAGCGCCCCCGTCACCCGATGCGGTGGCAGCGCCCCAGCGACCCGATGCGGTGGCAGCGCCCTGCCATCCTGATGCGGTGGCAGCGCCCTGCCATCCTGATGCGGTGGCAGCGCCCCAGCGACCCGATGCGGTGGCAGCGCCCCAGCGACCCGATGCGGTGGCAGCGCCATAGTCACCCGATGCGGTGGCAGCGCCCTGCAATCCTGATGCGGTGGCAGCGCCCTGCCATCCTGATGCGGTGGCAGCGCCCTGCCATCCTGATGCGGTGGCAGCGCCCTGCCATCCTGATGCGGTGGCAGCGCCCCCGTCACCCGATGCGGTGGCAGCGCCCCGCGTTCCCGATGCGGTGGCAGCGCCTCGGTCTTTACTGGACCGCGCGCCTTCGCCTTCGCCCTCGGCGCGGTCGCCATTAACCCATGTGACGCGGTCGATGACGTATTTGACGGCGCGCTCGATCAGCTCGGGCAGGCGGATTTCCGCCTTGATGGTGATTTCGGCGCAGGCGATCTTGCTGTCCGTGCTCTCGTCCTCGCGGGCGATATCGCCGGAGCACTCGACGAGGCAGAAGCGGTTATTGGCCGGAGCATAGAAATTGAACACATCGAGCGGATGGCCCTCGATGGCGTGAAACCCGCTCTGGCAGGCGATGACTTTGCCCTCATGGGTATAGGTCTGGCCGATTTCATAGATGAACCCGCGACAGGCGAGATTTTCGTCGAACCCCTTGATGGCGAGGATCTTCGCCGGAGCTTCGGTGACAGGCTGGGCTTTCGGCTTTGCGGTTTTGGCCATGATCAATCCTTCCATGGGCAGGGTTCGCCGGGTGCCGCGCGGAAGAAGGCGAGGATCAGGCGGTGAAGATTTGGGGCGTGTTCGGGGAGACGGGCGAGGCCTGTACCCAGACCGTCGATGGGTGCATAGACGGTGATGCCGCCGGCAAGCTCTCGCCCGACCCGCGCAAGGTCATTGGTCACATGGGCGAGGGCGACAGGATCGTTGGGATCGTAAAAAAACCCCGGCGCATAAAGCGTGGCGACGCCGATGGCGTTAGGTTCGTCTCGACAGGCTGCAGCCTGCCCGCCATGTCCGATCCGCCGACAATTATCGCCGAAAACAAAGAATGCCTTTGGCTCGGCGCGCAGCAGCTCGCGCGTGTACCATTTGATGTATTTGACGGGCATCTATTCGCCCTCCCTTGGTAGAAAGATGCGGGCGGGCGCGGGGCCGGAGATATCGATCGTGTAGCCGCCGGCCCGGCCATTGCCGCGATTGACCTTGACGGTGATGCCGGGCAGGCGCTTGCCGTCCCGGCCGATGCCGCCGATTTGCTCGAGCACTTCATGGGCCATCCGCTCGCGAATTTCCGCCTCTGTGACGCTGGCACGAAAGCTGATGGTTTCGGGGTGGATCAGTTTGGGCATCACTGGCCCTCCTGTTGGTGATGGCTGGCGATCAATGTCGCGATGATGTCGAGGCGGCGGCGGAGCGTATCGGCGGCGGTGAGGGTTTCGCGGCCAAGCAGGCCACCATTGCCGCCGACCCACTGGCCAGCGACAAGCCGGCCGCTTTCGTCGAAAGTGACCTTTTCGACCAGGTCGCGGGTTTCGGCGACGAAGGCCTCGATCTCGGCGAGGGGTAGCGCCAAAGCGGCGGGACGACGGTTCCATGCAGCTTCGGCTACAGCGCGGGCGAGTGTTCCGCCTGTGCGGGCATCGCACATGACGCACTCGACACGGCCGCGTTCCCAGTCATATTTGCCGGGTTCGCTCTGGACAGGCGAGAACACGGCATTGGAGCTGCAGAAGGGGCAGGGCTTGAGGGGCGTTTCCATCACCTGTCCTCGATCATGCGATGCCAGCGGGCGAAGCCCTGCATCTTGGTTTCAATGCGGTTGATGTCCGGCTCGGCGCGGAGCCGCATGCGGGCGACGGAGAGGCAGGCGAAGACGTCCGCCATTTCGCGCTCAAGTTCGTCGATGTTGTACCGCCCGCTGTCAGGATCGACTTCGTGCAGGCCATGGATGATGCAGCGGGCCGCGCGCGCTGCCAGCTCGTTGCATTCCTCGGCCAGCTTGCCGAGGACGGCGATCCGGATACGATCCTGTTCAGGCATCCATGGGGAAATCTGGCCGTCCGGCATCACGCGGTCGCCTCGTCTTTGCGCTGACCCGGTCCAACCGCCTCACGATGCCAGTAGAGGCAGGAATCGAGTGCGGCGATAAACGCCTCCTCGACCTTGCTTTCATCGGGCATCGGCTTGATTGCGCGGGCCAGTGGCTTTGCCGAGAGCGGCAGGGCTGTCGCATTGTTGAACATGACGTCGCGATGTTCGGTCGCCTCGACCTGCATGCAGGCAAAGTCAACAGCGCGGGCCGCTGCGGCGTCAGGTGATGCCAGCCCGAAATGCGACCAGACACAGGCGAGAATTTCCCGTTCCCGCAATCCGGAGCGGCCAGTAACGAGCAGATGGTCGCGCACCGGCTGGGGCGGATCGCCAAAGATAATGGCCGGTGCAAAGCGCAAGAGGCCGTAGACCCGCCAAACGAGTTGCGGGATCGCCTCAGCGACGATCAGGCTGCGCTGTGCCACGGAATAGCGGAATTTCACATTGCCATTGAGGCAGGTGATGCGCGCGAGCTGATAGGCCAGCGCGGTGCGATCGAGCATTTCGGGCCGCGGTGCAGCCAGATCGAAGGGCACCGGCGCGGCCGTCGTCATGAGGTGTGACGAGAAGTGCGCCATTGGTCAGAACCCGTTGATAGCAAGGTGAGCGGCAAAGCCGATGGTGCCGCAGCCGATGAGGACCGGCTGGGCGTATTCGGCGATGAGGGCGAAGAGGATCGTCACGACGCGCCGCCAGCGTGGGCGAAATTGTCGCCTGCCTTGGCGATGGCGTCAGCCAGGATGTCGTCGAGTTCGGGTTTGGAGAAGCGCCGGTTCTGGAGGTGCATCACGACCTGCTGCATGGTCGGCATTAGGTGCCCGATCTCGCGGGCGGCAGAAGCGATGCGATGGGCGCGGGAGGCCGCAGGGCTCGTCTCGGCCCGGTTCATCAGCGCGCGGGCGCGCTGGCGGGCCTCGGTTTCATAAGAGGCCAGTTCGATATCGCCCCAGCCGCGCTCAAGCAGCCGGTCGCGCGTGGCGCATCCTTCTGCGGCGGTGAGGTCGACCATGTCCTCGGCCAGCTGGTCGATGATCGATTTGTCAGGGGACGGCTGGGGCCGGGCGGGACCGGCGAGGGAAGATTGCAGCATCACTGCCTCCATCGGTTAAGATGGGGCATAATAGCCGCAACGGCTACATCACTGTCAACAAAAAATAGCCGTAACGGCTACGATTTGAATTAACCTGTCACTCTTCCCTTTGAACGGAATAGCGAATTCGGCCCACGATCCGGACGGTCGTGTCCTCGATATCATCAAGGGCAATCGGCTGTTGAAAGCGGGGATCGTTCGATTCGGGCAGCAGCCAGAACTTTCCGGCATCGTCGCGCCAAAGCAGCTTGACGGTAGCCTCGCGCATGCCGTCGGCGCGCTCGCGCTCGATGATGTAGCGCTTGCCTGGCTGGATGTCCTCTCGCGTCTCGACCATGCTTGTGCAGATGACGACGGTCCCCTCGGGATAGCGCTTGTCCATCGACGGGCCGCGCGTCTCGGCGCCGAACAATTCGTAGAGGCGCAGGTCGGGATCGTCGGGGATGGCGACATCGTACCAGTCGTCATGTGCCCATTCGACCGTCTCGGCCCAATGACCAGCCTGGACACTATATTTGACCTGGACCGCGCGTACGGTCGGTGGCGCAGCTATGATCTGTTCGGGTGGTACGCGGAACAGCGCAGAGAGCTTTTCGAGCCAGTTCGTATTGAGCGGCGTCTTCCCGCTAATGAGCTTGCTCACGGTCACGGGATGCGCGCCGATGGCTTCGGCGACATCGTCCCGCGACAGTTTTTGCAGCCGCATTAATTCTTTGATCCGGTTACGCATTTCCCGGTTATAGCCTGCGTGGCTACGCCTGTCATAGCCTTAGCGGCTATTTTGCGCTTGACAGTTAAGTAGCCGTTGCGGCTATATCTAGAATATGAAACTAATTGACTGGCGCAAAGAACGGCAACTGACGCTTGCGGATATGGCCTCGATGATCGGCCTTTCCGGTAGCAACCCGGCGCGCGACCTGCAGCGATTCGAGACTGGCGAACGCCGTCCCCCGGCAACGGTGGTGCAGGCGATCTTCGATGCCACCAATGGCGAAGTGACGCCGCAGGACATGCACGATTGCCGCCTTGGCTGGGAGCGCCAAAATTTGGCGGCGGCAGAATGAGCCTCACAGTCAGAGCTTTCACCCTCTCCTCCCTGCGCGCACACCTCCAGCGCGCACACTCTGGCCGGGTCCGCGGGTTTCCCCCGATCCGTCGGCCCGGCCAGTTTCTTTGTGGAGGGCTGTGAGGTGCCGCGCTCGCTGCCGATCCATATCAGCCCCGACCCGATGCCCGCGCTTGCGCGGCTCGATCCCAATGGGGCGCACCGGTTCGAAATGGAACTGGGGTTCCAGGGCAAGCTCAATCTGTCCATCGCCGATGTGCCGCGCCTGCGGGCCGCGCTCGATGCGTTCGACACCGAAGTGATGCGGGACGATGGCCACAACAACCGGGTCAATCCCGGCGTCAAGGTGCTGGGGGAGTTTTAACCATGCAATCGGCGGACAGGTTCACGGTTGAATTCTACCAGCAGGACAATCAGCGCCTGCGCGCCCGGGTCGACGAACTCGAAGAGACGGTGCGGCAGTTGCGCGGCCAGCTCGAGGGGGAAGAACCGCTGCCGGATGGCTTGCCGGAACTGACGCGAAACGAAACGGCCCTGTTGCGCATGATGATCGCGCGCAAGCAGGTGTCGCGGGAACAGGCCATGATGGCGATCTATCTCGACCGCGAGGATGCGCCCGATCCCAAGATCGTCGATGTGTGGGTGTCAAAGCTCCGGCGCAAGCTCAATCCCTTGGGCATCACCTTTCTCACCAGTTGGGGCCGGGGATGGTCGCTGACCCATGCGGGCCGTGCGGCGCTCGACTCTCTCGGCAGGCGGGAGATGGCCTGATGCGGAGGGGCGCGCTCGCGGACAGATGGGCTCAAACCATCCTTGCGATAGCGGCAGGCTGCGCCACGGCCGGCGCGATCGCTTTCATTCTCATCATCATCGGAGGGCTGGCCTGATGAGTGCCGCATTCTGGACGGAAGGGCGCGTCAAGACGCTTGCGCATATGTGGGCCGAAGGCCTTTCGGCCGCCGAGATCGCCGCGCATCTGGGCGGGGTTACGCGCATGGCCGTGATCGGAAAGGTGCACCGGCTCAAGCTGCCAAAGCGCGCCGCCGCCCAGAGCACGCCCAAGCGCAAGCGCTCGGAAATCGCGCGAAAGCGCCCGGCCAGGCCGCAAGCGGCATCGGTCGCGGCAAAGCCCGTGGCCCAGAAAACACCGCGCGGCATCAAGCAGGCCTGCACCGATGCCGAGGGCATCAGGCTGCTGCGCTCGGCGGCATGGGCACCACTCCACGGCACCGCGCCTGTCCCGCTGCTCGAGCGCACCGGGTGTTGCTGGCCGGTGGACGGGCCGGCGGGCGAGACGCTGTTCTGCAACGCCGCCCGGGATGGCCATCACACCTATTGCGCGACCCATCTCGAGATATCGCTTCCGGCGCCGGAAAGGCGGGTGGCGGCATGAAGCTGATCATCGACAGTTTTGCCGGTGGCGGGGGTGCTTCGACAGGCATTGAAATGGCGCTGGGCCGCTCGCCCGATTATGCGATCAATCACAGCGCCGACGCGCTGGCCATGCACGAGGTCAACCATCCCAACACGGTTCATCTGGACAGCAATATCTGGGATGTCGCGCCGCTCGAGGTGACCAAGGGCAGGCCGGTCGGGCTGTTCTGGGCCTCGCCGGACTGCAAGCATTTTTCCAAGGCCAAGGGCGGCAAGCCGATGGACCGCAATATCCGCGACCTTGCATGGGTCGTGGTGCGCTGGGCCGAGGAAGCCAAGCCCGACGTCATCATCCTCGAGAATGTCGAAGAATTCCGCACATGGGGACCGCTTTATGATGATGGCAAGCCCATCATCGAATTGCGCGGGCACACCTTCGAGGAGTGGACGCGGCGGCTGAAAAAGGCCGGGTACAAGGTGCAATGGCGCGAGCTGCGCGCCTGCGATTATGGCGCGCCGACCATCCGCAAGCGGTTCTTCATGATCGCCCGGCGCGACGGCAAGCCGATCGTGTGGCCCAAGCGCACACATGGCGACCCGAAAAAGCCCGAGGACGCCAAGCTGATCGCGCAGGGCAAGTTGCTGCCATACAGGACGGCCGCCGAGATCATCGACTGGTCGCTGCCATGCCCCTCGATCTTCGAGACGTCCGAAGAAATCATGGCCAAGTACGGCCTGCGTGCGGTGCGGCCGCTAGCCGATGCCACGATGACCCGGATCGCGCGGGGCGTGGTGCGCTATGTGCTGGAGGCGAAAAAGCCCTTCATCGTCGTTGCCAATCATGGTGGGGAGCATTTCCGGGGCCAGAGCATAGACGAGCCTGCCCATACAGTGGCGGCGGCGCGCGATGCCTGGGGGCTGGTGATGCCTGTTGTCACGGCCGCGCAGCATGGTGGGTCCAATCGCGCGGCCGATGAGCCGATGCACACCATCACGGCAAGCCCGAAAGATCAGAACGCGATCATCGTTCCCGCTGTCGTGCGGACGGACATGGCAAGTGCTGCGGCCCGGAACGGGATCAACAGCGTCGAGGATCCTCTGCGCACACAAACGACGGCCGGTAGTCATGCCGTCATCGCGCCATATCTGGTGCCCCGATATCAGGAGCGCGAAGGCCAAGCGCCAAGAACACGCTCGGTCGAAGTTCCAGCAGCTACTGTGGTTCCGGGCGGAAATGAAGGGGTGTTAGCCGCCGTTCACCTTTCGCGCTTCACCCAAAACGGTGTGGGCAGCGGGGCGGATGAACCGGTCGATACCGTAATGGCCGGTGCGCCGAAATTTGGCGTCGTCGCCGCGTTCCTTGCCCAGCATACGGCAGGGTCTCACCCAGGTCAGCCAGCACGATCGGCAAATGAACCAATCTCGACTGTGACTGCGAAAGGGTCGCAGCAGAGCGTAATCGCGGCGCACCTGCAAAACATGCGGGGCAGCGAAAGGCGCGCTGCGCCAGCCGACGAGCCGATCCGGACGCTCTCGGCGCAGGGCAATCATGCCGCGCTGATCTCGGGGTTCCTGACAAAATATTACGGCACCGGGGGTCAGTGGTCGGAACTTGATGATCCGATGCACACCCTGTCGACCAAGCCTCGGATGGGACTGGTGACGCTCGATATCGACGGCGAGACATATGCTATTGCCGATATCGGCATGCGGATGCTGACCCCGCGCGAGCGGTTCCGGGCGCAGGGCTTTCCCGATTCCTACATCATCGACCGCCGTCCCGACGGCTCAAAGCTCTCAATGACGGTGCAGGGCTCGTGCTGCGGCAATTCGGTTTGCCCGCCGCTGGCCGAAGCGATCGTCGCGGCGAATTGCGCCGACCTGGCGGTCAATGCCGATCAGCGCGGCGAGGCGGTCGCATGAATCTCCCGCTCACCTATCGCCAGTTCCTCGAAGCCAAGATCGCCATGGCGCCCAAGGCGGGGTTCGATGTGGCCGACGAAGAGATCAACCCGATCCTTCTCGGCCATCACCGGGCCATCGTCAAATGGGCGTGCCGGGGCGGCAGGCGGGCGGTGTTTGCAGCATTCGGGCTGGGCAAGACGGTGATCCAGCTCGAGATCATGCGGCTCGTCGCCATGCGGGCAGGCGGGCGCGGGCTGATCGTCGCCCCGCTCGGGGTGCGGCAGGAATTCAAGCGCGATGCCGAACTGCTCAATACGGGTGTTCACCCGCGCATCACTGACGCGCAGCGGGCAGCGCTGGCGGCATGGATTGCCGAGGATCCGCGCCGGATCATCGCCATCAGCTTCATCCGCACGAGCGAGGCGGCGGGGCCGGATGGGCTCTACATCACAAATTACGAGAGCGTGCGCGACGGCAAGATCGATCCGCGCGAATTCGATGCCGCGACCCTCGACGAGGCATCGTGCCTGCGCGGGTTCGGCGGGAGCAAGACGTTCCGCGAGTTCATGCGGCTCTTTGACGGGATCGCGTTCAAATTCGTCGCCACGGCAACGCCCTCACCCAATCAATATATCGAATTGCTGGCCTATTCGGCATTCCTCGAGGTGATGGATATCGGGCAGGCCAAGACGCGGTTCTTCAAGCGCAATTCGGAAAAGGCCGACCAGCTCACCATCCATCCGCACAAGGAGCGCGAATTCTGGCTGTGGGTGGCGAGCTGGGGGCTGTTCGTCCAGAAGCCCTCGGACCTCGGGTTTTCCGATGAGGGCTATGAACTGCCCGACATGGTCATCAACTGGCATGAAATCCCTGCCGATCACTCGACGGCGGGGGAAGAAAAATCGGGGCAGGGGCGGTTGCTGCGCAATGCGGCGGCATCGCTGGTCGACGCGGCGCGGGAAAAGCGCGACAGCCTTGCCGGGCGGATCGACAAGCTCATGGCATTGCGCAATGAGGACCCTGACGCCCACCGGCTGATCTGGCATGATCTTGAAGCCGAGCGCGAGGCGATCGAGAAGGCCATTCCCGGCGTTGCCAGCGTTTACGGTTCACAGGATCTCGATATCCGCGAGCAGACGATCATCGATTTCTCCGATGGCAAGATCCAAGAGCTGGCGGCAAAGCCGGTGATCGCGGGGTCGGGCTGCAATTTCCAGCGCTATTGCGCCTGGGCGATCTTTTTAGGCATCGGGTTCAAGTTCAACGATTTCATCCAGGCGGTGCACCGCATCCAGCGCTTCCTGCAAACCAGCACGGTGCGGCTCGACCTCATCTACACCGAGGCCGAGCGCCCGGTGCGCGATGTGCTTGTCGCCAAGTGGAGAAGGCACGAGGAACAGATGGCCATCATGACGGACATCATCCGCAAATACGGGCTCAATGAGGGCGCGATGGCGGAGAGTCTCAAGCGCGCCATGGGCGTCGAGAGGATCGAGGTCAGGGGTGAGAATTTCCGGCTGGTCAACAATGATTGTGTCGAGGAAACGAGCCGCATGGACGCCGACAGCGTCGACCTGATCGTCACATCGATCCCGTTCTCGACCCAGTATGAATATTCGCCGAACTACGCTGATTTCGGGCACACCGACGACAATGAGCATTTCTGGAGCCAGATGGATTTCCTGATCCCCGAACTGTTGCGGGTGCTGGCGCCGGGCCGGGTGGCGGCGATCCATGTCAAGGACAGGATTGTGCCGGGCGGGATCAACGGGCTGGGCTTCCAGACGGTTTACCCGTTTTCCGATGACTGCATTGCCCGGTTCCAGCGTCACGGCTTTGCCTTTCTCTCGCGCGTGCCGGTGACCACCGATGTTGTGCGGGAAAACAACCAGACATACCGGCTGGGCTGGTCCGAGCAGTGCAAGGACGGGAGCCGGATGGGCAACGGGATGCCCGAATATCTCCTCCATTTCAGGAAGCCGCCGAGTGATCGTTCCGATGGCTATGCCGATAAAAAGGTCAAAAAGACCAAGCGCGAGCATCTTGGCGATGGGAAATGGAGCGGGCCGGGCTATTCGCGGGCGCGCTGGCAGCTCGATGCGCATGGATACCGGCGATCGAGCGGGGACCGGCTGCTGGCACCGGAAGAAATTTTAGGCCTCGACGCCAATGTGATCTTCAAGGTGTGGCGGGAATACAGCCTCTCGGTGGTCTATGATTTCGAACACCACGTCAAAATCGCCGAGGCGCTGGAAGAGCGCGGGGCGCTGCCCTCGACCTTCATGCTGCTGCCCACGCACTCACCCGATCCTGGGGTGTGGACCGACATCACCCGCATGTTGACCATGAACACGCTGCAATCGGCCAAGGGCCGAGAAATGCATCTCTGCCCGCTGCAGTTCGACCTGGTCGATAGGGCCATCGCGCAATATTCGGAGCCCGGGGAGACGGTGTTTGATCCGTTCGCGGGGCTGATGACGGTGCCGTACCGGGCGATCAGGGCCAAGCGCAAGGGCGTGGGGGTCGAACTCAACCCGGCCTATTTCCTTGACGGCTGCACCTATGTCGAGGCGGCGGCGCGGGACATGGCCATGCCGGGGCTTTTCGACTTTGCCGAGCCGGTCAGGGAAGAGAGCGGGGAGGCCGTGGCTTGAGACTGCAGCCGTTTCTCTTTGGCGATGTCTGGATGTCCAAGGTCCGGACGAAACTCCGGCCCAAGGGCATCGATTTCAGCACGGTCTGGGGGCGCGGCTATGCGGTTCCTGTTGAGGCGCGGTCGGCGATCGCTGCCGCAATCGCGGAGGGCGCGCCATGATTTGCATACCCTCCGCGACAGCCCAGTCAGGCCGCTTCGGCGCTTACGATCAATCGCACACCAAGTGCGCGGGCGGCGGCCTCCAGGCGATTGAGCTTGGTCTTATGGTCGACATCGAGGATGCGCTGTACCTCGTTGACAGCCACGCCCAGGCGCCGACCGAGCTCGGCCTTGCTGATGCCGGCCGCCTCGAAGGCGTCGAGGACGGCCAACTTGGCGGCAACGGCGGCGGGCAGGTAGACGAGCTGTTCGCCCGCTTCGGGACGCGACGGCTTGGGCAAAGGGCTCCCGTCGCCGCGTCGGCCGAGCACGACCACGACCAGGGCGTCCTCGGCCAGCTCGAGCGCTTCGGCTTCGGTGCCGCCGGCGGTCAGAAGCTCTGGAAAATCCCGGCTGCGCACGACGATATCGCCGTCCTCAGCGGTAAAGGAGAGTGGGTAGGGTCCATACATTTCAATCATCCAATCAATCCTGTGGCGGGCGAAAGACCCCGCCTAGATATCGGCGGGGTCGATCTTGAGTTGCTTGAGAATTCGCTGAATTCTCGGTGGGTTGAGGTCGGACTGGATTGTGGTCAACTCGGTTCCGACTTTCACCCGGTAGTGCGATCCCTTGCCCTTCTTTTCATCCACCCAGAACTCGATGTTGCGCTTTCTGGCGTAGGCGCGGAGGGCTCGGATCAGATCGTTTCTGCGCATTCCTTTCGTTCCCCCGTTCCGATGAATTTGAGTATACACATTTTTGTGTCGGTAACAAGGAAAATCGACACAAAAATGTGTATGTTTATTGGGGTGTCGGTATGACGCTCCCGCCACATCTCGAAGCGCTCAAGCTCGATGCGCTGCGCACGAGCTGCGAGGCCTGGGCGATCCGCGCCCGCTGGCCGCTCGGGCCCGGTATCGACCGCGCCGGGCCATGCCCGGTCTGTGGCGGCAAGGACCGGTTTGCCATTCATACCGGCAAGAACACCTTCAACTGCCGCCGTTGCGGGATATCCGGCGCCGGGGTGATCGACCTGGTGATGAAGACCCAGAATGTCGATTTCAGGCGGGCCTGCGAGATCGTCACCGGCCGATCGGCTGATGAGCCGGTCGACCCCGAACGCGCGGAACGGCTCAAGGCCGATGCCGAGGCCGAGAAGGCCAGGCGGGAGAAAGAGGCGGCGGAGTATCGCGAGCGGGCCATCAGGGCGGGGCGGGCGATCTGGGACCGCAGCAAAGCCACCGAATGGCGGCACCGGCATCCGGTTTTCGACTATTTCGCAATGCGCGGGATCGATTGTGCTGCGATCCTTGCCAACGCGCCGGGGGCGCTGGCCGCGCTGCGCTTTGCGCCCGATCTGGCATGGACCGAAAAGCGGGGCAGGGAATGGGTGACGATTACCCATGCCGATGCAATGGCTGCAGGCATCCAGTTTCCAGATGGCAGCTTTGCCGGTGTGCACCGGACCTGGTTCGATTTCACCCAACCCAAGGGACGGCTTGTGCTGCCCGATGACGATTCCGGCAGGCCGCGCGCCACCAAGAAGGTGCTGGGCACGCAGCGCGGCTGCGCGATCCGGCTTTATACGCCCAAGGGCGCCAGGCGCATTGTCGGGGGTGAAGGCATTGAAACGACGATGTCGGTGTTCTGCCACGCGTTCGAACCGGACACCGCCTATTGGGCGCTCATCAACCTAGGCAACATGCACGGCAAGGCGCTGCGCGATGGCGCGGGCAAGCAGGTGCACGACCAGCCCGACATGGAGGATAGCGACGGGTTTTTGCCACCCGAGTGGTGCGACGAGCTTGTCTACCTCGCCGATGCCGAAAGCGAGGGCAGTCATCTCCATGACAAGCTGGTGCGCGGGCTCCGGCGGGCCATGCGGCTCAAGCCCGGGCGGCGCGGCAAAATCGTGCCCGCGCCCGGCCCCGATCTCGATTTCAACGACCTTGCCATGCAAATGGCCGATGCCGAGGCGATCCAGTGACGAAAAAGAAGAACAAGATCGCCGAGCAGATGGGGCAGGCCGAGGATGTGCGCGACGAGGGTTACGCGCTTTATGGCGATGACGATGCTCCCGCGCCCGACTGGGACGAGGGCGGCGAGGTCGACAAGATCGATGTCGACTGGACGAGGGTCAAGCGCTGCGCCGAATATGACCAGAACGATCGCGACAATGCACGGCGGCTGATCGAGTGGTTCGGTGACGATCTCGCCTATGTCTCGGGCATGGGCTGGCTGACCTGGCGAGGGACGCACTGGGAGCGCGACGAGGGCGATCTCAAGGCGCGGTTTCTCGCCCAAGAGGTTGTCGACAAGATCAAGCTCGAGGCGTTCTATCTGAAACTCGACCGCCGCAAGCAGTCGATCGTGGACGAGGCCAAGGCCTATCAGAAGATCATACCGGCCGAGCGCAGCCCCGAGCAGGAGGCCGTGATCAGCCGGTCGACGAAAATCCTTTCGGGGCTTTACCAGACACGCTCGAAACGCAAGACGTTCGCGATATCGTCCGGCAATGCTGGCAAGACGCGGGCGATGCTCGATCAGGCTGCATCGCTCAAGGCCATCGACCAGAACCTGCTCGACGCCAATCACATGCTGTTCAATGTGCGCAACGGCACACTGGTGTTCTCGAAAGTCGAGCACGATGAATCGGACCCGGACGATCCGCGCTATATCGCTCGTGTCGAATTCAGGCCCCATGACAGAGCCGACATGGTGACCAAGCGCGCCGAGGTCGACTACGACCCGGATGCCGATTGCCCGTTCTTCAAGGAACAATTTCTGGCCAAGGTGCAGCCCGACAAGGCGATGCAGCTCTTTTTGCAGGTCTTCCAGGCCTATTCGATGCTGATCGGGCGCAATGACGAACAAAAGCTTGCCTTCCACTACGGGACCGGCGCGAACGGGAAATCTGCCTTTATAGAGATCTTCGGGCGCATTGCCGGCACCTATCGCACCGTGGTTTCGCCCGAAACGATCACGGGCGACGGGCAGAGGCAGGGTCAGCAGGCCAGCCCCGACATCGCGCGGCTGTTCAACACGCGGTTCGTGACCGTCGAGGAGCTGCCCAAGAATGCGCCGCTCAAAGAGGATCTGATCAAGGCGGTTTCGGGCGGCACCAAGATGACGGCCCGCTTCCTGATGCAGAACATCTTCGAATTCGAGCCGATCTTTACCGCCTCATTGACCGGCAACACCAAGCCCTCGATCGCGGGGTCGGACTATGGCATCTGGCGGCGCGTGCTGCTGGTGCTGTGGGGTGTCACCATCCCCGAGGAAGAGCGCATGGCGCCCTCCGAACTCAACGACAGGCTCGATGCCGAACGGTCGGGCATTCTCAACTGGATGATAGAAGGGATCAAACTCTATATGGTTGAAGGACTTACACCCTATATCCCACCCGAGGTTACCGCGTTCACCGAGGATTACCGGCACGAGCGGGACAATGTTTCGGTCTTTGCCGAAAGCTGTCTCAAACCCGCGCCTAACCAGACGGTCCCTGCCGGCGTGCTCTACACGGTCTATTGCAAATGGGCGGAAAAGAACGGGCTGACGGCCGCCAAGCAGCGATCGTTCGGGGACCGGCTGGGTGAGCTTGGCTACAAGAAGGATCGCGGCCGGACCTACACCTATCTCGATGTCTATCTCGATTATGAGGCGATGCAGGACGGCGCTGCGCCGCCTCCTGACCCCGGCGATCCCGGGCCTTCCTTTTAAGCGCCAGCGCCCCGCACCCCCTTCAAGAATAACAGAACATGGAAGTCGCAACCCTCGTGTCGCCCCGCCTGACGGCGGGCGACACGAGGGTTGCGAGGTTTTAACGAGGGTGGAAATGGAACACTCGCGCGCCGATTTCAACAACAAAAACAAGTGTTTGGCACGATTTTCGCGAGGGTGCGAGGGTCGAAAACGCCTATAATGCGTAAGCAGGGGTTCGGGGTGGTTCTCTCGGGCACAAGGCGGCACGGCAAAATCGTTTCCATATAGCGCGGTTCCTGTTTGACCCTCGCTCCCTCGCTGAAACGACCACCATCGCATTGATCCGCTTATCTATTTCAGTTTGCGAGGGTTGATATCCAACTCTCGAATAAAGGTCGCAAAGGTCGCTAGAAATGAAACAGGCAAAAGAGACAATGGACGTTGAGCGGCTGGTGACATGGGCGATGGTCGAGCAAGGGCTTGGCTGGGCGATGAGTGGTGGCGGGTCTGGCGCGCGGACTGGTTATGCAGCACTGGGCACGCGGATCGATGGCGGTACTATCGGCCCGCCTTCGATATCGCTGCTCTCGGACGATGATGCCGTGATCGTGCGGGACGCGATTGTCGCGCTCGATGAGCGTGTGGGCGAACTTGTGTTGCGGCATGGCAGGACCGGCACGCGGCCCGACTGGTGCGAGGAAGGCCCGGGATACTGGCGGCAGAAGACAGGGGCGAACGGGCATCCGGCGTGGCATTACGCCAAGCCGGGCGACAGGCGCTCGCAGCGCACGGCGGTGATGGAGTTCATCGGCTGGCCCGAGAAGGACGTGGTGCGCTGGCGCAAGGACTATACCGACTGGTGGGACGGGCTGGCGGGGCTTGTCGATATCGTCAATGGCAGGATGGCCAGCCATGAGGCGACCGGGCCTCGGGTGTCGCGTACGCCATGGGAGGAGGAGAAGCGCGCTATCCTCACGCCAGATGGCCCGTTCGAGCGGCACAGAAAGGCAGAGGATCGCGTAAGCGCCGAATATGTCGAAATCGCCGGGCGCAAGATTAGGCGCGACCAGGTGCGCACGAGGGCTTGACAGCGTCACGCGGATTTTGACATAGTCCCGGACACACAAATAGGTGACATACAGCCCGCCCGGACTTCCGAGGCGGGTTTTTCCGTTTCTGGGGGCAGAGTGCCCAGCAAGCTCAAATCGATCCGGCCTGTCGTCGCCAACATCAAGCCAATGGTTGCAACCATGCGCGAGGTGCGCGACACGCGCTATAGTGTCGATAGCGCCGTGCGTGGCTGGTACAAGTCGGAACGATGGGCGCAGTTGCGACGCGCGGTGTTCGTGCGCGACGGATATCGCTGCCAGCGTACAGGCGAGTTGTGTATTGGCAAGCATCCGGCGCCCAACAGTCCGGTCGCCAATCACAAGGTACCGCACCGTGGTGACCCGAAGCTGTTCTGGGACATCAACAACATCGAGACCGTGAGCAAGGCGATCCACGACGGGATCATCCAGGCCGAGGAGCGAGCCGCTGGTTTCTGATTGTCGGAGGGGGGGGGTCAAAAGTCTGGGACCGCTCGCACGCCGGACCCGCCACCCCCTCACGTGGAGATTTTTTTTCGATGGGACAGGATTTTGACCTGCTTGGCGACCCTATTCCTGAGGGGTTTGGCAAGCGGGGTCGGCCGCCGCATGTACCGACTGAGGAAAAGCGCAAGATTGTCATGATGTTACAGGCGTTCGACTGGAGCATCGAACGCATCGCGGCGGCGTTGTCGATCACGCCGCCCACTCTGCGCAAGAATTATTTTCGGGAACTCAAGGTGCGCGAGGAAGCGCGAGCCCGTGTCGAGGCGCTTACGATGGGGTCGCTGCTGACGCAGGTCGAAGAGGGCAACGTCGCTGCCATCAAGGAAATGGTGAGGCTCTTCGACAAGCACGATCTGGCAAAGCTCGCCGATCACATCAAGTCGCGCGGGCAGCACGGGAGCAAACCGCCAGCCGACGCCAAGAAGGGCAAGAAGGAAATGCAGCGCGAAGCGGCGGGCTCGGTTCAAGGGAAGTTCGCGCCGCCGCCGGCGCCCGATCTCCTGAACTAGCATGAAGCACTGGACGACGGCCTGCCCGGACTGGGAGATCCGCATCGTCCAGGGCCGGTCACTCATTCCTTGCGATCCGCTGTTTGAGGACGAAGCGGAAGCGGCGCTGGCGGTGTTCAAGTCGCTGCGCGTCGTCGATCTGCCAGGACAACCTACGTTCGGCGAAGTCGGCGAGCAGTGGGTTTTCGATTTCGTCGCGGCGATCTTCGGCGCTTACGATGCCAAAACCGCGCGGCGGCTGATCCGCGAATTCCTGCTGCTGATCAGCAAGAAGAACGGAAAGTCGACGATCAGCGCCGGCATCATGATCACGGCGCTTATCCGCAACTGGCGGCACGAGGCTGAACTTCTGGTGCTGGCACCAACACTCGAAGTGGCCAATAACGTCTTCGGCCCTGCATCGGCGATGGTGCGCTATGACGATGAGTTGAGCACGCTTCTGCATGTCCAGGATCATCTGAGGGTGATCAAGCACCGGGTGACCGGGGCGGAACTCAAGGTCATCGCCGCCGACGCCGAAACGGTGGGCGGCAAGAAGGCTGCTTTCGTTCTTGTCGAAGAACTCTGGATGTTCGGCAAGCGCGCCAACGCCGCTGCGATGCTGCGCGAAGCTGTCGGCGGGCTGGTCTCGCGGCCGGAAGGGTTCGTGATCTATCTCACGACCCACAGCGATGAGCGGCCAGCCGGGGTGTTCAAGGACAAGCTCGATTACTTCCGCGGCGTGCGCGACGGGACGATCGAGGATAATGCGGCGCTCGGCGTGCTCTACGAGTGGCCGCCCGCGATGATCGAGGCGGAAGCCTATCTCGATCCGGACAATTTCTACATCACCAACCCCAATATCGGGCGTTCGGTGGAAGTCGACTGGCTCATCCGTGAACTCGCCAAGGAACAGGTCGGCGAAGGCGACGGAATACAGATCTTCCTCGCCAAGCATCTCAACGTCGAGATCGGCAACCGGCAACGCCGGGACCGATGGGCGGGCGTCGAATTCTGGCCATCGCGGGCCGATGCGAGGATCACACTCGATCACATGCTCGATGTTTGCGAGGTGATCGTGCCGGGACTCGATGGTGGCGGGCTGGACGATCTGTTCGGGCTCTCGCTGGTCGGGCGTCATAAGGAAACGCGCGACTGGCTGGCATGGTCGCGGGCGTGGTGCCATGAGGGCGTGCTGGAAAGGCGGAAGAAGATCGCGCCGCTATTGCGGGACTTCGAAAAGGCCGGCGATCTGGTGATCGTCGATGACGAGCTGGCGGACATTTCGGAAATCGTGGGTCTGATCGAGACGATCAAGGATGCCGGTCTCTTGGGGCCGGTGGCGGTCGACCCCGCCGGGTTGGGCGAAATGATCGAGGCCCTCGACGAAATCGGGGTGACACAGGAGGCCGGATTGCTGGTTGGTGCGCCGCAGGGATACGCAATGATGAACGCGATCAAGACGGCAGAGCGCAAGCTGGCCAACGGCACGCTGCGCCATGCCGGCCAGGCGATGATGGATTGGTGTGTTTCCAACATCAAGATCGAGCCGACGGCCACGGCGATCCGGGCGACCAAGCAGACGGCCGGTGACGCCAAGATCGATCCGGCAATGGCGCTGTTCAACGCCGTGACGGTGATGATCCGCAATCCGCAGGCAACAGGTTCCGGCCTGGAAGACTACCTCGATAGCCTTCTGGGGGCGGCATGAACATTATTCAGCGCATGCTTCAGCCTCTCATGGCTAAGTCGCAACTAGTGGACACTCGACGCCCGCTTTCTCTGACAAACACAGAGGGATGGGGCGTGATCGAGAACGATGCCGGCCAAGCGCTGAACCCGAAGTTGGTTCTATCGCTGTCGACGGCATGGGCCTGCGTCAATCTTCTTGCGGGGACGATCGGTA
The DNA here is from genome assembly GCF_015694405.1 of Pelagibacterium limicola. Lineage (GTDB taxonomy): Bacteria > Pseudomonadota > Alphaproteobacteria > Rhizobiales > Devosiaceae > Pelagibacterium > Pelagibacterium limicola. Next base: position 409,389 of record NZ_JADQDB010000002.1, on the reverse strand, counting down.
CCCTGCCATTGCTGGTCTATCGCCGCCGTTCCGATGGAGGCAGGGAGGTGGACACCTCGCATCCGCTCTATCGGATTCTCCATGATAGCCCGAACGCAGACCAGACGGCTGTCGACTTTTTCGAGTTCGAAAGCGCGAGCCTCGAACTTTGGGGCAGCGCCTATGCACGCAAGGATAAGCTCGGCGGCAGGCTGGTCGGGCTGACGCCCGTCCGCCCCGATATCATGAGGGTTTCGCGCACCTCAAACGGTGCGCTCCGGTATCGCTGGTCCGAACATGGACAGAGTTTTGATGTTGGCGCGCAGGACGTTCTGCATGTTCGAGGTTTTGGCGGCGCGCCGGAGGGTGGGCTGTCGACGATGGAGTTCGGCGGCCAGACCTTCGGCATGGCGCGCGCAATCGATCAATCCGCAGCCGTGACGTTCCGCAACGGCATGCGTCCTTCTTTCGTGATCGCCTTCCAGGAGTTTTTGAGCAGGGAGCGCCGCGAGGAGGTTCATGCCGCCCTCGAAAAGAAGTTTGTCGGCGCGATGAATTCCGGCCGCCCGTTCGTTGCGGAAGGTGGACAGACGGTCACTCCCCTCTCGATGAAGCCAGAAGACGTCCAGATGCTGGCGTCTCGTGGGTTCTCGGTAGAGGAAATCTGCCGGTTGTTCGGTGTTCCGCCGTTCATGGTGGGGCACACGGAGAAGTCCACAAGCTGGGGAACTGGCATCGAGCAGCAAACCATTGGCTTTGTGAAGTTCACGCTGCGCCGCCGGATCAAGCGCTTCGAGCAGGCCATCATGAAGCAATTGCTGACACCGGAAGACCGTGCTGCTGGCATTATCGTCGAATTCAGCCTTGAAGGCCTTTTGCGTGGCGACAGCCAGGCGCGCTCGCGGTTTTATCAATCCGGGCTTCAAAGCGGGTGGCTCACGATCAATGAAGTGCGGGCCCTTGAAAACCTTCCACCCGTCGAGGGTGGAGATACACCCCGAATGCAGATGCAGAACGTTCCGATTTCCGAAATCGACGATGAAGCGATCAGGCGGGCGATCGCGCAGGGACAGGACTAGCACCCATGCTCAAGACCAAAGATGCTGGCGTCGATCTCGCCAAGACATCACCTATCCTCGACATCAAGCGACTTGCCGCAACCGGCGAGTTCGAGGGTTATGCGTCAACCTTCGGCGGCGAACCGGACAGCTATGGCGACGTGATCGCGCCCGGCGCGTTTTCGGACTCTCTTGCCGAGCACAAGGCGGCCGGCACGATGCCCAAGATGTTCTGGCAGCACAACCGCGACGAGCCGGTCGGCAAGTGGCTGGAAGCGCTCGAAGACACCAAGGGACTGTTCGTCAAGGGGAAGTTGAACATGGGTGTTCAGCGCGCCCGAGAGGCCTACGAACTTCTCAAAGAGGGCGACATTGACGGGCTGTCAATCGGATATCGGATCAAGTCCTATTCAGTTGATACGGACACCGGTGTGTGGACGCTCGAAAAACTAGACCTCAAGGAGGTCTCCATCGTTTCGATCGGCGCGAATGAAAGCGCGACGATCAGCAGCGTCAAGGCCGTCAAGGCGGCCCAGGCGCTGACCGACAAGCTCAAGGCCGGGGACCGGCTGACCGAGCGGGAATTCGAGACATGGCTCAAGGGATTGGGCTTCTCGAATTCGCAGGCGGAGCGTGCCGCGCGCGTCCACCTGAAAGGGCAGGGGGAGCCTGCCAGTGCGGACGAGACGCTCGAACTTCTTCGGGCATTGAGGGGCTAGGCCCCAGAAATCCACATTAATGGAGGTTCCCATGTCGGGACTGAAACGAGCCGCCCTTTTGGGCAGCGCGGCGCTTCTTGGCGCCATGACCCCCGCAGAACGCGCAATGGGTCGTTACATGCGGGCACCTGATCACGGCCCCGAGACCACAAAGTCGGCCGCCGAACTTGCGATCGAGATCAAGGCAGAGCACCAGAAAGCGGTCGATGCCGTCAAGGCCATTGCCGAGGAGGCCCTCGGGAAGGCCAAATCGGGCGAGGAACTTGCCACCTCGCTCAAGGAAAAGGCCGACGAAGCGCTCCTGAAGATGAACGGCCTGGCCGAGCAGGTCGCGGACATCGAGCAGAAGATGGCTCGCGGCGGCGGCTCTGGTGAAGAGGCCGAGAAGTCCATTGGTCAGCAGTTCGTGGAAAGCGAGGGCTTTAAGGCATTCCATGCCGCTGGGTTCTCCAAGGGGGCACGGGGCGCTGATATGCGCGTCAAGGCGACGATCACTTCCGCCACGACCGATGCGGCCGGATCGGCTGGCGCGGGGGTCCGGAATACTCGTCTGCCCGGCATAATCGCCCCGCCCGACCGTCGTCTGACCATTCGTGATCTGATCACGCCGGGCCGCATGGATGGGTCCACGCTGGAATACGTCCGGGAAACCGGGTTCACCAATGCTGCCGATGTGGTCGCAGAAGGAGAGACGAAGCCTGACTCGGACCTCAAATTCGATCTCGTGACGACCTCGGCCAAGGTCATCGCGCACTGGATGAAGGCCTCCAAGCAGATCCTGGACGACTTCAGCCAGCTTGCCTCCTACATCGACAATCGCCTGCTCTACGGCCTTGCCTATGTCGAGGAACAGCAGCTGCTCAATGGCAACGGTCAAGGCCAGAACCTGCATGGCATCTTGCCACAGGCCACAGCGTTCAACCCGTCCTTCACGCCAGAGTTTGCTTCTCCGATCGATGCCCTTCGACTGGCGATGCTGCAGGTGGCGCTGGCGGAATATCCTGCGACCGGTCACGTTCTCAATCCTATCGATTGGGCGCGGATCGAGACCACGAAAGACGAGGAAGGCCGTTACATTATCGGCAATCCGCAAAACGGCATCGCTCCGACCCTGTGGCGCCTGCCGGTCGTCGAAACGCAGGCGATGGCGGCTGGCGAGTTCCTCACCGGCGCCTTCAGACTTGGCGCGCAGTTGTTCGACCGATGGGATGCCAGGATCGAGACTGGGTATGTGGATGACGACTTCATCCGCAACCTGGTGACGATCCTTTCTGAAGAGCGCCTTGCTCTTGCGGTTTACCGCCCCGAAGCGTTTGTGACCGGCGAAATAACATTCGTCGCTGACACCTAGGATCGGTTGATCACGGAAAGCGGCCCCAGTGTGGGCCGCTTTCTTCATGAGCCGATGGAGGTTTCCATGAAGATGTTTCAGGGCCGCGCTGGCGGTCTGAAAGAGGATTGCTATGCAACCCTGCTCGCGCATGCGCAGGGGGCAGCCAGCGTTCTCGAGTTCGGGCCGGGCGGATCGACCTTTGCCTTTATCGAGGCGGGGGTGAAGCGGATCGTCACGTGCGAGCATGACGCCGGCTGGCTAGACAAGGCCCGCTCGCGCTTTGCAGAGCATTCTGCCGTGAGCGTTCACCTCTACCAGAATGCGCCGAATGTCACCGTCGAGGGGCTTTCGGCGCGGGCCAAGTTCGACCTGGCGTTCGTCGACAGCCCGCCGGGCAATCGCTTCCGGGTAGAACACGAGGGGCAGGAGGGGCTAAGCCGCTTTAACACGCTCGCGTTCGCGATCCGGCGCGCGCCTGTGGTGTTGCTGCACGATGCCGGCCGCGACGGCGAGCAGGCATCGCTGGCGCGGCTCGCGGCCATGGGACACGGCGTCGAAATCCTGGCTGGGCGGGGCAACATTGCCCGGATTACCAGAGGTGCGGCATGAGGCGCCCGAGACTTGAGGCGCCGTGGTTCGGTGAGCTACCCATGTTCCAGCGCCTTGCGGCGGTGCTGGAGATGACGGCGCGGGAGCATTGCAGTGGCTGGGACATCGCCATCAGCAACGTCCCGGTCGAGGCGCTCAACGCCCATGCCCAGGCCAATCGGGGGCACATCGACAATACCCAGAAAATGGAACAGTGGAATGCGATCATCCAGGCGGCCCGGCCCGGCGAGCACATTCTGCTGATCGATGCCGACACCTTCATCGTCAACAGCCTCGATGCGATCTGGGACGCCAAGTTCGATCTGGCCTACACGGCAAAGATATCGCGCTTTCCCTTCAATTCCGGGGTTATCGCGGTTCGGGTCTCGGACGCGGTCAAGGCGTTCTTTACAGCGTGGGCGGAGGTCAACCGGCGCATGCTGCTCGACAACAATCTGCACGCGCCATGGCGGCGGACCTATGGGGGCATCAACCAGGCCGCGTTCGGCCACATGCTCAAGGGCGAGATGGCCGGGACAATCGAAATCGAAAAGCTCCCCTGCGCGATCTGGAACTGCGAGGAGAGCGCGTGGGAGGGTTTCGATCCGGCTACCACGCGCATCGTGCATGTGAAGGGCGCCTTCAGGCGGGCGTTGTTCGATGGCTCCCGGGAGGACCTGGCGCGGCCCGGCGTGCGCAATCTGATCGGGGTGTGGAGCGCGCTCGAAGAACGCTTGAATGGACAGGCCGCATGACCTATCCACCCGTTCTCGTCACACCGCCGGCCATCCTGCCTGTTACCATCGCAGAGGCCAAGGTAGCGCTCCGCATCGACGGCAGCGATGAAGACGCCTTTATTGGCGGGCTGATCCGCGCGGCGGTCGCGCATCTCGACGGGTGGACCGGCATTCTCGGGCGCTGCCTGGTCGAGCAGGAATGGCGGCAGGACTTCGACAAATTCGCGCCGTGCCTGCGGCTGCCGCTCTGGCCGGTGATATCGGTTTCATCGATCACCTGGCGCAACCGCGCGGGGCAACTGGCGACAGTGGCGCAGAGCGGTTATGCGCTCAAGGCGGATATGCTGGGCGCTTATATCCGCTTCAAGCGGGACTATGCGGCGCCAACCGACCTTGCCGAGATCGCGGCCGTCTCTGTGACGTTCAAGGCGGGATATCCCAATACGGGCGACGATGAGCCCAAGAGCACGGTTCCCGAGGCGATCAAGACGGCGATCCTGATGCTGTTGGGGCATTGGGAGGCGAACCGCGAGGCGGTGAACGTGGGCAACATCACAACGGAACTGCCGCTTGGCGTCGCCGCGCTGCTGGCGCCCTACAGAAGGGCGGGTCTCTGATGCCCTGGTTCCGGTTCGACAAGGATTTCGACTTCAAGCCCAGGCCGGGCGTCACCATCGCCTACAGGGCGGGACGGACATTGCTGGTGACTACGGCCTGCGCGGCCCGCGCCGAGGCGCTGGGGCGTGGGGTGATGGTGCGCAAGCCCGGGCCGGAGGCGGAGACGTCCGATGGCGAGCGGCAATAACAGGCGTGCCGGGGCGACCCGGGCGCGGGTCACCTTCCAGAAACGCGGTGATGCTGACGACGGTTGGGGCAAAGTGCAGCCTGGGGCCGGGGACTGGGAAGATCAATTCACCGTTTGGGTCGGCCTTGCGCCGATGCGCGGGACCGAAACGGTGATGGCGGCGCGACTGCAGGGGCAGCAGCCCTATGTGCTGACGGTGCGCCAGTCGAGCCAGACACGGCAGATCACAGCCGCTTGGCGCGCTGTCGACGCTCGTGATCCGAAGCGTGTTTTCGCGATCACGGCACCCCCGGCCGACCCTGACGGCAGGCGGGCATGGCTCGAGATGATCGTCAATCATGGGGGCGTGTCATAATGCTCGATCCTCGCGCAATCCAGCGGCTCAATCGTAAGCTTTCGCGGTTTACCGAAGATGTGGCCAAAGAGCTTCGCCGGGAAATGGAGAAGTCGGCGCAAGAGATCGTGAACATGGCCAGGCGCCTGGTGCCTGTCGACGAAGGCGATCTCCGAGATTCTATCGGGTGGACATGGGGCAATGCGCCGGAGGGCGCGATGACGCTGGGCGAGGTGCGTGGCGGCCGAGGGAAAGGGAACCTGAGGATCACGATCTACGCGGGCAACAGCAAGGCATTCTGGGCCCGATGGGTCGAGTTCGGCACGAAAAAGATGCGCGCGCGGCCGTATTTCTTTCCGAGCTACCGGGCCAACAAAAAGCGGATGCGGGGGCGGATCACACGCGCGACCAACAAGGCGGCCAGACGCATCGCCGCTCAGGCCTCTGGAGAACGGTAGATGGACGCGCCTGATTACGATCTGATTTTCGCCGCCCGTGCTGCCCTTCTCGCGGATCCTCTGGTGGCGGGCCTCATTGGCGAGCGGTTCTACGATCCGCCGCCGCAGGGCGACGAAGCGGAGATGCCTTACATCTCTTTGGGGCCGACATTCGGCATACCGGAAGACGCCGAATGCATCCCGGGGCAGGAGATCACCTTCCAGCTCGACATCTGGTCGGCCGGGGCGGACCAGGCCCACAGCTCGGTCGAATGCCGGAAGATATGCCGCGCGGTCAAAAACGTGCTGCACAATGCGGAACTGGCGCTGACGACCAATGCCCTTGTCACGCTGGAGATGACGCTGCAGCGCGTGTTCCGTGATCCAGACGGGATCACCAATCACGGGGTGATGCAGTTCACCGCATTGGTCGAAGAGCGCGATCCGGACCATCCGGACACCTGACACTTCTTTTTCACCCTGCCGCCTTCGGGCGGCTTTTTTATGGAGGCCGATATGGCTCAACCCGAAACCACAAAGGGCGGGCGCTTCCGCGTCCTGCTCGGCAATGATGCCGACCCTATCGTCTACGAAGCGCCGTGCGGCTTTCTTTCCAAGTCGCTGACGCTCACCAAGGGGCTCGAAGACATCGCGCTGCCCGACTGCGACGATCCAGACAAGGTGCCATGGCTCGGCCGCGACGCAACCAGCCTTTCCATGACGATCAGCGGCGAAGGCGTTTTGGCGGCGCAATCGGTCGAGACCTGGCTCGATGCATGGGAAAGCACCGACTCGGTGCCCGCCAAGGTGGAAATCGAGTTTCCGGCCAAGACGATCGTGTGGACGGGGTTCATGCAGGTGGCCACGCTGACGATGGGTCACCCGACCCCGCAGGGCCGGGTGACCAACAATGTGGAGATGTCGTCGGACGGCGAGATGGTCCGCGTCGTGAATGCGGACACCTGATGACGCGGTCTGCCGAAATAACGCTCGATTGGGCCGATGGCGATTACGTCTTCGCGCTCCGGTGGGGCGAACTCATCAAGCTGCAGGAGGCGACTGATGCAGGGCCGTTCGTGGTTTACGAGAGGCTCGGCAACGGCCAATGGCGGCTCGGGGATATCAGCCACACGATCCGGCTGGCGCTGATCGGCGGGGGCACGGAGCCTGCCAAGGCACTGCGCCTGGTGCGGGACTATGTCGAAAGCCGGCCGCCACTGGAAAACCTCATGCTCGCCCGCGGCATTCTGGGTGTAGCGCTGCACGGGCCCGCGGACGAAGACCCGGGGGAAGCCGTGGGGGAGGCGACGACGGACGCCTCGACGACCTCCCCGACGGAAAATTCCGAATAGCGGGCGTCTATGGCGTCGGTGCCGTGATGGGGTTCTCGCCGCAGCAGGTCGAGACAATGAGCCTCTGGCAGTTCATGGCCGCGTACAATGGCTATGTGCAGGCGAATGGCAGCGGCAACAGGCTCTCGGAAAGCCAGAAGGACGAGTTGTTCGACTGGCTGAGCAGCGACGGCGCGGGTCCGCGCTGGCTTGAAACACAAACCTATTGGTGGGATGCGTCACGCCCGGTGCCGAAGGGCAGGGTTCAGTTCAGGGCTTAGTGGGCCATTGTTTCGCGGCACGATACCGATTTGACACCCGCATATGAATGAACTCCGGTCTCGTAGTAGGCGGTCGCGCCGGGCTGGACATTGAAAAAGACAAAGCTCGTTTGGCCGAGAGGTGCCCCGTCACTGCCGAACATAGTGCAACCGGCATATAGCGTCAGTGTCTGGCCGGTTAGGTTTGTCGCTTGTGCCATTGCTTTGTGGAACTGATGCCGGTCGATGGTTTCAGTTCTGAATTTTACAAACTGAACATCAAAACTCTGAGCGGACGCAACGCCCGATCCCAACACTGCGATAATTGCCAACCCTGCCAACCAGTGTTTCACATCCAGTCCTCCCGAGGTGACTTGTGGCAACAGATATCGAGCGCCTTGTTGTCCAGATGGACGCCAAGATTACCGGACTCCAGAACGGCGTCAACCGGGCGATGGGCCTGACCCGTAACATGGAGCGGCAAATGCTCGCCGGGAACAGGCGGCTCGCCACGTCGTTCCGGAACGTCGCCTCATCGATTGCGGTGATGCACGGGCCCCTTGGCGGCATTGCCAGCCGGTTCAGTTCGACGGCATCGATCTTTGGTCGCACGAACGTTGCGATGGGCGCTCTCGTTATCGGCGCCGGCGCCACGACTTTTGCCTTCGGCAAGATGCTGGGGATCGCGCGTGAAGCCATTGCCGAATTCGACAAGCTGGGGAAAACGGCACGGACGGCTGGGCTCTCCACCGACCTTTACCAATCGCTCGGGTTTGCTGCGCTGGAAGAGGGCGTGGACGGGCTGGACGGAGCTATCGAGCAATTCACGGTGCGCGTGGGCGCGCTTCGCAACGGCCAGGGCGAACTTGCTAGTTTTCTCGACAAGACGAACAAGTCCCTTCTCGAACAGCTGCAGCTGGCGACGAACCAGGAGGAGCGCCTGCGGCTCGTCGCAGATGCCATCCGCAAAGCAACGACGGCCGAGGAGAAAGCGACCATCGCCCGGGCCGCTTTCGGGAAGTCCGGCGTCGACATGGTGCGCATCCTCAAGGACGGGGCGGACGGGCTGGACGACTTCACGCGGCGCGCGCGGGAAATGGGTCTGATCGTCGATCGGGAGATCATCGCCCGCTCCGAGGAGATGAACAACAAGCTCGGTGTGGCGCAAAAAGTCATCGATAGCCAGCTCAAGCAGGCTTTTGTCGATCTTGCACCAGTGGTCATTGCGGCCGCTCAGGCGATCGCTGCAGTCGCTAATGCGATCAACAGCGTGGTCGATGCCACCCGGTCGATGGACCAAATGTCTTTGAACGGGTTGAGGCGACAGCTGGCAGACGATCTAGCCGAACTGGCGAGAGGGCCAGAGGAGGACTGGGTTACGGGCATTGATCAGCAGCGGGTAGATCTGAACCAGGGTCTGCGCGACCGCATCATGCAATTGACCGCGCAAATCGCGGCTCGCGAAGCGGCGGCACGTCGCGCCATGATCCCTGACGCTGCCGATACGGAAATCGTTCCGGTTGGCGGCGGCGGGTCCAAGTCCTCGCCCTTCACATCTGCGATGCAGTCGATTTCCGACCGGATCGAGATGATCAAGGCAGAGTCCGCGGCGCTGCGCGAGGTCAATCCGCTCGTCAACGACTACGGGTATGCGATTGAATATGCGCGGGCGCGCCAGCAGCTGCTTAACGCGGCGAACAAGGAAGGCCTGACGATCACGCCGGCGCTGTCGGCTGCCATTGACGAGATGGCGGCGGCACTCGCGGCCGCTGCCAGCGAAGGCGCGCAGCTTGCCGAGCAGCAAAACAAGCAGCGGCAGTTCTGGGAAGAATGGCGCGATGTTTCCAAAAGTGCGATGCGCTCGTTCATCGACGATCTCAAGGAGAGCAAGACGGCGGCCGAGGCCCTGGGGAATGCGCTCGAACAGGTCGGCAACCATTTGCTCACGCTCGGCCTCAACAGCCTGTTCGGCACAGGCGGCACCGATTTCGGGCTGCTCGGCAAGCTGTTCGGCTTCGCGGGCGGGGGTTACACCGGCCGGGGCAGCAAGCACCAGCCCGCAGGCATCGTCCACAAGGGCGAGTATGTGTTCTCGAAAGAGGCCACGCAGAAGGCCGGGGTTGGTAATCTCGATGCGCTGCACCGCTCGCTCAAGGGCTATGCCGAGGGCGGACTCGTCGGTGGCGGGTTGGCCTTGCCCGCCCTGCCAGCGCCTGCGCCGGGCGGCGGGGTGAGCGTAACCTATGCCCCCCAGATCGACGCGCGGGGGGCCGACGTTGCGGCGGTTGCCCGGATCGAGCAGGTGTTGCAGCGCAATCAGGTCGAGTTCGAGGGCCGGGTCAAGAAGATCGTCTCAGGGCGTGGGAGGACGTGGAAGTAAATGGCGCTCACCGAACCGCTCGACCTGCTGACCGGTTTCCCGGGCTGGGCCGTCTCCTTCAACCTCGTGGCGAGGCAGGAGCAATCGCGCCATGCCAGCGGACGCACGCGGGTCAAGGATCTGGGGCAGCCGATCTGGCGGGCGGCGTGGGTGTCGCGCCCCTTGCGCGCCAATGCGCTGGACCACTGGCGGGCGCGGATCGAGCACGCAATGGTGAGCCAGATGGCGTTCACGGCATGGCAGCCGAGCCGCTGCCGCCCGATCGCCCATTCCGGAACCGGCTCTTTGCCGGCGGGCACGCTGCACACGATCGGGGATGACAACAAGACCGTGCGCCTGTCCGGGCTCACCGGCATCGCTCTCTCGATCGGCGATATGGTGCGCATAGGTTCAGGGCTCTATCGCGTGCTCGAGGCTGCCTCTGGCGACCCGACGGCGCTTTTCACCATAGAGCCGCACCTCTGGCCCGGGACGGCGACAGGGCAGGCCGTGGTCATCAACAAGCCCTGGTGCCTGATGACGGTCGATCCCGGCTCGCTCTCGGCCCCTGCCGACCCGCGCACCGGGCGTGGATCGATATCGTTCACCGCTACCGAGGTGCGGGGGTAGAAGCGATGAAAACCTATTCAGCCAATACCGTTGCGGCGCTCGCCGCGCGGCGTCTCATGCCGCGCGACTTTCTGACGATCACGGCCCGCGACCGGGTGACCGGCGCGCCGGTCAGCGTGGGTTTCTGGTCCGACCTCGCCGACGTCTCGGCGCTGGTGATCGACCCGGAAACCGGCGCACCCGACCTGCGCGAGTTCAAGGGCGCCGGGGCGCTGATTTCGATCAGCGACATTCCGGCTGTCATCGGGATATCGGTGCAGAACATCACGATCACCATGAGCCAGCTCGACGCGCAGGTCGAGGCGGCGATAAGGCTTTATGACGTCAAGCAGGCAAGGGTGGAAATCCATACCGGCCTGCTCGATCCCGACAGCCGGAAACTGGTGGACCCCGCAGAGCCGCTGTTCGTGGGGTTTGTCGATCAGGTCGAGATACGAACCCCGAGGGAAAACGAGGAAGGGGCGGCGATCCTCAGCTGCACGAGCGGCACGCAGGAGCTGTTGCGCCACAATCCCTCGACGCGCAGCCATGAAGACCAGCAGGTTCGCGCGCCGGGGGATGCGTTCTTCATCGACGCCGCCGTGTGCGGGGACTGGGACCATTACTGGGGCGCCGTGGGGGACAACGCCAAGGTCCAGACGGTCAGGCCAAAGGGCCTGTTCGGCTGGGGAGGTTTCCTTGGCATCTTCTGACGTTCGCCAAGCCACAGCCCTGGATCGCTTCGCCATCGTGAGATTGCTGCGCGACGCGCATGCCGCGGCGCCCGTGGTGCCGGTGGCTTTCAGTGCGCCCCATGCGCTCGCCATAGCCGACCGGCATATCGGCGATCCGTCGATGCTGGCCCTCGTCATGGGGGATCAGCCGCAAGGCGTTCTGCTGGCATCTGCGCAGGACCATCCATTCGGCCCGGCGCGCTATGCCATGGAAACCGTGTGGTGGGTCGCGCCCGATGCGCGCGGCCGCGCGGCGGGAGCGATGCTCGACGCCTATGAGGACTGGGCGCGCGGACTGGGTTGCGCCTTCTGCCAGATGGCGGCGCTGGTGAGCTTCCCGCAGGCCGAAATTCTCTATCGCAGGCGCGGTTATCGCGCCGTTGAAACGCACTTTCTGAAACCGCTCGCGGCCTAGGCAGCTTCCAAGATGGCAGTTTTCACAGCAATCGGCTCCGCCATATTCGGCGCCGGAACCTTTCTGGCCGGTCTGACGGCAGCCGCGTTGCAGGTGACAGCGGGCATTGCCGTAAACCTCCTGGCGAAGGCCATGCAGGGGGAGCCAGAGCCGCCCCGGTTTGGGGTGCAGGGGAGGCTGCAGGCCGGCGAAGACGTGCCGCGCTCGATCAATTTCGGGTGGAACTGCACGGCAGGCTCGCTGGTCTATCACAATACATTCGGTTCGGGCGGGACAAGGTCTGTACGGGTCATTGCCATTGGCGACCTGCCGATCCGCGACCTGACGCGGGTTTTCGTCGAAGGCAAGCGCGGAACGCTGCTTAAGGACGAGGCACATGCCAATTTCGGCTGGCCAGTGCAGCAATTCCGGAAGGGCGGCAAGGACCATCTCTGGATCAAGTTCTACGACGGCACGCAGACCGAGGCGGACCCGTTCCTGGTCTCGACGTTCGGAACCGATCCTGACCGGCCCTACGGTTCCGATCGCATCGGCACCGGCATAGCCTATGCCATTGTCTTTGCGCGCGCACCGGAGCGGAGCGACCAGGGCAACAAACCGCTGTTCCAGGGCATCCCGAACATCAAGTTCGAGACGCATGGCGTGCGCTGGTACAACATCGCCAAGGACACGACGGCTGGCGGAGACGGCCCGCAGAGATGGGACGATCCCGCGACATGGGGCGGTGACGAATACGATTTCAACCCGATCGTCCAACTCTACAATGTCAAGCGCGGCATCCGGTTCGATGGCGAATGGGTTTACGGGCTGCAGAGCCTGAGCCCTGCGCGGCTTCCTGCTGGGAACTGGATTGCCGGCATTGAGGCGGCGCAGGCCTCCGTCGAGGGGCCAGACGGGATCGAGCGGACATATCGCGCGGGCGGTGAAATCCAGGTCGGTGCGCAGGTGGCAACGACCGTCGAGGCTTTGCTGACCGCCGCCAATGCCCGCATGGCAGAGGTTGGCGGGGTCTACAAGGTCTATGCCGGCCCGTCGGGGTCGCCGGTCATGGCATTCACCGATGCCGATATCCTTTCGACCGAAGAGCAGAGCTTTACACCGTTCTTTTCGCTTGCGGACACAGTCAACGGGGTGGATGCCAGCTATCCGAACCCTGCGGAGGGATGGAACGTCAAGAAGGCGCCCCCGCGCCTGCGGCCAGACCTCGAGGCCAAGGATGGCAATCGGCGCCTGATGGCATCGGTATCGCTCGATCTGGTGCCCTACAAAGGCCAGGTGCAGCGGCTCATGAAATGGGCGCTTGCCGAGGCCCTGCGCGCCCGACGGCATACGTTTGTGCTTGGGCCAGAGTTCCGCGCGCTCGAGCCAGGCGATGTCGTTGCGTGGACCAGCGCCCGCAACGGATATGTCGCGAAGCATTTCCGCGTCGACGGTATCGTCTACAAGTCCAATCTCGACGTCATCGTCGACCTGACAGAGGTCGACCCTTCAGATTATGACTGGGACCAGGAAGCGGACTTTACACCCGTTCCCGATGGGCCGATCGATCTTGTCGGGCCACGGCCTATGCCCATGCAAGGCTGGCAGGTCTTTCCAGCGACGATCTATGACAACGACAACAATGCGCGCCGCGCAAGCATCGAAGTCTGGTTTGCCAGTGATGTCCCGGACGTCGACATGGTGCGCGTGCAGGTCCGGCTGGCCGAAACCTCCGATCCGATGTTTGATGGCGAGGTCCCTTACGGCGAGCCGTGGAAGGTCATTCTGGCGGGGCAGTTCGCGCCGCAGACCAGCTACGAGGTCCGCGGCATCTTCCGGCGCTCCAGCGGGAGTCCGAGTGAGTGGTCTGAATGGTTGCCGGTCACGACGCCTGCGGTGCAGGAAGTCGATGTGACCGACATCCAGGTCCAGCAACTCGGCCGCGAGCTCCGCAACGCCCACGGGCTCCTGACCGGCGACAGCATCGGGGCGATCCAGACGCAGCTCGCGGAACTGCGGGCGCTCAAGGAAAGCATCGCGCTTGCTGCCCTCTCGCTCGACAATACGGTCGCGCAACAGATCGACATTACAGAAGCCCACAACGCTGCCAGTGCGGCGGCAATCGTGGAAAGCCGGAAGGCCCTTGCGGAGGTGGACAGGGCGCTCGCTCAGCTCGAGATCGAGCTCGTGGCAATTGTCAATGAAAGCCTTGCCGGCGGATATATGGCCATAACAGCCGAAGTGAACCCCGAAGAGTCGATCGCCGATATCCTGTTCAAGGTCAGGGCGATCAAGGACGGGCTGTTGTCGCAGGCGGCCATGCTGCTCCGTGCGTCGGTTGGCAGCGGCGGGCAGACGCAAGCGATCGTCGCCATGCTGGTCGACGCCTTCTATCTCATGCGGGCGGATGGGTCGCTGGTCGACTCTCCGTTCTATCTCGAAGGAGACGCCGCCTATATCAAGAACGCTTTCATCAAGAACCTGACGGCCGGGAACATCGCCGCGAACAGCCTTGATGCCTCGGTGATCGATGTCGGCGATCTCTTTGCCCAGAACGCTTCGATCACCGGCACACTGAGAGTGGCGCCGGCGCCATCTGGACCGGGGATATCGATCCAAGGGCCGAACAACCGCATTCTGATTACGGATAATAGCTGATGGCCAACCGGGTTCTGTTGGGCGAGCGAGGCGGGGAGTTCGGGCTCTGGGTGTCCAAGCCGGGTCAGAACGTTTTGACGGCGGGCGTCAACGGGCTGCTGCTATCTCCTGAAATACCCATGCTGCAGGTGATCTATGCCGAAAGGCGCTCTGTCACGGTACGGGCGTCCCCGAACAACAACACCGTCTTTTCATGGCCGGACCCAGGATATTTTGCCTTTGCATGGCTCTCGGGGCCGGCGGAGCCTTATTACCTCTGGAACAACAGGTCGCAGATCACCGTGACGTACAACCCCAACGTGTCATCGCCTGCGCTTTTCGATCTGATCGTCTTCAACGTGCCGAGGCACCCCTGAATGGCCAACAGACTTGTTCTCGGCGAACTCCCATCGGGCGAACAGGGATTGCGGGTGAGCGTCCCAGGCACCAACGTCCTCAATGCCAACCTGCAGGGCAGGTTTTTGTCCTTCGACAGCGAATGGCTGGCCAGTTCGCGAATAGTCACGGCCGGTTCGGTCGCGCTTCCGACCGGCAACAACACGACAACCGTCAATTTCGGCGTCACCCTCCCGGAGCCGCCCGTGGTTATCGGCATGGAGCGGGCAACTCAAGGGACGCCAAGCAACAGGTATTCCAAATCCGGCGGGCCGTTGCAGTTCCATGTGATCGATTGGGACGATGCGGAAACAGTCAACGCGCTGCTCGATTACAAGACAGGGCCGACCTATATGCGCGTCTTCAACAACCGCTTCGTCCTGCCGGCGGCGGGCATGTATCGGGGCTCCGGCAACTTTCTTCATTATATCGTCCTGAGGCCGTGACCCATGTCGAACAGGATATTGCTGGGTCAGCGCGGCAGCGAGCAGGGGCTGTGGATCGCAAAGCCCGGCCAGAACGTGCTGACGGCGAACGATGCCGATCTCCAGTACAGCTCCTCGTTCCCGGCCTTCGGGATCGTTGAGCAGGGCACCCATAACGTCAACTGGACGATTTCCGGATTCGATGGCTCCTATAGCGCGACTGTCTTTTTTGCCAAGTCGTACGGGACGCCTCCGCTGGTGCTGTTCGATTTGCCCGTGGGTAACCATCACAGGGTCATGCAGAAGAACGAAAGCGCCAGCTTCGGCGTGGTCGTCAGGCAGTTTTCCGGCGGCGGCGGATCGATTCCGCTGGCGCTCTGGCAGGTCATTGCGACGGTCTTTCATAACCGGATTGTCTTTACCGGCAACTGGTCCCGGCAGTTCACTGGGTACAAAATCCCGCAGGTCCTGATCCGCTATTCGGTCTGCTCGTTCAACTTCTGATCTTTTCCAAATCACCGTTCCCAAACCCCGCCATCGCGCGGGGTTTTTGCATTCGAGGCGCCCATGACGATCATCTACTCCGCGACCGCTGACGTCGAGAACGGTTCCACCACGGTCGAGATCAACACCGGCGGCCCGCTCTCCTCGGCGATTGCCGCTCCGGGCTTTCTCGTGGCGATTGACGGCATCGTCTATTTTCTTGAGAGCCTGACGGACACCTCGACCTTCGAGTTGACGCGCGAGTATGGCGGCGCCACCGACGCCGATGTCCCACTCGAAATCTGGCCGATCAACCAGGCCACGAGCGATGCGGCAGAAGTGTTCCGCGTGGTCCGCGAACAGCGTGACCGGATCAACGCCTATGACCGCAATGCGCAGGGCCTGTTCTTCAACGCCATTGGCGTCACCGGTGCGGCCGATCCCGGGCCTGGTAACATCGCTTTCGACGATGCCGATCCGACAGCCGCAACCCATGCCTATATCGATTACCTCGACGCCAACTCCAATCACCGCAACGTCGCGCCACTATTGTCGCGGCTCAACCCCGGCGATTCGATCCGGCTCCGCTCGCTGGCAACCACGGCGTTCTACGAATTCCAGTTGACGAGCGTGGTGGACGCCTCGGGCTATTATTCGCTCGGCGTTTCTCACATTGCCAGCGATGGCGTGATTGGCACCGAGCCTGTCGCGCTTTCGTGGACCCTGAGCGGCAACGGCCTCAATTACGATGCGGCCGGATCGTTCGCTGGGCGCGACGACTACGATGACGAATGGCTCAACGACGAGGGCAAACCGTTCGCCTATCTCTCGAGCGATGGGACAAGCACGGTGCTGTTCGTCAAGGCGTCGGCCGCGAGTGGAGATTGGTCACCAGGCTTCCCGCTCACCGGCCCGCAAGGCGCGCGCGGCTGGTCTCCGGTCCTGTCGATCGTCGACCGCAACGCCGGCGCGGAAGCCGTAGTGCGGCTCATTTCTTGGGTGGGAGGCGAGGGCACCGCGCCGACTGAAGGCGTCGGGCAGTATATCATGCCGGGCGGCTTCACCTCCAATATCAACCTTGCCTACAACATCAAGGGGGTGAAAGGTGATCCGCAGGGCGTGCGGCTGACGATGAATACCGGCACCGGTACCGGCGCACTGTCGGATGGCCAGTTCCGGGTGAATAACTCGAGTTTCGCCAGTGTCACGCTCGTGCGGTTCAACCCCAACGCGCTGGACATGGGCGGCGCGTCGATCGTGGCGTGGCTCAATGCCCTCGATGACATCGACAATCGCAATTCCCGCGGAACGCTGCGGTTCCAGTCCGCCACCGATGCGGCGGTCTATATGGAGTTTGCCGTCACCGGCGATCTGACTGTCGGCGCCAACGGCAATTACGAAATCCCGGTCTCGCCAATTGTCGGCGCGCGGCCGAGCACTACAACCGTCATGGTTGCCTCGTTCGCCCCCTCGGGGGAAGACGGCGAGGACGGTGAAGACGGGGCGGATGGCACAGACCCCGGGCTCCTCTACGAGTTCGATGACGGGACCGCTGACAGCGATCCTGGGGCGGGACTTTTCCGCGCCGACAACACGAACCTGAGCGCGGCCGAGTTTCTGTTCGTCTCCAAGACCACGCGCGGCGGGAACAATGTCGGCGCCTATCTCCTCACGCTTGGGGCCTCGACCAATCCGGTCAAGGGGCACATCATCCTTACCCGTACCGACGATGAGGCGCAGGCCGTCCTGAGAATTTCCGGCGTCACCGACGCGACAGGCTATGTCAAGATCGCGGTCGAGGATCATGCCGGGGCAACAGCGTTCGACGACGCGGACACGATCTCGATCCAGCCCATTTTGATCGGCAACCAGGGCGCAGTCGATGCGGTATCCCTGGCCTCGACCATCAACGGGGTGGCGATCAAGTCCGCTCCTGTCGCGGCCGACAAGATCATCATTACCGACAGCGAGGACGGAGATGCGGCCAAGTCCGCAAGCCTTGGGTCGTTGATCGGCCTGTTCGGAGGCGGGGCGATCACCATCGAGACCAAGACAGCCAATTACACAGTCGTTGAGGATGATCGCGGCAAGACGATCCGGTTCAACACATCGGCGGCCAACCGCACCGCTACCTTGCCAAGCGCGGCAACAGTCGGTGCGGGCTGGTGGGTCATACTGACCCGCGCCGATGCGGGCAGCGCCAACCGCCTGCGAATCAGCACTGTATCGAGCCAGACGATCAATGGCCGCGCGGCGCCGCTCGATTACTACATCCCGCATGTCGCAATAAAGCTGGTGTCGGATGGCGCGAACTGGTTTCTTGATTTCGGTACGACTGTCAGTGTCAAAAAGACCGTCCGAACGACATCGGGCACCCACAATTTTGACGCCAATTGTATCGCCGCCGAAATCTACATCTGCGGCGGGGGCGCGGGTGGGCGAACGACCGGGGCCGGAAGCGGAAACGGGCAGGTCAGTGTTGGCTCGGGCGGCGGTTCTGGCGGAGAATTCATGGCCTTCATGCCGTTCCGTCCGGCCAATTCGGCAACGATCGCCATCGGTTCGGGTGGCGCGCCGAATGCGACTGGATCATCCAGTTCCTACGATGACGGTACGCGATCTGTCACATGCCCGGGCGGCAACACAGGGAATCTAACCAATGGCGCGGCCGGGCTACCGACAGTGAACGGCGCGTCACCAGTCACCAACACGCAATCGGGGTGGGCTGCGTCCGGGGCCACCATCCTGTTCAGTGCAGCGCAAGGGTCCTCACAGTCGCAAGGCATCGGGTCGAACCAGTTTTCGACAAATGCGGCTGTCGGCTTTGCATCTGATGGCGGGAGCACTCTGCATGGCCGCGGCGGGCCGGGTGCCAAGCAGGGATCCACGAGCAACGCATCAGCCGACGGGCAAGCAGGTTCGGGAAATGGCGCCGGCGGCGGCGGCGCGGTGTCAACAGGAACGAACACGGCCACCGGTGGCGCAGGCACAGCCGGTATCTGCATCATAACCGAATGGATTGCAGCATGACGAAATCGGCAAAAATCGAAAACGGGACAGTCGTCCAGGTCATCATGGGGACGCTACCCGGCTATGTGCCCTGCGGCGACAACGTGCAGATCGGATGGACCTATGACGGCGAAACGTTCGCTGCCCCCGAACCCGAGCCTGAATCAGACCCGATCGACCCAAACGCGCCATACCGCCTTTATAAATCGGTGTTCATCGAGCGCATGACGCCCGAGGAGGCCGAGACTTTCGAGGCCGGGCTCAACGCTTCCGATCACGCCAAGCTGCGCCTGATGTACAACGCCGTTGAGTATTTCCTCTCGGACGATCCCCTCTTTGCCGTGCTGCACTGGGAACTTGTCACGGAGTTCGGCGAGGCGCGGGCGGACGCGCTGCTCGCGAGGGACTAGCGCCAGCCGCGACCACCCTTACGCCCCGCCTTTGAGCGGGGTTTTTTGCGACTGAAACCCTGAAATCCATGGAGACCGACAATGGCAACCGTGCTCATGCGCGGCAGCAAGGGCCTTGCTGTGCGCGAATTACAGGATCTACTCAACAAGGCCGGCGCTTCGCCGCGGCTTAACACTGACGGGGATTTCGGCGCAAAGACAGATGCCGCGCTCAGAGCGTTCCAGGCGCGCGTCGGGCTCGTTCCGGACGGCAGGTATGGCCCACAGTCACGAACGGCACTCAGGCAGGCCACGACGCCCGCCAAAACTCCAGCGCGCGCCGAGCCCGACAAAAGCGCGATGGGCCAGCCTGCCCCAAAGGCCGCGGTCGTCGTCGCTGGCGCCGCGCCGCCACCGAACGTCTCAACACTGCAACTGCTCGATACGGCGCGACCTATCCACACGCTGTGGTGGCACTGCGCCGCGACACCGGAGGGCAAGGATTTCACGGTCGAGGATATCCGCCAGTGGCACAAGGCGCGCGGTTGGTCGGATATAGGCTACCACTACATCATCTATCCTGATGGCCGCATCATGCTCGGCCGCCCGGTCGGTCAGGTTGGCGCGCACGTCCAAGACCACAACACCGGTTCGATCGGCGGCTGCTATATCGGCGGCGTTTCGTCGGACGGGAAAAATGCCAAGGATACGCGCACGCCGGCGCAGATCAGCTCCATGCTCTGGCTCACCCAGCAGCTTGTCGCCAGGCACCCCATCAAGCGCGTGCGCGGCCATAACGAGGTGACAGCCAAAGCCTGCCCGAGCTTCGACGTGCAGCAAGACCCGCTCGGCAAGCTCGCCGCATAGGAGAGACTCATGCAGTTTCCAAAAGGCCAGTTCGAATGGACGCGCAGGCGCCGTGTGATCTTCGCTACGCTCGCGTTCTGCGCGGCCGAGATCGCTTATCTCACGATCTGGGGCGGGGATAGCCGGCTGCACGAAACCATCGTCATCTCGGCCTTCCTGCTCGCTGGCTCCGTGATCGGCTCCTACGTGTTTGGTGCGATCTGGGATGACGCCAATGCCCGCAAATATATGGGGCGCGGCGATGAGGATTAGCCTTGTTCTCGCCGCAGGCGGTCTCGCTGCCGGGCTGATGCTCGGCTGGGGCGGGGGCAAGCTGTGGTTCGAGCGCTTCGTTCTGCCGCGTGCCATTGCCGAGACTGTCAGGACGCAAGAACAGGCATGCCTCGAACGCGTGACGGCCGCCGCCGAGGCCGCCCGGGCCAAGGAACAGCTGCGCCAGGCGCTGGCCGGGCAGGCCGCGACATCGAGCTTCAATCAATCCATCGCCGAGGCCGCGCGGGCCGCGGCCGCTTTCGCCCGCCAGTTCGAGGAGGACAATCATGCGCTCACCCAATGGCTGGCCGGCACGGGCCGCAGCTGCACTCTCGACGCTGACACTCTTGAGCGCGTGCTCGGCAACGACCGGTCAGCGGATCGATAGCGCCGCCAGCGCGCTCGGCCGCGCGCAAGCGGGCGTAGTGCTCGAACCCTGGCCGGACCTGTGCCGGGGGCCGGTGCCGCACGCGGCGCTCATCGAGGGCGAGGAGCTGGCGGTGCTCCTGCGGCGCGAGCGAGCCCAGCTCGATGAGGCCAACGGGCTGCTGCGCCGCTGCGCGGGATTTTACGACGCCTTGCGCGCCGGACTGATGGGGGTGGAGTGATGGAGGATGAACGCGGGACGCTGGGCCGGAGTAAAATGACGCTGACCAGGCGCGTTGCATTGCTGGAACGCGATCGGGCCGAACAATCCCGCATCATCACCGAACTGGTCGCTAACGTCGCCCACGGATTTTCACCCGAGCAACTGGCCCAGATTCGCGCCGCCATGCGCGACGAGCTCGCCGATGCCGGCCTGCGCCTCGACGGCGCCGAACATCAGGACGAGGCGCGCGAGGATTTCCGGTTTATCCGGCGGTTCCGGCGCGGCATCGAGGGGACCTCGGCCAAGATCGGCTGGCTGGTGATTGCCGCGCTACTGGGTGGGGTGGCCTATCTCGTCAATCTCGGGCTGAATACGTGGAGGGGCGGGGGCTAGGAAGAACCGGCTTTTCGGTGCCGATTTCTCCGGCCCTTGCGCAGTTCTCAATTCGTTCTCATATTCAGGGCGAGAACGATTGGAGGGCAAGAATTGCCCAAGACCGCATACGGCTGGACCATCCAGACTCTCCAGGACAAGCTGGAAGGCGGTTATCGGCTCACGATCCACTGCGCCTGCGGGCATTCGCTGAGCCTCTCGCTACCCAAGCTGATCGAAGTCTTCGGCGCGGACTTCGTCGTCTCGGAAAACAGGGATTATTTCCTCTCGCGTTTTGTCTGCAACGCGTGCGGCCGCCGCGCGATCGGGGTCACAATGTCTCCGAGCGGAACGCCGGTGCGGTAAGATGGATTACGGTGCGCACCTTGCGCCACATTTTGAGCCACAAACTGCGTCACAGAAATGGCTTGAATTGGCAGTTTTCCATTTAGTTTCAACGAGTGCGCAAAGGTGCGGTTGCTTCTCGACCGCACCATTTTCTCCCGAGGGAGAAACACCTAATTACCTGAAATATAAATAGAAAATTCTTGGCGCCGTTTGACGGCGCCAGATTTCGCTCAATTTCGTGCCTCAAATTGTGTTCCAACACGGCAGTTGAAGGGCGGGATTGGCCGCCATAGCACTTCCGATTGGTTCTGCCGCGCTTGTCGACGCAAAAAAGAGGCCCGGCGTTTGCCAGGCCTCTCTAATATTTCCGCCGCGTAGGGGGCAGGATTAGGGATTAGAAATGGAAGTTCGCGCCGAGCTTGATCGTATGGAAGCGAACGCCAGCATCCCACGGACCTCCCAAGCCGGCGGCGGGATAAGAGCGAATACCGAGGTCAGTATACAAATATTCGCCTTTAATGCTCATCGAATCTGAAACGGCAAATTCGACGCCAGCACCGACCGTCCAACCGGTATGGAAATTGGTATCGCGAGCGAAACCTGCGTCGGTATCATCAAGGTAGCCCTGACCGTAGGCGAAACCTGCTGTGAGATAGGGCAAGACGCCATCGAGATCGACGCCCACCCGTGCACGAACGGTGCCGAAGTAATCCAATCCAACAATCACGTCATTGCCGCCGCCATCAACAATGGTCTGCGACAGTCCCGATAAAGAAATATCGGTCTCGAGGCCAAACACGATCGAGCCGCTTTGAACGTTGGCGCCGATCTGGACGCCGCCGAAAAAGCCGCTGATCGAGTCATAATCCGAACCGGCAAAGCTAATCACGCCGCCGGCATCGTAGGCCTCTCCCCGTCCATAACCCACGTGGAAACCAGCATAGAAGCCATCCCAGATCGAGGAAGTGTCGACAACGGGAACGCTAGGTACGGGCACCGGCCGCATCGGGTCGGCCGCCAAAGCGGGGGAGGCAAATGCGACGAGCGCAGCAGAAACCAACAGAGTGCGATTCATTCCGAATTCCCCAAGTAAGAGCGGTTGACAAAGAAGTAATGATAAATAGCAACTTCGCCGATTTGCGCCACATTGTCACGGGGCCTTCAATTAGATTGTTGGGCTGTGTGGCTTCTTTGCCACTGGTAGATAGAACGCGTGGAACTATTGGTATTGGCTGCGTATACGAGCATAAATTGCTGGAACAGGGGCGTCGATCCGGTGATCAGGAGCCGCAGAAGAGCAGTGGGCTACGGTTGGTACGGCGACCTTCACGCATCTGTGACCCGGCAGCCGTTCCGGGCGATTTTCCCCAGCCTGCTATGGTGCATGAAACTTTAACCGTTATGGTTAATTCTTCGGTCGTTGTTGATTCTGGGTTTGGGCAATATCGATGAGCTTATCGCGTCGCGGCTTTATGATCGGGCTGCCGCTTTTTCTTGCGGCGTGTTCTTCTTCTTCCGGTACCACTTTCCGAAACGCCTATTCGGCCATAGCGGACGAGCGGTTTCCTTTGCCGGCGATGAACGTCGCTGCGATCAAACCTCATCTGCGTAGGCAGGAAGTGGCATACGACAAGAGCTATGCCAAAGGTACTGTGGTGGTCGATACTCCCAGCAAGTACCTTTATTACGTTCTGGGTGACGGCAAGGCGATCCGCTACGGCGTTGGGGTCGGGCGTGCCGGGCTGGCCTTGCGCGGCAACGCTTACGTCGGACGCAAGGCTCAATGGCCGACATGGACACCAACGCCGACCATGCTGGCGCGCGATCCAGAGATCATGCGGCCTTATGCAGCTGGTATGGCGGGCGGGCCAAACAATCCGCTGGGCGCCCGCGCGCTATATCTCTATCGCAACGGCGCAGATACCATGTTCCGCATCCACGGCACGAACCAGCCGGAATCGATTGGCCTAGCAATGTCAAGCGGTTGCATCCGGATGCTCAACCACGACGTCATCGACCTATATGAGCGTGTGCCGACCGGTGCCCGTGTGGTGGTGATCCAGGCATAACCGGCACCGGCCGCCTGTCCGGGCGCCCTTCGGGGCGCCTTTTTTATTTGATTGGCTTGCTCAGGAACGGGCTTTTACTGGAACCAAAGCGCCATGGCACATCGACGGCGCGCGAGATGCCGATGCGGGTGGCTGTATCGACGGGTAGGTCTGCACCTTCCTCGAGCGCGAACGGGGGCGCCAAGAGGCTCAGGCCGTTGTGGCCGATGTCGATGCCCAGCGCCTGGGTGAGGCAGCCGGGGCCGGCGCAGAGCCGGGTCGGGGTGGCCAAGCCGCGCCGTCTCGCCATCGTTTCGAGCCCTTCCAGCGGCTCCAGCGCGCGGATAAGTACGGCTGTGCCGGGCCTGCACACGATATTGAAACACCAGTGGATGCCGTAGGAGCGATAGACATAGGCCGTTCCCGGTGGGCCGAACATGGCAGCGTTTCTGGCTGTCGGGCCGCGGAAACTGTGTGAAGCGGGGTCATCCCGGTCATAGGCTTCTGTTTCGACGATCGCGCCGCCGATTCCATCAACCAGCAAGCGCATGCCGATAAGGCAGCGAGCCACCCTGGCGACGTCGTCATCGAAGAATTCAGGTGAGAGCAAGGCCATGACCTTGCATATAGCAGACGTATCGGCCAGACCAGCGTACGCGTATCGAGAGAGACATGCCGGGCCGAGGCCGGGCTAACCGGTGCTTTTTTCCACATGCCCGTCGTGGTTTCGCCGAGGGCGAGCATATGATTTTCTTCGCGAAATCCCCGCGAATGTCGGCTTCCGTCCTTGCGGCAATTGTATGGCTTGCCCACCCGCGGCCTTCTGGTTAATATTTGGTTGTTGTAGAAACAGCACAAGGAGAGCGTATGCGCAGCCAATCATGGGCCGTACGCTGGCGGACCGTTAGCTGGACTTTCGTATGTTTGGTCTCGCTCGGTTTCGTGATTTCCATCATCGCCGGGGCTTGACCCCCAGATTTGCAGATGGAAATGCACTGGTTTTGAGATCGAGGGGTGCGCCAGGCGGCGTGCCCCTTGTTTCTTGGTTCTCGGTTAAGCGATGCTGCGGCTTGCGGTTCGCAACCTCCGCAAAATTTTATTCGGGGCGAAATGCACATTATCAAACTTTGTGTCGGGGTTTCCTCGGTGGAGGAATTGCTCGAATGGCGCGCCGAGCGAAAGGCGATGGGGCTGGGGCGGCCAGATGGCCTCAACGTTCATCGCACGCGCATGACGCCAAAACGCGCCGACGAAATTGCAGGACACGGTTCGCTTTATTGGGTGATTGCCGGCACGATCCGTTGCCGGCAGCGTATTGTCGGTTTCGAGTCGAGCACCGACGCTGAAGGCAGGCCGCAATGTCATATTCTGCTCGATCCCGAGGTCGTCCGCACGATGCCTTATCCCCGTCGCCCCTTTCAGGGCTGGCGCTATCTTGAGGCAAAGGATGCTCCGCCGGATCTTGCTGGCAGGGGTGGCGAAGAACCGCCCGCTGACATGGCCGAAGAGTTGGCGCAATTGGGGCTGATTTGAGCCCGTTTTGTGGCTCTGCCATAGTTCAGTGAAATGGGAACCGGTGGCGCGGCCACTCGTTTTTTCCATGTCTCAATGCGACACATGGAGGACTACAATGGATCCGCGTACAGATAATGGACTGCGTGCCCGCGACCTCGACCGGCGCGAGACGGGTAATCTCATCGGCAGCGATAAGGTGGAAGGCACGGCGGTCTACAGCCATGCGAACGAGAAGATCGGCAAGATCGAACGCGTAATGATCGACAAGCCCAGCGGCAAGGTCGCCTATGCCGTGATGAGCTTCGGCGGTTTTCTCGGAATCGGCGATGATCACTATCCGATCCCCTGGTCGAAACTGACCTATGACGAAAGCGTCGGGGGATATCGCACCGATCTGGCGAAGGCCGATCTCGAAGATGCACCCCGCTTCAGCGCCGACGACGACTTCGATTGGGAAAACCGCGAAGCCGGTATGAGCGTCTACAACCATTATGGCATTCCGCCCTATTGGGTATGACGCATTATTATCAGGCGGCAGTCGGCTTCGACTGCCGTCTTAGATCTTAAAATCTTAAACAATTCAGCATTAGCATAGGCCCCCAATGGGTTGGGGCTTGTGCTAATTGATGCACACCCCCATCCTGCCGGAAAGAATCGTGCTGCTTCGGGGGATAGCTTGGAGAGTAACAGAGGGCGCGCCCATGCCCATGTAATTGTGCTGGGCAACGAGAAGGGCGGGTCGGGCAAATCGACCACCGCTTTCCATCTCGCCATTTATCTCGCTTATGAAGGTTTTCGCGTCGCTACGATCGACACTGACAGCCGTCAGCAGACGCTGACTGCTTACGTCACGAATCGCCGTGAACGCGCCCGGCAGCTGGGGATCAAAATCCCGCAGCCCACGCATTTTCACCTGCCGCAACCCCGCGGGGACTCGCGCACTGCCAATGATCGCGCGGTTTTCGAGATGTTCCGTTCGGCCATTGCAGAGGTCGAGGGATATGCCGACTTCGTCATTATCGACACGCCAGGCTTCGATACGCATCTAACGCGCTTGGCGCACTCGCTGGCCGATACCCTGGTGACGCCGCTTAACGACAGCTTGATAGACCTGGACGTCATAGGGCGGATCGATCCCGAAACGGGCGATATCCGGGAGTTGAGCCATTATACCCGTCTCGTGCAACGGGCACGCAGCGAAAGGCTCAATATCGACGGGCGGTCGATCGATTGGGTTCTGGTGCGCAACAGGATTTCCATGCTCGGATCGCGCAATGCCCGCCTGGTGCTGACCGGATTGGAAAACATATCCGCTCGCGTCGGCTGCCGTATTGCCGATGGTATTGCCGAGCGCGTTATCTTCCGGTCTCTGTTTCCCTTCGGGATGACGGTCTTCGATCCCCTGGACGAAGAGATGCTCGGCGGTGCGCCGTCGATGAGCCATGTCACGGCGCGGCAGGAATACCGTGCGCTTGCCGATGCGCTCAATCTGCCATTGGCGTCACGCAGGGTTGCGGGACAGCGGGGCGAGGGCGCGCGCATGTCCAAGCTGGAAGAAACGGCCGCCTGAAAGATGAGGTCTCAGATCATCAGGGACTGAGCGCCGTCGACGAAGATGACGCTCCCGGTCACATGCCGTGATGCATCGGAAGCAAGGAAAGCGACCACCTCCGCGACATCTTCCGGCTTTCCCGAAACACCGCCTGTGAGCGGGATGTCGCCATCGGGATATTCGATCCGGATTGCGATCTTTTCGGTACCCGGCTTCGGGTTGTCGTGAATATTGCTCTCGATACGGCCCGGACATATCGCGTTGACGCGGATGCGGTAGCGCGCGAGCTCCAGGGCTGCGGACTTTGTGAAGGCAACCTGCCCGGCCTTTGTGGCGCAATAGGCCGAAGTGCCCGGTAGGGTAAAGGTCCGCGTTCCGTTTATCGAGGAATTGATCACAATCGCGCCGCCCCCCGCCTTGCGCATTAGCGGAATTGCGCGGTGGACCGAAAGGAACGTGCCGCGAAGATTGACGGCCATCACCTCGTCCCAGTCCGCAGGACTCATGTCCTCAATTGGCGTCCATGTTCCGTTGATGCCAGCATTGGCGAAAAGGATGTCCAGGCGTCCGAACTGCTCCTGCACCTGATCGAACGCGGCCTGCATGTCTGCCTCGTCCGATACGTCCGCCGCGATGGCCAACGCGCGCGTGCCACCCTCGGAGATCGTGGCCACCAGTTCTTCGAGTGGTTCGAGCGAGCGTCCGACCGCGACGACGGTAGCACCCAGTTTGGCGAGATGAAGGGCTGTGCCTTTGCCGATACCGGAGCCGGCGCCTGTAACGATTGCGATCTTGCCGTCGAAGTACACGTTTGGGTCTCCTATGCGCGATAGGCCGTTTGTGAATTTAGGAGGTGGAGCGTAGATGTGGCAAACGCAGCCGGCGGCGGCGCGTTCCCTTATTGATCGTCGGGGAAGAACAGGTGTACCGCGCGGCTGCCGCCCGGTGTGAACACGTCGACGTCCACAGTAACGCGCGGGAGCACCATGCGGCGTGTGCGCGCGGAAAGCGCCATGACGACGGAGAGCAGGTCGGATACGCGGCGGCGGATAGGTTTGCTCGGCTCGAGACTGCGCACGAGCTGCCGCAGGGCCTGGTCGCGAATAACCGGATCCTCAGAGGCGAGCGGAGATCCTGCGCGGAAATTCGCGAGCTGGTTGAGGGCGTTGATATCGCTCATTGGGCTACTCCGTTACACTTGCGCCAATGGGAAAACGTCTAGGTCCTATCCTTGTACGGTCAGGCAGTTCACCGAGGCTTCGCTCAAGGCGTCACATGCTGCGCGTGCCTGTCCACGGTCGGCAAAGCCAGCAAATCGGGCGCGATAGAGCGTTTGCCCGTTGCGTTCCACGGTTTCGACATAGCCGCGAAGATCCCGGAAGTTGGAGACGGCACCGGTGGCTTCGGCAAGCAGCGCGTCGGCACCTTCGGGGGTCTGGGCGGCGCCCACCTGGACCACCCAACCGCCTGCCGGAACGGCATTGCTACTTTGAGTTGTTGTCATGTCGAGTGCGAGCCCTTCGGGGCGGGCGATCGGGGCCGGCGGTACGAGCACCTGTCCGGGCTGAAGCGTGCCGACGTCGGCAGGCGAGGCGCTCAGGCGCATCGTCTCGGCAATCCAGGCGCCGATGGGATCATCCGTTGGGTATTGAACGGACTCGGGCATGACGCCGGTCGCGACGTAGGTGGCCTGATCGAGTGCAGTTTCGCCTGGCCGGGCGGGAATATCGGCGGCAGAAATAACCTGGAAGGGGACCACCTGCGGTTGGGCCGGGCCGGTGGGTTCCGGAATTGCGGCCACCTGCACGGTGCTGGCCACGAGCGTTGCGGGGCGTATGGGCGGCAGCCCGTTGAGAGGACGAACCTGTCCCGGCGCTGCGGCAACCTGCACGCTGCTACCGGTGCCCAGGGCCGGCCGGGCGATCATTGCTTCGCGCCAGTAATCGCCTTGCCGGGCATTCGGCATATAGGTGCGGACAAGTTCGGCGACCTTGGCGTTCCGCGCGGCGCCGGTGTTGAAGCCGAGCGCAACGACCACGATATGGCGGTTGTTCGCCCGCGCTGCGGTCATCAGGTTGTAGCCCGACGCATTGATGTAACCTGTCTTGATGCCATCGACGCCATTCTGGCCGAGCAGGGCATTGTGATTGCCATATGTCCTGCCGCCATAGGTAAAGCTGCGGGTCTGGAAGTACTGGTAGTAATGGGGGAAGTGCTGGAATACGGCGCGGGCGAGAACTGCCTGGTCGGCAGCCGTCGTCACCTGTCCGCGATCGGGCAGGCCGGAGGCATTCTTGTAGGTCGTCTTGCTCATACCTAGCGCGCGGGCTGTTTGGGTCATGCGTTCGGCGAACCGGCTTTCGGTGCCACCGATATTTTCCGCGACCACACGGGCGACGTCGTTGGCCGACAGCGTCACCAGTGCTTTGATAGCGTTTTCGACCGTTATGGTCGAGCCGCGCTGCACATAGAGCTTGGTCGGAACGGCGGCCGCCGCATGCGCGGAGACCGAGAGCTTGGTGTTGAGCGTCATCCGCCCCGCTTCGAGTTCCTGAAACAGGATGTAAAGCGTCATCACCTTTGTCAGGGACGCCGGGTAGCGCAGGTCGTTCGCCTTATCCTGGTATAGAACCTGCCCGGTTTTCGCATCGACAACGATACCGGCATAGGCGCGTGGCACGTTTTGGGCAGCGGCGGGCTGCAGGACAAGCCCAAAAGCCGCGAGTGCAACGAGAAGAACGAGGATGGCGCGCGCAACAACAGAACGCGCAGAATCATTACGCAGAAGGGTCGGCACCCGGTACTCCAACTCTTTACTCAATCGGCGCAGAACACGCGCGCCGTACACCTGGTTCGTCAGATGCCTCGTTTGCCTACCCCCGCGGCAAGAGGAACCTGTCAACGTCATTGTGGCGAGGAGATTAGGCGGACGCGGTTACAAATCCGTAAAGTGCGTAAAATTTGATGCGACTTTCCTGCGCCACCGTTCACTTTTGGCGGATGGCGAGATCGCCCCTTAACATGGCCGAAGTTTTGCCTACATAATGGGGCCGTCTATGCCGTATCTGTATATGGGACGACCCGACTTGCCTGAGTTCTCTCCTGTGCCCCTCATTGCCAATCCCCGTGATCGGAGGGCTATTGCTGCGCTCCGGGCGGGACCCGGTGGCGAACGAGACCACGAGAACGACGGCGAGGGTAATGTCGGCGTTGCTACGAAGACGCGTCCCAAAACCAGAAAGCCGAGCCTTTATCGCGTGTTGTTGCTCAACGACGACTACACGCCCATGGAGTTCGTGATTCTGATTGTCGAGCAGGTCTTCAACAAGTCCCGCGAAGAGGCCACAACGATAATGTGGCACGTGCATAATCAAGGTGTGGGGGAGTGTGGAATCTATCCCTATGAGGTGGCCGAAAGCAAGGTTACCCAAGTGATGGATGCCGCGCGCAGAAATCAGCACCCGCTTCAATGCGTGATGGAAAAGCAGTAGGATCATCAAATGCCCTCATTCTCCCGCGGACTTGAAAAGGCACTTCATCAGGCGATGAACCTGGCGCGCGAGCGTGCCCATGAGTTCGCTACGCTCGAACACCTCTTGCTGGCCCTGACCGATGACCGCGACACCATCGCGGTACTCAAGGGCTGCGATGTTGATATCGAGTCCCTGCGCGCCGATCTCGAAGAGTTTATCGACGAGGAACTCGACAGCCTCGTCGTTTCCAACGGGCAGGATGCGCGCCCGACTGCGGCATTCCAGCGCGTGATCCAGCGCGCCGTAATCCACGTTCAGTCGTCAGGCCGTGAGGAGGTCACCGGCGCAAATGTCCTCGTGGCCATTTTCGCCGAGCGCGAAAGCCATGCTGCCTACTTCCTCGAACAGCAGGACATGAGCAGGCTCGACGCGGTCAATTTCATCTCCCATGGCATTGCGAAGTCTGGTCGAAACGCGGATCGCGCTGTGCGCGGCGCTGAGGAGGGCGGTGCGGGATTCACGGAAGAAGGTGCGCGCGCCGGCGCCGCCAGTCAGCAGAGCTCTGCGCTTGCCGACTTCTGCATCAATCTCAACGACAAGGCCCGCAAAGGTAAGATCGATCCCTTGATTGGGCGCGCGGCTGAACTGGAACGCACCATCCAGGTGCTCTGCCGGCGCTCCAAGAACAATCCGCTTTATGTGGGCGATCCCGGTGTCGGCAAGACGGCAATCGCCGAGGGACTTGCACGCCGAATCGTTGAGAACGATGTGCCCGAGGTCCTCAAGGACTCGGTGATCTACGCGCTCGATATGGGTGCGCTGCTCGCGGGTACGCGCTACCGGGGCGATTTCGAGGAGCGGCTCAAGGCGATCATGAAGGAGCTCGAGAAGAAGGAGAACGTTATCCTCTTCATCGACGAGATTCACACCGTAATCGGTGCAGGAGCGACTTCAGGCGGCGCGCTCGACGCCTCAAACCTCTTGAAGCCCGCGCTGGCCTCAGGCGCGATCCGGTGCATCGGTTCGACGACATACAAGGAGTATAGGCAGTTCTTCGAGAAGGACCGGGCACTTGTCCGCCGTTTCCAGAAGATCGACGTCAACGAGCCGACAATCCCCGACGCCATCGAGATCATGAAGGGGTTGCGGCCGTATTTCGAGGATTATCACAAGCTCAAATACACCGATGACGCCCTCAAGGCGGCGGTCGAGCTATCGGCGCGCTACATCAACGACCGCAAGCTGCCCGACAAGGCCATCGACGTGGTCGATGAAACCGGCGCCCGGCAGATGCTGGTGACTGAGGACAAGCGCAAGAAGTTGATCGATGTACCCGACATCGAGGCGACGGTCGCGACCATCGCACGCATCCCGCCGAAATCGGTATCGAAATCCGATACTGAACTGCTGGCGAACCTTGAGACCAATCTCAAGCGCGTCGTTTTCGGGCAGGATAAGGCAATCGAATCGCTCTCCGCAGCGATCAAACTGGCCCGTGCAGGTCTGCGCGAGCCCGAAAAGCCTATCGGTTCTTACCTCTTTACGGGCCCCACAGGCGTCGGCAAGACCGAAGTCGCCAAGCAATTGGCCGACACGCTCGGGGTGGAATTGCTGCGTTTCGACATGTCCGAATATATGGAGCGTCACACCGTTTCGCGGCTGATCGGCGCGCCTCCAGGCTATGTCGGGTTCGACCAGGGCGGTCTGATGACCGACGGCGTGGATCAGCACCCCCACTGCGTGCTCCTGCTCGATGAAATCGAGAAGGCCCATCCGGACCTCTACAATATCCTGTTGCAGGTTATGGATCACGGTAAGCTCACTGACCACTCGGGCAAGCAGGTCGACTTCCGCAATGTCATCCTGATCATGACGTCGAATGTCGGGGCCAGCGAACTTGCGAAATCGCCCATCGGGTTTGGCCGCGTACGGCAGGAAGGCGATGACGAGGATGCCATCAACCGCACCTTCAGCCCCGAGTTCCGTAACCGGCTGGACGCCATCATTTCGTTCGCGCCGCTGCCGCCGGAAACGGTGCATCGTGTGGTCGAGAAGTTTATCCTCCAGCTCGAAGGCCAGCTTGCCGAGCGCGGTATCACCATCGAGCTGACACCCGAGGCCGCCACTTGGCTTGCCGAACGTGGTTACGACGAAAAGATGGGCGCGCGGCCGCTCGGCCGCGTGATCCAGGAATATGTCAAGAAGCCGCTCGCCGAAGAGGTTCTGTTCGGGCTGCTGCAGAAGGGCGGTTCGGTCAAGGTAACGGTGGTTGGCGAGGGCAGCGAAGCCCGCCTCGAACTCGTCTCCATCCCCCCGCGACCTGCACGGCCCAAGGCCATCACCGGTCCGAAGGGCGGGAAAAAGCCGACGAGCAAATCCAAGGCAAAGGACGCCGAGTCCAAGACCTAAGAAATAGGCCGGTGGAGACACCGGCCTTTTTGTTCTCGCTCGCTAATTGGGGCGCTGTTCGCGCCCGGATATCGAGCCAAATCTGCTTTACTCTGTGCAAGACGCTCCTAAAACGCCGAGCGAATCTTTTCCGCGAGCGCGCCAAGCGCCTCGTGATCCGCCGTTTCGCCGGTATGCGGTCTGAGGGGGATACCCTCATACATGGGGACGATGTGGAAATGGAGGTGGAACACCGTCTGCCCGGCTTGTGCCTCGTTGAACTGCATGATGCGGAAGCCGTCGGCGCCAGTCGCTCTCATCACCGCCGCTGCCACCTTTTGCGTTTTTCCAATCAAGTCCGCGAGGACTTCCGGTTGGGCGTCGAGCAGGTTGCGCGATCCGGTTTTCGGAATCACCAGCGTGTGACCCCTCGACTGGGGCATGATATCCATGAAGGCGAGGGTGGTATCGTCCTCATAGACCTTGTGACAGGGGATTTCGCCCTTGATGATCTTTACGAAGATATTGTCCGGATCGTAGGCGGTCATCTGGATCTCCCGCGATTGATGGTCAGTCGCCACTCTTGCGGAATGGGGTATAGGTTTCAAGGGCTTCGCTGTGCCGTGCCACTGCACGTCGCTCTTCCTCGAGATAATCGGCAACCGCCCGCCGCAGTCCAGGGTGCGCGATATGGTGGATCGAACGTGTCTTGGCCGGCGCATAGCCCCGCGCCAGCTTATGTTCGCCCTGCGCCCCGGCCTCGACGCGCTTCAGGCCTCTTGCAATCGCGAAGTCGATGGCCTGGTAGTAGCAGAGTTCGAAATGCAGGAACGGAACGTCGCGGATCGCGCCCCAGTTCCGGCCATAGAGCGTGTCGTTGCCGATAAAATTCAACGCCCCCGCGATATAGTCCGTCCCGTCCTTGGCCATCACCAGCAGAATGCGGTCGGCCATCGTTTCGGATATGCGCGAGAAGAATTCGCGGTTGAGATAGGGGCGGCCCCATTTGCGCGAGCCGGTATCCATGTAGAAGTCGAAGAACGCGTCCCAGTGCGTCTCGGTCAGGTCGCTTCCTGTCACCCACTCGACCTCGATGCCCTCGATCAGCGCATCGCGCCGCTCGCGGCGGATGGCCTTGCGCTTGCGCGATTGCAGCGTGCCGAGAAAATCCTCAAACGTCCCGAATTCCTCGTTGGTCCAGTGAAACTGCGTGTCGTGCCGCACCAGCCATCCCGCCTCCCGGGCCAGTGTTTCCTCCTCGCCGGGAACGAATGTGGCGTGGACCGAGGATGCGCCCAGCCTGTCGGCGAGCGCTTCCGCGGCGCCAAGCAGGGCCATGCGCGTTTCAATGCTGCCATCGGCCGCCAGCAGCTTGGGCGCCGTCGCGGGTGTGAAGGGCACAGAGCTTTGCAGCTTGGGGTAATACCGCCCGCCCGCGCGCTCGAAGGCGTCAGCCCAGGCGTGGTCGAAGACATATTCGCCCATCGAATGTGATTTCAGGAACATCGGCATCAAGCCGACAGGGCAATCGCCGCGCCTGATAACGATGTGCTGGGGCTGCCATCCAGTTCGTCCGGTGGCACAGCCCGATTGTTCCAGCGCAAGGAAAAAGGCGTGATCGAGAAACGGGTTGGCGACTCCGGCGCCATTCGACGCCAGCCGGTTCCAGTCGGCGGCGGAAATCGATACGGCGTCGGGGTGAACCGAAATCGTCAGTTCGGCAGCGGAAGTCACGCTTCGGGATCGAATCCTTCAAATACGATCTGGTCGGCCTGCGCGCGTACGCCGGGTACATGCGCCTTTTCTCTCACTGTCCAGCTCATGACGTTCATTCCGAAAGTGCGGAAGAACCGGACGGCGGGGAGATCAAGCGCGGTGCGCTCGCAGGATATGAATGTGAAGCGCGACAGGGGCCAGTGCAAGAGGTGCCGGAGCATGAATCTGCGGTGGGCGGGAATGTGCCCGTCCCATTCAGGCGTCCTGTAGCCATAGGTGATGATACCGAGTTGGCCGGAATAACCCGCTTTCCGCACCGCTTTGAGCACTGTCGGGTCGAACGACTTGAAAACCAGCGGTCCTCTGTAATCGCGAGCGATTTCGACCGACTTTTCCGCGATTTCAGCGTTCCCCGCGGCCGTGGGCTGCTGCTTGATCTCGACCACCAATGGGACCCGGCCGGCAATTTGCTCGAGAAATTGTGCAAAAAGTTGCGGCGTGTCGCCGGATGCGCTGTCGAGCAGCGGCATAGCGCAGATTTCGTTTCCGGCAAGTTCGTGAATGTTACCGTCCCGTCCTGTCAGACGCTGAAGATCGTGGTCGTGGAACACCAAGATTGCGCCGTCGCCGGACAATTGCAGGTCGCACTCGATGGCAAAACCACGCGCGATAGCGGCTTCGAAGGCCGAGGCCGAGTTTTCGATGATTCCCCTTGATCGGTCGTGCAGTCCGCGGTGGGCAATGGGGCGGTCGAAGGGGGTAGTCATCATTTAGTCCTTTATCTCCACAATGGCGTCGATCTCGACGGCGGCACCAAGGGGTAGGGCCGCGACGCCGAAGGCAGCGCGCGCGTGTTTAGCCGCGTCGCCCAACACTTTGATGAACAATTCCGATGCCCCGTTGCCGACCAGATGCTGATCGGAAAAGTCCGGTGCAGATGCCACGAGCACGGTGAGCTTGAGGATCGAGGCAACCTTTTCGAGCGGGGTGACGGATGCGATCTGCCCAAGGATATTGACCGCGCAGAGTTCGGCCGCCTTCTGGCCTGCGGCAACGTCCAGATCTTTGCCTAGATGGCCCGTCACCAGCCCATCTGGACCTATAGAGAGCTGACCCGAGACAAACAGGAGATTGCCCGAGCGGGTGACCGGGACATAGGCGGCCAACGGCGCGACGGGCTTGGGCAGCGCGTATCCCAAGCTTGCGAGCTTTTGTTCAATCGTCATCTTCCGTCTCCACCTGGCTGACTTTGGGTTTGGGCTTCTTGTAGAGCTTGCCGCGCACTAGCGCCTCACGCCCGAATTTGTCGCGCACCTTGTCCAGCGCGCGTTCGGCGGCGGCCCTGCGGGCGATCTGGGGTTCGATGAGGTCGACCGGATCGGCTCCGTCAGCCGCCTCCAGACCACTAACACCGATACCGAGCAGGCGAAAGGCGGTGCCGTCCACTTCGCGCGCGAGCAGCTTCATGCCGGCCTCATAGAGCGTAGTTGCCAGCTGCGTCGGCATCATCAGGTGTTGGGCACGCGTGCGCGTCCTGAAGCCCGCCGTCTTTAATTTAAGCGTTACGGTATCGCCGACAAATTTTTGTTTCTTCAACCTTTCCGACAATCGCTCGCAAAGCGAGAGCAGGGCGGTCGAAAGCTCCTCGAAACCCGAAAGATCGGAAAAGAACGTGGTTTCGGTGCTCACCGACTTTGTCTCGCGCGCCGTGGAAACCCGCCGGTAGTCCTCACCGCGGGAAAGACGTGCCAGTCTTGCCCCCATCTCGCCATAGCGACGCATGAGGTCTTCCGGCGCACGATTTTGCAACTGCCCGATTGTGGTCAGGCCATCCTTCTTGAGAGTCTCGGTCATTGCCTTTCCGACACCGTAGATGAAGGAGATCGGTTTTTCGGCAAGGAAAGGGATGGTTTCGGCCTTGCCGATGGTGGCGAAACCGCGGGGCTTGTCGAGGTCCGAGGCGATCTTGGCGAGAAACTTGTTGTGCGAAAGTCCGACCGACACCGTCACGCCGATCTCCGTTTCCACACGCTTTGCGAAGCGCGCCAGCGCAACGGCCGGAGGGGCCCTGTGGACGGCCTGGGTGCCCGAGAGGTCAAGGAACGCCTCATCGAT
The DNA here is from genome assembly GCF_015694405.1 of Pelagibacterium limicola. Classification (GTDB taxonomy): domain Bacteria; phylum Pseudomonadota; class Alphaproteobacteria; order Rhizobiales; family Devosiaceae; genus Pelagibacterium; species Pelagibacterium limicola. The sequence continues at coordinate 373,138 of NZ_JADQDB010000002.1, read as the reverse complement.
CGAGAGCGGCTGCACCAGAGGGGTAAGTTCGTCCATAAGCATGCGGATTTCGCGACTTACACCCACATATTTCTTCATGTCGGGCTTGATGATAACCGCTTGCGGGCAAAGGCGTTTGGCCTGGAACATCGGCATGGCCGAGCGCACGCCGCTCATCCGGGCAATGTAACAGCAGGTCGAGACCACGCCGCGTTGTCCGCCACCGACAATGAGGGGCTTGTCGATAAGGCTCGGGTCATCCCGTTTTTCGACTGACGCATAAAACGCGTCGCAATCGACGTGGGCGATTACGAGGTCGAACAGTTCGGCATGAGCAAAGACCCGCGGTGAACCGCAGGATGGGCAGCGGGCAGGGGGACGCACGGCCTCGCCGCGCCCCAGGCAATCGCGGCACATGAAGGGCGTTGTCGTCATCGTCACGCGTGGGCGTTGAGGCGGTTCCAAAGCCGCATGACGCGGTTGACGTCCAGCCCGGTATTGGCGCACATCGCCAGCAAAAGCGGCTCGTTGCGTCCGAAATGGTCGATTAGTCCCTGCGCCAACCCCGTTGTGCCCAAGGCCTGGCGAAGTGTTTGCGGGGAATAGCCGGCAAGCGACATGAATCGCTCGAGTTCGGCCACGTCCCCTGCAAGCCAGGTCAGGCAGGCATCGGAGATTTCCGCGAGTTCGGTGTCCGTCATGGTATCGACCGGGCGAGAGACTCGCCTTATTTCTTGTTTCGTAACAGATTGATGATACCGGATCATAACCAGAACAGGAAGCGTCGGCGTGAGTCGGCGGAACGGGACGCATGGCCAAGACGGTGATGATTGTCGAGGATAATGAGCTCAATATGAAGCTCTTTCACGATCTCCTCGAATCCCGCGGCTATCGGACCATCCAGACCCGCAATGGAATGGAAGCGCTCGATCTTGCGCGCGAGCACAAGCCCGATCTCATTCTGATGGACATTCAGCTCCCCGAGGTCTCCGGCCTCGTCGTGACCAAATGGCTCAAGGAAGACGACGAACTTGCGCCGATCCCGGTCATCGCCGTCACCGCTTTCGCCATGAAAGGCGACGAGGAGCGGATATTGCAGGGCGGCTGCGAGGGATACATCTCTAAACCCATCTCGGTGCCTCACTTTTTGGAAACGATTGAAAGCTACATTGGCAAAGCCGGGTAGCGGGCTCGCACACCGAAAATCAGCCGAGAGGGAAGCGCCGTGACAGCACGGGTGCTGATTGTTGACGATATTCCAACCAACGTAAAGCTGCTCGAAGCGCGGCTAATGGCGGAATATTTCGAGGTGGTCACCGCTGCCTCCGGTCCTCAAGCCATCGAGATTTGCCGGACCCAGGACATCGATATCGTCCTGCTCGACGTGATGATGCCCGACATGGACGGCTTCGAATGCTGCCGCATTCTCAAGGGCAGCGCCCGCACGTCGCATATCCCCGTCGTCATGATCACGGCGCTCGATCAGCCCTCCGACAAGGTCAGGGGGCTCGAATCCGGTGCCGACGATTTTCTCACCAAGCCCGTCGACGACATGCAGCTTCTCGCGCGGGTTAAAAGCCTCATCCGGCTCAAGGTTCTGACAGACGAATTGCGCGCCCGCGCAAAGACCAGCCATCAGCTTGCTCTTGAGCACGCCGCGCGTTCAGTCGAGGAAACCGACTCGGAACAGGGCCGCATACTCGTCATCGAAGGGGAGGCGGTTCGTGCCGAGCGGCTGCGGTCCTACCTTCAGGGGAAACACAACGTCGATGTGCTGACCACCCCATCGGATGCCGTTTTCCAGATTTCAGGTGGAGATTACGAAGTCGTGCTGGTCAGCATGGATCTCGACGGCTTCGATCCCTTGCGGGTCTGCTCGCAGATCAGGACTGCCGACCAGACCCGTTCGCTCCCGATCATTCTCATCGCCGACGAGAAAGACCGCCCCCAGATCGTGCGGGGACTCGACCTTGGGGTCAACGACTTCATCATGCGCCCCCTGGAGCGCTACGAACTCTCAGCCCGGGTCAAGACCCAGATCAGGCGGTACCGCTACACGGTGGAATTGCGCGAAAGCCTTTCGTCCACCATGCAGATGGCTGTGATCGATGAACTGACCGGGCTTTATAACCGCCGCTATTTCGAGCGCCATCTTTCGATCAGCCTGACCAAGGCCAAGGAACAGGATCGCGAAATGGCGGTCATGTTGCTCGATATCGACTACTTCAAATCGGTCAACGACACATATGGCCACGACGTGGGTGATGTCGTTCTCAAGGAATTTGCGCTCCGCCTGCAGCGCAACATACGGGGCGTCGATCTGGCCTGCCGCTTCGGGGGCGAGGAATTCGTCGTGCTCATGCCCGATACCGATACGCGACAAGCACTCCATGTTGCCGAGCGCGTCCGGCTCGCAATGGCCCAATACGGATTCAAGGTGGGTATCGAAAAACCGCTCGACATTACTGTCAGCGTTGGCCTTGCCTTCAACGAGTTCGAGACAGACACCCCCGAATCCTTGATCAAGCGCGCGGATCTGGCGTTGTACGCGGCCAAACGCGCAGGCCGTAATCGGGTTGTTTCCGAAGCGGCGTGAACTGCCCCAGAACGACAGTTAAGGTTAACTTTTTATTATGAATAGTAAAACGCCGGTCCCCGGCTCACGTTATACTTGGCGTGGGGCGGACCAGAGCGTAACCTATGGGTACTGAGACGGATGCAGACTGCATACCGTTCAGTTGTCCCTACGGAATTCAGGTCCGCCGCAACTCCTGTCCCGTAGGGCGGCTGGCCCGGCACCGGTACAAGAGTGGCCTCTTCGACAGCCGGGCTGGGCCAGCCACTATTTTTTCGAGCTCTTTACGTCCAAATAAAAAACCCCGCCGAGGCGGGGTTTTTCTTCGTTCTCGATGAAGCGCGATCTATTTGATCTTGGCTTCCTTGAATTCCACGTGCTTGCGGACCACCGGGTCGTACTTGCGGAACGAGAGCTTCTCGGTCGCGGTGCGGGTGTTCTTCTTGGTGACGTAGTAGAAGCCGGTATCGGCGGTCGAAACCAGCTTGATCTTGATCGTGTTGGACTTTGCCATCGCGGGTAGCCTTTTAAAAAGAGAGGCCGCGCGGCAGGTCCTGCGCACGGCGTCCGAAATTAGTTGGGCGCAACCTATGGATTTTGCGCCAAATGTCAAGCGGCGGCTTTCCCGTTAGCCGCGCTCGTCCTCGATATCGTCATCAGGGCCGCGGGGATCGAATCCGTGCATGTATTTGGCCCATTGCATCGCTACGACCGCGCCCTTGACGATGGGCAGGAGCCAAAGCGAAAGCCCGATGGCGAGGGGAATCATGGTCCAAAGATAGATACTGGCCGGTACCCGGTAGACCATCTCGACATGCAGGATGATCGCGACGAGCAAATGCCCGACGATAACAATGACCAGGTAGGGCGGGGCGTCGTCGGCGCGATGGTGATGCAGTTCCTCCCCGCAGGACGGGCAGGTTTCATTGACCTTGAGATATTTTCCGAACAGCCGGCCTTCGCCGCATGAGGGACATTTGCCGGCCAGCCCGCGGCGCACCGCCGGCCACAGCGGGCGTTCGGGCCGGTCTGTCGTCTCGAGAAAGGTCAACCGTTCATCTCCTTGGACGTTTTCCCTTGAACGGAGCGCGCTTGCCGCGCTGGGTACGTCCTGGCCCCGGGGGTTTTATGCGCTCCCCTTCAGATAAGACTTCAAACCGCAAAGCGCCAGCCATCGGTGCCGCTTCAAGCAGTCGCACTTCGACCCGGTCGCCGATCCGGAACCGTTCGCCAGTCCTTTCCCCGATCAAGGCCTGCTGGTCCTCGAAATAGCGGAAATAATCGGTACCGAGCGAGGAGGCGGGCACGAACCCGTCCGCTCCGGTTTCATCGAGCCGAACGAACAGCCCGGCGCCGACGACACCTGCGATCTTGCCCGTGAAACGCGCGCCGATATGGTTGGCGAGAAACTGTGCGAGCAGCCGGTCTGCCGTTTCGCGTTCGGCAGCCATTGCGCGGCGCTCGGTGGCCGAGATGTGCTGGCCAACAGTGGCGAGGCGGCTTTCCTCGGCCTCGGTCAGCCCATCGTCACCGAGGCCGAGCACCTTGATGAGCGAGCGGTGGACGATCAGATCGGCATAGCGCCGGATGGGCGAGGTGAAATGCGCATAGCGGTCGAGGTTGAGGCCATAGTGCCCATAGTTGCCTGGCGCATATTCGGCCTGCGCCTGGGAGCGCAGCACCATCTCGTTGACCTGCTCGGACTTGCCGGCTTTTTCGGCGCGGAAAAGGATCTGGTTGAAGTCCTTGGGCCGCAGGCTTTCCGAACGCGGGACGGGCAGGTCGAGCGATTTCAGGAACTCACCCAGAGAGGTTACCTTCTCCCGGCTCGGCGCATCGTGGACGCGGTAGAGCAGGCCGGTCCGGTGCTTTTCCAGGGTCTCAGCGGCGCAGACATTGGAGAGGATCATGATTTCCTCGATGAGCTTGTGCGCATCGAGTCGTTCGGGGACGTACACGTCCGTCACCATCCCGGTTTCATCGAGCCTGATCCGCCGCTCAGGCAGGTCGAGCGCCAGCGGGCCGCGGCGGTCCCGCGCCTTGGCAAGCGAAGCGTATGCGGCCCATAGGGGCTTCAGGATCGGTTCGAGGAGTGGTCCGGTCTTGTCGTCCGGCTCGCCGTCGATCGCGGCTTGAGCCTGTTGGTAGGAGAGCCTGGCCGCCGAGCGCATCGTCACGCGGTGGAACGAATGCCGCTTCTTGTTGCCTTCGGCGTCGATGACGATGCGCAGCGCCATCGCGGCGCGGTTTTCGCCCTCGCGCAGCGAACAGAGATCGTTGGAAATCCGCTCGGGCAGCATCGGCACCACGCGGTCGGGGAAGTAAACCGAATTGCCACGCAGATAGGCCTCGCGGTCGAGCGCCGAACCGGCTCGCACATAATGGGCGACGTCCGCGATGCCGACATGGAGGATATGCCCGCCGGGATTACCCGGATCGGTATCGGGCTCGGCGTGCACGGCGTCGTCGTGATCCTTGGCGTCGTGAGGGTCGATGGTAATGAGCGGGATATCGCGCCAGTCTTCGCGCCCCTTGAGCGTCGCTTCCTCGGCCGCATCGGCTTCCGCGATCACCGAAGCTGGGAAACGGTAGGGGATGTCGAGTGAATGGAGTGCAATCAGGCTCACCGCGCCTTCCGATTGCGGGTTGCCGACAACAGAAACAACCTTGGCGCGTGGGATCATCAGGCGGCCTGAAACAGCCACCTCGACTTCGACGAGATCGCCGTCTTTTGCGCCGCCGAGGTCGCCGGCCGGGATACGCATTTCGCGCGCCTTGCGCTCTATGGGCACCAGCCGCGCGCCCTCATTGTCCATGCGGACGATGCCGATATCGGCCTTGCGCGGTTTATCGAGCACTTTCATGGGGCGGGCGGTGTAGGTAGGTGCGAGACCTTCGCCGCGCTGGATGCGCGCCAGAATCCGGTCGCCGGGGGCGGGGACCACGCGGGCGTCCTTGCCGATGGTTACTACGACCCGCGGCTTTTCGCCTTCTTCCTCGTCCCATTTGGCGGGGAAGGCGTGAAGGTTCTCTGGATCGGCGTCGGCGGGAATATCGAGGACGGTCACGGCCGGCAATTCGCTCGTCGCGCGGATCGCCTTGCGCTTGCGGGCGAGCAGGCCTTCGTTCTCCATGTCACGGAGCAGCATCTTGAGCGCCACGCGGTCATCGCCCTTGATACCGAAATGCCGCGCGATCTCACGCTTGGAATCGATCTCGGGGAACTGCGCTATCGCTTCAAGGATAGCCTCGCGCGTAGGAAGCTCGCCCGGCTGCCACGCAGGATTGCGGCGGCTCTTGCCGGAAGCAGGAGCCTTGCCGGATGGTGCTGCGCGCTTGGCCATTTTTTATCCTTGAGCCTCGGTCTTCTTTTTTGCGGCTGTCTTCTTTGTGCCGCTGGCTTTTTTCGCCGGTGCCTTCTTCTTGCCTCCCGAACCCCCTTTTGCCGCGATCAGTTCCAGCGCTTTTTCGAGCGTCACCGATTCGGGTGCCAGGTCGCGGGGGAGGGTAGCATTTGTCTTGCCCTGGTTGACGTATGGTCCGTAGCGGCCCGCGCGTACCGTGATCGGGCCATCGGCGTGCTCGAAGGTCTGGATTGCGGCTTGTAATGCACCGCGACCGCCACGCCCGCCGCCATTCTGCTTTTCAGCGATCAGCGTCACGGCGCGGTTGAGGCCGACCGTGAACACTTCCTCAACGTCAGGCAGATTGGCATATGTGCCGTCGTGCAGAACAAATGGGCCGTAGCGCCCGATGCCGGCACTGATCGGCTTGCCGGTTTCCGGGTGGATGCCCACTTCCCGCGGCAGGGTCAGGAGCTTGAGGGCCTTGTCGAGATCCATCGTACCGGCAGACCAGCCTTTAGGCAGGCTGGAGCGCTTGGCCTCCTTGTCGTCGCCGAGCTGGACATACGGCCCGAAGCGTCCAGACTTCAAAAAGACGTCCAGCCCGGTTTCGGGATCGGTGCCGAGAACGCCATCTCCGTTCTGAGATTCGTTGGACTGGCCCGTGGCGCTTTCGGAAAGCTGTTGCGTGTGGCGGCATTCAGGATAGTTCGAGCAGCCGATAAAGGCGCCGAACTTGCCGAGCTTCAAGGAAAGCTGGCCAGTACCGCAGGTGGGACACAGGCGCGGGTCGGCCCCGTTTTCGCGGGGCGGGAAGATGTGGTTGCCGAGAAGGTCGTTGAGCGCGTCGAGGACCTCCGAAACCCTGAGGTCCTTTATCTCCTCGGTGTGATGCGAAAAATCCTTCCAGAAGCGGCGCAGCACCTCCTTGTAGTCGATCTCGCCTGCCGAAATCTCGTCGAGTTCCTCTTCGAGTCCGGCCGTGAAGCCGTATTCGACGTATTTGGTGAAGAAGCTCTGGAGGAAGGCTGTTACCAACCGCCCTCGATCCTCGGGAAAAAGGGCGCGCTTATCGAGCCGGATGTAGTCGCGGTCCTTGAGGGTGCCGAGCGTCGCCGCATAGGTCGAAGGCCGGCCGATCCCCAGTTCTTCCATCTTCTTGATGAGGCTTGCTTCGGTATAGCGGGCAGGGGGCTGGGTGAAGTGCTGTTCGATATAGACCTTTTCGAGTGCGGGCGTGTCGCCTTCATTGAGTGCGGGCAGCTCGCGGCTGTCTTCGTCGTCCTCGTCGGTCTTTTCTACGCCATAGACGCCGAGGAACCCCGGGAATGTAACGACCGATCCGGTTGCGCGCAGCACGATGTTGCGGCCAGATGTGGCAACGGCGATATCGGCGGTGGTGCGTTCGATTTCGGCGGAACGCATCTGGCTGGCCAGCGCGCGGCGCCAGATGAGCTGATAGAGCTTGTCCTGGTCCGGATCGAGATTGCGCAGCGTGTCTGGATGCTTGCCGAGCTCGGTCGGGCGGATCGCCTCGTGGGCTTCCTGCGCGTTCTTTGCTTTGGTCTGGTAGAGGCGCGGCTTTTCCGGCACGTATTCGGGGCCGAACTCCTTGCCGATAACCCGGCGCGCCGCCTCGATGGCTTCAGGGGCCATCTGCACGGCATCGGTCCGCATATAGGTTATAAGTCCGTCCTCATATAAGCGCTGAGCAATTTGCATTGTCCGCGAGGGGGAGAGACCGAGCCGAGAGGAAGCGTCCTGCTGTAGCGTCGAGGTGGTGAACGGCGCATAGGGGTTGCGCTTGGTCGGTTTCTTCTCGACCGAGACGACCCGAAACGTCCCGGCTTCGATAGCCTTTTTCAGCGCCGCAGCATCCTCGCCGTTCTTGATGTCCAGCTTGTCGGTCTTGTCGCCATCGACCGAATAAAGCCGGGCCTGGAAGCTTTTTCCGGCTTGCGCCATCGTCGAGAGAACCGACCAGTATTCCTGGGGCTTGAATCTCTCGATTTCCTCCTCGCGCTCAGTCACAAGCCGGAGAGCCACCGATTGCACGCGGCCCGCCGAACGCGAGCCCGGCAGCTTGCGCCAGAGGATCGGGGAAAGGGTGAAGCCCACCAGATAATCGAGCGCCCGGCGTGCGAGATAGGCGTCGACAAGCGGCGCATCGATATCGCGCGGCTTCTTCATTGCCTCGGTCACGGCGTCCTTGGTGATCGCGTTGAACACCACGCGCTTGACCGGCATGTCCTTCTTGATGACCTTTTTTTCCTTGAGCACGTCGAGAATGTGCCAGGAGATCGCCTCGCCCTCACGATCAGGGTCGGTCGCGAGAATCAACTCGTCAGCGCCCTTTACTGCTTTTGCGATATCGGAGAGCCGCTTTTTCGAGGCCGTATCGACCTCCCAGCTCATCGCGAAATCTTCGTCGGGACGCACCGATCCGTCCTTGGAGGGCAGATCGCGCACATGGCCAAAGCTGGCCAGAACCTCGAAGTCCTTGCCCAGATATTTGTTGATGGTCTTGGCCTTGGCCGGGCTCTCGACGATGACGACTTTCATGCCTTATGCGGCTCCGCAACTAAAGTGATTTGCCCTGATTTCGGGAAATACCGGGTCAGGATCGCGACCCCAAGGCGAGCGCAACATGGTGAAAGCGTGGCCCCGTGTCAATTGCGGGTCATTTCTCGGTATGTATGGCGATCAGATGCGCAGTGCCACCAATTGCCCGCCCGAGCGTTCGATCCGGCCTGCGAGATCGAGTTCGAGAAGCAGGATCTGAACCGTTCCGGCTGGAAGTCCTGTCACCTCCACCAGTGTGTCTATCGAAACCGGTGCGGGGCTGAGTGCATCGAGCAATTGCGTGCGTTCATCGGACGTGGGATCGGGCACGGCACCGAGCGGCTGGTCCTGATCGTCCTCTTGGAAGAGGTCGGCCTGGGGCGGTCTGGACTGGGCGAGGTCGTTGATGATGTCTTCCGCCGAGGTTATGAGTATGGCGCCCTGCCGGATCAATGCGTTGCCGCCCTCTGCGCGCGGATCGAGTGGCGAGCCGGGGACGGCAAAGACCTCGCGGTTCTGCTCGAGCGCCAGCCGCGCGGTGATCAGCGACCCCGACCGTTTCGCTGCCTCGACGATAACGACGCCGAGCGAAATGCCCGCGACCAGCCGGTTGCGGCGCGGGAAGTCACGGGCGCGGGCCTCCCAGCCGAACGGCATCTCGCTCACCAGCGCGCCGCCCTGATCGACAATGGCTTCGGCGAGCGGGATGTTTTCCTGCGGGTAGAGCCGGTCGAGCCCACCCGCCAGGACCGCAATCGTTCCCGTACGGAGCGACGCGTCGTGCGCGGCAGCGTCGATCCCGCGGGCAAGGCCCGAGACGACGGCATAGCCGGCATTTCCAAGGTCGCTTGCCAGAAGTTGTGCCATGCGCCGTCCGGCGGCAGATGCGTTTCGGGCGCCGACAATTCCGATGGTCTTTTGCGCCGAAACGATGTGGCTACCTTTTACGGCGATCAGCGGGGGAGGGGCGTGTATATGCTCAAGGTGCGGCGGATAGTCGGGCTCGCCGAGAGCAACAAACCTGGCACCGATCCGCTCGGCTCGTGCGATTTCGTCCTCGGCTTCGGCTGCCGCAGGAATGGCGGATGGGGAAGTCCCATTTCGCCTTATAAGGCCGGGCAAGGCTTCGAGCGCAGTTCCTGCCGAGCCGAAACGGCTGATGAGCTGGAGGAAGGTTTGCGGGCCGACGTTGTCGGTCCGGATCAGGCGGAGCCAATCGACGCGCTGGGTAGGTGTGAGCCTTTCACGCGTCATCGCCGAACCTATCCCAGCTCGGCCTTCTTGGCGCCGATCTTTGTCTCAGTGCGGTCCCGAAGTCGCGCAATATTCTGCCGATGGGTGTAATAGAGCACCATCGTCAGCAAAAGACTCGTGATAGCCAGCGGCCAGCCAGCAAACAAAAAGGCGAGCACGGGCGCCGCTGCAGCGGCGGTCAGGGCCGAGAGCGAGGAATAGCGAGAGGTTACGGCCACCAGCAGCCAAATGGCGCAGAAGCCCAGTCCCACGGGCCAGCTGAGCGCGATCAGGATGCCGATATAGGTGGCAACGCCCTTGCCGCCCTTGAAGCGGAGCCAGACGGGAAAGACGTGGCCGAAAAACGCGGCGACGCCAGCCACCATCGCTGCTTCGGGGAACCACAACCATGCCGCGATCAGCACGGCCGCTACGCCCTTTCCAGCGTCACCGACAAGCGTCAGGGCCGCCAGGTCCTTGCGGCCGGTCCGCAATACATTGGTTGCGCCGATATTTCCCGAGCCGATAGCCCGCACGTCGCCCAGCCCGGCGAAGCGTGTCGCGACCAGCCCGAAGGGTATAGAGCCGAGCCCGTAACCCAATATAAGCGCAAGTGCATATTCGATCATCGCGCGTGGCCCTCCCTGAACGCGACCTTGCCCTTGGCGATCGTCGTCGTAACCTTGCCGGTCATGCGCGCGTTCTCGAATGTGGTGTTGCGCGAGCGGGAGCGGATCGTAGCTTCCTCCACGACCCAGGGATAGTCCATATCGAAAAGGCAGATATCGGCGGGCGCACCCTTGGCGATCCTGCCGCTTTCGAGCCCGAGGATTTCCGCAGGTCGCGCCGTCATGGCGCGCAAAACGGTCATAAGGTTTGCATCGCTGGAATGGACGAGCCGCAAGGCAGCGGCAAGGAGCGTTTCGAGCCCGATGGCTCCCGTTGCAGCGTCGGCGAAGGGTTGCCGCTTGCCTTCGGTGTCCTGCGGGTCGTGATCGGAATGGATGACATCAATGACACCATTCCTGAGCGCTTCGACCATTGCCTGCCTGTCGTCCTCGTGACGCAGGGGTGGGGAGAGCTTGAAGTAGGTGCGGTACGAGCCGATGTCGTTTTCGTTGAGGCACAAGTTGTTTATCGATGCGCCGACCGAGATGTTGGCGCTGCGCGCCTTGTAGAATGCCGCCAGTTCGGCAGCGCGTGCGGTGGAGATTTGCGCGGCGTGGTAGCGAGCGCCTGTGAGGAGGGCCAGCTGCAGGTCGCGGTCGAGCGGGATGGTTTCGGCCTCCAGCGGGATTCCCTTGAGGCCCCGGAACGTCGCGAACGGACCAGCATTCATTACGCCGTCGGAAACGAGGCTTGCCTCGGACGGCTGATGGACGATCAGGGCGTCGAAATTGGACGCATAGGTCATGGCGGCGCGCATGACGGCGGCGCTTTGGATCGACTTGCGCCCTTCGGCAAAGCACGCCGCACCCGCCTCGAGCAGAAGGCCGAATTCGGTCAGCTCTCTGCCTTCGGTGCCTTTGGTGATGGCGGCGGAGGGCAGGACCGTAATTGGGGTATTGGCCTCGGCGTTGCGGGCGATGAACTCAACAAGCGCGCCATCGTCGATGACAGGCTGGGTGTCCGGCATGACGAGGATAGTGGTGACGCCTCCCGCTGCCGCCGCCTCGCCAGCGCTTTTGATCGTCTCGCGGTATTCGTGGCCCGGCTCGCCCGTGAACACGCGCATGTCGATCAGCCCCGGCGCCGCAACCAGTCCCTTGGCGTCGATGATTTCGGACTGCTCCGGCGCGCCCGGCGCGTTGCCTTTGGCGATGTCGGCTATTACGCCCTTTTCGATCAGGATCGCGCCGCTGAAGTCTGCGTTGGATGCCGGATCGACGACGCGGGCGTTCTGGATAAGGATCGGCTTATTCATCGCGCGTCTCCCCGCCCAGCAGCGCATCGAGGACGGCCATGCGGACTGCGACACCCATTTCCACCTGTTCGGTGATGACCGATTGCGGGCCGTCTGCGATGGCGGGGTCGATTTCGACGCCGCGATTCATCGGGCCCGGATGCATGACCAACGCGTCCTTGTTGGCATGGGAAAGCTTTTCGGCGTCGAGTCCGTAGAAGCGGTAGAATTCTCGTACAGAGGGGATCAGCTTGCCGCTGGCGCGTTCGTTCTGGAGGCGCAGCATCATGACGACGTCGACGCCCTCGAGACCCTCGCGCATGTCGGTGAAGACTTCGCTTGCCATCTGCTCCACGCCGCGCGGCAGAAGCGATTTTGGTGCGATGACGCGCGTACGGGCCTGCATGGCGCCGAGCAGGATGAGATTTGAGCGCGCAACGCGCGAATTGGCGATGTCACCGCAGATGGCTACCGTCAGCCCGTTGAGCCTGCCGAAATGGCGGCGGATGGTGAGCGCATCGAGCAGGGCTTGGGTGGGGTGCTCATGGGCGCCGTCACCCGCATTGATAACCGCGCATTCGACCTTCTGGCTCAGAAGTTCCACGGCGCCCGACGAGCCGTGACGCACGACGATGGCGTCGGGCTGCATGGCGTTGAGCGTTGCTGCGGTATCGATCAGGGTTTCACCCTTGGCGAGCGATGAAGTCCTGACCGCCATGTTCATGACGGTCGCGCCAAGCCGCTTGCCCGCAATCTCGAAACTTGCCTGCGTGCGGGTGGAGTTCTCGAAAAAGAGGTTGATCTGGGTCTTGCCCAAGAGCGTGGGCAGAGCCTTGCGCTGGCGCGAAATCGGGATCATCGCCTCGGCGCGGTCGAGCAGATCGACGATCTCGACCGGGTCGAGCTGGGCAATGCCGAGAAGATGCCGATGACGGAAAGGAAGGAAGGAACCGGGGGTGCCGGTCCGGGTGTCGGAAGGTTCTGGCTGTCGTCCTGCCATTTGATGTCCCGCTTGCGACTGCCGGTCCCTATCCCATGGAGGCGGGTGCGGCAAGGGTGAGGTGCGAGATTTCCGCGATTATCCTCGCCGTAGCCGGTCCAGCGCGCCCTGAAGGATGTAGCTCGCCGCCAGCTTGTCGACCACTTCGGCCCGCCGGGCGCGGGAGAGGTCGGCTTCGATCATGGTGCGGGTGACCGCCATCGTGGAGAACCGCTCGTCCCAGAAGACCATTGGGACATCGATCTTCTGCCTGAGATTGCGTACAAAGGCGCGGACCGATTGGGCGCGGGGTCCTTCCGTGCCGTCCATATTGAGCGGCAGGCCGACGACGATGCCGGTAACGTTGTTGTCGGCAATGAGCTTGGCAAGCCTTTCAGCGTCCTGAGTGAACTTTATGCGCTTGATGGTCTCGACCGGCGAAGCGGTCATCCGCAGGGCGTCCGAGATCGCGACACCAATGGTCTTGGTGCCGAGGTCGAGGCCCATAAGCTTGCCTTTTTCGGCGAGGCCGCCGAGCGGGTGTTCACTTTCGGTCATCGGGGTTCCTTGCGGTGATGCCTTTGTCGGCTTATCAGCAGTTTCGGCTGTACTGGCAAGGTATGAACGAGATGAAGATCACATGGTTCGCCGCCACGACATTCCGCATCCATATCGCGGGCCGGATCGTGGTTGTCGATCCGGAAGGGGCGCCCGAAGGAATCGATCCTGTGGAACTGACGGCGGGCGCGCAGGCGGTTGTGTCGGCTACAAGCAGCGATCTTCCCGTCTTTGATCCCACAGCGTGGCGCCCCCATAGGCGGTTGCGGCTGATTGACGACGAGGATGGTGACGAACGCCTGGACCTTTTCAGGTTGGGCGCACTCGGCCTTTTCGCCGATTCGCGAGATGAGGGCGTGCTGGTGATCGCAGAGGGGAGTGTGGAGGCGAAATGGGGCCGCTGGGCAGACAATGCCGTGGTTGTCCTGAACGGGCCGGGCGCGGCATGCATCGAACAAGGCATGTCCCTTCTGGACGCCGCGCGGCCCAAGCTGGTTGCTCTGGCTGTGACCGACGGCGAGATCGAAGCGGCGTTCGAAGCCCTGGTGCCGCAGCTTGCCGATGCCAGTCTGATCGTCCTTGAACGGGGATTGGCCGTGGAGGCATGAGGCAATTCTATGAATGCCATAAAGGCCGCCAATGGCGGGATTTGGCGATTGCCTTTGGCTGGCTGCCATTGCTAAAAGGCCCGATAATCCAGTTCGCATCGCTAGCAGGAGACGTTTGATGTCGGTCGATGCCGATACCGTGAGACGCATCGGGCGCTTGGCCCGTATCAGGATCACCGAGGAAGAAGTTGCCGCCTATGAAGGCGAGCTCAACGCCATCCTTGGCTTTGTCGAGCAGCTTGGCGAGGTCGACGTTTCGGGCGTCGAGCCGATGACGTCGGTGACCCCGATGCAGCTTCGCCGTCGCGAGGACAAGGTGACGGATGGCGGGTACGCCGAGAAGATCGTCGCCAATGCGCCGATTTCGGAAGACAATTTCTTCATGGTTCCCAAGGTGGTGGAGTAAAAATTGGCCGTTACCGTCGCCGTCGAGACGCCGTTGCAGGATGATGTGCGCGCGCTGGTCGCTGCGCTCAATGCGCACCTGCTGCCGCTTTCACCCGAAGAGTTTCAGTTCAAGATGACGGTCGAGCAGATGGCAGGAGCCGATACAACCGTTTTCGTCGCCCGGGACGAGGCGGGCAGGGCTGTCGGCATGGGTGCGCTCAAAGTCATCGATGGAGAGTTGGGAGAGGTCAAGCGCATGTACACCCTGCCCGAAGTCAGGGGCCGGCGCGTGGGGGTACTCATTCTCGATGCCATCGAGGCACTGGCGCGCGACAAAGGCATCAAGACTTTGAAGCTTGAAACTGGCGACGCCGAAGGGTTCGAACCCGCCTGGCGGCTTTATCAGCGCCGCGGTTTCACCAAGTGCGGCCCTTTCCTCGATTATCCCGACAGCGAATACTCAGCCTTCTTCGAGAAGGCGTTGGTTTAAGGACGTTATCCAGTGACCGATCTTACTCGTTTGAGCCTCAAGTCCCTTCGCGACGGGCTCGCCAAGAAGGATTTCACCGCGCTCGAGGCGACGAACGCCTATCTTGCCTCTATCGAGGCGGCCAATGAGAAACTCAATGCCTATATTGCCGTCACCGCGGAGCAGGCGCGCGAGATGGCCAAGGCGTCGGATGCGAAGCTCGCCAAGGGCGAGAGCGGAGCGCTGGAAGGCGTGCCGCTGGGGATCAAGGATCTCTTTGCGACAAAGGGCATCCACACGCAGGCGGCCAGCCATATTCTCGACGGGTTCAAGCCCGAGTACGAATCGACGGTCACCAGCAATCTCTGGCGAGATGGCGCGGTGATGCTGGGCAAGCTCAACATGGACGAGTTCGCAATGGGCTCATCCAACGAGTCCTCGTATTACGGTCCGGTTATGAACCCTTGGCGTGCCGAGAGTGGGAACAAGGATCTGGTGCCAGGCGGTTCGTCGGGTGGCTCGGCCGCTGCGGTGGCCGCGTGGCTGTGCGCCGGGGCGACTGCGACCGATACCGGCGGCTCGATCCGCCAGCCTGCGGCCTTCACCGGCACGGTCGGGATCAAGCCGACCTATGGGCGTTGCTCGCGCTGGGGGATCGTGGCGTTCGCATCTTCGCTGGATCAGGCGGGACCGATTGCACGTACGGTCGAGGACAGTGCGATTCTCCTGCAATCGATGTCCGGGTTCGACGCCAAGGATTCCACTTCTGCCGATATCGCCGTGCCCGATTTCGCGGCGGCGGTGGAGCGGGGTGTCAAGGGGCTGACCATCGGCGTTCCCAAGGAATACCGGATGGACGGGATGCCGGAGGAGATCGAAAAGCTCTGGCAGGAGGGCCTCGAATGGCTCAAGGCAGAGGGGGCGACGGTCAAGGATATTTCCCTGCCGCACACCAAATATGCTCTGCCGGCTTACTATATCGTCGCCCCCGCCGAGGCGTCCTCGAACCTCGCGCGCTATGACGGGGTCAAATACGGGCTGCGCGTGACCGGCAAGGACATTACGGACCTTTACGAGCTGACCCGCGCCGCCGGGTTCGGCCGCGAGGTCAAGCGCCGGGTAATGATCGGGACCTATGTGCTCTCTGCGGGCTATTACGACGCCTATTATGTGCGGGCACAGAAGGTCAGGACGCTGATCAAGAAGGATTTCGAGGATGCCTTCAATGCCGGGGTCGATGCGATCCTGACGCCCGCGACGCCATCGGCGGCCTTCGGGATTGCCGACCAGGAGATGAATGCCGATCCGGTCAAGATGTACCTCAACGATATCTTCACGGTCACCGTCAACATGGCCGGGCTGCCGGGCATCGCGGTGCCGGCGGGCAAGGATTCCGCGGGGCTGCCGCTCGGGTTGCAGCTTATCGGAAAGCCGTTCGACGAGGAAACGCTGTTCGCCGCGGGTCGGGTGATCGAAAAGAGCGCAAATCTCGATCTTGCGCCGGCCAAGTGGTGGTGATCGGGCAGGGGCAGTTCGAAGCTCTGCTGGTTGCGGGCAAGCCCGTTGAACATGCCGACCTTTCTGCAATCGACTGGTCGGACCTCGCCGAAGGCGGGCTTGTTGCGCGTCTTTGCGTCCTTGCCGATGCTCTGATGGGCGATGCTGAACTGGCGGGCGCGCGATTCGAGGATTGCACGTTCTCGCGCTGCCGATTTGCCGGCACCAATCTTACCGATGCCGTTTTCCTGCGCTGCGCGTTCTTTGACAGCGAAACACGGACAGGCTGCAGCTTTTCAAGGGCCGATCTCAATGGCGCCAGTTTCGAGAACTGCAATCTCGCCACCTGCAGCTTTGAGTTCGCCGAACTTTTCGATGTGACGATTAGGAATTGCAAGGCCGCAGGTGCTGATTTCGGCAATGCCCGGTTCGGCAAGCCCATTGGCGGCAAGGCCGGCGTTTCGCGGGCAACCTTTATCGGTAGCATGCTCGATTTGGCCAATTTCGAGAAGGCCGGACTCGCCGATTGCATACTGACCGAATGCAGCCTCCGCCAGACCGATTTTACCCAGGCCGTGCTCTCAAGCGCGGATTTGCGCGGGTCCGATCTGAGCGAGGCCAACCTTGACGGTGTGATCCTCGACAACGCCGATCTGCGCGAGGCTATTCTATTCGGAATCGACGTGACGCGGCTCACCAGCTTCGAGGGCATCAAGGTATCCTCCGATCAGCTTTCCGACATCGTCCGCGCAATCGGGATCAAGGTTTTCCCCTGACCCTTCGCAGTATTGCTTCGCCGCTGCATTGGCGCTAACTGGACTTCATCTCAGCTTTTCCGGTGACTTTTCATATGTCCGATATCTTCACCACGCTCGACTGGTCTGCACCGCCCAAGGACATGAGCATGCCCTTGCAGGCGCTATGGTGGATCAGGAAGGGCGAGTTCCGCATGGGGCCCGAGTGGGAGGAGGCCCACCGGATCGTGCAGCAGATGGAGGGCGTGCAAGCGTTCGATTGGGTGCATGCACTGCTGCACTGGATCGAGGCCGACATGGGCAATGCCGACTACTGGTACCGCCGCGCGGGCAAGCGCCGGACAGCACCTTCAGTCTCGCTGGAATGGGAACATATGGCGCTGGCGCTGTCCGAAACGACGCGCCAGTGAAATATAATCAGACGAATTGAACGAATTTCGTTCAATTCGTACAGCTAAAATTTTGATATCCGGCAATTATCCCCGCCTCTTCCAACAGACCGACCGTTCAGTTTCGGTCTGTTTTGAGAGGCGGGGATTTATATTGTCGGCGGTTTAGCGGTTATCGACCTGGCTGCGGACCAGTTCGACCCCGCGCCGCGTGATGCGGTACGGGCCGCCGTTCTGCGAGGCGATTGTTTTGCGGCGGCGAAGCTTTTTGAACAGCGCCATGTCGCACTGGGTCAAGAGCCAGCCATCGCGATTATAGCATTCGATATCGAGGATTTTGCCGCGTTCGTCCTTGATCGGATGGATATATCCACCCTGCGCGAGTGCATGCAGCACCCGCTGTTCTTCTCTTGAGATGTCCATTGATGAAATGTCTGTCTGCTGATGGCGGCTCGCCGCCGGTCAAACAAATCCATGCTGCCCGCAACCGCAGGGCAGCCGGAAGGTTCGATCTATCAGCCTCATCCCCTCGGGATGAGGCCTCAGCAGAGCTCAGACAGAGTAAACATCATCCAGTAATACGCCGCTGGAACGCGCGAGGGCAAGCCCCGTCAGACGGCAAAGACGCCCCAACAGATATCGTTGCGCCGTATCTGGTCGTCCAGCACAAGTTCACGGATTTCCGGGTGTAGCTGTTCGCGTTGCCAAAGGCATTCGCTGCCTGCGGCGGCATCGCCTTCGGCTTCGGGCACGGCTGCGCGGGCGGCCCGGATCGCGTAGGCGGCTGCGCCAAGTTCGTGTGCGGCGACGTGAGCGACCGCGACGGCCTGTCCGGCGGCGAGCGCTGCGAACTTCGGGGCCCCTGTCAGGTCGCGCCCCGCAGCGTTGGCGACAAAGGCCGTCTTGTGGGCCTCCTTCATTGTGACCTCGCCGCGCGTCCATGCGCGCCCGACCTCGATAGCGTGACGGGGCCGGGAGTCGCCGGGCTTCGCTCTTTCAAACAGATGGAGGACGTGCTCGGCGCATTGTGCAGCCCAAAGGGCAAGCAATCTGTGATGCTCGTCCGTCAGTGTACCGCCCCGACGAATGGTAATGAATCGCGGATCGCGCTTTGAAGGGAGAATGACCATTCGTGGTGACCTTCTAGATTGGCCCAGGGTTACCTATGCCAAGACGGGTAATGGTTCAATCCTGGTCCTGTGCCGGGTTGAAAAAGAGGGGAAGGCGGGGCACACCTTGTTCGACCGTGAATTGAGGATGCCCATGACTGCCATCAATCCCCCCGCCGCCTGTGAGACCAAGGACGATGTTCGTGCCGAAATCGACCGGATCGACAAGGCGCTGATCGAGCTTTTCGCAGAGCGGCATAGCTATGTGACGCGGATGGCGGAGATCAAGACGGACCCGCATGAGGCGAACGATCCCGTGCGAATCGAGGCGGTCATTGCCAGGGTGCGGGACCGTGCTGCGGGGCTCAATCTCGACGAGGACCAGGCCGAGTTGATCTGGCGCACACTTATTGGCTGGAATATAAATTACGAAAAGGGCATCATCATCGCCAGGACCCGCAAGGGCTAGGACCCGTGCCATGCTCGAAAACCTGACGCTGCGCAGAGCCTCCATCGCCGAAGCCGACAAGCTTGGGCGGCTGGCTTTTGCGGCCTGGGATTCGAGCATGCGGCAGATTTTACGGCCTGAGGCCGATGCGACGCTCGAGAGCGAGCGCGAAGCACTTCTGCTCAGTTTCCAGCTTTTCTGCATAAATGCCTCGCCGGCGATCACTGTGGCGGAAAAGAACGGGACGCTCATGGGATGGTCGGTGTGCGAACCGATGAGCGCCTATATCTCGGATCTCTGGGTCGCACCGCAGTTCCAGCGCAAGGGCGTGGGCCAGTTGTTGCTGGGCCGAATCGAGCAGGACATTTTCCGGGCTGGATACGATGTGAGCGTGCTCGAAACCCACGCGGAGAACGGCGGGGCGATCCGGTTCTACATCCGCGAAGGATATACGGTCGTATGGCGCGGGGTGAAGTTCTCCCGGATGCTCGGTCAGCGTATCGAAAAGGTGCGCATGGAAAAACGGCTCGTGGTCGAGGCTCGGTAGGCGGGCAGCGCCTTTCTCATCCTCTGGCGATTTCCCCAGTTTGCTAAGTTTGCTTTCCCGGCCTTGTGCCGGGTCGGTACGGCTTTGCTCAAGACACATGGTTCGTTCGAGAATCCTTTCGTCTGAGAAAAACGACGAGGGGTTGACAAACCTATAGCTCGCTGGTTATGAGTCAAAATCATAGCCAGAGAGTTATCAATCGTGACGATGCAATCCGCCGACGCCCTGTTTGCCGCACTTGCCGACCCGACCCGGCGGGGCATTTTTGAACGGTTGTGCCTGGAGGGATCGCAGACCGTAGGGGCGATTACCGCAAGGGCGGGAATTTCGCAGCCGGCCGTGTCCAAGCACCTGCGTGTGCTCAAGGAAGCTGGGCTCGTTTTCGATCGCCCGGAAGGACGGCAAACCCATTACAGCGCGCGGTACCGCGCGCTCGCTCCCCTTGTCGACTGGACGCACCAGATGACCGAATTCTGGTCAGGCCGGTTCGACGACCTCGAAGATTTGCTAAAAAGGATGGACCAATGACCGATACTGCACCCGAAATCCGCACCGTCGTCGTCGAACGCGAGATGCCGTATCCGCCGGAAAAGATCTGGCGGGCGCTGACCCAGCCGCACCTGATCTCGGAATGGCTGATGAAGACCGATTTTGCCCTCGGACCGGGCGAAAAATTCCGACTCCAAGGGGATTGGGGTGGGGTGGATTGCGAATTTCTCGCCATCGAACCGCATTCGAGGCTCTCCTATCGATGGGACCATTCTCACGAGGAGGCAGCGTTTGATCTCAGAAGCGTGGTGACCTTCACGCTCAGCGAGACGGATCGGGGTACGCTGATCCGCATGGAGCAACAAGGCTTCCGGTCGGATCAGAAGCAGGCTTTGGGCGGTGCCAAATACGGCTGGGAGCAGCATCTCGAAAATCTCGAGAAGGCCGTGGCCAAGCTCGATTGAGTTTCAAGCAAGGGAGTAATTCCAATGAATTGGAACGTGATTTTCCGCCAGACGCATCGCTGGGTGTCTTTTGTGTTTCTGATTACCGTCGGCTTTGCGACCTATGCCGCGATATCGGGGCAGGACCAGACCAGCATGCTCTTTTACCTGCCGCTGCCGCCCCTTTTCTTGCTGATGGCAACGGGCCTTTATCTGTTCATACGCCCCTATGTGGCGCGTTGGCTCGGCCGGACGTCCGGGGCCTAGATCATGCCAGACAAGCCGGTGTTATTGTCAGGCGGAAACCCTCAGATTCCCAAGGGTTACGGGCAGGAGCCCATCGATGCCTATATCGCGGCCATGCCGGGCTGGAAAAGCGCAGTGGGCCGCAGGATCGACGACATCATTTCCGAAGTCGTGCCGGGGGTGTTGAAGGCGGTGAAGTGGAACTCGCCTCTGTATGGCATGGAAAGGGACCACTATTTCCTCAGCCTTCATTGCTTCGACAAATACATAAAGATTGCCTTCCACCGTGGGGCGTCGCTCGACCCGGTGCCGCCGGTTGCCTCCAAGCAGAAGGATGTGCGGTATCTTCACCTGTTTGAGGACGCGTTCGACGAGGCGCAATTTGCCGATTGGGTAAGGCAGGCGAGTGCCTTGCCAGGCGAGAAGATGTAGCTCGACCGGGACGTATTTGGGCTAGCCTCGCTCGCCCATTTGGGCTATCGAAACGTCGAAATCCCCAGCCATTTCCGAGCTATTCATGAGCATTGTCGATACGCGCACTCCGAACCCGAAATATTTCATTTCCGGCGCGACCGGAGATTGGGAAATGGTCATCGGGATGGAAGTCCATGCGCAGGTGACGTCCGAATCCAAGCTGTTTTCCGGTTCGTCCACGGAGTTCGGCAACCCGCCCAACGCCAATGTGAGTTTCGTCGATGCGGCGATGCCCGGGATGCTGCCGGTCATCAACGAAGAATGCGTGCGCCAGGCGGTGCGGACGGGGCTGGGGCTCAAGGCTAAGATCAACAAGCGTTCGGTGTTCGATCGCAAGAATTATTTCTATCCCGATCTCCCGCAAGGCTACCAGATTTCCCAGTTCAAGGACCCGATCGTGGGCGAGGGCAAGGTTCTGCTCGATCTGGGCGAGGATGGAGAAGTGGAAATCGGCATCGAGCGGCTGCATCTCGAGCAGGATGCGGGCAAGTCGATCCACGATCAGCACCCGAACATGAGCTTTGTCGACCTCAACCGCTCGGGCGTAGCGTTGATGGAGATCGTGTCCAAGCCGGACCTGCGGTCATCGGACGAGGCCAGGGCCTATCTTTCCAAGCTGCGGACAATCCTCCGCTATCTCGGCACGTGTGACGGGAACATGGAGCAGGGCTCGATGCGCGCCGACATCAACGTTTCGGTGCGGCGACCCGGCGGTGAATTCGGTACGCGCTGCGAGATCAAGAACGTCAATTCGGTTCGCTTCGCGGGCCAGGCCATCGAATACGAGGCACGTCGGCAGATCGACATTCTGGAAGATGGCGGCACCATCGACCAGGAAACGCGGCTGTTCGACCCCAAGACCGGGACGACCCGCGCCATGCGAAGCAAGGAAGAGGCGCACGACTACCGATACTTCCCCGATCCCGATCTCCTGCCGCTCGAATTCGACGATGCGTTCGTCGAGGCGCTGGCCAAGAACCTGCCTGAGTTGCCGGACGAAAAGAGCGCGCGCTTCATCGAGAGCTACGGGATTTCGCATTACGACGCGAGCGTACTGGTTTCGAGCCGTCGGTTTGCCGATTTCTACGAGGCGGTTGCCAAGGGCCGCGACGGCAAGCTTGCTGCCAACTGGGTCATCAACGAGCTATTCGGGCGCCTGAACAAGGAGGGCCTCGACATCGACGACAGCCCGATGTCGGCGGATCAGCTGGGGGCTATTATCGACCTGATCGGCTCGGGCGAGATTTCCGGCAAGATCGCCAAGGATCTCTTTGAGATCGTCTGGTCCGAGGGCGGGGATCCGGCGGAAATCGTCGAGGCGCGCGGGATGAAGCAGGTCTCCGACACCGGGGCGATCGAAAAGATCGTGGACGAGATCATCGCGGGGAACCCCGGTCAGGTCGAAGCCGTTAAGACCAAGCCCGGCTTGTTGGGCTGGTTCGTCGGTCAGGTCATGAAACAGACCGGCGGCAAGGCCAACCCACAGGCGGTCAACGAAATCCTCAAGGCGAAACTCGGACTGGACTGATGGCACAGCAAACGAACCGGATCATCTTCAATATCCTCGCAAAGGACATTGAGGAGACGGCCCAGTTCTATGCGACGTTGTGCGGGCTCGAGCGCATCTACACCAGCGACTGGTATATCGTTCTGACGCCGGGTGGCGACCGGGCCTATGAACTCGGCATCATCGATGAGGTGAGCCAGTACGTGCCCGGCGCGGCACGGGGCCTGTTCGCCGGCGGATACCTGATGCTCGTGGTGGAAGACGTGCACGCGGCCTACGAGAAGGCGCGGGAAATGGGCGTCGACATCGTCAGCCCGCCCACGGCAATGGATTACGGGCAGACCCAGATGGTGCTGCGCGACCCCAACGGGGTGGTGGTGGATATCTCGACGCCGTCCTGACCGGGAACACGCAGCGTTCCGAACCGTTGGCTTCCCAAAGGAGAAGCCAGATGACCGATCCGCAGCCGACTACGCCACAACCCGACATTCCGAACCCCGATCCGATTTCGCCGATTCCGGAACCTGGACGGGATCCGATGCCCCCGATCCCCGATTCGCCCGTTCCCATTCCAGCCGATCCCCAGCCTCAAAGGCCCGATCCCGAGATCCTGCCAGATCCCGCGAAGCCGGATTCCCGACCGGACCTAAACCCTTAGAACTACAGGTCTGTGAAGGGGGTAGGTGTTACGCCGGCTTGCGGTGTCCCAGCCAGCGGGGCAAGCGACCGTCAATGAGCAGGAGCCCGGCGAAGATTGCAGCCATGCCGAGGATGTGGATGGGCTGAACGGTTTCTCCAAGGAACATCAAGCCAAGTATGATGGTGGACACCGGCGCGACGAAGGTGGTGGCCGAGAAGTTGGTGGCGCCGACCCGAGGCAGGATGCGGTACATGATCTGGAAGGTGAGCGTCGTCGCGATCAACCCGAGGCCAAGCGCTGCGCCCAGCGTTTCCAGCCGGGTGATAATCGGCGCGCCTTCGGCGAGAAATGCCACAGGTATCGAAGCCATGGCCGCGCCTGTCAGTGCAATGGCTGCGAAGGCCGTTGGCTCGATGTGCCTGAAACTGCGGGTGATGTTGAGTGAGGTCGCATAGCAAAGCGTCGCCAGAAGACACGCACCGATCGCCCACAACTGGGAGTTCCCACCTGCCGCCAGAGCAGGAGACGAAAGTATGGCAACCCCCAGGAAGCCGGCAAGCACGCCGAGGCTTTTGGTGCGCGTGGCGCGTTCCCCGCCGGCCCAGAAATGGGAGACGATGACCGTCATGATGGGCGTCAGGGCGTTGACGATGGCTGCGACGCCGCTGGCCACGTGGGCCTGGGCAAGCGGAAAGAGCGAGAAGGGAATCGCATAGGAAAGTACGCCAAGCAGGCCCAGTTGCAACCAGAGCTTTGGATCGCGTGGGACGGGCTTGCGCAAGACCGCCATCACCGCCCAGCAACCGAGCGCCGCGATGCCAACGCGTAGCCCCGACACCCAGAGCGGGCCGAGTTCGCGGATCAAAACCGCGTTGAAAACGAAGGAGCTTCCCCAGATTGCTCCCAACAGAACAATCCAGAACCAATCGCGGGTCGCCATGATATCAGCCTTATCCAATCAGAGCGCGAGGCTACGCGGCAGGGAGAACAAAGTCGAAACATTAATGGCGATGAGGGTCATCAATTTGCGTGATGTATGCGACCCGGTTTTTACGCTTCACCCAGGGCAACCATCCGGAGAGCTTCGGGGTAGAGCTTGTGTTCCTCGACCAGTACACGAGCCGCGAGTGTTTCGGGCGTGTCACCGGGGAGCACGGGGACGCGGGCCTGCAGTATGGCGGGGCCTTCATCAAGGCCGGGGGTAACGAAGTGGACGGTGCAGCCGTGCTCGGCAACGTTCCCCGCGAGCGCGCGGGCATGAGTATCGAGGCCGGGGAAATCGGGGAGAAGCGAGGGGTGGATGTTGAGAAGCCGCCCCTGCCAATGCGCGGTGAATTCGGGGGTAAGGATGCGCATGAACCCGGCAAGGCACACGATATCGGCGCGCCAGCCTTCCAGGATTTCTGTCAGCCTGTTCTCGAAATCGAGGCGGGAGGGAAAACTGGATTGCGCAAGCGTTGCGGTTTCAATGCCTTCGGCGCGGGCGGTTTCGAGGCCAGGGGCGGCCGCTCGGTTGGAAAACACGCCAACGATCTCTGCCGGGTAGTCGGGAGCCTTGGCGGCCTCAATCAGCGCCGTCATGTTCGAGCCGCGGCCCGAGATGAGGATGGCGACACGCTTCTTAGCGTTCATAGGGTGAGGGTGCCCGAGAACGTGACGGCCTCGCCAGTGCGTTCGGTCAGCGTCCCGACAATGGTGCCGGTTTCACCGTGTTCTTCGAGAAGGGCAATAAGGCGTTGGGCATCTTCGCTGGCGACCGCGACGAGCATTCCGACGCCGCAATTGAAGGTGCGAAGCATTTCGCGCTCTGCAATACCGCTCTGTTTAGCCAACCACCCGAAAACCCTGGGCGGGGTGATCGCGTCGAGATCGACGCTGGCGGCAAGGTGTTTTGGCAGAACGCGCGGGATGTTTTCCTGAAAGCCACCACCGGTGATGTGAGCAAGGGCCTTGATGCCGATGCCGGATTTGAGCGCGGCCAGGATTGGTTTGACGTAAATTTTGGTCGGCACCAGCAGGGCTTCGCCGAGGCTGGTTTCGGGGGCGAAAGGTGCGGGTGCGGACCAATCGAGGCCCGACATCGAAACGATCTTGCGCACCAGCGAGTAACCATTGGAATGGATGCCCGAGGACGCGATGGCAACGAGAGTGTCGCCCGCTGCGATATCGGGGCGGGGCAGGAGGGCGCTGCGTTCGGCCGCGCCCACTGCAAAACCGGCGAGGTCGTAATCGTCGCCATGATACATGCCGGGCATTTCGGCCGTCTCGCCCCCGAGCAGCGCGCACCCGGCTTGACGGCAGCCTTCGGCAATACCTTCGACGATTGCAGTGCCCTGGGCCACATCGAGCGCGCCGGTCGCGAAATAATCGAGGAAGAACAGCGGCTCCGCACCCTGCACGACAATATCGTTGACACACATGGCAACCAGATCGATGCCGACGGTGTTATGCACTCCAGCGTCTATGGCAATTCGCAGCTTCGTGCCGACACCGTCATTGGCGGCGACCAGTATCGGATCGGTAAAGCCGGCGGCCTTGAGATCGAACAGACCTCCGAAACCGCCGATTTCGCCATCGGCACCGGAACGGCGGGTAGACTTGACGGCGGGCTTAATGGCCTCCACCAAGGCGTTGCCGGCGTCGATATCGACCCCCGCCTGCTTGTAGGAGAGGCCGTTCGATGGCAGTTTCGACCCAGAGGACATTGACCGGTTTATCCACTTGGCTGCCCACAAGCGCTGAACGGGCAGCAGATTGACATTGATTGCCCCGCCGATGGGCTATAATTCGATTGGCTGATAGCGGCTCACGGCGCTTCGCGCAAGGCAGGGACATTCATGTCGCTCAAGTATCAGATTATCGCGTGGGTCTCGCTGCTGCTGGTCATCGGCCTGTTTCTTTGGATCTTTCGCGGCATCCTGCTCCCCTTCGTCCTCGGGATAGGACTTGCGTACCTCCTCAATCCACCCGTCACGTGGCTAGCCGAGCGGAATATCCACCGGGGACTGGCCACGCTGGCCGTGATGGCAATGTTCCTGCTCCTCGTCATCGTCGCCATATTGCTCGTCGTGCCCGTGCTCGTGCAGCAGGGAATTGGTCTGGCGCGAAACCTGCCGGGCTATTTCGAGCAATTGCAGGGTTTCGTGGAGACCCAGATTCCGCGGCTCGAACAGTGGCTGGGGCCGCAGCGCATGGAAGAGCTCCAGCGCGGGCTCGACCAGATGTTCTCCGATGTAATCGGGGTGGTCACCAACTTGACAGGGCAGGTGATGCAGTCAGGTGTCAACCTGATCGGCACCTTGAGCGTGGTGATCGTGACGCCGGTCGTCGCCGTTTACATGCTCATCGACTGGCAGCGCATGGTTGCGGGCGTCAATGGGCTTCTGCCGCCCAAATACAAGGGCGAAATCCGGAGCGTGCTCGACGAAATGGACGTCGCGCTTGGGGGGTTTCTGCGCGGGCAGGGTGCGGTTCTGCTTATCCTCGCGGTCTATTACGGCGTAGCGCTATCGCTGGCGGGTCTGCATTTCGGGCTGGCCATCGGGATCATCACCGGGCTTTTCAGCTTTATTCCCTATCTCGGGTCATTCCTCGGGTTCCTTCTTTCCATCGGCGTTGGGCTGGTCCAGTTCTGGCCGGATCCGCTGATGATATCGTTGATCGCCGCGATCTACATGTTCGGTCAGCTGTTCGAGAGTTATTTCCTTTATCCCAAGCTCGTGGGGTCCTCGATCCGCCTGCACCCGGTGTGGATGATGTTTGCCATCTTCGCATTTGCCGTGCTGTTCGGCCTCGTCGGGGTGCTCATGGCGGTGCCCCTGGCGGCGATCAGCGGGGTGTTGATGCGCTGGGCTGTAGCGAAGTATCGGCTTAGCCCGCTCTACCGGTCCGATCCGGTAATCGTAACTTCGGCGCTCGCCGCGCCCCCTAAGGAAGACGATGCAGGCACCGGCGAAAAGAGTTGAGACGAGCGAGGACGATCCTGCCGAGATGGTGGCAGCCGAGGGTCAGCTCGTGCTCGACCTGGGCCATATCGAGGCCCAGAGCGCAGACGACTTCATGGTCTGCGAAGGCAACAGGCTTGCCTTCGAACACGTGATGGCCTTCCCGGCCTGGACGTCGCCCATGACCTTGATCGAAGGGTCTGCCAAATCGGGCAAATCGCATGTCGCGCGAATCTGGGCTGGCCGAGCCGGGGCGATTGCCGCATTGCCGGATGAGCTGGATGGCCTAGCGGCTGAGGGTGGGAGGAGGCCGGTGCTGATCGAGGACGTCGACAGAGCTGGCTATGACGAGCAGGGGCTGTTTCATCTGCTTAACCAGTCAATGCGCGACGAACGGCCGGTCCTGATGACGGCGCGTACGCCCGTGGCGACCTGGCCCTACGCGACCAACGACGTCAAATCGCGGGCACGACTGGCGGCGCACTTTCCCATCGCGGCCCCCGATGACATCTTGTTGTCGCAGATGTTCGTAAAACTGTTTGCCGACCGGCAGTTGTCGGTGGACCCGAAAGTGATTTCCTACCTGGTGGCGCGCATGGAACGCTCATCTGAAGAGGTCGTTGCCCTCGTATCCATCGCCGACAGGCTGGCGCTGTCGCGCGGGAGGGCCATCACGCGGGCCATTGCTGCCGAGGCGCTTGCATTGCGTGCCGGCCGACACACCGATGAAGGCGAATAGAGCTATGGACGAAATGGTGCACTACGAGGATGAGGCTGCCGCAGACATCGCCCCCGATATCGAGACATTGCGCGAGAGTCCGGCGAGGTTCGTCAACCGCGAGGTCAGTTGGCTGCAATTCAACATGCGCGTGCTCGAAGAAGCCGCCAATCCCCACCATCCGCTGCTCGAACGGCTGCGCTTCGTTTCGATTTCGGCGAACAATCTCGACGAGTTCTTCATGGTGCGGGTGGCGGGCCTCAAGGGCCAGTTGCGGGCCGGACTGCCGCGCGAAAGCGCCGACGGGATGACGCCGACCGAGCAGATCGAGGAGATCACGACGCTTGCCCAGCACCTGCACCTCGAACAGCAGGACCAATGGCAGACGATCCGCGAGGAGCTGTTCGAACAGAATATCGTCATTCACGAAGCGCAGGATTTGACGCCCGAGCAGATAGAGTTTCTGCAAAAGATATTCCGCGAGGATATCTTCCCGGTGTTGACCCCTATTGCCATCGATCCTGCGCATCCGTTCCCCTTCATTCCCAATCTAGGATTCTCGCTTGCCTTTCATCTCGAGCGGGCGGCGGATAACACGCAAATGACGGCACTTGTACGCGTGCCGGCCAATCTCGACCGCTTCGTCAAGCTGCCGACCAAGGCGATCTCGGACCGGCAGGTCGAGATGGTCACCATCGAAACGATGATCAAGCTGTTCTTTCACAAGATGTTTCCCGGGTTCACCATCATAGGGTCCGGCGCCTTCCGCATCGTGCGCGACAGCGAAATCGAAATCGACGACGAAGCGGCCGATCTCGTGGTCGAATTCGAATCGGCCCTGCGCCAACGGCGGCGGGGACAGGTGATCCGGCTCGAAATCGAACGCTCGACGCCGCGCAGCCTCAAGCGGCTGATTGCCGACGAGCTCGGCATCGCGGCCGAGGATACGTTCGAAGTTGACGGGTTCCTGGGGCTTGCCGACGCTGGCAAGATTTGCGAGCTGGACAGGCCCGAACTCAAGTTCCCGCGCTATCATGCGCGCTTTCCCGAACGCATCCGCGACCATCACGGGGATTGTTTCGCGGCGATCCGCGAGAAGGACATCGTCGTTCATCATCCCTATGAGAGCTTCGACGTCGTGGCGCAGTTCATTGCCCAGGCGGCGCGCGATCCCGAGGTCGTGGCCATCAAGCAGACGCTTTACCGCACCTCCAAGGACTCCCCCGTCGTCAAGGCGCTTATCGCGGCGGCCGAGGCGGGCAAGTCAGTGACCGCGCTGGTCGAATTGAAGGCACGGTTCGATGAAGAGGCCAATATCCGCTGGGCGCGCGACCTCGAACGAGCGGGCGTGCAGGTAGTGTTCGGCTTCATCGAACTCAAGACCCACGCCAAGCTCAGCCAGGTGGTCCGGCGCGAGAAGGGCAAGCTGGTGTCCTATTGCCATGTGGGGACGGGCAATTACCACCCGATCACGGCCAAGATCTATACCGACCTATCCTATTTCACTGCCGATCCGGTGATCACGCGCGACGTGGCGCGGATATTCAATTTTATCACCGGCTATGCGCGGCCGAGCGAGCTCGAAGCCATTGCGATTTCGCCCATCACGCTGCGGCAGCGGCTGATGGATCATATCGCGATGGAAGCGGAACTCGCACGCCGCGGCGAGCCGGCTTCGATCTGGCTCAAATGCAACTCGCTGGTCGATCCGGAAATCATCGACGCGCTTTATGATGCGAGCCAAGCGGGGGTGAAGATCGACCTCGTCGTGCGCGGCATCTGCTGTTTGCGGCCCGGAATACCCGGCTTCTCGGACAATATCCGCGTCAAATCGATCGTCGGACGCTTCCTTGAGCACTCACGGATCTACTGTTTCGGGAACGGGCGCGAGCTGCCATCGCGGGATGCAGCGGTCTATATCTCTTCGGCCGACCTGATGCCGCGCAACCTCGACTGGCGCGTCGAGACGCTGGTGCCGATCAAGAACAAGACTGTGCACAAGCAGATTCTGGATAGAATTATGGTCGCCAATCTGCGAGACAACCAGCAGAGTTGGGAGGTGCTGCCGGACGGCACCGCCCAGCGGATCGTGCCCGCCGATGGCGATGAACCTTTCAACGCGCACGACTACTTCATGACCAATCCTTCCCTCTCGGGGCGCGGCAGCGCCCTGCATGGGCAGGAGGATGACGACGAAGAAGGTGACGTTTGATTCGATTTTGGAGCGTCGAATCGGATCCGGCGGGGCAGGGCCGGATTGCCGGAGCGAAGCCGGTGGCCGTTCTCGATATCGGATCCAACTCGGTCCGCCTGGTGGTCTATGAGCGCCTCGCACGGGCGCTGACGGTTCTCTATAACGAAAAATCATCCTCGGCCCTTGGGCGAGGCGTCGCGCAGACCGGCATGCTGGCAGAGGCGAGCATGGCCAAGGCCATCAAGGCGATACGCCGTTTTGCGCTCGTCGCACGCCTGACGGAAGTGGGACAAATCCATGCCTTTGCGACCTCGGCGGTGCGCGAGTCGCAAAACGGGGCGGATTTCAACCGGGCCGTCGAACAGATCATCGGCGTTCCGGTCCGCGTGCTGACCGGCGCAGAAGAAGCCCATTACGCCGCGCTTGGCGTAGTGTCGGGCATGCCCGATTTCTCAGGGGTCGTCGGCGATCTCGGCGGGGGCAGCCTCGAGCTTGCCGTGGTGCGCGGGCGCAGGGATTATTTTGGCGAGACACATGAACTCGGCGTCATCCGTCTTCAGGACGATAGCGGCATGTCGCCGGCCAAGGCCGCGGAAATCGTCCGTGAACGGCTGGCGAAATCGGAGGTGATCGGGCGCGAGGATCTCAGGACCTTCGCTGCGATCGGCGGAACCTGGCGCGCGCTGGGCAAGTTGCATCAGACCCGCCGCAAATATCCCTTGCATATGGTGCAGGACTACGCGGTGCCTGCCGCCGAGATTTTGCCTCTCTGCGATACGCTGGTGGCTGAGGCGGCGGCGAAAAGCACAAAGAAGGTCACCGGCATCGATTCGGTCTCAAGCGGACGCAAGGCGCTGTTGCCCTATGGGGCGGCAGTGCTTGCCGAAGTCCTGCGGGCGGGGCAGTTCGACCAGGTGGTTTTCTCGGCGCTTGGGGTCCGCGAGGGCTATCTCTACGCCCTCCTCGATGAAGAAACCCAGGACGACGATCCGTTATTGGCCGCTTGCAAGGAAGTGTCGCTGCTCCGGTCGCGGTCTCCCGAATTTGCATATGACCTGATTGCGGGGAGTGCAGAGCTTCTGGCGATTGCGGGGATCGAAGAAACGCCGGAAGAACGCCGGCTGCGCGAGGCTGCCTGTTACATATCCGATATCGGCTGGCGGGCGCATCCCGATTACCGGGGCGAGCAGAGCATAGACATGATCGCCTTTTCCGACATTGTGGGCATCGGGCACCCTGGGCGGGCCTTTCTTGCCCAGACAATCGCCTATCGCTACATGGGCTTCAAGCAAAAGAGCGCCAGTGAAAAACTGCTCGCGCTGGCTGGTGAGCCCCTAAGCAAGCGGGCGCGGTTGATCGCTGCCTATTTCCGCGTCGCATATCCGCTGGCCGCCGCCATGCCGGGTATCGTGCCGCGCACCTGGTTCACGGTGAACAAGAAAACGCTTGTCTTGCACCTGCCGGGCGATCTGGCGTTTCTCGACGGCGAGCGGATGCAGGGACGCCAGCGCCAGCTTGCAATCGAGGCGGGGTTCGGCGGCGGGGCAATCGTGGTGGAGGACGAATAGCCGGCCGGCTACTTCGTCCACCGGCTAAAGCCGTAAAGCTCTTCGGGGTTATCGACCAGCGCCTTCCTGATCCCGGATTCGTCGGGGAACCAGCCGGGCACGGTATCGATCAGCGCGGCGTCGTCGGGGTAGTCGTCGGTGGTGCGCGCGCCGTTGTGCGGCCAGTTGGTGCCCCAGACGACCCGTTCGGGCGCGTAGGCGGCGATTTCGCGTGCGATTGCAGCGATGTCCGGGTAGTCGGGGCCGCCGGCGCGGGAGGATTCATAGCACCCGGCGAACTTGAACCAGCAATTGCCCTTGTCGATCAGGCGTTTGACCGCTCCGATCTGTGGGCTATTGGGGGTGACGCCTGAAAAGAACTTCCCGTGATGGTCGAACACCCAAGGGCTCCTCAGCGCGGCGAGGCGCGGTTCGTGGTCGAGGATGAACGAGCCGTCGAACTGGATGGCCATCATCCAGCCAAAGGCCGACGCGCGGGCATCGACGGCTTCCAGGCTGGACAGGCCGACAGCGCCGCCGGGCAGGTCCATGATACGGGCGCCCACAACGTTGGCATCGGCGAGGCGCTGCATTTCCGCG
The DNA here is from genome assembly GCF_015694405.1 of Pelagibacterium limicola. Classification (GTDB taxonomy): domain Bacteria; phylum Pseudomonadota; class Alphaproteobacteria; order Rhizobiales; family Devosiaceae; genus Pelagibacterium; species Pelagibacterium limicola. Next base: position 340,994 of record NZ_JADQDB010000002.1, on the reverse strand, counting down.
TCGTCCGTCGTCCCGGTGATGACGGCGACACCTTTGGAGACATCACCCATTTCCGCCAGCGTCGCGAGCAGGCAGGAATTGTCGCCCTGGTAGGCGTTGCCTTGGGTGATGACAACGCGGGCAATGCCCAGCCAATCCATCGTACGACGATATTCGGCGGGGCCGGGCAGGGGTTCGGCTGGCAGACCCGGTCCGCCTTCCTTCGGCGGAAAGCCGGGCAGGTACATGTGCATCTGCGTGTCGATGGTACCAGCGGGGAGGGCAATGCCGGGCTTGTCGCCCGAATACTTGCGGTCGAGCATCAGCCTGCCTTGGGTGCGAATTCCTTGAGGGCATCGCGATTAATCTCGATGCCGAGACCGGGGCCGGCGGGGATTGCGACAACGCCGCGCTGGTGTTCGAGCGGGGTCGTGACAACGGCCTGCCGGAAGGGATTGTCGGTTCGGTCGAATTCGAGGATTGGATCGAGAGGCGCGGTACGGACCGGGTTGGGGACCATCGCCCCCATGAACTGAAGCGCCGCCGCGATCTGGACTGCCGTGCCCCAGACGTGGGGAATGAGGCGGACACCATGAAGCGCGGCGAGATCCGCGATCCGTCGGGCTTCGGTAAAGCCGCCGCAGCCACAGATATCGGGCTGGACTATGTCGACACAGCGGGTTTCGATGGGCTCGCGCATACCCCAGCGGGTGTGCCAGGTCTCGCCGGCGGCAATCGGGATGGGCTGGCCGGCGCGTACGGCGCGGTAGGCCCCAAGCTGTTCGGGCGCTACAGGCTCCTCGAACCAGTCGATGCCGTATTCGACCGCCCTCCGTCCCAGCTCGACGGCCTCCATGGCATCATAGCCATGATTGGCATCGATCATCAGGCGCATGTTCTCGCCGGCCACCTCTCGGACGGCCTGGATGACGCGGAGGTCTTCCTCGACGCCGAAGCCGATCTTGATCTTGGTTGCGTGAAAACCCTCCGCGCGGTAGCGAGCGACGTCCGCCGCATTGTCTGCTAAACGGTCCACGCCATCGCGCTTGAACGAACCGGTGGCATAAGCGCGCACGGTTTCGCGGAAGCGGCCACCGAGAAGGATCGACACCGGCACTCCAAAATGCTTGCCCTTGATGTCCCAAAGGGCGACGTCGATCCCGGAAATGGCCGTGATCGTCAGGCCACGCTGCCCCTGATCGCGCAGCGCGTTATAGAGCGTTGCCCAAACCTTTTCGGTTTGGAGCGGATCCTGTCCGATAAGCCACTGCTTATAGATGCCGACGATTGCGGCGTTGGGGAGGGCCGGACCGAGGCACTCGCCCCATCCCGTGATGCCATTGTCGCATTCGATCTCGACAAGCAGATGCAACCGCTTGTCGAAGCGCATGGATGCACTCTCGAAGGCCGTTTCGAGTCGGTGTTCGAGCAGATGGGTGCGTACGTCGACGATTTTCATCGCTTGTACGAAGCGATCAGGGCAGCCAGCATATCTTCCTCCTCCTGCGTCAGGTCCGATAGTGGCGCGCGAACCGGTCCCGCGTCAAAGCCTTGCAACCGGACACCAGCCTTGATTGCCGATACGGCATAACCCTTCGCACGATTGCGGATCGCCATGAAGGGGTAGAAGAAGTCGCGGAGGATCTCTTCGCAGCGTGCGCGGTTGCCGCCACGCAGGGCGTTGTAGAATTCTATCGCGAGGCCGGGCACAAAGTTGAAGACTGCGGAAGAATAGGTGGTGAAGCCTGCACCGAGATAGGCTTCGGCGAACAGTTCGGCCGTCGGCATGCCCCCGAGATAGGTCAGGCGGTCGCCCATTGTCGCGGTGATCTGGCGGACAAGGCCGATATCGCCTGAACCGTCTTTGAAACCGATGAGGTTGGGGCACTCGTCGCACAGGCGTTTGAGGGTGTCCGGCTGGAGGACGGCATTGTCGCGGTTGTAGACCATGACACCGATGCCGATCGACTGGCAGACTTTCCTTACGTGCTGGAATAGCCCCTCCTGGGGGGCGTCGATCAGGTAATGGGGGAGGAGCAGGATGCCTTCAGCACCTGCCTTTTCTACCGATCGTGCGATGGAGACGGCGATGTCCGTCCCGTATCCGCAGCCAGAGACGATGGCCGTGCGACCGCCAGCGGCTTCCTTCGCCGCGCGAACCACATCAGCAACCTCTTCGGGAGCGAGCGAGAAGAATTCGCCCGTGCCACCGGCAGCGAAGAGGGTCGTCGCATCGTAATGGGATAGCCAATCGACATGCTGCTGGTAGGAATCGGCGTTGAAACGCCCTTCCGAATCGAAATGGGTGACGGGAAACGAGAGCAACCCGGCTCCGAGAGCCTTCTTCAGTTCGAGAATGTCCATCGCTGCAATTTCCTTCAAGCCGCTTCGCGTTATCCATGGGCATACAAACCTGCATGACTTATGTCAACAGCTTGTATGATATGTTTGCGCCAAGTCGGCGGCTTAACTGGAGGTCATACCGAGGGCGGCGAGGGAGAGGAGAGCCTGTGCCCGCCTGTTAATGAAAACCGTTACAATCAAGTGCTGCCGTAAAAATGGTGTCTGGGGAACTCGCTCTACCCATCCTTGCGAAGCAAGGCGCGGTAGCGTCTCTGACTGCCCTGGAGGTGGTCGCGCATGGCGTCACGCGCGGTTTCGGCGTCTCCGTTGGAGATGGCGGAAACGATCCTGCCGTGTTCTTCGTGTATTTGCGTGAGGTAGGCGGGCGAGGTGCGTTCGTTGTCGGCGGACTGCAGGGCGGCGCGGGGGATAGCGCTCTGACCCATAAGCTCAATGAATTCGAGGAACCTGGGGTTATTGGTTGCTCTTGCGATTGCCTTGTGGAGTTCAAAATCCGCGCCACTGGTCGGTTCGCCCACGGCTATGCATGCTTGGACGGCGGCGTGCCTTTCATGGATCTCTTCGTCCTGCGCTGGGGAGCGGCGCAGGGCCGCCAGGGCCGCGGCTTCCATCTCCACGGCTCCCCGTAGCTCAAGCAGTTCTATAATCGAGGAAATGCGGGCGTGATCGATGTTCTGGAAGGGTTGGGCGTGTGCGGCACCGGGTTCCAGGACAAAAACCCCGGCCCCGCGACGCGGCTCGACCAGGCCATCGGCCCGCAAGGCTGCAATGGCTTCGCGTACGACCGTGCGGCTGACACCATGAGCCTCGGTCAGCTTGGCTTCGCTGGGAAGTTTCTCGCCAGGCTTGACCTTGCCGGACAGAATGGCATGGCGTAATGCCTTGCTCACCTGCACGACGAGCGTGCCTCCGTTTGCGTCGTCGCGCTTGTCGATGTCCATATTGCCCCTCACACCGGAGTTTCGACCCCGATTCCTCAAATTTTTATAAAGCCGACTGACACATGCCGTATCACGCGCTGTCAAGTCGAGAAGGAACAGGTACGGCAAAGTCATCAGACAGATTGACGTATCCTATCTTATCTTTATGTTGGCCGCAAATGGCAATCCCAGCGACGGAAGCGGGCATGGGCCCAGTATTCCCGAAAGGAGAAACCCCTTGAAGCGATTGTTGATAACAGGCGCCGCAGGCGGGATGGGCCGAGTGATGCGGACGAAACTTGCGCATCTGGCCGACATCGTCAGAATTTCTCATCGTAGCCCGATGGAAACCGAGCGCCCGGATGAAGAGTTCGCGCTATGCGATCTTGCTGACCGGGACGCGGTATTCAGGGCCGTCGAAGGGTGCGACGGGATCGTTCACCTGGCTGGAGTCGCCGCCGCGGACAAGTTTTCCAATATCGTCGACGGCAACATTGTGGGCCTCTACAATCTCTATGAGGCGGCCCGCGCTAACGGGATGCCGCGGATTCTTTTCGCGAGTTCCAACCATACGGTCGGATTCTACCCCCAGAACCAGCGGCTTGACGCCAAGGCTCCGACGCGGCCCGACGGACTATATGCGGTGTCCAAATGCTTCGGTGAAGCGCTCGCACAAATGTATCACGACAGGTTCGGGCAGGAGACGGCCATAGTCCGGGTCGGGTCGTGTTTCGACAGGCCACGCAATTACCGTCAACTTGCCACATGGCTGAGCTATGATGACTTTGCTTCGCTGACCGAGCGTGTATTCGCGGTGCCGCGTTTGGGGTGTCCGGTCATCTGGGGGGTATCGAACAATACAGCCAACTGGTGGGATAATTCACATGTGGCTTGGCTTGGGTGGGTACCCTCTGATAACTCAGAGGTGTACCGGGCTGAAATCGAGGCGACTGTGCCGCGTCCGGACCCAACCGATCCAATTGCGCTCTATCAGGGCGGCAATCACGTGACCGATCCGATCTACGAGGACGACTGACATGACTTTTGTGCCGCATGGCAAGCATCTGATCGCCGGTGAATGGGTGGCTGAGGCCAATACCTTCAAATCGGAACCCGCGCATGGCGACGCGCACGATTTTTCCATCGGGACGGTAGATAACGTGAACGCGGCCTGTGAGGCGGCGGAAGAGGCGTTCTGGTCCTATGGCTATTCGACCCGCGAGGAACGTGCGGCGTTCCTCAATGCGATTGCAGACGAAATCGACGCGCGCGGCGACGCCATCACCCAGATCGGCAGCCAGGAGACAGGGCTGCCAGAGGCCCGGCTCGTTGGCGAGCGTGGCCGGACAACAGGCCAACTCCGGCTCTTTGCTTCGCATATCCTGAAGGGTGATTATCTCGACCGGCGGCACGACGAGGCCCTGCCGGACCGCCAGCCGCTCCCGCGCCCGGACCTTAAGATGGTGCAGCGTCCCATCGGCCCGGTTGCCGTGTTCGGGGCTTCGAACTTCCCGCTGGCCTTCTCGACCGCGGGCGGCGATACCGCGGCGGCGCTGGCCGCAGGGTGTCCGGTGGTGGTCAAGGGGCATTCGGCTCATCCGGGAACGGGTGAAATCGTCGCCGAGGCCGTCAATGCCGCGCGCGAAAAGCTCGGGCTGCATCCGGGCGTATTCTCGCTCATCCAGGGCGGCAATCGTGAGGTCGGGTCTGCCCTGGTGCAGCATCCCAATATCAAGGCGGTAGGGTTCACCGGTTCCTTGGGTGGGGGCAGGGCGCTATACAACCTCTGCGCGGCTCGGCCCGAGCCAATCCCGTTCTTCGGTGAGTTGGGGTCGGTCAATCCGATGTTCCTCCTGCCTGAAGCGGTAAAGGCGCGCGGCGCCGAGATTGGTAAGGGCTGGTCAGGATCGCTGTCGATGGGCGCAGGGCAGTTCTGCACCAATCCCGGCATCGCCGTCGTCATCGATGGGCCGGAGGCTGACGGTTTCGTCAGTGCCGCCAGGGAAGCGCTTGCGGCCGTGGGCCCGCAAACCATGCTGACCGACGGGATTGCAGAGGCCTTCCGCTCGGGCCGCGACCGTGTTGCGGGTACGGCGGGTGTGCAGGAATTGCTGACATCGACCTGCGACCTGCGCAATGCGACGCCATATCTTTTCGAAACGACCGGTGCGAACTGGCTGGCCAACCACGCACTGGGCGAAGAGGTGTTCGGGCCGTTGGGTCTCGTGGTGCGGGTGCGCGACGAGGGTGAAATGTTGGCCATTGCCCGCAGCCTCCAAGGGCAGCTGACGGTCACCCTGCATCTCGACGCCGGCGACAGTGCGCTCGGTCAGAGCCTGATGCCGATCATCGAGCGCAAGGCAGGGCGTGTTCTCGCCAACGGGTTCCCGACCGGCGTCGAAGTTGCCGATTCGATGGTGCATGGCGGGCCGTATCCGGCGTCGACCAATTTCGGGGCGACTTCGGTGGGCACGCTATCGATCCGACGCTTCCTGCGCCCCGTGTGCTACCAGAACCTCCCCGATGCACTGCTGCCGTCGGATTTGCATTAAATCGATGGATCGAAACCGGCCCCTTATGCGTTAGCGCCTGAGGGGCCGAACGGCACTGGTATCGGCCCCTGCGAGGGCCAGATACCGACATGCCAGAACCATATCTCGATCCTTACTGTGGACCGGCGCCTACACCTGTAACGCTTCTGGGGCGCTGGAATTTCGATCCCATCATCCTTGCGGCAATGTTCGCCCTGGCCGTCGCCTGGCTGCAATGGGGCCGTCGCGACACTGCTGGCCGCCTGTCTCTGGTCGGTGCGCAGGTGCTAATCGCGGTCGCGTTCATTTCTCCGCTTTGTGCGCTGGCCTCGGCACTTTTTTCTGCTCGCATTGCCCATCATGTCATTCTGATTGCGGGCGTCGCGCCGCTGCTCGCCGTGGCTCTGCCGTGGAAGGCCGGACCTTTGCTCCCGCTTTCTGCGCTGGTGATCCTACACGCAGCGGTATTGTGGTTCTGGCACGCGCCGGACCCGTATCTGTGGGCGCTTTCGCATGACGCGCTATATTGGGCCATGCAGGTAACGTTGATGGGATCGGCTTATCTCGTCTGGCGTGAGGTGCTCTCACCGTTGACCCGGGCGGGTCCGGGGGTGATGGCACTGCTCGCCACCGTCATGCAGATGGGGTTCCTGGGCGCCTTGCTCGTCTTTGCGTCACACCCCGTTTATATCGCGCATTTCGGGACGACGCAGGCATTCGGCCTTTCGCCGCTGGGCGACCAACAGCTTGCGGGGCTGCTGATGTGGGTGACGGCGGCTCTGCCTTATTTCGGGGTTGCGCTGGGGCGGTTCGCGGCCATGCTGGCGCCTCGCGCGCGGACGACCTGATGCTGTCTGCGGGACTGAAGTTCATCCATGTCGCAACCATCGCCATATGGGCGGCGGGGCTGATCTGCCTGCCTTTCGTCTACCGTCAGCGAAGCGAAGTGGGCGTCGATCACGATCTGCACCGGCTGCATGCGATGACCCGGTTCTTTTACGTCGTGATCCTCTCGCCCGCCGCGTTCGTCGCCATTGGATCGGGGACCGTACTGATCTTCGATCAGCAAACGTTCGTGCCCTGGTTTACGGTGAAGCTCTTTTTTGTCGGCGTTCTTGTGCTCGTTCACGTCCTCACCGGCCTTGTAATCCTCAAGCTGTTCGAAGAGGCCGGACACTACCCGAATTGGCGCTATGTCGCCGTGACGTCGTTTACCGCTGCCGTTGTCACGGCAATCCTTGTTGTCGTCTCAGGCAAGCCGGAGATCGATATCCGCGATTTCCAGACCGATTTTTTCCAGCCCGGCTACCTTGGCGAGATGCTGGCCCCTGTGCTGGAGCCGTTCATTCGTCTGGTGAGACCATGAGGCCAACCCCATGATCGAACACGAGTTTCCCTCCATGCCAACCAGCTACTCCGGCGAAAATGGCCGAGAGCACGGAGAGGGCAAGGCCGTGCGGGAGAACCTCCTCGGGAAAGTAGAGGCGCACGCCCCAGTTGCTCGCGGCAATGGCCAGGAGGGTCATGGCGGCGATGGCGTGGGTCCAGCTTCCCACCCGTATCCTGATGCCGCGTACAAGGAGCAATTCTGCAGTACCGGCGAGCGAGGCGGCGACGCCAAGCCAAAAGGCAAATCCTGCGCTCCAGACACCTGCGCGGAGGAAGAATTCGTCGCCCGTGAACCAATAGAACACGTCAGATCCCAACGTGGCCATGATGAGCGCGATGGGAAAGTGCACCAGCATGGCGTGGATCGGGTGGCCGGCCACAGCAACCGCAGAGCTCACAGAGTGCTCCTTGACCTTCTGCATGACGGGGCTGTGCTTGCTGTTGTCCTCGGTCATTTTTCCTCGCGATTCCGGGGGAGCGTTGCGCAGGCAACGCTGGCGAGCGGGCGCTGGTTCCTTTTGGCAGGCGCCGCTCTGGCGCTAGCGGGTTGCGCCGGACCGTTGTCGACGCTCGATCCAGCCGGTCCCGCTGCCTTGTCAATTGCCTGGCTGTGGTGGGTCATGCTGGCCGGCGCTACCGTATTGGCCCTCCTGGTCTTTGTTTTGCTGGCGGTGGTCTATCGACGGCCGGACCTCGGCGCGCGCTTCGAACCCTACCACTGGATCGTAGGCGGCGGGCTGATCATGCCTGTCGTCGTGCTCACGGCGCTGGTGATCTACGCCCTTTTTACCGGCGAGCGATTGCTGGCGCATCCCGATCCGGATGTTCCGCGCGTGTCCGCGCGAGGCGAGATGTGGGTGTGGCGGTTTTCGTACCCGGACCACCCGGAAGCGGGAGAAACGGACGTGCTGCACATACCGGCTGGGCAGCCGGTTGACGTGCTGGTCACATCGACAGACGTCATCCACTCATTCTGGGTGCCGCGATTGGCCGGGAAGATCGATGCCATTCCGGGGCACGAGAACGTCGTACGCATCCATGCCGACAGGCCCGGCACATACCGGGGCGTCTGCGCAGAATTTTGCGGTATCGGACACACCGAGATGATTTTTACCCTCATGGCTCACGACCCTGAGGAGTACCAGGCGATACTATCAGGAGGTACCCCATGAGCAGCATGGAGCCGCGCTCGCCCATAGCGCTGCACAAGGCGCTTGAGCGGGTCTGGGGAAGCGGCAAGGGTTTAAGGCGGCTGTCCGCGGTCAACCACACCGTAGTGGGAACGCGGTTCATGGTCACCGCCCTGGTGTTTTTCGCCATCGGCGGCGTGCTCGCGATGCTCATCCGGGCCCAGCTGGCGACGTCCCATTCGGCTTTCGTGGGGGCGGACATCTACAATCAGATTTTCACCATGCACGGCACGGTGATGATGTTCCTGTTCGCGATTCCCATGCTGGAGGGACTGGCGATCTACATGCTGCCCAAAGTGCTTGGCGCGCGCGATCTTGCGTTCCCCCGCGTTACGGCATTCGGGTACTGGTGTTACCTTTTCGGGGGCACGATCATCCTTGTCTCGATGCTGTTCGGTGTCGCCCCCGACTCGGGGTGGTTCATGTACACCCCGCTCTCCTCGAACGTCTATACGCCGGGCATCAACGCCGATGTCTGGCTCTTGGGCGTGACGTTCGTAGAGATTTCGGCCATCGCTGCAGCGGTGGAGATCACGGTTTCAATCCTCAAGATCCGCGCGCCGGGCATGTCGCTCAACAGGATGCCGATTTTTGCCTGGTACATGCTGGTGACGGCGCTGATGATGGTGGTGGGCTTTCCGCCGCTGATCCTCGCCTCGATCCTGCTCGAGATCGAACGGGCATTCGATCTGCCGTTTTTTGACCCCACGCGCGGAGGCGATCCCCTGCTCTGGCAGCACCTGTTCTGGCTGTTCGGCCACCCCGAGGTTTATATCATCTTCCTGCCGGCGGCAGGGGTGCTCTCGACCATCATCCCAGTGTTCGCGCAAAGGCCGATCATAGGATATCGCGCAATCATCATCGCCATCGTCGCGCTGGGCTTCCTATCGTTCGGGATCTGGGTGCACCACATGTTCACGGTGGGCATTCCGCATCTGGCGCTTGCCTTCTTTTCAGCCGCCAGCGCCGTCGTGGCGATCCCAACAGCGGTGCAGATTTTTGCGTGGCTCGCCACTCTTGCGCATGGCAGGCCGCGGTTCGACGTTCCAATGCTCTATGTGGTGGGGTTCTTCATCGTGTTCGTGCTCGGCGGGTTGACGGGCGTCATGCTGGCGATGGTGCCGTTCAACTGGCAGGCACACGACACGCATTTCGTCGTTGCGCATTTGCACTATGTCCTGGTGGGCGGTTTCGTGTTCCCGATGCTGGCCGGCATCTACTATTGGCTGCCGCACCTCACCGGCCGTCAGAGTGTGCACAGAATTTCGGTACCGGCTTTCTGGCTGATTTTCATCGGCTTCAACCTCACCTTCTTCATGATGCATCTGACCGGCCTCATGGGTATGCCGCGGCGCATCTACACCTATCCCGCCGCCTTCGGTTGGGACTGGCTCAACCTCCTGTCATCGGTGGGCGGGTTCATCCTGACGATGGGTTTTGCCCTCGTAATGGCCGACATCATACTACAACTCAATTTCGGGCGGCAGTTCGGCCGCAATCCCTGGCGGGCCGGGACGCTGGAATGGGCGATGCCGACACGTCCAACGTCCTATGCCTTCGCGTCACTCCCAGAGGTTTCGGAACGGGCGGACGATCTCGATGTCGATACGCTCGGACGGGATCTGGCCGCTGGCAATGGCTATCTCGGATTTGTCCGCGAAGAGCGAATGGAGACGCTCGGGGTCGACATGACCACCGGACGGCTTGAGCATGTCGCGCTGCTGCCCAAATCGACGTACCTGCCGCTTGTTTCCGCATCGCTTGTTGCCGGCGCCGTGATTTCGATGTTGTTCGCGTTCTACTGGGTCGCGCTGGCCTTTGCGGTGCTGGTGTCCCTGAGCTTCGTGTGGTGGTCGCAAGCCAACAGGATCGAACCCGGGATGGGGTTGCTTGACGTTGGGCGCGGGGAGAAGGCTCCGCCACATAGCGAGGTGGACCGGCCAGCTTCGTGGTGGGCAATGGTCTTTGCCCTGCTGGCCAACGGCACGTTGTTCGCGTCGCTCCTCTTTGGGACGCTCTATAACTGGCTGGTGGCGGCGAACTGGCCGCCACCGGACGTCGCCGAAACCGGCCTCGCCATGCTGGTTGCGTTGATCGGCTACCCCATCGCTGGCGCGGTGGGATGGTGGATCGAGCGCACCAATCGGGGAAGCGGCCGCATCGCGCCTCTCCTTGCGGGGCTGACGGGCGCTTACATCCTGACCATAGCCGCCGGATCGATTGCGATTGCGGGGATGCCTGATCCCACCGCCCATGCCCACGCTGCCACGGCCTTCGCGCTGCTCGGCTACGGGGTGCTCCATTGCGCGATCGGCCTTCTCTTTGTGCTCAATGCGGCGATCAAGATGTGGCGTGGACTCATCGTGCCGGGTGCCCAGCTCGAATTGCGGATTGGGAGTCTGTGGCATGGCTATACGGCGCTGACCGGAATCGCGGGTATCCTTATGGTCATGGCGATGCCGTTTCTCATCGGGATGCTGGAGGCAACACGATGACCCTTGTCCGGACGCCGTCCGCCGATCTTCTGCTTCTCGTCATCGGCTTTATCGTCTGGTCGATCGCCTTCATTGCGCTTTATGCGGTCAATGCGATCGGATGCGAGTTCGGGTGGAATCAGAGGTTCCAGCGCACCGTCCTCGTGGGGCTGTTCGTCGTTCACGCCCTGTTTCTGGCCTGGTTTGCCCGACAGAACTACCGTTACCTGCTGGCCGCGGACGCCGAGCCCAGAAAGATGATCGCCTATACAGGGTTCGGGCTTACCGTTGCGGCGCTGGGCTCGATGATTTTCGTTCTCGCGCCCAGCCTTTTCATCACCATGTGCATCTAATCGGGCTGGTATCGCCGGTCCGATCCGTTATGGTCCACACCGCGAATCCTCGGGGGAGAAACCGATGAATTTTTGGAATGAGGGAACCTGGCTGGGCCGGGCCCGAATCGGAAGCGCGCCGCTGCCGCGCGTCGTTACCGTGCGGGACGGGGAGGTCATCGACATCACCACAAAGGCCGCGCCTACGGTGCGCGACATCTGGGAAATGGACGATCCTGTCGGCTATGTCCGGAACGCGGGGGGCGAGAGCCTCGGGAACGTCGATATCGTGATGGCCAACAGCGTCGCGAAGGAAGGTCGGCAGACCCTGCCGCATCTCCTGTCGCCGGTCGACCTCCAGGCGGTCAAGGCCGCAGGTGTGACCTTTGTCGTGAGCCTGCTCGAGCGGGTGATCGAGGAACAGGCCAAGGGCGACCCGGCAAGAGCGGACGCACTGCGGGGGGAGATTCTGGAGTTGGTGGGCGCCAATCTTTCAGAACTCGTTCCCGGCTCGGACGCAGCGGCGGCGGTCAAGGAAAACCTCATCGCGCGGGGCATCTGGAGCCAGTATCTCGAAGTCGGCATAGGGCCGGACGCCGAAATCTTCACCAAATGCCAGCCACTGGCCAGCGTTGGGTATGGCGCCGATATCGGACTACATCCGATCTCGAATTGGAACAATCCGGAGCCTGAGATCGCGCTTGCCGTGAACTCTGGCGGGCGGATTGTGGGCGCCACGCTGGGTAACGACGTCAATCTGCGCGACGTGGAAGGGCGCTCGGCCTTGCTGCTGGGTAAGGCCAAGGACAACAACGCATCGGCCTCGCTCGGCCCCTTCGTACGCCTATTCGACGGGACTTTCGGGCTTGAGGACGTGAAATCGGCTGAAGTCACCCTCGAGGTCAGAGGGCCGGACGGATTTCTGCTCGAAGGGACCAGCCGTATGAGCGAAATCTCCCGCACGCCTGAATCCCTGGTCAAGGCCGCGTTGGGGCCGCATCACCAGTATCCCGACGGTATGGTGCTCTATCTCGGGACCATGTTCGCGCCGGTCAAGGATCGAGACGGCCCCGGCAAGGGCTTCACGCACAAGATTGGCGACGTGGTGACGATTTCTTCGCCCAAGCTCGGCGCATTGGTAAATACCGTAAGGCTCTCAACCGAGTGCCCGCCATGGACGTACGGCTCGCGGCAGTTGATGAGGGATCTTGCGGCCGAAGGGTTGCTTTAGGGAAACCATGCGCAGGCGCTTTGCTTGCAGGCCGGCGTCGGCTGTGGTTCTGATAAGTTTACAGATACTGCTGCAAGAGGTGCCATATGAGTATCCATGCCCACCTCGCCATCAGCGAGGAAATCGGGGCGGCGCTGGCCGAGCACAGGCCCATCGTCGCCCTTGAATCGACGATCATCACCCACGGCATGCCCTATCCCCAGAATCTCGAAATGGCGATGGCGGTGGAGGATGTCGTGCGCGAGAACGGCGCGATTCCCGCCACCATTGCCGTGCTCGGTGGCAAGCTACGCGTCGGGCTGGGCGGCGAGGTGCTGGAAACGCTGGCACGGACGGGCAGGGAAGCGGCCAAGGCATCCCGGCGCGATCTCGCTGCGCTGCTCGTTTCGGGCAAGACGGCCGGAACGACGGTCGCCACGACAATGCAGATCGCCGATTTGGTGGGAATCAGGGTGTTTGCCACCGGAGGGATCGGGGGTGTCCATCGCGGGGCCGAAACCACGTTCGACATCTCCGCCGATCTGCGCGAGCTTTCCCAGACTCCAGTCGCGGTTGTCTGCGCGGGTGCGAAGTCCATCCTCGATATCCCCAAGACGCTCGAAGTGCTGGAAACCAACGGCGTTCCGGTGATCGGCTATGGGACCGATGTGTTTCCGGCCTTTTTTGCCCGCACGAGCGCATACGGGGTCGATTATCGCCTCGATACGCCCGGGGAGGTAGCAGAAGTCATCGCCGCGCAACGTGAGCTCGGGATGCCGGGAGGCTTGCTGATCGCGGTTCCCATTCCCGAGAAAGATGCCATCGACGGCGCCGAGATCGAGGCAAGTATCGCCGCAGCGGTCGCCGATGCCGAGGATAACGGGGTAACGCGCAAGGATTTGACGCCTTATCTCCTCAACCGGCTGTTCGAGCTGACCGGGGGCAGGAGCCTCGAGGCCAATATCGCGCTGGTCAAGCATAACGCGATGGTGGCGGCTCGGATCGCCGTGGCGCTATCGGCCCGGAACTGAATGAGCGGGCGCGTTCTCGTCATTGGCGACGTTATGACGGATATTTCCGTCGTGCCGGACGGCCCAATCGTGCGGGGAAGCGACGTTCGCGCCGTGATCCGGCAGGTGCCGGGCGGTTCAGGAGCAAACCAGGCGGTGTGGCTGGCTGCCAAGGGCGCGGATGTGCTCTTTGTCGCGCGGGTCGGCGCAGGCGATCTTCCGGGGCTCGAAGGCTATTTCGGGGCGCGGGGCGTGATGACAGCGCTGGCAGGCGATCCCGATCTGCCAACCGGCACGCTGGTTTGCCTCGTCGATAGTGACGGTGAGCGAAGCTTTCTCACCGACAGAGGGGCCAATACGGCGCTTTCATCGGCCGATCTCCCCCAATCGCTGCTCGAGAACGTCAGTCTGCTGCACGTCTCGGGATATTCACTCTTCGAGCCAGGCCCTCGGGCGGCAGTGCTGGCGTTGATCGCGGCGGCGCACGCCTCAGGGATAGCCGTCAGTATCGATCCGGCCTCCACCGCTTTTCTCGCGGAGGTCGGTGTAGCGAATTTTCTCGCATGGACGGCCGGGGCGGATTTCTTCTTTCCGAATGCTGAGGAAGCGGCGCTGCTCGCCGAAGTGGATTCGCCCTACCTGCAGATCGAGGCCCTTGAGGGCTACTACAAGACAGTCGTACTCAAGCGCGGTGCGCTGGGGGCGATGCTTGGAGGCGGTGGGAACGAAATCATCTCGGTGCCCGGACGGAAAGCCGAGGTGGTCGACACCACTGGAGCAGGCGATGCCTTTGCAGGCGGTTTTCTTGCTGCCCACCTTCGGGGCGAGGGACCGCTCGCCTGTCTGGAGCAGGCAGCGGAGGCCGGCGCCGATGCCATAACGCGGATCGGCGCCCAGCCGTAATTCATTAAAGCGCCTTGGTGAGTTCCGGAACCGCCTCGAAGATGTCGGCGACAAGGCCATAATCGGCGACGGCGAAGATCGGGGCGTCTGGGTCCTTGTCGATAGCGACGATGACCTTGGAGTTCTTCATGCCCGCTAGGTGCTGGATCGCGCCGGAAATGCCCACGGCGATATAGAGATCGGGGGCGACGACCTTGCCGGTCTGGCCCACCTGCCAGTCATTGGGGGCGTACCCGGCATCGACGGCGGCGCGGGATGCGCCGATGGCGGCGCCAAGTTTTTCGGCCAATGGCTGAATGATCGCGTTGAACTGCTCGGCCGAGCCGAGCGCACGGCCGCCGGATACGACGATCTTGGCGCTCGCGAGATCTGGTCCCCCGCCGCCGGCGCTTTCGCGTCCGACAAAACGCGATGTGCGCATCGTCGGGGTGAATTCGACCGTTTCGACCGGAGCTGATCCGCCTTCGCCAACCGCATCGAAGGCCGAGGCGCGGACCGTGAAGACGATCTTGTCCGCCGTTGCCTCAACGGTTTCGATGGCGGCTCCGGCATAGACGGGGCGCTCGAAGCTGTGCGCAGAGAGCACCTTGGTGATTTCGGAAACCTGCATCACGCCGAGGAGGGCCGCGACGCGCGGCATGATAGACTTACCGTACGTCGTCGCGGGCGCACCGAGATGACTGTAGGCCGCAGCCACAGCTACGACGGCCTCGGACACCGGTTCGGGCGCGCCATGCGCGAGGCTTTCGTGATCGATGAGCAGCACCTTTTCGACGCCCTCGAGCTTTGCTGCACTCTGGGCAATGCCGGTGGCATTGTGTCCTGCAACGAGGACGTGGATCGGCGCGCCGATTTCCAAGGCAGCCAAAACCGCACGGGCGGTGGCGCCGAGAAGGGCAGCGTTGTCGTGCTCTGCGAGAATAAGCGTCGTCATATTACGCGCGCCTCGTTTTTGAGTTTATCGATCAGTTCTGAAACCGATTCCACCCTGGATCCCGGCTTGCGGCCCGGCGGAGGCAGGGTCGAGGCGATCCTGAGGGTCGGCTCCAGCGCGACGCCGAGGCTTGCGGCGTCGATCTCCTCGAGGGGCTTTTTCTTGGCCTGCATAACGCTTGGGAGCGATGCGCGGCGGGGATTGTTGAGGCGCAGATCGGTTGAGATCACCGCAGGGAGATCCATCTCGATGGTTTCAAGGCCGCCATCGACCTCCCGCGTGACCCGGACGATGCTGCCGTTCATCTCGACCTTTGAGGCGAACGTCGCTTGTGGCCAGCCGAGCAGGGCCGAGAGCATCTGGGCAACCTGTCCGGAATCGCCGTCAATGGCCTGCTTGCCCATGATGACGAGGTCAGGCTGATGCGTTTCAACGAGCGCTTTCAGAATCTTGGCGACGGCGAGCGGTTCGACCGGGCCGTCGGCCTTGACCAGAATGGCATCGTCGGCCCCCATTGCGAGCGCCGCGCGCAAGGTGTCGGTTGCCTGAGCCGGGCCAATGGAGACGGCAGTGACAGTCTGCACTATCCCCGCTTCCTTCAGCCGCGCGGCCTCTTCGACGGCGATTTCGTCGAAGGGGTTCATGGACATCCTGAGATTGGTGAGATCGACACCCGTGCCGTCAGGCTTGACCCTGACGGCAACGTTGGCATCGAGCACGCGCTTGACCGGTACGAGTATCTTCACGGCGTTCTCCAGACAGACGTTCACGGCCTCGAGGTGAGGCGTGGGTGAGCTTTATACGTTCGGGCCGACATTGAAAACGGGCGGTTGGCCGCAGGATGTCAGGCGGTGACGCCCGCCCGCCGCTGCTGGTAGTTGGACATGACGCGCTCAATGACGCTGATGGCGTTGCCGGTTCCGTCCTCTGCGCGCAGTTTCTCTCCCACGGCCTCCGCGTTACGTGCATATCCCACGTTGGATTCAAGTTCGCCCAGGGCCTCCGCGAGCAATGCTCCGGTCAGTTTGCGGCGGCGGACCGGCTTCGGGCCACAGCCCAACTCGTAGACGCGGCGTCCCCAATACGGCTGATCCACGGTTTGCGGCACGACAAAAGTCGGCAGGCCCAGATGCAGGCCAGCGGCCGTCGTGCCTGCGCCGCCGTGATGGACGACGCCGCGAACGTGCTTGAAGAGCTGGTCGTGCGGTGCACGCTCGATCACGTAGACGCTGTCGGGGAAATCCTCGCGGTGGTTGATTCCGCCCCAACCGCGGGCGACGACGACGCGCCCGTCCCAGAGGCGCATCGCTTCACGAAGTATTTCCGTGTTGCGGTCGGCGCCAAACGGCATCGAGCCGAAGCCCACATAGATCGGCTTGCGACCGGCTGCGAGGTAGGCCTTGAACTTTTCGTCCGGCTCCCAGCCGGAGCGGTCGGGCAGCAGCCAGTAGCCCGTGACGATCGACGTGTCGGGCCAATCGCTTGGCCTTGGCGAAACAAGTTCGGAAAAGGCGTTAAGCACCCAGAGCGGACGCCCGTCGGTATCCTTGAAAAAACCGCCCTTCTTGCGCGGCTCGAGATTCATCAATTCGCGGCGAAGCTTGTTGCGCGGCAGATTGTAGTAAATCTGCTGCACGGTCATGGTCGTATAGGTCAGCTTGTTGATCGCGCGCCCGAAGGTCGGCGTATAATGGACGCAGAGCGGGAACTCGCTCGTCGCGTTGAGCGGTTGCAGCGCAACGACGATTGCAGGCACATCGAGCGCCTCGGCAATATCGACAGCAAAGCTGGTGTTCATATGGAAGAGGATTACGTCGGCACCCTGGCACATGTCCCAAGCGGCACGCGCGGCGCGATCGACGATCTTCTGGCCCTGCCGGAGCAGGGCGGGGGCGTTGGCGAGAAAGTTCTTGCTCATCGCCTGGTCGAACTGGGATTGGGTGACGAAGTCCTGAATGGAGGACCCCAGGCTGTGGAACTCGATTCCATAACTGGTGATCAGGGATTCGAAATCGTCGCTCGATCCCAGCACGACCGAATAGCCGCGCGCCTTCATGGCCACCGCAAGCGCGAGATAGGGCTGAACGTCGCCCTGCGTGCCGATTGTGGCCATCGCAATGCGTCTCATCTACACCCCACACTCACCCACGAATAGGGACGGATTGCTCTGCCTCCCCGGCGCTTTGGGCCATTTACATTGTGCCGGCACGGCAGTAATACGGCCCCTCGCAACAGCTTCATTTACACAATCCCGTATTGAGGGCAAGCAAGATGCAACCGCCAGTCAAAGCCGCACTTTTGGGCGCTTCCGGTTATACCGGGGCCGACCTGCTGCGCATTGGCGTGCGCCATCCGGGCCTTGAATTCGTGGCGCTTACCGCCAATACCCACGCGGGAAAGCCTATGTCCTCGGTCTATCCTCACCTCGCTCATGCGGGATTGCCGGACCTGGTTGCCAATGAGGATGTCGATTTTTCCAAAGCCGATGTCGTCTTCTGTGGTCTGCCGCACGGGACCAGCCAGAAGCTGGTTACCGATATCGTGCAAGCCAATCCCGGCATCCGTGTGATCGATATGGGTGCCGACTTTCGGTTCCGCAACCCGCAAGCGTATGCCGCCACCTACGGCGCCCAGCATATCGCGCCGGAAATGCAGGAAATGGCCGCATATGGGCTGACCGAGCACAATCGCGACGCGATCCGGAAAGCAAGGATCGTTGCCTGCCCGGGGTGCTACCCGACGGCGGCGCTCCTGGCGCTGCTGCCGCTTATCCGGACCGGGGCGATTTCGAGCGACGATCTCATCATTGATGCCAAATCCGGGGTTTCGGGTGCCGGACGCGCGCCCAAGCAGAATACCCTCATGGCGGAGGCGGGCGAGAGCGTGTCGCCTTATTCGGTGGGCGTGCATCGCCACGCTCCCGAGATCGAGCAGGAATTGTCGCGGGCCTGCGGATCGGATGTGGTGGTCAACTTCACCCCGCACCTTATCCCGATGAGCCGGGGCGAGCTGGTGACAGCTCACGTCAAGCTGGGCAATGCCACCAACGCTGACGACCTGCGCGGGGTACTGCAGCAGGCCTATGCCGGTGAGCCCTTCGTGCGGGTCGCCGAGAAGGGCGAATTGCCCGCAACGGGGCACGTTCGCGGATCGAATTTCTGTGTCATCGGTGTCTTTGACGACCGGATCGCAGGGCGTGCCATTGTGATTGCGGTTCTCGACAACCTGGTCAAAGGGAGCGCCGGACAGGCGATCCAGAATTTCAACGTGGCGTTCGGTTTTGCCGAGGCAACCGCTATCGAGGCTCTGCCGCTCTTCCCATAGGGAAGGAGAGGCAGGGCCGGTAAAGACCACGGGCGGTGGCCCGGCCTGCCAGGCAACCCCGTTCACACTTTGAACATCATGATGTTGAGATAATATCCCGAGCGTCGGCTGGGCCTGAGTGCCGCCGCAAAGCCGGGACAATACGGGGCCACAAGCGCGCCCCATCGAGGAACCAATGAGCGAAGAATTCCATCGCATCCGCCGCCTGCCGCCTTACGTTTTCGAGCATATCAATCCGATCAAGGCCAAGGCCCGCGCGGACGGGATCGATATCATCGACCTCGGCATGGGCAATCCCGACCTGCCGACTCCCCAGCACATCGTCGAAAAACTCAAGGAGACGGTCAAGGATCCCCGTACGCATCGCTATTCGTCGTCGCGCGGCATTCCGGGGCTGCGCAAGGCGCAGGCGTCCTATTACGGCCGCCGGTTCGGGGTAAAGCTCGACCCGAATACGCAGGTGGTAGCGACGCTCGGCTCCAAGGAAGGCTTTGCCAATATGGCACAGGCCATTACTGCGCCGGGCGATGTCGTCCTGGTGCCAAACCCGACCTATCCGATCCATTCGTTCGGTTTCATCATGTCGGGAGGGGTTGTCCGTTCGATGCCGGCCGATCCCAACGAGGACTTTTTGCGCTCGCTCGACAGGGCGGTGCGTCATTCGATCCCCAAGCCGATTGCCTTGATCCTCAACTATCCCGCGAACCCGACCGCGTATGTCGCAGGGCTCGATTTCTACAAGGAAGTCGTGGACTACTGTCGAACGCACGGCATTTTCATACTTTCCGACCTTGCCTACGCCGAAGTCTATTTTGAGGGAGAGCCGCCGCATTCGATCTTTGAAATTCCCGGGGCAATGGATGTTGCCGTGGAGTTCACCTCGATGTCCAAAACCTTCTCGATGCCCGGGTGGCGCATGGGATTTGCGGTGGGAAATGAGCGCCTGATTGCGGCTTTGGCGCGCGTCAAATCCTATCTCGATTATGGAGCCTTCACGCCGATCCAGGTGGCCGCCGCCGCAGCGCTCAATGGTGATGATTCCTGCATCGAGGAGATGCGCAAGGTTTATAAGCAACGGCGCGACGTCATGGTCGAGAGCTTTGGCCGGGCAGGGTGGAACATCCCGGTTCCCGCCGCGACGATGTTCGCATGGGCGCCGATTCCCGACCAATTCGCCGATCTGGGATCGCTCGAATTCGCCAAGCTGCTGATCAGGGAGACCGGGGTCGCCGTGGCGCCCGGTGTGGGCTTTGGCGAATATGGCGACCAGTATGTCCGCCTTGCCTTCGTCGAGAACGACCAACGCATCCGGCAGGCGGCAAGGGCGATAAAAAAGTTCCTTGGCGGCTCGGCTAGCGGCGGGAACGTCGTGAAACTGCAGAAGGCGTAGGATTTTCTCCCATACTTGGATGGCACCCGGGACCCATTTCCGGGTGTCGGCATGAAATCGGCCGGATGCCGGAGCATGGTGTGAAATCGCTCTGGCTCCCGGGACTGCACCTGTGAGCAACTGCTCCCATTCTCGCCCTTGACCGAATAGGATTTTTCCTATTGATCTCCTGCACGCAATAGGAATTTGTGTGCAGCATGAGTGATATCGAGTCGTTCAAACAGTCCATCGAGACTTTCCTTGCAACGCATAATTGGACCCCGACGCGCTTCGGGCGCGACCTTGCGGGCGATCCGCAGTTCGTTTTCGATCTGAGGGATGGGCGCGAGCCGCGCACTGATACGCGTCAGCGCATCATCGCGGGAATGGCACGGTATGCCGAGCAGGTCGAACTCGAATCCAAGCCGCTCCGTGTGGGTATCGCAGGGCTTGGTACCGTTGGGGCGGCGCTTATCCGCATTATTGCCTCCGACGCCAACGCGATTTCACGCAAGCTGGGTCGGGATATCGTGATTTCGGCCGTAAGTGCGCGCTCGCGCTCGCGGGACAGAGGCGTCGACATTTCCGGGATCAACTGGATCGACGATCCCGTAGCGCTGGCGCGTTCGCCAGAGGTTGATTTGTTCGTCGAGCTGATGGGCGGGGAGGATGGCCCTGCACTCGCTTCGGTGACGGCGGCGCTGGAGCGCGGTTGCCCTGTCGTCACGGCCAACAAGGCTCTGCTTGCGCGGCACGGCGTAGCCCTCGCGAGACTTGCCGAGGAGAACGACACCCAACTCGGTTTCGAGGCCGCTGTAGCGGGCGGTATTCCGGTCATCAAGACCCTTCGCGAGGGGCTCGGCTCGGCCACCGTTACGCGCGTCTATGGGATCATGAACGGGACGTGCAATTATATCCTCACGCGGATGGGCGCCGAGGGAATCGGGTTCGAGGAATGCCTCAGGGATGCACAGGCGCTGGGCTATGCCGAGACCGACCCGACGTTCGATGTGGAGGGGTACGATACCGCACATAAGCTGGCGATCCTCGCGAGCCTCTGCTTCGGGACGGAAATCGCTGCGGACCAGGTGTTCGTTGAGGGCATTTCCCGGATCACGCAAGCCGACATCCGGGTCGCAGCCGATCTGGGCTATAAGATCAAGCTCCTGGGCATGGCGCGCAAATCGGATCAAGGGATAGAACAGCGCGTGCACCCGACGCTCGTAAGAAAGACCACGGCTATCGCCGGTGTCGACGGCGTGCTGAACGCCGTGGCGCTCGAGACCAACCATGTGCAGGAATTGCTCCTGGCCGGGCCGGGCGCGGGGGGCGACGCTACCGCAGCATCCGTTTTGAGCGACATTCTGGACGTGGCTCGAGATACCTGGGTGCCGCCGCTCGGCGTGCCCGCAGCAGAACTCAAACCGTGCGAGCGCGCGCCGATGCGGGTGCACGAAGGGGGCTATTACATCCGCCTCAATGCCCGCGACGTTCCCGGTGCGCTGGCCGCCATCGCAACACGGATGGGTGAAAGCAACATCTCGCTCGAAAGCGTGATCCAGCGCCCCGATCTCAGGGCCGTCGAGCCGGGCGTGGATGCCGAAAGTACGCGGACGGTCGTCCTTATCACGCATGAAACCATCGAGAGCGCAGTGCGCGAAGCGTTGACGCGTGTTGCGGGAGACGGGTTCATCGTTGGCCAGCCCCAGTTGATCCGGATCGAGGAGTTCTAGAGCCGGGTCAAATCGACTTGAAAGTGTTACGCAAAGCCGGATAAGCGGTTAGGCGAGCAATTTGAGATGATCGAGGATTTGCCAATGGTTGCCAGTGGAACGTCGGCCTCGACTGCGGCGGACAGGAACCTGACGCTGGAGATCGTGCGGATTACCGAGCAGGCAGCCATTGCGGCGGCTGGCTGGCGCGGCAAGGGCGACGAGATGCGTGCGGACCAGGCGGCGGTGGCGGCCATGCACGAAGCGCTCGACGCGGTGCATTTCGATGGCCGTGTGGTGATCGGCGAGGGGCATGGCGCACCTATGCTGGCACTTGAGCAGACGCTGGGCACCGGTACCGGCCCGGCGATCGACGTTGCCGTAGATCCGCTCGAAGGGGTGACGGGGTGTGCCAAGAACCTCGCGGATTCCCTGAGCGTCCTGGCCTTTGCCGAGCGTGGCGGGCTTATGCATGTGCCCGATGCCTATATGGAAAAGGTCGCGATCGGGCCTGGCTATCCCAAGGGCGTGGTCGATCTCGATAAATCCGCCACCGAAAACATCAA
This sequence comes from Pelagibacterium limicola, assembly GCF_015694405.1. GTDB lineage: Bacteria > Pseudomonadota > Alphaproteobacteria > Rhizobiales > Devosiaceae > Pelagibacterium > Pelagibacterium limicola. Next base: position 318,787 of record NZ_JADQDB010000002.1, on the reverse strand, counting down.
ATCGCTGGCAGAGGCCAAGGGCGTTGCTGTGACCGATATCGTCACCTGCGTGCTCGACCGCCCGCGTCACGCTCCCCTGATCGCCGAGTTGCGGGAGATCGGCGTGGCGATAAAGCTTTTGCCGGACGGGGATATTGCAGCGGTTATACATGCGGCAAACAGCGACGACACCGGCATCGACATCTATCTCGGTTCGGGTGGCGCGCCAGAAGGGGTGCTCGCTGCTGCTGCCATGCGGTGTATCGGCGGGCAGATGCAGGGGCGGCTGATCCTTGATACACCAGACAAGCGCCTTGCCGCCACGGAGCTCGGCATAACCGATCATGACCGGAAATATGCCGCCGAAGATCTGGCGCACGGGGACGTCCTGTTCGCCGCAACGGGCGTGACGGACGGGAGTCTCCTGAGAGGGGTGCGCTTCGGCCAGAAGAAAATCATTACCGCAAGCGTGGTGATGCGTTCCTGGTCGCGGACGGTGCGCTGGATTACGGCCGAGCATCCGCGCTAGGTTTGGGACGGTGCCGCCCATTTTGGGCGACACCGCATGGATAATCTAGAGCCCCAGCGCTTCGCGGGCGCGATCCTCGGTGGACCGGCCGAGGGCGGCAATTTGCTGTTCCGAGCGGCCGGCCAGGCGCGCCGCGTTTTCGGCGGCCGTGCGGGCGCTGGCGACAGCCTGGAGTTTTTGTTCGTCGGTCAGGTTTTCATCGCGAAGGTTCGCAAGGCCGGCGATGAGTTCATCGACCTGCGCCTCAAGCGACTGTTCGGCCCCTTGCAGCTGATTGTTCATCGACTGCATGGCGTCGGTGCCGAGATCGCGCATCTCTTCACCCGTCTGCTCGGTTTGCTGCAGGATCTGCTCGAAGGTCTCGGCCGCCTCCTGCTGGATTTCCTCCACCGTGCGCGTGAGATCTTGGGTCGTTTCGGCTTGCGGCTCTGTGGTTTCCTGGGTCTCGTCGATCACGACCTCCGGACCGGCGTCGGGATCGGGCTGCGCCGGAGGCGGGGTGTCACCGCCGCATGCGGCGAGTGCCAGCGCGGAAATGGCAGCTAAAGGCAAGAGAAATTTGGTGTTCATCGATTCGGACCCTCGTTGTTTATCAAATCTGACGGTGGGTGCTCTTGGGCCAAATATGGGCGAAGTTGGGGCAAGGGCCGGTTTGGGTGGGGAGAATTCCCCCTTGAAGTCGTCAACGCGTTTTCCCCGGTTCGGTTGCGGGATATAGATGGAGTATGAAGCCTGATGTCCCAGCCTTTCTCAATGTCGAGCGATCCGTAACCGGACGACGCTGGGTGGATCGTCTCGATCCAGCCGCGGCGCGCATGGCTCAGGCCATCGGCCAACAGACTGAACTATCGGAGATATTGGCGCGGGTCATCGCGGGGCGAGGCGTTGCGGTCGAGGCCGCCGCGAGTTTCGTCAATCCCACGCTACGCGACCTCATGCCCGATCCCTCCGTTCTGGTCGACATGGACGGGCTCGCCGAACGGCTTGCCCATGCAGTCGAGCGCGGCGAGCAAATCGGACTCTTCGGGGACTATGACGTGGATGGCGCCTGTTCGGCCGCGCTGATGCTGCGTTATCTGCGAACCTTCGGGCTCGATCCCGCCTGGCATATTCCCGACCGCATTTTCGAGGGGTACGGGCCCAACGTCGCTGCAATAGACGGCCTTATCGAGAGAGGTTGCTCGCTGATCGTGATGCTCGATTGCGGGACGACGAGCCGCGAGGCGATCGACCATGCGCGCGGGAAAGGCGCCACGGTTCTGGTCATCGACCACCATCTGCCCTCGAGTGCACTTCCCCAGGCCGATGCGCTGGTCAATCCCAACCGCCCCAACGACATTTCCGGGCTGGGATATCTATGCGCTGCCGGGGTTACGTTCATGGCGCTAGTGGCGACCAACCGCATTTTGCGCGAACGCGGGCGGGCCGGGCTGCCCGATCTGATAAGTCTGCTCGATCTTGTGGCCTTGGCGACGGTTTGCGATGTTGTGCCGCTGACAGGGCTGAACCGGGCATTCGTGATGCGGGGGCTAGACGCGATTCGGGCCGGCGGAAATGTGGGGCTCACCAGCCTTGCCATTGCATCGCGCATATCCGGACCGGTCGCATGCTACCATCTGGGCTATATCCTCGGGCCGCGTATCAACGCTGGAGGGCGGATCGGCGATGCAGGTCTGGGCACGCGGTTGCTGTCGACGCCGGACGAGCATGAAGCGCTGGCGATCGCGGCGAAACTCGATGATCTCAACGCCGAACGTCAGCGCATCGAGGTGGAGGCGGTGGAGCAGGCAGTAGCGACTGCCGAGATGGAAATCGGCGATGGCGAAGGTCCCCCCGTGCTGGTGTCCGGCTCGCCGCAATGGCATCCGGGGATCGTCGGGCTGGTGGCGGCGCGGCTGCGGGAGCGGTTCGATCGCCCAGCATTTGCCTTTGCCTTGACTGCGGATGGCGGCGGCACGGGGTCCGGGCGATCGATGCCCGGCGTGGATCTGGGTGCTGCGGTGATTGCAGCGGTGAGTGAAGGGCTGGCTCTAAAGGGTGGGGGGCACGCGATGGCCGCCGGGATAACGCTTGCGGCCGGTCAGTTGGGGCCATTCCGGACCTTCATGGTCGAGCGGCTCGGCCACGCGGTCAGCATGGCGCGGACCCGAACGGAACTCAAGATCGATGCGGCACTGACCGCACGCGGAGCGAGCCCTGATTTCGTTCACGATGTCGAGCGGGCGGGGCCGTTCGGGGCTGGCAATCCCACGCCCGTTTTCGCCTTTCCTTCGCATACGGTCCGTTTTGCCGAAATCGTAGGTGAGGGCGGGCATGTGCGGCTATCGTTGAATGCAGGCGACGGCGCCAACCTTAAAGCCATTGCCTTCCGCGCCGCCGGTACGCCCCTTGGTGATGCGCTGTTGAAAGCGCGTGACGGGGGGCGATTGCACCTTACCGGCACGCTCAACATCGATCACTGGCAGGGCCGGGAGACCGTGCAACTGCGCGTTACCGACGCGGCCTTGCCCGCCTAACGCGCGGGGACGTAAGCCGCGCGGACTTGCATTGGCGGGATCGGTGGTTAAGATCGTTAATATTTAGAGACGATCCGATTGTCGGTGCCCGCAAAGAAGGCACGGGGGCGAAATGAGCACGACGCTTGACCAGCAGCGCGTTCCGGCCGGTATCTGGACGCGGGTAAATTCTTTCCTCTTGGAAAAACTGGGTGCGGCCTTGATCGGGGTTCCCAGGCACGGTGCCGTAACGGTGACGCTGCCTTCAGGGCGGGCCCGAACCTTGGGCGATGCAGTCTCCGGCGTTCACGGTCATCTCAAGCTCAACAACTTCAAGGTGCTCCGTAAGGCAATGCGCCGCGGAACGCTCGGGTTCGCTGAGGCCTATATGAGCGGGGATATCGAGATTGACGACCTCACGCGGCTTTTTCGCTTTTTCCTTCAAAACCGCGACGTGTTCGACAAGGCCAATCCGGGCCTCTTTCGTCGCGCGGCGCAGGATCTCGCCTGGCACATGGCACGGCCAAACACCCGGGAGGGATCGCGGGAGAATATTTCCGAGCACTATGACCTCGGCAACAATTTCTATGCCGAATGGCTCGACCCGACGATGACCTACTCCTCAGCCTATTTTGGTGGCCGGGACATTCCGCTCGAGGAAGCGCAACGCGCGAAGTATCGGCGCATCATCGAGATGGCCGGCATCGGCCCGGGTTCGAGCGTGCTGGAAATCGGTTGCGGCTGGGGTGGATTTGCCGAGACGGTAACGAGCGAAGCCGGGGCAAAAGTGCGCGGGATAACGCTTTCGCGCGAGCAGCTGAAATACGGGTTGGAGCGGCTGGAACGGCAGGGCCTCGATGGGCTCGGAAAGCTGGTCTTCGAAGATTATCGCGACACCCAAGGGCAGTTCGATCATGTGGCTTCCATCGAGATGATCGAGGCGGTGGGGGAGGCCCATTGGCCGGACTACTTCCAGACGGTTCACGACCGGCTCAAGCCCGGCGGGACCGCGGCGATCCAGGCCATAACCATCGCCGAGCGCGACTTCGAGGGCTACAAGGCAGGCCCCGATTTCATCCAGCGTTATATTTTCCCGGGCGGAATGCTGTTGACCAAGTCGGTCATGCGCGAGGCAGGGCATCGCGCGGGGCTGGTTCTCGAAGAGGTGGACTGCTTCCGGCTTGATTATGCGGAAACCCTGCGCCTTTGGCGCGAGACGTTCCTTGACCGTTGGAGCACGATTGAAAGGCTTGGTTTTGACGAGCAATTCAAGCGCAAGTGGATTTATTACCTTGCCTATTGCGAGGCCGGCTTCACCGAAGGGACGATCGATGTCGGGATCTACAAGTACCGCCGGCCGGAATAGGATCAGCTCTTTCGTACCCCGGCCAGCTTCCGCATGATCCGGAAAAACAGTGGGTAAGGCAGCATCCGGATCGCCTTGAGGATCAGAACGAAGCGACGCGGGAAGGCGATCTCAAAGCGTTTGCTGTCGAGGAGACCGCTTACGATCCGGCGGCCCGCATCGTCGGCTTCGATCAGAAACGGCATGGGGAAGTTGTTTCGGGCAGTGAAATCTGTCTTGACGAAACCGGGGCAGACAACGCGCACCGAGATGCCGTCCGGTGCCAGTTCGGTGCGCATGGTTTCGGCGAGCGCGATCATCGCCGCCTTGCCTGAGCTATAGGCGGCAGAGCGGGGCAGGCCGAAATAACCGGCCACGGACGCGACCAGCACGATCTCGCCGCCGCCCTGCCTGCGCATCTGGGCCACGACAGGATCGATTACGCGCATGGCGCCGAGCAGGTTGGTATCGATGATACGGGCGTAGGCATCGTAGTCGTAGGTGCCCGGTGATACGGTTTCCTTGCGGGCCACCGAAAAGATCATCAGGTCGATGCGACCCAGTTCGGCAATGATCCCCTCGACGGTTGCGCTCACAGCCTCGCGGTCAGCGACGTCCAGCGGGAAGGGGTGCGCGCCGTGGCTCCTGTGCAGGGCGGCGAGCGGCGCGGAGCGGCGGCCGGAGACGGCGACAGTCCAGCCACGCGCAACCAGGCCCTTCGCCGTTTCTGCGCCGATGCCGGTACCACCCCCGACAATCCAGGCGACGCGCCCCGTCATTTTATCGCGCCAAAGCGTCGAGGATGCGTACCCAGGAGCGGATACCGCGGTGGTAGCTTTCGAGGTTGTATTTTTCATTGGGGCTGTGGATGCGGTCATCGGTCTGGGCAAAGCCGATAAGCAGCGAATCCATCCCGAGCAGCCTTTTAAAATCGCCCACGATGGGAATGGAGCCGCCCGATCCCGCAATCGCCGCTTCCTCGCCCCATTCGTCCGTCAGCGCGCCAAGCGCTTTGGTGAGAAAGGGACCATCGGCCGGCACCGCTACGGCGGGGGCGCCCCCATGCGGCTTGAACGTTACCGAACAATCGGCGGGAACGAGCGATTTCACATGAGCGCGGAAGGCTTCGCGGATTTTCGCCGGGTCCTGATTGGCAACGAGCCTGAACGATATCTTGGCGCTGGCCTTGGCGGGAATCACGGTCTTGAAGCCTTCGCCGACATAGCCGCCGATGATGCCGTTGATCTCACAGCTCGGACGCGCGGCGATCTGCTCGAGGACTGAACGCGATTGCTCGCCGGCGGGAATCGCAAGGCCGACATCGCCGAGATAGGTGCCGTCATCGAAGGGCAGGCGCTGCCACTGTTCCTTCACATGCGGGGCGAGTTCTTCGACGTCGTCGTAAAAGCCTGGCACGGCGACCGATCCATCGGGGTTGCGCAGCGAGGCGACGATATTGGCAAGCACCTGGATGGGGTTGCGCGCGGCGTTGCCGTACATTCCCGAGTGCAAGTCACGGCTCGCGGCGGTGATTTCGATTTCCTCGGCCACCATGCCGCGCAGCATCGTCACGATCGAGGGGATTTTCTCGTCCCACATGTCGGTATCGCAAACCAGGGCAACGTCGGCCTTGAGTTCCTCGGCTGTCGATTCCAGGAACGGCTTGAGCGAAGGCGATCCGGCTTCTTCCTCTCCTTCGAACAGCACCGTGACGCCTACCGGCAGGTTGCCTCTTACGGCCACGTAGGCGCGGCAAGCCTCGACAAAGGTCATCAGCTGGCCCTTATCATCGGAAGCGCCGCGGGCGAGGATCATCTTGCGGCCATTCTCCTCGCCGAGCTTGGGCGTGAAGGGATCATTGGCCCAAAGCTCGATCGGATCGACCGGCTGGACGTCATAGTGTCCGTAAAAGAGCACGTTGGGGCCGGTTGCCGCTCTCGCATGCCCGACGACCATCGGGTGTCCGGTCGTTTGGCGCACCGAAGCGTCGAATCCGAGCCCCTTGAGTTCATCCGTGAGCCATTCCGCGGCCTCCCGGCACTGTCCCGCATAGGCCGGATCAGTGGAAATCGAGGCAATACGCAACAATTCGAAAAGCCGCTCGACGCTGGCGTCCAATTGGGCATCGACATGGGAAAGCACTGCATCGAGCGGGGCGTCGGTCATCGCGGAAAGTCCGTCTGCAAATGGAGGGAGGGTAAAACTAGTGCCGCTCGGCCAAGGAGGGAAGCACCGGCAGGTAAAATTTTTATGGTTCAGCGGGAACCCCTTAGGGTCACCGGCGTTCTTTTTTATTGGACGCGAGGTAACGAGGGTATCGGGTTTCCATATGGCGAGGGGATTTATGACACAGGGACGTCCCATCTAAATGGCAAGAATAAGCGAGGTGGCCGTTCCTGTTGCGCCCACGGAATTCGAAGTGTTGACACGACCGGATTCGGGGGTGCTGGAGGCGATCCCCGGGGCGGTCTATATCTGCGATGCCGATGGCTGGGTCGTTCGCTACAATGCTGAAGCCGAACATCTTTGGGGCAGGAAACCCACGACCGGCGTTTCCGGGGACAGGTTTTGCGGTTCCTATCGCCTTCACCGTCCCGACGGGACCGAGATGGCGCATGAGGATTGCCCCATGGCATGGGCAGTCAGGACCGGTGTGTCGACGCGGAACGCCGAGGTGCATATCGAGCGGCCGGATGGAGCGCGCATCGTCGCGCAAGTCAATATTCGGGCTCTGCGTGGGCACAATGGCCAAATCGAAGGCGCCATCAACTGCTTCCAGGACATCACCACACAACGAGAACTGGAAGGCGAAGTCCGCCGCCAACGGGACGATCTCGACGATTTTTTCGAGAATGCCGCCATTCCCCTCCATATCGTGGGGCGGGACGGTCGGATCCAGAGGGCAAATAAGGCCGAGCTCGATCTGCTTGGGTATGCCCCCGACGAATATCTGGGTCGCCATATCGCTGAATTCCATGCCGATCCTCCAGTCATCGAGGATATTCTCGCCCGTTTGGGGCGTGGGGAAAAGCTTGAGAGGTATCCGGCGCGGCTGAAGGCGAAGGATGGGTCTTTCAGGCACGTCCTGATCACGTCCAGCAGCCGCTTCGAAAACGGCAAATTCATCAACACCCGGTGCTTCACGACCGATGTTACCCAGCTCCGCGAGGCTGAACTGGCGCGGCGCGACAGCGATGCGCGCCTGGCCGCAACCTACGAGGCCGCGCCGGTCGGCATTATCGAAACGGATGCCTCGGGCAAGCTCCTGCGCGTCAATGATGCTCTTTGCAAGATGCTGGGGCGTACACGCGAGGAACTGCTGGGCATGACCTTCTTTGACTACACCAATGCCGAGGACAAGGCAGAGGAGGCGGCGCTTTACGGGCAGCAGGTCGAGGGAGAAATCGATGGCTACAGCCTGCGCAAACGTGCGGTAAGGGGTGACGGCCGCATTGTCTATGTCGACGTGTACAGTTCAACTGTCCCAAGCCCGGACGGGTCGTTTCAATACGCCGTACGGGTGCTTCAGGATGTCACCGAGGCGAAACTGGCCGAGGATCGCCTGCGCGAAAGTGAGAAGCGCATGCACGATCTGCTGCAGGCATTGCCAGCGGCGGTCTACACCACTGATGTCGAAGGGCGCATTACCTTCTTTAACAAGGCCGCGGCCGAGATGGCCGGACAGGAGCCTGACCCGGGACAGAAATGGTGCGTGACATGGCGTCTCTATAATACCGACGGCACGTATCTTCCCCATGACGAGTGTCCAATGGCCATCGCTCTAAAGGAAGGGCGGTCGGTGCGCGGGGTAGAGGCGATAGCCGAGCGACGCGATGGCACGAGAGTGCCGTTCGTACCTTATCCTACGCCCCTGCGGGATGCAGAGGGCAAGATGGTCGGTGCCATCAACATGCTGGTGGACATTTCCGAGCGCCGCAAGGCCGAGGAATATGCCGAACGGCTGGCGGCCATCGTCGAATTTTCCGATGATGGGATCATCAGCAAGGACGTCGAGGGGGTCATCCAGACCTGGAACAAGGGAGCCGAACGTCTGTTCGGTTATTCGGTAGAGGAAGCCGTCGGAAAGCCCATTCACATGCTGGTTCCATCGGACCGGGCCGACGAGGAACCTGCCATTCTCGAGCGAATCCGCAGAGGCGAGCATATCGATCACTACGAAACGGTGCGCAAGCGCAAGGACGGAACCCTGATCGATGTTTCTCTGTCGATTTCTCCACTCAAGGATGCTCGTGGAAGGGTGGTCGGCGCCTCGAAGATTGCGCGCGACGTGACGGAGCGGCGGAAGGCCGAGGAACGGCGCCAGTTACTCGTCAACGAACTGAATCACAGGGTGAAGAATTCACTCGCCACCGTCCAATCTCTGGCGGCGCAGACGTTTCGCGGGAATGACCGGGATGCCACGTTCCGTCGGTTCGAGGAGCGTTTGGTCGCACTTTCGCGTGCCCACGATGCCCTGACTCGGGAAAACTGGGAGGGTGTGGGCCTTCGGGAGCTGGTCGAAAAGACCGTCACGCCTATGAGTGCCCATCCCTGGCGGGTGCATATAGAAGGGCCACGGGTCCGGCTACGGCCCAAGGTGGCCTTGTCGCTCTCCCTGGCCTTACATGAGTTGTGCACCAATGCCCTTAAATACGGGGCCTTGTCGCGAGAGGAAGGGACCGTTTCCATCGCCTGGCAGTTGGTGCCTACCGCGCCGGGTAAGAGCTCCCGTATCCGCCTGCGCTGGGAAGAGAGCGGCGGGCCCAAGATCAAGCCGCCGGAAAACAAGGGATTCGGTTCACGCCTCATTGAAAAGGCGTTGACCCACGAACTTGGTGCCAAAGTCGAACTGGTGTTTCCTCCGACCGGAGCCGTGTGCACGATCGAAACCGACATAGACCAGAAGGAAACGTCGTGAACGCTGCATTCTCCCGAACGGGAAAGCTTCGTATCCTCGTCGTCGAGGACGAGGCGCTGGTTGCCATGCATCTGGAGGATACGCTGCACGCATTGGGGCACGAGGTGGTCGCGACAGCCTCCCGGCTTCCCGAGGCATTGGAGGCGGCAAGGACCGCCACGTTCGATGCTGCGATCATCGATGTCAATCTCGACGGTCAGCATAGCTACGATGTGGCCGACGTCCTCAATGAACGCCGGATTCCCTTCGCTTTTGCGACCGGTTATGGCGCCGCCGGCCTTCAGGAGCGTTTCAGAAATACGCCGACGCTCGCCAAACCGTTCATGAGTTCCGATCTCGAACGGATATTGGCGCAGGCTCTGGGCGCAGGGCGCGCTGATTGACCCCGTCCATACTCCCCTAAAAGGGGTCGTCCGGGACGCGTCCGTAGGCGCGCGCGGCGCTGCGAATCGGGTTTCGGCGTGCGCAGCGAAAGTGTCATAAATTGCAGCTTATATGATCGACCGTGATTCCCGGTGCGGCTGAATATGTAAATCGGCGCGGTCGTCATGGCTCAGATGATGCGAGGCGCTGCGATCAATGTTCACGGACCGAGGGCATATGGAAACCGGCGCTTTGTTGGGCGCGGGGCGAGCTCTCTCACCGACCGCGGTCGTCTGGCTGCTCGGTCTGACCCAGATCATCGGGTATGGAACGGTCTATTATAGCTTTGCGATACTGGCCGGAGGAATTGCGCAGGATCTCGGCTGGCCGGTATCCTGGCTGTTTGCGAGCCTTTCCATCGGCATGCTGGCTGGAGGGCTGATCGCGCCGGAAGTCGGGCGGCGTATGGATCGCCATGGCGCGGCGGTGGTGATGGCGATCGGAAGCCTCTTGTTCGCCGTCGTCCTGTCCGGGACAGCTCTTGCGCCAACCGGATTGCTGTTTGCCCTCGGATATATCTGCGTGCAGGCTGTTTCGCCGCTCGCGCTGTACGATGCAGCCTTCGCCACACTTGTGCAGACCTGCGGCGCGGACGCGCGAAAGCGCATCACGCATCTGACGCTGATTGCCGGTTTTGCCTCCACCTTGTTCTGGCCGCTGACCTCCTGGCTTGAGAGCCTTTTCGGCTGGCGCGAAATCTACCTGGGGTTTGCGCTCGCCAATCTGGTGATCTGTTTCCCGATCCACGCGATCCTTGCGCTCCAGCAGCGTCGCGGCCGACCCAAAGGGGCGGCGCGGCAAACGGAAAACACGCCCGCAGCCCGGCTGTCCGGCGAAAAACGGTTGCTGCTCTGGCTCGTCACCCTCGGCTTTGCGCTTTCGGGTTTTGCGCTGTCGGCAATTCTTGCGCAATTGGTGCCGGTCCTGGTGGCGCTTGGGCTTGGGACCTCTGCGCTTCTGGTTGCGACGCTCTTCGGTCCGGCGCAGGTTGCGATCCGTTTCATCAATATGGCATTCGGGGCCGTGCGGCATCCCATATGGGCGACCATCGTGGCGTCCCTCATGGTCCCGTTGGCTCTGGGCCTTCTTGCCGCCACGGCCCCTGTCGTGGCGGGAGCCGTGGCGTTTGCGCTGCTGCTGGGATTCGGCTCAGGGCTCAAGAGCATCGTGCAGGGCACGCTGCCGCTCGCCCTGTTCGGCTCGAAATCCTATGGCGCCCGGTTGGGGGTGATGGCGGCTTTCAGGCAAGTGTTGGCAGCGGTCGCGCCGTTCCTTCTGGCGCTGTCCATCGAGGGGATCGGCGTGGGCCTGTCGCTCTGGCTTGTGGTGCTGGTGGGGATGCTGGGCCTGGCCTGCATGATCGTTGTCGCGCGTGTCGCGCTCAGGCCCGGTCCCACTTCTGACAATCCCTAAAGCGTGTTACCGGTCAAACCCAATCGGGTTGGGAGGCAGGGATGGCAAGCGACGTAATTCTGATCACCGGCGGTACACGGGGAATAGGGGCGGCGATCGCCCGGCGCGTGGCGGGGACGGGTAGCGCGGTGGCGGTAACCTATGGCCGCGACGAAGCGGCTGCGGTCGAAACGCTCGCGGCGCTGAAGGCGACCGGCGTGCCAGCGCTCGCTATCCGCAACCGGGCGGAGGATGCCTCGGCCTGCGCGGCGCTTTGGGACGAGGTGGATTCCGCTCTCGGGCCGGTTACCGCATTGGTCAACAACGCAGGAATAACGGGTCGAATCTGTACGTTTGATGCGCTTGAGCCCGAGGTGATGGCGGAAGTGGTCGCGGTCAATCTGCTCTCGCCGATGCTACTATCCCAGGTCGCGATCCGGCGTTGGTTGGCGGACGGAACGAGGGGGCGGATCGTCAACATATCTTCGGTCGCTGCCCGGCTCGGCGCGCCCAACGAATATATTCCCTATGCCGCGACGAAAGCGGGAATTGAGACCTTCACTCTCGGTCTGGCGCGGGAAGTGGCGCGGCACGGTATCCGCGTCAACGCCGTGGCGCCCGGCATCACCAGTACCAGCATTCATGCGGCAGGCGGGGAGCCGGATCGCGTCTCGCGCGTCGCTCCCGCCATACCCATGGGCCGGGCTGCCGAACCGGAGGAAATCGCGGAGGCCGTGTTGTGGCTGTTAGGTGATGAGGCGGGATACGTGACCGGGGAGACGATCACCGTTTCGGGTGGGCGGTGAGGATCGGAGCGAGGGATATTTCAAGTTTTTGGCGCGCCCTAGGGGAATCGAACCCCTGTTTTCGCCGTGAGAGGGCGACGTCCTGACCGCTAGACGAAGGGCGCGGATGGATCGCGGGGCGATCCTTATCGTATGAATACCTCTCCGCACATCGCATGGCAACCGGCGAAGCCGTAGTTGAGCCGCAGAGTGGGAAAGGTGGCGCGCCCTACGGGACTCGAACCCGTGTTTCCGCCGTGAAAGGGCGGCGTCCTAGACCGCTAGACGAAGGGCGCCTAACCGATGTGCGGCTGTATAGGGGGGGTGATGCGAATCCGCAAGACCAAAAATTCTTCGTTTCCCGATTTTTAGCAGCCGCTGAACGTGACGGGCGTATTGCGCCCGCGCGGCCGGTCGCGGACGTCGACGTGGATGAAAGGCTGGCCAGGGTAACAGCCGAGCCCGCCAACGAGATTGTTGCGCATGGCGTATCCGATAAGCCGGGATTTTTCGACACCCGGGATATAGAAGTCCGCCGCCATGCACTTGGTGTGGTAGGAGGCTTCTGCGCCACCAACCGAAGCGTTGTGCCAGGGGGTGCGGTAGCCCGAATTCATCACGACCTTCTTGCCGAAATAGCCCTCGAAATCCCAGATGAGCAGGCGCAGCTTGGGCGTAAGACAAAGCGCGTTGACGTTGCTGTGGGAAACGAAGGTGCCCCAGTCGGTTCTCAGACCGTTGTAACCATTGCCGCTCGATGAGGCGAACATTGCCATCGGGGCGCACGCGCCGAGGAGCATTACTGTAACGAGAAGAGACGAAAAAAGACGCATACCACTGTCCGTTTTGGGGCAACCTGTTCCCAAACCTGGACATGAAAATACCGGCGGTCGCCTAACCGCCGGTCAACCGTCGTGGTTAAAATGCCGTTACCTGTTTACCATGTTCCCGTGTTGGGCATCGAGGCCCAGGGCTCTTTTGGCTCGAGCCTGCCTTCCTGGAGCAGCTCGACCGATATGCCGTCGGGCGACTTTACGAAGGCCATGTGCCCGTCGCGAGGCGGACGGTGGATGGTGTAGCCCATGTCCATGAGATGCTGGCAGATCGCATAGATGTCATCAACGCGGTAGGCCAGGTGCCCGAAGTTCCGCCCCCCCCTATACTCCTCGGGATCCCAGTTGAAGGTCAGTTCTACCTTGGCATCCTCGTCCCCGGGGGCGTTGAGGAAAATGAGCGTGAAGCGGCCGTTCTCGTTTTCTATCCGGTGGGATTCGACGAGTCCGAGACCGTCACGATAGAATCGCAGGCTTTCATCGACGTCGGTCACGCGGACCATCGTGTGAAGGTATTTCACGAGGCAGTCTCCCGATTTTCGTGAAGGGGTGAGCTCTTGCGCATCGCCAGAACGCTATCAGAAAAATCCGGATCGAGCCAATACGGCGCCCCGGTTGGCGGGCAGGGTTAATAAATCCGGACAATTTGGTGAATGCTTCTTAACTTTTTGTTTTGAATCGGCCAATGTAGAGCGTAATGACGCGAGGCGCGGTTCAGTTGTGTACCGGAACCAGAAGCAAGGCTTTGGCGTAGAGCCTTCGCGTGAGTACAAGTGTAAAGGCGTGGACTATGGGGGCTAAGGACACATCGAGCGTAGCGCAGGGTGAGCGTGAGCCGGCCCGCGAAACGGGTCGGGACATGCATGATGGGGCTCTGCCGGCGGGTAGCGAACTCGATGTGATCGAGATTTCCGGCGCGATCAAATGGTTCGATGCCGGAAAAGGGTTCGGCTTCATCGTTCCCGACGATGGCGGCGCAGACGTTCTCCTCCATGTGACCTGTTTGAGGCGCGACGGATACCAGACAGCCTATGAGGGCGCGCGGATCGTCGTCGAGGCGCTAAACCGTCCCGGGGGGTTGCAGGCCTTCCGCATCCTTTCCATGGACGAAAGCACCGCTCGTCATCCCTCGCAGATGCCGGCGGCTCGCACGCATGTGCAGGTCGAGCCGACCTCAAAACTGGAGCGGCTCGAGGTCAAGTGGTTCAATCGCATCCGCGGCTTCGGTTTTCTTTCGGCGGGGGAGGGGCATCCCGACATCTTCGTCCATATGGAGACGCTGCGCCGATTCGGGTTGACCGAGTTGCGGCCGGGCCAGGTCGTGCTTGCCCGTTATGGCGATGGGCCGAAAGGCCTTATGGTTGCCGAAATCCGGCCTGATGGTTGGGGCGACGGACCATCGTCGCATTGATCAGCGCCCGGAGGCGACATTGTACATCATCCAGCACCTTGCGGGCCGGCTTGCTGCTTTAGTGTGGCTGGGCGTGTTCCTGAGCCTGACTGGCGTGCCCGCCCGGGCAGCGGAAAACGTCGCGATTATCACTTCCGGCGAGACCGAATTCGCTTTCCAGATCGAAATTGCCGATACGCCCGAGACCTCGGCGCGGGGACTGATGTTCCGGCGCGAACTGGCGCCTGACGCTGGGATGCTGTTCGATTTTTTCAGCGAACGTCCGACCTCGTTCTGGATGCGCAATACGATGATCCCGCTCGATATGCTGTTCATCCGCGCGAATGGGGAGATCGCGCGCATTCATGCGAATGCGATTCCCCATGACGAAACACCGATCCCGTCGGGTGAGCCCGTTCGGTTCGTGCTGGAAATTCCCGGGGGAAGGGCGGAGGAACTCGGAATCCGCGCGGGCGACGTGCTGGTTCACCCGCGCGTAGAGGCCGACTAGGCCTATCTGACGACCAGGACCGGTACCGTGCTGAGTTGAAGCACTTCGGTGGTTTGGCTGCCCAGGATCAGCTTGCGGAAGCCGCGGCGGCCGTGCGAAGCCATGACGATCAGGTCAGCACCCTTTTCCTGAGCCGTTTCGACGATAGCGTCGGCGGCATAACGATTTGGGATATGCATCGTCTTGTACTGCACGCCGCTCTGTTCGGCGAACCTGGCCGCTTCGGCGAGAATGTCGTCCACGGCGGCGTTCATGGCATTTTCGTATTCGGCGAGCGTCGCAGGTCCGGCAGATGCCAAAGCGCTGGATGCCCAAACGTCTGTAACGGTCACGATGGTGACTGAAGCATCGGCGAGTTTGGCGAGCCTGAGACCGTGATCGAGACCCTTGGTCGCCAGTTCCGAGCCGTCGGTCGCGATGAGGATGTGCTTGTACATGTTCGCCTCCAGGTTGGTACTCGCATAGATAACGCTTACGCGATGCCCCACCTTGACTTCGATCAATCCCGGCGTGGTTCAGGGGCGTTGCGTGGCGACCCCGGCAGGATTCGAACCTGCGACCAATAGCTTAGAAGGCTACTGCTCTATCCGGCTGAGCTACGGGGCCACATCATCCCTCTAGCCTAATCAGACCCGCTTGTCAGGATGGAGATGATGTTCAAAGCCCCAAATCCGGAATGCCGAAAAATTGAAAAACTGGTTAAGGCCGTTGTCGAGGGCTTGGGATCCCCACGGTTTCGGTTCGGTTCGGGCGGGCTTGCCACCACCCTGCAGTGACGGGTTTTCCGGAGGCGTACAACTTTTGTCGTATGCCCCTATTGACAGGGCTTGTCCGTTTGTTGGATGGTCTTGAAATCGATTTCATCCATACGGATCGTAGGAATTGTAATCGATTACATTTCTGGAACCTTGGAGGAGCGTCAATACGGGACGCCGAGGGCCGGGGATGGAGGAGAAGGGGGCTTCGGGTCTCCTTGGACAACTCTTTGGGAGGAATATTCCATGAAGAAATTTGCTGTGGCTGCGACCTTCGCAGCTGCTCTTATGGGCACGACCGCCATCCATGCGACCGAGCTCGAAGTCACGCATTGGTGGACCTCCGGCGGTGAAGCCGCTGCCGTCGCCGAATTCGCCAGGGCCTTTGAAGAGGCCGGCTATACCTGGATCGACGGCGCGATCGCCGGCGGCGGTGGCACCGCCCGCCCCGTGATGATCAGCCGTATCACCGGCGGCGACCCGATGGGTGCTACCCAGTTCAACCACGGCCGTCAGGCAGAAGAGCTGGTGGAAGCCGGTCTGATGCTCGACCTGACCGAGGTCGCTGAAGCCGAAGGCTGGCGGGACTTCATCCATCCGACCTCGCTGCTCGATTCGTGCACGCTGGATGGCCGCATTTACTGCGTGCCGGTGAATATCCACTCGTGGCAATGGCTCTGGCTGAGCCATAAGGCATTCGAGGATGCAGGTGTCCCCGTCCCGACCAACTGGGACGAGTTTGCCGCCGCTGCTCCAGCTCTTGAAGCTGCCGGCAAGATTCCGCTCGCGATGGGCAACCAGCCCTGGCAGTCTTCGGGCGCCTTCGGTGTGTTGGCGATCGCCATCGCCGGTTCGGAGGCATGGGAAGCCGTAAACATCGACAAGAACGCCGATGTTGCGGGTGGCGAGGAATACGCTCGCGTGTTCGAAGCCGCTGCGGCTGCCCGCGAGTTCCGCAAGAACTCGAACGTTCAGGATTGGAACCAGGCCACCAACATGGTGATCACCGGCCAGGCCGGCGGTCAGATCATGGGTGACTGGGCGCAGGGCGAATTCCAGGTTGCTGGTCAGGTTGCCGGTGAGGATTACAGCTGTCTGCCGGGTCTCGGCGTCAACGAGATCATCTCGACCGGCGGCGATGCCTTCTACTTCCCCAAGCTGAACGATCCGGAAAAGGAAGCTGCGCAGCTTGCTCTGGCCTCGCTCATGGTTTCGCCTGAAGTCCAGGTCGCCTTCAACCTCAAGAAGGGCTCGCTGCCGATCCGCGGCGACGTCGATCTTGAAGCGGCCAACGACTGCATGAAGAAGGGTCTCGAAATCCTTGCCGGTGGCAACATCCTGCCCGACGGCAACCAGACTCTTTCCCCTGATACGCAGGGTCAGATCGAAGACCTGATGACCGAGTTCTGGTCCAGCGACTCGATCAGCGCCGAAGACGCTCAGCGTCGCTACGCTGCGATCATTGCCCAAGCCGACT
Source organism: Pelagibacterium limicola (assembly GCF_015694405.1). GTDB lineage: Bacteria > Pseudomonadota > Alphaproteobacteria > Rhizobiales > Devosiaceae > Pelagibacterium > Pelagibacterium limicola. Next base: position 301,955 of record NZ_JADQDB010000002.1, on the reverse strand, counting down.
AACGCTGGCAATTTTCAAGGGGACCGGCTCCGCAGTGCGGAGCCGGTCGCTTGTCCCATAATAATATCGTAGACGGGGAGAGGTGGCGATGGACCGGGCAGGTCGTCCAAACCAGCTGTTCCGCAACCTGAACGCCAAGATCGCATCGATACCAATGGTCCTTACGGCCGTGGTGATCTTTACTGGCGCGACATTGTGGACGGTCGTTTATTCATTTACCAACTCGCGGTTGCTGCCGCGGCTGGAATTCGTTGGCTTCGACCAGTACGAACGCCTGTGGTCATCGTCGCGCTGGATCGTATCGATCCAGAACATCATGATCTACGGCACGTTGTCGTTGACCTTCTCTTTGGTCATCGGGTTCGTGCTCGCTGCGTTTCTCGACCAGAAAGTGCGGTTCGAGAATACGTTCCGAACCATCTTCCTCTATCCCTTTGCGCTTTCCTTCATTGTAACCGGGCTTGTCTGGCAATGGATTCTCAATCCCGAATTCGGGATTCAGAGTGTCGTGCGGTCCTGGGGCTGGGAAAATTTCGTTTTCGATCCTCTCTATAACCAGAGCCTCGTGCTCTACGGCCTGCTGATTGCGGGGCTGTGGCAGGGGACCGGTCTCGTGATGTGCCTGATGCTCGCCGGCTTGCGCGGGATCGACGAGGAAATCTGGAAGGCCTCTCGCGTCGACGGCATTCCGGTCTGGAAGACCTATCTTTTCATCATCATCCCGATGATGCGTCCGGTGTTCATCACCACGCTTGTCCTGATCGCTTCGGGTATCGTGCGGCTATACGACCTCGTGGTTGCGCAAACCAGCGGCGGCCCAGGTATCGCTTCGGAAGTACCCGCGAAATACGTCTATGACTCGCTCTTCCTGCGCCAGAACCTTGCCCAGGGCTTCGCCGGCTCCACCATGATGCTGCTGACGGTGCTTATCGTCCTCATCCCTTGGGCCTATCTCGAATTCGGAGGCAAGAAGCGTGACTGATACCGCACTCGATATCCGCGCGTCGGCCGGCTCGCAGGCCCGTGCAGAAGCTCTGACCGGCCCGAACGGACCCAAGCCCCGTCCGATCATCTCGCCGCGCAACATCATGATCTACGGGACGCTGTTCGTCGTCTCGGTGTACTATCTGTTGCCGCTCTACGTGATGATCATGACGTCGGTGAAAGGCATGCCCGAGATCCGCATGGGCAACATCTTCTCGCCGCCGCTCGAAATCACGTTCCAGCCTTGGGTGAAGGCTTGGGCAGAAGCCTGTACCGGGCTGAACTGCGAGGGGCTGAGCCGGGGGTTCTGGAACTCGGTCCGCATCACCATCCCATCGGTGATCGTTTCCATCGCCATTGCTTCGGTCAACGGTTACGCCTTGGCCAACTGGCGGTTCAAGGGCGCCAACATCTTCTTCACGATCCTCATCTTCGGCGCTTTCGTGCCCTACCAGGTGATGCTCTATCCGATCGTGATCCTGCTTCGCGAGGCGGGTCTTTATGGCTCCCTCACCGGCCTCGTGATCGTCCATACGATCTTCGGGATGCCCATTCTGACGCTTCTGTTCCGCAATTATTTCAGTTCGCTGCCCGAGGAATTGTTCAAGGCGGCGCGCGTGGACGGCGCCGGGTTCTGGGGGATCTACTTCAAGATCATGCTGCCGATGTCGTTGCCGATTTTCGTGGTGGCCATGATCCTGCAGATCACCGGCATCTGGAACGACTTCCTCTTCGGCGTCGTCTACACGCGTCCTGAAAACTACCCGATGACGGTGCAGCTCAATAACATCGTCAACTCGGTTCAGGGCGTGAAGGAATACAATGTCAACATGGCGGCAACGGTGCTCACCGGGCTGGTTCCGCTCATAGTCTACTTTGTGTCTGGCAAGCTCTTCGTTCGTGGCATTGCGGCCGGCGCAGTCAAGGGGTGATGTATTATGACTGATCACGCAATTACGAGTGTCAAGGTCAACGACGTTTCGCTGAACTTTGGTTCCGTCGAAGTGCTCAAGCAGCTCAATATCGATGTCCATCAGGGCGAGTTTCTTGTCCTGCTCGGGCCATCCGGCTGCGGCAAGTCCACTCTTCTCAACTGCATTGCCGGGCTTCTCGACGTTTCATCTGGGCAGATCTTCATCAACAACAAGAACGTGACCTGGGACGAGCCCAAGGATCGCGGCATCGGCATGGTGTTCCAGTCCTATGCGCTCTATCCGCAGATGTCGGTGGAGGGGAACCTGTCGTTCGGGCTCAAGAATGCCCGTCTTCCCAAGGAGGAGATCCAGAAACGCGTGGCACGGGCGGCGGAAATCCTCCAGATCGAGCCTTTGCTGGCCCGCAAGCCGATGGCGCTTTCGGGCGGCCAGCGGCAGCGTGTCGCCATTGGCCGGGCCCTGGTGCGCGACGTGGACGTATTCCTGTTCGACGAGCCGCTCTCGAACCTCGATGCCAAGCTTAGGTCCGACCTGCGCGTGGAAATCAAGCGGCTGCATCAGCGGCTCAAGAACACGATGATCTATGTCACGCACGACCAGATCGAAGCCATGACGCTGGCCGATCGTATCGCGATCATGAAGGAAGGCATCATCCAGCAGCTCGATACGCCGCATGCCATCTATAACAAGCCGGTCAATCTGTTTGTCGCCGGCTTCATCGGTTCTCCTTCAATGAATTTCCTCGAAGGGGAGTTGACCAACGGTGCCGTGGATGTGGGCGGAACCTCTGTGTCCGTCGGGCGCTACGGGTTCGAGCCGGGCAACGAGAACTGGTCGGGCAGGGCGGTACTCGGCGTGCGGCCCGAGCACGTGATTGTCCTCAATGGTGTGGACACCCAGCCGTTCTCGTTCGACGCGACGATCGAGATCGTCGAGCCCATGGGCGCCGATACGATTGCGTGGACCACGCTGGGCGGCCATTCCTTCACTTTCCGCGCCGATAGCGAGCTCAACCTGGAGGAAGGTCAGAAGATTCGTCTCGGCTTCGATCCGGCCCGTGCTTCGCTGTTCGACGCCGTATCCGGTGAGCGTATCTGACGAGGGTCAATCATGAGTTCTATTTCGTTCCAGCTCTATAGCGCGCGCAACTTCCCCCCGCTTGAAGATGTATTCGCGTTGCTCGCCCGTCTCGGATATCGCAATGTCGAGGGGTTTGGCGGCCTTTTTGCCGACCCCGCCACCTTGCGCGCGCAGCTCGATGAACGCGGGCTCGCCATGCCGACCTCCCATTTCGGTCTCGACCAGCTCCGCGACCGCGAAAAGATGGTGGGCATCGCCCGCACGGTGGGGATAAAGACGCTTTATTGCCCGGCTATCCCGCGCGAACGCTGGGAACAGCCTGAAGAGGACTGGATTGCGCTGGCCGCTGAGCTTGCCGAACTGGGCAAGTTCTATAAGGGCGAAGGCTTCGGCTTTGGTTGGCACAACCACCACTTCGAATTCTGGCCGACCGCCAGCGGACGTCTTCCGATGGATATCCTTCTCGAAGGTGCACCCGATATCGACTGGGAGATGGATGTCGCCTGGGTCGTCCGGGGCAAGCACGATCCTATAAAGTGGATCGCGGTACATGGCAGCCGTATTTCCGACGTTCACGTCAAGGACATCGCGCCCGAAGGGGAAGCGCAGGACGAGGACGGCTGGGCCGATGTGGGCCATGGTACGATGGATTGGGCCGGGCTGATGGCCGCCATCAAGTCGGATACCCGCACGCAGCATTACGTGATGGAACACGACAATCCCAACGATCTCGAACGTTTCGCATCGCGCTCGTTCGCGAGCGTCTCCAAGCTTCAGGACAGTTGAAAATGAGCAAGACCTACGGCGTCGGCATTATGGGCGCAGGCAATATTTCCAGCGCCTATCTCAAACTCGCCCCGCTCTTTAAGGGGATCGAGGTCAGGGCGATTGCCGACATCAGCTCCGATGCCGCCAAGGCGCGGGCTGAGGAGTTCAACGTTGCGGCCCAGTCGCCGGACGAACTCCTGGCCAATTCCGAGGTTGACGTCATCGTCAACCTCACCATTCCCGATGCCCATTACCGCGTGACCAAGGACATCATTTCGGCCGGCAAGCACGCCTATTCGGAAAAGCCGCTCGTTCTGACGCTCGAGGAGGGCGAGGATCTGCGCGCCGCCGCGGCGGCACAGAACGTTCAGGTTGGTTGCGCGCCCGATACATTCCTGGGCGGGGCGCATCAGCAGGCGCGTGCGCTGGTCGATGAAGGCGCGATCGGGCGGATTGTCTCGGGCACATGCCATGTGATGAACTTCGGGCTCGAACATTGGCATCCGAATCCCGACTTTTTCTTCAAGCCGGGCGCGGGGCCTGTCCTCGATATCGGACCGTACTATGTGGCCAATCTCATCAACCTTATCGGGCCGGTCAAGCGCGTGACGGCGATGTCGGGCATGGCCCGGGACAAGCGCGAAATCAGCAGCGAGCCGCGCCGCGGCGAGTTTGTCACCGTCGAAACGCCGACGACCATTCATGCGGTAATGGAATTCCATAACGGCGCTCTCGTAACGCTTAGCGCCTCCTGGGACATCGAGGCGCACGACCACCGGAACATGGAGATTTATGGCACGAACGGAACCTTGTTCGTTCCCGATCCCAATTTCTTCGGCGGCGAGCTGATCCTGGCGCGGCGCAACGGGGTGCGCGAGACGGTCGATCCGTGGAAGCATCCGCTGGGCGTGCCGAACTGGGAACGCCCGAACGGCCCGCCATTCGCCAATTACCGCACGGCGGGGTTGGCAGACATGATGCTCTCCATCGAGGCAGGGCGTAAACCGCGCTGCTCGCTCGAGACAACCTTGCACGGCGTCGATATCATGACCTCGATCCTCAAGTCGGGCGAGACAGGCAAGGCGATTACGCTGACGACGACCTGCGAACGCCCCGATGCGCTCGGTCCCGTAGAGGCGCAGGCGCTTCTGGTCTGAAATAACTGTGCTGCGCAGGGCTTGGGGGAGTCCCCGCAGCCTGGAGTACCCGTTCTGACCGATCAGGACGGGTACTTTGGGTTGTCCACGACGTTCCTCTCGCGCAAGGAACGCGCAGAGATGTCCAGATTCCCTGATAGGGACGTCTTGACACGACCTATGGGCATATTATCGTGTAAACGTTTTCACGTGACGCACGTACGTCATGTATGCCTGGGGAGGCGATGCAAACACGATCGGCCGATGCAGCGCCCGCAGTTCGCGGCGTGACGAGTCGGCGCGCAAACGGAGGATTTCATGCGCACACTCAAGGGACCTGCGATATTCCTGGCCCAGTTCGCAGGCGACACGGCACCGTTCGATACGCTTGATAACATCTGCAGGTGGGCGGCGGGGCTCGGCTACAAGGGCGTCCAGGTCCCCAGCTGGGTGCCGGGTTTCATCGATCTCAAGAAAGCTGCCGAATCAAAGACCTATGCCGATGAATTGAAGGGTATTGCCGGAAAGCACGGGATCGAGATTACTGAGCTTTCGACCCATCTCCAGGGGCAGTTGGTCGCTGTGCACCCGGCCTACGACACGGCGTTCGACGGCTTTGCGGCGCCGGAAGTGCGCGGCAGCCCCAAGGCTCGGCAGGAATGGGCCGTGCAGCAGCTCAAATATGCGGCCAAGGCATCGCAGAACCTGGGCCTGACCGAGCACGCGACGTTCTCGGGCGCGTTAGCCTGGCCCTATATTTATCCCTGGCCGCAACGGCCGGCCGGACTGGTCGAGGAAGCCTTCGATGAGCTTGCGCGTCGCTGGACGCCGATTCTCGATGCGTTTGACGAGGCAGGCGTCGATGTTTGTTACGAAATCCATCCCGGTGAGGATCTGCACGACGGGATCACCTACGAGATGTTCCTCGAGCGGGTGAACAACCATGCCCGCGCGAACCTGCTCTACGATCCGAGCCACTTCGTGCTGCAGCAGCTCGACTATCTCGATTACATCGATATCTATCACGAGCGCATCCGGATGTTCCACGTCAAGGATGCCGAGTTCAATCCGACCGGGCGGCAGGGCGTTTACGGCGGCTATCAGGGCTGGGTGCAGCGGGCCGGACGGTTCCGTTCGCTTGGGGACGGCCAGGTCGATTTCGCTGCGATCTTCTCCAAACTCGCCGCGTACGACTTCAAAGGTTGGGCCGTGCTCGAATGGGAATGCGCTTTGAAGCATCCCGAGGACGGCGCGCGGGAAGGCGCGGAATTCATCGCGAACCATATCATCCGCGTTACCGAGAAAGCCTTCGACGATTTTGCCGATGCAGGCACCGACACCGCCGCGAACCGCAAGATGCTCGGGCTGGATTAAGGAGACGAATCAATGGCTGAAAACGGAAAGCGTCCCATTCGCCTCGGTATGGTCGGCGGCGGCACCGGTGCCTTCATCGGCTATGTGCACCGCATTGCCTCGCGGCTGGACGGCGACTATCAGCTCGTTGCCGGGGCGTTGTCGTCCCGGCCTGAGGTGGCAAGGGAATCGGGAAAGAATCTCGGGCTGGCCGAGGACCGCATCTATACCGATTTTGCCGAAATGGCCCGGGCGGAGGCTGCGCGCGAGGACGGGATCGAGGCGGTTTCGATCGTCACGCCAAACCACATGCACTTTGCGCCCGCCAAGGCGTTTCTCGAAGCCGGCATCCACGTCATCTGCGACAAGCCACTGACGGCCACGCTTGAGGACGCGCGAGCCCTTAGGGCGGTGAAGCCCAAGAATGATGCCAAGTTCCTGCTGACCCACAACTACACTGGTTATCCGCTGATCCGGCAGGCGCGCGAGCTCGTGGCTTCGGGCGCCTTGGGCAAGATCAGGGTCGTCCAAATGGAGTATGCGCAGGACTGGCTTGCGGTCGAAGCGGATGCGGACAACAAGCAGGCCTCCTGGCGTACAGATCCAGCACGATCCGGGGCAGGGGGGGCCATTGGGGACATCGGGACCCACGCCTATAACCTGGCGCGCTATGTCACTGGGCTCAAGACCGAGGCTGTCTCGGCCGATCTGACGGCCTTCGTGCCGGGCCGGAAGCTCGACGACAACGTCCACATCATGCTGCGCTTTGAGGGCGGAGCCAAGGGTATGCTCTGGGCGAGCCAGGTTGCTGTGGGTAAGGAAAACGGCCTGCAGCTGCGCATTTATGGCGAGAAAGCAGGCATCGAGTGGCAGCAGGAAAATCCCAACTACATGTGGTACACCGAGTTCGGAAAGCCCAGGCAGCTTCTAACGCGCGGCGGAGCCATCGATGCGCCGCCTGCGGCCTCGATGGGCATCCGCATTCCGACCGGACACCCTGAAGGGTATCTCGAAGCCTTTGCGACGCTCTACAGCCAGTTCGCGGCGGTCATCCGGGGCGAAGGGCAGGATTTCGAGGCCTTGTTGCCAACCCTCGATGACGGCGTTGAAGGCGTAGAGTTCATCGTGGCTTCGGTGGAATCGTCCAAAAACGACAGCCGTTGGACAAAGCTGGGCGCCTAGGCCGTCTCGCGCACTCATCCAACACAAACTTCACCCCGGGAAGCCTTCCCGGGGTTTAGAAAATGCAGGGCCGATCCGGCGATAAGTGCCGGACAGTCTTAGACTGTTTGCCTGTGCAGGTTATTCCAGATCCACGGGCACCTCGACGACGCCCTTGCGCGTTGCTGCGAGCGCGAGGCGCCCGTGTTTGACGGCGAGGGCTTTTTCTCCGAACAGCTTGCGCCGCCAACCGCGAAGGGCGGGCACGTCGGCGTTGTCATCGAGGACGATCGCATCGATGTCGTCGGACGAAGCGATGATGCGGGTAGCAACCCCATTTTTGTCGGCGACCGCTTTGAGGAGCACGCGCAGCAGATCCCCGATTGCACCCTTGGGTGACGGGCCGCGCGGCTTTTCGGGCACTTTCGGGAGTGCCGTCTTGTCTAAGGCCTCGATAGTCTTCAGGACCTCGATGATTTCGGTCGCAGCAGAAGACCGCCCATAGCCACGCGGCACGGCGCGGAGCTTTTCGAAGGCGTCCGGCGTCATGGGGCGCTGGGTCGCGAGTTCGGAAAGCGCATCGTCCTTCAGGACCCGGCTGCGTGGCTGGTCGTTCCGCTGGGCCTTACGCTCGCGCCATGCGGCCAGCGCCTGCAGGGCCGCGAGATCGCGGGGCCGATTGACCTTGGCCTTGAGGCGCTTCCAGGCCTCCTCGGGCTTTGTGACGTAGGTATCGACGCTGGCGAGGATCGCCATTTCGTCCTCCACCCAGCTATGGCGCCGAGTCTTGTCGATTTCGGTACGCAGGGCCGCATAAATATTGCGCAGGTGGGTGACGTCGGCCAAGGCATAGGTAAGCTGTTTTTCGGACAGGGGACGCGCCGACCAGTCGGTAAAGCGCGAACTCTTGTCGAGTTGTTCGCCGACCACGGACCGCACGAGATTGTCGTAGGAAACGCTATCACCATGCCCGCAGACGCTGGCGGCGATCTGGGTATCGAACAGGGGCCTGGGAACCTCGCCGAACAGCTTGACGAAGATTTCTATGTCCTGGCGGGCGGCGTGGAAGACCTTGGTTATGTGATCGGCGGCCAGAAGCTCGGCGAACGGATCGAGGGAAAGGTCGTCCGCCAAGGGGTCGATGATGACCGCGCGCTCCGGCGTTGCAGCCTGCACAAGGCAGAGTTTTGGCCAATAAGTCGTTTCGCGGAGAAATTCGGTATCTACGGTGACGAAATCGTAGTTGGCTGCATCCTTGCAAAACGCAGCGAGGGCCTGCGTCGTGGTGATAACCTGCATAGGGTTCGGTTCTTGAAGTTGTTTAAAACTGTTGCCGATTTCGTAACAGGTTGGCGGCGCGGGGCAAAGCCCGTTTACATCCAGCGCGCGTCGTTCTCTTCGCAGTCGCGGACGCGGTAGGTGGCGATCTCCCGAAGCAGCGCCAAGGGTGGAGCCTCGCCGTGGGGAAAGCTGATGCCCGCGTCGGTCGTGCGATAGGCCGCGAGGCGATCCCTGAAGGCCTCGATGACCCTGGGCGTCGGGTAGAAATTGACAAACGATCTGAACGCAGCGAAGGAAAAGTATATCCGCCGGCCGGTAAAAGTGGGCGAGCCCCATTTGATCCCCTGCTCAGTGTGGGGCGCAACCTCTGCTAGACAGGCATGAATGGCCCGAAGGTTGGGCTGAGCGGCCTCAGGCGCAGCGGCGATATACTCTTCAATGGTTGCGGGCTTGCTCTCGCTGGCCATGGCGCACTCGCGGATTTTTCTCTATCGGATCATCATCGGATGCGCTGCTCCAGGATGCAAGGGCGGGGCTTGCTTTGGGCCCTACGCGCTTGACATTTCGGGCGTCTCATGCGCTTTTCCGCCACGCATTTCCCTTGGTTTCTCGAAAGACTTTCGATCATGCATCGCTACCGTTCGCACACCTGCGCCCAACTCAGCACGGGCGACGTGGGCCAGAATGCCCGGCTCTCGGGATGGGTGCATCGTATCCGCGATCATGGTGGGCTGCTGTTCATCGACCTGCGCGATCATTACGGCCTGACCCAGTGCGTCGTGGATCCCGATTCTCCGGCGTTCAAGCTGGCGGAAACCGTGCGCGCAGAATGGGTGATCCGCATCGATGGCGAGGTGAAGGCGCGTACGCCCGAAACCGTCAACAAGAACCTGCCCACCGGTGGCGTCGAAGTCTTCATCCGCGACATCGAGGTGTTGGGAAAGGCCGCTGAACTCCCCTTGCCGGTGTTCGGCGAACCGGACTACCCCGAAGATACGCGCTTGCGCTATCGTTTCCTTGATTTGCGGCGCGAAACGCTGCATGCCAACATCGTCAAGCGTAGCAGGATCATTTCTGCCATGCGGGCGGGTATGACCGAGGCAAGTTTTGGCGAATATTCGACGCCCATTCTCACGGCGTCCTCGCCGGAAGGAGCGCGCGATTTCCTCGTGCCGAGCCGTATCCATCCGGGCAAGTTCTTCGCGCTGCCACAGGCGCCGCAGCAGTATAAGCAATTGCTTATGGTGGCTGGGTTCGACCGGTATTTCCAGATTGCCCCTTGCTTCCGGGACGAGGATCCGCGTGCCGACCGCCTGCCGGGCGAGTTCTACCAGCTCGACCTCGAGATGAGTTTTGTGACCCAGGAGGAAATCTGGGACACGCTCACGCCCATCATTACCTCGGTCTTCGAGCAGTTCGCGGACGGCAAGAAGGTCACGAAGGACTGGCCGCGTATCCCTTACGACGTTGCGATGCGCAAATACGGTACGGACAAGCCTGACCTGCGTAACCCCATCGAGATGGAAAACGTCACCGATCACTTCCGCGATTCCGGGTTCAAGGTTTTCGCCAATCAGATCGCTGCCGACCCCCAGGTGGAAGTCTGGGCCATTCCGGCAAAAAACAAGGCCGGGGCCGAACCGATCGGCCGCGCCTTCTGCGACCGCATGAATGCGTGGGCGCAGGGTGAAGGCCAGCCGGGTCTTGGCTATATTTTCTTTAAGGAGGGCGCGGGATCCGGCCCGATTGCAAAGAATATCGGCGAGGAACGCACGGAAGCGGTGCGCGCGCAACTTGGTCTTGCTGATGGGGATGCGGTGTTCTTTGTCTGCGGCGTTCCGGGCAAGTTCGTCAACTTCGCCGGCGCGGCGCGGACCAAGGTGGGCATCGATCTGGACCTTGTCGACAAGGACAGCTTCGAGTTCTGCTGGATTGTCGACTTCCCCTTCTTCGAGTGGGACGAAGACGAAAAGAAGCTCGACTTCGCCCACAACCCGTTCTCGATGCCGCAGGGCGGACTCGATGCGCTGATGAACGCCGATCCCTTGACCATCAAGGCGTATCAGTACGATGCAGTTTGCAACGGCTACGAGATTGCCTCGGGTTCCATCCGTAACCAGCAGCCCGAAACCATGGTTGCCGCCTTCGAAAAGGTTGGACTTTCCAAGGCTGACGTCGAGGAAAAGTTTGGCGGTCTTTATCGCGCCTTCCAGTACGGCGCACCACCGCATGGTGGTGCTGCGTTCGGCATCGACCGAATCGTGATGCTCCTGTGCGGCGTCCAGAACCTGCGCGAGATCACGCCGTTCCCGATGAACCAGCAGGCCGAAGACCTCCTGATGGGGGCGCCGAGCGAGCCGACGCCACGCCAGCTTCGCGAGTTGCATCTGCGGGTCAACATGCCGACGGAAAAAAAGGCCTGAGGCCTTGTCGGTTCCAGCCCGCGAGCACCAGTTCGCGGGCTTTTCGCAACACCGTTAATGCGGGATTAAAAGCTTGCCGGATAGAGTTGGGCTGAGACCAATCCCAACTCAGGGCAGGACGTGCGATCAAAGAGATCACAGATACTGATCGTCGTCGTTGCAGCACTGGCCTTCCTGCCGGTTCTGGCCGTCGACTATGTTCTGGATGGGTATGCAAAGTCCCGCGAAACGAACAAGCTGCAGTCCGCGCTAGACGCAATTACCCATGACAGCCAGACAATTGTGCAAGACGCAGTGCTTTCACTGCGGCGCATCCTGCACAACAGCCCATCGCTTTGCACGCCGACCTTTTTCACCAACGTCAACCTGGAGTTGCAGCAGTCCATTTATCTGCGTCAGGTCGCCGTGGAAAACGCCGAGGGCATCCAATACTGCGCGGCCTATGGAAGTGGGGTGAATTACAGAGTCCTTTCCGGGTCTCTCGCCATTCCCGGCCACACCGAGACGCTCAGCGTGGTCGAACTTGAGGGCGAGGCTACGCCTCTGCTCAAGATTACCCAGCAATTCGGCGGGAATCGCGCGGTGTCGGCTTTTGTCGAGGCCGCGCCGCTGGTTGCACGCGAGGTCACTCCGATTGTCGGGAACATGCGGCATCTCGTGGTATCGTTGACCAATGGCGCCCCGATCATAATACGCGGGGATGCGATCGACTTCGCGGCCTTGGATGCGGACTACATCTTTGTGCGTTCCTTTGCGGGCGACATTCCGATCAAAGCCGAGGCTGGCGCCAGTTTTTCAGCCCTGCGCTCGTCCTACGCCGAGCTCGATTTCGGCTTTACGGCCGTAGCCTGCCTGATGGGTGTCCTTGTCCTCATCCTGATGCTCAAATACGCACGGCGCACGGACCTGCCTTCTTTCGATATCGAACGTGCGATCGTCGCAGGCGAGATGAAGCCGTATTACCAGCCGGTGATGAACCTCAAGACCGGCAAGTTGATCGGGTGCGAGGTGCTGGTGCGTTGGGTCAAGCGCAATGGTGAAGTCGTGCCTCCGGGCGCCTTTATCGACTATGCCGAAATGTCGGGTCTTGCCGTGCCGATGACGCTGAGCCTAATGGAGCAGGTCCGGTTCGATCTCGAGGAACTTTGCGCCGAAGTTCCCGACTTCAAGGTTTCCATCAACCTTTTCGAGGGCCATTTCCGGGACGGCACCATCGTCGACGATATCCAGTCGATATTCGGGGGCAGCGGCATTCGCTACACTCAACTGGTGTTCGAAATCACCGAACGGCGTCCGCTCGATGACAGGGATGCGGTCAATCATGTCGTCTCCGCCATGCACAAGCTCGGCGTCCGCATCGCGATGGACGACGCGGGTACCGGGCATTCGAACCTTGCTTATCTGCATACGTTGGGGATCGACATCGTCAAGATCGACAAGATTTTCGTCGACATGATCCGTGATCCGCATGTGCCGGTACCGGTTATCGATGGCCTCATCAGCATGGCCAAGGACATGGATATCGAAATCATCGCGGAGGGCGTCGAGACGCAGGAGCAGGCGCTGTACCTGCGTGCCAAGAACGTCTATTTCGCACAAGGATATCTGTTCTCGCCCCCGCTCAAGCTTTCCTCCTTCCTGGCGCTGGCAAACGCGCTCAAGCCTTCCGCGCGAGGATCGAACCTCAACGGCGATATGGCGGCCTGATTTTCAGCCTAAAGGCGTATTGGAAGACGGCCTTCAAGCCTTCCCTTTTTGTGTGTTTAGTGGCACCTAAGGCCGCGAAAAGCCTCTTGAGGAGACGGCATGACCGACGAACCGCGCGATCCGCAGAAAGCGTTGCGAGACGCTGCGCTGCACTTCCATAACTATCCCAAACCCGGGAAGCTCGAGATTGTTGCCACCAAGCCGCTGGCCAACCAGCGCGATCTCGCGCTCGCCTATTCGCCGGGCGTGGCCGCGCCGTGCGAGGAAATCGCCGCCGATCCTGAAACAGCTGCGCAATACACCTCCCGCGCAAATCTCGTCGCGGTCATCTCCAACGGGACGGCAGTCCTCGGGCTCGGCAATATCGGGGCGCTGGCATCCAAGCCGGTCATGGAAGGCAAGGCGGTTCTGTTCAAGAAGTTCGCGGGTATCGATTCCATCGATATCGAAATCGACGAGCAGGACCCCAAGAAGTTCATCGAAACCGTAGCGCCGCTCTGGCCTTCGTTTGGCGGCATCAACCTTGAGGACATCAAGGCGCCCGATTGTTTCGAGATCGAGGAAGCGCTGCGCGAGCGGATGCCGATCCCGGTATTCCATGACGACCAGCACGGAACGGCGATCATCGTCGCCGCGGCGGTGCTCAACGGGCTCAAGCTGGCCGGAAAGGATATTTCCAAGGTCAAGATCTGCACGTCCGGTGCGGGGGCGGCGGCGATTGCCTGCCTCAACATGCTGATCGCCGTCGGCGCCAGACGCGAAAACATCTGGGTGGCGGACCGTGACGGCCTCGTCACCAAGGCGCGGCATAACCTCGTCGACCGCTGGCGCGCTTCGTTCGCGCAGGATACCGACAAGACATCGCTCGCCGAAGTGATGGACGGCGCCGATATTTTCCTTGGTCTCTCGGCGGCCGGCGCGCTCAAGCCGGAAATGCTCAAAAACATGGCCAAGGATCCACTGATCCTCGCGCTTTCCAATCCGGTGCCGGAAATCATGCCCGAACTGGCGCAGGAAGCACGGCCCGATGCGATGATCTGCACCGGGCGCTCGGACTACCCCAACCAGGTAAATAACGTCCTCTGCTTCCCGTTCATCTTCCGCGGCGCGCTCGATGTCGGGGCGACTACGATCAACGAAGAAATGAAGGCTGCGGCAGCTCATGCCATCGCCAAGCTGGCACATGAACCCGTACTCGAGGCGATCCCGAGCGGGGCCTCGACCTTTGGGCGCGATTACCTCATTCCCAACCCGTTCGACCAGCGCTTGATCCTCCGCATTGCGCCGGCGGTCGCCAAGGCGGCCATGGATACCGGCGTGGCGCGGCGTCCCATCGAAGATTTCGACGCCTACAAGGATAGCCTCAACCGCTTCGTCTTCCGTTCGGGCATGGTGATGAAGCCCATGATCGAGCAGGCGAAGGGCAAGGGCATGCGCATTGCGTATGCCGATGGCGAGGACGAACGCGTGTTGCGCGCCACGCAGGTCATCCTGGAAGAGGGCATAGCAACGCCCATCCTGATCGGGCGGCCCTTCGTGATCGAGCAGCGGATCGAGCGTTTCGGGTTGGCTCTCCAGCCCGGCAAGGATTTCGAGATCGTCAATCCAGAGGACGATCCGCGATACAAGGACTACGTTTCACTGTTCCATTCGCTGGTGGGGCGGTCGGGGGTTACCCCGGATACGGCCCGCACAATCGTGCGCACCAATACCACAGTCATCGGCGCGCTGGCCGTCAAGCGCGGCGAAGCCGACGGGCTGATCTGCGGGTTGCAGGGGCGCTACATCAAGCACGTCCGCGACATCAAATCGATTATCGGGCTCAGTGAAGGCGTTTCCGACGTCTCCGCGCTTTCCATGCTCATCATGCCGCAAGGGGTTTTCTTCCTTGCCGACACGTATGTGACGATGGAGCCCAGTGCCGACGAGATCGTTTCGATCACGCTGCAGGCGCGGGACCATCTCAAGCGTTTCAACATCGAAGCCAAGGCCGCGTTGTTGAGCTACTCCAATTTCGGGTCGCGCGTCGGGGACAGCTCAATCAAGATGCACGAGGCCTACAACAAGCTCAAGCGGGTTGCTCCGGACCTCATTGTCGAGGGAGAGATGCAGGGCGACCTCGCACTCAACCAGGGCCTGCGGGAACGCTACATCCCGGATTCCGTGTTGAAAGGCGAAGCCAATCTCCTCGTTTTCCCCAATCTCGAAAGCGCCAATCTTTCCATGACCTTGCTCAAGGAAATGAACAATGCGCTTCCGGTTGGGCCGATCCTGATGGGAACGCGGGCACCCGCCCATATCCTTGCGCCTTCGGTCACCAGCCGCGGCATCGTCAACATGACGGCAATCACCGTCAATGAGGCGCTGGCGGCGGAGCGGGAAGAGTAGAACTCCGGGGCCCCGGTTTCATCGGGGCCCACCCATTACTGGAACGCCGTTTCCGCAAAGCTTCTGAGCTTGCGCGAATGCAGCCGGTCCGGCGGCTGGTTGCGAAGGATCTCCATCGCCTTGAGGCCGATCAGCAGGTGGCGGTTGACCTGCGTGCGATAGAAGTCCGATGCCATCCCGGGGAGCTTCAATTCTCCGTGCAGCGGTTTGTCCGACACGCAGAGCAGTGTGCCGTACGGCACGCGGAAGCGGAAGCCGTTGGCTGCAATCGTGGCACTTTCCATATCCAGGGCGATGGCGCGCGACTGGGACAGGCGACGCGAGATTTCGGTCTGATCGCGGAGCTCCCAGTTGCGGTTGTCGATGGTGAAGACCGTGCCTGTCCGCATAATGGCCTTTGCCTCTAGTCCTTCGAGATGGGTAACCTCCTCAACGGCGTCCTGTAGGGCCAGCTGGATTTCTGCGAGAGCGGGAATCGGCACGGTGACTGGCAGGTCGTCGTCGAGCACGTGGTCCTCGCGCACATAGGCATGGGCCAGCACGTAATCGCCAAGCGATTGAGAATTCCTGAGGCCCGCACAGTGACCCAGCATCAGCCATGCATGCGGGCGCAGGACGGCGACGTGGTCCGTGGCCGTTTTGGCATTGGAGGGGCCAACGCCGATGTTGATCATCGTGATGCCGCGACCGCTAGGGGCGGTGAGGTGATAGGCCGGCATCTGGGGCTGGCGGGTAGGGTGAACCCCGCTGGTTTCGCCGCCCTGGCGAGCGTTCATCGTGACGACATTGCCCGGCGCCACAAAACTCTCATAGAATTCATGTCCTTGGGCCATCCACATCTGGGCAAGGCGCGTGAATTCCTCCACGTAGAACTGGTAATTGGTGAAAATAACGAAGTTCTGGAAGTGCTCGGGCGTGGTGCCGGTATAGTGGTTTAGCCGGTGCAGCGAATAGTCGACGCGCGGCGCGGTAAACGCCGCCAACGGATAGGGGCCGCCGGCAGGTGGAATGAAGGTACCATTGGCGATCTCGTCATCCATATGGCCGAGATCGGGGACATCGAAAAGATCGCGCAATGGAACGCCGATGTCGAGGAGCACTTCCCCTTCGACCCGCTCGGTGGGATCGACCGCGAAATGGAGCGGGATCGGCGTTTCGGATTCGCCGACCTCGATTGGACCGCCGTGGTTCTTGAGGATGACGGCGAGATTTTCAATGAGATATTTGCGGTAAAGCCGGGGTTGGGTGACCGTGGTCTGGTAGAGACCGGGACTGTGTAGAAATCCGTAGGCAAGCCGCGAGTTTGCGTTTTGCTGGAAGCTGGTCGATAGCACCTGCACCCGGGGATAGTGTGCGCGCACCTTGCCCGGCGGTACAATCCCCTTGGTCAGATTGACCAGATGCTCGCGGATAAAGCCCGTATTCCGGTCATAGATCGCGCAGATATGGTCCCATGCCTTTTCCGGATCGGTAAAGGATTTGAGCGGCATCGGATCGGGGGTAACGAGCTTCATCGAATTTCCTGTTCTTGTTATTCTTGCCTGACTAGCCATGCCAGCATCCGTGCCGCCTTGCAATCGGGGGCAATTAATGCACGCCGGCATCACAGTTCGGTGATCGGGCCTTTAATTGTGGTACTGGCAGGCGATATTATTAGTCATCGGTCGAAGCGGCAAACGTGCCCCATGCAGGACGTTACGGATTTGTCGCGGCTTCGGCAGCGAAAAGTGCCCCCACTTTCGCTTATGTCGAATCGGCTGATGCGCGCTTTCGCCGAAGTCCCCCAAGCCCTCAACAGCGCGGCGGAGGTGCGATATAAATGAAGGCCGCAGTCGTCCGCCCGGCGCTGCGGCCTTTTCTTTGCGCTCAGGGATAATTGACAATCCGCTTGGGGTTGATCTCGCCATCGTATGAGGCGTCGACCTCGTAGCTTTTCAGCACGAAGCCCCCTCTGCTCCAGACCCAGGAACCCGAGGAGGATGCATCCCCGATCCCGCGCCATAATACATGGTCCGTGATCGTTTGCGTCTCGGGGTCGAACGTCGGATTGGTGAGCATCGATTGGGTTCTGAAGCCCTGCAGGTCGATCGATTCGACGGCACCATCCAAATCATCGTCCACGTATCGAACGTCGAAGTCCGGCACCGCAAAGCTGACCGGCATAGGCCCGTCAACGGGGTCAATGACGTAGAAAACGAGGTTTACGTTATATGCACCGGACGAACAGAAGAACTGATGGAGTTCGATCGAACGTTCCATATACGTGTATTCGTCCTCCCAAGTCAGTGTCCAGTTTTCGTCGGGATAGTACTCGGCGGCGGCCTGCCGGTCTTCAAGCATGCAGGCTTCGGAAAAGGCTGCCTGGAACGCGGCTTGTGCATCCTGCGCCAAGGCGGGGGCAGTGAGCGCGAGAATGCCTGCAACACTGGCGAAAATGGTTTTGGCCATCTGGAATGTCCCTCGTGAAATATCGACCGGCACATTGCCGCAGACACGACGTTCCGGGAAGCTGGAAATTGGGAAATCCGGGGTGAAAAACGCTTCGGGACGGGCCAAGCGGGAGAGTAATTGTGGACAGGAAGGGCCGGGGGACAACCCCGGCCTCTTTGCATCATTGTGCCCATTCACCCTTGCGGAACACGGGGACGCGGGTGCCGTCGGGCTTGATGCCGTCGATATCCATGTCGCCGGACCCGATCATCCAGTCGATGTGGATGAGGCTCGAATTGCCGCCGCGCGCCTTGATTTCGTCCTCGGAGAGCTTGTCGCCATCGACAAAGCATTCCGAGTAGCACTGGCCCATGGCGATATGGCAGGCGGCATTTTCATCGAACAGGGTATTGTAGAAGAGCAGCCCTGACTGGCTGATCGGCGATGAGTGGGGTACCAGCGCCACTTCGCCGAGGCGCCGTCCACCCTCGTCGGTATCGAGCACCTTGTTCCAGACCTCGCCGCCCTTGGTTGCGGTGACTTCGACGGCAACGCCATCCTTGAAGGTCATCTCGATATTCTCGATCAGCGTACCCTGGTGGGACAGCGGCTTGGTGGCGCGTACCTTGCCATTGACGCGGCGGGTGTGGGGGGTGGTGAACACCTCCTCGGTCGGGATGTTGGGGTTGCAGGTAATGCCGTTCTTGGCCTTGGACGCGCCGCCCTTCCAGGCGTGGCCATCGGCCAATCCCACCACCAGATCGGTGCCGGGGGCCGTGAAATGCAGGTCTGCGAAGTTCTGCGCATTGAGCCAGTCGCGACGGGCGTGGATTTCAGCATTGTGCTTCGCCCATTCGGCCACAGGATCTTCGCGGTCGACGCGGGACGCTGCAAAGATCGCATCGGCGAGCTTGCCAATCGCCTCGTCTTCCGGGAGTCCGGGGAAAACGAGCTGTGCCCATTTGGTGTTGGGATAGGAGACGATGTTCCAGTTGGTGGCAAAGCTCGTGATGCGCTGGATGGCGGGTTTGTAGGCGATCGAGGTCGCCTTGTTGGCGCGGGAGACCTTTTCGGGGTCTTCGTTGGCCAGCATCAGCGGGTTGTCGCCCGCGATGGCGAGGCGCGCGGTGTTGTTGTCGAAGGCCTTGGCCATGCCCTCGAACAGCCAGTCGGCGGCGGTGTCGAACGCACCGTCGGGGGCGTTGCGGAAGCGGGCGAGCGTGGTTGCCTCATCGGAATAGATGGTCGTCACAAGATGCGCGCCGGCCTTGTAAGCGTGCTCGGTGATGGCGCGAACGAGCGGCAGCGCAGTGATCGGCGCGGTCATCAGGAGGCTCTGGCCGGGCTTGAGCCCGAGCCCGGTGTGAATGGCGACTTGCGCGAGCTTGTCGAGCTTGTGGGGATCGACCTGAGGGAACGAGGGCAGGGCAGTCATGACGGGAACTCTTTTTGTCGTGGACTCATCGATTGAAGCGGCAGCCTATCGGGTCAACCCTTGCGCGTCCATCGGTGGCGGGGCATGAGGGAGCCATGAAAAACATCGGCATTATCGGCGGCGGCCCGGCGGGTTTGATGGCAGCGGAGGTTCTCTCGGCGGCGGGCCATCGGGTGACTGTTTACGAGGCCATGCCGACTGTAGGGCGCAAATTGCTGATGGCGGGCAAATCGGGGCTGAACCTCACGCATGCCGAGCCGCATGGGAATTTGCTTGCCCGGTTCGGTCCCGCGATGGATCGGCTCAAACCCGTGCTGGATGCCTTTACCGGCGAAGATATGCGCCACTGGGCGGCCGGGCTGGGGCAGGAGACGTTCGTGGGGACGTCGGGTCGGGTCTTTCCGGTTTCTATGAAAGCCTCGCCGCTCCTTCGCGCGTGGTTGGCGCGGCTGGAGGCGCAGGGGGGCAGCGTGCTGACGCGGCATCGTTGGTTGGGGTTTGCCGGTGCGGACGGCGGGACGGGGGTCTCCGCTCGGTTCGACACCCCCGAGGGACCGCATATCCATCAGTTCGACGCCGTGATCCTCGCGCTTGGCGGGGCAAGCTGGCCGCGGCTGGGATCGGATGCGGCCTGGGTGCCGTGGCTGGAGGCAGAGGGCGTTGCCGTTCATGCCTTCCGGCCGGCCAATTGCGGGTTCGATGTCGAATGGTCCGAGATTTTCGCCAGCCGGTTTGCCGGGCAACCGGTCAAGGCCGTGGCGGCGACCTCGCACGGGGGCACGACGCAGGGCGAACTTGTCGTGACTCGGACTGGCGTCGAGGGGAGCCTCGTCTATGCCCATTCCGCCGCGCTGCGCGATGCACTGGAGCGCGACAATAAGGCTGCGCTTATGCTCGATCTGATGCCCGGCCGGGAAGCGTCTCGGATTGCTCGCGATCTCGGAAAGGCCGGCAGCAAGGCGAGCTTTGCGAACCGGCTGCGCAAGGCGGGGCTCGATCCCGTCAAGGCGGCGCTGGTGCGTGAGTTTTCGTCCGAGGCCGGACGCGCCGACCCCGAGGCGTTGGCTCGCCGCATCAAGGCGCTCGAACTTCCCCTCGTGCGTCCCCGGCCGATTGCGGAAGCAATTTCGAGTGCGGGCGGGGTGGCGTGGGAGGCGGTCGATGAAAAGCTGATGCTCACGGCACTGCCCGGCGTATTCGTTGCGGGGGAAATGCTCGATTGGGAGGCGCCGACCGGCGGATATCTGCTCACCGCGTGTCTTGCGACGGGGCGCTGGGCGGGCAGGGGCGTTGCGGAATGGCTTGGCTAGTCTTCGGATCGCCCCGTAGACTCGCGATCCCGCGCATAGCGGTGTTTGAGCGGGAATGGCGGGAGCCAGGGTTCGCGGCGGATGGTCCAGTTCTCGTAGGTGGGTACGAGCTGGCCGGGCTCATCGAGGGTGCCGAGATGGACTTCGATTTCGTCAGCCCAGCGCGCGAAAACGGACGAGCCGCAGCGGGGGCAGAAGTGTCGTCCGGCATAATCGCGCGTTTCGCCCTCGACGGTCACTGCATCCTCGGGGAAGATCGCGGCGGCGAAAAACAGCGCGCCATGATGCTTACGACAATCGAGGCAATGGCAGAGGCCGACCCTGTAGGGGCGGCCCGCCGCCACGATCTTCACTTCGCCGCAGAGGCATCCGCCGGTGAATTTTTCCATGTTTGAGATACTCCACCTTCCCTCGCCCTATAATGACGCGCGCCTGCATTGCGATCCATACATGCGTGGCTTGAGCAGGGCTGGACGATTGTGTAACCCGTAACAATCCCTGTCCTTTTTCCGATTGAACCATGAGCCTCGCCACCGTCCGCGCCTTCCTTGCCGAACACGCCCCGGAAATCGAAATCATGGAGGCCGAAACCTCCAGCGCTACTGTGGCGCTGGCAGCGGAGGCGTTCGGGGTCGAGCCTGCCCAGATCGCCAAGACGCTGTCGCTGCGGGTGGGGGACAAGGTGTTGCTCGTCGTTACCAAGGGCACCGCGCGGCTCGACAACAAGAAGGCGCGCGCGGCGTTCGGCGGCAAGGTCAAGATGCTAGGGCTCGACGAGGTGGAGGCGATCACCGGGCATCCGGTGGGCGGGGTGTGCCCGTTCGGGCTGGCGCAGCCCCTGCCGGTTTATTGCGATGTGAGTTTGCGGGCGTTCGATATCGTCGTTCCGGCGGCGGGGAGCACGAACAGCTCGGTGCGGATTGCGCCGGGCCGGCTGGCGGAGATCACCGGAGCGCAATGGGTGGATGTGGGCGAGTAGCGGCGGGCTTTCGATCCGTGCTATGCGGGCGGCTGAAACGATTTGAGGAATTGCATTTATGAGCGAGCCGAGTGTGGCAGAGGCCCAGGAGTCCATTTACGCGTCGCTTGCGGCGGGCAATGCGGAGCTCGACACCCATATCGCGAGTTTGAAGCGCGCCCTGGCGCGCGAGGGCGCGAAAGAGGCTGTGTTCGACCCGGCCAAACTGGCCCAGAACAACCGCACGGGGCGGAAGACCATGCAGGCCTATTTCCGCCAGCGCGGGGTCAAGGTGGTGTTCGAGGGGGCTTAGGCCCTCGCGCACCGATACGCCACATGCGGCGCCCGCTGTGGTTCCAGACATTTCAAGACGGCTTGGGGCGATGAACGCTCCGCACTGATATTGTTTTGTATGAAGCGATCATCGCCCCAGGCATCCGGGATTTTAGGCTTATGGCGGCTTCTCGGACTGGGGTTTGTTGGCTTTTTGGTGGGTCGGTTGGTCGAACCGAAAAAGTGGGAGCCACTTTTTCTGCCAACCTCCCGAGTCCCTCCAATCAACCGCTGCCCCTCCGGGTTTCCCCGGTGCGACGTGGGAGAGGCACAGGGGCCGCTATTCTGGCCCCCACACCACACGTTTTATCCACATCCGGCCATCTGTCCGCTTTGGACCTTCCCTGCGGCGACCCGCATGGAACCCGAACCGGACCCGCCCAAACGTTCGTAGCGCTTGCGTCCATCAGCGCGGGTTCGTGAGGGTATTATGGGGGCGTTTGGAGGGGCGGGGATAAAGTGGGGGCCTTGGTGCGGGCTGGCTGGGCGAGACCCGGGTGATTGCTGCGGGTTCAGGCGGGTGTCGCGGGCAAGACCCGCGGGCGACGAGGGAGAGTTTGGCGGAGATGTCGGGCGCCGAATGGAAGGGCGTGAGGGCAACGCCATTCATGCCGATCGCACTACCGCAATTTAATGCGGGGCCTATTTCTTGGCTTCATCTTGGCGTGCTCGCCAGGTTGCAACTAGAAATGTTGCCATTGTTCCCGCCAAATTCACCGCGAGTTCCGCGTGTCGTCCGGCCGGACGAGCACGTTTCGGCCCGGCGCTGTGCGCGTCGCCAAGTTTAGATCGCAATGAACCTAACAGTTCAACAATCTGCTGGCAGCTTCCTAGAAGCTGTTTAAATGACTGCTCGGTATGATCATCCGGGGCCAGACGAAGGATTTTTGCCAACTTTCGATAGAGAGATGGAAGATCATCTTTGTCTTGGTAGGTTTCTTTGGCTTCGTGAATGATCCATTTGCATACGTCCTCAAGTAGAGTACGTGCCAATGTTATTGCTCCCTCAGGATCGCCGCTACGGCGGTTGCGAGCGGCTTCCCAGCGTGCCCACACTTGGTCAGGATTAAATGTCAGTAGGACGGCAGCGATATCTGCATCCGACGGAGCTCCGGTAGCCATTTGAGCGACTTCATAGACCGGGCTACCTGACATCAGTCTTTTGAGCTTAAGTTCAAACCCATCGTGCCTGAGGTATTCATTTATTTGTGAAACCAAGACTGACTGACGCTCGGGATTTTGTGCAATGGGGTCGGTAACTTCGTGAAGAAATCGAAAGAATTGGCGCTGCGAACACGTAAGTATGCCGAGATGTTCCAGAAGCTCTTGAGATGTCCAATCGTCGTTACGAACGGTGTGACGAAAAATCTCGTCTTCAAGGTTGTTTTCTGCATAGCCGCTGCCCACGAATGGCGACGGCATGTCGGCAATTGGCCAGACTCTCCGCACAAATTCAAACTGATCGATTTCTGTAACTAGGCTTTCTCCATTGAAGAGCGCGATAATACGTCTGCGGGTTAGTTCAGAAACATGATTCCGATCGAAATCCTCAATTTTTGCAACCAACTCCGCAACCTTGAATGCATCGGACTCCTCTAAAAATAGACGCGCTGCGTCGAGAACTTTGTCTGAGCGCAATGCTTGAAGGCGACGAAAAGCGTATCGGTATTTGCTATTGAATGCCTCGCTTTGCTCGCCCTCGCTTAAGCCCACTCGTTCACATAAGTCAGGTACTTCGTAAGCCTTATAATCAGCAATGGCGCTCGCCAGAGCGGATCGCAGTTGCCCAATCAATTGACCTTTTTCGTTCATTTGAGAATTTTTACCGTGCCGAAGCGGTCATGTTGTTTCTATTTTGTTCTAAAATAGATTAGACCCGATAGCCATTGGCCACCGGGTCCACTCATTTTGAGTATTCAACTACACCCAGTCGTCGATCCGCACGTGTCACATTTCAAACACGTCCCGTTCCGCACCAGCGTGAAGTTCTGGCACTCGGAACACGCTTCCCCGACATAGCCCTTCATCTGGGCTTCGAGGCGGAGGGTGTTGGCGTCTTTGGTGGCGGCGGCTTTGATGTCCTCGAGAGGCGGCAGTTCGACTTGCGGGGCTTCCTGGCGGTCCTGTTTGAGGGCCGTCACCGCCGTGGTCTGCATGGCCTTGACCGGGTTGGGCAGGTTGAGGTCCGAGGATGAGACCAGCATCAGGTTCTTGTCCTTGACTCGTCCGCGCGTCATGCCGCGCGAGACGAAGCGTTCGGCAGAGACCGGGGTGGGGGCGGAGCGGTCCTTGATGGCGTTGTCTTCGGCCACGCCCTTGCCGATCGAGGTGGCGCCGCTGTCGGGCGTCACATGGGCGAGGTCGGTGCGATCGAGATAGGAAATGGCCAGCTCGCGGAACACGTAATCGAGGATCGATGTGGCGTTCTTGATCTGGTCGTTGCCCATGACGAGCCCGGCAGGCTCGAAGCGGGTGAAGGTGAAGGCCTCCACATATTCATCGAGCGGCACGCCATATTGCAGGCCGAGCGAGATGGCGATGGCGAAATTGTTCATCATGGCGCGGAAGGCGGCGCCTTCCTTGTGCATGTCGATGAAGATCTCGCCAAGGCGGCCATCGTCGTATTCGCCGGTGCGCAGATAGACCTTGTGTCCGCCGACAATCGCCTTCTGGGTGTAACCCTTGCGGCGCGAGGGGAGCTTTTCGCGTTCGTGCGCGGCGACCTTCTCGATGATGCGCTCGACGATCTTTTCGGCAACCGCGGGCACGCGCTCGGCGGCGGGCAGCGCGGCGAGTTCGGCCACGTCGTCCTCATCCTCGTCGTCATCGGCAAGGATGGAGGCGTTGAGCGGCTGGGAGAGCTTGCTGCCATCGCGGTAGAGCGCGTTGGCCTTGAGCGCCAGCTTCCAGGAGAGCATGTAGCTTTCCTTGCAGTCCTCGACGGTCGCATCGTTGGGCATGTTGATGGTCTTGCTGATCGCGCCCGAAATGAAGGGCTGGGCCGCCGCCATCATGCGGATGTGGCTCTCGACCGAGAGATAACGCTTGCCGATCTTGCCGCAGGGGGTGGCGCAATCGAAGACGGGCAGGTGCTCGTCCTTGAGGAAGGGCGCGCCTTCCAGCGTCATCGCACCGCAAACATGGATGTTTGCCGCTTCGATGTCCTTTTTCGAGAAGCCAAGGAAGGGCAGAAGCTCGAAAGTGGGGTCTGCAAGCTGCTCGTCGGTGACGCCGAGGGATTTGAGGAAATCGGCGCCAAGCGTCCACTGGTTGAAGACGAACTTGATGTCGAAGGCCGATTTCATGCCAGCATTCAGCGCGTCGATCTTGTCCTGCGGGATGCCCTTGGCGGCAAGCGTGGCCGGGTTGATGGCTGGGGCCTGGTTCATGTTGCCATGACCCACGGCATAGGCCTCGATCTCTGCGATCTGGTCTTCCGAATAGCCGAGCGTCCTGAGGGCTTCGGGGACGGCGCGGTTGATGATCTTGAAGTAGCCGCCACCGGCGAGCTTCTTGAACTTGACCAGCGCGAAATCGGGTTCGATGCCGGTGGTGTCGCAATCCATCACGAGGCCAATGGTGCCCGTGGGGGCGATCACCGAGACCTGCGCATTGCGGTAGCCGTGCTTTTCGCCCAGTTCGAGCGCCTTGTCCCAAGCGGCCTTGGCGGCAGAGAGCAGATCGGCGTCGATTGCGGCGCTGTGGTCGAGCGGGACGGGAGCGATGGAAACGCCATCATAGCCGGCCGCATTGCCATAGGCGGCGTTGCGATGATTGCGGATGACGCGCAGCATGTGTTTTGCGTTGCGCTTGTAATCCTTGAAGGCGCCGAGTTCGGAGGCGATTTCCGCCGAGGTGGCATAGGAAATGCCCGAGAGGATCGCGGTCAGCGCACCCGCGATGGCGCGGCCTTCGTCGCTGTCATAGGGGATGCCCGAGGTCATCAGCAGGCCGCCGATGTTGGCGTAGCCGAGGCCCAGCGTACGGTAGAGATAGGAGCGTTCGGCAATGGCGCGCGAGGGGAACTGCGCCATCATCACCGAGACTTCGAGGACAAGGGTCCAGAGCCGGACGGTGTGCTCATAACCAGCGATGTCGAACTTGCCGTCCCTGGCCCTGAAGGGCAGGAGGTTGATCGAGGCGAGGTTACAGGCCGTGTCATCGAGGAACATATATTCCGAGCACGGGTTCGATGCGTTGATCGGGCCGGCTTCGGGGCAGGTGTGCCAATCGTTGACCGTGGTGTGGTACTGGATGCCGGGATCGGCGCAGGCCCATGCGGCGTAACCCACCGATTCCCAAAGGTCGCGGGCCTTGAGGGTCTTGGTGATCTTGCCCGACTGGCGCGAGACCAGGTCCCAATCGCCGTCATTTTCGACCGCCTCGAGGAAGGCGTCGGTGACGCGCACCGAGTTGTTCGAGTTCTGGCCCGAAACGGTGAGATAGGCTTCGCTGTCCCAATCGGTGTCGTAAACGGGAAACTCGATATCGGTGTAGCCCTGCTTGGCGAACTGGATGACGCGGAAGATGTAGTTTTCCGGGACCAGCGCCTTCTTGGCGGCCTTGATCTCGCGTTTCAGAGCCGGGTTCTTGTTGGGATCGAAGCAATCGTCGCCCGGCCCCTCGCAGTTGACCGCCGCCTTCATGACGAGCTTGAGATGCCTGGAGACGACCTTGGAGCCGGTTACCAGCGCGGCGACCTTCTGCTCTTCCTTGACCTTCCAGTTGATATATTCCTCGATATCGGGGTGATCGATATTGACCACCACCATCTTGGCGGCGCGGCGGGTGGTGCCGCCCGATTTGATGGCGCCCGCGGCGCGGTCGCCAATCTTCAAAAAGCTCATCAGTCCCGAGGACTTGCCGCCGCCCGAGAGCCGTTCGCCAGAGCCACGCAGGGCCGAGAAGTTGGAGCCGGTGCCGGAGCCGTATTTGAAGAGGCGCGCCTCACGGACCCAGAGGTCCATGATGCCGTTTTCGTTCACAAGGTCATCGTCGACGGACTGGATGAAGCACGCATGGGGCTGGGGATGCTCGTATGCGGACTTGGACTGCACCAGCTTGTGGGTGAAGGGATCGACATAAAAATGGCCCTGGCCGGGGCCGTCGATGCCGTAAGCCCAATGGAGCCCGGTGTTGAACCATTGCGGGGAGTTCGGCGCGCAACGCTGGGTGGCGAGCATGTAGCAAAGCTCGTCAAAGAAAGCGCGTGCATCTTCTTCGGAGGAGAAATAGCCGCCCTTCCAACCCCAATAGGTCCAGGTGCCGGCGAGGCGATTGAAGACCTGGCGGGAATCGGTTTCCGAGCCGTAACGCTCGTCTTCGGGGAGTTTGGCGAGGGCTTTTTCGTCGGGCACCGAGCGCCAGAGCCACGAGGGGACATCGTTCTCTTCGACGCGTTTCAAAACCCTGGCGACACCCGCCTTGCGGAAATATTTCTGGGCGATGATGTCGGCCGCAACCTGGCTCCAGGTCGCGGGCACGGCGATGTCCTCGAGCCGGAACACCACAGACCCATCAGGGTTGCGGATTTCGCTCGTCGCGCTCTTGAATTCGATTCCGGCATAGGCGTCTTTGCCTGCCGAAGTAAATCGCCGCTCTATATGCATTGGCGTGTAGTTCCCCAAACTTTGCCGCCCTGATGGCCCTGCGGGCCTTCGATAGGACGATCGTTCTTGTGTCGATTGCGTGACAGGCGAACTGCCTGTTGCAGACGACTTTTTTGCGATTCTGGCACAAGGTCAATCGAGGGAAATCGACTATCCCTTGTGCTCATTCTGTATGCTAAACCTAAATATAGTGTATCCGGCTGTGGATAGCGAGGAAAATGGGGACAACGGATCACCCGGTTAACGCGGGTGTGCCAAGGGCGGCTTCGGCAAGGGTTAATAAAGTCTTGTTTGCGGATCGCGGGCTAAGTGCCCGTCACCACAAGAGTCTTGAAATCGACGTACCGGGACTCAGGAAGGCCGAATGACTGTCAAGGGCGATTTTTTCGGGCTCGATGCACTTTTTTCGTGTGTGCGTATCCAGCAGGTGGCAACCGGTCTGACAAGAATGTGTGCTGGACGCACAAATGCGCCCGGCGGGCGGTCATTTGCGGGCTTCCAATAAATGCATCAAACCGTCTAGGCTCAACCGGGCCGGTATGTTACATGCCGGGCACTCAACGTTGTGCATGAAGGTAACGGACGTGGCTAAAGGCGGCATCGGACAAATCATCTTCGAGCTCTTCGGCTGGTGGCACGGCCAGACGCTTTCCACGCGGCTCTTTACATCCCTGCGCGGGATCAGGGTCGGCGAAGACGAAGCGGGCAACGTCTATTACACCGACAAGGCGCGCAAGCGCCGCTGGGTGATCTATAACGGCCCGGCGGAAGCCTCCGCGATCCCGCCCGGCTGGCATGGTTGGATGCACTACCGCACCGATGTGCCCCCGAGCGAAACCGAATATCGCCCGCATGAGTGGGAAGCGCCGCATCAGCCCAATCTCACCGGAACGGCCGCTGCATACCGGCCGCATGGCTCGATCCTGACGCCAGAGTCGCGCCCGCGCGTGACCGGGGATTACGACGCCTGGTCGCCGGAATAAGGCCGCAATCCCGGTGGCCAATCGGGGCATGAGGACTTGCCTGCTCGCGCTCTCCATGTCCGTCGCCGCATGTCTGGGGGCCGGCGCAGCGTTCGCACAGCCGATTTCCAATTCCGTTGCGGTTTTCACCGGCCTCGACAAGATCACCGGCCGCATAACGGTTTTCGACGTCTATATCGATGAGACGGTGCAGTTCGGCTCGCTACAACTCACGCCGCGCGTCTGCTATTCGCGTCCGACAACCGAGGCCCAGAACGTAGCCGCCTTTGTCGAGGTCGATCAGGTTTCGCTCCGCGCCACCATGCGACGCATATTTTCGGGCTGGATGTTTGCCGAAAGCCCGGCGCTCAATGCCATCGACGATGCGGTCTACGACATCTGGCTCGTCGATTGCAAACAGAGTTCGGATATCCCGCCACCCGACCAGCGATAGATCATCGCTCTCCCAAGGCATAAAAATCGGCATCGAGCGCCAACGCATCCGACAGCATCGCTTCATACTCTGCCCGAGGGACTTCGATGCCGCCCAGTGAGGCCAGGTGGGGCGTGAGAAACTGCGTATCAAGGAGTGCGAAGCCACCGGCGTTCAGCCGCTCCACGAGGTGGGCGAGGGCAATCTTGGACGCATCCGTCCGCCGATGGAACATCGATTCGCCGAAAAAGGCGCCGCCTATGGCGAGGCCGTAAAGACCGCCGATCAGCTCATCGCCGTCGTAGACCTCGACCGTATGGCAATAGCCCATAGCGAACAACTGTCTGTAGAGATCAATGATCGTCGCGTTGATCCAGGTCGAATCCCGCTCCGTTCCTGCGGTCGCGCAACCCTTCATCGTCGCCGGAAAATCCCGGTCCACGTGAATGGAATAGGGATGGGTTCTCAACGTCTTGGCTAGACTTCTTGAAACCTTGAGTCCGTCCAGGGGCAGGATTCCGCGCATTTGCGGGCTGACCCAGAAGATATCGGGATCGTCCGCGCTTTCGGACATGGGAAAGATGCCTGCCCTGTAGGCGCGCAGGATCAGCTCGGGCGTCAGGTCGATCTCAAATGGATCGTCGCTCGTGCGCATGGCAGGTCTCAAGCCTCTCCGCGCTTCGTTGATGCTCGAATGTGCTCTCGCCCGGGTTTTCACCTTCCGGAGCGGTCCTACCGTCCGGGAGAGCGGTTCAAATAATGAAACGGCCCTTGTCGGGCCGCTTCAGGTTATTGCTTGTTGGCCTCGAGATATTTCTCGAGCCAGTGAATGTCGTAATTGCCGGCCTGGATATCGGGCTCGTTAATGAGCCGACGGAACAGCGGGAGCGTGGTCTTGACGCCGTCGACGATGAATTCATCGAGCGCACGGCGTAGACGCTGAAGACATTCGGGTCGCGTCCGGCCATGCACGATCAGCTTGCCGATGAGCGAGTCGTAATAGGGGGGGATGTTATAGCCCTGATAAACAGCCGAATCGACCCGCACACCCACGCCACCGGCGGGATGGTAATAGGTGATCTTGCCAGGCGAGGGGGCGAAGGTCTGCGGATCCTCGGCATTGATGCGGACTTCGATGGCATGGCCGAAATATTCTACATCATCCTGCTTGAGTGAGAGCTTTTCGCCAGCGGCGACGCGAATCTGCTCATAGACGATGTCGAAATTGGTGATGCGCTCGGATACGGGATGCTCCACCTGCAGACGCGTGTTCATCTCGATGAAATAGAACTCGTCGTTCTCGTAGAGGAACTCGATCGTCCCGGCACCGGAGTATTTGAGCTTGCGCATTGCCGCCGCGCAGATCTCGCCGATGCTGGCCTGCTGGTCCATCGGCACAGTTGGCGCGAGGGCTTCTTCCCACACCTTCTGGTGGCGGCGCTGGAGCGAGCAGTCGCGCGTGCCGAGATGGACGGCATTGCCCTGACCGTCGCCAATAACCTGCACTTCGATGTGGCGTGGTTTGCCCAGATATTTTTCCATATAAACCGCATCGTCGCCGAATGCCGCCTTGGCTTCGGTGCGCGCCGTCGAAAAGGCCACGGAAAGCTCGGCCTCGGTTTTGGCGACCTTCATGCCGCGCCCGCCACCGCCGGCGGCGGCCTTGATGAGCACGGGATAGCCGATTTCCCTGGCGGTCTCCTTGGCCTGTGCTTCGCTGGTCACCGCTCCGGCCGATCCCGGCACGCAAGGAATGCCGAGTTCGAGCGCGGTCTTCTTGGCCTGAATCTTGTCGCCCATGATTTCGATATGATGGGCGGACGGGCCGATGAAGGCGATCTTGTGTTCTTCGAGAATGCGGGCAAATCGCGCGTTTTCGGAGAGAAAGCCGTAGCCCGGATGCACTGCGTCCGCGCCGGTGATCTGGCATGCGGCAAGGATCGAGGGGATGTTTAGGTAGGAGTCCTTGGCCGCGTTAGGGCCCACGCAAACGCTTTCGTCGGCAAGGCGGACATGCATGGCGTTGGCATCGGCCAGAGAATGGATAGCGACTGTCTGGATGCCCAGTTCCTTGCAGGCGCGCAGGATGCGCAGGGCGATCTCGCCGCGATTGGCAATGAGGACTTTGGAGAACATTGACAATTCTCCTTACTCGATCACGACGAGGGGCTCACCGTATTCAACCGGCGACGCGTCCTCGACGAGGATGCGGGTCACGGTGCCCGCGCGATGCGCCGGAATCTGGTTCATGGTCTTCATGGCTTCAACGATCAGTACCGTCTGGCCTTCCGTAACCTTCGAACCGACTTCGATGAACGGCTTGGCGCCAGGTTCTGCTGCGAGATAGGCAGTGCCGACCATCGGGGAGGTGAGGGTGGCCGGGTTGGAGGCGAGGTCCTCTGCAGATGCCGCCGGAACCGGAGTGGCGGCAGGCGCCGCGACAGGGGCGGCCGGTGCGGCGGGCATTGCAGGAGCGGCATAACTGGGGGCTGCGACCTGTACCACTTCCTTGGCGAACGTCCGCGTTACGCGGATGCGGAAATCGTCCTGTTCGAGCTCGATTTCAGCCAGATTTGCCTCATTAACCAGCTCTGCGATGGTACGAATGAGGTCCTGATCGACCTGAGAGATTTTTGCCATTGTTATCGTTGCTCCACGCCCCGCTTGCCCGGGGACTTTCTCACTTCAGGATTTCGGCGACGGCCTCGACGGCCAGTTTATACCCGGTCGGGCCGAGCCCGCAAATCACGCCTGTCGCCACGCTCGATATGTAGGAGTGGTGACGGAAGGGCTCGCGCTGGTGAATATTGGAAAGGTGCACCTCGACCACTGGCTTATCCACCGCGCGCAACGCATCGTGGATCGCCACCGAGGTGTGCGAGTAGGCGGCCGGATTGATTATGATCGCGTCCGCCGTCTTGCGGGCCGACTGGATCCAGTCCACCAGCTCGCCCTCGTGATTGGACTGGCGGAAATCGCAGGACAGCTCGTAGCTCTCGCAGGCCGTGCGGCACAGCGCCTCGATCTCGGCCAGTGTCATGCCGCCATAGATACTCTTCTCCCGTGAACCCAGGAGATTGAGGTTCGGTCCATTGAGGATCAATACGCGCTTGGCCATGATCTAAGGGTTTTCCAACACCGCCATTTTCGGTGCAAGCCCGGTTATACGAAATGCACGGAAAACGCAAAGGAGATCGGGCGAGGCGGATATTTCAATCGTTGCGGTTTTCGATGCGAGCAGCCAGCACCTCGGCATCGGAGGGCATGTCGCGGGCCACCCGGCGATAGATGCGGCCGTCGGGCGTGCGGCGCAGGAGGTCGAAATCAACCAGTTCTCGCCGGATCAGGACGTAGTCCTCGAAATCGTGCCAATTGCGCAGCATGGCGTTGATTTCCAGTTCTTCGAGCTGGCCATCACCAGGCAGTTGCGACCAGATAATCCAGAGCGCCAGTTCCTGATCGGCGCGGCGCGAGGGCCAGCGCTGCAGACGCCCGGCACTATCGAAGCATCGAGCGACCCGGTCGATGCGCCTGGCCTGCGCCTTGTCAACCATCCAGCCCGCACTCGGTTGTACCGCACTCGCGCATGTTGGCGATGCGACGGGAAAGCTCAGTTTTGTTGACTGCGCCCGGAATGACTTCGTCCCCGATGATGAAAGTGGGGGTTCCTGAAATGCCCAGGGCTTGCGCGACGGCATAATTGCGCTGGATCACCGCGGTCACGTCGTCATTGTTCATGTCGAGTTCCAGCATTACCCGGCTCATTCCGAGGCTTTCGGCGGCAGTGAGCGCCGTCTCGCCGGTGATTGCGCCGCGGGACGAGAAAAGGGCGGTGTGGAAATCGGCATAGTCGATATCGGCCCGGTTGACGAGAACCCCCACGCGCGCGGCGTCGACTGAACCCTGGGAGAGAATGGGGAATTCCTTGAGGATGATGCGCAGGTCGGGATCCTCGTCGATCAGGGCTATGAGATCGGGAACGACCTGGCGGCAGTAGCCGCAGTTGTAATCGAACATTTCAACCAGCGTGACGTCGCCTTCGGGATTGCCGAGCACGATATTGGCAGGATCGGAATAAATATCCTCCGTCAATGCGGCAAGTGCGACGCGGGCGCGTTCCTGCTCCTCGGCCCTTCGGCCCGATTCGAGCGCGGTCGACATCTGCTCGAGCAGGCGCGGGTTATCGAGAAGGTAGGTTTCGATCGCCGCGTTGAGATCGGCGGTATCCATCGGCAGGGCCACGGCCTGGGCAGGTGCTTGTGCTGCAAGACGTTCGGCGACCGCGGCGTCGACGAGCGCGCGGATTTCATCCTCGCCCGGTCCGGGGGTGGGCCGCAACAGCACACCGGCGACGAGGCCGGCGCAAATGGCAGCAACGGCGGCGGACACGGCGAGGTTTGTGAGGTTCTGCATCGACAACTCCGAATCGTCCCGATCGTCAGGCGGGCTCATTGCATGCCGAGGATATCACCCGCGCGCAACCATTCGGGTGAGCCTTGGGTCAATTGTTGTTGAGCCTGCCGCGCAAGCCCGCGTGCGGTTGGCAACTCCCTGCGGGCAATCGCCGCTTCCGCAGCAGCGAGCGTGGCATGACCGGGCTGGCCCAGGCCGTTATAGGCCTGCGACATGACCGTGAACAACCGCACGTTGAGCGGTTCGGCGGCCTGCGATCGCTTGAGTTGCAGCACCGCTTCGTTGAGATTGGCCGCGCCGCCCGCAGCGACCAGCGCCTGGGCGTAAAGAATACGGATGAGCGGCTGGTCCGGCGCGAGATCGACCGCGCGCTTGAGAGGGGCTATTGCCTGCGCGGGTTGGCCCAGCTCGAACAGCATCTGCCCATAGAGTTCGTGCAGGAAGGGATTTGAGGGCTGTTCGGAGATCAGTGTGGGCATGATCTGCACCGCACTCACACCGCCGCCGGCCCGGTACGCAGCGATTGCGCGAGCATAGCGCGCGGCCAGCGAGCGGTCGGAGTTGGGATATGCATTGGCGGTGACGGTATTGGGCTCGAGAAAGCCGATGATCTTGGCCTTGGCCATGGCCAGCGCGCGTACGTCGGCGGCGCTGTCCGCGGCGCCCCAATGCGCACTCTGGCGGGCCTGGGATTCGACCTGGTTGAGCCGGTCCTGCGCCAGGGGATGCGTGGACATGTAGTTCTGTGCGCCGGCGCGCTGCACCTGGCTTTCGAGCAGCAGACGCAAGGTGTCGACGAGGCCCCGGGGGGACTGTCCGGTGCGCTCGAGCAGCCGCAGGGCGGCGGCGTCCGCTGCGCTTTCCTCCGATTGCCGGTAGGCCATCAGCGAATTATGGGCCGCAGCGGACGAGGCCATGAGAAAGGCCGAAGCCATTTGGGACACTTCGCCCGCAGCACTCGTGCCTGCGGATGCGGCAACCGCGCCGACGCCCAGGATCATCGAGAGCACCTGCAACTGACCGCGCAGGTTCATCTGTTCGCGCAGGCGCGCGATGTGCCCGCCGGCGAGATGGCCGATCTCATGGGCCAGAATGGCCTTGAGCGCGCCAGGCGTTTCCACGTCCAGAATTGTGCCGTGGTTGATGTAGATATTCCCGTCCTCGGTCACAAAGGCATTGAAACGTCGATCGTTGACGATCACGATACGCGGATCGCGCGCGAACCCTGCGGCCCGGAAGAGCGGGGTGGCGAATGCGGCGACCATGGCTTCGATTTCAGCGTCGCGAATGATACGGATGGATTGGGCGTAGGCGGGGGCCACACTGCTCGCGGCAATACCGAACGCGACCAAAAACGCAGCGATCCTCATTTGCCAAGCCATCGAGTCCCCCACTGATTTCGCTAATTCTGGATATTATGGAATAAAATTCTAGAATTATATGTAGACATGGCAATTCATGCTACTTATTACACCAATATTGGAAAGCGATGGTGGCTATCACCCTGATCCGCCGCATGCCTTGCCTTCCGTTGGTGCAGTCGGACACAAGTTGGACCATTTAATGACCTTTGCCGCAATAGAGCCGTTTTATGCGATGGAGATCCTGGGCCGGGCGCAGGCGCTCGAAGCCGAGGGCAGGGACATCTGTCATCTCGAACTCGGCGAGCCGGGCGGTGCGCCGGCCGCGCGCGTGCTCGATGCGGTCCGGGCCTGTCTCGGGCGACCGATGGGGTATACCTCCGCAAAGGGCAACCCGGCGTTGCGTGAACGGCTGGCGCGCTATTATGAGGACCAGCACGGTGTCGCGGTCGATCCGGCCAATATCGTCGTGACGATGGGATCGTCGAGCGGCTTTGTTCTGACCTTTCTCTCAGCCTTTGCGCCCGGCGCGCGGATCGCCGTTACGCGGCCGGGATATCCGGCCTATCTCAACATTCTCGCTGCGCTCAACATGCGTGTTACCGAAATTCCGCTCAGCGCCGCGAGGGGATGGAAGCCTGCCGTTGCCGATATCGAGGCCGCCCATGCGCAGGCGCCGTTCGAGGGCCTATTGCTTGCCAGCCCGGCCAACCCCACGGGAGCCGTGCTGAACGAGGAGGAACTTGCCGACATCGTCGCGTGTTGCGACCGGCTTGGGGTGCGGTTCATATCTGACGAGATCTATCATGGCCTCAACTATTCAGGCCGCGATGTCAGCGCGCTCGAAACGAGCAAGAA
Source organism: Pelagibacterium limicola (assembly GCF_015694405.1). Lineage (GTDB taxonomy): Bacteria > Pseudomonadota > Alphaproteobacteria > Rhizobiales > Devosiaceae > Pelagibacterium > Pelagibacterium limicola. The sequence goes on along the minus strand of NZ_JADQDB010000002.1, from coordinate 266,637 downwards.
CCACGTCGTCATCAACAGCTTCTCAAAATACTATTGCATGACCGGCTGGCGGATAGGTTGGCTTGTGATGCCGGATGACGTCATCCGCCGTGCCGAGATGATGGCGCAGAGTCTGTTCATTTCCGCTTCCAGCGTATCGCAGACCGCGGCGCTTGCCGCGTTGGACGAACGGGTCGAATACGACAAGCGTCGTGACGACTATGCGGCGAGCCGCCTGCTTCTGGCCGAGGGGTTGAAGCGGCTCGGTTTCGGCGCGGCAGAACCGGCGGAGGGGGCGTTTTACGCTTATGTTGACGCATCGGCCTTCACTAACGACACGATGGATTTCTGCATCCGCCTGCTCGATGACGCGGGGGTTGCCGCAACGCCGGGGGCCGATTTCGATCGTGTCGGAGGCGGCATTTATGTACGATTTTCCTATGCCGGCACGCGCCGAAGCGTCGAGGAAGGGCTTAGGCGCATGGAGCAGTATTTGAGAGCGGGAGCATGAGGCGGGAAATTCCGGTGCTGCAGACCGAACGGCTGGTTCTTCGTCCGCCCAAGATCGAGGATTTCCCCGCATATGCTGCGCTCATGGCCTCGCCGCGCGCCAGTGGGATGGGTGGTCCATTCGACCTGCGCGGGGCATGGGGCCTCTTCTGCCACGACGTTGCACTGTGGCCGCTTTACGGACATGGAGCGCTGATGATCGAGCTTGCCGCAACGGGCACGTGTGTAGGGCAGGTGGGAATCAATCACGGGCCGCTGTTTCCCGAAAAGGAACTGGGCTGGCTGTTGTACGAGGGCTTTGAAGGTTCCGGCTATGCGAGCGAAGCGGCAGAGACGTTGCGGGATTGGGCTTTTGCCGAAGCGGGGATCGAAACACTGGTGAGCTATATGGACCGCAACAATAGACGGTCTGCGGCTGTGGCCGAACGGCTCGGAGGGTGGATCGATGCACTGGCACCGCGCACGGATCCCGACGATCTGGTTTATCGGTATACCAGGTCCTGATCGAAAAACGCCCCCGGGATCAGCCGGGGCGCTTGCATTTGAGACCTTAGTTGCCCAATCCCAGCCTCTGCTGCCTTTTCCTTTGCCTTCACCGGCTCACCAAGGCTTCAAGCCCGAGCCTTTTTTCCAGTGATAGGTGAGCGCCGCTTGTTGAAATCATACGAAACCTTGCATGATGCGCACAGGCAAATCCTGCTGAAGTGGGAGACAACTAAAAAGGGCGGCCCGAAGGCCGCCCCTGAAACTTGCCTAACTTAATCCCAGCCGCCGCTGCCACCAACCAGCTCTCTTGGGCTTTTCCGCTTCACCTTCCGGCTCCGCTGTCGAGGAGACAACGATCTCGTCGGCGGGGACGGCCTTTTTGCGCGAGCGCACGGGCGCTTGCTCCGCCGGTTCTTCTGCCGGGGAGGCAGATTCCGGCTCGCTTGCGGGCTCGGCGACCGCAGTTTCGGCCTTCTTTTTGCGGGGAGCGCGGGTCTTTTTGACCGGCTTTTCCTCGGTTTGGGCGACCGGTTCTTCGGCGACGGCTTCGCTGACGGCCTCGGCTGCCTCTTCCTTCGCCTTTGCCGACTTGCGCGGGCGGCGAGCCTTTTTGGGCTTTTCTTCCGCCTCGGTTACCGGGGCGGCGTCGGCGGCAGGCGCCTCCTCGATTTCCTCCTGGCTGCGGCCTTCGACAGCGTCCATCGCGAGGGCTTCCGCTGACGCACCCTCGTTGGCCATGTCCATACCGTCCTGGCCGCGCTTGTTGCGACGCCCACCACGGCGGCCGCGTCGGCGGCGCTTGCGCGGCTGGTCGTCATCGTCCTCTGCGGCGGCCTGCGGGCCCGGCTCCTCTTCGGTGTCGCCGCTTTCGGCATCGGGCGCTGCAATTTCAGTGGCGCCAATCGCGCCATTACCCGCAACGCGCCCGCGCCGCCGCCGACGACGGCGCTTGCCATCGCGCTGAGGCTGCGCGGCTTCTTCGAATTCCTCTTCACTTTCCTCGGCCGATTCTTCGACCTCGACTTCGACCTCGGGCTCGTCATAGTCCTCGATCGTCGCGGAATCGGCGCGGATGTGCTGAACGGCTGCAGCCGAAACCGGCGCACGCGTCTCGCCGCGTTCGATGTTGAACTGGGCGCCGACAAGCCCGGACTGAGCCGAAATGGTGATCGAAAGCCCGTATTTGGCTTCGAGCGCCAAGAGCGTTTCGCGCTTGGTGTTGAGGATGTAGAGCGCGACATCTGCAGGCATGTTGACGTTGATCGATTGACCCGGTTTGCGCAGCACGTGATCCTCGATCGCGCGCATGACCATCAGAGCAACCGAGGAAACGGAGCGCACCAGCCCGGTACCCGCGCAGGTCGGACAGACGTGGGTCGAGCTCTCGAGAACGCCGAAGCGCATCCGCTGGCGGCTCATCTCCATGAGCCCGAAATGGCTGATATGGCCAACCTGAATGCGTGCGCGGTCGTTCTTGAGGCAATCCTTGAGCTTCTTTTCCACCGAACGGTTGTTGCGGCGCTCTTCCATGTCGATGAAATCGATGACGATCAGCCCTGCCAGGTCGCGCAGGCGAAGCTGCCGGGCAATTTCCTCGGCGGCCTCGAGGTTCGTCTGGAGCGCGGTATCCTCGATATTGTGCTCGCGGGTAGCGCGGCCCGAGTTCACGTCGATCGAAACGAGCGCTTCGGTGGGGTTGATGACGATGTAGCCGCCGGAGGGGAGGGTCACCTGCGGGTGGAACATGGAGTCGAGTTGCGTTTCTATATTGAAACGCGAGAAAATCGGTGCATCGTCCTTATATGCCTGCACATTCTTGGTGTGCGACGGCATGATCATGCGCATGAAATCCTTGGCTTCGCGATAGGCTGCATCGCCAGCGACGAGAACTTCGTTGATGTCCTTGTTGTAGAGATCGCGGATCGTGCGCTTGATCAGGCTGCCTTCCTCGTAAACGAGGCAAGGGGCGGTCGATTCGAGCGTCAGGGTGCGGACGTTTTCCCACAGGCGCATGAGGTATTCGAAGTCACGCTTGACCTCGGCCTTGGTCCGCGAGGCGCCGGCCGTGCGCAGGATCACGCCCATGCCCTTGGGGACTTCGAGTTCGTGGGCGATTTCCTTCAACCGCTTGCGATCCGCCGCGCTGGTGATCTTGCGCGAAATGCCACCGCCGCGCGCGGTGTTGGGCATAAGGACCGAATAGCGTCCTGCCAGCGAGAGATAAGTGGTAAGAGCGGCACCTTTGTTGCCACGCTCTTCCTTGACGACCTGCACCAAAAGCACCTGGCGGCGTTTGATGACTTCCTGGATCTTGTATTTACGCTGGCTGCGGCGCGGACGTTCCTGAAGATCCTCGAGGGCGTCGCCTTCGCCGATCTGTTCGACCTTTACCTTCTCGCCCTTGGGCGCGTCGAGTTCGTCGCCGGCATCGCCGTTCTCCTCGTCGGTACCCTCGACCTCGTCAGTTTCGGTGTCGGAGTCGACCTCGTCGAGCGCGGCTTCTTCTTCCTCTGCCTCTTCTTCGGCCTTCATGAGGGCTTCGCGGTCGGCGACGGGGATCTGGTAGTAGTCGGGATGGATTTCGGAAAAGGCAAGGAAACCGTGACGGTTACCGCCGTATTCGACGAACGCAGCCTGCAATGAGGGCTCCACCCGCGTCACTTTCGCCAGGTAGATATTTCCCCTTAATTGCCGCCGTTCGGCGGATTCGAAATCGAATTCCTCAAGTTTGTTGCCGCTAGTGACGACAATCCGCGTTTCTTCCGGGTGGGTGGCATCCACCAGCATTCTTTTTGTAGGCATTTATGAAAACTCCGCGCGCTCGCGCGCCGATGCCGCGTCCATCGTGACGATGGGCGCCGGCGCCATGCGAGGCGTATGTCAGGTGAGGGAGGACGCTTGCCGCGTCCGGGGATGTTGGGGTTTCGGTCGAGGGGGCATAGAGCAGCGGGCTACGGCACATCAAATCTGCGATGTCGCAAGTTGCCAGCAAATAGCCCATTCGACCTCATCCTCAGAGCCGCAAAGGGACAAAGTATGCCCGATACCGCTCAAACTCATGCTGCGCGGTACTGCCTGAAAAGCGAGTGTACTTCCGCGCAACCGGTACATCCGATGCCGAATGTACCTTCGGCCCGTGAGGGCCTTTATCCTTCAGGGCGCTATCGGCTCGCGCGATTGGGAGAAGTTGCCGCCGTCCTTGGAGTGGCCGACTTGAGGCAACGGCTTCGCCGCAAACGATATTCTCGCCCAATTACAGTCCTTACGGGTGTTCCCGCCGATTGGCAATAGCCAATGTCCGGCAGGACGACCAAGCCCACATGGGTGCTGAAAGCCGGTTATGCAAGCCAGCCCTCAAATCGCCCAAGAATCACATAAGGTGCGCGGCAAATGGAGTTCTCTATGAATCTTACGCCGCTGCGGGCCCTGTTTCTCGCGTTCTCGATCATTGCCGGATCTGTCTGGACCGGTCACGCGCAGGATGCCGTAGAGGCTGCCGGCGACGAGGCGCTGCCCGCCGTTCTCGACTCGCGGGTAACCTCGACGCCGTCGCGTGCGCGCCTGGTTCTCGATATAACCAATCCCACCGAGTTTGGTGTCTATACGCTGGCGAATCCGAACCGTCTGGTGGTCGAGTTGCGGGCGCAATCGACATCGACCGAAGGTCAGGTGGCAGGCGAGGGGCTCGTATCGGACTACCGCGTCGACCCTGCCGGGCCCGAGCGCGTGAGGGCCGAACTGGCGTTGGCCGAGCCGGCGCGGGTGCAGCAGTCCTATATCCTGGAGGCCTTCGAGGATCAGCCGGCCCGCCTGGTTATCGACCTCATTCCAGACAGCCCGGAAAACTTCGCTGCCAATGTCCGCGTCCTGGAGACTCCTGGAGCGGTAGAAGAACCCGCCGTGGCGGTGCTCGATGGCGAGGAGACCGCGCCTGGAGAAACCACCTCCGCCGAGCCGGCGGTCAAACCTCTGGTGGTCATCGATCCCGGACACGGCGGTGTCGATGGCGGGGCACGGTCATTCTCCGGGCTCGAGGAAAAGCACATCGTTCTGGCCTTTGCACTGAAATTGCAGAGCCTTCTCGTTGAGACCGGCAAGTTCGACGTGGCACTGACGCGTGAAACCGACACGTTCCTCACGCTGATCGACCGGGTGGCGTTGGCGCGGACGAACCAAGCGGATCTCTTTATTTCCCTTCATGCGGATTCGTTCGACCAGGAAGACGTGCGCGGCGCGAGCATCTATACGCGGGGCGATATCGTGCTGAGTTCGCTCGACAGGATACTCGCGGAAAACGAGAGCAGGGTAGAACTGGTCGCCAGCTTCAACCCGCCCGACGATCCGGCCGTGGTCGACGTGCTCGTCGATTTTCTTGGGCGCGAAACGCGTCGCCAATCCTATCTGGCCGCCCGCGCGCTTATCGAACAACTCGAGCCTTCGGTTCAGCTCCGGCGTTTCCCGCTGCGTCAGGCGGATTTTTTCGTGCTCAACGCGCCGGAGGTGCCATCGGTGCTGATCGAGTTGGGTTTTCTTTCGAATTCAGACGATAGGGCCAATCTCACCACCGAAGCGTGGTTGGACCGCGTTGCGGCGGCGCTGGCGCGAGGGGTGGCGATCTATTTCGAGGAGAGATAGGCCACGCTCATCACGAATTCGCCGTATCCGTCCACAATTTGGGCCTCGTCTGGTAGTTATGATTCGATGCAGGCGGCGCGCGGTCGCGTGCCCCGGAAAAATAGTGGAACATGTTTCGTCTTTTAGGCTGGCTCTTCGGTTTTGGCGTGTTCTTCGGGCTCACAGGGCTCGTAGGCGTAGGCCTATATGTCTACATTGCCACGCAAGACCTGCCTGACTATACGGTCCTCAAGGACTATCAGCCTCCCGTCACCACTCGGGTTCATGCGGCCGACGGTACGCTGTTGGCCGAATTTGCGCGTGAACGGCGGCTGTTCCAGCCGATCGAAACGATACCGCCTCATGTGATCGCGGCGTTTCTCTCCGCCGAGGACAAGGACTTTTTCTCGCATTTCGGCATCGACATTCCCGGCGTCGTCCGCGCGGCGCGCGACAATATCGAGCAGATCGCGACCGGGCGTGGTGGCAACCTCGTGGGGGCATCCACGATTACCCAACAGGTCGCCAAGAACTTTCTCCTTACCTCCGAGCAGACATGGGACCGCAAGATCAAGGAAGCCCTGCTTGCGCTGAGGATCGAGAATACCTTTTCCAAGGACAAGATACTTGAGCTCTACCTCAACGAGATTTTCCTGGGCCTCAATTCCTATGGTGTTGCCGCAGCGGCGCTCAATTATTTCGATAAGGCGCTTTATGAGTTGAGCTATTCGGAGGCGGCCTATCTTGCCGCCTTGCCGAAAGGGCCATCGCTTTATCACCCGTTCCGGAACCCGCGGGCCGCCATCGAGCGGCGGAACTGGGTTCTCGATCGAATGGCGGAGAATGGCTACATAAGCTTTGCCGAAGCGGCGACTTACAAGGCCGAGAATCTCAACGTCATACCGCGTCGCGGCGGCTCGCAGCTTTATTCGGCCGAATACTTCACCGAAGAGGTGCGGCGCCAACTGGGCTCGTTCTATGGTGAGGACCAGCTCTATGGCGGCGGCATGTCGGTGCGTACCTCGCTCGACCCGCGCCTGCAGGCCCTGGCGCGAAAGGCGCTGATGGACGGGCTCGTTCGCTTCGATCAGGCGCGGGGGTTCCGTAGCGCCGTGGCGACCATCGAGACAGAAGGCGACTGGGGTCTGCACCTGTCTCAGATCATACCGCTGCGCGACGTGCCGGAATGGCAGCTTGCGGTCGTATTGCGCATGGAAAACAACCTCGCCCATATCGGCCTAAGACCGGCCATCGATATCGATGGACGAGTCGAATCGGCCCGCATCGAAGCGCAGCTGCCTGGCGCTGAGGTGGGATGGGTCAATCGGCCATTGGGTCAGGTCTTGAATGTGGGCGACGTCGTCTATGTCGAGCCGGTTGAAGGCAAGGTAGGCATCTACACCTTGCGGCAGGTTCCCGAAATCGAAGGTGGGCTGGTTGCGATGGATCCACGCACGGGCCGGGTTCTTGCGATGGTCGGCGGATTTTCTTTCGCCGAGAGCCAGTTCAATCGCGCGACGCAGGCCATGCGGCAGCCGGGGTCCTCGTTCAAGCCTTTCGTTTATGCGGCTGCGCTCGACAACGGATATACGCCGGCGTCTGTGGTGCTCGATGCACCGCTGGAAATCGTCAATGCGGATGGTTCGGTCTGGCGTCCCGAGAACTACGCGCAGCGGTTCTATGGTCCCCAAACACTGCGTCGGGGCATCGAGCTCTCTCGGAACGTCATGACAGTGCGCCTTGCCAAGGACCTGGGAATGCCAATGATCGCGGAATATGCGCGCCTGTTCGGCATTTACGACAACATGATGCCTGTGCTCGCCATGGCCCTGGGCTCGGGGGAGACGACGGTGCTGCGCCTCACGGCCGCGTATGCGACGATCGCCAACGGTGGCCGCAAGATCACACCGACTCTCATCGATCGCATACAGGACCGCTACGGGCATACGGTCTACCGCCATGACGAGCGCATCTGCGACGGGTGTTCGCAAGCCGAGTGGGTGGGGCAGGGCGAACCTTACATCATCGATAATCGTGCCCAGGTTCTCGACCCGATGACCGCCTACCAGATTACGTCAATGATGGAAGGTGTTGTGCTGCGAGGCACAGGAAGCGCCGTTCGCCGCGTCGATCGCCCTGTCGCAGGTAAGACCGGCACAACCAATGACTACAAGGACGCCTGGTTCGTGGGTTTCACGCCAGAACTCGCCGTTGGGGTTTATGTGGGCTACGACATCCCGCGCTCGATGGGCCGGTCCTCGACCGGTGGCGAACTGGCGGCACCGATCTTTGCGGACTTCGTGGAAGCCGCATTGCGCGGCGAACCGGCCACCCCTTTCAACATGCCAGCCGGGATGCGTCTCGAATGGATTGACCCTGCCACCGGCGTCGCCTCCGCGGGCGGCGGCGTGCGGGAAGCGTTCAAACCGGGGACCGGAGCAAATTCCATCACCTCGGTGATCGGGGTCAACTCGGCAGCCTTCGACAACATCCAGAATCCCAATACGCAAGGGTTCCTCACGGGGACCGGGGGGCTCTGGTAGGCTGTTGATTGCCGGGGGCTTTTGCTTTAGGCACCTGCCGAAACCCTCACGCTTCAAGGGATAGCTCATGCGCGCGGAAACGCAGAAGACAGTCGATCAAATCAAGCAGGCCATAAGCCTGCTGAGGAGGCATCTTTGACTGGGATACGGCCCAGCGAAGACTAGACGCCCTCAACGCCCGCTCCGAATCGGGCGACCTCTGGAACGATCCTGAAGCCGCCCAGCAGGTGATGCGCGAGCGCCAGTCGCTCGAAGCTGCAATCGACAGCGTCAAGATGCTCGAATCGGGGATCTCGGACAATGTGGAACTGATCGAACTCGGCGAGGCCGAGGGCGACGCCGAGATTGTCGCGGACGCCGAAGCTGCGCTCGCCACGCTGCGGGAAACGGCCGCGCGGATGCGGGTTGAAACCCTGCTATCGGGCGAGGCCGATGGCAACGATTGCTACCTCGAAGTCCATGCAGGTGCCGGCGGTACCGAAAGCCAGGATTGGGCGCAGATGCTTTTCCGCATGTACACGCGCTGGGCTGAGCGGCGCGGGTTCAAGGTCGAAACTTACGAGTACACAGCGGGCGAAGAAGCGGGCATCAAAGGCGCGACCATTCTCATCAAGGGCCACAACGCCTATGGCTGGCTCAAGACCGAAAGCGGCGTGCATCGCCTCGTGCGCATTTCGCCATATGACAGCCAGGCGCGTCGTCATACGAGTTTTTCGAGCGTATGGGTTTATCCCGTGATCGACGAGTCGATCGATATCGAAGTCAACGAATCCGATGTACGCATCGATACCTATCGAGCCTCAGGCGCCGGTGGGCAGCATGTCAATACGACGGATTCTGCTGTCCGTATCACGCATATTCCCACCGGAATCGTCGTTCAGTGCCAGAACGAGCGCAGCCAGCACAAGAATCGGGCGCAAGCATGGGACATGCTGCGCGCCCGCCTCTATGAACTCGAACTGCAAAAACGGGAGGAAGCGGCGAACGCAGAAGCGGCTTCCAAAACGGAAATCGGCTGGGGACACCAGATTCGCTCCTACGTTTTGCAGCCCTATCAACTCGTCAAGGACCTGCGCACGCAGGTTGAAAGCACCGCGCCCTCGGACGTGCTCGACGGCGATCTCGACAAGTTCATGGAAGCTTCCCTCGCACAGCGCGTCGGAGCGGAAACGGGCGAGGAGGCTTAGGGCTGCAGACCGTTCTCGAGTGACATTTGCACATACGCCATTCGCGCGGCCCATTCCGGATCGGTCCAGCGCCGGTTCATTTCTTCCTCGCTCACGTCCTCGATGCGGGTCTGTATCCAGTAGATATTGCCGTAGGCGTCCCTGACGCGGCCAACACGATCGCCGAACGCAAGATGGGTGACGCGCGTGACTGGCATCGCTCCCGCAGCAACGGCCCGATTGAATACTTTCTCTGCGTCCTCAACGTAGAGCCTAAGGAAGGCCGGCATTTTTGGCCAATCCGGCATGTCGAACATCATCACGATCGCGTCGCCGATTCGCATCTCGGCGTGGCCGATCACGCCGTCCTCATCGGCCAGCCGTGACAGTTCTTCTGCGCCGAACGCGCGGTTCAGAAAGTCCATGAGCCCCGCAGTATCCTGGCTGATGATCCATGGGGTCACGTCGGTATAACCTTGCGGCTTGTATTCTCTCACTTTTCACTCTCCTTTGTTTGACAAACCGATAAATGCACAGCGCTGCTGACAATGCGTGTCAGTAGCTGCCGGCAATCGACCTGCTGGGATCGCAGCCGCCGTTTTCAGGATGGCAGACGGTATTGCTTACGGGCGAGAACATAAGTAGAACAAAGGTATGCAGAGGGATTTCCAATGATTCCGGAGTTGAGACGTCTCGCAATTGCGAGCCAGGGCCTCGTTCCGCAACCGCCGTTCGGGGACGGGTTGGAGGGGACGCGCAGAGCCATCGAGCATCTGGGCTATGTGCAGATCGATACGCTGGCGGTTGTCGAGCGTGCGCATCACCATGTCTTGTGGTGCCGGGTGCCGGGCTATGCGTCCACTCACCTCAATGCGCTCATCGGGGAGCGTCAGATCTTTGAATACTGGTTCCACGCCGCATCCTATCTTCCGACGCGCGATTATCGCTTCGCACTGCCGCAGATGCAGGCGATCCGGAAGGGCGAGCACCCTTATTTCTCCGATGTGGACAAGCGCCTGATGAAGGAGATCTTGGCCCGCGTGCGCGCCGAAGGGCCGTTGGGCGTGCGCGATGTCGAGACGGATAAAAACGGCAAGGGCAGCTGGTGGAACTGGGGGCCGGGCCGGAAGGCGCTCGACAAGCTGTTCATGCAGGGCGACCTGATGATCTGCGCGCGGAATGGCATGGAGAAAACCTATGACCTCGCCGAGCGCTGCCTTCCGGACGGTCTCGATTTACGAGCGCCGAGCCTTCCCGAATACGCCGCCTATCTGTTCGATACGATGCGCAGGGCGCACGGCGTTTTCACATGGAAGCAGCTTGTGCATCTCAAGAAAGGGAAGCCGCTACGCGACGCGATGCGCGAAGTTCTCGAGGATCGTGTCGCGGCTGGCGTGGTGCAGCCGGTCAATGGCGCCGGGGCGGGAGCCTATGTGGATGTCGAAGCCCTGGAGCGGTCGGCGGATATCGAGGGCCGGGTGCGGGTGCTTTCGCCTTTCGACAATCTGGTCATTCACCGCGACCGATTGAGCGCACTGTTCGGTTTCGACTATCGTATCGAATGCTATGTGCCTGCACCAAAACGCCAGTTCGGCTATTTCTGCCTGCCGGTTCTCTACGGCGACAGGTTCGTCGCCCGCATAGATTGCAAAGCGCACCGGGCCGAGAAACGCTTCGAGGTCTTGAGCTTCCATCTCGAAGAGGGGCCGCTGGACCTCGAGCAGTTCTTTCCGGCATTTCGCGATGCGTTACAGAGATTTGCCGACTACAATATGTGCCCACATCTCGATGACCGCGCAGTTGCCAAGGTCCGTAAGAGTCTGGCTGGACGCAGGCGCGCCTAGAGGAACTTGGCTAACGCCCTGCCGGCGGCGAGAAAACGCGCCGGGTCGATTGCAGTGTCGTTCCGACGCACTTCGAAATGAAGGTGCGGGCCAGTCGAACGTCCAGTCGAGCCGGCGAGCCCGATCCGCTCCCCGCCAGTAATCACCTGGCCCTCGTGCACGCCAATGGAACTCATATGCGCATAGCGCGTCACGAGGCCGTTGCCGTGGTCTATGTCGACCATCTTGCCGTAACCGCCATTGGGGCCGGCATGAATCACTGTACCGCTGGCAGCGGCAAGGATCGGGGTTCCCGTCGGCGCCCGGAAATCTATGCCGGCGTGGAAGGCGGTACGCTTGAGGAAGGGATCCATGCGGTTGCCGAAGCCGGAGCTGATCGTCATGCCCCCGGTGATTGGACGCCTCACCGGTGCAACCCCAAGCGCCTGCCGCGCCGAATGGAATTGGGCCAGAGCCGTTGCCACCGCGTTTGCCTCTTCGACGATCGAAAGTTCCCCCGAGCCGCTCGCCGGGATGAATGGCCCGCCCACTCCCGAAGATTGGGGAAGCGCGGGCCGAATGCCAAGTGTCTGAAGCTCCCCGACGATTTCCTGGGTCGAGAGAGCCGCGGCATCAGCCAGGGAGGCCAAAGTGAGGCGGGTTTCTTCCTGCATAGCGATGAGATTCTGAGCTAGTGCAGCGGTGCTGCCGACTTCACCGGGTGCTGGGTCACCCGCCGCACCCGTCAAGGTATCGGCACCGACGGTGGCTTCGCCGCTGCGCGAGGCGATGCCCATTTCGCGAGCCATGTCGGCCAAAGCGCGAACATATTCGTGCTGTTCCGCAAGGATTTCCTGTTGTTGCACGAGTTCGTGCATCTGAAGGTTCATGTCGCCCATCTGCGCGTACTGGCGCGAATGGAGCCGGTCGACCTCCAGCCGGAGCTGCACGATACGCTGCTCATAAGCGGTGAGGATGGCCGAGTTGTCCTCGCGCAGAAGACTGCTGATTTCGGGGGCGTAGTAGAGAGCGATTCCGGTCACCGCATTGGTGCCGAGCAAAATTGCAAAGATCAGATAAAAAAGTGCATTGGACAGGCGCGGTTTTTGCGGCGCACCCTTGGCCGTTCCGCGGCCAAATCCGATCTGCGCATCTCCAGACGGCACGCGACGCTTCCCCAGAACTCAACAAACGATGAAAAGGGACTATGCCGTTACATGGTTAACAATCTGCCAAACCGCCGGTTAACCCAGCGCCTTAAGGACGCGTTCCACATGTCCTTTGGCGCGGATGTTGCGCCAGATTTCCCGCAATTTCCCGTCCGGACCGACGAGAAACGTCGACCGAATGAGGCCCATATAGGTTCGCCCATAATTGAGTTTTTCTCCCCAGACCCCAAACGCATCGATGGCAACATGATCGGGGTCAGAGACCAGAATCGGGGAGAGGTCATAGGTCTCGCGGAATTTGGCGAGGACCTCGACTGTGTCTGGGGAAATGCCGACCAGTAGGATTTCACGGGCCGCGAAGGCTTCAGCATTGGCGGTGAAATCGAGATTCTGGTTGTTGCAGGCGGGGGTGTCGGCTTGGGGATAGAAATATAGTAGTACCGATTTGCCGCGATGGGCCGACAGCGAGAACTTGCTCCCTTTGTCTGTGGGAAGCGTAAAGTCGGGGGCGGTCATGCCCTTGGCCAGCTCGGTCATAAAAATGGCGTCCTGTTGCAATTTTCGAGGCTGCGGGGTGTTTGCGCCATATTGGAGCCGGTATGGTCGCGCAACGATCCTTCGGTTTTTAGCCGATTCTTATCTTACCTGCGTAATTGCCTCGATCTGGATGCGCCCTCTACCGTGAGCGAAATCGATAGCCTCTCTGCCGCTCCACCTCCCGCGCGCAAACGGCGCCGGCTTGGGGGCGCCCGGCTGTTCTTGCTTATCGCTTTTGTGCTTCTGGCGGCATTTTATGTTCGTCTGCTTTTTGGGCCGGTTTCACTGAATTTCCTGTCCGACAGGGCTCAATCCATGATCGCCGGCGTCATCGACGACAGCTTCGATGTGAGCTGGACCGACTTCGGACTGTCGCTCAGCGATCCCTTCACGCCCGCGTTCCGGCTTTCGAATGTAACGCTGACAGAGAAGGCCAAGCCTTCGATGATCACGATGTCGGCGCTCGACATTACGATCTCTCCCCTGGGCATGACACGCGGACGCCCCGAGGCGCGAATCGTACTGGTCGATCCACACTTCCAACTCGTACAGGACCTGCTCGGCACACGGCTTTCGCGGTTCGACATCGAAGACCCCGGCGACGGCACACCGGCTGTGATTTCCATCCATGACGGGGGGGAGGTCGGGCGCCACGTGACGATTGGCAGCGAAGGTTTATCCATCGGGCAGGGCGTGGAGGCGGCGGTCGGACTACGATCGGACAACGACTGGCTGATTGCCAATGTCGAGGCGATCAACGCCTCGCTGGCCGAGGTTGCCACTCATGCAATGGAGGGCCAGGTCAACAGGATCGAAGTGCGGAACGGCTCGGCCGGCGTGCTCGACACTGTGTACGGCCTTTACAAGAGTTTCGATGCGGTAGAGGTGGACGTCCGCGCTGGACGCGAAGAGGGGCGCACGGTGGCGGTCTTTTCGGCCCGCATTGCGGGGCGAACAATGCAGGGTACACTGGCGCGGCAAGAGACCGTTGAGGGTGCGGTGCTCGATGCGGACGTGGCGGACATCGACTTTTCCACCGTCATCCCTTTCCTTGATGACGCGGAAGGCATAGCCGCCCTGCGGGGTGCGGGCACGCTATCCGCGCATGTGGCTTATGACGGCGAAGGGAAAGTCGAAGGCGCGGACTTCGTGATCGACCTCTCAGGGACTGCACTCCGGTTTAACAACGATCTTTTCGCCATTCAAACGGCTCCCTTCCCGGTCACCTGGACGCCAGATGAGGCGCGGTTTAGCTTCACTGATGTCGAAGTTGCTATCGGGCAAAGCACGGGCAATGTCAGCGGCGACCTGGTTCTGGGATTCGACCAGCAATTCGGACCGACAGTCGGCATTTCCGTGCGGGCCAGCGATGTATGGCTGCACCCGGACGACCTAGAGGCGCCGCCCGAACCGTTCGAGCTTTTCACCTTCGAAGGGTGGACCGCGCCACTCTACGGCGCCATCGGAATCGACAGGATGGTCGGCGCCCGGGAGAATGTCTCGGTCGTCATGCAGGGTCGTGTCGACACGGTGCGGGAAGGGATTGGACTTGACGTGACGATCAGCGGCCGCGGGGCGTCGGCGGACGATGTCAAGCGCCTGTGGCCATATCTGTTCTCGCCCGAGGTGCGCGAGCTCTTCACCGAATATGTCATTGACGGGCAGGTCCACTCCGCAGACATGCACTTCCGGTTTCCTGTCGGGACGATCGGCAAACCCGAATTGACGGGACCGGTTCCCGATGGCGCTATCAATATCGAACTGGTGGGCAGCAATCTCGAGATCCAGCCGTTTGAAGGCATCCCCCGGTTCGAAGTGGAGGGCGAGGCGCGCGTGACAGTGCGCGACAACCAGTTCACCATGGCGTTCGAACGGGCCAATATTTTCGATCCGGCGGGCAACATTACGATCAGCAACGCCGCGTTTATCAATCAGGACACCTCTGCGCCGTCGCAGATTTTCGAGATTTCCGGCGATATCGCGGGGACGGTTCCGACGATCATGCGCATGGCCAATGCCGAGCCGCTCAACCTGCTCGAGGAGTTCCAGTTTGGATTCGACCTCGATGCGCTGGCCGGAGACCTTGGCGGAACCGTCGCGGCGACGGTGATTTCGACCATTGCGACCGACGACACCGGCCGCATGGTGAGCACCGACTATGCGCTCAACGGGGCCGTGACCAACCTCCATAGCGTCAAGCCGATCGAAGGGTTTTCGTTCTCGGACACCCAACTTTCCTTTACGGCTTCGCAAGCAGGATTTCGCGTCGTCGGACAAGGCAAGCTCGGGGATATCCAAGTCGATCTGCAGGCCACGCGGTCGGGAAGCGATCAGGCTGATTTCAGGGCGGCGGCCACGTTCGGCGTCGCCGATGCGCGGTCCTTGGGACTCGATCTTTCCGAATTCGTCGACGGCCAGGTGCGCGTTGTGACGCGTCCCATGCCCGACGGCAGTTTCCAGGTTCTCGCCGATCTTGCCGATGCCGGATTGCGGCTCAAAGACATCGGCGTCTCAAAGCCGCGCGGTGATGCCGGACGCGTGGCCGGGGTGGTAAGACTAGACGCCGATGAGGTGTCGATTACCGAACTCGATCTTGCTTTCGGCACGGTGCGGTTGATGGGCGAGGTGCGCGCAGGTCTGGATGGCGCCCTGGAGGCCGCCGATTTCTCCACATTCCAGATCAGCCCAGGCGACAACGCGCGGGTTTCGATGCGGCCCATCGAAGGTGGTTTCGCGCTCGACGTGCGCGGCGAGCAGCTTGACGTCAAGCCTGTCCTCAAGCGCTTTTTCAACCTCGAGGGTGACAGCAGCGCCGGCGCGAGCCGGGATCTTGGAAACCAGACCTTCAACGTCACGGTCAACCTTGCGCGCGCGCTCGGGCACTATGCGACAGTCATCTACAACCTCAACCTCGATCTTTCGGTGCGCGGGGACGAGCTGCGCCGGGCTAATCTTACCGCGCAGCTTGGCGGCGACCGGACGATGTCTGCGACGACCAATGCGCTTCCGTCGGGGCGGGTCATCACCTATGCGGCCAACGACGTGGGTGCCGTCTTGCGGTTTATCGGCATTTATCCGCGCCTTGTCGGGGGCGAAGGCAGCCTCGTCATGCGCTACGATCCGCCTTCCCAGACCGATACGGGCGAATTCATCCTGCGTCAGTTTGCTATCGCCGATGAAGCAAAACTTTCCCAGATCGTTGGGGAGCACCGGGAATCGCGCGAACTCGTGGGTCGCAGCAATTCCCTGGCGTTCGACTATGGTCGCGCGCAATTCTTGCGGACGCCGGACAGGATTGAGGTTCTCGAGGCAGCGCTTTATGGAGACCTCGTTGGCGGAACAATGCGCGGGAACATTCTGACGCGGGCGGGTCAGTACGATCTGGCCGGCACGTATGTGCCCTTGTTCGGGCTGAACAACATCTTCCAGCAACTGCCGATCCTGGGGCCGATCTTCGGTGGACGGGAGGGCGAAGGGCTGATCGGGGTCACCTTTGCGGTGCGTGGGCCGCTGAGCCAGCCCGATATCCTGGTCAATCCCGTGTCCATCCTTGCGCCGGGCGTGTTCAGGACGTTGTTCGAATATCGGTCGCAGGCACAGACCAGGCCATAAAAAAGGGCCGTCGAGCGGCCCTTTTCCAGATATGTGGGATCGGTCTCAAACCGGCTTGAGCAGGACGTGCCGCTTCTTGCCGATTGAAAGCTTGATGACGCCCTCGGGCAGGACATGGGCTTCACCGAGCGCCAGCTTTTCATCGGCTACCGTCTCGTCGTTGACCTTCAACGCCCCGGCCTGGATATGGCGGCGCGCTTCGCCGTTGGAAGCGGCGAGGTTTGCGGTGACGGCAGCGGCAAGGATGCCTAGGCCACCGCGCAGCGCCGACCAGCCGATCTGGATGGTGGGCAGGGAGAGGTCGAGCTGACCGGCCTCGAAGGTTGCGATAGCGGTCGCAGCGGCTTCCTCTGCGGCGGCGCGACCGTGGACGAGGGCCGTAACCTCGGTGGCCAGCACCTTCTTTGCCTCGTTGATGTCAGTCGCGACACCGCCGACCACACGTGTGATCTCGCTGAGCGGGAGAGTGGTGAAAAGTTTCAGAAACCGTTCAACGTCGGCGTCTTCGGTGTTTCGCCAATACTGCCAGAAATCGTAGACCGACAAGGCGTCCTCATTGAGCCAAACTGCGCCATTGGCGGTCTTGCCCATTTTCTGGCCCGAGGCGGTCGTCAGAAGCGGTGAAGTGAGGGCGTAAAACTGAGTCCCCAGCATCCGATGGCCGAGGTCGAGTCCATTTACGATGTTACCCCATTGATCCGATCCGCCCATCTGCAGGATGCAGCCGTAGCGCTTGTTGAGCTCCACGAAATCGTAGGCTTGCAGGATCATGTAGTTGAATTCGAGGAAAGAGAGCGATTGCTCTCTGTCCAGCCGGAGCTTGACCGAATCGAAGGAGAGCATCCGGTTGACTGAAAAGTGCCGGCCAACGTCGCGCAGGAATTCGACGTAACCGAGATCGAGGAGCCAGTCGGCGTTGTTGGCCATGATGGCGGGATTTTCAGCGCGGTCGAAGTCGAGGAAGTTGGCGAACTTCTGCTTGATGCCTTCGATATTGGCGCCAATGTCCTCGACCGTAAGAAGCTTGCGCGCTTCATCCTTGAAGGATGGATCGCCGATCATGCCCGTGCCGCCGCCCATCAGTGCGATGGGGCGATGGCCGGTCTGCTGCATCCAGTGCAGCATCATGATCTGCATGAGGTGTCCGACGTGGAGCGAGGCAGCAGTCGGGTCATACCCGATATAGGCCGTGACGATTTCCGAGGAAAGCTTCTTGTCCAGGCCTTCGGGGTCGGAAATCTGATGGATGAACCCGCGCTCGTGCAGCGTGTGGAGGAATTCAGACTTGAACTGCGTCATTGGGCAATGCCCCAATCGATTTGTTGAGGGTGTTACTTGTCGCTCAACGTCCGCCGCCGGCTGCGATCTCGGCCCGGCGACGGTCGAGATACTCGCCACAGGCTCCGATCAGTTCGTCGATCTTGCCTTCATAGAAATGATTGGCGCCTTCGATGATCTGTTGCTCGATTGTGATGCCCTTCTGGGTCTTGAGCTTGTCCACAAGTTTCTGAACTGCCTCAGGGGGCGCCACGCGGTCCTTGTCGCCATGTATGATCAGGCCCGAGGACGGGCAGGGGGCGAGGAAGGAGAAATCGTAGAGATTTTCCGGGGGCGATACCGAGATGAAGCCCTCCACCTCCGGCCGGCGCATCAACAGTTGCATTCCGATCCAGGCCCCGAACGAAAAACCTGCGATCCAGCAGCCTCGGCTCTCGCGGTTGAGGGTCTGGAGCCAGTCAAGCGCAGCGGCGGCGTCGGACAACTCCCCGATGCCGTGATCGAAAACGCCCTGGGAGCGGCCAACGCCGCGCGAATTAAAGCGCAACACGGCAAAGCCGCGTTCCACAAACATATAGAAGAGGTTGTAGACGATCTGGTTGTTCATCGTTCCGCCGAACTGCGGGTGCGGATGGAGAACGATGGCTATTGGGGCGTTGGGCTCCTTGCCCGGCTGGTAACGGCCTTCGATGCGGCCCTCGGGACCGTTGAAAATGACTTCAGGCATGAGCAAAAACCCTTAATTCTTGATCGGCCGCACGGTTACGCCGGCATCCGTGAAAACCTTTTAGAGCGTCCGACGCATGGGAACCATGCGAATCGACAGCGCGGCTTGACGAACGCCTCCGGTGTCCATAAAACTGACTGAAATACCAGTTTAGAATTATTCCAAACCGGTACAGCCGTCTCACCGGCCGTTGTTGAGCGCCCCTTTTACTTAAGGTGGACCTCGAATTTCAAGGATTGTTTGAGGCCTGCGCCCAGAGGCGGAATGGCCTTATGCGAGTTGATGGATCGGATGAGCACTTATCTCGACCATAACGCCTCGGCGCCGCTTCTTCCGTACGCGCGGGAAGCGATTGTTTCGGCACTCGCGCTCGCCGGCAATCCCTCGTCCGTGCATGGGCAGGGACGGGTGCTGCGCAAGCTGATCGACGATGCGCGCGACGACGTGGCAACGCTCGCCGGGGCAGAGGCCAAGCAGGTCGTTTTTACGGGCTCGGCGACCGAAGCGTTGACCCAGGCAATCGTCGGTGGGGTCAGGACGTTCGGGATCAACCGGATTGTGGTGTGTGCGACCGATCATGCAGCGGCGCTGAAGGCGGCCGAGGTCAGCGGGGCTTCGGTGCGGGTCCTCGGGGTGGACGAGGACGGGCTCATCGATCTCGATGCCTTGGCGCGCATAATTGAAACGGCGAATCTGGCGGGCGAAAAACTGCTGGTGGCCTTTTCGTGGGTCAACAACGAGACGGGCGTCATCCAGCCGCGCGAGCGGATCGAGGCGATGGTTGGCCCAACACCACATTTTCTTGTCATCGACGCCGTGCAGGCTTTTGGCAAGCTGGCGTTGGATTTTGCGGCTTCCGCCGCAGACATGATGGCGATCAGCGCGCACAAGATCGGTGGACCCTCTGGTGTTGGTGCGCTGTTGGTCAAGGGACATTGCGACTCCGTGCGTCTCATCCCGGGCGGCGGGCAGGAGCAGGGGCGGCGCGGCGGCACGGAACCGGCAGCACTGATTGGCGGGTTCGGTGCGGCCTGCCGGGCAAATGCCGATGCCTTCAATCTGGATCGCACTCGGGCCTTGATGGTTGATTTCGAGGCCCGCCTGACCGATATGGCACCTGATGCCGCCATTTTCGGCCAGGGCGCAGAGCGGATCGGGACGGTGTGCAATTTTGCGGTACCTGGTATCCGGAACACTGTTGCGATGATGGCACTCGATCTCGCCGGTGTTGCGGTCTCGTCCGGCTCGGCCTGTTCCTCGGGCAAGGTCGGGCGGAGCCACGTTCTGAGCGCGATGGGTATCGAGGCGAATTTGAGCGAATGCGGTCTGCGAGTCAGCCTGGGCTGGAACTCGCAGCGAGAAGACATCGACGCCTTCTTTGCGGCGTTTGAGCCAGTTTTGAACCGGCATCGCCGGAGCGGCGCAGCGGCATAAGCGGCTGCGAATATCAGGAGAGACTTATGTCCGACTACGACATCCCGACACTTAAAGAAGAGATCGACAGGGAAACCGTCGATCAGGTTCTTGCGCTGGACGTCGACAAATACAAGTACGGCTTCGAGACGATCATTGAATCCGAAAAGGCGCCCAAGGGGCTCAATGAGGATATAGTGCGCTTCATCTCGGCCAAGAAGAACGAGCCTGAATGGATGCTCGAATGGCGGCTCGATGCCTTCCGGCGCTGGCTGACCCTCAACGAGCCGACATGGGCGCGCGTTTCCTATCCCAAGATCGATTTTCAGGACCAGTATTACTACTCGGCTCCCAAGAGCACTTCGGGTCCCAAGTCGCTCGATGAGGTTGACCCCGAGCTTTTGCGCACTTACGAAAAGCTGGGTATTCCACTCTCCGAGCAGAAAATTCTCGCGGGTGTGCAGGACGCCAATGGCACAGCATCAACGCCGTTCAGCGGCAACGTTGCCGTCGACGCTGTGTTCGACTCGGTGTCGGTGGTGACGACGTTCCGTGAGGAACTGGCCAAGCACGGCATCATCTTCTGCTCGATTTCCGAAGCCGTCCGCGAGCACCCGGACCTGGTAAAGAAGTATCTTGGTTCGGTCGTTCCGGTGACCGACAATTTCTACGCCACGCTCAACTCGGCGGTCTTTACCGACGGCTCTTTCGTCTACATCCCCAAGGGCGTGCGTTGCCCGATGGAGCTCTCGACCTATTTCCGCATCAACGAGAAGAATACCGGCCAGTTCGAGCGTACGCTGATCATCGCCGAGGAAGGCTCATATGTGAGCTATCTCGAAGGCTGTACTGCTCCGATGCGCGACGAGCACCAGCTTCATGCCGCGGTCGTGGAACTGGTGGCGCTCGACGATGCCGAGATCAAGTATTCCACGGTCCAGAACTGGTATCCCGGGGACAAGAACGGCAAGGGCGGTATCTACAATTTCGTCACCAAGCGCGGCGATTGCCGGGGCAAGAACTCCAAGATTTCCTGGACGCAAGTCGAGACCGGTTCGGCGATCACGTGGAAGTATCCGAGCTGCATCCTGCGCGGGGACGGTTCGCGCGGGGAGTTCTATTCCATCGCCATCTCGAACGGCCATCAGCAGGTCGATAGCGGCACCAAGATGATCCATCTGGGAAAGAACACGTCCAGCCGCATTATTTCCAAGGGCATTGCCGCGGGGTTCTCGGACAATACCTATCGCGGGCAGGTTTCGGCGCACCGCCGGGCGACCAATGCACGCAACTTCACCCAGTGCGACAGCCTGCTGATCGGCGACAGGTGCGGGGCGCATACCGTGCCCTATATCGAGAGCCGCAATTCTTCGGTTGTGTTCGAGCACGAGGCGACGACCTCGAAAATCTCGGACGACCAGATGTTCTATTGCCTGCAGCGCGGGCTTAGCGAGGAAGAGGCGGTCGCGCTGATCGTCAACGGCTTCGTGCGCGACGTGCTGCAGCAGCTTCCAATGGAGTTCATGGTGGAAACCCAGAAGCTGATCGGTATTTCGCTCGAAGGGAGCGTGGGTTGAGCGAATTCACGTTCAATTGGCCGGTACTTATCGGATTTGCCATTATCGTGTTTGTGGCGAGCACTGGGGTGGCCTATTTGCGGCGAAAGGATCCCGAGTGGAAACGGGCGCTGATGCTGAGCGCCGCCGCGACCTTCTTTTACGCACTGATTTTGAATTGGACCTGAGCGCGCCGACAGGTTGCGCCAGAGAATGACTGGAGCTTGAAATGAGCACACCGCTGCTTGAAATCCGTAATCTGCACGTTCGAGTCGAGGACAATGAAATCCTCAAAGGCGTGAACCTGACACTCAATCGCGGCGAAGTGCACGCGGTTATGGGCCGGAACGGCTCGGGCAAGTCAACGCTCTCCTATGTTCTGGCGGGTAGAGAAGATTACGAGGTCGTCGAAGGCGAAGTGCTGTTCGACGGTGAAAATCTCCTCGAGATGGAGCCCGATGAGCGCGCCGCAGCCGGCGTGTTCCTCGCCTTCCAGTACCCGATCGAAATTCCGGGCGTCGCCACGATGACGTTCCTCAAGGCCGCTATGAACGCGCAGCGCAAGGCGCGGGGGGAGAGCGAGCTTACAACGCCCGACTTCATGAAGGCGGTCAGGGACGCGTCCGGTCTGCTCGATATCAAGCAGGACATGCTCAAGCGGCCGCTCAATGTCGGGTTCTCGGGCGGCGAGAAAAAGCGCGCGGAAATCCTCCAGATGGCGCTGCTCCAGCCCAAGCTGGCCATTCTCGACGAGACGGATTCCGGGCTCGATATCGACGCGCTCAAGGTCGTTTCGGAGGGCGTCAACCGCCTTCGCAGCGCGGACCGCGCGATGCTGGTCATCACGCACTACCAGCGGCTGTTGAATCATATCGTCCCGGACGTCGTCCACGTCTTCTCGAACGGACGGGTGGTCGAGACGGGGGGCAAGGAACTGGCGCTCGAACTCGAAGCCAAGGGCTATGCCGATTTCGACGAACCTAACGCGGCGTAAGGAGAAAGACGTGAACGTCCAGACACCAGTTCGCCTGAGCGCGGCCGAAGAAGCCTTTGTCGGACAGCTCGAAAGCGCAGGCGCTTCCGCCGCCGCCGAGCGGTTCCGCATTATCGGCCTGCCCACAAGGCGCGTCGAATCCTATCACTACACCGATCTCAAGACGTTGCTCTCGGCGGTGCCACCGCTGGCCAGGGCCGCAAAAGGCGCAAGCGCTCCGGTGATCGACATTCCCGGTGCCTATCGCATCGTCATCGCCAATGGCGAGGTGCAGAACTCAGGCACGGCGCCTAACGGCGTGATCGTATCAAAGGTTGCCGGGGCAACGCTCACCACGCGTGACGACGTGCTGATGCGGCTCAACTCCGCCCTGGTTTCGGAGTCGGTGAGTGTCGAACTCACAGGTCATGTCGATGCGGTCGTCCATATCGACCGTCGCATGGAAGGCGATGCAGCTCACGTCCAGAGCGGGGCCAAGATCGCCTTTGCCGCAGGCACGAAGGCGACGGTCATAGAGACCGTCTCGGGAAGCGATGCCGCACATATGGGCAACGCAGGAAGCTATGTGTCGGTGGGCGAGGGCGCCGAGGTGACGCATATTCTTGTCGATCTTTCCGCGCGGCAGGCCACCCATTTTGCCTCGGTCGAATACCGGCTGGCGGCAAATGCCAAGTTCAAGTCCGTGGTCGTCAATGCCGGCGCCAATCTCGCGCGGGCACAGATCTTTGCAGAATTCACCGGCGAGGGCACGCATGGCGACTTTTACGGGCTGAACCTCGTCGATGGCGAGCAGCACAAGGACATCACGCTCGACGTGACGCATGGCGTGCCGCACACGACCTCGTCCGAGCTTTACAAGCAGATCGCACGCGGGCGTGGCAAGGCCGTATTCCAAGGCAAGATCAACGTCGCCAGAGACGCCCAGAAGACCGACGCCAAGATGATGATGCAGGGGCTGCTGCTTTCCGATGAAGCGGAAATCCTTGCCAAGCCTGAGCTCGAAATCTTCGCCGACGACGTAGTGTGTGGACACGGCGCCACGTGCGGCGATCTCGATGACACCTGGCTGTTCTATCTCATGAGCCGCGGCATCCCCCGGGCAGAGGCCGAAACCATGCTGATCCGCGGTTTCCTTGCGGAAATCGTCGATGCCGTCGAGGCCGAGCACGTGGCCCAAGCTCTGGGCGATATTGTCGAGGTTTGGCTCGGCAAGGCCGTTTGATGGGAATCGATCTTGAAAAGGTCCGAGCGGATTTTCCGATTCTCGAGGAGAAGATCCACGGCAACAGGCTGATCTATCTTGATTCTGGAGCTTCGGCACAAAAGCCGGTGCAGGTGCTCGACAGGATGGACCACGCCTTCCGGCACGAATATGCCAATGTCCATCGCGGGCTTCATACACTTGCAAACCGCGCGACCGAAGCCTTCGAAGGTGCGCGCGAAAAGGCGCGGGCATTTCTCAATGCCGAACGGCTCGAAGAGATCGTTTTCACGCGGTCGGCAACCGAGGCGATCAATCTCGTTGCATCGTCGTTTGCCGGCCCGAGGGTCGGCGAGGGCGACGAGATCGTGCTTTCGATCATGGAGCACCATTCCAACATCGTTCCCTGGCACTTCCACCGGGAGCGCAAGGGTGCGGTGCTGAAATGGGTCGACGTGACGGACGAGGGCGGGCTGGACCTGAATGCGTTCGAAACGGCGTTGACCTCCCGGACGCGGATGGTTGCCATCACGCATATGTCCAACGTCCTCGGCACGATCACACCCTTGAAGCAGATTGTCGAGATCGCCCACGCAAAGAACATTCCGGTGCTGATCGACGGAAGCCAGGGCGCGGTGCATGAGAAGGTCGACGTCCGCGATATCGGCGCTGACTTCTACGTGTTCACCGGCCACAAGCTTTACGGACCGACCGGGATCGGCGTGCTTTACGGGCGGTACGATCTGCTTGAAGAGATGCAGCCCTATCAGGGCGGCGGCGAAATGATCGAGGAGGTTGGCCTCGAGGCTGTGACCTATAACGATCCGCCGCACCGCTTCGAAGCGGGCACGCCCCCCATCGTCCAGGCCATCGGGCTCGGCGCCGCGATCGATTATGTCGAGAGCGTCGGACGGGATGCGATCGTCGCCCACGAGCATGAGGTGGCGGCTTACGCCCACGAGCGGCTCACACGGATCAATTCGCTACGCATTATCGGAAATGCGCCAGGGAAGGGCGGGATATTCTCGTTCACGCTCGATAACGCCCATGCCCATGACGTGTCGACATTACTCGACCGTTACGGCGTTGCGGTGAGGGCAGGGACCCATTGCGCGATGCCGCTGCTCAAGAGATTTGGTGCAACCTCTACATGCCGGGCTTCATTTGCCCTATATAATGGCAAGGACGATGTGGACGTGCTGGTGGAAGCGATCGAGAAGGCGCGGACCTTTTTCTAGAGAGTCATGATGACAGACACAGTGACGACAGAGATCGAAGCCGAAAAGCCCTCGCTGGTATCCGCGACCGGGAGCGCCCTCCCGCCCGAGGAAATCGAGCGGATCACGGCGGATCTGATCGGTGCGTTCAAGACCGTTTACGACCCGGAAATCCCGGTCGACATCTATGAGCTGGGGCTTATATATCGCGTCGATCTCGACGATGACCGCAAGGTCACGATAGACATGACGCTGACCGCACCGGGATGTCCTGTGGCGGGCGAGATGCCCGGTTGGGTCGAGAATGCCGCCCGCGCCGTGGAGGGCATTCAGGATGTTGAGGTCAACATGGTGTTTGATCCCCCATGGGGGCCGGACCGGATGAGCGAGGAAGCGCAAGTCGCGCTGAACTGGTGGTAGCCATGCCGTTTGCGATCATGAGCCTGACCGACAACGCAGCCGAACGCATCCGCGAGATCATCGCGGATAGCGACAGGCCGGTGATCGGTGTGCGTGTGGGCGTCAAGAACGCCGGCTGCGCGGGCATGGCCTATACCCTCGATTATGTCACCGAGCCGGTCGCGGGTGACGATCATATTCAGGACAAGGGCGTCGATGTGTGGGTCGAACCCAAGGCGACGCTGTTCCTGCTCGGGACAGTGATGGATTTCGAGGAAACGAGGATGTCCTCCGGGTTCACCTTCAACAATCCAAATCAGGAAGGCGCGTGCGGCTGCGGGGAAAGCGTGCAGCTCAA
The DNA here is from genome assembly GCF_015694405.1 of Pelagibacterium limicola. GTDB lineage: Bacteria > Pseudomonadota > Alphaproteobacteria > Rhizobiales > Devosiaceae > Pelagibacterium > Pelagibacterium limicola. Next base: position 241,055 of record NZ_JADQDB010000002.1, on the reverse strand, counting down.
GCCCGCAGACCTTGCGGAAATCGCCAAGGCGCGCGCAGCGGCCACCGCCTGAGTTCAAGCATTTTCAAGCACATCGATGCTGGTGAGTTCAGGCGACGTCGATGACGCCGTTTTCCTCGGAAAGCTGATGTTCGGCGACAACGCGGTTGCGGCCGTTACCTTTGGCTGCATAAAGGCAGCGGTCTGCGCGCTCGATAAGGGTCGCGACGGTATCGTCACTGCGTAATACCGCGACACCAACAGAAAGCGTTATGCGGCCAAGTTTTTCGTTGGTGGACCGCTTGAGCAGTTCCTTGGACTGCACGGCAGCGCGGATGGTTTCGCCGACATTCATTCCACCCGCCAGGTCTGTCTCGGGAAGGATCGCGACGAATTCCTCGCCGCCGAAGCGGGCAGGGAGATCCCGGCCGCGAATGTTGGCCTTGAGCACCTGGGCGACGAGGCGCAGGACCTGGTCTCCCGTCAGGTGGCCGAAGGTGTCGTTGAACGCCTTGAAATGGTCGATGTCGAAAACCAGGAGTGACAAGGGCTTGCCCGATTGCAAGGAGGCATTCATCTCCTCGATGAGCTGCTCATCGAACGCCTTGCGATTGGCGATCTTGGTCAGTGGGTCGAGCATGGATTCCTTGCGCACCTCGTCGAGGTCGCGCTGGAGCACCGAGATGTCGTCCTTGGTGTTTTCAAGCTCGGCCTCAAGCTTGCGGTTCATGTCCTGCATCCGGCGAGTTTCCTTGAGCAGGCGCGAGGATAGGAGCTTGAGCGCTTCCTCGTCGATGCCCCCATTCTCGAGATCACCGGAAGCCTGCTGCAGCGACCCGGAATAGGAATTGGCCGAGACCATGGCAAATTCGATCGCCTGATTGACGTCGGTTATCTTACGGCTCATCACGGACGACATGTGCCGCAACTTGGCGTCCATATCCGAGATTTTGAGGAACTCCTCACACAGCAAGGGCGCCTCGCTGAGGGAAAGAGCGCCCGTCTCCGCCAGCGCTGCATTGATCCGCTTGTTTAGCTCTGGGGTGGAACCGGTGGCATAAGTGTAGAACAGCTCGAAATACATCGGAAACGGCGGTATCTGGGAGCGCTTGAGCAATGCCAGCGCTGCGTTTGCAAATCCGGATGCACGTTCAAAGTCGAGGTTCGTCACGTCACGTCCCCACAAGCCCGGTATGCTGTATCGGCAAATCCGGGAGTAAATGGGAATCCGGCATAAATGCAGCCAACATCCAGCCGCCCCCTCCCCACAGAGTAGCATGTGCTAATGATTTCGTGTTGGCCTGTCCACAACAAAATCGCCGCTCTGCACGCGACTTCAGGAGCCTGTGTTGGGCATCCCGGTTCCGGGTTTTCAGGTCCGCGGTCCGGCGGGACGAAGCAGGAATGCCGGTATGTGTCCCTCCGACTGGAAGCTTACCGGACTGGAGTCGTTGTCCGCCGGCTGCCGGTTCTTTTCCGGCCGCTTCTTCTCGCGTTCCTGCGTGCCGGACCTGCGGTTTTCGGCGGGGGACTTGCCGCGTGAAGATGGTTCTTCCGCTTGCCTGGGGGCAGGGGTGGACACAGGTTTCGCGTCGAGCCAATCGATTTTGCGCTGGATCAACGCCGTGATCGCGTCGACATATTTCCCTTCCGACGGGCTTACGAGGGTGATCGCCGATCCCGAGCGCCCAGCGCGCCCGGTTCGGCCGATGCGATGCACATAGTCCTCGGCATGCGTCGGGACATCGAAATTGAACACGTGGCTCACCGCCGGTATATCCAAGCCCCGGGCTGCGACGTCGGAGGCGACGAGAATCGGCAAGGCTCCCGCGCGGAAACGGTCGAGCGTTTCCATTCGGCTCTTTTGATCCATGTCGCCATGCAGGGCGCCGGCATTGAAGCCGTGGCGTTCGAGCGAACGGGCGACGGTCGCCACATCACGCTTGCGATTGCAGAAGATGATAGCGTTCTGCATGTCCTTTGCCGCGCGAATTTGATCACGCAGCGCGGCGCGCTTTTCGGCAGGCGTCTTGCCAACCTTCAGGAGCTTCTGGTCGATGGTTTCCGCAGTCGAGTTCTGACGGGCAACCTCGACTTTCACCGGATCGCGCAGGAAACGCTGGGTTAGCTTCTGAATCTCGGGCGGCATGGTGGCCGAAAAGAACAGCGTCTGCCGGCGCGACGGCAGGAGGCCGCAAATGCGTTCGATATCGGGGATGAAACCCATGTCGAGCATTCGATCCGCCTCGTCGATGACGAGGATGTCAACCCCGGTCAGGAGCAGCCTGCCGCGTTCGAAATGATCAAGCAGGCGACCAGGGGTGGCGATGAGTACATCGGCGCCGCGGTCGAGCTTCTTGTTCTGGTCCTCGAAGGAGACACCGCCGATCAGCAGCGCGACCGTCAGACGGTGATTCTTGCCGTATCTTTCGAAATTCTCATGGACCTGAGCGGCGAGTTCGCGCGTCGGCTCCAGTATGAGCGTGCGCGGCATGCGCGCGCGTGCCCGGCCTTTTTCGAGAAGCGCCAACATGGGCAGAACGAACGACGCCGTCTTGCCGGTCCCTGTCTGGGCTATCCCGATCAGGTCCTTCTTTTCGAGAATATGGGGGATAGCTTGGGCCTGGATGTCGGTCGGTTTGGTATAGCCGGCGGCGGTGACGGCATCGGTCACCTTGTCGCTCAGTCCGAGCTCAGAGAATTGCACTGTCAAATCGGGTGTCCATTGTCACGTATGCCAGAACAGCAATGTCCAAAACGGAAAGACGTTTCCCGTTCCTCGTCTCAAACGCTTCGCCGTCCCGCGAGAACCGCCAAGGCGGCTTTGCGCTGTACCCAAGCTCCGGCTCCTGCCCGACCGGCGCGCCCATTTGGCCTCTGACGGGGCGGACCATAGCGAAACAACCTGCCAAGTCAATGTCGAATTGGCCATAATCCTTAACTGGCAGAGGTTAGCGGCCTTCAGACGTCGACATCGGTCACGAAGGCTGCCCGTTCGGAAATGAAATCGAACCGTGCCTCGGGCTTGTTACCCATCAGACGGTCGACAGTTTGCGCGGTGTCCTTGCGGTCTGCGACGACCTTGACCTGCAATAAGGTGCGGGACCTGGGGTTCATCGTCGTTTCCTTCAAATGCGCGTGTGGCATTTCGCCCAGACCCTTGAAGCGGGTGATCTCGATCTTGCCCCGCCCGGAGAACTCGGTTTCGACGAGTTGGTCCTTGTGTGCGTCATCCATGGCGTATGCAGTCTTCGCTCCCTGCGTCAGGCGATAGAGCGGGGGCAGGGCGAGATAGAGATGGCCACCTTCGATGAGGCCGGGCAACTCCTGATAGAAGAAGGTCATCAGGAGCGAGGCTATATGCGCGCCGTCGACATCAGCATCGGTCATGATGATGATCTTGTCGTAGCGCAGGTCATCTTCACGGTACTTGTCGCGTGTACCGCAACCCAATGCCTGGATGAGATCGGCAATCTGCTGGTTGGCCGCAAGCTTGTCGCGGCTGGCGCCCGCGACGTTCAGCACCTTGCCGCGCAAGGGGAGAACGGCTTGCGAAGCACGATCGCGCGCCTGCTTGGCCGATCCGCCCGCACTATCACCCTCGACGATGAACAGTTCGGCGCCCTGTGCGGCGGACTGGCTGCAATCGGCGAGCTTGCCAGGGAGGCGCAGCTTGCGGGTTGCGGTCTTGCGGTCGATTTCCTTTTCCTTGCGGCGGCGGACGCGCTCCTCGGCACGTTCGATGGTCCATTCAAGGAGTTTGTTGGCCTGATTGGGCGAAGCGGTCAGCCAGTGATCGAAAGCGTCGCGAATAGCATTGTCGACGATACGGGTGGCTTCCGTGGAGGCAAGCTTGTCCTTGGTCTGGCCAACGAATTCGGGCTCGCGGATGAAAACGGACAGCATAGCGCCGCAGTGACTGAGGACATCCTCTGAGGTGATCACCGAAGCCCGCTTGTTGCCCACGAGATCGGCGTAGTTCTTGAGGCTACGCAGGAGCGCCGTTCGCAGGCCGGCTTCGTGGGTACCTCCGTCTGGGGTCGTCACGGTGTTACAATAGGACGAGGTAAAGCTGTCGCCGATATACCAGGCAATGGCCCATTCCACGGCGCCGTGCGACCCGGGCTTGCCTGCCTTGCCGGAGAATACGTCATCAAGGATGCGTGTCTTGCCCTCGATCCGCCGTTCGAGAAAATCGCGCAGGCCGCCAGGAAAATGAAACGCCGCCTTGGCGGGCACGCCATCGCTGGCAAGGGATTCGTCGCAGGACCAGCGGATTTCGACGCCGCCAAAGAGATAGGCTTTGGCACGCGTCATGCGGAAAATACGATCGGGGACGAATTTGAGATTGTCCCCGAATATTTCCGGATCGGGATGGAAGCGAGTGGTGGTGCCGCGGCGGTTATTGACCCGGCCAAGCGGCTCAAGCCTGGAGGTTGCCTTTCCGCGCGAATACGTCTGCCGGTAAAGCGTCTGTTCGCGGGCGACTTCGACAACGAGGTCGTCCGAGAGCGCATTGACCACCGAAATGCCAACGCCATGCAGCCCGCCCGAGGTCTCATAGGCTTTGGAATCGAACTTGCCGCCCGCGTGTAGCGTGGTCATGATGACTTCCAGCGCCGAAAGGTGCGGGAGCTTGGGATGCGCATCTACGGGAATGCCGCGCCCATTGTCGGTGACGGTGAGGTACCCATCCTCACCCAGATGCACTTCTATGCGGGTGGCATGGCCGGCGATCGCCTCGTCCATCGAGTTGTCGATGACTTCGGCAAACAAATGATGCAGCGCGTTGACGTCAGTGCCGCCGATATACATGCCAGGACGGCGCCGCACCGGCTCGAGGCCTTCGAGGATCTCGATATCGGCCGCCGAATAGCTCTCTCCTCCCGTTGCAGGTTTGAGCACGGGCTGGGAGGGGGCAGGGGATGGTTGCGGCGCGGGGCGTGGTGCGCCGCCAAACAGGTCGTTGTCTTCGGTCATGTGTCTGTCGGGGGCATTCCGCGAATCGTTGGTATCTCTTGCCATAACATATGGTGCGGCAAACGTGCGGAAACACCACAGAATTCGGGCGTGTTCAACACCCCAGATCGCAGCTGCCCTCGAGCTTACCGTGGTGCCGTGTCTCATCGCGGGACAGGATGGTGTGCATTTTTGCGCGCGGGTTTACCAAGAGTTTGCCGTTCATCAGCACTTTCTTAAGTCTGCCTGTGTAGAAATTTCCCCATACGGTTCATGAGTTTGGAGTTGCCGTATGCGTGCGAAATCCGGTGGCGGCGTTGCGTATCTTGCGACCGGACACTTGCGCGGAACGAATTGGTGGTTGCGGGCCGGATTGTCCGGTATTGCGTACCGGCTCGCCCACCTTACCCTTCCCAGACCAGCCGTGCTCTGCGCCGTTACCCTTGGATTTTTCCTCGTCTGAAGTTGCGCGCAGGAAGCGGCGGCGCTAGAGGTTGACCAGTCAACCTCTGGGAGAGCTTTGTGCCAGCGCCGGAAAAACCCATCCGCCCACTCTATTTCGTCGCGTCATATCCGCGGTCCGGCGGATCGTGGGTCCGGTCGGTCATCTACCTGCTCATCACGCTCAGCCAGCCGAATCCGCCCAAGCAGGTGGACTTGCGCAACCTGGACAACATCATTCCCTGGGACGCCCACGGTTTGCTCTACAAGGCGGTGACGGGCAGGGAGCATGACCAACTCGACGAACTGGAGGTCGCTGCAGCGCGACCGAAGGTACACAAGCTCCTGGCCACGGAAGATTTCGCGATTCCCGTTATTCGGACCCATGCGATCCGCGGCACCTTTCACGGACACCAGACGATCAACCCTGCGGTGACAGGCGGAGCTACCTACGTGGTGCGCAATCCGCTCGACGTGGCCGCCACGCTCGTTGCCGAGACGGGTGCAGCGCCGCTCAAGATCATCGAATTGATGATGACCTCTGACCGCCGTGTGCGCCCGGCGGGCTTTGCCGTCACCGAGCCCCAAGGCTCATGGACCCAGAATGTCGCGAGTTGGACTGCGGCGGGGCAGAAAGAAATTCTCGTGCTTCGGTTCGAGGACATGGTCGACAATCCAACCCGCGAATTCCGCAAGCTGGCAAAGCATATGGCTCTGCCTGCCAGCGATGCGGTGATCGATAAGGCCGCTGGCCTGATGGTTGCCGCGCGCAAGGAAGAAGGACGGGAAAACAAGCGACCCGACTATCGGGAAACACTTCAACCCGCCCATGCGCGCGCAATAATCGAGGGGCACGCCATCGAGATGGATCGGCACGGCTATCTCACGGAGCGGGTGCTGCAATATGCTGGCATCGATCGTGAGGCCGCGCTGAAGGTTGCTGCGAAATACGCTCCCGGAAAGGTCAGCTAGAGACTGGCCACCGCTTCTTGCAATGCCGTCCTCACCGTGCCTGCGATTTCACCGAGACTTGGATTGTCGATTGCAGACATGCTGGCCACCGGATCTACGGCGGCGATTTCCACCTTTCCCGGCAAAACCTCGGTTACGATCACATTGCAGGGGAGCATGGTTCCGATCTTGTCTTCGGCCTGCAGCGCATGCCAGGCAAAGTCCGGGTTGCAGGCGCCGAGGATGGTGTAGGGCCGAAAATCTTCGCCAAGCTTGGCTTTCATCGTTGCCTGGACATCGATGGTTGTAAGGATTCCAAAGCCCCTTTCTGTCAGCGCAGCGGTTATCTTCCGTATCGCTTCGGAAAAATTGGAATCGATTGTGCGGCTGAAATAGTAGGACATGACTACCCCTTGATTGCGCCGACCAAATTCTTGGACGTGCGCGCCATTCCACTCGCGCAGCGCAGTCCGGCTATGATGAAGACGAGAGCGGCCACGATACCGGCGGGTACCATTGAAAAGAGGATGGCGAAGACATAGTCCACCGGCCCGTTTAGCGCGCTGATCTCCGCGTGAGACCACCCTGGGACGAGGAACGTGAAAATGGCGGTGGTCAGGACGCCCGCAATCGCGGCCATGACAAGGGGACGCGCGGGCGATCGATCTGCGGCTCGCAGGCGCAGTGCAGCGTAGGTGATACCGACAAGCAGAGCCAGAGCGAGGGCAAGCACGATCCAAAGCCAGATGCCCAAACTTTCGGACAGGATGTAAAATACGACAACAGGGCTGAAATCGCTCATCGTTGTGCTCCTTATGCATAGCCGCGCAGCATCGCGCGATAGGCGCCCAGCAGGCCCTTTTCCTCGATCAACCAGGATACCCATTGTTCCTTGAGGGGATCGATGAAGGGGAAGGACGGGGTCAGGTTGCCTTCGTAGTCGAACTCGATCAGCATGGCCTTGCCGAAGCCGGTAACCATTGGGCACGAGGTATAGCCGTTATAGCTGGCGCTACCGGTCCGGCCCGCGGTTTCGGCGATGAGATTGGCAACGACGATCGGTGCTTGCCATTTGACGCTGGCGGCCGTTTTGCCGCGTGGTACGCCCGCTATGTCGCCCACGGCGAAGACGTTGGGATATCGGGGATGGCGCAGAGTTGCCTTATCCGCCTCGACCCAGCCATCGGCAGCAAGATTTCCGTCCTGCCAGGGCAGAGGGCTGTCGAGTACTGCATCGGGCGCGCGCATCGGCGGTATGACGTGGATGAAGTCGTAGTCGAGCGTGACTTCGCCGTCCGCTGTTCGGTAAGTGGCCCGCTTGCTGCCAGGATCGATGGCTGCGAGAACATGAGTGTAATTCACCGCGATGTTGCGCTCAGCGAACATTTCCGTAACGCGCTCGTTGACCGGCGGCACAGAGAAAACACCGCCCGTATGGGCGTTATAGATCAGTTCCACGGCACCGCGCCGGCCAGCCCTGCGCGCCTTGTCGTCAGCAATGAAGGTCATCTTTAGCGGCGCGCCCGCGCATTTCATCTCCCCGGTCGGGCGGCCGAAGAGGCCAATGCCACCGGTTTCGATGAATCGGTCGATGGCCGCGGCCGACGCCTGCGCTTCGTTCGGGCCGGCATAGACCGAGGCGATGCCGTTCTGGCCGATCAGGGCGGTGTCCATCCCTTCGATGGCATCGTAATCGAGTTTGAGTCCCGTGGCGACCAAGAGGAAATCGTAGTCGATGCGCGTGCCGGAGGTGGTAAAGACGGCGTTCGTCTCAGGTTCGAACGCGGTGACAGCTTCTTGAATCCACTCGATGCCGCGCGGCATGTAATCGGCATTGTTCGAGGTCACTTGGGAGGGCGACCAGAGCCCTGCGCCAATGAGCGTGTATCCGGGCTGGAAGTGATGCTGTTTTTTTGCATCGACGATGACGATTGTCGCGTTGGGCATACCGTGCCGCAGGCGCGAAGCGAGCGATAGCCCGGCCGCCCCTGCACCTGCAATCACGATTTTTGCGCGTGACTCTGAGGTTTGGGCCTGGGAGGCGTTGACCGAAAGGCCCTCAAGGGCCGCGGCGCTGCCTGCAATCAGGAATTCACGTCTTTTCATGGTCAACCTCCCTGTCGACTGCGTTAGTTCGGCGCCTGAGCGAGCTGAGTTCGTGCCCAGTCCTTGATCTGCTCCTTGCCCATCGCGCCCGAGGCGCGGGCGATCTCTTTCCCGCCGGCGAAAAGCAGGAGCGTCGGAATGCCACGGATGCCGAGTTGCGACGCGAGGTCGGGATGGGCATCCGAATTGAGCTTGATGAGACGAAACTTGGGTTCAAGTTCGGCGGCTGCGCTCTCGAATTGGGGCGCCATCATCCGGCAGGGGCCGCACCAGGGCGCCCAGACATCGACAAGCACCGGCAAGTCGCTGCGCTGGATTTGGCGCTCGAACATCCGGGCATCGGCTTCGATGGGTTTGGCGGAAAGGAGAGGGGTCTTGCATTTGCCACAGCGCGCGTCACCCAAGTCACGCTCTTGCGGCACCCTATTAATTCCCGCGCAGTCAGGGCATACAATTTGGCGACTATTCGTCATGGCTCCAGGAGCACCCACTATGATTCTCAGATCCCAATCCGGGCCCGCTTCGATTGACTATATATTCGTAATATCGTAGATACGCAAGTATGAATAAGAAAGAAGTAGTCAACGCCGATACCATGCGTGCCGCTGCCGAAGAGGCGTGCGAGCTTCTCAAGGCCATGTCCAACCAGCACAGGCTTCTTATTCTTTGCCAGTTGACGGACGGGGAGAAGTCGGTCGGACAACTGGCCGAATTCCTGGGTATCCGGGACTCAACAGTGTCCCAGCACCTTTCCCTGTTGCGTCGGGATGGCATCGTTGCCGGCCGCAGGGATGGGCAGACGATCTGGTATCGTATCGAAAACGACGTGGTCCTCAGAGTGGTCAACGTGCTTTACCACTCCTTATGCACCGTCGGCTGACGGCCCGCATTGATCTCGGACAAAGAAAAAAGGCCCCGGAAAACCGGGGCCTTTGCATTCGATAAGCCGGAGCTTATGCGGAGTAGTACATTTCGTACTCGACCGGGTGCGGGGTGTGCTCGAACCTGATGACTTCTTCCATCTTGAGTTCGATGTAGGAGTCGATGAAGTCGTCGTCCATCACGCCACCAGCCTTGAGGAAGTCGCGATCCTTGTCGAGGTTTTCCAGCGCTTCGCGAAGCGAGGCGGAAACGGTCGGGATGTCCTTGAGTTCTTCCTTGGGCAGTTCGTAGAGGTCCTTGTCCATCGGGTCGCCCGGATGGATCTTGTTCTTGATGCCGTCGAGGCCAGCCATGAGAAGGGCCGTAAAGGCGAGATAGGGATTGGCAAGCGGATCGGGGAAGCGGACTTCGACCCGCTTGGCCTTGGGGCTCTGGCCGAATGGGATACGGCAGGACGCCGAGCGGTTGCGGGCCGAGTAGGCCAGCAACACGGGAGCTTCGAAGCCCGGAACCAGACGCTTGTATGAGTTGGTGGTCGGGTTGGTGAAGGCGTTGATCGCCTTGGCGTGCTTGATGACGCCGCCGATGTAGTAAAGGCAGTCCATCGAGAGGCCAGCATATTCGTCACCAGCAAAGAGCGGCTTGCCGTCTTTCCAGATCGACTGGTGGCAATGCATGCCCGAGCCATTGTCGCCGTAAACGGGCTTTGGCATGAAGGTCGCCGTCTTGCCATACTGGGCGGCAACCTGCTGCACGCCGTACTTGTAGAGCAGGACGTGATCGGCAGCGGTGATCATCGGGCGGAACTTGATGCCGAGTTCGTGCTGGGCCGAGGCCACTTCATGGTGGTGCTTTTCGACGACCACGCCCATCGAGGCGAGGGCTTCGAGCATTTCGCCGCGAATGTCCTGAGCGCTGTCAAGCGGGGGAACCGGGAAGTAACCCTTCTTGAGCTGAACGTGGTGGCCGTTGTTGCCGCCTTCGTAATCGGAATCCGAATTGGAACCGAGCTCGCTGGAATCGACCTGGAAGCCGACTTTGTATGTGGAGGTGGAATACTTCACGTCATCGAACAGGAAGAATTCCGGCTCGGGGCCGAACACGACGGAGTCACCGACGCCCGATGTAGCGACGAAGGCTTCGGCCTTCTTGGCGATCGAGCGCGGGTCGCGATTATAGGGCTGATAGGTGGACGGCTCGAGAATGTCGCAGTTGACGCAAAGCGTCGGCGCCGAGAAGAACGGATCGATATAAGCCGATGCGGTATCGGGCATCAGCACCATGTCGGACTCGTTGATGGCCTTCCAGCCTGCAATCGAGGAGCCGTCGAACATCACGCCTTCTTCGAACATGTCGGCATCGACGACCGAGGCGTCCATGGTGACATGCTGGAGCTTGCCGCGCAGGTCGGTGAAGCGAAGGTCGACGTATTTAATGCCTTCGTCCTTGATTTTCTGGATGAGTTCGTTTGCTGAGCTCATGATTTGATCCCCAGTTGTGTAATGATGGTTGAGTTTGTGAATATCCGACGCGCCAAGGATGGTATGCGTGCTGCGTTCTTGAAGATGGCTGGCTAGAGCGCTTCGTCGCCGCTTTCGCCGGTACGGATACGAATGGCCTGTTCGACGGTGGTGACGAAAATCTTGCCATCGCCGATGCGCCCGGTCTGGGCGGCATTGCGAATGGCCTCAATGGCCTTGTCGGCCAAATGATCGGGTACCACAACCTCGACTTTCACTTTGGGCAGAAAGTCCACGACATATTCCGCGCCGCGATAAAGCTCGGTATGGCCCTTTTGCCGGCCGAACCCCTTGGCTTCCGTCACCGTTATGCCCTGGAGCCCGACTTCCTGCAGGGCTTCCTTGACTTCATCGAGCTTGAACGGTTTGACGATGGCCTCAATTTTTTTCATTCCCAGTTCTCCTCTCTTGCTCGGGACCGGTTGCGCCATGGAATGCACGGGCTGTGCCAAGCGTATCGATGCGCATTTTAGTGTGGTATTACAATGTGATAGACCAAGCGACCCATCACTCATGCAGTCGGGCTGCCTATGGCGATGATGAAAATATATGCAGAGAGCGTAACATTTGTGCAGCCTCGACCCAAGCGTAACTCCGGCCGATGGAAGCGGGAGGGTGCAAACATGTTTTGACTGGTCGTGCATCCTGGTATAGACCGCGTGCCAACTCGGCGCCGGGCGCTCGAGGCGCGGGTGTGGCGGAACTGGCAGACGCACTGGATTTAGGTTCCAGCGCCGCAAGGCGTGGAGGTTCGACTCCTCTCACCCGCACCAAACAATCCGGCTCCTCAAAGGTTATCGAAAAGACGGGATCGAGACAGATATGAACGTGACTGAAACGCTGAACGAAGGGCTGCGGCGCAAGCTCGATGTGACCATCCCGGCGACGGCGCTGGCGTCGAAACTCGACGAGAAGCTCGACGAGGTTCGGGGAAAGGTACAGATCAAGGGTTTCCGCCCTGGCAAGGTGCCGACAGCCCATCTCAAGAAGGTCTATGGCCGTTCGCTGATGAGCGAGGTCCTGCAGGACTCGATCAACGACACCGTTGCCAAAACTCTCGAGGAACGTTCCGAAAAGGCTGCGACGCAGCCCGAGATCGACCTCTCCGAAGACCAGGCCGTGATCAATCGCGTGCTGGACGGGGAAGCCGATCTGGCATTCTCGGTCAGCTATGAAGTGCTGCCGCCTGTCAAGCTGATGGATTTCAAGAAGATCGCGATTGAAAAGCCGGTCGTCGAGGTTTCCGATGCTGATGTCGACAAGGAAGTAGACTCTTTCTTCAAGAACAATCGCGGTTACGAGGACAAGGGCGACGACGCCGTTGTCGAAGAGGGGGACCGCGTAGGCATTTCGTTCGTGGGCAAGATCAACGGTGAACCGTTTGAAGGCGGTTCCGCAGACCACACCCACCTGATCATTGGTTCCGGCCAATTCATCCCCGGCTTCGAGGAAGGACTTGTAGGGATCAAGAAGGGTGGGGAAAAGACCATCAAGGTCACATTCCCCAAGGACTACCAGAACGAAGAACTGGCCGGCAAGAAGGCTGAATTCGACGTCAAAATGCTGCATGTCGACGGACCGAAGGCTGATGTGAAGCTCGATGACGAGTTCGCGAAGTCGATTGGCCTCGAAGACCTTGCCGCTCTCAAGAAAGCCATCCGCGAGCAGATGGAGGCGCAGCTCAATTCGCTCTCCCAGCAGCGCATGAAGCGCCTGGTGCTCGATGCGCTCGATGACGGTCACAAGTTCGACGTGCCCGAAAAGCTGGTCGATGCCGAATTCAACGCGATCTGGAACCGCGTCAAGCACGAGGTCGAGCACCACGGCAAGACGTTCGAGAGCGAAGGCACGACCGAGGAAAAGGCCCGCGAGGATTACAGGAAGATCGCCGAGCGCCGCGTGCGTCTCGGGTTGGTGGTTGCCGAGATTGGCAATGTCAACGAGATCACCGTGTCCGACGAGGAGCACCAGCAGGCGCTCATCAATGAGGTCCGCCGCTTCCAGGGCCAGGAGCAGCAAGTCTACGAATATTACCGCAAGAACCCGCAGGCACTCGCCGCTCTGCGCGCGCCGATCTTTGAAAACAAGGTCGTGGATTTTGTCGCTGAACTCGCCAAGGTGACCGAGAAAAAGGTTGGCCGCGACGAACTCCTCAAGCTCGTTCGCGAGGGCGAGGACGGCTTCGATATCGACAACGACCACAACCACTAAGGTCGCGTTCGGCGGCATTGCCGCATAATCGTCCAAATTTTGGAGGAAGGCCCGCAACCGTTGCGGGCCTTTTTCGTTTCGCAAAGGCTGGCGTTTGGGGGCAGTACGGGGCGGCGCTATGGCATCATGCCATATTCCGCTAATCTGCGGAGTTCATGGTGCAGGATTTACTTACTCCTTCTCAAATGGCGCTGGCCGACAGCCTTGCAGTCGAAGCCGGCGTTCCCTCTCTCACTTTGATGGAAAATGCCGGGCAGGCTGTCGCCTATGAGGTGACGCAGCGTTTTCCGATCCAGCCGGTCCTGGTGCTTTGCGGGCCTGGCAACAACGGTGGCGACGGGTTCGTCGTTGCACGCCTGCTCGAGGAGCGCGGCTGGCCGGTACGGGTCGGACTGCTCGGGGAAATTGGCGATCTCAAGGGTGACGCGGCGGTCATGGCCCGCAAGTGGCAGGGCAGTGTCGAAACCGCTCATCCCGATATGTGCCGCGATTTCGGACTGATTGTCGATGCCCTATTCGGAGCGGGATTGACGAGGGATATCGACGGCGAGGCGCGGTCTCTGGTGGAGGCCATGAACGCGAATGGCGCCGACGTGGTGGCCGTCGATATCCCCACTGGTGTCGATGGGGCAACTGGCGAGATTCGTGGGATTGCCGTCGACGCGGTGCTCACAGTGACCTTTTTCCGCTGCAAGCCGGGCCACCTTCTTTATCCTGGCGCCGGGCATTGCGGCGAGTTGTTGCTGGCGGACATCGGCATTCCCGATAGCGTGCTCGATGAAATCGACGTCTCATTGTTCGAAAACGAACCAAAACTTTGGCAACTACCGCGAAGGGCGAAGGACGGGCATAAATTTGCTGCAGGGCATTGCGTTGTCGTTTCCGGCGACGAACTGCACACAGGGGCGGCGCGGCTCGCTGCGCTGGGCGCGGCGCGGGCAGGCGCGGGGCTGGTGACCGTCACGGGAGATCGGGCGGCGCTGCTTGTCCATGCCTCGCACTTGACGGCGATCATGCTGGCCGAAATCACGACCGCCGATGCGTTTGCCGGCTTTCTTGCCGATAAGCGCAAGAATGCGCTGGTCATCGGGCCAGCGGCGGGTATCGGAGCTGCTACCCGCGCCAATGTGCTGGCAGTCTTGGCGAGTGATGCATCGATCGTCCTGGACGCTGACGCCTTGACGAGCTTTGCCGACGAACCCGACACGCTTTTTTTCGCCATTGCTGAAAAGCGCAGCGGCGACGTGATCATGACCCCCCATGACGGTGAATTCGAGCGGCTGTTCGGTTCCGTTTCAGGGTGCAAGGTGAGGCGGGCTCGCGAAGGCGCTTCCCGCTCGGGTGCCACGGTGCTCCTGAAAGGAGCAGACACGGTAATCGCGCATCCCGGAGGAAAGGCGGTTGTCAACGCCACAGGCACGCCGCTACTGGCTACCGCGGGCGCGGGCGACGTACTCGCTGGAATTATTGGCGGGTTTTTGGCCCAAGGCATGAGCGGGTTCGATGCAGCCTGCGCGGGGGCCTACATCCACGGCAAGGCGGCCAGGGCCTTCAATAGGCCGGGACTTCTGGCCAGCGACTTGCCCGGATTGGTGCCGGATGTCCTTGCCGAATTGATGGTCTAGCCGCCTACCAGATCACATCGAGCCGATCGAGGCCGTGAAAGTGGTAGACGTCCCGGAACTCCGGATTCCCGGCCAACCGCAGGTGGGGCAGGCGCTCGAACAGCACCTTCATCGCCACCTGCATTTCGAGGCGGGCCAGCGGTGCACCGATGCAGAAATGGATACCGGCACCGAAGCTGACATTGGCCTGATTGTGGCGCAATGGATCGAAGCTGTTCGGGTCGACAAACCGGACCGGGTCGCGGTTGGCGGCGCCAAGCAAGAGACCGATGGTTTCGCCCTTTCTCAAGGCAATATCTTTGTATGTGAAATCCTGCAGCACATAACGGGTGAACATGTGCAACGGCGCGTCGAACCGCAGGGCTTCCTCAACTGTCGCTGCGGAAGCCTCGTCATCGGCAAACAGACTCCTGGGATCAAGTCCGCTTTCAAGAATCGATTTTATTGCGTTTCCGGTTTGGTGAACCGTGGCTTCGTGGCCGGCGTTAAGGAGCAGAATGACCGTAGAGACGAGTTCATCCTCGGTCAGTTTGTCTCCCTGCGCCTCGGCGGCAAGTAGGTGCGATATGAGATCGTCGCGCAGATCATTGCGACGGAGGGCGGCCAATTCGCGGACGTAGCCGGAAAACTCTCTCGCGGCGGCATCAGCGTCACGCTCGATCTCTTCATTGCGGCCGAACATGTACATCCGGACCATGCGGTGTGACCAGTCGAGCAACTGTTCCGCCATTTCGCGGGGAACGCCGAGCATGTCGGCGATGACGATGACAGGGATAGGCGTTGCAAAGGCAGAGATGATCTCCGCTTCTCCCTTTCCCTGGAAACTATCGATCAATTCGTGCGCGAGAATTTCGACCTGCGGCCGCAGGCGCTCTATCTGGCGCGAAACAAAGGCGCGGTTGACGAGCAGGCGCAGGCGGGTGTGATCGGGCGGTTCGAGATAAAGCAGGGAATGGCGATCGGCGGCGTCGAAATTCGAGGTGTGAGCGAGGGGGGCGGGCCAGCCGAGTTCCTCACGCGTGGCGACATGCATGATCTGGCGGCCCAGACGTTTGTCCCGGAAGAGGGCGTTGACGTCCTCGAAGGCGGCAAAGCACCAGTGGCCGTATTCCGCCCACCGGAATGTCGGCGTACTGGCGTGCAGCGCGTCGTAGAAGGCGTATGGGTCCTGAAAGAAGGCAGGATTGCGTGGATCGCAAGAGGCGCCCCGCGCTGCTAGGTCGATGGTGAAGGTGGGAGTCGAAGGCATGGGGCCAAAATTTGTCCGAATGGTCAAATCCAGCCTAGCTGCACCGCCTGAAGCGGTAAAGCCCGCATTTTACCGGTTAAGCATACTGCCTTATTTGGGCCATCTGGGGATTGCTATTGAACGGGCTCTCGTCAAAGCCTATGTGACGCTTTACCCGCCGTTAAGCCCGCATCGCCTGCAATTGGCCATCGTCATCTGATTCGTTTCCCTGGGGGAGAGATTTTCCAATGCGTGATCCCGTCGAACTTTTGAATAACACGCTCGTACCGATGGTGGTCGAGCAGTCCAACCGCGGCGAACGCGCGTTCGACATCTATTCGCGCCTGCTGCGTGAGCGGATCATTTTCGTCACCGGCGTAGTCGAGGACAATATGGCCTCGGTGATTGTGGCTCAGCTCCTGTTCCTTGAGTCGGAGAATCCGAAAAAGGAAATCGCCATGTACATCAACTCGCCTGGCGGCGTGGTGACGGCGGGGCTATCGATCTACGACACCATGCAGTTCATCCGGCCGAAAGTGCAGACCCTGTGCCTGGGGCAGGCGGCCTCGATGGGTTCGCTTCTCCTCACGGCCGGCGAGGCCGGCATGCGCGGGTGTCTGCCCAATGCCCGGGTGATGGTGCACCAGCCTTCCGGCGGCTATCAGGGGCAGGTGACCGACATCCTCATTCACGCCCGCGAGGCGGAAAGCCTCAAGAAGCGCCTTAATGAAATCTATGTGAAGCATTCTGGGCGCACCTATCAGGAGATCGAGGATCTCCTGGAGCGTGACCGGTTCCTGAGCCCGGAAGAGGCCAAGGAACTCGGGCTTGTCGACCACGTTCACGAAAAGCGCGCCCTCCCGGAAGGCGGCGCGTGACACGGGCGTTTACCGCGTTTTCCAACAGGCTTACGTTCCACGTCTGGCCGGATTGCGTAGGAAGGCTCGGGCCTTTATGGTCATACCGACTTACCGTTTGTTCATTTGGCGCAGGCTAGGTTGATCAATCGGAGTATGAAACCTAAGCGTGGGACGCGCTTATTGGAGTAACTGGATGTCCAAGGAAAATTCGAGCGGAGATTCCTCAAAGAACACGCTTTATTGCTCGTTCTGCGGGAAATCCCAACACGAAGTCCGCAAACTTATCGCCGGCCCCACCGTATTCATCTGCGATGAGTGCGTGGAACTGTGCATGGACATCATCCGCGAGGAATCCAAAACCTCGATGGTCAAGTCCTCGGACGGGGTGCCTACACCAACCGATATCTGCAAGGTGCTCGATGATTATGTGATCGGTCAGCGCCGTGCAAAGCGGGTGCTCTCGGTGGCCGTCCACAACCACTACAAGCGCCTCCATCATGCGTCCAAGAATCAGGATGTAGAGCTTTCCAAGTCCAACATCCTGCTGATCGGCCCTACCGGTTGCGGCAAGACTTTGCTCGCGCAAACGCTGGCCCGTATCCTCGATGTGCCGTTCACGATGGCCGACGCTACGACTTTGACCGAAGCCGGTTATGTCGGCGAGGACGTCGAGAACATCATTCTCAAGCTCCTTCAGGCCGCCGACTACAATGTCGAGAAGGCGCAGCGCGGAATTGTCTATATCGACGAAGTCGACAAGATTTCGCGCAAGTCCGACAATCCCTCGATCACGCGCGACGTGTCGGGTGAGGGCGTGCAGCAGGCGCTTCTGAAGATCATGGAAGGGACTGTCGCCTCGGTTCCGCCGCAGGGCGGCCGCAAGCACCCCCAGCAGGAATTCCTGCAGGTGGATACGACAAACATCCTCTTTATCTGCGGCGGCGCTTTCGCCGGGCTGGAAAAGGTCATTTCAGCACGCGGGGTGGGTTCGTCCATCGGCTTTACCGCCGAGGTCAAAGACCCTCAGGACCGTCGCGTGGGCGATGTGCTCTCCGAAGTCGAGCCCGAGGATTTGGTGCGCTTTGGCCTGATCCCCGAGTTTATCGGCCGTTTGCCGGTCATCGCGACGCTAGAAGACCTCGACGAAGACGCGCTGGTCCAGATCCTTTCCGAGCCCAAGAATGCGCTGGTCCGCCAGTACCAGCGCCTGTTCGAGATGGAGAATGTGGAACTCACCTTCCACGAGGACGCGCTCAAAGCCATTGCGCGGCAGGCAATCTCCCGCAAGACCGGTGCACGTGGCTTGCGCTCGATCATGGAAGCGATCCTGCTCGACACCATGTACGACCTGCCGTCGCTCGACGGGGTCGAGGAAGTCGTCATCAGCCAGGATGTGGTGGAGAACCGTGATGTCCGCCCGCTCTATATCTACGCAGAACGCGCCAAAGAGGACATGAAGTCCGGCGCATAATAAAATCGGCGCTAGAATCGAAAGCCCGGGCGTTCCGCCCGGGCTTTTTATTTGCGGGCGAATGTACTGCAGTCGGTATTTGCGCGCGGGCATATAGCTTGATAAAACAAGCAGCGGCTTATGCACTTCGGGGGATACATATGTGGGCCATTGGTAGGATTATACCGGTTGCGATTGCGGCCATGCTTGTCGTCTCGCCCGCTGCATTGGCGCAGCCGCAAACCAAGCTCACTGGCGGTTTGTCCAGCAACACGATCAAGGCGATCTGGTGCAGTGCGCTGTTTCTCGAGGAGTCCTATTACTGGGATGAGGGGTCCGACGAGGCCACTCATTACGAGGACATGGCGTACGAGCTAGGGGCAGACCTCGACGACGTAATGGCTGAGGTCGGATTGCCCCAGGCTGAAAGCGAAGAGATTTGGGCGATCTTTGATGAAGCCGCCGCCGAATTCGCCGAGACCGACGAAGACGGCTATCTCGGGGAACTCGAAATCTGCGAGACGACTTATCTCGACAAGAAGCTCAAGCTCCGCTGAACTCCCGCCGCCCTCTAAAACACGCGGATCAGGAAACGGGGATAAATATGGAACCGTGCGCTTGTGGCGCGCGGTTTATGCCCTATCTTATTGTCGAAGAGTCGCTTCGAGGGATTTGCGAATCTCTAACCGGTCGCACACCATACTGAAGCGACGACTGGACTGACCGGTCTCCTCCCTTGTGCCGGTCGTGAAAGGATAGAGAATGTCGGAAGACAACACGACGGTTGAAGGTTTTGACCGTTCCAAGGTTTACCCTGTGCTCCCGCTTCGGGACATTGTGGTGTTTCCCACCAAGATCGTGCCGCTTTTCGTGGGCCGTGAGAAATCCGTGCGTGCGCTCGAAGAAGTGATGCGCGAGGACAAGCATATTTTTGTCGTGACGCAGAAGAATGCGCAGGAAGATGATCCAGCGCCGGAAGCCATCTACGAGATCGGTACCATCGCTTCGGTGCTACAGCTGCTCAAGTTGCCCGACGGCACCGTCAAGGTGCTGGTCGAGGGGCTCTATCGCGCCAAGATCGAGAAATACGTCCAGACCGAGGACTATTTCGAGGCCGTCGCCGAGGCGCTCGCCGAGGTTCCCCACGATCAGGTGGAAGCCGAGGCGCTCGCTCGCTCGGCTGTCTCCGAGTTCGAGAACTACGCCAAGCTCAATAAGAAAATCTCGTCCGAGGTCGTGGCAGCGGTTGCCCAAATCGAGGATCACTCGACGCTGGCCGATCAGATCGCATCCAACCTGACGGTGAAAATCCAGGACAAACAGGACATTCTTGCAACGCCTTCGGTGACCGAACGGCTTGAACGCGTCCTGGGCCTGATGGAAGGCGAAATCGGCGTTCTGCAGGTGGAAAAGCGTATCCGCAGCCGGGTCAAGCGCCAGATGGAGAAGACCCAGCGCGAGTACTATCTCAACGAGCAGATGAAGGCGATCCAGCGCGAGCTTGGGGACAACGAGGACGGAGCGTCCGAGCTCCAGGAGCTCGAAGACCGTATCGCCAAGACCAAGCTGTCCAAGGAAGCGCGGTCCAAAGCGGACGGCGAGATCAAGAAGCTCAAGCAGATGTCGCCAATGTCGGCGGAAGCAACGGTCGTTCGCAACTATCTCGACTGGATGCTCAACCTCCCTTGGGGCAAGAAGTCCAAGATCAAGCGCGACCTCAAGTTCGCCGAACATGTGCTCGATAACGATCATTACGGACTGGACAAGGTCAAGGAGCGCATCGTCGAGTATCTCGCGGTGCAAAGCCGGACCGGCAAGCTCAAAGGACCTATCCTCTGCCTCGTCGGCCCTCCGGGCGTTGGCAAGACCTCGCTCGCGCGTTCGATCGCCAAGGCAACCGGCCGCGAATACGTGCGCATGAGTCTGGGCGGCGTCCGGGACGAAGCAGAGATCCGCGGCCATCGGCGCACCTATATCGGGTCGATGCCCGGCAAGATCGTGCAATCGCTCAAGAAGGCTGGAAAGGCGAACCCGCTGTTCCTGCTCGATGAGATCGACAAGATGGGCCAGGATTTCCGTGGCGATCCGTCGTCGGCGCTGCTCGAAGTGCTCGATCCCGAGCAGAATTCGACGTTTTCGGACCATTATCTGGAGGTTGATTTCGACCTCTCCGATGTCATGTTCGTCACGACGGCCAATACGCTCAATATCCCGGGGCCCTTGCTTGACCGCATGGAGATCATCCGGCTCTCGGGCTACACGGACGAGGAAAAGTGGGAGATCGCCCGCCGTCACCTCATTCCTGAAACGCTCAAGGAACACGGGCTGCGTGCCGATGAGTTCGAGCTGCCTCACGAAAGCCTGATGCTTTTGACTCGCCGTTACACTCGCGAGGCCGGCGTTCGTAATCTCAAGCGCGAGATTGCCAATCTCATGCGCAAGGCCGTCAAGGACATCCTGCTCTCGGGCAAAAAGACGATCGTCGTGTCGCCCGAAGTGGTCGAGGAATATCTCGGCGCGCCGCGCTTCCGGTATGGCGAGAGTGAAACCGAGCCGCAGGTGGGCGTTGTAACAGGATTGGCCTGGACTGCCGTCGGCGGCGAGCTCTTGACTATTGAAGGCCTCATGAGCCCCGGTAAGGGTCGCATGACCGTGACCGGCAATCTCAAGGACGTGATGAAGGAGTCGATTTCAGCTGCCGCGACCTATGTGAAGTCGCGCGCCGTCGAATATGGCATCAAGCCACCGCTTTTTGAAAAGCGGGATATCCACGTTCACGTCCCCGAGGGCGCCACGCCCAAGGACGGGCCGTCTGCGGGCATCGGGATGGCGACAGCCATCGTTTCGGTGATGACCGGCATTCCTGTGCGCAACGATGTGGCCATGACCGGCGAAATCACATTGCGTGGTCGTGTACTGCCGATCGGCGGGCTCAAGGAGAAGCTCCTTGCGGCGCTGCGAGGCGGGATCAAGAAGGTGCTGATCCCCGAAGAGAACGTACGTGACCTCAAGGAAATCCCAGCGAACGTCAAGGAAGGCCTCGAGATTGTTCCGGTCTCGCGGATGGGCGAGGTACTGGAGCTCGCACTGGTGGAAAAGCCGACGCCTATCGAATGGAATTTCGATGAGGCGGAGGTGAAGGAAACCCCCGCAACGACCGAGGTCGCCAGCGCGGTATTGCCGCACTGAGGCGACGGACGAAAGACAGTCGGAGCGGCGCCCTTGTGGCGCCGTTCGCTTTTTGAGAGCCAGCGTTCCAGGGCCTGCCGATCGATCCTCGCGAGCAGATTCCTAACATCGTGCCACGGTGCGGCTACGGAGAGTGGAAAACAACGTTTTTCCGCCTGAAAACCGCCGGAGACCCGCAGTTCTCCTTGCTTTTGGCCCGGAATCGTAAAAGGGTGAGTGCGCTTCCGCCCAGCCCTGAATAAGGAGTGGGCAATTCATTGTGAGGAAACGCTATGAACAAGAACGATCTGAGCGCGGCAGTTGCGGAAAAGGCCGATCTCACCAAGGCCCAAGCCGGCGCAGCAGTTGATGCTGTCTTCGAGGCCGTCACCGCAGCTCTCAAGGGCGGCGACGAAGTGCGCCTGGTCGGCTTCGGCACCTTTGCCGCGGTCAAGCGCAAGGCCACCAAAGGCCGCAACCCGGCAACCGGTGCGGAAATCGACATTCCTGCTTCCGTGCAGCCCAAGTTCAAGCCCGGCAAGGGCCTCAAGGACGCCCTCAACTAAGCCATTTCTTTAAAGGCTTTCGGTATGACCCCGGACGTGCGTTCGGGGTCTTGCCATTTTGGGGTTAGGCGACTCCGGCGCACTATTGACGCGGCGTTCTATTGCGCCTAAGCAGTGCCCCGCGTCGGCCGTCGGGTCGGCAGGCTTTCCGCTACCGTGCGGCAAGGGCGATTAGCTCAGTTGGTAGAGCGCCTCGTTTACACCGAGGATGTCGGCAGTTCGAGTCTGTCATCGCCCACCATTTTCCAGAATGAAACTGGCTCTTGGCTTCGGAGGCTGTGAACGCAGCCTGTTGGTTCATTTCATTCATCGCCACCATTTCCTGCCATATCTCCGCCGCAACCGTAGCGCGTCATTTGTATTGCTATGGAGGAGAAGCCGATGACGGCCAAGAGTATTGGGCGGGCGGGGATCGGGACGGTCCTCATACTCCTGATCCCGCTGGTTCTCACTATCCGGGATGGCGGAGCGGATGGACAGGGTTGGGACTGGAGCCCTTTCGATTTTCTCATCATGGGCGCGTTGCTGTTCGTGACCTGGCTGGCACTCGATTTTACCTGGCGACGGGTGAGCAATCCAATCTACCGCGCGCTCGCGTGTGCGGCGATACTGGGGGCGTTGTTTCTCATCTGGGTGGAACTTGCCGTCGATGCCGTATCGTGGGCCTTGGGCTCGCTGTTCTGACGGTCAATCCGCTGGCGGTGGCGTGCGGCGCTGGGATTTTACCGTGCTGCGATGGGACTTGGCTTCCCGCCGGCGTACTTTCGAGGCCAGTGTTGGTTTGGTCGCGCGGCGCGGCTTGGGCAGGGTTGCGGCAGCGCGGATGAGTTCGACAAGGCGCGCTATAGCCTCCTCGCGGTTGCGTTTCTGCGAGCGATGCGTATCGGCAAAGATAACGAGGGCGCCGTCGGTAGTCATGCGGCTGCCTGCGAGGCGCTTGAGGCGTGGCTTGATACCGGCGGGGAGGGACGGGGAGTTTCCCACGTCGAAGCGAAGCTGAACCGCGGTCGCCACCTTGTTGACGTTCTGGCCGCCGGGCCCCGAACTCCGGACAAATGTCAGCTCAAGTTCTCCCGGATCGAGAATGATCGTACCTGCAATCGCGATCGGATCCGCCACCGGTGCCCCCCGGCGTTAATCGAGTTTGACAGCGGTGCCGTAAGCAAGGATTTCAGCCGCGCCTTGCGATACCGCTGACGTCGAAAACCGCATCGCGACGATGGCGTCCGCACCCTTGGCGCGGGCGTCCGCGACCATGCGGTCATAGGCCTGCTCTCGCGCTTCCGCCATGAGCTTGGTGTATTCGCCCACCTCGCCGCCCACGAGGTTGCGGAGGCCCGCAACGATATCGGTGCCGACATGACGGGCGCGGATGGTATTGCCGCGGCAAATGCCGATGGTTGAGGTAATGGTGCGGCCCGCGACGGTTTCGGCTGTGGTGACGATCATTCCTTCATCTCTCCAAAATGCTATTTATCGACGTTCTTGTCGTAGTAATCATCTTCCTTGTTGGACAGTCGTTGGGCGATAACCGTGGCGAGCAGCCCTACGACCACAGCAATCGGGATAAGCGCCAAAATCCCATAGGGAAGGGCGGCGAGAATGCCGGTGACGGCTGTGGCCAGCCACAGCACTCCGAAAGCAATCACGATGACGAGGGCAATGGTATCGAGACGCATTTGCGAATCCTTCAGATAGCGGGGCCAGCCTACCAGCATCCGCTTGGGATGGCACGAAAATGATTTTGGAAGAAAGTCAAGCGCTATCAAGGTCTTGCGGGACGTTGTTGCACGCCGCGCATGCCTGCCAGACAAAGATGACAATTTCCCCTCAAACCGGCGCCGAACCGCTTGACTTGCTCTCGGGCGCCCGTTAAACGAAGCCCACCTTGCGGGGCGCGATGCGTTCCCCCGGAGGGGGTGTAGCTCAGTTGGTTAGAGCGCCGGCCTGTCACGCCGGAGGTCGCGGGTTCGAGCCCCGTCACTCCCGCCACTTTCTTTCCCAAATAGCAGTTTTCGCGCAGGGAACGTCTTGCGATTGCGTCCGTTGACGTCGCGGTACGCAATAGGGAACTTCTGGATGCCCAGTCCTGATGAGCAAAAGCCGCCGATCGGCAGTCCGCCGCCTCCGGAACCGCATCCGCGGCCCGAGCCGCCCAAACCCACCCCGCCGACAAAGCCGCCCGACAACGATATACCGCCCATGCCCCCGGCTCCGGAGCCGGACGTGCAGTTTCCCGATACGCGACCGCCGCGATAAGCTGCGGTCCGCATCGAGAATCAAAAAGACCGCAGCGGCTGCTGCGGTCGACGGTGTCCTGACGGCGAGACGTTATGTTTAGTCGGTTCGAGCTGAGAAAGCGCGACGTACGCCGGTCTGAACCCATTTGCCGAAGTCGGCAAAGCTTTCCGCGATGTCGCCGCGCAGATCCTGATAGATACCGGAGAGCATCAGCCCCAGGTCTCGGAGGTTTTCCCGCCATTCGGGTTCCGGAGCGGTCATTACCGCCTGGGTACGCTTGCTGCGTCGGATAGAAAACATACCGCTGTCCTTTCGGGTCATGTCTATCCCCTCATCATCCTTAAACAATGGTTACCTATATAATTGCGGCGTCTTGAAGGACAAAGCGGATTCTCGCGATTTTGTTCCCCGAAGAGGTGAAGGCCCCGGATACGCGTCGCCTGGCTTCTCCTCATTCGGGGCCTTGCAGGCTGCACCTGCTTGCCGGCATTATCGGGCCAAAGCATGACACCAGGACGACTCGTGCCTTGTTTGTGGGAAGGGCGACAGGAGAATGCGGAAAACATGGTGGTTGGCCGGATTTATGCTGGCGGCGTTGTGGGCGATTCCTGCGCTGGCGCAGCGAACGGATATCGTTGTCGGGCTGGTGCTCGAACCGCCGCATCTGGACCCTACGGCGGGTGCTGCCGCAGCCATTGATGAAGTGGGTTATGCCAATATATTCGAAGGATTGACGCGGTTCGGGCCCGATGGCGCGATTCTTCCCGCGCTTGCCCGAAGCTGGGACATTTCCGAGGATGGACTTACCTACACATTCCATCTCCATGAAGGCGTCAGCTTTCACGATGGAACGCCGTTTACCGCCAATGACGTGGCGTTTTCCTTCACGCGAGCTATGGCCGAGGATTCGGTCAACGCACAAAAGGGGCTTTTCGAGCCGATTGCGTCCGTTGAAGCGGCGGACGACCTGACGGCAGTCGTTACGCTCGATTATCCGTATGGAAATCTGCCGTTCAACCTTGCCTGGGGCGATGCGGTTATCGTGTCATCGCAAACGGCTCAGACCAACACGACCAGTCCCGTTGGTACCGGCCCGTTCCGTTTCGTGCGCTGGACACAAGGGGACAGTATCGTCATCGAACGCAATCCAGACTATTGGGGTGAGCCGGCCAGGCTTGAGCGCGCGACATTCAGGTTCATCGACGATCCGAGTGCGGCCTTTGCGGCAATGATGGCTGAGGATGTGGATACCTTCCCGATCTATCCAGCTCCCGAGACGCTCGCCATTCTCGATGCAGATCCACGATTCGTGGCGGTCATCGGGTCGACCGAGGGTGAAACCATCCTCGCGATGAACAACCGGCGTGCCCCACTGGACAATATTCTGGTGCGCCAGGCGATTACCCACGCCATCGACAGGCAGGCCCTCATCGAGGGGGCGATGTTCGGTTACGGGACACCGATCGGCACACATTTCGCGCCGCACCATCCTGCCTATGTCGATCTGACGGGACTTTCAGCATACGATCCCGATCGTTCGCGGGCGTTGCTCGAAGAAGCTGGGGTGGGGCCGATAACGCTCGCGCTCGCCCTGCCGCCTCCGCCCACTTATGCTCGCCGGGGCGGTGAACTTATTGCGGCGCAGTTGCGCGCTGTCGGCATAGATACGCGGATCGTCAACATGGAATGGTCGCAATGGCTCGAGCAGGTGTTTTCCGGCAAGGATTTCGACCTGACGGTCATCTCGCATACCGAACCGATGGATATCGAGATATACGGACGAGAGGACTATTATTTCGGCTACGGCGCTCCGCAGTTCCAAGCCATCATGGAGGAACTGAACCTTAGCGTCGATCCGGACAGGCGTACGGAATTGTTGCAGGCAGCGCAGCGGGACATCGCAGAAAACTATGTAAATGCCTACCTTTTCCAACTGGCCAAGACGGCGATCCAACACGTCGATATTGAAGGCCTATGGGCGAATGCGCCCACGCAAGCGACCGATCTGACGGCCGTCTACTGGCGGTAAGCCGGAGGAATGGCGGTTTTCGTCCTCAAGCGCCTTGCCTCGCTTCTGGCGAGCCTTCTGTTCGCCAGCCTTGCGATCTTCCTAGTGCTTGAGGTGCTGCCGGGCGATCCGGCCGCGTTCATGCTGGGGCTTAACGCGGCACCCGATACCGTGGCCGCGCTGCGCGAGCAGCTTGGTCTTACTGCGCCGTTGCCGCAGCGATATTTCGGCTGGCTGGCCGGAATGACGGTTGGCGATTTCGGAATCTCCTACACCTACCGTGTTCCGGTTTCCGATCTTATCGGCGCGCGGGTTCAGGTCTCGGTGCCGCTGGCCGCCTATGCGTTGACGCTTTCCACCCTGATTGCCATCCCGGTTGGCGCAATTGCCGCCTCCGCGCGCAATACGCCGCTCGATGCGGGGATCATGGGAATGACGCAACTTGGCGTGGCGTTGCCCAATTTCTGGTTTGCAATGCTCCTGGTCCTGGTTTTCTCAGTCGGGCTACGCTGGTTTTCGGCGGGAGGATTTCCGGGATGGGACGATCCGTTCGCGGCAATGAGGGCGTTGACGCTGCCAGCAGTTGCGCTGGCCCTGCCGCAGGCGGCAATCCTGGCGCGGGTAATGCGGTCCTCGCTGCTCGATACGCTGGACCAGGAATATATGCGTACGGCGCGTGCCAAGGGATTGAGCCAGGGGCAGGCCTTGCGCCGCCATGCGCTACGCAATGCCCTGATCCCGGTGCTGACAATCATGGGGTTGCAGTTTTCGTTCCTGCTCGCCGGGGCGATTATCATTGAAAACGTGTTTTTCCTACCAGGCTTGGGACGGCTGGTATTTCAGGCGATCAGCGCGCGGGATCTCGTCGTCGTGCGTTCGGTCGTGATGTTGCTCGTCTTTGCCGTGGTAACGGTCAACTTCCTTGTCGATTTCACCTATGCGCTGGTCGATCCGCGGTTGAGGAGGCCTGTTTCATGAGGGTCGGCGCCAACCTTATTGCGGGCATTGGCCTCTCGGTTTTCTTTCTGGCGCTAGCCGGGGTCTCGCTCGTTTGGACACCTTACGACGTCACCCTTCTCGTGGTGGGAGACAGGCTCCAGCCCCCTTCGCAAGCCCACTGGCTGGGTACCGACCACTTCGGGCGGGACATTCTGTCGATGATCATGGTGGGTGCCCGGACCTCGATTGCCGTGGCTTTGATCGCAGTCGGCGTGGGGGTGATTTTCGGCGTGCCGCTGGGCCTGTTTGCCGCAGCGATGCGCGGGAGCTTGGCCGATGAAATCGTGATGCGCGGAAACGATCTGGTCTTCGCATTTCCCGCGCTTGTCATCGCAATTCTTATTACCGCTATCTTCGGCCCGGGGGCAGTCAACGCGATTATTGCCATCGGGATTTTCAACATCCCGGTTTTCGCCCGGGTTGCGCGCGGGGCGGCCCTTTCAGTTTGGACACGAGAGTTCATCATGGCGGCGCGGCTCTCGGGTAAGGGCTCCGCGCACATTTCGTTCGAACACATATTGCCCAACATCGCCAACACGTTGATCGTGCAGGCGACAATTCAGTTCTCGCTCGGCATTCTGGCTGAGGCCGGCCTGGCTTATGTCGGGCTGGGCGCACAACCGCCTCAGCCGAGTTGGGGGCGAATGCTTGCCGAGGCCCAGACGATGATCGCCCTGGCACCGCATGTGGCGATCATACCGGGCTTGACCATCGTCCTGATGGTGCTCGGTCTTAACCTCTTCGGGGACGGTTTGCGCGATTATCTCGATCCACGCCTGCGCGAGAGGCGGCCATGAGCACGCTGCGCGTACAGGACTTGTCGCTGTCGATCCGGGCGGTACAGATTCTGGAGAACGTCTCATTTGAAGTCGGCCCGGGGGAAATCCTCGGAATTGTCGGTGAATCCGGTTCAGGCAAATCGATGACCGCGCTGTCGATTCTCAACCTGCTGCCTCGCCATTCGCAACTGTCGGGATCGGTGACCTTGGGCGGTCTCGAACTTTCGGGGCTTTCCGACCGAGCCATGAACGCTGTGCGGGGCGATGATATCGGCATGATCTTTCAGGAACCCATGACGGCGCTGAATCCCCTCAAGACCATCGGTTCGCAAGTCGCCGAGACGGCTTGGGTGCACGGCCATGCCGGAGGGCGGGAGGCGTCTCGCATCGCACGAGAGGCGCTGGATAGGGTAGGGCTTGAAGCGGAGGAGTTTCCGCTCATACGCTATCCGCACGAGCTTTCCGGCGGCCAACGGCAGCGGGTCGGGATTGCCATGGCGATCGCACTGCGACCGCGGCTCCTCATCGCTGATGAGCCGACAACAGCGCTCGATGTCACCAATCAGGCCCAGGTGCTCGGAATCCTCAAGCGGCTGGTGCGTGAAGATGGCATGGGGCTCATCCTCATTACGCACGATCTGGCGGTAATCGCCGAAATGGCGGATCGCGTCGCCGTCATGCAATCGGGCAGGGTGGTAGAAAGCGGGCCGGTACGTGAGGTGTTTCGTCAGATGCGCCACCCTTATACGCGAAAACTCTTTTCGACTTCGGCGCACGTGCCGCAGAGGACCCCCCGGGCTTTCGAGCGCACCTTGCTCGACGTCCAACGACTTGAACGCCGCTATGCCATTCCAAAACGCCTGCCCTGGGAACCACAAAGATATAAACTCGCGCTCGATGGTGTTTCGCTGAATATCGCCAAGGGCGAGAGCGTCGGACTGGTCGGGGAAAGCGGAAGCGGGAAATCAACTTTAGCGCGGACGGTGCTCGGTCTCGAAACCGCGCAGGGTGGAGCGGTCCACCTCGAGGGCTTACCGATTCGAGGGCCCCACGGAACCGCATTCGGGACGCGGCGTGAGACGCAGATGGTGTTCCAGGATCCCTACGGTTCGTTCAATCCACGGCACCCCGTAGGGCGACTGGTGGCCGAGCCACTCCATCTTTTGCGTAACGGAGCGCCGAAGGGCGCGGATCGCAAAGCTCTGGTGTCCCTGGCTCTGGAGCGGGTTGGCCTTGCTGCCACTGACGCGGACCGGTTCATTCATGAGTTCTCGGGCGGCCAAAGGCAGCGGATCGCGATTGCGCGTGCGCTTATCGTCGAACCAACGCTGATTGTCCTCGATGAGGCGGTCTCCGCGCTCGACGTGTCGATCCGGGCTCAGGTGCTCGATCTTCTGGCCGCGCTCTCGGAACGGCTGGGGGTATCCTACCTCTTCATTTCGCACGATCTGCACGTCGTACGCGCCGTGACTGACCGGGTTTATGTGCTGCGGCAGGGAAAAATCGTCGAGAGCGGGCCGACTGCCAAGGTTTTCACGCATCCCGAGCACGACTACACCCGGACACTGATTGCCGCCGCGCCAAGGCTCGACGCTGCATTGAAGTCGCGTTTCGGAGATGCGTAAACCGCTTGCGTCCTTATGGGCGCGGCGGTATTCACCAAAGCGGCCTCACAACCTTTCCTGACGAGGATTTCAGGACGAATGACCGACTTTGCACGCGCGCGCCGGACGATGGTGGACAATCAGCTTCGCACCAGCGGTATCACCAACTGGCGGATTCTCGATGTCATGAATCGCGTACCGCGGGAGGTGTTTGTGCCCGAAGAGCGAAAGGCACTCGCCTATATCGACGAGAACGTGCGGCTGAGCTCCTCCCGGACGATGCTCGCCCCGGCCATTCTTGCGCGGTTGATCCAGCTTGCCGAAGTCGGCGCCGGAGACACGGTGCTCGATGTGGGTTGCGGGACGGGATATTCGACTGCCGTGCTTGCGGGGCTCGCAGGGTTGGTTACGGGGCTTGATGACGATCCGGAACTGGCCGGCACGGCCCAGGAAAACCTCGCCGCACTCGGCCTCTCGAACGCCATCGCGGTAGTCGGCCCGCTCGACGCCGGTGCAGTCGGCAAGGGACCCTTCGATGCAATCCTGATCGAGGGCGCGGTGGATCGCGTATCGGACGGGCTGCTCGGGCAATTGACAGAGGGGGGGCGGCTGGTTGCGGTGCTGGGGCAGGGCAATGCCGCGACTGCTCATGTTTTCGTCAAGTCCGGCAGGGAGGTCTCGTCGCGCGCCGCATTCAATGCAAGCCTTCCGCCACTCACGAGCTTCGTCGAAGTCCCGCAGTTCCGGTTTTAGGACTGTTGCAGCCAAACCACGCAGCGCTCCTTACCGGAATTAAAATTTGTACATCCGCGTACCCATCCATTGAAACCGCCACCTTCGCGCCCTAGTTTAGCCACGCGCTGGAGGCGGTATTATGTTCATACTTAAGGTTTTTCGTATTGGGGCGATTGCCCTTGCCATGGGATTTGTGCCGGCAACAACGCAAGCCGAAACCCTCACCGAGGCAATGGCTTACGCCTATTCCAACAATCCCTCGCTAGCCTCATCGTTTCTCAGCGTCCGTGCGGCGCAGCAGGCGATCCGGTCGGCCGAGGGCGCTCGTCTGCCTACAATTGGGGCGGAAGCGAGCGTTGGGTATTCGTGGACCGACACACCGCTTGGCAGCTCGTCGGGTACCACTGACAGTCTTGGTCTCAGCTATTCGCAGACGCTCTTCGACAGTTCCAGGACGGACGCCGCCATTCTCGCCGCCGAAGCGAATTATCAAGCCGCCATTCACGGCGCGCGCAATGTGGAGCAGAACGTTCTGCTCTCGGTTGCACAGGCCTATGTGAACCTCGTTACCAACCGCCGGATCGTCGATATCCGCCAGGAAAACATCGGTTTCGTCCGAGCGCAGTTGCAGTCTGCACGCGACCGGCTCGAACTCGGCGAAGGTACACAGCTCGACGTCGCTCAAGCACAAGCCAGCCTCGCGCAGGCGGAGGCGGCTTATCAGGGTGCCATCAACAACCTGCGGATGGCCGAAGCCAATTTCGTGCGTTGGGTCGGGCGGGAACCCCGTAACCTCACGGCGTCCTACAGCTATACGAACCTTCTGCCTGCTTCACTCGACTCCGCCATTGCCACGGCAACCACAAACCATCCCGCGCTACTTGCTTCAGCGGCACAAATACGCGCTGCCCAGCATCGTTATGACGAAACCGTGGCAGGTTTCGGCCCGACGGTTTCGCTGCGTGGACAGGTCGGCGCCAGCGGGTTCACGAACAACGCGGTTACGAGCCAAGCATCGGTCTCGCTAAATCTTTCCATCCCGATCTTTGTCCCCTCTCGCAATCCGGCGATTGAGCAGGCCAATATCGGGCAGATACAATCCCACGTGGAGGGGATCGCGACGCGCGATCAGATCGTCGAAGCGGTGCGGCAGGGATGGTCGGGGATCGAGGCCACCACCGCGCAGATCGAATCCGCTACCGCGGCGGTTGCGGCGAGCCGCCTGGCGCTGCAAGCCGTTATCGATCAGAACGAGGTCGGGCAGGCGACGACGCTCGACGTCCTCAATGCCCGCGCGACGTTGCTTAATGCCGAGGAGGGCCTTGCATCGGCCCAGGCGCAAAGGGTTATCGCATCGTATTCGCTTATCGCAGCCACCGGTGCGCTGACTGCGGCCAATTTGCGACTTCCCGTGCAATTGCGGGGCCCGGATGGGCAGGTGGCGGTACCGGCGAAAGTGCCGACTGCACCGGTCGATGCCTGGGGCAATTTGCGCTGATCGGAGAAGGATTTCCGTGGAATACCCGAGCGGAGCTTGTGTTGGCCCGTTTCGCAGGTCAGGCTGTCACGTTAAGGTATTGTAAAGCGAATCAAGGCGCCCGATTGTTGTCCTAGGTTCGATGCGTGTAGTGTATGACCCCTGCCTGGGGGCGAACGGGGAATGAGGCGAGCATGAACCAGCCGGCTTCCAAAGAACCGACGATGGATGAGATTCTGTCATCGATCCGGCAGATCATTGCCGACGATGACGAGAGCGCCGCGCAAAAAGTCCCTGTCGCAGCCAAAGCAGCCGAAGTGCGGCCCAGTCCGGTCATAGATCCCTTCAGCGATGACGACGAGGACGAGGTGCCGACGTTGGCGTTGTCTCCCGAGCAGATCGTCGAAACGGATGACGCTGCCTCCGACGATGAGGAAATGCAGGAGCCGGAACCGGAAATCCCCGAGTCCTTCCAGGAGGAAGCTCCCGCGGAGATGGTGGTCCCCGATGACGTCGCTTTCGCCTTGGACGAAGAACCGGCTCCGCCACCC
Organism: Pelagibacterium limicola; assembly: GCF_015694405.1. Taxonomy (GTDB): domain Bacteria; phylum Pseudomonadota; class Alphaproteobacteria; order Rhizobiales; family Devosiaceae; genus Pelagibacterium; species Pelagibacterium limicola. The sequence continues at coordinate 208,715 of NZ_JADQDB010000002.1, read as the reverse complement.
CCGGCCCCAAAGGCGCCCAAGCCAACGGCAAGTTTCGCTCAAGCCGCTCCGATGCCCGATCCCGACCTGAGTGCCGACCTTACCGAAGAGCTTCTGGAACCAGCAACGAGTGCCGCCGTGGCATCCACTTTCGCCAAGCTTCAGACGCCGCGCCTTTCTCCCAACATACCGTTGTCGGCAGGCGGCGTGACCGTCGAGGGCATGATTCGTGAAATGCTCCGGCCGATGCTCAAGGAATGGCTTGAGGAAAACCTCCCCTCGATGGTCGAGCGGATCGTTGCGCAGGAAGTCGAACGCGTGTCGCGCGGCGGCTAGGATTTCCTTTACCGGCGTTCCAGCATCAAGCGACAGTTGACTTAGCCCGCGCGCTTGGCTTTACACAGTGCCAAAATCTACATTCAGACCCGCTCCGTCCGCTGAGCGGGTTCTTCTTGTGACGGGTATCGGCGAGATGATCGAAAAGACCTACGATCCGGCTTCGGTGGAAGACCGCATCTATTCAGCCTGGCAGGACGCGAATTGCTTTGCGGCCGGCGCTGGCAGCAAGCCGGGTGCGGAGAGTTACTCGATTGTCATTCCGCCACCGAACGTGACGGGTTCCCTCCATATCGGGCATGCGCTCAACAATACCATCCAGGACGTGCTGGTGCGTTTCGAGCGGATGCGCGGCAAGGATGTGCTGTGGCAGCCGGGTACCGATCACGCAGGTATCGCGACGCAGATGGTCGTCGAGCGGATGCTGATGGAAACCCAGCAACCCTCGCGCCGCGATCTGGGCCGCGAAAAATTCCTCGAAAAGGTCTGGGAATGGAAGGCCGAGAGCGGGGGTACGATCCTCAATCAGCTCAAGCGCCTCGGCGCGTCCTGCGATTGGTCGCGCGAGCGGTTCACGATGGACGAAGGGCTGTCGCGCGCCGTACTCAAGGTTTTCGTACAGCTTTACAAGGAAGGGCTTATCTACCGCGACAAGCGGCTGGTGAACTGGGATCCGCATTTTGAGACGGCAATTTCGGATCTCGAGGTCGAAAACCTCGAGGTCGACGGCCATATGTGGCATTTCAAATATCCGCTCGCGGGCGGAGAAACCTACCGGTATGTGGAAAAGGACGCGGACGGCAATATCGTCTTCGAGGAAGAGCGGGACTATATCTCGATTGCGACCACTCGCCCCGAGACCATGCTCGGCGACGGCGCCGTGGCGGTTCATCCCGACGATGAGCGTTATGCGCCCATCGTCGGTAAACTCTGCGAAATCCCCGTTGGGCCCAAAGCCCATCGCCGCCTGATCCCCATCATTACGGACGAATACCCGGACCCCGATTTCGGCTCGGGCGCGGTGAAGATTACAGGGGCGCACGACTTCAACGACTACGAGGTGGCGCGTCGCGGCGGCATTCCGATGTATTCGCTGATGGATACCAAGGGCTCCATGCGCGCCGATGGCGCGCCTTATGCGGAGCAGGCAGAGATTGCGCAGCGCATTGCCGAGGGCAAGCAGGACTTCGATGCTGCCTTCATCGCAAGCATCAATATTGTCCCCGACGAATACCGCGGGCTTGACCGCTATGTGGCGCGCAAGCGTGTAGTCGCCGATATCGATGCCGAAGGCTTGCTTATCGAAATCGAGAACAAGAAGATCATGCAACCGTTCGGCGACCGCTCCAAGGTCGTCATCGAGCCGTTCCTAACGGACCAGTGGTTCGTCAACGCCGGCGAACTGGCGAAACCGGCGCTCGCTTCCGTGCGCGAGGGACGGACGAACTTCGTGCCCAAGAGCTGGGAGAACACCTATTTCGCCTGGCTTGAAAACATTCAGCCCTGGTGCGTATCGCGCCAGCTCTGGTGGGGTCATCAGATTCCGGCGTGGTACGGGCCGGATGGCACTATTTTCGTCGAGGACAGCAAAGAGGAAGCCCAGGCGGCAGCCGCCACTTATTACGGCCGAGAGGTTGCGCTCGAACGTGACCCGGACGTGCTCGACACGTGGTTCTCGTCTGCGCTCTGGCCGTTCTCCACCATGGGCTGGCCGGACGAAACCCCCGAGGTCGGACGTTACTACCCCACCAGCGTGCTCGTTACCGGGTTCGACATCATCTTCTTCTGGGTTGCCCGGATGATGATGATGGGCCTCCATTTCATGAAAACCGAGCCTTTCTCGACGGTCTATGTTCACGCACTGGTCCGGGACGAGAAGGGCCAGAAGATGTCGAAGTCGAAAGGCAACGTCATCGATCCGCTGGAACTGGTGGATGGCTACGGGGCGGACGCCTCGCGCTTCACGCTGGCCGCGATGGCCGCACAGGGACGCGACATCAAGCTCTCGATGAACCGCGTCGAGGGATACCGGAACTTCGTGACAAAGCTTTGGAACGCGGCGCGATTCCTCGAGATGAACGAGTGCGTACGTGTTGCCGGGTTCGAGCCCGAAGCGGCCAGCACTTCGCTTAACCGCTGGATCATCGGGGCGACAGCCAAGGCTGCGGCCAACCTCACGCGGTCTATCGAGGACTACAAGTTCAACGAAGCGGCCAACTACGCGTACGACTTCGTCTGGGGCACGTTCTGCGATTGGTTCGTGGAACTGGCGAAGCCCGTCTTCTCGGGCGACGACGAGACGGCCAAGGCCGAAACCCGCGCCACGGCAGCCTGGGCGCTCGATCAGATCCTCAAAATCCTCCACCCCTTCATGCCGTTCGTCACCGAAGAACTTTGGGGCGAGACCGGCAAGGCCGGACCAGCGCGCGAGGGATTCCTGATGCTCTCTGACTGGCCGGTACTGGACGGGTTGTCCTTCCCGGAGGCCGAAGCTGAACTCAATTGGCTGATCGAAGTCATTTCCTCGATCCGTTCGGTGCGTACAGAGATGAACGTTCCGGCCGGCGCCAAGGTGCCCCTTGTCCTCATAGGCGGCAATGCCGGCACCGAGGCGCGCATCAACACCCATGACGCGGCCATCAAAAGGCTTGCGCGCGTCGAGAGTATTTCGGTGGCCTCTGTGGTCCCGGCCAGTTCGGCGCAGTTCGTCGTGGGCGAGGCAACATGGGCTCTGCCGCTCGCCGACCTCATCGATATCGATGCCGAGCGCCAGCGGCTCGGCAAGGACGTCAAAAAGCTCGAAGGCGAAATCACAGGGCTTGAAAAAAAGCTCGGGAACGAACAGTTCCTTGCCAAGGCTCCCGAGGGGGTCGTCGAGGAGCAACGCGAGCGGCTGACTGAGGCTCAGTTAAGGCGCGACAAGATCCTCGAAGCGCTGGCGCGACTGAAATAACGGCTCCTGTCCCGGAATGGGGCAGGTTGGGGCCGGGGCTTCGTGACAATTTTACTACACTGCCCGTAGACTCTTGCGAGTCTGCGGGCAAGTCACATTTCGCTAACTGGAGTTGCCACAATCTTTCCCTAAAGACGCAAGAACAAGTTTGCGGGCGGGCGGGTTTCATTGTTGCGCGGGGCAGTTCAGCCTCGCCGATCAAGTGTTTGCCCATTTCCGCAGTCGGTTGTTCCTTTCGGCAGAAGGCCGGAAGCGAGGAGTAGGGAATGCGCGCATTTTGGGCAGGCATACGTTGCGAGAGCAGGGTGAAGGCACCCGGCGGCGGAGCTTGCTTTAATGCGGACACAATAATTACCTACGATAATCGAAACGTCCGGGCCCTATGCAACGACATAAGGGCGATGGGGCGTGCAGAGGGACGGTCTTTTGGTTCCGAAGCCGCACCAGGACAAACAAATAAGAAATTCAACAGGGTGGCGGTGGAGCGTTTTTCTGCCGGCACAGACAATATAGATGCGTACCCCAGCCAACAGGTGATCGCGCGAACGGCGCTGACGCCATCCGGGCAGGGGATGAGAAGGTGTGTCATGCCGACTATCAGAGGTGCTGCATTGGCGTTTGCAGCGGTCTTTTCCGGTCTTTCATTGGGTGCTTCGATTTCGACAGCACAGGCCCAAACTGCGGTCGATGCGGCGCAGGAACTGGCTAACATGCTCGACAGCGCCACCGTGGAAATGAGTGGCGATAATGTCGTATCCGCGCTCCGAGGTGCCGCCGAAGCCGGGCAGCCTATTGCGCTCTGGCAGTTAGGATTGATGTATGAATCCGGCCTTGGCGTCGAGAAGGATCAGGCACGGGCCTTCCAGTACTTCTCGCAGATTGCCGATCAGAATGCGGATGCCCCTCCACGTTCGCTCGATGCCGATATCGTGGCGCAGTCTTTCCTCAAGGTGGGGGACTACTATCTCAGCGGTGTACCGGGCGCCGGAATTGACGCGGATAATGACCGCGCTCACAGGCTGATCCTGCACGCGGCGGCCTATTTCGGCGATGCCGATGCTCAGTATCGCGCGGGTGTGCTCTACCTCGATCCGAACGAGCTCGGCCCCAACCCACTCCAAAGTGCACGCTGGCTCTCGCTCGCGGCGCGCAAAGGACACCCTGCAGCCCAAGCGCGGCTCGGTGAACTCCTTCTCAGTGGTGATGGGATCGAAGCCCAGCCCATCGATGGTCTGATGTGGCTCGCAATCGCCCAACGCCGCTCGATCGGCACCAGCGACGAGTTCTGGATACGCGAGCTTTCCGAAACAGCGCTACGCAACGCACCGCCCGCGCAAATGGAAGCCGCGATCCGCGCGGCAGAGGCGATCGGTCCCCAGTTCGGACCCTACTAAATTCAAGCTGCCTTGGAACTGCGGCCGGCCAGTGCAAGGTCGGCTTCCACGGGAACATGGTCGGAGGGCTTGTCCCAGCCGCGCACATCCTTGTGGATTTTTACCCCATCGAGGCGATCAGCGGCTTGGGGGGAAAGGAGCAGGTGGTCGATGCGAATGCCCCAGTTGCGGCGCCAGGCTCCGTTCTGGAAATCCCAATAGGTGTAGGCTTGATCTAGCGTCGTCGCGCGGACAGCGTCGGTCAGGCCAAGATTGACGAGCCGTCGCCACTTTTCGAGGCTCTCGGGGCGGAAGAGGGCATCGCCCCACCAGACCTTCGGATCGTGGCAATCATGGCCGGTGGGGATGAGATTGAAATCGCCCATCAGAATGAAGGGCTCCTCGAGTTCCAGCCGTGCCTCGACGAAGGCATGGAGCCGGTCCATCCAACCCAACTTATAGGGATATTTCTCGCTTTCCACCGGATTGCCGTTAGGCAGATAGATGTTACACACCCTGACGATGCCGCCATTTTCCGTGGAGAACACCCCTTCGACCAGTCGAGCCTGAACGTCGGCATCATCGCCAGGCAGTCCGCGGTGAACCTCGTCGAATGGCAGGCGGGAGAGCAGGGCGACGCCATTAAAACCTTTTTGGCCGTGAGTTTCGACGTTGTAGCCGCGCGATTCGAACTCTGCGCGTGGAAAATTCTCGTCGATGCATTTGATTTCCTGCAGGCCAGCAATATCGGGTTTGACTTCATCAAGCCAGGTGAGAACGGCGTGCAGGCGAGCATTGATGCCGTTGATGTTCCAGGTCGCTATTCGCATGGCGGTCTCCCTCACCGGTCCGAGAAGGCAAGGCGCAACCCCAGGAAACCGAATGCCCCGGCAAATCCGCGCCGTAGCCATTTTATGACAGAGGGACGAGAAATGACATAGTTCCTGGCCAGCGTAGCGCAGGCTCCGTAGCCGATGAACGTGACAAACGTGATGCCCATGAAAACGAGCGCATGAATGACAAGGCGGCTTGTTGCATCGGGCGCCGTGATCGGTACGAACTGGGGGAGCAGGGCGAGAAAGAAAAGCGAGAGTTTCGGATTGAGGACGTTGAGGAAAGCTCCTGCGGTCGCGATTCTCCAAAATGATCGCGGCGTGCGGTCTTCCGACAGGCTCAGGGCACCACTCTCGCGCAGGACGTTCCAAGCCATATAGAGCAGATAAACGGCGCCAAGATATTTCAGAAGTTGGAATGCAAGGGCGCTCGTATGGAAGATCGCTGCCAAGCCAACGATACTTGCGAAAGCGGCCGGCATGATGCCGAGGGTACACCCGAATGCCGCGGCAATGCTGGCGCGGAATCCACGTCCTAGTCCGATGGCCAGCGTATAGAGAACGCCCGTACCGGGCAGCAGGCAAACGACCAATGCCGTAATGACGAATTCAACGCTCATGATCCCTCCGTTCGGTCGCACACCCAAGCGCGGACCATGACGAAGGCACTGTATTTCAGGCCACCCGGAAAATACGTCTAGACGGCGAAACTCGTGCCGCAGCCGCAGGAAGCGACCGCATTGGGGTTGCGGATTTGGAACGATTGGCCGATCAGGTCGTCCACGAAATCGATCTCCGCACCGCCCATGAAATCCAGGCTCATGGAATCGATGAGAACGGTCGCGCCGTCGCGAGTGAGGACCAGATCGTCTTCACCGGGCTCTTCCTGGACGAGATTGAATTCGTACTGAAAGCCCGAGCAGCCTCCGCCCGCGACTGCGATGCGCAGCACGGTTCCCGGGTTCTCTTTGGACAAGATACGGTTGATGCGCTTGGCCGCGCGCTCTGTCAAAACGACATCGTTCGATGTTAGTTGGGTGTCGGCCATGTTCCGCTCGCAAATATACAGTCGGACGACAAACATAGTATCGGCAAGCGACGATGAAAAGAGGTGCCAAGAAAATGCATAGGACGGCACTTGCGGCCTACGCCGCTGATCCGGGCACAACCCGCGGGCGACTTTATGAACCGGGTGCGAGTCCAACCCGCTCGGAATTTCAGCGCGACCGGGATCGTATCATCCATTCTACCGCTTTCCGCCGACTTCAGCACAAGACGCAGGTGTTTCTCCATCATGAGGGGCAGCATTTCCGCACCCGGCTAACCCATACGCTTGAGGTGAGCCAGATTGCGCGTTCGATCGCGCGGGCCCTGTCTCTCAACGAGGACCTGGCCGAAGCCGTGGCGCTGGCGCACGATCTTGGCCACACGCCGTTCGGACACGCGGGCGAGCGGGCAGTGGCGGAGCGCATGGCGGAATGGGGCGGTTTCGACCATAACCTGCAGGCCCTCCGGGTCGTCACCCGGCTCGAGAACCGCTACGCCGCGCATGACGGTTTGAACCTCACCTGGGAAACGCTCGAGGGCATTCTCAAGCACAATGGTCCGCTTGTGGACGCAGATGGCCGGCCGGTGGGCCGCTATGAGCAAGAAGGCCTGCCACCGGGTCTGGACGAGATCGCGGCGAGCGCGGATCTGATGCCCCATACGTATGCGAGTCTCGAGGCACAGGCAGCCGCGATTGCCGATGACATCGCTTACAACGCTCACGATATCGATGATGCGGCTCGGGCCGGGCTGTTGACGATCGAAGACCTTGTCGATGTGCCACTGGTCGGGCCGATTGCACAGGAGGTGCTCGATCTCTGGCCCGAGGCTCCGAGAAACAGGCAGATTCATGAAGTCCAGCGGCGGATGATCACGCGTACAATCGAGGCGGTTATCGCCGAGAGCGCAAGGCGCATAGCCGAAGTTGCCCCGCAAGATGCCGACGCCGTGCGGAGGTGCGGGCAAATCCTGATCGGATTTCCCGATGCAATGGCGCGGAACGAAAAGGCGCTCAAGGCGTTCCTTTTCGCCAAGGTCTACAGGAATCCTCAAGTGATGGCACCGGTCCAGGCAGGGGAATCGGTTGTGCGGAAACTGTTCGATGCCTATCTCGCCACCGGCGATATGCCCGGCCGCTGGGCGGAGGCCTGGCGCAATGCGCCGAACAAACGCAGGCAGGCGCGGGTCGTTTGCGATTTCGTGGCTGGTATGACCGACCCCTTCGCGCTCGATGAGCACGCGCGCCTGTTTGACGTAAGGCCCGATTTCCGGTAACCCGCACGCCTTGTTACCCTTATCCCATATATGGTTCTCCGATGGATATCTTTGCCCTCTATGAAGGGCGCGTCGCCGATGCGCTGAGCGCCAGCTTTCCCGAACTTGCAGAGCAGCCGGAAGTTCTGGCACGCGTGGTCGTGGAGCCCCCGCGCGATGCGGCGCACGGAGACCTTTCGACCAATGCCGCGATGGTGGTGGCCAAACCGCTGGGAAAGAACCCGCGGGAGATCGCGACCGTTCTGGCGGCTCGTTTGGGCGAGGACGATGAGGTCGCTTCCGCCGAGGTGGCCGGGCCCGGCTTTCTTAACCTACGGCTCAATCCTGGCGTCTGGCACAAGGTTTTGGCATCGGTAGCCGAACTTGGCGCGGACTTTGGGCGGTCCGATGTGGGCAAGGGTGAAAAGGTCAACGTCGAATACGTGTCGGCCAATCCGACAGGCCCGATGCATGTGGGGCATACACGCGGGGCCGTTTACGGCGATGCGCTGGCCTCGCTCATGGCCTACACGGGTTACGACGTCACGCGGGAATACTATATCAACGACGCCGGCTCGCAGGTCGATACGCTGGCGCGGTCGGTCTATCTCCGCTACCGCGAGGCGCTGGGCGAGAATGTCGAAATTCCATCCGGGTTCTATCCGGGGGAATATCTGATCCCGGTCGGCCAATCGCTGGTCGCCGAATTCGGCAGCAGCCTGCGCGATATGCCCGAGAGCGCCTGGCTTCCGCCAGTCAGGCAACATGCCCTTGCGGCGATGATGGAGCTGGTGCGCGCGGACCTCCGGAAGCTCAACATCGAGCACGACGTGTTCTTTTCCGAGAAAACGCTACACGGACCGGGCGGGGATATCGAAACGACGCTCGCATGGTTACGGGAAAAGGGGCTGGTCTACCAGGGCCGGCTCGCCCCTCCGAAAGGCAAGCTGCCGGAGGATTGGGAAGACCGCGAGCAGACGCTGTTCCGCGCAACGCAATTTGGAGACGACATCGACCGGGCGCTTATCAAGTCCGATGGCAGCTATACCTATTTCGCGGCCGACATAGCCTACCATCGCAATAAGGTCATGCGGGGGTTTTCGACGCTTATTGACGTGCTGGGAGCGGACCATGGCGGCTATGCAGCGCGGATCGCGGCCGCAGTCAACGCGGTTTCCGAGGGCTCTGCGCAGGTCGACGTGCGGTTCTGCCAGCTCGTGAGGCTGTTAAAGAACGGCGAACCTTTTAAAATGTCCAAGCGAGCTGGTGACTTGGTGACGGTAGCTGATGTTGTTGATGAGGTGGGCGCCGATGCCACCCGCTTCATGCTTCTGTTCCGGCGGAACGATGCGCCGCTCGATTTCGACTTTGCCGTGGTCAAGGAGCAGACCCGCGACAATCCGGTATTCTATGTGCAATATGCCCATGCCCGGACGTGGTCGGTTTTCCGCAATGCTGGTCGCGATTTGCCAACACTCGACGTTTCGCCAGACGCGCTGAGGTGCGCCGACCTTGCATTGTTATCTTCGGCTGAGGAACTGGACCTCATCCGCCTAGTCGGGTCGTGGCCACGCCAGGTGGCGGCGGCCGCGCGGGCCCATGAGCCGCATCGTCTTGCTTTTTACTTACATGAACTGGCAGCGCAATTTCATGCCTTCTGGGCGAAGGGCAAGGAGAACCCGGGATTACGCTTTGTTAACGACGATGCCCCAACACTAACGCTGGCACGACTCGCGCTGGTTGATGGCGTGCGTCAGGTGCTCAGCAATGGTCTTGGGCTCCTCGGGGTATCCGCGCCGAGAGAGCTTTCATAATTCAGGCGCATTGCTGTGGACAAGTGCCCGCCGTCCTTTGAAATAAAGGACAAGTTCAGGATTGCATATCGGGGCGCTGTTCTATGGACACACCAAAGCAAAACCCGGCGCAGGACGCGCAGGATTCGGACGATCTGATCGCCGAACTCGCGCGCCTTGTGGCTCAGGACGCGCGCAGCCAATCGGCCAACAGCGCGGCGTATACGCGGGTAGAACCCCGACACGAACCCGTCCGTTCCCCTGAAGTGTACAGCACACCCGAGCCGCTCTATCCGGAGGACGGCTACGACCGGGGAGGCGATGAAGAGGCGTCGGAACCGGTGGCAGACGATGCTCCCGCCGCAGCGCCCGAGCCTGCTTTCGATTTCGGTTTTCTCGACAAATGGAATGATGACCCCCAGCCCGAGGCGCAGCACGCCGATCGGGCTTACGATCCGATAGCGGATCTGATCGCCGACGCGGAGCAAGACGCCTTTGTGCAGGACGATCCTGTACAGGACGACCAGCGGGGTGAGGACGAACCGGCTCGCGCTGAACGGGATTTTGATGATTTCTTTGTCGGTAGCTCCCCCGATACTGGAGCTTTGGTGGAACCCGAACGGCAGGCGCCGTTTGAAGTCGACACATTTTTCGGGGAATCCGATGCGCATGCGCAGCAGAACAGTCGCGACGACCGGGACCCCCTTAGCGAGATTGAAGCGCTGATCGGCGAGGCCGCGCGCGTCAGCGCATTAGGCACCAATGGCGGACGCAGGGTCCGTTCGAGTTTCCTCGGTACGGCGGATCATGAAGATTTCCGAGCCGAACGTGCAGTCGATGCTGCGGAATCCGCCATATTGGCGGCGGCAGCGGCGAGCGGGGCGCAAATCGCGGAGGTCCATCCCTACCATGCGCCTGAATCCGATCTCGAGCCCGAGCCGGAAATTGCGGATGCCCTTGACCCTGACGAAGCACAGCACCGGCAGGGCAGCGAATATGACGATCCGTTTGTCGGGGCGACGGAAGTCGAGCGTCCCCAGGCACGCCGCCGGGCAGGAATTATACTGCCCGTAGTCGCCGGGACGGCCATCCTGGCCGTATTGACGGGCGGGTATTTCATGTTCTTTGCGACGAGCCCCGTGCCCTCTGAGGCGCCGGTGCTGACTGCCGAGGCGGGCGAGATCAAGGAAGTCGTCGAGAACACGGCCACCGTTCCTGCGTCGGAATCGGTCATCTTCAATGAGATCGATGGCAACACTGTCCCCCCCGAAGACGAAACGCTCGTGTCGCGCGACCAGACAAATGGCGTGGTTGGGGCCAATGTCGGAAGCGTGATTGCACCGGAAGAGGGCGAGACCATGCTGGCGAATCGTCCTGTGCGCACTGTCACGGTCCGGCCTGACGGCACTATCGTTTCAAGCGATGGAAGCATCGCCGGCAGCAGCGTACTGCCCGTCGAGCGGCCCGATGTACCTGCGGTTCCCAACAGTACGTTGACGGCCGATCCGATTGGCGAGGCGATCGTCGCTGCCATCGGAGAGGTAGCGCCCCAAAACGAGATTGTGGAGAGCGCCGGGACGGTTGAAGCCGTAGTGGAGCCGGTAGCCGCAGCCGAATCGCCGATTTTCGATCCTGCCAGCATTCCCCGTCCGGTTCCGCGGCCCAATGGCCTTGGTACGCAATCGTCGAGCGCGCCGACGCAACAGCCCGCTCCGGCGACGCAGCTCGCCTCGGTCCCGGCGCAGCAAGACGTCGCTCCGGCGTCAGCTCCTCAACAGCCGACTGCAGCGCCCACCGGGGTCGGTGCGTGGGTGCAGCTTTCTTCCCAACGCAGCGAAGAGGCGGCGCGGGCAGGTATTCCCGAATTGCAATCGCGTTATGGCGCGCTGTTCAATGGCGCGGCACTCGACGTGAGCCGTGTCGATCTCGGGGAGCGCGGCGTTTACTATCGCGTCCGGTTGCCGCAACCCACGATGGCCGATGCGAATACCGTCTGCAATTCGATCAAAGGGCAGGGCGGGGACTGTTTCGTCCTGAACAACTAGAGTTTGCCGGCCTTATCGGCTTGACGACACAAGGGGGAGTGGCAATGCTGCTCCCCTTGGCGTTTCTCGAGCGGCATTTTATTCTTTATGGTCGATACGCAGTCAGATTGGATGAATGACGCGCCGCAGATCCGGTCGGACATCGATGCCGTGCTGCATGTGGACGTCGGGGGGTACGAAGGGCCGCTCGACCTGTTGCTCGATTTGGCGCGCAAGCAGAAGGTCGATCTTGCGCAGATCTCTGTTCTTGCGCTCGCCGAGCAGTACCTCGCCTTTATCGAAACCATCCGCCAGCAGCGCATCGAGATCGCCGCTGATTATCTCGTGATGGCGGCGTGGCTCGCTTATCTCAAGAGCCGGCTGATGGTGCCCCAGCAGGCCGATGACGATGAGCCGACCGGTGAGGAAATGGCGGCGTTGCTGCAGTTCAGGCTGGCGCGGCTCGAGGCGATGCGAGAAGCCGCCGCGCGGCTCATGAACCGACCAAGGCTCGGACGCGACGTCTTTGCCCGCGGCATGCCGGAGCCGGTCTCCATCACGCGACACTGCCTATGGGAAGCCGATCTCTACCAGTTGTTGCGGGCCTATGCGATGCAGCGCGAGCGCGGTATCCCGGCCGAATATTCTCCGCATAAACGCACCGTCTGGGCCTTGCAGGAAGCGCGAGAGATTCTCGAAAGGCTGATCGGGCAGAATTTCGAGTGGGTCTCGCTCGACAGCTATCTTGCTCATTATCTGGGGCAGCCGGAAGAGCGTGCCACGGTGCTCGCCTCGACGTTTACCGCCTCGCTCGAACTGGTGCGACTGGGACAGGTGGAGTTGCGCCAGCACGCGGCTTTCGCTCCTTTGCTCGTGAGACGGCGGCGGTCGGACATTGCCTCATGAATGATCCCTTGGAGCATTCCGACCAGCCGGAACTTCATGCGCGCAACTTGCGCGTGCTCGAGGCTCTGTTGTTTGCTTCTGCCGAGCCGGTGGAACTTGGCGACGTCAAACCCTTTCTCTCTGAGACTGCAGATGTCGAGGCGTTGGCAAGGGAGTTGCAGGCAAGCTATTCCGGACGCGGGGTCAATCTCGTACAGCGGGGCAGAAAATGGGCTTTTCGAACCGCAGAAGACCTCAATTTCCTGTTGCGGCGTGAAGAAACCGAATCTCGTCCGCTCTCGCGTGCCGCTCTCGAAACCCTGGCCGTAATCGCCTATCATCAGCCGGTAACGCGGGCCGAGATTGAAGAGCTTCGCGGGGTGTCGACGTCCAAGGGCACTCTGGATGTTCTGATGGAGGCTGGCTGGATCAGAATGCGGGGGCGGCGCCGGACCCCGGGCCGACCCGTTACCTATGGAACGACCGAGGGCTTCCTCGATCACTTCGGGCTCGAAACGCTCGGTGACCTGCCTGGCCTCGAAGAACTCAAGGGCGCAGGTCTACTCTCAAGCCGCCTGCCGGCGAGCTTCCAGATGCCGCTACCCCATGACGGGGGGCTGCGGGAAGACGAGGACCCGCTCGACCCAGATGACATGGGAGACGCCGAACCCGTCGAAACCGAGACCGAGGATCGGGAAATCTAGCGCTACCTGCTGGCGGTCTGGACGCGTTTCGGGCCGGAGAATGCCGTTTGTCGTATAACTCTTCCTTGTTTTCGACGCTGTTTGACAATATCTGTCACAAGGAAATGGCCGAGGCCGGAGCAACACGTTTCCGGCCCACCGAAGGAGGTTACCCATATGAATCCCGGACCTTGGGGTATTCTGATCATCGCTCTTGTGGTGCTGCTGCTGTTCGGACGCGGCAAGATCGCCAATTTGATGGGCGAGGTCGCAGGCGGCATTAAGGCATTCCGGAAGGGGATGTCCGAGGACGACGACAAGGCTGTTGCGGAGATCGAGCAGGCCCCCACACGCGACGCCACGCTCAACGAAGCCAAGGAAATCGACCGCAGCAAGGACGCCTGACAGTCCGTGCTATTTCGCCTTTAAGGATATATCCCGATGCTTGGCCTCGGCTGGAGCGAGATGCTCGTGATTGCCGCTGTGGCGCTTATTGTGGTGGGTCCCAAGGACCTGCCCATGTTGTTGCGCAATGTCGGCCGCATGATGGGCTCGGTCCGCCGTATGAGCAACGAGTTCCGGCGCGAAATCGACAAGGCGATTGCCGCCGACGAGTTCAAGGAAGCGCAAAAGGCGATTTCCGATCCCCTGAAGAAGACGAGCGCCGAAATCTCCCGGGAATTCAATACCATGCGCGACGGCAAGGTTTTGCCGTCAGGCAAGATCAAGCCAAGCGATCCCGCCAAAGAAAGCGTGGTTGACGAAATCCGCGCCCAGGCAGGCATAGCGCCCACCTTGCCGGAAAAAACGGTCAAGGCGGCGAAGGCATCTTCCGCGCCCGCCTCGGAACCGTTGGCTGCCAAGCCCAAACCTCCCGCTGTAAAGCCAGCGGCCAAAGCAGCGGTCAAACCCGAGAAAGCCAAACCGGCGAAAGCGGCATCGCCCAAAAAGAAAACATCCAAGCCTGCCACTCCGGATGTCGGCGCGGGGGAGGGATAAGCGATGGCCACAACTGGCAAGCCCACCGAACCGGACGATGACCTCAAGTCCAGCGAGGCGCCGCTGATCGAGCATCTGGCGGAGTTGCGCCAGCGCCTGATCTATTCGGTAATCGCGCTCGCGCTGCTGTTCGTCGCGTGTTTTTTCGTCGCCGATCACATCTATAATTTCCTGCTTGGCCCGTTCATCGCGGCTGCGGGCAGCCCGGAGGCCGTGCGACTGATCTACACGGCGCCGCAGGAGTTCTTTTTCACCAAGCTTTCGGTCGCGCTGTTCTCGGCCATCTTTCTCGCTTTCCCGATCATCGCGAGTCAGATTTACGCTTTCGTTGCGCCCGGGCTCTACAAGAACGAGCGCATGGCGTTCGTGCCTTATCTCATCGCCACCCCGATCTGTTTCATCATCGGCGCGTCTGTCGTCTATTACGGCGTGATGCCGCTCGCGCTCGGATTTTTCCTTGGGATGCAGCAGGTGGACACCGGCGGCGTGACCATCGAGATGGTGACTCGGGTTTCCGAATATCTGAGCCTCGTCATGACACTGCTGCTGGCATTCGGCGTATGTTTCCAGCTTCCAGTCATACTGACGCTCCTTGCGCAGATAGGGATTGTGGGCGAAGCCAATCTCAAGAGCTGGCGCAAATATGCCATCGTGGTGGTCATTACGCTTGCGGCATTCCTGACCCCGCCCGATCCCATTTCCCAGCTTGGCCTCGCGCTGCCGTTGCTTTTGCTCTACGAGCTTTCGATCATCGCGGTACGGATCGTCGAAAAGCGCCGGCTTGCGCGCGAAGCGGAACTCCTAAAGGACATCGAAAGCTAGGTCTTCTTGTTTTCGGAGCGCGTCTCGGCTAGGCAGTAACGCCTTATTCAAACCCCGAGCGGACTTACGAACATGTTCGATATCAAGTGGATCAGCGCTAATCCCGAAGCCTTCGATGCTGCTCTCGCCAAGCGCGGGCAGTCTCCGCTTTCGGCCTCGCTGATATCCCTTGACGAGAAGCGCCGCGCGATTGTCACCGAACTCAACTCGGTGCAGGAAAAGCGCAATACCTCATCCAAGCAGATCGGGCAGGCCAAGGCTCAGAAGGACGAGTCGCGGGCGGCCGAGCTGATGGCGGAGGTTGCCGGTCTCAAGGACAGGCTGGCCGAACTTGATGCAAGCGAGAAAGCGCTGACGGAAGAACTGCGCAATGCGCTTTCGGGCATACCGAATATCCCACTGGTGGAGGTTCCGGAAGGCGTAGACGAGCATGACAACCAGCCCTATTTCCGGCCCAACGAATCCGAGGCTACACGCCCGGCAAAACCGAATTTGCACTTTGCGCCCAAGGAGCATTATGAGCTCGGCGAGCGGATGGGCGGGATGGATTTCGAGGGCGCGGCAAAGCTTTCTGGTAGCCGTTTCGTCATCCTCAAGGGGCAAATCGCGCGGCTCGAGCGGGCTATCGGTCAGTTCATGCTGGACCTGCATGTCAATGAGCACGGCTATACGGAAGTCCAGCCTCCGTTGATGGTACGCGACGAGGCATTGTTCGGTACGAACCAGTTGCCAAAGTTCGAGGAAGATTTGTTCTTCGTGCCACATGGGGACAGCCGACTCGGCCTTATCCCTACTGCAGAAGTTCCGCTCACAAATCTCGTCCGCGAATCCATTCTCAGCGAAGGCGAACTCCCCCTGCGCTTCACTGCGCTAACGCCATGTTTCCGGTCCGAAGCCGGATCGGCCGGGCGGGATACGCGGGGGATGCTGCGCCAGCATCAGTTCAACAAGGTGGAACTGGTGTCCATCACGACGCCGGAAACCTCGGGCGATGAGCATGAGCGAATGCTGACATGTGCCGAGGAAGTGCTGAAGCGTCTCGGTATCCATTATCGCGTCATGACATTGTGCACGGGCGATATGGGGTTCGGTGCACAGAAGACCTATGACATCGAGGCCTGGCTGCCGGGCCAGAATACCTATCGCGAGATTTCCTCGGTTTCGGTGTGCGGCGATTTCCAGGCGCGGCGCATGGATGCGCGCTATCGCGATGCGGACGGCAAGCCGCAATTTGTCCATACGCTCAACGGGTCCGGCGTTGCCGTCGGGCGTGCGCTGATCGCGGTGATGGAGAATTACCAGAACGCGGACGGTTCGATTTCGATTCCCTCCGCGCTCCAGCCCTATATGGGTGGAATCACGAAAATCGGTGGTTAGGAGGCTTTCTTGCGCATCCTCCTGACCAATGACGACGGCGTGGAGGCGCCGGGACTGGCGGTTCTGCTCGATATCGCACGCTCGATTTCAGATGATGTCTGGGTCGTCGCTCCCGCCGCTAACCAGAGCGGCACGGGGCACCGGTTCACCTTCGGATATGAGATTGAGTTGGAAGAGCGCGGGGAAAGAATATTCGCGCTCGATGGCACGCCGGCCGATTGCGTCGTGGCCGGCGTCTCCCACGTGCTCAAGGACAAAAAGCCCGATCTCGTGCTGTCGGGAATAAATCGCGGCCAAAACCTGGGCGATATCATGCACTGCTCGGGTACTGTGGCGGGCGCGCGGGAAGGAGCCCTTCACGGGGCCATCGGCATCGCGCTGAGTCAGTCGATGGATTTTTCAAAGGGCGACGGCCGAATCGATTGGGAACCCGCCAAGGCCTTCGGGAGGGAGACGATCGAGGCCATTGTCGAAATCGCCCGGGGACAGGACACGTATTTCAACGTCAATTTTCCGATGTGCATGGTCGATGACGTCAGGGGTATCCGACTTGTGCCGCATCAGCGATTTTCCCATTCCCCGTTCGAGCTCTATCCCAGCGACAATGCGGGCAAGCACTTCGTCGCGATTCTCGAAACACCCAAACCACTGGACCCGGGCGCCGATTTCCATATCTTGCATGAGAACAACGAAATCACGGTGACCCCCTTGCTTCTGCAACAGACCGATATGGCGCTGATCGCGAAGTTCGACGGGCGATTGCCGCTCGCGAGGACCTGATCCTGATGGAAGAGGGCGGCGGCGTTACCGATTTCTGGGAAGCGCGGGCCGGCCTGATCCTGCATCTGCGGCAGCTGGGGATCACCGACGGCGATATCCTGCGCGCCTTCGAAATCGTGCCGCACGAAGTCTTCGTTCCCGCCGACTATGCGGAATACGCCTATCGCGAATCATCGTTGCCGATTGAATGCGGGCAATCGATCACCGCTCCTACGATTCTCGCGACGATGATCGCGGTGCTGGCGCCGCAGGGCGCGAGCAAGGTGCTCGAAGTTGGCACGGGGTCCGGCTATTCGGCAGCCCTTCTGTCGCGCATGGCGCGGCGCGTTTTCACCGTCGAGAGACACCGCGCGCTGGCGAGCGCAGCACAGATCCGTTGGAGACAGATCGGTTTTACGAACATCGTCGGGCTTAACGACGATGGCCTTGGCGGCCTGTCCCAGCAGGCGCCGTTCGACAGGATATTCTTGACCGGCTCGGTCCCTGAAATCCCTGAAGATGTTATCGCCCAGCTTGCCGATGGCGGCGTTGCCGTTGTGCCGGTGGGTGCGCCTTCCGACAGGCAATCGATTGTCCGGGTAGAGCGGGTTGACGACAGTTTCCTCGAAAGCGAGCACGGCCTTGTACGACTTTCGCCATTGATCCCGGGGCGAGCGCGCAATCTCTGATTTGTCTTGCCCGTTCGAAAAAAGCGGCGACAGCTCGTACCGAGTGTGCGCCTTTAAGCTCGTCTTTACCTTAACAGTTTAACTCTAATTATATCGAGTACATGAGTTGACGAGCAGTCCCATGCGTAATCGCGACACCCTTTCCAATCTTCGCAGGTCGGCGTCGGCTGTAGCAATTGTTGCAGCGACACTTGTTCTTGCGGGGTGCTCCTCGATGGGATCGTTCGGAACCGATCCCACGGTGACGGGGTCTTCCGGACGAACGGCCGGAGCGGCTTCAGGGCAGCCCATGCCGAACTTCATTCCGCCTGCCAATATCGGCGGCGGATCGCCCACCTACGCAACGGCCAATCAGCCCGTCATCATCGACCGCACCACTGCCCAGCCTGCTGGCGGGCAGGGCGCGGTTGCCACCCAGGATCTTCCGCCTCTGCAGCCATCAGTAACGAGTACCACAGCCATGCCTGCTCATACCGCCGTTGCATCCGCACCCACCCAGTCCTTGCCCGCAGCGCCGGGCTCCAGCGCGCCTCAGCTCGGCGTGGTCTCGGGCGACACCTATACGCACACCATCGCTTCAGGCGAATCGCTCTACACGATCGCCCGCCGCTATGACGTAAGCGCGACCGATATCATCGCCGCCAACAATATCACGGCGCCTGACAGTATTCGCGTAGGTCAACGTCTCATCATTCCGGGCCGGGCCGATCTTCTGGCTCAACGTGGCCAGCAGCCGGTACAAGTTGCCACTGCCCCTGCGACCCAGCCGCTTGCCCCGCCGTCCACAGCAACCCAGCCTGCGCCCGCAGCCCAGCAGCCCGCTCAGCAAGTCGCTGCCGTGCCCGCTCAGCAGCCTGCTGCCGCAGCAACCCAGCCTGCGCCGGCTGCCGCTTCCGACAAGTTCCGCTGGCCGCTCTCCGGACGCGTCATAACCGACTTTGCCGCATCGCGCGGCACAGGCATCAATATCGAAGCGCCGGAAGGTACGACCGTCCGCGCCGCTGAGACCGGCGAGGTCATCTATGTCGGGAACGCTGTCGAGGGCTACGGCAATCTGATCCTCATCAAACACGCCAACGGCTACGTCTCGGCTTATGCGCATCTCAAGACGATGGGCGTGGTCAAGGGCGACACGGTCAATCGCGGCGACGCCATCGGTACCGTGGGCATGACCGGCGCTTCCGTGAGCCGCCCGCAGCTTCATTTCCAGCTACGTCGTGGCGCAACGCCTGTGGACCCGGCACCGCTGCTGGCTGGATAAGCGCTCATCTATAGAAATCGAAAGCTCGCCGAGCACAGCGCCCGGCGGGCTTTTTCATTACTAGGTGCTCTCAGACGTCCTGGATCGCTTGTCCCTTGGCTCCAGCGAGGTGACGCACGAACTGGATGGCGACGCGGCCCGAACGAGCGCCTCGCGTAGCCGCCCATTCAATTGCCTTGACGCGGAGTTCGGCCTCTTCCACCGGGATGGCGTAATGGCTCACATAGCCCCGGATCATTTCGAGGTAGGTATCCTGATCGCAGTTATGGAAACCGAGCCAAAGCCCGAAGCGGTCTGAAAGCGACACCTTCTCCTCCACAGCCTCGCTCGGATTGATCGCCGTAGAGCGCTCGTTTTCGATCATGTCGCGCGGCATCAGGTGACGGCGGTTTGAGGTGGCATAGAACAGGGTGTTGGCCGGACGGCCTTCGAGCCCGCCATCGAGAACCGACTTCAGCGCCTTGTAGCTCGTTTCGTCCCGATCAAAACTCAAATCGTCGCAATAGACGATGAACCGTTCC
Organism: Pelagibacterium limicola; assembly: GCF_015694405.1. Taxonomy (GTDB): domain Bacteria; phylum Pseudomonadota; class Alphaproteobacteria; order Rhizobiales; family Devosiaceae; genus Pelagibacterium; species Pelagibacterium limicola. The sequence continues at coordinate 189,127 of NZ_JADQDB010000002.1, read as the reverse complement.
CCCCGTTTAGTGATGAAACGCAGCAAGCCGGGGAGAGTGGCTATGTCCTCGCGATTGATTTCGACCAGAACCAACCGGCCCATCCCAGGCTCGGGATTTGCGGCAATATGAGCATGAATCGCCTTGACCATCGAGCTTTTGCCCATGCCGCGCGCGCCCCATAAGAGGGCATTGTTGGCGCCATGGCCCCGGGCGAAGGCGAGCGTGTTTTCCAGAAGGATATCGCGCTGATGCGCGACGCCACGCAGCAGGGTCAAAGGCACCCGGTTTACCGCCGATACGGGGATCAGCATCTCATGGGTGCCGTCCCACAGGTAGGCATCAATGCCATCGCTGAGCTCAGGCGTCGGACGGGCCGTGCCGGCGACGGTGCCGAGCGTCTTGGCAATATCCTCGAGGGCCCGGGCAATCGAGGCAAGCTGATCGTTCGTGTCCACTGGTGGAAAGGCTCCTTTGGCGCGCTTGATAGGCTTTGCCTTTCATGGGGTGCGCTTGTATAGTCCGCGCGATTTTTGGGCAGGCTGAACCTCCCAAAGCCGCAAACGGTCCCTATATGGGGCAATCCGCCATGCTTTGACAAGCAGAGCCAAGGAGCAGTCTGTCTATGTTCGTAACCCCCGCCTTCGCGCAAACCGGTGCCGCGCCTACGGGTATGGATTTTGTTTCGAGTTTTATCCCGATCATCCTGCTTATTGCCATTTTTTGGTTCCTTATATTCCGCCCGCAGCAGAAGCGTATGAAACAGCACAAGGCCATGCTGGAGGCCATCAAGCGCGGCGATACGGTGGTGACCAGCGGCGGGATCGTCGGCAAGGTGACCAAGGTGGTCGAGAACGAGGATCTCGAACTCGAAGTTGCCCAAGGTGTGAAGGTCAAGGTGGTGCGGTCGATGATCGCCGATGTCCGGACCAAGTCGGAGCCGGTCAACGACAACGCCTGAGACCTGAACGGCCTCCTTCGCCAATACGGCGCGACAATCCTGCGCCAGCGCGGCCAGCGCTGGCGCTTTAGTTCATCAGGGACGACCCTAGAAAATCATGAAAACCTCGCCAATCCGGACAGCATTTATCATTCTCGTCTCATTGCTCAGCATGTTGCTGGTGGTGCCGAACTTTCTTGACGACGACTCGCTGGCCGGGTGGCCCGATTTTCTGCCTCAGCAACGTGTTGTGCTCGGCCTCGATCTTCAGGGTGGCGCCCACCTGCTGCTGCAGGTCAACCGCAACGATATCGTTGAGGGCCGGATTGGCGACATACGCCGCGAAGCGCGTTCGATCCTTGTAAATCAGGGGATCGGCAACCTCATTACGACACGCGGTCCGGTGCTCGACATCCAGTTGACCGAGCCCGCACAGCGCGATCAGGCACGCCAGCTCCTCTCGCCTCTCGAGACCGTGGTCGAAACGGGAGTTTTTGCCGGCGCTTCGACGCCCGAAACCGCGATCGAACTGGTCGGCACTGACGTAATCCGTATTACGTTGACCGAAGAAGGCATTGCCGACCGTATGTCGGCGCTCGTCGCCCAATCGCTCGAGGTTATTCGCAAGCGCATCGACGAAGTGGGTACGACCGAGCCGGTCATTCAGCGTCAGGGACAGGATCGCGTTCTGGTCCAGGTGCCTGGGTTTGACGATTCGGGGCGCCTGAAGGACCTGATCAGTCAAACGGCGCGGCTGACGTTCCATATGGTCTATCCTTCCATGACGGCCGAACAGGCACGCGCTCAGGGACAGCCATCAGGAACGATGATTGTGCCGAGCGCTGACGGGTTCGAGGAATTGCTCTACGAGGACATTTCTCTCGGGGGCGAACAGCTCGTGGATGCCCAGCCTGCGTTCGACCAGAATGGCCGTCCTGTCGTGACCTTCCGGTTCAACACTCAGGGCGCGATCACTTTCGGGGAAATCACTTCCCACAATGTGGGGCGTCGCTTTGCCATCGTGCTCGACGGACAGGTCATCACAGCGCCCGTGATCCAACAGCCGATTACCGGAGGATCCGGCCAGATCTCGGGCAATTTCACGTCCGAATCCGCCAGCGATCTTGCCGTGTTACTAAGGGCCGGGGCGCTCCCGGCTACCCTCGACGTCGTCGAAGAACGCACCGTTGGGGCGAGCCTTGGTGCCGACTCGGTTCAGAGCGGCATCGTCGCGGGCATCGTTGGCACGATTGCCGTCGTTGTTTTCATGCTGCTGGCTTATGGCCGGTTTGGTATTTTTGCCAACATCGCGCTGGTCATCAATATCAGTATGATTTTTGCGGCCCTGTCGGTATTGGGGGCCACGCTCACGCTGCCGGGGATAGCCGGTATCGTTCTGACCATCGGCTTTGCCGTGGATTCGAACGTCTTGATATTTGAGCGCATCAAGGAAGAACTTCAATCTGGCCGATCACCATACCAGGCGGTCGAGGCCGGATTTAAAAGGGCGATGGTGACCATCATTGACGCCAACGTGACGACGCTGATCGCCGCCGTCGTGTTGTTCTTCCTCGGTTCCGGCCCGGTTCAGGGCTTCGCCGTAACCCTTGCGCTTGGTGTGCTGACCACGATGTTCAGCGCCTATCTCGTTACCCAAGCGCTGATTGGTCTATGGTTCGCCTGGCGGCGTCCCAAGCAGGTCAAGATCAGTCTCATATCGCTAATCCCGGACGGCGTGCGCTTGCCTTTCATGTCGCTGCGCAAAGTCGGGTTTGCACTTTCCATCGTCCTGGCACTGGGTGCGCTCGGGCTCGAATTTACACGCGGCTTCAATTTCGGCATCGATTTTACCGGGGGCAGCGCGATAGAGGTGCAGGCGCGGGAAGGCGAGGCTGATATCGCAGCATTGCGCTCCCAACTGGGGGATCTAGGCCTTGGCCCGGTTCAGGTGCAGACCTTCGGCACACCGGAAGACGTCCTGATCCGGCTTGGCACGCAGGATCGCACGGATGCTGAACAGCAACAGGCGGTCAACCAGGTAATCGCAGCGGTCAGCGACGAGTACGAAGTACGAAGAACCGAAAGCGTCAGCGGCACGGTTTCGAGTGAATTGGCATTTGCCGGGACGTTGGGTGTCATCTTTGCGATGATCGGCATTACCATCTACGTCTGGCTTCGGTTTGAATGGCAGTTCGGTGTCGGGACGATGCTCGCGCTGATCCACGACGTCATCCTGACCGTCGGCCTGTTCACTCTGCTGCAACTCGAGTTCAATCTCGCCAGTATTGCGGCGGTGTTGACGGTGATCGGCTACTCGCTCAACGACACGGTGGTGATTTACGACCGGATTCGGGAGAACATGCTCAAATACAAGAGTTTGAGCCTCTCGGAGATGATCGATATATCGCTCAATCAGACGCTGTCGCGTACAGTCCTGACCGGCGTTACGACGTTCCTCGCCATGATGGCGCTGATCGTCTTCGGCGGTGAGGTTGTGCGGAACTTCACCATCCCGATGGCCTGGGGCGTACTCGTAGGCACCTATTCCTCGCTGTTCGTGTCGGCGCCGATCCTTCTCTATCTCGGGGTCAAGACCCGCGGTGATGCCGTTGCCGACAAGTCCAAACCCGAGCGGCGTGCGGACGGCGCTTCGGTATAGCCGATGACATGGGAAGCGGGGCAGGGGCATTATCCCTACCAGGCGACGATCGACGCCTATGGCGACGGCGGATTCCGGTTCGCCGACATGTCGCACAAAGGCTCGCTAATCTGTCTTCCCGGTGGGATGTACGCCTGGGCGGCCCAATCGGCCGCCGATGTGTCGCTTGATGCACTCCAGCGAGCATTGGCCGTGGCAGACGAGATCGATGTGCTGCTGATCGGGCTTGGGCCCGATATCGCTGCTCTCGCGCCGGAGATCCGGGCAGCGTTCAAGGAAAAGGGCGTCATTGTCGAGGCGGTGTCGACGGGTAGCGCGGTGCGGACCTATAACGTGCTCCTTGCCGAAAAACGCTCTGTCGGCGCAGCGCTCATCGCCGTCGAAAAGGCGCGCTAGCAGTGGAAGGCGGGGAAAGCCACGCCCTTGCTGCGGCGCAACTGCGCGAACTCGATCCCGACCGTTATCTGTCAAGCCTTGTCATCCCGGCTGAGAAGCGCGCCGACGTGCAGGCGCTGTTTGCGTTCGCCGCCGAAGTTGCGACCGTTCGCGAGCGTGTTTCCGAACCCACGCCGGGAGAAATCCGGCTCCAATGGTGGGTCGATGCCCTCGAAGGTGAGGGGCATGGCGATGTGGTGCGCAACCCGGTCGCCGACGCTCTGCTCAAGACCATCAAGCGGTGTGCGCTGCCGGTCGGGCCGCTGGTGCGGCTTCTCGCGGCGCGGCGGTTCGACCTTTACAACGATCCGATGCCCGATGCCGGGCAGTTCGAAGGCTATGCAGGCGAAACGGTTTCAGTGCTATTCCAATACGCTGCGATGATCCTGTCAGGCGACGAAGCGACGAGTGCCGCGGAGGCTGCCGGGCATCTTGGCGTTGCTGTTGCGCTGGCCGGACATCTGCGCGCGTTCGGTTACAATGCCGCGCGCGGTCAGCTTTTCCTGCCGCTTTCCGTATTCACGGCCAACGGCGTGAGGGAGGCCGATATTTATGCTGGAACGGACAGTCCCGAACTCAGGAATGCTATCACGCAATTCCGCGAGCTTGCCCATCATCACGCGCAAAAAGTCCGTTCGGCCATGGGTGTAGCGCCAAAGGCCTCAAGGCCCGCTTTTGCGTCCCTGGCATTGGTGGAGGACGATCTGGCTCGGCTGGCACGCCACGAGGCGCCGTTTGTACCCATGGCTGCACCGGTTCCGTTCTTACGGTTGACCAGGCTGATGTGGTGGGCCCTGCGGAATGGCTAGAGCCAGCCGGCAAGGTCATTAAGCGCCCGCGACGTGAATGCTCGTTTCTTGGCCATCGCCTTGTCTGGTCCGCGCCAGCGGCCCTTGTGTCCGTCCGGCTTTGAGATGGTCACAGGAGGGAAGAGACCGAAATTGACGTTCATGGGCTGGAAAGAGCGCGCACCGGAATAGGCTTCCGCTTCGACGTGTCCGCCCGTGATGTGCTGGACCAGCGCACCGAACGCGGTCGTTACGGGTGGCAGGGATATCTGTTCGCCTTTTGCTTCGGCAGCGGCGAAGCGGCCTGCAACAAGGCCCATCGCCGCGCTTTCGACATAGCCCTCTACGCCTGTAATCTGTCCTGCAAAGCGTAGCCGCGGATCTGCCTTGAGTTTGAGGTCGGGCCTTAGCACCTTCGGAGAATTGAGAAACGTGTTGCGGTGCAGGCCTCCAAGACGAGCGAACTGCGCGTTTTCGAGGCCCGGAATCATGCGGAAAATATCCGTTTGTACGCCGTACCGCATCTTGGTTTGAAAGCCGACCATGTTCCAGAGCGTGCCCAGAGCGTTGTCCTGTCGGAGCTGGACGATCGCATGGGGCTTGTTGTTGGGATCGCGCGGATTGGTGAGACCGACAGGCTTCATAGGGCCGTGTCGGAGAGTTTCACGGCCGCGCTCGGCCATAACCTCTATGGGCAGGCAGCCGTCGAAATAGGGCACTTTTTCCCATTCCTTGAATTCGTGCAGGGGTGCCGAGAGCAGCGCATCGACGAAAGCGTTGTACTGCTTTTCCGTCATCGGGCAGTTGAGGTAGTCCGCCCCCGTGCCCGCCGGACCTGGCTTGTCGTAGCGCGATTGCGCCCAAACGATATCCATATTGATGCTGTCATAATGGACGATGGGGGCAATCGCGTCGAAAAATGCCAAGGAGTCTTCGCCGGTCAGTTTGCCGACGGCGTCGGCCAGGGCTGGCGAGGTCAGCGGGCCGGTGGCGATAATGACGTTGTCCCATTCGGCAGGCGGTAGCCCCGCCACTTCCTCGCGTTCGATGGTGATTTGAGGATGGGAAGAAAGAGCATCGGTCACGCTGCGCGAAAAGCCATCGCGATCGACGGCCAGCGCTCCACCCGCCGGGAGCGCATGGGCATCGGCACAGCGCATGATGAGCGAGCCTGCCCGCCGCATTTCCTCATGCAGCAGGCCCACGGCATTGTGCTCGTGGTCGTCGGAACGGAAGCTGTTCGAGCAGACGAGTTCAGCGAAATCGTCGGTATGATGCGCATCGGTCGAGCGGATGGGGCGCATTTCGTGCAGCACCACATCGACGCCGGCTTGGGCGATCTGCCATGCGGCTTCCGATCCGGCGAGGCCTCCGCCGACGACATGCACTTTATTCATTGGTGGTTCCGGACTGATTGGCTTAGGCCCTGCCTATAAGCCGTCGTCCTGTCGAGGGCAACCATGCCCAAACGCGAGAAAGGCACCCGTTGGAGGGTGCCTTTCAGATGCTTTGGTTTGCAAACGGTGCCGACTTAAAGGGAGCTGGCATGTTCACGGGCAATACGCTGAATGTCGGCGCGATTGATACCGAGATCGTTGAGTTCACGGTTGCCCAGTGCATTGAGTTCACGAACGGTCTGGCTGTAGGCCGACCACTTCTTGAAGGTCTTGCGGATGTCCATCGGTTTTCTCCTTTCGATTTACACCCTCTAGATAGAACGCTTCAGCGAAATTGAGCAGAGGGAGATTCCTCAGAGCAGGTTTGCAATTTCTGCAGGTCTGGCAATAGTTTGCGTCATATTCTGTTAATATATGCGGCGGCGCTGTGGCCTAGCCACAAACAAAAAAGGCATCCGGGTGGATGCCTTTTTCAGTTTTTGGAATTGGAGGTCGTTAAACCGAAGTCAGATGCGGTTGGCATGGTCGCGGGCGATACGTTCGATGTCGCCACGGGAAATGCCGAGGTCGGTGAGTTCGCGGTTGCCCAGGGCGTTCAGTTCACGCACGGTCTGGTTGTAGGCGGCCCACTTCTGAAGCGTCTTGCGGATACCCATTACTTGTCTCCTTTCGTTGTTGAGCGGGATATAGGCTGCAATAGCCGACTTATCTAGTCGTCTTTTGACAAGGCCGATATGCATCACCCGCATACCGAAAGGAGGGCTATTCGGGCCGGTCGAATAGGCCCTTGGTCATACGCGGGAAATCGGTAGCAGGAACGCCAAGGTCATCGGTGTCCGTTCGCGGTACGTGACGGATGCGGCCCCAATGGTGTGGGACCCGCTTGGGGCCAGGTCGGTCGCTCCAAACGATTCTTACGAACATCGAGTCCTCCTTTAGGGGCTGGCTCGAGAATCGAAAGATAGGCGAGAATCGCGGACATGAGAATCGGAGGCAGCGCAAGGCGCCTATGCGGGGCACGCATGCAACCCTTACGCTTCCGCCATATTGCCGAAGACGGCCGGCTTATTGCGCGGCCGTTCCCATCCGCAGCGGCCTGCGGCTCATGACTTCCTTGAGAAACCGGCCGGTATGCGAGCGGGGGTTCTCTGCAACTTCCTCGGGTGTGCCGACGGCGACGATCTCGCCGCCGCCATCGCCCCCTTCCGGGCCGAGGTCGATGATCCAATCGGCTGTCTTTATTACTTCCAGGTTGTGCTCGATGACGATCACGGTGTTGCCCGTCTCGACGAGTTCCTGCAGCACTTCGAGCAGCTTTGCTACGTCGTGGAAGTGCAGGCCAGTCGTTGGCTCATCGAGCACGTAGAGCGTGCGCCCCGTGGCGCGCTTGGAAAGTTCCTTGGCGAGCTTGACCCGCTGCGCCTCGCCGCCCGATAGAGTCGTCGCCTGCTGGCCAATCTTGACGTAGCCGAGCCCGACGCGCTGGAGCGTCACGAGCTTGTCGCGGATGACGGGAACAGCCGAGAAGAATTCAGCGCCTTCATCCACGGTCATGTCCAGCACGTCCGAGATAGACTTGCCCTTGAAGTGGACCTCGAGCGTCTCCCGGTTGTATCGGTGACCCTTGCATACGTCACAGGTGACATAAACATCGGGGAGGAAGTGCATCTCGATCTTGATGACGCCATCGCCCTGGCAGGCTTCGCAGCGCCCACCTTTGACGTTGAACGAGAACCGCCCCGGGCCATAACCGCGCGCCTTGGACTCAGGCATATTGGCGAACCACTCGCGAATATGGGTGAAGGCGCCGGTATAGGTTGCTGGGTTCGAGCGCGGGGTGCGCCCGATAGGGCTCTGGTCGATATCGATGACCTTGTCGAGAAATTCGAGGCCGGTGAGACTTTCATGAGGCGCGGGATGAACGCGCGCGCCGTTGAGCCGCCGCGCGACAGCCTGATAGAGTGTATCGATGGTCAGCGTAGACTTGCCGCCGCCCGAAACGCCGGTAACAGCCACGAAAAGCCCCAACGGGATATCGACCGAGACGTTCTTGAGGTTGTTGCCAGCGGCGCCGACAAGGCTGATCTTCCGACCCTTCTTGGGCTTGCGGCGGTCTGCGGGGACGGAAATGCCCATGCGGCCGGAGAGATACTGTCCGGTGATGCTGTCAGGATGCTCGAGAATGTCTTCCGGCGTGCCCTGCGCAACGATCTGTCCTCCATGAACGCCGGCGCCCGGGCCGATGTCGAGCACATGGTCGGCTGTGAGAATGGCGTCCTCATCGTGCTCGACGACGATCACGGTGTTGCCGAGGTCACGCAGCCGGCGCAAGGTGTCGAGGAGGCGTGCATTGTCGCGCTGATGCAGGCCGATCGAGGGTTCATCCAGCACATAGAGCACGCCCGTCAGTCCTGAGCCGATCTGGCTGGCAAGGCGGATACGCTGGCTTTCACCGCCCGAGAGCGAGCCGGAATTACGCGAAAGCGTCAGATATTCGAGGCCGACATCGTTCAGAAACGTCAGGCGCTCGCGTATCTCCTTCAAGACCCGCTCGCCAATGGCGCGCTGGGTCTCATTGAGCTTGCCGGGCAAGGCCTCGAACCAGTCGGCTGCAGCACGGATCGAGAGGTTGGCGACCTCACCGACATGATGTCCGGCGATCTTGACCGCGAGCGCTTCCGGCTTGAGGCGGTAGCCGTTGCAAGCAGGGCAGGGAGCGGCGGACATATAGCGCTCGATTTCCTCGCGTGCAGCAGAGGATTCGGTCTCGCGATAGCGGCGTTCGAGATTGCCCACCACGCCTTCGAAGGGCTTTTTGGTCGTGTATTTGCGCAGACCGTCGTCATAGACGAACTCGATCGACGTCTTGTCGGTGCCAAAGAGGACCGCGTGCTGCACTTCAAAGGGAAGATCCTGCCAAGCGGTGCCTGTCGAAGCCTTGAAGTGCCGGGTCACGGCCTGCAGAGTCTGCAGATAATAGGGCGAAGACGTTTTCGACCACGGCGCGACCGCGCCATCGCGCAGCGAAAGCGAAGGATCGGGCACGACAAGGTCGGGATCGATCTTGGCTTCTGTGCCCAATCCCGAGCAGACGGGGCAGGCGCCGAAGGGGTTGTTGAAAGAGAAAAGCCTCGGCTCGATTTCTGCAATGGTGAAGCCGGAAACCGGGCAGGCGAATTTTTCCGAAAAGGTCAGGCGTTCAGGGGCACCATCCTCGACGGTCCGATCGGCGAATTCGGCGATGGAGATGCCATCGGCCAGCCGCAGCGCAGTCTCGAAGCTTTCGGCCAGACGGCTGGAAATATCGGGATTGACGACGATGCGATCGACGACGACCTCGATATCGTGTTTGAGTTTCTTGTCGAGGGCCGGGGCTTCCTCGATCTCATAGAATTGTCCATCGATCTTGACGCGCTGGAAGCCCTTCTTGAGAAGGTCTGCAAGTTCCTTGCGATATTCGCCCTTGCGCCCACGGACAATGGGGGCAAGGAGGTAGAGCCGCGTGCCTTCTTCAAGCGCCAGCACCTTGTCGACCATCTGCGAAACCGTCTGGCTTTCGATGGGCAGGCCTGTCGCCGGGGAATAGGGGATACCCACCCGCGCGAAGAGCAGGCGCAGATAGTCATAAATTTCCGTGACAGTACCCACCGTGGAGCGAGGGTTTCGCGACGTCGTCTTCTGTTCGATCGAGATGGCTGGCGACAGACCGTCGATCTGTTCGACATCAGGCTTTTGCATCATTTCGAGGAACTGGCGGGCGTAGGCCGAAAGGCTTTCCACGTAGCGGCGCTGCCCCTCCGCGTAGATGGTGTCGAAGGCGAGAGAGGACTTGCCTGAACCCGACAGGCCCGTCATCACGATGAGTTTGTCGCGCGGTAGCCGCACGTCGATATTCTTGAGGTTGTGTTCCTTGGCACCGCGGATGACGATGTCACGATTGGGATTGGATAAGTCCGTCATTATATGCGGTCCAGGCAAAAGCAGCAGCGAAATAAATTCGGGAGATGATACGGGACGCCACGGGCGCGCCCGGCTCACATAAGCACAACCACCAGACACCGCAAGGCGATGCGGCGAATTGAATTTACACGGCTAGAACATAAAGAGAACGATTTGATTCCGTCAATGGTGTTTATGGTGCCCGATCCGTGCCGTTAAAAGCGCTGAAAATCGAACATAATAGGAACATGTGTATTTGCACCAATCCGATCATCTGTGTAAAAGCAGAACGGTAGGCGGATTGGAGCAGGGTTAGGCCATATAATGCCGATCGGAAAAACATTAGAGGTTTACGATGTCTGGTAGCGTCAACAAGGTCATTCTGGTGGGAAATCTGGGAGCAGATCCTGAAATCCGTAGCCTGACCAATGGCGGCAAGGTTGCTCAGCTCTCGATAGCGACTTCCGAGCGTTGGAAGGACCGCAACAGCGGGGAACAGCGCGAGCGCACCGAATGGCACCGGGTGGTGATCTTTTCGGAAGGGCTGGTGCGTGTCGCCGAGCAGTTTCTGCGCAAAGGCGCCAAGGTTTACATCGAGGGGCAACTGCAGACCCGTAAATGGCAGGATCAGGGTGGGCAGGACCGCTATACGACTGAAATCGTTCTGCAGGGATTCAACGCCACGCTCACCATGCTCGACGGACGCGGGGAGGGGGAAGGTGCAAGCGGGGGCTACAACCAGGGCGGGGGGCGGCCCGTGGAGAACCGCGGCCGGCCGCAAAGCGCCCCGGCGTTCGAGTCGGGCGGGATGGACGACGACATTCCGTTCTAATCGAAACGGAAAAGGCGGCCTCGGTGCCGCCTTTTTTTTGTTCAGAGCCTATTGTTCTTCTGACGGCCCGGTGCTCGGCGGTTCGTCATCGAGATCGTCACGATTGCGGACAACCTCGATTTTGACGCGGGTAGCCAGTGCGGCGATGGCCCCAATCGCAGCAAGCCAGGGTGCCGCAAGAACCACCACGCCACCAGCAATTGCGCCGGCGGTCAGCGGAATTTCGAGAAAGCTGTCGCCGCTCTCGGTTTTCAAGCGCACCGTGCGTACGTTACCTTCTGCGATCAATTCCTTGAGACGCTCAATCAACTGGTGACCGGCAATCTCGATTTCTTCGGTAAAGGTCCGGGACTTCTTGTCATCGTCTTCCATCTTCGCACTCCATCTGGCGGCAAGGGCATCTATTGCCCTTGAAGTGATGTGCGCGTTGACGCAAATCAAGATGGAAGGCGGCTATTGCGCCACGAACGGAATCCGTGCGGTCGTGCTGGCACCCGACGCGACGTGGGTAATCTTGAAATCGAGATGGATTTCGCTCCCGCGTAAGGACAGATCGGCATCAATACGGTGTTCGCCACGCTCATGGTTGCGATCAACGAGATTGAAAGCGATGTCGCTACCGCGGCGTTGGCCGATGGCGACACCTTGGAAGCTCGCCACGGAGGACATTATGGCTTCGTAGCGGTTGGCCGTCTCGACGAAGGCAACCGTGCCGGCGATTGCCAGGGTGCGGCCGGCCAGTGTGCAGCGACCTTCGATGGCAACCTTAGTTAGATCGGAATCGGACACCGACATGCGGCAGACGACCGTTTCGTTCTGGCCAGTTGCGGCAAACATTGCGGTTCCACGGCCGCGCCATTCACCGACGTAGCTTTTCAAGAGTTCTACGTCTGCCTGCGCCGCGCCGGCTGGCAGCGCAATCGGCAGGGCCGCAAGGACCATCAAGGCAAGGCTAAGCAGTCGCTTCATTTGTTCTATCGCTCCAGCGTTTATAGAGGCGTCCCCCGCCAATCAGCAGTGCCGGCAGGACCACAAGGTCTCCGATCAGCGCTGCGAGCAGAGAAATCACCGTCAGCATCCCAAACAATGCCACCTGCGGCAGCGCCGATATCATCAATACCGCGCAGCCCGCAATAAGGATCAGCGTGGTGGCGATCAGCGCAGGTCCCACGCGATCGAGCGTCGAATCGACAGCATCCGCAACAGAGGCGCCGCGCTCGCGAGCGCGGACGTAATGGGCGAGAAAATGAATGGTGTCGTCCACAGCAATACCGAAAGCGACCGTCAGCGAAATGACAGTGGTCAACTGCAACTGAATGCCTGATGAATAAAGGATGGCTTCCGTGATGAGGATGGGCAGGGCGTTTGGAATAAGCGAGACCAGCGCGATCTTCCAAGAGCGGAACGCAATGCCGATCAAAAGGACCGATGCCAGCACTGCTAGCCCGAGACTGAGCTGGAGTGTCGAGATCATGGAGATGGTGGCGTAGGCCGTCAGCACCCTGAAGCCGGATATTTCGACATCGGTCAAGCCGGCCCGGGCAAGATCGGCGCGAACGGCCTCGATAACGCTTTGCGTCTGGCTGGCATCCTGGGATGTGGGCGAGAACGCGGTTATCATCGCCTCAGTACCGTCTTCACTCAGGAAGCGCCGCTGGAGGAAGGGGCTGACCGACCCGAGGATTTGCTGGCGGGAGAAGCCGGACTCCGAATAGTGCCTGAAGCTCGCGGCCGAAATTACCTTTCCCCTGCCGAAGTGCTCCTCGGCAAGCCCGTGGACAAGCTCTACCAAAGCGAAATCGTCATCGGACATTTCCTCGATTCCGCCTGAAAGGGGGATTCTGATGTAGACGGGGGCGACACCGCCGACGCCGGTATCGATCCGCTGGCTGGTCTGCAGGGAGTCGCTGCCGCGGGGCAGGTAATCCTGAAACGAGAACCGCGGCTCGAGCAGGACGTGGGGAACGAGGAGCATGGCTGCCGCAATCAGCGACAGGATGGCTATGCGCCGCGGCGCCGCGCGGACAAGGCGACGAACCAAGGGAATTGGTGCGGTAAGCGCTACCGAAGGCGCCCGGCGCGTGCTGTAGCCAAACCAGAGTGCCACCAGAAGAGACAACGGCAGGAAGGTAACGAGGGCGACGAACGCGATGGCCATGCCGATCGCGCCGGAGATGGCAAATTCCTGCAAACCCTGTCCTGGCGCCAGTGCCAGCGTCAAGAAGGCGACAATTGTGGTGATCGCGGTAAGCGCGCAAGCCGGGCTGACCTTTTTCACCGTTTCCGAAAGCGCTTCTTTCGGATCGGCGCCAGCCTGCCACAGCCGCAACCAGTAAAAGCAGAAGTACATGCTCTCGGCGAAGGCGATAACCAGGACCAGAGCAGAGATTATATTGGTGAGGAACGTGAAGGCGCCGAAAATGAGGATAATGCAGCCGGTTACCCAGAGTGCCGTGATTGCCGGGGCAAGCGTCGCCAGAAGCGCGCCCCAGAAGGTGCGGAAGGCGAGGAGTGCTGTTAGGAACCCTAGCAATACCCCGATCCCCATGAACATAAGCTGATCGTTGAGAGCGGCGCGTAGCAGTTCGCCCTTCCAGACAGGCGGGCCGGTCAACTCGATCCGAATGTTGGGCGCCTGGTAGGTCGAGACCAACGCGCGCAGCGAAGCGATCATCGCTGTATCGCCGTGGGCCCGAACCATTTCGGGGTCAGGGAACATGATCATTACGAGCCCGGAGTTGCCCTCCATGATGAGATTGCGCATCAAGGGATCGGTTTGGCGAAGCACTGATAGTGCGGTGTCAACCTCGTCGGCAGTATCCAGGTCCTCGGGTACGGCCGGAAGGGTGACGCCTTGTTCCACGGGCTTGCGCAGCGAGAAGGGCGAAAGCGTACCGGCAGCAAACGGTTCGAGCTCCAGCTCGAAAGCGAGAAAGCGCAGGTCCTCGAGCACGGCGGGATCGGTCAGGTCGGGGGATGAAACGAGGAGATAGACGTCGTTCTCGAACGTCCCGAACGTTTCGCCCAATTCCATATATCGGTCGAACTCGGCCCCGGATCCGCGATAGAGCCGCAGCAGGTCGCCATCGATCGAAAATCTGCTGGCTTGGTAACCGCACAGCGCGGTGAAGACGAAGACGAGCAGGGCGACGAGGCGCGGATAGCGCAACGTGACCAGCCCCAGACGCTCCAGACCAAAGCCGATGGACACGAAACTCCCCCTCCGCGATTCTCAGCCGACCTGTCGAGAACTGGTAACCAGTTGCAAACCCGCCGTCCAGAACGGTTGAGAGCCTAACGGTCAACAAAATGATCGGCGACGTAAGCCCCGCGATCCCCGAGGGGTTTCTCGGGGCCCACGGTTGTGTCGACGGAGGTCTGCAATTCGAGTTCTGCGTTCAGGACTGCGCCGAGGACGAATATAAGCGCAGAGATATAGAGCCAGAACAGCAATACCACCGCAGCGGCGAGCGAGCCGAATGTGGCTTCGAATTCCCCGAAGTATTCGACATACAACGAAAACAAGAGGCACGCGCCCAGCCAGAGGACTGATGCCAGCGTCGCTCCGGGCCAAATCCAGCGAAACTTTGCTGCCTTGCGACTGGCGGTAAAGCGGTAGAGGAGTGAAAAGGCCACGATAGATAGCGCCAGCAGCGCAGGCCAGCGCAAAAGCAGAGCGAGGCGCTCGCCGGTTCCGGGGATAGGGGAGAGGGAGGTGATGATCGGGATAGCGGCAACCAGCGCAAGCGCAACGATCATGAACAGAGCGCCGCATACGGTCACGGCGAAGGAAATCAGGACGGAGCGCATAAAGCTCCTCTCGTCCTTTTCATGATAAGCGACCGAACTGGCGTACATCAGAGCGTCGACACCGCGGGATCCGCTCCATAAGGCCACGACGATCGAAACCGCCAAACCGATGCCCAACCCCGCCGGCGGCTGGCGCATCACCGAATCGAGCTGGTTGACAATCACCGCAAACGATATGTCCGGCATGAGAGCGCCAAGGCGCTCGATCTCGGATCTCAGCACGGCGTGGTCACCGAAGATTCCGACCAAAAGCACCATGATGGCGATGGCGGGAAAGATGGAGAGAAAGCCGAAAAACGCTACACCTGCGCAGCGGAGCGAGGTGTCTTTGTCCGACATGGCGCGCGTCACCCGCCAAACGGTGGCTGTCCAGCCCCGCCAGCCGATCCGGGTCGGCGATCTCGCCTTTTGACCCTCGGCCGAGCTCATAATCAGCCCGCGCTCAGTATGCGTTCGATCTGATCAACCGGATGGTTGGTAAGCGTTTTGGGGACTTCTCCGATCACACGGTCAGATACCATGGAATGGAGTTCCTTGCGCAACTCTCCCAGGATGCGCGGGGCTGCACACAGGACGATTTGCTTGAAGCGGTTTTGGGTTGCGAACCGATAGAGCAGGTCGGCGGCATCGCGAGCGAAACGCTCCTCGGCCAACCGATGCCAGTCGGTTTGTTCCATCGCGCTCCTCTGGCTTGGTCCTGAGTCGTACATCCTGCCGGGCGCGTCGGTACCTTGATCGCGGGTCGCCGGATTTTCCTGTTCCATTTCCCGAACGACCTTGAAGTCGGGTTGTTTGCGAGTACCGGCATTCTCGAAGAACAGGGCTTTTTCCCCGTCGGCGACCAGAACCCAAACCTTGTTGTCGACCTGGAAATCCATTTCCTGCATTTGGCGGCTCCATTGTTGCTTTGCTTGGGAAACTCGCGTGCCGGGCATGGTGTTCCGGGATTGATTCAACCCGAGGTGAAGTCTGCGTACTTCCCAAGGCGCGACAGGAGAAGCGGAACGAGCAGCAGTGATGTAACCCCCAAAAGGACGGGCGAAAAACCCACGCGTTCGGCGAGAAACCCAATGACCGAGGGCGCAACCAGAATGCCCGAATATCCCATGACGGTCACGATGGACAATCCGATGCCGGCAGGTACGCCGGGCAGGTTGCCGGCTGCCGAAAATGCAATCGGGACCATGTTGGCAATACCGAGGCCGGCAAAGGCAAAGCCCGCGATTGCCAGGTCGGCGGTAGGCGCGAGGGAGCCGATCACCATGCCGATCATAGCTATTCCGGTGCAAATGCGTAGCGTCAGTATCGCGCCCAGCCTTTCGCGAATGGCGTCGCCCAGGAAACGCATGACCGCCATCGTGCCGGAAAAGGCGGCAAAGCCAAGGGCCGCCTTTTCGATGCTGGCATCAAGTTCTTTTTGCAGGAAGTGGGCAGACCAGTCGAGGATCGTGCCCTCCGGCAGCATGGAAAACAGCGCCATAAGTCCCACGAGATAGGGGAGTGGCGAGCGTGGAAATCGCAGGGGCGTGGCCTCCCGCGTCGCTGCGGTCGTATGGTCGCGCGCGATCCATGGCAGTATCAGTACGATCGCGAGGGTCGCGGCGATGGTGAAGATTATGGCGTGCCCGATCTCTCCGAAGGTTCCGATAAGCAGCCCCCCCGAGCCGGCACCGATCAGTCCTCCGAGGCTCCAGAAGCCGTGACATGAAGACATGATAGGCTTGGCCATACGCTTTTCCACGGCGACGGCGTTGGCGTTCATGGCGACGTCCATGCCGCCGATAAAACCGCCGAACAGAACGATGATGATCGCCACCATCCAAAGCTCCGGCAGCAGTGTGATGACAAGGAGCAGCGGCAGTACGACGACTGAGACCACACGCAGTACCGGCGCTGATCCGTACTTGGCCGTCATCGCACCGATCACCGGCATCATGGTGACCGAGCCGACGCCGAAAGCGAGGATCAGCAGGCCCATGATGGTTTCGCCGATCTCGAGCCGGTGCATCAGCAGCGGAATCTTGGGCGCCCAACTGCCGATAAGAAAGCCGTTGACAAGGAACAGTACCGAAACGGCAATTCGGTCTGTGCGCAGGCCGAAGGGCAGACGGACGAGCGGGGACGATTCGGCTATGCCGGTCATGGTTCGGGGACTCGAATGGAGAGAAACGGAAGCAAAGATAAAACCCACCAAAACGTTTTGAGCAAGGGCGTTCGTTCCTATATAGGAGCGAGCTTAAATTTTCGGTGGACGCTGTGCCTTGAGTGCGTCACAGAGCCCGCAATAACTGGTATCCCCGGGCGGAATCGCATACACCAGCGCCCAGCAGAAATAGTGCAGAACGAGCATCGTGACAGATACGCCTGAAAACGACGCCGGCGGGATCGGCCCGACCGATATCAACCCGATCTCCATCACCGACGAAATGCGGAAATCCTATCTCGATTACGCCATGAGCGTGATCGTTTCCCGCGCGCTGCCGGACGTGCGGGATGGGCTCAAGCCCGTGCACCGCCGCATTCTTTATTCGATGCATGAACAGGGCTACGAACACAACAAGCCCTACCGTAAATCGGCGCGCGTCGTGGGTGACGTGATCGGTAAATATCACCCGCATGGGGACTCTGCGGTCTATATGTCCCTCGTCCGCATGGCGCAGGATTTTTCCATGCGCGTCACGCTTATCGACGGGCAGGGCAATTTCGGTTCGGTCGACGGCGATATGCCGGCCGCGATGCGGTACACCGAAGTGCGCATGGAAAAGGTCACCGGCACTTTGCTGGAAGACCTGGACAAGGACACCGTCGATTTCCGCGACAACTACGACAATTCCGAGCACGAGCCGTCGGTTCTACCCGCTAGGTTTCCCAACCTTCTGGTCAATGGTGGTGGTGGCATTGCCGTGGGCATGGCGACCAATATCCCGAGCCATAATCTGGGCGAGGTGATCGACGCCACTCTGGCCGTGATGGACAACGCGGACATCACGGTCGAGGAACTCATGGAAATCATGCCTGGTCCCGATTTCCCGACGGCCGGTATCATTATCGGCAAGTCCGGCATTCGCTCGGCCTACGAGACGGGGCGCGGCTCTGTCCTGATGCGCGGCCGCGTCACCACTGAGGAGGTGCGAAAAGAGCGCGAAGCGCTGGTCATTCACGAGATTCCCTATCAGGTGAACAAGGCGACGATGATCGAGAAGATCGCCGAGATGGTGCGTGACAAGCGTATCGAAGGCATTTCCGACATTCGCGACGAATCTGACCGACAGGGCATGCGGGTCGTGATTGAACTCAAGCGGGATGCGGTCGCGGACGTCGTGCTGAACCAGCTCTACCGCTTCTCGATGCTCCAGACATCATTCGGCTGTAACTTCGTGGCGCTTAACGGCGGCAAGCCGGAGTTGATGTCGCTTAAGGCTATCCTCGAAGCCTTCCTGCGCTTCCGCGAGGAAGTTGTGACGCGGCGGGCCCGTTTCCTGCTCAACAAGGCGCGCGACCGCGCCCATGTGCTGGTCGGGCTCCTGGTTGCGGTCAACAATGTCGATGAGGTAATTCGCCTGATCCGCTCGTCGCCCGACCCTGCAACAGCGCGTGAAAAGCTGCTCGATCGGGATTGGCCGGCGGCGGACGTGGCCCATCTCATCAAGCTGATTGACGACCCACGCCACCGGGTTAACGAGGACGGCACGTTCCGCCTGTCCGATGAACAGGCGCGTGCTATCCTCGCGCTGACGCTGTCTCGCCTTACAGCACTAGGCCGCAATGAAATCGGGGACGAACTCAACGGCCTGGGCGGCCAGATTGAGGACTATCTCGATATCCTGCGTTCGCGCCAACGCGTCCTCGATATCATTCGCGAGGAACTTCAAGAGATCAAAACGCAATACGCGACGCCGCGGAAAACGCAGATCGATGAATTTGCCGGCGATCTCGATGATGAGGATCTCATCGCGCGCGAGGACATGGTGGTCACCGTTTCCCACGCCGGCTACATCAAGCGCGTGCCGCTTTCGACCTATCGCGCGCAGCGCAGAGGCGGGAAGGGGCGCTCGGGCATGGCGACGCGCGACGAGGACTTCGTCGCACGGCTGTTCGTGGCCAACACGCATACACCCGTCCTGTTCTTTTCTTCACGCGGCATCGTCTACAAGCTCAAGGTTTGGCGGTTGCCGGTCGCGGCTCCGAATGCGCGCGGCAAGGCGCTCATCAACATGCTGCCGCTCGAAGAAGGTGAGCGCATAACCTCGATCATGCCGCTGCCCGAGGATGAGGACACCTGGGATAGCCTCGATGTGATGTTCGCCACGACCGGTGGCAACGTGCGGCGTAACAAGCTCTCGGATTTCGTCGAGGTGCGCCAGAATGGCAAGATCGCCATGAAGCTCGATGAGGGCGATGGCATCGTCGGTGTCGAGACGGCGAGCGAGATGGACGATATACTGCTCACGACTGCGCGCGGTCAGTGCATCCGCTTTGCGATCACCGATGTGCGCGTCTTCAAGGGCCGCGATTCCACCGGTGTGCGGGGTATCAACCTCGCCGATGGCGATACCGTCATCTCGATGTCCGTGCTCCGGCATTTTAATGCGTCCTCGGAAGAGCGCGTAGCTTATCTCAAGATGAGCCGTGCCGTGCGGGGAGAGCTCGACGAGGCCGAAGCGACGGATGAGGAACCGGTGATCGCTTCCGCGCTGTCGCAGGACCGTTATGTGGCAATGAGTGCTGCCGAACAGTTCGTGCTGACCATTTCCGAAAACGGCTTCGGCAAGCGAACTTCTTCCTACGAATATCGGATTACCGGGCGTGGGGGCAAAGGCATCGTCGCGATGGCTGTAAATGCACGCAATGGCGAACTCGTCGCGTCTTTCCCCGTGGAAGACGACAACCAGCTAATGCTGGTTACCGATGGCGGTCAGGTGATCCGCGTTCCGGTCGAAGACATCCGGATCGTTGGGCGATCGAGCCAAGGCGTTACCGTTTTCCGCACGGCGGACGACGAGAAAGTCGTTTCGGTCGAGCGGATCCATGAGCCTGTGAACGGCGAGGATGGCGCAGATATCGAGGGTGCCGAAGACCCTGAAGCTGAATAAGCAGATAACGCGGCCTCTTGCCAAAGGCAGGAGGCCGTGGCTAGCTCCCGGGTTCATTTCAGGAGCACTATGATGCCCGATACTGCTTCACTCATCGCCTTTATCACGGCAGCCTTCTTTATCGCCGTTGTTCCCGGCCCGACTGTCACGGTCATCATCGCGAGCGCCCTTTCGCGCGGGACGCTCGCCGGGCTCGCCATTATCGCCGGAACGCAAATCGGGCTCATGACCATGATACTGGTCGTCGCGCTGGGCCTCGAGGCCGTGATGAGTTTCATGGGCTGGGCGTTCGACATCATCAAGTTTATTGGCGCGGCCTATCTCATCTGGCTTGGATTCTCGATGCTGCGTTCGCGCGGCGAAATCGAGCGCCTGGAAGCAGAAAGGCACCGCACGCTGCGCGGCTATGCCATGCAGGGCTTTTTCGTCATTTGGGCAAACCCGAAGGCGCTGCTGTTCTTTGGAGCGTTTCTGCCGCAGTTCGTCGTCGATTCGGGTTCGGCGTTGCCGCAGATCGTTTTGCTCGGGGCGTTGTTCATGCTGATCACGACGCTGAGCGACGCGGTCTATGCCGTTCTTGCAGGACGGGCACGGCACTGGATCACTGCGGCCCGCGTCAAGCTCGTCAGCCGCATTTCTGGAGCGATGCTGATCGGCGGCGGCATCTGGCTTGCACTCCAGCGGCGAGCATGACAAAACCTCAGCCATGACCAACCGTGTGGGATTTTACCCGGGCTCATTCGACCCTGTGACCAACGGGCACCTCGATGTGATCGAGCGTGCCTGTAAGCTCGTGGATCGGCTGATCGTGGGAATCGGCGTTCATGCCGCAAAGTCGCCATTCCTGCCGGCTGCAACGCGCAAGCAATTGCTGGCTGAGGTTGCGGCGCCGATTGCTCAGCGGCATGGAATCGGCGTCGAGATCGCCGAATTTGACGGGTTGATGGTGCATGCGGCCCAGAAACTGGGCGCGACCATCGTAATCCGAGGGTTGCGCGATACGACCGATTACAACTACGAGATGCAGATGGTGGGCATGAACGCCCAGATGGCACCGGAGGTGCAGACCGTCTTTGTGCCGTCGAGCCCCTATGTTCGTCATATTTCGGCGACGCTCGTCCGCCAGATTGCCGAGATGGGCGGGGATGTGACCCCGTTCGTTCCACGTACTGTTCTCAAAGCTCTGGAGAAATAATGGCTGCGCATGCACCCAAGCCCACCAACCGCAGGGTTGGATTGCTCGTTCTTGCTCTGGTCGCCCTGTTTGGCGTTGTGGTTGTTTGGCCCTACACACCATTCGGGCAAACCGAAACACCAATGATCGCCCAAGCCGAGATTCCCGCTGACACGCCCGTTGCCGCGCTGACGCTGGCAGATGGCGAAGTGCTGATTGCGCTCCGTCCAGATCTGGCGCCCAACCACGTCGCGCGGATAACCGAACTCGCCAATTCCGGGTTTTATGACGGCATTGTCTTTCATCGCGTGATCCCCGGGTTCATGGCCCAGACAGGCGACCCCACGGGCACCGGCACGGGCGGTTCGGATTTGCCGAACCTTGAAGCCGAGTTCTCCAATGCCAACTTTACACGGGGCACGGTGGGCATGGCGCGTTCGGCAAATCCGAATTCCGCCAACTCGCAGTTCTTCATCGTCACCGCGGATTCTCCACACCTCAATGGGCAATATACTCTCTTTGGAAACGTGATTTCCGGTATGGAGCTCGTGGACAACATCAAGCAGGGCGATCAACGCGCCAATGGTGTAGTCGATGATCCCGACGCGATGATTTCGCTGCGCGTTGCCACCCCCAAATAGATTTCACCACACGAAGGACAGGACAATGGCTGCTTACGCCGATCCGGAAAACACCATCATCATGGAAACCACGAAGGGCACGGTCGTCATCGAACTGCGTCCCGATATCGCGCCGAACCATGCAGCCCGCATCAAGGAACTGGCGCGCGAAGAATTTTATGACGGGATCGTATTCCATCGCGTGATCGAGGATTTCATGGCGCAGGTCGGATGCCCGAAGGGCAATGGCACAGGGGGCTCCGACAAGCCCGATCTCGCCGCCGAATTCTCGACGGAAAAGCACGTTCGTGGTACCGTTTCGGCTGCGCGTTCGGCCAATCCCAATTCGGCCAATTCCCAGTTCTTTATCTGCTTCACCGAGGCGCCTTGGCTGAATGGTCAGTATTCGGTGTTCGGCAAGGTGATCGAGGGTATGAATGCCATCGACCAGCTCGAGCGCGGCGAACCGGTCCGCAGCCCGGACAAGATCGTCACGATGCGCGTGGCCGCGGACGTCTGATGCCTGTGCTGGCGCGCGCAGTCATTGCACTCGGACTTGTTCCGGTTCTGGCTGCGCACGCCAGTGCGGATGTTATCAAATGTGACGCTTCGGACGGGCAATCCTCGATCGAAATTGCCGTCGATTTTTCCGAAACGCGCGATGAGGGGGCTATCGAGGGCGTGCGTGTTCTTACGCCCGAATTCCGGCTCTCGACCTATCCGAAGGACAGTGAGCGTCCGCCCGAGACCTTGGCCTTTTCGGATGTTTTGTTCGACCGCATCGAACTCGGACTGGAGTCGGCCAACACAGGTCCGATGACACTTGTGGTCAACATAGTCCGGGCGGCGGTGTATGCTCCTGACGACGAACCGGAAAGCGACGTTGTCGTTGCTGGCGTCGCCCGCATCGGCTCGGGCAGAACGGTTACGCTGATCTGTACGGGCTGGTAGTTCTCTATCCTGCCTGGCCAATCAACCCAGCGGTGACGATGAAAGCCGATCTCTTCGATTTCGAATTGCCCGACGACCGGATTGCGTTGCATCCGGTCAGCCCCCGCGACAGCGCGAAACTCCTGGTCGTCAGTCCGGAGGGCCGGTTTTCCGACCGTGTCGTCACCGATCTTATCGACATCCTCGAACCCAACGACGTGCTTGTTGTCAACGATACCCGCGTCATCCCCGCCGAGCTCAAGGGCGCGCGGCACAGAGGCGAATATGTCGCCAATGTCTCGTTCAACCTGCACAAGCGGGTGGATGGCAATACCTGGCTGGCCTTCGCGCGTCCGGCCAAACGGCTTGCGCCCGGTGACCGCGTGGTCTTTGGGGAGGCATCTGAAGTCTGCATGCTCGAAGAGCTTTCGGCGACCGTCAAGGCGGTCGAGGAGGGGCAGGTAACGCTGGCTTTTGATTTCTCCGATGCCGTGCTCGATGAGGCGATTAAAGCGCGCGGCGCGATGCCTTTGCCGCCATATATCGGTTTGAAGCGCGGTATCGAGGAGCGGGACAAGTCCGATTATCAGACCGTTTACGCCAAGCATGATGGCGCCGTCGCGGCGCCGACAGCGGGCCTGCATTTTACCCCCGAACTGCTTGATCGACTAGAAAACAAGGGCATCCGGATAGAGCATGTCACGCTCCACGTCGGGGCAGGGACCTTCCTGCCCATGAAGGCGGACGATACCGACGATCATGTCATGCACGCGGAATGGGGGGAGATTTCGTCCGAGGCGGTCGAACGCGTCCGAGCTGCCAATGCCAAAGGCGGGCGGGTCATTGCGGTAGGCACCACCAGCCTGCGGCTCCTCGAAAGCGCAGCACGGGCAACCGGCGAGCTTGAAGCCTTCGCCGGCGACACGGATATCTTCATCACGCCGGGCTTCAAGTTTCGTGTCGTGGACGTCCTGATGACCAATTTCCACTTGCCGCGCTCGACGCTCTTCATGCTGGTCTCGGCCTTTTCCGGCTTGGAGACCATGCACAAAGCCTATAAGCACGCCATCGACAACGGATATCGCTTCTATTCCTACGGCGACTCCTCGCTGCTTTTCCGGGCCGGTGATGACTGAGCATTTCAGTTTTACGCTTCTCAAGAGCGACGGGTTTGCCCGGCGCGGGCGGATCGATACACCGCGCGGAGATATCCGCACGCCGGCTTTCATGCCTGTGGGCACGGCGGGAACGGTGAAGGCGCTCTATCCCGAGCAGGTGCGCGAAACCGGCGCGGATGTCTTGTTGGGCAACACGTATCACCTGATGCTGCGCCCCGGCGCCGAGCGTGTTGCGCGGTTGGGCGGTTTGCACCAATTCATGGACTGGCAGCGCCCAATCCTCACCGATTCCGGGGGGTTTCAGGTGATGAGCCTCGCGCAGCTCCGTAAGCTCGACGAGAACGGCGTTACCTTCAAATCGCACATCGACGGGTCGAGCCACAGCCTCACGCCCGAACGATCCGTCGAAATCCAGAAGTTGCTCGATTCCGACATCATCATGCAGCTCGATGAGTGCGTCAGGTTGCCGGCCGAATATGCGGAGCTCGAACGCGCAATGGAGCTTTCGATCCGCTGGGCCGAACGATCCAAAAAGGCATTCGATGATGCCAGCGGCAGGGCGCTGTTCGGGATCGTGCAGGGCGGCGACAATGCGGAGTTGCGGGGGCGCTCCGCAAAGGGGCTGACGGACATCGGCTTTCACGGCTATTCGGTCGGCGGGCTGGCCGTCGGCGAACCCCAGGACGTAATGTTCAAAGTGCTTGAAGAGGTAACGCCGCAGCTTCCCGCCGACAAGCCACGGTACCTCATGGGGGTGGGCAAGCCCGATGATTTGCTCGGCGCTGTCGCGCGCGGTATCGACATGTTCGATTGTGTGCATCCTACGCGCGCCGGGCGTCACGGCCATGCCTATACACGCTTCGGTGTCGTCAATCTCAAGAATGCCCGCCACAAGGATGATCCGCGCCCGCTGGACGAAACGTCCCCCAACCCGACGGCGCGGCGCTTTTCGCGCGCCTATCTCCATCATCTTGTACGCTGCGAGGAAATTCTTGGCGCGATGATCCTCTCCCAGATCAATCTTTCCTACTATCAAGAGTTGATGGACGGGATGCGGCATGCGATTGAGAATGCGACTTTTGTCGAATACTGCGCAGCGATCCGCGAGGGATGGGCCCGAGGGGATATGCCCGCGCTGGATTAAAGGTTTTCCCAATGTCCAATAAAGCCCGCAAAGCCGCATTCGCTGACCTCGCCAAGCACAAAAAGCGTCTCACGGGCACAACCATGCGCGAGATGTTCGCGGCCGATGCCCAGCGCTTCTCGCGGCTTTCGGTACGCTTAGGCGATATCCTTTTCGATTATTCCAAGAACCGGATCGATACCCCGGCGCTGGAGGCGCTGCTTGACCTGGCCCGCGTATCGGGCGTCGAGGCGCGGCGTGATGCGATGTGGGCGGGCGAAGCGATCAACGGTACCGAAAATCGCGCCGTGCTGCATATGGCGCTGCGGCATTTCGGGGACAGCCCGGTTTTGGTCGACGGACAGGACGTTATGCCGGGTGTGCGCGAAGTGCTGGATCGCATCCGCTGGTTCTCCGAAGCCGTCCGGCACGGCGAGATCCGCGGCGCGCGGGGCGACCAGTTCACCGACATCGTCAATATCGGTATTGGTGGGTCCGACCTTGGGCCGGTAATGGTCACACAGGCGCTGGAGCCCTACACACGACCTGACCTCAGGGCGCATTACGTGTCCAATGTCGATGGCGCGCATATCGCGGACACGCTCAAGAGGCTCGATCCCGCAAAAACCCTGTTCGTCATCGCCTCCAAGACGTTCACCACTGACGAGACGATGACCAACGCGCATACAGCCCGCAAATGGCTGGCAGACGCTTTGGGCGATGAAGCCGTTAACGATCATTTCGCCGCCGTTTCGACCAATATTGCCGGCTGCCAAGCCTTCGGCATCCGAGAGGATCGGATTTTCGGTTTCTGGGACTGGGTCGGCGGGCGCTATTCGGTATGGTCGGCAATCGGGCTACCCGTTGCCATAGCCGTGGGTTACGAGAATTTCGAGGCGTTCTTGCGGGGAGCGGGGGAGATGGACGTACATTTCCGCACCGCGCCGCTCGAGGAGAACCTGCCGGTCATCATGGGCCTGATCGGTGTCTGGTACCGCAACGTCTGGGGTTTTGCCTCGCATGCCGTGCTGCCATACGACCAGCGACTGTCACGCTTCCCAGCCTACCTCCAGCAACAGGATATGGAATCGAACGGCAAGTCGGTGACGCTCAATGGCAAGTCCGTGCCGTGGGATACAGGGCCGATCATCTGGGGCGAACCGGGCACTAACGGCCAGCACGCCTTCTACCAGTTGATCCATCAGGGCACGAGCGTCATCCCCTGTGACTTCCTCATTGCAGCAAGGCCGCATGAAAACCTGCCCCCGCACCATGCGAAGCTGGTTGCCAACTGTCTTGCACAGTCCGAAGCCCTGATGCTTGGAAAGACCGAGGATGAGGTATTGTCCGAATTGAAGGGCGCGGGGCTATCCAAGTCGCAGATCAAGGCGCTGCTGCCGCATAAAGTCTTTCCGGGCAATAGGCCTTCGAACACTATCCTTTATAGCCAGCTTGATCCGGCGACGCTGGGCAAGCTGGTGGCGCTTTACGAGCACAAGGTGTTCGTGCAGGGCGCGGTTTGGAACATCAACTCGTTCGACCAGTGGGGCGTCGAGTTAGGCAAGCAGCTTGCCAAGGCCTTGCTAGCCAAGGTCGAGAATGCACCCGCTGGCGAAGGGCATGACAGCTCGACGGAAGGGCTTCTCGCCCATTTTCACGGATTGAAAGGGTAGCTGCATGACAATCACCTCGGAGGAAGAATTCGAACGTCTCAAGTCCATCGGGCGGATTTGCGCAATCGCGCGCGATGCGATGGCGGCAGCGCTCGAACCGGGGATGACAACGCAGGAGTTGGACGATATCGGTCGCAAGGTGCTCGATGAACACGGCGCGCGCTCTGCACCAGAGGTGACCTACAATTTCCCCGGTGCGACCTGCATTTCGGTTAACGAGGAAATCGCGCACGGCATTCCAGGAAATCGCGTGATCGGCGCCGGAGATCTCGTCAATATCGATGTTTCGGCAGAAAAGGACGGTATTTTCGCCGATACCGGCGCATCCTATATTGTGCCGCCGGGTACCCCACGTATCGACAAGCTGTGCCGCGACGGCAAGAAGGCGATGTGGGCCGGCATTCGGGCTGTGAGGTCGGGTGGCAATATCGCAGATATCGGGCAAGCGATCGGCAAGTTCGCTGGCACGAACGGGTACACGCTCATTCGCAACCTTGCGAGTCACGGCATCGGGTATGGCCTGCATGACGAGCCGGGCGAAATCCCCACATGGCCGGATCGCTCCGAGCGTCGGCGGATCGCCGATGGGCTGGTTTTCACCGTGGAACCGTTTCTTTCGCTTGGCGGAAAGATGGCACAGGAGAAGGCCGCTAACGACCCCTGGACGCTGGTGGCGGTGCCGAGCGCGCCGTGCGTCCAGTATGAGCACACGATCGTTGCGACGCGGCGTGGTGCCATAGTCGTTACTCTGGCAGCCTAAAATCCTTTTCTAAACCCGATCGTCGTGGCGTTGGCGCTTCCGCCCCCGCCGAGGACGTTCCATGCGCCGGAGCGGTGATGGAGACGCCAGAAGATCTCTGTATCCGGGTTATCGACGGTCGAGACCGAGATTTCGGGGCTGAGGTAGAAGAGGATTTCTCCCGGATAACCCTGCTCGGCGGCCCGCCTTGCCTCCACGCCTGCCGTATTGTCGACCACGCTGACCCCGAAAGTGAGAGCGGGCGTAATTCGCAATCCGGTTTCGCTCGTAAAGCCGTCATACCGGCCTACAACGCCGCCCCACATCTCACCCGTGGTATTGGCTCCAGCCCGAATGGCCGCCCCAATCTCCAGGCCGACACGGAAGTTCTCCATCGGCTCTGCAAAAAACTGCTGGTAACCGGCCCCCATGATCCCGATATCTTCATAGGTGGCGGCGAAGGGGTTCAGCAGTTCGTGCATGTAGCCCTCACCCATGAGGCCGCCGAAGAAAAATACGTTCCGATCCCCCAAAGCTGCATCCTGAGCGGCGGCCGGCATCGCCAACGTAACCCCGGCAAATGCAATCGCTGCGATCTTCATGGCAAATCCTCGGCCAACGTTTCCGCCCGTGGGGGAAACCTTGCCGGGAAACGCCGGAGAGAACGTCGCGGTTCCGGAGAGGCGTTTAGTCCGTCAGGACGAGCAATACGGGACCGCCGAGCAACAGTATGGACACAAGGGCGATCCGTGCCGGGATGACGGCTCGAACTTTTGCGAGTGGCAACAAGCTCACCACGAACACGACCACCGGGGCGATGATCGCAGTACGGAGGAAGCCGACGTCCAGGAAATTGCTGTATCCCGCCAGTCTGAGCAGGATCCAGTACCCGGCGACGAAACCCGCGATTGCTGCCATCACCATCAACAGGACATCGGCGAGCACCGCAATCATACGGTCGCAATATTGCGAGTCGATGATGAGGACCAGCCCGGTGAGGACCGAAAAGATTGCACTCAGTGCCATGATGGCGCGCAAATCCGACAGGGCAGCAATCGAAGAATGGGGGCTGTAGGCGCCGAACTCGCGCGCGCCCACCGCGTCCGGCAGAAAGGCGCCCAGCAGCCACACAATACCCAGCGTGCAGAAGGCACCAACTGCGAAGGCCATGGCCGTGACGGCCACCGCCTTGAGCCGCGACAAAGTGGAATTCATGCGACCTGTCCGTTTTCCGGCTTCACGAATCCGGTCCGATGAATACGGAATAGGCCGCGTAGCAGTAATTTGCCTCGCATTCCTGCAGGATCAGGTCAATCTCAATGCGGCCGGTATCGTCGGACTTGAAGTCGACTATGGGATAGTAATCGTCTTCGCGATCCTCGGCGAGGATCTTGCCGGCCTTGTTGTAGACCACAAGATCGAGATCGAAGCAGTCGTCGTCGCAATCGCCCATGATCTCCAGCGACCGGTTCGCCGGCACGTTGAGCGAGATACGCGAATTTGAACCCGGCGTCAGCCGGACTACGCCGAAGCTGTCGAGGATATAGCCTGGCAAGGTAATGTCGATGTTTTCCAGGATCTGTTCGTAAAGTCGCGAGGTGTGCACGTTCTGGGCTGCAAGTGGAGCCGGAAATACAACAAGCGAGGTAAACAGCCCAAAGGCAAACGCTTTTCCAGTCACCTTTTCCCCCATGCCAAGCACCAGCTTCACTTTTAAGCGCAAGGACCGTGGCTGTGCAAGATGGCGGAAGGTGGGAAGAATCGAGGTGTTGGCAGGCGCTGTGAACAAAAATAGGCGCCCACCTCGAAGGGGGCGCCTATCAGTGTGATCGTTAAGTGGTCTGCCTGACCCTGTTAAAAAAGGGCACCACTGTATTCTTGTCACGATGGTTCCCGCCGGCTCCTGCGGCAAAATAAGCCGCCGCAGCACTCACGGCCAAAGATGCAGCGGTGATAAACGCCACAAGAATGCCGACCCGCCGCGCCTGTTCTGCAGCCGCTGCAATGTCATTCTGAACGGCTTGGGCTTGTGCGATGACTTCATCCACACGCGCCTCTGCTTCGCCCTGTGAGAGATTCGTGCGGGATGCAACGACCTGCGCAAGATAGGTGCGGTCAGCATCTCCGACGCCGTCACCGGTCACCCCACCGACAATGATACGTGTGGCCTCGGCACGGGGGTCACCAGCTTCCCCGGTGTCACCGCGAAACAGGACGTCCACAGCATAGTCGAAGGGATCTGTCTCCAAGGCTTGCTCACCGGCAGTGGTCGCGGCAGCGCCAACGGCGGAACCGGCAATGTTCGATGCCGCGGAGGTCAGATGCCCCAGGCCGCCGAGCGCAAGTACCGCCATCATGACAACGCCCGTGGCCCATACGAGAAGGCCGTGCAGCCCATCGCGTACGTCAACTTCATGTTCGGTCGCGTTGTAGTGGGGCTTGCGCAGTCGGCCCGCGACGTAGCCGCCAGCCAAAAAGCCGGATACCTGTACCCATACCATCCACAATGCGATTGCGATCGCGGCCCAGAAAACGGGAGCATCCGTCCGGCCAAAGGGCCCGATCAATGACAGCCCGATAGCCGAGCCAAATGTGAGGAACAGGAAGGATATGGCAGACGCAAGGATCGCTCCGGCGAGTATAGCGGGCCAGTCGACGTAAGAGTGGTGGTCATGCCTTCCGGCGTGACCCGTAGCTGTATCTGCAGCGGGTGGCGTTTCGATAGCCATGGTTTGTCCTCCAGGTCAGGTGGTGGAACTTGCTTATGCAAGCCCAATGAAAGAGAGGATGGCCATGACCACCACGACAAGCCCGACAAGATAAATGATCGCGTTCATTGAGATGCCTCCAGCAAAGTTTCGGGCGCATTCATCGCCTCGAAGTCTAAAGTCTCTGAACGGTCGGGTGGTTCCGGCAGACGGAGCCGCCGTGGTCTGTGCTTTTACGCTCCAAGTGGGGACGATGGCCGACCGGCTCTGACGGCATTCCAGTTTTCGTCCTAAAAATGCTGATTGAGGCGACTGTATTCGGCTAGCCTACGCTCACACGCACAGATCGGAACAATCTGGGCTAACCGAGCCGCTTAGGCATTTGAAATCGCCGAAATATGGTAGGCTCGCCGGGACTCGAACCCGGGACAACTCGATTAAAAGTCGAGTGCTCTACCAGCTGAGCTACGAGCCCTGAACCAGGGTGGTCGCCTGTGCTGGCCGACGACGCGCGGAACATAGTGCCTCAAGGCGCGGTGTCAACCGCTTTCTCGCAGCGCTCAGTCTGGCCAGGGAGCACCCTCGAACGGCACCGGCTCGCAGGCCATACCCATCACGATGAGCGGCTCGCAAAGGATGCCCGCATCCTCTGCGCTCGAAAGGGGACCGGCAATGATGCGCGCGCTATCCACGCTTTCGACTTCGCCGAGCACAAAAGACATTCCCGTCAGAAGCGGCCCGGTTTGGGAAAGAATGTATCCGCGCTGACCGGGTGCTGCATCCAGCGCAACCTCATGACCAATAGCGATACCGTATTCGAGCCCGCCAAGTCGGGGCGGGAGCGGCTGGTCGAACGGATCCCCGATTTCATCGAACAAGGCACTGTGCCGCACGATAACGATACCGCCATCGGCTTCGTAGACTTCAGGGCTTGCCCCTGCAATCGACGCGGTCAGGATCGAGCGGTCGATATCGCTATGGAGAGGCAGGGACTCAATGAGGATTGGCAGGCTACGTTCTACCGCCGCCAGGCGACGGATCATCTCCCCACTGTCGTCATCGAGAAGGTTCAGCCGCGCGAGTAGTGTACGCGCCTCCCGCATTAGGCGCTGGTTCTCGGCCCGGACATCGAGCATCTGCGCCCGCATCTGGTTTATGTTGCCGCCATCCATCCGCGTGGTATGCAGCCCCGCGATGATATTTTCCGGAACAAGGGGAGCAAGATTGGCCGAAATGACGGCGAGCGTGCCGCAAACCAAGGCCGCGATACCCCAGAGGGAAACGTCGGTATGCTCGAAATTGAGGCTCGGCAGGGCCAAGGCTGACTCCCGGATAGGATGGCGAATCGGTCTATTTGCTTGGCGTATTGTCCTTCAGAGAAGTTATGGTTTTACCAACACCTTGCTGCCATAAAAATGCGCGATGCCGCCTCTCTGAAAGACGGGCGGCGGGGAGAACCGAATGAGCGAATTGTTGACCATCGTGCTGGCCGCGGGCGAAGGCACGCGGATGAAGTCGGCAAGGCCGAAGGTGCTTCACACCGTTGGCGGATTGCCAATCGTGGGGCATGTCGTCAAGGCGGCGCATGGCGCAGGGTCGGGACAGATTGCGGTCGTGACTGGACCGGAACATGGCGCCGTGCGCGAGGCTCTCGCCAAGCTGATTCCTGGCATCACCTATTTCGAGCAGACCGAACGGCGCGGCACCGCGCACGCCGCCTCGATGGCAGAACCCGCCTATATCGGCGCGCAAGGCCATGTGGCGATCGTTTACGGGGACCATCCCTTGCTCCGCTCAGAAAATTTCGAGGCGATCAAGGCCCGGCTAGCAGCCGGGGTCGACGCCGCCATACTCGGTTTCGAGCCTGCGGACCCCACAGGTTACGGACGCTTCATCACCAATGGGGAAAAGCTCCTGGCCATTCGTGAGCACAAGGACGCCAGTGAGGACGAACGCAGGATCGGGCTGTGCAATGCCTGCATCCTGGCCTTCCGGGCCGAGGTTTTCCGCGAACTTATCGGCAAGATTGGGACCAGCAACGCGCAGGGCGAATTCTATGCCACCGATCTCGTGGAGCTGGCCAACGACGCCGGCTATACGGTTGGTTATGCGGTCGCACCCGAAGAGGACGTGATGGGCGTTAACGACAGGGTGCAGCTGGCAAGGGCCGAGGCGATTTTCCAGAATCGCCGACGCGAGGAAATGATGCGCAATGGCGTTACGCTCATCGACCCGCAGTCCGTTTATTTCTCCCATGACACCGAGATTGCAGCAGATGTCGAGATCGAGCCCAACGTGGTGTTCGGTCCCGGCGTAACCGTCGAGCGCGACGTGGTGATCCACGCGTTCTCCCATATCGAGGGTGCGCATATCGGTGCGAAATCCTCGGTCGGACCGTTCGCGCGGCTGCGTCCCGATGCGGTCCTTGCGGAGGGCGCCAAGGTGGGGAATTTCGTCGAAATCAAAAAAGCGAATATCGGCAGCGGTGCAAAGGTCAGTCACCTTACTTATATCGGGGATGCCGACATCGGTGCACGGGTCAACATCGGAGCTGGAACGATCACCTGCAACTACGACGGGTATAACAAAGCCCGAACAGTTATCGGGGAGGGGGCCTTTATCGGGTCGAACTCGGCACTTGTCGCGCCCGTGGAAATCGGCTCCGGCGCCTATGTGGCCTCGGGTTCGGTCATTACGGAACCGGTGGCCGATGAGGCTCTGGGTATTGGCCGCTCGCGTCAGATCAACAAGCCTGGTTATGGCAAAATCCTCAACGAGCGCTTCAAGGCGCAAAAGGAAAAGAAGTAGGGGTAACCGGCATGTGTGGAATAGTCGGAATCATCGGCATCCAACCTGTCGCCGAACGGCTCGTCGAAGCTCTTCGGCGGCTTGAATATCGCGGCTACGATAGCGCCGGCATTGCCACTCTGACCTCGAACGGCCTCGACCGCCGGCGGGCCGAGGGCAAGCTTGGAAACCTCGCCAACAGGCTATCGATGGAGCCGATCGAGGGGCTAATTGGCATCGGCCACACGCGCTGGGCGACTCATGGCGGCGCCACCGAGCGCAATGCGCATCCGCACATGACGCAACGGGTTGCGGTCGTCCACAATGGTATCATCGAGAATTTCCGGGCGCTGCTCGACGATCTGGCGCGCGACGGCTATCGACCCCAGAGCGAAACAGACACCGAGTCCGTTGCGCTGTGGGTGACCCGTGCCATTGACCGCGGCGCGACGCCCGAAGAAGCGGTCGCGGCACTGCTGCCGGAACTGCGCGGTATGTTCGGTCTGGTTTTCCTGTTTGCCGATCATCCCGACCTCCTGATTGCTGCCAGGCAGGGCTCTCCGCTCGCCGTCGGCCATGGCAAAGACGAGATGTATCTGGGATCGGATGCCTATGCGCTTGCGCCTTTCACCAAACAGGTGACCTACCTCGAGGAAGGCGACTGGGCGGTGATCCGACCGGGCAGCGTCACGATCCGGGATTTCTCGGGGAAGCGTGTGGACCGCGCGCGACAGATTTCGACGGCTTCGGCGGCCTTGGCCGACAAGGGCAACCATCGCCATTTCATGGCCAAGGAAATCTACGAGCAGCCCGAAACTGTGTCGCATACGCTCTCCCATTATGTCGATCTATCGAGCGAAAAGGTCATGCTGCGCGAGAAGCTGCCTTTCGATTTCGCCCAGCTCTCACGCCTGACAATCACCGCCTGCGGCACCGCCTACTATGCAGGGCTTGTCGCCAAATACTGGTTCGAGAAGTATGCGCGGCTGGCCGTCGAGGTCGATATTGCATCCGAGTTTCGCTACCGCGAGCCCCCGCTACCCGAGAACGGGCTAACGCTGGTCATTTCGCAATCCGGCGAAACGGCGGACACATTGGCGGCGCTCCGCTACGCTGCCAAATCGGGCCAGCATGTCGCCGCGCTCGTGAATGTGCGGGAATCGACCATTGCCCGCGAGGCCCATGTCGTATTCCCCACGCTTTGCGGGCCTGAAATCGGGGTGGCATCGACCAAGGCCTTCACCGCTCAATTGACGGCGCTTGCCAGCCTCTCCGTAGCGGCGGGCTTCGCGCGCGGCGTCTTGAGCGAGGATAAGGCGCACGACCTTGTGCGGGCGCTGATCGAATTGCCCGGCGCAATGGCCGACGCCTTGCGACACGAGAACCATATCGAGGAGATTGCCCGCAATCTCTCCAAGGCTTCTGATGTGCTTTACCTGGGGCGGGGGCAGATGTTCCCGCTGGCCCTGGAAGGCGCGCTCAAGCTCAAGGAAATTTCCTATATTCACGCCGAAGGCTATGCGGCAGGCGAACTCAAGCATGGCCCGATCGCACTCGTGAACGAGGAATTGCCGGTCGTCGTCGTCGCTCCCTCGGACGACCTCATGGAGAAGACCATTTCCAACATGCATGAGGTGGCCGCCCGAGGGGGCAGGATTGTCCTCATCACCGACGACAAGGGAGCAAAGGAAGCCGGCAATGGCGCACCCCATGTTATCGCCATGCCGGAAGTCAACCCGTTCGTCGCACCCATTGTTGCCGCCGTACCAGTGCAATTGCTGGCGTACCACACAGCGGTATTCATGGGCACTGACGTTGACCAACCGCGCAATCTCGCCAAATCGGTAACCGTGGAATAAGCGAAAGGATCAGATGAGCGAAGACGAAAAGCAGCCCGAACACATCGAAGTCATCCTTCCCGCGCCCAAGGTTTCGCTCGGTCGCAGGCTGGTGAACTACTTTTTCGCCGGTCTTGTGCTTACGGGTCCGATTGCCATCACGCTTTATCTTGCGTGGACGGTAATTGGCTGGATCGACGCTGCGATCGTGCCGCTCATTCCGCGGCAGCTCAATCCCGATCAATACCTGCCGTTTTCGGTGCCCGGAATCGGGCTCATTGCAGCCTTTGCCGCTATCACGCTGATCGGTTTTGTGGCGGCGAACTTCATCGGACGGAGGCTCTTCGCGTTCGGCGAACGACTGGTCGGCCGCGTGCCGGTGCTCTCCTCGGTCTATAATGCGCTCAAGCAGATCTTCGATACGCTCATCACCCAGCGCGGGACGAGCTTTAAAAATGTTGGCCTGATCGAGTATCCGCGCAAAGGCGTCTGGGCTGTCGTCTTGATCGCATCCGAGGCACGCGGGGAGGTGGCGCAGAGGCTGTCGGGCGAGGATCATATCGGGGTGTTCATGCCCACGACGCCAAACCCCACCACCGGGTTCCTAATGTTCCTGCCGCGCTCGGAAGTGATCGTGCTGGATATGAGTGTGGAAGAAGGTGCCAAGCTCATCATATCGGCTGGTCTCGTCACCCCGCCCTATGTGCCGGGGCAAACCAACATCGTTCCTGACCGCCCTAGCCAGCCTTGATCAGCGGTATCGCAAGGTCCTTGCGGAAGATGTAGAGCAAGATCCGCAGCGCTTCGCCCTCAGGCCCCCTGAGTCCCGGATTGCGGTCGAGTGCGGCGCGGGCGTCGTTGTGGGCGATTTCGAGCAGGTGGCTGTGCACGTCCGGTACAGCAATGCGATAGCCCGGCATTCCTGATTGCCGGGTGCCCAGGAGATCGCCATGGCCTCGTAGTTCGAGATCCTTTTCGGCGATTTCAAAGCCGTCGTCGGTGCGGCAGATGGTTTCGATGCGGGCCTTGGCGGTTTCGCTCAATGGTTCGGAATAGAGCAACAGGCAGGCTGAGCGAGCCACTCCCCGCCCGACGCGGCCCCGGAGCTGGTGAAGCTGTGCCAAACCAAAGCGTTCGGCGTGCTCGATAATGATGATGGTCGCATCGGGCACATCGACGCCGACTTCGATCACCGTTGTGGCCACGAGAATCTGCGCATCTCCGATTTGGAAACGTTCCATCGCGGCCTGCTTTTCAGCTCCGCTCATCCGCCCGTGCACAAGTGCGACCTTGTCGCCAAATGTCTTTTTGAGTTCTGCGTAGCGATCCTCGGCGGAAACGACATCCAGAACCTCGCTTTCCTCGACCAACGGGCACACCCAATAGGCCTGCACGCCCTCATCGAACCGGGACTTGAGGCGGGCGAGCACCCGCTCATACTCAGCGATCGGCAGGGCGGCTGTATCAATGGGCTGACGCCCAGCAGGCTTTTCGCGCAGCACCGAAACGTCCATGTCGCCGAAATGGGTAAGAACCAGCGTGCGGGGAATCGGCGTCGCGGTCATCACCAGCAAGTCGGTCTTATGCCCTTTTTCAGAAAGGGCCAGTCGCTGGTGGACACCGAAGCGGTGCTGCTCGTCGACGACAGTAAGTCCGAGATTTAGAAACTCTACACCGGCCTGGAAAAGAGCGTGAGTGCCGACAGCTATGTGAATCGCGCCGCTTGCCAGCCCCTCAACCGCCTTACGGCGTTCCGCGGCGGGCATTTTGCCGGTCATCAGGACGATGCGGAGGCCTGCCTTTTCTGCAATCGGCTGCAGCGTCCGGAAATGCTGGCTGGCCAGCAATTCGGTGGGTGCCATCAGCGCCGATTGCGCACCGCCTTCGGCAACAGCGGCCATCGCCATAAGCGCCACGACCGTCTTGCCAGATCCCACGTCACCCTGGAGCAGACGCGACATGCGGGTAGGCTTGGCGAGGTCGTCCCTAATATCCGATACGGCGAGCCGCTGCCCGTCGGTGAGCGCGAAGGGCAGGGCATCCTCAACCCGTTCCGTCATTTCGCCCGTCACCTTACGTGCAACGCCCGGTGCCTTGATGAGCGTCGAGCGCACCAGGTTGAGCGCAAGCTGGCCGGCCAGATATTCGTCATAGGCCAGACGCAGGCGGGCCGGCGAGACGATGTCGCCCTCGCTGGGGCGCCTGGGGGCGTGGACGTGGCGGAGGGCATCGGCAAAGCCGGGCCATGCCATGATCGTTCTGCGATCCTTACCAATCCATTCGGGGATGATCGGGATGCTATCGAGCGCCGATGCGACGACTTTGCGCAAAGCCTTGGACGACAGACCATGCGTCAACGGATAGACAGGCTCGACAAGCGGCAGCGTGTCGAGCCGATCAGGCTCAACGATGTAGTCGGGATGCGTGATCTGCTTTTCGCGCCCAAAAAAGCCGATTTCGCCCGAAACGTACCGGGTTTCCCCGATGGGGAGGGAGCGTTCCACCCAACCCCCCTTTGCGCCGAAAAAAATCAGCGTGATCTCGCCCGTTTCGTCATGGGCCTTGACCCGGAGCGGGGCACGGTTATTGCCGCGCGGGGGGACGATATGTTCGTCGATATGGAGTTTGAGCGTCGCAATCGAGCCCACTGGCGCGAAAGCCACGCCATTTTGCGCGCGTCGATCGATGACGCCCGACGGCATGTGCATCAACACATCCAGTACGATCGCTTCCTGACCCTCGGGTGTACCGAAGAAGCGTGAGAATAGCGCGCCAAGTTGAGGCCCGACGCCCTTCATGGACGTCAGCGTGCGGAACAGTGGGTTGAGCAGGTCTGGACGCGGCACGATTCGCCCCGGGAGTTTCAATGTTTCGAGTCTACCCCGCGTGCAAAAGGCTGACAAACGCGTGTTGACACCGTATGTAGGCGCTCCAAAAAGAGACGATCCTCACATGATCCAAAGTGAAAGCATTGAGACCCGGCGCAAGCGTGTTCTCTATCGTGCCAACCACCGGGGCACCCAGGAGATGGACATCCTCATCGGAGGTTTCGTTGCTGATGGCATCGAAGGGTTCGATGAAGGAATGCTCGATCGAATCGAGAAGCTCATGGATCAGGAAGAAACCGATCTTCAAGCATGGATACTGGGCCAGCGCGGTATCCCATATACTGTGGATCAGGCGCTTATCGCTGCGATCCGCGACCACAAGTTAGCCAAGGCCGGCGCGTGACCTCCGATCTTTCCGCCCTGCTCGACCGCCCCTCGCGCGTTCTCGCCAACCTGCCGGACGGGATGCAGCCGTTTGTACTCGCGCGCGAGATCGAGCAACGCCTGAAAGAAAGCAATCAATCTCCTGTTTCCATTGTCTTTATCGCGCGCGACGGACGGCGGCTTTTGCGCATGGCAGAGATTTTGGAAAAGGTGCTGCCCGGCCATCCGGTACTCACACTGCCGGCCTGGGATTCGCTTCCCTACGACCGGGTGTCGCCCAATGCGGTGACGATTTCAGCCCGCATGGCGGCGCTCAGCCGACTTGCATATCCCTCGACGCGCGGCGCGGTCGTGTTGACGGCGGTCAACGCCCTGATCCAGCGCGTCGTGCCGCGCGAGATCGTGGCGCGGATGACGTTTTCGGCGGCTGCCGGAGCGATGGTGGACAGCGAAAAGCTCATCGGCTGGGCAGCAGACAATGGTTACCTCCGCGTGCCGACCGTGCGCGAAGCTGGTGAATTCGCCGTGCGCGGCGGGCTTGTCGATCTATTCCCCGCAGGGCAGGAGGCGCCGCTACGCTTTGATTTTTTCGGAGCGCAGCTTGAGACGATCCGCTCGTTCGATCCGGAAACCCAACGGACGACCGGCAACATCAAGCGCATCACGCTGGTGCCGATGAGCGAAGCGATGCTCAACGAAGAGACCATTCGCACATTCCGGCGCAAGTATACGACCGCGTTTGGCGGCAACACGGCCGACGATCCGCTCTATGGCGCGATCAGTGCGGGACAACGCTATCCGGGCATGGAGCACTGGCTGCCGTTCTTCTACGAGAAGATGGAATCGCTTGCCGATTATACGGGAGACGCTCCATACTATTTTGACGAACAGGCCCGGGAAGCCTTCATCGAGCGCCGCGAACAGATTGCCGATTACTACGACGCACGTATGCAGGCGCGTGAGCAGGGGGGCAGTGCAGGGGCACCCTACAAGCCCATTCATCCCCAGCTCCTCTATCACATGGACGAGCCACCCTACGCTCTTGCCCTTGGACGAGAGGTCAGCGAACTTTCGGCGTTCATGCCGGCCGATGAAAGCTTGCCGGTCATCGATTGCGCAGGCCGAATCGCCCCCAATTTCGCCGCCGAGCGGCAGGCGCCCGACACCAATCTCTTCGAGGCGGTCATTGCTCGGATCAAATCCGAGGCACGCGCGGGCCGCAAGACGGTCATTACCTGTTGGACGGAGGGCACGCGGGACCGAATGGGGCAGGTGCTGCGCGACCACGGACTTAAGGCAATCAAGGCGCTCGACAACTGGCAACAGACCGAGGGTATCAAGGTCGGTCAACTGGGTCTTGTCGTGCTGCCACTCGAAACTGGCTATCTCACCGACGATATCGCGGTCCTTTCCGAGCAGGACATCCTGGGCGAGCGCATCATCCGGGCTGCACGCCGCCGCAAGGCATCGGACGCGCTGACCGAGGCTACGAGCCTTTCAGCAGGCGATCTGGTCGTTCACGTCGACCACGGCATTGGGCGTTTTATAGGCCTGAGAGCCATCGAAGCGGCGGGAGCGCCGCACGATTGCGTTGAAATCGAATATGCGCGCGGCGACAAGCTTTACCTGCCCGTGGAAAACATCGAGTTGCTCTCGCGCTACGGCTCGGACGACGGCGCAGAGCTCGATCGGCTGGGAGGGGTCGCCTGGCAGGCCAAGAAATCGCGCCTCAAGCAACGCATCCGCGACATGGCCGAACAGCTCATACGCATCGCGGCGGCCCGCGAGATGGCGACGACCGATCCGGTGGAGGTCCAGACCGGAGCCTACGACGAGTTCTGCACCCGCTTCCCCTATGAGGAGACCGAGGACCAGCTTGCGACCATCGAGGCCGTGTTCGACGACCTGACCTCGGGCCGTATCATGGACCGGCTGGTTTGCGGCGATGTGGGGTTCGGAAAAACCGAGGTCGCGCTGCGCGCGGCGTTCGTGGTCGCGATGAGTGGACGGCAGGTCGCCGTTGTCGTCCCGACAACATTGCTTTCGCGCCAGCATTTCAAGACGTTTTCCGAGCGTTTTGCCGGTCTTCCTGTACGCGTTCGACAGGCTTCGCGACTGGTGCCGGCGGCGGAGATGAAAGCGGTCAGGGACGGGCTAAAGGACGGCAGTATCGATATCGTCATCGGCACTCACGCTCTGCTCTCGAAATCCGTCGACTTCCGCGACCTTGGGCTGCTTATCGTCGATGAGGAGCAGCACTTCGGGGTGGGACACAAGGAACGGCTCAAGGAACTCAAGCACAACGTGCATGTGCTGACGCTGTCCGCGACGCCTATCCCGCGCACACTGCAACTCGCGTTGACGGGGGTGCGCGATCTTTCGCTGCTGGCTACGCCGCCAGTAGATCGGCTGACCATCCGTACGTTCGTGTCGCCTTTCGATCCGCTGGTCGTGCGCGAGGCACTTTTGCGCGAAAAGTATCGGGGCGGCCAGGCGTTCTATGTGTGTCCGCGCATTTCAGACCAGCCCGATATTGCGCAGTTCCTCAAGGACCATGTTCCGGAGGTCAGCTTTGTTGTCGCCAACGGCCAGATGCCGCCCCAGCAACTCGACGACACGATGAATGCCTTTTATGACGGCAAATTTGATGTCCTGGTGGCAACGACCATCGTGGAATCAGGGCTGGACGTGCCGACCGCCAACACCCTTATCGTGCACCGGGCCGACAAGTTCGGTCTGGCCCAGCTTTACCAGATCCGGGGCCGTATCGGCCGTTCGAAAATCCGGGCCTATGCGATCTTCACCGTCCCTCCCGGCCGAAAGCTCAACGATCAGGCGCAGCGGCGACTGCAGGTCCTTCAGTCGCTCGAGTCGCTCGGCGCCGGGTTCCAGCTTGCGAGCCACGATCTCGATATCCGCGGCGCCGGGAATCTGCTCGGCGAGGAACAGTCCGGCCATATCCGTGAAGTGGGGTTCGAGCTCTACCAGTCCATGCTCGAAGAAGCCGTCGCATCACTGAGGAGCGGGCAGGGCGCCGAAGAGGTCGAAGGGCAGTGGTCGCCCCAGATTTCGCTGGGCATGCCGGTCATGATTCCTGAAGGTTATGTGCCCGACCTTCAGGTCCGGATGCAGCTTTACCGCAGGTTGGGAGATCTCACGGAGCCGCGTGAAATCGACGCGTTCGGCGCCGAGCTCATCGACAGGTTCGGGCCGCTGCCCGAGGAGGTCGAGGGGCTCTTGAAGGTTGTACTGATCAAATCTTTCTGCCGCGCAGCCAATGTCGAAAAGGTCGAGGCCGGCCCCAAGGGAGCGCTCGTCACCCTGCGAAACAATACCTTCGCCAATCCGGCCGGTCTTGTGCGGCATATTGCCGACCCGGCACAGGCCGCCAAATTGCGTCCCGATCAGAAGATCATGTTTGCACGCAATTGGCCGGTCGCCGAACATCGCTTGAAGGGCGCGGCTGTAATCCTCTCCCGTTTGGCAAA
The DNA here is from genome assembly GCF_015694405.1 of Pelagibacterium limicola. Classification (GTDB taxonomy): domain Bacteria; phylum Pseudomonadota; class Alphaproteobacteria; order Rhizobiales; family Devosiaceae; genus Pelagibacterium; species Pelagibacterium limicola. Next base: position 147,845 of record NZ_JADQDB010000002.1, on the reverse strand, counting down.
TTTGGCCCAGGAAGGATGAGGCGTTTGTATCACAGGCGCGTGTCATAAAGATTGGAATGGCCCGATCGTCATGCTATTGCCCGATTTCGCCGCTCTTGAGATTGCCCAACGACGAACCCGGTGGGTCAAACCCGCCCAGATGCACAGGAATACCGATGACTGCAAAACACGTCTTTCTTGCCGGCCTTGTGGCCGTGGGACTTTCGATGGGCGGCATGCCGGCTGCGTTTGGCCAAGAGGCTGGCATGATCGACGAAGTGGTAGAGTCCCAGGAGCGCAGGCCCGAAGACAACTGGCTCAAGGTCTGTTCAGATCTCGATGACGGCCGCAAGGCCTGTATCATGCGTCAGGTGGTGACAAATACCGGCGTATTCGTCGGTTCGTTCCTGCTGCGTGACGATCCGAGCCAGGAAAGCCGACTTCTGGCGGTCGCTTCCGTTCCGCTGGGCGTTTTGCTCCCCTTTGGCCTGTCGTGGCAGATTGATGGGGGCAAGCCCGTGCGCGTGCCCTATATGCTCTGCGATCCGCAGGCCTGTTCAGCACAGCTGGTGGTCAACGAAGCCTACGTGCAAAGCCTGAAGCGCGGTGGTACGTTGAAACTGATCGCCAAGAACCGCCTCAATGAAGACGTCACCGTCGAGGTGACGCTCTCGGGCTTCACCGCGGTCTACGACAACCCCGAGGGGCTCGACATTAACGAGCTGAACCGGGCAAGCTCGACTGAAAACGTGCTTGAGCAGGTCCTTCAGGATCGCGCAGAACAGCTTCGCCAGCAGCTTGAGGGCAACGCGACAGGCGATGCTCCTGCCGCAGAAGAAACGCCCACTCAATAACGACTGGTTTTTGTAAAGCCTCTACCGGCCCATGCCGAAAGCGATTGCCCGCTTTCGCAGGGCCGGTATCATTTTGAGGGCCCAGAGGCTGCCGGCCCTCAGCGCTTGAGCGGGCAGCCAATCGGATAACAGCGAGCGGAACAACGAATCCACGAAGGCGCCGGTGCGCGTCAGGTCGCCTGCGCGTGATTGGGCATACGCACGAGCTACGGCATCGGCCCATCCCCAGGATCCCGGATTTGCTGCGGCGAGATTCGCCGCAAGGGCTTCCACGTCGCGTAAGCCGAGATTGAGCCCTTGTGCCCCTATCGGCGGGAAGGCGTGGGCGGCTTCGCCAACCAATACGGCGCCGTTCCTTGCCGCCACGTCCACGCTCAGTGTGGAAAGCGGAAAGATAAAGCTCGGGGTTACCGGCTTTGGCTGTCCGAAAACATGCTTTGATTTCTCGGCTAGCGCGGCGGCGAAGATTTCTGGATCGCGTCGCACTGCTTCGAGAACGTCCGCCTTGTCGATCCAGACAAGATTGGCCTTGTTGCCCCCTGACGGGACGAGCGTGAAAGGTCCATTTGGATAATGGAACTCTGTCGAACAGCCGTCGAGCGGACGCTCGAGTTCGAGGTCACAGACCAGTGCCGACTGTTCAAAGCGCTGTTCGCGCGCCGAAATGCCAGCCAGTTTTCGTACGCTCGATCCCTTTCCGTCCGCGCCCACCAGAAGGCTCACCGACACGAGGGATCCATCGGATAATTCAAGGTGCCAGAACGCATCGTCGCGTACGGCGTTGGTGAGGGTCGCTGTCCTCGTTTCCAGGTTGTCCAGCAACTGGGCCGCCCGCTCGAACGATTCGGCCAGAGCCGTGTTGGCGAAATTCCATCCGAAGGCCTCGTCTCCAAATTCCGCCGAATCAAAAAGGGTCTCCGGTGCGCGCAGAAGGCGGTCCGTGGCGTCGATGATACGGATCTGGCTCAATGGGATGCCAAGAGCGTGCGGGTCGCCGATGAGATTTGCAGCGCGCATGAACTCGACACTCGGCAACATCAAAGCCGAGGTTCGCCGGTCTTCCGGCGCGGATGGCGCGATATGGATGGTTCGGAATCCGCTGCGTGCTGCCACCACGGCGGCAGCCTTTCCGGCCAACCCGCCGCCCACAACTGCAACGTCCGCTGCTTTGCGCATTGACTGCCCTTTCGTTTCCTATCGAAGATAGGGCTGCATGCCCGATCGAACAAGGCGGGGCAGGACGATGCGATCAAATGCCCCTGTTTTGCCTTTGTTGACGGAGAATGTGCGCGCCGGGCGGGCATCATCTCGATAGTGGGAACGTACATCTGATGTTTGAATTGCTGTTCGAGCCGGCCTTGTGGGGCGTACTTGCAATCCTTATCGGGCTCGAGCTGGCTCTCGGGATCGACAATGTCGTTTTCGTATCGCTCATTATGGGCCAGGTGCCGGAGGAGCAGCGGGAACGAGTGAGGCGGATCGGCCTCGCGATCTCGGTCGTCGTGCAAATCCTTTTGCTGATGGTCATGCTGTGGATTGCCGGTGTTGACCGCGTTGCGTTCACGATCGGCGGCTGGTCTCCGAGTTGGAGTGCGTTGGCCTTTCTCGCTGGTGGCCTTTTTCTCGTTCACAAAGCGGTCGGGGAGCTTCATGTCCACATTGAGCGGGGGCGCGCGCCCCTGGCGGAAACACCTCTTCCCAAACGCGGTACCGGAATGGTTGCGATCATTGTTCAGGTCGCCCTTATCAACGCGGTGTTTTCGGTCGATACGATTGTCACCGCAATCGGCATAACGCGGTCCGTGGAAGCGATCGTTGCGGCTATTCTCATAACGACGGCAATCATATATTTCGCGGCAGGTCCGATCGCGGCATTCATTGCCCGTCATCAGTCGGTGCGCGCGCTTGCGCTGGCCTTCCTGCTTATAATCGGCGGGTCGCTGATCGCGGAAGGAATAGGCCTGAGGCCCGATCCCCTATTGCTTTACGTGGCCATTGGCGGCGGATCGCTTGTCCTTGCCATCGTCAAGCTCATCGAACTTCGCAACAAAGACCGAGCGGCGGCATCGGACGCGATTGCGACGCGTGAAGAGCCCGTACTGGATGCCCAGCGGGTCGCGCCAGAGCCGGAACAAGAAGCGAAACCGGAACCAGGGTACGAACCGGAACCGGCAATGGAGACAGATCAAGAGCCGCACGTGGATAGCGGCGAAGAGGTGCTTGAGGAGCCTGTCCCGCCTGTGCAAAAGTCTGCGCCGAAACGCCGAGCGCGTCGCAAGGCGGCGCGCGTATCCAACCCGTCACCGCAAGGATAGCGAATTCCATGAAAGCAATTGTCGTCGAACGGTTCGGTGGTCCAGAGGTCATGGCGCTCAGGGACAGTGACGCCGGCGAACCGGGTTCGGGCGAGATTCGCATCCGCCATCATGCTATCGGCGTCAATTTCATCGATACTTACCATCGCACCGGGCTCTATCCCAATCCGCTTCCTCTCATTCCGGGCTCGGAAGGGGCCGGCGAGGTCCTCGCAGTGGGACCAGGAGTGACTGCATTTAAACCGGGCGACAGGGTTGCCTATCAGGGGACGATCGGCGCCTATGCGCAGGAAAGGACAATGCCTGCTGCCAAGGCAATCCTTCTTCCCGATTCCATAAGCTACGAGACCGCCGCTGCGATTATGCTTAAAGGGCTCACCGCCTATTACCTCCTGTTCCTCACCTGGCCGGTGAGGGCAGGGGAGACGATCCTTTTTCATGCCGCGGCGGGCGGCATGGGGCTGCTCGCCTGCCAATGGGCCAAGTCCATCGGCGCAAGGGTTATCGGCACGGCAGGCAGCGGGGAGAAGGTCGCACTGGCGCTGGCGAACGGTTGTGATCGGGTCATCAATTACGCCGAGGAGAATTTCGTCGAGCGCGTCCGTGAAATCACAAATGGCAAGGGCGTTGACGTCGTCTACGACGGCGTCGGGAAGGCGACGTTCGAGCCTTCGCTCGATTGCTTGCGGCCGCTTGGGTTGATGGTGAGCTTCGGGAATGCGACCGGACCCGTATCGGTACCCGACTTAGGGATACTCGCCCGCAAGGGTTCGCTTTTTGTCACCCGTCCCACGGGTGCGCACTATTTTGCCGAACGTGACGCGCTTGTCGCGGGGGCCAAGGCTCTGTTCAATGCCGTCGAAACCGGGGCGGTCAAGCCCCATATAGGCCAGACCTATCCGCTGGCCGAGGCCGCCGAAGCTCACCGTGCGCTTGAATCCCGTAAGACGGTCGGCTCGACAATTCTCATTCCTTGATAAATCGAATGGGCCGGGCAACGCTGATTGGATTTTCAGCGATCCTCATGTGGTCGCTACTGGCGGTGCTTAGCGCCCTTTCTGGTGCTGTTCCGCCTTTCTTGCTATGCGCCATCTCGTTTGCTATCGCGACCTGCATCGGCGTGGGGGTGGGCGCGCTATCGCCGAAGCCGACAGAGACAACGAAAGTACCGCTTCTCGCCGGGGTCGTGGGCGTCGCAGGCCTTTTCGGATATCATTTCCTCTACCTGTCGGCGGTGCGCAACGCGCCTGTCGTTGAGGCCAATCTCATCAACTATCTTTGGCCTCTGCTGATCGTGGTCGGTTCGGTGCTGATGCCCGGGGAGCGACTCAAATGGCACCATTTGACCGGTGCAGGATTAGGATTGGCGGGTGCGGCCTTGATCGTCACAAATGGCGGGCAATTCGCCTTCGCGCCGCAATACATGTTGGGCTATTGTTTCGCCTTGCTCGCTGCGGTCACTTGGGCCAGCTATTCGTTGATCTCCCGTCGTTTCGTCTCCGTTCCCACGCGAATGGTCACATGGTATTGCGCGGGAGCCGCCGTCCTGTCGCTGGCCTGCCACCTTGCGCTAGAAGAAACCGCCATGCCCGCGGATACCGGGCAATGGTTGGCTGTTATCGGCCTGGGACTGATGCCGATGGGCGGAGCGTTCTTTGTCTGGGACTATGGGGTCAAGCACGGCAATATCCAGGTGCTCGGGGCTGCGAGCTACGGGGCGCCGCTACTTTCAACGGCGATCCTAGTCCTCGCGGGCATCGCACCATTAACGCCCGCCATCGTTCTGGCCTGCCTGCTGATTGCCGGTGGAGCGATTTTAGCCTCGAAAGACATGATCTTGCGCCCGCGCGACAAAAATGCGCCAAGGGCCGTAACGTAACCAGTCTGGACAGCGGGGCGACGAGTCTTTAAATCGCATCGTGCAAGCAGCACGCCGCACATAGACGAAACGGGTGGGTGGCAGAGTGGTTGATTGCACCGGTCTTGAAAACCGGCGGGCGCGAGAGCGTCTCGGGAGTTCGAATCTCCCCCCACCCGCCAAGTGCCTCCAGGGCTGGATCGCTATGCTCGCTCCATCCTTACGAACTCCTCGATCCGCCCTTCAATTGCCCGTTTAAAGCGGTCCTTGTCGGCTTCGCCAGCTTCGATCAGTTCCTTTACCCGCCAGAATTCCAGCAACCCGAAGGGATTGACTGGCGCGCGCACGTAGATATCGGGCGGGTACTTTTCCAGTTGGGCGTCGATGATGGTCTGCATAAGGATCTGGGTCGCAACCAAGCCGGCATCGACGACACCGGGGAGGATTTCCGGCGGATTATGCTCCGGTCCCCCGTTGACGTCGATGGCGACCAAGATGTCGCCTTTGTCCATAATCTGGTCGACGGGCACCGGGTTCACGACACCGCCGTCGATAAAAACGCGGCCACCGAACGCGACCGGCCTGAAGGCCGCTGGAATTGCTAACGAAGCGGCAATCGCACGCTTTAGCGGACCTTTATCGAAAACCACCTGTTCCCAGGAGTAGTAGTCAGCCGCAATAGTGCAAAAGGGGATCCGGAGATCCTCGAAAGTCTCAGGAAATCCGTCCGGCAGATAGGCTTCCGTGACGCTCTCGGCATCGGCTTGAAAGCTGATGCCGTTCTGCAAGAATCCCACAAGGCTTGGGCGATGCGCGTTCCAGACCGTGCCGGCAATCAGCTGAAAGCTGCCGAGCACGTCGAGCGCGTATTCGCGCAACTGGCGTCCACTCAAGCCGGCCGCCCACCCCGCGCCGATCAGCGCGCCGATCGAAGTCCCGGCTACAGCCGAAGGGTACAATCCAAGCTCATCGATCGCTTCGATATAGGGGATGTGGGAAAGACCACGCGCGGCGCCTCCACCCAAAGCGACGCTGATGCGTGGAGCGGTAGAATCCGCGATTTCGAAAGTCATCGTCTATGCCTTGCAGTCCCGACAATGACTAATCTAGTCACGCGGAGGAAGGGATACAACTGCTTGGCATCAACTGCCGGCTAACGAAGTCCGTCTCGTTCGGCCATTCTGCTCGCGCATGGCGCGAAACGTCGCCAGATCGGTCACGGTTGCCATGCCGCCATCCCTGCGCCGATACGCGATTTCCCATGCGCGCTCGAGGATTTCCTCAATGGTGAGGCTAAGCTCGGTGGGCAGGCTGCCTGTTCGCCCGAGTATGTCGAGCACGGCATCGGCCTGACCGCACAGGGCCTTTTCAGGTATGTCTATTTCGCGTTCGGTCTGCATGGGGCGAACACTACTCGCGAGAAATGAAAACGGTAGCAAACAAGACCGCGAGCATTTGAATTAAAGCGGCGATCCGTATTCTACCAACTGAAAACCGCTAGAGTCGGGGCGGTGTTCGGTTTTCCTTTTCGGCCTCGGTCATACGCTGATAGCGCCGGCGAGTGACGATGAACATTACCACCGCGACGACCGCCGCCCCGCCCAGCATCACGATGCCGAATTCCGCGGCAGAGAGGTTGAGCGTCAACAGCGCGACAATCGCAACCAAAATGCCCGCGGCGATCAGTAGAAGGCGTTTATTGCTCATGTGTCCCTCGCGATGGCTTGCGCGTATTGCTCGATGGTCTACCGTTTAGCTTGTCATTGCAAGTGTGCCGCGCCACCCCGGACGGCGCAGGACAAGGAGGCGGAGACATGACGGTCGGCACGCGCGATCTTCCGATGCCCAGGCTGATGCCGCTGGGGGATTGCGCGCTGCTGGTGCGATTTTCCGAAAGGATCGAGGAAGCCGCAACGCTGGCTATCGTCGCCTTTGCTGATGCGGCAGCACGAGCGGGACTACCCGGTGTCGTCGATATCGTTCCCAACCTGGCGTCTGTGCTGCTGCGATATGACCCTGAGAAGACCGGCTTTGCGGAGCTTTCTGCCGAGGTGCGTCTGCTCGTGTCACGCCCTATGCGATCCCCATGCGAGTCGGCACATCACTCGGTGGCGATCCGTTTCGGTGGTGAAGCAGGCCCGGACCTCGACGATGCCGCCCAGGCGCTGGGCATGAACCGCGAAGCGTTTATTGCGCAACACAATCGGCGCCCCTTGCGGGTTTTGGCGACGGGTTTTGCGCCGGGCTTTGTCTATTGCGGGTTGCACGGGGACGATATGAAGCTGCCGCGCCGCAGCGCGGTACGGGACCGCGTGCCGGCGGGAAGCGTGCTGTTTGCGGCCGGGCAGACGGCAATCACGTCGACGCCCCTACCGACCGGTTGGCATGTCATCGGCCATACTGAATTCGCCAATTTCGACGCGAGCAAATGCCCACCGACCCGAATGAGAGCTGGCGATACCGTCAGTTTCGAGGTTCTACCGTGAGCGTGATCACCGTCCTGCGCGCAGGTCCGCTGGTTACCGTTCAGGATATGGGCCGACCGGGACAACTCGCGTATGGCGTGAGTGCGTCGGGCGCTCTGGACAAAGGCGCTTACGGGTTAGCGGGAGCGTTCGTTGGGGCGCGCAGCGGGGCCGCGCTCGAGTTCAGTTCGCTCGGACTTTCATTCCGCTATTCCGGCGAGGATTGCCGCATCGGATTTGCCGGGGGCGATTTTGTGCTGAGTATGAACGGAATGCCCCAACCCTGGCCGAGTTCGGCGATGTTGTCCGACGGGGATGTCGCTGAGATCGCAACCGGCCGCTGGGGTAATTACGGGTATGTCCGATTTGATCGGGAGATCGATTGCGTTTCCGTGATGGGCAGCCGCTCGACCAATGCCGTCGTAGGTCTGGGCGGGCGTGTATTGAAGGAAGGGGACACGCTTAGCCTAATACCGCTCGATCCCCAAACACCGGATGCTGTCCGAATAGACCAAGCGTTCGGCCCGGAGGAACTTCTCGCCCCCATACGAGTCGTCTGGAGCATCCATGCAGACCTCTTCTCCCAAACGGTCAAATCGGCATTCATCGAAACCGACTTTCAGATTACCGCACGCATGGACCGTATGGGCGTGCGGCTCAAGGACGGCCAGGGCGTTTTCAGAAACGCGAAAATCCTTTCGCTGGTCTCGGATTCGGTCGTGCCGGGGGACATACAGATTCTCGGGGATGGCACGCCTATCGTCCTTCTTCGCGACCATCAACCTACGGGTGGCTATCCGCGCATCGCAACGATCATATCCGCCGACCTCGACCGTTTTGCCCAGATCCGTCCCGGCAAGGCGGTGCGTTTCAAGCCGGTAACGCTGGAAACGGCTTATACGGCACTGCGGGCAGGACGACGGTGATGCGACTCCTCGATCTTAATGCCGATCTTGGAGAGGGCATGGGAAACGACGCCGCGCTGTTCGAAATCGTCACCTCCGCTTCGATTGCCTGTGGTGGCCATGCCGGCGATGCACAGACGATGCGATCTGCACTGCGCGCAGCGCGCGTCGCCGGCGTCAGGGCAGGGGCCCATCCGGGGTTCAACGATCCCGGACATTTCGGACGGCGCCGCCTCGCTCAGCCTTCGGAACAGGTTGCGGCCGAAGTCGTCCGCCAGATCGGCGCGCTCTCGGTGATTGCGGTCGAAGAGGATGTTCCGCTTGCCTATTTCAAGCTCCACGGGGCGCTGGCAAATATGGCGGCCGAGGACGAAGGGTTGGCTACGACGGTTTTCAGCGCCGTTACGCAGCGTTATCCCCATCTTGCCGCCCTTGTGCTGGAGAACTCCGCCCAACACTACGCGGCGGAACGGTTGGGTCTCGAAGCGATCGCGGAGGCCTATGCCGACCGTGCCTACCTTCCCAACGGCCTTCTTGTTCCTCGCACGATGGAAGGGGCCGTAATTCATGACGAGGCCACAGTGGAAGCCCGCGGCCGCCGACTGGCGGAACGGGGAGAAATCGTTGCGATAGATGGAAGCGTGATCCAGTCCGCTGCAATATCGATCTGTCTCCACGGCGACACACCCGGCGCCGTGGCGCTCGCGCGGCGTGTAAGGGTCGAACTCGAGCGCATCGGGGCGCTCAAGGGCAAGCAATTTACAGCACATTAAGAAAGTCTACACAAAGCTGTGGTGTTTGGGACTCCCCGAGGGGAAGACACCGTATTTCAGTATTGCGTATCAGGTGCCGCGTATGAGCTCTCGCCCAACCCGCACGTCCCGGCCTTCCGCCGGTCTCACCATCGCCACCTCTGCGCTCGCCGCGGCACTCCTAGCAGGATGTGGTGGGGGCCTGGATCTGTTTGCAGGCAATGAATATTTCGCTGCCTCCAAGATGGGCGTAAAGGCGTCGCCGCGCGTTACGACATCGCGTAACGTACCCAAGGGAGGAGGGCGCTACCATGTCGGGCAGCCCTATACGGTGGCCGGGCAGCGCTTTGTCCCACAGGAGCAGCCCAATCTTGACGTTACCGGGCGCGCTTCATGGTATGGTCCCGCTTTCCATGGGCGGCTGACCGCGAATGGTGAAGTCTTCGACATGAACCATCTCTCCGGCGCGCATCCCACGCTCCCTCTGCCTTCTTACGTACGCGTGACCAACCTGGACAACGGGCATTCGACGTTGGTGCGGATCAACGACCGTGGACCGTTTTCCAATGGCCGGGTTATCGACCTTTCGCGACGAACCGCCGAAGTGCTGGGCTACGCCAACCGTGGAACGGCCAATGTCCGCGTGCAGTATGTAGGCCCCGCGCCGCTCGAAGGCGACGACACCCGTTTTCTCGTGGCCAGCATCAACCAGTTGACCCCTTACGAGATAAACACCAGTACGACGCGTATGGCGTTCAACGATACCCAACCCGCACCTTCTGCCCTGGGCGCCGTCGAGTCCGCAGCACCTGCGGTTCCTGCCGATATCCCGTTCCAGATCCTCTCTTATGGCGGTTCGGGCACGTTGAGCCTGGATACTATCGACGAGATCAACGGTACGGCAGTCGATTTCCGGCTCGGAAGTTTCGATCAAACTACCGCGAGGAGGATCGCCGAGGCGTTTGCAGTGCTGGGCGCTGTCGACGAAGTCTCTGTCACGCACGGCGACCAGACGTCGGTAAGCCTTGCGCTTGTCCATCTTCGCGAAGGTGTGACCACCACGGATGCCGAGGCGCTCGCTCGCTCCCTTGGCTTGAACGATGCAATTTTGTACTAATTGTCCTCAAGTTAGCGGGTCGCCGGAGAAGGCGCGGGGGGCAAGGCAATCGAACCGATTATATTCGGCATCCGGCCATTCTTGCGTTTAGTCTTTTGCTTGTGCGTTGCATTCATGGTTGGCGCGAACGCGCCTGCCCTGGCGCAGGCCGACTTCGAGACTGCAGCGCCTTACGCCATTCTTATGGACCATGAATCGGGGGCCATTCTCTATCAGCGTGGCGCCGACGAACGCGTCGAGCCGGCCAGCATGGCGAAATTGATGACGGTGGCCGTTGCGCTCGACCTGGTTCGGCAAGGCGCTCTCGATCTCGAGGATACGATACAGATTTCCGAACACGCCTGGCGCACCGGCGGCGCACCGGCGCGGGGCACCACCATGTTCGCCGAACTCGGTTCCAGGGTACGCGTCGATGATCTGCTGCATTCTACGATCATCCAGTCGGGAAACGATGCGACCATCGCGTTGGCCGAGGGCATCGCGGGCAGCGAAACGGCATTTGCGGGGCTCATGAACCAGTTTGCCATCGAAATCGGGCTCAAGAACTCGCATTTTACCAATCCCAGTGGACTGCCCGATCCCGAGATGTATTCCACGGTTCGCGATCTGGCGCTGCTTGCGCGGTATATCATCCGCGAATTTCCTGATTACTACCCGGTCTTTTCAGAGGAAGCCTTCGAATGGAACGGCATCTATCAGAGGAACCGCAACGATCTTGTCGGCCAACTGGGGATTGATGGCCTCAAGACCGGTAGCACGAACGCTGCGGGCCATGGTGTCGTCGTTTCGACGACCGAGGGTGAGCGGCGGCTGGTGGGCGTGGTGCACGGGTTGGCGACTGCCCAGCAACGCACCGACGACATGCGCCGGCTTATTACCTGGGGCACGACAAGTTTTGAACGCCTCCCCGCTTTTGCCGAAGGCTCGATCATTGGCCATGCCAGCGTCTACGGCGGTGCGGATTCCCAGGTAGGGTTGGTCGGAGAGCGCGGCGTGGACATTTTTCTGCTCCGAGGCAATCGCCAGTGCCTGCGGGGCAATATCACGTACCGCATGCCGATCCTGCCCCCGGTGAAGCGTGGGGATCAAATTGCGCATCTCAACATCTTTTGCGACGATCAACTGGTGCAGGCCGTGCCGCTTTATGCTGCAGAAGACGTCGAGGTGGGCGGCATTGTGCGCCGGGCCACCGACGCGCTTTGGGAGCTCGCCTTCGGCTGGCTGCCTTTTTAGTCGCATCCCTTTGGTGTAAACCCCATATCGACTGAGATTCCCGGCACGGCGCACGACATGGCGAAATACGGCATCGACATACCCTCGGCTCGCTTCCTGACCTTCGAGGGCGGGGAGGGGGTTGGAAAGTCCACTCAGGTCAAGCGCCTCGCCGCCCGGCTGTCGGAACAGGACATTCCGGTGGTGAGAACCCGCGAACCGGGGGGCACACCCAAGGCCGAGGCCATCCGGTCCTTCATCTTGCAGGGCAAGCCTGAAAGCTGGGGCGTGGGCGCTGAAGCGGTGCTTTTTGCCGCCGCGCGACTCGACCACGTCAACGGATTGATCGCGCCTGCGCTGGAGGATGGCAAATGGGTGATCTGCGATCGGTTTGCCGATTCAACACGCGCCTATCAGGGCCTGACGGGCGGCGTCGAGGACGGACTTATCGACGCGCTCGAAGACCTGGCGCTTAACGGTCAACGGCCCGATCTCACCCTTATCCTCGATATGAACCCGGAGGTCGCGTTCGAGCGTGTGCGCCAACGTGCACTTGACGATGGAATGCCCGCCATTGCGGACCGGTTCGAGAAGGAAGATATCGAGTTCCATCGCCGACTGCGCGAGGGGTTCCTTACGATTGCCAAGGACAATCCCGATCGGTGTGTCGTGCTGTCGGCCGACCAGGACGAGGGTGCGCTTGCCGCCGATATCTGGCAAGTCGTTACCCAACGCTTCCCTGAGCTTGTCCCCGAGGAAGAACCGGCGTGAGTTCGGAACGCGTTGAAGTCGACCAGATCGAGGGCGTACCGCAACCCGAGACACGAAGCTTGGTCGGCCACACAGCGGCTTATGACAGTATCATCGCAGCGCTCGATGCCGGACGCCCGCCCAGCGCCATCATGCTGCACGGGCCACGTGGCATCGGCAAGGCGACTTTCGCCTTTTCCCTTGCGCGCGATCTCCTGGGCCGCACGTCAGATGAATCCGCCGAGCGGGTCGATGCCCAGATCACAGCGATGTCACACCCCAATCTCTTTGTGCTGCGACGGGCGCGCGATCTTTCTGTCGCTGACAAATTCTATTCCGCGATCCGCATCGAGGATGTCCGCAACACCCGCGATGCGCTTCAGCGCACAAGGGGCAGGGCAGGATATCGCATTGCAATCATCGACAGTGTCGACGATTGCAACGCCAATTCGGCGAACGCGTTGCTCAAAACGCTCGAAGAGCCGCCGGCTGACACGCTGTTTATCGTCCTTTCGCACAGACCGGGCGGGCTGCTGGCTACCATCCGCTCGCGCTGCCAGAGCCTCGCCCTCCGTCCGCTCTCCGATGATCAGGTCACTCAGATCGTCAGGTCCATTAGAGCCGATATCGAAGAGGGAGCGCTTGGCCGCGCGGTGCGACTCGCAGGCGGCCGTCCGCGGCGGGCGTTCGAAACGCTGATGCTCGAGGAAGGCGACGTGCTCGATGCGCTGGTGTCCTGGCTTGAGACCCCGGACATCCAGCCTGTCCGCGCGCAACTCGCGATTGCCGAGAGTCTCGCTGCTTCCAAGGGGGCAGAGCTTTCGTTCGCGCAGGATATCATCCGTGACTGGATGGCCAATGAAGCGCAAGACGCCGCGCGGGCGGGCGCACCGGCGCGTTTCCGCCTTGCTTCGGCCAACGCGCTGTGGGACAAGGCCTCCGCCCTGTTCGCCGACGCTGATATCTACAATCTCGATCGGCGGCAGACGCTGGTCGCCGTATTCGATCTCATCCGCGACCATTCGCGCAAATTCGCAACCGCCGCTTGACCGACCAGTTTTTTGAGCCCTATGAGCCGCCCCACCTTCTACATCACAACCGCCATCTCCTATCCAAATGGCGCGCCCCATATCGGGCACGCCTACGAGGCGTTGGCTACCGATGCGATTGCCCGCTTCAAGAGGCTGGACGGCTACGACGTCTACTTCCTCACAGGCACGGACGAGCACGGACAGAAGATGCTTCAGACCGCGCGCAAGGAGGGCATCGAGGTTTCCGAACTTGCCGATCGGAACAGCACGCGGTTCAAGGATATGGTCGCCGCGCTCAACTGCTCCAACGATGATTTTATCCGCACCACTGAAAAGCGCCACTATGAAGCATCCAAAGCTATCTGGGAGCGTATGGCTGCATCGAGCAACGGCGATATCTTCAAGAATACCTATTCGGGCTGGTATTCGGTGCGCGACGAGGCGTACTACGCCGAGGACGAAACAGAAGTACGTCCCGATGGTATCCGTTATGGACCCCAGGGCACGCCTGTCGAATGGATCGAGGAAGACAGCTATTTCTTCCGACTTTCGGCCTACCAGGACAAGTTGCTTGCGCTTTACGAAAGCAACCCCGATTTCATTGGGCCGGAGGAACGTCGCAACGAAGTCATCAACTTCGTCAAAAGCGGACTCAAGGACCTCTCGGTGTCGCGTACGACGTTCGATTGGGGCATCAAGGTGCCGGGCGACGACGCGCATGTGATGTATGTGTGGGTCGACGCCCTCACCAACTACATTACCGGTGTCGGCTTTCCCGACGAGAACAATCCGCTCTGGCGCTACTGGCCAGCGGACGTTCACATCATCGGCAAGGATATCATCCGCTTCCATGCCGTTTACTGGCCAGCGTTTCTTATGAGCGCCGGGATCGAACTGCCCAAGCGTGTCTTTGGCCATGGTTTCCTCTTCAACCGCGGCGAGAAGATGAGCAAGTCGACCGGAAACGTCATCGATCCGTTCGGAATGATCGAGAAATACGGCGTCGATCCGGTGCGCTACTTTTTCCTGCGCGAAGTTTCATTCGGGCAGGACGGCTCCTACAGTCACGAAGCGATCGTCAACCGTATCAATGCCGATCTCGCAAACGATCTCGGCAATCTGGCCCAGCGCTCGCTTTCGATGGTCAACAAGCATTGCGAGGCGCAGGTCCCGAGGCCAGGTGCATTCACGGATGAAGACAAGGCGATCCTCGAGGCCGCCGACGCGTTGCTTGAATCCTCGCGCGCCGCGATGAGCAAATTCGCCATGAACCGCATGCTGGAGAGTATCTGGCAGGTCGTGGCCGACACAAACCGGTATTTTGCCGCGCAAGAGCCGTGGGCGCTGCGCAAGTCCGATCCCGCGCGCATGGCAACGGTGATGTATGTCACTATGGAAGCCGTTCGCCAGGTGGCGACTCTCGTCCAGGCCGTGATGCCGGCGTCTGCGGCGAAGCTGCTCGACCTGCTGGGTGTTCCCGCCGACAAGCGTGATTTTACCTGCCTCGGGGCTGATGGCCGCCTTGTTTCCGGTACCGCACTGCCAGAACCACAGGGCGTGTTTCCGCGCTATGTCGAAAAGGACGAAGGCGCGGCCTGATGCTGATCGACAGCCATTGCCATCTCGATTTCGACGCCCTGTCGAGCGATCTCGACGGCGTCTTGGAGCGCGCGCGGGCCAACGGCGTTGCGGGTTGCGTCACCATTTCGACCCGTATTCGCAAGTTCGAGACCATCAAGGCCATCGCAGCGGCGCATGGCAATGTCTGGTGTTCAATCGGCACTCATCCGCATAACGCAGATGAAGAACTCGATATAACTACCGATGAAATCGTGCGTTTATCCGAATTTGAAAAATGTATTGCCGTCGGCGAGGCTGGGCTCGACTACTACTATGACTCCTCGCCGCGCGAGGCCCAGGCAGAAGGGTTCCGCAATCACATTGCCGCCGCCCGCATCACCGGGTTGCCCTTGGTGATCCATGCGCGCGCCGCCGATGACGACATGATTGCCATCCTTGAGGACGAGACAGGGAAGGGGGCTTTTCCCTTTGTTCTGCATTGCTTTACGTCAGGCAAGGAATTGGCGCGGCGCGGACTGGAAATGGGTGGCTACATCTCGTTCTCCGGAATCGTGACATTCAGGAATGCCACAGAAATTCAGGACGTGGCGCGCGACGTGCCGCCAGATCGTTATCTGGTTGAAACCGATGCGCCATACCTCGCGCCGGTGCCGTATCGGGGCAAGAGCAATGAACCGGGCTTTGTGCGGCGCACGGCCGAGAAAGTCGCCGAGCTGCGCGGGATTTCGCTCGATCAGGTCGCCGAAGAAACGACGGCGAATTTCCTGACGCTCTTTTCCAAAGCCAGGATCGTCTGATGGAAACAGCGCCGTCGACCCGTATCGTTGCGCGCGTTCTGGGTTGCGGCTCCTCGGGTGGCGTGCCGCGTGTCGGCAACAATTGGGGCGCTTGCGATCCAAAAAACCCCAAGAACCGCCGTAGCCGCTGTTCCTTGCTCCTCACCGGCACGCGTGACGACATGCCGGGCAAGACGCAGATATTGATCGACACCGGGTGCGATCTGCGCGAGCAGCTTCTGGCTGCCGAAGTCTCTGAAATTGACGGCGTTTTCTATACGCACGATCACGCCGACCATACGCATGGTATCGACGATCTCCGCGTTCTGGCACTCAACTCCAAGCGCCGGGTCGACGTCTACATGAACATCTCAACCGAGATACGGCTGCGGGAAGCTTTCGGCTATTGCTTTTCGGCGCCTGAGAACAGCCCGTATCCGCCGATCCTCAATGCCAATTCGATCGCTGCCGGCGAGCGCGTAACCATCTCTGGCGCTGGCGGCACGATCGACGTCACGGCCTTCGAGCAGATCCACGGCAACATCATTTCATTGGGCTTCCGTATCGGCAATTTCGCATATTCCTGCGATTTGTCCGCAATACCCGAAAGCTCGTTCTGGGCCGTGCGCGATCTGGATGTCTGGATCCTAGATGCATTGCGCTACATACCGCACCCAAGCCATCTGAGCCTCGAACAGGCTCTGGCCCAGATCGCACGCCACGCACCAAAGCGCGCCGTACTGACAAACCTCCATGTCGATCTCGATTATGACGTGCTCAATGGCGAAACGCCGGAGCATGTGGAACCGGCGTTCGATGGGATGGAACTGACGATAGCGGGCCAATAAACGCCGGAAAACCGGCAATTTGATACATCAAAAAGTTCCATAATATATATTATGCGAAAAATGGATTGATGGAAAGGGGTGGCATGCGTGAAGCGCTTTTGCTCCGGATTGCGCAAGTGGTTTTGGCTCTCCCTTCCCGCGCCGTTGTTGCGGTCGACGGTGTCGATGGGTCGGGCAAGACAATGCTGGCCGATGAGCTTGCGACTGCGCTGCAGTTGGCTGGCCGGGAAACTGTTCGTGCGAGCGTCGATGGATTTCACAATCCGCGCGCGGTTCGCTACGCCAGAGGCAAATCCGACCCGCTGGGCTTTTTTCTCGATTCATACAATTACGAAAGCCTGCGCCGTCATCTGATCGATCCGTTTCGACGTGGCGCGCCTAGTGTCGATATTGCGCGCTTCGATCACCGCACTGACAGCGCCGAACCTGTTACCGTGTCCGACATCGGCGCCAATGCCGTGTTAATCCTGGACGGCATATTCCTTCATCGCGACGAACTCGCCCAATTGTGGGACTACAGCCTGTTTCTCGCGGTTCCATTCGAAATCTCCTACCAGCGGATGGCGGCACGGGACGGCTCGGACCCCGATCCCGAGGCAGCAGACAACCGCCGTTATCTGGAAGGCCAAAAACTCTATCTGGCGACGTGCGAGCCACGTGAACGGGCCTCACTCGTCGTCGACAATTCCGATCTGGCTGCGCCCTTCATTATCGGCTCCAGCGCGTTATGATCCCCCGATAAACGAATCTCCCGGTGTCCCGTATGCAGCCCTCGCGCGATCTCTCAACGCTTCTTGAAATCATGGCGCGCTTGCGCGATCCGGTGAATGGGTGTCCGTGGGATATCGAGCAGGATTTTCGCTCGATCCGGCACTATACGATCGAGGAAGCCTATGAGGTTGCCGATGCGATCGAGCGCGAGGATTACGAGGATCTGCGCGACGAGCTGGGCGATCTGATCCTACAGCCGGTCTATCATGCACAAATGGCCTCCGAGGCCGGGCTGTTCGACATTGGCGACGTGATTCATTCGGTCACCGAAAAGCTCATTCGCCGACACCCGCACGTCTTCGGAGATGACGATCCGGGCAATGCCGTGACCACCGAAAGACGCTGGGAGAATATCAAGGCCGCCGAACGCGCAATGAAAGCCGTGCGGCGCGGCGGGGAAAAGCCTCCATCTCTGCTGGACGATGTGCCCGCCGGCCTTCCCGCCCTGGCCCGTGCGGGAAAGCTCACCAAGCGTGCGGCGCGCGTCGGGTTCGACTGGCCCGACACGCAATCGGTCGTCGCGAAGATCCTTGAAGAACTGGACGAAGTGCAGGAAGCCATCGGAACTGGGTCTCCAGAACGGCAGGCCGAGGAAATCGGCGATCTCCTTTTTGCTGTTGCCAATCTCGCGCGTCACGCGGGCGTCGACCCGGAAGCGGCTTTGCGCGATGCCAATGCCAAATTCGTGCGTCGGTTCGGGCATGTCGAGGCGCGGTGCCGCGAGGACGGTATCGACATCGGAGAAGCCGGGCTCGATAGATTGGACGGCTACTGGAACGAAGTCCGCGCAGCCGACAAATCAGCCGTCTAGCCCTTCCACCCGCCCAGCAAACCGGGACAGGAACTCGGCCCTGATGCGCGGCCGGACACGAACGGTGTAGCGCGTGGCCTGTTCATCCGGCTCACCGCGTTCAAGCACTTCGGTATTGGCATAGAGCCAACCGGTATCGGCGCTTTCGCTGTGCGGCACCAAAACGGCGAACCGACGCGCGTCTTGCGCCAGATTTTTTTCGATAGCATCGCGCAGTGCTGGAATACCCTCTCCCGTCATTGCAGACACAGGGACCGTCGCCGCAACCTTGCCGGCCGGCTGGACGGCGGCAAGCCCCCTGCTCTCGTCGCTGTCGGCAATCGCGTCGATCTTGTTCCAAACTTCGATGATCGGCTTTGTCTCTCCGGTCACCCCCAGATCAGCGAGAACGGCAAGGACGTCGGCTGCCTGAGCCTGATGATCGGGGCTCGATACGTCGCGCACGTGCAGGATGACCTGCGCATCCGTCACCTCTTCCAGCGTGCCCCGGAAAGCCGCGACCAGATCGGTCGGCAGGTCGGAGATAAAACCAACCGTGTCCGAAAGCATGATTTCGCGACCGTGCGGCAATACCGTTTTGCGCACAGTGGTATCGAGCGTTGCAAACAACAGGTTCTCGGTCATGACATCCGCCCCTGTCAAGGCATTGAAAAGGCTAGATTTCCCCGCATTGGTATAGCCCACCAGCGCCACGACTGGGAATGGGACCGCCGAGCGGGGTCCGCGCTGGAGCTGGCGCGTACGGCGGACCTTTTCCAGCCGGCGCTCCAGCACCAGAATGCGGTCCTGAATCTGACGCCGGTCGGACTCAATCTGCGTTTCGCCTGGACCGCCTAAAAACCCCCCGCCGCCGCGTTGGCGTTCGAGGTGAGTCCAGGAGCGGACAAGCCGCCCCCTCTGATAATTGAGATGGGCCAATTCGACCTGCAATACGCCCTCGCGCGTTGCAGCGCGCTCACCGAAGATTTCGAGTATCAACGCCGTGCGATCGAGAACTTTGACCCCGATTTCGCGCTCGAGATTGCGCTGCTGAATGGGGGATAGTGCCACATCGACCAGCAAAAGCTCGATCTTGTCGGCTTCGGCCCGCATCTTGAGGTTCTCGACCTGCCCGCCGCCGAGATAAGTCGCAGGCTTGATTTCGCGCACCGGCAGAATCTCGTCGTGCACGATGTCGAGATCAATCGCTGCCGCCAGGCCGACAAACTCAGCATGCCTCGCGTCAGACGTGCGGGCGTATCGCACCCCACGCACGTCTGGGGTAACGGCCATTGTTCGCGTCCGGAGCTTGCGGTGATCCACAAACCCGTCAGTTTCGCGGTCTTTATTGTCGATCAATCGCTGTTCTCAGGATCGAAGAGCTGGATCGGCGCGCCCGGCATAATCGTTGAAATGGCATGTTTATAAACAAGTTGGGACTGCGCATCGCGGCGCAGCAACAAACAGAAGTTATCAAACCAGGTGATTACGCCCTGCAACTTGACGCCGTTGACGAGAAAAATCGTCACCGGCACCTTTTGCTTGCGGACGTGATTGAGAAAGGAATCCTGCAGGTTTTGCACCTTTTCACTGGGCATTTCTCGGCCTCTTTTATGCGTCGGACAGAGCAACAGCGCCGCCGCCAGACTTAACCCGGATCGTCAAGTCGATATGCTTGGGATCCGCCCTGCCCGTAGTCGCGATTGCGTGTCAGCATGGATGACTATTACATATCTATGGGGCCCTGCCTATAGCCCCAACGATTTGATCTTGCGGTGCAAGGCGCTGCGTTCCATCCCGACGAACTCAGCGGTCTTTGAAATGTTTCCGCCGAACCGCTCGATCTGGGCAATGAGATATTGGCGCTCGAACACCTCCCGCGCTTCGCGCAGCGGCAGGCTCATCAGATGCGCCGAAGAGTCCGTGTCCCCTATCGTGGGAAGCACTTCGGATATGTCGGGGGGCAGCATAGCAGCAGTGATGATCCCGTTTTCCGGGCGCAGATCGCGCACGAGGATCAATAGTCGCTCGATGGCATTGCGCAGCTGCCGCGCGTTGCCGGGCCAATCCTGGCCCTGGAGGACAGCAACCGCATCGTCACCCAAATGGAATCGAGGCAGGTTGTGCATCCGGGAGAGCTGGGTGACGAACACCTTGATCAGCGCGGGGATATCCTCGCGTCGCTCGCGCAAGGGAGAAAGCTGCAGCGGCACGACGGAAAGACGGTGAAAGAGGTCCGACCGGAACTGCCCTTCCTCGACCATCCCGGCGACGTTCTGAGAGCTGGACGAAATAATCCGCACATCGATCGGTACCGGCCCCGCCCCTCCGACGCGGGTGAACTTGTTCTCAACCAGCGTACGCAGCAGTGCCGTTTGCGCATCGGCGGGAAGCTGGGTGACTTCGGAAAGGTACAAGGTGCCGCCATGTGCGCGCTCAAGGGCGCCAACCTCCGTGCGCAGGCTCGAATTGTCGCGGCTTTCGCGCCCGAAGAGCACAACAGGGATTTCTTCGGGAGCATAGAGCGACGCGTTTATTTCGATGAAGGGGCCGTTGGCGCGCGGACTTTTGAGATGCAGGAGCCTTGCGCAGAGCCCTTTGCCGGTCCCTGCCCCACCGGAAATGAAGACGCGCGAACGGGTGCCGGCCGATTTGTCGATCAGCGAGCGCACCTGCGCTATAGCGGAAGAAACGCCGGCAATCTCGGAATCGTCGCCGCCAGTCTTCTCCTTGAGATCTGCCACCTCGGTACGCAGCTTGCTAGCTTCGATGGCCCGCTGGGTGATGAGCAGAAGCCGGTCGATCTTGAAGGGTTTTTCGATATAGTCGTAGGCGCCGCGCCGGATGGCCGATACTGCGGTCTCCACGTTGCCGTGGCCCGAGATCATCACCACCGGAAGGTCGGGATGGTCAGCCTGCAAAAGATCGAGCAATTGCAGCCCGTCAAGCCTCGAGCCCTGCATCCAGATATCTAGGAACACCAGGTTCGGCCGGCGCTTGGCTATTTCATCGAGCGCGGAATCCGCGTCGCTCGCCTGGCGGGGTTCGTAGCCTTCGTCTTCCAGAATACCGGCAATAAGGTCGCGGATATCCTCCTCGTCATCGACGATCAGTATGTCACGGGCCATCTATTTGATTGCCATCGCTGAAACGCGCGATGCCTCCTCTTGATCGGGACTGCCGGGCCGGGTTGTATCGGCTCCGGTTTCTCGGGGCGCTGTCGCACCTTCGTGCAACGGAAGTGTGAACGCAAAGCAGGCACCGACGCGGCCATTGCGGTCGGCTTTTGCGTCGCGCAGATCGATCCTGCCGCCATGCTGCTCGATGATTTTTGCGACAATTGCAAGGCCAAGACCGGTGCCTTTTTCCCGAGTCGTCATATATGGCTCGAGAAGCTGGTGGCGGTTTTCGTCCGGCCACCCTTTGCCGTTGTCGCTGACCGTGACCACGATTTCATCGCCGATCTGCTCGGCGGATACGATCACCTCGGGCTCATCAATTTCGCTAACACCAATAGATTCAATAGATTCCACGGAATTTTTAATCAGATTGGTCAGCGCTTGAGAGATGAGCCGCGTGTCGAAAGCTGCTTGCAGTGGTTTGTCGGGCAGTTCAGCGCGTATTGCCACTTCAGGTAGCCGAACGCTTTCAAGGAATACTGCCTGCCGAATGGTATCCGAAAGGTCTGCGCGGGCGATTGCGGCCGTCGGCATCCGGGCGAAAGAGGAGAACTCGTCGACCATGCGTCCGATGTCGCCGACCTGTCGGACGATGGTAGAAATGCATTTGTCGAACACGTCGAAATCATCGACCAGTTTATTGGCATAGCGGCGGCGCAGGCGCTCGGCGGAAAGCTGGATCGGGGTTAGCGGATTTTTGATTTCGTGGGCGATACGGCGGGCGACGTCTGCCCACGCGCTGTTGCGCTGCGCGGCAACCAGTTCGGTAATGTCGTCGAGGGTGATCACGAAGCCCTTGGATTCCGTCATCGTTCCTTCGCGTGTCAGCCGCACCTGGTAGGTGCGACGGTCGAAGCCGGTCGAAAGCTGGATTTGGTCCTGCACCCTGCCCCGCCGGGCTGATTGCGCGCGCTCCATGACCGGAGCGAGCGCGGGAACGACTTCGGCGAGTTCGCGATCCATGAGATCGAGTTCGTCCTGCCCCAGTGCTGCGCAGGCGCGCGAATTGACCAGCGTTATACGGCCAAAGGCATCCAGACCAATAATGCCCGCCGACACGCCTTCCACTACAGCCTCCGTGAATTGTCGGCGCTGCTCGTTGGTTCGGCTGGCGGCGACAAGGGCGGCGCGTTGCGAGCGCAACTGTTGAGTCATCTTGTTGAACCGCACGGCCAGGTCGTGCAGATCGCCCCGGCGGCCGGGAACGGGCAACTGAACGTCGAGATCACCGCTCGATACCCGATTGGAGGCGATCATCAGATTCCGAATCGGATCGACGAGGCCATTGGCCAGTGCGATGCCGAGCCATAGCGCGGCTAGCAGAAAGACGAAAGCAACCCCCACATACATGAGGGTAAAGGTGATCTGGAACACCAGCCTGTTGGAATCGTAGAGCCGGTACTCGGTGATGTTCTCGTCCGTCAGGCGCACGTATTCGAGCACCTCGGGATCGACGGGCCGCGCGACGAACAGGTAGAGATCGGTATAGCCGCGCAGCTTGACGACCGCGCCAACGAGGTTGGTGGCTCCAGGTGAAATCTGCGTCGGCGTTCCTTCGATCGTCGAGGCGAGCACGCCTTCTGGAATGCGTGGCAAGGCTCCCTGAACATTGATCTGCGCGCGAAGAACAGTCTCGCCCGTGGAATTGACCAGCGAGGTCAGCGGCAACGAGCGCGTCGTGGCGAGCGCTGTCAGCACGCGCTGGAAGCGCCCGGGATCCGTCATGTAGGTGTCGCGAGCAGCCTCGAGTTCTTCGGCAATCCAGATGATGTCACCGCGCAGCACCTGCGCGTGTTCGAGCATATAGGAGCGGGCGACCAACCGCGAGCTTTCCACCATCGAGCGCGTTCGCTCGGAGAACCACTGGTCGAGTCCCTGATTGAGCGCGATGGTAGCGACAACCGCGACGATAAAGGCAGGTGCGGCAGCAACCGCCGCGATGAGCCCCACGATGCGCATTTGCAGCCGGGCGCCGACCTGCTTGCGGAGCCGCGCCTGCACCAGCATCGCAACTTCGGTAAGCACCAACGCGATCACAAGAAGGATCAGGACGGCGTTCGCAATCCATATCCACGTCCAGACATCGGGGCTCGGATCGATCTGAGTGGCCCCGCTCATGATCAGGAACGATCCGGAAGCCACCACGACCGATATGAACACCACGACAAAGCCGATGGTGCGGATCAGCCGGTTATCTTGGAACAGCGGCCGCTGGGATGGCGGACGCGTCATGGTAGCGGTGGGCGGCGAATCTGTCATTGGTTAAGCCAGACGAGCTCCCTTGAGACCGCGCTTTTCGTTCTACCGGATGCAACCGCATATCATGGCGCGACAGCGGCATTGCCAGCGTCCGGCACAGGGCAATCGGGAATCTGACCCAACTCGGGCCTTGGTTCAAGACAATTGTTGCCAAAATGTGACAGTGGCGCTTGGCCCCGCCTTTTGAAACGCTCACCAAGAGCGTTTCAAAAGCCAAAGACTGAGCAGGCAGCCGGCATCCAGCCGCCTACCCTAGTTGCCTGGACTGCTTGACGATCTCGATCCCGTGGCCGCGGATTTTCTTGCGCAAGGTGTTGCGATTGAGGCCGAGAAGTTCCGCAGCCTTGATCTGGTTTCCGCTACATAGGTTGAGCACGGTGGAGATCAAAGGCACCTCCACCTTGTCAATGACCCTCTGATAGACTCCCGGAGGAGGCAGATTGGGTTCGTATTCGCGGAACAGTTGCGCCAGTTCGGTTTCGATGACCGTCGTGATATCTGCGGTGCCTGCCTGGGCCGAAAAACCCGTGCGGTCCGTAAGGTTGAGTTCGTTATGGACGATTTCCGCAGAAATCGTCTCGTCAGCGTAAAGCGCTGCCAGGCGTCGGACGAGGTTTTCGAGTTCGCGGACGTTTCCGGGCCAGTGATATTGCTGCATCAGCTTGAGCGCGTCGGTCGAAAGTACCTTCGGCGGTTCGCTCTCCCGCTGGGCCGCCTTGAGGAAACTAGCGGCTAGATCCGGAACGTCATCTATGCGCTCGCGTAGTGGCGGCAGGCGGATGGGAACGACATTCAGGCGATAGTAAAGGTCCTCACGAAACAGGCCCTGCCGGATCAACTGGCTAAGATCGCGATGCGTGGCGGCGACGATCCTGACATCGGTTTTGATCGGCGTGCGGCCTCCGACCAGCGTATATTCACCCTCCTGAAGGACACGCAGCAGGCGGGTCTGCGCATCCATAGGCATGTCGCCGATTTCATCGAGGAACAGCGTGCCCCCCTCGGCTTGCTCGAACCGGCCCGATGAACGTGAGGTTGCGCCGGTAAAGGCCCCTTTTTCGTGTCCGAAGAGCTCGGCTTCAATGAGGTCGCGAGGGATGGCCGCCATATTGATGGCGACGAATGGACCATTCTTGCGTTTGCCGAAATTGTGCAACGCCTTGGCGACGAGTTCCTTGCCGGTGCCGCTCTCGCCAGTGATCATTACCGTCAGATCGGTCTGCATCAGTCGCGCGAGCGCGCGATAGATATCCTGCATGGCGGCCGACCGCCCGACCAGTGGCATGTTCTCACCCAGGTCGTCCCCGCGTCGGTCCGTGTCCGCTGGCCGTCTCGCATCGGCCATGGCGCGCCCGACCACGGCCAGGACTTCGGTGATATCGAACGGCTTGGGCAAATATTCGTAAGCCCCGAGTTCAGAGGCCCGAATCGCGGTCATGAACGTGTTCTGCGCGCTCATCACGACGATGGGCAATTCGGGCCGCATCTTCTTGATCTTGGGCATGACGTCGAAGGCATTGCCATCCGGCATCGAGACGTCGGTGATGAGCAGGTCGCCTTCTCCCCGCGTCACCCAGTTCCACATGGTTGAGATGTTACCGGTGGGGCGCACTTCATATCCGGCGCGCGACAGCGCCTGGTTGAGCACCATGCGGATGGCGGCGTCGTCGTCAGCGAGGAGAATTGTTTGACCGGGCATGGTTCAATTTACGCTATCGGTTACAGGAACATCGTGGGGAGTATCTTCAATATCGTCGGGTGCCGCGACCCGGCCGCGCGCTACTGGCAACAGGATGCGGAAACGGGTGCGGCCAGGGCGGCTTTCGCAGTCGATCACTCCGCCATGATCGCCGACGATCTTGGCGACCAGGGCAAGGCCGAGCCCAGAGCCCGACAGCTTGGTGGTGACGAAGGGATCGAAGAGAAAGGGCAGGATGTCGGACGGCACGCCCGAGCCGTTATCCTCTATGACGATCTCAAGCGGCAGCGAAATGCGCTGCGAGACGCCGGCGAGGGAAATGCGAATACCCGGCCGGAAGGCCGTTGTAATCCGGATTTCTGGTTTTGATGTTCTTTCAAGAGCTTCTGCAGCATTCTTGATCAAGTTTAGAAAGACCTGGATGAGTTGGTCCCGGTCCCCTAGAACCGGGGGCAGGCTTGGGTCGTACTCTTCGGAAAAGGTGACGCCCTTGGCGACCCCGTTAGCGGCGAGGAGTTTCACCCGTTCCAGCACGACGTGGATGTTGACCGGCACCCGCTCGACGGGACGTTCGTCGCCGAACACTTCCATCCTGTCGACGAGATCGACGATCCGGTCGGTTTCGTCGCGGATGAGCCGGGCCAGCGCGCGGTCGTCTCCCGTGGCCGATTGCTCCAGAAGCTGGGAGGCACCTCTGATTCCCGAAAGCGGGTTCTTGATCTCGTGCGCCAACATGGAAGCCAGGCCGGTGACGGAACGTGCAGCCCCGCGCGAGACCATCTGCCGGTCGATCTTGTCGGCCATGGTACGCTCCTGAAAGATCAGCGCAACATGGCCAGGCCTCTCGGGAATGGGGCTCGCATAGGCATCGGCGATGCGGTCTTCGCTGATCCGCGAGGTGCCGATCTGCACGCGATATTCAATCATCGGCGCTTGCCGGGCCAGCACGCTGCCGATGAGGCCCAGAATCGGCGAATCGAAGGCGATGAAATCCGACAGCTTCTGGCGCGTGAGGATGCTCATCGACGCCTGAAAGAAGGCTTCGGCCGCATAGTTGGCAAAGACGATGCCAAAGTCTTCGCCACAGACGAGAACCGGCTGGGGCAGCGCCTGCAGTATGGCGAGGTGGAACTCGGTTTCCTCGGGCTGGATCTTCGTCATGCCGCCCTGCTCCAGCTCTGGCCGAGCAGACTCGGCAAGGTCTTGAGGACGGCCGCCGGGTCGTCGTTGGTAAGCAGGCGTTTGCGCTCTACTCCTTCGGTCAGCCCGATGGCGTCGAGATACCAGCCGATGTGCTTGCGGGACACACGGACGCCCAGTTCGAGGCCATATTCACCGAGCATCGCTTCATAATGTTCCGTAACCAACTCCACCAAGGCCTCGCCGTGCGGCGCCGGCCGGACCTTTTCGCCCTTCAATGCCGCACCGATCTGTCCCACGATCCACGGACGCCCTTGCGCGCCCCGCCCGATCATCACCGCCGCCGCTCCGGATGCAACCAATGCGGCGCGCGCCTCTTCGATGCCGGTTATGTCGCCATTGACGACGACCGGAATATCGACCGCATCCACCACGGCACGAATACGGTCCCAGCGCGCCATACCCTTATAGAATTGCTGCCGCGTGCGACCATGCACCGTCACCATGCGCACGCCCGCATCCTGGGCGGATTTGGCGATCACGGGAGCATTCAGGCTGTCCTCGTCCCAGCCAAGCCGCATCTTGACGGTCACAGGAAGCCCTGTCGCCTTGACCGTCGCTTCAATCAGACGCAGCGCTACATCGGGTACGCGCATAAGGGCGGAGCCCGCAAAGCCATTGGTGACGCGCTTGGAGGGGCAGCCAAGATTGAGATCGATCATATCTGCACCGGCCTGCTCGGCGATTTGGACGCCCTTCACAAGCCATTTCGCCTCGCATCCGGCGAGCTGGACGACATGGGGCAGCCCCGCACTAGCGGCGGTGCGGCGGATCATATCGTGGTGCCCGGTGCCGAGCGCCTCACTGGCGATCATTTCGGACACGACCATGCCAGCGCCAAACCGCGCGGCAATTTCCCGCATCGGACGGTCGGTGATCCCCGCCATCGGCGCGAGAAATGCCCGATTTGTCAATGCCACCTTGTCGATGCTTATTCCGCAGGCAGATATCGCCAATTGAAATGCCTCAAATCTGTACACGACGGCGATTTTGACGACAGATTAGTCAATTCTGGGCGGGTTTCAATGCCCGCCGGAGGATAAGTTTGCTAAAGTCAGTAGCACTTACCCATTCGGTGGGATTAATGCGTCGTCTTTGCAATACGGAACGGTCCGGTGTACTCGGAGCGGAACGACCGTGCCGTCTTAGGATTTTCAAACCAGCATGACAGAACAGCCGAAAATCGCAGTGATCGTCGTAGCAGGCGGCAAGGGCGCGCGCGCCGGCACGGGCGCCGAAGACGTCCCCAAGCAATTTCGTTCCCTCGCCGGCATGCCCGTCCTAGCGCGTACGCTTTCGAGCTTTCTGGCGATCGACGGCATCTCCGCCGCACTTCCCGTGATTGGAGACGGGCAGGAAGCCCATTATGCTGCCATGGGTCTCGTTCATCCGCGGCTACTACCCCCCGTCACCGGTGGAGCGACGCGGCAGAGCTCGACGCTTGCCGGCCTTGAGGCACTTGCACTCGATCCTCCCGATATTGTTCTCATCCATGACGGCGCCCGCCCCTTCGTCGAGCCGCAGGTGATAGCCAACGTCATCGCTGCCCTCGATGACGCATCAGGCGCCCTGCCCGTCACGCTCGTCACGGATACGATAAAGCGCTCTCACGATGGCAAGACGGTCGGCGGCACCGAAGACCGAACCCAGCTTTTTGCTGCTCAGACTCCCCAGGCATTCAGGTTCGCCGATATATATGAAGCCCATCGACGGGCCATCGAAATGACCGACAGTTTCACCGATGATGCCGCGATTGCCGAATGGGCGGAATTGCGGGTGGCCTTGGCCCAGGGCAGCCCGCGCAACATAAAAATCACGCACCCTGAGGATTTCGCACGGGCGGAACGGATGATCGAGAGAGAAATGACCATGGAAACCCGCGTGGGCCTTGGCTACGACGTCCATGCCTTTACCGACGGCGACCGCGTCGTCCTCGGCAATATCACGATTCCGCATACCGCAGCCCTCAAGGGCCATTCGGATGCCGACGTCGTGCTTCACGCGCTGGCCGATGCGATCTATGGTGCGCTGGCGGACGGCGATATCGGCAAGCATTTTCCGCCGTCCGACATGCAGTGGCAGGGCGCGGATTCGAGAATTTTTCTCAAACATGCCGCCGATCTGGTGCGCGCGCGAGCTGGGCGGATCGTGCACCTCGACGCTACCATCGTCTGTGAGCACCCGAAAATCGGGCCCCATGTCGCCATGATGCGCAACCGAATTGCGGAAATCGTCGATATTTCCCCCAGTCGCGTCGCGATCAAGGCAACGACTTCCGAGCGTCTTGGTTTTACTGGCCGTGAGGAAGGCATCGCCGCTCAGGCCGTTGCCACGATCGAATTGCCCAGGAGCGACTGAACGATGCTCGACAACCGAACGCTGGAACTGGCGAAAAAGGTCAACGAGCGGCTTACCCTCGCCAATCACGTCATGGTCACTGCGGAAAGTTGTACCGGCGGATTGGTCTCTGCTGCGCTCACATCGGTCTCGGGCTCGTCAGCTATCCTCTATGGCGGGTTTGTCACCTATGCCAACGAGGCCAAGACGGCGATGATCGGCGTTCCAGCCGACCTTATAGAAAACCACGGTGCTGTCTCGGAACAGGTTGCCCGCGCTATGGCCGAAGGCGCGCGCCGTACGGCGAGCGTTGACGTTGCCGTGGCGACAACGGGCATTGCAGGCCCGGGTGGCGGGACGGACGAAAAGCCGATTGGCCTCGTACATTTCGGACTGGCGACGGCAGAGCGCACCCTTCATCGTCGCGAGCACTTTGGCGATGTCGGCCGCGATCATATCCGGCAGGAAAGCGTCAGGGTGGCGCTTGAAATGATCCTTGAGGCCTACGCTCCGTAGCGCCTCTCCGCCTCCGCTACGAAAGCATCCATGATTTCCTCCTGCTTGGCGGCGAAGGCCGGTTCGGCGACCGAGCGGATCAGCGGATTGGCAATGCGGAAATCGATATCGAAACGGATAATGGCGCCCTGACGCTGTTGGGCGAAGCGCCAGATGCTGTGAAGATGACTGAAGGGGCCATCCACCGCTACCGCATCGAGCGTCATCGCCTGCTGGTTGACCTCAATGCGGCTGGTATAGGCCTGCGATATCGGCCCGAAACGGATTTTCATACGGGCTGCGAAACGCGTCTCGGGCGTGGTGGAATCGCGCACGACGTCCATGCTCTCGCAATGCGGGATAAACCGCGGGTAGCTTTCCACGTCCGCAACGAGCGCAAGCATCTGGTCCGCGCTGTACGGTACTGTGCGCGTGAAACTTCGTTGCATCAGGCCGTGCCGAGCCTTGCCTGACGTGCCGCGCGGAGTTTTTCAAAGTCCTCCCCCGCGTGATGCGACGAGCGAGTCAGCGGGCTCGAGGAAACCAGCAGGAACCCTTTGGTCTTGGCAATCGTTGCGTACGACTTGAATTCCTCGGGGGTAACGAACTTTTCCACCTTGTGGTGCTTCCGCGTGGGCTGGAGATACTGGCCGATGGTCAGGAAATCGACATCGGCGATGCGGAGATCGTCCATCAATTGGAGGACTTCGTTACGTTCCTCGCCCAAACCGACCATGATGCCCGACTTTGTAAACATATGGGGATCAAGTTCCTTGACGCGCTGAAGCAGCCGGATCGAGTGGAAGTAGCGAGCACCCGGGCGCACCGTCAGATACTTGGAGGGCACAGTCTCGAGGTTGTGATTGAAGACGTCCGGCTTGGCTGCCACGACGATTTCTAGGGCCCCTTCCTTGCGCAGGAAGTCGGGCGTCAGGATTTCGATGGTGGTTCTGGGGTTCCGCGCACGGATGGCGTGAATAACCTCAGCGAAATGCTGCGCGCCGCCATCGGGCAAGTCGTCACGGTCGACCGAAGTGATCACCACGTGCTCGAGCCCGAGCTTTTCGACGGCCTTTGCCGTGTTTTCGGGTTCATGGGGGTCCAGAGCGGTCGGCAGCCCTGTACGTACATTGCAGAACGCACAGGCGCGGGTGCAGATTTCGCCCATGATCATGAAGGTCGCGTGCTTCTTGGACCAGCATTCCCCGATGTTGGGGCATCCTGCCTCCTCGCAGACTGTCACCAGTCCGTGCTTGCGCACGATCTCCTGGGTTTCGCGATATACCGGGGATCCCGGAGCCTTGACGCGTATCCAGTCGGGCTTGCGCAGCATCTCCGTGTCGGGCCGGTTGGCCTTTTCTGGATGACGGGCCTTCGGCCGGTTGCTGGTGTCGAGAAGAGTGACCATTGGGAACGTTTCCGTGGCGTTATCTGCCTTTAGCGCATTTGCGCGCAAAGCGCATCACGCTTTCCTTCACAGCACAGGCGGCATGGACGCAGGCGCCCGTACCGGGATTGAGCGATGCTACAGGGAGGATTAGTCGAACACGCGGGCGATGATGATGACCGGCAAGGCGCCGAGCGTTGCTATCATGAGGTTCCGCAACAACCAATCTGACACGGGAACGTGTACGCCGGCCGTCATGATGAGATAGCTCACGATCACAGCTCCGGCGACGCCAGCCGCCAGATATCTCCAGACGCTGGCTCCGGCGAATACGAAACTCGCCGCAAACCCCGAGGCCAAACCAGCAAGCAACCAAATCAACATCGGTTGAGCCGCTGCCTGTACCATTTGGGTCCCCCACGTCAGGTGATGATGCGTGCAACAATGATTACGACAATTGCTCCAACTGTAGACGTTATGATTTGGGTAACAATGGGGTTGCCGATCTTGAGGTCAATTTTCAATGAAGAAAATAGATAGCCTCCTACGAAAGATCCCAATACACCGGCGACGAGATAGGCGATCAGTCCGCCTCCACCGCCAGCGATGACGCTGCCGAGGAACCCTGCGACGAGCCCCACGAGCAAGAACACAAGAACGGATTTGGTGTCCATAAGGACCTCCATCAAAGGCCGAACCGCATCGTAACGATGCGGTTCGGCGCTGCCTTAGGCCCTGCCTCTGATCGCCCGTGCCAGCCCGATCAGCAGGCAGGCCCCGATGACCGCGACGATCAGTTGACCGATCCAGCCCCCGAGCGTGGCGTTGAACACGAACATGAGGATGGCGTTCGCCACCACGGCCCCCACGATCCCGAGAACGATGTTGAGGATCAGTGAGTGGTTGGACTTCATGATCTTTTCGGCAATCCACCCGGCAAGTCCGCCGATAATGATTGCCCCGATCCAGCCTATACCTTCCATGCTTCTCTCCATTGTGTGCGTCACACATTAAGGTCGCGATGGTGACCCTGGTTGCGTTGGCCATTGCACCCTGGTCAGGCGTCGATCACCATGATTCTATATGTTGAGCGCCTGTCCGTAGGCGTCAAGCACGCTCTCTTTCATCGTCTCTGACAGCGTGGGATGCGGGAAGATGGTGTGCATCAATTCTTCCTCGGTGGTTTCGAGGTTCATTGCGACCACAAATCCTTGAATCAGTTCGGTAACTTCCGCACCAATCATATGGGCGCCGAGCAGTTCCCCGCTCTTCTTATCGAAGATTGTCTTGACGAGCCCGTCGGGCTCGCCCAGCGCTATGGCCTTGCCGTTTCCCATGAAGGGGAAGCGGCCGACGCGAATCTCGCGGCCCGATTCCTTGGCCTTGGCTTCGGTGAGCCCTACGCTGGCCACCTGCGGTTCGCAGTAGGTGCAGCCCGGGATCTTGGACTTGTCGAGGCCATGAACCTTCTTGCCGGCAATCGTTTCAACGACAATCACCGCCTCGTGCTCGGCCTTGTGCGCCAGCATGGGAGGACCTGCCACGTCGCCGATGGCCCAGACGCCTTCGACATTGGTGCGCCCGTGACCGTCGACCACGATCACGCCACGGTCAATCTTGACGCCGATCTTTTCGAGGCCGAGATTTTCAGAATTGGCCTGCACGCCGACGGCGGAGATAAGGACTTCGGCCTTGATCTCCTTCTTGTCACCCGTCGCAAGTTCCACATGGGCGGTGATGCCGTCCTTGGACTTGTCCACTTTTGCGACCTTGGCGTCGGTCAAAATCGAAATGCCGCGCTTTTCGAAGCGTTTGCGGGCCAGACCGGCGATCTCCGCGTCCTCGACAGGCATGATCTGCGGCAGGAGTTCGATCACCGTCACCTCGGCACCCAGGGAGCGATAGAACGATGCAAATTCGATTCCGATGGCACCCGAACCCATGACCGCCACGGACTTGGGCATCTTGGCGGGCTTCAGAGCCTCGAAATAGGTCCAGATCCGATCTCCATCCGGCTCGATGCCGGGCAGCACGCGCGGGCGCGCGCCCGTAGCGACGATGATGTGTTTGGCTTTGTAGGTGCCCTCGCCCAGCGTCACCTTCGGCTTGGGATGTTGCGGCTCGACGGGCTTTTTCTTCATCGCCTCGACCTTCACCTCGCCGGGTTGGGTGATGGTCGCCTCGCCCCAGATAATGTCGACCTTGTTCTTTTTCATCAGGAACTGCACGCCGTCGTTCATCCGTCCGGCGATGCCGCGCGAACGTTTGACGATTTCGCCGATATCGAAATCGAACGCGTTGGCCTTGAGCCCGAAATCCTTGGCGTGGGTCATGTGCCCGTAAATTTCCGCCGAGCGCAGCAGCGCCTTGGTCGGGATACAGCCCCAGTTCGAGCAGATGCCGGCCATGTGCTCGCGCTCGACGATGGCTGCCTTGAGGCCGAGCTGGGACGCGCGGATGGCCGCGATATAGCCCCCGGGGCCCGCGCCGATCACGATGATATCGTATTGATCCGCCATTGGTTCTACCTCTTGTCTATGGGGCTAGAGCCCGAGCAATTCTTTTACGAGCGGGACGAGCGCATCGCCGATTGCACGCGTGTTGAATGCATCCAGATGCACACCGTCCGCCGGATCGGCCTTTGCGACCGTCGCAGCATCGAGGAACCGGCAACCGGTTTCGTTCGCCACCCGCGCATAGTAGCCCGCCAGCAGCTGGCTTTCGGCAATACCGTGGGCGAACATGGGCTTGAGATCGGCGTGTGCGGTGTCGACGCAATGAGGCGGCGAAACGAGCACGATTTCCGGGGTTTTTGCGCCTAGGGGCCAGGGATGGGTGCGGATGATTTCGATAAGGCGCTTCATCCCCATCGCGGCGCCGTGCGCGCTGCCATTGAGATAGGTCTTCATGTCGTTCGAGCCAAGCATGATGACGACGGCATCGAGCGGCGCATGGCTCGCCAGTAAGGTGGGCAGGATGCGTGCGCCGTTGCGGTCAGCGCCCGAAGAATAGTCATCGAAAGCAGTCGTCCGTCCGCCCAAGCCTTCCGCAATTACGCGTGCCTTGCCCCCGAGCCCCGCTTCGAGCCGCGTCGGCCAACGGTCTTCATAGGCATGGCGCTTGCCCGCAATGACGGGATCGGCGCCGTAAGTGAGACTGTCTCCATAGGCGAGGATGGTTTTCATTGCCCTGCCCTTCAAGCCAGCATCATCACCGGCGATTCGACCAACTTCTTGAACGCGCCCAGCAGTTCGGCCCCCAATGCACCGTCGACCGAACGATGGTCGCACGAAAGCGTCACGGTCATGAAGTTGCCAGTCTTGATCTGGCCCTTCTCAACATAGACGCGCTCTTCGCCTGCACCGACCGCGAGGATCGTCCCATGCGGCGGGTTGATGACCGCGCCGAAATGCTTGATGCCGTACATGCCGAGGTTGGAAACCGCCGAGGCACCGCCCTGGTATTCGTGCGGGGCCAGCTTCTTGCTGCGTGCCCGGGTCGCGAGATCCTTCACTTCTTCCGAAATCTGCCGCAAGCTTTTGGTATCGCAGGATTTTACGACGGGCGTAAACAGCCCGCCCGGCACTGCAACCGCCACGGCCACGTCCGAGCGATGATGATAAAGGATCGCATCACCGGCCCACGTCGCGTTTGCCTGCGGCACCTGCTGGAGCGCCAAAGCCCACGCCTTCATGATGAAATCGTTGACCGAGAGCTTGTAGGCTGGCTTGCCGTCCTTGTCCTTGGGAGCGGCCGCGTTGATGTCCTCGCGGGCCTTCAGGAGATCGTCGATCCGACAGTCGAGCGTCAGATAGAAGTGCGGCACGGTCTGCTTGGATTCGGTCAGCCGCGCGGCCACCGTCTTGCGCATGCCGTCAGCGGGCACGAGATCGTAGGTGCCTTCTTCGTACAGGGCCACGACCTGATCGCGGCCAAGCCCCTTCGCCATCGCTGCCCCGGCAGCGGGTGCTGCGGCGGGTTTGGGCGCAATGCCGGTCGCCCTGGCCTTTTCAATGTCGGCCTTCACAACCCTGCCCTTCGGCCCCGTTCCCGAAACCGCAGATAGGTCGATCCCGGCCTCCCTGGCGAGGCGCCGGGCAAGGGGTGAGGCAAAAATCCTTTCGCCACTAGCCCTGGGCACAGTGGGCGCCGCCTTTGCCGGCGCCGGCGCGGCCTTTTCTTCTGTCCTGGGCGCTTCGGCCTTCTTTTCCTCGGTCTTGGGGGTATCGCCTTTAGGGGCAGGAGCGGCATCGCCTACGCTGTCCGCGCTCTCGCCCTCTTCAAGCAGAACCGCGATCACCGCGTTGACCTTCACATTCTCGGACCCTTCGGCCACGAGAATCTTGCCGATGGTCCCCTCGTCTACCGCCTCGACTTCCATCGTGGCTTTGTCGGTTTCGATCTCTGCGATGACGTCCCCTGCGGAGACGCTGTCGCCTTCCTTGACGTGCCACTTGGCCAGCGTGCCCTCTTCCATGGTGGGCGACAGGGCGGGCATTGTGATGTTTATGGGCATCTCGGCCTCCCTTGGGCTAGCGGTAGGTTACGGCATTTACCGCCGCGATGACCTCGTCGACGCTCGGGAGCGCCAGTTTCTCCAGGTTCGCAGCGTACGGCATGGGCACGTCCTTGCCGGTGACGCGGGTCACTGGCGCATCGAGATAGTCGAAGGCATGCTCCATGAGCTGGGCCGCGATTTCCGCGCCGATGCCGCCCTGCGGCCAACCCTCCTCGACTGTGACGATACGACCGGTCTTTTTGACCGACTCGACGATCGTGCCGATATCCATCGGCCGGAGCGTGCGCAGATCGATCAGTTCGACATCGACTCCGGCTGCAACCAGTTTTTCGGTTGCCTGCGTCGCGTAGCGCATCCCCATGGAGAACGACACGACGGTCACGTCCTTGCCCTCGCGCGCGATGCGTGCCTTGCCGATCGGCAGTACGAAGTCGTCCATCTTGGGTACTTCGCCCGTGGTCCCGTAGAGGATTTCGTTCTCCAGGAACACGACCGGATTCTTGGAGCGGATGGCCGCCTTCAAAAGTCCCTTGGCATCTGCCGCCGTGTAAGGCGCGATGACGATGAGCCCGGGAACGTGCGAATACCAGGCAGAAAAATCCTGGCTGTGCTGGGCGCCGACGCGCGCGGCTGCGCCGTTCGGACCGCGGAAGACCATGGGGGCGGAGACCTGCCCGCCAGACATGTAGAGCTGCTTGGCAGCCGAATTGATGATCTGGTCGATGGCCTGCATGCCAAAATTCCAGGTCATGAATTCGATGATCGGCTTCAAGCCGGCAAAGGCCGCGCCGACGCCGAGGCCGGCAAAGCCATGTTCGGTGATCGGAGTATCAATGACGCGTTCAGGCCCGAACTCCTGAAGCAAGCCTTGCGTCACCTTGTAAGCGCCCTGGTATTCGGCGACTTCCTCGCCCATTACGAACACGTCCTTGTCGGCCCGCATTTCTTCGGCCATCGCGTCGCGCAACGCCTCGCGGACGGTGACAGTCACCATCTCAACGCCGTCGGGAATGTCGGGATCGCCCTTGGGCGTGAACTGGGGAGCGGCGGGAGCGGCATCAGGCTTGGACGAGACCGTCGGCTGGCTGACGCCGTTCGTGCCGGCATCGGGACCGGGCTGTTCGCTCTCCTTGGGCGCATCGGCTGCAGCGGGTGCGGCGTCGGAAGGTTCCTCGCCCTCGACGAGGAGTTGGGCGATCGGCGTATTGACCTTTACTGAGTCGGTACCTTCCTCGACGAGCAGCTTGCCGATGGTACCTTCATCAACGGCTTCGACTTCCATCGTCGCCTTGTCGGTTTCGATCTCGGCAATCACATCGCCAGGGCCGACCTTGTCGCCTTCCTTGACGAGCCATTTGGCAAGTTTGCCTTCTTCCATAGTGGGTGAAAGGGCCGGCATCAGAATATCGGGCATGAAACGCTCCGGTTATTTTGTCTGACCGCGTTGCTTGCTAGCATGTGCGGACGGTCGGAAGGAACTTCGCAGGAAAATCAGGCGGGAGTGGCGCGATTACCCGCGCCTATTCGTCCACCAGAATATCGGTCCAGAGTTCGGAAGGATCGGGTTCTGGGTCGCTGGTCGCAAAATCGGCCGCTTGGGTCACGATGGCCCGGACTTCCTTTTCGACTTCCTTGAGATCGTCTTCGCTTGCATAGCCCAGTTCGATAATACGCTTGCGCACCTGCTCGATGGGGTCGCGCTCGGTGCGCATGGCGGTCACTTCATCCTTGGAGCGGTATTTGGCCGGATCCGACATCGAGTGGCCGCGATAGCGGTAGGTGAGCATTTCGAGGATATAGGGACCCTTGCCGGACCTTGCATGCTCGATGGCGCGCTTGGCGGCCTCGTAAACGAGCCGGACGTCCATGCCATCCACCTGCTCGCCCGGAATGCCGAAGCTCACGCCGCGCTGGGAAAGATCTGTGGTCGATGCAGCGCGCTCGATCGACGTCCCCATTGCATATTTGTTGTTCTCGATGATGTAGACGACCGGCAGTTTCCAGAGCTTGGCCATGTTGAAGCTCTCGTAGACCTGGCCCTGATTGGCCGCACCGTCACCGAAATATGTGATCGAGACCGACCCGTCGCCTCGATATTTGGAGGCAAACGCCAAGCCGGTGCCGAGCGATGCCTGAGCGCCAACGATGCCGTTGCCCCCGTAAAAGCGGTGTTCGTTCGAGAACATATGCATCGAACCACCCTTGCCTTTCGACAGCCCGCCCTGCCGTCCGGTCAATTCGGCCATCACGCCGGCGGGGTCGAGCCCCATGACCAGCATGTGCCCGTGGTCGCGATAGCCGGTGATCTGGGCGTCCTCGCCCTTTTTCGACGCCATCGTAATGCCTGTAACCACCGCTTCCTGCCCGATATAGAGATGACAGAACCCGCCAATCAGGCCCATGCCGTACATCTGGCCGGCCTTTTCCTCGAAACGCCGGATAAGAAGCATTTCGCGGAAAGCTTCAAGCTCCTGGTCTTTGGTGAATTCGGGGGCGTTGGTCGTCGCCTTGGCCTTGGTGGCCGTTGCTTTTCGCGCCATGCGGACACATCTCCATTGGAATGTGGATGGTTGCCGACACCGTGGGGTGCGCGGAGCCTTTTTGAAGCTGTAGCACATTATAGCGGCCGAGGTCACGGCAAAAGGCGCGTTATGTCTTCCAGCTTGATCGCAAGCGACTGAAATTGAAATCGAATTTATGTTTAACTTGTTTTCAGTTCACGTTCGAAATAAACTAAAAACTGGTTATCTCATCGTCCGGTACAATGATAACGCGATCAGGTGCCACAAGACCGAGCATTACCCCTGCACGCTCCGTCAGCATATCGGGATCGAGCCTTTGCGGATCAAAAAGCGCAATGCGGTGCCTGTAGGAATTGATCTCGGTCTGCAGCGCCGCCTGCCTGGCCTTGAGCAGGGCGATATCATCGAGCATGTCTTTCTGGCTTTCAATTCCGAAAGCGCCGGTAAAGACGTGATAGCCGAGATAGCCTAGGAACCCGACGAGTCCCAGGGTGGTCCCAAGTTTAACGAGGATCGATGGGCGCTTGACGCGGGTGGGCATGGAATATGTTTGCCGACTCGATAATTATGCTGGGTCGCATTATCGGCCAACAGGCTTAAGGAGTGGTTGCCGGCAGGTAGTGCAGTGCCCTTTAGTACTGTAATCCTGGAGGATGGCCCTCCCCTTGTGAGGGGAGAACGTATCCTTGGACCAGTCGCTCCGGTTAACATCTAGAGAGCAAGGCCGAAGGGGCGCCGCGGCGCCCCCGGACGAAATACTTCCCGAAATTCCTACCCCTTGAGGATCGACCGCCCGGCATACTGTCCCGACGAGCCCAGAAACTCCTCGATGCGGATGAGCTGGTTGTACTTTGCCAGCCGGTCCGAACGCGCCAGCGAACCAGTCTTGATCTGCCCGCAATTGAGGGCCACCGCGAGGTCCGCGATGGTGGAATCCTCAGTCTCACCAGAGCGGTGCGACATGACCGAGGTATAGGATGCCTTATGGGCCATCTCGACGGCTTCAAGCGTTTCCGAGAGCGAGCCGATCTGGTTGACCTTGACGAGGATCGAATTGGCGACGCCCATCTTGATGCCCGACGACAGACGCTCGGTGTTGGTAACGAACAGATCGTCGCCCACGAGCTGGACTTTGCCGCCGATGGCCTCAGTGAGGGCCTTCCAGCCGTCCCAATCGTCTTCGGCCATGCCGTCCTCGATGGAGATAATCGGGAAGCGGGACGTCAGGTCTTCGAGATACTTCACCATCTCGTCCGAGCCGAGCACCCTCCCCTCGCCCTTCATGTCGTACTTGCCGTTCTTGAAGAATTCGGTCGACGCGCAGTCAAGCGCCAGGCAGACGTCATCGCCCGGCGTGTAACCGGCCTTTTCAATGGATTTCATGATGAAACCCAGCGCGTCTTCAGTTGAGTTGAGGTTTGGAGCAAACCCGCCTTCGTCGCCCACATTGGTATTATGGCCCTCGGCGGCGAGGCCTTTCTTGAGCGTATGAAAAATCTCGGTTCCGATCCTCACAGCCTCGGCAATCGAGGATGCGCCGACCGGCATCACCATGAATTCCTGGATATCGATGGGATTGTCTGCGTGCTCACCGCCATTGATGATGTTCATCATCGGCACTGGCAGGACCCGCGCATTCGGGCCACCGAGATATTTCCAGAGCGGGAGCGCCGAGGAGTCGGCTGCCGCCTTAGCGACGGCAAGTGAAACGCCGAGAATGGCATTGGCGCCCAGCTTGCTCTTATTGGGTGTGCCGTCGAGTTCGATCATCGCGCGATCGATGGCGATCTGGTCGAGAGCGTCGAGTCCCTCGATCTCCGCCGCAATCACGGTGTTGACGTTCTCGACCGCGTTCAGCACGCCCTTGCCCAAATAAGCCTGTCCGCCATCCCGCAGTTCTACGGCCTCGTGAGCGCCGGTGGAGGCGCCCGAGGGCACCGCGGCGCGCCCGAAGCTTCCGTCGTCAAGAACGACGTCGACCTCGACGGTGGGATTGCCGCGGCTGTCAAAAATCTGACGGCCGATGACATCTACGATTGCGGACA
Organism: Pelagibacterium limicola; assembly: GCF_015694405.1. GTDB lineage: Bacteria > Pseudomonadota > Alphaproteobacteria > Rhizobiales > Devosiaceae > Pelagibacterium > Pelagibacterium limicola. Next base: position 108,199 of record NZ_JADQDB010000002.1, on the reverse strand, counting down.
TAGGAAGGCCCTTCGTGCTGGAGATGGGAGAATGAAGTGTCTTCTATTCAACCCAAGGCTGGGAAGGAAGCCTTTAGCCACAAAATTATTACGGGCAGATGACCGCTCATCCGCCCGCACGATTCACTTTTATTAGCCGGTTCTTAGTGCCAGTAGGGCTGAACCTTGTAGTAGTCGTAGGCTTCCTGACGCGCGCGTTCGCCATCATCGATGGTAAGCTCCGAAATGGTGTCGGCGGGCGCCGCCTCGAGCTCTTCGCGGGTATAGGGAACGATATAACCGCCGGTATCCTCGGAATAATCGAGTGTTCCCCAAGGAAGCGGGTGGTATTTCTCACCCATCCCAAGGAAGCCGCCGAATCCAACGACGGCAAACATGATCGAGTTGTCGAGCTTGTCGAGGACGATATCCTCTACCTTGCCAATCTTCTGGCCGTCGACGTTGTAAACATCGGTGCCGATGGCCCTGCTGGCGCGGATCGCTGTCGTGTGTCCGGAAGTGGTAGGCATGAGCAATCTCCTTTGCATTGACGCCGCTTCGCGGCCTGGCAAGTCAACGAACGGGATCGGCTCTTGTTCCGGCACTTCACGTTTGTCCCCATCGGTCCAGGACCGCCTATTCTGGCGCGTTGGCGGAATGGCCGGCGAAGCTCGGGAAACAGGATGAGCAAAATTTATACCTGAACGAATTGTACGAAATTCGTCTAATTCGTTCAGTTAAAAAAAAGGGGCTACGCTTCCGGTTCTCGTTTGTGTCCGTCGAGCCGTTTCGCAGCCAAGGCCTTTTCGGCCTCGCGCTTCTTCCTGGCGGATTTGGGCTGACCGTATTTTGTGCGATTGGCTGCCGCATGCTCGTCCATATCCGCCCGCTCCTTGCGCTTGCGGGCGAGCCGGAGGTTGATGATCTCGGCCATTAAACCAACCGGCTTTGTTCAACCGCCGCGGAAATAAACGAACGAAATAGCGGGTGGGGCTCGAAGGGGCGGGATTTGAGTTCAGGATGGTACTGCACCCCGATGAACCAGGGGTGGTCCGTGCGCTCGACGATTTCAGGCAGTTCGCCATCGGGCGAGAGGCCCGAGAACAAGAGGCCATTGGCTTCGAGCACCTTGCGGTACTTCATATTGACTTCGTACCGATGCCGGTGACGTTCCGAAATCCTGTTGGTGCCATAGATGTCTGCTACCCGACTGCCGCGCACGAGGGTTGCAGGGTATGCGCCGAGCCGCATGGTGCCACCTAGATCCCTGTCGGAGCCGGCCCGCTTTTCATTATCCTTCACCCATTCGGTCATGAGGCCGACAACCGCCTCCTTGGTCGGACCGAACTCGGTCGAACTCGCCTTGGGAATCCCGGCCGTGTTCCGCGCCGCCTCGATGCACGCCATCTGCATCCCGAAGCAGATGCCAAAATAGGGAATGCCGCGGATACGGGCAAAGCGCGCCGCGTTGATCTTGCCTTCCGAGCCGCGTTCGCCGAACCCGCCTGGCACCAGGATGCCGTGGATGCCTTCGAGATAAGGCGCAGGATCGTCGCGCTCGAAGACCTCGGAATCGATCCAGTTCAGGTTGACCTTCACGTGATTGGCGATACCGCCATGGACCAGCGCTTCGCTGAGCGACTTATAGGCGTCCTTGAGGCCGGTATATTTGCCGACAATGGCAATGTTGACCTGACCTTCAGGGTTATGGATGCGGTGCGAAATTTCGCGCCAGCCTTCGAGCTTGGGCTCGGGTGCATCGGCGATGCCAAAGGCAGCCAGCACTTCGGCGTCCAACCCTTCCTCGTGATAGGCGATGGGAACGTCGTAGATCGAGGCCACGTCGAGGGCCTGGATCACGGCTGAAGGCCGCACATTGCAGAAGAGCGAAAGCTTGCGCTTCTCCCCTTCCGGGATCGGCCGGTCGCAGCGCACGAGCAGGATGTCGGGCTGGATGCCGATCGAGCGCAGTTCCTTGACCGAATGCTGAGTCGGCTTGGTCTTGAGTTCACCCGCGCTCGGGATGAACGGCATCAGGGTCAGATGGACGAACACCGCCTGCCCGCGTGGCAGTTCGTTGCCAAGCTGGCGGATGGATTCGAGGAACGGCATCGCCTCGATGTCGCCGACCGTGCCACCGATCTCGCAGAGCACGAAATCGTAATCGTCATTGTCGGAGGTCACGAACGCCTTGATCTCGTCGGTGACGTGCGGGATCACCTGTACGGTGGCGCCTAGGTAATCGCCGCGGCGTTCCTTGGCGAGAATGTCCGAATAGATGCGCCCGGTGGTGACGTTGTCCTTCTGGTTCGCCGAGCGGCCAGTGAAACGCTCGTAGTGCCCGAGATCGAGATCGGTCTCGGCACCGTCATCGGTGACGAACACCTCGCCATGCTGGTAGGGCGACATGGTGCCCGGATCGACGTTGAGATAGGGGTCGAGCTTGCGCAGGCGGACCTTGTAGCCACGCGCCTGTAGCACCGCGCCGAGTGCGGCGGATGCGAGCCCTTTGCCAAGCGAGGAAACCACGCCACCGGTTATGAAAACGTACCGAGTCATGGGCTTTTACCTTACATATGCTCAATCGATTCGCAGCGCGTATTTCGCCGCGCTCACACAAAAAAAGAAGGGGATGTTTCCATCCCCATCCCTTGGCCTGGTCTCCCGGGCGGTCAGTTGCCCGTGGCGTCCGTTTCCGCTGGCGTTTCGGGAGCGGAAAGGTCAGAATCGGGCATCGCCGGCGCGTTCGGAACTGCAGGGACGTTCTGGGCAGGCGCCGAAAGGTCATTATTGCCAGCGCCAAGAGCGTCCAGCGCATCGAGCACGGAAGCCGGGGTGCCGTCGGGATTCTGCACTGCCCGGTCGAGAATGGTCGTTGAGGTGCGGTCCATCTGGCTCACAATGGTCAGCGCAATTGCTGTAGCCATGAACAGCGTGCCAAGGATTGCCGTGGTGCGTGTCAGGAGGTTGGCCGAACCGCGCGCGGTCATGAAACCGCCACCACCGCCCATGCCGAGCCCGCCGCCCTCCGAGCGCTGGAGCAGAATGACCACGATCATGGCGACCACGATCAGCAGATAGGCGACAATCAATACTGTTGCCATAAGACGGATCAGTCCTTGTCAATAGAAAGCCGACCCCGATGTCGGCATCGGGATCGTTCAGTTCAAGTGCATAATTTGTTGCGCGCGGTTCTACACGCAAAGATCGGCGATGACCAGACTCGCGACAGCGATTTTTGCACCGGCCGATCAGGCTGCGGAAATGATGCCGAAGAAGTCATCGGCTTTGAGGCTGGCGCCGCCGACAAGGGCACCGTTGACGTTCGGTGTGGATAGAATTTCCCCGGCGTTCGAGGGCTTTACCGAACCACCGTAGAGAATGCGCGCCGACTCCCCCGCCGCCCCGAAGCGGTCCACGAGCAATTGGCGGATATGGCGGTGCATTTGGGCAATGTCATCGATAGTCGGGGTCTTGCCGGTGCCGATGGCCCAGACGGGTTCGTAGGCCACGACGATTTCCGCATCCGCGGCAAAATCGGGCAACGACTCGGTGACCTGATCGCCGACAACCGCGTTGGCGTACCCCTCGGCACGCTCGGTTTCGGTTTCCCCGACGCAAACGACCGGCACGAGCCCCGCTGCCAAGGCTGCCTCGGCCTTGGCACGAACTTCGGCGCTGGTCTCGCCGTGCCCGGCGCGGCGCTCGGAGTGTCCCAGGATCACATAGCGGGCACCGGCATCCGAGAGCATTTCGGCGCTAATGTCGCCGGTATAGGCACCGGATCTGGAGGCATGACAATCCTGGCCACCCAATGCAATCGCATCGCCCTGGGCGATCTGTGCCGCCCGGTGGACCAGCGTTGCCGGGGGGCAAACGAGTATGTCGGCAGCGATACGCCTCGCCTCGGCGATCAACTCACGGAGCCGGCTGATTTCATTGAGCGCCGCGCTGGTGCCGTTCATTTTCCAGTTGCCCGCAATAAGAGGCCTTATCCGTTCGCTCATGCCCTCTCCTCAATACAGCTTGCGCAGTCCATTCCAATGGCTTAACCCGGCAGCCGAACGTGCCTTGCGAGCCAGAATGGACCCTGTCTATTATGCGCGCGCCTCAAAAGCCATAGGCCCCGGGTTCCAGACGGAAACCTCGGCCTTTTTCGATCGAATGGGACAACATGCTCGACAATTTGCGTAATTTCGGCCGGAGCTGGGTCGCAAAGATATTTCTCGCTATCGTGATCCTCGCGGTGGCGGGGTTCGGCCTGCCGAGCATCTTCCTCGATCTCAATACCAACACCGTTGCCCGTGTGGGCGACCAGAACGTCACCGCGCGCGAGTTCGACCGCCTCTATCGCGGCCAACTCAATCAGTTCGCCGCACAAACAGGTATCTCGCCCAGCGCGCAACAGGCGCTGTCCTTCGGTCTGCCGAATGCGACACTCGCACGGCTGGCCAACGATGCCGCCATCGAAATCCTCGCCCGCAGGCTTGATCTCGGCGCGTCGGAAGACAGGCTCGCCCAACTGGTGCGGCAGGATCCTTCCTTTGCCGGGGCGCTCGGCGCCTTTGATCGCAACGCCTTCATATCGGTGCTGCGGCAGGCGGGGTACACGGAGTCCGAATATCTCAACCTCCAGCGCAAGGTTGCAAAGCGCGAACAGATTGGGCTGATGCTCGATGGGGTGACGCTGCCGCAATTTGCAGCCGAAATTGCCAATTCCTACGAGAACGACCGTCGCACGATCGAGTTCATCGAGCTCAATCCCGTGTTCTTCACGGTCTTCGAGGAGCCTTCAGAGGAAGAACTCTCACAGTTCTTTGCTGAAAACCAGGAGCGCTTCCGGACAGAGGAAACCCGTTTGGTCCGCCTGCTCCCGTTGACGCCCGAGGCCTTGGCGCAAGGTGTGGCGATTTCCGAGGCGCAGATCGAGGCCGAATACGAGCGTACCGCAGCCAACTACGTGACCGTAGAGCAGCGCCGGATCAGCCAGCTTCTTCTCAATGACGAAAATACGCGTGAGGTTTTTGAGGCAGGATTGGCCGAGGGCCGCGATTTCGTCGATCTCATCACCGAAGCAGGTGTCGAAACCAATGTCAGCCCGCTCGGGTTGTTCGCCCAAGCGCAGCTTACCGATGCGGCGCTGGCCCAGGCGGCATTTGCTTTGCCTGAAGGCGGATTCACGATCATTCCAGGCGCACTCGGCCCACGTGCCATCTGGGTGTCTGAAATCGTGCCGGGCGGCCAGCAACCCGTTGAAGCGGTGCGGGACACAATTGAGCAGAGCCTGCGCCTTGCCGCGGGACGTGATCAGCTCTTGCAAGCCTATGACGATATCGAAGAGGCACGCGCCGCGTTCCAGCCGATCGACCCGATCGCCGAGGCTTATGGCCTCGGGATATACGAGATTGAGCTGACACGGTCAGGAGCCGCGCTCGACGAGGTAGGCACGATTCCCCCGTCTGCGCGTGACAGCGTCGTGAACCAGGTCTTTGCCGCTTCACCCGAGGCGAGCTTTACACCCGCCATCAATCTCGGATCGAACCGCGCGGTATTTTTCGAGTTGATCGAGGTTCAGCCCGTTCGCGACCAGTCACTCGACGAAGTCCGCGACGAGGTCATTGCCGCATGGCAGGAACTTCAGACGACCAATGCGCTTCTCACCGCCGCCGACGAGATGGTGGCCCAGCTCGACATGGGCGGCGACATGTTCTCGCTGGCCGCAGAAACCGGTTCTATTCCTCAGGCTTCGCAGGCTTTCGGGCGGAACGGAACGTCTGACGGGACAGTCGGTCCCGATCTCGCCCGCGCGGCTTTTGCAGGTGGGCAAGATGCAGCAGGGCACGTTCAGACAGCCGAGGGCGACGTCATCGTCTTCCAGGTCACCTCGGTGATGCCGGCAAGCCCAGGCGAGACCTCGCAGGTTGCCGATTCGATCAGCCGGGGCTTTGCCGACCAAGTCTTTGCCGGATTTGTCGAAGGGCTGCGTCAGGACACGCCGATCCGCGTAAACGAGCAGACGTTCAGCCGTCTGATCGGTCTCGAATAGGACGTGTGATGGACGCCGGATTTGAGACTTTCGCGGCGAGCTACGAGGCCGGCAAGGGCCAGGTGCTCTACCGGCGCGTGGTTGCCGATCTCGAAACGCCCGTCGGCACCTATCTCAAGCTCGCGGAAGGCCGGACGCACACCTTCCTACTCGAATCCGTCGAAGGAGGAGCCAAGAAGGGACGCTATTCGATCATCGGTCTCGAACCAGACCTGCTGTGGCGGGTGGTCGGTGGGCGCGCGGAAATCAACCGTCGGGCCGGTATCGATGCGGACACTTTTACGCCGGTCGAGGGCCAGCCGCTCGATACGCTGAGGGCGCTGATCGCGGATAGCCAGATCGAGATGCCCTCGGTGCTTCCCGCCAATTCGGCTGGCGTCTTCGGCTATCTCGGCTACGACATGGTGCGGTTCATGGAGAAACTGCCCGACGAGAACCCTGATCCGCTCGGCCTGCCCGATGCGATCATGATGCGACCCTCGGTGCTCGCGGTGTTCGACTCCCTCAAGGACGAACTCTATCTTTCCGCTCCGATCTACCCCCGCGAAGGCGTTACTGCGCGGCAGGCTTATGAGCTGGCGCAGAGCCGCATCGAGGATGCCATCGCGCGCCTCGAAAGACCCCTGCCCCGCGGAGGCGCGCTACCTGACCTCGAAAAAATCGATGTCGAGAGCAATACGAGCCGAGACGAATATTTTGCGATGGTACGCCAGGCGCAGGATTACATCGCGGCGGGCGATATTTTTCAGGTGGTGTTGAGCCAGCGATTTTCGGCCGACTTCACGCTGCCGCCCACGGCGCTCTATCGCGCGCTGCGGCGCACCAACCCTTCGCCGTACATGTATTTCCTTGATTTCGGCAGCTTTGCCGTTGCCGGGTCGAGCCCGGAAATCCTCGTACGGGTCGATGACGGCGAGGTGACCATCCGCCCCATCGCTGGCACGCGCAAGCGCGGCGCGACGCCCGAGCGCGACAAGGAACTGGCGGATGAACTGCTGGCCGACCCCAAGGAGATTTCCGAACATCTGATGCTCCTCGATCTTGGGCGGAACGATGTCGGACGGGTAGCGAAGGTCGGGACGGTGAAAGTCACTGACAAGTTCTTCCTCGAATACTATTCCCACGTCATGCACATCGTCTCCAATGTCGTAGGCGAACTGGATCCCAGATTCGACTTCATCGACGCGCTTTCGGCCGGCTTCCCCGCAGGCACGGTATCCGGGGCACCAAAGGTGCGCGCAATGGAGATCATCGACGAGCTCGAAAAGGTCCGGCGCGGTGTTTACGCGGGATGCGTGGGATACTTTGGGGCCGACGGACGCATGGATACCTGCATCGTCCTTCGCACCGCGATCCTCAAGGATGGCAAGCTTTACGTGCAGGCGGGCGCAGGGATCGTCGCCGACTCCAAGCCTGAACTCGAGCAGCTCGAATGCGAAAACAAGGCGCGGGCCCTTTTCAGCGCAGCCGAAGAAGCACTACGTTATGCTGGTGAAGCAAAGGTGGGCCAGTAATGCACGTTCTCGTCATCGATAACTACGACAGCTTCACCTATAACCTCGTCCACTACATCGGCGAGCTCGGCGCGGAAACCGAGGTCGTGAGAAACGACAAGATCACGCTCGACGAGATAGCAGCCAAATCGCCAGACGCCATCGTCATTTCGCCTGGCCCCTGTACACCCAACGAAGCCGGCATCTGCCTATCGCTGATAGAGCGGTTTGCGGGCGAGATTCCGCTGTTCGGGGTTTGCCTCGGCCTGCAATCGATGGGCCAGGCGTTCGGGGGCGAAGTGGTGCGGGCGCCGGTTCCTATGCATGGCAAGGTATCGACCGTCACCCACGACGGGCGTGGCGTGTTCCGGGGATTGAACAGGCAGTTCGAGGCGACCCGCTACCACTCGCTGGTGGTCCGCGATGAAACGCTGCCCGAAGATCTCACTGTTACGGCGCGGTCAGACGACGGACAGATCATGGGCTTGCAGCACCGCAACCTTCCGGTGCACGGTGTGCAGTTCCACCCAGAAAGCATCGCCTCGGAAAACGGGCACGCGATTTTGCAGAACTTCTTGAATATCGCGCGGGATTTCAACCGGGACAAAGCGGCCTAGGGGGAGGCAACATGGACATCAAATCGGCGCTCAACCGCATCGCGCAGGGCAAGGATTTGACGGGTACCGAAATGCGGGACGTGATGGAAATCATCATGTCCGGCGAGGCGACGCCATCGCAGATCGGCGCGTTTCTGATGGGCATGCGGGTGAAGGGCGAGACCGTGGGCGAGATCGCCGCTGCCGTTTCTATCATGCGACGCAAAATGGTGCCCGTTGTCGCGCCCGAGGATGCTATCGATATTGTCGGTACGGGCGGGGACGGCGCGGGGACACTCAACATTTCGACCGGCGCATCGCTCGTTGTGGCGGCAGGCGGCGTGCCGGTGGCCAAGCACGGAAACCGCGCGCTGTCTTCGAAATCGGGATCGGCGGAAGCCTTGCAGGCGCTTGGCATACGGCTGGACCTTTCACCGGAAGGCATTGCGCAGTGCATCGCCGAAGCAGGGATCGGCTTCATGTTTGCGCCCAACCATCACCCGGCGATGAAACACGTCGGGCCGACCCGCATGGAAATGGGTGTGCGGACCATGTTCAACCTGCTCGGACCACAGTCCAACCCGGCAGGCGTCAAACGCTACGTGCTGGGGGTTTTCGACCGCGAGTGGGTAGAGCCGGTCGCGGCGGCCCTACTCGCCAACCAGGCGCAATCAGCCTGGGTGGTGCACGGCGATAGCGGGCTGGACGAACTGTCGACGACCGGTCCTTCTTTCGTCTCACAGATCAAGGGGGGAAACCTCACATCGTTCGAGGTGACGCCAGAAGATGCCGGTCTGCCGCGTGCCGCGCTCGATGAGCTTGTCGGCGGCGATCCAGAGCACAATGCGGGCGAAGTTCGCAAGCTGCTCGACGGCGCCAAGAGCCCGTATCGGGACATCGTATTGCTCAACGCAGCGGCCGCATTCGTAGTCGCCGACAAGGCGGAAACGCTCAAGGAAGGCGTCGCGCTCGGCGCGGAAACCATCGACAGCGGCAAGGCCAAGGCAACGCTCGAAAAGCTCGTCGCAACTTCGCAGGCCGCGGCATGACCGATATCCTGCGAAAGATCGAGGCATACAAGCGGGAGGAGATCGAGGCGGCGAAATCCGCGCGGCCCTGGGCCGAGATCGTCGCTGCCGCCCACGAGCAGGCTCCTCCCCGCGGGTTTGCCGATGCCCTCAGGGCCAAGCGCAGCGAAAACAAGTATGGACTTATCGCCGAGATCAAGAAGGCGAGTCCCTCAAAGGGGCTGATCCGCGAGGATTTCAATCCGCCGGTATTGGCCAAGGCTTATGAAGCCGGTGGCGCGGCCTGTCTTTCGGTCCTCACGGACATACCCTCGTTTCAGGGGCGCCCGGAATATCTGGGGCAAGCGCGCGACGCTACGAACCTTCCCGTGCTGCGCAAGGATTTCCTTTTCGAAACCTATCAGGTTGCCGAGGCGCGTGCCTGGGGAGCGGACTGCATTCTCATCATCCTCGCCTCGGTCGACGACGAAGCGGCGCGCTATCTGCTCGACGCCGCACGTGAATGGGGCATGGATGCATTGGTCGAGGTCCATGACGCGCCGGAAATGGAACGCGCGCTGGAACTGGGCGCCGAGTTCATCGGCATCAACAATCGCAACTTGCGCAGTTTCGAAGTCACGCTCGACACGACGATCGCGCTCGCCAAAATGGTGCCCGAGGATCGGCTGCTGGTGTCTGAAAGCGGGATCTTCACCTACGATGATCTCAAGCACCTGGAGGCGGAAGCCGGGGTGGGGACGTTCCTTGTCGGCGAGAGCCTTATGCGGCAGCCGGACGTGACGACGGCGACCAGAACGCTGCTCTTTGGCCATGGCTGAGCGGCTGACCCATCTCGACGAGAAAGGCGCGGCGCGGATCGTCGACATTTCGGGCAAGCCCGACACCAAACGGGTCGCCGTAGCGCAGGCCGAGCTTCATGCAACTCCGGAAATCGTTGCGGCCGTTTTGGGCGGCGCGCTCAAGAAAGGTGACGCGGTAGCCGTGGCGCGGGTGGCGGGGATCATGGCCGCCAAGAAAACGTCAGACCTGATCCCGCTTTGCCACCCGATCGCGATTTCGAAGGTTTCGGTCGATATCGAACGGGGGCGAGACCCGCATGTGATCGTTATCCGTGCTCGAGTGGAGACCACCGGTCCCACAGGTGTTGAAATGGAAGCACTCACGGCAGCTTCGGTCACCGGGTTGACGCTTTACGACATGGGCAAGGCGCTGGATAAATCGATGACCATCACCAATGTGCAACTTATCGAGAAATCAGGCGGGAAATCTGGCGATTTCCGGCGGGAGGCCTGATGCTTCTTTCTGTCGATGAGGCGCTCCAGCGCATCGTCTCTCCACTCGTACCCAAGCAAGCCGAGACCATCACGCTGGACCGAGCGGTAGGCAGGGTACTGGCCGCTCCTGTGCTGGCCACGTTGGATAACCCCCCGTTCGACGCCAGCGCCATGGACGGATATGCAGTTCGCGCAGACGAGGTGCGCGAAGGTGTCACGCTGATACAGAGCGGCGTCTCGCAAGCCGGAAAGGGCTTTACGGGTCAGGTTGAAGCTGGCACCTGCGTTCGGATATTTACCGGCGCACCTATTCCCACCGGGGCCGACGCCGTCGTCATGCAGGAGCAGACCACAGCCCATGGGGATGCGATCACCTTTCTCGCCGATACCGCTCCTGGCCGGAATGTCCGAACCCAGGGCCATGATTTTTGCAATGGTGATGCACTGATCCCGATCGGGACGCGGCTTGCACCGGCCCATATCGCGCTCATTGCAGCGGCGAATCAACCATTCGCCACGGTGACCCAGGCGCCGAAAATTGCGATCATGGCGACGGGTGAGGAACTGGTGCCACCCGGATCTCCCGTCCCGCCTGGCAAGATCGTAGGCTCCAACAGCTTCGGGCTGCGCGCGCTCTTTTCGCCACACGCCGGAGGGATTGCCGATTTCGGGATTGTCCCCGACGATATGGAGATACTGGTCAACGCCATCGGTGGTGCGCTTGAGGACACACCCGATATCCTCGTTACCACCGGCGGAGCGAGCGTGGGCGAGCATGATCTCGTCCAGGCGGCGCTCAAGGCAAATGGGGTTGAAATCGACTTCTGGCGGATCGCGATGCGGCCGGGCAAACCGCTGATGCTGGGCCGCAAGGGCAATACAACGGTCTTCGGCCTGCCGGGCAATCCGGTCTCTGCGTTGGTGACGGCCACGGTGTTCGTCATGCCGGCCATCCGGGCGTTGTTGGGCGAAACGCCGCCTGCCCCGCTCATGCTCCCTCTCGCCGAATCTCTTGCTCCGAATGGACCAAGGCGGCACTTCATCAGGGCTTGCCGCAGGGTGGACGCAAGCGGGATGACGGGCGTCGCGCCAGTGGGGGAAACCGACAGCGGGCACCTTACTTCGCTTGCAAGGTCGGACTGCCTTATCGTCCAGCTTGAACACGACACAGGCAAAAACGCGGGCGAAATCGTGGAGGTGACCCTGCTCTAGCAGCGGAATCGCTTGCGGAACATTTAAAGAACACGTATAAGAGTTCAGCCTTTGTTCCGAAGATTCTCTCCAAGAGGAAGGGAACCCACCTATGCTCACGCGCAAGCAGCACGATCTCCTGATGTTCATTCATGAACGCATGAAGGAAAGTGGGATTCCCCCTTCGTTCGATGAAATGAAGGACGCCCTGGACCTGAAGTCGAAGTCGGGCATCCACAGGCTGATTACGGCGCTCGAGGAACGCGGGTTTATCCGTCGGCTACCGAACCGAGCGCGCGCGCTCGAAGTGATGAAGCTCCCGGATTCCATGAACCCCTCGCTTGGTGGGCGCAAGTCTCGCTTCGAGCCGAGCGTTATCGAAGGTAATCTCGGCAAGGTGCCTCCTCGCCCCGCTGTGACGGCGGACAACGATGCCGGCCAGCCGGTTTCCATACCGGTCATGGGGCGGATTGCGGCCGGCGTGCCCATCGAAGCCATCCAGACCCATTCGCATACCATTTCTGTGCCGCCCGAAATGCTGGGCGGAGGCGAGCATTTCGCGTTGGAAGTGCGCGGGGATTCGATGATCGATGCGGGCATTTTCGACGGCGATACCGTGCTGATCAAGAAGCAGGATACCGCCGGAAATGGCGAGATTGTAGTCGCGCTGGTCGATGACGAGGAAGCGACGCTCAAGCGGTTGCGCCGCAAAGGTAACGCCGTGGCCCTGGAGGCCGCAAACCCGGCTTATGAAACGCGCATTTTCGGGCCTGACCGTGTGAAGGTGCAGGGTCGTCTGGTCGGCCTCTTGCGCCGTTACTGATGTGTCGCGTCACTGTAGCGAATGCGCCAGTGACGGGCGGGGTCACTTATGGACGTTTTGACGGCGAACTGGTGGGCGCTTTCGTTCCAATAGAGCGCGTGAGTGCCGTAACGCTCAAGGCTTGCGGCGTCGATTACGGTCGCTGACTGGCTGCACCCTGCAGGCGCGGGCATGCGGGTGATGACGAGATCGGCAAGATCACAATCTTCCGCGAATGCGGCAGGGTCCTTCGCAAGAGCCAGGGCGAAGCCCAGCGAGGTGTCTATGATGCAGCCCAGCGCATCGCAGCCCGTCTGCTCGTGACTCGGCAGGATGGTTTCCATATAGCGTTCGGACCAGACATTCACTGCAAAGGTGCCCACGCGTCCAGCCACCAAAGCGAGTTGCCCGTCATGACGCACCGCCACGGCCTGCGTAGAATCGGCGACGAGGACATCCGGGGCCTGTTCAGCGCAGAAGAGAAAGATGACGGGCACCGCGACCAGTGGTCCCAGCAGGCGAATTCGAGTTCGGTAAAAACCGAGCCAGCCGAGCGCGGCGAAGCAGACAATCAACGCGGAGGGCGCGAGGAGCGGGCTGGGATCAAAGCCGCCGCTGAAGGCGCGTACCATTTGCGCGCACCATAACATTGCCTGGATACCCAGACCCATCACTCGGAAGCATGGCTCGTCGAGCCCGACTGGAATGAGAAGCGTCGCAAAAAGCGCCGAGGGCATCACGATGAAGGTGACGATGGGCATGGCCAATAGATTGCCGAGCAGGCCGAACGGCGCGGTCTGCTGGAAATGGTAGGCAGTGAAGGCCAGCGTTGCGAGCCCCGCGATGATGCTGGTCATCGCTATATCGAGAAAGAGTCTTAGAACTGCGTTGCCTTGCTGCGCGCGGCGCTCCCGGTTCTCGCGGGCCATTTCATAGGCCGCGATGAGCGCAATGACGGCAGCGAAGGAAAGCTGGAAACTGGCGCGGAAAATGCTCGCAGGATCGGTGAGCGCAATGATGAGGCCCGCAAGCGCCACATTGCGCATGGTCAGCGCCTGCCGTCCGAAGACAATGGCGGCAAAGATCAGCGTCAGCATGATGGTTGCGCGGATGGCAGCGATACCCATGCCGGAAATAACGAGATAGGCGACTGCGACCGAAATCCCTCCCAGGGCCGCGATGCGCTTGACCGGAAGCTGCTGGGCTGCCTGCCATGAGAGGCTTAGTGCCGCTCGCAATGCGAAAAACGCCGTTCCAGCCACGAGCGTAAGGTGCAGTCCGGAAATCGCCAGCACGTGTGCGAGGCCGACCGATGCCATAAGGGTGCGATCATCCTCAGATAACCGGCTCTGATCGCCGGTGATGAGCGCGATCGCAATCCCAGCATTATCAGGGTCGAGAACAGTCAATATCCGTTCGGCGATGGCGCGTCGGAGCCTCTCAGTGAACCGGAATAGCTCACCCTCCCCGCTGGCGATTATCCCCGACGTATCGAGGACCGCGCCATAGGCGCCAATGCCATCGAAATATCCGGTAAATTGGGCATCGTAGCTGCCTGGGGCAACTGGCGCAGGAATGGGATAAAACCGCACGCGGGCATGGACCCGGTCACCCGGTTGCACCGCCAGATTGCCGGGAACAGCGACGCGCGCGCGGCGCACACCGGGATCGTCCCTCGGGTCTTCGGCGTCAATTCCTGAAACCAGCCATCGTTGCGCCTCGCCATCGTCGAAAATGACGGCATCGATCCGCATCGTATACTGGCCGTATTTCGGCGCAGCGAGCATGGGTGTACCGAACACGGCGCCATGAAAAGGCAAGGCATTGAAACCCACGAGCGCCGCAAGGCCCATGACTGCCCAGTGCGTCCGGCGCACGAAATAAATTGCGGCGACAGCAATGCCGGCGCCACAGGCAAGCACGAACAGGTCGGGTTCGAATGGCAGAAGCCGGAAAGCAACGATCCCCGCCACGATGGCGAACGGAATCAGATTGAACGTGCGCCGTTGGCCGGCCGCGTCGTTCGTCGCGGTCCAAAACGCCGAGGCTAAATATTGTACACGACTTGCCAAAGCAGGCAGCCAGCGGTGCCCGTCGGGGGGAACTTTCCGCCCGAACGCGATCCGCCGCGGTGCCGCCCCCTCGGTCATGCCGCCCTGCCCTTGCGCTTGCCGGACGCTATGGTACACACGGGCCGATATTTTATCCAAGCGGTTATCATCGGATGTCCAAGCCTGTCGTCACACGCTTCGCCCCCTCGCCCACCGGTTTTCTCCACATCGGCGGCGCGCGCACGGCCCTGTTCAACTGGGCCTATGCGAAAAACACGGGTGGCAAGATGCTGCTGCGCATCGAGGATACTGATCGCGAACGTTCAACCGATGCTGCTGTAGCGGCAATTCTCGACGGGCTGAGCTGGTTGGGGCTCACCTGGGATGGCGAACCAATTTCCCAGTTCGCGCGCGCCGACAGGCATGCCGAGATCGCCCATGCGCTTCTCGATAAAGGCATGGCCTATCGTTGCTATTGTACGCCCGACGAGCTGACTGAGATGCGCGAAAAGGCGCGCGCCGAGGGCCGCCCGCCGCGCTATGACGGGCGTTGGCGCGACCGCGATCCCTCCGATGCACCTTCCGGCGTCAATCCTGTCATTCGTATCAAAGCCCCGGAGTCGGGCGAGATCGTGGTCCATGACCACGTCCAGGGCGAGGTGGTGTTCAAGGCCGAGAATCTCGACGATTTCATCATCCTGCGCTCGGACGGTACGCCGACCTATATGCATGCGGTCGTGGTCGACGATCACGACATGGGTGTCACCCACATTATCCGCGGCGACGATCATCTGACCAATGCCGCCCGGCAGATCGTCATCTACCAGGCAATGGGTTGGGATGTGCCCGAGATGGCGCATATTCCCCTGATTCACGGCCCGGACGGTGCCAAGCTCTCCAAGCGCCATGGAGCACTGGGCGTAGAGGCCTACCGGCAGATGGGCTATCTGCCCGAAGCGCTGCGCAATTATCTGGCACGCCTGGGCTGGGCTCATGGGGATAACGAAATTTTCTCCACGGAACAAATGGTCGAGTGGTTCTCGCTCAAGGCGCTCAACAAGGGCGCCTCGCGCTTCGATTTCGCAAAGCTCGACAGCCTCAACGCCCACTATATCCGTGCCGCCGAGCCGGTGCGGCTTTATGAGGTCATGGTGGATGCCGCCTCGGAATTGGGCCGGAACGCCGATTATGCAGGACTTCTCAACAACAAGGATACAGCGATCGCTGCGATCCCCGAATTGCAGCCGCGCGCCAAAACGGTGCTCGAACTGATCGATCTCGCGCAGTTCATCTACGCTTCGCGACCCCTGGCCATCGAGGAGAAGGCAAGCGAACTCCTCACCCCTGAATCGATCGCGCATCTGGAAACCCTTCGAGGCCGGTTCGCCGCGCTATCCGAATGGTCGGTTGCGGCAATCGACGCCGACGTGCGGGCCTATGCCGAAAGTGTCGGCGCCAAGCTGGGCAAAATTGCCCAACCCTTGCGGGCAGCGCTTACCGGGCGCACGATAAGCCCGGGCATTTTCGAGGTCATGGTGCTGATCGGAAAGGCCGAGAGCCTGGCGCGTATCGCCGACGTTACCGACAAAGGATAAGCTCGCGTCTCCGCGCTTATCCTTTGGTCTTACCTATACGTCAAGTATAGTGACGCAGTTGCGCGGCCATGCTAAATCGGCTACCGAGGAGCGACATTTCAAAGTGTTGAGAAACGTGCTCATTGCGGGCCGGCGCGCTATTATGCGCAATGCGGGCAGCGCATAACTCGGGAGATATTGCATGGGCGATAAAACAGCGAAACTCACCTTGGGCGACCAGACCTACGAGTTCCCGGTTCTCAGTGGAACGGTCGGCCCTGATGTCATCGACATTCGCTCGCTCTATGCCAAAACCGGCCTCTTCACCTACGATCCCGGCTTCACTTCGACCGCAGCCTGCGACAGCGCGATTACCTATATCGACGGCGATGTGGGCGAGCTTCTTTATCGCGGGTATCCGATCGACCAGCTTGCTGAAAAAAGCTCCTATCTCGAAGTCTGCTATCTCCTGCTTTACGGCGAACTGCCCACCAAGGCCGAGCTAGCCGATTTCGAAAACCGCGTGACCCGGCATACGATGGTGCATGAGCAGATGCACTATTTCTTCCGCGGCTTCCGGCGTGACGCGCACCCGATGGCAGTGCTGACCGGGGTGGTCGGCGCAATGGCGGCATTCTATCATGACTCCACCGACATCTCCGACCCGGTGCAGCGCGAGATCGCCTCGATCCGCATGATCGCCAAGATTCCGACGCTCGCCGCCATGGCTTACAAATACTCCGTCGGGCAGCCGTTCGTTTATCCGCGCAACGATCTCGATTACGCGGCGAACTTCCTCCACATGTGCTTCGCCGTGCCGGCGGAGGACTACAAGGTCGATCCCGTCATCGCCAAGGCGATGGACCGCATCTTCACGCTGCATGCAGATCATGAGCAGAACGCCTCTACCTCGACGGTGCGGCTTTCAGGCTCCTCGGATGCCAATCCGTTTGCGTGTATCGCCGCGGGTGTGGCGTGCCTTTGGGGGCCCGCACATGGCGGCGCGAACGAGGCCGCGCTCAACATGCTGCGCGAAATCGGCACCGTGGATCGCATCCCGGAATTCATCGCACGCGCCAAGGACAAGAACGACCCGTTCCGGCTAATGGGCTTCGGGCACCGCGTCTACAAGAATTACGACCCCCGTGCCGCCGTCATGCAGGAATCGGCTCGGGAAGTGCTGAGCCTTATGGGTGTCGAGAACAACCCTACGCTCCAGGTCGCGCAGGCTCTTGAAAAGATCGCGCTGGAAGACCCCTATTTCGTCGAGCGCAAGCTATATCCGAATGTCGATTTCTATTCGGGCATCATTCTCGACGCCATCGGGTTCCCGACCTCGATGTTCACGGCCATTTTTGCCCTTAGCCGGACCGTGGGCTGGATTGCCCAGTGGAAAGAAATGATCGGCGATCCGCAAAAGAAGATCGGACGTCCGCGCCAGCTCTACAACGGCGCGACGAGCCGGGATTACGTATCGATCAGCGCGCGTTAAAGGTACGACAAAATTCGTTCTACCGGATCATGAAGGGGTGCCTCCGGCGCCCCTTTTTCCATGAGCGTCCGAATGGCGGCGAAGGCTGCAACCTGCCCCGCGCGCGCCGCGGTGTCGTCCAGAAGTTGCTCGATGGCGGCCTTGGCGCGGGCCGGGTCGCCCTTTTTGACGAACAGAATTTCCGGGGTCACCTCGCGACCTGCGATGATATTGGGCAGGCCAATATGGTTTGTATCGGCCTTTTCAAACATGCGGACCTGGGCGGGCTCGGCTACATAGGTCAGGATGTGGGGTACGCCTGCAAGGGCGAGTTCGAGCGTTGCAGTGCCACTGACTGCGAAGGCCGCTACGGCCTCGGAAAGCGCCTGCAGCCGTGCCGTTTCGCTGCTGACGACCTCGACATCCGCGGGCCATTCGGCAACTTCGCGCACGAGCTTTGCGTGCAGCGAGGATAGCGTGGGGATGACGAAGCGCGTTATCGCCGGGTGCTGGCTCAGCCCCGTGGCGAGTTCGCGCATAAGCGGGAGGTGGCGGCGGAGTTCACCGCGACGGCTGCCCGGCAGCAGAAGCAGCGGCCCGCGTTCGGGCTGATAGGTGCGGAAAGGAAACCGCGCGAGCGCTGGATGGCCGACATACACAGTGGGCGGGCCGGCGAGCCTTTGCATGGCTTGCGGCTCGAACGGGAGGACACTGAAGACCTCATCGTATAAAGAGGCGATCTTTTTCGCCCGCTCGGGCTTCCAAGCCCATACTGCAGGCGCGACGTAAAGAAAGATGCGCCCGCGATAGCCGTGCTTGCGCAGCCGGCTGGCGACCACCTGTGAGAAGACCTGCGCATCGATCAAAATAACAATGTCGGGCCTATTCCGTTCGATGAAGCGAACAACTTGGCGCGCGCGCCACAGGAGGAGCGGGAGACGAGCGATGACGTCGGCGTAGCCCATGACCGCGAGGTCGTCGATCGGGAACAGCGAGTCCAGCCCCTGGCGAGTCATGGCTTCCCCGCCCACGCCGGAAAAGCGGATATCGGCACGCTTGCGCAACCCGGCGATCAGTTCGGCCCCTATGCGGTCCCCTGAAGCTTCGCCCGCCAGAATGAAGGCACTAGTCATGGGATTCCCTGAGGCCGACGATCGCTATATTGGCGCGGTTCGCCGCGGCTATGAGATCCTCGCGTTCGATCATCAGCGTACGCCCAGCCTCAACGACAATGCCCGCGATACCCGCCTCCGCTGCACCGGCAATGGTATCGGGCCCAATAGCGGGCAAGTCGATATGAACGGGTTGGCCGGGTTTGGAGGTTTTGGCAAGCACGAGGCGCGCAGCGCCGTCTCCAACGAGCCCCGACGCGCGAAACATGCGGATGCGTGCGATCAGCGCGTCGGTGCCCGCGATGTCCTCGAGAGCCAGAACGCGTGACCCCGATGTCACGAGAGCCTGTCCGAGATCGAGCTCCCCTGCACGCCGGGCTGCAGCAAAGGCGTGGCGCATTGCAGCAAGAAGATATTCATCCGGAACGATGGTTCCGAGCACACCCTCCTCAGCCAGAAGGTCCGCCACGATCTCGTGCACGCCGATGAATGGGATGCCGAGCATCTTGAGAAGTTGCGCGCCGAGTTGGGACAGCTTGCTGTCGCCCCTGTTCTCCCGACTGTCGTCACCCGCAAACGTGGCAAGGTTTTCCCTATCCTTGTCGCCCAGATGCATTCCGCCCACAGCGCAGACATGGGTCGCCCTGAAGGCCCGGATTTCCCTAAGGACCAGATCGGGACGCGAGACTTTGATCTGAAAGGGATTTTCCTCCGCCAGATCGTCGCGCGGATGAAGCGTGAGAACGCGGACCTGCCAGCCCGCCTCACGGGCAGCCGCAATGGCGCGCAAGGGAAGCGCGCCAGAACCCGCAACCAGTGCGAGACGTCGTTCTCCGATCATTCCTCTAGGCCGGAACCGTTTCGCGGCATACAAAGGGCGCGTTCGGACGGTTTGCGGATGAAGGTGATGACGTCCTCCACGAGCTTTTCGCCCTTGAAAATCTCCGCAGCGTCCTCGACGCGCTCGCGCAAGGTGCCTTCGTTGGAGAAGATCATGCGATAGGCGGCGCGCAGGGTGTGGATCGACTCCCGATCGAACCTGGCGCGCTTGAGGCCTACCAGATTGAGGCCGCCGAGATATGCCCGGTTGCCCAGGACCGAACCATAGGGAATAACGTCGTTGTCGACAAAGCTCATGGCACCGACAAAGGCATGGGCGCCGATGCGCACGAACTGGTGGACGCCGCACATCCCACCGAAGCGCACATAGTCGTCGACGACGCAATGGCCGGCCAAGCTCGCCTGATTGGCCATGACGACATTATTGCCCACGCGGCAGTCGTGGGCGATATGGACGCCGACCATGAGCAGGCAATCGTTACCGACCCTGGTTTCCATGCCGCCGCCGGTCGTACCGGGATTTATCGTCACGTATTCGCGGAGGACACAATTCTCTCCGATCAGGACGACGCTTTCCTCGCCCTCATATTTGAGATCCTGCGGTTGCTGGCCGATGGACGAGAACGGATAGAGTTTGGTTCCCGCACCTATATTCGTGCGGCCCTCGATGCACACATGCGACAGGAGATGGACCCCGTCTCCCAGCGCCACATTGTCTCCGATGATGCAGTATGGACCGATGACCACGTCATCGCCGAGCACTGCCGAGGGGCTGACGATGGCGGTTGGATGAATGGAGGCTGTCACGATTCAGCCTTAACGATCATCGCCCCGATTTCGGCCTCGGCATAAACCACGCCATCTACGATAGCCTTGGCCTCGTAACGGCCCACAGTCTTGCGGCGGTGAATTTTCTTGATGTGATATTCAAGCTTGTCGCCCGGTTTGGCGGGCTTGCGGAATTTCACATTGTCGATGGTGAGCAGATAAACGATGTGCTTGCCGCCCGCCCGATTCTCAAGATTGATGACGATGGCCCCTGCCGTCTGGGCCATCCCTTCGATGATGAGCACGCCAGGGAAAATCGGCTCGCCAGGGAAATGACCCTGGAATTGCGGCTCATTGAAGGTGACATTCTTGATACCGACCGCAGACTCATCGCCGTCGATATCGATGATCCTGTCGATCATCAGGAAGGGATAGCGATGCGGCAACGCCGCCAGTATCGCGTCGATCTCCATCGTTGAGAGCTGCGCCAACTCGTTCTCGCGTTCTTCGCCCACCAAGCTCACGTCTTGTCCCCTTTTGCCAATCGCCGAATCGCAGCGATCTCGCGTTTCCACATTCTTACGTCCTGCGCAGGCGCTCCGCCGACGGTTGAGCCGGGAGCAATATCGTGGGTAACGCCGGAACGCGCCATTACCACAGTACGGGCACCAATGGTCAAGTGCCCGGCAGTTCCAGCGCCGCCGCCCATGACGACCCCGTCCTCAAGGATGGTCGAGCCACTGAGGCCGCACATGCCTGAAATCACGCAGTTTCGACCTATTCGGCAGTTATGGCCCACCTGAACGAGATTGTCGATCTTGGTCCCCTCGCCGATGGTCGTGTCGCCAAGCGTGCCGCGATCGACCGTGGTGTTGGCTCCGATTTCCACGCGATCCTGGATGATGACCCGACCCAACTGCGGGATTTTCTTGTGGATGTCACGGCCCATCTGAAAGCCGAAACCTTCCGCGCCAATGGTGACACCCGGCTGAAGCACAACGCCGTTGCCAAGGTGTGCGCATTCGATGACGACGCCCGCCCCGATCACGCAATCGCGGCCGATGGTTACGCCGGCGCCGACAACCGTATTGGCGCCAATGATCGTTCCTGAGCCGATTTCACTCCCCGCTCCGAGTACCGCCCCAGTGCCGATGACCACACCCTCCTCCACCATTGGCTTGCGCACGCTTTGGATGGCGGTGCCAGCCGCGACCCGGGCAGTATCGTCCGGGTAGAGGACGTTGAGAATGTCAACGAAGACGCCATATGGATCAGCGGCCACGATAGGCACCGTTCCCGCGGGCACAGCATCGACCAACCCTTCCTTGACGACGACGGCCGCCGCGACGGTGCGGCCGAGACGTCCGCGATAGGCTTCGCTCGCTGCGAACGAGACCGAGGCCTCGCTTGCATCGTCGAGGTCGCTTGCCCCGTGCACAAGAATTTCCCCGGCACGCGTCTCGAGGAGACCAGCGTGACCGGCTTTCTCACACAGAAGCGCAAGCGGAAGGGGATCGATGCAGTGATGGAAGCGGGTGTCGATCATTTCGGCCCGATGGATGAAAAAGAAACCGCGGGGCATCGTGCACCGCGGTTTCGAAGCTGTCTATCGTTGCCGACTGCTAGAAAAGAGTCGACATGGTCAACTGGAAGACCTGCGTGCGGTCATGCGTATCCTTGTCGATGACGTGAGCGAAATCGCCACGCAGCGGCCCCATCGGCGAATCCCAGATCAGCGACGCGCCAACTGACGACTTGATCGGATTGCTGACAGCATCAACCGGAGCCCCGGCAACGTTGGGAAGCGCGCTATCGAGCCAGGCAACGTCGCCCCAGACTGCGCCGCGAATGCCCCAAGACTCCGGCAGCATCGGGATCGGGAAGTCGATCTCAGCTGACAGGCCGGCATACGCCAACACACCCACAGGGTCGCGACCTGCACCCGAAAGCCGGGCACCCATGCCGGCGCCAGCAAAGCCGCGCACAAGATTGGGCCCGAGCATGAAGGCTTCGGACGGATGGATACCGGCACCATCAAGGTCGGTGATTGCACCGGCCTGTCCACGGATGCTGCCCACGACGCCCATTTCTTCCCAAAGCGGGTAGTAGGCGCGGGCACGAACCTCAGACTTGAGGAAGTTATGGCTAAGCCCGGCATATTCCTGCGAGAAGGACAACACCATGCCCTCAGTCGGACGCCGCTGATTGTCCACCGTGTTGTAGGCGAGCGTATAGCCGACCATTAGCTTGTCGAGAGTCATGCCGTCGGTGATGTACGGCGGCGCGGGCTGCCCGCGATTCTCTACAACCGGATCGGCCGGGTTGGTGCGCACGTCCGTGAAATATTTCTGCTCATATCCGATGTGCGTAGTGAGGGTCACATTCTCGACGATGGGCAAGCCGAACCGCAGGCGCGCGCCGGTGGTCTCGATCCCGTAGCTATAGAGGGTTTCTTCGCTGACGACGCGGCGATAGGCATCGACGCCCGCCGAAATCCTGAGACCCATGAAGCGTGGTTCGGTGAACGAGAAGTCGTACGTCTCGCCGGTTTCCGAACGCCCCACGGCCAAGCGGAGGTACTGACCCCGGCCAAGGAAATTGCGTTCTGTAAGAGAGATTTCGCCGAAGATGCCGTCGGTCGTGGAATACCCGCCGCCGATACCATAATCACCTGTGCTGCGTTCGACGACGGCGACATTCAGCACGACCTTGTCAGGGGCACTGCCGGGGCCTGCAGTGACCTGCACCGATTCGAAGAAGCCAAGCGCCTCGATGGCCGCACGGCCACGGGTGACCATCGTGCGGTTGAAAGGATCGCCTTCAGCAAAGTCGAACTCGCGGCGGATGACGAAATCGCGCGTCCGCGTGTTGCCCACGATATTGATGCGTTCCACATAGACGCGCGCGCCTTCGTCCACCAGATAGGTCACGTTAAAGGTGCCGGTGGCGATGTCGCGATCAAGGCGCGGACGCACCTCGGCGAAAGCGAAGCCCTGCTGGGTCGCGCGGACGGCGATAGCTTCCGCCGACTTGTTGAGATCGGAGAGCGAATACCGGTCTCCCCGGTTGGTGCGGATACCGCCCCGCAACGCATCGGCATTGATGCCCGGGATAGAGGTTTCAATGGCGATATTACCGAACTGGTACCGCTCGCCTTCTTCGATCGTGAAGTTGATGAAATAGGCGTTACGCGTGGCATCGAACTCGGCAACTGCAGAGAGAACGCGGGCGTCGGGGAAGCCACGGTCGGCGTAATAAAGACGAATCAACTCGCGATCGACCGCCAAGCGGTCTTCGTCGTAAAGATCGTCGCGGGTCAGCCAGCTCAGAAGATGGGATTCCTTTGTAAGAATCGCCGACTTGAGCTGGTTGGCGCCCATGGCGTTGTTGCCCGTGAAGTTGATCGCAGCCACGCCGGCGCGATCACCCTCGTTGATGACGAACACAACGCGCAGACGGCCATCGGCTGCCGTTTCTGTGCGCGTGGTAACGGAAACGTTCGTATAGCCTGCCTGGTCGTAGGCGGCCTGAATGGTCTGAATATCGCCGGCGATACCCTCCTGGGTATAAACGCGCCGGGTCGCCACATCGACCATGGTGTTCAGCTGAGCCGTGGTGAACCGGCGATTACCCTGGAAGGCGACCGAAGAAACTGCGCTGCTTTCGACGACCCGAACGTTGAGAGTCGAACCCGACATCGCCACCGTAACGCTCTGGAAGAGCCCACTGGCAACAAGCGCCTGGCGCGAAGCCTCGATGTTCGCCGGCGTTGCCTGCTGGCCCGCGCGAACTGCCAGGTAAGAAAGGATGGTCGCTTCATCGACGCGGACATTGCCCGTGACCGAAATCTGATTGACCGTCTGGGCTTGCGCCTGGGTAGTTCCGAACAACGGCACCGCCTGCCCCGTAAGCGGCGCAACGGAAACGAGCGCCAGAGCGAGAAGGGTGCTGCGCAAAAGCTGGTACGATTTGGTCATGATTATTCTTGCTTTGCCTTGTGGGACAGTCCCGGGAATCGCACAAAGGCACGGATTCCCCCGATACTCCGAGGAGTTGTTTTACCCTTTTTTGCAGCCAGAGCAAGGACAAGACCCTGCCCGGAGGCGGAAAAGATTGGAGAGCATGTAATCATGCAACACCGCTAACCCCTTGATTGACAGTCCGAGCTAAATCAGATCGTTGACCAGCGTAAAGACCATCAGCGTACATACCAGCGCAAAACCGATACGATATCCCACTTCCTGAATCCGCTGGCTCAGTGGGCGCCCGCGCACGGCTTCGATGGCGTAATATACCAGGTGACCACCATCCAACATCGGTACTGGCAACAGGTTAATCAGGCCGATGTTTAGCGATAAAAGTGCAGTTAGGTTAACCAATGCTAACAGGCCCAGAGTCGCTACTTCGCCCGAGACCTGGGCCATGCCGACTGGCCCGGCAATCTGGTCCAGATCCCCACGTCCGACAAAAAGATCGCCGAAAAACGCCAGAGTGCGATCAATAATGAAACGAATCTCCTCGAAGGTCATGCCGACCGCTTCGATTGGGCTGGGATGATAGAGGACAATGTCGTTCTCCCCCACGTCCCGTGTCACACCAATGCGTCCCACCTTCAGGTCGCGGCCAAATCGCGTGGTCGTCGTTTCGCTCGCAGGAACGACGACAATGTTCATCACCTCGCTTGCCCGCTCGATCACGACGGTGACCTGCCGCTCGGGTGCCGTCGCGACGAGCCGCTGGAAATCCTCGAACCCGCGAACCTTGAAGCCATCGACAAATAGCACCCGGTCACCGGACTCGAAGCCGGCGATGGCGGCTGGCGAATCCGGAACGACACCGGAAATGACGGGATCGAGCGTCAGCCTCCCGTATCCGAGCAGCATGGCGTAGAGAATCAGGAACGTGAAGATTACATTCGCTGCCGGGCCTGCCACGACCACGGCCATGCGCTGCCAGACGTTCTTGTTGGCAAAGAGTGTCCTGGCCGTCTGCTCGTCGTATTTATCGTTCACATCAGGATCGGGAACGCTGGCAACGTTCATGTCGCCGGTAAACCGGACATACCCGCCGAGCGGAATGGCCGAAAGCTTCCAGCGTGTACCGCGCCGGTCGGTCCAGCCGAGAAGCTCCGGTCCGAAGCCGATCGAGAAGGCATCCACGGCAATTCCGTTCCAGCGGGCGACGAGATAGTGCCCCATTTCGTGGACGAACACGATGACGGTGAGTACGCCGAGAAACGGGATTATGTAGTTGAGAAAGAAGGGGAGAGACCCGATCATCGCGATGCCTTCATGGTGAATGCCGCCGAACGTCTGCGCCGAGAATATGGTGCAAATGCGCCCTCAGGTGACCGCCTACCAAAAGAGAATGCCCTGCGGAACCGCACCCAGACCACGGTTGGCAAGTCCGATCAGCCATAAGACGACAGCAGCGACTGCAAGACTGTCGATACGATCCATCAGCCCGCCATGCCCGGGAATGATGTTTCCGCTGTCCTTCACCGCAAACCGGCGCTTCACGGCACTTTCGGCAAGATCGCCCAACTGGCCCGATATCGAAACCACCACGGCGATCAGGAGACCTATGGCGGCCGACGATTGCGAGCCCAGTGTGTATCCGGCCAACCACCAGACCACCATCCCGCCCGCCGTGCCGAGGGCCAATCCCCCAGCAGCGCCCGACCACGTCTTGGACGGCGATACGTCTGGCGAGAGCTTGGTGCCGCCGATAAGGCGGCCGGCGAAATAGGCGCCCGTATCGGTAAGCCACACCACGGTTACAAGGAAAATCCCTGCCCAGATACCGGCAGCCGAACTGCCTCTGATCGCGAGGAAAGCGATGGCGACTGTCCCGAAAAACAGCACTCCGGCGAGTCGCCAGTGCCGGTTTGGCGCCTTGATCAGCAGCGCGGCAAGCACGGCCACCGATACGACGACCGCACTGGCCCAAGCGCCATTCATGGGATGCGCCAAGGCTACAATCGACAGCAGCCCGATAAAGAAGGTACCTGGCCAGCCCGCTTCCCGGCCGGAAATCATCTTTTCCCACTCGCGATACGCTCCGGCCATAACGAGGCCGACCACTAACGCAAAGGGAATCCATCCCGCTACAAGAGCAATTGCAGTCAGAGGAATGAGAACGATCGCCGACAGCAATCGCGGGAGCAGATCGGGACCGAAAGGCCAAATCGAGCGCTTTTTCGTCCGCGTCTTGCTCCGCTTGTCCTTCACGTCCCTATTCCGCCAAACCTTCGATCCCGCTCCGTGAAGGCTTTCAAAGCCCGGACGAATACCGATTCGTCGAAATCGGGCCAGTTCTCCTCCACGAACACCAGTTCGGCATAAGCTGACTGCCAAAGCAAGAAGTTAGACAGCCGCATTTCGCCGCTGGTCCGAAGGATGAGATCGGGGTCCGGCAGGCCAGCCGTCGATAGGTGGCTGCCTAAGGCGATTTCATCAATGCTTCCCGGGTCGAGTTCGCCCGAGGCGACCTTGACGGCCAGGGCCCTCACGGCAGCAGTGATTTCGGACTTGGCACCGTAATTGAAGGCAATGAGGAGATTTAGCCCGGTATTGGCTGCGGTCTTAACCTCGACATCCTCTATGATACTGCGCAGACCGGACTCGAGACTCGCTCTGTCGCCTATGATGCGTACGCGTACGTTCTGGCGGATCAACCGGGCGAGATCGGAAGCGACGAACCGACGAAGCAGACCGAAGAGATACTTGATCTCGTCGGGCGGGCGGCGCCAATTTTCGGACGAAAAGGCGAAGAGTGTCAGGTAATCGACACCATAGTCGATGGACAACTCGACCGCTCGCCGAACGGCTTCAACGCCCGCTTTGTGGCCCTCCATCCGGCTCAGGCCGCGCTTTTGGGCCCAGCGTCCATTACCATCCATGATGACGCCGATATGTGCCGGAATCTTAAGGTTAGACCTTTCCGTCTCGACCGAAGCGATAGCCGGATTGATTGACATGGCGTCCCCTGCGCAGTCTTAGAGCCGATAGACAGCTCCGCTAGACTTGCATGATTTCCTGTTCCTTGGCGGCGACGAGAGTATCAATTTCAGCAATTGCCTCGTCGGTCGCTTTCTGCACTTTGTCGGAATTGACGCGGGCCTCATCCTGCCCCATTTCGCCATCCTTTTCGAGTTTGCGCAGCAACTCTATGCCGTCGCGGCGTACATGGCGCACAGCAACGCGCGCCTGCTCGGCATATTGGTGCGCAACTTTGGACAATTCGCGGCGACGCTCTTCGTTCAATTCAGGCAACGGGACCCGGATGGTGGCGCCTTCGGCCATCGGGTTGAGGCCCAGATTGGACTCCCGAATGGCTTTCTCGACAGCGCCTGCCATCGAACGGTCCCAGACCTGAACACTGAGCATGCGCGATTCCGGAACCGAAACCGTCGCGACCTGATTGAGCGGCATTGCCGAGCCATAAGCATCGACCATGATGGGTTCAAGCAGGCTGGCACTAGCTCGGCCCGTTCTGAGTCCCGCGAGATCGCCCTTCATGGAGTCGATCGACTTCTTCATGCGAGTGCGCAGGTTTTCGAGTGAGAACGCTTCAGACATGTGCTTCTCCCTTATATTGTCCCGCCGCGCCAGGAGGGCTCTGAACGGGACTTCTGATATCGACCGCCAGATCCACCCAATAACGGCTTCGGACCAGGCGCAAAAGCTCTTTGTGCGCCAGACATACTACTAACCGACCCGCGTACTGGGGGCACGGCCATCGAGAACGCCAGCAAGTCCTTCGGGGGTGGAAAGCGCATAAACGATGATCGGCAATTGGTTGTCACGTGCCAACGCAAAGGCTGCGGTGTCCATGACACGCAGATCTCGGGAAATGACTTCCTCGTGGGATATCGTCTCGAAGCGCTCCGCCTGCGAATCCTTTTCGGGGTCGGCGGAATAAACACCATCGACCTTGGTGCCCTTCAAGAGCACGTCGCAGCGCAGTTCAATGGCCTTGAGCGCCGCGGCAGTGTCGGTCGTAAAGAACGGATTGCCGGTGCCGCCGGCACAGATGACCACGGCGCCACCCTCGAGCGCAGCGATGGCACCGCGTTGCGTGAAGGTGTCCGCGATTGATGGCATCGTCACCGACGAGAAAACGTGGGAACGTCCCCCTGCCCGGCGCACCGCATCGCCTAAAGCGAGCGAATTGATCACCGTGCCCAGCATGCCCATGTGGTCGCCGATCACGCGATCGCCGCCCTTTGCGGCCACGGCCATGCCGCGGAAGATGTTGCCGCCGCCAATAACGATCGCCACCTGAACGCCCATGCGGGCGACGTCGACAATCTGCCGGGCGACGTCATTAAGGAACTGGGGCTCTATTCCATATGACTGGTCTCCGGCGAGGGCTTCGCCGGAGACCTTCAAAAGTACGCGTGTATAGCCGGTTTTGGACATGCCTGCCCCGCTCTAGACAACCACAAACAACGAATCCCGAAGTAAATCCGGGCTACGTTACTGGGAGCTAGCAGCGGCGGCAACCTCGGCAGCGAAATCGGCTTCCTGCTTTTCAATGCCTTCGCCCAACGCATAGCGAACAAAGCCGGTGACCTTGATCGGCGCGCCAGCATCCTTCTCGGCGTTGGCGACGGCCTGGGCCACGGTGTTCTCGCCGTCGATGACGAAGACCTGCGCGAGAAGCGTCACTTCCTCGTAGTACTTGCGGATCCGTCCCTCGACCATCTTTTCGATGATGTTGTCGGGCTTGCCCGAAGCCTTGGCCTGTTCGACGAACACTGAACGCTCACGCTCGACCGCAGCGGGATCGAGATCCTCGGAGGACAGCGAAAGCGGATTGGTTGCCGCGATGTGCATGGCGATCTGCTTGCCGAGCGTTACGAGCACGCCCTTGTCGCCCGACGATTCGAGACCCACGAGAATGCCGATACGGCCGAGTCCTTCAGCAATCGCCGAGTGCACATAGGTGCCGACGACGCCCTGTGAGACCTCGAGCACGGACGAGCGACGCAGGGTCATGTTCTCGCCGATCTTGGCGATGGCTTCTGTGAGCTCTTCGGAAACCGTGCGGCCGGTGCCCGGATAGGCTGCAGCGGCAAGCGCGGCAACGTCTCCGTTTACCCCGAGCGCGAGCTTGGCAGCATTGGCGACGATAGACTGGAACTGCTCGTTGCGGGCCACGAAGTCGGTTTCGGAGTTGATCTCGACGATAGCGGCACGGTTGCCCTCGGAGGCAATGCCGACGAGACCTTCTGCAGCGACGCGATCGGCTTTCTTGGCTGCCTTGGCAAGGCCCTTGGAACGCAACCAATCAACGGCCGCTTCGATGTCGCCGTTGGTTTCGGTGAGCGCCTTCTTGCAGTCCATCATGCCCACGCCGGTCATTTCGCGGAGGGTTTTTACGTCTGCAGCACTAATTGACATCTGGATTACCTCTTTATCGGCCGCAAGGCCCGAGCAGGCTCGGACCTTGCGGTTTCATATCGTGCGTTGCGTGTCGGTCCGATGACGGACCCTTAAGCCTGAACGGCTTCGCTTTCTGGCGTTTCGGCAGCCAGGGCGGGCTCTTCGAGCACCTCGGTGGAAGCACCAAGATCGCGGCCCATTGACGATGAGGAGCGCGAAATGCCGTCAATTGCAGCCTTGGAAATGAGCGACAGGTAAAGCTCAAGGGCGCGCGCCGCGTCATCATTGCCCGGAATCGGGAAATCAACGATGTCCGGATCACAGTTGGTGTCCACGATGGCAACGACCGGGATGCCGAGACGACGGGCTTCCTTGATCGCGTTGGCCTCCTTATTCGTATCGATCACGAACAGCAGGTTGGGCACATTGCCCATATCCTTGATGCCGCCGAGATCGCGCTCGAGGCGTTCCTGCTCGCGGCTGCGCTGCAGGCGTTCGCGCTTGGTGAGGCCCGAAGCGCCTTCGGCTTCGAGAGCTTCAAGCTCACGAAGGCGGGCGATCGAGTGGGAAATCGTCTGCCAGTTGGTCAGCATACCGCCGAGCCAGCGGGAATTGACATAATACTGAGCGGACTGGCGGGCAGCTTCGGCGACAAGCGGGGCGGCCTGGCGCTTGGTGCCGACGAACAGCACGCGGCCACCTTCGGCGACCGTATCGGAGACGAGTTGCAGCGCGCGATACAGCGCGGGCACGGTCTGGCTCAGGTCAATGATATGGATATCGTTACGAACGCCGAAAATGAAGCGTTCCATCTTGGGGTTCCAGCGGTGCTTCTGGTGGCCGAAGTGGACACCGGCTTCAAGAAGCTGGCGCATGGAAAAATCTGGCAATGCCATTGCGTATTCCTTTCCGGTTTTGCCTCTGCAAAGGGCGCATGGACGGTTTCCCGCCACCGGATCGGCCCCGTTCGGTCACGGAACCAGCCTTTGCATGTGGATTTAACGCTGCGGGCTATACAGGAGGGCTTGCGACAAGGCAAGCCCGGACTAGTTCAACCGTACGTCGACGACTCCGCTGATGGCCTTGAGGCCGCCGGCAAGCTGCGGGCTCAGGCGGAACTGGCCCGGAAGTTCGATCTCATATTCGCGTTCCCCCTGGTCGCGCAGAAGGATGAGGCTCACCACCCCTTCCCCGCCCGGCTGGAGTTGGGACTTGATCGGTGCAATGCACGATTCGCTGCCCGCAAAGATCGTCATCCGGCGACCAAGCTTTTCAACAGAAGCATCGATGGCCTCGGCCTTAAGCAGGCGCAGGCGTACGCCGTCGGGACGGGCGTCGGCCCCGACCTCCATGACAACCGACCTGCCCTGTTCGAGCAGATGGCCGTAATCGGACATCTGCTCGGAAAAGGCGACGCATTCAAACGACCCGCTGGGATCCGAAAGCATCAGGATCGTCATGGTCGATCCCTTCCGGGTCTTGCGATCCTGTCGCGAAATCACCGTACCTGCGAGCCGCCCAGCTACGGCGCCTGCATGGGCGGCGCGCTCGAATGTCGCCCAACGCTGGACGCGGAGTTTTTCAAAGAGTTCGGAATAATCGTCGAGGGGATGTGCCGAGAGATAAAAGCCGATGGCAGCGTGCTCTCGGGCGAGCCGTTCGGTGAGGCTCCAGGGTTCGACATGCTCGGGCAGCATGATCGCATCTGGCTGGCTGGTGGCGAACATGTCCTCGATGCCGTCGGCACGGCCCGATGTTTCGCGTTGGGCGGTGCTGACAATGGCATCGGCGACGGCGATCACCTGTTCGCGGCGCTTGACGAGGCTATCAAACGCTCCAGCATTGATGAGCGTCTCGAGCGTGCGCTTGTTGATAACTCTCGGGTCGATGCGGCGGGCAAAGTCGGAAAGGTCGATGAAAGGCTGGCTCCCACGAACCTCGACGATATGTTCTGCGACCTGCCGCCCGACCCCCTTTACCGCGCAAAGCGAATAGTGGACGCGCCCGTCATGCACCGAGAAATTGACCTCGGAGCGGTTAATGCAGGGCGGGACAATCGCGATACCCTTCTTTTCGGCCTCCCGGCGGAAATCGGCCAGCTTGTCCGTCTGGCCCATGTCGAGGGTCATCGAGGCGGCATAAAACTCATGCGGATAATGAGTCTTGAGCCACGCCGTTTGGTACGACACCCATGCATAGGCCGCCGCGTGGCTCTTGTTGAAGCCATAATTGGCGAACTTGGCGAGCAGATCGAAGATGTTGTCGGCCAGCGCTTCCTTGAGTCCGTTCCGGAGCGCCCCTTCGCGGAAACGCTCGCGCTGCTTGTCCATCTCGGCCTTGATCTTCTTGCCCATCGCACGGCGCAGCATGTCAGCTTCACCGAGCGAATAGCCGGACAGGAGCTGGGCAATCTGCATAACCTGCTCCTGATAGACGATGATCCCATAGGTTTCATCGAGCACCGCGGAGAGGGATTCGTGGGGGTACTCGACCTTTTCCCGCCCGTGCTTTCTGTTGATGAAGCTCGGGATATTGTCCATCGGCCCAGGGCGGTAGAGGGCGTTCATGGCGATCAGGTCTTCAATGCGGTCAGGCTTCAAATCGACCAGCGCCCGCCGCATCCCCGGACTTTCAAACTGGAAGATGCCGTAAGTGTCGCCATCGGCGTAGAGCCGGTAGGTCGGCGCATCGTCGAGTGGAATGGCATCAATATCAAGATCGATGCCCTTGGATTTGACCATCTCGACCGCATAGCGGATCGTGGTCAGCGTCTTCAACCCAAGGAAGTCGAACTTCACGAGGCCGGCTGGTTCCACCCATTTGAGGTTGTACTGGGTGACGGGCATGTCCGAGCGCGGATCGCGGTAAAGCGGCAGCAACTCATGCAGAGGGCGGTCGCCGATGACGATGCCGGCCGCATGAGTCGAGGCGTGACGATAAAGCCCCTCGAGCTTTCCTGCGATACGCAGGAGTTCGGCGACCGTTTCGTCCTCGTCGCGCATCATTTGGAGGCGCGGTTCGTCGTTGATCGCCTGGGCAAGCGTGACGGGGTTCGCCGGATTGTTGGGTACGAGCTTGCAGATGCGGTCCACCTGCCCATAAGGCATCTGAAGCACGCGGCCTACATCGCGCAGCGCAGCGCGCGGTTGCAGCGTTCCAAAGGTGATGATCTGCGCGACCTGATCGGCGCCGTACTTTTTCTGAACGTAGTCGATGACCTCCTCACGACGCTCCTGGCAGAAGTCGATATCGAAGTCTGGCATCGATACGCGTTCGGGATTGAGGAAGCGCTCGAACAGGAGATTATAGCGGAGCGGGTCCAAGTCGGTGATGGTGAGAGCATAAGCGACCAGAGATCCAGCGCCCGATCCGCGTCCGGGGCCCACGGGAATATCGTGGGCCTTCGCCCACTTGATAAAGTCAGCAACAATAAGGAAATAGCCGGGAAATTTCATATCCCGGATGACCTTCAGCTCGAAGGCGAGACGTTCGCGGTATTGTTCGGGCGTGGTGTCCGGGGCGATGCCGAAAATCTCGATGCGCTTTTCCAGCCCTTCTTCCGCCTGCCGGGTCAATTCATCGGCCTCCGCCGCTACGGCCTCGGCGTCGCTCTGCCCGGGATCGGCTGCGAACTTAGGGAGGATCGGATCGAGCGTGCGTGGGCGGTAGCTTACGCGACGGGCGATCTCCACCGTGCTCTCAACCGCTTCGGGAAGGTCTGAAAAAAGCGCGATCATCTCGGCGCGCGACTTGAACCAATGCTGGTCGGATAGCCGCCGCCGCTCCGTCTGGGCGACGACCGAGCCTGCCGCTATGGCCAGAAGCGCGTCATGAGAATCGAAATCGTCCTGTCCCGGGAAATAAGGTTCGTTGGTGGCGACCAGCGGCAGTCCGTGGCGATAAGCAAGATCGATTAGGCGCGGCTCGACGGCGTTCTCGATCGGACGGTCATGACGCTGGATTTCGACATAGAGGCGGTCGCCGAACAGCCCATGGAGCTTGAGGAGCCGCATTTCGGCCGCAGCGTCAACTCCGGCAGCAAGATAGGGATCGATTGCTCCTTCCGGTCCGCCCGTCAGACAAATCAACCCTTCGGCAGCAGCTTCGAGCCAATCGATATGCGCGGCGGTCTTGCCGTCGCTGCCCTCGAGATAGGCGCGTGACACAATAGTGGAGAGGTTTGCGAAGCCCTGCTCCGTCGCTGCGATCAGGACGATGGTGCCCTTTCCCAGGTTGGCGCGTTCGTTGGGCTTGTTATCCTCATCGCTGCCAAAATCGATGGCGAGTTCACACCCGGTGATCGGCTGGATGCCCTTGCCCGCGGCTTTTTCGGAAAATTCGAGCGCGCCGAAGAGATTGTTGGTGTCCGCAATGCCAATCGCGGGCTGTCCGTCCTTTGCGGCGAGGTCGAGAATCTTGCCGAGCGGCAGCGCCCCTTCCAGCAAAGAATAGGACGAATGCACGTGCAGGTGAACGAAACCGGGACCGGACATAGCTTACGATTCTCTCCTGGCAACTGCCCTTTGTGCCACCCCGAGCCCGTCGCGCCAACCGCGAGGGCGGTTTATGCACAAGGGTCAGCCAAGATAAGCCAGCATGTCCATGTAAGCGAGGAGCACACCGCCAAACGCGGTCAACGATGCCAGGGCCATGAAGTCCTTCACAATGTTCAGCATTAAAGCCTCCTACTATGGTGTTTCGTCTTTGTTCTTATATGTTCATTGTTTGTTCCTGTCCATATCGCGCGCTGGCCACAACGGAAAGTAATAAACAAATTATTAACGCACCGCGACCGAGCGTATCGGCACGGGAACGGAAGCATGATGGGAGAAGGTTGGAATTCCGGCATTTGCACGGAATGCCGGCAGTGCAGGCCTGAGCTCGGTGCTGTCAGCGCAATCCCCGCGCTGGCTCATTGCCTGCGACCAGTATCCCTTCGGTGCAAGCGTTACGCCCTACAGCGTCATCGGCTCAATGTGGCCATCCGCAATCGTCACGATGCGGTCGGCGCGGCGGGCGAGATCGTGGTTGTGGGTCGCAATGATGCAGCCAGCGTCGTGTTCGCGGATCAGTTGGGAAAGGGCGGCGAAGACGCGTTCGGAGGTCGCGGGGTCGAGATTGCCAGTGGGCTCGTCAGCGAGCACCAAGCTCGGGTTGTTGGCCGTGGCGCGGGCGATGGCGACACGTTGCTGCTCGCCGCCCGAAAGCTCCGCCGGGCGGTGTTCGGCGCGGTGACCAATGCCCATGACCTCGAGAAGTTCCATGCTCCGCTCCTTTGCGGCGCGGTCGGATTTGCCCGCGATGAGCTGGGGCATTACCACATTCTCGATTGCGCTAAACTCGGGCAGCAGGTGATGGAACTGATAGACATAGCCGATTGAATGGCGGCGCATCAGCGTACGCTGACGGTCCGACAACCTTGCAGTGGACTGTCCGAGGATCGCCACCTCTCCTCCCCTCGGGCGTTCAAGCAAACCGCAGATATGTAGAAGGGTAGATTTTCCTGCACCGGAGGGTGCGACCAGCGCCACGAGTTCGCCGCGAGATACGGCAAGACCAGCGCCCTTGAGGACATGCACCGCTCCGTCGCCATCGCCGTAGCTCTGGCGCACGTCTTTGAGCTCGAGAAGGAAATCACTCATAACGCAACGCCTCAACGGGATCGTATTGCGCGGCGCGCCAAGCGGGATAGAGGGTAGCGAGGAAAGAAAGCCCAAGCGCCATCACAAGAACCACCGTTACTTCCACAGCATCGACGCGCGAAGGGAGCGCTGAGAGCAGGAAAACCTCCGGCGGGAACAGGGCGATGCCCAGGAGATCGGACACCCAGGCGCGGATGGATTCAGCGTTGATTGCAAGGACGAGCCCCAGCAAAAAGCCGGCAAACGTTCCGATGAAGCCGATCGCCGTGCCCGTCATGCAGAAAATGCGCATGATCGAGGCTCGGGTTGCCCCCATCGTGCGCAGGATGGCGATATCCCCTGCCTTGTCTTTGACCAGCATCACGAGGCTCGAGATGATGTTGAAGGCGGCGACCAGAACGATCATCGAGAGGATGACAAACATCACGACACGCTCGACCTGCAGCGCCGAGAAGAAGGTTTCATTGCGCCGCTGCCAGTCGGTGAAAAGCATCGGACGGCCAGCTGCGATCTCGAGGTCAGTCTGGATGGCGCGCGTCCCGTCCGGATTTGCGAGGAAAACCTCGATGGCGGTAGCGTTGTAGACGCGCTCATAGGCAGCATCGATTTCCTCGTCGGTCGCCATCAGGCCAGGCTGTTCGACGCCGTCGCGCAGCCGGTCGGAATAGAGCCGGAAATAATCCTGCGCGGACCGGATGGGCATGAAGACAAAGAAGCTGTCGAACTCGACCATGCCGACATCGAAGATGACGTTGACCGGATAGGAGCGGATCTGCGGAGTCGAGCCAAAAGGGGTCTGGATGCCGCGCGGACTGACGATTGTGATGGCATCGCCCAGCGTCAGTCCGAGTTGGTTGGCCATGCGGATGCCGATGGCGACGCCGCCCAGATCATCCCAATCCTCCCACCCGCCGAGAACGGCGCTCCGGTTGAGGAGCGGGAGCTTGGAGATGTCCTCGTATGACATGCCGCGCACGGCGACACCGGCTGAATTGTAGTGGCCTGTGGCGAGCGCCTGCCCTTCGACGAACGCCACGACGCCCAAGACGCCAGGCACCTGCTCGATGCGATCCTTGACTGCCTCGTAATCGTGGAAAGTCTCTTCAATCGGAAAGGCCGTAAAATGGCCGTTGAGGCCAAGAATCTTGCTCAAGAGCTCGTCGCGAAAGCCGTTCATGACACTCATGACCACGATCAGCGTCGCAACGCCAAGGGCGATCCCCACCATGGTCAGAGCCGAAATGACCGAGATGAAGGTATCTTTTCGGCGCGCACGCAGATATCTGCCCGCGACCAGCCGCTCGAAGCGGGTGAATGGTCCTGTACCCTTCTCCAGCCGGGCCGGCGCGGTCGCGGTCACACCGTATCCCTGCGCGCGGGTTCGACGAGCGACTTGAGCCGCGCAGCGGCCTGGTCGATGGAGAGTGTTTCGCGCTCGCCACCCCTGCGGTGCTTTATTTCGACCTCACCGGCCGCGAGGCCTCGCGGACCGGCAATGATCTGGTAGGGAATGCCGATCAGGTCTGCAGTTGCGAACTTGCCGCCTGCCCCAGTCTGGCGATCGTCATAGAGGGCGTCGATGCCGGCTGCGCGAAGTTGATCGTAGAGTTTGTCGCTTGCCGCATCGCATTGGGCATCGCCGGATTTCGCGTTGATCACCACCACTTCGAAAGGCGCGACCGAGACCGGCCAGATGATGCCGTCATCATCGTGGCTGGCTTCGATTATCGCCGGCACGACACGGGTCAACCCGATGCCGTAAGAGCCCATATGTACGGTGACGGGCTTGCCGTCCGGCCCCTGCACTTGCGCGCCCATAGGAGCGGAGTATTTTTCCCCGAAATAGAAGACCTGCCCTACCTCGATCCCGCGCGCCGCTATACGCTTTTCCTCGGGCACCTTGGACGCGAACTCGGCCTCGTCGTGCATGTCCTCGGTCGCCGCGTAGAGCGAGGTCCAGTCCGCGACGATCGGCGACAGATCGCCAAGGAAATCGGTGTCGACCTTGGGGATGGGCTTGTCGAGCATATCGGCGTGACAGAAGACTCCACTCTCGCCAGTATCGGCGAGCACGATGAACTCGTGGCTGAGGTCACCTCCGATGGGGCCGGTCTCCGCACGCATCGGAATTGCGGTCAAACCCATCCGGTAGAAGGTACGCAGATAGGCGACGAACATGCGGTTATACGCCTTGACGGCGTCAGCCTTGGAAAGATCGAAGGAATAGGC
This sequence comes from Pelagibacterium limicola, assembly GCF_015694405.1. GTDB lineage: Bacteria > Pseudomonadota > Alphaproteobacteria > Rhizobiales > Devosiaceae > Pelagibacterium > Pelagibacterium limicola. The sequence continues at coordinate 70,714 of NZ_JADQDB010000002.1, read as the reverse complement.
GTCCTTCATGAGGAACTCGCGGCTGCGCATGGTGCCGAAGCGGGGGCGGATCTCGTCGCGAAACTTCCACTGGATATGATAGAGGTTGAGCGGCAGGTCCTTGTATGACTGCACATAGGACCTGAAGATCGAAGTGATCATCTCTTCGTTCGTTGGCCCGTAAAGCATGTCGCGCTCGTGGCGGTCCTGCATGCGCAGCATTTCCTTGCCGTAGTCCTCATACCGCCCGCTCTCGCGCCAGAGGTCTGCCGATTGCAGCGTGGGCATCAGCAATTCGATGGCGCCGGCACGGTTCTGTTCCTGCTCGATGATGTCCTGGACCTTGCGCAGCACCTTGTAACCGAACGGCAGCCAGGCATACATGCCTGCCGCCTGTTGGGAGATCATGCCGGCACGCAGCATCAGCCTGTGGGAGACGATCTCGGCTTCTTTCGGGGTCTCTTTGAGGACGGGCAGGAAGTATCTCGATAGACGCATTTAAACTCCGGTGCCGGGATCGACTCAGCGGGTTGTTCGGGCCGCACTATCAAGCGCAAACCACCCGTTCCTGGCAAGGGTAAGGCGGTATTTGCGTGGCGCCTGCATTTTTCTCTCCGGTTGTGACAAAAGACCGCAAATTTTGCTTGGCAGCGGAAATTCTCCTTGGTAGGGTCCGCCCCTATAAAACGAAAGGCGGGGCCAAATCCGCCTGACGCCGACAACGTCAAGGGAGGAGAACTGGCCGCCCCAATGTGTGCGCGTAAGACCAGTGGATTGTCGCGAAACTCATTTATTTGCAGGGCTTTGTCCCTGCTTTTTTTTGTCTTGCGCGAGGTATCGCGGGCGGCGCGATCATCGGTTCCAATAGGCTTGTAGAGTGGGGTTGGAAAGCCCCCAGAAGATGAGCGCCGTGACGACAGCGGCAATGAAGGTCGTGGCCACGACCTTTTGCCACATGAGCGGATTGATGGGCGCGCCCGGCTCGGTTCCGTCCGTGACTGGCCCGTCCTCGTGCTGCCCTTTGACTCCGAAGGGAAGCGTTACGAAAAGGCAGATCCACCAGACGATGAAGTAGATCGCGATGTAGGTGAACGGCTGCATCAAACCTTGTGTATAATGACTTTGACTATGGGCTTGCGCCCCCAGACTGCGTTGACCTCCGAGCGCACCGCGCGGCGGATTGCCTCGGCGAAACGCCCGGTATCGGCGCGGCGCTTTTCAGGGAAGCTTTTGATCGTACCCTGAGCGGCGGAGCGGACAACATCGGCAAGCGCGTAATCATCATCCTCGACTTCGGGTAATCCGTCGAGTTCGATAACCGGGCCTGAGACGATCTGTCCCTTACCATTGACGGCGAGACTGACAACCACCAACCCGCCGAAAGCCAGCCGGCGACGGTCGCGGACGCGGCTTTCCTCGGGCGTGCAAAGGATATTGCCGTCGAGATAAAGCACGCCGGTGGGGACCTCTCCGGGGAAATGGGCGGGCTCGGGGAAGAGGCGGACCATATCACCGTTGCGCACGGAATAAGCGGTCTTGATGCCGTGCTCACGACCGAATTTAACGTGCGCCTCGAGGTGCATCGGCTCCCCGTGAACCGGGACGAGCAGGCTCGGCTTTGTCCATTCGTAAAGCTGGGCAAGCTCATTACGGCGCGGATGACCGGAGACGTGGACCATCTCCTCGCGTGCCGTGACAACTTCGACCCCGCGATCGATGAGCTGGTTCTGGATGTCGATGACAGCCTTTTCGTTGCCGGGGATCGCCCATGAAGAGAAGATGGCCATATCGCCCGGCGAAAGATCGATCACCGGGTGCTCACCAGCTGCGATGCGCGCCATCGCGGCGCGGGCCTCGCCCTGGCTGCCGGTGCAGATGAGTACGACCTTTTCGCGCGGGAGATAGCCGTAGGCGTCCTGATCGAGAAAATCAGGTACGCCCTCCATCAATCCCAGTTCGCGCGCAATTCCGGCCACGCGATGGACTGCCCTGCCCGTCGCAACCACCTGCCGGTCGGCCTTGGCGGCAGCGCGGGCAATAGAGATCATCCTGCCAAGGTTGGAAGCAAATATCGTTACGGCAACCCGGTGTTTCGCCGTGGCGATAAGGCGTTCGAGGTGGATCGCAACTTCGGTTTCCGAGGGGCTAACGCCGCCCTTCATTGCGTTGGTGCTATCGCAGACGAGCGCAAGGGGCCTTCCCTCGTTGCCTATGGCACGCAGGCGCTCGATATCGGTTTGCGGTGTACCGACGGGCGAGATATCGATCTTCCAGTCGCCGGTGTGCAGCACGCGGCCGGCCGGTGTATCGATCAGCAGCGCGCAGCTTTCGGGAATCGAGTGGGAAACGGCAATCGCTTCGATGTGGAACGGACCGAGGTGGAAGGGGACGCCAGGCGTGAATATCTCGACATCGACGTCCTCATCGATGGCGTTGGATATACGTTTCGCCCGCAGCATCGCGGCGGCGAAGGGGGTAGCGAAGACTGGTTTGTCGAAACCGGGCCAAAGGTCGAGCACGGCGCCGTAATGATCTTCATGGGCGTGTGTGAGGACAAGTCCAACAACGTTTTCGGCCTCCTCTTCGAGGAAGGTCGGATCGGGCATTATGAGTTCGATGCCCGGCGTTTCAGGACCACCGAAGCTGACCCCGCAATCGACGACCAGCCATTTCCGCTCATCGGCCGGGCCGAAACCGTAAAGCCCCATATTCCTGCCAATTTCACCGACGCCCCCCAGCGGCACGAAGACCAGTTCGTGGCCAGTCACTTTCTTTTTCGCCATAACAAATCCCAATAGACTGGTTCGGGCGAGCCGAACCAGCAATCTTTTTCAATCATGTGCGGCGAAGACTACTGACGCAGTGTCGCCGTGGTGCCGAAATGGACGTCGCCCGCGGTGATAGCGGTGCGGTGCCCTTCATTGTCGCGGACAATCAGCCTGCCCGCATCATCAATCGTTTCAAAAACGCCGCGCAGGACGTCGTTGTTGCGCTGCACCGCAACTTCAGCTCCGATTCCGGCGGCATTTTCGCGCCAGAGGGCCAGAATGGCGGGCAACCCGATTCCGTTGTCCCAAAGGGTATAGGCCTCTACCCAGCTTTCGGCCAGAGCCTCGAACACAGTTTCGGCGTTCGCGGGCGAGCCAAGATCGCGGAGCGAAGTCGCCGGGTATGGCAGACCCTGGGGTGCGGCCACGACGTTCACGCCAAAGCCAATGACGGTGGCCGTGCGCCCATCGTCGCGCTTTTGTGCCTCGAGGAGAATGCCGGCAAGCTTGTGCCCATCGGCGAGAACGTCATTTGGCCATTTGAGCGCAAGGCGCTTGGCCGATTGTCCTGGGGCGGCGTCTGCCCCATCCAGGCCGGTACGTAGGCGGGCGGCAGGCAGGATGCGCCCGAGCGCCTTGTTGAGCGCAACGCCAGCGACGAAGCCGAGTGAGCCAAGGCTGGCCGTCTCAGCGTCGGGTACAATCATCAGGCTTGCGGCAAGGTTGCCGTGGGGACTCTCCCAGGCCCTGCCCCGCCGTCCGCGCCCCTCGGTTTGTTGCAGCGCGGCATACCAGATACCGCTGCTTTCCCCCCTCTTGGCCGCGAGCAACGCTGCGGCGTTGGTAGACCCGATACTGTCGAAGCCGAGGACTCGGTAGCCGGCTTCGACCGCAAGTGGAGAAAGAGGAAACGCGGGCACGCTAGAACAGGCTACCCGCCGCGTTGTGAGCATATTCCGCCAAGGGCGCGCCGACCGTGAAATAGTAGGAAAGCACGAGGAAGCCGGTCAGCGCAATGACGACGCGCAGCTCAATTGCCGGCACCGCATAGCCTTGGGTCGGCTCATCGAAGTACATAACCTTGATGACGCGCAGGTAATAGAACGCACTCACGGCACTTGCCAGCATGCCGATGACGGCGAGCACGAAGAGCTGCGCCTCAACTGCAGCGAGGAATACGTACCACTTGGCGAAGAACCCGGCGAGCGGCGGCAATCCAACCAGCGAGAACATGAACATTGCCAGCATGCCGGCAACGAACGGCCTGTTTCGAGAAAGCCCGGCCAGATCCTCGATGGTCTGGACGTAGCCGTTCTCGTTCTTCAGGGCGAGAACACAGGCGAAAGTTCCCACTGTCATGGTGAGATAGACGGCCATGTAGATGGCGACACCCTCCACACCCGTCAGGCTGCCCGCCGAGAGGCCGACAAGGGCGAAGCCGACGTGGCCGATCGAGGAATAGGCCAATAGGCGCTTCAGGTTGTTTTGCCCAATGGCTGCAAAGGAGGCCAGTACCATCGAGGCGATGGAAAGGAAGATCACCACCTGCTGCCAATCGCGCGCGATCGGCTCAAAGGCATCAAAAACGACGCGGATCAGAAGCGCGATCGCGGCGACCTTGGGAGCGGAGGCAAAGAAAGCGGTAACCGGCGTCGGCGCGCCCTCGTAAACGTCGGGGGTCCACATGTGGAACGGCACGGCAGAGATCTTGAAGGCAATGCCCGCGAGCAGGAACACAAGGCCAAAGATCACGCCGACATTGCGTTCCCCGAGCGCCACGGCTTCGGCGATACGGTCAAGCTGGGTGTGTCCGGTGAAGCCATAGACGAGCGAGGCGCCGTACAGCAGCATTCCAGAGGACAACGCGCCGAGCACAAAGTATTTGAGGCCCGCCTCGGTCGCCTTGCCGCTGTCGCGTCTGAAGGCAGCGACGACATAGAGCGAGAGCGACTGAAGCTCGAGACCGACGTAAAGGCTCATGAGGTCGTTTGCCGAGACCATCATCATCATGCCCAACGTGGCGAGAATGACGAGAACCGGGTACTCGAACTTGTTGAGCCCCTTGTCGGCGGCAGTTGAGAAGGTGAGGATCAGCGCAAAGACAGAACCGGCGATGATAAGCGTCTTCATGAAACGGGCGAAGCCGTCATTGATGAAGCCACCCGAGAAAATCGTGCCTTCGCTCGAAATAAGGATCATCGCTCCGGCTACGGCCAAAAGGCCGACGGCCAGAATGGTAACAAGGCGCGAAGCCTCGAAGCGGACGAAAACACCGATCATCAGCAGCGCCAAGGCGCCGACGGCAAGCAGCATCTCGGGATAGGCGGGGGCCAGAGAGGCGAAACCGGCAAATTCGGACGTCATCGTCATCTCCTAGTGGCCCGTAGCAGCCGGCGCGGCGTGCTCGACCGGAACCATAGTCCCGGCCTGCGCGGCGGCATCCGCAAGCCCGCTGGTCGTCAAATAGTGATCGGCAAGCGCGGCGGCCGATGCATAAGTCGCATCGAGAATAGGCGCCGGGTAGAAGCCGAAAAGAATAGTCAGGATGATCAACGGCACGATGGTCAGCATCTCGCGGGTGTTAAGATCAAGTATGCCCTTGAGACTCTCCTTTTCCAGTGCTCCGAAAATGACCTTGCGGTAGAGCCAGAGCGCGTAGCACGCGGAAAGGATTACGCCGGTCGTCGCAAAGATTGCGAACCAGGTATTGACCTGGAAGATAGCCAGTAGCGTCAGGAACTCGCCGACGAAGCCCGAAGTCCCCGGCAGGCCGACATTGGCCATGGTGAAGACCATGAACGCGAAGGCGTATTTGGGCATCCGCTCTACAAGGCCGCCATAGGCCTCGATGTCTCGTGTGTGCATCCGGTCGTAGATGACACCCACCGAAAGGAAGAGCGCTCCCGACACGATGCCGTGCGAGATCATCTGGAAGATTGCGCCCTGCAGGCCATAGACGTTGCCCGCGAATATCCCCATCGTCACGAAACCCATATGAGCGACAGAGGAGTAGGCGATCAGCTTCTTGATATCGGTCTGCACCAAAGCCACCAGCGAGGTGATGATGATCGCGGCGACCGAAAGGAAGAAGACGAAATTGGCAAAATAGGCCGAGGCATCCGGAAACATCGGCAGCGAAAAGCGCAGGAAGCCATAGCCGCCCAGCTTCAGGAGGATTGCAGCCAGGATAACCGAACCGGCTGTCGGCGCTTCCACGTGCGCTTCTGGTAGCCAGCGGTGGAACGGCCACATGGGCATCTTGACCGCGAGCGAGGCAAAGAAGGCCAGCCATAGCCAGAACTGCATTTCCTCGGGGAATTCGACGCGCAGGAGGCGTGCGATATCGAGCGTACCAGCGTACCAGAACATCGCCATGATCGCGATGAGCATCAGCACCGAGCCGACGAAGGTATAGAAGAAGAACTTGTAACTTGCCTGGATACGGCGCTTGCCGCCCCAAATCCCGATGATGAGGAACATCGGGATCAGACTGCCCTCGAAGAAGACGTAGAACATGGCCAGATCGAGCGTCGTAAATACGCCGATCATCAGCGTTTCGAGCACGAGGAACAGCACCATGTACTCGCGCTGACGGTGATCGATCGACTCCCAGCTCGCAAGAATGCACATGGGCATCAGAAGGCCGGTCAGAACGACGAACAGTATCGAGATGCCGTCGACGCCCATGCGGTAGCCAATGACGTCGCCCAGCCAGGCATAGTTCACGACGAACTGAAAAGCTGGTGTCGATGGATCGAACATCGACCACATCAGCAACGAGAAGCCGAACGTCACGAGCGTGGTTATGAGCGCGATCCACTTGACGTTGCGGATCGCGGACGCGTCGCGACCGGGAGTCAGCAGAATGAGGAGCGCCCCGACCAGCGGCAGAAAAGTGACGATGGTCAGGATGGTGTTGTCGAGGTTCATCCCAGAAGTCCCCCGGCGGCGATAGCCCATGTAATGAGCGCGGCCACGCCGATAATCATGGCAAAAGCATAGTGATAGAGATAGCCGGACTGGAGCCGGACGACCTGCGCGGTGACATCCTTCACCCGACGGCCGAGTCCCTCGACGACGGTCTGATCCACGAGCCAGTCGTCAAAGCCCTTCCAGAGCGCGGTGCCCAGCCACCGGGCCGGCCGCACGAAGATGCGATCGTAGAGCTCGTCGAAGTACCACTTGTTCAACAGGAACTGGTAGAGCCCGCGGTGCTCCGCTGCGAGGCGCTTGGGTGCCTCGGGGTTGCGGATATACATATACCAGGCCAGAACGAAGCCGATCAGCATTGCGACGGTTGCGGACCACTTGACCCAGGTGGGGACGTAGTGGGCTGCGTCGATGATCGCTGCGTCGACAACCAGCGAGCCATGGAAGAAGTGCTCGACATGTTCGGCATGGCCGAAGAAGGCATCGTAGAAGACCACGCCCGACAGGACCGCGCCGATGGCCAGCAGGTAGAGCGGGATCAGCATGACCTGAGGGCTCTCATGCGCATTGTCGTGAGCACTGCCGTGATGATGGTGGCCGTCAAGCGGTTCGTCGTGGCTCTCGAGAGCCGCATGAGCCGGGTCGGGATGCGCCGTTTCGTCATGGGCCGGATCGCGTGGTGAGCCGTGGAAGGTCAGATGGACCAGCCGCCAGGAGTAGAAGCTCGTCATAAGTGCCGCGAGGACCAGCAGCCAGAAGGCGAGCGTACCGACGCTGCCCCCGAAGGCGTAAGCGGATTCGATGATGGAATCTTTCGAGAAAAACCCGGCAAAGCCGAACATGGTGCCGGGAATGCCGACGCCGGTGAGCGCCAGCGTGCCGATCATCATCATCCAGTAGGTAACGGGGATCTTGGTCCGCAGGCCGCCCATGTTCCGCATGTCCTGTTCATGGTGCATGGCATGGATCACCGAACCGGCGCCAAGGAACAGCAGCGCCTTGAAGAAGGCGTGGGTGAAAAGATGGAAAATGCCCGCCGAATAGGCCCCTACGCCAAGCGCGACGAACATATAGCCAAGCTGCGAGCAGGTCGAATAGGCGATGACGCGCTTGATGTCGTTCTGGACGAGACCAACCGTGGCAGCAAAGAACGCAGTGATCGCGCCGATATAGATGACGACCAGGGTTGCCGTTTCGCTCATCTCATACATCGGGGAGAGGCGCGCGACCATGAAGACGCCGGCGGTCACCATAGTGGCGGCGTGGATCAGCGCCGACACCGGCGTCGGGCCTTCCATCGCGTCCGGCAACCATGTGTGGAGCAGGAACTGGGCAGACTTGCCCATCGCGCCCATGAACAGCAACAGGCAGATCACCGTGATCGCGTCGAAATGCGCCCCGAAGAACCAGATGGTCGCCCCCTCCAGGTTCGGCAACGCGGCGAAGGTCTCATCGAAACCGAGCGTGCCGAGCATGAAAAAGGTCGCAAAGATACCGAGAGCAAAGCCGAAATCGCCTACGCGGTTGACCACGAAGGCCTTCATCGCGGCAGCGCGCGCAGACTCTTTCTTGTACCAGAACCCGATGAGCAGGTAGGAGGCGAGGCCCACGCCTTCCCAGCCGAAAAACATCTGGAGGAAGTTGTCGGCCGTCACCAGCATCAGCATTGCGAAGGTAAAGAGCGACAGATAGGCGAAGAACCGGGCACGGTGCGGGTCTTCGTTCATGTAGCCGATCGAATAAAGGTGCACGAGCGAGGAGACGGTGTTGACCACGACCAGCATGACGGCGGTCAGCGTATCGACGCGCAGCACCCAGCGCAGATCAAGATCGCCGACCTCGATCCAGCGCATGACTTCGACCGAATAGGCGTGACCGTCGCCAAGAAAAAACGGCAGGAACACAACCCAGGAGAGTACCGCCGAGACGATCAGCAATGCGGTCGTGACGATTTCTGCCGGGCGGTGCCCGATAATGCTCCCGAAAAAGCCGGCGATGAGCGAACCAATCAGCGGCAGGAAGACGATAGCCTGGATCATTCCCGCTAGCCCTTCATCATATTGACGTCGTCAACCGCGATGGAGCCACGGTTGCGGAAGAAGATCACCAGAATCGCGAGACCGATGGCCGCCTCAGCTGCAGCGACCGTCAGGATCAGCAGCGCGAAGACCTGCCCGACGAGATCGCCGAGATGGTTGGAAAAGGCCACGAAATTGATGTTCACCGCGAGCAGGATCAGCTCGACCGACATCAGGATGACGATGATATTCTTCCGGTTGAGGAAGATACCGAACACCCCGATGGTGAACAGAATGGCCGCTACGGTCAGGAAATGACCGAGCCCGATAACTGGTGTCATCATAGCCCCCTTTACAGCCCTTTTCCGCTCTCGACCTTGACGACCTCAATGCCCGCCTTAGTCCGCGCCACCTGTTTTGCGATATCCTGGCGCTTGACGTTCGGCTTGTGGCGCAGGGTCAGGACGATTGCCCCGATCATCGCCACGAGCAGCACGAGTCCGCAGGCCTGGAAGAGATAAATGTAATTCGTATAAAGCACCTGCCCCAGCGCACGCGTGTTTTCCACGCCCCTGTCAATGGGCAGAACACCCGTCCCTGCTGCCTCCGGCACGAGAAATGCCGAGCCCGCCACAAGCAGGAGTTCGAGCAGCAGGATGATCCCGACTACAATGCCCACCGGGGCGTATTGCAGGATGCCCTTGCGCAGTTCGCCGAAGTCCACGTCAAGCATCATGACGACGAACAGGAACAGCACGGCGACCGCGCCGACATAAACGACGATCAGGATGAGCGCCAGGAACTCGGCGCCTGCAAGCATGAAGATGCCCGCCGCGTTGACGAAGGCGAGGATAAGGAACAACACCGAATGAACCGGGTTGCGGGACGAAATCACCATGATCGCCGACGCGACCACGATGGCCGAGAAGAGATAAAAGAAGAAAAGCGGCAGCGTCACATCCGGCTCCTAGCGGTACGGCGCGTCGAGCGCGATGTTCTGGGCCAGTTCGCGCTCCCACCTGTCGCCATTGGCGAGCAGGCGTTCCTTTGAGAAGTAGAGCTCCTCACGAGTCTCGGTCGCGAATTCGAAATTGGGGCCTTCGACGATCGCATCCACCGGGCAGGCTTCCTGGCAGAAGCCGCAATAGATACATTTGACCATGTCGATGTCATAGCGCACCGTGCGGCGGGTGCCGTCGTTCTGGCGCGGGCCTGCCTCGATGGTAATCGCCTGCGCTGGGCAGATGGCCTCACAGAGCTTGCAGGCAATGCAGCGCTCTTCGCCGTTGGGATAACGGCGCAGGGCATGCTCGCCGCGGAAGCGCGGAGAGATCGGACCTTTTTCAAAGGGGTAGTTAATAGTGGGCTTGGGCGCGAAGAAGTAGCGCATCGACAAAAAGAAGGTCGATACAAACTCCCTCAGCAAAAGCGCGTCGAGAAAGCGTAGAGCACTCATCGCATTCTCTCCTTATGCCACGCCGCCATGCCAGCCCCAGCCCGTAAGCTGGAGAATGGCGGCGACGGCGACGACCATGAACAGCGAAAGCGGCAGGAAGACCTTCCAGCCCAGGCGCATCAACTGGTCGTAGCGGTAACGGGGAACGAAGGCCTTGACCATGGCAAACATGAAAAAGACCGCCGAGAGTTTCAGAACGAACCACACGACACCGGGAATCCAGGTAAAGGGCGGCAAATCGATGGGCGAGGTCCAACCACCGAGGAACAGGATCGTGGTCAGTGCGCACATCAGGATGATGGCGACGTACTCGCCCAGCATGAACATCATGTAGGGAGTCGAGCCGTATTCGACCATGAAGCCGGCAACGAGCTCGGATTCCGCTTCCGGCAGGTCGAAGGGTGGCCGGTTGGTCTCGGCCAGCGCCGAGATGAAAAAGACGATGAACATCGGAAACAGCGGCAGCCAGAACCAGTTAAGGAACGTCAGCCACGGCACACCGAGCGCGTGGGCAAGGCCCATGTCACGCTGGGCGAGCACAATCTGCGTGAGGTTGAGCGAACCGACGCACAGCAAAACCGTGATGATGACGAAGCCGATCGAGACTTCATAGCTCACCATCTGCGCGGCGGAGCGGAGTGCGCCGAGGAACGGGTATTTCGAGTTGGACGCCCAGCCACCCATGATGATGCCGTAAACACCGAGCGAGGAAATCGCGAAGATATAGAGGATACCGACATTGATATCGGCCAGCACCCAGCCTTCGGCGACCGGCACCACGGCCCAGGCTGAAAGTGCAAGGAGCACAGTGACCAGCGGGGCAAGCAGGAAGACGGCCTTGTCGGCGCCGGCCGGTATCAGCGGCTCCTTGAAAACAAACTTCAAAAGGTCCGCAAAGCTCTGGAGCAGGCCAAACGCGCCGACGACATTGGGGCCGCGGCGGATCTGGACTGCGGCCCAGATCTTGCGGTCGGCCAGCAACACGTAAGCCGTGAAGATCAGCAACGTCACTAGCAGCAGCAGCGCTTTCCAGACAAAGCCAACCATCGTGCCCAGCCCGAGGATGGGGGCACCAAACAGATAGTCGAGCGCGAACAAAATCCAGTCCATATCGCTGCCTTACTCCGCTGCCTGCTTGAGGCCCGCCATCAACTGCGAGCATTCGGCCATGACGGCAGACGCCCGCGCGATGGGGTTCGTGAGGTAGAAATCGCTGACCGGCGAGACCAGCGTATAGGTCTTTTGCGGTGCTGCAGTCCCTGCGAGTGCTGCAACGTCAGCCGCCTTGCCTGCCGCGATGCCGTCGATATGGGCCATATGCGGGTGGTCCGCATAAAGTTTGGCCCGCAGGGATTGCAGGGAGTCGAATGGCAGAGTGTGGCCAAGAACGCCCGAGAGCGCGCGCAGGATTGCCCAGTCCTCGCGGGCCTCGCCCGGCGCAAAGATCGCGCGGTTGGCCATCTGGACCCGACCTTCAGTGTTTACGTAGGTCGCGGATTTTTCGGTATAGGCAGCCGCCGGCAGGATAATGTCGGCCCGGTGCGCGCCGGCATCCCCGTGCGTTCCGATATAGATGACCGTCGTATCGCCGAGGGCGGACATATCGATTTCGTCGGCGCCCAAAAGGAACAGGACATCGAGCTTGCCTGCGCCCGCTGCCTTTATCATGCCGGCGGTATCGAGGCCGCCCCGGCCGGGGACAAAACCGATATCGAGCGCGCCGACGCGGGAGGCCGCGTTATGCAGCACGGCAAAACCGTTCCAATCGGCGTTGAGCGCGCCATTGGCCTTGGCGACGGCTGAACCGAGGGCGAGAACGTCCTTGCCGGAGGCTCCGGTGAGGGCCCCTTCCCCAACGATAACAATGGGACGCGCGGCCTTCTTCAACACCTTGGCGAAGTTGCCCTTGCCGGCTGCAAGATCAACGAGGGAGTCGATGCCGGTACCCAGATGGGCATAGTCGTAGGTGAGGTCGACGGCTTCTCCGACGACACCGATTTGTACGTCGCCATTGCGCCATGCCTTGCGGATACGGGCATTGAGCACCGCTGCCTCGCGGCGCGGATTGGTACCGATCAACAGAATGGCGTCGGCCTGTTCGATACCCGCAATGGTGGGATTGAAAATGTAAGACGCGCGGCCTGCCTTGGGATCGAGCGCCGACCCTGCCGGGCGCGCATCGATGTTGGGCGAGCCGAGTGAAGCCAGAAGAAGCTTCAGGGCATACATCTCCTCGACACCGGCGAGACCTCCCGCGATGGCACCGATGCGCTTGCCATCGGCCTTCTTGACCGCATCGGCGACGGCGGCGAAAGCCTCGTTCCAACTCGCGGCTTGCAGCTTCTTGCCCTTCCTGACGTATGGGCGGTCAAGCCGCTGGGTGCGCAGCCCGTCCCAGACGAACCGGGTCTTGTCGGAAATCCATTCCTCATTCACCTCTTCGTGGAGGCGCGGAAGGATGCGTAGCACTTCCTTGCCGCGGCTATCGACACGGATGTTTGAGCCGACGGCGTCCATCACGTCGATGGACTGGGTCTTGTTGAGCTCCCAGGGGCGCGCCTGGAAGGCGTAAGGTTTGGAGGTCAATGCGCCAACAGGGCAGAGATCGATGACGTTGCCCTGCAGCTCGCTGGTCAGCGCGCGCTCGAGATATGAAGTAATCTCGGCGTCTTCGCCACGACCGAGCAGTCCCATTTCTGACACGCCAGCCACTTCGGTCGTAAAGCGGACGCAGCGGGTGCAGAGGATGCAGCGGGTCATGATCGTCTTGACCAGCGGGCCGATATATTTGTCCTCGACGGCGCGCTTGTTCTCGTGGAACCGTGAGGAATCCACGCCATAGGCCATCGCCTGGTCCTGCAGATCGCACTCGCCGCCCTGGTCGCAGATGGGGCAATCGAGCGGGTGGTTGATAAGCAGGAATTCCATCACGCCTTCGCGGGCCTTCTTGACCATCGGCGTGTTGGTGAACATTTCCGGCGGCTCTCCGTTGGGGCCGGGGCGCAGGTCGCGCACGCTCATGGCGCAGCTTGCCTGCGGCTTAGGAGGCCCGCCCTTCACTTCCACCAGACACATGCGGCAGTTGCCCGCCACCGACAGGCGCTCATGATAGCAGAAGCGCGGGATTTCCGCGCCGGCGGCTTCCGCGGCCTGCATCAGCGTGAAGTGATCGGGAACCTCAATCAGTTCGCCATCGACCTTGATTTGCGCCATTCGTTCTTACTCCGCCGCGACGGACGGCACGGCGCCATCCGAGGTGGACTTGTAGGTGTATGCGTCGATCCGCTCTTCGATCACGTGACGGAAGTTCTTGATCAAGCCCTGGATGGGCCAGGCCGCCGCGTCGCCGAGCGCACAGATGGTATGGCCTTCGACCTGCTTGGTGACGGCAAAGAGCATATCGATTTCACGTTTCTGGGCTTCGCCGCGCACCATGCGTTCCATAACACGCATCATCCAACCGGTGCCTTCGCGGCACGGCGTGCACTGGCCACAGCTCTCGTGCTTGTAGAAGGCCGAAAGGCGCCAGATCGCGCGGATGATGTCGGTGGATTTGTCCATGACGATCACGGCCGCTGTGCCGAGCGAGGAGCCGACCTCGCGCAGGCCGTCGAAGTCCATGTGCGCCGACTTGATATTCTGCCCCGTCACGCAAGGCACCGAGGACCCGCCAGGGATCACGGCGAGTAGGTTGTCCCAGCCGCCACGGATGCCCCCGCAGTGCTTTTCGATCAGGACATCGAAAGGGGTGCCCATTTCTTCTTCAAAAGTCGCGGGGTTGTTGACGTGCCCGGAGACGCAGAAAAGTTTGGTGCCGGTGTTGTTTTCTCGGCCAAGCCCGGCGAACCAAGACGCGCCGCGCCGAAGGATTTCAGGCACGACGGCAATGGATTCAACATTGTTGACCGTGGTCGGGCAGCCGTAAAGGCCCATGCCGGCCGGAAATGGCGGCTTCAGACGCGGCTGGCCCTTCTTCCCTTCGAGGGATTCCAGCAACGCCGTCTCCTCGCCGCAGATATAGGCCCCTGCCCCGTGGTGGACGACGATATCGAAGTCCCAGCCGTGGATGTTGTTCTTGCCGATCAGCCTGGCGTCATAGGCCTGCTGCACGGCCGCTTCGAGCCGATGCCGCTCGCGCATGAACTCACCGCGTACATAGATATATGCCACATGGGCATCCATCGCACGGCCGGCAATGAGACACCCCTCGATCAGATGGTGCGGGTCGTGGCGCAGGATTTCGCGGTCCTTGCAAGTGCCCGGCTCGGATTCGTCGGCGTTGACGACGAGATAGTGCGGGCGCCCGTCATTGACTTTGGGCATGAAAGACCATTTGAGGCCGGTCGAAAACCCCGCACCGCCACGGCCGCGCAGGCCCGAGGCCTTGACCTCATTGGTCAGCCATTCACGGCCCTGGTCGAGCAGTTCCTTGGTTCCGTTCCACGAGCCCCGACGCCTCGCGCCCTCGAGGCCCCAGTCGCCCTGACCGTAGAGATTGGTGAAAATGCGATCCTTGTCCGTCAGCATCGCCTACTCCTTGGTCTCTGGGGATACGGGCTTGCGGCTGGTGGTCTTGACCTTTTCACCGGTCTTGCTGCCAGTTTTCTCGATCGCAGGCGACTCCGCCCCCGTGGCGCCTTCGCGCATGGCCTGATCCGGCCGGCGGCGGGTACGACCGGAGATTCTTGCCTTTTCCGCCTCGACTTCGGCTTCCGAGACCTCCGCCTCCTGCGGCGCGGGGCTCCGAACTGCGGGTGCGGCCTCGTCCTCGATCTTGCGCTTGCGGCCCGGCCGCGTGGCAGGCGGCGTTGGCACGTCGGCAGGCGCGGTCGTCGTCGGACTCGGCTCCACGGGCTCGGACACGTCAATCAACGTGGTCTGGCCGTCGAGCGGGGCCGAGAAACGACGTCCGTTCTGTGGGCCGGTCGGGATCGTATCACCCTTGCCGTCGCGGAAGGCGATAAGGATCTCCTCGAAGCGGTTGGGTGTCAGATCCTCGTAGGTATCGAAACCGATGGTAACCATCGGCGCGTTGACGCAGGCGCCAGCGCATTCGACCTCCTCCCAGCTCAGCGTCCCATCCTCGTTGAGGTGGTGCGGATCGGGATGTATGTGCTTCTGGCAGACCGCGCGGATATCTTCTGCGCCGCGCAACATGCACGGCGTCGTGCCGCATACCTGGATATGGGCACGCGAACCAACCGGTTGAAGCTGAAACTGGGTGTAGAACGTCGCGACTTCCAGCACCCTGATATAGGGCATGTCGAGCATATCGGCGACCGTCTCGATGGTGGCGCGGGATACCCAACCGTCCTGCTCCTGCGCGCGCATCAGCAACGGGATCACAGCCGATTGCTGGCGCCCCTCGGGATACATTGCGATGCGCTTTTTAGCCCAAGCAGCATTTTCCTTCGTGAACGCGAAGGAAGCGGGCTGGATGGACTCGTCAGCTAGGCGGCGCACGCTCATCAGCGATCAACCTCTCCGAACACGATATCGAGCGAACCCAGAATGGCCGAGACGTCAGCCAGAAGGTGTCCGCGGGTCAGGAAATCCATTGCCTGCAGATGCGCAAATCCGGGCGCGCGAATCTTGCAGCGGTAGGGCTTGTTGGTGCCGTCAGACACCAGATAGACGCCGAACTCGCCCTTGGGAGCTTCGACGGCGGCGTACACTTCGCCCTCGGGCACGCGATAGCCTTCGGTGTAGAGCTTGAAGTGATGAATAAGCGCTTCCATCGAGCGCTTCATCTCGCCACGCTTAGGCGGCACGATCTTGCCGTCGGTGGTCGAGACGGGCCCCTGCCCTTCAGGCGAATTGAGCAGGTCGATGCACTGCTTCATGATATGGTTTGACTGGCGCATCTCTTCCATGCGGATGAGATAGCGGTCGTAACAGTCGCCGTTCTTACCAACCGGGATGTCGAACTCGAGCCGGTCGTAGCACTCGTAGGGCTGGCTCTTGCGCAAATCCCATGCTGCACCCGATCCCCGCACCATGACGCCCGAGAAGCCCCAGGCCCACGCATCCTCGAGCGAAACGACGCCGATATCGGCATTACGCTGCTTGAAGATGCGGTTGCCGGTGATCAGTTGGTCGAGATCAGCGAGCGCCTGCGGAAAGGTTTCAGTGAACTTTTCGATATCGTCGATCAGCGCTTGCGGCAGATCCTGATGGACACCACCAGGGCGGAAGTATGCTGCGTGCATACGGGCGCCACACGCGCGCTCGTAAAAAATCATTAGCTGCTCGCGCTGCTCGAAACCCCACAGAGGCGGGGTCAGCGCGCCAACGTCCAGCGCTTGTGTCGTGACGTTGAGCAAATGGGACAGGAGACGGCCGATCTCAGAATAGAGCACCCGGATCAACTGCCCGCGGAACGGAACCTCGATGCCGAACAGCTTTTCGACCGCCAGCGCGAAGGCATGTTCCTGATTCATCGGCGCCACGTAATCGAGGCGGTCGAAATAGGGAACAGCTTGAAGATAGGTCTTGTGCTCTATCAGCTTTTCGGTGCCGCGGTGCAAGAGACCGATATGGGGATCGACACGCTCGACCACTTCGCCGTCCAACTCCAGCACAAGGCGCAGCACACCGTGCGCTGCCGGGTGCTGAGGGCCGAAGTTGATGTTGAATGTCCGTACGTCGTGTTCGGTCATTGCTTGGCCTTCTCATCGCCCGGAAGCACGTAGTCTGTGCCTTCCCACGGGGACAGGTAGTCGAAATTGCGGAATTCCTGCGCCAGGGTCACAGGTTCATAGACGACTCGCTTGCGCGCCTCGTCGTAGCGGACTTCCACGAATCCGGTGAGCGGGAAGTCCTTGCGCAGCGGATGGCCGTCAAACCCGTAGTCGGTGAGGATGCGACGCAGGTCGTGGTGACCGGAGAAGAGGATGCCGTAAAGATCGTAGGCTTCGCGCTCGAACCAGTCCGCGCCAGGGAAAACGCCGGTGATCGAGGGAACCGGCGTCGTCTCGTCCGTGGTCACGCGCACACGCACGCGGATGTTCCGGGTCGGGCTCAGGAGATGGTAGACAACATCGAAGCGTTCGGCGCGATCCGGATAGTCGACGCCGCAGACGTCGATAATCGAAATGAAGGCACACGCGGCATCGTCCCGCAGCACCTGCATCAGATCGACGATCTTTTCACGGCGGGCATCCAGCGTCAATTCACCGAACGCCACGTTGTAACCCTCGAGCGCGTCGCCAGCGACGTTCGCGATATGCGCACCGAGTTCGGAAAGGGCATCTGCCATAATCGCCAAGCCTTATCGCTCGATCGTGCCTGTTCGGCGGATTTTCTTTTGCAGGAGCAGGACGCCATAGAGCAGCGCTTCTGCGGTCGGAGGGCAGCCCGGCACATAGATATCGACCGGCACGACGCGATCACAGCCACGAACCACCGAATAGGAATAGTGATAATAGCCGCCGCCATTGGCGCAGCTTCCCATCGATATCACGTAGCGCGGCTCGGGCATCTGGTCGTAGACCTTGCGAAGCGCGGGGGCCATCTTGTTGGTGAGCGTACCGGCAACGATCATCACGTCCGACTGACGCGGGGATGCGCGTGGGGCGAAGCCGAAGCGCTCTCCGTCATAACGGGGCATCGACATCTGCATCATCTCGACCGCGCAGCAGGCAAGGCCGAAGGTCATCCACATCAACGAGCCCGTGCGGGCCCAGTTGATAAGTTCGTCGGTCGAAGTGACGAGAAAGCCCTTGTCGGCCAGCTCGTTGTTGATCTCCACATAATAGGGATCAGTCGCGCCAACCGGGAGATTGGTCGCCGGGTCGATCACACCGCGGGGACGGGGTGCGACAAGGGTGTTGCTATTGCTCAATCCCATTCGAGCGCCCCTTTGCGCCATTCATAGATAAAACCGACAGTGAGAACGCCCAGGAAGATCATCATCGACCAGAAGCCGTACCAACCGACATCGCCGAACGCGACGGCCCAGGGGAAGAGAAAGGCCACTTCAAGGTCGAAAATGATGAACAGGATGGCGACGAGGTAGAATCGCACATCGAATTTCATGCGGGCGTCGTCAAAGGCCTCAAAGCCGCATTCATATGCCGAAACCTTTTCCGGGTCAGGGCGTTTGATCGCCACGAGAAAGGGAGCGACCAGAAGCGCGAGGCCGATAACGCCCGACAAACCTACGAAAATCAGAATTGGCAGATAATCGCCGAGCAATTCGTTCATAGGACAGCCGTGCCTTGTCGATGAGGCCCGAAGGAGGAGAACCGGGCGCAGGGCAGCCTTCACCGCGCGGAGAAGGCCTGCCGTTGGGAGTGGGATTAACCCACCCCCATACGGGTTTCAAGGGGGCATAAACTTGATGAAATTACTCTTGTTTTAAGAATGAGCAAATCCGCAGGCTGCCAGGCACCCTGCGGCAAATTGCTCAATAATAATAGTGAGCGCGCGTCGGCTCAGAGATGGAAGGCTACACCGGCCGTGAGACGCAGGGCTGACAGACCCCCACCCCAGGTTCCGAGGCCAAGCGCCTCGACTCGACCGGACATCGAATCGGTAAAGGCGTATTCGCCGCCGCCGCCGACCGCGTAACCAAAACCGCCATGGACGAAACCCGTACCGGCCGTTCCGTACACCAGAATGTCGCCCAGCGTCATGCCGGCCTTGCCAAGCAGCAGTGCATCGAGACCAAGGCCCGGGCCAAAATCGGCACCGAGTTGTGCCTCGACGCCAAATACCGCGCTATCGATCGCCACATTGACGCCGGTAAAGATGCCGACGTTCCAGGATGTCGTACCTACAGGGACGCCGCCCCCGTACACGCCAGCATAAAAGCCATCCCAATCAAAACCGGTATTCTGCCCGTAAGGGCCGTAATTTTGCGCATTTGCAGGCGCGGCAACGGCCAAAAGAATGGCGGTCGCAAGAGCGAATTTGTGAACAGCGGACACGCGCCTCACCCCCAATTAAGGTTAATGGACGCCCATTATTGCGCGCGATCCCGCTCCGACAACCAAACCTTGGAAACGTGGATAAGACTTTACTAAAATTGCAAACAAGATTCACCAGCACAAACGAAAACGGCCCCGCCGAAGCGAGGCCGTAATTATCTGTATCCAGCGGCGACTAGAAGTGGAAGTTGGCGCCGATGGTGAACTTGTGAATGTCGGTCGGAGAAGCACCCTGTGCCCAACCGTAGACATAGCGTGCATCGAGCGTAACGCTATCGGTGACAGCGAACTCGGCACCAAGGCCGGCCAGGATGTGGTGGCCCGAAGCACCAACGGCGGTAGAACCAAAGTCCGAACCGTAGCCGACGGTGCCGTACAACAGAACTTCCGGAGCAACGAGCACACCGCCACGGACGGTAATTTCACCGTAGGCAAAGGTTTCCGTCGCGAACACGGCGTCGACGGCAAGCTCTGCACCGAGGACGAACATGTCAAAGGCGGCATTCACACCGAGCTCACCACCGATGAGCCAATTCGTTACCGAAGGAGTCACCTGATTCTCGGCACCAACCCGGACGCCGGCGTAAAAGCCGTTCCAGTCGAATGCTGCGGGAATCGGCGCGATAGGAGCAATGGGCGCAGGCCGGATAGCATCGGCAGCAACAGCGGACCCCGCAAGGACCACAGTGGCAGCGCCAGCGAGCAGGATGGAATTAAAGAGCTTCATGGATTCACCTCAACGAACGCGATTGGTATTGACCGTTATATAACGCAAAGCGGTCCGAGTTCCGAGTCTTGCACCATCGTTTTTTCACAAACGCGCCTCGAATTGGTCGCATTGTATAGAGCTGTTGCCTTTTCGGCACACGCAATCTGATAACCCTAACAAATCAATAACAAACGAAAACGGCCTCGCCGAAGCGAGGCCGTTCCGAAACCGTCGACCGGATAACCGGCGAGCAGATTCTAGAAGTGGAAGTTCGCGCCGATCGAGAACTTGTGGATGTCGGAGGTGCCTGCAGCACCAGACTGTTCCCAACCATAGGTGTACTGACCGCGAATCGACACATTGTCGGTCGCAGCGAATTCAAGACCACCACCTGCGAGAATGTGGTTGCCCGAACCGTTGGCGGCTCCGAAGTCGCTGCCGTAACCGACAACACCGTAAGCAAGCAGCTCGTTGCTGACGAGCACACCGGCGCGACCCAGCACGGTACCATAGGCATAGGTATCGGGCGTATCGAACACGCCTTCGATGCCGACTTCAGCACCGACGAGGACGAAATCGAACGTCGCGTTGACACCGAGCTGCCCGCCGAGCGTCCAGCTGTTGTCGCCCGACACGGTCTCGTTCTGCATACCGGCGCTCACGCCAGCATAAAAGCCGTTCCAATCAAACCCGCCGTAGTCGACGACAGGCGCTGCCGGCATCGCCGGAGGGGGAAGACCGATCGCGTCGGCGGCAAGTGCGCCGCCAGTGGCGGTCGAAGTGAAAAGAGCGACGAGAGCCACTTTCTTGAGCGTGTTCATAAATATTCTCCTTGTTTGCCGACGTGTAATCAAAAATGGTGTCGGCGAGCACCGGTTCCAGTCCGCCGCAGCCCGATCAAGCAAGACATGGGAGGTGTTGCCTTGCTGCCACAACAGTCTCGGACGGATCGTTCCTGTGCGATGGGCCGGACTGTCACGTTCGAGTGCGGACGAAGTGGGGCCAGCACATGGCAAGAATGGGGCAAGCCGTCGATGTTGCTCAAAAGCAACGCATTCATGGTTACTGTGCGGTAAATCCTGCAGAATTTGGCGTGAGTTTAAGCCTCTCCCCTCCAAAAAGCAGGCGTTGTCCCCAAGCAACGTTTGTCGTTGTCATCCGCGTCGCAGCCGTTAGAATCTATAGCCGGGTTAGGGACGGAACGGATGACCAGTATGTTGCAGGCCGCGCGAGTAGGCGCGCTCATTCGGGCGCGGCGGCACGCATTGCGCATGACGCTACAGACTCTCGGCCAGGAAGCGGGCATCTCGGTGGGCTATCTCAGTCAAGTGGAGCGCGACCAGGCCTCTCCCTCCATCAGCACGCTCGCCTCCGTTGCGCGTGCGCTCAAGGTGGGAGTCGATTATTTCATTGCCGCGCCGAGTACGCAGGACGCCCTGACACGAGGGGGCGAGCGCATGCGGTTTTCGGTGAACGATCCTCGCATTTCTTATGAACGCCTCCACGCCGAATTCCCCGGCAACGTGATGTCGTCCTTTCTCATTACCATCGCGCCAGGCTACCGGTCGGAAATTGCCAATCACGAAGGCGAAGAACTGGTCGTGGTGCTGGACGGACACCTCATGCTGCGCATCGAGGACGACGAGATGCAGATCGGGCCCGGGGACAGTATTCACTTCCGTGGCAATCGCAGCCATAGCTGGGCCAACGACAGCGATTCACCAGCGAGACTGCTTTGGGCCGGAACGCTGACCATGTTCCGCTCTTCGCAGGAAGGATCGGCTTTCCAGACCGTCCGGCCCGATGGGACTGAAATGCCAGCGCCGAAAGCGGACGAACAGGAATAGGTATCTATACCAGATTCAGGGGGCATCATCATATGTTGTGGGATTTTTCGATTAGCCGATCAATTGGCCTGATGGGCAAGACTCTGCCTTTCGTTATCTTCCGGATAATCGTCTACTTCGGAATTGCCGTCGCCTATGTGCTGGCGACGAGCGTCGGCGCCGGCGTCGGATGGGGCATCGGGGCGTTTGGCGATGAGGATTTCCGAATCGCCTCGATCTTCTGGGGCGGCGCGATCGGTTTCGGGCTGACGGCGGGGGTTATCTATTTCCTGCGCGAGTACATCCTCTATATCGTCAAGGCCGGTCATATCGCGGTGCTGGTGGAACTCATCGACGGCAAGGAAATCCCGGATGGCCGGAGCCAGATCGAGTATGCAAGCGCGGTCGTGAAGGATCGGTTCGCCGAGGCGAGCGTATTGTTTGCGGTCGATCAGCTGGTCAAGGGCGTCCTTCGCGCGATCACCGGGCTCCTGCAGGGCGTGGCCTCGTTCCTTCCCCTCCCCGGCCTGCAGCAGTTCATGGGGTTGGTCCGGGCCTTCCTGCGTATCGCGGTTGGACTGATCGACGAGGTCATTCTTGCATATGGCATCAGGACCCGCGCCATAAATCCCTGGGCGTCGGCCCAGACAGCCCTGGTGCTCTATGCGCAAAACTATAAGCCTATGCTCATCAATGCCGCTTGGTTGACGATCTTCACTTATGGTCTGAGCTTCATCGTATTTCTTGTGATGCTGGCTCCCGCTGCGCTCGTGGTCTATCTGATTCCGGGCGGCTGGTCGGCCGGAGGTTTTGTTTTCGCTCTCGTCTTTGCCTGGGCGGTGAAGGCGGCGCTCATAGAGCCCTTCGCCGTGGCCTGCATGATGCAGGTCTTCTTCAAGGTTACTGCGGGCCAGACGCCCGACCCTGAATGGAGCGCGCGTATTGAAGGCGCGTCTTCCAAATTCCGGGAACTGGGAAGCCGGGCATCCAAATGGATCACGGCCAAACCTGACGATGGTCGAGCAACCGGAACCGCCGCCTGATCACGGGTTGTTTAATTGTGGAGCCCTCCCCATCGCGCTAAAATGTTAGCGGGAAGTGGGAGTGCATTGTGGATCCGCGACGTGCGCGGCCAGCAGCCGTGCTGGCCCATAGCAACCCGATCTACCTGCAGGGGATGAGAGCGCTGCTGAAAAGCGCGTTCGACATCAGGGCCTGTTGCGGCGACGGCGACCAGACCCTCGAAGCCCTTGCTACGAACCAGCCCCAAATAGCCATACTCGACATCGAAATTCCGCCGGTGGGCGCCCTCGCCGTGGTAAACGCCGCGCGGCGCCTTGTCCGCCCTCCCCGCTTTGCCGTCGTCACGTCAGATCCAAACAATACAGCGGTATGCAAGGCGATCGAAGCAGGCGCCTTTGTCGTATTGGCGGATACGCTGTCGGCGACTGATTTCGCGTCACGGTTATGCAAGATATCGGACGGAGTTGCAGCTCTCGATTTCGGGAACATCAAACACAGAATACCCTCGGTTGGAGAGAAATTGTCCGAGCGGGAAAAGGAAATTGTGCATTTAGTCTGCGCTGGAAACTCAAATAAACAGATAGCGTCAAAACTAAACCTTGCTCACGGAACGATTAAAGTTCATCTACACAACATATTTGTTAAATTGTCTATTTGCAAAAGGATCTCTCTAACGCATATTGATATCTGAGTGACTTGGGCAATGACGGCAGATAACAATTTTTTATAGATTCTTGTTTTATAAGTATTTTCTCTATATCCAAGGATATATTTAACCTTTCAATAACCATCGGTATTCTCCTCCCCACGGGCTTGGTGGGAAGGGCCCGCAACAGCGGGCCACCCGACATGGGTAATGGCCCTTGAGGAGGTAACCAAAAATGCGCAGATTGATCGTCTCTATAGCGGCGGTGGGATTACTTGCCGCTCCGGCATTTGCAAACCCGAATATAGTCTACGGAGACCCGGAGCCAGTCGGCGACCCGTATCTTGGCGAGACGGTGACTGTCCAGATCGGCAACAGCCATAACTCGCGGGAGGTAACGCCTATTCTGCAAGACTATGTGGAGAAGGCGACCAATACGCAAAGCGGCAATCCAGTCCCCGGACAAAACAAAACAACGACCGAACAAATCGGCGAAGAAAAAGGGTCCGTGCAACACGGCACACCCCCGGGCAAGAACAAATAAGTTCAACACGGGCCGGGCGCGGCTCTGTCTGCGCCCTGCTCATTCTCACCGGCCTAAACGCAAGCGTCCAAGCGTTCGCGCGAGCCAAGCGACAGGTGTGAAAATCAGATAGAAAATGCCGAGCGCCAACAGAAGAGCTCCGATGCCGAGCCCCTGGAGCGCCGAAGCGACCGGTTGAGCCCGGGGCTCGAGTTTCCGGCGGGGCGCGAGGGGGGATATAACGATCGTTGAGCGCATATCATGATCCATTCGGTTTGCGCGACCCGGCGCCTCGTTTCGCCCCGTTTGCCCAGATCGGGAAGGCAAATAGGCCGAGGACGACAGTGCCCCATATCCATAAAACAACGAGATAGCCGAGGCCGAAGTTCCCTCCAACGGGAACACCTGCTGCGTCCCCGCCTCCGAACGAAGCGTTGAGGATGCGCGGCGCCATCACGCTGGTCCTGCCGGTGAGGAGATAAAACACCACCCATCCCGCCATCAGGACGTTGAAAACGGCAAATGCCCAGACGAATACCGGACGCGCCGGATCATGGGACGGTTGAAACAGTGGTGCATGGCAACCCGGGCAGATCGTGCTCTGGCCGCTAATCACCGCTCGGCAATTCGGGCATTCAGAAGTCATGGGTACACCGCCAGTGGATTGGAGTGGAAACGCCCGTGCGATACGCACGGTTCCGGTGGCCTTGGTTATCGCCGAAAGAGAAATCCCGAACGCCCCTTGCGTCGCTCACCGGGGTGACATAGAACCCTGCGCCAGAGGCCTCGTGGCGGAGTGGTGACGCAGCGGATTGCAAATCCGTGTACACCGGTTCGATTCCGGTCGAGGCCTCCACTTCCTCCAAATTCCGAAGCGTTTGGCGCGAGAGGAGGATTTATGACGCTCATCGAACAGAACGAGTGGGCCGAGGTGCCGGGTCTCTGGCACGGCATGTGGGAGGGTGGCGCACTTGGCGCGCCGGTCACCATAATCTTCAATTCGACGGTGGTCGCCGGGTTCGGCCCGCGGCTCCATAGGCATCCCTATCCTGAGATCTTCATCATCCGCGCTGGCCGTGCGCTATTTACCCTCGGCGATACCGAGGTGGAAGCCGGCGAGGGGCAGATTCTCGTCTGTGCCACTGAGGTTCCGCACAAATTCGCCGTGCTGGGGACGGCGCCGTTCGAATCGATCGATATACATTGCAATGGCACTAGTATTACCCGTTGGCTCGAGTAACGCGGGACCGCTGTCGATGATATCGGGATTGATTCTGGATGGAGGGTCAGGCCGTCGGTTCGGCGGCATCCGCAAGGGGGATCTACGGCTCGGCAACGTTACATTCCTGCAGAGAGCGATTGCCCGACTCGCGCCGCAAGTGGATGCCGTTCTGCACTCCATTCCAGAGGGCAAGGAGTCTGCAGCGGTCTATAGCGGTCTTGTCCTCCTGCCCGATTTGCCCGACGGCGTGACCGGACCGGCGGCCGGCCTGTGGGCTGGCGCACTCTGGTGCGCGGCGCGCGATTCCGACGCGCTGATGGTTTCGGTCTCTGTCGACACGCCATGCTTCCCCGAAGATTTTTGCTCACGCGCTTTGGCGCTTCTGGGGCCCGACATCGGCTGCGTCGTTGCTGCCTATGGCGGGCGCGACTACCCCACCAACGCCCTGTGGCGGGTCCCTGCCCTGCTCGACGCCCTGAAGGCCGAAACGCGCGCCGCCCGCGGGCCGCGGCTGCGCGATATCGCGGCGCGAATAGGAGTGACCGTCTGCAGCTATGACGAGCGCCGCCAAAACCCCTTTGCAGGCATCAATACCTTGGCCGACCTGCTGGCACTTTCCCGCGCCGTGCAAAAGGATGACGAAACTGCGCTAAATGGGGTTGGCAACCGCAAGCAAATTGGCTAGATGGACGCACCTGCCAAGCAGTGCTGCCTTGTTCCCCGGTAGCTCAGTGGTAGAGCAACCGGCTGTTAACCGGTTGGTCGCTGGTTCGAATCCGGCCCGGGGAGCCATTTACTGCCAGTTCATTATACCCCTTCACATATGCCGGCCCAGCGCCTATATCTGCGCGCGCAGTGCCGGGCCCCTCTGGCGCGGCGCCCTTGAGCGCCACGTGATGTCGGAACTGCTCCAGTTGAAATGGAGATGGTCCGGCGATGTCTTTCCCCGCCTCGTTTTTCGATGCCCGGTTTCTGGGCACGCCAACCTGGTTCTGGTTGGCCTTCCTTGCCGTGGTTACGGCAATTCTCGTTTTCGACCTCGGCGTGCTGCACAAGGAGCAGAAGGTCATCAGCGCCAAGGAGAGCTTTGTTCTCTACGGCCTTTACATGGCTGTCGCCTTCGCCTTCGGCGGCTGGGTGTGGGCGGTGCGCGGCGCGGACGCCGGGCTCGAGTTCTTCACCGGATACATTATCGAGCAGTCCCTAGCGATGGACAATATCTTCGTCATCGCCTCGATCTTTGCCTTCCTCGGCGTTCCCAGACTCTATCAGCACCGCGTTCTGTTCTGGGGCATCATCGGGGTGCTGTTCTTCCGCGCATTGCTGATCGGCGCGGGCGTGGCGTTGGTGCATGCGTTCGAGCCAATCCTCTTCCTGTTCGGCGCATTCCTCATTTTCACCGGCGCCAAGATGTTCTCCAAGGTCGAGACGGCCGAGGAGGTCGAGCACAACAAGATACTCGTCTTTCTGCGACGGCGCTTCCGCATCACCCCGCAGTTCCATGGCAACAGGTTCATCGTCGAGCAACCCCACCCCCAAACGGGTCGGCTGGTGTTGTGGCTGACGCCGCTGGCCGTTGCGCTGATCATGGTCGAGATTGTCGATGTCATTTTTGCAGTCGATAGCGTGCCGGCGATCTTTGCCATCACGCAGGATCCCTTCATCGTCTATACGTCCAACGTCTTTGCTGTGCTGGGCCTGCGTGCACTGTTCTTTGCGCTGTCAGCAGCGCTTGTGCGGTTCCGCTATCTCCAAACGGCACTGGCGATCATCCTGATCCTTGTCGGGATCAAGATTTTCCTCGTTCCGCTCGACATTCATATCCATACGGCGCTGTCCCTTTTCGTCACCGTGAGCATACTTGGCTCGGGCATCGGATATTCGCTCTGGAAAACCCGCGGCGAGCAGCCGCTTGTGGACGAGCACGCCCCACTGGGCAAGAAATAACCGCTTACCCGGCGAACGCCCGAATGGCGTTCGCCGCTTGACTTGCCGCTGCCTCGGGCGCATTGCTCGGGCACGTTCAATCTTGAGCTTTCTCCAAATGTCCACCACGACGGCAGGGCCGGTTCCCGCTGCCCGGAATACCTCCCTTTGGGTCATCTTCGCGGTCAGCTTTTCGCATTTCCTCAACGACCTGATGCAGGCCCTGCTCCCGGCCGTCTATCCGCTGCTGCGTGACGTTTATGCGTTGGACTTCACGCAGATCGGGCTGATCACACTCGTCAACCAATTGACTGCCTCGTTCCTGCAACCGCTCGTCGGATATTACACAGACAAGCATCCGAGGCCTTATTCCCTGCCGATCGCGATGTGCTTCACGCTGTGCGGGCTGCTGCTGCTTGCCAATGCGTCCAGCTTCCCGGCAATCCTCGTGTCCGGTGCGCTGATCGGGGTTGGCTCGGCGATTTTCCATCCAGAATCATCCCGCGTCGCGCGTATGGCTTCCGGCGGACGGCTCGGTTTTGCGCAGTCGCTCTTTCAGGTCGGCGGCAATATCGGTACGGCAATCGGGCCGTTGATGGCCGCGTTCATCATCATCCCGCGTGGTCAGGGTACAGTGAGCTGGTATGCCGGGGTGGCCCTGGTCGCGATTGCTGTGCTGTGGGCGGTCGGCCGCTGGTATGCCGGGCAAAACCGCATCGCCAAACCCACGGTTGCACCCAGGCGGAGCATCGATATCTCGCGCAGGAAGCTTTTCTGGATCTTTCTCGTTCTTGGCCTGCTGGTCGTTTCCAAGAACGTCTACATGGCCTCTATGACGAGCTTTTACGCGTTCTTTCTCATCGAGAAATTTGCACTGACCGCCAGCCAGGCCCAAGTTTACCTCTTTGTCTTTCTCGGCGCAGCCGCCGCAGGCACATTCCTGGGTGGCCCGATCGGGGATCGGGTTGGGCGCAAGATCGTGATTTGGGTTTCGATCCTCGGGCCTCTTCCCTTTACGCTCGCCCTGCCCTATGCCGGGCTGGAAGTGTCCATCGTCCTGACTGGGATTATCGGCTTCGTGATGGCGTCGGCATTTTCTGCTATAGTCGTTTATGGGCAGGAGTTGGCTCCAAGCCGGGTCGGAACGATCGCGGGGCTCATGTTCGGGGCGGCGTTCGGCGCAGGCGCGCTGGGTGCAGCGCTCATGGGCATTATCGCGGACCAGACGAGCATCATCTTCGTCTTCCAGCTTTGCTCGTTTCTTCCCGCTATCGGCCTCCTGACCGTTTTTCTGCCGCGCACGAACGTCTAGAAGAGGAAGCCATGGCCGACGAAGCAGAAAAGAGCATCACTCTCACCAGGACTATCGAGGCTCCCGTCGAGGAGGTGTTCGCCGCCTGGACGGACCCGGCTCTGCTTGAGCAGTGGCAGGCCGAACATGTCGAGTTCGAAGCTTTCGAAGGCGGGATATTCCGTTTTGAGACCACCAATGAGGACAATCCGAGCGAACGCCACATCGTCAACGGTCGTGTGCTCGCCATCGAGCAGGATCACAAGCTCGTGG
Organism: Pelagibacterium limicola; assembly: GCF_015694405.1. Classification (GTDB taxonomy): domain Bacteria; phylum Pseudomonadota; class Alphaproteobacteria; order Rhizobiales; family Devosiaceae; genus Pelagibacterium; species Pelagibacterium limicola. The sequence continues at coordinate 42,194 of NZ_JADQDB010000002.1, read as the reverse complement.
AGACGTGGCAATTTGGGGATGCCGAGACCGATGAATCGACATTAATCATAAGCTTCCGGCCTCTCGATGAGGAGCGAACCGAAATCACGCTGGTCGAGGTCGCTGAGTCCCATGCGGATGCGGAGTCGCGCATCTTTTCGATCGATGCGTGGAGCGCCGCGCTCGATGAGTTGGCCGAACTCCTCGAATAGGTCGATTTCCACAGCAAAAACAGCGGAATGAAGCGTGCCGCCTTGCGCTCAACCACGCCTAATATAAATCGGCGCTTATGGACGTATTTACTGTCATTGCCGATCCAACGCGCCGGACCATGCTCGAAATGTTGGTAGCGGGCGAGCGCGCAGCCGGCGAACTGGTCGCGGCCTTTCCCAATGTCAGCCAGCCGGCGATTTCGCAGCATTTGAAGGTCTTGCGGGATTCCGGCCTAGTTACCGTCCGCGCCGACCGCCAGCGGCGGTTCTATACCCTCGACAGCGCCGGCTTGAATGCGGTCAGGACTTGGCTCACGGCGTTCGTGGCGCCAGAACCTACCAAGACTGTCACGCCTTCCCGAAAGCCGGAGCCCAAGCCCAGATCAACGCCCACTCCCGCGCCCGAACCTGTGATGCTGGATCTTTTTGGATAGAGGGAGCGCGCACCTCTATCCCATAAGCCTTGCATAAAGCTCGTCGGCCATTTCTTCCGGCGTTTTTTCCGCACCGTGCAGAGTAATATCTGCGCGTTCAGGCGCCTCGAAGGGACTGTCGATGCCCGTGAAGTTCTTGATCTCACCGGCCCGTGCACGTGCATAAAGGCCCTTGGGGTCGCGGGCTTCGCACACTTCGAGCGGCGTATCGACATAGGCTTCGAGAAAGCGGATGTCGCCGGCGATTTCGCGCGCAATGCGGCGTTCGTTGCGGAACGGCGAAATGAACGAGACCAGTACGATCAACCCGGCATCGGCCATCAGCCGCGCCACTTCTGCGACCCGACGGATGTTTTCCACGCGAGCGGCTTCGGTAAAGCCGAGATCCTTGTTCAGTCCATGCCGAACATTGTCGCCATCGAGAATGTAGGTATGCCGCCCTTCGGCTGTCAGCCGCTTTTCCATAAGGTTGGCGACCGTCGACTTACCCGAGCCCGAAAGCCCCGTGAACCAGACGATGGACGGGCTTTGCCCCTTGAGCTGCGCCCGCACCTCACGGTTCACGTCAAAGGACTGGTATGTGAGATTGTGCGCCCGCCGAAGGCCGAAGGTGACAGTTCCAGCGCCCAGCGTCTGATTGGCAATACGGTCGATCAGAATGAAGCCGCCCGTAGTCCCGTTTTCGGCATAAGGATCGAATGCAATCGGCTTGTCGGTCGCGATGGTAATCGTGCCGACCTCGTTGAGTTCGAGGCTTTTGGCTGCAATCTTGTCGAGCGTGTTGACGTCCGTGCGGTATTTGAGATCGGTGATGGTCGCGGGGATCAGCTGGGTGCCGAGCTTCAGGAGATAGGAACGGCCAGGAAAGGCCGGCTCCTCGGCCATCCAGACCACCTCGGCCTGGAACTGGTTGGAGTATTCCGGCGTCTTGCCTGGATGAGTGAGAACATCGCCGCGCGAGATGTCGATTTCCCGGTCGAGGACGAGGGTTACGGCCTGCCCGGCAATCGCCTCTTCGCGGTCGCCATCCATCGTGACGATCCGGGCGATTTTTGCCGGCTTGCGGGAGGCGGCGACGAGAATTTCGTCGCCAATCGCGACAGTTCCAGACGCGACGGTGCCCGAAAAGCCTCGGAAATCGAGATTGGGCCGGTTAACCCATTGGACCGGGAAGCGGAACGGCGCATCGGAGCGGTCCTCGTCAACGACAATCTCTTCGAGATAGGGCAGCAGCGGCGCACCCTGGTACCAGGGTGTATTGGCGCTCGAGGTGACAATGTTGTCGCCCCTGAGCGCAGAAACTGGGACCGCAGCGATCGATTTGAAACCTAACCCTTGCGCAAACCGACGATAGTCGCTCTCAATCGCCGCGAAGGTATCGGCGTCATAGCCAACCAGATCGATCTTGTTGACCACAAGCACGACGTGCTTCACCCCGATCAGCGAGAGGATGAAGCTATGGCGCCGGGTCTGGGTCAGAAGTCCTTTGCGCGCATCGACCAGCAGCAGGGCGAGATCGGCGTTCGAAGCGCCTGTTGCCATATTGCGTGTGTACTGTTCGTGGCCGGGGGTGTCGGCAACGATGAACTTGCGCTTGTCGGTGGAAAAGAAGCGGTACGCCACATCGATAGTGATGCCCTGTTCGCGCTCGGCCACAAGGCCGTCGACAAGCAGCGAGAAGTCGATGCCCTCGTCACCCACGTGGCGGTTTCTGCTCTCCTTCTTGAGGGAAGCGAGCTGGTCATCGAGGATCAGCTGGCTGTCATAGAGCAGCCGCCCGATCAGCGTCGACTTGCCATCGTCCACCGATCCGCAGGTTAAAAAACGCAGCAGCGACTTGTCCGTCTGCTGGGCAAGCCAGAGGGCGATGTCGGTATCGGGTGTAACGGATGCGGTGACGCTCATCAGAAATACCCTTCCTGCTTTTTCTTTTCCATCGAGCCGGCCTGATCGGAATCGATAAGCCGCCCTTCACGCTCGGACGTCCGCGAAGCCTGCATTTCCATGATCACCTCGGCCAAAGTCGCCGCGCTCGAGCGAATGGCACCGGTCAGGGGGTAACAACCAAGTGTCCTGAACCGGACCACTTCTTCGCGGGGCTCCTCCCCGGATTCGAGCCGGAAGCGGTCGTCATCGACCATGATCAGCGTACCAGAACGTTCGACGACCGGACGCTTGTCGGCAAAGTAGAGCGGAACAATTGGAATATTCTCGGCGTAGATGTAGGTCCAGATATCGAGCTCGGTCCAGTTCGAAAGCGGGAAGACGCGCATCGACTCGCCGGGATTGAGACGCGTGTTAAACACGCGCCAAAGTTCGGGTCGTTGGTTCTTGGGGTCCCAAGCATGGGACGCATTGCGGTGGGAGAAGATTCGCTCCTTGGCCCGGCTCTTTTCCTCGTCGCGCCGCGCACCGCCGATCGCGGCATCGTACTGCCCAGCATTGAGCGCCTGGCGGAGCGCCTGGGTCTTCATGATGTCGGTGTAGCGAGCCGAGCCATGATCGAATGGGTTGATATTGGCAGCGAGCCCCTCAGGATTGGTATGCACGCGCAACTCGAACCCGTATTCTTCCGCGGTCCTGTCACGGAAGGCGATCATCTCCCGGAATTTCCAGGTCGTGTCGATGTGCAGGAGCGGGAATGGTATCCGCGAGGGATAGAAAGCCTTGCGCGCCAGATGCAGCAGGACCGAGGAATCCTTGCCGATCGAATACATCATGACCGGACGCTCAAAACTCGCCGCGACCTCTCGAAATATCTCGATGCTCTCGGACTCGAGGCGCTCGAGATGGGTCAAACCTGCGCGTGCAATAGCCATTGCTATACTTTCGTGGTCAATATCTGCGAGATGCCCGAATACGACTGAAACGGCGCGATAACAAGCGTTCTGGGAAGAACTAAGGCAGGATGGACGAGTGGTTTTCTCCGAAGCGGGTTTAGTCGATGGGCAGGTTTCGCGCTGCTCGCGTAAATGGCTCCAGGCTTGCGAAACTACGGCGAAGAGAGAGAAAACTATTTCATTCCAAGCGAAACGTTCCCGCCAAAGGGCCCATCCTCCTGAAAAAGGGCAAGTCGTTTCCGCGAAACTCCCTACAGCGCCATGCAATTGCGTGGGAGTGGCCATGGATGGAAAAGCCATCTCGTAGCGGACTTATACGGCTTGCCCACCATGGGGGGCCTGAATACGATGGTCCTTCGTTAAAGCTATGCTCCAAGGTTCGATGTCCCGTTTCAGCGATGTTACCCAGGCGATCGGCAATACGCCGCTCATTCGTCTCCACAAGGTTTCCGAGGCCACAGGTTGCGAGATATGGGGCAAGGCCGAGTTCTTGAATCCTGGCCAGTCGGTCAAGGACCGCGCGGCACTTTACATCATCCGCGATGCTATTGCGCGCGGAGCGCTGGGACCGGGAGGCACCATTGTCGAAGGAACTGCCGGCAATACCGGCATCGGGCTGGCGCTCGTCGGCAATGCGCTGGGGTTCCGGACGGTCATCGTCATTCCTGATACGCAGAGCCAGGAAAAGAAGGATGCCATCCGCCTTGCCGGCGCCGAATTGATCGAGGTTCCGGCCAAGCCCTACAAGAACCCCAACAACTACGTAAAGGTTTCTGGCCGACTTGCCGAAAAACTGGCAGGAGAACTCCCCAACGGTGCGGTCTGGGCAAACCAGTTCGATAACGTCGCAAACCGGCAGGCCCACATCGAGACAACTGGCCCGGAAATCTTCGCCCAAACTGAAGGAAAGGTCGACGGGTTCATCTGCGCCGTCGGGTCTGGCGGCACGCTCGGTGGTGTCGCGATTGCGCTCAAGGACCGGAACAAGGATATCCGAATCGGCATCGCCGACCCTGAAGGCGCAGCGCTTTACAGCTACTACAAGCACGGCGAGCTCAAGGCCGAAGGCTCTTCCATTACCGAGGGGATCGGTCAAGGGCGAATAACGGCGAACCTTACCGATCTCGAAGTCGATATGGCTTACCGGATCCCCGACGCCGAAGCCCTGCCCTATGTCTTCGATCTCATAAAGGACGAAGGGCTTTGCCTTGGTGGCTCGTCCGCCATTAATATCGCCGGTGCAGTGCACATGGCAAAGGAGCTCGGCCCTGGCAAAACGATCGTTACCGTTCTTTGCGACTACGGGAACCGATACCAGTCAAAGCTGTTTAACCCCTCGTTCCTGCGGTCCAAGGACCTTCCGGTTCCCGCATGGCTTGAGGCAGAGGCGAGTGTGGACATCCAGGCGGTGCTCGAACCCGATCTCTAGAAAATAGAAAAAGAAAGCGGACGTGGATTTCGTCAGGGCGTTCATCGAGAATTTCAGCTTCATCGCGACGCTCTATATTCTCAATTACGGGCTCGCGGCTGTCTGCGCAGTGCGCGAGTTGATGAATTCGCGGACCTCGCAGGGCACAATCGCCTGGCTGATCTCCCTCCTCCTCCTGCCCTTCCCGACGACGTTCATCTATCTCGTCTTCGGATGGAAGCTTTTCGACGACTATGCGGAATCCCAAACGCATTCCGGGCGGTCCTGGCGCCTGGCCCATTCCGAGGACCTGCGGATCGTCGATGCGGAAACGGCGAAAGAATGGCCGGTCCTATACCGTGTAGCGGAATTGCCTTTCCTTTATGGCAACGCTGTCAGCTTGCTGGTCGACGGTGAGGACACCTTCGCCTCAATCCTCGACGGCATCGCGCGGGCCCAAGACTATATCCTGATGCAGTTTTACATCGTCCGCGACGACGACCTCGGTAAACGGGTAGCCGACGCCCTGGAAGCGCGCGCGCGCGCAGGCGTCAAGATATACTTCCTTTACGACGAAGCAGGCAGTCACCAGCTGCCGGGATCCTACAAGCGCCGACTTAAGGATGCCGGCGTCAATATCTATTCGTTCAATCATCGGCATCCCTATCTGCGGCTCTTCGGGCTGACCCGCATAAATTACCGCAATCATCGGAAGAACGTCGTCGTTGACGGACGCGAGGCCTGGGTCGGCGGTCATAATATCGGCGTCGAGTATCTCGGCCGCGATCCACGGTTCGGGCGTTGGCGCGACACCCATGTTCATGTGGCTGGACCGGCGGCGTTGGCTTGCGCGCTGATGTTCCGCGAGGACTGGCACTGGGCGACAGGCGAGGAACTGCCCGCGCGGTATCCGTCCGAGATCCCTACCCCCGGCGATCAATCGGTGCTGGTGATGCCTACGGGACCGGCCGACAAGCTGGAAGACTGTTCGATAGCGTTTACCGACGTGATTTCGCGGGCCCGCGAACGGCTATGGATCGTGAGCCCTTACTTCGTGCCCGGGATCGAGGTGCAAACGGCACTCTTTGCCGCTTCACTCCGCGGGGTCGATGTACGCATCCTCTTGCCTGAAAAGGCCGATCACAAGCTTGTATGGCTGGCAAGCTACGCGCATGCCGATCAGATGGTTGCACACGGGATCAAGGTGCATCGTTACGAAGGCGGCTTCCTCCATCAGAAGGTCATCCTGGTCGATGACGCCATCGCTGGTGTCGGAACGGTCAACTTCGATTACCGGTCATTCAATATCAATTTCGAGGTAACCCTCTGGTTTACCGGACAGAAGACGATTGAGAACGTCAAGTCCATGCTCGAGGTCGATTTCGCATCATCGCGGCTCACTACAGAAGAAAACTTGAAGAGCCGCTCCTACCTCTTCCGCGTAGTATGCCAGGGCGCAAGGCTGTTTTCGCCCATTCTTTAGACGCTTAGGTGATCGGCGGCGCGAAGATCAAGCCTCCATTGGTCCACAGCGCATTCTGCCCTCTCCGCAACGGTGTGCCGTTGGCGGCGCCGAAATGGCGCTCGTAGAGCTCACCGTAGCTCCCTACCGCGCGGATGACGTCCCGCATCCACGTGCGTTCGAGCCCGAACGGCGCGCCGAAATCACCCTCGACGCCGAGGAGCCTACGAATGGCAGGCGTGCGAGCCGAGAGCATGGAATCAATGTTGACCGAAGTGACACCCAGTTCCTCGGCGTTGATAACGGTGAATAACGTCCAGCGGACCAGATCTTCCCACTGCTTGTCGCCGCTGCGAACCACCGGGCCGTAGGGCTCCTTGGAAATGCGCTCAGGAAGGATGCGGTGGGTGCCCGGCTCAGGCATCGTGCGACGGATCGCGTGGAGCCAGCTCGCGGGACCCGTGATCGCATCACAACGTCCCGACCGATAAGCAACAGCGATATCTTCGCGATCCTCATAGAGCAGCTCTTCGTAACTCACCTGGCCGGCAAAGAAGAAATCGCGCATCCGCCCCAGCGATTCTGTGCCCGTTGTAGCGCATACGACCAGGTTCTCGAGTTCATAAGCCGATACGGCGCCGACACTGTCGGAGACCATGAACGCCTGACCATCGAAAAATGACGTGCCCACGTAGGTGATGCCGTAATTGGTATCCCGCGACATGGTCCATGACGCGGTGCGGGAAACGAGATCGACTTCGCCCTGGACCAAATGCGCAAAGCGGCTTTCGCCTGAGAGGGGCCGGAACTCCACGCGGGACGGATCGCCAAAGATCGCCGCCGCGACGGCGCGGCAGATATCAACGTCGAAACCGGACCAAAGGCTTTCCGGGCTGATTTGCGCGAAGCCCGGCATCGGGCGGGCGGCGGCGCAAATGACGTAGCCACGCGTGCGAACCGTCTCGAGCGTAGAAATCGAGAACGGCGGGCTCGCAGTCTCCCCTTCCGTCTGAGAGAGGACGGGTGATGCGGCAGCCCCTGCCATCAAGACCAATGCAAGGACTAAGCGCACCAGGCGGCTTATCGATTTCGCTGTGGCGTGCAAAGCTGATACGGCGCCAGCCGCTCCTTGTGGTCCTTGCGCCATATTGGCATTGCTCAGTGGGGGGTCAAGGCGAACCCGGCGCAATCCCGTCTAATTTTACTAAGTTTGTTCCGGATGGCGGCAAGCGTGCCGCCATCCGGCACAATTCAAACTCAGTGCAGAATCTGGCTCAGGAACAGCTTTGTCCGCTCATGCTGCGGGTTGGAGAAGAACGCCTCGGGCTCGTTTTGCTCGATGATCTGCCCCTGGTCCATAAAGATCACGCGATTAGCCACTTGGCGGGCGAAACCCATTTCGTGGGTCACGCACAGCATGGTCATGCCGTCTTCGGCAAGTTGCACCATGACCTCCAATACTTCCTTGATCATCTCAGGATCGAGGGCAGAGGTGGGTTCGTCGAACAGCATGATCTTGGGGTTCATGCACAGTGAACGGGCAATCGCCACGCGCTGCTGCTGGCCACCCGAAAGCTGGCCGGGGAACTTGTTCGCCTGTTCGGGAATCTTTACGCGCTCGAGATACTTCATCGCGGTTTCCTCGGCTTCCGCCTTGGGAACGCCCCGAACCCAGATCGGCGCGAGCGTGAGGTTCTGGAGGATGGTCAGATGCGGGAACAGGTTGAAATGCTGGAACACCATTCCCACTTCCCGGCGCACCTCATCGATGCGCTTGAGGTCCGACGTCAGTTCGATGCCGTCGACAATGATGTCGCCGTCCTGATGCTCCTCGAGGCGGTTGATGCAGCGGATAAGCGTCGACTTGCCGGAGCCGGACGGTCCCGCAATGACAATCCGCTCGCCCCGCATGACCTTGAGGTCGATATCCCTCAGGACATGGAAATCGCCGTACCATTTGTTCATCGACCTGATTTCGATGGCGATGTCGGTCTGTGAGACCGTCATCTTGGAGCGGTCGGGCGTATGATCGATATCGAGTTCAAGGGACATGTCGGTTTACCTCTTGTGTCCGGTATGCAGGCGGTTCTCCATGTAGATGGAATACCGGGACATGCCGAAACAGAATATCCAGAAGACGAAGCCAGCAAAAATGTAGCCGGTTACGGCCTGTGTCGGTGATGACCAGTCGAGATCGCGCGCCGCAGCGCGGACGGTATTGAGCAACTCAAAGACGCCGATGATCGATACCAGCGAGGTATCCTTGAACAACGCGATGAAGTTGTTGACGATCCCGGGGATCACATGCTTGAGCGCCTGAGGAAGTATGATCAGCCCCATCGTCTTGGGTTTGCTGAGCCCCAAGGCCGAAGCCGCCTCGTACTGGCCGCGCGGCATGGCTTGCAGCCCGCCGCGGACGACCTCGGCCATGTAGGCGGCCTGGAAGAGGCAAATGCCGACGATGGCGCGGAGGAGCGTATCGGGATTGACGCCCTGCGGCATGAACAGCGGGAACATCACCGAAGCCATGAACAGCACGGTGATCAGGGGTACGGCGCGCCAGAGCTCGATAAAGGCCACGCAGAACCATTTGATGATCGGCAGCTTCGACTGGCGACCAAGGGCAAGGAGAATGCCGAGTGGCATCGAGACGATGATACCGATCATCGAGATGATCAGAGTCAGGGTCAGGCCGCCCCACTGATTGGTAGGAACCGTGCGCAGTGCCGTACCCGGAATACCGAGGAATTCTCCGCCCGCCATCAGCCAATAGGAGACGATGGGATAGACGACGAAGAACATCAGCGCGGCGGTCTTTTGCAACGGGGCCTTCGGAATCAGCAGCGGGGCAAGGAAGATGATCCCGAGGATGAACATGATGTTCACCCGCCAGACCTCACCCAAGGGGAAGAACCCATAAATAAAGAAATTGAAACGCGCAGCCACATAGGCCCAGCACGCACCTACCCCCTCGAAGCGGCAGGCCTCTCCGCGCAGCCCTTCCGGATCGGTAAAAATGGCGTCCCCAATGAGAAAACCATAAAGGCGCGGGACGAGCCAGAGCAGGAACAGAATTGCCACGATCGTCCACACGCCGTTGGAGACCGAGGGAAAAAGGTTCTTGCGCGTCCAGGCTATAGCACCGGTCGTCCTGACCGGAGGCGGAAGCGCCGGCTGCATATCGGAACGAACGAAGGTCAGATCACTCATGGCCGGCTCCTCAACGTTCCACCAGCGCAACGCGCGCATTATACCAGTTCATGAACAGCGAGGTCGCAAGCGAGAACGTCAGGTAGACCAACATCGTCATGCCGATGATCTCGATGGCGCGGCCGCTCTGGTTGAGCGCCGTGCCCACGAAGACGTTCACCAGTTCGGGGAAGCCGATTGCCGCGCCGAGCGACGAGTTTTTCGTGAGGTTCAGATACTGGCTGGTGAGGGGCGGTACAATGATGCGCTGCGCCTGGGGAATGATCACAAGGCGCAACCGATCGCCGTCCTTCAGCCCGAGCGAAGCAGCTGCCTCGGTCTGTCCGTAATTCACCGCTTGGATGCCTGCACGAACGATCTCGGCGATGAAGGCTGCGGTGTAGACGACAAGCCCGAATATCAACGCTGTCAATTCAGGCGGTGCCGTCCATCCGCCCCGGAAGTTGAAGCCCTGCAATTCGGGTGGATCGAAGGCCAGTTCGGCCCCGCTCAAGAAATAGAAAAGGGTGGGCAATCCGACGATCAGCACCACGCTTAGCGAAACGGGAAAACGCAGGTTGCGGCTCCCGCGCTTCTCCGGGATCGTCCTAAAGGCGTGCCAGATTGCGGCGGCGGCAAGAACGAACGCAAGCACCCGGGCGATGACAGTCCGTCCTGCGTCCGCCTCCAGGCCCTGGGTCCCGCCAATTGCCGCGCCGACTGCATCGAACCCGTTTGAAAGAAACGCGGGTAGCGCACTGAGCGCCGCAAGCATCGCGGGAACGCCGGCGCCCACCACCACCAGCGCGATAATCGCCAGCCGGGCCAGGCGTTCATAACGGGTGGCGGAAACGGCCGCGATCACAGCGGCGGTAAGCGTCGAGGCGATTGTATTGGCCTCGCCCAATATCATCACCTGCGCAAACAGCGCCAGCAACCAGGCAATGGCGAACACGACGATCACGTCGGTATAATGGGCCGCGGTGACAATCCCGGAGGGAATTGTGCCACTGACGTCCCTCGCCTTCATCGCCCATCGCCGCATCACGAAGACAATCACAACCGCCAGAAGCGCGACCGCTACGAGCAAAAGGAAAGGGCCGTCGAAAGCGGGCGCTGGAAAGGAGAGGCCGCGCTGATTGACGACAATGGAACCGGGAAGCTCCCAGCTCTGCCTGACAGGCGGAAAGGCGTTGAGCGAGAGGAAATACCAAAATATCAGTTGTAGCAGAAGGGGGGTATTGCGGGTCAATTCGACGTAGACGGCCGCAAATCCGCGGATCAGCACGTTCTTGGAAAGCCGCGCGATACCCATCGTAAACCCGAGGATCGTCGCCAGGACGATACCGATAGCCGCAACGAGCAACGTATTGAGGATGCCGACGAAATAGACCGTCAAATAGCTAGACGTACGCTCGAACGGAATGAGCGCGAAGCTGATGTTGAATCCGGAAACCTGATTGAGAAAGCCAAAGCCCGTAGCCTTGTTCTGCAAGGCCAGGTTCTGCATGGCATTGGACCACAGCCACCAGAACAGCACGACCACCGATATGACCAGCGCAACCTGATAAAAGACCGCGCGAACGGTGGGATTATTTAATATGGATGACGCGGTCTGCGCCCTGGGCGACGCCCCGTTTTCTACAGACATTCATACCCCCTGCCCAGCCCTCGGCAACGTTGCGAGCCGGTATCCGATTCCTGCGGCGCCACGAGTTGGTCCGGCGGATCGTTCCTGTTTGCAGCAGGCCCTTATTGCTGAACCCGGCGCCAAGGCGCCGGGTTCGATAGGGCGCTCAGATCCTAGCGGATCGGCGGAGCGTACTGGATGCCGCCCTGCGACCAAAGGGCGTTGATGCCACGCGGAATACCGAGCGGGGTGTTCGGGCCGACATGGCGGTCGTAAGCCTCGCCATAGTTGCCGATGTGCTTGATGATGCGGTAAGCCCAATCGGCGGAAAGTCCGATCGGCGAACCGAAGTCGCCTTCAACACCGAGCAGGCGCTTGATCTCAGGGTTATCCGAGCCCAGCATTTCATCGACGTTGGCCTGGGTTACACCGAGTTCTTCAGCATTGAGCAGGGCGAAATACGTCCAGCGGGTGATGTTGAACCAACGGGTGTCGCCCGAGCGAACCACGGGGCCGAGCGGCTCCTTGGAAATGATTTCGGGCAGGATGACGTGTGCCGAAGGATCGGGGAACTGGGTGCGCTCGGCGGCGATCGCCGAAGCGTCGGTGGTATAGACGTCGCACCGACCGTCGAGATAGGCTTGCGTCACCTCATCGCGCGTCACGAAGATAACGGCGTTGGAAAGGTCCATGCCGTTGGCTGCAAAATAGTCGGCGGCGTTGAGTTCGGTCGTGGTACCGGCCTCGATGCACACCGCAGCACCCGAAAGCTCAAGGGCGGACGAAATGCCGTCCGCAGCCTTAACGAGGAAGCCTTGGCCGTCATAGAACATCGTGCCCACGAAGGTGAGACCGAGGTCAGTGTCACGTGTCATCGTCCACGTCGTGGTACGGGACAGCACGTCCACGTTGCCATTGCCCAGGCTCTCGAAACGGGCCTGTGAGGTGAGGCCGGTATAGCGGACGGCGTCGGGGTCATCGAAGATGGCCGCAGCCAGCGCGCGGCAATAATCGACCTCAAGCCCGGACCAATTGTTGTTCTCGTCCGGCATGGAGAAGCCGGGCACACCAAGGGTAACGCCGCATTGCACATAGCCGCGCTCGATTACGTCATCGAGCGTGTCGGCGAATGCTGCAGGCGCCGCCACAGCCGTTGCGGTCGCAACGGCGAGAGTCAAAAGTTTATTTTTCATTGGATTGCCTTTTTTCCTAACCCTTGATTATCCGGCTTCCAAAGCGAGGACTGCCTGCTCCGTGCCAGACGTTGGTATTGAGATCAAACGCCCTATTGCCATCGGACGATTTGATGGCCAGCATCGAAGCCCGGTTTGCCGCCGCCGTCAAGGGCTACCGATACGAATTTAACCACTCTTGGACTTGCGCCTAAAATAGAAGCAATAGCACTGACCTATTGAAGCTCGGAAATTGTCCATCGAAATGAAAAAATCTCAAAATGATCAGGGATTCTCGGTAGGTGCCGAAACGTTCCTTACACATGGCGGGCGAAATCCGGCCGCGCAATCGGGGTTCGTTAATACGCCAGTCTACAGGGGGAGCACAGTCATCTTCGAGACGCTTGCGGAACTGGATGACTATACCATCCGCTATCGCTACGGGCGCCAAGGAACCCCGCTGACAACTGGTCTTGAGGAGATAGTCTCGGGGCTGGAGGGTTCGGCGGGAACGTATCTGGCGCCGAGTGGGATAAGCGCCATTTCGCTTGCGCTGCTTGCTTGTCTCAACGGTGGTGACGAAATTCTCGTCACCGACAGCGCTTACGATCCCACGCGAAAGCTGGCCGACACCTTCCTCTGTGGGTACGGAATCAAGGCTCGATATTTCGATCCTCGCATCGGCTCCAGCATTGCCGACCTCGTCGGGCCCGACACGCGCGCCGTGTTCGTGGAAAGCCCCGGCTCGCTAACCTTCGAACTGCAGGATATTCCTGCAATCAAGTCCGCTCTGGCTGGCAAGAACATCGCTATTGTGGCCGATAACAGCTGGGCGACGCCGCTGTTCTGCCGCCCCCTCCAGCTTGGCGCGGATATCGTTGTGCATTCGGGCACCAAGATGCTCGGCGGCCATTCCGACCTGATGCTCGGAACCGTCTCTGCAAACGCTGCTTATTGGCCGCAGCTTCTCAGAACGGCTCACGTCCTGGGCATCGTTGCATCGCCGGACGATACTTTCCTCACGATGCGCGGCACACGCACACTGGGCGTGCGCATGAAAGCGCATGAGGCGCGGGCGCTCGATCTGGCCCAGTGGCTGGAGGAGCAGGATCTCGTCACCCGGGTGCTCCACCCTGCCCTACGATCCCATCCCGATCATGCGTTGTTCAAGCGCGATTTTTCCGGGTCAGGTTCGCTTTTTTCCTTCGTCCTGCCACCAGCAGGCCGTACGGCAATTGCCGCGTTTGTGGATGGACTGGAATTATTCGGGATGGGATATTCCTGGGGAGGCTTCGAAAGCCTGCTCCTTCCCGTCGATCCGCGGAAATTCCGCACTGCGGTTCCCTGGGACGAGGCAGGGAACACCTTCCGCATCCATGTGGGCTTCGAGGATATCGATGACCTCAAGGCGGACCTGGCAGCCGGATTCGCACGCTACCTAAACAGTTTGGGAACGTGACGGCGCCTCAGCCAGCGCAAGAGCGGCAAGAACGCAGCAAACATGCGGAATCGGACCGCCTTGCCTTCGACGCGCATGGTCCAGCCCCTGGTCGCGAAATAGTCGCGCACGAGCAGAGCGACCAGGGTTCCGACCACACAACCTGCGGCCACGTCGGACAAAAAGTGATCGCCCACCACGATGCGGCTCAGGCCGATTCCCAGGCCAATCGCCGTGAGTGTTCTTGCGAACCGCCCGTTCGCAAGGGTTATCAGCACGACGGTGAAAGCGAGCGCGGTGGTCGAATGCCCGGACGGAAAACTATGCATCGACCAGTCGAGTATATTGAAGGGCTCAATATGCAGCGTTCCGTACTGTTCGAGATACATTGGCCGGGCGCGGCCGATCACGCGCTTGAGAACCACCGTGACCAGACCAGCCAGGGCAACGGACGTGAAAACGTAAGCCGAGACCCCCAAAACCCCGCGTGCAGCCCAGCGCCAGCTATAGGTCAGATTTGCATACCGGGCGGCAAAACCGAGAATCATACCCAGGAGCGTGGGGATCAGAATCCAGTCGGATTTTCCAAAGCCGGTGAGGAAGGTGAAGAAGGCGCGCTCATAGGCAGGCCAATTCCGCAGGGCAACGCTGACAGGCGCATCGAAAAACACGGCCGTAACTAGAAGCGCCAGCACAATCGCCGGCAGCCAACGCAGATATATGCGGCGACTCAGATGCTCCTGCGCGATCCAACGCCAGAAGCGATCACTGAAAGTATTGTCTGCAAACAAGCTGACGCGTCTCCCGTGTGGTAAATTGCGCGGGCGCAACCGGGTAACACGCCTTGCCCTGTCAGAAAAGAATGTGTATCGGATCGTCGTGGCCACGTCGGGGTATAGCTCAGCCTGGTAGAGCACCGGTTTTGGGAACCGGGGGTCGCAAGTTCGAATCTTGCTGCCCCGACCAACCACGAATACAAGGGATGACGGGAATGGTCGCACGTATCTATCGCCCAGCACCGAATGCGATGCAGTCCGGCAGGGGCAAAAGCCGCAACTGGGTGCTCGAATACGAGCCCGAAGCGCCGCGTTCCATCGATCCGCTTATGGGCTATACGTCCTCGACCGACATGCGCCAGCAGGTCAAGCTGCGTTTCGATACGGTCGAAGAGGCGGAATCCTATGCGCGCCGCAGCGGCATTCCCTATCGGATCGAACCGGCGCACGACGCTTCGGTCAAGAAGGTCAGCTATCCGGACAATTTCCGCCACGACCGCAAGTTCCCCTGGACGCACTGACGGATTCGGCATCGCCGGTCAACGGGCACTCCGACCCGTTCAACCCCCGGGCGCAATCAGTCCTCTCGGATAACGAGACAATCATCTCCGTCACGATCTGGCGGGCATTGGAATATCTTGGCGCTAAGGTGGGCAATTTGCTCCAATGCCGGCCTTGACCTTCCCACGGTAGAAAGCCCGAACATCGGCACGCTAGTAACCGTAGAAAGGTCCTAAAACGATGAAGAAACGTGCCCTCCTGTTCGGATCCGCTGCCTTTGCCGCGAGTTTCGCATTTGCACAAGACCACCAGCACCTCGATACCGGAAACAACGCTGACAACCCCGCTATTCGCGGTTATGTCGACGCCAATGCGCGCATGCACGAAGGCATGAACATCGACTATTCCGGTAACGCCGACGTCGATTTCGTGCGCGGGATGATCCCCCACCATCAAGGCGCCATCGACATGGCGCGCGTGGTTCTGGAACATGGCGAAGACCCCGAAATCCGCGCGCTTGCCGAAGAGATCATTGCGGCACAGGAAGCCGAGATTGCCTGGATGCGCGAATGGCTTGCACGCAGCGCCCAGTAAATCCCACTGTCAGGCCTGCCCGACCGCCCTATCCTGCCCGGCCAGATTGCTCAGTATGGGGCAATCCGGGCGATTATCACCCGAGCAGCAATGAACGAGGTGGCGGAGCGTATCCGCCATCTCCTGGAGTTCGGAGATGCGCGTTTCCAGAGCTTGAACGTGTTCGGTCGCGATCTGTTTAACGTCGGCACTCGCGCGCGTCCTGTCGTGCCAAAGCGCCAGCAACGCCGACGTTTCTTCCATCGAAAATCCCAGATTTCGTGCTCGCTTGATGAAGCGCAGCGTATGCACGTCGTTCGTTCCATAGACGCGGTAATTGCTATGGGTGCGATCGGCCTCGGAGATGAGTCCGATCGACTCATAGTAGCGGATCATCTTAGCTGAGACGCCTGAGGCTTTAGCGGCCTCCCCGATGTTCATCATTCCTGTCCTCCTCTTTCCGCGAGGGGCGGCACATATCCCTTGAGCCGCAGGGCGTTCGCCAGCACGCAAACGCTCGATAGCGCCATGGCTCCGGCTGCGAGTGCCGGCGAAAGCAGAATACCGAAGGGCGGATAGAGCACGCCCGCCGCCACCGGGATGAGCAGCATGTTATATCCGAACGCCCAGACAAGATTTTGGCGAATATTGCGCAAGGTAGCGCGGGAGATGGCGATCGCCTGAACGGTGCCGCGCATGTCGCCGCCCACCAGCACCACATCAGCGCTTTCGATGGCGACATCGGTTCCCGTCCCGACCGCGATCCCAACATCGGCTTCTGCAAGCGCTGGCGCGTCGTTGATCCCGTCTCCTACAAAAGCGAGCATCCCTTCGCTCTTGAGGCTCTTGATGGCGTCCACCTTGCCGGCGGGAAGGACCTCAGCCACCACGGTGTCGATGCCGAGGCGGCGCGCGATGGCATCGGCCGTTCGCCGGTTGTCGCCGGTTATCATCGTCACCTTTAGACCCATCGCGTGGAAATGGTCTATCGCCTCCCGGCTCGTCGGCTTGATTGGATCGGAGACGGCGATGACAGCGGCGATCCTACCATCGATGGCGGCAAGCACGGGGGTCTTGCCTTCTTCGCCAAGGGCCGCAACTGTCGGCACAAACCCCGATGTGTCATAGCCCAAGCCGGTCATGAACCGGTCGGTTCCGATCTCGATCTTTTTACCGGCGACTGTCGCGACTACGCCCGAACCGGCGACCGTATCGAACTGTTGTGCGCTTTCCAGCGCCAAGCCGCGGGCCTTCGCCGCAGCAACGATCGACTCTCCAATCGGGTGTTCCGAACCGACCTCGGCGGCCGCGACGAGCGCCAGCGTTTCGGCTTCATCCCACCCGTCGGCAACGATGAAATCGGTCATTTCCGGTGCGCCTTTGGTCAGCGTACCGGTTTTGTCCAACGCGACAACGCCGACATCGCGCAGCCGCTGCAACGCCTCGCCTTTGCGGAACAGGACGCCAAATTCGGCCGCCCTCCCCGTCCCGACCATGATTGAAGTCGGCGTCGCAAGCCCCATCGCACACGGACACGCAATGATGAGTACGGCGACGGCATTTATAAGTCCAAACGTATGCGCCGGTTCGGGGCCAAAGATTGCCCAGACGCCGAAGGTCAGGACCGAGATGGCGATCACGACTGGAACGAACCATGCCGTAACCTGATCGACCAGCGCCTGAATGGGCAGCTTACTGCCCTGTGCCGCTTCGACCAGCCGGATGATCTGGGCCAGCATCGTATCGCCCCCGATGCGGGTTGCGCGAAAGCGGAAACTGCCGGTCTTGTTGATCGTGCCGCCGATAACCGAGTCCCCTGCTGCCTTGGCAACCGGCACCGGCTCACCCGAGATCATCGATTCATCGACATAGGATGCACCCTCGGTCACCTTTCCGTCGACGGCGATTTTCTCGCCTGGTCGGATGATGATGATGTCATCGAGTCTTACCTGATCGATGGGTACATCCACCGTTTCGCCGCCGCGCTCCACGCGTGCGGTTTTGGCCTGCAGGCCGATCAGTCGCCTGACGGCTTCGTTGGTCCGGCCCTTTGCCCTTGCTTCGAGCAGCCTGCCGACGAGGATCAGCGCGACTATAACGGCGGCGGCCTCGAAGTAGATATTGCGCGCGGAAGCGGGCAACAGGTGCGGCGCAAAGGTGACGACGCTTGAATAGAGCCAGGCGGCGCTTGTTCCGATCGCCACCAGCGAATTCATGTCGGGAGCGCCCCGGATAAGTGCGGGGAAGCCTTTGACATAAAACCGGCGCCCCGGACCGAACATGACGATACTGGCCAGGACAAAGTAGCCGACATACAGCCACTGCATCGAAACAATGCCCATAAGCCAATGATGTAGAGGCGGATAAAGATGCCCGCCCATTTCAAGAACGAAGAGCGGGATCGTCAGCAGCCCGGCAATCAGAACGTCGCGCTTGAGCTCATCGCTTTCCTTTTCCTTGGCATCCTGGCGCAATGCTCCGGTCCGCCCTGAAAGCCGGCGCGGCGTATAGCCCGCCCTGGTTATCGCGGCTTCCACGTCGGCCAGCCCAGCGTCTCCCTGGACCAATGCGATCGTGGCGCGCTCGGAAACGAGATTGACCGATGCCGAAACGACGCCGGGCACAGCGGAAATCGCGTTCTCGACACGCTTGACGCAGGACGCACACGACATGCCCTCGATGCCGATCTCGACATGCGAGACGGAAAGATCATAGCCCGCTTCCCGCACCGCCTGCTCCAGCGCAGTGGGATCGAATTCGCCGTCGGTTTCGACGCTCAGCGTGTCGCTGGCGTAATTGGCCGTTGCGTGCAAGACGCCCGGCACCTTAGCGGCAGCCCCTTCAACCCGCTTTACACAAGAAGCGCAGCTCATTCCTCGGACCGGGAAGATCAGCGGCGTGCGTTTGGGCTCCAAATCCAGTTCACTCATGGGCGTATCCTCATTGTGAACGCAATGTAGAGGTTCCCATCATGGGAAGGTCAAGGGCTCATCTTTTATTGCCTTACCCCTTGATCTGGCGAAAAAATCGCCCTTCAATCATTCTTTGCGAGTCTATTCACACAATTTCGCCGACGAAGCCCCCTTTCGTCGCCTTTTGACGTCTGGAATATCCCTTGATCACGCTCAAGGCTGGCCGCGATCGTGCTCGCGGCGATGCGAGAAGCCATATTGCGGCTGCCCATAGCGGGAAAGGCCGCGTTCCGCTCGTCCGTTTGACGCTCTTTTCCCTGCGCCACTACTGGCAGGCGACCATTGCCATAGGTGCGACTGTTATTGCCGCATTGCTGCAATTGACGATACCGCGTCTGCTTGGCGAAGCGATCGACCGGGCG
Source organism: Pelagibacterium limicola (assembly GCF_015694405.1). Classification (GTDB taxonomy): domain Bacteria; phylum Pseudomonadota; class Alphaproteobacteria; order Rhizobiales; family Devosiaceae; genus Pelagibacterium; species Pelagibacterium limicola. The sequence goes on along the minus strand of NZ_JADQDB010000002.1, from coordinate 23,246 downwards.
CAGAATATACTCTCGGTTACCACGGAAGGGGCTGAACAGGCGCTATGGTGGAGCGCGCTCACCTTGCTCGCCGTCTCGATCGGGCGCGGTATCTTCACGCTATTACAAAACTATTTCGCGGAATCGGTCGGTCACCATGTCGGCTACGAGTTGCGCCTGGCCTTTTACGACAAGGTGCAGCGGCTTCCCTATTCCTATCACGACAAGGTACATTCGGGTGACCTCATCACCGTCGGCCTGCTCGATCTCGAAGGCCTTCGCATCTTTTTCTCGACGGGTCTCATCCGGGTTGTTCTGCTGTCGGTCCTGCTTGGATTTGGCGCCTGGCTTTTGATTTCCACCGACCTCTTGCTGGGCCTGCTTTCGCTGAGCTTCGCCCCCTTTGTCGCCTGGCGCTCTTCGTCTGCGCAGCTCGCTCTGCGCAAGACCTGGCTGATTCTTCAGGACAAGCTTTCCGCCCTCACCAGAGTCATGGACGAGAACCTGGGCGGCATCCGTGTCGTGCGCGCCTTTTCGGGGCAGAAACACGAACTCGAAAAATTTGACGCGGCGTCCCGCGACGCGCTCGAATTGGCGCATGAGCGAGTCGGCATCAGGGTGCGCAATACCTCGGTCATGACATTCTCCTTCTTTATCGCGATGGGCCTCGTGCTGTGGGCCGGCGGCACCAAGGTCATCGCCGGCGAGATGACCGTGGGCACACTTGCCTCGTTCCTCACCTTCATGACGATCCTGCAAATGCCAGTGCGTCAGTTGGGGCTGATGGTCAATTCCTTTGCCCGCGCCTCGATCTGTGGCGATCGCTTCTTTTCGGTGCTCGACCTGCCTGTCGAAATTGAAGACAGGCCCGATGCCAAGCCACTTGAGGTAACGAAGGGCACGCTCCGCTTCGAGAATGTCCACTTTGCCTATGGCGGCGCGAAACATTCCACTTTGAGCGGGGTCAGTTTCGAGGCTCGTGCTGGTCAGACGATTGGAATCGTCGGTGCGCCGGGAAGCGGGAAATCCACTATCGCCCATCTTGTTCCTCGGCTCTATGACGTAACGGCGGGCCGGATCACTATCGACGGCCAGGACATCCGTGATGTCACACTGGACTCGCTGAGGCGCGCCGTAGCCGTGGTGCAGCAGGATACTTTCCTGTTCACCACCACCATTGAAAACAACATCGCTTATGGCGACCCCTGGGCCAAGGAAACCCGCATCGAGCGGGCAGCGGAAAGCGCGCAGCTTCATAACTACATCGCGGGCCTTCCGGCCGACTACGATACGGTTGTGGGCGAGCGGGGGGTTTCGCTTTCAGGCGGCCAGCGCCAGAGGTTGGCCATCGCGCGCAGCCTCTTGCTCAAGCCAGCCATCATGATCTTCGACGACTCGACGGCCGCAATCGATGCGGGCACCGAACACCGCATCCGCAGAGCTATCAGGCGTTATGCAGAAGATCGCGTCACCATCATCATCTCGCACCGTTTGAGTTCACTCATGCACGCGGACAAGATTCTGTTCCTCGAGTGTGGATGCGTCACGGAGGAAGGTAATCACGAAACCCTCCTCGCGTTGGGAGGGCGGTACAGGGCGCTCTATGATCTGCAGACCCGTCCTCCGGAAGTGCTGGAACTTGGAGGTGCGGCCCAATGAAGACGACAAATCCCGACGAAGAACAAATGGCCAGCGCCTATTCCACCCAGCGCCGCCCGCCGCACGCAACCGTAGGCAGCCACACAATCGAGGAAGAAGTCTTCGGCAAGGCCTATGACCCCCGGACGGTCCGCCGGATCTGGAAGTTCGTGCACCCCTACCGGCGCCGGATATACATTTCCATCGCTGCGGTACTCGCCTTCACCGTGACCCAACTCGCGATTCCGCTAATCATCGGCTACGCCATCGACAGCGGCATGGTGGAAGGGGGCAACCTTACTAATCTCGGCTGGGCCATTGCGGCCTTCGCCGCCATGGTACTGCTCAATTACGGAGCCTCCTACCTGCAGGAAATCCAGGTCGGCCACGTCGCGGAAAACGTCCTGTTCGACATGCGCCGGGCCATGTTCGCTCGCCTTCAGGCCGTGTCGCTGAGTTTCATGGACAAGACCGAGGTGGGGCGGCTAATGAGCCGGCTTCAAGGCGACGTCAACTCCATGCAGGAATTCCTCGAAACGTCCATCGTTTCGGTGGGTGACGCAGTGCTTCTCGTTGGCATCGTCGTCGTGCTGCTTAGCCTTGATTGGGGACTGGGGCTGCTCACGCTATCCACCATGCCGGCCCTGTTCGTCGTCCGCCTGTTCTGGCTGCCGCGTGCAAAGCGGGCCTTCTGGAAGGCGCACGAAACCAATTCGCTCACCAATGGAGCGATGGCCGAGGGCATCAACGGGGTGCGGACCATCCAGAACCTAGACCGCCAGCAGGTCAATCTCGACCTTTACGACGACCGCGCTTATCACAATCTCAGGACCCAACTCACCGGCTCCAAATATGCCCAGGTGATGGTGCCCATCGTCGATACACTGACCGGGATTGCGATGGCGACGGTGATCGTCGCTGGCGGATCGCTGGTGCTCAATGGAAGCCTGCAGGTCGGTATCGTCGTCGCCTTCCTCTTTTACATTCAGAGGTTCTTTGATCCCATACGTTCGCTGACCATGCAGTACTCGATCATGCAGCGCGCCATGACGTCAGGGCGGCGCATTATCGAAGTGCTGGATCTGCCTGTCGCTATAGACGACAAGCCGGACGCCGTTGCGCTCACTGCCGATATGGATGGCTCGGTCGAGTTCCGCGATGTCGTATTCGGATACGACCCCAATCGTCCCGTGCTCAAAAACGTCTCGTTCCGGGTCAATCCGGGGGAAACGGTGGCCATCGTCGGACCGACGGGTTCAGGCAAGACGAGCGCGATGGCGCTGGTACACCGGTTTTACGAAGTACAATCGGGTGCCGTTCTGGTGGGGGGCCATGATGTGCGCGAAGTCACCCAGGAATCGCTCGGCCGGCAGGTGGCAATGGTCTTGCAGGAGCCGTTTCTGTTTACCGGCTCGGTTCTGGAGAACATTCGCTACAATTCTGAAAGGGCCCATCGTGATGATGTCGTTGCCGCGGCTAAAGCCGTCGGCGCGCACGAATTTATCGAGCGACTGCCGCAAGGCTACGACACAATTCTCGAACAGCGCGGCTCGAATCTTTCGCTTGGTCAGCGACAGCTTCTGAGCTTTGCCCGCGCGCTAGTTGCGGACGCGAAAATCCTCGTATTGGACGAGGCGACCGCCAGTATCGACTCCTATACAGAGCGGGAAATACAGAAGGCGCTCGAAACACTGCTCAAGGGCCGCACGGGGATGGTCATTGCGCATCGTCTCGCCACCATCCGCGGTGCGGATCGCATTATCGTCCTCCAGAACGGCGAACTGATCGAAGAGGGGAACCACGACCAACTGATGGAAAAAGGCGGGCTCTATGCCAAGCTCTACAACATGAACTACGCCAGCTTTGACGACATTCCCGACGAGATGCTCGAAAATATCAACGCTGGAGCGGCGCGAACCTGAGACCTACCCTCGCCAGAAGCGAGGAACGAACAGGATCAGTACGGTGAACAGTTCCAGCCGTCCGAGCAGCATTGCAAGGCTCAGGAGCCATTTCGCGGCATCGGGCAGCGTTCCGAAGTTGCCGGCAGGGCCGATAATTTCACCCAATCCGGGGCCTACGTTCGCCAGCGCAGTTACTGCCCCACTGGCACTTGTGAGGAAATCGAGCCCCAGTGCCATCAGCGCGATTGTGAACACCGCATAGCAGAGGAAAAACACGGCGAAGAACGCCACGACGGAACCGATGACCTCATCGCCGACCGGGCGCTCGCCGTAGTAGCTGCGGAAAACACCGCGCGGATACAGCAAGCGCATGAAATGCGCCTTGAGCATCAATGCCATGACTTCGAAGCGGAAGATCTTGATCCCGCCGGATGTCGAACCAGTGCAGCCGCCGATAAACGTCAAGCCGAAGAACAGGCCAATGGCAAAATTGCCCCAAAGGCCATAATCCGCCGTGGCGTAACCCGTCGTGGTTACGACCGACACCACATTGAATGCGGCGTGCCGGAAGGCTGGCTCGGGATCGTATTGCCCGGACAAGGTCAGCCAAAGGCCTAGCGCCAGGATAACAACGGCGAGAAAGGCGACCAGCGTGCGGACCTGCTGATCCCACAGCGCCCTACCCTCTCCCGCGATCAGGCGGACGTAAAGCACGAAGGGAATAGCTCCTGAGAGCATGAACAAGGTCGCGAACCACTGAATGCCGTTCTCTTCCCAATTGCCAAACGAGGAGTCCGAGGTGGAATAACCGCCGGTGGCGATCGACGTCAGCGCGTGGGCTACAGCATCGAAGAGCCGCATGCCGGCCGCCCAGTAGACGATTGCGGCGAGGACGGTAAGCCCGAGGTAGACGAGAACGATGCTCGCGGCGATCTGCCTGACCCGGGGCATGGCTTTTTCCGAGCGGTCCGAGGATTCGGTCCGGAACAGCTGCATACCGCCGATGCCGAGAGCGGGAAGAATGGCGATGGCCGTCCCGATAATCCCGATGCCACCCATCCATTGCAGCAACGCGCGCCAGAGCAACATGCCTGGCGGCGCTCCGTCGAGCCCGCTCAGGACCGTGGAGCCCGTGGTCGTAATGCCCGAAACCGATTCAAAGACCGAATCGACGATGGATCGGCTGACAATCCCGTATTCGGAGAAATAGAACGGCAATGCCCCTACGGCGGCGACACTGAACCAGCTCAAAGGTGTCAGCAAAAAGGCTTGGCGCAACGTCAGCCCAACCTTGAGCGATTTGCGCCCGTAGCGGACCAGCAATCCGCCTATGACCGCCGCCAGCATGGCAGCTGACGCAAACGCCTGCCAATCGGGGTTGCGGTAGTAAATGTCCACGAGCATCGGGAAGACCATCATGGCGGCGGCGGTCAGGAGTACCAGCCCCACGAGGTAGAGCACCGGCTTCAGCCCCGGTGCGACGGTGGATTTAACACCTACGCTTCTGGCGCGGGCGGGCATCATCCCAGATGTGTCCTTTCGGCGCCCAACAGCGCCTCGGCTAGCCGCAGGTAACTGTAGGTCACCATAGCCACGACATGATCTCCCTGCTCAAGCTGAGTGCTGGGCTCGGGGATGAAAACCCTGCCCTGCCTGACGACTGCACCGATCTTCATGCCCTGGGGTAGGCCCAGTTGGTCGAGCGGGCGCCGCAACATGCGAGAGCCTTCGGTAATTTCGGCCTCGATGACCTCGCCGAAATCTTCGCGCAAGGTGTAGAGCGCGGCAATCGGCCCGCGGCGGATATGGCGTAATACAGTGGAGATGGTCACCGCACTTGGATTGACCACAGCGTCGATCCCCAACGTGGGGATAAGGCTTTCATACGAACTCTTGTTGACGAGCGTAATGGCACGCTTGCAGCCCGCCTGCTTGGCAAGCACCGAAGCGAAAATGTTGGTCTCGTCGTCATTGGTTACGGCAACGATGGTTTCCGCCAGTCCAGCCTGCGCCTCCTCAAGTAGCGCGCGGTCCAGCGCATCGCCCTGAAGGACGACGGCGGCGCCGCCCAATTCGCCCGAGACATATTCTGCACGCTGGCGATCGCGTTCGATAATCTTGATGTCGATGCCCGGAGATGCCTTGCGGGCCTTTCGCACGAGATGAAGCCCGACGTTGCCCGCCCCCACCATCACCAGCCGCCGCGCCACGCGTTCTCGATGCCCGAAGGCCATCATCACCTGATCCACCATGTCGGCGCGCGCGATGACGTAAACGTCGTCGCCAACCTCGACCCTGTCGTTATCGTCAGGGACAAAGAACCGACCCTTTCGGATAACGGCCACAATGGACACACCGTCGAGCTCGTCGCTACGCGAAATGTCCATCAAGCGCTCGCCGACAACGGCGCAGCGGTTGGATTCGACGTGAATGCCGAGCAGTTCCACCTCGCCATTGGCCATCGGGACCATATCGAACGCACCCGGCGTGCGCAGGCGGCGGGAGATGCCTTCGGCGATTTCGATTTCGGGCGAGATAATGACGTCGATCGGCAAATGCTCGGCCGCGTACAGCCCCGTCTTGTCTTGTGACAGATAACCGGCGTGCCGCAGGCGCGCTATGCGGCGTTTGACGCCGAACAGCGAATAGGCCACCTGACAGGCCACCATATTCACTTCGTCGGACCGCGTGACGGCAATCAGCATGTCCGCGTCCTTGGCACCAGCCTTGCGCAGCGTTGCCGGATGAGAGGCATACCCAACGATACCCCGCACGTCATAGCTCTCATCGACCCGGCGAACCTGGTCCTGATCGTTATCGATGACGGTGACGTTAACGCCTTCGGTCGCGAGATGTCGGGCAATAGTGGTGCCGACCTGGCCGGCCCCGCAAACGACAACTCTCATTTCTCGGTCTCCGAGCAATGCGATACGGGCGCGGTTACTACCGCGCCTGCCCCCATAAGCCAAGCCCAAAGCGCAATGCTGTGCAAAAATACGCTGGACACGTCTCACAAAAAACGTTCATTCTAGTATTGCGACGGGCCGGTCGCGGCGCGTGGTTCGCGCAGAAAATCAACAACTTCCGGTATCGCGCTGTCCTTATCTGTGGGAGTAAGTGCAGATGTATTCAGCCCGGCTTCTGGTCGAACGCGGGTCGGTCAATTTCCAGTCCCAGGATTGGGGCGACTATACTTTTCTCTCCGCACCCTCCCCGGGTGACCGGATCGCGTGCGATTATGACGGTGCCACGCATTTCCTCACGGTCATCAGCGTGCACCACAAACCGGTGAGCGTCGAAGCACATGCAAAGGGCACTGCTCCAAGCGCGGAAGTCGTCGCCAAGTGGACCAGTTCCGAGTGACCGGTCGGCTGTAGGGCGGTGGCTCACGAGGTGATTTTGGCGTTGCGGCCATAGACGAGCAGCATCCCCACGATCACAGTCCCATAGATGATTTGCCGTCCTGCCTCGGGCATTTGCATGATCGATAGGACCGAGTTGAGCAATACGATCAGGATAACGCCGACGACGGTCCCAGTCAGTCGCCCACTCCCGCCCAGAATGCGCGTCCCGCCGATGACGACCGCGGCGATGGATGGCAACAGATAGGCGTTACCCATGCCCTGATAGGCCCGGGTCGAATATCCGGCAAGCAGCATCCCGGCGGCGGCGGCGCACAGGCCGCAGACGACGAAGGATCCGACGATCACCCAGCGCGTGCGGATTCCCGAAAGGTAAGCAGCCGCTTCCTTGTTGCCGGTCGCATAGATGGCACGACCGAACGCCGTGCGTTGCAGGACCACGCCGATGATCAGAGCAATTGCGGCCCAGACGAACAGGGCATTGGGAATGCCCAATACGCGGCCCGAAGCGAGCCAACGCATCAACTCGGTCGCTTCGGTCTGTGGCGCGTAGCCTCCGGTATGAGCAACCATCAGCCCGCGCAAGACCGTATCCACGCCGAGCGTGAAGATCATTGACGGTATGCGCAGGTAAGCGACGCCAAAACCGTTGAACAACCCGACGAGCAACCCGATGGCGAGCCCGGTGGGAATGGCCGCAGGCCCGCCCACCGAGGTCGCCATCATGGCCGCCGCCGCCATTGTCCAGGGAATGGAAAGATCGATATGCCCGAGCAGGATGACCATCATCATCCCGATTGCCGCGATGCCCAGAAAGGCGCCAATCTGCAACTGTGTCATGAGGTAATTGGGAGTGAGCAGCGGCGCGGTCCCCATTACCGTCATGGTGTAGGCGGTGCCTGCGAGAAGGATGATCACCACGAAACCGCCGGCGATGAGAATTGGAAAATCATCCGGTTTGATGCGATTAATGATCGCGTTCATCGTTCCCTCCCCTTATCGGAACAGCTCGAGGCGGTTCTTGACGCGCAGGGCGCGCACCGCCCCAAGGCTCACCGCGAGCAACAGGACAATACCTTCGACCAGCGGCTGGAGTAGCGGATCGATGGCCAGAATCCGGAAATAGAAGGAAATGACGCGCAGGATGAGTGCTCCGATCAAGGCACCAATGGCCGACCCGATGCCTCCCAGCAGCGAGACACCGCCAAGAACCACCGAGGCAATCGAATTGAGCGTATAGGCGCCTGCCTGCGGAATGTCGGCGTTGCCGGTCGACGTCTGGATGGCCAGATAAAGACCCCCGCAGCCTGCAAAGAAGCCAGCCAGCGTGAAGGCGGCGATCTTGGCGCGCGCTATCGGCAGGCCCGACATGTAAGCCGCGCCTTCCGCCGAACCAATCGCATACAGCGTCCGGCCCGTAACGGTACGCCGGAACGGCACCCAGACCAGAGCCGCCACGCCAAAAAGGATGATCAACGGGACTGGTACCCAGGCGACAGGCTGGAACCAATCCGCCCTCCCCCCGTCTGCCAGTCCATAGACATCAGCAAATTCGCGGAGAGAGTTGGTCAGTGCCCAGTTGAGATCGCCATCCACGCGCCCACCAGGTGACGGCCGGACGAGTAGGGCGAAACCCATGGCGATAGCGCCAGTGGCGAGCGTTACGATAATGGGCTGCAAACGGCCCAAGACGATGACGAGGCCATTGAAAAAGCCGAATGCCGTGCCCGTCAGTACGGTCACGACCATGCCGAAGACGATCTGTTCCGGGCTGCCATGGAGCAACCCGGAGGCGATACAGGCGGTTAGGGTCATGACGGCACCAACCGATAGGTCGAGTCCCCCGATCAGCACCGGGATTGCCTGTGCCATCGCGACGAAGGCCAGCGCTACGGATTCATTGGCATTGGCGACGAGGACGTTGGTCGAGAACCCGCGCGGATGCAGAACATGATAGAAAAAGTAGATGATGCAGAACATCGCCAGCGCGCCATAAAAACCGCGGTTCTGGCGGATGGAAACGCCAAGGGTGGCAAACAGGCTCCTCATACGCCTGACTCCGCATATATAGCCGCCGTCCGGGCGGTAGAAATGTTGAGCGAGGCCGCGATGATCGCTTCCTCGGTTATGGCCTCTCCCTGGAGCTCGGCGACGATGCGCCCGCCATACATGACGGCAACCCGGTCGCAGCAGCCAATGAGTTCGGCGTAGTCAGTCGAATAGAAAAGGATCGCGTTGCCGGCGTCGGCGAGGTCGCGCATCAAGCGGTAGATCTCCTGCTTGGTGCCGACATCGATGCCGCGCGTAGGATCATTGAGGAGAATCAGTTCAGGGTCAGTCATCAACCATTTGGCGATCACCACCTTCTGCTGGTTGCCGCCCGAGAGCGTCGCAACGGCGGCGTCGGGACTTCCGGCCTTGATCCGCAACTTCTCGATACCTGCGGCAACCGCGGCTTTCGCCTTCTGGGGATCGATGAACGGGCCCCGTGAAACCCGGCTGAAGGATGCGGCCAGCAGATTGTCCGTGATCGACATTGGCAGCATCAGACCTTCGGTTTTGCGATCCTCGGGAACCAGGGCAATACGACGTGCAGAGGATTTGGCCTCAGCCGGCGACAGCGTAAGCGCATTATTACCGCCAATACTCGCGCTCCCCTTCACGCCACGCAGGCAGCCGAATAGGGCGAGCAAAAGCTCCTTCTGCCCCTGGCCGTCCAGCCCTCCGAGACCGACGATCTCCCCACGTCCAACAGCCAGATCGACGCCGTTCAGCCGGTTCTCCCAGGCAAGATTCGAGACGATCAGATGCGCCGGGCGTGCAACGGGCTCGGGCTTGGGTGGAAACTGGTGCTCAACTTCGCGACCGATCATCAACTTGACGATATCGTCCTGCGTACGCTCTCCCCTGTCGAAAGTTTCGATATGCTTGCCGTTGCGGAAGACGGACAGTCGGTCGCAGAGAGCTTCGACCTCATGCATGCGGTGCGAGATGAACAGCATACCCACGCCTTCATCCCGCAATTCGCCAAGAACGCGATAGACGGTCTCGACGTCCCGCGCGGTCAGTGCAGAGGTCGCTTCATCGAGGATGAGCAATTTTGGATTCTTGCCAAGCGCCTTGGCGATTTCGACCATCTGTCGGCGGGACAAGGAAAGCTCGCGCACCAGCATCCGTGGGTCTACATCCTCGCAATTGATGCGTGCCAGCAGCTCCTCGGCGCGCCGGTTCTGGGCGCCCCTGTCGATCAGGCCCATCCGGCGCGGTGGGTCGGAAATCGAGATATTGTCCGCCACGGACAGGTCGGGCATCAGGGAAAGTTCCTGGAAAACGCAGACAATTCCCTCGCTCACCGCCTCGGAAGGACCGGAAAAGCTGCACGCCCTGCCTTCGACCCGCAATGTACCCTCGGTGGGGCTTACGACGCCCGCCATAACCTTGATCAAGGTGGATTTGCCTGCGCCGTTTTCGCCGAGCACGGCATGGATCGAGCCGCGCCGACAGGCGAAGTCGACACCCTCGAGTGCCCGGACTCCCGCGTAGAATTTGGAAACGCCATTCAACTCGACAAATGGGTGTTCGTATAAACTGGTATTCATTTGCGTCCCGCAGTTCCGATGGCGGCACAGTTTCCACGCCCGGGATCATCCCCGTTCGGCAAGAAACTTGGATATTGCGGCGCCGGCAAAAACCGGCGCCGCATTACTGAGCTCAGGAATCGGCTTCAGTCTGGGCCATGATCGAGGGCCCGGAGATATTCACGCCACAGGGCGCAAATTCATTGGTGGTGAAGAAATTGTCGGGCAGATTCGACCAGTAATTCACCCCATCTTCCAGTTCGTCGTAACGAGCCATCGGCAGGGGAATCGCGATCAGGTTCGGCATGACATTGCCTTCCAACGCCGCAATCGCCGCCTTTATCGCAACGGCAACCATACCTGGCGATTGGCCGATGGAGAGCCCTTTGAGGCCGTCGTCGGCGTGCGTAGCCACGAGCTTACGGAAGCCATTCTCCGATTCACCGGCAACGGGCACGAAGGGGTGGCCTGCATCAATCAGCGCCTGAACGGCACCGGTGGTTCCACCCTGTACCAGAAGGGCGTCGAAATGGCCGTGAACGGCGATAGCGTCAGCAGTCACCCGTTGCGCGGTGCCGTCGTCCCAATTGCCGACGACCTGGATGACTTCCCAGTCACCGCCCGATTCATCGAGCACCTGGTGGATGCCGATCGAGCGGTCACGATCGACCGAGTTGCCGGCAAGCCCACGGACCTCCAATAGACGGCCAGAAGTCTTTCCTTGTGCGGCGAGTTCGTCGACGACGAACTGAGCCCAAGTCCGGCCCATTTCGATCTGGTTCTCGTTGATCTGCATCACGGCACCGGTGTCGAGCACGTTGTCGAACGGCACGAGCACCACATCGTTCTGATCTGCCAGGCGGATCACACGGTCAAAGCCTTCCGGCGCGACGGCAATGGTCACGATGGCATCGAATCCCTGGTTGATGAAGTCCTCGATTGCACCGAGTTGGGCCGGAGCGTCGGTGCCCGTGGACACAACACGGAATTCGGAGACCTTTTCGCCGATATCCTGCTCGGCAACAGCAGCCTTTGCCGTCTGCACCATCTGGATGCGCCAGGTGTTACCGACGAAGCCGTTGACAAGAGCAATGCGGAATGGACCTTCGCGCGCCGGCCACTGGAAATAGCTGACATCGTCGTCCCAAGGTGCAAAGCAGGCGGGATCATGGCCAGGACCCGAGACGATCTCAGGGCCGGCATATGTCATGGATGTAGATGCCATCAAAGCCGAGACAGCGATGATAGCGGTACCAATGCGTATCATAACAGTTCCTCCCATTGTTTTGGCTTATCGCCAAAGGACAACCGATCCTCCGACGGCCGTCCTCCCACGTTGACGCACGACCCCAACTCCCTACCCGGGTCCGGCGCCCTCCTTGAAAAGAGCAAGGCCCGCTTCGAGGTGCCTGCTCATTTCAAACTTGAACGCGATCCTGTTCCGCACCTCCAGTGCGTCGATGATCGCTCCATGTTCGACAAAGCTCTCCCAACCCTGTTTCCTTTTGGCGATGCCATTTTCCATAATCTTGAGCATCACCGGCTTCATGATGCGATAGACATCCTTGAGCTGGCGGTTATCGAGAATGCTGATGAGGTAGTAGTGAAAAGCGAAGTCGCCCTCCGCGGCCTGACGCGTTTCTCTTGCGGCCGCCATGACCTCGTTAAGGCGGCGCAGTTCGGCAATATCGGCAGGCTCAGCCTTTTCGAACAACTGATCCACAGCGCCAACTTCCACGAGAGTGCGGAATCCTTGGGTGTCGAGAAACGTCTCGCGGCTTAGTTCCAGCGTATTGAAGGAATAAAGCTCAAACACCGCATCCATACGCCGATCGATGATGATAGCCCCGATCTTGGGCTTCACATCCACCACGCCGTAGGCCTTCAGGATGCGCATGGCCTCGCGTACCGTGTTCCGGGATGAGGCAAACATCTCACAGAGCTCGCGTTCGGACGGCAGCGCGTCGCCGACGCTGAGATTGCGTTTGTCGATGAGTGACTTGATGCCGTCGACCACCGTCTCCACTGCAGAATCAGCCAAGTACGCGCGCCTATCCGAAGGCTCCCCGCCATCTTCATTTCGCAATGCGCTTCCGGCGGCCGACATTTCGAGCGTATCCCGCGCTTATTTGTTGGACCAGCAGACGCTAATTGAGCGATGATACCGCTGTCAATTGGATTTTCCAAGCGCAACCGTCAATTGTGGCAGTGTTTATGCCTAACTGGTCCTACCAACCAGCTACAGTGAGTTGGCCTCGTGCAAATACACTGCAGGGGAAGGATGCCCCGGCATGGGCGCCCTTCGCTGGATGCCACCACGTCAAATTTCTGGCAACGCAGTGCCGGGATAGAAACAAAATGTATACCAAATGGACTGGAGGTGAGCTTCTAGGAAAAGTCAGTTTAACCAGATACTCAAAGAGGTAGGATTGACATGTCTGGCGACGAAGCTGACAGATTGATATTTGCAGACAATGTATTTATGTATACATTCTGTGGGGAGAGGTCGGGAGTTCTGCGATGCCGCGCATGGCGGAACGCCCGAAAATATGCCTAACTGCAGCATAGGAACCCTTAAGGGCGAAGCAGCGGGGCGGTAGGGAGGAACAGGTAATGAACGTAGCGTTTCGCAATATCGCGGCGCCGAAAGCACCGGAACGGTTCTTTATCGGTGGCAAGTGGGTTGAGCCGATCTCCGTCCAGCAGCTCAAAGTCGTCTCCCCGGTTACCGAAGAGCTCGTCATCAGTTATCCCGAAGCGGGTAGAGCGGATATCGACCGCGCCGTTGCCGCAGCGCGCGATGCGTTCGACAATGGACCTTGGCCAAGCATGTCGCCTTCCGAGCGCGCGCGCTATTTGCGCAAGGTCGCCGAATATCTCTCCGAACGGCTCGAGGACATCGCCCAAGCATGGACGCTTCAGGTTGGCGCGCCGATCATGCTTACAAAAAAGCTCGTCGGCCAGAACCCCACGCTGTTCAATTATTATGCCGATCTCATCGAATCCTTCCCCTTCGTGGATGAGCGCAAGCGCGACGATGGCGGGCGCGTCCGAGTTGCCAAGGAGCCGGTGGGCGTTTGTGCGGCGATTTCGCCCTGGAATGCACCGATGGTGCTTCTGAGCTATAAGGTTTCCGCGGCGCTTGCCGCAGGCTGCACCGTCGTAGCCAAACCTTCGCCCGAAACGCCCCTCGAAGCCTATATACTTGCCGAGTGTATCGAAAAGGCCGGGCTGCCAGCGGGCGTTTTCAACCTCGTCCCAGCCGATCGAGAAGGCGGCGAATACCTCGTCAGCCATAAATCCATCGACAAGGTTGCCTTTACCGGTTCAACGGCAGCGGGCAAGGCCATCGCGAAGATCTGCGCCGATAGGCTGGCCCGCGTCAGCCTCGAACTGGGAGGGAAGTCCGCCGCAATCCTGCTCGACGATGCCGATTTCAAGGCGGCCCTGCCCAGCCTCATGGTCTATACAATGCCCATCACCGGCCAAGTTTGCTTCTCGCTCACCCGAATTCTGGTGCCCGAAACCCGCAAGCAGGAGTTTCTCGATCTCTATGTGGGCGCGGTCAGGAACATCAGGGTGGGCGACCCGTTCGATCCCGATACCCAGATGGGGCCTCTTTCAATGGCCCGCCAGCGGGCCCGCGTTGAAAGCTATATCGCCGCCGGCCGCGCGGAAGGGGCAATGGTCGCATGCGGCGGCGGTCGCCCTGCCGGGCTGGAGCGCGGCTATTATGTCGAACCGACAGTGTTCACAGATGTCACGCCGCACATGAAGATCGTTCAGGAGGAGATCTTCGGACCAGTCGTTTCCGTGCTGACCTATTCGGACGAAGACGACGCCATCGCCAAGGCCAACAATTCGCCCTACGGGCTCTCGGGTGCAGTCTACACGACCAATCCCGAGCGCGGCTATGCTGTCGCGCGCCGGATGCGGACGGGAAGCGTCACGATTAACGGCATGATCGTTGATCCGAAGCACCCGTTCGGCGGCTACAAGCAGTCCGGCATGGGACGTGAGGGCGGTCCGGAAGGCCTCGAGAACTATCTCGAGACAAAGACTATTCACTACGCTTGAGCGGCAATTGCCGGAAGACCGCTGCCGACCAGGCAGCGAAAAGAACATATGCCGGATGGGGCGGCAGGTGTAGATCATAAGAACCCTTGGGAGGATCCAGGCTATGAAAAGAAGAACCTTGTTCGCAACGGCGGTGTGCGCTGCCGGGTTATTGGTTGCCCCCGGCGCGTTCGCGCAGGACGTGCTCAGAATCGGCGCCAGTGCGCCCAAGACCGGGCCACTTGGTGGCGGTGGCGCCGTGACCCATTGGCCAAACATCCGGCTCTGGATGCACGAGATCAACGAGGCCGGCGGGCTGCAGGTCGGTGATCGTCGGATGACTATCGAGTTGATCGAATATGACGATCAGACCAACCCCGAAATTGCGATTCAGAACATCCAGCGCCTCGCAACCGTCGACAATGTCGACTTCATCGTCACGCCATACTCGACCGGCATCAACGTCGCCACCGCGCCGATGATTAATCAGCACGGCTATCCCCACATCACGACCAGCGCAGCGACCGATGGCGTCGTGGAATTCGCCCGGCGCTGGCCGAACTCGTTCTGGATGCTCGGCACGGCCAGCCAGTTGGGCGAGGGTGTGGTTCAGGCATTCTCGCAACTGCGCGATGCCGGCGATATCGGCGACAGGATCGCTCTTGTCTATGTCGGTGACGCATTCGGGCAGGAACTCGTGACCGCGGCGAAGCCCCAGCTTCTCGAAGCCGGTTTCGACATCGTTTACGAGGCGTCCTACCCGTTCGGTACCCAGGACGTGGCACCGATCGTTGCTGCTGCCAAGGCTGCCGAACCCGATGGCTTCATTGCTTTTTCCTATCCCGGCGATACCTTCGCGCTCACCGAGCAGGCCCAGATCCAGGGGCTTGAGGTCGGCGCGTTCTATACCGGTGTCGGCACGGCTTTCCCCGGATTCCGCGACCGCTTCGGTGATGCCTCAGAAGGCATCATGGGCATTGGCGGGGTCAACGCGGAAGATCCCAAGGTAGCGGACTACTTTGCGCGCCATCAGGAGATCGCCGGTTCAGAACCTGACTATTGGGCTAGCGCTACGACCTATGCCGGCCTCCAGGTCCTCGCTCAGGCTATCGAACAGACCGGATCGACCGACAAGGCCGCGGTGATCGAGACCATCAAGAACGGCACATTCGACACCGTTATCGGCACCATCGACTTCATCGATAACGTCAACCCCAATGTCTGGACCGTTGGCCAGTGGCGCGACGGCAAGTTCGTCGCGGTAGCGGCCGATGGTATTTCGGTTGGCGCCGATCCGGTCGTCAAGCCGGCCTGGTAGTCCTGGTACTTGGCGCGCCTGCTTCCAGGGTAGGCGCGCCCGCTGCCTTTATAAAACCTTCCGTTGCGAGTGCGGGCGCGGCGGAGCGGTTCGATGGTAGAATGAGTTCATGACCCAAATTCTAGTCACCGGCATCTTGCTGAGCGGCACATACGCCTTGATTGCCCTGGGGCTGACCCTGCAATACGGCGTCGCCCGCATCATGAACCTGGCAAATGGGGAAACCCTAGTTGCCGGTTGTTTCATCGCGATGTGGCTATTCGCGACCCTCACGATTAATCCAGTCGTCGGCCTGCTCATCATTGCGCCGGCGGCCTTCGCGGCCAACTGGGGTATTTACCGGGTCGCGCTCGAGCCGCTCGTCAAACGCGCCAAGAGCCGAGGACAGTTGGAGGTCGACTCGATTCTGGCGACTTTCGGTCTGTTGTTCCTTTTCCAGGGCATCATGCTGCTTACCTTCGGCGGAGAATATTTCAACTACACATTTCTCGCCCAGCGCTTTGAAATCCTGGGCTCGGGCTATGGTCTCAATCGGGTCGTAGCGTTCGCTGCCGCCGTGGCTATCGCCGTTGCGCTTTACTTTTTCCTCTATCGGACGCGCCACGGCACCGCCATGCGCGCCGTGGCAGTTGATCCGAAATCGGCCAATCTCGTCGCCATCGACGTTGCGCGCACGGCCGCAATTGCGTTTGCGCTAGGGGGTGCGTTGACGGCCTGCGGCGGCGCATTGCTCTCAACGTTTTACACCTTCAATGCCTCAATGGGTGTGGTGTTCACCATGAAGGCGCTGATTATCGTCATTATGGGCGGGGTGGGTGACGTGCGCGGCGCGGTGCTGGCGGCGTTGATCCTCGGCGTTGCGGAAACCGCCGTCGCCAGCTTGATCGATCCGAGCCTGACGCTGGCCGCCACCTACACGCTCTTTATCGTGGTTCTTCTCTTCCGCCCGCAGGGCATGTTTGGGAGGCAGACCACATGACGCGCCTCTCGCAAAAGGAAATCGCCATCGGCGTTGCCGCCATTCTCTTTCTCGCACTAGCGGCAATGTTGCCTTTCGTCGATCAGGGTTATTACCTCTCCCTTGCGGTAAACATCACGCTTTACGCCGCGCTCTGCACGGCCTGGACCCTCTTTTCCGGGCCGACCCATTATGTTTCGCTGGCGACAGCCGCGTTCTTCGGTCTCGGCACGTACGCCGTGGCGCTCTGGGTGGACGTGCTCCCCTTCCCGCTTCTCGTTGGGTTCGGAGCAGTTGCCGCAGGCGCATTGGCGGCGCTCGTGGGCGTTGCTACGCTTCGCCTCTCGGGGGTCTATTTCGTGATCTTCACGCTCGGCCTTGCAGAACTTGTGCGCCAGATCGTCACTTGGGCCCAGGGCAAATTCACGACCCGGATGGGGCTGTATGTATTCACCGACTTGCGGGAAATGCACATCTACTGGATGCTGCTCGCGCTTACGGCGCTGGTGTTCCTCACGGGTTGGCTCATCAACCGCTCGCGCCTCGGTTTTGCCATGCGCATCATCGGCGACGACGAAACGGTGGCGCGCCACTCGGGCATCGATACCGCCAAAGCCAAGATTGCCCTGTTCGTCATTTCCGGCGCCTTCATCGGCATCGCCGGTGCCATATGCGCGCCGCGTTACGGCTACATCCAGGCGACTACGGCTTTCAATCCCATGACTTCGTTCCTTGTCGTCATCATGGCTCTTCTCGGTGGCACCAAACGGCTTTGGGGTCCGATCGTCGGGGTAATCCCCTTCGTGATCCTCATGGACTTCATCACAGTCCGGTTCTCAAACTACATGCCGATCGCCATGGGTCTTTCCTTCCTGGCCATTGTCTTTCTTCTCCCGCAGGGAGTCACTGGACGCCTCGAGCAGGTTTGGAACAGGCTCCAATCGCGCCGCACCGCCAAGCCCGCTGCGGAGAAGGCAGCATGAGCGCGGTTATCTTAGGCGTCCACGCCGCACGCAAGGCCTTCGGCGGCCTCGTTGCCGTCAATGATGTTAGCTTTGAGGTCAGGCAAGGCGAATTGCTGGGGCTCATCGGTCCGAACGGCTCCGGCAAGACCACGATGCTCAATCTCATCTCCGGTGCGCTCAAACCCACTACGGGCGAAATCGCGTTGGAGGGGGAACGCATTTCGGGCCTTTCCGCTCACAGGATTGCCCGCAAGGGCGTGGCGCGGACCTTCCAACTCGTGCGTGTCCTGCCCTCGATGAGTGCTGCCCAGAACGTCATGGCGGGGGCCGTCTTTGGTCGTCGACGGCTTTGGGGCGAGGCGGCCTTGCATCTCTCCCACGAGTTGCTTGAGCGGGTAGGCCTGAAGGGTCGAGGCGACATGCCCGTCGGCGCCATGACCTATATCGACCAGAAACGGGTAGAGCTTGCGCGGGCACTCGCCTCGGACCCTCGGGTCCTGCTGCTTGACGAATGGCTGGCGGGGCTTAATCCGAGCGAGCTCAAGATCGGCATCGCGTTGATCGAGCAGGTGAACCGCGAGGGCCGTACCATCATCATGGTGGAGCACGTCATGGACGCCATTCGTTCGCTATGCGGGCGGTGCGTCGTCATGTCGAGCGGCGTCAAGATCGCCGAAGGCGGCGTCGACGAGACCTTGTCGAACCCCGAAGTCATACGCGCCTACCTCGGGGACGACGATGCTTGAGGTCAAGAATCTCTCGGTTACCTACGGGTTCCATCGCGCCCTGGAGGCGATCGACCTCTCCGTCGAGAAAGGCGAGATATGCGTCATTCTCGGCGCCAACGGCGCTGGCAAATCCTCGCTGCTCAAGGCTATCGCGGGGATGGAACGGGCCGATCCCGGCAGCGAGATCGTGATGAATGGAATGTCCATCACAAAGCTCAAGCCGCACAAGATCGTGGAGGCCGGCATTGCCCTCGTCCCCGAGGGGCGCGGGATTTTCGGTGACCTGACGGTCGCCGAAAACCTCCAGCTTGGCGCGTTCGCTGCCCGCGCGCGCGGCGAGGAAGCGACGACGCTGCGTCGGATCTATGAACTCTTCCCGCGCCTTGCCGAGCGCAAGCGGCAGATCGCACGCACGATGTCGGGCGGCGAGCAGCAGATGGTCGCCATCGGCCGCGCGCTGATGTCCAAGCCGCATATCCTGATGCTCGACGAGCCTTCCCTCGGTCTTTCCCCTCTTCTGAGCCTTGAGCTCTTTCGTTCTCTGGGTGAAGTTGCAAAGAGCGGCGTCGGCATTCTTCTCGTTGAACAGAACGCCAAGCAGAGCCTCAAGATCGCCAGGCGCGGATACCTTATCGAGAACGGCCACGTGGTTGGGGAAGGCACGGCCGATGCGCTGGCCGACGATCCTGCGGTCATCAGTGCCTATCTTGGCGGCGGCGGTGGCAGGACGCCCGTCAAGCCCACCGTCACCCTGCCTCCGCCGTTTCGCCTCCCCGGTTCGCTTTCCGGGATCGGCAGATCGGTCCCCGCGCTCGGTGCCCGGGCCGGAGATATTCAGAAGGCCCATATTCGCGCACTCAGGCGCAGCAGCGCCCTGCCCTCGGCCTTTGTCGGGCGCTACGATCCCAAAGCCGGGCCTGATCCATGGGAGGACATCGCAATGGTACCCCGGGAAACGTTTCCCTCCAGCCCGCCCGCCGTCGGTGCTGATGTACGGAACCTGGCTGGGCGCACCGACGCCATGGTGCGGCAGGCGACCGACCGGCTCGCGGCGCATATCCGCTCCCTGCGCCTCTCGCAGCGCCAGCCCAGCGCCTTTGCCCAGGCCCGCCAGCAGAAAGCGCCGCCGCCGGCGACAACCGCGCCTTCCAGCCGGACAACCGATTCAACCATCGAGTCGCCCATCGATCTGGCGCGCCGGGCCAGCGAGAGGATGAGCGCTCATATCGCAAAAATGCGCATGTCGGCGGCCCTGCCCAGCGCTTTTGCCGAAGCAAAGTCGCACCGCGAGATTTCCAGCGCCGCAGAAGTTACGCCTCCCCCCGACCAGACCGGTCGCCACGGGCAAATTGGCCACAATAGCGCGGCGTTCGGAATCGAAAACGAGCCCGAGCAGGACGCAGCCAAGGATTCGGCCAGCGGCTTGTCCATCGCCGATATCGTTGCGCGTGCGGCTGCCATCCATGCCGCGCACATAGCGCGCCAACGCAAGGCAGTTTCGGCTTTTCCTTCCGCGGAAGAGCGACACCGCCTCAAGGCTTTCAAGATGCCGGCCCTTGCGGCCGCCCCTTACGAGAACCACGACAACCCTGACCCCGACGGGCAGGAAATAGACAAGGAGACCTGAAAATGGCCCGCTCTTTCGGAGGCATGTATATCGGCGGCAATTGGACCGCTGCGAGCAAGACCTTCAAGGACCTTAATCCGGCGGACGGCTCGGTTTGGGCGGAAGTGCCCGATGCCGGTCGCAGCGAAACCGCTGCGGCCATCGAAGCCGCACACGCCGCCTTCCCGGAGTGGTCTCAGCTCCCCTTCTCCAAGCGCGCCCATGTGTTGCACAAGGCCGCAGAGGTCTGGGAAAAACGCAGGATGGACATCGTCGATGCCATTCAGGCCGAAGGTGGCGGATGGTTCGGCAAGGGCATGTTCGAAACGGGCTATGTGACCGAGGTCTTCCACGCCGCCGCTGCCTCGGTGTGGCAATCGACCGGCGAGGTGCTGCCATCCGAATACGGCAAGGTCTCCATGGCCGTCCGCCGCCCGATGGGCGTCGTGTCCGTCATCAGCCCGTGGAACTTCCCCTGCATTCTCTCGGCCCGTGGTTTCCTGTTCCCGCTAGCCGCGGGGAACACGATCGTCCTGAAACCCTCGGAGGAAACACCGTATCTGGGCGGGCTGCTGTTTGCCGAAGTCTTCGAGGAAGCCGGGCTGCCCAAGGGCGTATTCAACGTCGTCACCTGTTCGCGTGAAAACGTTGCCGAAGTCGGCGACGAACTGATCGAGCATCCTTACGTCAAGGGCATTTCCTTTACCGGCTCGACCCCTGTGGGCCGCCAGATCGCCGCCAAGGCCGGGGCGCATTTGAAAAAATGCTGCGTGGAACTCGGCGGCAAGGACTCGCTCATCGTCCTTGAGGACGCGGACATGGAGCGTGCAACACAAGCGGCAAATTTCGGTTCGTTCATGCATCAAGGCCAGATCTGCATGTCAGTCGAAAAAGTTCTCGTCCACGAAAAGATTTACGACGATTTCCTCAAGCGATTTGTCGAACGCGCGTCCAAGCTCAAGGTTGGCGATCCAACCAAAAGCAAGGAGAACATCATCGGCCCGCTCATCAACGACAAGCAGGCTGGCAAGGTGCGCGAGCAGTTGGAGGACGCAGTCGCCAAGGGCGCCAAAGTGGTGCTGGGCGGTAAGATCGACGGGCGCTTCGTCGAGCCGACCATTCTCACCGGCGTCACCCCCGACATGAAGCTCTATCAGGACGAGACATTCGGGCCGGTCGTGCCGGTCATCCCGTTCCGCACGGACGACGAGGCAATCCAGATTGCCAACGACACCGAGTACGGGCTTTCCGCGGGCGTGATGACGCGCGACGAAGGCCGCGGGCTGGCCATCGTCAACCGGCTTGATACAGGCAACTGCCACATCAACTGCTCCTCGGTGAACGACGAGCCGCATGTTCCGTTCGGTGGTTTCAAGGCCTCGGGCGTCGGCAAGCATGGCGGGCGCTGGTCGCTGGAGACGTTCACCGAAACCCGCTGGATCACGCTGGATCGCGGCGGACGTCCCTACCCGCCCGTGTTCTGATCCGACATACGATTACTCGTCGCAAGCCTTATGGGCGCGGTCATCCCGCGCCCATTGCTTTTCAAGCAGCGCACTTCGCGGCAGTGTGCTGTGCGTTTCCATCCCCGGGAGGGAAAAATGCCTTGCACTACCGGCATGATCCGGGCTACCACCCCGCTCGGAGAGGTGGCCGAGTGGTCGAAGGCGCGCCCCTGCTAAGGGCGTAGGCGGGTAACTGTCTCGAGGGTTCGAATCCCTTCCTCTCCGCCATTCTATTCAGTTATGTTGCTGATTTTGAAAGCTATTGGTCCAAGCGACCCGATGGGTATGCACTTCTGTGTGCATTTGCCAGATGAGTTCGTGAAAGATGACTGAAAGCAGTTTCAGCTCGCAAAATCGGGGCAGAATCGGGGGCCGATTCCGGACCGGCGGGTTTCGGGGAGGAAATGGCAAAGCTGACGTTCCGCAGTCGACGCAATCTTTGCCGTTCAAGGCAGATCCATAAATCCCGGAAGCGACCGGAATGGGCGTATCAGAAAATTGACTGGATCTAGGTCGTTGGCTGGCCGGCGTCATACTTTGCGCTGGCTGCATCCATTTGTTCGCCGAATTCCAGCGCCCAACGGAAAAGTGCCTGGAATGGAGGACCCAGCGACAACGCCAATGGCGTGATGGCATATTCCACGCCGATTGGTTTGGTCGGCAGTATCGTCCTAGTGACGAGACCATTTCGTTCCAGCCGCTTCAACGCATCGGACAATGCCTTGTGCGTGATGCCATCCAGGCTCCGCTTGATCTCATTGAACCGCATTGGGCGCCCACTAATCACGGTGACGATAAGTATCGTCCATTTGTCGGCAATTCTTTCAAGAGTGGGCCGCACCAGTTTCAGGTTGGGCGCAGTGCAAGCTATGCCGGAGGACCAGTCAGTATAGTCAACCATATCTGCGCTACCTTAAGTGCGTTCTTGATAGCAGATTTATTGCGTATATCTAGATGGCCATCAATAGTTCGCTAAAGGAGCGCCGAATGATGATGGATAAGATCGCCCTTGTGGTAGGGGGAACCAGAGGAATAGGTTTCGCGGTGGCCGAAAAGCTCATCTCCGAAGGGGCCAAGGTGTTCCTGACGGGACGGAGCCAGGAATAGGTGAATGAGGCTGTTGTCCGGCTAGAGCGTCACCCGAGCTGAATGAATCGGTGCGGGTTCCCAAATCAACGCGTTTCTGATTCATCATGTCTGCCGGATGAGGAGGCCGGTGGACATGTCTAAAGCTCTCTCGCTCGACCTTCGCAGAAGTGTTTTCGCCGCCGGGCCAGCGGGCTCAGCCATCGCCAGGCAGTTGAACGCTTTGGTGTCAGCGCTGCGAGTGTCAGCCGCTGGAGGACGCGTGAGCGCGATCAGGGAGCGCCTCGTCCCAAGGCGCTGGGCGGTGATCTTCGATCCGGACGCATCGACGCCTGTAAGGTTTTGATCCTACCGCTGCTGGAGGAGGCGCCCGACATTACGATCAAGGAGTTGCGGCAAGCTCTGAGCGCGCGTGGTCACCGCTTCGGATTCGGCACGATTCAACGCTTCTTCGTGCGTCACGCCATCACTCGAAAAAAAAGACGCTCCACGCATCCGAACAAGACCGGCCAGACATCCTGAAACAGCGCCAGGAGTGGTTCGAGGGGCAGCTTGATCTTGAT
>NZ_JADQDB010000001.1 GCF_015694405.1 Pelagibacterium limicola | reverse complement strand
TGAATGGGAACGCTTCTACAACTTCGCAAGGCCTCACGGCGCGTTCAACGGAAAAACCCCTTACGAGGTGCTGCGCGAAAAACTATAATCTCAAAAGAAGATGTCCCGAAAGCACCTGCAGCTTACATGCCAAACAGCTGCCGAGTTGCCTTCCCTGAGATTTTGCGATGCGGGTCGCAAAGAACATTGAAATCTGCGACCGGCCATCTGCGGCGCCGCGCGAGCAGATGCGTCAGACCTTTATGCCGAACAGGCGTTCCGCATTCCGGAACGCGATCTTTTCCTTGTCTTCGCGAGGTAGATCGACCGCCCGGAACCATTCGGTCTGCTGCTTCATGTCTGCAAAGGGATAGTCGGTGGCGAACATCACGCGATCCACGCTGATGTACCGCAGAAGCAGGTGAAGCAGTTCGTCCTGTGGGAAAGCGCTGGTGGTGTACCAGAAATTGTCGCTGAAGTACTGCATTATCGGCTTCTGCAAGGAACGCCCGGTCACCATGGTGAATTCTTCTTCGAAGCGCTTGTAGAAGAAGGGAAGCCCCTCGCCCATATGGCCGATGATGACCTGCAATCCTGGAAACCTGTCGAACGCTCCAGTCAGGATCATGCGGAGGCTTTGGGTGAGTACCTCCTGGTGCCACCCGTACCCTGATCCACTGAAAAGGTAGTCTTGAAACTCGGTATCCTCTCCATTGTGCGAGGTCCGATAGTAAATATCGAGCACTTCCTTGGGGGGATAGCCCGGATGAAGATATATAGGAGCGTTGAGCGCCTCAGCGCGTTCAAGGAGCGGTTCGAAGTCTGGGTGATCCAAGAATTTCGTGCCTATGAATCCATTGGTCATGGCTCCCACGAAGCCATCTTCGCGAACGGCGCGTTCCAGTTCGTCCGCTGATGCTTCAGGATCCTGCAGAGGCAGGGTCGCAAAGGCCTGGTAACGCCCGGGGTAGGTGGCGATCGGACCGGTTGCGATCATCTTGTTGAGACGATAGGCCAAGTCGATCCCTTGCTCCCTAGGAAGGTCCTGAACGCCTGGCGTATGTGCCGAGAGAATGGCGACGTTCAATCCTGCATCATCCATCGCAGCGAGGCGGCCAGGGCCTAAGTCGGCGAGACCGATTTCCTCGAGGAACTGCTTGTGCTCATCGTTGATCGCGTTCAACTTCATCAATTCCTCGGTGGAGTAGGTTTCCTCAGCGCCGATGAACTTTAGATTCTGGTCTCGCAAAGCGATGGCTGAAGGGTCAGCTGCGGCTGCGCGGGTGACAATGGCAGGCGCGGCGAACCCTGCGCCAACACCAAGTGCGGCCGCGCCACTCAGAAAGCTGCGGCGTCCCATCGCCTGGCGCTGTTGGGGTTTTTCGGTCGGTTCCATTTCAGTTCATACTCCGATGTTGCGTTGTGAAGTTGGGGCAGCTTTCGCTTCGCAAAGACTTCAATTCGGTCCACGGATGTCTTTGCCAGGGCACCACCGTTCTGCTGTTGATGCTGAAACGAACGTTGTCTGCAGCACCGACCTTTGAGCCCCAAGATTGCGGGAACGTTGTGCGTCGGCGGTGATCAGTGAGGAAATGGAGGGTCAACGGGAGCCTCACACCGCCGTTGTGCTAATCACGCAGAGACGTCCCCGGGGTTTTCGATTGAGATTTGGCGCTGACGAATTTTTGTGGGGTTATGATGGAAAGCACGGTTTGAGCTTTCGACAAGTCGCCAGCGGTCGGCGACTTGAGCCGCAATGGGCAAGGCCCTCGCGATCGTTTCGTCGGGGCCGCCGCCATGATCTTTAGTGATGATCGATATCGAGGGCTGGTCGACGAGGCCAGTTCTGGAAGTTTCTAGTGCTCGATCCAAAGGGACGAGCCGACGACGCTCCAGATCGTAAGAAACGCCCTATTCAGCGAGCAGAGGTAAGCAGACCTCAAAAAGGGCACCTCCACCAGAAGCGTCGCCCACTGTGACGCGCCCATTGTGTCGCTCTACAATATCGCGGACGAGCGCAAGCCCCAGCCCGACGCCCTGGTCGAGCGGGGTTACCCTCCCGAAGGGTTCAAATATCAGGTCGCGATACTCCTCCGGAATGCCCGGACCTGTATCGGCGACCCTCAACGTGGCGTCCGAGCTGACTGTGACGCTGATTGTCGAGCTTTCGCCCGCATGAACGACAGCGTTCTGGATGAGGTTCAGCAGAGCCCGAGATAGCGAGGGCGGATCGCAGAGGACCGGAACGTTCTCGGTCTCGGCGTGGAAGACAATCGTGCTGCCCGCCGCAATGACCACGGGCGCCATGTCAGCAGCAACCTCTGTCGCGAGATCGACGAGGTTTATGCTTTGAAACTGCGGAACTTCGGCCTCGAGGCGCTCGAGATCGAGCAACTGATTGGCGAGATTGCCGAGGCGCGCAACATCCAGCATAAGTTTCCCCTGTTGCTCGTTGCCCTGCATCAGCTCCAACCGTGCTTGCAGGATGGCAATAGGGGTACGCAACTCATGGGCGGCGCCGGCAATAAACCGATGGCGGCGTTCGATCCCGTCGTCGAGGCGCTGCAGGGCTGCATTCACCGCGCGAACCAGCGAATGGAGCTCGCCGGGCACCCGCTCCATCGACAGCCTGATCCCACGCCGCTGAAAATCGATCTTGTCGGCATCGAGTGCGACCTGATCGATGCCGCGCAGTTCCCCACGCACGATCCGCGGAATGATGAGAAACGAGACAAGGGTCAGGAGAACGAGAAGGCCGACGAATACCGGGTTGCCGAACGCGGAACGTATGCCGATCTCTGGACCATTCCCAACGACGATCCAGATTCGCCCCATCTCCCCGTCGTGGCGCCTTAGGAGTGCGACCCCATCCTCATTCGGACCCAGGCCAGAAATATTGGCCGAGCGTACGGTCTTGAGCGCCTCAACGATTGTCAGTAGCCGATCTGGGATTTCGCCAAACTGCACTGAATGGCCATTTGAATCGAGCGCGTAGAACCACAAATTGGGATAGTGGGTCGCGTCCTCTGCGAGGTCGCCCCCCATGACGAGTTGCCATGTGTCGTCCTCCCCCACCACGATGGCGTTGGCAATGTCATCGATAATATCGGTGTCGTAACGCAGGTCCTCGGTGAGAAAATTGTAGATTGGAACTGCGGCAATGGCAGTGAAGGCAATAAGCACCAGGGCCTGCATGATCACGACCCGCCAGGTGAGGCGAACGCGCAGGGAAATGGATCCCCAAAGGCTCATGGCGCCGCTTTCAAGAGATATCCGAGCCCACGTATCCCGTGAATCTCAACGCCCGCTGAGGCTAGCTTCTGCCGAAGCCTCGAGATGTGAGAATCAAGTGTGTTGGAGGCGATCTCGTCGTCATAGCCATACACTGCCTCCTCAATTGCGGAGCGAGGAACAGTCCGCCCGGCGCGCCGCACCAGAATTTCGAGTGCCAGCAATTCCCGCCGCGGAAGATCAAGGGGCACGCTGTCAATGTAGGCCTGCCGCTCAGTCAAGTTGAAAGACAACCTTGCAACATTGACCAGGCTGGCTTCCAGCTGAGCGGGCCGCCGCATGACAGCGCGAAGCCTTGCCAGGAGTTCAGCTACGGAAAATGGCTTAGCGAGATAGTCATCCGCCCCGTTATCAAGGCCAGCGATTCTCTGATCTGGGGAACCGAGAGCGGAGAGGACGACTACCGGTATGCCGGAGCGCTCCTTGCGCAGTAGTGGAATGAGCGCGAGCCCATCGCCATCGGGCAATCTGCGATCCAGCAGCACTGCGTCGTGAATGCCGCTTAGACAGGCTTCCTTCGCAAGTTCGAGGGTCCGTACGTGATCGACCAATATGTCCTGTCTGCCGAGCGCGACGGTCATCAGGTCTGCCATCTCCCGTTCGTCTTCGACCAACAAAATCCGCACGCAAAGCCCCTTCAGTTTTGCGACATCTCTATCAAGCAAACATTGCCGCAGGGTGGCAAGAAATTCAGACCGGGGCCTTTCACGAGAGGGGGTGGTACAGCTTCCTTGCGCCGACCGCCCGGCGAGTAAAGCTCCAACTCTCCATGCGTGGAACCGCTCGGCAATTCTAATGAAACCGGGAAACATGCTGCCACGCTTTCCTTCGGAGCTTCCGTAACGCTTCACGGCGCGCCGTCGATCGTTTTGCAACAGGAAGAAGGGACGTCTTCGCCGGTGTCGTCAGTGGCCTCGGCCTAGTCTATCCCGGGGTCGGACCAGAGATCGCGATGCTGCATGAGGAAGGCCGCCTAATGGTATAGACCATCTCCGACGAAACGGCGATCAGCACCTTCTTCCGTATTACAAAATCGGAAGGGATCCTCCCAGCGCTCGAAAGTTCCCATGCACTCGCCTCCGCGATCAAGCTGGCCGAGCGCCGCCCTTCCCCGGAAAGCGTCTTGGTGAACCTGTCCGGCCGGGGCGACAAGGACGTCGATTTCGAACTGAAGGAATTTCGGAACCCTACGATCTCGAAAGCTAGTCTGTCGCCGTCCATCCGGGATTCAATCCCGCCTCGGAGACGATAGTGGTCTTTCAGTAAGGCACTCCGAAACGTTTCCATTCAAGCCCAGGCCGGAACGTTGCCTCGGGGCGTCCCATCCCTTAGCTCATCCAGCCCTTCCTCCCAGCCAACAATCGGCAAATAGCCGATTTCCTGTTTGGCCTTGGAGATATCGAGCGTGATCTCAACAGCACTCGTCGCATATTCCTGAAAGCTCAGAGGTCCGTGCAGACGGCCTCCGGACAGACGATAAAGACGATCGCCAACTCGCGCCAGCAGGCGCAGAACGGGGCGCGGCACTGATTTGTCAGGGGGCGATATTCCCTGTGTCGCGAGCAGACCTGTCACAGTATCCCTAAATGACCGTGCCGGACCGTCGCAGATATGATAGATTTCACCGGCCCGCCCATTGGTGAGGGCCAGATCGACCGCATGGCACAGATTGCCTACATGCGTTGTGGAAGAAAGGTAATCTCCGCCGGAGATCCAGGCGAATTGCCCGCTTCGCACCATGTCCACGAGGGTGGGCAGGGCTGTGGTGTCATCGCGTCCCCATAGCATACGGGGTCGAAGGACGATCACGTCCATAGCGTCACTGTTCCCTTTCAGCGCGACTTTCTCCGCTTCGGCCTTGCCGGTGGAATAGGCTCCCGCATGACGTACTGGGACAGGATGGCTCTCGTGAACGTCACGCAGGGGATGGCCGTCCTGAAGCACCGAGTCCGAACTGATGTGCACCAGGCGTTGGATGCCCGCAATTGAGGCGGCGGCGATCACGGTTTCTGTACCACGGACGTTGTCTTCATAAGCGACGCGTCCAGGCCCGTGGTCGAGGTTGGCGGCCGCGTGAACCAGTTCTGTCGCCCCGACCAAGAGCGGTGAGAGGCTATCGCGCAGCATGTCACCTCGAACCGCGGTGGCTCCCAATTCTGTGACTATCGCCGCGCTTCGGTCGCTGCGCGCGAGCCCTGTCACGCGATGACCGGCATTCGTGAAATGGCGAATGAGGTTTCGCCCCACATAGCCGCTCGCGCCGGTGACAAAGATATGCCGTTCAGTCACTCGAATTCTCCCCGATGAGTGTGCCTGTTCGGGCAAACGTTGTTATATCGTTGAGGATTTCAGCGCGTTCGGTCTCGTTCCAGGCGACCAATTCCATGTGCTGCTGGAACTTGAATCCTTCCAGAGCAAGCCACGCCAGCCGTGTCGTGCGGGCATCGGCTGCGGCCTCAATCAGCCCTTCGCGCAATTTCTGCTGGTTTGCTCGAAATTCATTACGAAGCGCTTCATCCTGCATCAGTGCAGAGATCAGCCCAAGAACCGCGGCGTTGCCTCCATTGGCCCACGGCGTTCGCTTGGCAGCTTCGATCCTGCCGAGCAGCGGAGCATCCGCCTGCCCGGCAAACCCCGCTTCGCAACTCTCATTGAACGCGTTGTCAGCGTTGATCGTCCGTGCGACGAGGGCAGCCAGAAGATTCCGTTTGCTGGTATGCTCGTAAAGCACGGTCGCCTTGGAGACCCCGGCCTCTTTCGCAACAGCGCCAAGACTCAAGACTCCGTCGCGGGCAATCACTCGCTCCACGGCATCAAGAATATCTTCCTGATCATGCATTCGGGGTCGGGGCACGCAATCCTCCCTGTTTATTTCCGATCGGTTGGAAATAAACAGGGCATGTTAATCTGTCAAGAAGTTCCCCGCCATGCTCAGGGGCCTCAATCGCGGATAATCCGACTTCCGCACCTGCGGTGGCACTCAGGACTTTGGTTTGACGTTCACGCCGGGCGCCCAAGGCATCGGACCTCTCTTTTAGGGGCTGAGGCCGGCCGTGTTCGTTCCGCGATATCCTATTCCGCTTCTGACCAGTGAGGATACGTGACATAGGCTGTCAGCGCTCCTTCTGCGTGGGAGCGAAGGACCACAGCGTTCCCCTTCGGCATATAGATAATTTCGCCGGGACCCGCAGTCAGCGTCTCGCCGTCGGCTTCAACCGACACCCTTTCTTCCAGGACCACCATGACGTCATCGACGACGATATTGGTCTTCAGGACCTGGTTGGGGCCATACCTTCCATACCCGACCGTGACCGGACCCCCCTGCTGTTGATCCGCCAAGTTCGCGGCAAAGATGTCGGCGTCCTGTCCGGGCGAGCGTTCGAATCTGGCATCGGCTGGTTCAAATCTAAGGACTTTCATATCTTTTCCTTTCTGAGTTTCGGTGCAGTTACAGGTTCAACTCGTTCGAGATCGGTGCCGCCCGCGATGACGGCTGAGACGATCTCCATCGGCGGCGTCCGGGCACGCGTTGGAAACCGAAACCGACGTCGATCATCGCAACGTGTCCGGAGGCGAGCGTCAGACCGTGACACTACGTGCCGGCGAGCCAATCATCGAAGAGAGGTGTTGGGCACTCCTCGATCGCGCGCGGCTTGATGCCGGGCTTCCGCCGGTTCGTCGTGGGCGGCTGCTCCGATTGACCCTTCGCGTCAACGTGGCCGACGGCGCTTGGCATTTCCACTGGCTATCGCGGAGGACGGCCACGTCGCGGACGCGGCTTTGAATCCTCTGGGATTACCATGCTGCTGTCGCGCCAGGAACCCTTCCTCTCTATCCGACTGCAAAACCTCGCCCAACTGCTTCGGCGAATCCGGGCAAGACCCTGCCCGCCGCCAGCTGCAACAACAGACAGGGATTGGTGTTTACACGTCTACCGCACGGCATAGAGCACGTAGTCGTCGAAATATTGCCAGATTGTACCGGTTTCGCGAAAGCCAGCGCTACGCAGGGTGGTGAGATGATAGCCCAGGCTCACATGGGGCTGTGGGCCTTTGCCTTCCCAGACGATGTCACGTCGGGCGACTGCATCCTGATAGGCCGGATTGGCTTTTACCGCATCCCACCAGGCATCCCATGTATCGACCCCACTGTCGAAGGCAATCTTCTGGTTGTTCTTGTCGTCTTCTGCAGAAATCCTATGGAGGACGGGCTGGGTAACATCATCATATTTGAGATGATCGGCATTGAGAAAAATGCCGCCCTCCCTGACCTTGGATGAAAGGGTGAAGTAAAGCCGGGCAAGCGCATCGGGCGCCAGCCAGTGCAGTGCGGTCGACGAGACGACGGCATCGAACTGGCCGCCAATTGCCTCCAGCCAGGCGGTCTGGTCGAGATCTTCGTCGTGCACTTCGACGTTGTCACGGCCTGCAAAGCTTTCAGTGGCAATCGCTAGCAGGACTGGGTCCTTGTCGACCGCAACGATTTGTGCGCCTGGCAAGAGTTTGAGAAGAGCGGCGCTGGTCGAACTGGGGCCACAGGCAAGGTCGAGGATGCGCGGGCTGTCACCACAGTGACGAGCAATGGTCTCTGCCATAATCGCAAAGCGCTGATCGCGATGCTTGATATAGGCGGTCTGTTGGGCATCCCATCTGGCCAACAGGTCGTGTGCAGTGGGTAACGGCAGATCGTTCATGATGAAGTCTCCATGATAGGGGGTGTGTCGGCAAAAACCAGGTGCTGGCGCCCGGCTGGGGTTACGATACATGTTGTTGCAATTCCATAAGTCTTGGCCACGCGCTGGGGCGTGAGCACCGCTTCGGGTGCGCCGAGGGCCAGCAGACGGCCGGCTTCGATGAAGCCCACGCGGTCGCAATAGCGGGCGGCGAGGTTGAGATCGTGAATAACGATGAGCGTGGCGAGCCCGAAGCTTTTCACCAGCGCCAGAATCTCATGCTGGAAAGCGAGATCGAGATGATTTGTAGGTTCGTCGAGAAGAAGATGGTCGGCGCCCTGACACAGGGCGCGGGCGATCAGCGCGCGCTGAATTTCGCCGCCCGACAGGCATCGAACCGGTGCATTGGCCATGGTTGCTAGGCCAACCCGAGTGATCGCGTCAGTAATCGCATGCTCGTCCTCCCCCGGCCCGGAGCCAAACCAGGCCTGGCGTGGCAATCTCCCCAGCGCGACTACTTCATGGACGCTCTGGTCGGGGTCGAGCATCTGACTCTGGGACACGACGGCCACACGACGTGCAACCGCCCGGCGCGAGAGGGTTGAAAGGGGGGAGCCATCGAGGTGGATTGCACCGCCGTGAGAAACGGCACCATAAAGGCTGCGCAGCAGCGTGCTCTTGCCGGCCCCATTGGGGCCAACAATGCCCATGACCTGCCCGTTCTCGACGGCAAGGCTCACACTATCGAGCAGCAGCCGGCCATTGCGGGAGACCTTGATGGCCTCGGCAGTGATCACGGCAGATCGGCCAGTTGCGCAGCCAAAGCGCTTGCGCCCCTGAGCGAAAACGGCGACGGCGGATCGGTATATTCGAACGGCAGAGTCACCACCCGGCCGCTCTTGACCGCCTCGAAATTCTCGACGCCGGCCACTTTCTGGAAATC
Organism: Pelagibacterium limicola; assembly: GCF_015694405.1. Lineage (GTDB taxonomy): Bacteria > Pseudomonadota > Alphaproteobacteria > Rhizobiales > Devosiaceae > Pelagibacterium > Pelagibacterium limicola. Next base: position 607,995 of record NZ_JADQDB010000001.1, on the reverse strand, counting down.
GGCAAGTACCGCGTCGGGGGTGCCATTGGAATAGAGCAGCACGATCACATCCGGGTTCTTGCCCAGAAGCTCTTCGGTGGCAGCCTCGAACACGCGCTCATCGGTCTCGCCATAGACATTGTGAAGGCCGGCCGCGGCGAAAACCGGCGTCACCATGGAGCGAGCGCCATAGGGGTAAAGTGTTTGTCCGCCGCCCCCTACATAAAGCGCAAAGCCGGTGCGAGGGTCGGCAGCGGTGTCTATCTCTGCAACATCGGCTCTGAGCACGGCGACGCGCTCGGCGTTTCCGTCGTCAAATGAAAAGCCCTAGCGCGCGAAGCGGATCGTTATTCCATCTTTCGGTAATGTAATAACATTATATGCGCAAGCGAATATCGGTTGGCCGCCGGCCTTCTTGCCAGGATGGGCCTGATTGGCAGCGCCACTCGCTACGTGACGAAGAAGTACCTATTTCTTGTTTCTGGCGCTGCTGCACAAACGCTGCGTTCAATATCCCACGTCTATCGGCCTGCGGATCGCTACGGCCCGCTTGCACATCTGCAAGCGATACGGAAGGCGTGCTGGGAGGACCAGGAGATCGAAACCGGCTATCGCGATCAAGCGGGCACCTTGAACTTCGGCTCAACCGCATCGGACCGAAGATACTTGCGAATGGCATTCCGGGACAGGCCGGTGCACCGTGAAATCACCCGGATTGAAAAACCGTCCAGGAAATGCCAGCGCCGGATAACGCTCAAAAACGCCATGTCCAATACTCCTCAAACTCCCGCCTAAAACGAGCAGCTTCATCGAAGCCTTCAATAGCAAGTTCCGGTCGGAATGCCTGAACCCACTGGTTCACGAGCCTTGACGACGCCCGCGTGAAAATGGAGGATTGGTGTAGAGACTACAATGAGGTTCGGCCTCACTCGGCGATCGGATACAACGACCCGATTGCCTTGCAGAATGCAGTCAGCCCGCCATCGTGACAGAAGCCGGAAAACTCCAGCCACCGGCGCTCCAAAGTTCGGGATCAGAGCAATCAAACCCCGGATTCTCCAATTGGCTGGAGGAAATACGGGGCTCCGGTCAGATTGACAAACTAGATCAAATGCTTTTCACCCATGACGTCGGCATATTGTTATCAGTTAGCAGACGACTGGTTGGCTCGTTCCCTGCCGGCCCCGACACATCAGAAACCGCTGCCGCTGCTACCTTACTCGATCATAGATCATGGCAAGTTTGCCCAGCTTACCTACGTTCTTACGCGCAAGCGTCCCCTGATCGCATCGGGCCGTCAACAAACAAGCGCTCGCGAGTCCCAGCAATCTCGGGGTCAATCTTCCGATAAAGCCGGTCGATCATGTCGACCGTGCGAAGCGACTTTATCATGCTCACGTTGCTGTTGATGAGAAAGAAGCCTTCGCCAAGCTGTTCCAGGTCGGCAATGACTTGTTCTGCTGGCAAGTTCAGAAAGCTTCCGTTTGGCCTTTGTTGTCGCAACCTTTTTTGGAGAAAAACCAATATCCACCTTTCGCACGTTGCCCTGGGGGATACTTTTGGTTGAACAAATACGCTATCCACCTCGGCACTGCATCCTATAAAAAATGGTTGGTCAGCTTGGATAGGCATTACCTCGATCTAACTCTTCCAGTCGGCCAGGGCCGTCGTATGCGCATCGTGGAGAGGCCCGGTCTCTGGATGGCGCCGGAACAGTTGGCGGCTTTGATCGGACAATTGCGGACGATTGCCTCGCGCACACTTGGCGCCAAGGATCTCCAATACGGCATATTTTCCGGGGATCGCGAGCGGCTCGAAGTGAGCTTCATCACGCTTGTCACCGACAAGAGAACCGGGGCACCCATCGCCTTCAACGCCTTGCCGGTGATCCCGCTCGAGTTGGATGGGCGATCGGTCGAACTGGTTCATCTAGGGCTCGTGATGGTCGATCCGGACCAGCGCAGCAAGGGGCTGTCCTGGGTGCTCTACGGGCTGACCTGCTTCCTGCTGTTTATCCGCAATCAGTGCCGCCCAATCTGGGTTTCGAACGTCACCCAGGTGCCAGCGATCGTCGGCATGGTCACCGAGACCTTTTCCGAGGTTTATCCCGACCCAGAAAGGAACACGCCCCGTAAATTCCGCCAGCTGGTGCTCGTGCGCCAGATCATGCGTGCCCATCGTCATGTCTTTGGGGTGGGCGAGGAGGCCGATTTCGATGAGCAGAACTTCATCATAACCAATTCCTATACCGGTGGCTCGGACAACCTGAAAAAGACTTTCGAGGCAGCGCAGAAGCATCGACGCGCCATCATCAACGACTATTGCCAGGCCAATCTCGATTACGACCGCGGTGATGATGTGATCCAGATCGGCAAGCTCGATCTGGCCGCCGCGCGCCGGTATCTCACCGAAATGGTGCCTAAAGGCGCGCTGGGCCTCGTGGGCATTGCCGTCACCATGGCGCTGTTGCAGCGCGCTGTCCTGCCGGTCATCCAATGGCTCGATGCGGATCGCGAATTTGGGCGTTTGCGTCCGAGGAGCAGGTCATGAGTTTTTCCTACGCCGAATTCACCAACCGCAATCTCGGCTTCGTCACTGCCGAAGAGCAGGAGAAGCTGCGTGAAGCGACGGTCTTTGTCTGCGGCACCGGCGGAATGGGCGGCGCCGCAGTGCTGGCCCTGGCGCGCGCAGGGATTGGCAAGCTCATCCTCGCCGATATCGACACATTCGAAATCGGCAATATGAACAGGCAGGTCTTCGCCTTCACCAATACCGTCGGTCAGCACAAGGCGGAGGCCACCGAGGCGCTGATCAGGACCATCAATCCCCAGATCGAAACGATCGTCTACAAGGACGAATGGCCAGGTCATGCCATTGCCAGTATCGAGGCCAGTTCAGTCACCATCAACGGCACCGACGATCTGGCGGCAAGCCTCTTGCTCTATCGCAGCGCCCGTGCAGCCCATAGGCCAGTGATCGACGCCTATGCCTCCTCTCTGCCTTCGGTCTATGTCACGCGACCCGGTGAACCTATGCCGGAAGAACGGCTCCACTATCCGACCATCGGCACTTCATGGGACGAACTCACCGTCGAGCAGCGGAACGAGGCCTTCATGCGCGAGATCGAGCATGTCATGGTGCATTCCTCGGCCCGCAAGTATATCGATCTCGCCATGGCCGGCGAAATGGCAGCGGGAAAGCGCAAGCGCATGTCTTTCGCCCCAATGGTTATTACAACCGGCATGCTGATGGCCTATGAGACCATCGCCCTGATCTTGGGCCAACAGACCAGGACAGACTGCCGCGGCTGGTTCTTCAACCCCTATGAGGGCAAGGTTGAACGACCTTTGCCATTCTGGCTATCGGCCGTTGTCACGCCGATTGCCCGGCGCCAAATCGCCAAGCTGGTGAAGACGTGATCGCAATGCATTCTTTGCTTGCCGATAGTGTCGTCTCCGCCGCGGCCCTTGCAGGGACACTCGCCGCCTTGGCGGTCGTCCGCATGCGCCCCGATCGTGACGGACTGGCAGGTCGCTTCATCTTTGTTCTCACCCTGGTGTCGCTGGTTCTGGCAATGCGGCTACTGTCCTGGAATATCCATCAGGGGATATTTGAAACTCTGACGCGGCTTTTCGCTGCCTGGATCCCCCTGAGCGCTCTGCTCGTTCTGGAAGGGCTGCAGCGTCGCCACGCGCCACGCTTGCTGAAACAGATGACCCTCGCCGGAGGCGGGTTGTTTTCTTTACTGGCCTTTTTCAGCGGCGATCTCGGCTTTCCGCTCTATGCCCTGTTGGCATTCCAGCTTGCCAGCTTCGCTGCAATCTACGTGTTGGCATTTACCAGCCGCAATATGGGCTTGACCGAGCATGAACAGCGGGTCATCGGGCGCATTCGCTTCGCACTGCCGGTACTCGTCATTTTCCTCGCCAGCGACTATGGCGTTTTTGAAGACGTCTTGCCTATTCGGGCCTCCGGTGTCGCCATACTGTTCTTTTGTTGGATGGCTATCAGTTCGGCTAATGGCACCACCGGGCGCAAGGATGCCGCCGTCGCCTTCGTCGTCACAGCTGTGCTAGGGGCGGTCGTCGGCATAAGCGCAACCGCAATGGCCCAGATGGGCTGGACCTTCGCAGTGCAGATATCGGCCATGGCCCTGTGCACCGGCATTCTCGCGCTGGTTCTCAATGAAACCGTAGGCGCTTTCGCCGTGACGCGACGTAATGACATCCTGATTGCTTTGGCCGCGGCCGATACCACTTCGGTAAGAGCCTTCATAACGTCGGTCACTGCGGCATCGGCACTCGGAGGCTCAACGTTGCTCGACGAAAAGGAATTGACGCAGTTCGACATGACAATCCTACGATCAGCCTTCGCAACCCATCCGGTACTGCGACGTCGTGATCTTGTCCTGCTGGAGGAGGAAGCCCGCCAGCAACTCGACAGTCTTTTCGCAACTCACGATGCTACGCATCTTCTGATGTTATCTGCCGACCCGCTGCTTCTTGTCGCTTCAGCTATGCCCTCGGTAGGGCGCAGTTCGGCCGTCGAAACCGAACTGGCGCTTGTACAGCGCATGGCGACGCTCGTCCCGAACCGGGAGATTGCCGATGGAACTGCGTGAAGGCGATTTCGCCGCATTCTTCGATACGCCCTTCGAAATCTATGGCGCGTCCTCGCTATATGTATCGCCGATGCGCTCTGACTTGCGACGCTTCTATAGTGTGGGCGACAATCCGCTGTTTCCTGTCGCTGGCAATTTTGCGCTTCTCACCGCACACCGCGACCGCAAGCCTGTCGGTCGTATCGGCGTCCATGTGCATCCGGCGTCCAACGCGGTGCACAAGACAAACACCGCCTATTTCGCCTATTTCGATTGCGCTGACGACGCGGAAGGAGCGCACCTGCTTTTGCAGGCAGCCGAGGGCTGGGCACGCCAGCGCGGGTTCGACACCCTTTCAGGTAACTTCAATCTGACTGCCATGCAACAGATCGGTGTCGTGACTGACGGTTTTGAAGCCGTCCCCTATGTCGATCAGGTCTATGGTCCTCCTCATGGTCCACGTCTGCTGAGGGAGAATGGCTACGAGCCCTATTTCCCAATGCGCACTTTCGAGGCGGAACTCGGATCTTTTGATCCCGATTCCATGCTTGGTCCGGCGCAACGTGAACTCCTGGCTTCGCCGGATTGGTCTTTTGCCCCCATGGGTCGCAAGGATATCCCGTCCCGTCTCGAAGAGGCCAGGCTGTTGCTCAATAGCGGCTTTGCCAACAACCCAATGTTCGTGCCGCTCACCAAAGAGGAGTTCGATTTCCAGGCCAGGGAATTGCGCTGGATAATCGACCCGCGCCTCACCTCGGTGCTCCATCATAAGGGTGAGCCAGCCGGGATCGTACTCGTTATTCCCGACCTCAATCCTTTCATCCGCGCCACGCGGTCACGCCTCTCCTGGACGACCCCCTGGCATTTTCTCGTCCATCGATTGCGGCGCGACCGGGCGCTCGTGGTCTATATGTCGGTCCGCAGTGACCTGCAGGGCAGGGGGGTAATGGGCGCCATGCTCGGCACTTTACTGCCCAGAATGCGGGACGCCGGCTACAAGAAGCTCGGCATTACCTGGATCTGGGACCATAACCACGGCAGCCTGCGACAGATGGAGCGTATCGGCGCCAAGCCCTTGCATCGCGTCCACCTCTTCCGCAAGTCGCTGACTACCTCATGACTCTGGATCTCGCCCTTCTCGCTGCGACCGCTAATCTTGCGCCGAGCGTCCACAATACACAACCGACGCGCTGGGCCCTCGGTGACGGGGCACTATGGCTCATGGCCGACCTTGCTCGTCAACTCCCGGTTGGCGATGCTTCGGGCCGAGACCTGCGCGTCTCTCTGGGAGCGGCCCTGGAAGGTACGATACTGGCCCTCGGCGAGCAGGGATTGTCCGCTCGCACCGTCGATTTGCCCGGCGATGGGGTTTCGGCGCGTCTAGAGCTTGGCGAGGGTGGCCCGAGGGACCTGCTCATTGAGCAGATGCCACAGCGCTGCACCTGGCGACGCGGCTTTGCAGCTTGCCCGGCCAGCCAGACCCAAGCCCTGGCTGAATGGGCACTTGTGCAAAGTGATATCACGCTGATCGGGAATCCGGCCGAAATCGAGGTTGTCTCCACGCTCAATGAGCGCACTAGCCTCGCCTTCTATCGTCAGGCGCCTTACCGCCGTGAGCTTGTCACCTGGATGCGGCTGGCCCCGACCGATGCCGGTTACGGCGCCGATGGGCTTTCGGCGGAGGCCATGGGCATGTCCCGCTTCGAGGCATTCGGCGCTGGCCTGGTGTTGGGTGACCCGGGTTTCTCTATACTCGACACGTTTGGACTTGTGGTCCCGTTGATATCGGAGAAGAGGCGGACTGCCAGTGCTGCTGCAGTTCTGTTATTTCATCGCCCTGAGGGAGAAAATCCAATCAACACAGGTCGCACGCTTTATCGGCGCCAGCTCGAGCTTTCAGCACTTGGCTTTCAGGTCTGGCCGATGTCCGTTCTGGCTGACGATCCGGAAAGCGCTGCCGAACTGAGTGCGCGCTATAGACTTCCCGCGAGCGATCGTCTGATCTCCGCTTGGCGGGTCGGCCCCGTGCCGGTGAGCGCCAAGTCCAGGCGCGAACGGCTGCCGGCAGAGGCGCTCATAACAACTTGAGGTATTCCAGCAGATCAGCCTTGTCTGGTTCGCTCATGGTGTCGAAGGGTTGTTTATGACCTTCTGCGCCCAATCCCGGCACCGTCGTGTCGATGCGTTCCGGCCGCGCCCAAGGCGTATAGCCTGAAGGGGTAGCCCAAACGTCTCCCTGTTGAACACCTGCAATACCGACCTTTTCGAGATCGAGCGCATGACCGCCGACATCAAATTCGATTGGGCGCTGGTTCGGACGCATCAGGTGCCAAAGCGTCGGCACACTGCCATTGTGCAGGTAGGGCGCGCTCGACCAAAGTCCGGTCAGCGGCTGCGCGACATAGTCAGGTGCCAAACGGCCCTGCAGCAAGCTATCGTAACCAAGTCCATTGACCATATCGACCGTCGCCTGGTCGAACATCTCGATATACGTCCTGTCGGTGCCCACGTCGCCTTGCCAGTTGGGGAAATTCACCAGCTCGGGACGCTCGATGTCGACGCTATAGCTTCCGTGGCAGGATGCGCAGGCCGCTGCATAAACCTGTCTGCCCCGTTCGGCTGCGTCGCGGTCGATCGGGCCCGGAAAGGGTTGCGGCCGATAGTTTTGGAGCCAGGCGAAAATGCGTTCCGCATCGTCTACATGCTGCGCGGCGGTCGCCGGACTAGTGCCCATGCTGGGTACGGTAAAGAATGCTGTCAGACCAGCCAACGCATTGATGTGCCCCTCGGTCAGGTCTTGGGCATGCATGTGCCGCTGTGGATCTTCCCCTGGTACGCCATAAGCGCCCGATGCCAGTAGCGACGAGCGCCAGATGCGGCCACCCAATTCCGGCACAGAGATTGGCGCGTTGACTTCGGCTAGGTGGTCATTGGCAAGAAGGCCGAACCGCGATTGCAGCGCCTGCAGCCCATTGGTTGCACCCATAGTGCTGACCTCAAACGGCAACAATCGTCCAATCTTGGCCTCCTGACTCGCGACGAGGCCGTCTACCCGTGGGAGGACCACACTGCGCAGCGCCAACCATTCGCGCCAATCGGTCTGAGGATAAAGCTTTTGCACAGCGGCCCAGATCAGGCCCTCATCCTCCGGTCTGTCACGTAGCGCTTTGTATAGTTCACTGACATAGCGTTCCAGATTGATCGAGCCATTGGGGGTGCCGAGCCAGACTGTCGACAGGTCGGGCTGCCCGCTTGCATCGTAGACTACGCTGGCATGGCAGGCTGCGCAGGACACATTGCTGATGGTTACCCCGATAGGCGGCAGCAGCCGGCTGGCAAATCCCAGATTCTGTCCGATTGGGGCATCCAGCTGCGGCACTGGCAAGCCATCGGGCCAATTGGCAATACGCGCCGGCGTGACAAATCCGTAGTCCTGAAAGATTCCGGCCACTGCTTCAGATGTAACCGTCTCAAGATCGCCGTTGCTGTGATAAAGCGCCAGCAGGGCGGTTGATAGTTTCCACGGCGCCGCAGAGACCTCGAGCGCTTCGGAACTCAACGCCGAAAAATCCCCGAAAGCAAAATAGATGGCCCCCCGTTGCTCGTCGCTCAGCCCCGCCTGATCGAACTCGGACAGGATGCCGGTCTGGGCCTGCAGCCTCCCCGAAAACATGCCGCTCGGGTCTCTATCAATCGCAATGCCGGCCCCGAAGCCCAGGATAGCCACGACGCAACCAGCATAAAGGAAAAATCGATGTTTCATTGCGCAAGCCTGTTCGATGTTACTTGGCCACAAAGGGCAGAGCCGGAACTCCGCCCTGGCGGCTGCTTATTGGCCATTTGCGCAAGCGGCTAGCCAGTCGCGATCCTCATCCGAAAGCGGGAGCCGGTCTGTGGATACGCGCGCCATTTGCTGATCATCCTGCGTGCCAGTGCAACCGGTGGGGGTGTCCGACAGGCCGCTCTCGCAGAGATGAACCGTCTGGTCGTAACTGCTCCAGCCGATTTTCTGGGCGCCTTCGGGAGCATGACCAGCACAAAAGGTATCGGTTTCGGAGCCCGGATCCCCGCAAATCCGGTCGAAGTGCACCCGGTTAGCGTTTACTGTCCCAATGAGGCGGTGAGTATAATACGCATTGGTGGCGAAGTCCTGCCGGATCGCACACACTCGCGCGACTCCTTGGGTCTCATTCTGGACCAGGGCGATCCAGGTGCAGACAGATGCACCACGATATGTTTCGCAGCGCTGCCAGCTCGCGGGAACCGGTTCGGGGGCAGTCCCTTCAGCCTGCGCCGCGGATGCCAGAATGAGCAACGCTGCGGAAAATCCGGTGACGACACGCACGCGGTAGATCCCCTAATACCCGTCGCAATCCACCGAGTATCGCACCACGCTCGGCCATTCGTCGTCCCCGGCGGTGATCACCGCGAGCAAGCCGGGAGTGCCTTCATAGAAGAATTGGCAGTAGCCAAAGCCCGTCCCCGAACAATCATCCACTTCGGTCAATCCTTGGCTGGCAAACGTGCTGGCACGGCCGTCGCTGTGTCCGCCCGGGTGTCGCGCAGGCGAGGGCTCCCATCCCGCTTCGCCCAGCACGGACCGCGCGCGATTGATCGGAAGGCCATAAATGTTCGGCACCTGCCCGAGACCGGTGCAGACGCTCTCGGATGCCGCCAGCTTCTCGATGCGGACCGACCCGTCGTCATCAAAACGCATGTCGGCAACAGGCTGGGTCAGGAAGTCGCCATCGAGGATGCGAATGTCGTCGGGTTCCAGAGCTTGGATATAGCCGATGGAAAGGCTCGCCCCCTGGGTCGCATAGGCGATCGCCTGCACATCCCCATCTCGGAACAGGGCAATATTGCCATCGCCGAGCAAGCAGGAGCCGCTGGTACCTTGCTCCATGCTTCCTGCAAAGCTCACCAGTCGATAGCCGCCGGCTTCGGCTTCGCCCGTGACCTGCCAGCCCTTCGCTTGCACCGACACCGCCTCGCGGGATTCGGGCATTGGGTCAAAGCAACGCTGTTCATCGTCGCGCCCCTTGAATGCCGGAACACTGCTGACGGCCGTGATCGCCAGCCCTTCTACCTGTGACTGGAAACGCGGTGCTGCATTCTCGGCAGCCAGGGAAACAGGGGCTACGGTGCCAATCAGGGCAACGCAAAGCAGGCGGAGAGACAGGGTTCGCATGAAGATGGACCTCTTTTCGTAGCCGCTTATGAGGCCATGTCGTAAAGGCGAGTTCAAGGCACCGTCCCCTGAAATTGTTGCGGAAACGTCCGGCTGGTCGTCAAGGACGCGCCTCGCCTCAAAGGCTGACGGTATGGTGGGTACAGTGGAATCACGACCTCAACTTCAAAAGTGTGCGGCCGCGAGAGAACAGGAGCAGGCCTGCTATCGCTATGAGAAGAGAGATGCTGACAGCCAACAGCGCGCTGTTTTGGCTGCGGCAGGTCAGCATGGGCTGAGAGTCGAATTGCTGACCATCGATCGCGGCGGGAACATTCCAGGGACGGACAGTGCCGGGAACGCAATCTCCGATCCTAAAAGCGGCATTACCTGCGGCTGTCGGCTCGACCACTGTCGCAGGATCGCTGAAATCCGCTGGCGTCCATCCCCGCAGATCAGGCGTCAGATAGAGGTACGCACAAAGCAAAATGAAGCCCGCCACTGCGGCACCAACCAAGTACCTCACCTCTTCTTGTCTCCCCGTCCATGCCTAGCGCCACGTGAATCGGCTTCAACATTCTCGTCGTGCTGAGCCGCCCTCTGAGCACTGATGGCATGAGCCTAAACCTGCTGTTCCCTGAAGAAAAGAGCGTTCGGCTTGAACCCTCCGGTTCAGGGTATGAGGTACATCAGCGCCGCAAGGAGGGAGTTCATGGTCGGCCCGTCAGTGGTCCCGGCACTGAGGCATGCGCGATGGCTCGACCGGATGGTAACTTCCGTCGGCATGCCGGACATAGCGTTCGTTGAAACTGCCTGTGCCCGAATAGCGGACCGTGAAGGACTGGCCCTCCCGCGCTCCAACAATATGACCGTTCAGCGTGACAACGTCCGCGCCATCCTCCGCCGCCCCCTCGTTGGAGTAATAGACAGGTATGCTGGCGATCTCGACCGGACCCGCCGGTGTTAGATGGGTCAGAGCCGCGTAGGAACAGGCATAACCCTGCCAGACCCCGCCGCCTTCCGTATAGAGAACCGGTGCATCGGCAATCGCGTCCGTCTGTCCCCAACGCAGGGCCGGATTGCCCACCGTCCCGGTTGCGCCAACATTGAGCCACTCGCCATCCACTTCATAGCGGGCGTGCTCGCGCCGCAGATAATGGACCGAATTGACACCGGAACAAGCTTGACCGGTACAGCTACTGCCGCCTGTGCTGACCAGCGCAGTCCTGCCATCAGGCAACGGGATCAATGCCAATGGAACGAAAGTTATTGTCTCTCCGTCGATTTCCCGGGCGGCTTGATACCAACGGGTATTTCCAGTCCGGGTATTCTCGCCAAAAGCCGCTTCGAAGGCCTCCGGCGTGCCTGCCGGAACCGCGTCCCAGTTGACATCGGCGATATCGATAAGCCCCGGGACGGCGGATTCGTGGCCAACGGCCGGAAGAAACGTGATCCAAAAAATAGCAAACGCAACAGCCACTTTTCTCACGACGTACAACCCACAATCTCGCTGCAAAGAAAGCTATTGATTCAGACTTCAGTCAAAAATGCAATCGCAACGCCCAACGTGGATACTTCGCCGATTCCTTGAGTTGTCTCGCGAAGGTCCGCTTTAAGGCAGGACCATAATGACGCTGAATGACCACCGGTATCAGGCGGTAGCTTTTGCAGCCTTGCCGATATGCCCGGTTCAGCGAATTCAATGCGATCGGTACCTAATACATCACTCGTCCGCCGAAAGAGTTCGGCACGGCGCCCTCCTCCAAGCCCTTGCCACGATGTTCATGAGATTGCCGTCGTTCGGTATAGGCGGATGGGCAAGCCCGAGAACGGCTGAGGGCGTCCTGTTTCCCGGCTGGGCTTGGTCCGGCCTTGCAGCGACAGCGATAGGCCTCATCGCTATGACAATGCGCCTAATCGGCTGGCCATTAGGTCAAAGTCCGCTTTGCGCGCGCATTGCCTTCCTGTTGGTCACTTCAGAAACGGTTGATAGGGATGGCGTGCCCATAGGCGCGCGTGATCAACCCATCATGGATCTGCCGTCGAGCCGTTCGAGATTGAAGATGCGATTACGCGGATGATAGGTGCCCCTGAGCTTCTCGGACAGATAGTCGGAAGCCTGCCTTAGATATGTGTCCTCGTCATCGTGAAGGGCCTCAATGACGGCGAGGGAGATGTCGGGAAACAAGGGCAACCAGGTCAATGCATCGAGTGACTGAAGTTTTACGCGGGGATCGGGAGCAGTTTTGACTATATCTGTCAGTACGCGGACCCAGCGTGCGGATTCTCCTGCGTGCCCCAGCGCTTCGGCAAGGGGAATGCGCGCATGGATATCGTGTTCATTCATACAGACATCGGCAAGCGTCTCCGGCAAAGCGTGGCCGTCGATCGCCAGCATCAGCAGCCCCTTGGCGGCCCAGTGGCGCATGATGGGGGAGTTGTGGTTCAGCGTTTCGACAATGCCTGGGAGATTGTCCGGATCACGTGTGATGGCGAGTGCGGCGAGCGCCATAACGTCTTTCAGCGGGTAGAGCGTTTCATCCTGACTTGCCTCCCAACTTTCAAGAGGGCTGTGCTCGGGTATGAAGCCGGTATCCCGGATATCGAGCATATATGCATCTAGCGCCGTGCGGTGTGCGGCAAGGGCTTCGGCGTGGGCGGGGTCATCGACAAGGTTCGACGTGGCAGATGGGTCGACCAGCATGTCGTAAAGCTCCTCGGCCGGCTTGGTCTGCCAGAAGCGTGTCTGCAGCGGATTGAGTGTGCCGGCGTCTTTTGCAAGCTCATAATCCTGATAGTGCTGGCCAATCCATTCATAGGCAACGTACTGACCCGTGATGCGGTGCGGCGCATAATTGCGGATGTAGCGATAGCGCCTTGAGCGTATGGTGCGGGTAAGATCGTATCGTTCTCCCATCCGGTCGCGGCCACCGAAAATGACGGGTCGTTCAATGCGATCGGAGCCAAGAAATGGTTGGCCATCGAACGGCACCGGCGGCTTGATCTCGGCTGCCGCGAGGATCGATGGCACGAGGTCGACGAGCGAGACCGGCGTATCCACGTGACTGCCGGGGGGATAGGGTAAAAGGTGCCGCCATTTTTCCGGCACCCTGACGATCAACGGAACCCGCAAGCCTTCGTCATAGAGGTATCGCTTGGAGCGTGGGAGCGCTGCGCCATGGTCGGAATAGTAAAAGACGATCGTGTCATCTGCCACGCCGCTCTCTTCAAGTTCAGCCAGCCGCGCGCCCAGTTCCGCGTCCATCAGTGCAATCGCATTGTAATGGCGCGCAAGACTTTCGCGCATGCCGGGCGTATCGGGCAGATAGGGTGGAAGTGTGACGTCCTCGGGGCCTACATCGCCGGGCTGTTCCTTGAAGGTGCAGGATTCATGCGTCGCCATGGAGTTGAAGACCGCATAAAAGGGTTGGGTGCCGGGGCGGTTCCGCCAATGCGCGGTCTTGCTCGACTCATCCCAGATTTCCGATGCCTTGACGTCGCAATTGTAGTGGGTCTTGAAGTTGTTTGTGCAGTAATAGCCTGCTGCGCGCATCATGTCGGGGCAGGTGCGAAATCCGGGGGGCAAGGGCGCGACTGTCTGCATGTGCTGGGCGCGCGGACAGCTTTCAGCGTGCCTGCCGGTAAGGATCGCAAAACGGGACGGCGCACAGACCGGAGATGTACTGTTGGCGTTCTCAAACACCACACCGGATTTCGCCAGGGCGTCGAGATTTGGACTGCGCGCGAGGTTGTCACCATACGCGCCAAGCCTTGGTGGGCAGTCCTCGCTCACGATGCAAAGGATATTCGGCCGAACCGTCATCTCGCTTTCTCTCCCGTGCGATCATTCAAGGTCGCTTGAAGACTGAGTATCATTGAGAGGATGTGGCGAGAATTGAGAATTGCCGCACGTGCGATAAGCTGAGCGTATCGCTGGGTCGAAAATTAGCGATAATTTTGAGTTATCGCTCAGGACTGAAATTGCATTTCTCATTGATAGCATCGAGTGATACGCCACCGTCCTGAAACGGTCGCTCGGATGAGGGATCGAATGCCGCGCCGGACCGGAAGACCGGCTTTGACGGGGAGGAGAGCCCATGAAAAAGTTTGCGCTTGCGGCGTTGGTTGCCGCATTGTCCATGTCCACCGCATTGCCAGTGTCGGCACAAGTCGCCAATGATGATCGGACGCTCGCGCTGGCGGCCCTTCTGGACAACAATAGTTTCGACCGCGCGCAGCTCATGATCGCGAACCAGATCCAGTTCTGGCAGCCGGTTTTCGATACGCTTCTGGTTATGGAGCCCGATGGTTCGCTCAAGCCGAACCTTGTCACGGAATGGGCCTATAACGACACCAACAGTGTGCTGGACCTCAAGCTGCGCGAGGGTGTGACTTTTACCGACGGCGTTGCGCTCGATGCCGAGGCCGTCAAGGCCAATCTGGAATATCTCAAGGTCGGTGGCGGGCAGAACAGCTACATGGCTGCATCCATAGCGCAGATCGAAGTTATTTCACCGACTGAGTTGAGGTTGCATCTGGGTGAACCTGATCCCGGTCTGCTCGAACATCTGTCGGTTGTTGGCGGCGCTATGGCGAGCCCGGCAACCTTCGGTGCCGAAAGTGCTGCAACGCACCCTATCGGATCCGGTCCCTACATCTATGATACAGACGCATCGGTAGCCGGGCGGCAATATGTCTATAACCGCAATCCTGACTATTGGAACCCGGAGGCCTATCCGTTCGAGCGCGTGACCATTACGCCGATCAATGACGCGGTTGCGCGGCTCAATGCGCTCAAGGCCGGTCAGGTGGATGCTGGCCTGGCTGAAGCGAGCATGGTGGCCGATGCCACCTCTCAGGGTCTGGTGCTCAATGCCAATGACGTGAACTGGATTGGTCTCACATTGGCGGACCGGGCCGGTCAGGTTGCGCCAGAACTGGCCGATGTGCGCGTACGTCAGGCGATCAATATGGCCTTTGACAAAACCTCTATCCTTCAGTTCTTCGATCTCGGATTTGGCCGGTTGGACGACCAGATTTTTCCGACCTACAGCGCCGCCTACGATCCTGAACTCGAAGCTCGCTATCCCTACGATCCTGAAGCGGCGCGCGCATTGCTGGCCGAAGCTGGCTATGGAGACGGCTTCACCCTGACAATGCCTGAACTGGCCAGCATGGCCAACCTCAATCCGATTGTCGAACAGCAGCTGGCCGATATTGGCATTACGGTCGATTGGGTCGCTATTGCGCCGAACATGACGGTGCCGGAGTTGCGGTCGGGCCGCTATCCGGCGTTCCTGTTCCAGTTCGGCTATCAGGGCGACTGGGCCGAACTTCGCAAGTTTGCATTTGCCAATTCGCCCTGGAACACGTCGGCCTATCAGGATGCTGAACTCGATGCACTTGTGCAGCAAGTGCAATACGCGTCAGGCGATGCTCAAGCGGCGCTGTATCAAGACATCAATCGGTATTTTGTCGAGAATGCCTTTTTTGCTCCGTGGTACAGGCGAGAAACGATCTATCTGACAAATGCCTCGGTCGAGGTTGGCATGCAGGCTGGCAACGCTGTTCCGTTCCTGCGCAATTACGCTCCTGCGAATTAGCCAGGGCCTTATTCCTCCCAAATGACTTCCGGGTGGCCACGAAAACGGCTACCCGGATTTTTTGTGCAGGGATGGTTTTCATGTCCAACAATGACCGACGCCGTGACGCGATCAGCAAGGAACTTGACGACTGCCTTGAGCGGGTGGAGACGACACCGGATGGGCGGCGGATTTGGCGCGAGCTCTATTATGCCCAACCTCTGGGGCATCGTGCCCTGACCATGAGTCTTTCGGTGCCGCCGGCACAGGAAGCGCCGCCGGTGGTGGTCTATATTCATGGCGGTGGCTGGATGTTCGGACACCACAATGTGCAGCATCCCAATCTTGTCCAGATGCGTCTTTTCGATAGTCTTGCTGCTGCTGGCTACGCCGTGGCGCGGATATCGTATCGGCTCAGTTCCGAAGGGCATTTCCCGACGCAATTGCACGATTGCAAGGCGGCCATCCGCTATCTTCGGCATTACGCCCGGCTGTTCGGGATCAACCCCGACCGTATCGCTGCGCTGGGCGAGAGCGCTGGCGGACACCTCGCCTTGCTGCTCGGTCTTGAAACGCCTCCCGCCTTTGAGGGCGAGGTAGGCATAACGGGGGCATCGAGCTCAGTGCAGGCCGTGGTCGACTGGTACGGGGTCACAAATCTGCTGACAATCGACAGCCAGGCGCTTCCCGACTCAAGGGTGACCCACGGGTCGGCGGAATCGTCTGCCGGCCGGCTGATCGGGGGTGCGATTACAGATCGCATGGACGCTGCCTGTGCCGCCTCACCTATAACCTGGGTGAGCGAGGGGGCTGCGCCGTGCCTTGTGCAGCACGGGACGGCCGATGCCGTCGTTCCACCCGATCAGGCTCGTGAGATTTGCAACGCTCTAACAGCTGCCGGTGTAAGGGCGGAACTCGAACTCATCGACGGCGCCGACCATTGCTTTTTGGGTGTCGATACGGCTGCCATCGTTCCGCGCGTGATCGGGTTCCTTGATTCCGCCCTCAAGGACCGATCAAGCTAAGTCCTGCGTGCCGAAGTGGGCACGACACAGATCGACCAGCGCGGCCATCGGTTCCCAGTCGGTCAGTTCGTCCCGGTAGATCATGCCGATGTCGGCCTTGCGCAGGTGGAGCGCGACCGGGATCGGAACAACTGGAGGCGACAGGGCGTCAATCGCCGCGAGGCTGGGTAGAACGCAAAGGCTGTCGCTTTGCTGGATCATTGTGAGCGCGGTCAGAAGGTTCTGGCAAATGAGGCGCACGTCGGGATCGCGGCCAAGGCGTTCATAGATCGCGTGCATCGTGGTTTCCCTGTAAATGGGAAGTTCGGTGTAAACGATCCAGGGATAAGCCAGCAGTTGATCGGATGGAATGGTGCCGTCCGCGGTCGCGGTCCTGAAGATTGGATGATCCTTGCGCGCCATGACCTGATTGGTCACTTCGGTCAATTTGTGACTGACCAGATTGGCGCTGTCGAAAGGTTCCGAGATGATGCCGCCATAGGCGACATCTATCTTGCCTTCACGCAAATCATCGAGCGCCTTGCCAAAGACCAGCGGAATCATCTCGACAACCAGAAACGGAAACCGGCGCTGCATTTCGACAAGTACGGGGGACAGGATGCCTGAGCGCCAGGCTGGACCCGCTCCGATCCGCAGGCGTATCTTCTCATTGCCTGCCGGAACCGTCAGTTCGTGCGTTGCAATATCCCAATAGCGTTCGATACGGTTCGACACCTTGAGAACGCGCGCTCCAAAGGGCGTCGCCTTGACGCCGCGCGCATGGCGCTCGACCAGAGGCTGCCCGAAATGGGCTTCAAGCTGGGCAAGTGAGCGCGATAGCGCGGGCTGGGTAAGCCCGAGACGCTCGGTCGCCCGGCGCAGGCTGCCCTCTTCAAGGATGATGCGCAGACGAAACAGGTGTGTGATCTGGTCCAGCATTCAGCGATAACCCCGCTTTATCACAGACGGGTTTTTTTTCATTATTCGCGCATCGGCGCAATTGGTATCAACAGCGAGGCAGTTGCGGGCAAGACTCATCAGTCGCCATGGAATTGCAAACCGGGAGGATAAATATGCTGATGGCCGTCTTGCGGCCGCTTGCTTCCGTAGTCGCGCCGTTCACCTTCGGCACGGGAGCCTAGCGCGATGTTTCTCTATCTGGCGAAACGAATTGGGTCGGGAATTATCCTCCTGGCGCTCGTGACGACAATCACGTTCGCGATGCTTTTCGGTGCAACCGAAAATGTGGCCCAGAACATTCTTGGTGAGAACGCCACGGCCCAGGACATTGCGGCACTTGAAACCCGGCTCGGTCTGGATCGTCCACTCCTCGTTCAGTATGGCGACTGGATGGCGCGCGCCGTCGCCGGCGATCTGGGGCAATCGTGGCTGATGGGCGAGCGGGTTTCGCGCATTCTGTCCACGCGCCTTCCTGTGACGCTTTCGATGGTGTCGCTTGCGATCGTCATAATTGCTGTTGTCTCTGCTCTCCTGGGGATATTGGCGGCAGTCCGAGGCGGTTGGGCTGACCGGTTTATCCAACTCATCAGTGTGGTCGGCTTCGCCATGCCAAATTTCTGGCTCGGCCTGATCCTTGTCGTCATCTTCGCGCTGAACCTGAAATGGCTGCCTGCAACGGGCTATGTTTCGTTCCTTGCCTCGCCGACCGGATGGATCGCCTCGCTTGCCCTGCCGGTCGCGGCAATCGTGCTGTCGGGGATCGCCTCCGCATCCCAGCAGGTGCGAGGCGCGATGATCGATGCTCTGCGGCAAGATTATGTGCGTACGCTTCGTGCCCGCGGCGTCAGTCAGACCTCAGTGCTGTTCAGGCACGCCTTGCGCAACGCGATGCCCGCCGCACTCACCGTTCTCTCGGTACAGTTCATTGCGCTGCTGGGCGGCGCCGCGATCATCGAGCGGGTTTTCGCAATTCCCGGCCTGGGTTCCCTTACGGTTCAGGCGTCGCTTTCAGGCGACATACCCGTTGTCATGGGGATTGTCGTTACGGCCATCGTGGTCGTGGTCATCGTCAATATCACCATCGACATCATCAATGCCTGGGTGAACCCGAAGGTGAGATTGTCATGACCGATCACGAAACCAGCCTCTCCAATGTGCGCCCGGTGCAGCGAGACAATCTGGCACTGGCCGTTCTTTCCAACCCCTTGGGCCTTGTCGCTTCGGTGTTGTTAGCCGTCGTTTTTCTGACGGCCATATTCGCGCCGCTGATAGCGCCGCATTCGCCCACGACGCTGCAGATATTCAAGATCAATGCCGCTCCCGGGGATGGCTATCTGCTCGGTGGGGACGGGTCGGGCCGGGACGTTCTCTCCCGCCTCATTTACGGCAGTCGCAGTACGCTGGCCGGCGCGGCCATCGCCGTGGTCGTTGCAGGCCTGTTGGGCATCGCCGCCGGGCTGGTTGCTGGCTATTATGGCGGCAGACGCGACATTGTCCTGAGCTGGGTTTCCGACGGCCTGATGGCGCTTCCGGCCCTCATCGTACTGCTCGCCTTTTACCAGACGCTCGGTTCCTCGATTTACCTGTCGATGGTCGTGTTCGGGATCATGCTGTCGCCGAGCTTTTTCCGGCTGACGCGAAACCTCGTCAATGGCGTCAAGAACGAGCTCTATATCGATGCGGCGCGGGTTTCTGGACTGTCCGACCTCAGGATCATCATACGGCACGTCCTGCTGGTGATCCGGGCGCCAATTGTGATCCAGACTTCGATTGTCGCGGGCATCGCGATCGTCATTCAGGCTGGTCTTGAATTTCTGGGCCTCGGTGATCCCGGCACCCCCACATGGGGCGGCATGCTGCAAAACGCGTTTTCCAACATGTATGTGGCGCCGCTCGCCATTCTGTGGCCGGGATTTGCCATTTCGATCACCGTTGCTTCCTTCGTGCTGCTTGCCAATGCCATTCGCGACCGCCTCCAGCAGGGTGATCGGGTCAAGCCAGGTCAGATTCCGCCACCGGAGGTGGCTGCGGTCCCGGTGCGGGCCGAAGCCCTGCCAGAGGATGTGTTGCTCGACGTACGCGATCTCAAGGTCGCCTATCCGGCCAAAGCTGGCTGGAAGGATGTGGTAAGCGGCGTTTCACTTACGTTGCGGCGCGGCGAGGTGCTCGGGCTTGTCGGTGAAAGCGGATCGGGTAAGACCCAGACGGCCTTCGCCATTCTAGGTCTGCTTTCGGAAGGTGGGCGGATCATAGCGGGTTCGATCCTGTTCGACGGCAAGGACATTGCCGGCCTTCCCGAGGCTGAAAAACATAAGCTGCGAGGCAAGCGGATCGCCTATGTGCCACAGGAGCCGATGTCCAACCTCGATCCGGCGTTTCGCATTGGCTACCAGCTCGTCGAGCCGATGGTCACGGTGCTTGGGATATCCAAGGCCGAGGCCAGGCGTCGTGCGCTCGATTTGCTTGCCCGCGTCGGCCTTCCCGACCCGGAACGCACATTCCGCTCCTATCCGCACCAGATTTCGGGCGGCATGGCACAGCGCGTCCTGATTGCCGGCGCCATCTCCTGCAACCCCGATCTGCTGATAGCTGACGAGCCGACCACCGCACTCGATGTCACAGTACAGGCAGAAGTGCTCGACCTGCTCCGCGACCTGCAATCGGAATTTGAGATGTCGGTGATCCTTGTGACCCACAATTTCGGCGTGGTGGCCGACATGTGCGACCGCGTGGCTGTGATGAAGGACGGCGCGATCGTCGAGACGCGGGATGTAACCGATCTCTTTGCTTCGCCAGAACACAGCTACACAAGGATGCTTCTCGGTTCCGTGCTCGATGATTCAAAGACCCGCACTTACGTTCAACCCTCCGTTGCGGAGGTGCCGGCATGAGCGACGCCATCCTGGTTGATTGCTGCAACGTCAATACGCGCTTTGGCGCCCATCATGTCCTCAAGGACGTTTCGCTGACCATCCGGCCTGGCGAAACTGTGGGACTGGTTGGCGAAAGCGGGTCGGGAAAGACGACACTTGGCCGGGCAATTCTCGGCATCGGTCCTGTGAGCGCTGGCGAAATTCTCTACGAAGGCACAAACATCGCAGGCGTTGCGCCGCGTGATCGGCGCGGCAACGCTGCTGCAATCCAGGCGGTGTTTCAGGATCCGTACAGTTCGCTCAACCCTTCCATGACGGTTGAGGATATTCTGATTGAGCCGATCGTTGCCCGTGGGCTTGCCTCGGCGAGTGAAGCTTCGGCAAAGGTCAACACGCTTCTTGATCAGGTTGCACTGCCGGCCGATGCGGCACAGCGTTATCCGCGGGAGTTTTCCGGCGGGCAGCGCCAGCGCGTCGCGATTGCCCGCGCGCTTGCACTCTCCCCCAGACTTATTGTTTGCGACGAGCCGGTTTCCGCCCTCGACCTTTCCACGCAGGCGCGGGTCCTCGATCTGTTCATCGATATCCAGCAGGCCACCGGAGTCGCCTATCTGTTTGTCTCGCACGACCTCACCGTTGTCAGGCACATCTCCCACCGCGTGGCCGTTATGCGGAATGGGGAGATTGTTGAATTTGACGAGTGCGATCAGGTCACCGCCAATCCGTCCCATGACTACACGAAACGATTGCTGCTCGCGGCGCCCGTTGCCGATCCGGCTCGTCAGGCCGAACGCAGGGCCGCGTTCCGTGCGCTTGCCGGGGAGCATTAAGCTATGCGGGCGATTGTCGTGATGTTCGACAGCCTCAATCGGCGCATGCTCCCGTCTTATGGCGCCGAGAATGTGCATGCGCCTAACTTCCAGCGTCTGGCCGAACGCACTGTGACGTTCGATACCGCTTATGCCGGGTCCATGCCGTGCATGCCGGCGCGCCGCGAAATGCACACGGGACGCTACAATTTACTGCACCGGTCCTGGGGTCCGATCGAGCCGTTCGATGATTCAATGCCGGAAATCCTCAAGTCAAACGGCGTCTATACCCACATCGCGACCGATCACCAGCACTATTGGGAAGATGGCGGTGCCACCTATCACAACCGCTATTCCAGCTACGAATTCCTGCGCGGGCAGGAAGGCGATCTGTGGAAGGGCGATGTCGCGGGGCTCGACCGGGACCGGCTGGGCAGCATCTTTTACCGGATGAAGACCCAGGACCAGGTCAACCGCAGGGCAATGGCAGACGAGAAGAACCATAGCCAGACGCTGACATTCGATGCCGGTCTTGAGTTCATGCGCACCAATGCCGATCAGGACCGCTGGATGCTCCAGATCGAGACCTTCGATCCCCATGAGCCATTCTTCAGTTACGAGCAATATCATGCGCTTTATCCCGACACGGGCGAGGACTTCGACTGGCCGCCTTATGGACGTGTGACCGAGGCACCTGAACGCGTCGAGCAGGTCCGAAACCGCTACCTCGCACTTCTCGCCATGTGCGACCACAATCTGGGGCGCGTGCTGGACCTGATGGACGAACAGGGCATGTGGGACGACACCATGCTCATCGTGTGCACCGATCATGGCTATATCCTCGGTGAGCGCGGGTGGTGGGGCAAATCCGTCATGCCCTGGTATGACGAGACGATCCACACACCGCTTTTCATCTGGGATCCACGCAGCAAGGTGGCCGGAGAGCGCCGCGAGCCGCTCGTCCAGACCATCGATATTGCGCCGACGCTGCTCGATTTTTTCGGGCTTGAGCCAACCGCGGATATGGAGGGGCGGCCGCTAGGGCCAGTCATCGTTGAGGGGGCTGCGGTGCGTGAGGCAGGACTGTTCGGAAATTATGGCGGGCATGTCTGCGTGACCGACGGTCGATACGTCTATATGCGTGGCTGCGCCGATGAGAGTAACCAACCGTTGCTCGAGCACACGTTGATGCCGACCCATATGCGGTCGCGTTTTGCACCGGAAGAATTTTCCCAGGCCGAACTGATGGAAGGGTTTTCCTTTACCAAGGGGGCGCCGGTCCTGCGGATGCCGGGATGGACAATTCGTGGGCCCTGGGAATTCGGTACGCTTCTCTATGATCTTCAAACCGATCCGGGCCAGACGACGCCGCTGCGCGACGATGCTCTGGAAACTCGCATGGCCGATCTGATGGTTGGACTCATGCGCACCAACGACGCGCCGCCGAGCCAGTTCGAGCGGCTGGGCCTGCCACTGGAGGGCCCTGTTGGGCCTGAGCACCTGCTGGTGGCGAGGCAATGGGATCAGATGCTCGCCGGGCAACGAGCGACCCCGCAGGTAACCGATTTTGGACCGACCAAGTAGAGCGGAATGGATAAAGCTATGCGCCCCAACATCATCTTCATCATGTCCGATGACCATGCGGCGCGGGCGATTTCAGCCTATGGCGCGGGTCTGAACAACACGCCGAACCTCGACCGGCTGGCCAATGAGGGCATGCGGCACGACGCGACCTATGTGACCAATTCGATATGCACCCCAAGCCGCGCGGCGATCCTTACCGGCACCTATAATCACGTCAATTGTGTCACGACGCTCTTCACCCATATCGACAGTCGGCTGCCCAACGTTGCCAAGCATTTGCGCAAAGGTGGCTATCGCACCGGCATGTTCGGCAAATGGCATATGGGTGAAGGTGAGGCCCATGAGCCGTCCGGTTTCGACGAATGGTGCGTGTTGCCCGGACAAGGGGACTATTTTGATCCCGCCTTTATCGACAGCAATGGCAGAAAGCGTGTTGCTGGCTACGCGACCGATATCATCACCGATATGAGCATCGATTTCATCGAGCGGTCAGGTGACCAGCCCTTCTTTGTCATGTGCCATCACAAGGCGCCGCACCGTGCTTTTGAGCCGCATCCAAAACATATGCACCTTTGGGAAGATGAAGACATTCCGCTTCCCGAGACCTTCAACGACGACTACTCAAACCGCGCCGCGGCCGCCGCTGCGGCCAAAATGCGTATACGTTCGGACATGACCTATGAAGACCTTGGTCTGGTGCAACCCAAGGGCGGTAAGGCCATGGCCGGCGAATTGATGTGGGATGCATTCGGAATCAACACCCGAAAGGTGCCAGAAATCCAATCGGGTCAGTCCATCACAGTCATCTGTGCCGATACGGGCAGGAATTTCACCTTCGACGATCCGCAGGCCTTTGCCGAGTTCAAGTACCAGCGATTCATGAAGCGCTATCTGCGCACCGTTCAATCGATCGATGACAATGTCGGTCGCTTGCTCGACTATCTCGATGAAAAGGGGCTCGCCGAGAACACCATCGTTATCTACACGTCGGATCAGGGGTTTTTCCTTGGCGAGCATGGGTGGTTCGACAAGCGGTTCATGTATGAGGAATCGTTGCAAATGCCGTTCCTTGTCCGGTATCCGGCAGGCATCAAGCCCGGTTCGGTCAGCAGGGCCATCACCTGCAATGTCGATTTCGCTCCGACCTTTCTCGACTACGCCGGACTGCCGATGCCCTCCTATATGCAGGGGCGCTCCATCCGTGCGGTGCTCGAAAATGCGGTCCCGGAGGACTGGGACAATCTCGCCTATCACCGCTACTGGATGCACAATGACGATATCCATGAGGCCTGGGCGCATTATGGGGTGCGCGATGAGCGCTACAAGCTGATCTACTGGTACAATGATGATCTGGGCCAGCTCGGCGCACGCCCGAACGGTGCTCCGCCGGAGTGGGAATTGTTCGATTGCCGGGAAGACCCATTCGAGCTGTTCAATCAGGCCGATAACCCGACATACAGGCAGGTATTCCTTGAGATGCTCGGCAAGCTTGATGCGAAAATGGAAGAGATCGGCGACATTCCAGAGCACGACAGCGAGACCTTGCGCAACAAGCTAGCTGCTTGAAAACAAAAGCGACCGGAAAGAACGGCAAATTGTCGACGTCCGAAGAGAAAACTGTCGAGGCTTCGTGTTGCGGATTGTCCCGCAAGGGCAATGAGGGTGGCCGTAAGGTAGAAATCGGGGGCTCCGTAGTCTCGGAGACAGGTGAAGCGGAACAAGCAATCCGCGTAAGCGGCGGACGAAGCTTTGTTGGCACAAACGCACAGGAAATTCCGGTCGACGGGGAAGGCCCCGAGCGCCCAGTTACGCTCAACGACTATCTGCTGGAGGCCACCACGGTTACCAATGCGCGGTTTGCCGCCTTTATCGAGGCGACCGGTTATGTGACGGAAGCCGAGCGGTTTGGGTGGTCAGCGGTGTTCCACGGCGACCAGGACCATCTCGAAGCGGCAACCCGGATCGGCTCGCAACTGCCCTGGTGGCACAAGATCGACAATGTCTCCTGGCAACAGCCGGAAGGTCCGGGCTCGACAATTGAAGACCGCATGGATCACCCCGTGGTGCAGGTGTCCTGGAACGATGCCAACGCCTTTGCCCGCTGGGTCGGTGGACGGCTGCCGACCGAGGCCGAGTGGGAGCATGCGGCACGGGGAGGGGCGGTCAGGAAAAGATATCCGTGGGGCGATGCCGAGCCTGACGATGAAAGCCACATTTTCTGCAACATCTGGCAGGGCCGGTTTCCTGTCCTGAACACGGCGCGTGACGGCTATGTGCGGACAGCGCCTGCCAAAAGTTTCGAGCCCAATGCGCTCGGCTTTTATTCCATGAGCGGCAATGTCTGGGAGTGGACGCAGGACGCATTTCGCGTACGCTCCGTTGCAAAATCCGCACGCCAACGCAACGCCCATGCACTCGAGCATTCCGAAAAGGTGCTCAAGGGCGGATCCTTTCTCTGCCATATCTCCTATTGCTACCGCTATCGTATTGCGGCACGCATGGCGATGACCCCCGACAGCGCCGGATCCAACACCGGGTTCCGCGTCGCCTACGACGTCAAATGAAGGTTCCGCGATGACACTGTCTGACACCGGGTGGCTGGCGCAAGCGCCCTTTTACCTCGACGCCGACGCTCGTGCATGGGTAGAGCATACGCGCGACGCGATGAGCCTTGACGACAAGGTGGCCCAGCTCTTTGTCCTGATTTCCCGGGGATATGAGGCCGAGGAGCAGGACTGGATCAAGCGGTTGCGCCCCGGCGGGATCACGCGCTTTTTTGGTCCTGACGGGGCGGACGAGCGCTCGCGTCTTGCCGCGATGCAGGCCGATGCAGCAATTCCCCTGCTGGTCAGCGCCGATCTTGAAGGCTCGCGGATGAGCCTGCCATTCGGCACGCAGGTGCCCAATCCGTTGGCACTCGCGGCAATCGATGATGAGGCAACGACGCGAGAAATCTCGCGGATCATGGTCGAAGAGGCGCGGGCGATAGGCGTCAACTGGTCGTTTACACCTGTAATCGACATCAATGCGGCGTTCCGCAGCGCAATCGTTGCGACGCGCGGTTTCGGCTCGGATGTTGAGGTCATAGAACGGCACGCACTGGCCCAGATCGACGAATTCCAGAAGCTCAATATTGCCGCCACCGTCAAGCATTGGCCCGGCGAAGGGTTCGATGACCGCGACCAGCATCTGGTTACAACGATCAATCCCCTTTCGATGGAGGATTGGGAAGCCCATTTCGGGCGGCTCTATCGCGCGGCGATAAAGTCCGGCGTCCTGAGCGTTATGTCCGCCCATATCGCACTGCCCGCATATGTGCGCAGCCTTGATCCCGATGCAGGTATTGAGGCCTTCCGCCCGGCCTCGGTCAGCAAGCGGCTCAATGTGGATCTGTTGCGCGGTGAATTGGGGTTCAACGGGCTGATCGTGTCAGACGCAACCGAGATGGCAGGGCTGGGCTCCTGGATGCCGCTGCGGCAGGGCAAGGTCGAGATTATCAAGAATGGTTGCGACATGATCCTCTTTTCGCGCACACCGGAAGAGGACATCGCCGCTGTAAAGGACGCTGTGGAGCGCGGCGAGATTACGCGCGAGCGCCTTGAAGATGCCATTACCCGCATTCTGGCGCTCAAGGCTGCGCTCGGCCTGCATATTTCTTGCGGGCCCGATGCGGCTTATCAACTGGCCGCGCCTGAGGCCAAAACGGTAGCCAATGCTGCCATCAAACGCGCGCCGACCCTTGTAAAGGATACCCAGAAACTCGTTCCAATTTCACCGGCAAAGCACAAGCGCGTGCTGTTGTTCAGTGGCGGAATCGTCAGTCCTCTTCACGGCGCACCTGCGCCAATGGCTCTGCCTGATCTTCTCAGGATGCGCGGCTTTGAAGTATCGATCTATGAGCCTGGCATGGCAGTAACGCGGGATGCGTTCGATCTTGTGCTTTACGTGTTCGGTGAGGAAACCCTTCTGACGCGAGGGCGCATATTTCTCGACTGGGCCAAGGTCGGTGGCGAGTTTGCCGCGTCAATGCAGCGGTATTGGCACGAAATCCCGACAGCGATCATTTCGTTCGGCTATCCCTATTACCTTTACGATGCACCACGGGTACCGACCTATATAAATGCCTATTGTACGCTGGACGAGATGCAGCTTGCTGTTGTCGACCTGCTGATGGGTGAGGGGATGTTCAATTCCAACAACCCGGTCGAACCGTTCTGTGGGCTGGAAGACGCGCGCTATTGAAAGCAAACGCCGGTCCAGTGCGGAACGTACGAACGCGAAGTCGGCGTTTGTTTTAGGCGCGGTCGATTTGATCGGTCGCGCAAGACCCTTTCTCTTGTTGTTCGATCGTCCACATGCCCATTTACCTGCCCATTGCCGAGTTGTCGGTCGATCTGTTCTTCCTCATCGGCATCGGTGCGGCGATCGGGTTCATCTCCGGTCTGTTCGGCGTGGGCGGCGGCTTCCTTCTCACGCCCTTGCTCCTTTTTTCAGGCGTGCCTGCGCCTGTCGCTGTCGGGTCCGTAACGGCTCAGGTGGTGGCTTCATCGACATCGGGTGCGCTGTCCTATATCCGGCGCGGCGCGATCGATCTTCATCTCGGCGGCTTCCTCGTAATGGGCGGCATTTTCGGATCATTCGCCGGAGTCTGGATTTTCGGGCTGCTACGCGCAGTTGGCCAACTCGATCTGTTCATATCGCTTGGCTACCTGATCTTTCTTGGGTCGGTCGGTGTGCTGATGATGATCGAGGCAGTCCGCTCCCTGCTCAAATCCCGCTTGTCCGGCCCGCGTGCGCCAAGGCGGTTGCCGGGTCAGCATTCCTGGGTGCAAATATTGCCTGGCAGGGTTCGCTTCAAGAAGTCCAGGCTCTACATTTCGATCATCCCGATCCTGATGATCGGGTTCGCCATCGGCATTGTCGGCGCGCTTCTGGGCATTGGAGGCGGTTTCATCCTTGTGCCTGCACTTGTCTATATTCTGCGTGTGCCGGGATCGGTGGTTGTGGGCACCTCGCTACTGCACCTTCTGGCGGTCATGGCTGTCACCTGTATTCTGCATGCGACCCAGAGCCAGTCGGTCGATATCTTGCTCGCCTTTTGCCTGATGGTTGGTAGCGTAGCCGGTGCGCAGTTCGGTGCTTCGGCCGGACAGCATCTCAGGGGCGACCAATTGCGGGCGCTGCTGGCGTTAATCGTACTCGGCGTTGCGCTGCGCTTTGCCTTGAGCCTGTTCATAGCGCCGGACGACCCCTTCTCCATGAGCGTTATTGGTTTCGGGGAGACGGCCTGATGAGCCTGCTCCGTCTGATTGGTGCACTGGTTGTGATCGTCGTGGCATCCGCAGCGCCGGCGCGCGCGCAGGGCGTCATTCTTGGCAACTCCGATCCCAATGTCACGATTCACTCGAACTTTACGGGTCGGGACATCACGCTGTTCGGCTCAATCGAGCCGGGTGCTGGCAGTGTGCCGGTGGTGGGTCCGTTTGACGTCGTTATCGTGGTCCGCGGCCCGTCCAATGACCGCGTGGTCCGCGTCAAGGACCGGGTATTCGGTATCGTGCTGAACGCAGGTCATGCCGTTTATCGCGCACTACCGGGATACTACGCTGTCCATTCGAGCGGCCCTCTCGAACAGATCATGGGCCCTGGGGCCATGGGCGATCCTCGTGTGAGCCTGCCGACCATTTCCGCGAGTGCACGGGTCTCGGCAGATAGTGAAAGGTTCGATGCCGAGCTTGTGCGATTGATGGAGGGCGCGGGTCTTTTTCACAGCGGGCAGCGGCGGCTCAGTTTTCTCTCGCCGACTACATTTGTGACCCGCATCAGGCTGCCGTCTTCAGCGCCAAACGGCGCATATCTTGCAATCGCCATGGTGCTTGTGGACGGAAATGTCGTCGGCACAAGCTCGACGACATTTTCGGTGTGGACCGAAGGATTTGAGCGGTTCCTGTCGCGGATGTCGCGGGAGCGGCCTTTCCTGTTCGGCATAGTCTCGGTGCTGATCGCGCTCGCGACGGGATGGCTTGGAGGTGTTCTCTTCAGGCGCTGAGCTGTCCTCTGCTGGTCGACGCGACCTTCCCCGTAGATATGTCGGCACTTACGGGACATCTCCTTTAAGCTCCCAATTCCCGGGCCTAGGAGGTGTTCATGAACAAAGATCAACGCGAGATTGCACGCGAGCTTCGTATTCTTCAGCACGCTGACGAGACCGGTCACGTGGCCAGGACATGTCGATATTTTGGCATCGGTCACGCACAATAGCGTGTTGCTTTCATGGAATGCCAGATCCTTATCTGCACTGATGATAGCAGCCCCATCTGCCCTGCCAGCTTGCGAACCTGGTCTGTTTCAACCCGTGAAAAAGTCAGGCTGCGGATATGAGCCCAAGCACCGCATTTTGAGGACAAGAATTACGCCTTGGTCGGGCATGCCGAGCCTCTTACAATGACATTGCTGTCGCCATTGACGAAAGCGTTTCGGTATCCGCTGGCCCCAGGACTTCAGAGCAGTTTTCTATTCTGGCCATGTCGAAGAGCATATCTCCCGGCCCATCCGTGCGCTTATGCATGCAAAGGGCGTCGTAGGGCGAGGGCTAAGAGCAATCCAACCAATTCTGAGTTTCCGGCTGTCGAGTAACAAGTTCTGCCGCAAGGAATGTGAGCGGGAGCCGGCCCAACCCGGATCACGCTTTCACGAAATCTGCTTAGGGGCAGAGCCACTTCCCGGTGAAAAAACAAGTCAGTTCTCAACGGCAATCAACGGGGTCCATGGTTCGAAGGTCTCACATCGCCGTGGGCGACCTCTCATACGTGTCAAGGAACACCATTTCGGCAGGCGAAATGAGTTGCCCCGACCGATGCGGCGCATACACTCGGCTGCCATTAATCCTCGAGGTTTTAGTAGTCACGCTTCGGGAGGAGCAAATGAACAGAATTATCGGGGCTTTCAGCGCAGTCTTTGCAACCGTCGGCATGTTCGCGTCGCCTGCATTGGCGCAGCAAGACTATCCGGTCGATACCGTCACTGTGATTGTTCCCTATGCTGCGGGCGGGGCCGGCGATCTTGTGGGCCGTATCGTGGCCAATGAGCTGTCCAGCCGATTTACTGCAAATTTCATTGTCGAGAATATCGGTGGCGCCAGCGGCACCATCGGTGCGGAGCGAGCAGCGCGCGCACCGGCGGACGGCTCAACACTGCTCCTGGCGGGGAACGCCATCATCACAACCGCTCCACATCTGGCCAGCGTGGGTTTCGATCCCCTGGCCGACCTTACCGCAGTTGCCAATGTGAGCGAGGCAGCCCGCATGCTTGCGGCTACAAAGACAATGCCCGCACTCACTGATTTCGAAGCCTTCGTTGCTTATGGCAAAGCGCATCCCGGAGAACTAAACTACGGATCGGTCGGCGTTGGTTCAACCGGTCACATCGCGACTGTCGACATGCTCAATTCGATCGGCGTCGAAGCCAATCACATCGCTTATTCGGGTGCTGCCGAGGTCGTTCAGGCGGTCCTTTCGGGTGATATCCACTTTATGCTTGACGCGGCGGCCATTGCACAGGTGCGACAGGATGCGATGACGCCACTGGCGGTGCCGGGTTCCGAGCGCATGGAAGAGTTTCCCGATGTACCGACACTGGCCGAGTTGGGACACCCTTCGATCCGCGGAGTTGGAATACAGATGGTCATGGCTCCCTCAGGTACCCCGCCCGAAATCCTCGTGGTGCTTGAGCGCGCGCTTCAGGATGCCAGCAACAGTTCCGAGTTCACCGAACGACTGATTCGCGCCGGTGTCTCCCCGCGTTTCATATCGGGTGCTGATCTCTCTATGGCGCTGGAACAGGAATATGATCACTATGAACAGCTCCTGACCTCAATGGGCCTCAAGTAACTTTATCCTTGCATTCTGGTTTCCGCCTGTCGGGAACTGGAGCCTCATTGGATTTTACAACACAATCCTCCAGCGGCCCGGCGGGCATATGCCAACACCCGTCTGGCCGTATTATTTGCCCGACCCGCATGTTAGCGGACCCAAGCCAAAGAGTTACGGGACCATTTGAAGATGACCGGTCTGAGTTTGACAATGGCCCAATGGGCAAACGGATTTCATCTCACCGATATGCCCGAACCGGTGATCGGGAACGCGAAGCTCCATATCCTCGACATTGTAGGGGTCATGATCGCCTCGTCCTGCCACGAGACTGTGGCCTCCGCACGATCGGCCCAAGCCGACGCTGATGGTGGTGGAAGCGGCGCCTATTCGCTGATGTCGGCAGTCCAACTCTCGCCTGCCGGCGCAGCCTTTGTCAACGGTGTTGCCTCTGCGGTCCTTGAGTTCGACGATACCCATACGGTCAGCAACATCCATCCTACCGGGGTCATCGTTTCGGCCACCCTGCCAATTGCGCAGGCACTTGGGCTGTCGGGGCGCGAATGGCTTGAAGCGGCGATTGTGGGCCTCGAACTTCTCTGCCGAATCGGACTGGTTTCCCCCGTTCGAATGCACGAAGTGGGCATGCACCCGACAAGCATTTATGGGGTATTCGGCGCGTCCTACGCGGTTGCGCGCTTGCGCGGGCTATCGGATGCGCAGACGGCTAATGCCGTTGGTACGGCGGCGAGCCTTTCGGCTGGTTCAATCGCCTCCTTCGAGGATGGCACCTCGACCAAAACGCTGCACGTAGGCTTCGCAGCAGCTTCAGCCATCCGGGCGGTGGCGCTGGCGGCACAGGGGCTTTCTGGCCCCGGCCGCGTGTTTGAGGGCAAGTTCGGCTGGTTCAAGAGCCATATCCAGTCCCAGCCCGATTTCCGCTATTCGCTCCTGACCGAAAATCTCGGGACGCATTGGGAAATGCTCAACATTGCACCCAAGCTTTTCCCTTGTGCCTATACGCTCATGCCGTTCATTTCGGCCGCGCTTACGTTGCGGAATGAACACGAGATCGATCTGGAGGCTGTTGATAAGATCCGTTGCGAGATCATGCCGCGCTCGTTCCAGACCGTCTGCGAACCCTTGAGCGAAAAACGGCGCCCCCTGTCCTCCTGGCATGGACGGATCAGCCTTCAGCACACGGTTGCCGAAGCTTTGGTTCTGGGGCGGTTCGACAAAAATGCCTATACGCCGGAAAGCCTGCGCGACCCCGTGATCAACGCGCTGGCCGACAGGGTCGTCCATGTTGCCGACCCCATCGCTGCGGCTGACATTTCCCGTTCGCGCGGCGTTGTCGCGATCCGCTTCAAGGATGGGCGCGAGATCAGCCATACTGTCGAGGACATGCTGGGCACGCGATCCAACCCCGCGAGCGAGGCTGACTATATCAAGAAATTCCGCGCCAATGTGGAAGGGGTGATCGCGCCGGACGAGGCCGAGCGGCTGATCGACGCCATTCTTCATCTCGAAACCGCCACGAGGGTCGATGATGTTTTTGCAGGTTTGAGGGTATAGATGACGGGCGCCCGCACCTTTGAGGATTTTATTGTCGGCGAAACTTGGACAAGCGCGTCGGTCGAATTGACCGAAGCCGAGATCATCGCCTTTGCGCGCGCCAACGATCCCCAGCCCATGCATACCGATCCGGAAGCGGCAAAGGATGGGCGGTTTGGCGGGTTGATCGCAAGCGGCTGGCAGATCGCCGCGCTTTCCATGCGGCTTTTCATCGACACGGGGGGCTATGGCGCAACCCCGGTCGTTGGCATGGGCATTGACGAACTGCGCTGGAAAAAGCCGGTGCGGCCCGGTGACCGGCTGCACGTGGTGCGGGAGGTGATCGACACCCAGCTTTCCCGCTCAAACCCGAAATACGGCGTGATCCGGACACGGGTGAGCGTCATCAATCAGGACGGCGAGACGGTAATGTCGCTGATTTCGATGGGCCAGGTACCGGTGCGCTCCGGGTCCCTCTGCTCTTTATGAGCGAGCGTTCCAATAGGGCCTTTTGAGATCCTGCTTGAGCAGTTTTCCGGTGGCCGAGCGCGGGAGCGCGTCGCGGATTTCAATTGCCGTGAGGCGCTGCATTTTGCTCAGACGCGCATTGGACCATTCGAGCACTTCCGCAGCGCTGCGCGTTGCACCGCTTCTTACTACGATGAGGCCGAGCGGTGTTTCGCCCCAGCTTTCGCTGGGGATGGCAATGACGGCTGCGTCATCCACATCGGGATGTTCGAGCAAGGTGTGCTCAAGATCGGAGGCATAGATGTTGAAACCGCCCGAGATGATGACGTCCTTCTTGCGATCGCGCAGCATCAGATACCCGTCGGCATCGAACTGTCCGATATCGCCGGTGCGATGAAACAGGGCGTCGGTTTCGTCGTGCCAGTAAAATGCCTCGGTCGCGTCCTTATTGTTCAAATAGCGCGACATCATCGTTTGTGATCGCCCGACGATCTCGCCGGTCTCCCCTTGCGGCAACTGGTTTCCCGTCTCGCCGATGATCCGTACATCATTGCCCGGCGCCGGTCTGCCGACCGTGTGCGTCTTGTCCGGTGCCTGGGCCACGTCGAGAATGCAGGTGCAGCCGCCCTCGGTGAGGCCGTAGACCTCGAGCAGCTTGCCCGGCCAACGCGCAATAGCGTCTTTCTTGATGGCTGGGGAAAGCGCCGCGCCGGTGGATTGCTTTACGACAAAGGCTGAGAGATCGCGCGTATCAAAAGACGGATCGGCTAGGATGCGCTGGTATTGCACGGGCACGAGCATTGTGTGGGTCGCGCCAAGACTTTCGGCGAGATCGAGATAGACGCCAACCGAAAATTTGCGCATCAGCACAACTTGGCCACCGTGGAAGAGCGTGGCAAGGAGCGGCATCAGCGTGGTGTTCGAATAAAGTGGGGTGGCCAGGAGCATGACGCTTTGCGGACTCAGTGCAAAACTGCCGCGCGCCGCCTGCCGGAAGCGCATGGCGTGGGAATGAACGATCCCCTTGGGCTGTGCCGTCGTGCCCGAGCTGTAGATGATATTGAAATCATCGCCCGGCGCCATCGCAGCGGGAGTGTCGAGCGGATGCGCCGATCGCGAGAAGTCATCAAACGGAACGACCCCGTCCGCAGCCAACCCGATACCAATGACGCGAGGGCCTGTCGATGGGATCAGTTTAGATCCCGTGGCATCGGCAAAAATCAGCGCGGGATTGCTGTCCGCAATCATGCCGGCAATCGTTTCGACAGTGGCCGAAACCGGCAGGGGAACGGCGCAGCGGCCCGCAGCGATGGTGGCAAGGTAGGCGATGACAACCTCGATACCATTGAGACCGAGCAGCGCGACCGGCCGTTTGTCGTTATCGCCCAGCGCACTGATCGCGCCGCCGAGATCGAGGATACGGGAAGCCAATTCTTCCCAATTGACGCTTGCGCCCTCGCACGTGAGCGCAGGGCTTTGGGGCTGCATGCGGGCATGCTCGACCAACACGTGGAGCAGGCGCCCCTCGCGTTGATCTTTGGCCGTTGTGACATTCATTTTTCCGGGTCTTTCACCAACACGATGTTGCGCGCAATAAGAGCGGGTTTGTCGCTACCTTCAAGTTCGAGCGTGGCGTCGGTTAAAATTCTCGTTCCAAGCTGGTGGGTTTCGGCTGCGATCAGCGCCAAATCGAGTCGTACACGGCTGCCGACCGGAACCTGGGAGATAAACCGCACCCGGTCATAGCCGTAATTAAGGCCCATACCGCGCCGCTCAATCCGGTAGATTTCCTGCAAGAGACCGGGAATAAGCGACAGCAACAGCAATCCGTGAGCAATCGTCTTGCCGCCCGGCATCTCCTGCGCGGCCCGATCGATGTCGACATGAATCCAGTGATTGTCGCCTGAGAGCGCGGCAAAGCCGTTAATCATGGATTGATCGATTGCGACCCAGCGGGATTGCCCAAGTGAGGTTCCCGCATGAACGGCAAGGCTCTGGGGCGTTTCAACGCTCAGCAATGGGATCGGAGCGTCAATCATCTGTCGCCTCCTCACGCCCGCGCCGTACAAAAGCGGTTGCGGTAAGAGCAACGACCAATAGTCCGAGCACCACGAAGGTCAGGCTGATCGGTCGCTCAATAAATGTCATCGCATTTCCCCGCGAAATCGAAAGCGCACGGCGGAAATTTTCTTCAAACATCGGGCCGAGGATGAAGCCAAGGATAAAGAGTGCGGGGCTGAGCCCGGCGGCCTTGAGCAAATATCCAAGGACCCCGAAGAATACGAGCGCGTAAAGCTGGAAGGAAGATGACCCCATGGTGAAGACGCCCACACAGGCAAATGCTAGAACAAAGACATAGAGCCAGTGATAAGGCACCTTGAGGAGTTTCACCCAAAGCCCGATCAGCGGCAGGTTGAGTATGACCAGAAACAGATTGCCGATCCACATTGAGGCGATAAGGCCCCAGAACAGCGGGGCGTGATCAGTCATCATGCGAGGGCCGGGCGCGACACCATGGATCATAAAAGCCCCGAGCATCAACGCCATCACGGGGCTGCCGGGTATTGCAAGCAGAAGGGTCGGGATAAAGCCGGTCTGAGAGGCGGCATTATTGGCTGATTCCGGAGCGGCAACACCTTCGATGGCACCAACGCCAAACCGCTCGGGCTCTTTGGATACGCTTTTTTCGACCATATAGGCCGAGAATGAACTCATGGCCAGGCCTGCGCCAGGCAATACGCCAAGCAGCGCGCCGATACCGGTGCCGCGCAGAACGGCGGGCCAGGCCCGGCGGAAATCATCGCGCGTTGGCCAGAGGCGGCCGATCTTGTTTGTCGACATGGTGCTTTGCGCGCTGCCCGCGAGGTTGCTGATGATCTCGGCAATGGCGAACAGGCCTACGGCCAACACCGCAAAATCGATACCGTCGCGCAGTTCGGGTATTCCAAAAGTGAACCGGAACGCGCCCGAGAGAACGTCCGATCCGGCGAGTCCGAACACGATGCCAAGAAGGGCCACACCGATGCCCTTTATAACCCCTCCACGGGTCATTGCTGCGACCATCAAAAGCGCTGCAAGGACAAGCGAGGCATATTCGGCTGCGCCAAACCGCATGGCGATGGCGGCAAGCGGAGGTCCAGCGAGAGCGATGAGGAGTGTGCCCACGGTTCCTGCGAAGAACGAGCCAAGAGCGGCCACAGCCAGCGCCGATCCGGCGCGGCCCTGTTTGGCCATCTGATGTCCATCGATGCAGGTTACCGCAGAGGAGGCTTCGCCAGGCAGATTGACAAGGATAGAGGTGGTTGAGCCGCCATACGCAGCTCCATAGTAGATTCCCGCGAGGAGAATGATCGACGCTTCAGTAGGAAGTCCGAAGGTGAGTGGAAGCAGCAGCGCGATGGTGATAATGGGCCCGACGCCGGGTAAAACACCGATCGCTGTGCCGAGCGTCACGCCCATCAGGCAATAGAGCAAATTCACCGGATCGAGCGCCACCTGCAGGCCCATTGCGAGCAGGGAAAGAAAATCCATGGTCCTAGAATCCCCAGGCAAAGAGCCGGATCGGGAGACCCAGGCCAAAATTGAAAATGGCGATCATCACAACAATTACGACGACCATCGCGCCGACCAGTTCCCGATGACGTCCGCCTTTTTCCGAAAACCATGCAATGGCAATCAATAGGGCCAGCGCTGGAACAAGACCAACAGGGAGGATGAGTGTCGCAAAAGCAAATACAGCGGAAAGAATGAAAACGAGCGGCCGGATTTCCGAGCGTGAAAAGGCAGCTGGAAAATTGCCGTTGGCTCTGAGAGCGCGCAGAAACTGGACTCCGCCGAGGATGCACAGCGCGCCGCCCACCAGTACCGGCATGGCGCCTGCGCCGAGCGCCCGGGGTGTCCCAAAGCCAAATCCGGCACCAAAAACAATCGCGGTAACGCCGAAAAACAGAAAGATGAGCGAGGCAAGTATTTCGGAATTGATCGTCATATTGCCAGCCCTTCGCGAGCGCAATCGAGCATGAGTTGGTCACTCCTTCCAAAGTGTTTGACCAATGTTAGACTGAAATCTTTAGGCAAAGCGCAAAGTGAACAATGCGAGCGTCCCTGCATTTCGCCTGACGAAATTTGCCAAGGCTTAAGGCGCCACTGCGCTTCGCTCGTGAGCTGCCTGCAGCCTGTCGACTTCAGCGCCAATACCGGCAGCTGCGTCCTTGAGGGCGCTGACGAAATTGCCGTGGGAACCGAACGAGTTCAGAGCGCTACGGAAATAGGTGAGCCCCAGACTTGCCTGCACGGCGCCACGCGCAAATATGGGCACCGCGATCGTGTCTGAGGTGCGAGGCTCGACACTGGGGTCGCGCATCGCATAGCCGCGATCTCGAACCGTGCGTACCATGCGAGACACGGCTGCCGGGTCGCGCGCTTCAGGGCTTTCGAGCTCATTGTCCTTTTTCATCTTCTCGATCAACGCCGCGATCTGTCCGTCGCTGCAGGCCGAAAGATAGGCCCGGCCGATGGCGCGGGTAAAAAGGCTCAGCCGCATGTTGATTGTGGCATGGAACGGCGAGACAGGGCTGTCGTGAACTGTCGAATAGCGCACCACCATCGCCTTGCGGCCATCGAACACGGCAATCGCGACCGGCCATTTGAATTGGGCGCTCAGCCCGATAGCCCAGGCGCGTCCTGCTTCTACCACCAGCGGATCGCCGTGAAATCCGTTGCTGAGAGAGGTGACGAGGGAGGTGATCTGGTACCCGGCCTGTCGACGGTCATTGCTGACAAAGCCATGGGCCTCGAGCGTTTTGAGCATGCGCACGAGCGTAGGTTTGGGCAGACCGGTCACTTCATGAAGCGATTGGATGGTGGAATATGGCTCGCGGTTCATGGCCTGCAAAACCGCTAGAATCCTGCTCGCCGCCCTGATGCCGCTGCTCTCTTCCTTGACCATTACGCCTCTCCGTTTCGCCTGACGAAATCGATCTAGCGGTCATTTGTCGGCTCCGCGCAAGGGTGGATATGTACTTGACCATTCAGCCAGTTGAAAAGCTTGAGGAGCGGCATGTCGTCCAAAGAAGAGAACAGGGCCGAGGTCAGAAAGATCATCGCGACCGTCGATGCCGGTGTGGTCGACGGCCTTCTGAAAGGTGCAATTGATCTGCACGTCCATTCCGGCCCTTCGGTCATGGCGCGGCAACTCGACCATTTCGAAGCGGTTGAACAGGCCGCTACAGCGGGGCTGCGCGGCATCCTGTTCAAGGACCACCATTATTCGGTGACCCCCTTCCTGCCTATTATGGAGCGCCTGCTCGGCCATCTCGGGGTCGCGATGTACAGTTGCCTCGTGCTCAACAATACCGCAGGGGGCTTTAATCCCGCGGCCGTCGACTATCATCTCAAGACCGGCGGCAAGATGGTCTTCATGCCTACAGCGCATGCGGCCAACCACATTCGGTCCAATCATCGCGGCGGAAAGCTCGCGGCCAATATCGCGCTGCGCAAGCCAAAACCGCTCACCGTCCTTGATGATAAGGGCGAGCTTCTCGACGCGGTAAAAGAAATCCTCGACATGATCGCCACCCATGACGCGATCCTCTCCTCGGGACACCTGCACGTTGCCGAGATATGGCCCTTGTTCGAGGAAGCGGGGAGGCGCGGGGTGACCCGGCTGGTGATCAACCATCCTATGTACGGGCTGCATTTCACGCCCGCCGATTCGGCCGAACTCGCGGCACTCGGCGCTATCGTCGAGCAATCGGCCTGCCTTTATGTCGACTCCCGTTTCAACACGTTTTCACCTGCCGAACTCAAAGCGCATATCGATGCGGCCGGCGTCGCCAATTCCTCGATCGGTTCGGATCTCGGTCAGGTCGACAACCCAAGCCCCGTCGAAGGCCTACGGCAGGCCGCGGCGCTCTGCCTGGGGCTAGGCTATTCGGAAACCGATGTCAGAACCATGCTGGTGCACAACCCCGCAAAACTCGTAAGCCTGGAGGCAAAAATATGAAATTGGGAACCGTCCTCATCGACGGACAGGAACAACTTGTCGTTGCGATCGGTCGCAACGCCGCGCGGCTGGATGCGCTCTATGACAAGGCTGGCCAGGGCGCGGTTCCTGAAAACCTCAATGCCTTTATCAGGCGCGGCGCGTCCGAGATCGAACGGGCAGGCAATGCCATCACCCATGCCGGCGACGCCGATCTCCTCGATCCCGACACGCTCGACTGGCTGCCGCCCCAGCCTGCGCCCAGCAAGATCATCGGCGTTGCCTTCAACAATATGGGCATCCGCAAATCGGCGCACAAAGACCCCGGCGTACCCAATTTCTTTTTCAAGGCGCCCTCAAGCCTCACAGGTCATCGCAAGGTGATCGTGATGAAAGAGCATTACGGGGAAACCATTCCCGAGCTCGAACTTGCCGGTATCGTGGGACGGCGTTGCAAGGATCTGACCGACGAGGAAGCCCGCACCGCACTGTTCGGCTATAGCATCATCAACGATGTCACCTCACATGGGATGAAGTTCGGCATGGATTCCATCGCCACAACCCGCGAGCCACATCTGATGCGCGACCATCATCTTGCCTGGCGCAACCGGCATAGCCCGGACGACAATGACGTCTATTTCGTTTATCACGCGCGCTCCAAAGCCACCGATACATTCGGACCAATGGGGCCGTGGATCACGACTGCCGACGAGGTCGACGATCCCAATGCGCTCAAGGTTGAGGGCTGGCTTGATGGGGAACCCTTTGCCGTCGACACTACGGCAAGCTACCGTTTCAGAATCGAACAGGTGATTGCCGAAGCTAGCCGATATTTCACGCTCGAGCCCGGCGATGTCATCTGCTTTGGCACCTCTGCCAAGGGCGTCGGCAAGTATCCCGACGGGCACAGGGGTGTTAACATGCACAAGCTCGATGGTGTCATGGATATCGAGATCGAAGGGCTTGGGCGGTTGACCAGCACCATTGTCCACGACTGGAAGGCATAGACCGACTTTGCGCGTTGTGACCATCACCCGCCCCGGCGGTCCCGAAGTCCTCGATATCGTCGAGCGGCCAGTTCCCGAGCCCGGCCCGGACGAAGTGCGAATTGCGGTTCACGCCGCGAGCGTCAACCGGCCCGATATTCAGCAGCGCAGGGGACTGTACCCGCCCCCGCCGGGCACCACCGACATCCCGGGGCTCGATGCTGCCGGGTATATTGATGCGATCGGAGAAGGGGTAGCCACATTTGCCATCGGTGATGCGGTCTGCGCGCTCACCAATGGCGGGGCCTATGCCGAATATGTGGTGGTCCCAGCGGTTCAGTGCATGCCCGTCCCCGCGGGGTTGAGTTTTATCGAGGCTGCATCCTTGCCCGAGGCATTCTTTACTGCGTGGAACAACATCGTCTGGCTCGGTGGGCTTGCCGAGGGTGAAACGCTGTTGATCCAGGGCGGCACGAGCGGCGTCGGTCTGGCGGGCATCCAGATAGCTCGGCAACTGCGCAAGGCGCGGGTCCTTGCAACAGCCGGAAGCCCGGACAAGCGCGACATCTGCACTATTGCGGGTGCCAATCAAGTCTTTGACTATCATGAGGATTGGGCCGCCGCGATCAGGTATACCATTGGCGAGATGGCGATCGATGTGGTGCTTGATGCGCAGGCTGGTCCCTATGTCCAGACCCATCTCGATCTGCTCGCGCCGGATGGCCGGCTGGTGCTCATCGCTAGCCATCTCGCGCCAGAAACCGAGGTCAAT
Organism: Pelagibacterium limicola; assembly: GCF_015694405.1. GTDB lineage: Bacteria > Pseudomonadota > Alphaproteobacteria > Rhizobiales > Devosiaceae > Pelagibacterium > Pelagibacterium limicola. The sequence goes on along the minus strand of NZ_JADQDB010000001.1, from coordinate 567,803 downwards.
ACCCGCGACCTTGTGCGGCGGCGGCTAACCCTTACGGGTTCCACCCTCCGCCCGCGGCCCCCCGCCTACAAGGGCCGCATCGCCGCAGCGCTTGTCGAACATGTCTGGCCGTTGCTCGCCGATGGGCGCATCAAGACCCGCATTCATGCCGTTTATCCGCTGGACGACGTGAGATCTGCCCACGCCGAACTCGACGCCAACAGGCAGATCGGCAAGGTTGTATTAACCTTGCAGAAATGACGGCTACGAGTTTCAACAAAGACTTACTTCCTGCCTATTGCTGCGCGCTGTGCCATCGACCAAGTGCATTTTAGAGCCGCAGTGCCGTGGTTATGCGTACCCGAAATACCCAGCACAGTTCTTGTCAGGTGGTGAATGGCAGGCGCTGCGTTGCCGCGGCGGCAACGCAGCTTCGGACGAACCTATTCGGCGGCGACTTGACTCATGCCGCTGCCGGACGGCAGATCGTACATGCCTTGGCTCAGGGTGTTGAGATGGGCGACAACCTCCTGGGACGGCAGGACATTGGCGTATTTGGCGTGCATGTCACACAGATTGATCGCGTGATTTGCCTGAGCACGGTCGAAACAACCATCTTCCACAACCGTGACCCGGTAGTTGAGCGAGAAGGCGTCCAGAACGGTTGCGCGCACGCAACCTGAAGTCGTCGTGCCGGTGACGATCACGCTGTCGCAGCCGAGCAACTGAAGGTATGAGGTCAGCGGCGTTCCGGCAAAGCCCGAGGGCTTCTGCTTGTGAATGACAATATCGCGTGGGCCGGGCGCGATTTCGGCCACGATCTCATTGCCGTCCAGTCCATCTGATGTCAGCAACGGCGCCGCGGCGGCTGCTTCCTGCTTGCGGCGCGAGCTCTTCCAGGCCCATGAACCGGCGTCCCATTTATCCGGGCGTTGGGTTCCGGTGGTGTAAATGATCGGGATGCCCTTGCCGCGGCAGGTTTCAATAAGGGTCTGGAGCACAGGCATCGCTTCCCAGGCATATTCGCCGCATGAGGTGCGCCACTTCTTGATGCTTTCGAGGATCGGTGTCGGTTTCTCGTCGCAAAAAGCGTAGTTCACATCGATGATGAGCAATGCGGGGCGCTTACCCCATTCGGCCAATGCGCCGAAACCCGATGCGGCAAACACCGCCTTGTCCTCTTCTTCGAGATATTTGTCCCAGATACGTTCAGTCATGGTCGTTCTCCTGGTTTGGTTGGGGTGGGAAAGTGCGTGCGGCCTTTTGAACAGCAATTCGCGTCCGGCAAGGATGAACACGGCGGCGAACGAAACGAGCAGGGCGGCGTTGAGAAGCAGGCCGCCGTCATAGCCGATGTGGCTGGCGCCAACGACAACACCGATGGCTAGCGGCCCGACGAGATATCCAAAGTCGCCGGCAAACCGCAAAACGCCCATTGTCATGCCTTGCTGGCCTGGTGGCGTGACGTCGACGGCGTAGGCTCCAATCGCCGGGCCACCGATACCCGTGGCGAGCCCAATCGCGACGAGGCCGACTAGCAGCATTGTGGGGTCGGGGGCGAGTGCGATCCCAACCAGCGCCGCCGCCGTGGCAAGCAGCGAAAAAGTAATGATTGCAGCGCGTGGCGCCCGGTCTACTAGCCATGCAGCAACCGGCAGGGCAGCAAGATTGGCTACTGCGGACATGGACATCGCAAACCCAAGTTGGTCGGGCCCTATCGCGTAGCGCTGATCGGCCAACAAGGGGATCATCTGCCACTGACCAGCCGTACGGGTCAGGAAGAAACCGAAATTGGCCAGCAGCACACAAAGAAATGGCAGGATGAGCATCAGGCGGAACATCGAACCCGTTGGTGGGTGAGCGGCGATCTGCTTATTCTCCACTTCTTTGAACAGCATGAGCGGCAGGAGGCCCGAGATCAGCCCGATCACGGCCGCCACATAGAAGGGGCCCGACAATCCAAAAAAGGCTGCCGAAAGTCCGCCCACGCTTGGCCCGAATGCCCCACCGATAAGCGTCGCACCCTGGAACAGGGACATCACCTTGCCACGGCTGCGGTAGTCGCTCCGCTTGGCCAGGTAGATCATGGCAGCGGTGATAAACAGGCCCGAGCCGATACCCTGAAGCGCGCGCCCCACCAGCAGGATCACATAGTCAGGCGCCAGCGCGCCCATCAACGCACCGACCGAGCACAGCAGCATGCCAAAGCCAAGCAATGGGCGGAAGCCGATGCGGGTCGTCGCGTGACCGGCTGGCAGATCTGCAGCTAGCCGTCCTGCTGCGAAAACCGTTATCATTAGTCCGATCTGCCAATCTGGTACCGCGAAGCTCTGGGCATAGAGCGCCATGACGGGCGTCAGCATGCCGAACAGCATCATGTGCCCGGCCACAGCAATCAGGGTGATCGGCAGATAGGGCATGCTTTCCAGCGTCTGTTTCCAGCTTGCAGGACCAGCCGCGGTATCGAATGACGCAGCGCTCATGGTTTATTCCGCCGGCTCGCCGGATTTCTCCACCGGCTTCAGCGGCCCGCGCCTGATCGTATAGGCGGAGAAGCCCAGCGCAGTGGCGACCAGCAACGCACCGCCGCTGTAAAATGCTGCAGTGAGGCCGAAAAGCTGCCCCAGAATACCGAACATCGCCGGGCTGAGGACCTGTGAGAAACGGTTGACGAGCAGCCTCAATCCCATGAGCTTGCCGCGTTCACCGTCCCCGACCGCATCGACCATGATCATGATGCTGACCGGAAGGTTGACCCCCACCGCGCCACCAATTGCCGTGGCGAGGATGAGCATGGCGGCCGGATGTGAAACAGCGAGGGGCGTCAGCACGACGCCGACGGCCGCAATCGTCCCGGCGGCAAGCAGGATGGCCTCAAGCGAATAGCGCTTCATGAGTCTGCCAAGGGCGAAACGGGACATCATCCCGGCAAATCCCTTGAGCGAGATTGTGAGCGATATGAGGAAAGTCGCAAACCCGGCCTGGGCAAGATAGAGCGGCAGAAAGCTCATATAGAGCGCCTGGATATACATGACGAGAAATGTGCCGGTCAGTCCGAACTGGATGGGGCGTGAGCCGGCAAGACCGATGCCACGCTTATAGCTTGCAACAATACCTGCAGGACTGAAGGTATCGCGGACCCGGATGCCGTTGGCGTCGGGATGAGGATAGCGGGCGCTGAGCCAGAACAGGACCAGTGTGAACACGATCGCTACAACCAGCGCCAGGGAAAAGGCCGCTCGGTATCCGTCAAAGGAGACCGGAAAAAGCGAGGCCACAACACCTCCGATGATGGGGCCGAGCATGCCTCCGCCCGACATCCACATCGAGTAGCGTTTAATAGCTTCGTTGCGCTCCGTGCGGTCACCCTGGGCGACGAGCACCTGGAAGGATGACGCCATGATGATGATAGAGGCACCGATCAGCATTTGCGAAATGGCCAGCATGACAATGCCGTTGGCAAAGACGATGCAGGCGAGCGACGCCAGCAGGAGCCACGACCCGAACTTGAGCATCTTCATCGGCCCGAATGAATCGATGAGCTGTCCGGACGGCATGGCAATGACAATAGGCAGCAACGCCTTGAGCGTTACCATCAGCCCGATGAGAAATGTCGATGCCCCAAGCTCGGTCGCATAGAGCGCGAAGAATGGATTGGCGAGGCCCTGAATGGTGAAATACACGCCGCCGCCGAAGACGCCGAACTGGGCGAAACGTCCGGCTCTATTGGCGTGGGTGGTCTCAGACTGCATAATGGCACGCTACCTGTCTGGAGAGTTCGTGAGTGGGCAGGGTTGGCTTTTCAGCCCGGCACAGATCGGTCGCGATCGGGCAACGCGAGGCAAAGGCGCAGCCCCTTGGCAAGTTGAGGGGGCTAGGCAATTCACCCTCGAGTGGCACACTGGAGCGTCGGCTTTCGATCACCGGGTCAGGCACGGGAACCGCATCGATGAGCGCCTTGGTGTAGGGGTGCCGGGGGTCGGCGAACACCTCCTCGGCGGCGCCATACTCAACCACTTCGCCAAGATACATCACCGCTATCCGGTCCGAGATATAGCGAACCGTCAGCAGGTCATGGGAGATGAAGACAAAGCTGATCCCCAAGTCATGTTTTAGATCGGCAAGCAGGTTGATGATCTGGGCACGCACCGACACGTCCAGCGCCGATGTCGGCTCATCGGCCACCACAACCGACGGGTTGAGCGCAAGGGCGCGGGCCACGGCCACGCGCTGGCGCTGGCCGCCGCTCAACTGATGCGGGTAGCGTTCAATAAAGCTCGCATCGAGCCCGACCTGGCCGATAAGGCGCCGCACAGCCTCGTCCCGCTCCAGCTTTGCGCCACGGGATTTTACGACCAGTGGCTCGGCCACAATGTCGCCGATCCTCATCTTGGGATTGAACGACGCCGACGGGTCCTGAAACACCATCTGGGCAAGTCCGGAAATGAAGATGTCGCCGGAGGTGGGCTTTTCCAGACCCAGAAGCAGGCGCGCGACCGTGCTCTTGCCGCATCCGCTCTCACCAACGATACCAAGGGTTTCACCCTTGTGAACCCTAAGATTCACGCCATTAACGGCGCGAACGGTGGTTTTGCGCGAAACATTGAACTGTTTCCACAGCGCATTAAGTTCGACAACCACGCTGCCATCCGGCTCGAACGGCTTGTTGGTGCGAGCTGATGATTTCGGTTTCAGGCTGATGCTGTCCGTTAGACCCTTGTCGGTCCAGCACGCCGCGCTATGGTCCGGTCCCCGTTCGCTGAGAACCGGCGGCTCAACGGCGCAGCGATCATGCGCCGCGCCGCAACGCTCCCTGAACGCGCAACCGACAATCGGCTTGCGCATGTCGGGCGGCAGGCCAGGAATTTGTGGCAACCGCTCGCTCTTGAGCATTTCAGTGCTGGGAATCGTGCCAAGAAGGCTTTGCGTATAGGGATGCGCAGGACGGGCGAAAATGTCTTCGACCCGACCGAACTCGACGATACGCCCCGCATACATAACCGCAACCTTGTGGGCGAAACGGGCTACCAACCCCAGGTCATGGGTGATGAACAGCATTGCGGCGCCAGCTTCGGCGGTGAGATTTTTCAGAACCTCAACGATCTGCGCCTGAATGGTAACGTCGAGTGCGGTCGTGGGCTCATCGGCAATGACCAGTCGTGGCTGGCACGAGAGGGCCATTGCAATCATTACGCGCTGACGCATGCCTCCGCTCATCTCGAAGGGAAAGGCTTCGATGCGCCGCTCGGGCTCCGGAATGCCGACCTTTCCAAGCCATTTGACAGCTTCGTCCCGCGCCTCCTGGCGGTTCAGCTTGAGATTGCGCATTATCGGTTCGATCATCTGCTTGGAGATGCGCATGACCGGATCGAGCGAGGACATGGGGTCCTGAAAGACCGTGCCGACAAGGCGCCCGCGCACGGCATTGAGTTGACCTTCGCTCAAGCGCGCAATGTCACGCCCATCGAGCCGGACTTCACCTGCCGCAAGCCTGCCTGGCCACGCGAGCAGACGCAGAATGGACATGGCCATGGCGCTCTTGCCTGAGCCGCTCTCGCCCACCACGGCGACGCGCTCACCGCGCTCCACAGAGAAGGAGACACCATCCACCGCGGTGACAGTTCCGGATGGCGTCTGAAATTCGGTGCGAAGATCACGGACTTCGAGAAGCGTCGTTCTGACGGGAGCCTGATAGTTCATTTACTTGCCCTCCTATTGGCGCGAACGCGGATCGAGCAGTTCACGCACGCCATCCGACAGAAAATGAAGTCCGACAGCGATGAGCAGGATGACCACACCGGGCAGGGTAGATATCCACCAGGCTTGTTCGAGATAGGTTTGGCCATCACGCACGATGTTTCCCAGCGAGGGTTGAGGAGGCATGATGCCCAACCCCAGGAAGCTGAGGCTTGCTTCAATCAGAATGGCATTGGCTGCAGCTATGGAGCCTGCCACGAGCATCGGCGCAATCGTGTTGGGCACGATATGCCGGGTCATAAGCCAGGATTGAGGAGCATTGATCGTCCTCGCCGCATCAATAAAGGCGCGTGAGCGCAGGCTGAGAACCTGTGATCGTTGTAGGCGAATGAAGCGCGGAACATCGGCGAGAGATATTGCGAGGATAACCGGCACCAGGCCCGTGCCCATCACCGAGACGAGCCCGATTGCGAGAAGGAGGGACGGAAAGGCGAGGAAAATATCCACCACGGTCATCACGGCCCGATCGATCATGCCGCCGTAGAACCCGGCAAGCGTTCCCAGAACCATGCCGGACATTAGCGCGATCATTGCCACGCTGAACCCGACGACGAGCGAGATCTGGACCCCCGCCAGCGTACGGCTCAAGATATCGCGGCCCATCTTGTCTGTGCCGAACGGATGTTCGATCGACGGCACCTGCATCATAGCGCGAAGATTGGTTTCGAGTGGCTTCTGGATCGGGAGAACCGGAGCCAGCGCCGTCAGGACGAGAATTGGGACAAGGATCAGCAGGGCCAGCCTGATCTTGGGGTGCCGCAGACCGCGATGCCGGCCAATGGCGGCAAAAAAGTCCTTGAAACCCGTCTTGCGTGTCGTTGTGGGGGGAGCGAGTGTAATGTCGGCCACGGGTCCGGTCCTTGCCTAGAATTGCACGCGGGGATCGAGGGCCTTGTAGACAAGGTCCGTCGCGAAATTGATGACCACAAAGATGAGCGCGTAGAGAACGATCAGCGTCTGGACGAGCTGATAGTCCCGGCTGTTGATGCCGGCGATGAGGAGATTGCCCAGACCGGGGATCGTGAAAATGAACTCCACGATCACGGTCCCTCCCAGAAGGTTGCCAAAGCTCAGCCCAACGATAGTTGCGACGGGGAGAGCGGCATTCTTGAGAGCATGTCGGAAAAGGACACGAAGTTCTGACCAGCCGAGGGATCGGGCTGTCCTCACATAATCCTCGTTGAGCACCTCGAGCACTGCGGTGCGTGTAATACGCGCAAGCATTGCGACCTGGGAGAGCGAGAGCACGATGATCGGCAGCGCGAGCCGCAGCGCCACGCCACCGGGATTGGACCAGTTGAGCTGACCCGAGGCCGGGAACCAGCCCAGTGCTAGCGAGAAGATCAAGAGCAGTACCAGTGCGGTCCAGAAGGATGGCATCAGGTCCACGACCATTGCCGTGCCGGTGAGAGCGTTGTCGAGCCAGCGCTTGCCCTTGTGCGCCATATAGGCGGCAAGCGTGCCGAGCGGGATCGAGATCAGAACCGACAAGACGATCGTGCCCAGCGCGATGGTCAATGTTATGGGCATCGCTCGCAGAATGAGTTCGGCGATCGGCACACGCGTCGTGATCGTCTCGCCGAGATTGAGAGTCGCAATGTCGAGCAGGAAGCCGAAATACTGGGCGAACAGTGGCTCATCGAGACCCATCTGTTCGCGCAGCCTTTGCAGCGCCTCACCCGAAAGGGTGTCGCCGGCCATGGCCGAGGCCGCGTCTCCGGGAATGAGCCGGAGGGTGAAGAAGACCAGAGTGATCACGCCAAGGACGGTAATCAGCATCTGAGCCAGTTTCTTTGTGGCGTATTCGGCCATGGTTGCGGCTCCTATTCCTCGATGTCGACGTCGTAGAAGTTGACCTGAGCGAGGTAATTGATGTTCACCCCGGTCACCTCCGGCTTGCCCGGCCAAAAGACGTTGTTCGAGTAGGTTGGCAGGTAGGGCAGTTCGGTTGCGACGATCTGCTGAACCTGCTTGTACATCTCGAATGCCTTGTCCTTGTCGGGCTCGGCCCGTGCGGCTTCGAGCAGTTCCGTAACTTCGGGATTGTCGTACCTAGCCCCGTTCAACCCATTCGGCACCATGTTGTCAGGATGCAGGTAGCTGAAGAGGATCATGTCGGGGTTGACCGCGGGGAGCAGGCGCGAGGCGAGGTCGAAATCGCCTGCATTACGGCGCTGGTTGAAGGTCGGTGTATCGACCAGTTCCATTTCCATGTTGATGCCGGCCTGGCTGAGGAAATCGATCTGGAACTGCTGAAGCTCGGTAACACCCTGGGCTGAGGTGCCCAGATTCTTGAACGTGAAGCCGTCCGGATATCCCGCTTCCGTGAGAAGCGAGCGCGCCAGTTCCGGATCGTATTCGTATTTGGGGATGTCGTCGGTATAAACGTCCATCCAGGGTAGCAGCATGGAATAGTGCGGCTGGGTCAGGCTGGGAGAAATCGCCTGCGTTATGGAGACATAGTCCACTGCATGAGCCATGGCGCGGCGGACAAGTGGGTTGGAAAAGGGCTCGAACTCTGGATTGAGCACCGCGAGTACCACCGCATAATCGGTGACCGTATTCATGGTGAACCCTTCGGCGGCCAATGTTTCGAGGTTCTCCTCGCGATTGGCGCGCATCACCAGATCGACTTCACCGTTGCGTAGTGCAATGGTAGCGGTCGCCTCGTCCTTGATGATGTTGAAAACGATCGTCTCTATGGGCGCCGGGCCCATGTAATAGTCTTCGAACCGCTTAAGCACGATCTGCGAGCTGACATCGATCGACTCAAGATAATAGGGGCCGGTCCCGACTGGCTGCCATCGCACCTGGTCGCCCGCGTCTTCGATTGCCTTCTGGCTGACGATCTGGCCCTGATGGTAATTGGCGACCGTGTGTAGGAAGTTGCCGTTGGGCGCATCGAGTTCGATGATGATCGTATAGGGATCAGGCGCCTCCATCGAGACGATGCCGGCCAGTTCGGCGGCATAAGGGGAGGCGGTTGCCGGATCCATTATGCGGTTGAAACTGTAGATGACATCCGCAGCAGTAAATTCCCCATAGCCCTTCTGGAAGATCACGCCTTCACGCAGCTGGAAAGTCCAGGTCTTGTTGTCGGCGGTTTGCCACGACGTTGCCAGGTCAGGGATGATTGCGCCTGTTTCGCCGTCATAGGTCGTCAGGCCGCTGAAGATGTTGAACGCGATGTTCTCGTTCTCAATGCGGAAAATGTTGGCCGGATCGAACCCTGCCGGATCGTCGTAGAACCGAACGGTCAGCGTCTTGCCTTCAGCAAAGGCCGGACCGGTCAACATTAATGTGGTTGCGAGACTGGCCAGCACGGCCACGCCGGTTATCAGCCGTCTGCGGAAATTCCCTGTCATTTTCTTTCCCTCGAAGAGGATGGAGTGCTTCTTGCGCCGCTCCCCCGCCTCCAGGGAGCGGCGGGTTTGAGTATCGATTAGCTGGCCAAGCGGGCCGGCTCTGCCGCCGTGCCGCAATCCCGCAGGTAGGCCTTGGCCATGTCGAGCGTGACCACATCCGCGTATTTCTGATGCATGTCGTAGAGGTTCATGTAGTGCGAAGCTTCGGTGCGATCGAAAACACATTCCGAGACCACACCCACCTTGAAACGGGCCGTCGCCGCATCTACGACGCTGGCGCGCACGCAGCCGCTGGTCGTCTCTCCGCACATGATCACGGTGTCGATACCAAGGGACTGCAGGTGAAAGGCGAGGGGGGTGCCCTGGAATCCGCTTGGCGCGGTCTTTTCTATCACGACCTCACCGGCAATCGGCGCCACTTCGGCGACGATCTCTCCGCCCTTCTTGCGCATTTCCGCCGACATGGTCGAGGGACCGCGCTTGCGGTGGACCCAGGGTTTGATGCCGCTGTCGAGGCCCTTGACATGAACGACCGGAATGCCGCTTTCACGGGCGACGGCCAGAAGCTCAGCTGTCTTGTCGACGGCAGCCCAGCCCTCGAGCCCGGTGCTTGAAGGCCAGGTTTTCATCGATTCAAAGATTGGCTGACGCTCCAGTCCGAGCACGCTGTAATAAATGTCGATCAGTATGAGCGCGGGCTTGGTGCCAAATCCCGAGAGCTCCTTCTTGCCCCACTGTTGATCGTGCAGCTTGTCGCGTTCGCTGAGAAAAGGTTCCCATCCATACATTTTCAGTCTCCTTGATCTGAACCGCGTTGCCAAATGCCGGTTTGCCTAAAAAATAATCAACACGATTTCAGTGATTAGACTATTGGCATTTCGGCTGCGATCAAGCAAAACTAACTACGCGTAAACATAAGTCGGGCTTATAGATGCCATTGCCGCTGCCTTCACTCGCCAGCCTCAGATCATTCGAAGCGAGTGCGCGCCTTGAGAGTTTTTCCAAGGCCGCAAAGGAGCTTAATCTCACGCAGGCCGCCATCAGCCAGCAGATAAGGATTTTGGAAGACCGGATTGGCGGTGCGTTGTTCTTGCGCGAGGCACGACAGGTGAGGCTGACGGAACTTGGGCGGCTTTATCTGAGCCTGACCAATGAAGCCCTGCAGGAAATGGAAAGCGCCTTTGAAACCGCACGGGCGCTCGCACGACCCAATGCGCTGGTCGTCAAGGCAACGCACACATTCGCGGCCTATTGGCTTCTGCCCAGGCTGAACCGGTTTCAGGAACTTTGGCCGAACGCCAGCCTTACCGTGACAGCCGTGGAATCAATCGCCCAACTCGACGGTGTTGGGGACCTCGCGATCACCACAGGTCAGGATCAGTGGCAGAATTTTATGTCCAGAAAACTTTTCGACATCAATCTCGTCCCTGTGGCCTCGCCGGAGGTCGCGCATCGCACCGATCTCGGACACTTTCTTGCCGGGCACACGGACGCGATCATACACACCTTGCGACGGCTGGATGATTGGACACTCTGGTGCAAGGGGGCAGGCGTACCCACGCTTACGCTTGATCGTGGTACGATCCTGTTCAATTCGGCATTGTCCTATGCGGCGGCCGAGCAGGGCATGGGTATCGTAATTGCGGAAGAAGCCATGATAGCCGACCGCCTTGAGAGCGGCGATCTCGTGGAAGTCCACTCAGCCCGTGTCGCGGCCGGACGGGGATACTTTCTGCTCGAAGCGCGGGACCGGGCACGAAAACCCATCGTTGATGCGTTCGTGAACTGGGTCTTTGAGGAAATGGCTCAGACCGAAGCGTTGCTGGAAAATCGGCGCGTGCTCGGGACAAGCATTCGAAGTTATCGAAGCTGACGCACAGCGGGTGTGGAGACGCTTTGAACGGCTTTCTGGGCTGCCCTGGGCGGCCTGGTAGCACCCGTAGCGCTGACCACTTGGTGCTTGCGGGCAGGTGCGAGGATTGGCCGCAGGAGTCCTCCGCCACCAAAAGTATCCGGCGAGCGCTTTTGGGGTGCGGCTATCGCGTTTCGACCGCGCTGATCCTGTCCTCGGCGCTTGGCCATGCGAGTTCCGTGGTCCGGGCGATGATTGCTTCGGACAACGCGAAGAGGGTCATGTTGGCGTCCCACGTCCGGTCGACCGAAATTGCGCAAGGCAACACGGTCTTGGCGACCCGAGAGATTGGCGAGAGCCATTCGTCGGTTATCAGGATCACATGGACACGGCGAGCCGCCAGGCTGCACGCCGTCTCAAAGAGCGTATCGTCGTATCGCCGCACGTCGAACAGCACGGCGGTATCGCCGGGACGAATATCGAGCATTTGGTCGGCGCGGCTTGCGGGCCGCCCGTCGAGCCGGCGGATTCCGGGGCGAATGATCCGCAGATGGGCTTCGAGATACCCGGCGATCCAATCGGTGAAGCGACCCCCGGCCAGATGTACCCCATGCCGCAGGTCCGCGAGGCGCTTGCAGGTTGACTCGAATTCGGAAACCGGCATGCCCGCTGCGGTCCGATGGAGATTTTGGCTGGTTTGCGCAAAATAGCGGTCGAGCAGGTGACCTTCTTCCCGTGCGGGCTGGGGAGCGCTGCGTTGAAGAGGGGATTTCGTGCGCTCCTCGAGTTCCTCACGCAGAGCGCGCTGGAAGTCGGGATAGGATTTGAACCCAAGGCGCGCGACGAAGCGCAGGACCGTGGCCGGGCTCGCTTCGGAAGCCTTCGCAAATTCGGCCACCGGCGCAAAGCCGAGTGTGGGATAATTGGCCAGCAACCCGCGCGCGGCGCGCTTCTCGGCCGAGGTCATCGTCTGCATGGATTCGTGAATACGTACCTCGACACCGGCTGTTGCCGCCGGTTCGGCTTCGTTTCTCGCCATCTTCTCTCCCGTCGGGGCCCGGCAATTTCTGAAACCAGTATTTCAGTATTGACAGATATCCCCATTCCCGAATTACTGTTACAGAAGTTAACGGCGATGTCACGAGGGGAATGTGATAGTGCCCGGCGATACGGCAGTGATGACCGTGAATGCGGAAGGCGGCTCTCCTTTCGTGCTGGTGTGCGATCACGCCTCCAACCGGCTGCCGGACAAATACGGCGACATGGGCCTGCCTGCCGAAGCCCTTGTCAGCCATATCGCCTGGGACCCCGGCGCCATGGCGCTCTGCGAGGCAATGTCGGCAATTCTCGACGCCCCCGTGGTGGCCTCCACGGTGTCCCGCCTGGTTATCGACTGCAACCGCGATCTTGAGGCTCCGGATCTCGTCTGGACCTTGTCGGAAGCAACCCCCATAACCGCCAACGAACACCTTGAGGTCGAAGAGCGCGCCTATCGCATCGCGCACTTCCATAAGCCGTTCCACGATGCCATCGACGCCCTGCTCGATCGACGGTCCGGCAGGGACACGGTGCTAGTGTGCATGCATTCGTTTACGCCCGTCTATCTCGGTATTGCGAGACCCTGGCAGATCGGGGTTATTCATGGCCGGGACCCGGCGTTCACAGCCCATCTGCGGGATACCGTAGCTGATCTGGCACCCGATCTCGATATCGGTTGGAACCAGCCTTATGCCGCGCAGGACGGGGTCACGCTGACCCTGGAGCGGCATGGCGATACGCGCGGCTTGCCTGCCACGATGATCGAAGTACGCAACAACGAGATCGCGGACGACGCAAGCGTTTCTCGCTGGGCGGGGCTGCTGTCCGAGGCGCTCATCGCTGCGTACGGCCGATACAGCAAGCTCCTCTCTCGACTGGCGGAGACGGGTCATGCCTAGGCCGGTCGTCCTTTACGTGCGTTATGTCGACGCCTTCAACCGGTTCGTCGGCCGGTTTGCAATGTACCTCTTTTTCGCGCTTGGCGCGGTGCTGCTCTATTCCACCGCTTCACGCGTCTTTCTCGGCCAGCCGGTCAACTGGTCGCTTGAAATGAGTCAGTTCCTTCTCTCGGCCTACTACCTCCTGGGTGGCGCCTATACGATGCAGAACGATGCCCATGTGCGCATGGACCTCGTTTATGGTCGCATGTCTCCAAGAAGCAGGGCCATCACAGACGCGGTAACGATCCTGTTCGTCATCTTCTATCTCGCGGTTCTGTTCAGGGGCGGGCTGTCGAGCACGGAATATTCGATCACCTACAACCAGACCAATTACACATCTTGGGCGCCGCCGCTCTGGCCGATCAAGGTGGTCATGACCGTCGGCATCTTCCTCATGCTGCTGCAGGCGATTTCCCAGTTTTTCAAAGACATCGCCCAAGCCCTCGGGAAGCCGATCACATGAGTTCGGAGTTCATCACGCTCTTCATGTTCTCGACCATGCTGGTGCTGCTTGTCACAGGCCAGCGCGTGTTCGGCATCATCGGGTTCGTCGGTGCGGCGGCCGCACTCTGGCTCTGGGGCGCCGGCAGCGCGGAACTGCCGTTCAATGCCGCCTTCAAACTCCTCAACTGGTTTCCGCTCATCACGGTGCCCTTCTTTGTCTTCATGGGGTTCATCCTCTCGGAAAGCGGCATCGCCTCGAACCTTTACCGCATGTTTCATATCTGGTTCGGCCCGGTGCGCGGAGGACTGGCGCTCGGAACGATAGGGCTGATGGTGCTGATCTCGTGCATGAACGGGCTTTCGGTCGCCGGCATGGCCATCGGCGCGACGGTGGCGCTGCCCGAACTTTTGAAGCGCGGTTACGACAAGCGCATGGTTACCGGCGTCGTGCAGGCCGGGTCCTCATTGGGCATTCTCGTGCCGCCCAGTGTCGTTCTGGTGCTCTATGCAATGATCGCGCGCCAGCCGGTGCTGCAGCTCTGGCTGGCCGGCATACTGCCAGGGTTGATGATGGCCGCTCTTTTTGCCGCCTATATCTACATCCGTTGCCGCATTCAGCCCGAACTGGCCCCTGCCATGCCCGAAGAGGAACGCGCCGCGATCACGCGTTCCGAAAAGATAAGAGCTCTGTCTGCAGGGTTGTTACCGCTCGGTGTGTTCGGCATCATGATGGGATTGTTTCTTGCCGGGGTGACCAGCCTTGTCGAAAGCGCGGCGGTGGGGGCCCTGCTCGCAACGCTCGCGGCATTCTTTTCGGGGCGTTTGACCAAGTTCGTCTTCGAGGAGTCCACGCGCAAGACCCTCAATATTTCGGCGATGTTCCTCTGGATCATCCTTGCAGCGCTCTGCTTCGGGGCGGTCTATGACGGGCTGGGCGCAGTGCGCGCAATAAGAACGCTCCTGCTCGATACTTGGGATCTGGAACCCTGGACCATCCTCATCATGATGCTGCTCAGCTTTGTGATCCTCGGGATGTTCCTTGACGACACGGCCATGCTCGTCATCGTCGCGCCGCTCTATATTCCGCTGGTCATTGCGCTCGGGTTCAACCCGATCTGGTTCGGCGTGCTCTACACCATCACCTGCCAGATCGCCTACATAACCCCGCCGTTCGGCTACAACCTGTTCCTGATGCGCGCGATGGCGCCGCCCGAAATCACGCTCGGGGACATCTATCGCTCCATCACGCCGTTCGTCGCACTGATGGTCCTTTCGATCATTCTTATCATGATTTTCCCCGACATCGCCCTTTGGCTGCCCAACCTCTATTCGGGCCGCTAGGGGAAGAAAGGAGGCCAGTCCGATCAGACCGAGACCGAATTGTGGATCACTGAGGGCCGGAGTGGGACCGGATATCCGGAATGGGCGCTCGAGGACATGTGAAATCCAAGTAAAAGGAAGGGAACTCCAAGTATGACCGACAAGATCATCAAGCCATCACGCCGCGACTTTTTCAAAAAAGCCGGCCTCGCGACCGCAGGTGCGGTCGGCACCACGACGCTGGCCATGCCGTATGTCAAGGCCCAGGCGCCGATCCGCTGGCGCATGCAGACCTATGCCGGCCCGGCGCTCGCCGAACATGTCATCAAGCCTTCGATCGATGCCTTCAACAAGGCGGCGAACGGGGAAATGGAAATCGAACTCTATACCGCCGATCAGCTCGTGAGCCAGGGTGAGCTGTTCCGTGCCGTCCAGCAGGGAACAATCGATGCTGCTCAGTCTGACGACGACTCGATGGCCTCGCCCGTCGATGTTTCCGTCTTCGGCGCCTATTTCCCGTTCTCCTCGCGTTACAGCCTCGATATCCCCGTGCTCTGGGAGTGGTATGGACTGCGCGAGATATGGGAAGAAGCCTATGCCGAAATCCCCGGGGTGCATTGGATTTCGACCGGCGCGTGGGACCCCTGCAACTTCGTCACCACCAAACCGATCCGCTCGCTGGCTGATCTACAGGGACTTCGAGTCTTCACATTTCCGACCGGCGGGCGTTTCCTTTCGCGCTTCGGCGTGGTGCCTGTCACCCTTCCCTGGGAAGACATCGAAGTCGCCATCCAGACCGGTGAAATCGATGGCGTCGCCTGGTGCGGCGCGACCGAAACCTATACGGTTGGATGGGCCGATATCACGAGCTACTATCTCACCAACAACATCAATGGTGCCTGGGCCGGATCGTATTTTGCCAACCAGGAGCGCTGGGACGAGTTGCCTGAGCATTTGAAGACAATCTTCAAGCTCACCATCGATTCCTCGCACTATTACCGTCAGCACTGGTACTGGTGGGGCGAAGCGCACTACCGCACCACTGGCGGCAAGCTCGAGTTGACCACTATTCCGGAAGCGGAATGGAAAACGGTCGAAGACGAGGCCCTGGCGTTCTGGGACGAGGTCGCGGAAACCTCGGACCGCAACCGGCGCGTCGTCGAGATCTTGAAGAAATACGCCGAGACAATGCGCGGTGCCGGCGCACCCTACCGCTACACCTGACCATCGGGAGACGGACGCGACGGCATCACACGTCGCGTCCGTTCGTCTTTCGCCAGAGGGGAACCATAAATGCCTGCATATTCGCTCGACGCTCTCAAGGCCGATATCGGTGCGGGAACCATCGATACGGTTCTTGTCTGTTTCCCGGACATGCAGGGGCGATTGATCGGCAAAAGATTCCAGGCCGAATTTTTCCTTGAGGGGGCGCTCGAAGAAACACATGGTTGCGATTATCTTCTGGCTAACGACATCGACATGGAGCCGGTGCCGGGCTATTCGGCAGCGAACTGGGAGAAGGGCTATGGCGATTTCGTCATGGTCCCCGATCTCGGGACGCTGATGAAAGCCGCGTGGCTCGAGGGCACCGCGATTGTTCTTTGCGATCTTGTCGATCATCACCATCACGAGCCGGTGCCGCACTCGCCCCGCGCGGTTCTCAAGAGACAGCTTGCTCGGCTCAAGGCGCTCGGCCTGTCGGCCAATTTCGCATCCGAACTCGAATTCTATCTGTTCGATGAGGACTACCGCACGATCTTTGAAAAGGGCTATCGCGGGCTCAAGGCGGCTGGCTACTACATCGAGGATTACCACATCTTCCAGACGACCAAGGAAGAAGGCGTCATCCGAGCAATGCGGCGTCAGTTGCAGGCTTCCGGTATTCCCATAGAGAATTCCAAGGGCGAATGGGGACCGGGACAGGAAGAGCTCAATGTCAAATATGCCGAGGCGCTCACCATGGCCGACCGGCATGTGGTGATGAAGAACGCGATGAAGGAAATTGCCCACGCCCAAGGCAAAGCCATTACCTTCATGGCCAAATGGGATTACGGGCTGGCCGGTTCCTCGAGCCACATCCACATGTCGCTGGCCCGTGACGGCAACAACGCCTTTATCGACGAGAGCGACGATTTGGGCATGTCGAGCCTGATGAAGTCGTTCGTCGCCGGCCAGCTCAAATATGCCGACGACATCACCGTATTCCTTGCGCCCTACGTCAATTCCTACAAGCGCTTCCAGTCGGGCACGTTTGCGCCGACCAAGGTCACCTGGAGCCGCGATAACCGGACAGCGGGCTTCCGGCTGTGCGGGGAAAACACCAAAGGCGTGCGCATCGAATGCCGGATCGGCGGCGCCGATCTCAACCCCTATCTCGCATATGCCGGGCTGATTGCGGCCGGGCTGAAGGGAATTGAGGAAAATCTGGTTCTCGAAGCCCCCTTTTCTGGCGATGCCTACGGGGCCGGCCAACTGCGCGATATCCCGAAAACGCTGCGCGATGCAATCGCGGCGCTGGAAGGCTCCTCGATGCTGCGCGAGGCGTTGGGAGAGGCTGTGGTCGATCACTACGTACACACTGCCCGATGGGAACAGCTTGAGTATGACCGCCGCGTCACCGACTGGGAACTCCGGCGCGGTTTTGAGCGGTACTAGTTTTTAACGACAGGAATTGGACATGGCCGACACGGTCAAGATCATCTCGCCCGTCAACGGGCAAGTTTATGCGGAGCGCAGGGTCGCCACCGGTAGCGAAATCGAGGCAGCGATATCGCGCGCCAGGGCGGCCCAGCGGGACTGGCGCCGGGCTTCGCTTGCCGAACGTGCTGATGCCGTGACAAAATTCATCGATGCGCTTGTGGCGGTGAATGACGAGATCGTTCCCGAACTCGCCTGGCAAATGGGCCGCCCGGTCCGATATGGCGGCGAGAAGCGAGGCGTTGAAGAGCGTGGGCGCTACATGATCGATCTCGCTCCTCATGCCCTGGCCCCCGTCGTTCCGGCGGAAAAACCGGGCTTCGTTCGGCGCGTGATCCGTGAACCAGTTGGAATCGTGCTGGTCATCGCGCCATGGAACTATCCCTTTATGACTGCGCTCAACTCCATCGTGCCGGGGCTGGTTGCAGGTAATGCCGTGATCCTCAAGCACGCAACGCAAACACTGCTCGTCGGCGAGCGCATTGCTGCCGCCGCCAAAGCGGCCGGGCTGCCCGAGGGGCTCTTCCAGAATCTCGTACTTTCCCATGCCGATACCGAGGCGCTGATCGGCTCAGGCCGGATCGATCATATCCAGTTCACCGGATCGGTCGAGGGCGGGCGCCGCATCGAGAAGGCTGCTGCAGGCACCTTTGCCTCCATGGGGCTTGAACTCGGCGGCAAGGACCCGGCCTATGTGTGCGCCGACGCCGATCTCGATGACGCCGTGAGCAACCTGGTCGATGGTGCGTTCTTCAATTCGGGTCAAAGCTGCTGCGGGGTCGAGCGCATCTATGTTGCCGCGCCGGTGTTCGAGAATTTCCTCGATCGGTTTGTCGAAAATGCCAAAGGCTGGACACTCGGCGATCCCTTCGACCCTGAAACGGTCGTTGGGCCGATGGCCCAGACGCGGTTTGCCGATCATGTACGCGGGCAGATTGCCGAAGCTGAACGCAAGGGCGCCCGCGCGTTGCTCAATTCGAGCGCCGGGCGGGGCGAGGGTTCACCCTGGCTTGCTCCGGAAATCCTTGTCGACGTCAATCACCAGATGTCCATTATGACCGAGGAGAGCTTCGGCCCGGTGGTCGGGATCATGAAGGTCGCTGACGATGAGGAAGCCATAAGCCTGATGAACGACAGCCCTTACGGGTTGACGGCTTCGGTGTGGACCGCCGACCTCGATGTCGCAGCGCGGCTGGCCAATGAACTCGAAACCGGCACCGTTTTTGCCAATCGCTGCGACTATATCGATCCCGCCCTATGCTGGACTGGGGTCAAGGACACTGGCAAGGGTGGTGCGATGGGCGAACTCGGCTATCACGCACTCACCCAGCCCAAATCCATTCACCTAAAATCCCTCTGAGATCCGCAAATGACCATCAAGGCCAATTGGAACTACCCGACATCCGTGCGCTTCGGCACCGGACGCATTGCCGAACTGCCCGAGGCACTCAAGGCTACAGGCATCGCCAAGCCGCTGCTCGTTACCGACAAGGGTCTTTCGGACCTGCCCGTCACGCAGAACACAATCAAGCTGCTTCGGGACGCAGGGATTGAGGTTAGGCTGTTCGCCGATGTCAAACCCAATCCCGTTGCAGCCAATGTCGAGGCCGGGGTCAAGGTGTTACGCGAGGGCGGGCATGATGGCGTGATCGCCTTCGGTGGCGGGTCGGGGCTCGACACGGCCAAGGTCATCGCCTTCATGGCGGGGCAGACCCGGCCGATGTGGGACTTCGAGGATATTGGAGACTGGTGGACCCGCGCCGATCCTAAGGGCATCCTGCCCATTATCGCAGTGCCGACGACAGCGGGTACGGGCTCGGAAGTCGGGCGCGCCGGGGTCATTACCGATGAGGAGACGCACACAAAGAAGGTGATTTTCCACCCCATGATGATGCCGAAGGTGGTGATCGCTGACCCGGAATTGACCGTCGGTATGCCGCGCTTCATCACCATCGGTACCGGGTTCGATGCGCTGGCCCATTGCCTCGAGGCCTATTGCGCGCCTGGATATCACCCGCTCGCGGATGGTATTGCGCTTGAGGGCATTAGGCTTTCGGTCGAAAATCTGCCAAAAGTTGCGGCCAATCCAAATGATATCGAAGCGCGCGGGCACATGATGAGCGCAGCGGCAATGGGTGCGACCGCTTTCCAAAAGGGACTAGGCGGCATTCATGCGCTCTCCCATCCGGTCGGTGCGCTCTATGACACCCATCATGGCATGACCAACGCGGTGTTCATGCCCTATGTGCTGGCTGCCAATCGGCGGGCCATCGAAGAGCGGATAGTTCGACTGGCTGCCTATCTCGGTCTCGAAGCGAGTTTTGATGCCTTCATGAAAGCTGTTCTGGATCTGCGCGCCGCGCTTGACGTGCCGCATACCCTGCCCGAGTTTGGAGTGGATTCCGGACGCCGCGACGAGATTGCCGACAAGGCCATCGTCGACCCCACGGCAGGCGGTAATCCGGTGGCGCTCACTCGCGAGTTGGCGCTCGATATCTTCGACCGGGCAATGGCCGGTAACTGACGTCCCTGCCCTTGGGAGCGTTGGCAATAAGTGCCGACCGGAATGCGATTGCGGTCACGTTTTCTGCGCCGCGGTGTCCCGACTTCTGGCGTGGCCGGGCGGATACCCCACGAAGCGTTTGTAGGCGCGGCTGAAGGCAGCGTGGGACTGATATCCGAGCCGCCGGGCGGCCTGATCGATCGGCACGCGGTCGCGCATGATCCATTGGGTCCCCAATCGCATGCGCAAGGCGGTCACATAGCGCAGCGGGGTATGTCCTGTGGCAGCCGCGAACCGTTCAACGAAAACCGATCGTGAACTGCCCATGAGTGCAGCCATATTCTCCAGCGTCCAGTTGTGCCCCGGATCACGGTGCACCGCGGAAAGGACGCGACCGAGCCGTTCGTCTCGCAGGGCGGCGATCCAGCCTGTCGAGTCGCCGCAATCACATTCGATCCATCCTCTTATGACGGACGCGGCGATCACATCGGCGAGGCGTGCGAGGATGCTCGCGGTACCAGCTCTTTCGGAAGCCATCTCGCGTTCCATTGCCGCAAGCAATGGCTGAATCTCAGGCTGGCGGTCCAAGAGTGAACTGACACGCAATACGTCCGGCATCAGATCGAGCAACGGATGCAGTGTTGCCATTTCAAATTCGAGGCGCGCGGTAAACATCAATATGTCCTGAGAGCGGCACGCCTCCTCCTTATGGGCATCGACCGTGCAAAATCCTTCGCAAAGCGACAACGACGGCAGACTCTCGAACGGCATCGGCCGGACGTCAGGACCTGACGCGATGGCATGCGCCCTGCCGCGCGGGAGCAACAAGGCGTCCCCGCACGAAATCGGCGTCGGTGACTCGTCCCCCTCAAGTTTGAGAAATGCCTTTCCGCTTACAAGAAAATGGAACTGGGCATCGCTGGTTGCCGGAAAGGCGAGACCAAATGGTGGAGAAAACAGGAGCTTGGAATAGCTGGCCCCCCGCAGTCGCATGCCGGAAAGAAGTTCACTGACGGGGTCGGCTGGGACGGCAACCATAGTTCCGGACTTTCAATCAAATAAAACGGAATTCATGTGATCGATCATCTGTCAGATTTTCCGTCCTGACAACCGCAAAAGGACGGACGTTGTTATCATGACCACCAATACCGACGCTGTGAAGGGTGAGGCCGTAACGGTTCCCGCCTGGGCGGCTGTTTTTTCACTCAGCCTTGGTGTCTTCGGCCTGGTCGGAGCAGAATTTCTGCCCGCCAGCCTTTTGACACCAATCGCCGCCGATCTGGGCATTACCGAAGGCCTCGCGGGACAAGCCGTGACCGCCACAGCAATAATGGGTGTCGTTTCCGGTCTCACCGTTGCCTCGGTTACGCGCTTGCTCGATCGTCGGCAGGTCTTGCTGGGCTTTTCCCTCATTCTTGTGATTTCCAATCTCATTGTCGCAAGTGCGCATACGCTGCCGGTCTTGCTGTTCGGACGCCTTCTGCTCGGCGTGTCGCTGGGTGGCTTTTGGGCCTTATCGACCGCACTCGTCATGCGGCTCGTGCCGCAGGCGAGCGTGCCGAAAGCATTGTCGATCGTCGTTTCCGGCGTTTCGGCGGCCACCATTTTTTCCGCCCCGGTGGGCAGCTACGCTGGCGACATATGGGGTTGGAGGACCGTCTTTGTTGGCGCCGCCGGTGTAGGCGTCGTCACTTTCCTCGTCCAGCTGGCTGTGCTGCCGTCCCTGCCTCCCAGGGGAAAGGTGAATTTGGGCACTCTGGTGCGACTGTTGGCCCGCCCCGGTATTGGCCTTGCCATGATTGCCGTCTTGCTCGTCTTTACCGGGCATATGTCCATGTTCACCTACGTACGTCCATATCTTGAGGACGTCACCGGGGCCGGCGTTGCCGCCATTGCAGCGGCACTGCTGGCATTCGGCATCGCCAACTTCGTGGGAAACTATCTCGGAGGTTTCCTTGTCGCGCGTTCCTTGCGCGCTACGTTGGCATCCATGCCTCTGGTCATCGCGGCAATGGCTTTTCTGCTCGCGGGTAGCGGGCCGGGCTACCCTACGGCTCTCGTACTTGTCGTCGTTTGGGGCCTGGCCTTCGGGACGGTCCCGGTGGCGTGGTCGGCATGGATCGCGCGGTCGGTGAACGATGAGGCCGAAAGCGGGGGCGGGTTACTCGTCGCGGCCATCAACTTCGCCATTGCGACGGGAGCTGCCCTCGGCGGCATTATCCTCGACCTAATTGGGATTGAAAGTGTCTTTGTCGCCAATGGGACGGTGCTGATCTTTGCCTCCGCTGTGGTGGCGCTGGGCGCCGGCGCAGCGCGTACAGCACCAGCACCGACCTGACGGTGCGCCGAGGTTGATCGGATAGGAAGGCGGTCCTTGGTCTTCGCCGTCTACAAAAGCAGCGGGGGGCGCGTTCGCTTTGGTGAAAACCCCCCGCAGCCAGTCCTTTGGAGCACATTCCAGACGGAGGTGCGGCTCGCCGCTTGGGGTCTTCGAACCAGCGGGCGACCTGGGGCCGCTCGCTGTTAGGCAGCGCTATATTAGCGGAAGACGTAGACGATCTGCCGGTCAGCCGGCGAGATCAGCACAGGTACACCGTTGATATAAGCGTAACTGTACTCATAGTCCGGAATGGGCGTGATGGTCACGGTTTCGGGAAGCCGGGCACCAACGACCACTTCACCTTCGAGATAGACCGTGGTGACGGGGTTGGAGGTCACATAGGTCCGCGCGGTTTCGGGTGGATCGATGACAATACCAGCGGTTGCTCCGATCGCCCCGCCTACAGCGGCGCCGATCGGTCCACCGATCAGGGCACCAGCCACCGCGCCACCGGCGGCGCCGGTCACTGCGGAGTTGGCGGTCGTATCGGCCTCAACCGGGCCAATCAATTCGGCCGGGCGCTGGGTCAGCACTATCGCCTGGCCCTGAGCATCGACGGTCAGATAATCGGAATATGCCCAACCGACAGTGCCGGCGTATTCCACCTGGCACCACATGCTTTGATCGAGGCACCCTTGGACAACGGCAGTGCTGCCGTTGGCGATTACGCCGACGACTGGGTGTTGCGGTCCAGGACCGGAGCGGATGTTGAGGTCGACCGTGGCGGTTGCGGTGGCTGTCTGCGCCAACGCTGCACCGGTCATGAGCAGGCCGGCAGTGCCGGCGAGAAATGCTTTTGCAAGAGCTGTCTTTTTCATTTGAGGTCTCCCTTTGCGGGGTTGGAGAAGAGCGGGAGGATAGTGCCGGTCGACGTGTTCGACGCCAACACGGTCGGCTATTCGCGGATCGTGACTTCCGGCAGATCGACCGTTACCGAGCCGTGCTCTCCAGCGCCGCCGATATACCAGAGCAGCAGCGATGCGAGCAGGATGGCCACTATGATGCCGGCGACGATGACGAACGGATCGGTGCCCGTCGTGACCACGGTCTCTTGCTCCAGTGGGCGTTCAACCATGGTTTCGTGTTCGATGGTCATAGCTATTCTCCCGTCTGACTAGGTGCGCACGGTGGCCGCGGGGGGCCAATTGGCCACCGTGCGCACATCGATCAATGTCGACCTCCCCATAACGGAGGCGCGCGCAGGCGGTTCCAATATAACTTGTTGATTTTACTGTGATTTTTCTGACGTGAATGTCAGCAGATTGTCAGGTTAGGCGCCGCCTTCGTCGGGGAATGCCCTTCTTTCCGGTGACAAGGGCAGCGCAAGGGTCGCCATGAGCCCTCCAAGCGATGACTTTCCAATCTCGAGGTGCCCCTCGTTAAGGGTGGCTATATCAAAAGCGATGGCAAGGCCGAGCCCTGTCCGGTCCCCTTTTTCGTCAAAGCGCACGCCACGCTCAAAGGCGGAAGCGATTTCTGCATCGCTCATGCCGGGGCCATCGTCGGCGATAACGACTTCAGCCATGGATTCTGTTTGCGACACGGCGATTTCAATTCTCGCCCGCGCGTGGCGGACGGCATTTTCGAGAAGGACGCCTATCAGCTCGATGAGGTCATGTCGGTCTATCCTGACCCAGAGGTCGATGGGACAGTCGATGTTCCATGCCAGCGCCTCGCCTTTCGTGGTTTTCTGCAACACGTTAGCAGCCTGGTCGATCGGTCGGCAGAGTTGGGTCTGGGCCTCTCCGGACGCCGCCCGGAGCCGCAATTGCGTGAGGCGGAGTTGATAATCTACGCGGTCCGTCATGACCGTGCACAAGGTCTCGACGGCGTGAGCCTCTTCGTGATCGCCTAGCCTTCTCAAGCGATCAGCCGTGGCCTGCAAGGCGGAGAGAGGCGTCCGCAGACCATGCGCCAAATCGGCGGCTCTTGCCCGCGCAAATTCCAGTGAGGTGCGCTGCTCGGCGAGCATGGCATTGAATTGGGCGGTCAAGGGCGCCAGCTCCAGGGGAAGACCGTCGTTTAGGCTCTGGGCACGGCCTGCCCTTATATCTTGCAATCCCACCCGCAACCTGTGGAGCGGAGCAAGGCCCAGGTGAACCTGGAGAAATGCGGCAACCAGCAGAAGCAGCCACACCAGAAGAATGGCGGGGACCATCTGGGTCGCAAAGCGCCGGACCGCCCGGTCGATGTCGGCTTGGTCCTGGGCTAGCGTTACCCGGAAAGAGGGCATGTCCGGATTTAGTGTGGATCGCACCACGCGGCTGAGGACAATCAGTTTTGAACCTGACGGGCCATCCAGCCAGGCGATTGTGCCATCCGCCGCTGGATCGGGAAACAAAGCCCAATCGAAAAGCGAGGGTGAGCGTAGCAATCTGCCGTCCAGCGTATTCTCGACCTGCCAATAAAGGCCGCCATAGGGTAGTTCGTATCGGGGGTCGGCGAGCGGCTGAACCAATGTGGCGAGAGCGGAAGGGTCGAGTTCGGCGACCACCCGGTTCAGGCTGGCCCGAAGATCTGCAGCGGCCCCGGCTATCACGTGTTCCCGGAACAGGCCGACCATGATCGCACCCAAGGCGATCAATGCCACTGCAATCCAGATGGCTGCCCCCAGCAGCAATCGCCAGCGCAGGGATGTCCCCGTCACCGCGGTCGCTCCTCGACATAATATCCAAAGCCTCTTTGCGTCTTGATTATCTCGGGTCCGAGGCGCTTGCGTACTCGAGCGACCAGCCGTTCGATGGAGTTGAAATCCCGGGGCGATTTGGTGTCGTGCAAGTATTCGGAAAGTTCGGATTGGGATACGACCTTTCCGGCTTTTTGGGCAAGATAGGCAAGCAGCCGGTATTCGAAAGGCGGCATGGGAACTAGGTCCCCATTGCGCCGAACCTCCTTGCCTTGCGTCTGAAGAACGAGATCGCCGATTTCAATCCTTGTGCGGGAGGGTTCGGCTGTTCGCCGCAGGATAGCCTTGATGCGTGCGAGCAGTTCTTCGGAACGGAAAGGCTTTACGAGATAGTCGTCCGCCCCCGCCTCAATGCCATCCACGCGCTCGGCCCAATGGCTGCGTGCGGTGAGCACGATAATAGGCGTGGACATTCCGCTCGCGCGCCATTGCCTGAGCAAGGTCATGCCATCGAGCCCCGGCAGCCCAAGATCGAGAACGATGATATCGAAGTTCTCTTCCATGGCGACCGGCCAGGCCTGTTCGCCGTTCGCGACTTGGCGCACGGAAAACTCAGCCTCTCCGAGGGCGGAAGTGACGGTGGCCGATATACGGATATCGTCTTCGACGATGAGCGCGCGCATTATCGCCTCACCACAGGGTTTCCCGTATTCGCATAATAGTAGAGGTATTCCAGGGTCCCGTCCTCAAGCAGCATAAGCACCTGATAAAGAAGGACACCCTCCACCGTGACGAGCCTGCCGTCTATGAAGTCCCCTCTAGCCGTTTTGCGGGCCTGATCGAGTACGACGCCGAAAGATACAGCTCGCCCGGTCTGGACCGCTTCCAACGCGAGGTCCTTCTGGTTGGGATTTCCAGCCTGGGGGAGCCCCGGGCCATCTTGGGCGGGTGGCGGACTGGCGGGCTGCGGCGTGCCGGCACCCGTTGCGTGGTCGGGCGGACCGTTCCCGCCGCTGGCTGCGTAGTCGGGCGGGGTCGCGGGGGAATTTTCCAATCCTGGGGGTGTCTCCGGAGGCCCGCCATTGCCGGGGTTTTGAGCGGAGGCCACCTCGGGGGCCAGCGTGGGCCCCAACAATGCCACCAAGATCCAAAATCTCGAAGTCACGTCAGTATCCAGATTTACCGTACACAGCCTAAAACGCTGCTGGCGCGTTTTTGTGCCCGCTATCCCCAACGGTCAGCTCGGTTGCCCGTTTGGAACACTGCCCTATGCTACCCTGTCGGCAAGTTGGAAGGCCTGGCCATTCCCGCGCGCCCAAAACACCGATGACCGCGACCTGACGGGCTTGCGCGAAGCTGCCGGGGAATTTCCTAGCTCGCCTTCCGAATCATGTCCGCAGCCTTCTCGGCGATCATGACGACCGGCGATGCGGTATTGCCCGAGACAATTTTCGGCATGACAGAGGCGTCGATAACCCGTAGCCCTGTCAGCCCACGCACCCGGAGCTCCGGATCGACGACCGCCCTGTCATCGGTTCCCATTCGGCAGGTTCCAGTGGGGTGGAAAATTGTGGTGGCAATATTGCCGATTTGTTCGAGCAGTTCGCTGTCGGAACTGTAGGCGGGTCCAGGCAGGATTTCCTCGGGACCATAGGGGGAAAGCGCCTTGGCCTTCATGATCTGGCGGGCCTGCTTTACCGAGCGGAGCGCTACGTCCTTGTCCCGAGGCGCTAACAGGTAGTTGAGGCGTATTTCAGGTTGCCGGTCGGGCGCAGCCGACTGGATGTGGACGCTGCCAGTGCTTTCGGGCCGCAGGTTGCAAACCGAGACTGTGATGGCCGGGAAGGTATGCAGTGGATCTCCAAGGCGGTTCGTCGAGAGGGGCTGGACGTGGTATTCGAGATCGGGCGTTGCGAGCGATGGATCGGACTTGGTGAACATGCCGAACTGGCTCGGCGCCATCGACATCGGCCCGCTCTGGCTCAAGGCGTATTGCAGGCCGATGGTCACCTTGCCCAGGGGGCTGTGAAACATCGTGTTGAGCGTCCTCGCACCGGTTACCTTATAGACGGTGCGAATTTGCAGGTGGTCCTGCAGGTTCTCGCCGACACCTGAGCTTTCGTGCAGGATCTCGACACCGTGCTGCGCGAGCACCTCTGCTTGCCCCACCCCGGAGCATTCAAGGAGCTTGGGGGAGTTGATGGCGCCGGCAGAAAGGAGAATTTCACCCTCGGCAAAGGCCGTCTGGCTGATGCCGTTGCTGGTGAACTGCACGGCGTTAGCACGCTTGCCCTCAAGCAGGATTCGTTCGACGAGGGCGCCTGTGATGAGGCGCAGGTTGCCGCGCTTGAGCGCTGGTCTCAGGAAAGCCTTGGCGGTATTCCAGCGGATTCCCTTGCGCTGATTGACCTCGAAAAAACCCGAGCCTTCATTGTCGCCGTCGTTGAAGTCGGCGCGCGGCATGATGCCGAACTCCTTGGCGCCTTCCTGCACCGCCAGCAGGATGTCCCACTTGAGGCGCTGTTTTTCCACGCGCCATTCGCCGCCGCTGCCGTGGTGGGGCGAGGGTCCGGCGTGGTGATCCTCGGATCTGAGAAAATAGGGCAGGACATCGTCCCAGCCCCATCCAACGTTACCCATCTGGCGCCAGCCGTCGTAATCGGCGGCTTGGCCGCGCATGTAGATCATGCCGTTGACCGAGCTGCACCCGCCCAGGACCTTGCCACGCGGATAGACCAGCGACCGGCCATTGAGGCCGGGTTCTTCGGCAGTCTTCATCATCCAGTCGGTGCGGGGATTGCCGATGCAATAGAGGTAGCCGACCGGGATGTGGACCCAGTGATAGTTGTCCGACTGGCCTGCTTCGATGAGAAGGACGCGGGTGCGCGGGTTCTCGGACAAGCGGTTGGCAAGGACGCAGCCGGCGGTGCCTGCACCCACGATTATATAATCGTATCGCCCTTCGAGCGTCATATATCGTTCTCCGCCGCGAACTCGCGCCAGAAGGGATCCAGCGCCGAGGTCAACCGCATCCAGAAATCATAGCGACGATCGTAGTGGGTCGCTATCGCCGGATCGGGTTCGAACGTACGGGCAGGTCGGGACATAGCCGCGACGGCTGCGGCTTCATCGGGGAACAAGTTCGCAGCGACGCCCGCCGCCATCGCGGCACCGAGGGCACCGGTTTCATGTGCTTCCGCCACGGTGACGGGGACACCGAGTCCATCCGCAAACATTTGCGGCCAGTGGGGGGAGCGTGCACCACCGCCCGACAGCGCCGCATGCTGGAAGGTCACTCCCGCTTGGGCGAGAACGGCAACATGACGCCGGTGCTCGAACATCACGCCTTCGAAAACCGCGCGCAGCATATGGCTTTCGTTATGCCAGCCGGCCAGACCGAAAAAGCCGCCGCGCTGATGCGCACCCGATCTGCCGCCATAAAGGAACGGATGGAAATAGGGATCGCTCGAAGCCGGGGCTATGCTGCCAACGCGATCGTTTACAAACCCAAAGGGGTCGTCGTGGTGGCCATCGCGCTCGAGGAGCGTGCGGACATACCATTCAAGATTGGCTGCCGAAGTGGCGCTGTTCTCCATATTGACGAAGCGGTCCTTGCCATAGGCTGACACCATGAATACCCGCTCATCGGCGACTGGGGTTTGGGAAAAGACCTGGTTGATCGACCAGCTTCCAACCACGATGGAAGCCGCGCCGGGTCCGACGGCGCCGGAGCCAAGCGCAGAGGCGACGACGTCGAAATATCCTCCGGCGACCGGTGTGCCCTCGACCAGTCCAGTGGCCGAAGCGGCTTGGGGCGTTACCTTGCCGACGACGCTCGTTGGCTCGAACAACGCTGGGAGGAGGGGGTCGGCATCCTCCAGCCCGTAAAGCGCGAGAAGTTCGCTGTCGTAACGGGACTCGGGCAACCGCAACAGGCCGCCACCCGACATATCGGAAATCTCGCTGACGCGCTCGCCCGTCAGATGGAATGCCACGACGTCCTTGGCAAAGAGAAGCGTCCCGGCACGCGCATATATGTCGGGGCGGTGATGCTTGAGCCAAGCCAGCAGAACCGGGGTTTGCGAAGGCCACGGGCGCTGCGCGTTGATCGCGTGCATTTGGCTGCCGGACGCCTGGTCGAGTGCTTCGGCCAGCGCGGCCCCGCGGGTATCGAGTGACTGGATGCCAATTAGCGCCTCATTGTTTCGGTCGAGAAGGTAGAGGCCATTGCCGTGCCCTGCCGTGCCGACGGCGGCAATTTCCCTGGCATCGATACCGGCGGAAGCGATGCAGCCGGCAATTGCGACCTTGGCATTTTCCCACAGCTCCGGCACGGATCGTTCCACCATGCCCGGTGCCGGCTTCGTGGTCGCGCCGTCGATTCCGTGGGCGGCGATCTGGCGGCCTTCGAG
This sequence comes from Pelagibacterium limicola, assembly GCF_015694405.1. Lineage (GTDB taxonomy): Bacteria > Pseudomonadota > Alphaproteobacteria > Rhizobiales > Devosiaceae > Pelagibacterium > Pelagibacterium limicola. The sequence goes on along the minus strand of NZ_JADQDB010000001.1, from coordinate 538,489 downwards.
ATCGAACAGCACGGCCTTGATGACCGTGTTGCCGGCGTCGAGGCCCAGCAGGTATGGACCTTTAGCCACGATTGTAAATATCCCAGGCTTCGTCGCCGCCTGCTCCATTGTGGATCATCGCCATCAGGGCATTGACCACGGCCTTGGGGTTGGCGTGCTGATAAATGTTGCGACCATAGACCATACCCTTGGCGCCCTGTTTCATAAGTGCCGCCGACTTGGAAAGGACGTTTTTCAAATCCTCCTTGCCGCCCCCGCGCACGAGCACAGGCACGCGCGCCGCTTCGACCACGCGGTGGAAATCTTCCGGATTGTCGGTGGGGTCCGCCTTGATGATGTCGGCACCCATTTCCGAAGCCAGCCGAACGAGCGTTACGATCTTTTCGGCGTTGCCATCGACCTGATACCCGCCACGTACCTCATTGGGCAGCATGACCAGCGGCTCGATCATCAGCGGCATGCCGTATTTGTGGCAATCGGCGCGCACGCGGCTGATGTTGTCGACGCAATGGCGGAAAAGCTCGGGTTCGTCGGGCAGCATGAACAAGTTGACGACGACGCAGGCGGCATCCATCTCGAGCGCGCCGACGATCGGCTCGTCACGGTTCTGAAGCATGGACCACATGACCCGGTGGCGCTGGGCATTGTAGGGATTGCCCATGTCAATGCGCATGACGAGTGCCGGCTTGTCCTTTTCAGGGCGGGACTGCAGCAGATCGGCCTGACCGTAGGCCATCTGAATGGCATCGGGTCTCGCACCGATCAGGGTATCGACGACGGCACCCATGTCCTCGAGGCCGACCATGAAGCTGGGCTCGTTGCACACGCCGTGATCGATGGCCACATCGAGACAGCCACCGTTGGTAAAGAGGCGGTTCATTCGTGCTTTAGTGCTCAAGCGCATTCTTAGGTCCTTGCGTTCCGTTACGTTTCAGCGCCGCTCGAGAGAGAGACGCCATAATAGGATGTGAGTTCATCGATGAAATACGCGATTTCCTGACGTTTACGGGCGTCGGTCCAGCCGAGGGCGGCAGCCAGTAGCTCCGCAACCTTCTCGATGTGGCCCTGCGTGATTTCGCCCGTTATCGCAATGGCGGTACGCCGCAGGAAAATATCTCCAAGGCGGCAGGCATGTTCGTTCAACGCCAGATAGGCGATCTCGGCCATGGTCGTTTGGCTGCCCGGCATGACCGGCGTATCATCGGCCCGGGCAGTGCAGAACTGCAAGACCTTGTGCGCTCCAGTGCCATATAGATCGATGAGATGGGCGGCGCGATCCGCTGTAATCCGATACGCAGCAGCCAGTTGAGCTTCAAGTTGTATCGGATCTTGAGGAAAATCCGCTCCGCCGCCTATGGCAAGTTCGAGCGTACCGGCAACTCGGGCATGGCCCAACTCCGCGAGCACCGCATCCGCCGTCTGCTCGGCAAAGGCGCGGAAGGTGGTCCATTTCCCGCCAACCATGCAGAATTGCGGAATGGGGTCTTCGACACGGTGGACATAATGGCCGCGCGAAATCCGACCGGTAAATTTGTGGTCGCTGCGGGGCAGGGGTCTTATGCCGCTATAGCTGAAGACGACATTGCGCTCCGAGACAACGATGCGCGGAAACGCAACCCGCAGGGCCTTCAGAATGTAGTCCCGCTCCTCTGGCTCGCATCGCACCCGGCCTGCCGATTTGACCCGTATGTCGGTCGAGCCGGCAAGCACTTTTCCGAGATACGGGAAAACAATGCAGACGCGGCCATCCGTATTCTCGAAGAAGATCATATGCCCGCCGAGTGCGGCATAAAGGTCCGGGCAATCGAGGATCAGGTGAGAGCCCTTCGTGCCGGACACGAAATTCTCGCCCCCGGAGGACCCGCCCCGCAGACTTGCCAGCGTGTCATCGAGCCATGCGCCGGTGGCATTGACGATCGCCCGGGCGGTCAACTCGATCCGCTCGCCTTCAAGGTGGTCGTGCACCGAAAACCTGCCCCGTTGAGCCGTCAACTCGGTGTAATTGAGAGCGACGCAATCGGGGGCCGCTGCCTTCGTGTCCATGATCAGTTCGATGGCCAGACGCTCGGGATGACTGATCCAGGCATCATAATATGTGGCTGAAAAGCGCAGCGACGGGCTGAGGTCCGGCCAAAGCCGCAATGTTTCTTCCCGGCCCCGAAAGGCGTGTTTGGGCAATAGCCGCCGGACGCGTGTTGTCCAGTCATAGAGCGCAAGGCCGATTTTGACGGGGAGGGCGCCGCGGCTCGAGGGCTTGGTGGAGACCCCCACGAAACTCGCTGCGCCATTGAGGAGACCCGAGAAGAGCCCGTTGATTGGGATGGTCGTGGGTAGCGGGCGAACCATGTGGGGCGCATTGGTGAGAAGGGCGTCGCGTTCGCGAAGGGATTCCTTGACGAGGTCGAACTCGCCATTTTCGAGATAGCGCAACCCCCCGTGGATCATGCGGGAGGGCGCTGCACTGCAGGCGGAGCAGAAGTCGTTTCGCTCAACAAGGAGGACGCGCAGCCCCTGCAAGGCGAGTTCGCGATAAACGCCGATGCCGTTGATGCCGCCGCCGATGACGATTACGTCGAAGGCGCCGTTCCGGCGGATCATCTCGAAATTTTCGTCGCGTTGACCAGGCATGACTCAAGTGCTCGTCCGCCGGGATGGCGGGGCTGAAAGGAGTGTTCGGTGTGGATAGATCAGGCGTCCAGATCGATCAGGTGCTGTGCTGCGGCCTCGCTTATTTGTTCGATTTCCTCGGGAGTCAGGCGGATACGCCCCGCCCTGGCATTTTCTCTGGCTTGTTGCGGATTACGAGCGCCGCAAAGTGCGAAGGTTATTCCCGGTTGCTGGATGGTCCAGGCGACAACTATTTGCGCTTCACTGGCATTTCGATCGGCGGCAACCGGCCTGATGGCGTCCATGAGGCGCGCGACTTTCTGGCGGTTGGCGATGGAGAAACGCGGACTATCCTTGCGCTGGTCGTCGCCTTCGAACACACGGTCAGGTCCGATCCGGCCCGACAGCAACCCGAGCGCGAGCGAGGAATAGCTGAGGATCGAAACGCCGGCACGTTGGCAGACCGGCACGAGAGTTGCGCCGATATCCGGCTTTACCATGCTGAACTCTTCCTGGATGGCATCGAGTCCGCCGCCGGTAATGTAGGCGTCGAGTTCAGTCGATGAGACATTGGATGCCCCGATCGATCGGATCTTGCCCTGATCCTTAAGCTTGAGGAGCGCTTCCATCGTTTCGGCGATGGGGGTGGTGGGATCCTGCCAATGCGTAATGTAATGGTCGATATAGTCGGTGCCGAGGCGCCTGAGGCTTTGCTCAACCTCATAGACAATTGCGTCGCCGCCCAGATACCGATGGACGGGCATCCCGTCATGATCAAAGAAATGATTACCCTTCCGGGTATGCCAAACCAGGCCGCATTTGGTTGCGAGTACCACCTGATCGCGGCGACCCTTGAGGGCCTTGCCAACGATTTCCTCAGCCACGCCGAACCCGTAGGCCGGAGCGGTGTCGATGAGGCTTATGCCTTCATCGATGGAGGCGTGGATTGCCGCGATTGAATTGGCCTCGTCCGTGCCGCCCCACATCCAGCCCCCGATCGCCCAGGTGCCGAGACCGACCGCCGAGGCCGTTATGCCCGAAGACCCGATCTGGCGTGTAAGGACATCATGCGACATTCTGCAGCTTTCCGAAGGACTTGAGGATTGCGGACGCCGTCTCTTCGTCCAGCACCAGGGAATGGAGGAACTGACCGTTGAGGACGGCGCGGATGGGCGGGACCTTTTCCGTGCCGGCGGCGACCCCGATGGTCCTTCTGCACTGGGAGAGTTCCGAGGGGTTGAGCGCGACCAGTTGCGAGTTGAGAGGATAGTCGGCGATTTGGCCGTCGTCCTTGATGAGATGGGCCATGAACTCACCGACGGCGCCGCTTCTGGCAAGCAGATCTCGGTCGGGGTTGGGCATGGGGTGAAGATCGTAATAGCTCGAGCCTGGCGTGTTGATCGAACCTATGCCCACAAGGGCAACGGCAGCTTTGCGGGCGAGGTCGAAGGCTTCACGGATCGAGGCCATGTCCATGACCATGTCACGCTGTTCGCGGCTTTCGGCAAAGAGCGGTGCATGGACCAGCATCGTCCTGCCGCCAAGCCGTTCAGCGAGTTGGGTAGCGAGGTGATTGACGTCGGTGAAAAACTTGCCCTGAACGCCGCCGGTCAGCGGTACGACCGTCACGTCGAAGGTGCGCTCGGGCTGCAACTGCTCGACAACGGCGCTTATCGCCTTACCCCCGGTGATGGCGATGACATCACCATCCCTGATCGTTTCGAGCAACTGGTTGGCCGCCGCGCGGCCGACCTGCTGGAGCGTGGTGTCCGGGCTGCCGGAGACCGTGGGGGTTACAACGGTTGCGCCGAGACTGGCGGTTTCCATAAGCAGTCGTTCGAGATCGACAAGCCGCTGGAACGGGCTTTGGATGTCGATCCTGACCATCCCCAGCTTCCGCCCCTGGGCAATGAGTCGGTTGACCTTGGAGGTTGAGAGATTGAGCGCTGTGGCAATCTCGGACTGTTTCAACCCATCCACGAAATGGAGCACGAGCACCGTGTAAATCTGGCGGAGGGATTCAAAGTCTTCTTTTTTCTCGGCCATGAGATGAATTCCTGGTTGAACCGGGTCGGGCGGTCAGCCGCGTCTCTTGTTGAGGTAATGATCGATCGTTACGGCAGCCAGAAGAATCGAGCCGCGGATGATATCCTGCCAATAGACCGAGACATCGAGAAGGGCGAGGGAACTCGAGACCACCGAAAGCAGGATAGTGCCCAGAATCGCGCCGAAGATTGTTCCCGTACCGCCTGCAAGGCTCGCCCCTCCGATCACGGCCGCCGCGATAACATTGAGTTCCATGCCGATCCCGAATGTGGGCTGTGCAGAGCCGAAGCGGGCCATGTAGATGATGCCGGCCAGCCCGCAAAGTGTCGAACAAAGCGTCGTCGTCAGGAATATGACTTTCTTGGTGTTGATTCCCGAATAGGTCGCGGCTTTCTCATTGCTGCCGGTGTAGAAGACTTTGCGAAAAAGGGTCGTGTGTCGCAAAAGGAAATCTGAAGCGACCACCACGACCACAAATATGACTATGACCACAGGGATAGGACCGATTGAGCCCTGACCTATGAATTTGAATGAGTCCGGCAGGGTAAAGAGCCCGATGGGCCGTCCGCCCGTGCCAAGAAGGCAAAGCCCTCGTGCGATCACCATGAGCGCGAGGGAAACGATGAAGTGGTGTAGGCCAACCTTGGTGACGAAAAAGCCCATTGCCGCGCCCAGGCCAGCGCATGAGGCGATAGCGATGGCTGATGCAACCCAGGGGTCGACGCCGTTGAGGAACAGAAGGCCCGCAATCACCATTGCCAGTGCCGTCACCGAACCGACCGAGAGATCGATCCCGCCCGAGATCAGGAGGATGGTCATGCCGACAACGACAATGCCTTCCACGGCGAAGGCCATCGACATCGCCCGCATGTTATTCCAGGTCAGGAAATAGGGGGAGGCAAAGGTCATGGCGATAAAGAGCGCGAGAATGATGAGGATCAATCCCGTTTCCCGCATCTTGAGCAGGCGCATGAAGGCGCTGCCGGCAGGCGTATAGTCGGTGGATCCTTCTTTGATCCTCGTCATGGGTTTTTCGGTCATTACGATGCCTGCCTTTGCTCCTCGCCGATCGAGGCGAGATACATGATCCTGTCTTCGGTCATGCCGATACCGGTGACCTCACCCGTGATCTGGCCTTCGCGCACCACCAGTACGCGGTCGCAAACGCCGATCAGTTCGGGAAGCTCAGACGAAATGACGATGACGCCGACCCCACGGTTGGCGAGGTCGCGCACAATGCGGTGAATTTCGGCCTTGGCGCCGACATCGACACCGCGCGTGGGCTCATCGAGAAAGACCACCTTGGGGCTGACGGAGAGCATCTTGGCGATGGCGACTTTCTGTTGGTTGCCACCGGAAAGCGCGGAAACCGGCTGGCCGACATGTCCGCATTTGAGGTTGAGGCTACGCCCCAGCCGCTCGGCCTGTTCGGTCTCACGCCTTTCGCTGATGATGCCACCCGCCGCCACCTGGGCCACATCGAGCGCGGAAACGTTGGCGGCTATCGCCATGTCGAGAAAAAGGCCGTCACCCTTGCGGTCTTCGGAAAGATAGACAAGACCTTCGGCAATGCTCTGGCCGTAGTTTTTGAGGTCGAGCTTGCGCCCATGCAGAAAGACATCCCCCGACACCTGGCCTTCGAGCCTGCATATGCCCTTAACGATCTCGCTGCGGCCTGCGCCGATCAGGCCCGCGAGCCCCAGGATTTCGCCTTTGCGTAGCTGGAAGGAGACGTCGCGGAAGCGCCGCACTTCGCAAAGATTGCGGACGTCGAGAATAACCTCGTCCGACTTTTGGTGTTCAGCCTGCTTGGGAGGATACAAATTGTCGATGACACGGCCGACCATGGCACTGACCACGGCACCCGGGGTGGTGTCAGCGACGTTCATCGTCGTGATATATTGGCCGTCGCGGAATACGGTCACGCGGTCGCAGTTCTCGAATATCTCCACCATGCGGTGGGAAATGTAGATGATGGAAATGCCCCTGGCCGCGAGGTGGCGCATGATTCCGAACAGGATTTGCGCCTCACGCTCGGTGAGCGCTGCAGTGGGCTCGTCGAGGATCAGCAGGCGACAATCAAGCGTCAGCGCCTTGGCGATCTCGACCAGTTGCTGCTGAGAAATCGACAGGGAGCGGACCAGCGCGGCAGGATCGATTTCGCCAAGCTGGCTCAGAATTTCGGAGGATTTCCGCTCGATCCCCCGGTAGTCCATCAGCGGTGTTCGGCTGGTGTTTGTCACGGACATGAAGATGTTTTCGGCAACCGTAACGTCGGGGCACAAGGCGATTTCCTGGTGCACGAAGCCGATGCCGAGCCGTTGCGCCATGGCCGAAGATTTGATCGTTACAGGTTCGCCATCGAGGAATATCTCCCCGCTGTCGGGTGCCAGAATGCCGTCGATGACATTCATGAGAGTCGATTTGCCCGCGCCGTTCTCACCGGCAAGCGCATGGATCTCACCGCGCCGCAACTCGAAGTCGACGCCGCGCAACGCGCGGATAGGTCCGAACGACTTGACGAGATTGGTGATCTTCAGAATTGGAACGGTATCCGTGTCCGCAGACATGGCGCGACCCTGGTTTTTGCATTTCGTTCATTGGGTGTCCGCGCGTTCGTGCGCGGACACCGGCTTGCCTTGACCGGATCAGTTAGGATCACGGCCTTCCATGTAGACATTGAGGTCGAACGAGTCGGCGTTGTCCTTGGTGATGACCGCGAAGCCGTTGTCGATGAACGGGATCTGCATCGGGTTGTAGCCGGAGACCTTGTAGTCGTTGAATGGATCGAACATGTCTGAATTGGCGGCCATATAGGTGGCGACGAACCCCACAAAGCCCTGGATGCCCTGATTGGGATTGAGCGCCATATGGATGTTGCCAGCCTTGATATGTTCGAGCGTGGTCGGGGTCACGTCGGCGTGCATGACAAGCACGTCGGCGCCCGCCTCGAGGATTGCCGCAACCGCGCCTTCCGCCGAGCCGGCTTCCGGAATCCAGATGGCGGCAAGGTTGGGATTGGCCTGGAGAATGGATGCGGTAGCCCGATAGGCCGCATTGCTGTCCTGATTGGTCGCCTGACGGCCAACCAGCTTCATGTTCGGATAATTGGCTTCCATGTAGTCGATCAGCGCGGTGACGCGCAGGTCGTGGTTGCTTTGTCCCGGGTTTTCGAGCACTGCATACTCCGCGCTGTCACCGACCTGTGCGACGATTTCCTCGGCAGCGAAGCGCGCTTCGGCCAGATTGTCCGAGGTAATGTACGCCGTACGGTTGGAGTCCGGCGAGTCGGCAGCGAAGGTCACGATCGCGACCCCGCTATCGATCGCCCGATTGATGGGCTCGATAAAGGGATCGGCCTGCATCGGGTGCAGCAATATTCCGGCGGGGTTCCGGATCAGATCCTGCTCGAACGAGGCGATCTGTTTGGCGATGTCATAGTCCGGGGTGCCCGAGAAGATGGTCTCGCAACCCATGGCTTCGGCCGCCTGTTTGAAACCCTGATAGACGGGCACCCAATAGGGGTGGGCCGAAACCATCACATTCATGATGTAGGTTTCACCGGGCTCGCACTGGAAGCCCGTCTGAGCCGAGGCCGTGCTCATTGACGCGAAGCCGGCCGTCATCATGGCCGCGGCAGCAAGCCCGGCCAGTCCAATCTTGTTCATATTCTCCTCCGCTTTCCCTCTGCTCCCGCGTGATCATTATCGTTGAGCGCGAACAGATTGCAAGAAATTTCATACTACGAATTTTTTCGCAGCAAGGGAATGAAAGCACGAGAAATTAGCGCGGTCAATCGAAATGAATAAAAAATCAATAGATGAAATAAATTTCAAATTTTGCCCTGAAGAGGGCCGGGAATAATCGCAGTCGACGCCCATTGGCTGGAAGGAAGGGCCTCCTGTATGGACGGGCTTGAACTGCGGGGCGGTGGCCTTGTCCGTCGCGACACTGGATTGTTTTTGCGATGCGGAAAAGTCGCCGGAATTTGCCGAAAACGGTGGGCAGAGCGCGCAATCCGTGGCACCGATTTCACATTGATCCAGATATGGTTGCAGGAGAGATCGTGAGCCCGGAAACCGTCCTCGATAGCGCATTCGAACCGGTGTTGCGGTCCATTTCAGATGGGCGGATACCCGGCGCGGCGCTGGGACTGGTAGACGCCTCGGGAACACACGCCGTGAGGGTTGGAGGAAAGGCGGCCTTGCTGCCCGTCGAGCGGGACGTTTCGCTTGGGACCTGGTTCGATCTGGCATCACTGACGAAAGTGATGTTCACCACCCCGCGTATCCTCGCACTGGCCGAAGAGGGCGTGGTGGACCTCGATGCGCCGCTGACGAGCGTTGTCCCCGATTTCGCGCAGCACAATTTGGACGCTTGGCAGCGTAAGGTGACGTTCCGGCAGTGCCTCGGGCATGAGACCTCGTTTCCCGGCGTCTTTCCGCTTTACGTCTACGGCACGGACCCCGTTCAGTTGCGCCATTTCGTCTTGCAGTACGCATGGCCTGCCGGGCCTGCCGTTTATTCGGATATCAATTTCATTCTTTTGGGCATCGTTCTGGAGAGGCTGGCCGGGAAGACCATACGCGGAATTGATCCGGGTCCCGGTTTAGCCTGGTCGGCCAACCCGGCAGAGGCCGCCGCGACCGAGAACGATCCTTGGCGGGGGCGGGTGCTGGTCGGGGAGGTGCATGATGAAAACTGCGCAGCCTTGCAAGGTGCAGGCCATGCGGGGCTATTCGGAACGATTACGTCGGTGCTCGATTTCGCGCACGGCTTGCTGACCTCGGACTCCGATGCAGTCCGGCTGATGCGAACGCCCTTGTCCGGCCGCCGTACCCATGGATGGGAACGGCCCTATGAGGGGTGGTCGGGCGGAGAAAACTGCACGCCCGATACCATCGGACATACCGGATTTACAGGCACCGGACTCTGGATCGATTTTGCAAGTCGCCGTGCATGGGCCCTGCTTACCAATCGCGTCCATCCAACCCGGCATTTCGACAGCGGCATCTTCGCGCTGCGCCGTGCAGTGGGCGATGCAATCAATCGTGGGATGCGTTGAGACAGCCGTTAGCCTGCGACGCGGGACTTTTGCCCGACCGCACGGCGCAGAAAGCCATCGGTGGCCTTGAGCGCAAGCCCGCCTTCGGTTGCGTTCATGCCGGTCAGCGCCATAAGGAGCGCAAGCTTCACGTTGTTGCCGCCAGCGGCGAGATAGCTTTCGGCCTCATCCTGTGTGCAGCCCGAGACCTCGACCAGGATGCGAGTGGCCCGAGCGGCGAGCTTTTCATTGCTCACGGAGAGGTCCACCATAAGGTTTTCGTATGACTTGCCGATGCGGATCATGCTGGCCGTGGTCAGCATGTTGAGCACAAGTTTCTGTGCAGTACCTGATTTGAGACGCGTTGAGCCTGCGAGGGCTTCGGGACCGACCACCGGGGATATGGCGATATCCGACATGTGGGCAATGACGGAACCGGGATTGCATGAGAGCGCGACCGTGGTTGCGCCGACGCTTCTGGCATACTGAAGGCCCCCAATCACGTAAGGTGTGCGACCGCTCACAGCGATTCCAACCACGACGTCCTTCGCCGACGCACTTATGTTTTCGAGATCCCGCCGGCCCTCGTCCGGATCGTCCTCAGCCCCTTCGACCGGGTGGCGCAGCGCGTGGTCGCCCCCGGCGATAAGGCCGACGACCATACCCTCGGGTACGCCGAATGTGGGCGGGCATTCGGAGGCGTCGAGCACGCCCAGTCGGCCACTGGTGCCCGCGCCCATATAGATCAGCCTCCCGCCGACCTTGAAGGCCTCGACGATGCGATCAACCGCTATTGCGACTTCGGGAAGCACCGCTTGTACCGCATAGGAGACCAGCGCGTCCTCCCGATTCATGGCGGCCAGGATTTGCGGAGTCGACATCAGGTCGATCTCCATGGTGTCCGGATTGCGGGCCTCTGAAACCAGCTGCCCCAGTTCTGCGATCAGGGTGCTTTTTGCCATGTTGCCTGTTCTCTGCGTCTTGGCTAAATGCTAGAAGTGAATATTCCTGATGTCAACGATGCCTGGAATATTGTATTCCTATATCAAAGGTACCTCGCGTAACCGCCTGGCCATGGCGGAAAGGCGGGAGGTGGAACGCAGTTGCAATCGGGCGCTCATCGGCAATAGTCCGACGTCCCCTGTCGCGGAAGCAAGCATGTCCATCCTGAAAGTTCTCAGCGCCAAGCTCGAATCCATGACCCAGGCTGATCGACAGATCGCCCAATTCATCATCGACTACCCAGAGCGGATGCTGACCCTGTCTTCGGCGGCGCTGGCGGAGGTGACGGGCCGCAGCCAGTCGAGCGTCGTCAAGTTTAGCCAGAAGATGGGCTATGGGGGCTACCAGCAACTCAAGCTTGCGGTCAGCAAGGCCAAGGCATTGGAATGGCAAGCGCCGGGGGGCATCATTCATGGAACGATCGAGGCCAGCGATTCCTATGTAACGATCCTGCAAAAACTCATCGGCAGCAAATTGCTTTCGATGCGCGAGACGCTGGCGGCGAACAACGAGAGCACCATCGATGCTGCGCTCGATGCCCTCGTGAATGCGCGAAAAGTGCAGCTTGCTGGGGTCGGCGCCTCTTCACTAGTGGCCAAGGATTTTTCCTACAAGCTCCTCAAGCTCGGCCGCATGGTGCTGATCGATAGCGACAGTCATATCCAGATTTCGAATGCATCCGGGCTTAATGAAGCGGATGTGCTGGTGGCGCTTTCCCATTCGGGCAGGAGTCTTGAAACATTGCGCATTGTCGAGATTGCGAGGCAGCGTGGCGCCAAGGTTATTTCGATGACGGGACTGCAGCCCAATCCGCTGCTCGATCTGGCCGATATCCACCTTTTCACGGTGGCCGACGAGGAGCGGGTGCGTTCCTCAGCCATTACCTCGCGCGACGCGCAATTGATGCTCATGGACATGCTGTTCATCCAGCTCATCCGCCGGCAGGCTGATGCGCACGATTATATCCATAACAGCGAAAGCGCCGTAACGGTGCTCAAGTCGCGTTAGGCGAAGGCGCCTTTGTCCATTACCTGTCCCCAGGAATCTGGGCGCAAGGCCGATTGTAATCATTAATTCTTGACAGAAGAATTTTTAGGAATTTAGTATTCCTGTGTCGACTGGGCGTGAGGGGCCTTTTCGGCCGTTATGGAGGGCGCCTTGGCTCAGTTGTTGCTTCGCGGCATCAAGAAACGCTTCAAGACCACCGAAGTGCTGCACGGGATCGATCTGGAGATCGGTGACCGCGAGTTCGTCGTTTTCGTCGGCCCGTCGGGTTGTGGCAAATCCACCCTGTTGCGGCTGATTGCGGGGCTCGATCCGATTTCCGACGGGCAGTTTTTCCTCAACGGCAAGCTGATGAACGATGTGGCGCCGTCTCGCCGCGGCATCGCGATGGTCTTCCAGTCCTACGCGCTTTATCCCCATATGGACGTCTATGAGAACATGGCGTTCGGTGCGCGTCTCATGGGGCTGGACAAGGCGGAAGTAGAGCGGCGGATCGCCGAGGCTGTGCGCATGTTGCGGCTAGGTGAACTGCTCAAGCGTCGCCCTCGCGAGTTGTCCGGCGGCCAACGTCAACGTGTGGCCATCGGGCGGGCGCTGGTACGCAAGCCGGATGTGTTCCTTCTCGACGAGCCGCTTTCCAATCTCGATGCGGCCTTGCGTTCGGACGTGCGGCTGGAGATCGCCCGCCTGCACCGCGAGATCGGTGGGACAATGATCTATGTGACCCACGATCAGGTCGAGGCGATGACTCTGGCCGACAAGATCGTCGTGATGAACGAGGGCCGGATCGAGCAGGTCGGTTCGCCCCGTGCACTTTACGAAACGCCGGCCAATACCTTCGTGGGCACCTTTATAGGATCGCCACGCATGAGCCTTGTCACTGTCACGCGCGAGGGGACGCGTCTGGGTATCGCCGATGGCGGCTCTCTGCCGATTGATACCAAGCTCGATGCGAGAGCGCTCAAGCTCGGCATGCGCCCCGATGCAGTGTCCCTGCATCGGGGGCAGGGCGGCGAAGGTTTCCATGCGCAGGTCGTCTATACCGAATATCTGGGCGACAATGCTTATGTCTACGTGCGCCTCGCCGACGGCACACTCTTGTCCGCGCGTACCGCTCCCAATGACGATTTCGCTCCCGACGAGAGGGTCAGTGTGACTCTCGCGCCGGGTACCGCGCATTTCTTTTCCGCCGAGGATGGCCGGCGGCTGGTGCCATGAGGCTCCGGGAGAAGACCATGCCAAGACACCTTGCAAGGAGAGGGAACACAGAATGAAAGCCAATCTTATCCGCACTGGCGCGGCCCTGGCGGCCGTGCTCGTGGCCGCTCCGGCGTTCACGCAGGACCTCACTTTCTGGAGCTGGCGCCAGGAGGACCGCGCGGCCTATCAGCAATTCATAGAGACGTTCGAAGCCGCAAATCCCGGCATTACCGTCAAGTTCGAGACCTTTGAGGCTGCCAATTACAACACAATCCTGTCCACCGCTCTCGCCGGTGGCACCGGGCCGGATGTGATGATGGTCCGCGCCTATGGCGGGCTCGAAAACGTTGCCGCGGCCGGCTATCTCGAGCCTCTTTCGACCGACACGGTTCCGGCGCTGGCCGACTTTGCAGCACCTGCACTGGCAGCCGAGAGCATGCGTTCGGACGGGGTGATCTATGCCGTGCCGTTCGCCAGCCAGACCCAGCTCGTCATCTACAACAAGGCGATCTTTGATGCCCATGGCCTTGAGGAACCGCAGACATGGGCAGAGCTCGAAGCGTTGAGCCAGACGCTCAAGGACGCTGGCATCATGGCTTTCGCCAACGGTACGGCGACAGCATGGCAGAACGAGACCGTTACGTTCGGCCTCGGGTCGTCGCTCATGGGCAAGGATTTCTATAACGACCTGATGGCCGGGGAGACCGACTTTACCGATGAGCGCTTCACCAATGCTCTGGCCGCAGTCAACGATCTCGCCCAGGAATACTTTCCCGAAGGCTTCATCGGCCTGGACTATCCTTCTGCCCAACAGCTCTTTTCCTCGGAAATGGCCGCAATGTTCATCGGCGGCTCTTACGAGTTGGCCAACTTCAGGTCCCAGAACCCCGGTATTGAGCTCGGTGTTTTTGCCGCTCCGGGCCTGGCAGCCGACGACGAAAAGCTGGTTGGCCTTTATTTCGACGGCGGCTATGCGGCCAATGCTGCGGGTACCCATAAGGAAGCGTCGATCACGTTCCTCAATTATCTGGCCAGCCATGAGTTCGGCCAAGCGTTTGCCAACACGTTGAGCAACATCTCGACGGTTCCCGGGGTCACCTTTGAAAACCCCCTGCTTGCCGAGGTCAATGAACTCAACCAGAGTTCTATTCCCTATCTGATGCTGGCACATTTCCGCTATGGCGAGCCTTCCGGTTCGGTGCTGATCCAGGGTGAAATGCAGAAGCTGTTCGCGGGCGAGACCACGCCGGAGGCCATCGGCGAAGTCCTGACCACCGGACTTGCCGCCTGGTACGAGCCTTTCCAGAACTGATACTCTCTGGCCTTCTATCCCTTCCCGCACGCGGGGAGGGACGTCTCTCCCGCACTCAAGCGCTAAGCGGTACCCATGCCAAAGCTCAGGATGACCGGACGGGGCCTCTGGATCACGGTGCTCGTGGTGCCGCCGCTGGCTTTTGTTGCCTTGTTTATCGTCTACCCGATCCTCTCGGCTTTTGCCTACGCCTTCTTTGACTGGCAGGGTCTGCGCCGTCTCGACTTCATCGGGCTGGAGAATTTCCACACTGTTCTCTTTGTCGAACCTTATCGGAGCTGGACGCTCAACGCCTTCCGTAACAACGTCATCGTCTTTTTCGCGCTGATGGTGTTGCAGAACGGGCTGGGATTTATCCTGGCCTACGCGCTCTGGCGCGAGCTGCCGGGCGCACGCTTCCATCGTGTCGCGGTTTTCCTGCCGGTGGTGCTCTCCACCATCATCGTCGCCTATCTTTTCAAGCTTTTCTACCACCCGCTGTTCGGGGTGGTGAATATCAGTTTGAGGAGTATCGGGCTCGGTTGGCTGGCGCAGCCATGGCTGGGGCAAAGCTCGACGGCGCTCTGGTCCCTGATCATCGCGCAGGCCTGGCACATGGTGGGTTTCCCCACGCTGGTTTTCCTTGCCGGCATGCAGCGCATTCCCGGGGAGATTCTGGATGCGGTGCGCATGGAGACGGAAAGCGAATGGGTGAAGATCACAAAGATTGTCTGGCCGCTGGTCGCGCCCAGCGCCACAATCGTCTTCACTCTGCTTTTCGTGGGAGCATTCAACTGGTTCGAGTTGCCCTACATCATGGCGGGGCTTGATGGCTCGCCCTTCGGCTCGACCGACGTTCTCGGGCTCTATTTCTACCGTACGGCTTTCGGCAACGTGTCGGCGGGTCAGCAGGATTTCGGCCTCGGCAGTGCGCTTGCGGTCCTGATCTTCATCTTTATTGCCGCCATTGCGACGGTGATCACATTGCGGCTACGGGCGCGGGAGATCCAGCTGTGAGCGCGGTGGCAGAGTCCAACTACTATGAGCGCCGGGGCCTGCTCGGAGCGTTGGGGCGCGACGGGCTGCTCCAGATCATTCTTATCGCCAATACGATCATCATGCTGGCGCCCATCGTCATCATGGTGTTCTCGGCGTTCAAGTCCACGTCGCAGATATTCCAATCGCCGTTCTCCATTCCCGATTTCACGCAAGTCGGGAATTTCGTGAAAATCTGGACTGAGACCAACTTCGTACGGTACCTGCTCAATTCCTTTGTGGTCACCGGCGCGTCGATGGCGCTGATCCTGACCTTGGGTACAATGGCGGCCTACGCGATTGGGCGCTATCGGTTCACCGGATCGGCGTTCATACTCATGTTCTTCCTGGCGGGACTGACGCTTCCCTTGAAGCTGGCCATCATCCCGCTTTTCATGCTTATGCGCGACCTCTCCATTCTCAACAATCAGCTCAGCCTGATCTTCGTCTATACGGCGATGGGATTGCCCACGACAGTCTTCATCATGACCGGCTTCATTCGCACCCTGCCCAGCGAATTGGAGGATGCGGCGCGAATGGATGGGGCAAGCGAGGCCCGGATCATGTGGTCGATCATGCTGCCCCTGGTGCGCCCGGCCATGGTTATCGCGGGTATCCAGAACGTCGTACCGATCTGGAATGACTTTTTCTTCCCGCTGGTCTTTATCCAGAACGATAATCTCAAGACCCTGCCGCAGGGCCTCACAACCTTCATGGGCGAATATACGACCGATTGGGGCGTTCTGTTCTCTGGCCTGACCCTCTCGGCGGCACCTATCATCATTATCTATATCATCCTCTCCAAGCAGTTCATCGCCGGAATGACCTCGGGTGCGGTGAAGTGAGGCTTGGAAAAGGGCTCGTCGTTTCCTGCCAGGCCCGTCCTGACAATCCACTGCACGGGCCGCAGTTCATGGGCGCCATGGCGCGCGCGGCGCGAGATGGCGGGGCGGTGGGCATCCGCGCAAATGGTCCCGATGACATTGCTGCAGTGAAATTGGCGGGATTGCCGGTTATCGGCATTCATAAGGTGTTTTCCGCAGATTATGAGGTTTACATCACCCCCGATTTCTCTGCTGCCCAGGCGATCGTTTCGGCGGGTGCCGAGATCGTGGCACTGGACTGCACGCCACGTCGTCGCGCCGGTGAGGTGCCTGAGTTGCTCGTGCGCCGCATCATTGAAGAACTTGGCGCCGAGGTCTTTGCCGATATCGCTACGCTCGACGAGGGTTTGGCGGCGGCCGACTGGGGTGCAACCTACGTTGCGACCACCCTGTCGGGCTATACCGAAGACACACAGTCCAGGCCGGAAACGCCGGACCTCGATCTCGTCGAATCGCTCGCGTCGCGCTTGTCGATTCCGGTTGTGGCCGAAGGTCGGTACACTTCTCCTCTACTCGTTCGCCAAGCCTTCGAGGCCGGCGCCCATGCCGTTGTTGTAGGGACTATGATTACCAACCCCCGCGAAATCACTCGTTCGTTCGTGCGCAACGGGGTGCCGTCATGACACGTCCGGCTCATCTGGGTATCGATGTTGGCGGTACGGCCAGCCGCTGGGTTGTCTGCGACGCGACGGGTGCGGTTGTTGCCCGCGGCGAAGCGGACGGTGCCACCGGTCATCTTTTCAATCCGGCGGAGAAGGAGCGTCTCTCTACGGCTCTGCGAACGATCGCCCGGTCCCTCGAACCGGCGGGGCTGAATGTTGCGAGCCTTGCAGCCGGCATTACGGGCTATGGATCCGCCGTTGGTGATGAATTGAAGGTTCTAGCCGGGGACATCTTCGATGTACCGTCCAATGCCATCATGCTGATGGACGATATCGTTCTCGCCTACGCTGCAAATTTTACGCCGGGCGAGGGGCATCTGATTTCCGCCGGTACCGGTTCTATCGGAGTCCATATCGGAGCGACGGGTCAGATTGTGCGGGTCGGTGGGCGCGGAATCCTCATTGACGATGCTGGCTCGGGCAGCTGGATCGCATTGAGGGCGCTCGATTGCATCTACAGGAGCCTCGATCATCAAGGTTCGTTCGCATCGGTTGAAATACTGGCGCGGAAACTGTTCGGGCAAGTTGGCGGAGACAATTGGAGCGACGTTCGCCAGTTCGTTTATTCGGGCGACCGGGGGCGTATTGGAGGGCTCGCCGTCGCAGTGGCCGCTGCTGCCGATGAGGGTGACCAAGCGGCACTTGCGATTTTGCGGGATGCGGGTGCCGAACTGGCGCAACTCGCAAAGGCGTTAATGGCGCGTGCAGGGGAGGCGCCTGTCCGGTTCGTCGGTGGTGTGTTGCGGTTACACCCAGTGATCCTCGAAGAAGTCAGACGGAATCTTTTCGACAAGGATGTTCGGCGGTCCGATACCGATGCGGCGCTCGCCGCCGCGCGACTGCAGGCTGGGAACACTCCCGCCTGGGCTCCTCTGCTGTCGGCGGGGCTCTCGATAGCACACGGCTAGACCATTGCGCCGTCTGCCAATCTGTCGGCGCAGCTAGTCGGCGGCCGGCGCGTCGCTGTCACCTTCGACCAGAACATGCGGCCAGATGCGACGGACGACCCCAAGGGGATAGGTCTTTTCATATGTGGGCATGGTCGCGAGCAAGGCTTCGGCGAGCGAGACTCCGAGGCCGTGCAAGTCCATTGCATAAGAGGTGAGGGCCGGTGTCAGGAATCTGGCCTGAGGGCTTTCGCGGAAGCCGATGACGGCAATATCCTTACCGGGCGTCAGGCCGGCATCGCCCAAACCCCGATAGAAGCCGATCGCAGTCTTTTCATTGACGAGGATCATGGCTGTCGGACGGTCTTCCATCCCGGCAATCGTTTGCGCCATCACGTAGCCTCCGGCTTCGTTCGGAGGGCAGCGCAGCAAATAGTCTTCTGGCAACCGGAGGCCATGATCGGCCAAGGCAGTTCGAGCGGCTTCAATGAAGACGTGACCCAGATTGATATCGTCCGCCGGGGCGGCAAGGGCAATTTTCTTGTGCCTTCTCGCCGTGAGGCGGGCAATCGCCGATCGGGCGAAGCCCTCGAAGTCGAGATCATACCAAGGGTGGCCAGCGTCTGAGAGGGACCGGCCTAGCGCAATAAACGGGATTCCCCGCTTGGCGAGAAAGTCGATCCGCGGGTCCTTGCGTCGCGTTGCGGAGATGATCAGTGCATCTGCGAATCCGCGGGCCACGGTGCGCCGAAGATAGGCGTCCGGATCCTCGCGTGAGGAACACAGCAGCACGACGAGATCCAGTCCGTGCCGGATGAGGACCGATTGCACGCCATCGAACACGCTCATGAAGAACGTGTCGCCGTCGCCGGTGATTTCGGAACCGGTTTGCATCATGAAGCCGACCACGCCTGTAGCGCCCTTGCGCAATGAGCGGCCGGCCTGGTTGGGGGCATATCCAAGGGCGGCAGCGGCATCGAGGACCCGCTGGCGGGTTTCTGGGTTAACGTCCGGCCGGTTATTGAGCGCGCGCGAAACGGTCCCGATGGAAATATCGAGATGCTCCGCAAGTCGCTTGATACCCACCATCCAGATTTCCCCTCCGCAGGTTTCCGGCTCGTATCACACGGGACAGGAAACATTTTTCCGTAATCGTTTACGGAATCGTCTTGACACAGATTATCGGCCGGCGCTACTCTCGTAAACGTTTACGGGATCGCGTGCGGTAATGCACCGCAAAGACGATCTGGGAGGATTTCAGGTGACATATACGGCTGTTTTGGCCGGGTGCGGAGCTATGTCGAAGGGCTGGCTCGAAGCGATCAAACGCGTGCCCGCGCTGAGCGAAAAAATCAAGGTTGTGGGACTCGTGGACCTCGATGCTGAACTGGCGGCGACACGCGCCGCCGAAGCAGGGCTGAGCGCTGCGACCGGCAACGATCTCGAGGCGATGCTCTCGGCAACCAAGGCCGACCTTCTGTTTGACGTCGTGCCCCCCTCGGCACGCAAAGACGTGGTATTGAGCGGCCTCGCTCACGGATGTCACGTGCTGAGCGAGAAGCCCATGGCGGTCTCGTTGAGAGACGCGGACGAGCTCATTGCAGCTGCGCGCGCCGCCGGCCGCGTGCACGCCATCGTTCAGAACCGCAGATACATTGAAGGTGTGCGTCGGATCAGGGCGTTCCTTGAGTCCGGAGCGATCGGCACGTTGACTTCGCTTCATTGCGACTTCTTCCTGGCGCCGCACTTTGGCGGATTCCGCGACGAGATGGAGCATGTGCTCTTGCTCGACATGGCCATACACACCTTCGATGCGGCAAGGTTCATGGCGGGACGGGTGCCGCTGGCCGTCTATGCGCAGGAGAGCAATCCCGCCGGTTCCTGGTACGCGCAAGGGGCTTCGGCCAACGCGATTTTCGAGTTTTCCGATGGTGTGATTTTCAACTATCGCGGCTCGTGGGCTGCCGAAGGGGCGCCGACGAGTTGGGAGGGCAACTGGCGGTTTATCGGTACCAACGGGACTTTGCTTTGGGACGGCGCCGAGCAGTTTACCGCTCACGTGGTCGATGGCGAAGGCAAGTTTCTCAGCGATCTGCGGCCAATCGAGGTGCCACCATCGGCCGACGAGAGCCAGACGCATGGCCATGCCAGCGTGATTGCGGAGTTTCTCGTGGCCATCGAGAACGGCACGCAGCCGGAAACGGTGGGGACGGACAACATCAAAAGCCTCGGCATGGTCCTTGCGGCCATCGAGAGCGCTACGACCCAGGCTCGGGTCGAAATCAACCATCAGGGAGCATAAGACGTGAGCGATCCAGCGAAATCGATCCGCATCGGAACGATGGTCAAGGGCAATGGTGGGAATGCCGCTGCCTCCATTGGCAAGCTCGCCGAACTGGGCTTCGAGAGTTTTGAGCCATATTTCTGGCAGAGCACGGAGGGGCAGGACCTTGCCGAACTGGGCAAGCGCTGCCGCGAGGCCATCGGGGATCGCGACATCACGATCTCGACGCTGGGCATGTTCGGTAACCCGCTGGAGGACAAGCCGCTCGATCTCGAAACGCTCGAAGGCTGGAAGCAGTGCATCGATAATGCGCATCATTTCGGTGCGACATGCGTTGCGGGTTTTACAGGTCGGGTCCGCGGCAAGCCGCTTGAGGAAAGCCTCGCGCGCTACCGGGAAGTCTGGTCCGAGCTGGCGCGACGGGCAGCCGACAAGGGCGTGAAAATCGCCTTCGAGAACTGCGCAATGGACGGGAACTGGCAGTCCGGTGACTGGAATATCGCCCATAACCCCGACGCCTGGGAGCTGATTTTCAACGAGACGCCGGACGAGCATATCGGGCTCGAATGGGAGCCCTGCCATCAGATGGTATATCTCATCGATCCGCTGCCTCAGATCCGCAAGTGGGCGCATAAGATTTTCCACGTGCACGGCAAGGACGCGACGATCCGGTGGGATGTCATCCGTGAACACGGCATCTTTGGCAAACATCCTTTCGTTTTCATGCGCTCGCCAGGCTTCGGGGACTCCAACTGGACCGACATCATCTCCGAACTCCGGCTGGCCGGTTGGTCAGGGTCGATCGACATCGAAGGCTGGCATGACCCGGTTTACCGCGATGCGCTCGAGATGACCGGACAGGTCCATGCGCTCAATTACCTGAAATCTTGCCGGGGCGGGACATTCGTTCCCGACCCCGTCTAGAGGCGTGATGCCGGGAAGGGAGCCCGGCTGACGCACGACACCAACCCAAGACCCAAAGAGGAGGATGACATGGGAATGGTACGGGGATTACTGGGAGCGGCGGCGCTTGCCGTTGGCTCAGCACTGATGGCCAGTACGGCGTTGGCCCAGACGACGATCACTGTGTGGTCGCTCGATGACGAAAATCAGCCGGCGCTCAATCTGGCGCGTGAATTTTCCGAAATGGATAACGGCATTACCGTCGTCTACCGCGAAATCCAGTTCGATGACGTGGTGAGCGAGTCCATGCGTGCGTTCGCTACCGGCCAGGCTCCGGATATCATCGCCGTGGACAATCCCGAGCATGCGCTTTTTGCTGCGCGCGGCGCTTTTCTCGATATTACCGACATGGTCGCCGAGTCGGATGTGATCGATCCGGACAGCTATTTCCCCGGCCCGCTCGCTTCGGTGATGTGGGAGGGGCGCCTGTTCGGTGTGCCCAAGGCGACCAACACGATCGCACTTTACTACAACAAGGACCTCTTCCGTGCCGCCGGACTCGATCCGGACAGCCCGCCTGAGACGTGGGATGAACTCGTCGAGACCGCCCGCACCCTCAACGATCCGGCCAACAACGTCTATGGACTTGCGTTCTCGGCGCGGGCCAACGAGGAAGGCACTTTCCAGTTTCTCCCCTGGGCGCAAATGGCTGGCGGCGGCTACGATAACCTCAACGCTCCCGGCGTCGTCGAAGCACTCGAGCTCTGGAAGACTATACTCGATGAACGTCTGGCATCGCCCGACACGCTGACGCGTGGGCAATGGGACTCGACGGGTACGTTCAACTCGGGCAATGCCGCAATGGTGATTTCAGGGCCCTGGGAACTTAACCGCATGCTTGCCGAGGCCCAGTTCGACTGGGGTGTGGCGCTGCTGCCCGTCCCTCATGAAGGGGCCGAACGGTCATCAGCTATGGGTGACTTCAACTGGGCTATCTTTGCCACGTCCAAACACCCCGAAGAAGCATTCCAGGCGCTCGAATACTTCGCGAGCCAGGACCCCCGGTTGTTTCCCGAATGGGGCCAGCTGCCGGCGCGTGCCGATGTGGACCTGCCTGAGACCGGCGATGCGCTCAAGGACGCCGCCCTCAAGGTTTTCCTTGAACAGCTCCAGTACGCCCAGCCGCGTGGACCTCATCCGGAATGGCCGCAGATTTCGCGTGCCATCCAGACGGCGATCCAGTCCGCGCTGACTGGACAGATGTCGGCCCAGGCGGCGCTCGATCAGGCTCAGGCCACGGTTGATGGCATTTTGAACTGAACGCCTTGAGCGTTCCGGAGCTTCCTGCTCATCGTGTTGGGGCAGGAGGTCCTCCCCAGGGCCCGGACAGGGGGTATTCCCCCTGTCCGATCGGGGATCGTCAGCCGGAGGTTGTGAAATGAAGCGCATCATATCGGGTTTGTGGGATGGAAAGGGCTTCGACATCGCTCTGGTCGTCGTAGCGCTCGGCTTTCTGATGATTTTCGCCGGGCTGCCGCTCATTTACAACGTGGTGATGAGTTTCCAGAAGGTCGACATTTTCAGTCTGGGCACCTTCGCCCGTCCATTTGCCGGGTTCGACAACTACCGCGCCATTTTTGCGGATCCGATTTTCGTGCCGGTGATGAAAAACACCGTGATCTTCATTGTGGCCTCCATCGTCGGGCAGTTCATCATCGGGTTTTCGCTGGCGTTGTTCTTTACCCTCGATTTTCCGGGTTCGGGCTATCTGCGCGGGTTGTTCCTCGTCTCGTGGGTCATGCCGGGTCTCGTCGTCGGGGCCATCTGGAACTGGATTTTTGCCGGCGATTTTGGCGTACTCAATTTCGCATTGCGTGAACTCGGCCTGATCGGTGGGAACATCTTCTGGCGCTCGGACACCAATTTTTCGCTCTGGGCGGTCATCATCGCCAATATCTGGCTTGGCACGTCCTTCAACATGATCCTTTTGTCGGTGGGGCTCGCTTCGATACCGCGCGATCTCTACGAGGCAGCCGAACTCGATGGCGCCAACGCGCTCCAGCGGTTCTGGACCATTACCCTGCCCATGATGCGCGCAACCATTGGTGCGATCATTGCACTGGGATTGATCTTCACGCTTCAGCAGTTCGATCTCTTTGCGGCAATCACCTCGGGTGGTCCGGCCAATTCCTCCAACGTCGCGCAATACTGGGCCTGGGAGCTTTCGTTCCGTGAATACGATTTCGCGAGGGGAGCAACCATTTCGGTGCTCATGATCGTGCTCGTCATGATTGCCTCGGTCGTCTACGTGCGCTCGACGCGCTACGAAGTGCGGGGCTAGGGCCATGACACTCGAATGGCGCAACCGCGTTCTCGTCGTTATCGCCCTAGGGCTTGCAGCGCTTTACCTCTTCCCGCTCTACTGGATGTATGTGACGAGCCTCAAGACCGGTTCGGATATCTTTGCGACACCCCCGGATTTCCTTCCGCGCGATGCGAAGTGGGGTAACTACGGCTATGTGTGGACCTCGCGTGGGATGGCGAGCTACATGTGGAATTCCATCGTGATCGCGAGCGGGACGACCGCGCTGACTGCGCTTCTTGGCACGGGCTGCGCCTATGTGCTGGCGCGGTACCGGAATGGCTGGATCGACGTTGCCTTGTTCCTGGTCCTGATGCTGCAGGTGCTGCCGGCCTCGCTGATGATCACGCCTATCTTCGTCGGGTTCTCGCAGGTGGGGCTGCTCGACACGCCACGGCTCGCGGTCATTCTGGCGCTGACGGCCAAGACCATGCCGTTCTTTGTCGTCCTGGTTCGCGCAACATTCATGAGCGTGCCCGCCGAACTCGAGGAAGCAGCGCTGGTCGACGGCAATTCGCGGATCGGCGCCTTCTTTTCCATCGCATTGCCGCTGGCCCGCAATGGTATCCTTGTTTCGGCGATCCTCATTTTCATGCAGGCTTTCGGCGAATACGTCTATTCGAAGTCCATCATCCAGTCACCGACCCTGCAGCCAGCGAGCGTGGGCCTCAACTCCTTCATGGGGCCGAACACGTTCGAATGGAACAATATCATGGCCTACGCCGCCATCTACGTAACGCCTATCCTGGCCGTCTTTGTCCTGCTTCAGCGCCGGATCGTGGCCGGACTTACTTCGGGAGCACTGAAATGAGCGACGAGCTCCAGATCGAACTCATCGACGTCGACAAGCACTACGGGGCGTTCCATGCTCTCAAGGCGGTCAATCTCTCGATCCGCAAGGGACAATTCGTTGCGCTGGTCGGACCTTCAGGTTGCGGAAAATCGACGCTTTTGCGTTCACTGGCCGGGCTGGAAACGATCACAGCCGGGACGCTCAAAATTGCAGGCGAGGTGATGAACGCGGTTCCGCCGCGCAAGCGCGACGTGGCCATGGTGTTCCAGTCCTACGCGCTCTATCCGCATATGCGGGTTATCGACAATCTCACCTATTCCATGCGGCTCAAGCGTGCGCCGCGATCGCAATCCGAGGCCGCCGCGAAAGAGGTAGCGGCGACCACAGGACTTGAAAAGCTGCTCGATCGATATCCTCGCGAACTCTCTGGCGGGCAGCGTCAGCGTGTGGCCATGGGGCGGGCGATTATCCGCCATCCCAAGGCATTCTTGTTCGACGAGCCACTGTCAAACCTCGACGCGGCGCTGCGCGTGCATATGCGCAAGGAAATCCGCTCGCTCCACGACCGGCTCGGGGCGACCTCGGTCTATGTCACGCACGACCAGATCGAAGCGATGACGATGGCCGACCATATCGTGGTCATGCGCGACGGGGTAATCGAACAGCAGGGTGCGCCGCTGGAGTTGTATGATCGTCCGAGCACCCGGTTCGTCGGTGGCTTCATCGGATCGCCGGCGATGAATTTCGTGGAAGCGGTTGTCGCCGAGGACCGCCGCACGCTGGTGATCGAGGACCTGGGTAGCGTGCCGCTCCCCGGCGGAATCATGCTTGGGGCGGGAGAGACCGTGACTGCGGGGTTGCGGCCCGAGCATCTCGAGATTTCGGCTGGTGACGGGCCGGGGTTGCATGCGAAAGTCGACTTTGTCGAATTCACCGGGGCGGCGAGCTTTGTCATCACGCGCGGCGCGCCGGGGCTGACCGTCTTCAATGTAGGCCGTACAACGCTCCGGCCTGATGAGGCCGTCCGGCTCACAATCGCAGCAGAAAACGTTCATCTGTTCGACAGGGAGACAGGTCGACGCCTTGGTGCATGAGAGGCTGATCTATATTATAGGCCCATTCGGCGTGGGCTTCATCGCCTGCCGTCGGTTCCTGGCCGGCACCGGACAGAATAGATCAGGCGGGGATGGATGAAATCCGATACCGTTTACAAGCAGACCTTCAATTCGACGATTGCGTGGCTTGCACGGATCGGCGCCGGCAACCCGCTCCCCTCGGAAAATGCGATGTCGGCGGAACTGGGGGTAAGCCGCACTACGGTGCGCAAGGTCATTTCCCGTCTATCCGAGGATGGATTTCTCGACGATTCCGGCCTGCATCGCATCGTTGCGAAAGTTCCGCCACCCGAAGCCCGATTTCCCGAGACCGAGACGCGTTCGGCCGCCGAACAGGTCGAAAGGCAGTTCTTTGAGTGGATATTGCGGGGCGACGCGCGCGCCGGATTTCAGATCAACGAACTCGAGTTGGCGCGCCAGTTCGGCGTCGGCACCAACGGCGTGCGGGAGTTTCTCAACCGTTTCAAGCGGTTCGGTCTTATAGAGAAACGCCCCAATTCCGGCTGGCGGTTCATGGGCTTTACGCGGGAATTCGCCACCGAACTTTTCGATATCCGTGAGCTTTTCGAACTGCGTTCAGCGGTGGCTTTTGCCGCGCTCGCTCCCGAGGATCCGGCATGGGCCGATCTCGACATGATCGAGGCCGAACACAGGCATTTGCTCGCCGATATCGACTGCCGATTTCACGATTTCTCCGATCTTGACAACCGGTTTCACCGCCTCATCAACAGGGCCCAGCCAAACCGCTTCATCGACGATTTCTACGATGTCATCGCCTTCGTGTTTCACTATCACTATCAATGGAACAAGAAAGACGAGCGTCAACGCAACGAAGCGGCGATCCTCGAACACCTCGAATACATCGAAGCGCTCAAGCAGCAGGACCCACGCAAGATCAAATCGGCCTGCCGCAGGCATCTGGCATCGGCTAGGCGTACGCTTTTGCTGGCGACCAATGTCGCCTCCGCATCCGACAAGTAAAAGCTGTCAAGAGTTCCTTGCGGATTACCGCTAACCCGTCCTTGTCGTGAGGACCGGCGCAGTGCGCCGGTCCTCGAAGATAACGGCTTATTGGAACTCTGCGGCGTTCTCCGCAGTCACCAATGCCGCGCCGGAATCGATCAGCGAAGGTACGTCTTCGCCACCGAGCGCGCGGACGAGAGCGTCCACGCCCAGTTCAGCCATCTTATAAGGGAACTGGGCAACTGTAGCGTCCTCGACGCCTTCGGCGATCTTTTCGAGTTCGCCACAGCAGGCGTCGAACCCGACCAGAACGATGGCATCATTGGCAATGCCGGCGTTCTTGATCGCTTGTGCGGCGCCGACGGCCGGAGGCCCGCACGCCGCATAAATGGCCTTGAGGTCCGGATTGGCGGTGAGCAGGTCTTCTGCGACCGACAGGCCAAGTTCCTCGGTGCAGTTGGTCGCATTGCGGCCGACAATCTGAACTTCCAGCCCGTCCAGGCCATCGAGCATGCCGTTTACGCGATCATCCAGCGCAGGAACGCCAGGAACGCCTTCAAGAATGCCGAGCGTGTCACCGGGCTGAAGCACCGATTTGAGGTAGGCGCCGGCGATGGTGCCAGCATTGTAGTTGTCGGTGGTCGCAAGGGCTGTAGCATTTTCCCAGCCTGGGATGCTGTTGTCCATCAGCACCACCTTGACGCCCGCCTCGATGGCGCGGTCAAGAGCGGGCGCTACGGTCGGATCGACGGGCGTTATGGCAATGCCCTGGACGCCTTGGGTGACCATCGATTCAATGAGCGCGATCTGCCCTTCGATGTCGGTGGCGGACTGACCCTGGCCGAAAACAATCTCGACCCCGGGATTTGACGCGGCATAGTCCTTCGCGGCCTGCTCCATGGTCCCGAAAAACGGCACCGGAAACTTGGTTATGAAGCCGAGTTTCACGTCCGCTGCCAATGCAGGGGCTGAGACTATGGCCGCGATGGCCAGCCCCCCCAGCAATTTAAGCAATTTCATATAAAGTCCTCCCTTGTGTCGGCCGTCATCGGACGGCCTCGAATTTGCTGGCGGCGATCCCGGCAGCAAATCTTCTGTCACTCAGCTCCCATGATCATGCTCACCATCTCTTTCTGATTGGAGCGATCGGGTCTGAGTTCGCCGACTTTGTGCCCTTGGCGCAGCACGATTGCGCGGTCGGCAAGATCGACGACGTGTTCCATGTTGTGTGTGATGAGAATTACGGCGTTTCCTTCATCGCGGAGTTGGTCCACGAGATCGAGCACCTTGCGCGATTCCCGCAGGCCAAGCGCTGCAGTGGGTTCGTCCAGAATGACGAGCTTGCGGGCAAAGACAGTGGCGCGCGCTACCGCAATCGCCTGGCGCTGACCGCCGGACATGAGTGCCACCTGCGCGTCGAATTTCGGCAGCTTCACCTTGAGCCGCTCGATGACGGCCGCCGCGTCCTTGTCCATCTGGCGGGTGCGCAGAAACTGGAGTCCTTTCGGAAGCCATGATGGGCCGGCAATTTCCCGGCCACAGAAGAAGTTCTGCGCTGGCGTCAGATTGTCGAACAAGGCGAGATCCTGATAGACGGTCTCGATCCCTGCGCTGCGCGCCGCCGCCGGCGAGTGGAGCGCGACCGGCTGGCCGTCGATGAGAATCTCCCCTTCGTCGATCTCGTGGACGCCGCTGATGCATTTGATGAGCGTCGACTTGCCTGCGCCATTGTCGCCGAGTAGCGCGAGAACCTCATTGCGGTATGCCTTGAGCCCGACACCCTTGAGGGCATGGACCGCGCCGAAGCGCTTGTGGGCGGCGCGGACTTCCAGAACGGGTGGGAGGCTCGCGGTCATTGCACCCTCGCTGCCTGCAGGACACGCATCCGGCCTTCAAGATGGTTGCGCAGGACATCGGATTGCACGGCGAGGACGATGATCACGCCGATGGCGATCAGTTGGTAATAGGCGTTTACGTTAAGGAGGTTGAGTGCGTTACGAATGACGCCGATCATCACCGCTCCAACAAGCGCGTGCCCGATATGACCCCGGCCGCCGAGGAAACTGGCGCCGCCGATGATGACCGCGGCGATGGTATCGAGTTCAAGAAGATTGCCGTAAAGAGGCGACCCCGCCTCGGTGCGCCCCGCAAGCAGTACTGCGCCCACGCCGGCACAGAGACCAGCGATGACATAGGTAGACACGATGACGCCGTTGACCGGAATTCCCATGCGCCGTGCGGCGTCAGGCTGTCCGCCCACGGCATAAATCCAGCGGCCCCAAACCATCGTTTTGGCGACAACGAAGAGCAGCGTAGCAACGCCTGCCACCACAAAGAAGGAATTGGGAATTCCGTAGGTGGTGCCGCCGCCTATAACCGCGATGGTTTCGGGCATCCCCCGCATGGTCGTGTGTCCGATGGACAATTCGAGAGCCAGTCCCCGCGCGATCGAGAGGGTTGCCAGGGTGATGATGAAAGGGTGGGGCAATCGGCCGTAGACGTAGACGAGACCGTTGATCGCTCCGACGGCACCTCCGGCCGCCAGCATGGTCGCCATGACAACGAACGCATTGTCGTTGACCCGGAACATGAGCGCGCCGAGCACGGTGGCCAGCGCAAGGTTTGAGCCGACCGAAAGGTCAATGCCGCGCGTCAGGATCACCAGGTGCTGACCGAGTGCAACCACGGCAATTACCGCCGTCTGAGCCAGAATATTGGACAGGTTCCGGGGGGTGAAGAACATCGGAACGCTCAGCGCCAGGACGCCTATGAGCAACAGCAGGATCACAATTGGCCCGGCGCCCAGCAGGCGAAGCCACAGAGACAACCCCGTTACGGGTTCTTTCCCGGACGCGACCGAGGTTGCAACGCCCGCGTTCCAAGCGAATTTTAATCGCACAAACTTCCTCCCCTTTGGCTCCGGCGCCCGAAAGTGCCAGCACCTTACTTATAAAAAGCAATTGCTAATATTATCGTCAACTCGTTTTTTATGACTAATAATTTTAGGAATGTACCGGCCTGGAGCTTGGCCGGGCGGGTGGCGGGAGAGCTAATTCCTGGTAATTTCGATCCGACGGCTGGATTCCATCAGGAATTCTGATACATGCTCGTTCTGGTGCTGTGCTTGGGCAGAAATTAGCGGAGAGGGCCGCCGAGTTTTTAATGGCAAGAAATTTTCTAGTCGTAGATCCTGAGGAGGGAATGGCGGTACTGAAGGGGCTGGCGTCACCCGTTCGTGTGCGTATCCTCAAGCTCCTGCACGAAAAAGGGGCGCAGAACGTCAACGACATCGCGGGAGTCCTCGATTTGCCACAATCGACGGTTTCCTCAAATGTCCAGATTCTGGAAGAAGCGGGCCTGGTCCGCTCGGAAGTCCAGAAGGCTCGCAAGGGTAATCAGAAAATATGCCATTCCGCCTTCGATGAAGTGCTCGTCGCATTCAAGGAGGACATCGCCAAGGTCAAGGGCGGGCATATCGAGGTGTCGATGCCCCTGGGACTTTATACCAGTTGCGATGTTACCGCGCCGTGCGGCTTGTGCACGCCTGACGGTATTGTAGGTTTGCTGGACGTGCCGGACACGTTTCTCGATCCCAATCGCATGCGCGCCGCATTGATCTGGTTCACGCGCGGGCATGTGGAATACCAGTTCCCCAACAACACCAAGCTTGCCAACGGCACGGCAAAGGCCGTCGAATTTTCGATGGAGCTGTCCTCGGAGGTGCCTGGTACCAGCGCGGATTGGCCCTCTGACATTACCATCTGGGTCAATGGCACCGAAATCGGTACATGGACGTCGCCCGGAGATTACGGGGACAAGCGTGGCGTCTACACGCCGGACTGGTGGAAGCTCAAGGGCTCGCAGTACGGCAAGCTCAAGAGCTTCAAAGTCGACAATACGGGTAGTTACGTCGATGGGCTCAAAATGTCGGACGTGACGCTCAAAAGCCTCGATATCGCCGCGCATCATTCCATCCGCATGCGGGTCGGGATCAAGGACGACTCCATTCACCCTGGCGGCATCAATATATTCGGTCGAGGTTTCGGCAATTACGACCAGGACATCGTGATGCGGATCTACCAGGCCTGACGGTCTGCCGGCGGGCGCCATTGCGCTCCATTCGGCGTTTTTTGGCCCGACGCCGCCACGGCGCATTGACAAGGTCCGATGTTTCAATCATCAATTCCGGTATAAATCCGAAATTCGGTAGGAAATGTGGAGGGGTCATGAAAGCGACGATCACGGGACATAAGAGCTTCACCATATCGAGGATCGATGACCGCCTCTATGGGGCGTTCCTCGAGCATCTTGGGCGTGCGATCTACTCAGGTATTTACGAGCCGGATCATCCGACAGCGGATGAAAACGGCATGCGCGGCGATGTGATTGATCTTGTCCGGGAGCTCAATGTCCCAGTAGTGCGCTACCCCGGCGGCAATTTCGTATCGGCGTATAACTGGGAGGATGGTATCGGCCCGAAAGAAGAGCGGCCGGTGCGGCTCGATCTGGCCTGGCATACTTCGGAAAGCAACGCGGTCGGCATTCATGAATTCGCCGACTGGTGCGATGCCGTCGGTACCGAGATGATGCTTGCGGTGAACCTGGGCTCACGCGGGCTCGATGCGGCGCGCAATTTCGTCGAATACGTGAATCATCCGGGTGGTAGCTACTGGAGCGATCTGCGCAAGAAGAACGGGCGCGAGGCGCCCTGGAATGTCAAGCTCTGGTGCTTGGGCAATGAAATGGATGGCCCCTGGCAAATCGGCCACAAGGATGCCGACGAATATGGAAAGCTCGCCGCCGAGACCGCCAAGGCGATCCGTGCGTTCGACAAGTCGCTTGAGCTGGTCGTGTGTGGTTCGTCGCACTCGTTCATGCCGACCTATCCGCAGTGGGAAGCCACCGTACTCGAGCATACCTACGACGTGGTCGACTACATTTCGCTGCACATGTATTTCGCCAATCGGGAGAAGGACACGGCCAGCTACCTTGCCCTCAGCCACCGGCTCGATGAGTATATCGGCACCGTCAAAGGCGTCATCGAATTCGTCAAAGCCAAGAAGCGCTCGGACAAGAACGTCTATATCTCGTTCGACGAATGGAACGTCTGGTACCACTCCAACCAGCAGGATCGGGCAATTCTCGACGGCAACGATGGTTGGCCTCACGCCCCCGCATTGCTCGAGGATGTCTATAATTTCGAGGACGTGTTGCAGGTCGGTCTGATCCTCAACACCTTTATCCGGCGTTCGGACGTGGTCAAAATCGGCTGCATCGCCCAGCTCGTGAACGTTATCGCACCAATCATGACGGAAAAGGGCGGCCCTGCCTGGCGCCAGACGATTTACTACCCCTACTACTATGCTTCGGTCTATGGCCGCGGCACAGCCCTCGACCTCAGGGTGGACAGTCCTTCCTACGATGTGGACAAGTTCGGCGACGTGCCCTACCTCGACGCCTCGGCGGTCCACGATCCGGACGCAGGGACGGTGACGCTCTTTGTTGTCAACCGCCATCCGAGCGAGGCGATTGACATCAGTGCCCGCCTAGACGGCTTTGATGATCTCAAGGTCATCGAGCATAAGATCATGACGCACGACGATCTCGAAGCGACCAACACCGGGGGTAACATGGACAATGTGAAACCCCGGGACGGGACCGGTGCAGCCGTGGCGAGCGGCGTGCTGAATGTCAGCGCACCGCCGTATTCCTATCAGATGATCCGATTGGGATAAGCGCCAGCGGGCTCTGGTGCTTCGCGCTCTCGGCCCGTTTCGTACTAACTATCAAAAATTCGGGTTCATATCATATAATGCGTTGACATCGCATTGCGATGCATTAGCATTATCGGAGTAGGGGAACGCGTGAGGTGCGTCCCTCAAAACTGGGAGGAAGACTAATGAAAAAGTGGAAGACGCTATTGGCGTCGGCCGGACTGTTTGCCCTCATGGCAAGCGTTCCCGCTGTCGCTCAAGACGTGCCACCGATCACCGAATTTCCGCGGGAACAGACGATGATCGTTCATAATCCCGAGAACCCTGCGATCAATCCCGACTGGTTCAATCTCTGGGTGGCGGGCCATGGCGGCGGTACCTCAACCGGCCTTCATCAGCTTGTCACCGACACGTTGTGGTACATCGATCCCAATGCAGGGATCGACGGTTCGCTTTATAGTTCACTAGCCGCGGAGCCGTGGTCGTATAATGACGATTTCACCGAAATGACGGTGAAACTGCGAGAGGGCCTCTACTGGTCCGACGGCGTCGAGTTTACGGCCGCCGATGTGGTCTACACGGTCGAAACGCTGAAGGCGCACTCCGCATTCGGTGCCAGTGCGAACCTCAATCGCCACGTCGCCAGCGTCGAGGCGGTGGACGACCACACCGTTCTGTTCAAGCTCAACGCGCCGAACTCACGCTTCCATTCTGCATTCGCCGTGCGCTGGAACGCGGCGTGGATAATGCCCAAGCACATCTTTGAGCAGCACGAAAATCCCACCGAATTTGATTTCAACCCGCCGGTCGGCCTCGGGCCTTATACGCTTAATAGCTACGACCCTAACGGGGCTTGGTATATCTGGGAGAAGCGAGAGGATTGGGAGCGCACGTCGGTGGCTCAGTACGGCGAACCCGGTCCGCAATACATTATCTATCGTTCGATCCCCAATATCGACAATCGCCTGATCGAAATGGTCAACGGCAATCTGGACATGATCCACGATCTGACGCCGGAAGCCATGTTCAGCCTTGTCCAGCAGGACGAGACGGCCCGGGGCTGGTTCCCCGGGTTCCCGTTTGCGCATCCTGACCCGACCTTGCCGGCAATCATTCTCAACAATCAGAATGAACTGTTCTCGGATCGCCGGGTGCGGTGGGCGCTTACGTTAATGCTGGATGCCCGTCAGATCTCTATGGCCTCCTACCGTGGGGCAGCGACCTTGTCGCCGATTGCCATCCCGCCCACCGGAACGCATCTGGACGATTACCATTCCCAGCTTCAGGATTGGCTCATCGATTTTGAACTCGACACCGGCTCGTCGGTCATCAAGCCCTACGATCCGGATATCGGGCTGCAGGTTGCCGAGATGGTTCGTCCGCAGTTCGGTGATCAGGTGCCGACCGATCCCAACGAAATCCGCCGCGCGTTCGGCTTCGGCTGGTGGGGTCAGAACCTGGAAGCCGCCGCCGAGCTTCTCGAGGATGCCGGGTTCACCCGTCAGGGCAACGATTGGTACACGCCCAATGGCGAGCGGTTCGCCTTTACGCTCAAGACGTTCGAATCGGGCGTAATCAACCGGTTCGGCACGATGGCCGCCCAGCAATGGACCCAGGCTGGCGTGCAGGTGGATGTCGAAGTCGATCCCGTGATCTTCCCGACGTCCATGCCCCTGGGCGACTTCGATGCCCTCACCGCATGGACCATCGAGTCCTGGGGTGGCGATCCGGACCTGTCGTTCTTCCTCGACAGCTGGCACTCGGAGTTCCTCGTGGAGCCGGGTGAACGGCAGTCGCCGCGCAATTTCCAGCGCTTCGAGCATCCCGAACTCGACCGCATCATAGAGGAGGTCCGCGTGACGGAATTCGGTACGCCGGAAAACCTTGCGCTTGGGCATGAGTTCGCCCGGCTGATGGTGGAGGAAATGCCGCTCATCCCGATGATGTCGTACAATGTGTTCGCCGCATATTCCGAGCGGTACTGGACCGGTTTCCCGGATGCGGTGGAACGGCCCTATGCCAACCCGGTCACCAACTGGGCAAATTCGCGGTATATTTTCACCCAGGTGGAACCCGCACAGTAACCCCTCCCTAGGGCGTTGGCGTCCGGCTTTCGGGCCGGACGCCCTTTCTATTGAATGGCAGGAGCGCCTGGATCTCGGTATGCGCGACTATCTGACGTTTGTATTGAAGCGACTTGTCCAATTGGCCGCCGTAGTGTTCGCGGGCATCTCTGCGGCGTTCTTCATTACCCATATGTCGCCCATCTCTCCGGTAGAGATGATCGTCGGCCGTGTAGCGGCGCAGGCCAGCTTCAGCCCTCAGGCTCTGCAGGATTTGCGTGAGGCGCTGACCGAATTGTTCGCTGCCGATCTGCCGCTGCACATCAAATATCTCAATTTCTGGGCGCGTTTCGTGGTAGGCGACCTCGGTCCTTCGCTCATTGCGTTTCCCACGCCGGCCATGCAACTGGTCATGCGGGCATTGCCCTGGACGGTGGGGCTCTTGGCCGTGGCCATAGTCATGTCCTGGACCATCGGGAATCTGCTGGGCGGGCTTGCGGGCTATTACCAGAACAACCGGTTCCTCAAGGCATTCGGCGTCGTAGCAATGGGCATACAGCCCATTCCCTACTACATCGTGGCCTTCCTGCTGGTGCTTATTTTCGGCTATTTCTGGCCCGTATTGCCGATATCGGGCGGCTTCGCAATGAACGTGCGCCCCGGCTTCACGATGGAGTACATCCTCTCGATCCTGCATCACTCCATACTTCCTGCTGCCTCGCTGGTGATCGTGGGGCTGGGGATTTCGTTCCTCGGTATGCGGGCGCTGGTCTCCAATATCGTGACGGAGGATTACGTGACCTATGCGGAACTGGCTGGCGTAAAATCCGAGCGGGTCGTGTTCTTTTACGTCATCCGCAACGCAGCGGTCCCGCAATTGACT
Organism: Pelagibacterium limicola; assembly: GCF_015694405.1. Taxonomy (GTDB): domain Bacteria; phylum Pseudomonadota; class Alphaproteobacteria; order Rhizobiales; family Devosiaceae; genus Pelagibacterium; species Pelagibacterium limicola. The sequence goes on along the minus strand of NZ_JADQDB010000001.1, from coordinate 503,746 downwards.
GGACTTGCCATGGCCTTGGGCGGGATTTTCTCGGGCACCATCATCACCGAGCAGGTGTTCGGCTATCCGGGTCTTGGCACGCTTCTGGTCACCGCCGTCAATGGCGGCGATACAACGCTCGTTCTTGCGGTCTCCTCGATGGCCGTGGTCGCGGTTGCCTCAGCGATATTCGTGATCGACCTGTTGCATCCGCTTCTCGATCCGCGCGTGAGGGTGAAATAGCGATGTTTGCCGTTATCAGAGACCTCGCCCGTTACAATGTCGAATTTGCCGCCGGAACACTGCTGGTTGGCATCATCGTCATATTCGCCCTGGCGAGCTTCTTTGCGCCCGCGCCGCCGCATTTGATCTATGTCGTGCCGCCGGATATGCCGCCTTCGACCACCTACTGGTTCGGGACCAATTCCCGCGGCCAGGACCTGTTCTGGCAGTTGAGTTTTGCGTTCCGCAATACTTTGTCTTTCGGCCTGATGGTCGCCGTCATAAGCCGCATCATTTCCATCACAGTGGGCCTCCTAGCCGGCTATGTGGGTGGCTGGATGGACCGCGTGCTGATGTTCTTCAACGACATCTTCGTGTCGCTCCCGGTCTTTCCCATCCTCATCCTCTTCTACTTCGTGCTACGCTCCAATCTCGACATGTTCACGCTTGCGCTGATCATGGGATGCTTGGGTTGGCCGTTCGACGCGCGGCTGATCCGTTCGGTGGCTTTGGGTCTCCGGCATCGCGAGTTCACCCGCCATGCGGTGTTCTCGGGCATGAGCGCGCGCAAGATCATGTTCGAGGAGCATCTGCCCTATGTGATGCCGATCGTCTTTGCGACAGCGATAGCCAACATGATCTGGTCGATCGGGCTCGAAGTAACGCTGGCGGTTCTTGGCTTCACAAATATCAATGTCCCGACAGTGGGTACCACGCTCTACTGGGCCAATAACCACTCTGCGATGGTCGTGGGCGTGTGGTGGTGGATTCTCATCCCCGTCGTTCTCATCGTGATTTTGTTTATCGGCCTCTTCCTGCTGACGGTTGCGCTCAATGAATATATCGACCCGCGTTCCCGTCTGCGCCGGATTGGAGGCGCGTGATGGCAGAGTACAAGAACATCCTGACCGTCTCGGGCCTCAAGGCGTATTACAAGCTCGACCATTTCGGGATTACGCGCGAGGTCCGGGCGGTGGACGACATCACGTTGTCGATCCGCGAGAACGAGATTTACGGGATTGCCGGCGAAAGTTCCTCGGGCAAGACCACCCTCATAAAGGTGCTGGCCGCTGCCATCCGGCCGCCTTTGCGCATCGTTGAGGGGTCGATGACCTACCGGTTCGGGGACAAGGTGATCGACCCGTACAAGGCTGGCAAGGACGAGGTAGACGCGATCCGCTGGAAGAATCTTTCCTATGTCATGCAGGGCTCGATGAGCGTGCTCAACCCGGTGCGGCGGATCAGGAAAAGTTTCGAGGATTTCGCCTTCCGGCCTATGGGCTTGCCGACGCGGGAATTCTGGGGCCGGGTGGAAACGCATCTCAAGCGGCTCAATCTTTCTCCCGATACCCTCAACTCTTATCCCCATGAGTTGTCGGGAGGAATGCGCCAGCGCATGACAATCGCCTTGGCGACCGTCTGCCAACCCCAGTTCATAATCGCGGACGAGCCGACGACCGCGCTTGATGTGGTGGTGCAAAAGGACGTCCTGGTCATGCTCCGCGACGTGCAGAAGCAAATGGGTTCGTCGGTCGTTTTCGTTACGCACGACATGAGCGTGCACGCCAACATGGCCGACCGGATCGGCATCATGTATGCCGGACGTCTGGTGGAGGAAGGGCCGACACGTACGCTATTCACCGCACCCAAACATCCCTATACCGCACACCTTGTTGCCAGCCTGCCGCGCATCGGTGACAGGTCGCCCAAGGCGGCGCTCGAGGGGCGACCTCCCAATCTTTCGGATCCGCCGCCAGGCTGCCGGTTCCATCCCCGATGCCCCCTCGCCATCGACAAATGCAAGGTGAGCGTGCCGCCGCTCGAAATCGTCGGTGAAAGCCATCGCAGCGCCTGCTGGCGCAGCGATGATGTCAGGCCCCTTACCCGTTTCGAGGGCGTGAGAGAGGAAACGCTATGACGTTGCTGAATGTCGACAAGGTCGGCAAGCGCTTTCCGATGGGCGGAATCCTATCGCGCAGGCATGTCGATGCGGTGGTGGATGTGAGCTTCGCCCTCGAGGCAGGGCGGCCCGAGATATTGACGATTATCGGGGAATCGGGGTCGGGCAAGACGACGCTTGCGCGCATGATCCTGGGGTTGGAGACCCCGACGGAGGGTGCGATTGTATTCGACGGGCAAAGCGTCGCCGATATCAGGAGCCGGGCGGCGCGACTTGATTTCATGCGGCGAGTCCAGCCGGTATTCCAGAACCCGTTCGAGGCTTTCAATCCCCTAAAGCAGGTAGACCGTTATCTGGAAGCAACCGCGCGTACGCTGCTGGGACTAAAGGATCGGACCGCGATTGATGCTGCTATGGACGATGCCCTGCAGAAGGTCGGTCTAAGCCTCCGCGAGATCAAGGGGCGATTTGCCCACGAGCTTTCGGGCGGACAGCTTCAGCGCGTGGCCATTGCGCGGGCGCTTATCCCCAATCCTTCGCTCCTGATCGCGGATGAACCGGTTTCGATGGTCGATGCGTCCTTGCGCATGTCGATCGTCAATCTGCTGCGCGACCTGCGGACAAACCTCAATGTCACGGTGATCTATATCACCCACGATCTTGCGACGGCCTACTACTTTTCGGATCGCATCATCATCATGCAGAAAGGGCACGTGGTTGAGCAGGGGCCGGCCCGCGTGATCCTCGATACGCCCGAGCATCCTTATAGTCAGCTCCTCAAGGCTTCCGTCCTGGCCATCGATAATCCGGGGCGCGGCGAGTTGGAACTGGCGGACCGCAGCGTGGCTGAACTAGCCTGGTCGCAGACCGGCCAAGGCAGGCTGGTCGAGCGGGCGGATGGGCGATCGGTTCGCGTCGCGGGCTCAGGCTGAGCCTGCCGTTTAGAAAAGAGTGATCGCTCAGGTTTGAACCTCCGGCATCGGATATGGGAGGTATCCGATGAAACCGGTCAGCTTCCAACTTCCGCCCACCCGTGTCAGCGTATAGATCGATTGCCAATTGAGCACATCGGCTGTGCCGTCGCGCATCGGCACAAGGCCGTCGAACTTCTTGTGGGCAAGGGCGCGGTCGCCGGCGATCTCGATCTCGGTCAGGCGGGTTGCTCCGAACACCGAGGCTTTGGCGGTTTCGACCCGGGCACGCTTGCGGAAATCCTCCGCACCCGCAAGCCAGCTATCGCGGTAGGAATCAAGCGTGGGGAAGGTGATGCACCAATCGTCGGGGTTGCCGGATGCCTTGCCGTCTATACCGAGGAAACGATCGGCAGCGAAGTCACTTTCGACCATCGTCCAGTCGCAGGCGAGGAAGGCTTCGATATCCCGTGCCACCAACATCTCCCAGATGGGATGCCGGTGGGGATCGTCCGCAAACGGGTTGAGCGCGTAAAGATCCATTATCTCAACATACCTTTGTAAATGCCGGGCTTCGAATGGGGTATCTCCATGGCGTCGAGCTTTTTTTTATAGAACTCCACTGGACCGGGATCGCCAATTACCGCGTAGGCGAAGCCTTTGGCACGCAGGTCTTCAAGCGTTTTAAACAGCAGCGCTTCCCCGATGCCCCGGCCTCGTGCCGCCTCGCCAACGCCAGTGGGGCCGAAAAAACCGCGGGCAGTGACGTCGCCACAGGCAAAGCCGAGGAGACGCTCTCCCTCGATAGCCAACCAGACACCGACCGGCTGGTGGGAAAAGCCCACTTCGGTCTCCGAGCGCCAGATGCGCGAGAAATGGGCTTCGACCCAGTCGCACACCAATCCGCGCTCCAGCGGTAGGGCACGGCGGATCGTTACGCCCTGGCTGGTTGTCCGGCCATAGTCGTATTCGGGAAGATCGTAGAGTCGAACCAGAAGATCGGCCATCAGGCAGCGTCCATTTCGTCAAATCGATGCCGGACAAAATGGCCCGGTTCGATCTCGACCGGCAAGCCCGCCGGTTTGCGTGCCAGCGCACGAATCCGCTCGACCCCTTCGGAAAAGGCCCGACCGCTAGCCGGATCGGAAGCAAAACGGATGGCAGGATCGGGTACTGCCGAGAGCAGTACCTTTGTGTAGGGGTGTTGGGGATTGCCGATGACGCAGCGCGATGGTCCCCATTCGACGACCTGTCCGGCGAACATTACCGCGGTGTCCTCAGCGAGATAGTGCGCGGTGGCAATGTCGTGGGTGATATAGAGGAACGCGATGCCCCGCTCCTTTTTCATTCTGTCCATTAATCCCAGCACCGATTTGCGGATCGATACGTCGAGCATGGACGTCGGTTCGTCGGCCACGACCAGTTGAGGGCCGACGGCAAGCACCCGGGCAAGATTGATGCGCTGGCGCTGGCCGCCCGAAAGTTCGTGGGGATATTTGCCGAGCGCGATTTCAGCGTCGATTTCGACATCGGCCAATACACGTAGTAGTGCATCCTCGATCGCTGTGCCTGAGAGCCCGCGATGGAGCTTGAGCGCGCGCTCGATGTGATGGCGGATGGTATGGGCCGGGTTGAGGGCGGCAAAGGGATCCTGGAAGACCATCTGCACGGAACGCGCATAGGCGAGCTTTTCGGCCCGCCGCCGGAACTGCGCGATATCTCTGCCATCAAAGAGTACCCGCCCTTCGGAGAGCTTGAAGAGTCCGGTGACGGCCCTTCCGACCGTCGATTTGCCCGATCCCGACTCACCGACCACGGCCAGCGCCCGGCCCTTGCCAAGGGTGAGCGAAACATTGCGTATGGCGATGACCTCCTTGGCCGCGCCAAACATGGGTTTGAGGTGGAAGATCTTACTGACGTTCTCGATTTCGAGCAGCGGAGTAACGTTTATCGTGTCTCCCATCACACGCCTCCGATGCGGGGCATGGCGTCCCATAATGTGCGCGTATAGTCGTGCGCGGGGTTGGCGACGATCTCGGCGGTGGGTGCGACCTCGACGATCTGGCCTTTGAGCATGACGGCAATCCGGTCGGCGAACTGGCTCATCAGCGCCAGATCGTGCGTGATAAAGAGGATCGAAAAGCCGAACTGCGCCTTCAGCGTCATGATCTCCTGGAGGATTTCGCGCTGGACGACGACATCGAGCGCTGTGGTCGGCTCGTCCATGATGATGAGCTTTGGATTGAGGGCCAGTGCCATTGCCAGCACGACGCGCTGGCGCATGCCTCCCGAAAGCTGGTGCGGGTAATCGTCGAGCCGCGCCGCCGGAATGCCAACGAGCCCTAGCAGCTCCGCGGCCCGGGCACGGATTTCGGCGCGGCTCATGGACGTATGCCGGGCGAGCATGTCGCGGAATTGCTCGAAGAGGGTGATGACGGGATTGAGCGAATTCATGGCGCTCTGGAAAACCATTGAGACCTGCGACCAGCGCCATTTCGCCAGCTTCTCGGGCGGCATGGCGAGTACATCCTGGCCATCGATGATGATGGTGCCTTTCGAGATGATGGCGGGAGGGCGATGCAGGCGCATAAGGGAGAAGGCTATGGTCGATTTCCCGCAGCCGGATTCGCCGGCCAGCCCCATCACCTCGGAATGCCCGATGTCGAAATCGATCTGGCGGACGGCCGTGAACAGCCCCTTGCCAGTCAGAAAGTCGACCTGGAGGCCCTTGACATTAACGAGCGTCGTCATCGCACGGCCTCCTGTAACTTGCCTGCGGAGCGTGCCCGGTCGATCTTCTCCTGCGCTCTCGTCGCAGCGGCGATGGTGCCGAGGGTACGCAGGCGAGGGTTGGAAATTTCATCGACCCCGAAGTTGAGGAGCGAGAGGCCGACGCCAATGCCGGCAACGGCGGCGGCGGGCGCAACGACCTCCCACCACGCGCCGACAGTCATCGCCGAGGTGGTCTGTGCATGATAGAGCATGGTGCCCCAACTCACGGCCATCGGATTGCCCAATCCGAGGAACTCAAGGGTCGCCTGGGTGATGATCGTGTAGGTCACCGAGCCGATGAAATTGAATCCGATGATCGAGAGCAGGTTGGGGAACAGTTCGACAAAGATCATCCGGTGCGCCGGTTCACCCAACAGTTCGGAAGCCTGAATATACTCGCGGCGTCTGAGCGTCATGGTTTGAGCCCGCGTTACGCGCGCGCCCCAAGCCCATGAGGTGATGCCGATAATAATGGCGATGACGAACGGGCTGGTCTGGCCGAGGAAGGCCGCGATGACCAGCAACAGCGGAAGCTGGGGGATGACGAGGATGACGTTGGTGCAGAAATTGATGATCTCGTCGACCCACCCGCCGAAATAACCTGCCGCGATCCCGAGCACCGTGCCGATGGCGACGACGAGAAACCCGGCGAATAGACCGACGGCGAGCGAGGTGCGCGTCCCGTATATGAGCTGGGTAAAGACGTCGCGACCCATGCGTGTCGTGCCGAGCAGGTGATCGGCGTCGGGCGCCACATGGGGTCGCCCGACGCGGGCGATGGGGTTGGCCTCGATCAGCAACGGGGCGAAAAGCGCAATGATGACGTAGGCGAGAACGATCGACAGACCGATTGCGGCCTTCTTGTTGCGCAGGAAAACCTTCAGCGTATCGCGCATGGATCAGGCCCTCCTCAAGCGGGGATCGAGAAGGACATAGGCGAGGTCGACAATGAGGTTCGCCGTCAGGATGGCCAGTGTCATGATGAGCAACTGGCCCTGGATGAGCGGGTAGTCGCGGGTGACGATGCCAATGTAGAGCATCTGGCCTAGGCCCGGATAGTTAAAGACGACTTCGGTCACCAGCGAGCCTCCGAGAATGGCACCGAGCGTGAGCCCAAGCGAAGTCACCGACGGGAGCAGGGCATTGCGGGCTGCATAATTAAACTTCACCCGCCGCTCCGAAAGGCCCTTGGCGAGCCCCATGATCACATGGTCCTCACCCAGTTGCCCGATCATGTTGTTACGCATCGTCACGAGGTAGCCGCCGATGAAAACGATCATCAGCGAAAAGACCGGCATGAGGGCGTGAAAGAATACGGAGCCGATGAAAGTAAGGTTGAAGCCCGGGTCGAGGCTGGGGTTGTAGGCATAGCCCGTGGGCAGCCATCTCAGGACGAGCCCGAAGGTGAAGAGCGCAAGGATCGCGATGACCAGGGGTGGAATGGCCTGCAGCGCCAGCGAGGCCGGCGTGACCAGGGCATCGAAGCCACCGCCGCGTTTCCATGCTGCGAAAACGCCGATCAGCGAACCTAGGGCAAAGGCGAGCACGGTCGCCGTCCCGGCGAGCAGGAGCGTCCAGGGCAGGGCCCAGCCCAGCCGCTCGTTGACGGTCTGGGGATAGTAGCGGATGGAATAGCCTAGATCCCCGGTGAAGACCGATTTGAGGTAGGCGAAGTATTGCTCGTGCAGCGGGCCGGTGGCAAAGCCGAAGGTCTCGATAAGCGCGGCCCTGGCTTCGGGCGGAATGGTGGTGGTCGCCTGGGCGAACATGATGTCGATGGGGTTGCCCGGCATGAGGCGCGGAAGAATGAAGTTAATGGTGGCCGCAATGAAAAAGGCGGCGATGTAGAAGCCCAGACGACGTAACACGAAGGCCATGATCTTCGCTCTCCTGCGGTACAGCCGGACGGCCCGATGGGCCGTCCGGTCATTGTCGGAAGTCGCTTACTGTGCGACCGGGCGCAGGCTGAGCAGATGCAGCAGGCGCTCGGGCACACCCGCATAGACCACGGGGCGCGCGACAGGATTGTCCGCATTGAAGAAGCCGGTGAAGCGGCTGGTGTTGTATTCGTACCAGAGCGGGTTGTTAAAGACGTTGATCAGGGGCATGTCCGCCGCGATCAGCATCTGGATTTCGTTCATGATTTCCGTCTGTTCCTCGGGGTCGACGGTCGAGTTGAACGAGTCGAGCGCAGCATCGAGCGCGGGGTTGGCGTACCGCGCCGACTGGAAGCGGCTCTGGCCGATGTGGCGCGAGTGCAGCGATTGGTCGAGGAAGTAGTGCGGAGACACGCCGGTCGTTACAGAGTTGATCGCCGCGTCGTAGTCGCCGGCAATCAGTGCATCGGTCCAGGCCGGGCTTTCGGGCGTTGCAACTGTGGCGTCGATACCGATCTCATTGAGGCCTTCAACCGCGAGCTGGACGGTGTTCACCCAATCGGTCCAACCGTTCGGAACGATGATGTTGAAGCGGATCGGATGACCGCCGGGGCTCTCGATAAAGCCATCGCCATTGGTGTCGGCATAACCTGCGGCTTCGAGTTCGGATTTGGCGCCGTCGATGTTGAACTCGGTATATTTGCCGTACTGAGCCTCGACTTCAGGGTTGTTCCAAGAGTGGTAGGCGCGGCCCAAGCCCGAGGGGTAATCGTTGACGGTCGGATAGCCGTAGCCCGCGATATCGACCATGGCTTGGCGATCCATCGCCATCGAGAAGGCACGGCGGAATGCGAGGTCGTTGAAGGCTTCGTTAAGACCGGGATCCTGATGCGCAAGATTGAGTGAAAAAAACACGGGCGAGCCGGCAGGGAACCAATAGCCGTGGTTGTCCGGATCGGCGCCGACATAGGTACGTTCGATGTCTGGGATGAACGACCCGAACCAGTCCAGTTCTCCATTGGCGGCGGCCGTCAGGACCTGGTCGTTATTGGCCAGTTGCGGCATACGCATGCAGTCCACATGCAGGCTCTCGGCATCCCAGTAATGGGGATTGCGGCACTGGATGTATTCCTGGGGTGTGAACCGGTCGATCTCGGTGAGGGGGCCGGAACCGACCGAGGTTGGGTTTGTATAGGTCACCGGATCATCGATATCGGCCCAGATGTGCTCGGGAACGATTGGCACCTGAACGATCTGATAGATGAGGCCGGCATCGACAGCGGCAAGCTCCAGCGTGAACGTGCGGTCGTCGACCTGATAGACGCCGCGCAGCTTGGGCCAAACGGCACGTTGGTCGAGGGCGGGGAACTCCTTGACGAGATTGAACGAGAACACCGCATCGGCAGCGGTCAACCGCTCACCGTCCGACCAGAGAAGGCCATCGCGCAGAGTGAAGGTAAGCGAAAGCATGTCGTCGGAGTAGGTATGGGATTCTGCGAGCCGGTAATGCGGTTCGCCGCCCTGCATGGCGTTGAACACCACCAGCGGCTCATACATGAAATCGAGAATGGTCGGCAGGACAGTTGTGTTGTTGAACGGGTTGTAGTTTTCGACCCAGCTCGTCAATTGCTGGGGAACCGCGGTCAGAATGGCGTGGTTGCCATCCTGGGCCTCGGCTGTCGCGAGCGCGGGCAGGACCAGCGCGCTGGCGAGCAACACGCTTTTGAATTTGAATGCCATGATAATCTCCCTCCTTTGAGCACTATCGCCGAATATGGTCCGCGATATCCTGCAGTCGGCATCGATCCGATCCAGCAGGTGTGTAGACGGGAGTATCGAGAGCAAAAATGGGCCTGCGCTGTCTTGGCCCATTACCGTAAAAAAGGCAGCCAAAAACTGCAAAACCGTCAAAATCGAAATATCGGGCGGGGATGGCTTTATGAATTCTGCGCCGTGAATATGAATACCGTGTGTCGCAGCGTGGCTGCGCGTCGCTTGTCCTTGTCTCTGTCCAGCGCCATTGTCGCCGGAGACCAGGGCGTGGCTGGGGAGGAACGGGAACCATGCTGCCAACCGGCCTTGCGCCATCCGGCTTTCGCGGACGTCTCTTTGTCATACTCATTTGCATCACGACGCTGCCGCTGGTCCTTACAGCATACGTCTTCTTTTCGATCCTCAACACCAATGTCGCGGAAGAAACCACAGCCAAGCTTGCTTTCGTGCGGGACGCAAAGCGGTCCGAAATTGAGCAGTATCTGACCTTCGCCTTCCGCCAAGCCGAGGCACTGACGAAATCGAATGCCGTCCGGTATTCGATCGGCGATTTTTATGGCTTTTCCTACGCTTTCCGTCAGATCGACGAGGACGCCGATCAGGCCCGATCGGTGCTCCAACGCATCTTCGGAATCGGGGGAGAGCCAGCGCCAGATGCTGGGCCGCTGACGATGGACAGGGACGCGTTGCTCCGCAACGCGCTCGAATACTCCAATGCCCATCAGCGCTTTCACGAAGAATATTCGAGCTTTGTACGTTCGGCCGAATTCGACAATCTCTACCTCATCAATACGGATGGTCGGGTAGTCTACTCAGTCGAAAAGGATCTCTACCTCGGCGGAGACGTTACCGACACGCTGGGCAATACGGTGCTGGGAGCGCTCAACAAACGACTGCTTGCGAACGAGGGGACCATTGCCGTCGCCGACTTCGCTTTCGACCCGCTCACTGGGGTTTACGCTGCCTATGTCGCGGTGAGGGTCGAGTTTTACCAGCGTCCGCGGGGGGCTGCAATTTTCAGGCTGCCGGGGCGAGGTTTGGACGCAATCGTCCAGACCCAGGATGAGCAGAGCGGCAGCTTTTTTCTTGTCAGCAGCCAAGATGCGCTGGTGTCGGCCCCCGAAACGATGCCGCTTGGCATCGGTCAGCACGTGGATGCCAGCGATTTCGCGGAAGGGCGGATGGAGACCGCGCTGATTTCCAACGGGTTGACCGACGGGGCCGCGCTGGCGGCCTGGACGCCCGTCGGCTTTCACGATCTCGAATGGAAGCTCATTGCCGAAGTGCCGACGCGGATCGCATTCGCCAAGGCCGAAGCGCTGACGCAGTTCGTGCTTATCATCGCCGCCGTCGCGCTACCCGTCCTGTTCTGGCTGGCGTTCATGCTTTCGCGCACCATGACCGCGCCACTCCAGACACTGACCGAAGTGGCAGAGTCGATTGCCGCCGGCGATCTCGACAGGACCATGCCTAACATCGAACGCCCGACCGAGCTTGGCCGGCTCAATGAGAGCTTCAAGCGGATGCGCGATGCGATCCGCGGGCAATTGGGTCTGATCGGGCAGAAGAATGTGGAGCTCGAGCGACATCTCAAGCTCATTGAGGAAAAGAACGCCGCGCTCGAGGAAGCCGACCGGCTCAAGGATACGTTCGTCGCCAACACGAGCCACGAACTGCGCACGCCGCTCAACGGCATCATCGGTATTTCGGAAACCCTGTCGGCGGGGGCGGTTGGAGACGTCACCCCGGCCCAGCGCAGCCAGCTCGAACTCATTATCTTCTCGGCCAGGCGGCTATCCCGGCTGGTCGACGACCTGCTCGATCTCTACCGGATCCGGCAGGGGCGGATGCGGCTCGATATTCACCCGGTGCATGTGGCGACTTCGATTCGCAACGTCCTTCACCTTTCCGAGCCGCTGGTGCGGAGCGAGCCGGTAAAGCTCGACGTCGATATCCCCGAGACGCTGCCTTACGTGATGGCCGACCCCGTGCGGTTCGAGCAAATCCTCTACAATCTTCTGGGCAACGCCATCAAATATACCGATCAGGGTTCGATCACCATGAAGGCCTGGCGGGCGGGAGATATCGTATCGGTCGCCGTGATCGATACCGGGATCGGAATCGCGCCGGAAAATCTCGAACGCATTTTCCAGCCGCTGGAGCGTGGGGATGCCGCTGAGATTGTCCATACCCCCGGGGGTGCAGGGTTGGGCCTGACCATCGCGCGGCAGCTTGCGACCGTCATGAACGGTCGTCTTTCGGCGCAGTCGAATGTCGGAGAAGGCTCGCGGTTCGTTCTGGAAATTCCGGTCGCGGAGGGAGCGCTCATCGAGGCCGAGATGATGACGCACGGCGACCGGACCGAGGGAATCCGAGAGTCGATCGGCATGCTCTTTGCCGATGCAGCGGAAAATTACGGGCCGTCGCCGGACGATGCCCCACTCATCCTCGTGGTCGACGACGAGCCGATCAATATTCAGGTTCTGCGCAATGTTCTGGTTCCGCAGGGTTACGCGGTCCGGTCGGCTGAAAGCGGTCTCGATGCGCTGGCAATGGTGGAAAAGAAAAAGCCCGATCTCATCGTGCTCGACGTTATGATGCCGCAGATGGGTGGGCTGGAGGTCGCGAAACGTTTGCGGGACCGTTATGGATTGCTCGATTTGCCGATCATCATGGTCACGGCGCGGTCGCGTACCCGCGACGTGATTGCCGGTTTCGAGCACGGGGCCAATGATTACGTGGTCAAGCCTTTCGTCAAGGACGAACTCCTGGCCCGTATCGCCACGCTGCTCGAAGCCGGTCGCGCGCGCGGCGCGGCGCGGGAGAATGTCGAGCTCAAGCACGAGATCGAACGCCGCGTACAGGTGGAAGATGCCTTGCGGCTTTCCCAGCAGCGGATGACGCGGCTGCTCGACGCGCTTGGGGCGGGGCTCGTCTGTGTCAATGAGGCGTGGCGCGTGACCTATGCCAATCAGGCAGCTGCGGTTTATGCCGGGCGCGTCATCGAGGCCGGCGCGACCGTCTTGACCGATATACTGACGCCGACGGTAGCGGATGCGATGACGCGCACCGTTGCCAGCGAAGGCCGTGCGACGCTGGAGGACGTGCCTCTCGGTCATGCTTCCCGCACGTTTCTCCTCAACGCTTTCGAACTCGAGGCCGATGCCGGGGGCGGTATCGCGCTGATCGTCGCGCCCGATACCGACGAAACGCGCAGGGCGAGCGATCAGCTCGTGCGGTCGGTTCAGGGCGTCATCGACACTGTCGGCTCCGCGCTGATCGAGAGCGGCGCCAAACCGCCCGTCCCAGCCGCAATCACCGAGGACGCCGATCCGTCAGGCCGTCAATATTATCGCGAGACCATCGTCAGCGTTGTTACCCAGAGTCTCGCGCTCTGGCGGCGTGTGACAGGGAAATCGAAGTTCGATTTTGCGGAACTGAGTGGCGTCTGGCGCGTCAACCTCGACCGTTCGTCGCTCCAGGCGCGAACCTTCGACAAATACCTGCTCATTGAAACGCTGCCTGCCAATCCTCGCTGGCGGGACGTGATCCAGACGGCGGAGTTCGCGCTCTCGGAGACCGAAGCCAGGCTCACCGATCCTGAGATTGCTGCACTTCACGCCGAACTCAAGTCCACGGCCACGCGGCTGCGCGATTACGTTCGGGAAAACATCCTGCCGCGGCCAAAGACCGAAACCACTGACGTAACACTTCCCCGGACCTGATGTCGGCCTCTCGCCGTTTTCCACGCGGGGCTTGCCCCGGCCGCAGGCGGATTTTTGCCTGCTTCACCTAAAACTGACGGAAATCCAATATGTCCACCTACGCCTTCCGCCTCGATTCCGACTGCAATCCTGATGCCGCCGCGCATGGCCGGCTGCAATTGGTCCTGACCAATACCGGAGCCTCGCCGGTCTCCGATTTTGTGCTTGAAGTGACTTCACTTTTCCGCATCAAACCCGGGAGTCAAATCGAAGGCGCGAGACTGATCGAGCAACTTTCAAATTATCACAAGCTGGCACCCGAGGAGGGATTTGTACTGGCTCCGGGAGCGTCGTGGACTATCACCGCGACCGAGATCAGCCACACATTGCGCCATTACACCTATGGCCCCAAATCGGCGGTCATTACGCTCAAGGATGGCACAAAGATCGGCCCCGAGATTACGCCGATGACCTTGCGCGGCGAACGGGGAGACCCGGTCATGGCCGCCCCGGCGCGCGGTCAATTGCCGAGTGGCGAGGCTCCCATAAGCGTCATTCCCTGTCCCGAGCATGTCGATGTCCATGGCCGCCGCGCGGTGGACCGAGTTTTGATGCTGGAGTCGGCCACCGATGAGGCGAGTGCGGCTTTCACGGCAGTGTCGGCGCTGGCGGAAAGGCTGTTTCCCGGCGAGGCGCTTTTTGGCTCCGAAGGGATAGCCATCACCTGCGTCGCCGACAGCGCAATCCGGGAAGCCGGGTATTTGATTGCTTTCCAACCCGATGCGGTGACCCTTTCGGCGGCCGATATGGCCGGTTTCCGGTATGGGCTTATCTCATTGGCCCAGATGCTGCGCGGGGCGCGGCAGCATCCGGAGGATTTCGTTTTTCCGGCACGGGGAACGATCTCGGACGCGCCACGGTTCGGCTGGCGCGGCTCGCATCTCGATGTCGCCCGGCAGGTCTATATGATCGCGGAACTCAAGGCCTTTCTCGACACGATGGCTTGGAACAAGCTCAATCGTTTCCATATCCATCTCAATGACGATGAGGCCTGGCGCCTCGATATCCCGGCTTATCCCGGACTGGCGGAAAAAGCGGCGTGGCGCGGGCCGGGGGAAATCCTGCCCCCACTCCTGGGCACGCCATTTGCGCGCCATGGCATCGTCTATCGCGCTGCGGACATTTCCGAACTTGTCGATCACGGGCTGGGTCTCGGGATCGATATCGTGCCGGAAATCGACATTCCCGGTCATTGTTATTGCGTGCTGCAGGCTCTGCCGCAATTGCGCGATCCGGGGGAAAATGAACTTTATCGCTCTATCCAGTACTTCCCCAACAACGCTCTCAATCCCGCGGTGGAGGAGACCTACGTGTTTCTGGAAGCCGTTATCGAGACGCTCGTTAGGCTCTTTCCCTCCAAATGGATCCATATCGGTGGGGATGAGGTTCCCGAGGAGGCCTGGACCGGGTCGCCGCGCGCTCGGGCGATGGAGAAAGTCGAGGGGCTGCAAGGTAGTCATCAATTGCAGTCCTATTTTCTCAAGCGCGTCCAGTCGCTTCTCGCGCGACATGGCAAGATCGCCGGAGCGTGGGAGGAGGGGGCCCTTGGTGGAGGAATTGAAGCTGACGGCGCCTATCTCGTGGCGTGGAAGAAATCCGAGAGTGGGCGCCAGCTTGCCGAATGGGGATACGACGTCGTTTTGGCGCCGGCTGAGCATACCTATTTCGACATGGCACAGTCTGCCGATTGGTGGGAACCCGGCGCAAGTTGGGCGGGCGTCGTGACGCTGGAAGCCTGTTACGGTTTCGACCCTGCGGGCGATTGGCCCGAAGCTGCGCGAGGCAGGCTCTGGGGCGTTCAGTCATGCCTGTGGAGCGAAAACCTCTGCGACCGCAAGCTGTTCGATCATCTTGTCTATCCTCGGTTGTCGGCCGTTGCGGAAACGGCATGGTCGCCGCCCGCACGGAAGAACTACTCGCGCTTCATGGCGATCCAGACACTTATGCCAAGGGCCGGTCTAGGTTGACGATACCCGTCCGGGGCGCGGTTATCGAAACACCCGGCCAAAGGGTCAGACGAGAAGCGCAGCGTTCCTTCGGAAGATGTAGGCGCCATGCGGGGGCAAGGTCTACCGCTCGGATCGTCCCGGCATCAGCCCCAGTTTTTTCAACCGGTATTCAAATGCGGCGCGGCTCAATTTGAGGCTTCGGGCCGCGGCCGATATGTTGTTTCCGTGCCGCTCCAGCGCACCGAGATAGGCCTTTTTTTCAATTGCCGAGAAATCGGTGTCGCCGGATTGATCGAGTGCGGGGGCCATGGGCTCGGTGGCCAACCGCCCCTCGTGGGAAAGGGTCACGGTGAACGGCGACATGGGTTCTGCGCCAATGAAGAGATGGATTACATCGATCATGCTGCTGTCGTCGGCATAGACCACGCCGCGCTCGACGAGATTCTGCAACTCGCGGATGTTGCCGGGATAGTCGTAGCGCAGAAGGGCGCCCGTGGCCCTTCGCGAGAAACCGAGCAGGTTCTTGCGGTGGCGTTCGCAGTAGAGCTTGAGGAAATGTGCCATCAGAAGCGGGATATCGTCCCGGCGCTCGCGCAGGGGTGGAATGGCGATGGGGAACACGCAAAGCCTGAAATAAAGATCCTCGCGGAAGCGTCCAGCCTGAACTTCTTTGGCAAGATCGACGTTGGAGGCGGCAACGATGCGCACATCCACCGGGATCACGCGTGCGCCGCCCACCCGTTCGATCTTGCGCTCCTGCACGGCGCGCAACAGCTTGCCCTGCGCGGCATAACCGAGTGAGGCGATTTCATCGAGAAAAAGCGTGCCGCCCGAGGCGCGTTCGAAATAGCCGGCGCGCGAACTCACGGCGCCGGTAAACGCGCCCTTCTCGACCCCAAACAGTTCGGATTCCACGAGGTTCTCGGGTATGGCCGCGCAGTTGATGGCAATGAACGGCCCGTTGGCGCGGGCGCTCATTTCATGGAGTTGGCTCGAGAACATCTCCTTTCCCACACCGGACTCGCCCGAGAACAACACCGTGGCATCTGTCGCGGCGACTTTTTCGAGCAGGTGGCGGGTGCGGACAAAGGCGGCGGAGGTGCCCACGGCGACGCTGTCGCCAACCGCAGGTTCCGGAACTTCGGGTTCGGCGCGCCGGGCGGGCTTGGTGCGCACAGGATGGCTGCGCCACTTGAGCCCCAGCCATTCAAGTTCGGGCGCATCGTCTTCCCAAGCCTCGGCATTCTTGCCGATCACGCGGCATCGGCTCGCGCCCATTCCCATGCACTCGACTTCGCGGAAGATCACCGGTTTGCCGAAAAGACGTGTCGTATAGCCGGATGGCACGCCGGTTTGGAGCCAGCAAACCGGTTCGGTCGAGACGCCGTAATTGGCGAGGTGCTCGCCGGCTTCCGAAGAGTCGTCCCAGAAAAATTCGCCCCAATAGGTTCCCCGATCGCGATCGAATTCGAAGTGCTTGGTTGTGACCTTGACGAATCCTTCGAGCGTATGGACACGCGGGCCGGCTGCAAGAGCATGGGTCAGATCTTCTTCTGGCCACCGCTTCTGGATGAGCTCGGCAAGGCGCATCCCCTCGAAATAGCCGATGCGCATGAACATGGCGCGCGCCGTTTCCATGCCGAAGGCGTCGATGATTTCCGCCCGGATGCGTCCCAAGACCACAGACTGGATCAGGAGCATGCGTTGGTCGTTGAGCCAGATGCGTCCATCGCCGAGCGCGAAGTGCAGGGCCTCGGTGAGATCCGCAAGCGTAGGCGGGGCACCGGTTTCCAATTCACTACTTGCGCCGCGGGCAAGAATGCCCTGCGCCCGGCGGGAGGCTTCTGCGAGAGAAATGCGATTCTTCATGGACTTCATCATTTGCTGAAATATAATAATTAATATCATTATATAATGAAACTCAGCCTTTGCCCATCGCGCCCGTCGCCGCAGTGCCCACTGCTACAAGCCATTGAAATAAAGGCGTTAACCTGCGGAGATCCCCAGCTTGGCACGGCGTTTGCGTTAGCTCTCGGTGCGCAAGCCGGAGGAGGAGTGCGCGGGAGGAATTTTCTTGGAGTTCCTTGAACGGGAGCATGGTGCAGCACGTAAAAGTGCTTTCGCGCCAACGGATGTGCCTTGCCCGAAATCTCCCCGGCTTAACGGAAAAGGGATGAGGAACGGGAATATGAACGTCCAAAATGCAAATTTCATCGCCGTCGAGAATTGGCAGGGAAAGATCCTTATTGGGGACTGGACAGCAAGCGCTGGCGGCACGCTCGAAGTTCGTGATCCGTCGACGCAGGCCGTGGTTGCAACGGTCGGGGTGGGAGGGGCTGCCGACATCCGGGCGGCTGCCAAGGCTGCGAAGGGGGCACAGGTTGCCTGGGCGAAGACCTTGCCCACCGAGCGCGCGAAGATTCTGAACAAGGCTGCTGACATTCTCGAGCAGAACGGAGCGGAACTGATCCCGTGGATCATGCGCGAGAGTGGATCGATCCAGCCCAAGGCAGGTATCGAGATCGAACATGGAGCGCTCTTCCTTCGCCATGCTGCGACGCTGGCGACTCAACCCACCGGTATTATGCTGGCCGGCTTCGACAATCGCACCAACTATGCCAAGCGGGTGCCGCACGGCGTCGTGGGTGTCATATCGCCTTTCAACTTCCCGCTCGTCCTGTCCGTCAGGGCAATCGGCGCGGCGCTGGCTGTCGGCAATGCGGTGGTGCACAAGCCCGATCCGCGGACGCCGATAGCAGGGGGCGTCATCATTGCGCGCATCTTTGAGGAAGCCGGGCTGCCCAGGGATGTCCTGCAGATCATCCCCGGCGGTGCCGAGCCCGGAGAGGCGATCTGCACCGACCCCGATATCGCTATGGTCTCGTTCACCGGCTCAGCCCGTGGTGGCCAGCGCGTCGGTGAGTTGTGCGGGAAGCACCTCAAGAAGGTCCAGCTCGAATTGGGCGGCAAGAATGCGCTCGTTGTCCTCGAGGACGCGGATCTCGATGTGGCTGCCTCCAACGCTGCCTGGGGTGCCTTCCTGCACCAGGGCCAGATCTGCATGGCGACCGGCCTGGTTTTCGCGCACAATTCCATTGTCGATGCGCTGGCAGAAAAGATCGCTGTGAAGGCGCAGCATCTGCCGGTTGGCGACCCGGCGAGCGGCCAGGTGGCGCTCGGGCCGATCATTTCCAGCAATCAGGTGGAGATCATCCAGGCCATCGTCGATGACGCCGTGGCCAAGGGGGCTACGCTCATGGCGGGGGGGACCCATGACGGGCTCTTCTACAAGGCCACGGTGCTCAAGGACGTAAAGCCCGGTATGCGGGCCTTCGAGGAGGAAATCTTCGGTCCTGTCGCCTGCATCGCGGGTTTTGCCGATGACGGTGAAGCCGTTGAACTCGCCAACATGTCCGATTACGGGCTGGCCGCCGGTATCCTGTCCCGCGATGTCGGCCGCGCCATGGCTATTGGCGATCAGCTCAATGTCGGCCAGCTCCACATCAACGACCAGACCGTCAATGGCGGGCCGTTTGCGCCATTCGGCGGGCGGGGCAAATCCGGCAATGGCACGCGGATCGGCGGGCCGGCCGATCTTGAGGAATTCACGCAGTGGAAGTGGATTTCGATCAAGCCCGAAGCGACCGCCTATCCATTCTGATCTCCCCTGGGAGGCCCGCTCCCGTTCATCCTTTCTCCCCGGGAGCGGGCACTTTTCCTCTTGAAACAACCCACGGTGTGGAGCCTATCCATGAATCTCAATAACAAGACCATTATCGTCACCGGCGCGTCGTCAGGCATCGGCGGAGAAGTCGTTCGGTTTGCCCGTTTCCATGGCGCAAAGGTCATCGGGGTGGACCGTAACGACCCCATGATTACGCTCGATGGGTTCGTGAAGGCCGACCTTTCGAGCCCGGAAACGATCGATGCGGCGCTTGGGAGCTTGCCCGATCGTTTCGATGCGCTGGTCAATGCGGCCGGTGTGCCGGGTACGGTGGACAAGGACATCGTCGCCCGCGTCAATTATCTCGGCCTGCGCCACTTCACCGAAAAGCTGATCGACCGATTGCCCGCTGGCGGCTCCGTCGTCAACTTTGCCTCTATCCTGGGTGGCGATTGGCAGGCGCGGCTCGATGCACACAAGGCACTGGCGGGCACCACGGATTTCGCCCAGGGCCTCGCGTGGCTAGCGAGGAACCCTGTCCCGCAGGAGACCTGTTACCAGTATTTCAAGGAAGCACTGATCGTTTGGACGTTTATGCGCTCGAAAAGCCTGTTCATGGAGCGCGACATTCGTATGAATGCCGTAGCGCCCGGTCCGGTGTTCACGCCGATCCTCGGCGATTTCGTCACCATGCTCGGTGAGGAACGCGTACAGGCCGATGCCGCGCTGATGAAGCGCCCTGCCTTTGCCGATGAAATCGCGCCAGCCGTCGCGTTTCTCTGCTCGGACGATGCCCGCTGGATCAACGGGATCAACCTGCCGATCGATGGCGGGTTGGCCGCCGTCTACATCTGAACGAGGGATCCGATGTCCAAGGAACAACTCCACGCCGTTCTAGCCGCAGGGGCGGAATTTCCGCCGCCCCAGAATGGAAGCCTCGATGATCTAAGGGCCTGGTTCGAGGCCATCAATGCCCAGATACCTATCGCTGAGGGTATAGGGATCGAACACGTGTCCTTCGGCGCTGCGCAGGGCGATCTCATACGCCCTGGAAGCGGCGGCGGAGATGGGCTGATCGTCTATTTCCACGGCGGCGGCTTCATCTTCGGCTCGGCACGCTCTCACCGGGTGATAGCATCCCATCTGGCGGACAGGTCAGGTTGTTCGGTACTTGCGGTGGATTACCGGCTCGCACCCGAGCATCCCGCACCAGCGGCCTATAACGACGCGATCGCCGCGTTCCACTGGGCACTGGACAGGGGTTATCGATCCGAAAAAATCGTCTACGCAGGGGACTCAGCGGGTGGCAACATTGCCTTGCAAGCGACGCTCGATCTATGCGGGGACGGTGGAAAAGGGCCTGCAGCGCTTGTTCTGATGTCGCCCGCGCTCGACTTCGCCAATGAGGGCGACTCGCACACTTCACTTTCCGACGCACCGCTTTTAACGCCCGAACTTGTTGGGCTTTACACCTCGATCCATGTGGGAGACCGCGACCCTCGTTCGGCGGCGGTAACCCCGCTCTATCGCGACCTTTCCAGCCTGCCACCTGTGCTGATCCATGTCGGCACATGGGAACGCCTGCGCGACGACAGCCTGATCCTGGCCGAGCGGCTCAAGGCGGCCGGGGTGCCCGTGGAAATCAAGGTCTGGGATGGAATGGTCCATTCCTGGCAACTCTTCGCGCCGATGCTTGATGAGGGTATGGCATCGATCGCCGAGGCTGCAAATTTCGCCAATCACGCCCTCGGGCACTGAGACCGGAGGAGTCTCGCCGAGGGTATCGCCAACGCTCAAAAGGGAGGAACACTATGAGCAAATTGGTACGAAACGCGGGTAACGGCCTTACACGCCGCAACCTGCTCAAGGGCGCAGCACTCGGGGCGGCCGCCCTGAGTGTACCGGCAACGGTGCGCAGCGCGTTCGCGCAAGGAGATGGCACCGTAAGGGTCGGCTTTATCGGGCCGCGGTCTGGCCCACTCGGGATATTCGGCGAGGGCGACAGCTTCCTCGTGGAACAGGTGGGCAGACATCTTGCCGACGGTATACAGTCGGGCGACCGCCGCTATGGGCTGCAATTGGTTCTTGGCGACACGCAGTCAGATCCGGTACGCGCGGCGCAGGTTGCCCGCGACATGATCAATTCGGAAAACCTCGATCTGGTCATCACCTCATCGACGCCCGAAACCGTCAACCCGGTTGCTGATGCGTGCGAAGCCGCGGGCATGCCGTGCCTTTCGACCACAGCGCCTTGGGAATCCTTTTATTTCGGGCGTGGCGCTCGGCCGGGCGAGCCCTCGCCCTTCCGCTGGACCTATCATTTCTGTTTCGGCGTAGGCAATTTCACGCGGCTTTATGCCGACCAGTGGAGCCAGGTCGAAACCAATCGCCGCGTCGGCATTCTTGCCCCCAACGATGCGGACGGCAACGCGATCCGCATGATGTTGTTGCCCGAACTCGAGGCTGCCGGTTTTACCATCATCGATGCTGGTCCTTATGAGAACGGTACCACCGACTTTACCCAGCAGATCAACCTGTTCCGTTCGGAAAACTGCGAGATATTCAACTGCTTCCCGTTCCCGCCCGATTTCCCCGTGTTCTGGCGGCAGGCGGCACAGCGGGGCTATGCCCAGCAGGTCAAGGTTTGCCAGATGGCGAAGGCCGGGCTGTTCGCGGCCGAGCTAGAAGCGCTGGGCCCGCTCGGATATGGCCTGCACGCTGGGGCCTATTGGCATCCGCTGTTTCCGTTTACCTCCAGCTCCACCGGTCTCACCTGCGAAATGCTTGCGGCGGCGCATGAAGGTGTCGTCGGCAAGCAGTGGAACCAGCAATTGGGCGCCAATGCCTCGCTGCTCGACGCTACCGTTGCCGCTATCGCTTCGGCGTCCGATCCCAAGGACAAGACAGCCATGGCCAGCGCCTTGTCGATGCTCAAGTGTGACACTGCGGTCGGCGAGATCGATTTCACCAGCGGGCCGGTCGCCAACTGCGCGACGACGGGGCTTGTCGGCGTGCAGTGGGTAAAGGCAGAAAGCGGGCCTTATGAGTTCGATCTCAACATCGTCTCGAATGCGGACCACCCCTTCGTGCCGGTCACGGGCCAGATGACGTCGTATACGGTGCAAGGGTAATGAGCGAGCCTGCCATTCTTTCTTGCGCGGGATTGCGCAAGTCGTTCGGCCGGTTTCAGGCCCTTTCCGCGGTCGACATCAGCGTCGGCCGCGGGGAGGCCCTTGGTGTGGTGGGACCGAACGGTGCGGGCAAGACCACGCTGTTCGCCATCCTCGCAGGCGCACTGAGGCCGAGTGATGGTTCCATTGCATTCGAAGGACGGGATGTGACGTCGATGGATGCAAGCCAGCGGTGCCGCTACGGCATCGTACGGACGCACCAGATTCCGCGCCCCTTTCTGGGCATGACGGTGATCGAGAACGTTCTTGTTGCCGCGATGAATGGCGGCGGTCTTTCAGGAGAGGCGGCATGGGCAGCAGCGGAAGCGGCGCTTGAGCAGACCGAGTTGGCGCAGCATGCCGCCAGGCCTACGCAGACGCTTGGGCTGCTCGATCGCAAACGGCTCGAACTGGCCCGGGCACTGGCCATGAACCCAAGGGTGCTGTTGCTCGATGAAATCGGCGGAGGGCTGACCGAGGCCGAGCTAGAGGGACTTCTGGAGCTCGTCGCGCGGCTCAAGCGCAGTGGCATGACCATCGTGTGGATCGAACATGTGCTGCATGCTCTCGTGGCGTCCGTCGATCGGCTCATCTGCATGAGCGAGGGTCGGGTCATCGCCGAAGGCGCGCCGGCAGCGGTCATGGCGGACAAGGCCGTGGCACAGACCTATCTCGGTCGGGGTGTCCAATGAGCGCATTGGCCGTCGAAGCGATCACCTCCCGCCACGGACTGCTTACGGCTGTACACGGGGTATCTCTGACAATCGAGCCCGGTGAGGTCCTGGCGGTTGTCGGCGCCAACGGGGCTGGCAAAACGACACTCTTCCGCACTATCGCAGGATTGCATCGACCCGCCGAGGGCGCTGTGTTTCTGGGGGGCATAGACATAACCGACGTTCCGGCCTACGGGCGCCCCCATCTCGGGCTGTCGATGGTGCCCGAGGGACGCAGGCTCTTCACCAATATGACGGTGAGAGAGAACATACAGATAGCATGCGAGCAGACCGGCCGGAGCCGGAAGACGTTCGGGGCGGTGCTCGATGCGTTGCCTGTCGTGCGCACGCTTCTGGGCAAACCTGCTGGAGGGCTTTCGGGTGGCCAGAGGCAAGCGGTCGCTATTGCGCGCGCATTGGTGACGGCACCCAGGGTGCTGTTGCTTGACGAGGTTTCGCTCGGGCTTTCGCCTGCCGCCATCGATACGGTCTACGAAACTCTCGCTGCTCTGAAGTTAGGCGGCGAGGCGGCAATGGTTGTGGTGGAACAGGATCTCGACCGCGCGATGGGTTTCTGCGACCGGCTTGTGTGTATGCTCGAAGGAAAAATCGTTCTTGAAGGTAAGCCCAAGGATCTGACGCGCGAAGAGGTGAGCCAGGCGTATTTCGGCCTGCATAAGGGGAGCAATGCCCATGCTTGAGGCCATTGTTCAGGGCGTTTTGCTCGGCGGCTACTACGCCGTTATCGCAGCGGGCCTTTCCCTCATGCTGGGGGTTGTCCGTTTCATCAACCTCGCGCATGGCGACCTTGCCGTGCTTGGCGCCTATCTGGCGCTGGCGGCTATTGCCTTTCTGGGACTACCTGTCTGGTGGGCGTTTGCGCTCGTCCTGCCGGTCATGGCGGGCATAGGCTGGGGACTGCAGCGCTTCCTGTTTGCGCGGACCTTGGAGGGCGGATTTCTGTTGCCGCTGCTAGCAACGTTCGGACTAGGAGCTGTGCTTCAGAACGGGATGCAGGGGATCTTCGGGTCCGAGACCAGGTCGCTTGCCAACTATATGGGAAACCTCTCCTGGGCGGGATGGCAATTGCCGTTCGGCCTCTATGTTGGCGTGTTGCCGGTCTTGACCTTTGCCGCCGCAGTCATCGTGCTCGGCGGCCTGCAGGTCATGCTTTCCTTTACCAAGATCGGGCGGGCAATGCGTGCGACCTCGACGGACCCTGAGGCTGCCGAACTTCAGGGGGTGGACGCGAGGCGAGTCCAGCGCGTGGCAACCGCTATCGCCTTCATGCTGGCAGGACTGGCCGGGATGTTCCTTGCGATGCGGGCGCAGGTGACGCCCTATGCCGGGCCGGCGCAGCTGATCTTTGCCTTTCAGGCGGTCATCATCGGCGGCATCGGCTCTCTTTGGGGGACGCTGATTGGCGGTATCGCGCTTGGCGTCGCCCAGAGCCTGGGCGCGTCGATTTCGGCGCAATGGTTTCAACTGGCGGGGCACTTCCTATTCTTCGTGGTTCTTGCGATCCGAATGTCCAGTGCAGGACCGACGCGAGAGCGGGTGCTGGTCTGGTTCGATCGCATCGCGGATGCACTGAGGCTCAGAACGAGGGGGGAGCGCAAACATGCTGACTGATATCGGACAGCGCCGGGAGCGCCTTGCGATACCGGGGGAGGCCTACGCGGCATTTGCCATCCTTGCCTTGTTGATCGCGGTCCCGCTTTTTGCGGGCAACGCGGCCGTGGACAAGCTGACGACGCTATTCGTCTATCTTTTGCTTGCTGTGATGTGGAACCTTCTGGCGGGCTATGCGGGCATCGTCTCGGTCGGCCAGCAGGCCTTCTTCGGGCTCGGAGGCTATTTCGCTGTCAGGCTCGTGGAAGCGGGATTGCCGCCCTATTGGGCCTTCTTTGTCGGTGCCCTGGGTGTCGCTATTGTTGCGATACCGATCTCAGCGGCCATCCTTCGCTTGAAAGGAGGCGAGTTGGCCATCGCCTTGTGGGTGCTCGCGGAAGTGCTGCGGCTCGCTGTGATGTTTGATCCTTTGGTGCAGGGCGAAACAGGTATTTCGCTGCTGGCGATGAACAGCTTCGATCCGACGTTCCGGCGCAATCTCAACTACTGGCTTGGGCTTGCCGCGGTCAGTGGAATGCTAGTCGCGGCCTATTTCCTCCTGCGCTCCAAGATCGGGCTTTCCGCCAAGGCCATCCGCGATGATGAGGAGGCGGCAAAATCGATCGGCATCGACGCAATGCGGGTCAAGCAGGTGTTTTTCGTGATCGCTGCGTTCGGTTGTGCAATTGCCGGCATGATCTGGCTGGCCAACACCATCACCTACCAACCGCGCACCAATTTCGGCATCCAGTGGACCGTCTTCATGCTGTTCATGGTTCTGGTGGGCGGGTTGGGAACGTTCGCCGGTCCCATTGTCGGCGCGGTTGTGTTCTTCCTGCTTCAGGAGATTTTCGGCAATTATGGCGCGTGGTATCTGGCTGGCCTTGGACTGATCGCGATCCTTTTTGCTTCCATGCTGCCGGGAGGCATCATGGGGTACGTGCAATCGAAAACCGGGTTCGTCCCGTTTTCGGATGGCATGACTCAAAACAATCGAAAGCGGCCCTGAAACCTGTCAGGGCCGTTCGCCCAGTTCGATCTCGATCCCAAGGTTTCCGGCATTCGCCAGGCTCTCTATGCTGTCGTGAAGCACCTGAATGGCGTAGTGCGGGTTATGCGAATAGGCGCCCTTGTCCTTTGAGATGAACTGGAAGTTGTATGCCGCACGCAAGAGGTTCGGGGTCCAGGCGTTGTAGCGGTTGGCCGGGGTCATCTCCGTGCCGGCGTTAAAGAAATAGGGGAACCTGTCGGCATAGACGATCGGGGTCCCCGAAATCTCCGACGCATAGGCCTCGATCGCTTCACTTAGTCGCGCGGTCAGATTGGCGATTTCGAGGTATATACCAGTCGATGTGTCGCCATCGCCGTCGTAATCGCCGCGCGACGTGCGGATAGCCCGCACATCGTCGGTCTGGTGGCAGCCGACGCAGGTTACGGCAACCACTTCGAGACTATGTGGATCGTGGCAATCCGCACATGTCGAGAAGGCAGGAACGTGGGCGAACCGACCCATATAGTCCTTACCGGGATATTCGTAGGCGCCCTTGACCTCGCTGCCAAATTGCGTTGCCGCGGCCACCGCATAGTGCGGGTTGAGGAAGGTCAGCTCCGGATTGACGGTATCGTCGTCCATCCCGTCTGTCGCGCGGGATATGTTCACGCCCGATTGCCGACCCTGATGGCAGGTGAGGCATGTCGCGACCGAGCCGGGCGTAGCGATTTCGATACCGGACGGAAAGCTAACGGCGGCTATGTCCTCAGCGCCGTCTTCATGACACGTCGCGCAGTCGATGACCCCCCCGGTCGGTATTGGATGGGCAATTTCGCCGACCGGTGAGCCGTCGAGGCCGTAAAACTCGCGAAATCCTTCTCCCGAATGGCAGACAGCGCAATTCTGGGGAATGGCGCCTTCGGCGTTCCAATGGGTGAAAGAGGGCGAGTCGCGATCGGCATGTCCCGAGCCTAGCCATTTTTCGACAATCGTCAGCTCCGGAGAGGACTGCTGCGCATAGGCGCCACTCGCTGGACCGAATGCGAGAAATGCTGAAATTCCGGCAATCACAATCGTGCTGGTCCGCATGGCACCGATGCTCCCCTTGGCTGTTCCGGGTTTTTGACTGGCCAAAAAACCCACCCTAATGTTGACCTGAGTCAACGTCCTCGTCAAATTTGTCCGCCAAAGCTCTTGGCATCATTTCCGATGAGGCGACATGAAACTCCATTTCAGCCGCGGACTGTCGATACCATCAGGTGCCAAGCCTGTTGCGATGGTTTCTGAAATGTCGCGACCGGTCCAGGCTGCCATCCTTGCGTCCGATTTTCCTTCCATTCGGTGGCAAGCGCAGATCCCGGAGGGGCAGGTCGTTGCGCGAGGGGAAGCCCTGGTTAGGGATCGCAAGTGTCCCGATATCGTCCTTACCTCACCGATCAGCGGGCGCGTTTCCGAAATTGCCATTGGCGCACGGCGGCGCTTGCAGTGGGTCACGATCGAGCCCGAGGGGGACGAGCGGCTCGACTTTGGTCCGGTGGATGGCGCCAGCCCGGAGGGTTTGCGCGCGCTTATGTTGCGGGCGGGTCTCTGGCCGGCCTTGCGTACACGCCCCTTTGATCGGATCCCAGACCCTGCGGCCGAGGCGAGCGCGGTGTTCGTCACCGCAGTAGATACCAATCCCAATGCTGCCGATCCTCTTCTGATACTGGCCGGTCGCGAAGACGAATTTTCGCGCGGTGTGCGCGCGATGGAGTTGTTGACACAAGGTCCGGTATACGTGTGTCAGCCTGCCGGTGCCCGGCTCTTTGAACCATCGGGGAGGATTGTTGCGGTCGATGTGAGCGGTCCGCATCCGGCCGGGTTGCCGGGCAGCCATATTGCGCGGCTTCATCCAGCGACCATCGAGAAGCCGGTGTGGCACATCAACTATCAGGACGTTATCGCTTTGGGGGGGCTACTCGCAACCGGTGAGATGGAAACCTTCCGGGTGATCGCGGCAAGCGGACCGGGAATGCGCAATCCACGTTATCTCCGGGTTCCGCTCGGCGTCGATCTCCATGCGCTCCTTCGGAATGAACTCACTCCCGGTCAGAAAATTATTCTCTCAGGTTCGGCGCTATCGGGTTGGGAAAGCCGATTCCTCTGTCGTCATCACCTGCAGGCTAGCGTGCTTGAGGCGCCCCGGCCCAAGCGGAGCCACTGGTTCCTGGCGGCGCTCGCGCGTGCGGCAAAACCGGCCGCCTTCATCCCTACGCAGGCGCTCGAGCAGGCGCTTGGGCCGGACCTTCCCGTCGTTCCTTTGCTGCGTTCCCTTTCAGTTGGGAATATCGAAGCGGCCGAAAAGCTCGGCGGCCTCGGACTAAGCGAAGAGGACATGGCACTGGCCACCTATGTCACGGGGGCGGAGATCGACTTTGGCAAGAAGCTGCGGGCGGTCCTTAATGAACTGGAGGAGGGAGCATGATCGCCGGGGTCTGGCAGCGCGACACGATAGGCTGGGTGATACTCGCGGCGACGCTGCCGGTGGCCGGCGCCGCCTTTATTGAGCTCGGCCCCGCGGCGCTATGGCGGGGCGGATTGGTGCTCGCTGTCATCCTCGTGTGGCAGATCGTGTTCCTTTTCACGCGCGCCCAGCCGCTCACGCCGATCGCCTTCGTCACAGCGCTTTCGGTCGCGCTTCTGGCGCCCGGTCTGCAGGATCCCTGGCAATTGGCATTGGCGGTGTCGTTCGGGGTGGTAATCGGTGAGCAGGTGTTCGGTGGCTGGGGCCGGAACGTCATAAGTGCCGGCGTGGCAACGCTTGCCTTTATCTATTTCGGCTTCCCCGAAACTCTGCATGCGGGGACGGGGCCGCTTGTCGCCGCCGCGGTGCTGCCCGGCGGCCTGATGCTGATCGTTACGGGGATCGTTTCCTGGCAGGTGATCGTGTCGGCGGTCCTCGGTCTTTCGGCGGTCAGCCTCGCACTCGGCGAGGATCCGTTGGCGTTCGCTGTGCAGGGCAGCCTCGTATTCGGGCTGATCTATCTCGTTGGCGATCCGGTCGCGTCGGCCGCCACGCGGGGCGGGCGATGGGTCTATGGCGCGCTTGCCGGTGCACTGACAGCGTTGTTCGGCTGGGTCGATATCGGAATCGATATGCCACAGGCGATCGTCTTTGCGGCGCTGCTGGCCTCTCTTTTCGCTCCCCTGATCGATGCCGGAGCGGTCGCTGTGCAAACCGCATCATGGAGACGTCGCAATGGTTGATCTCAACCCGTTTTCGCTCTGGCGCCGCCTTCTGGCCCTGCCCAACGAGAGCCAAACCAAGACGATCGCCGTCGCCTTCATCGTGGCGACCGTCTGTTCGGTGCTGGTGTCGTCCGCTGCGGTGCTTCTTGCACCGATGCAAGAAGCCAATCGCGCCGCCGAGCGTCAGGCGCGACTCGATGCGATGATCGCCTCCATGCCCGCCATGGCCGAAATCCTGGAGGCTTCGGGCGTCGACACACTCGAAACCGTTGTGGTCGATCTGCGTTCGGGCGAAGTAACCGATATCGATCCGGGGACGTTCGACGCCCGTGCCGCGGCGACCGATCCTGCCATGTCCAGCGAAATCCCACGTGAACTCGATGTCGCCGGTCTGGGGCGGCGGGCCGATTTCGCCCCGATCAATATTCTACGCGAAGGCGATGTAGTGCGGCTTGTCATTCTGCCCATTTCTGCCTCGGGCTATCAGTCCACCATCTACGCAAACATCGCGCTCGAAGACGATTTCAACACGGTCGCAGCGCTTTCGATTGTCGAGCAGGGCGAAACCCCCGGATTGGGCTCGCGGATCGAAGAACCGGCATGGCAGGCGCTTTGGCCGGGCAAGCAGATCGCAGACGAGTCCGGCTCGATCCGCCTGTCGGTTGTGCGCGGCCGCGCGTCCAATGCATTCGAGGTCGACGGCATCACCGGCGCGACGCGCACAGGATCTGCCGTCAGTGCAGCGGTGCATTTCTGGCTCGGGGAATACGGGTTCGGACCGGTGCTCGCGCGATTGCGCGAAGGGACGTTCGCGCCATGAAGACTCTTCGCCATCTTTATGGGCCGATTATCGACAACAACCCGATAACCCTGCAGATCCTGGGCATCTGCTCGGCGCTGGCGGTGACCACCTCGATGACCACGGCGCTGGTGATGTGTATGGCGCTGACGGGCGTTCTGGTCATGGCCAGCGCGGTCATCAGCACCATCCGCCGGCACATTCCTGGCTCGATCCGCCTCATTATCCAGATCACCATCATCGCCTCGCTGGTAATCGTCATCGACCAGGTTATTCAGGCCTACGCGTTCGATATCAGCCAGCGACTCTCGATCTTCGTCGGGTTGATCGTCACAAATTGCCTTGTTCTGGGCCGTGCCGAAGCCTTTGCTATGCACAACCCTGTCGGGCCATCGATGCTCGATGGCCTCGGTAACGGGCTCGGCTATTCGCTGATCCTCCTGATTGTTGCATTTGTCCGCGAGTTGTTCGGCGCGGGCACCCTGTTCGGACGGATGGTGCTGCCCACAATCTACGAAGGCGGGTGGTATACGCCGCTCAATCTCATGCTGCTCGCACCCAGCGCGTTCATCGTCCTCGGCCTCCTGGTTTGGGCCGTTCGGTCGCTGCGCCCGGCGCAGATCGAGCAGGCCGACTACGAGATCGATGCCGACAAGGAGCGGCAGGGGCCATGATGGATCTGTTCCTGCGCTCGGTTTTTGCCGAAAACCTGATCCTCAGCTACTTCCTCGGTGTCTGCACTTTCCTTGCCGTCTCGAAACGACTCGATACGGCGGTTGGTCTGGGGATCGCGCTGATCGTCGTCCAGACAGTCACGGTCCCGATCAACCATCTGATCCTTGCCCATCTGCTCGCGCCGGGGGCATGGGGGTGGATTGGCCTCGGAAACGTCGATCTCACCTTTCTCGCCCTTATCGCCTTTATCGGTGTCATCGCCGCCGTCGTGCAGGTGCTTGAGATGTTTCTCGACAGATATGTTCCCGCGCTTTACCGGGCGTTGGGGATCTATCTCCCGCTCATTACCGTCAACTGCGCCATTCTTGGCGGTAGCCTCTTTATGGAAGAGCGCAATTATACGTTTGCCGAAAGCGTCGTCTTCGGGCTCGGCAGTGGCGTGGGTTGGGCGCTAGCCATCATGGGGCTGGCGGCCATCCGCGAGCGGCTCAACTATGCCGATATCCCGGACGGGCTGCGCGGGCTCGGGATAGCCTTCATCGCCACCGGTCTGCTCTCGATGGGCTTTACCGCGTTCGCAGGGGTGCGGTTATGATCGAGATCGTCCTGGGCAGCGCGCTGATCGTTGTTCTGATCCTCTTGCTCTCCGCCATCGTCATGGCGGCGCGGTCGGTGCTTTCCCCGTCGCGGCCCGTGGAAATCACGGTCAACGGTACGACGACAGCCCGTGGCTTGACAGGCGCCAAATTGCTGCAGACGCTCAACGATGCCGGGATAGCGGTGCCTTCGGCCTGCGCGGGAGCGGGCACCTGCGGGCTATGCAAGGTCAGGGTCATGAACGG
This sequence comes from Pelagibacterium limicola, assembly GCF_015694405.1. Lineage (GTDB taxonomy): Bacteria > Pseudomonadota > Alphaproteobacteria > Rhizobiales > Devosiaceae > Pelagibacterium > Pelagibacterium limicola. The sequence continues at coordinate 472,906 of NZ_JADQDB010000001.1, read as the reverse complement.
CGGCGGAGAGGTTTTGCCCACGGAGGCCGCGCGTCTCTCCCGCGGGGACCTGCGCGAGGGGCAACGGCTTGCCTGCCAGGTTGTTATTCGTGGACCGGTAGCGGTGTCGGTGCCCGACGACATTCTGGCCGCCGAAAGCTGGTCCTCGCGCGTAGTGTCCAATGAAATGGTCGCGCCGCTGATCAAAGAACTGGTTCTCGAAGTCCCCGAGGGGGTGAATTTCGAGTTCCATGCCGGTGGCTACGTCCAGATCGAGGCCCCGCCCTACGAGTTGGCGTTCGGGGACATCGCCGTCGATCCACGGCACGAGGCGGTCTGGCAAAGCATGAGTTGGCGCGGGATCCGCGCGATCAGCACAGAAAACACCCACCGCGCTTATTCGGTCGCCAGCCGACCGGAAGACACGGGACGGATTGTGCTCAATATCCGGCTCGCAGTTCCACCTCCGGGCCGGGAGCAGGAGGTGCCGCCGGGAATCGTTTCCTCTTATCTTTTCGCGCTCGAACCCGGCAACGAACTGGCGGTGTCGGGTCCTTTCGGGGAATTCCGCGTTCAAGATACGGAGCGAGAGATGCTGTTCATCGGTGGTGGGGTCGGTATGGCGCCGTTACGTGCGATGATCCACGAGCAGTTGGGCAAAGGCACCGGGCGCAAGATTTCGTTCTGGTACGGCGCCCGCAGCGGGGCGGACATCTTCTACAAGGAAGAATTCGATGCCCTCGCCGAACGGTATGCGAACTTTTCCTGGACCGTCGCACTCTCCGAGCCGATGCCGGAGGACAACTGGGATGGGCCGCAGGGCTTCATCCATGAGGTTGTCCTTGCCAATTACCTCAAGGACCATCCGGCACCCGAGGACTGTGAATACTATCTGTGCGGGCCACCGCTGATGATCCAGGCCGTGCTGGCGATGCTGGACGGCTGCGGAGTGGAGCCAGGTTCGATCTTCAACGACGATTTCGGGATATGACCATGCTGACGCGACGCCAATTCATTCATCTGACCGGTGCGGGACTGACAGCCGCTGCGTTCCCCGCATGGGCGCGGGAATTGGTGACAACCGGTGGCGATGCCTTTGGCTCCTATTGGCGGCTTACAATGCCGCGTGGCGCAGACGTGCCACGCGCAATGGCAGAGGTCATCGAGATGATCGACGGTGTCTTCTCGCCTTACCGGACCGACAGTGACCTTTCGCGGGTCAACCGTTCGCAGGATACCGATTGGCAACCGGTTCCGCCCGAGATGGCGCGACTGCTGCTAAAGGCCGCCGATATGGCGCGCGGGAGCGAGGGCGCATTCGATCCGACTGTCGGGCCGCTTGTCGCTCGGTATGGCTTCGGGCCGATCGCGGGCGGCGAGGGCCGGTTTGCCGGGATAGATGTTGCCGAAGGGGCTATGCGGAAGATAGCGCCGGATCTGACGCTCGATTTGTGCGGCGTCGCCAAGGGACGGGCGCTCGATCTGATGTGCGAGGCGCTTGAGGCGGCGGGCATTGAGGATTTCCTGCTCGATCTCGGCGGTGAGGTTGCGGCGCGAGGGCTCAACCCCGCCGGACGGTCCTGGCAGGTTGGGGTCGATGTTCCGGGATATCCGATGACGTTCGGGATCATGCTGGAAGGGGGAGCGGTGGCAACCTCGGGCAGCCTCTCCAATGGCTACAGGATCGGTGACCGGCTCTTTAGCCATATTATCGATCCATCTTCACGCGAGCCGGTGGAAACACTCGTGAGGAGCGTTTCAGTTCTGGCTCCGACAGCGGAGATCGCGGATGCATGGGCGACGGCCCTGATGGCGGTGCCGATGGAAAAGGCGCTCGATATGGCCGAAGCCAACGCGCTCGACGCGTTGATATTATTTGATGACGGTGGGGCATTACGGCCCGTCGCCACTGGAGCAATGCCCGGCGTGATGCTGGGCTAGACGGCGATCATGGAAACCATCGTATTGTCATTGCTGATCGTAGGGCTGGCCGTGCTGGGGCTTGCGACGGGCGTGGTTTTTGGCCGTCAGCCGATCAAAGGGAGTTGTGGTGGGCTCGCCTGCATCAAGAAGCTCGATTGCGAGGATTGCCCGCACAGGCTTGCCGAGGGAGATAGGCAATGAGTGCGCCGCAAACCATTGCCGACTACATGGTCACCGAACTTGTGTCGCTGCCGATCGATCTCGAGATCAACCGGGCGGTGGCACTGCTTCTCGATAAGCGCATTCCCGGAGCGCCGGTGGTAGACGAGACGGGAAATCTCACCGGCATTCTCACCAAGAAAGATTGCTTCAAAGCCGCGCTTAGCGCCAGTTACTACAAGCAATGGGGTGGAACGGTCGGGCGCTACATGACGCGCGAAGTTCAGACGCTCGCAGCGGGCACTGATATCGTATCCGCGGCGGAAGCCTTTCTGGCGTCGCCCTACCGCCTCTTCCCGGTGATGGAGAATGGGCGGCTGGTCGGGGTGTTGAGCCGTTCGGATTTGCTCCACGCCTTCCGCGATATCGCCTAGGCCGTCGAGAACCAGGCGACGAGTTCGGCGGCATTCCGAAGGCCGAGTGACCTCGTCAGGCGGTAACGATGGGTTTCGACGCTGCGTGGCGAAAGGCCCAATTCGGCCGCGATGGCGGCATTGGTCTTGCCTTGGGCGACGAGGGCCACGATCTGGCGCTGGCGGTCGGTCAGGGTGGCGGGCCCTCCGCTGACCGGGCGGGGTAGGACGTCGAAGCAGTAGATCGCCTCGGAGAATGGGTCGGCTTCGATCATTGAGCGGCCTCGGACGCGGCACCAGAACAGGGTGCCGTCGCGTCTGCGCATGATGCGCTCGTCTTGGTAGCTGCGCCCGCCCGCGAAATTGGTACGCCAGAGGTCGCCGACCATCACGAAATCCGACAGGCGCGGGTAAAGCAGGTTGAAGCTCTTGTTGCGGAGATCGTCGGGCTCATAACCGAACAATTGCGCGAACGCGGCGTTGACCTCACGGATGATGCGGTGGGTCGCATAGACGAGAGGTACAGGTAGAGCTTCGAGGGCAAATTCGCGATGGGGACCGGATGCATCCATGACGTATAAATACGTCTACACGGTCCATCCGTGCAAGCGGTACAAATTGCCAATGGAGGAGGATCGCGATGACGGACAAGGATGTCTTCATTGTCAGCGCAAAGCGCACGCCGATCGGCGTCGTCAATGGCGCGTTGGCGACACTCCACGCGCATGAACTTGGCGCTCTTGCCATAAGAGGGGCGCTTGACTTGGCCGGTATACCTCCTGCTGTGGTGGATGAGACGATCATGGGGCAGGTGCTGTCGGCTGGAGCGGGCATGAACCCCGCGCGGCAGGCGGCACGCCAGGCGGGTATCCCAGATGCCTCGACGGCCTTTCTCGTCAACCAGGTCTGCGGATCGGGACTTCGCGCGGTGGCGCTCGGCTATCAGCAGATCGCTTGCGGCGATGCCGCGGTGATTGTGGCCGGGGGGCAGGAGTCTATGAGCCTTGCACCGCATGTGGCCAGCCTGCGTACGGGCAAGAAGCTCGGCAATATCGAACTTGTCGATACCGTCATGCGCGATGGGCTCACGGATGCTTTTTACGGATATCCGATGGGCGTGACGGCTGAAAACATTGTCCGCCAGTGTGGCCTCACACGCGAAAGCCTGGATCAGTTTGCACTGCGCTCGCAGCAGCGGGCATCGGCGGCAGCGCGAGCGGGGAGGTTCTCCAGCGAAGTCGTGTCCGTAACGGTTGCCGGGCGCAAGGGCGAGACCATCGTCACGGAAGACGAGTTCATCCGGCACGATGCGACGCTCGAGAGCATGGCGAAACTGCGTCCCGCCTTCGAGGAAAACGGGACGGTGACGGCCGCCAACGCGTCGGGTGTCAACGATGGTGCCGCGGCTCTGGTCTTGATGTCGGGTGCAGCGCTCAAGGCCAACGGATGCGCCCCGATGGCCCGGATCGTGAGTTGGGCGACGGCGGGGCTCGATCCGCAGGTGATGGGGCTGGGCCCGATCCCGGCCTCGCGCAAGGCGCTCGAAAAGGCCGGGTGGACAGTGGGAGATGTCGATCTCTGGGAAGCCAACGAGGCTTTTGCGGCGCAAAGTCTAGCCGTCGCCGGTGAATTGGAGATCGACCCCGGAAAGGTCAACGTCAATGGTGGTGCGATTGCCCTGGGGCATCCGATCGGGGCTTCGGGTGCGCGCGTGCTGGTTACGCTCATCCACGAGATGGTCCGGCGCGACGTGCGGCGGGGCGTTGCTACCCTTTGCATCGGCGGGGGCATGGGTATCGCCATGTGCGTGGAGCGTTAGATGGAAAGCGATATCCTCTGGACGCCGCCTGAGGCGCGCAAGCGTGACTCCGCCATGTGGCGCCTTTCCGAGCGCGCCGCCCGTCTCCATGGCGGTGCAGCGGGTGATTATGCCGCGTTGCTCGAGTGGTCAATCCGAGACCCGGAAGGCTTTTACGAGGCGCTGTGGGACGAGTTGGGCATCGTCGGGGAGAAGGGCGAGGCCGCTTTTGCCCCCGGGCAAACGATAAGGGATGCGAAGTTCTATCCCGGTGCGCGGCTAAATTATGCCGAGAACATGTTGGCCAGGCGCGACGGAACGCTGGCGGTCGTCGCTCATCGGGACGATGGCGAGCGGCGAGAGATCACGCGGACTGCGCTCTACGATCTCGTTTCGCGGATGGTGCAGGCGCTGCGGTCCGAGGGCGTGGGCGAGGGCGATCGGGTCGCCGCCATCGTCACGCACGATATCGAAGCCATTGCCGGCTATCTCGCGGCCTCGGCCATCGGCGCTATATGGGCTTCGTGTTCGCCCGATTTCGGCCCGGCGGGGGCGAGTGACCGGTTGTGTCAGATCGATCCGACGGTGCTGCTCGCGGTTCCGGGTTACGGCTATGCGGGCAAAAGGATCAATGTCGCTCCGTCGATCCGCGCCGTGGCCGAGGGGGCTCGTCTCAGACGCATCGTCCTCCTCGGGGAGGAGGTTTCTCAAGCACTGGGCGATCTGCCTTGCGTGACATTGGACAACTGGATCGCACCGTTCGAACCGGCCGAAATCGACTTTAACCGGATGCCGTTCGAGGCACCGCTGGCGATCCTTTTTTCCTCCGGCACCACGGGTAAACCCAAGTGCATTACCCATTCGGCCGCTGGACTGCTGATTCAGCATCTGAAGGAACTCGTCCTGCAATGCGATATCAAGCCGGGCGAAAAATTCTTCTATTTCACCACCTGTGGGTGGATGATGTGGAACTGGCAGGTTTCGGGGCTGGCCACGGGGGCAACGCTCGTCACCTATGACGGCAATCCGTTCTATCCCGAACCGGCGCGGCTCATCGACCTGATCGATAGCGAAGAGATCACCATATTCGGCACCAGCGCGAAATATATCGATGCCTGCCTCAAGGCGGGACTAAAGCCGCGCGAAACGCACCGGCTCGACCGGCTCAAGCTGATCCTTTCGACCGGCTCGCCGCTCATTCCTTCGAGCTTCGATTATATCCACCGAGAGTGGAAGGCCGATGTGCATCTGGCCTCGATTTCGGGCGGGACCGATATCTGCGGATGTTTCCTCGGGGGAAACCCCTTGTCGCCCGTCCGGCGCGGGGAATTGCAGGGGGCAATGCTCGGGATGGACGTCGATACGCTTGATGACGAGGGCAATCCGGTCTCGGGCGTCCCGGGCGAATTCGTTTGCCGGAACGCCCACCCTTCCATGCCGGTCAGGTTCTGGGGCGACCTCGAAGGCTCGCGCTACCGGGAAGCCTATTTCGAGCGTTTTCCTGGTATCTGGGCGCATGGCGACTATGTGGAAAAACGCCCCTCCGGCGGCTACGTCATTCATGGCCGCTCGGATACCACGCTCAACCCCGGCGGGGTGCGGATCGGCACAGCGGAAATCTACCGGCAGGTCGAAACGATATTTCAAATCGAGGAAGCGATTGCGGTCGGGCAGGATATCGAAGGGGATCAGCGGGTGATCCTGTTCGTCAAGATGCGCGGCGACGCCATGCTGGACGAGGAGACCGAAAAACTGATCCGCACGAGGATACGTTCGGGTGCCACGCCCCGGCACGTCCCCGCCAAAATCATCGCTATCGGCGCAATCCCGCGGACCCGTTCGGGCAAGATCTCCGAGATCGCGGTGCGCGACGTGATCCACGGGCGATCGATCAAGAACACAACGGCCTTGTCCAATCCCGAGGCTCTGGAACTCTACAGGGACCTGCCGCAGTTGCGAGAGTGAGCGGGGAGGATTAGGCTTCTCCATAAGGAGTGTCCGCATGATCGAGCAGACAAATCCCATTGGTGCCACTCCCCCCAGGCTGGTCGAAGCGGCCATGGGGGTATTCGGGCTGCTGCGGGAATACTTCGAGGGCGCCATCATGGTGGATGCGCAGGCGCGCATCTCATGGATCGACCGGCGCTATCGCACGCTTCTGGGCCTGCCCAGGGACTTCAATCCCATTGGGCGGCCCGTAGAGGAAATTCTGCCCAATTCCATGTTGCGGAAAGTTGTCGAGACCGGTCGGCCGATCCTGCTCGACATCATGCTGATCGCCGACCGCCAGCTTGTCGTGTGCCGCATACCGCTCAAGGACGAGGATGGGGTCGTGCAGGGGGCCATTGGGTTCGTCTTTTACGACAATGTGGACTATCTCGAGCCCATTCTCAAAAAGCTCGAGGCATTGCAAAAGCAGCTCAGCCGCGCACAAGCGGCATTGAGCCGGGAGCGGCAAACCAAGTATTCGCTGTCCAATTTTGTCGGGGTGAGCGAAATGGTGACCGAGCTCAAGAGCCAGATTCGCCGCTTCGCCCTGCGCGACGGGCCGGCCCTCCTTCTGGGGGAAACCGGAACCGGCAAGGAATTGCTCGCCCACGCCATCCATCAGGCGTCTGACCGGGCGGAGGGGCCGTTCGTTGCCGTCAACATGGCAGCGGTGCCTGAAGCGTTGCTGGAATCGGAATTTTTCGGGGTGGCACCGGGCGCTTACACCGGTGCCGACCGGAAATTGCGCAAAGGCAAGTTCGAGCTTGCGCATGGCGGGACGCTGTTTCTCGACGAGATCGGCGACATGCCGCTTTCGATCCAGGCAAAGCTGCTGCGCGTATTGCAGGAGGGTGAGATCGAAGCGCTCGGATCGAACGCGCTGCGGAAGGTGGACGTGCGGATTATCGCCGCCACCTCGCAGAACATCGAGCGGATGGTGGCCGAGCGCGCTTTCCGCGCTGATCTTTATTACCGGATAGCCGTCCTCACGATCAATGTTCCTGCATTGCGGGACAGGGTCGAGGATATCGGGCCGATCTGCGAACGCCTGCTCGAAACAATACCCCCGGCGGGAGAATTGCCTGGCTGGGTGCTTGAGCCCGAAGCGGTGAGTTTGCTCGAGCGCTATGATTGGCCGGGCAATGTGCGCGAGTTGCGCAATGTGCTCGAACGCGCTGCGGCCATAGCGCCCAGCGAGGTTCTGGATGCCGCCGTCATCGTCAAGGCGATGCCCGCTCTGCGGGAAATGGTCGGGGATGCACCGGCTCCTGTCGCGGACAGCGGCGCGCTTGCCGAGACGCTTGCACGCGCCGAGCGCGAGGCGCTGCTCGACGCATTGCGGCGGGCCGACGGGCAAAAGGCGGTCGCCGCACGCCTGCTGGGCGTCTCCCGCAGTCAGTTTTACGAAAAGCTCAAGCGGCACGATCTCGGCGTCTAGGGAATCCGGATAATCGGATTGTTGTGTCCGGGTCTACGGACGCATTGGCGCAAGAGCCTTTCGCACGTTGGAGGCCGTGTTTGGCAAGGCCTTGGAAGGCTTTACCAATTTTATTTTTCTGCGATCTGGCACGCAACTTGAAACAATGTCTTCAACGACAGCCGGCACGCAACTGATGCCGGGGTAAAAAAGGGTGGAGACAGGGTGTCTGACGACGTCGCAGGGAAAGTTGCGCTTGTTACGGGTTCAACCTCCGGCATTGGGTTAGCGATTGCCTGCAGGCTGGCGCGTGCGGGGTTTCAGGTCGCCGCGCACGGGCTCGAAAGCGCGGCCGATGCGCAGGAGGCGCTCGATCGGATCGGCGCCGAAGGTGGTCCTGCTCCGGTTTACTTTCATGCCGACCTTTCGCGCTCCGAGGAAAGTCACGACCTGACAAAGGCGGTCATCGATCGGTTCGGCCGGATCGACATCCTCGTAAACAATGCCGGCATACAGAAGGTCGCGGCCATCGACAATTTTGCCCAGGAGGACTGGGACAGGATTATCGCTGTCAGCCTAGACAGCGCATTTCAAACCATCCGGACCGCTCTGCCCGGGATGAAGAAGAGAGGCTGGGGGCGGATCGTCAATATCGCTTCGGCGCATGGATTGCGCGCTTCTCCGTTCAAGTCTGCTTATGTGGCGACCAAGCATGCGGTCGTGGGACTTACAAAGACGGTGGCGCTTGAGGTCGCCGAGGCCGGCATTACCTGCAACGCGATCTGCCCCGGCTATGTCTGGACGCCGCTTGTTGCCGCGCAGGTCGCCGATCAGGCTCGTGTGCATGGGATGAGCGAGGAGGACGTGGTGCGCAAGGTCATGCTCGCTCCACAGCCGACCCGGAAGTTCGTGCAACCCGAGGAGGTGGCCGAACTTGCGCACTACCTGACGCAGGAGCTTGCGCGGTCCATTACAGGCGCAGCGCTTTCGATAGACGGGGGGTGGACCGCCAAGTGAGGCGTCCGCCGGAAACTGAAACACCACGATCTTTTCAATGGGAGGAACCAAATGAAGATCAACACCGGTAAATATCTTGCATCGACCGCGCTTGTTGGTGCGCTTGCCTTCACGGCGACGACGGCCAATGCGCAGGAGAATGTGCGCTGGCAGGTGCCGATGGCGTTTGCATCCACGCTAACGGCGCTCGGCGATACCATGCCCTGGGTGGCCGACCAACTTCGTGCCATGTCCAATGGCGCCATCGACCTTCAGGTCGCCGAACCCGGGACAGTCATCCCGGCGCTCGCGATCTTCGAGAACGTGTCGGACGGCAATATCGATGCCGGCTTCTCATGGATGGGGTATGAATGGGGCACGGTTCCAGCCGCGGCATTGTTCGGGGCCACTCCGTTCGGGCTGGAGTCGATCGAGTTCATGGCGTGGATGCACTTTCACGGGGGCAAGGAACTTCTGGCGGAGGTTTTCCACCCCTACGACGTCCACCCGATCCTGTGCGGAACGATCAGTCCAGAAACGGCTGGTTGGTTCCGTGAAGAGATTACTTCGGTCGACGACTTCCAGGGTATCCGCTTCCGCGCCGCCGGGATCGGTGGAGAGATCATGGCCGAGTTCGGCATGTCGGTTACCGTCATGCCGGGCGGTGAGCTTTATCAGGCGCTCGAAACCGGCGTGCTCGATGGCACCGAGTTCTCGCTGCCGACGGTCGATGAGCAACTGGGCTTCTATCAGGTCGCGCCCTATCTCTATCTGCCGGGTTGGCACCAGCCTTCGACGAACCAGTTCCTGTACGTCAATCTCGGAGTCTGGGAGGGGCTAGGCGACCAGACCAAGGCAATGATCGAAAACGCCTGCTGGGCTGGCACCGCCTATTCGATCGCTCGTGCGGAAGCCCTGCAGGGCGCGGTGATCCAGCGTTTCGAGGAAAGCGGCACCAATGTCGAGACCTATAGCGACGAGATCATCGCCGCCTTCCACGAAGCGACCAAGACGGTGATGGAGCGCCGCTCGGCTGCTGACGAGTTGTTTGGAAGAGTCTATGCTTCGATGATGGAATATCAGGCCGAGCTGCGCCCCTGGAAGGAGAAAGGCTACCTGCCACGCGATTGGCAGTCCCGCATCGGGGAGTAACGGCTTACGGCTGTTTCGAAAAAAGGGGGGCGCCCTTCCCGGGGCGCCTCCTTCGGCTGAGCGTGGGAGGGGTAGCCAATGAGCGAACCGGGTCAGGAGATCGAACTGGATCTCGAGCAGATCGAGAGCGCAGCTGCGCGCGGGGGAACGCTCGACTTTCCACGTACCGCGCTTTCGGATGTGATCGAAGCCGTGTTGGGCGCCATCGGCGCCGTCATCAACTGGATCTGGATCGTGCTCGTGCTGGTGATCGTCGCCAACGTGATCGGGCGCTACATCTTTTCGGTCAACTTCATCTGGGTGGAGGAAGTCCAGTGGCACCTTTATGCCATCGGCTTCATGATCGGGATCGGATACGCGATCCTTCATGACACCCATGTACGGGTCGATGTGATCGCAGGCTCGCTTTCGCCCCGCAAGCGGGCCGTCATCGAGTTCCTGGGCATCGCGCTTTTAATACTGCCGCTCGTCTACCTGATGATCACCTATTCGATTCCATTCGTCGAGCGATCCTTCACGCGTGGCGAAGGGTCGCCCGCGGTCGGTGGGCTTCCCTCACGCTGGATGATCAAGTCGGTGCTGCTCATCGCCTTTGCCTATATCGGCCTTGCGGCCCTTGCGCGGCTCGTCCGCGTGAGTGCGTTCCTGTTCGGCTTTCCCAAAGCAAAAGCCCAATAGGAGGCTGACCCGGTGTTTGCAGCAAACGAAATCCTCGTCATGGCGATGCTCGTCTCGTTCATCGCGATCATCTTCACCGGCTTTCCGGTCGCATGGGCGCTGGCCGGGGTGTCGGTGGTCTTTTCCTTCATTGCCATCCTCGGTTCGGACTGGTTCGGTTGGAACACCTATTTCCTCACCGACATGCGCATTTTCGGGATCTTCGTTCAGCGTGTCTACGGGCAGATGTCGAACTGGCTTCTGGTCGCCCTGCCCATGTTCATTTTCATGGGGCTCATGCTTGAGCGTTCCGGCGTCACTGAAAAGCTCATGTCCAACTTCATCCAGCTGTTTGGACGGTTCCGGGGCGGTCTGGCGCTCGGGGTGGTGCTGATCGGCATCCTGCTCGCAGCATCGACGGGCATTGTGGGGGCGTCGGTGGTCCTGCTCGCCATGCTTTCGATGCCGATCATGCTCCAGCAGGGCTACAACAAGGGGTTTGCCTCGGGCGTCGTCTGCTCGGCGGGAACGTTAGGCATCCTCATTCCGCCGTCCATCATGCTCATCATCATGGCCGACCAGATGTCGGTCTCGGTGGGCAATCTCTTCATGGGCGCGCTGTTGCCGGGGCTGATGCTGGGCGGCATTTTTCTCGTCTATATCGTGGTGGCGGCCAATCTCTCCAAAACGCTGGCGCCGGCGCCCAAGGACCTGCCCCCCGTTTCGTTCAAGTTGATCGCCAATACGCTGCTCGCAGTCGTGCCGCCCTTGCTGCTGATCCTTGCGGTGCTCGGTTCGATTTTCCTGGGCCTTGCAACGCCGACCGAGGCTTCCGGCGTGGGGGCGCTTGGAGCGACCCTGCTGGCAATTGCCAACGGGCGGTTTTCGCTCGCTCTGCTCAAGGAAGTGGGCATGAAGACGACGCTCACGACCGCGTTCATCTTCGGAATTTTCCTTGGCGCGACGATGTTTGCCGTGGTCATGCGCCAGCTGGGAGGAGACGAATTCATCAGCGGGCTGCTGCGCTCGCTGCCCTTTCCCCCGGGTGGGATCGTACTGGCGATCCTGTTTATCGCGTTCCTGGCCGGGTTTTTCCTCGACTGGCTCGAAATCTCGCTGATCATGCTGCCGCTGGTAACACCGGTGGTGTTGGCGCTCGGGTTCGACCCGATCTGGTTCATCGTGCTGTTTGCGGTGACGCTGCAGACATCGTTCCTGACCCCGCCTGTGGGGTTCTCGCTCTTTTACTTAAAGGGCGTCGCACCCAAGGAGGTCACGATCCTCGATATCTACAAGGGGATCATACCGTTTGTTCTGTTGCAACTCCTTGCGGTACTGCTGGTGTTCTTCGTACCTGGCCTCGTACTCTGGTTGCCGTCGCAGATGCTTTGACCGGGGTGGGCCGGACGTGTTAGCTCATTGAGTGAACCCGCAACCGGAACATCGATGCCTCACAAAGAGAACCTCATTGCCGGCATGGTCGAGACGGCGGTCTCGGCAGGCCAACGCATCATGGACATCTACTGCCGCGATTTTACTGTGGTCACGAAGTCCGATCAATCACCGCTCACCGAAGCCGATCTTGTGGCCGAAGAGCTGATCCTTTCCGCGCTTGCCGGTCAGTTCCCCGGTCTGCCGGTGATCGCCGAGGAGGCGGTGGCAAAAGGGGAGGTCCCCGCGGCCAGCGCGCGCTTCTTTCTCGTCGACCCACTGGACGGATCGAAGGAGTTCATTTCCAAAAACGGGGAATTCACCGTCAATATCGCGCTGATCGACGATGGGGTGCCGGTGGCCGGGGTGGTTTACGCTCCGGCACTAAAACGCATCTGGTGGGGCGGGCTGGGGCAGGGTGCTCAGGTGGCGATGGTCGAGAACGGACACTGCCAGACCCCGCTTGCGGCCGAAACCCGGGAGCCGGAGAGGGAAGGAATCATCGTCGTGGGCAGCCGCTCGCACGGTGATGGGGAACGCAAGGCCCGATACGGCGACTGGCCGGTCGCCAAATTCATGGCGCTGGGGTCCTCGCTCAAATTCTGCATGGTTGCCGAAGGGCAGGCCGATCTCTATCCCCGCAATGGGCGCACGATGGAATGGGACACCGCCGCCGGTGACGCCATCCTGCGCGCGGCGGGAGGGGTTGTGCTCGCGCGTGACGGGCAGCCCCTGCGCTATGGGAAGCGCAATCAGGGTCACGACGCCGACTTCGCAAACGGGCCGTTCGTCGCTTATGGACACCCCGCCTTGGCCGCTCTGGAGGCGGTCGGGTAGAGGCGGAGGTTTGCCGGTGGATAGCGATTTTTCGTCGCGCGCGTTTCTCGTTGCCCTCTTCGATGCGGCCGTGCGGGCGGCCGATCCTCTCGACGCCATCAGGAAACATCTCCCGGAAAGACCAAGGGGTCGGGTTGTCGTCGTGGGCGCTGGCAAGGCTGCCAGTCAAATGGCAGCGGCGTTCGAGGCGCTGTGGGACGGCCCGTTCAGCGGCGTGGTGGTCGATCGGCACGGACCGGTGGCCAAGACCGAAAAGATCCGCGTGATGCAATCGGCACATCCGGTGCCCGATGAAGCCGGACTTGCCGGAAGTCGTGCACTGCTCGAAGCGGTTGCGGGTCTTGGCGAGAACGATCTGGTCGTTGCGTTGATCTCGGGTGGAGGCTCGTCGCTTTTGCCGTGTCCTGCAGGGGCTTTGAGCTTTGCCGACGAGGTTGAAGTCAACAAGGCGCTGCTCAACTCCGGTGCCCCGGTTTCGGCGATGAATGTGGTGCGCAAAGCGGTGTCAGGGATCAAGGGCGGGCGGCTGGCGCTGGCAGCCCGGCCGGCGCGGGTGGTGAGCCTTGTGGTGTCAGATGTTGCCGGAGACGATCCTGCGGCTGTGGCGTCGGGGCCGACAGTGCCGGGGGCCGGGACGGTGGCCGATGCGCTGGCGATTATCGACGAATACCGGATGGCGTTGCCGCAGGCGGTGATGGCGCATTTGCGGAGCGGTGAGGCGGAAGCGCCTTCAATGGACGATCCGCGGTTTGCGCGCAATGAGGTGCATGTGATTGCCTCGGCCGGCGTATCGCTGGGCGCGGCCGCGGCTAAGTCGCGGGAGATGGGGGTGGAGGCCGTCATCCTTTCGGATGCGATCGAGGGCGAGGCACGGGACATCGGGACGATGCACGCCGCCATTGCGCGTGAGGTCGCAGTCAAAGACCAGCCATTTAGAAAGCCCGTCGCGATCCTTTCGGGCGGGGAGACGACGGTAACAATCCGCGACGGAATTTACGGCAAGGGCGGGCGGAATACCGAATTCCTGCTTTCTTTTGCCCACGGGATCGAAGGGATTCCCCGGATCGAGGCGCTGGCGGCCGATACCGACGGGATCGATGGGTCCGAGGACAATGCGGGGGCGTTTGCCGATGGGCAAAGCCTGGCGCGGATGCGGGCGGCGGGGGTCGACCCCCGATTGCTGCTGGCGCGGCACGATGCGTGGAGCGCCTTCAATGCGGCAGAGGATCTGTTCGTGCCGGGGCCGACAGGGACCAATGTCAACGACTTTCGAGCTATTTTGATTCGTTAATTGAACGAGTTGAACGAAATTCGTATAATTCGTTCAGAAATAAATCAGAAGAATCGCTGCCTTCCGGCTCGCCCGCCCGCCGCAAATCGAAAAGCATACTTCCCGATGGAGCCTCGGGAATATCAGGCCTGATCGCCTAGGTGCGACCAAGGCTCGAGGATTTCGCGTGCGGTGGCACGACCTTTTTCAGTTAATTCAAGCAGATTGCCGGTGCGGATCACGAGGCCCTGATCGAGGGCGCGGAGGAGAACGTCGCGGGCGCGCGGTTCGCTCCAATGCAGGTGCTCCCTCAGGGCTTCAGCAACATTTTCCTCGGACCGCGAGGGGCTGTCCTCGTGGTTATAGAGGTGGACTGCGAGGGCGCGGCAGGCATTGGCCGCGGTTTGCGCATGACGGCGCCGCGACTGGGCAATGAGTCCGTATCGCGGACCGAAGAGGAAGGCGAGGAGCAGTGCCACGCCGGTCATCACAGCCATCATGCCGGCGATCGAGACGTTGAGCCAGACAGCAAGCCAATAGCCCGTGAGGCTGGAGGCGATGGCGATGAGGGCGCCATAGACGAGCATCAGTGATAAGCGATCCGTCAGGAGATAAGCGGCAGAGGGCGGGACGATAACGAAAGCGATGAAAAGGATCGCGCCGACGGCATCGAAAGCTGCAACCGCAGTGCCGCTGGTCAGTGCGAGAAGGCCGTAGAACACGGCTACCGGCGCGAAGCCGAGGGCCTTGGCCAGCGCCGGATCGAAGGTCGCGAGTTTGAGCTCTTTGTAGAACAGGCTGATGTAGAGGAGATTGGCCAACGTCAGTACGCTCATCCAGATGACGGCTTCTGGGACATGCAGGCCGAAAAGTTCGGTCGTGTCGAGCCAGACGAAGCCGATTTCGCCCAGGAGCACGGTGTGCTCGTCGATGTGGACATCGCGGGCGTAGATATTGATGAGCAGGACGCCGATGGAAAACAGGGCAGGAAAGACGAGACCGATGGCAGCGTCGGACTTGACGCGGCCGGTGGCGCTGAGGGTTTCTGTCAGGAAAACGGTGAGAACCCCCGTAAGGGCGGCGCCGGCGATCTGGACGGGACCAGCGGTCTGCCGTGTCAGTAGCCAGACAATGATGATGCCAAAGACGATGGAATGGCTGATGGCGTCGGAGAGCAGCGAGGTGCCGCGCAGGACAAGGAAGGTACCGACCAGCGAAGCCGCGATTCCGACGAGTGCGCCGGTGAGAACGATCATCGCCCCGGGATCGGCAAAGAAGGCGGCGATCATTGGTTCTCGTCCTCGTTAGGGTGACCGAGTAGCGCTTCGGCTTCGGTTATGCCGGAAGGGGTAAGGACCCAATGGGGCGTGAACTCGGGTGCGTGGGCAGCACGGGCGACCAAACCCCGCGCCTTAAGCCGTTCAAGGCCACGTGCCGTCGAGGTGCCGTGATAGGCGTCGAGCATCGTCTGTTCGGCTGGATAGGCGGGATTGCCATGTTCGGCGGCAAGTCGATAAAGCGTCGAGAGGACGCGGCGGGAGGGCAGAGCGCGACGGTCCTTAAGGCGCTGGAGCCATTCCCATACCATGCCCCGGCCAGGGGCAATCGCCAGCGAAACCAGAACGATTGCCGAGGCCGCGAGCACGATCAGCGGCCCGGTGGAGAGGCCACGTGCCGTGGCGCTGACGAGCGCTCCGAACAGGCCCGAGGCCATGCCGAAAAGTGCCGCGAGCGCGACCATCGTGCCAAGGCGGTTGCTCCATTGGCGCGCAGCGGCAGCCGGGGCGACGACCATGGCGGCCATGAGCACGACACCGACCATCTGCAGGCCGATGACGACCGCAAGCGCTATGGTGACGGTGATTGTTACATCGAGCGCGAGGACGGGCAGGCCGAGCGTGCGGGCGTAATCGGGGTCGAAGGATACGAGCTTGAATTCCTTCCAGAAGGCCATGACGAGTGCCAGGGCGACTGCGCCGATGGCGGCCATGACATAAATGTCCGAGCGCAGGATGGCGGCGGCTTGGCCGAAGAGGAAGGATTCCAGCCCGCCGTGTCCGGCGCCGCCAGTGGCCTGAATGTGGGTCAGCAGCACGATGCCGACGGCGAAGGAAAGCGAGAGGGCGATCCCAAGTCCAGCATCGGTCTTGAGGCGCGTGGTGCGCGTCAATGCGACCATGAGAAGGGCGGCAACAGCACCCGTGACGAGGGCTCCAGCGAGAAGGACGGGCAGGTCGCGGACGCCGGCGATGAGAAAGCCGATGCAGATGCCAGGAAGCGCCGCATGGGAAAGGGTATCGCCAAGAAGGCTTTGCTTGCGCAGTACGGCAAAGCTTCCAAGCACGCCCGAAACGATGCCGAGCAGGGCGGCTCCGGCCATGACATTCTGGATCGTGAAGTCCGAGAGAAAGGCCAGCATGGTCATGCGGAGGCAAGGTCGTTGCGGAGTGGCGTGGAACCAGGGGCGCCGACCTTTGCCGCCCTGCCAAAGCCGCACTTACCTTTCAACGGGGCCATTCGGCGGAGCACTTCAAATATCGCAGGCATCTAACCGGTCTCTCCGAGCACCTTGTCCCGATCCAGCAGCGCAACCTGTCCGCCGTAGGCGCGGCGGAGGTTATCGGCGTTGTAAATATCGCGGACGGGGCCTTGGGCGATGACACGAACGTTGAGGATGACCATCCAGTCGAAATAGGTGCGCACGGTCTGCAGATCGTGATGGACGACGATCACGGTCTTGCCGGCATCGCGCAGGGCGTGAAGGATGGCGACGATGGCGCGTTCGGTGGTGGCGTCCACGCCCGCCATGGGCTCGTCGAGGAAATAGACCTCGGCATCCTGGACCAGTGCACGGGCCAGGAATACACGCTGCTGCTGGCCGCCGGAAAGTTGGCTGATCTGACGGTCCGCAAAATCGAGCATGCCGACGCGGGCGAGAGCATCGCTTGCCTTTTGACGCTCCTTCGTTCCGGGTCTGCGGAACCAGCCGAGCTGGCCGTAAAGGCCCATCATCACGACATCGATGGCGGTGGTGGGGAAGTCCCAATCGACACTCGATCGCTGCGGCACGTAGCCCACGCGGCGGCGCTGGTCCTTGTAGGGGCGCCCGAGGATGGTGATGTGTCCGGCAGTGGGGCGGACAAGGCCAAGGATGGATTTGATGAGCGTCGATTTTCCCGCGCCATTCGGGCCGACAATGGCCGCCATGACGCCCGGGGGAATGTCGACATCGATGTCCCACAAAACCGGCCGCGCAGCGTAGCTGACCGTCAGGTCCTCGCAGTGGACGGCTAGGCCGGGTTCGTGGAGGTTTGAACTCACGGATCGATGCCTGTTCGAGCAGCCCAATCCGAAAGGGCGGCGGGGAAGGGTGCGGGGTCCCCGCCGAGTGCTTGGGCGATGGCCAGAGTGTTGGAAACGATCATGCCGATATAGGTCCCCTCCGGCGTTCCGGGATCGCCCATTGCATCCGCGAACAGCTCGCCGCCAATAGTTACAGTGTGGCCCTGCCGTCCGGCAGCGTCAATGACGGCCTGGATGGTGCGGGGGTTGATGGTAGACTCCACGAAGATTGCTGGGATGCCTCGCTCTATGAGCAATTCAGCCGTTTCGCGGATGTCGGCAATCGAGGCTTCCGCGCTGGTGGAAATACCTTGAATGCCTGCAACCTCGATACCATAGGCGTGGCCGAAATAGGAAAAGGCGTCATGGGCTGTGACAAGCACGCGCTGTGTCTCCGGAATGGAGGCGATGGTCTGCGCCACCCACTGGTCGAGCGCGATAAGTTGACCTTCGTAGCTCTGGGCTCGGTCGGCGATGGCTTGGGCGCACTCCGGGGCACTTTCCGAGAGGGCGTCAGCGATGACACTCACGGTTTGCGCCCAGAGGCCGGTATCCATCCAAACGTGTGGATCGACGCCGTAGCTGTCGTCGGTGGCGAGTAAATGTTCCTCGGGGATCGCAACTTCGCTGACGGCAAGCGCGGGTTTGCGTTCGCCGAGCCGGGAGAGGATGTCGGCCAATTGGCCTTCGAGGGTCAAGCCAGAATAAAGGATGAGATCGGCGTTGCCGAAGGTCTGAACGTCGCGGGCAGTGGCCTGATAGAGGTGCGGGTCCGTGCCGGGGCCCATGAGGGTCGTCACCGACACGCACTCCCCACCCACAGTTTCTGCAATGTCGCCGATCATGCCCACTGTCGCAACGACATTAGGCTGTGCATGCGCAGCGGCGGGGAGTACGATGGCAAGAAGGGCGGTGAGGGCGCCGGGAAGGCGGAAATGCATCGTAAGGCCATATTCGTTTGTAGTGCCGGAAATGAATATGACAATCATTCGCAATTTGTCAATGCTAGTTGAAAATGGTTTGCAATAGCCGGTGGGTATGCCATAGCGCATTCGCTTGGAATGAGCGTTGCGCGTCCCACGTCGTCACTCCGCCTATCGGGGCGGTAGGACGGCAACTGCTCATGGGATGCTGAAGAGTCTCCCGCGCTAGGGCTGCCGGATCATCCGGGCGAGAGACGGAAAAGACCGAAGGGTTGGGTCTAAACCGCGATGGAGTGCCGACCGGCGCCCTTGTTCAAGTAGGCGTCGAAGACTGCGGCAATGTGGCGGACGAAGGGCCGGCCGCGGGTTGTGACGCGGTAGAAATCGCCTTCGCGGACAAAAAGGCCGTCCTTGTGGGTGGCAAGATAGAGATCGGCGCGCTTGAAGATCGCGTTTGCCTGGGCGCCGAAGCGGTTCATGAGCTCGGCACGCGAGAGGGCGAAGTCGCACATGATGCGTTCGATTGCATAGGCATGAATGTGATCGGAAGCGGTAAGGGCGACGCCCTTGGCGATGGCGAGTTCACCCCCTTCCACCGCGCGCATGTAATTGGCCGTAGCGACGACATTCTGCGCGTAGCCTTGGGGGAGGCGACTGATCGAAGATGCACCCAAACCGATCAGGGCTTCGGTGGCGTCGGTTGTGTAGCCTTGAAAGTTGCGGCGAAGCTCGCCGTTCCGGGCTGCGACGGCGAGGGTATCGTGGGGACGCGCGAAATGGTCCATTCCAATAGGAGCAAAGCCGTTTCCGCCAAAGAAGGTAGCAGCGGCCTGGGCTTGCGCGAAGCGTTCGTTGGCGTCGGGCAGGACTGTTTCGTTGATGAGCCGCTGGTGCTTTTTCATCCACGGCACATGCGCATAGCCGAACAATGCGATGCGGGTGGGGTCGAGGGCAAGCACCTGCTCCGCGGTCATGAGGACGGAGTCTACGGTCTGGTAGGGCAGGCCGTAGAGCATATCGACGTTGATGGCCGTGATGCCCGCGGCGCGCAGGCCATCGATGACGGTCTTGGTCTGCCCGAAGGTCTGGATGCGGTTGATGGCAGCCTGCACGGTGGGATTGAAATCTTGCACGCCGAGGCTCGCACGATTGATCCCGGCGGCGGCGATGGCGTCGAGCTTGGCGGGCGTGATATCGTTGGGGTCGATCTCGATGCTGATTTCGGTCCGGGGAGAAATGATGAAGTGGTCCCCAATGACCGTCAGCAGGCGCTTAAGGTCGGCAGGCTCGAGCATGGTTGGCGAGCCGCCCCCGAGATGGATCGCACTTGCCGCCAGACGGTGTCCGATCCGGCCGGCGACAAGCGCGACTTCCGCGAGCAGCGCCTCGAGATAGGCGGCGATGGGCGCATATTGCCGCACCTGCTTGGTGTGGCAGCCGCAGAACCAGCACATGCGGTCGCAATAGGGAATGTGGAGATAGAGCGAAACGGGCTTGTCCTGCGGGAGCGCGCCAAGCCAGTCGGAAAACACCGCGGGCGTCACGCTTTCGTTGAAATGCGGGGCTGTCGGATAGCTGGTGTAGCGGGGGACGGGCGTGGCGTAGGCAGCCACCAGAGGTTCGCGCATCAGAGGAGTCTCGCCGGTATCATTGGACGCGACATTATTGCCGGGAAGCGGAATTCTCTTTGATCGAGGTCAAGTGCGACGTTTTCCCAGCTTACCGCCGCCTTTGCCGCGGCATATGTTGGCCGCGGCGGTTTGGGAAAGGCCGGCAAATGGACCGACTGGACATACACAATTCGGAAGTGCCTGCATTGTGCCGGAGTTGTGAAGTCAGGCACAAGGGCATTTGTGGGGCTTTGGATGCTGCGCAACTGCTGACTCTTTCAAAGCACACACAGCAGGTTCGGCAGTCCGCCGGGACGGAATTGATCGCTGACGATAGCGAGATCCGGTCCTATGCCAATGTGATGCGTGGCGTCGTCAAGCTCTCCAAGATGCTCGAGGACGGTCGCCAGCAGGTTGTGGGGCTCCAGTTCGCGCCCGATTTTCTTGGTCGGCTTTACGGCAAGCAGAACACCGTATCCGCGGAAGCGGCGTCCGATGTCGAATTGTGCAGGATCCCCAAGCCCGCGCTTGAGCGGTTGGTGCAGGACTGCCCGGAACTCGAACACAAGCTCCACGAACAGGCGCTGCGAGAGCTCGACGACGCGCGGGGCTGGATGCTGACCCTGGGACGCAAGACGGCGGCGGAGAAGGTGGCCAGCTTCCTCTGGCTGATCGCAACCCATATCGATCCTGCCGCCGAAGCCAGCCGGCAGATGGAAACGGCGAGCACCATCAAGTTCGACCTGCCGTTGAGCCGGGCCGATATCGCCGATTTTCTCGGGCTGACCATTGAGACGGTGTCTCGCCAACTCACCAAGCTGCGCCGGGACGGTGTGATCGAAGTGATCAACAACCGCACCGTGGTCGTGCCCGATACCGAGCGGCTGGAATTGCGCTGCGGCTAGTTGAGCTTACGTGTTGGCTGAGGAGCGCCGCGCTCGAGCAGGGGGGCGATGACATCCTGCTCAAAGGCAATATGGCGCCTCAGACCCTCGAAAAATCCACGCAGCATATAGCCGAATGCGTCGGGCGCCGGCTGGCCCACGCCTCGCCCGTAGGCCATCAGCGCATCGTAAAGTTCTTCGGAAAAACAAATGTCCTCGAGGTGCTCGTATTTCAGCCGTTCGATGGTTTTGGTCATGTCGGGCAGCATGGCCCAACGCTTTTCGATCTCCGGAAAGATGAACTCTTCCTCCATGTCCTGGGCTCGGGCAATGAGCGGGCCCAGGATGCGAGCGGCGTTAATGCAGACGGTGCGGTCGATGTCCGCCGGAAGGGAATCCGCGATCATCTCCAGCGTCTGACACAGCGCAAGCATCTCGCGATGGGTTGCGTTGAGGATATCGATCAGGTGCCCGGTATCCGGGGCCGGCTTAAACGCGACTGGCGACGTCATTGTTTGGGCTCCATAAGTTGTCCATTGGTCAGGACGAGCATGCGCATCCGGGCGTTCTCTGGAATTTGAGCATGTGTGACGAGGAGAAGGGTACGACCGCGGAAGGTCCCGGGAATATCCGCGAGGAACGCCGCTTCGGTTTCTGCGTCGAGGCCGGATGTCGGTTCATCGAGCACGACGATTCCGGCCGGTGCCAGAACCGTGCGGGCGAGGCACAAGCGGCGGGCCTGGCCCACTGAAAGCGTGGTGCCGGTTTCCCCCACGAGCGTATCGAGGCCCGATGGCAGGCCGCGTACGAAAGGCTCGAGCCTTGCCGTGCGGAGTGCGGTCCAGAGATCGGCATCACTGGCGTCGGTGCGGGCAAGCAACAGGTTGTTGCGGATCGTATCGAGGAAGACCGGGCTGTCCTGACTGAGCAAGGCGACGCGGGTGTAAAGCTCTTCGAGCGCAACGTCGCGTATGTCGGTGCCCGCGATTTCGATTGCGCCCTCGCGCACATCTTCGATGCGCAGTAGTAGATTCAAAAGCGTCGATTTGCCCGAACCCGATATGCCGGTAATCGCGACATGCTCGCCGGAGGCGATGTCGAGATCGAGATGCTGAAGGACCTTGGTGCCATCGGGATAGGCGAAAGAAACGCTTTTGAAGGCGATGTCTGTGCCCTTTGGCAACGGGACGGGGCGCTGCGCCTCGCGGATCGGAGGAGGCATGGTGGCAATTTCATGCAGTCTCGCTGCGGATGCTGCGGCCGCACTGAACTTGCCGACCGAGCGGACGATGGTGGCGGTAGCCTCAAAACTTCCCATCACACCGAAGACGATGGCCGCCAGGATCGGGCCGTCGAGCGTGCCCGTTTCAAGGGCAACCAGGCCAAAATAGAGGATAGCTATGAGCACGAAACCGGTAAGGGTCTGGACTGCGCCCGATGCGATTGCGGTCGCCAGCGATTGGCGCTTGCGCAGCCGCGAGAGCGTGTTGCCAGCTGCGGTAAAGCGTGCGCGAACGACATCCTGCTGGCCGAACAGCACGATATCGTCGTGGCCCAGCGTTGCATCTAGGACGTGTGTGCGCAGGATGGCGGCAGCTTCGACCAAGGCCGTGCCGGTGCGGTCGGTCTGGATGACTAGCGCAAGCGGTATGGCGATGGCTGCCGCCAGCAGTGCCGCAAGATAGATCCAGCCCGCGACAGGGAGAACGGCGAAGAGGACTGCTGCGACGATGGCGCCAATGACGAGCGCTGCAATGAGCGGCCCGATGGCAAGAAGGAAAAGTGTATCGAGAGCATCGACATCGGCGGTGAGACGCGAGACCAGATCGCCATGGCGCAGGGAGCGCGCGGGGAGCGGCACGCGGGGGAACAGGCGCTCAAAAAGGAAGCGGCGAACGTCCGAGAGCAGGGCTAGCGTCGTGTTGTGGCCGATGAGCTTTTCGAAATAGCGCGAGAGAATGCGAATGAAGGAAAATCCGCGCACGGCTGCCGACGGCGCAAAGAGATTGAAAGAAACCCCCAAGGCCGTGAGGGCGGTTGCCGTCAGGAACCAGCCCGAAACGCCCAGCAGGGCCGTTCCGGCAGCAATCGTTATGAGCGAGAGCAGCAGCGCGAGCGAGAAACCACGCAGACGCGCGCGGAAAAGCGGTGCGAAAAAGAAAAGGGCTTTCATGTTCGGTTGTCCCCGCGGTTTTCTCCGACCGCATGAAGTCGGTGGGGGATAGGGAGGAGTTCACCGGCGGCAAGGCGCAGGATGCGGTCAGCGCGGTGGGCCGTGGGTCGCGAATGGGTGAGTATGATCAGAGACCGGTCCGAGCAGAATTCGAATATGGCATCGAGAAGGCGGGCCTCGGTGTCGCCGTCAAGATGGGCGGTCGGTTCGTCGAGGATGACAAGGCTTGGATCGGTCAGGAACAGACGGGCGAGCGCGACGCGTTGCGCCTGACCACCCGATAGTCCGGCCCCGCCTTCACCCACCAAAGTGTTTAGCCCGTTTGGCAATTCATCTGCGAAGCTGTTTACCAGCGCCCTTTCCGCGGCAGCGTGGATCGCGCTTTCGGCGGCGTCGGGGGCCGCAAACGCAATGTTTTCGGCGATGGTGCCGTGGAAGATGCGCGGCTTCTGGGTGATGAAAACCAATGTGTTGCGCAAATGCGTTTCCGCGATTTCCTCAAGCGGACGGCCGTCTAGGGTGATGGAACCCGATGCCGGTATGATGCGGGCGATGGCGCGGGCCAGCGTCGTCTTGCCGCAGCCGCTAGGGCCCATTATCGCGACCGCCTCGCCGGGCCTGAGATCGAGCGAGAGGTGGTTGAGGATCGATGCTCCGGTTTCCGACACGACATCGAGCGCGCGCACCGAAAGGGCGGCGGGACCATGGCGGGTTACGGGGGCCGCAGCCGGTGAAGCAAGCGCAAGCGCGTCGATCTTGGCGATATGGCGCTCGATCTCGACGAGAGCCGAACGGGCGGCCGCGCGGTCATGATAGTGAGCGGCGAGCTGGCGCAGGGGCTGGTAGACCTCGGGCGCCATGATAAGCGCGAATAGACCGGCCACCAGCGTCAACTCGGGGTGGAATGGAAGTAGGCCGAGAAAGGTGAGGCCAACATATAGTGCAACGCCGGCAACACCGAGGGCCGCGAAGAATTCGAGGATGGCTGATGAGAGAAAGGCGATGCGCAGCACCGCGTTGGTGCGGCGGCGCAGGTCCTCGCTTGCAAGATAGACCTCCTCTGTAGCCGTTTTCTGCCGCCCTAGCAGCTTGAGCGTGGTGAGACCCCGTAGTCTGTCGGCAAAGTGTCCGGAAAGGCGGGCAAAGGCGCTGGCCTGCCGGTCGGTCGCTGCCTGCGCGCCCATGCCGGCGAGCGCCATGAAGAGCGGGATCGCCGGGGCGGTGAGAAGAAAAAGGACACCGACGATCCAATCGATCGGCATCAGGACGACCACAAAGGCAACCGGAAGGAAGGCTGCGGAAATCATCGCCGGGATATAGCGCGCGAAAAAGGGCTCGATGGCTTCGACCTGATCGACGACACCAGCGCTGACCGCGCCTGAGGCGGGAGCAAGGTGAAGGCCGTGACGACCGGCCAGCAGGTGCCCGAAGAGCTTTTCCCGCAGGCTTTGCTTGATGGCTTCGGCCCCCGCCTGGCCGGCCTGTTCGCCAAGGACGGCAAGCAGGGCGCGAAGGAGAATCAGCGCGGCGATCCAGCCGATGAGGGGGGCAACGGAGAGGAGCGGCACGCCATCCTCGATGGTCAGGCCGAGCACGTTTGCGAGCAGGGCCGCCTGAATGACGAGCAGCACGCCGGAGACGAGCGGGGTGGCGATCGCAAGGTTCAGCGCGCCACCGGCCAGACCGCGCAGGCCCATGAGCCTGCGATTTGCTGCCTTTTCCTCTGCTGATTTGCGGTGTGAAGCCATATTACCCGGGAGTGATGTTACCCTACGCCGACGAGCCAGCGTAGACCTCCTTTCTAGGACAAGTCGCCGCTGCGGCGCCTTGATCCAAGTCAACGCGGGCAATCGGGTGTATGTTTAAGTTGCATCCTGTAGACGAGCTGTCGGAGCAGGTATTGCGCTCCGGGTTCGTCGTGATTGGACAAGGGCGAACGACAATGATCGATCAAACCGTCGTGGATCTCTCGCGCCTGCAATTTGCGGCGACCGCGATGTACCACTTCCTGTTCGTCCCGCTCACGCTTGGGCTCTCTTTCATGATGGCAATCATGGAGAGCGTCTATGTGATGACGGGGCGGGAAATCTGGCGCAAGATGACCCTGTTCTGGGGCACGCTTTTCGGCATCAACTTTGCCATGGGTGTGGCTACAGGCATCGTCATGGAATTTCAGTTCGGCATGAACTGGTCCTATTACAGCCATTACGTGGGCGATGTGTTTGGCGCACCGCTCGCTATTGAGGGCCTAATGGCCTTCTTCCTTGAAGCGACTTTCATCGGGCTGTTCTTCTTTGGATGGGACAAGCTCTCCAAGGTCGGGCATCTCGTCGTCACATGGCTCGTGGCGCTGGGGGCGAATCTCTCAGCACTCTGGATTCTTGTTGCGAACGGCTGGATGCAGTTTCCGGTCGGCTCGACCTTCAATCCAGATACGATGCGCATGGAAGTCACCAACTTCATGGAGGTGATCTTCAATCCCGTTGCCCAGGCCAAGTTCGTTCATACGGTGAGCGCTGGCTACGTTACGGGGGCGGTATTCGTACTGGGGATCAGCGCGATATTCCTCTTGCAGAAAAAGCATCGCGATCTCGCAATCCGCTCAATGGTCGTGGCATCGAGCTTCGGCCTCGCGGCGGCTCTTTCGGTGGTCGTACTGGGTGACGAGAGCGGATATGTCGCGACCGAGCACCAGAAGATGAAGATCGCGGCGCTCGAAGCGATGTATCACACCGAGGAAGCGCCGGCGGGCCTCTCGATCGTTGCGTTCCCTCGGGCTGACGGTACCGTCTGGGAACTCAAGGTTCCCTGGGTGCTGGGCCTCATCACAACGCGCTCGTTCGATACCCAACTACCGGGCATAGACGATCTTGTTGTCCATGCCGAACAGCGTATCCGCGACGGGCTGGTTGCCTATGAAGCGGTCGAAGTTCTCAAGACCGACAGGCAGAACGAGGAGGCCCGGGCGGCAATTGCCGAAACTTGGCCTGATCTCGGCTATGCGCTGTTGCTCAAACAGTATCGCACCGACATCGAAAACGCCACCGACGCCGAAATTGCCCAGGCCGCACTCGATACCGTACCGGATGTCTGGCCGCTGTTCTGGACCTTCCGGCTGATGGTTGCGATCGGGTTTTTCTATATCGCATTCTTTGCGCTCGCCTTCTGGAAGGCGTCGCGGGGCACGATCGAAAAGCACAAGTGGTTCCTTTATGCCGCTGTGGTTACGCTCCCATTGCCCTGGCTTGCAGCGGAAGCGGGTTGGCTGATCGCCGAATACGGACGGCAGCCTTGGGCCATCGAGGGCGTATTGCCGACCTTCTATGCGGCATCGGGCCTTACGGTGCTCGACCTCGTGCTCAGCATCACCTTCTATGTGGCGATTTACACGACACTCCTGGTCATCATGGTCATCCTGATGGTCAAGGCCATCAAGGCCGGACCCAAGGATTATCTTGCCATTCTCAACGGCGAGGCCGAGCCGGAAGAGGTGGAGCCGAAGGCCATGCCAAAGCCGTCAGCGGCACCTGCAGAATAAGGAGAAGGACAGATGGACTTCATACCTATCGACTATGAGACTCTACGCCTGATCTGGTGGGCGCTGCTGGGTGTGCTGCTGATCGGGTTCGCGATCATGGGCGGCATGGACCTGGGCATCGGCGCGCTGCTGCCCGCCGTTGCCCGCACCGACGAGGAGCGGCGCGTGCTGCTCAACCTCTCGGGGCCCACCTGGGAAGGCAACCAGGTGTGGCTGATCCTCGGAGGCGGCGCGATCTTTGCCGCGTTCCCGCCGCTTTACGCGGTGTCGTTCTCGGGGTTCTACCTTGCGATGATCGTCATTCTGCTGGCGCTGATCCTGAGGCCCGTCGGCTTCAAGTTCCGCGGCAAGATCGCCGATCCGCGCTGGCGGAATACGTGGGACTGGGGGCTGGTTGTCGGCGGGTTCGTACCAGCGCTGATCTTCGGGGTTGCCGTGGGCAATGCCCTGCTTGGCGCACCGTTCAACCTCGATGATACGCTCCGGCCATTCTACTATGGCAATTTCTTCCAACTCCTCATGCCTTTTGCGCTGCTGTGCGGGTTGGTGAGTCTTTCGATGCTGCTGGTGATGGGCGCTGTGATCATCGCCAAGCGGACGGAGGGCGTGATTGCCGAACGGGCAAGCCTTTACGGGCAGTGGGCGGCGCTTGCCGCGATAGTGCTGTTCGCGCTCGGCGGCGTCTGGATCGCCTTCGGAATCGATGGCTACGTCATTACCAGCGCGGTGGTGACTGATGCGCCCTCCAATCCGCTGACCAAGACGGTCGTGCGGCAGACGGGCGGATGGCTGAGCAACTATAGCGCCCATCCCTGGATGATCGTTGCGCCGCTGCTCGGCTTTGCCGGGATGGCGGGCGCGTGGTTAGGCTTGCGGCTCAAGCGCAATATAACGGCTGTCGTGGCGGCTGGGGCCGGCGTTGCCGGGATCGTCGCCACGGCAGGCCTCTCGATGTTCCCCTTCTTTCTGCCGAGCTCGTACAACCTAACAGCTAGCCTGACGGTTTGGGACGCGTCGTCGAGCCACCTGACGTTGTTCATCATGCTGATCGCGACGCTTATCTTCATGCCGATCATCCTTCTCTACACCACATGGGTGTTCAAGGTGATCAGCGGGCCGGTGTCGACCAAGTCGCTCGGTCGTAACCCCAACGCATATTAAGGAGAAACGCTAGTGTGGTATTTTGCATGGATCCTGGGCGTGGGGCTGGCCTGCAGCTTCGCCATTCTGAACGCGATGTGGTTCGAGATGCGCGAGGATGCGCGGAACAAGTAAGCTCTCCCCCTATTAAGGGTGGTTGACGGCGGGCGGCGCTCCAAGAGGACGCCGCCCGTCGCCGTTTCGAGGCAAGCGCCGTTGCCCTATGATCCCCCGGGGCGAAACTGCTTGATCGTTTCATTGACATAAAGATATCTTTATGTCTTTGTGTCTGGTGTTTCGAGGTAATCGCGTTGGATCGTCGATATGTGCAACTTGCCTGGCTGTACGCATGGAGGCGCAGTTCAGTCGCCTGTTGAAACGGGAGGCGGGACGGCTTCGCGCATGGAGATTGCCGCGGCGCGACCAGGCAGTGGGGCCTTGCGCAGGGCGAGCGAAGGGGCGGAAGTGCTCGCCGCACTTACAAAGGCGGCGCGCGAACGGATATTGATCCTCGATGGCGCGATGGGGACGATGATCCAGCGCCATACGCTGGGAGAAGCGGATTTCCGGTGCGAGCGGTTCAAGGATTGGCACAGGCCGCTTCAGGGCAATAACGATCTGCTGGTCGTAACGCGGCCCCAACTGATCGAGGATATCCATTTCGATTATGCGATGGCCGGGGCCGACATTCTCGAGACCAACACGTTCTCGGGTACGACGATCGCGCAAGCCGACTACGGGCTGGAAGAGCTGGCCTATGAGATCAATCTCGAAGGCGCACGGGTGGCCAAGCGCGCGGCGGCGCGCGCGGAGGCTGCGGACGGCAAGCGGCGTTTCGTTGCCGGGGCGGTGGGCCCGACCAATCGGACGGCCTCGATTTCGCCCGATGTCAACAATCCCGGATACCGCGCCACGAGCTTCGACCAGTTGGGCATCGCCTATGGCGAGCAAATCGAAGGGCTCATCGATGGCGGAGCGGATCTGATCCTGATCGAGACGATCTTCGACACCCTCAACGCCAAGGCCGCGGTTTTTGCGGCCGAAGAGGTATTCGAGAAAAAGGGCATCCGCCTGCCGGTGATGATCTCGGGTACGATCACCGATCTTTCCGGGCGCACGCTATCGGGGCAAACGCCGACGGCATTCTGGTATTCGCTGAGGCACGCAAAGCCCTTTACCGTGGGGCTCAATTGCGCGCTGGGCGCCAATGCGATGCGTGAGCATGTGTCGGAGATTTCCAGCATCGCCGATACGCTGGTCTGCATTTATCCCAATGCGGGGCTGCCCAATGAATTCGGACAGTATGACGAGACGCCCGAGTTCATGGCCGAGCAGATCGAGGGTTTTGCGCGCGACGGGTTCCTGAACATCGTCGGCGGGTGTTGCGGTTCGACGCCCGAGCACATCACGGCGATTGCGGAGGCGGTGGCGAAATATCCACCGCGAGAAGTGCCGGAAATAGAGCGGCGGTTGCGGCTTTCGGGGCTCGAGCCCTTTACGCTCACCGACGACATTCCGTTCGTCAATGTCGGCGAGCGGACGAACGTTACGGGTTCGGCAAAATTCAGGAAACTGATTACGGCAGGGGACTACACCGCCGCGCTCGATGTCGCGCGCGACCAGGTGGAGAACGGCGCGCAGATCATCGACATCAACATGGACGAAGGGCTGATCGACAGCGAGAAGGTGATGGTCGAGTTCGTCAATCTCGTCGCGTCGGAGCCCGACATCGCGCGCGTGCCCATAATGCTCGATTCATCGAAATGGGAAGTGATGGAGGCTGGGCTCAAATGCGTGCAGGGCAAGGCGGTCGTCAATTCCATCTCGATGAAGGAAGGCGAAGACAAATTCCGTGAGCAGGCGCGGCTCTGCAAACTCTACGGCGCGGCTGTGGTCGTCATGGCGTTCGACGAAAAGGGGCAGGCGGACACCAAAGATCGCAAGGTGGAAATCTGTACGCGCGCCTATCGCATCCTTGTCGATGAAGTCGGATTTCCACCCGAGGACATCATCTTTGATCCAAACATTTTCGCTGTAGCGACGGGGATAGAGGAGCACGACAATTACGGCGTCGACTTCATCGAGGCCGCGCGCGAGATCGTCGCGACGCTTCCGCATGTGCATGTTTCGGGCGGCGTCTCAAACCTTTCCTTCTCCTTCCGCGGCAATGAGCCGGTCAGGGAGGCGATGCATGCGGTTTTCCTCTACCACGCCATCCACGCTGGAATGGACATGGGCATCGTCAATGCAGGGCAGTTGGCGGTCTATGAATCGATCGATCCCGAACTGCGGGAAGCCTGTGAGGACGTGGTGCTTAACCGGCGGCCGGACTCGACCGAGCGGATGCTGGAACTGGCGGAGCGCTACAAGGGCGCAGGGGGCAAAGAGGCCAAGGAGAAGGATTTAAGCTGGCGCGAAAAGCCCGTCGGCGAGCGGATTTCGCATGCGCTGGTCAACGGGATCACCGAATTTATCGAGGCCGATACCGAGGAGGCACGGCAGCATTTCGACCGTCCGCTGCATGTGATCGAAGGTCCGCTGATGGACGGGATGAATATCGTGGGAGACCTGTTCGGCTCGGGCAAAATGTTTCTGCCACAGGTGGTGAAATCGGCGCGTGTGATGAAGCAGGCAGTGGCTTATCTCCTGCCCTTCATGGAGGCCGAGAGCGACGGCAGACGGCAGAGCGCGGGCAAGATCCTGATGGCGACGGTCAAAGGAGACGTCCACGATATCGGCAAGAACATCGTGGGGGTTGTTTTGGCGTGCAACAATTACGAGATCATCGATCTGGGTGTCATGGTGCCGAGCCAGACGATCCTCGAGACGGCGCGGCGGGAAAAGGTCGACGTGATCGGACTATCGGGGCTCATTACGCCATCGCTCGACGAGATGGTGCATGTGGCGGCCGAGATGGAGCGCGAGGGATTCGATATCCCTCTTCTGATCGGCGGCGCGACGACATCCCGTATACACACGGCGGTCAAGATTCACCCCAAATATCACCGCGGGCAGACGATCTATATCAAGGACGCTTCGCTGGCCGTGAGCGCAGTTTCAAAGCTGCTATCGCGCGATGCGGCCAACGATTACGTCAAAACGATCAAACAGGAATACGAACAGGTCGCGGAAAAACATCGCCGGGGCGAGGCCGAGAAGCAGCGTATGCCACTGGCCGCCGCGCGCGCGAATGCGTTCCAGCCGACTAAAATGTATACACCAACGACGCCATCATTCCTCGGAGCCAAGGCTTACCAGGACTGGGATTTGGCCGAACTGGCGCGTTATTTCGACTGGACGCCATTCTTCCAGGCTTGGGAATTCAAAGGCACGTATCCCAAGATTCTCGAGGATGAGCGTCAGGGGGAGGCTGCGCGCCAGTTGTTTTCCGATGCCCAAGCCATGCTGGAAAAAATCATTGCCGAGAAGTGGTTCACGCCCAAGGCGGTCGTGGGGTTCTGGCCGGCGAACCGGGTCGGAGACGACGTGCGGCTCTTTACAGACGACAGCCGGACGGACGGCCTTGCGACGTTCTTCACCTTGCGCCAGCAACTCACCAAATCGGGCGAGCGGCCCAACGTGGCGCTGGCCGATTTCGTCGCTCCGGAGGGTTCGCCCGATTATCTGGGCGGGTTTTGCGTCACGGCAGGATTCGAGGAAATCGAGATCGCCCAGAAATTCGACGCGGCGCACGACAACTATTCCTCCATTCTCGTCAAGGCCCTGGCCGACCGGTTTGCCGAGGCCTTTGCCGAGCGGCTGCACGAGGTGGTGCGCAAGGAATTGTGGGGCTATGCGGCGGACGAGACGTTTGCGCCCGAGGAACTGGTGGCGGAGCCCTATAAGGGAATCCGGCCCGCGCCGGGCTATCCGGCTCAGCCTGATCATACTGAGAAAACCACGCTGTTCAGGTTGTTGGAGGTGGAAAAGGAGATCGGGGTCAAGCTGACCGAGAGCTATGCGATGTGGCCGGGATCGTCGGTCTCGGGACTCTATTTCGCGCATCCTGAAAGCTATTATTTCGGGGTTGCCAAGGTCGAGCGCGATCAGGTTGAGGATTATGCGCGGCGCAAGGGCATGGCAGTGGGCGAAGTCGAGCGCTGGCTTGGGCCGATCCTCAATTATACGCCCGGTGGCGAGAAGGCGGCAGGGTAGGTTGCCACCATTGAATGTATACATTCATGGCTCGACATCAATCGCAAGAGTCTCTATTAAGCCGGTGACACTGAAAGCCGGGGAGAGACCATGACTGCCACTGTCATTGACGGGAAGGCGCGGGCTGAAGACCTTGTGACGGAGGTAACCCAACGCGCCGCGAAACTCAGGGCCGAGCACGGCGTGATCCCCGGTTTGGCGGTGATCATAGTGGGCTCCGATCCGGCCAGTCAGATTTACGTCAGTTCTAAATCACGTCGCGCAGCGGCGTGCGGCTTTCATTCGGTGCAACGTGATTTGCCCGAGGAAACGAGCGAAGCGGACCTGCTGGCCGAAGTGGTGCGGCTCAATGCCGACCCCACCATTCACGGCATTCTCGTCCAGCTGCCGCTGCCCCGGCATATCGATGCGGGGAAGGTTATCCAGGCGATTGCGCCGGAAAAGGACGTCGACGGGTTTCACTTCATCAATGTGGGCAAGCTCGGAACGGGTGAGACCGAGACCGCGCTTGTGCCCTGCACGCCGGCGGGGTCTATGCTGCTCATCGAAAAGGTGCTGGGCAAGGACCTTTCGGGGAAAACGGCAGTGGTTGTTGGACGATCCAACATCGTGGGCAAGCCGATGTTCAACCTTTTGCTCAAGGCCAATGCCACGGTGACCATCGCGCACTCGCGAACCCCCGATCTGCCTGCACTTTGCCGGACCGCGGATATTCTGGTCGCGGCCATCGGGAAACCGGAGTTCATCAAGGGCGACTGGATCAAGCCCGGGGCTGCGGTGATCGATGTGGGCATCAACCGGATCGATGCGCCGGAAAAGGGCGAAGGGAAGACACGGATCGTTGGCGATGTCGACTATGCCGGCGCCTTGAAGGTCGCCGGCGCCGTCACTCCGGTTCCAGGAGGCGTAGGCCCGATGACGATCGCCATGCTTATGGCCAACACGCTCCGCGCCGCCGAGCAATCCGTTACAGGCTGATGACGATTTGATCGAGGTCAAATCGTTCTGAACGATACCGGGTAGAATTGGCCCCTAAGCAATGGAAAGGGGCCGATATGCCTGCTGAATCTTTTGTCGTCCTAATCGCAGTTTTAGGTGTTTTCGGAGCCTTTGGCCTTGTCTTGGCCTATGTCGATTCCATAGCCAGCGCGCGGGCCATCACTTTTGAGGAAGAGCAGGCGGCCCGCCTCGTGGCGACCCCTAGGCCAAAGCCAGTGGAACTGAAACGCGCGGCCTGACCGGCGGGTCATTTCCCCAAACTGACATGAAAACCATATGCTGGTCGGCAGCTTTGCCGACCGGCCTTTTCCTATTGCGCGGCTATCGACAAGCGGCGCTAAGGAACACGTGGCCTTGGACGGGCGTTGCCAAACAGCATCACCGTTCGAGGGATAGAGTTTGGCCGAATTCGTCGCATATCTGGAGTGGCTGCCGCAGCCTGCGGTCGCGCTCCTGATTTTTCTGGTTTTTGGCGGCATAGCGCTGCTGATCCATCATTTCCTGTTCAAAGCGGTGATGCGGGCCACCGCCAAGTACGACCTGTTCTGGCGGTCGCTGGTGAGTCGGACAAAAGGGCCCACACGCATGGCCACTTTGGTGATCGGCTTCATGTGGGCGGCCTCGGTGGCACCCATCGGCGGATTTGCGGCGCTGGTGTCTCAGACCCTCAACGTGCTGCTGATCCTGCTCGGTGCATGGATCATCAAGACGGCGGTCCATATCTGGTCGACGCTCCACCTCCGTCGCTTCAAGCTCGATGCAGAAGACAACCTTTTGGCGCGAAAGCACGCCACGCAGACCCGCATCCTGCTCAAGGTGTTCAACATACTGGTCTATATGGTGGCGCTCAGCCTGGCGCTCATGACGTTTGACGACGTCCGCCAGCTTGGCCTCAGCATTCTGGCATCGGCGGGTGTCGCGGGCATCGTGCTTGGCCTTGCTCTTCAGCCTGTGCTCAAGAACCTCCTGGCGGGCATTCAACTTGCCATCACCCAACCCATCCGGATCGACGACGCTTTGCTTGTGGAAGGCGAGTGGGGGAATGTGGAGGAAATCACGGCGACTTACGTGGTGGTCAGGATATGGGACCTGCGCCGCCTGATCCTGCCGCTCTCCTATTTCATGGAGAATCCCTTTCAGAACTGGACGCGCGAAGGCGCGGCGCTACTCGGGAATGTGATGATTTACCTCGATTATCGCGCGCCTATCGAGCGCATCCGCTCCAAGGTGGAGGAAATCACTGCTTCAAGTCCGCTTTGGGATGGAAAAGTTGCCGTGACGCAGGTCACCGATTTTCGGGAGCAGGTGATGGAAGTGCGCATCCTGGTCAGCGCGTCTAATGCGGGCAGGGCGTTCGATCTGCGCTGTCTCGTGCGCGAGCAATTGGTCGATTTTCTGCAGAAGGAGCATCCTCAAGCATTGCCCCATATGCGCCACCTGGCGCTTATGGAGCAAGGCAAGGGCATGGAAAGCCCGGTGGATGCCCTTTAGTGCTGCCCGATAATGAGCGTCCGGCCGAGACTTATGGGAGTGGTGCGCGGTTGAATTCCGGCGCATCCTCGAACTGCTGTTCGGTCAGCTCCGCGCGCAGGTGATTGGCACCCTGAGGTGGCCACCATTGCGGTGTGCCCTCGGCTGGCGCGTCCGACCCATCACCCTCGGGCACCACCGTCAGGGCCGCGAATGGGATTGCGACCTGACGGCTACCAATCCCCAGAAATCCACCGATGTCGACAACCACGGCGGCTAACCGCCCATCGGCGTCGATCAGCAGTTCGCTTACAGTTCCGACATTCCGATTGCCTGCGCTCCAGACCTCGAGCCCGATGATATCGTTCGTGGAGAGCAGGCCGGTGCCATCGGTGATAACCGCACCGTTTCCCGCTCCAGGCAGAAGCGTTTCATCCGGCTGCGTCGCTTCGGGCGGTTGTTGCCCGCCCGGCGTCAGGTGCGGTGGCGGTGTGCCTGGCGATGAGGGGCCCGGCAGTTCGGGTGCCTGCTGCGCGTGCTGTCCCGTAACAGGTTCGGAGGACTGGCCGTACACAGCGGATGCAAGGCCAGCGACGAGGAGACAGGAGGTGAAAATCAGGCGGGTCGTCATGGTTTTTCCCGGTAATAAGGAGGACACCAAGGCCAACGATACCGGGCATCCTTCGTTCCACGGTTTCGGGACGTCCGAACGCCGCGCCGGACCGGGTGCCGCATTCGTTTCGGCTAAGCCTCCAGGCGACTACGTGCTGCTTGCGGGAGGAGGAAAGGCGTGCTAGCTATCAATCAATAAATCTGGATTTTTGGATATATGGATAAATCAGTGGCACTTTCCGCACTTTCTGCGCTTGGTCAGGAAACGCGGCTTGAGATCTTCCGGCTCCTCGTTCGAGCCTCTTCCGAGGGCGTCCCCGCGGGAGATATAGCCACCCACCTGGGGACCATGCAGAACACGACGTCCGCTCACCTCAAAGTGCTCACCCATGCGGGCCTTGTACGCGCCGAGCGGGACGGACGCATTATTCGTTATCATGCCGACATGACCGGGTTTCGCGACCTCCTGGCCTTCCTTATGGAAGACTGCTGCAATGGGTCGCCCGAGCTGTGCCAGCCGGTGATCGAGGCTATTACCTGCGGTTGTTGAACGGAAGAACGGTCATGAGCAACACCCCCTATAACGTCCTCTTTCTCTGCACGGGAAATTCCGCGCGCTCCATCATCGCCGAAGCACTGCTCAATCGCGACGGCGGCGAGCGGTTCCGCGCTTTCTCCGCCGGTAGCCAGCCCAAGGGTGAAGTTCACCCCTTTACGCTTGATCTCCTGAGGAGCCTCAAGATCGATACCGGATTTGCCCGCTCGAAAAGCTGGGACGAATTCGCCGGGCCGGGCGCGCCGGAATTCGATTTCATCTTTACTGTCTGCGACAACGCGGCGGAGGAGGTCTGTCCGGTGTGGCCGGGCCACCCCATGACCGCCCACTGGGGCGTCCCCGATCCTGCTGCCGCTGAGGGAACTGAAGCGGAAAGACATTACGCCTTCGCCGAAGCCGCACGCCAGTTGAGCAACCGTATTTCCCTGCTAATGAACCTGCCTATCAAGAGCCTCGACCGGCTCGCGCTCAAATCCCACCTCGACGAAATCGGCGATACGAAAGACTAAGAGCCACCATGACAACCGATATTGCAGCGCCCGCCCCCGTAGGCGGCATTGGATTTTTTGAAAAATGGCTTTCGGTCTGGGTGGCCGGATGCATTGTCGCGGGTATTGCGCTGGGCAATTTCGTACCGGGGCTGTTTGCCGTGCTCGCCGGATTTGAATTCGCATCGGTCAACTTCGTTGTCGCGGTGCTGATCTGGGCGATGGTCTATCCGATGATGGTGGCGGTCGATTTCACCTCGATCGGGCAGGTGGGCCGGCAGCCGAAGGGTCTGGTGCTCACGCTGGTTATCAACTGGCTGGTCAAGCCGTTTACGATGGCGATCCTGGCGGTGCTGTTTTTCAATTTCATCTTCGCGCCCTTCATCGATCCGGCGGATGCGCAGCAATATATTGCGGGGCTGATCCTGCTCGGCGCCGCGCCGTGTACGGCGATGGTGTTTGTGTGGTCGCAACTCACCAAGGGCGATCCGAATTACACGCTGGTACAGGTTTCGGTGAACGACGTCATCATGGTGTTCGCCTTCGCACCCATCGTCGCGCTGCTGCTGGGGCTGACCGAACTGACCGTGCCGTGGGAAACGTTGCTGCTTTCGGTCGGGCTCTATGTGATCATCCCGCTGATCGCGGGCATCATCACGCGGCAGACGATCCTTTCGAATGGCGGCGCGCATCCCGAGACGCGCCTTGCAACGTTTAACCGGCGCATAAAGCCGTTTTCCATCATCGGTCTTCTGGCGACTGTCGTTCTGCTGTTCGGGTTTCAGGGGCAGGTCATTCTCGCCAATCCGCTGGTGATCGTGCTGATCGCTATTCCGCTACTGATCCAGTCCTACGGGATTTTCGGCATCACGTTCTGGGCCGCATGGAAGTGGAAGGTGCCCTTCAATGTCGCCGCACCGTGTGCGATGATCGGGACATCGAATTTCTTCGAGCTCGCCGTAGCCGTGGCTATTTCGCTGTTCGGGTTACACTCGGGCGCGGCTCTGGCGACTGTCGTCGGCGTGCTGGTCGAAGTGCCCGTCATGCTCTCGCTGGTGGCATTTGCCAACGCCAACCGTCATCGGTTTGTGGAAGGCTGAACGATGCTGGAATACCGCGTTTCCGCCAAGCGGGTCGACGATCACGGTAGTGTTGCGACCACGAAATCTGCTGAAGTCTTGCTTGATACAGATCTTGAGGGGCGCCAGGACGCTTTCAACCCTGTGGAATTGCTGCTCGCGTCTTTGTCGGCTTGCATCCTGAAGGGCATCGAGCGGGTGGCGCCCATGTTGAAGTTCGAGTTTTCCGGCGTCGATGTTTCGCTGCACGCGGTCAGGCAGGACGCCCCGCCCAAGCTGATTTCGATCGATTACGAGATCGTCGTGGAGACCAATGAGCCGGATCGGCGGCTTGACTTGCTGCATACCAATGTCCGCAAATACGGGACCATCTCCAATACGCTGGCCGACGCCGTTGCGCTGAACGGCGCCATCCGCCGCAAGGAAAATCCATGACCATTACGATCTATCATAACCCAGAATGTGGCACCTCCCGCAATACGCTGGCGATGATCCGCCAATCGGGCGAGGAGCCATTGATCATCGAATATCTAAAGGCCCCGCCGTCTCGCGAAAGGCTGGTCGATCTCATTGCGCGGTCCGGGCTTACGGTTCGCGAAGCCATGCGGATCAAGGAAGCGCCCTATGGAGAGCTTGGCCTCGACGATCCGACGTCCACCGACGACCAACTGATCGACGCGATGCTGGCCCACCCCATCCTCATCAACCGCCCCTTCGTCGAGACGCCCAAGGGTGTACGCCAGTGCCGCCCGTCCGAACTCGTGCTCGATATCCTGCCCAACCTCGATATCGGCCCCTTCATCAAGGAAGATGGTGAGGTGGTGATCGACGAAAACGGGAGGCGCGTCGTCTGATCGGTCCCGCAAGCAGTGAACCGGCTCGCTGGCGGGGCGTTAGCCAGCCATGATTGGTCTTAGTGCGGCCGGGGCAGTGGGGTTTGCGCTGATCTGCATTTTTGCGGGTCGGCTAAGCCTTGTGTGGCGACTTGATCGTAACGTCTGGCGCAGTCTCGCCGGGGGCGTGGCGACCGCCTACGTGTTCGTCTTTCTCCTGCCCGAACTCAGCGCGCATCACAGGGCCATCGAGGAACAATTGTTCCAGCGCGCTTCGGCTTCGCTTTACGCGCTCGTGCTGCTCGGAACGTGTTTTTACTACGGGCTCGAAGTGTTCCTGTCCCATTCCGAAGGACGAACCTATCAACGGCTGGGCTTTTGGGCGCACACGGCGGGATTTTCTCTCTACTACGCGCTGATCGGGTATTTTCTGCTGCGGCGCGAGGACCAGAGCGTTGGCGGCGAGCTGATCTACTTTCTGGTGCTGGGTCTGCACGCCTTTGCGCTCGACATTGCCTTTCGCGAGCAAAACCATGATCTCTACGACCGCTATGGACGGTGGGTCATGGCCGGAAGCGTACTGGCAGGGTGGGCAATCGGCGTTGCCACCATTGTGCCGGACGTCTTTGCGGGTATGGCGTTCGCATTGCTGGCAGGCGGGATGATCCTCAACGTCTTGAAGCAGGAACTCCCCGCCGGCGGAGAAGGGCGATATCTGCCCTTCATTGCCGGGGCAACGATCTGTACGGCGCTGCTGATGATCGCCGGATTTCTCTAGGCGACTTCTAGGACGTCGACGGCCTGCGAAGCTTCGTGACCGCCGGCGCTACGCAGGACACCGACGATGGGAGCGACGTCGGAATAGTCGCGGCCGTAACCGATGACGATGTGGTCCTGCCCCGCGCGGATGGCATTGGTCGGATCGAATTCGATCCATCCGGCCTCCTCCCCGCACCAGACCTTGACCCAGGCGTGCATCGCATCCGCCCCTTCGAGACGTGGCTTTCCCTCGGGCGGGATGGTCCGCAGGAAGCCGCTGACATAGCCGGCCGGTATGCCAAGTCCGCGCAGCCCGGCGATCATGATGTGCGCGAAATCCTGACAAACCCCGCGCCTGAGCGAAAACGCTTCGGCAACCGGGGTATCGACGAGCGTCGCATCGCCGTCATAAGCGAAGTCCTCGTGGATGCGCAGGCACAGATCGTTGGCGGCTTCCTTGACGGTGCGGGTATTTGAAAGGCTCTGGCGGGCGTATTCGGTAATAGCCGGATCGATCGAGATCCGTGGGCTCGGGCCGGTGTAATGATGGGGTGCGGTCGCACTCATGTCCCAATTGGCGGCGAGCTGGGCGGAAAGGCCGGCAAGATCGGGCGAAAAATCGATCGTCGCGTCCCGGCGCGTCACCTCGACGCGAGCGGCCATGGCGATTTCCAGCTTGTCGTGGGGCTGGCGATAGGTGAGGGAGACGACGCGGGAGCCGAAGAAATCGGCGAACTCGGAATGCTCGGTGGGTTGCGGCGCGAGATCGAGGCTCGAGGCAATGACACGCTGTATTCCCGGCAAGGTGATGGGGAAGACGCGGACGAGATGGCGGCCGCCCGACACCGGCGCGTCATAGGCGTATTCGAGTTTGAGCCGAATATCGTACCGCATTAGAAATAGGTTTCCGCGATGAGGTCCGAAATCCCGGCGAGACCGGAAGCAGCGTTGACCAGCATCGACATCGTGACGGACTCGGCTTCAATG
The DNA here is from genome assembly GCF_015694405.1 of Pelagibacterium limicola. GTDB lineage: Bacteria > Pseudomonadota > Alphaproteobacteria > Rhizobiales > Devosiaceae > Pelagibacterium > Pelagibacterium limicola. The sequence goes on along the minus strand of NZ_JADQDB010000001.1, from coordinate 433,337 downwards.
ACGGCGAGTTCGGTCTGGAGCCTGAGCGCGGCCTTGGCGGGGGAGGAGAGTTGTCCGTCGGTGTACCCGCGTGGAAGTTGCTTGAGCTGCTCGAGCAATTCAGTGAGCTGGAACATGACCGATCGCGGATTGAGTGGGTCGGTAATGAGCAGTTCGATGGCGCCGAACTTGCCGTGGCCGTAGCCGTAACGGCGACGGTGAGTCATGACGCTGTCGCCGATTTCAAGCAGCATTTCCACCGCACCGTCGGGGGCGGCTGGATCGCAGAGCCAGGTGGCGATTTCAGCGATCTGTATGCCGCGCTCGAGGCGGCGTCCGATCTCGAGGAAGCGCCAGCCGGCGAAACGGTACATATTTTCGTGGACAAGGCCGGAAAAGCCCGCGAGCTTGCGTAGCAACACGGTCATGGCGCGGGTGGCGTCGTCACCCGGCTTGATGGTGCGCTTGAACCGACGCGCGGTCTTTTGCAGATCGGTCAAGGCCAACCAACCGTCGGGCGAGAAACGGTCACGGATTTCGCTCGCCGAGCGCACAGCGCCGTCGATGATCGCGAGAAGGCCGTCGGGGACGGCTTCACTCGTGTCCACGCCGGCTGGCTCGATGTATTTTCGCGTGGCCTCCAAAAGAGGCGTGTCGCTGTGACCGAGTTCGGCGAGGCGCAGATGATAGGCCCGGAGGATGCGGACGGTGGCCTCGCAGCGCTCGGCATAACGGCCGAGCCAGATGAGATTGTCCCCGGCGCGGCTAGGCAGGTTGCCTGAGGGGTTGCGTTCAATGGTCTTCTTGCCGGTCGAGAGCAGGGAAACCTGCTCGACGGGCTTGTCGCTGACCACCCACACATCAGCAGCATATCCGCCGCGCTGCATGGCGATCGCGGAGGTATCGAGCGAATGGCCAATGCGTGCGAAACCGCCGGGCATGATCGACCAGCCCTGTGGGGTGCGGGCGGCATAGACGCGCAGGGTAACCGGGCGCGGTTCAAGCGCACCATCCATGTGGACGGGAGCCGTCGAGAGACTTACCGCTTCCTGCGCGACGTAAGCGCCAGGATTGGCCTCGATACGAGCGAGCAAATCCTCCCGATCGGCTTCGGAAAGGCGGCCTGCGTCCAGAGTGCCCTGCGAATCATCGATAGCGAGGAGATTGGAGAGGGCGGAGCCCACGAGCATCGTATCGATGTTCTGGAACACGTAATCGCGCGCCTGTTGGCTGCCGCACCACCATGTGGCGATATTGGGCAAAAGGAGATCGGTGCCCAGGCGGGCCTGGGCAATGGCGGGGAGGAAGGCTCCCAACGCCCGGGTTTCGAGTATCCCGGCGCCAAGTGAATTGACGAAGCCGACAGTGCCACGGCGAACTGCTTCCACGAGGCCGGGGGTGCCGATGTGGCTCTCCTGCCGCAATTCGAGCGGATCGGTGAAGTCGCCATCGAGACGGCGCCAGAGGACAGAGATCGGCTTGAGGCCCGACACCGTGCGCACCATCACTTCGCCATTGACGACAACGAGATCTTCGCCCTGCACCAGCAGGAAGCCCAGATATCGGGCGATGTAGGCGTGCTCGAAATAGGTCTCGTTGAGGGGTCCGGGGGTAAGGATCGCTACACGTCCACCACCGCTGCCGCCCATTTCGGTGAGGCTATCGCGGAAATCGCGGAAAAAACTGGCCAGGCGATGCACATGGAGCGAGGAATAAATATCGGAAAAGGCACGTGTGGTTGCCACGCGGTTTTCGAGCGCGAAGCCGGCACCGGAGGGGGCCTGAGTGCGGTCGCCCAATACCCACCAGCGGCCATCCGGACCTCGGCCCAACTCGAAGGCGCAAAAATGGAGATGATAGCCCGACATGGGCCGCACCCCGGCGAGCGGGCGAAGAAAGGCGGGGTTCTCCGCGACCAGTTCAGGCGGCAAGAGGCCTTCGCGGATGAATGTGTTGTCGCTGTAGATATCGGCGATAACCTGTTCGAGCAGATCGGCCCGCTGGGTGAGACCCGTTTCGATGTGCTGCCATTCGGTATCCGAGATCAGCAGCGGGATATGGGCCAGCGGCCAGTCGCGCTCGCCTTGGCCGTTGCCTTCATACATGCGGTAAAAGACGCCGGCGTCGAGCAGGTATTGATCGGCGTGCTGGAAGCGGGAGATGCGCTCCTCGGCCCCCATCGCGTCGAGCGCCGACATGAGCGCGATCCATCCGGGCCGAACCGAGCCGTCCGGGGCCACCATCTCGTCTGGGATGCCGGAAATCGGGCGATAGGCACCGATAAGATCAGGCATCTTGCGTGCCCCTGTACCGGCTGAGCGTTTTTCCATCTAGAACCACTGCTGAGGTCGCCTCAGATCCAGCGTCAGAGGGAATTCGGGCGCAGGCACTTCGGTCGGAAGTTCGTAATTGCCCGCACTATGTCCGGCGGGCACAAAGCGCGCAAGCCGCCTTGCCTCGGCCTCGTTGGCATTCACAGGAAAAGTCTCGTAGTTACGGCCTGCCGGGTGGGCGACATGGTAGGTGCAGCCTCCGACCGCGCGGCGGGTCCAGGTGTCGTAAACATCGAACGTCAGCGGCGTATCGACCGGGAGCACGGGATGAAGCCCCGAGGCCGGTTGCCAGGCCTTGTAACGCACACCGGCCACACTGGTTCCGGGTGACCCGGTGCCTCGCAGTGGAACAGGGCGACCGTTGCAAGCAACGGCGTAGCGCTCGGGGCTAGCGCCGTCGAGTCTGACCTGAAGCCGTTCGACTGAAGAGTCGACATATCGCACGGTGCCGCCAATGGCGCCGGTTTCACCCATGACGTGCCAGGGTTCGAGCGCCTGGCGGATTTCGAGGACGTGCCCCGCAACTTCGATTTCGCCACAGAACGGGAAGCGGAATTCGAGTTGGGCGGCGAACCAATCGGGTGCGAGTTCGAAGCCATGCGCGCGCAGATCCTCGAGCACGTCGAGGAAATCTGTCCAGACGAAATGGGGGAGCATGTATTGATCATGCAGCCGCGTACCCCAACGGATGAACTTTCCCTGGAGCGGCGATTTCCAGAAGCGGGCGATGAGCGCGCGGATGAGGAGTTGCTGGGCAAGGCTCATGCGGGCATTGGGCGGCATCTCGAAGCCACGAAACTCGACAAGGCCGAGACGGCCCGTAGTACCATCGGGGGAATAGAGCTTGTCGATGCAGATTTCGGCGCGGTGGGTGTTGCCGGTAACGTCCACGAGGAGATTGCGGAAGAGGCGGTCGACGAGCCACGGCACAGGGGCATCGCCCTCACCAGGAGCGGGGACTTGGGCGAGCGCGATTTCGAGTTCGTAAAGGCTATCATGGCGGGCCTCGTCGATGCGCGGGGCCTGCGAGGTCGGGCCGATGAAGAGGCCTGAGAAAAGGTAGGACAGCGAAGGGTGCCGCTGCCAGTGCAGGACCAGCGACTTGAGGAGGTCGGGGCGGCGCAGGAAGGGGCTGTCGTTCGGCGTCTCGCCGCCGACGACCACGTGATTGCCGCCACCGGTGCCGGTGTGCTTTCCGTCGATCATGAACTTGTCGGCGCCAAGTCGCGACTGCCGCGCCTCCTCATAGACCGCCTCAGTGGTGGCGACGCATTCGGCCCAGCTGACCGATGGGTGGATGTTGACCTCTATGACGCCGGGATCAGGGGCGACGCGGATGACATTTAGGCGCGGGTCCGATGGCGGGGCATAGCCTTCGATGTGGACGGGAAGCCCGAGCTTTTCGGCGGCAGTTTCGGCAGCAGCGACGAGTTCGAGATAGTCTTCGAGCCTCTCGGTGGGCGGCATGAACACGGTGAGGCGACCATCGCGGGGTTCGACGGAAAGGGCCGTGCGAACGGCGCCTTCAATGTCGGAAATCTGCTGCTCGATGCGCGTCTGCTGAATGGTCTCGTCGGCGGTGAAGCGGGCTTCTGGTAGGTCCTTTTCGTCGGGTCTGGGCAGCACAGAATCGCGCGGGGGCAGCGCCTTGCGCGGGATCGATGGATCCTCAGGCACAATATGGGGATAGCTGGTTGCTGGAACGTAGGGAAGCGCGCCGAGGGGCAGGCGGTAGCCAACGGGGGAATCGCCAGCGACAAGGAACAGCTTGCCGCGGCGGGTTTTCCAGACCTCGGTAACCCATCGCGAAGCCTGCGCGGGCGCATTCCATTTCTGGACGGGGAGCACATAGCCCGTCGGTTCGTTCAGACCGCGCTCAAAAACGCGGGTCATGCGCAGGCGCTCTTCGGGGTCCTTGAGTTTGGGATTGGTGGGGTCGACGTTCTCTGGGAGATTGCCTTCCTTGAGCACCCAATCGGCGGGGTCCTCATAGGCAGGCTGGACGGCGGAGCCATCGAGGCCCAACGCATTGGCAAATTCGGTGAGATAGGCTTTTGCCTCGTTCGCGGTAGGCGATGCGTCCGAGGTTTCCCGCGCGATGAGTTCAGGATTTTTCCAGACTGGTTCACCGTCCTTGCGCCAATAGAGCGAGAAGGTCCAGCGGGGCAGGGTTTCGCCGGGATACCACTTGCCCTGCCCGTAATGGAGGAAGCCGCCGGGCGCGAATTTGTGCTGCAGGCGTCGGATGAGAATATCGGCCTTTTCGCGTTTGGTCGGGCCGACGGCATCGGCGTTCCATTCGGGGCTCTCGAAGTCGTCGATGGAGACGAATGTGGGTTCGCCGCCCATTGTGAGGCGGACGTCCATCTCTTGCAGAGCCGCATCGACCCTGTGGCCAAGGGCGTCGAGTTGGGTCCAGCTCTCTTCCGAAAAAGGCTTGGTGATACGGGGGTGTTCGGCGACGCGCGTGACCTGCATGTCGAAGGCGAAATCGACATTGGCAAAGCTCGCCACACCGGAGATCGGGGCAGCGTTTGAATAGTGCGGGGTAGCCGAAAGCGGGATGTGGCTTTCGCCGGTTAGAAGTCCGGAGGTTGGATCGAGGCCTACCCATCCAGCGCCGGGAAGATAGACCTCACACCAGGCGTGCAGGTCGGTGAAATCGACATCGGTCCCCGAAGGGCCGTCGAGAGCCTTGAGGTCGGGCTTTAGCTGGATGAGGTAACCGGAAACGAAACGGGCAGCGAGTCCAAGATGGCGCAGGGTCTGGACTAAAAGCCAGCCGGTGTCGCGGCAGCTTCCCTTGGCCTTTTGCAAGGTTTCCTCGGGCGTCTGAACGCCAGGCTCCAAGCGCACGATATAGCCAATCTCGCGCTGCAGGCGGGCGTTGAGATCGACGATAAAGTTGACCGTGTTCCGGGGCGTGCGATCGATGGATTCGAGGAACTGGCGGAAGAGGATTCCGAGGTTCGGATCGGGCTGACGATAGATTTCGAGATCGGGGGCGATCTGATGGGGATAACTGAACGGCCAGATTTCGGCTTCCGGTTCGACGAAGAAATCGAACGGGTTGTAGACCGTCAAATCGGCGATCAGATCGACCTCAATCTTCAGTTCTGACACGGGTTCGGGAAAGACGAAGCGGGCGAGGAAATTGCCGTAAGGATCCTGCTGGACGTTCACGAAGTGGTTGGACGGCGTGACCTTGAGCGAATGGCTCAGGACCTTGGTGCGGGAGTGCGGGGCGGGCTGGAGTCGGACGATCTGAGGGCCGAGGGTGACGGGGCGGTCGTATTTGTAATGGGTGAGATGGTAGATCGCGGCTTTAATCGCCATAGACTATCGCTCCAGAGACTTCCCACACTCGCAAAGCAACGATAGCGGTAAAGCCTGTCGCTGTGCAATCGCGCTTGAGCGCCCTCGGCGTGACGACCATTCTGGTGCTGCCGAGACCAACCCGGGGATAGTGGAATGCTTCTTTATACGGTTTTCGTGATCGCGCTGGCCGCAGAGTCGATGACGGCAGCGCTGGCTGCCGGGCGGCGCAACATGGACTGGTTCGGGGTGTGCGTCTTGGGCTGCGTGACCGCACTGGGCGGGGGGACCACGCGCGACGTGCTGCTCGGGCACTACCCGCTTATCTGGGTGCAAGAACCTGCGCTTCTGCTGGTGACGGTCGCAGCCGCGCTGTTCACCATTGCCGTGGCGCGGTTCATGGAGCGGCTGAAGATGGCCTTTCTGCTGCTCGACGCACTCGGGCTGGTTGTGTTCACCGTGACGGGTTGCATGGTGGCAATGGAGATGGGCCAGCCGGTTCTGATCGTCATTGTGGCGGGGATGATTACCGGGTGCGTGGGCGGCGTGTTGCGTGATGTTCTATGCAACGATGTGCCGCTGCTCTTTTCCGGTGAACTCTATGCCACCGTTTCGGCGGTGACCGCATGCATCTATTTCTTTGGTTTGCAGGCGGGCATCCAGGCCGATGTCATTACAGTCGCTGCTATCGCAATCGGGTTCACGCTGCGAGTGCTGGCGATTGTTTTCAAGATCGAGATGCCACGTTTTGTCTATGCTCCGGTCAGGGATCAATCCTCGAGGAGGTAGCCCTGCCGCTCGGGGAGCGGCTCGGTGCCGACGATCTTGGCGATCGAGGTGCCCGGGAGAACGTATTTTTTGGTGCAACGCGAGATGACGCGGCCCGAAGTACCGGCAAGAATCGGGGTGCGCCCGATGAAGGCCTGCGGGCCGTCGAGGGCGATGAGATCGGCGACGGGCTGGCCTTTTTCGATCCAATCGCCGAGCTCGACCCGATAGGCGAGAAGACCGGGCTTCGACACGCGGAGCATTTGCGTGGCCGAGAGCGGCAGTGGCGCGGGGGCAGGTTCGGGCCTTGGCGGCAAGGGCAGATCGATGAAGCCCTTGGCAATGAAGAAGGCGAAAAGGTTCTCGGCGTCCCTTTTGCCCAGCATATCGAACACATCGTGCTGGCCGCGATATTCAAGAGTTGCGGCCCGGGCCGAGAAGGGGATGGGTTTGCCTGGATAAGCGGCGCGGAGGCGGGTCCAGAGCGAGGGCCAGACTTCGTCGAACGAGCCGCCACCGGAATCCTCGGCAGTCAATTGGGCGACCGAGCCCATCCAGTCCGCGAGTTCGGCCAACTCCTTCATCGAATCGGGGGTGACGAACAGGTGTGGCAGGGCTTCATCGTCGCAATGGAGATCGAGCACGTAATCGGCGTCATAGGCTTCGCACATGACGCGGTGGCGGAGCTTCTGCATCGCTGTTTGGGGTGTTTGCGCATCGAGCCAGTTCTTGACCGCCTTGCGGATCGTGCGGACGTTGGCCGATGGGTCGTCGGTGAGCTGGGGCCCAACTCCTCCGCCCACCGCCGCGAAGAGATCGGGCCAGCGGCGGTTGAAGTTGGTGCCCGAGCGGGCGTCGTAGCGACCGAGATGGGTTTCGGACTCGATGCGGCTCATGCCGAGGGGGTTGACCATCGGGAAGATCGAGAACCGGGCATGGAGCTTGCCGTCCTTGTCGGCCTTTTCTAGCAGTGGCAGCAGGTGATGGATGGCCATGATGCCGGGCTGTTCGTCGGCGTGGAGCGCGGCTTGCATATAGATTTTAATCGACGCGTCGGTGGGGCCGACCCGGAAGTGCGTGAGTTCGGCACTCGATCCGGGAGCGTCGGCTTCGACGCGCGATGTTATGCGTTCGAGAGTCATAGGATTTACCGGAGATATTTCGGGCCGAAGCGAAGTTTCGGCTTGGCTGTTTCGAGCGACGTATGGCGCATGAGGCGTTCATAGATACGTCCGAAGACAAAGAAAATTACCAGCGATATGGCGAGAAACCACAGGGCAGCCATAGAGAAGTGTAAGACGGCATTATAGTCGCGCTCGAACAGTTCCCTGGCCTTGCTCATGATGTCCTTCTGGTCGCCAATGACGGGCAGGGTGAAGTAAATCAGCGCCGTGCAGTGAAAGACGAATACCACCTCATTGGTATAGGCAGGCCAGGCAATACGAATTGTATTGGGCCATGTGACGGTACGGAAAACCTGCCAGGAAGACATGCCATAGGCCCGTGCGGCCTCGAGTTCACCGCGCGGCACGGTGCGCAACGCGCCATAGAAGATTTCAGCGGTGTAGGCCGTGGTGTTGAGCACGACGACAAGCGGCCCGATGAAGAGCGGATGCATCATCAGCCACGATATGCCCATCGGCCGCCACCACACGGGGTTCAGCGCCAGCATGATCGAGTAAAACATGAAAAGCTGGATAAAAAGCGGTGACCCACGGAAGGCATAAATGCAGCCGGCACAAAGCTTTGAAACGACCGGATTTCGTGAATTCTTGCCGAAGGCAACCAGTAGCGCGAGCACGAAGCCTGCGGGCAAGGCAGTGACGGTGAAGTAGATGTTGAACAGCGCCGGATAGGCAAAGACGCCGAACTCTGCCCAGAAATTTGCGAGGATTTCCATCATCTAACCCTCCACCGGCATACCGCGCCTTGCCCAGACGGTAAGGCGGCGGAACACGCGTTCGGAGATGAGGGTGACGAGAATATAAAAGACGAAAAGGGCGATGTAATAGGTCCAGCGCCAGTCGCCATGCACAAGGCCCGCCTGAGGCAGGAAATTGGGGGCACCCAATTGACCGGCCCACCAGACGATATCGCTGATCTGGAGCAGCGAAAGCAGTGACGTTGCCTTGATAAGCAACATCCAGACATTGGAAATGCCTGGTAGGGCATAGACCCACATCTGGCGGACCTGGATGCGCAGGAGCACCTGCAAATTGCTCATGCCGTAGGCGCGGGCGGCTTCAAGCTGGCCCTTTGGCACCGCGCGCATGGCGCCGTGGATGACGTTGGCCGTGAAGGCGCCGTAGACTATGCCGAGCGAGAAGCAGGCAAGGATCAGGTATTCGTTGGTCGAAAGCAGCCAATTGGCTTCGCGGCAGGGCGGCCAGGGCGCCTGGCTGGCAGCGATGGATTCCGGGGTGCAGACGTGCAGCGACCAGACCCACTCGACCGATTGCTCGAAGGCGAGGGGGAAAAAGAGGAAGAACAGGACATCAGGGATGCCGCGCACCATCGCCGTATAGGCGTCGCCGATAAGTCGGAGCGGTGCAAAGCGCGAGGATTTGAGAACCGCACCGAGCAGACCGAAACCCAGCGCCAGCAACGCTCCGAACACGGCGGCGAAAATGGTGAAGCGGAAACTTGCGTACCATTGCAGGTGCTTGCCGTTGGTCAGGTAGGCCAGCCAGAAGGCAATGTCCTCTCCTACCCATTGCGCTAGCCAGGTTGCGTCCACGCGGTGAGCCCGTCTCTGGAGGTCGGGGGAGGGTGGTCGACACTCCCCCGACGTCGTTGTCGTTATTCGGTGTAAGCGGGCTCTACGCCATCGAACCACTGCGCGCGCAGCGCATCGACGGTGCCATCGGCCTTGAGCGCGTCAAGGGCTGCGTCAAGTGTAGCGAGCAGTTCGGTATCTTCCTTGCGGACACCGCCGCCGACACCGCCGCCGATCAGGACATCGGGGCCCACAAAGGCGATCGCGCCGCCGGAATTGGTAACAACCGGATCAAGAAAGCTGCCGTCGGCCAGAATCAGGTCGACATTGCCTGCGGCAAGGTCAGCAATGGTCTGGTCGGGGGTTGCAAAGGAAAGGATCGTGTTATCGGCGCCGAAATTCTCCTGGGCATAGGCGGCCTGGATGGTATTGCTCTGCACCGCGATGCGTACGCCCGAGAGGTTGTCGAAATCGAAATCGGCGCCCGCTGCTGCCACGAACTTGGACGGATCGGGCGGGAAATAATCCTGCGTGAAGTTGATGGTCTGCATACGCTCTTCTGTAATCGACATGCCGGCCATGATGACATCGTAGTTACCCGCAAGCAGGTTGGGGATGATCGAGTCCCAATCATTCTGGACGATTTCGCATTCAAGGCCTACATGTTCACAGATGGCGTTGGCGAGATCGATCTCGTAGCCCGCGAGTTCACCGGCGTCGTTGACGAAATTCCACGGGGCGTAAGCGCCCTCGGTGCCCACACGCACGGTCTGCGCCTGTGCGGCGGTGGAAAGGGCTGCCAATGCGGCAGCAGCGATAATCACCTTTTTCATTTTCTATGCTCCTGGAAAGCTTGGGTTGTGAATTGAACCGGAACGCCCTTCGTGCATGATGGTCAAATGTCCCGGTTAGGCATGGCCGGCGGCGCTCAGGAACTGGCGCAACCGGTCCGATCTCGTGTTCCCGAACACTTCGTCGACCGTGCCTTCCTCCTCGATCCGGCCGAGATGAAGAAACACGATCTTGTCCGAAACGTCGCGGGCAAATTTCATGTCGTGGGTCACGAGTATCATCGTGCGGCCTTCGTCGGCCAACATCTTGATGACGCGCAGCACCTCGACTTCCAGTTCGGGATCGAGCGCGGAGGTCGGCTCGTCGAACAGCATGATCTTGGGGTTGATGCAGAGGGCGCGCGCAATGGCGGCGCGCTGCTGCTGGCCCCCGGAAAGCTGGGCGGGGAAGGCATCGGCCTTGGCAGCGATGCCGACCTTGTCGAGAAGATCCATCGCCTGCGCACGCACTTCTTCGGTGGGGCGGCGCTGCACCCGCAGCGGGGCTTCCATGACGTTTTCGAGAATCGTCATGTGCGACCATAGATTGAAGGACTGGAAGACCATGCCCAGTTCCGACCGGATATGGCGGAGCTGATTGTGGTTGGTGGGGTGCCGGTGCGGGCCTTCGGAAGAAAGTGCGATTTCCTCACCGTCTATGCTGACGCTGCCCGAATTGGGAACTTCGAGCATGTTGATGCAGCGTAGCAAGGTAGACTTGCCGGACCCCGATGAGCCGATAAGGGAGACGACGTTCCCGGCGTTGGCTTCGAGCGTGACGCCCTTGAGCACTTCAAGGTCTCCGAACGATTTATGAACGTCCCTGATCGCGAGAATTGGCCCCATTACGCCTTACGTTATTGTTGTTCTGTTTTCACGCCTCGCAGCCCGGGACCACTGGCCGGGCATGCTGAGACACAAAACCAGAACTTTGCCGAATTAAAAAGCAAAAAAGGCGCGTCCGCGCGATTGCGCCGCAATTTTGTGCAGGCGCTAAGGCGCTCGGAAGCGGTCCGATTGGTATGATAGCTGCATCCCTCACCCTAGCGGGAGGTGCCGGGCCTGCGGCAATCTTCAAGTTTGTATGAACTGCTTGTCAACGGTTTGGTGGATATCGTCCGCTGGGGACGCGGTGGATTGTTAAAATGAATTTTGATTACGGATCCGTTTTACTGGCGGTCGGCGCCTCGGGTGCTGCGCTCAGTTTTACACTTTTTACAAATTGGTTGCGTCAACGCGGATCGGGGTTCTTGATGACCTGGTCGGCCTCGATGGCCATTGTCGTGTTGTCGGTAACTGCGTTTGCGTTTTTCAATGCGAGCGGAAATCTTTTCCTCGGCGCAGCAGCCGGCATTCTGCTGACGACGGCGATTTCTCTACATTATGGCGGCCTTGTGCAATTTCGGGACGGCCGTTTACCGGTACGGACGGTTATTGTGCTGTCGGCTATCTGGGCCTTGCCGCTGGCGACGGCCTTTGCTCTGGGCTTTGATGGACTCGGTTTTTGGCTCGTCAATGGCTTCAGCGCGGCATTGGTCTTTTATTGCGGAGTAGGGTATTGGCGAATGCGCTCGGAATCCCGGGCCTCGATCACGATCATCGCCTGCTTGCACCATTTCCTGGCGGCAACCTTCGTGTTGTGCATAATCGTTGGCATCCAGGAAGCCCCGCTCTATCTAGTCAACGGCTCTCCTCAGAATTGGGCGGAAGTGCTCAATCTCGTGGCATCGGTTATTGCGCTCACGGGGATCGGCGGGCTGCTCATCACGGTGCATCAGGAACGCATTTCGCGGCGGCACCAGCATAACGCTCTGACCGATGCCCTGACCGGGCTCAGGAACAGGCGCGCGCTGTTCGAGTTCTATGAGGGCGAAGTAGTGCCCCAAAATACCGGTATCATTGTGCTCGATCTCGACGAGTTCAAGGTGCTTAACGATACGTATGGCCATGCCGTTGGAGACATGGTGCTGAGGAATTTCGCGGGGCTGCTCGAAGGACTCGTTGAGCCGCGCGACATGGCGATCCGGCTGGGCGGCGAGGAGTTCGTACTGATCTTGCCTGATCGATCGACAATGGAGGCGCTGGCGCTGGCGGAGCTTGTGCGGGCGTCGGCTGCGCGCATGGTTCACGATGCCAACGGCAAACAGATCACATGCACGGTGAGCGCGGGCGTCTCATTTGCCGAGAAGGCCGGCAAGAGCCTTGATACGCTTTTGCGCAAGGCGGATAACGCGCTCTATCTGTCCAAGCGGAACGGCCGGAACCGTGTTACCGCGCCGGATTCCCAGGCAGCCTAGTCCGTTTCGACGGGAGCGTCGTCACGGGCGCCCCATTCGGCCCAGGAGCCGTCATAGAGCATGACCCTGCTGGCGCCGATCGTATCGAGCGCGAGGGCGAGAACGGCGGCGGTCACGCCCGAGCCGCATGAGGTGATGACGGGTTCGGAGGGGTCGATTCCAGCATTCCTGATAATCGCCTGGAGATCTTGCGGTGCTTTGAGCCTGCCGTCGGCGATCAGGTCGGAGAACGGGAGATTGCGAGCGTCGGGCATGTGGCCGGCGCGGAGGCCCGGGCGCGGTTCGGGGGCGGCGCCGGCAAATCGCGGGGCGGGGCGGGCGTCGAGGATCTGTCCGCCTGAGCGGATGGCGGAGAGGACGGTATCGAAGCTGGCAATGGCATCGTCGTTCCGATGCGCCTTGAAGGTAGCCAGCGTCGGGTTTGCCGGGCCTGTTTCGAGAGGGCGGTTTTTGGTGCGCCATTTCGGGCCGCCGCCTTCCAGGATTTTGACGTCCGCTGCACCCATCACCCTGAGGGTCCACCACACGCGGGGCGCTGAGAAGAGACCGTATTCGTCGTAGACGACGATAGTCTTTTCCGCGCTGAGGCCGAGCGCGCCCGCCAAGAGCGCAAACGTCGCCGCGTCGGGCAGCATATGCGGCAGGCCGGCAGAGGTATCGGCGATCCTGTCGATATCGAATTGCACCGCGCCAGGGATATGGCCGGCTTCGAACTCAGCGGCGGCATTCCGGCCCGCATTGGGCAGGTGCCAGGTGCCGTCGACGATTGTCACATCGGGATCGTTCAGATGTGCGTTGAGCCAGTCGGTGGAAACGAAGTGGGACATTCCGGTCTCCAAATCAGGGCAGGCGGGCGAGGCGTTCGGTCAAAAGTGCGTAAAACGCATCGGAATTGCCCTCGCGGATGAAGGTGGCGTTATGGGGGCGATCTGTCACGTGCCAGTAGTCGGCGACGGTCATGCCTCGGGTCAGTTCGCTGTTGGTTTCGATCTCGACATTGCATTTGCGGCCTGAAAAGATTTCAGGAGCAAGGAGGTATGCGGTGACGCATGGGTCGTGGAGCGGCGCGCCTTGCCAGCCATATTTTTCAAGGTCGAAGCGTTCGGAAAAGCCGAGCATATCGGCGACCGCGGCGCCCGTTCGGTTCCCGATGGCCCGGAAGGCGGCGACGCGCGCAGGCGTAGCGAGCATGCGGTGCGTCACGTCGAGCGGCATCATGGCGATCGGCGCGGCACAGGCGAAAACGGTAGCCGCGGCTTCGGGGTCGACATAGATATTGAATTCGGCAGCGGGCGTAATGTTGCCGACCTCGAAATAGGCGCCGCCCATCAGGACGATTTCCTGGATACGCGGGGCGATCCGCGGCTCCTTGGCCAGTGCCATGCCGAGATTGGTGAGCGGGCCGAGCGCGCAGAGCGTTACCGTATTCTCCGGTTCGCGCATCAGGGTCTCGATGATGAAGTCCACGCCGTGAGGCGTCTCCAGCTTCTTTGCCGGTTCGGGAAGATCGGGGCCGTCGAGTCCGGTCTGGCCGTGAACGTGTTCGGCGGTGACGAGCTTGCGCATCAATGGACGCGGGCAGCCGGCATAAACGGGGACTTCGGTGCGACCCGAAAGCTCGACGACCTTGAGAGCGTTCTTCGCGTTCTGGGCGAGGCCGACATTGCCCGCGACGGCCACGATACCGAGCACGTGGATTTCTTCGGGGGAAGCCAGGGCAAGCAGGATGGCGACGGCATCGTCCTGTCCGGGGTCGGTGTCGATAATGATCTTGCGCGCCATCAGGCCTCCAGGAATCGAATTTGCCGTCGAAATCCTAGAACGGGGGCGCAAAAAGGGAAGGGAAAATGGCGGCGTTTAATATGAGATATTGGTTCAGCTTTTGTTGACATAGTTTAGAATTGTTATAATCTGAAGCGGCCTGAAGCATGCACCTGTGGACGGTATTTTTCGATTCTCATGGCAAAAGGCCCGCCAGATGCGGTTAACCCGTCAGACCAGTTATGCCGTCCGCACGCTGATGTATTGCGCTGTCAACGCGCCCGATCTATCGCGGGTGAGCGATATCGCCAAGGCATACGGCATATCTGAGCTCTTCCTCTTCAAGCTCATCAAGCCACTGGTCGAAAACCATCTGCTCGAGACCGTGCGCGGGCGGCATGGGGGCATCAGGCTGGCCAAGGCAGCGTCGGAAATCACGCTGCTCGATGTCGTAAGGCTGACGGAAGAGAACTTTGCGCTGGCCGAATGTTTCGAGGGCGGGGATACGGTTTGTCCGCTGGTGGGCGGATGCGAGCTCAACGGGGCGCTGGCAGAGGCGCTCGAGGCGTTCTTCAATGTCCTGCGCTCCTATACGATCGCCGATCTCACCGATAAGCGGCGGGCCATGCGCACGCGTCTTGGCATCGAGATCCTGGGCATAGAACTCAACTGATTTAGGCGTAACGCTTGCTCGAATCCCATAGGGACAAAGTTTCCCTGCCGGGGCAAAATTGCTGAATAGATAAATATGATCTTTACAGTCATGTTTATGTGCGCTAAGTAGAGTCCTGCAGGAGTGAGGCCTGCCCCTCGGCCCTGTATCCGGAGCGCCAAAGCCGGCTACAGGGCCTTTTTCTGCCTCGCCCTGCCGGTCGGCAAAAAGTGATTTTTTACCGATTGATAAAAAATTGGAACCGCGCTAGCGTCACCTTCTGATGGGAACATCTGAGGGGGTGTCTGTCATGGCGCAAGGCCAATTCCTCACCGGTATCGCTGCTGGCCGCCTCGCGGCCGATCAGTATGCGGAGAATTTCTCCGATCTTCACGAGCCTTTTTCCGGGCACGAGGCGCGTGTCGAGGCCGACCGGTGCTATTTCTGTTACGACGCGCCGTGCATGACGGCCTGCCCGACCGCGATCGACATTCCGATGTTCATCCGCCAGATCGCGACGGACAATCCAGTGGGATCGGCCAAGACGATTTTCGACCAGAACATACTGGGTGGCATGTGCGCACGGGTTTGTCCGACCGAGACGCTGTGCGAGGAAGCCTGCGTGCGCGAAGCCGCAGAGGGTAAACCGGTGCAGATCGGGCGCTTGCAGCGTTACGCCACCGATGTTGCAATTGCCGAAGGCGTTCAGTTCTACGAGCGGGCCGCCCCCACGGGCAAGCGGATTGCCGTGGTGGGCGCCGGGCCTGCGGGGCTGGCTTGTGCGCACCGGCTGGCGATGCACGGGCATGAGGTGACGATATTCGACGCGCGCGAGAAGGCCGGCGGGCTCAATGAATACGGGATCGCGGCCTATAAAAGCACTCAGGATTTCGCGCAGGCTGAAGTCGATTATGTGACCGCCATTGGCGGGATTACCATCGAGACCGGCAAGGCGTTGGGGCGCGATATTTCAATCGGCCAACTGTCCGAGGATTTCGATGCCGTATTCCTTGGCATGGGGCTGGGGGGCGTCAATGCGCTGCGGTCGGAGGGCGAGACCGCAGCTTCAAATGCCGTGGACTATATCGCAGAGCTGCGGCAGGCGCGGGATTTGTCGGCGCTACCCATAGGGCGACGGGTCGTAGTGATCGGCGGGGGAATGACGGCCGTCGATATGGCTGTGCAGGCCAAACTCCTCGGGGCCGAGGAGGTTACGATCTGCTACCGGCGCGGTAAGGAGTATATGAATGCCTCGCTCTATGAGCAGGACCTCGCGGCGGCGGCCGGCGTAGCCATCCGGCATTGGTTAAGTCCCAAGGCCGTTTTGACCGCGGACGGCAAGGTGACGGGTATCGAGCTTGAATACACAAGGCTCGAGAACGGCGTGCTTGCGGGGACGGGCGAGAGCCTGACCCTGCCGGCGGATCAGGTTTTCAAGGCCATCGGGCAGACATTCCTTGCGGCTGCCCTCAATGGCAGCGGGGCCGCAATCGAAATGGAAGGCGGGCGTATCCGTGTGGATGGCGAGGGGAGGACCTCGATGCCTGGCGTGTGGGCTGGAGGCGATTGCGTCGCCGATGCGCGGGAGGATTTGACAGTTGCCGCCGTCGCAGCCGGGCGCGATGCGGCCGAGAGCATCAACCGGGCTTTGATGGGAGGAGCAAATGGCTGACCTGCGTTCAAACTTCGTCGGTATAAAGTCTCCCAACCCATTCTGGCTGGCCTCGGCGCCGCCGACCGACAAGGCCTACAATGTCGTGCGCGCCTTCAAGGCGGGGTGGGGCGGTGTCGTCTGGAAGACGCTGGGCGAGGAAGGTCCGCCGGTCGTTAATGTCAACGGCCCGCGCTATGGCGCGATCTGGGGCGCGGATCGGCGGCTTTTGGGGCTCAACAATATCGAGCTGATCACCGATCGGGATCTCTTCGTCAACCTGGCAGAAATCAAGCAGGTCAAGCGCGACTGGCCGGATCGTGCCGTCGTCGTTTCGATCATGGTTCCGTGCGACGAAGAAAGTTGGAAGGCTATCCTGCCGCTGGTCGAAGAAACCGGGGCGGACGGGATCGAGCTTAATTTCGGCTGTCCGCACGGGATGAGCGAGCGCGGCATGGGGTCCGCCGTCGGGCAGGTGCCCGAATATGTCGAAATGGTCGTGCGCTGGTGCAAGCAGTACACGCGGATGCCGGTCATCACCAAATTGACCCCCAATATCGCCGATATCCGTAAGCCGGCCCGCGCCGCCCATGCGGGCGGGACCGATGCCGTAAGTCTCATCAACACCATCAATTCGATTACGGCGGTCAATCTCGATACGTTCTCGCCTGAGCCCTCGATCGATGGCAGGGGCACGCATGGCGGCTATTGCGGGCCGGCGGTGAAGCCCATCGCCCTCAATATGGTGGCCGAGATCGCGCGCGACGCGCAGACCCGTGGAATGCCGATTTCGGGCATCGGTGGCGTTACCACCTGGCGCGATGCGGTTGAGTTCATGGCGCTTGGGGCGGGGAACGTGCAGGTCTGCACCGCTGCGATGACCTATGGGTTCAAGATCGTCGAAGAGATGATTACAGGCCTCTCGAACTATTTGGATGAGAAAGGCTTTTCATCGGTTGACGAGGTCGTTGGGCGGGCGGTGCCCAATGTCACCGACTGGCAATATCTCAACCTCAACTATGTCACCAAGGCGCGAATCAACCAGGAACTCTGCATCTCGTGCGGGCGCTGTCACATCGCTTGCGAGGATACCTCGCACCAGGCGATCACCAATATGATCGATGGCAAGCGCATGTTTGTCGTCAAGGACGAGGAGTGCGTCGGATGCAATCTGTGCGTCAATGTCTGCCCCGTTGAAGACTGCATAACGATGGAGCAGATTCCAGGCGGCATGATGGACGAACGGACGGGCCACCGCGTGCCCGATCACTACGCCAACTGGACAACGCATCCGAACAATCCGATGGCCAAGGCGAAGGAGCCTGCGGAATAAAAACTGGTGTAGGCGAGCGATAAAATCGCAGATGTATACATTCTGATTTCGTGCTAGCGAAGTGGCATGACTAAGGTTACCTCATTCGTTTTGCATGCCACTGGCACAGAAAAACTGCGCGGCCATCTGGCTATGGTCGTATTCGCTTCGCTGATTGCAGGCTCGTTTACGATGGCGCCGCGTGCGCTTCCTCATATCGATCCGGTTTCGCTCAATGTGGTGCGCTATGTCGTTGCGGTGGCGGCAATGGCGGGGGTGGTGTTCGGGCTTGGACGGCAGAAATTCGTCTGGCCGAAAGCGCCGTGGCGCTATGTGGTGCTTGGCGGGCTGATGGCGTTTTATTTCGTCACTATGTTCATCGCGCTCACCATGACATCCCCGGTTTCGACGAGCGCTGTGTTCACGCTGACGCCGCTGATGACGGTTGGGTTTGGACTGCTTCTTGCCGGGCAGACTTTCGGGCCGACCCTGTTCGTCAGCCTGCTGGTTGCGGCTTGCGGGTCGATCTGGGTCATTTTCGGCGGCAGCGTTGACGCCTTGCTCAACTTCCGCGTCGGGCAGGGGGAGGCGATCTTTTTTGCCGGATGCGTTGCGCATGCGCTGTTTGCGCCATTGTTGCGCCGACTCAATCGCGGCGACCCGCAATCGCTCGCGACGTTCTATATTCTGGTGGGCACGGCATTCTGCCTGACGCTCTATGGATTACCGCAAATTATTGCGACGGATTGGCTTGCGCTGCCCCCGGTCGTCTGGGTGGTGGTCGGGTATCTGTCGATCTTTACCGGGATAGTGACCTTCGCGCTGATGCAGTACGCCTCAATGCGGCTGCCAGCATCGAAGGTCATGTCCTACAGCTATCTCGTACCAAGTTTTGTCATCGTCTATGAGGGCTTTTCGGGGCATGGCTGGGTGACGGCGAGTGTAGCCGCCGGGGCAATCGCCACCGGACTTGGACTGATCGTTCTCTATTTTTCGCCGGATAAATAGCTAGTTCTTGGGCTTGAGCCCATGCAGGAAAAGCTGGTCGAGGAAGCGGGCGGCATCCTCGAAACGGCCTTCGCCGCCCCGTTCCTTGCCCAACACGGCGCGCACCTGGATGTCGAAATCGGCGTAGTGCTGGGTGGTGGCCCAGATCGAGAAAATCAGGTGATAGGGATCGCATTTGACGATCTTGCCCTGGGCCATCCAGCTTCTGATGACTTCGGCCTTCTCGTCCACCAGTTTCTTGAGATCGGTATGCAGCACTCCGTGAAAGCCCGGTGCGCCACGCAGCATTTCGTTGGCAAAGAGGCGGCTTTCGCGGGGGAAATCGCGGCTCATCTCGAGCTTGCGGCGGATATAGGACTGTATTTCAGGCAGGGGGTCGCCATGGGCGTCAAGCTCGCGCAAGGGCTGGAGCCATGTATCGAGAATCCGCGCCAGGAGAGGCGCGTGGATATCTTCCTTGGACTTGAAATAATAGAGGAGATTGGGCTTGGACATCCCCGCCGCCTCGGCAATCTGATCGATGGTCGACCCGCGAAAACCGTATTGGGAAAACACATCGAGCGCGGCTTCCAGGATCGCTTCCTGCTTTTCGCGCTGGATGCGGGTGGCCGGCTTTGCGGTGTCGGTATCTGTGCCCATGGAACTGCAAGTGCCTCCTCAGCTGTGCGCCGTCAATGGTCATGTCGGGCCGCGCGTGAGGCTTTTCAGATTTTGAAGCGCAGCGGCAAAATTATTGCCTTGAACCTTGCATCCAGAGTGCTAGAATTTTTCCAATCGGTCAAAAAATTTCGACCGGCGGCTGCACTTTCCTGCGATTTGCACAGCAGCCGATAGCGACACGAGGGGCGGATGACCGAGGGAAGTGCGACAATACCCAATAATCTTGATGCGTTCTGGATGCCGTTTACGGCAAACCGGCAGTTCAAGAAAGCGCCGCGCATGTTCGTCGCGGCCAAAGACATGCACTACACCGCAGCCGACGGAAGACAAGTGCTGGACGGAACAGCAGGGTTGTGGTGCGTCAATGCCGGGCACTGCCGGCCGCTGATCACCGAAGCGATCCAGAGGCAAGCCGCCGAACTTGACTATGCGCCCGCTTTCCAGATGGGGCATCCCAAGGCGTTCGAGTTGGCCAACCGCCTGGTGGATCTGGCTCCCGACGGGCTCGATCATGTGCTCTACACCAATTCGGGCTCGGAATCGGTCGAAACAGCGCTCAAGGTGGCGCTGGCCTATCAGAAAGCGATCGGGCAGGGCTCGCGGACGCGGCTGATCGGGCGCGAGAGAGGCTATCACGGGGTCAATTTCGGCGGCATTTCGGTGGGCGGGATCGTCGCCAACCGCAAGATGTTTGGGACCCTGCTCGCTGGCGTGGATCATCTTCCGCATACGCATCTGCTCTCCAAGAACGCTTTTTCGCGCGGCGAGCCGCGGCACGGGGTCGAGCTGGCGGACGAATTCGAGCGGATCATAACGCTGCACGATGCCTCGACGATTGCGGCGCTGATCGTTGAGCCGGTGGCGGGTTCGACGGGCGTGCTCATTCCGCCGCCGGGGTATCTCAAGCGCCTGCGCGAGATTTGCGACAAGTACGGCATTTTGTTGATTTTCGATGAGGTCATCACCGGCTACGGACGCCTCGGGACGCCGTTCGGGGCCGACTATTTCGGGGTCGTGCCGGACATCATGATTACCGCCAAGGGGCTGACCAACGGGGTAATCCCGATGGGCGCGGTGCTCACCTCAAGCAAGATTCACGACGCCTTCATGACGGGCCCCGAGCATCTCATCGAGTTTTTCCACGGTTATACCTATTCGGGCAATCCGATTGCCTCGGCGGCGGCGCTTGCGACGCTAGAGACCTACAAGCAGGAGGGCTTGCTGACACGCGGACAAGAGCTTGGAGGGTACTGGGAAAATGCGTTGCATTCCTTGAAGGGCGCACCCCATGTGATCGATATCCGCAATATCGGGCTGGTGGGTGCCATCGAGCTCGAGCCGATTGCGGGCGAGTCGACCAAGCGGGCATTTGCGGCGTTCGTCAAGGCGTTCGAGAAGGGCGTGCTGATCCGCACGACAGGCGACATCATCGCCCTGTCGCCACCGCTGATTGTTGAAAAGAGCCACATCGACCAGATTGTCGATACGATCCGTACAGTGCTCGGGGAGATCGACTGATGCAGGTGATCGAGAATGCAGTTGCGGGCAAGCGCGCCGTTTCGTCCTCCGGGCGGCGCGCGCCCGTATTCAACCCGGCAACCGGTGAGCAGATCGCCGAATTGCCGCTGTCGACCACTGCCGAAATCGATGCGGCCGTCGCGAGCGCCAAGGCCGCACAACCGGCTTGGGGGAACACCCCGCCATTGAAGCGGGCGCGGGTGATGTTCAAATTCAAGGAACTGCTGGATAGGCATGCCGCCGATCTGGCGCGCGAGATTTCGCGCGAGCATGGCAAGACCCATGACGATGCGCTGGGCGAGGTGCAGCGGGGGATCGAATGCGTCGAATATGCCTGCGGAATTCCCGAGCTTTTGAAGGGTACGTTCTCGCGTAATGTCGGTCCGGCCATCGACAGCTACGCCGACCGGCAGCCGCTGGGCGTCGTTGCGGGGATTACCCCGTTCAACTTCCCGGCCATGGTGCCGATGTGGATGTATCCCGCCGCGATAGCCTGCGGGAACGCGTTCATTTTAAAACCCTCCGAGCGCGATCCGTCAGCGCCGATGCTGGCGTGGGATTTGCTGATGGAAGCAGGGTGCCCGGAAGGGGTGCTCAATGTGGTTCATGGGGACAAGGAAGCGGTCGATCACATTCTCGACCATCCCGACATCATGGCTGTGAGCTTTGTCGGGTCGACCCCGATTGCCGAATATGTCTATCAACGTGGGACGAGGGCCGGAAAGCGCGTGCAGGCGCTTGGCGGCGCCAAGAACCACATGGTGATCCTCCCCGATGCCGATCTGGACCAGGCCGCCGACGCTCTCATGGGGGCCGGGTACGGATCGGCTGGGGAGCGCTGCATGGCGATTTCGGTCGCGGTGCCGGTGGGCGAAAGGACCGCCGACGCACTGATCGCAAAGCTCAAGCCGCGCGTTGAAAGCCTCAAGATCGGCCCTGCGACTGACAAGGATGCCGAGATGGGGCCGCTGGTGACCGCGATGCACCGCGACAAGGTGGTGGGCTATATTGACAAGGGCGTCGAGGAAGGGGCCGAACTTGTGGTCGATGGGAGGGGTTTCTCGCTCCAGGGCTACGAGGACGGCTATTATGTCGGCGGTACGCTTTTCGATCGCGTGACGACCGACATGACCATCTACCGCGAGGAAATCTTCGGTCCGGTGCTTTCCGTAGTCCGGGCGCCCGACTATGCCGACGCGGTCAAGTTGATCAACGCGCACGAATATGGCAACGGCGTTGCGATTTTCACCCGCGATGGCGACGCGGCGCGCGATTTTGCCGACAAGATCGAGGTGGGCATGGTGGGCGTCAACGTGCCGATCCCGGTGCCGGTGGCCTATCATTCTTTCGGTGGGTGGAAGCGCTCGCTCTTCGGTGATCATTCGATCTATGGACCTGAAGGCGTGCATTTCTATACGCGGCTCAAGACGGTGACCACGCGCTGGCCGGCAGGCATAAAATCGGGCGCGCAGTTCACATTTCCGACGTTGTAGGGGGCAGGACGCATGGCCAAACTCGGTGACAATCTCAGGATCAACGGGGACCGGCTATGGGATGCCCTCATGGAGATGGCGCAGGTTGGTCCGGGCGTTGCCGGTGGCAATAATCGCCAGACGGTGACCGATGCGGACAGCGAGGGGCGCCACCTGTTCAAACGCTGGTGCGACGAGGCTGGCCTGACGATGGGTGTCGACAAGATGGGCACCATGTTTGCCCGTCGCGAAGGGACTGATCCGGACGCCCTGCCTGTCTATGTCGGGAGCCATCTCGATACGCAGCCGACGGGCGGGAAATACGATGGCGTGCTCGGTGTGCTGGGTGGGCTGGAACTGGTCCGCACGCTCAATGACCTTGGCATAAAGACAAAACACCCTATCGTTGTCACCAACTGGACCAATGAGGAAGGCACGCGCTTTGCTCCGGCCATGTTGGCGTCGGGAGTGTTTGCGGGCGTGCATGAACTCGACTGGGCCTATGACCGGGTGGATGCCAAGGGGCTGAAATTCGGGGATGAGTTGAAGCGCATCGGCTGGCTGGGCGATGAAGAGGTCGGCGCGCGAAAGATGAAGGCGTTCTTCGAGCTTCATATCGAGCAGGGACCGATCCTTGAGGCCGAAGGCAAGGATATCGGTGTTGTCACGCACGGGCAGGGGCTGCGCTGGATCGAATGCACGGTCACCGGCAAGGAAAGCCACACCGGCTCCACCCCGATGCCCATGCGCAGGAATGCCGGGCGCGGGCTGGCGCAGGTGACCGAGCTTGTCCACGAGATTGCCATGAAGCATCAGCCCAATGCGGTGGGCGCCATCGGGCATGTCGACGTTTATCCCAATTCCCGCAACATCATCCCGGGCAAGGTGGTGTTCACCATCGATTTCCGCTCGCACATCATCGATACACTCAATGCAATGGTCGCCGAGCTCGAGGAGAAGGCACCCAAGCTCTGCGAGGCGCTGGGCGTGGAATTTTCCAGCCAGATCGTCGGGCAATTCGACCCTCCTGCGTTCGACCCCGATTGTGTGGCCGCGGTGCGCAATGCGGCGGAGCGGCTGGGCTACTCGCACCGCGATATCGTTTCGGGGGCGGGGCACGATGCGTGCTGGATCAACCGGGTCGCACCGACGGCGATGGTCATGTGTCCCTGTGTCGATGGGCTTTCGCACAACGAGGCCGAAGAGATCACAAAGGCCTGGGCAACGGCTGGCGCCGACGTGCTGCTGCACGCGGTGCTGGAGACGGCGGAGATCGTAGGGTGACTTTCGACGTGTCACAGGTTCTGTCCTTTGCCATCGTGGCCGGACTACTGGTGATCTCGCCAGGGCCGAACGGGGTTTTGATCGCGAAGACAGTGCCGACATCGGGAGCGTTGGCGGGGTTCGCCAATATCGCCGGGTTCATGGTTGCTTTCTATTGCCACTGGGTTTTCGCGCTGCTGGGTGGCTCGCTTATTTTGGCGACGTCGGCAGACCTTTTCACCGCATTCAAGCTGGCCGGGGCGGCATATCTGTGCTGGCTCGGTTTCAAGTCGCTGCGCGAGGCGTGGCGAGGTGGGAAGGTGGAAGCGGTGACGCCTGCACGGCGCAAGCGGGGGCTTACCATCGCCTTCGGCGAGGGGATGCTGACCAACCTGCTGAACCCGAAGGTCTCGATGTTCTACCTCGCTGCGTTCCCTCAATTTGTCCCGGTAGGAGCGTTCGATGCGCAGCATACCTTCGTTCTGGTGCTGGTCCATTCGCTCATCAATCTGGTCTGGTTCGGCATCATGATCGCCGTTATCGCGCGCGTGGGAACGATCGTGCGAAGCGGGGCAGTGCGGCGTTGGCTCAAGGGGGTGACGGGCGTGGTGCTGATCGGGTTCGGGGCCAAGCTGGCAACGTTGCAGCGCTGAATGGATTTGTCGCGCCGCGGCGGTGATTTCAGCCGGGCGAAATCGAGAGGGGATTGACCATGAGTACAGTCATAAAGGGCGGCACCATCGTAACCGCCGACCTGACCTACAAGGCCGATGTCAAAGTCGAGGGCGAGACGATTGTAGAGATCGGCCAGAAGCTCTCGGGCGATACGACCCTCGATGCCTCCGGCTGCTATGTCATGCCCGGCGGGATCGATCCGCATACGCATCTCGAGATGCCGTTCATGGGCACCTATTCGTCCGACGATTTCGAGAGCGGGACGCGGGCCGCGCTTTCGGGTGGGACGACGATGGTGGTGGATTTCTGCCTGCCCAGCCCCGGCCAGTCGCTCCTCGAAGCTCTCTCGATGTGGGACAACAAGGTCGGCAAGGCCTCCTGCGATTATTCCTACCACATGGCGATCACCTGGTGGGGCGAGCAGGTGTGGCGGGAGATGGAGGAGACCGTCAAGCGCGGGATCACGAGTTTCAAGCACTTCATGGCCTATAAGGGGGCGCTGATGGTGGATGACGACGAGATGTATTCGTCGTTCCAGCGCTGCGCCGAGTTGGGTGCGCTGCCGCTCGTCCATGCCGAGAATGGCGACGTTGTCGCGCAATTGACGCAGAAGCTGCTCGATGCTGGCAATAACGGGCCGGAAGCCCACGCCTATTCGCGCCCCCCGGAAGTCGAGGGCGAGGCGACCAATCGGGCGATCATGATTGCCGATATGGCGGGGGTGCCGCTTTATGTGGTGCACACATCCTGTGAGCAGGCGCATGAGGCGATCCGGCGCGCGCGGGCCAAGGGGATGCGGGTTTACGGCGAGCCGCTGATCCAGCACCTCGTGCTCGACGAGAGCGAATATGCACATCCTGACTGGGACCATGCCGCACGGCGCGTGATGAGCCCACCCTTCCGCAACAAGCTCCATCAGGATTCGCTCTGGGCCGGGCTGGCATCGGGCTCCTTGCAGGTGGTGGCGACAGACCATTGCGCCTTCACGACGGAACAGAAGCGGTTCGGGGTCGGCAATTTCGCCAAAATCCCGAACGGGACAGGCGGGCTCGAGGACCGGATGCCAGTGTTGTGGACCAAGGGGGTCAATACCGGCCGTCTGACGATGAACGAGTTCGTTGCCGTAACCTCGACCAACATCGCCAAGATTCTCAATTGCTACCCCAGGAAAGGGGCGATCCTTGAGGGCGCCGATGCCGATATCGTCGTGTGGGATCCCAAGCGGAAAAAGACGATCTCGGCCAGCGCGCAGCAATCGGCAATCGACTACAATGTTTTTGAAGGTGTCGAGGTCGAAGGCCTTCCGCGCTTCGTTATGGCGCGCGGCAAGGTGTCGGTGGAGGAATCCACGATGAAGCATGAGCCGGGTCACGGGAAATTCGTGGCGCGTGAGCCCAACATGCCTGTGAATCGCGCTTTGTCGCAATGGAAGGAGATCACCGCCCCGCGTAAGGTCCAGCGGATGGGGATTCCGGCGACGGGGGTATGAAGGTGGGGCGATGGGCATGGGGTTTGGCGGTGGCGGCAATTGCTGCGACATCACCCGCATTCGCGCAGACGGATTGGATAGAGGTCGATTACGGGAATGCGGCCGGGTGCAGCTTTGCAGTCGAAGGCATTGCCGAGGCGGACGATGTGAAGTTGCTGACGCCGCAGGCTTATGAGACCTACGCGACCTATTGCGAATTTGCGTCCGTGTCGCCGCTTACAAATATGGGACATGCCATAACTGCAATCTGTGCTCACGAGGGTGAAGTGGAACTGACGGTTTCGCTGATGAGGGTTGTCAAAAGCCACGAGCGTGCCGACGGTTATGATGTTTATGACGCCGATGGGCTGCAATGGGGCGCGGTGGACAGGTGCTGATGACGATGCCCGAAGCAGACAACGGAGTCGATATCAGCACGGCGGTTGTCGAGGCGCGCGGGCTTGGTCTGACGTTTGAAACCAACGACGGGCCGGTGCATGCGCTGTCGGACGTGAATTTGTCCATTGGCAAGGGGGAGTTCGTCTCGTTCATCGGGCCTTCGGGGTGCGGGAAGACGACGTTTCTGCGTGTTATTGCCGATCTCGAACAACCGACAGCCGGGGCGATCACGGTCAATGGCACGACGCCGGATAAGGCGCGCAAGGACCGGTCCTATGGCTATGTGTTTCAGGCGCCGGCGCTCTATCCCTGGCGCACAATCGAGCGGAATGTCGCGCTGCCGCTCGAAATCATGGGGCATAGCAAGGCCCAACAAAAGGAACGGATTGCGCGCACGCTAGAGCTCGTAAATCTTTCAGGGTTCGAGAAGAAATATCCCTGGCAGCTCTCGGGTGGCATGCAGCAGCGCGCTTCGATCGCGCGGGCGCTGGCGTTCGATGCCGATCTCTTGCTCATGGACGAGCCATTCGGGGCGCTGGACGAGATCGTGCGCGACCATCTCAATGAGCAGCTTTTGCAGCTTTGGGAGAAGACCAACAAGACTATATGCTTCGTGACGCATTCGATCCCGGAGGCGGTTTATCTTTCAACCAAGATCGTCGTGATGAGCCCGCGCCCGGGGCGGGTGACGGATGTGATCGACTCGACCCTGCCGCGGGAACGTCCGCTCGATATCCGCGAAACACCCGAGTTCCTCGAAATCGCCGCCCGCGTCCGTGACGGATTGCGGGCCGGGCATTCCTACGAGGAGTAGGCGATGGTCCGGGTGGCAGAGAGCAGGTGGTTTGCCGTCTCGGTCGTCGTCCTGGCGATCATCGCGATCTGGTACTGGTTTACGATTCAGCTCAACATGCCCTGGCAGCAGAGCGTTTATGCGAGGGCCGGGGAAGAGAACGTGCCGTTCTGGCAACTGCTCGACGATCTTTTCTCCCAGCAGCGACCGGTCCTGCCCGCGCCGCATCAGGTGGCGGTGGAGTTCTGGAACTCGGTTGTCAACGCCAATCCGTCCACGCCGCGCAGTCTCATCTTCCATGCGTGGATCACGCTTTCGGCCACGGGGCTGGGCTTTCTG
Source organism: Pelagibacterium limicola (assembly GCF_015694405.1). GTDB lineage: Bacteria > Pseudomonadota > Alphaproteobacteria > Rhizobiales > Devosiaceae > Pelagibacterium > Pelagibacterium limicola. The sequence continues at coordinate 406,128 of NZ_JADQDB010000001.1, read as the reverse complement.
TTCGGCACGGTGTTGGGGATCGTGCTCGCTGTGCTGATCGTCCATAACCGGGCGATGGACCGCTCGCTGATGCCGTGGGTGATCGCAAGCCAGACCATTCCCATCCTGGCCATCGCGCCGATGATCGTGGTCGTGCTCAATTCGGTGGGGCTCACCGGGCTGATCCCCAAGGCGCTGATCTCGACATATCTCTCGTTCTTCCCGGTGGTCGTGGGGATGGTCAAGGGCTTCCGCAGCCCCGAGGCCATCCATCTCGACCTGATGCACACCTATAACGCCAGCGGGGCACAGGTGTTCTGGAAGCTCCGGTGGCCTTCGGCAGTGCCGTATCTCTTTGCCTCGATGAAGGTGGGCGTGGCGGCCTCACTGGTCGGGGCCATTGTGGGCGAGTTGCCGACCGGGGCGGCGGGCGGATTGGGATCGCGGCTGCTTGCGGGGTCCTATTACGGGCAGACGACACAGATATGGGCCGCTCTTTTGATGGCCGCGGCGCTTTCAGCGACGCTCATTTTCGCCATCGCGGCGGTTGAAAGGCTGACCGGGCGGCTGATGGGGGCACGGGCATGAGCGGGTGGGTGATCTTTGCGGTCCTCTTCTGGCTGGCCGCCTGGGGGCTAAATGAATTTCTCGTACGCATCCGTACGCGGGACCGTACGGCGGAAACGGCCATCAATCTCGCTGTGCCAGTAATCTTCGGCATAACGCTGCTGGTTGGTTGGGAAGGGTTGGTGCGCGGGTTCAATGTTCCGCCGGTGCTGCTGCCGCCGCCGTCGGTGATCTGGGAGCGCATCCTTTTGTCGATCCCCAATCCTATCTGGCCCGACTTCCAGCAGACTTTCCTCAAGTCGGTGCTGGTCGGCTACGCCATTGGCTGCGGATCGGCCTTCATCGTTGCGATCGCCATCGACCGCTCGCCCTTCCTCAAGCGCGGGCTGCTGCCGGTGGGCAATTTCGTTTCCGCGTTACCTCTCGTCGGGATCGCGCCGATCATGGTGATGTGGTTCGGGTTCGACTGGCAATCGAAAGCTGCGGTCGTCGTCGTGATGACGTTCTTTCCGATGCTGGTGAACACGGTTGCGGGGCTCAATGCCACCGGTGCGATGGAAAAGGATCTGATGCGCACCTATGCGGCCGGGTACTGGCAGACCCTCCTCAAATTGCGCTTGCCCATGGCATGGCCCTTCATCTTCAATGCACTCAAGATCAATTCGACGCTCGCGCTGATCGGCGCGATCGTTGCAGAGTTTTTCGGTACGCCTGTTGTGGGCATGGGGTTCCGGATATCCGCGGCCATCGGACGGCTTCAAGTCGATATGGTCTGGGCCGAGATCGCGGTCGCCGCGCTCGCCGGTTCGTTGTTCTATGGGGTGGTGGCGCTCATCGAGAGGGCCGTCACCTTTTGGCATCCGTCCGTCCGGGGAGGACGGGCGCGCTAGGCTGAACGGATCGGCAAACCGTTCATCCTAGCGGATCAACCAAGGCGTCTGACAGGTGTCAGGGCCACATCTCAAAGGGGAAACGGCATATGAAAAAACTCATCACTGCAACGCTTGCGGGCGCACTATTGGCGTCGGCCGCTCCGGCCTTCGCGCAGGACGCGCTGACCCTGCAACTCAAATGGGTCAACCAGGGTCAGTTCGCGGGCTATCTCGTGGCCAAGGACATGGGCTTTTATGACGAGGCGGGTCTCAACGTGACGATCAATCCCGGCGGGCCGGACATTGCCCCTGAGCAGGTGATTGCCGGTGGCGGTGCCGACGTCATCACCACCTGGATGGCAGCGGCGCTGGCGGCGCGCGAGCGCGGGGTGCCGCTCGTCAATATCGCCCAGCCTTTCGCGGGGACGGCGCTCGAATTCGTCTGCTCGGAGGAAAGTGGGGTCACCTCGACCGACGATTTCCCGGGTAAGACGCTGGGCGTCTGGTTCTTTGGCAACGAATATCCCTTCTACGCCTGGATGGCCAAGCTCGGGCTTGCCACTGACGGCAGCGAGGGGGGCGTGGAAGTCCTGCGGCAGGCTTTCTCGGCCGACCCGCTGCTTCAGGGCCAGGCGGACTGTATCTCGGTCATGCGCTACAACGAGTACAAGCAGGTGCTCGATGCGGGTATTCCCGAGGACAGCCTGACCAAGTTCAACTTCGCCGATGAAGGCGTGGGCATGCTCGAGGACGGGCTTTACGTGCTCGAGGATCGCCTGGAAGACCCTGCCTTCGTGGACATGATGACCCGCTTTGTCGAGGCTTCGATGCGGGGTTGGCAGTATGTCATCGACAATCCCGAGGAAGCTGCCCAGGTGGTGATCGACAATGACATGTCGGGCGCACTGACGCTGGAAAGCCAGGTTTATCAGGTCGGCGTAGTCGGCGAGATGATCGGTGGGCCTGCGCTCGATGTCGGAGCGTATGAGCAAACCGTCGCAACCCTGCTTTCGGCGGTATCGCCCGATAATCCGGCGATCACGCGGGAGCCGGAGGGCGCGTATACGACGGTGATCACCGACGCGCTCGACTGAGCGCCACACGGCAAGCGACAAGCGAGGCGGAACCTTCCGCCTCTTTTTTTGTTGGCGAGGTGAATCTTGCATCTCGAAACCGGACCGGAAACGCGATAGAGCAACTGGAACGGGACTCCAAAACGTTTTGGTTGAAGAGGGGAAGACATGACCATCAAGGCGCTGGTCTGGGGCGAGAATATCCACGAACACAAGAGCGAGGTCGTCGCTTCGATCTATCCCGACGGGATGCATGAGGCTGTCGCCCGGCTGCTGCGCGAGGATGCGGGGATCGAGGCGTCGACGGCGGTGCTCCAGGACCCCGAGCATGGACTGACCGAGGACGTATTGGCCCGGACGGACGTGCTTTTGTGGTGGGGCCATGCCGATCACGCAGCGGTGGACGATGTCGTCGTCGAGCGTGTGGCGCGCCACGTATGGGAAGGAATGGGGCTCATCCTGCTCCATTCGGCGCATTTCTCGAAGATCTTCAAGCGGCTCATGGGGACCCCCTGCGCGCTCAAATGGCGCGAGGCGGGCGAGCGTGAGCGCATATGGGTGGTCAATCCGCGGCACCCCATTGCCGAGGGGTTGCCGGAGTTTTTCGAGCTCGAAAACGAGGAAATGTATGGTGAGCCGTTCTCGGTTCCCGAACCTCTGGAAACGGTCTTCATATCGTGGTTCCAGGGCGGGGAAGTTTTCCGGTCCGGGCTGACCTATCGCCGCGGCGCCGGGAACATCTTCTATTTCCGGCCGGGGCACGAGACCTATCCCACCTATCACGACGCCACGGTGGGCAAGGTGCTGCGCAACGCGGTCCACTGGGCGCACAACCGGCAGGGCCGCTACCCCGGCGTGCATGAAGCGCCAAACGTGCCTGTGGAGAAAGCGCTCGAAGCGATCGAGGAACGCGGCGGCAAGCTGCATAAGTCCGGCGAAGAAGGCTTCCGCTGATATTTCATTCTCTGTCTGGACGGAGATCCCCATGCGACTTGTGATCCTGGGAACCGGCAATATGGCCGCCGCGCATGCCGCGCATTTCGCATCCATCGAGGGCGTGGATGTGGTGGCGGCGGCGGATGTGGATTTCGCCCGTGCAAAGGCCTTTGCCAAGGCCCACGGAATCCGCAAGACGTTCGGCTCGCTCGAAGACGCGCTCGCTTGGGGCAAGTTCGATGCGATTGCAAACGTCACGCCGGACCGGTTTCACTACGAGACGACAATGAAGGCCATGGCCGCCGGCAAGCATGTCTTCTGCGAGAAACCATTGGCGACCAACCATGCGCACGCCGAAGAAATGGCCGATGCCGCCGATGCCGCAGGGCTGATCTGCATGGTCAACCTCACCTACCGCAATGTGGCCGAGCTACAGCGTTTCCGCGCCATCATCGAGGCGGGTGAGCTTGGCACGATCCGGCATGTCGAGGCGAGCTATCTACAGAGCTGGCTGGTCTCGAAGGCCTGGGGTGATTGGCGCACCGACAAGACATGGCTGTGGCGCCTTTCGCGCGACCACGGCTCCAACGGGACGCTGGGCGATATCGGCATCCACATCCTCGATTTTGCGGTTTTCGGCATCGGATCGGAGATCGATCGCGCCTTCTGCCGCCTCAAGACCTTCGAGAAGGCGCCAGAGGGGCGGATCGGGGAATACGTGCTCGATGCCAATGACAGCTTCACCATGTCGCTCGAATTCGCCTCGGGTGCCCTCGGTGTTGTGCATGCAACGCGATGGGCCACGGGCTATCTCAATACGCTTCGCCTGCGCGCCTATGGCGAAATGGGCGGGATCGAGATCCAGCACGGCATGGACGGATCGAGCCTGCGGATGTGCGCGGGCGAGGATATCGAGACCCAGGTGTGGCGCGATGTGTGGGTCGAGCCGGTGCCGACCAACTACCACCGTTTTGCAGAAGCGGTGCGCACAGGGGTGACGGGCGATCCGGATTTCCGGCACGCGGCGAATTTGCAGAAGGTGCTCGATCTGGGCTTCGTGTCCGACGAGAAACGTGCGGAAGTCAGCGTAAAATAAGAAGGGCGCGCACTTGGCGCGCCCGTTCCCCGTTTCCTACTGATTGATGCGTCCGTCGATGACCGGAGCGAAGGGCTCGTTGTCGGTGATGTAACGGGCCAGCACTTCTGCGAGATCGATGGCGGTGTCGTAACCATCGGTGCCCTCGCTGGAGAGCATGCTGTAGCCATCGCCGCCTGCGGCCATGAAGTTGTTGGTGACGAGGCCGTACGTCGCGTCGGGATCGATAGGCATCCATTCGTCGCCCGAGCGGATCTCGACATCCGAAACGCGGCCACCGTTGGGGGCAGCGGAGGGATCGAGGTTGAAGCGCAGACCGGCGACCTGCGGGAAGCGACCGGCGCCTTCCTCGATACCGTTCACGCCATGCTCAAGCGCTGCGATGATCGCCGAGCCCGGCACACGGAGCGTATAGAGTGTGTTCTGGAAGGGCAGGACGGTCAGTACATCGCCCAGCGTAACGGTGCCTTCTTCAAGCGACGCGCGTAGGCCGCCGCCATTGGTCAGGGCAATCGTGATGTCCTGGTTGGCGACTTCGGCGAGCATGGCATCGGTTACCGTGTTGCCCATCTCGCATTCCATCGTGCGGCAGCTTTCGCGGCTGCCGTCGATGGGCGCAGAGATGTCTGCAACCGGGGTACGAATGAGCTCCTCGATCGGGCCAGCCAGCGCAGCGATCCGCACTTCGACGTCGGCGGCGGGCTCGAAAGAGGCATCGAGCAGGACGGTGTCGCCCGTTGCCGAAACCACGGCGCCGTCGGCGTCGAAGTTCAGTTCAAGATCTCCGAGATAACGCGAGAAGGCGTATGCCTGAACGATAGGTACGGCGCGGCCCGAGGGGCTTTCGATGAGCGTCGCGTAGTCGGGGGTGCCCTCGACGGTGTTGGAGAGCAGCGTGTGACTATGCCCGCCGATGATGACCGAAAGGCCATCGACCTCGGCGGCGATTTCCTGATCGCGCACAAAGCCCACATGGCTCAACAACACGATCTTGTTGACGCCTTCCGCCTGTAAGCGGCCGACGGCTTCGTTCAGGTGTGCGATCTCGTCATCGAAGGTGACGGGGCCGGGAGAGGACAGGAAAGCGGTATCGGGCGTCGTAACGCCGAGGATGCCGACGCGTTCGCCGCCAACTTCGAGGATAAGATGATCCTTGACGAGATCGGCCAGCGGATGGTCGGCGGGTGCGCGGACATTGCCGGCGACAATCGGGAAATCGGCTTCCGCCAGCATTGCTGCCAGTTCATCGGGACCGTGATTGAACTCGTGGTTGCCCAGCGTCATGCCATCGAAACCGATCATGTTCATCATTTCGATTTCGGCCTTGCCGCGATAGGTCGTGTAGAACAGCGTGCCCTGCGACTGGTCGCCGGCATCGAGCGTCAGGACGGGTGCGCCTTCCGCCTCCAATTCGGCGCGGCGGTCGCGGATGGCGGTGGCGAGACGCGCGGCGCCGCCAAAGCAGTTCCCCTCTTCCGAGGCTGTGGGCGAGCAGGTGGCGTCCGAGCCGCTGATTTCCTGGATGCGGCTGTGCATATCATTGATGTGCAGGATATTGAGGCGGAAATTGCCGCCATTCGCCTGCGCGGACGTCATGGTGAAAACGCCGGCCCCCGCGACGGCCATCGATGCGCCGGCTACCTGGATGAAGCGACGCCGATCCATGTTCAGCGCGCTTGAATCCAGCAACCCTGCCTTATGTTTGATGAGCATGATGTTCTCCTTGATTGATTCTGGCCCGTCCCGCAGCCTGCGACTCGTCGGCAAGGCCGGCGCCATACTGTCCCGTTTGCGGCGTCAGTTTTTTGACAGGGCCGATCGGTTCCGCCCACTGTCGGTTCGCTCTTTAAAGACCGGAGAAGTAAACAGCAGAACGGCGAAGGTGGAAAGACAAAATTTTGACCATGTGGTCAATTTGTGACAACGGGGCAATTCTGCGTGAAGAGTGTAGAAAACCCGATGAAATGCGTGATGATCGGCACGGATCGGAGGAACGCGTATGACTGCCGCAGATGAGAGCGGGACGCCCGGGGCATTGCACCCTAGGGGCGAGCTTGTACGGCGCCAGTCGGCATGGACTCGCGTCACCCATTGGATATGGGCGGCGTGCCTGTTTTTCCTGCTGTTGAGCGGGCTGCAGATTTTCAATGCCCATCCGAGCCTCTACATCGGACAGGAGTCGGGGTTCGAATATAACAATTCGGTGCTCTCGATCCGCGCCGAGCGCCGCCCTGATGGCGGGATTGCCGGGATCACGACGATCTGGGGGCGGACATTCGATACCACCGGCGTTCTCGGGTTCAGCGGCAGCGAGGATGAGCCGCTGGGACGGCGGGTGCGAGCGTTCCCCGCATCGGTAACGATACCATCTTATCAGGATCTCGCGACGGGGAGGGTGGTCCATTTCTTCTTCGGTTGGGTTTTGGTGGGCACCATGCTTGTCTGGTTCATCGCGAGCCTGATCAACGGGCACCTGCGGCGCGATATCGTTCCGCTTGGAGCCGATATCAGAGGGTTGCCCGGAGACGTTGCTTCACATGCGCGCTTCCGGTTTCCACGCAAACGCGCTTATTCCCCGCTTCAAAAGCTGGCTTATGCTGTCGTTCTGCTGGTGCTGTTTCCGCTCATCGTCCTCACCGGGCTTGCGATGTCGCCGGGAATCAATGCGGCCTGGCCGTGGCTCATTGACATATTTGGAGGGCGACAAACGGCGCGGACGATTCATTTCGCCGTCATGGTTTTGCTGGTCGGCTTTTTCGTCCTCCATGTCGTCATGGTGTTGCTTGCGGGACCGATCAACACGATGCGTTCGATGATTACCGGCAAATACCGGATAGACGCCCGGGAGGGCGGCAAATGACGAAATTCGTTCTCGACCGCCGCAAATTCCTCACTGTGTCGGCTGCGGGGCTGGCGAGTGCTCCGCTGGCAGGATGCGATGTGTTCGACGCGGCTGTTGCGCCGGCCAGTCCGGTGCGCGGGTTCATGGCCGGAGCCAATGAGCTGACTTTTCGGGCACAGCGCATGGTACTCGGGCGGGCGGCTCTGGCGCGGGAATTTGCGGAAAGCGAAATCCGGCAGGGGATGCGGCCCAACGGCTCCACCGATCCCAATTCAATGGAATACATGTTCCTGCGCCAGAGCGATTTCGCTCTTTATAAGCTGGAAGTCGGCGGGCTATGCGAAGCGCCGCAAAGCTGGTCGCTCGATGAACTGCGGAACATGCCTTCGCGCACTCAGATCACGCGCCATGACTGCGTCGAGGGATGGAGCTGCATCGCCAAATGGACCGGGGTGCCGCTGGCGCACGTCCTGGCCGAGGTGAGACCTCAGGCGACGGCGCGCTATGCGGTGTTTCATTGCTTTGACATTTATGCGAGCGGGGCTTCGGGCCGGCCCTACTATGAGAGCATCGACATGATCGATGCCTACCATCCTCAGACGATCCTCGCCTACGGCATGAATGATGCCACGCTGCCGGTCGAGAACGGGGCTCCGTTGCGCCTGAGGGTCGAGCGCCAGCTAGGTTACAAGATGGCCAAATATATCTCACGCATCGAACTGGTCGAGAGTTTCAGCCACTTGCACGGCGGCAAGGGCGGGTACTGGGAAGACCACGGCTATGACTGGTATGCGGGGATCTAGGGAACCCTGATCGTATAGGGCTCATCGAAGACGTGCTCTTCGAGATTAATCCCGTCGCCGCCACGGTCGACCACGAGAAAATCGCCTTCGTTTTCGAGTGCGGTGAGGACGCCGTGCCAGGTGTTGCGGGCGATGTTCACGCCCATGCCCGGCTGGGTGAGGAAGGCGCGGGGGATGCCTGGTCTACCGTTCTCGTCGGGGCAGACGGTCACGAGGAACGGGTTTTGGTGGAGCGGCATGAAGGCCTGCGAACCTAAAGGGTGCCGCTCGACCATTCTGAGCGTCAGGGGCAAAGCGTAGGGCTGGCCGCGGAAGATCGAAATGAGCGTGCGCGCCTTCTCTCCGCCGATTTCGACATCGGCAAGGTCGTGGAAACGCTCGGTCATGCCGTCGTTGATGGAGAAGTGGTGCGCGCCTTCAGTGGTCAGCACCTGCCCGAAGGGAGCGAAGGCTTCCCGGGTCAGCGATTCGACGAGGATCGTCCGGCTCATCGGTAGGCGAGCTTTGCGTGGCGGTTGACGTCCTTGTAGAGCAGGTAGCGGAATGGGCCAGGGCCGCCTGCATAACAAGCCTGCGGGCAGAAGGCGCGCAGCCACATGTAGTCGCCGGCTTCGACCTCGACCCAATCCTGATTGAGCCGGTAAACGGCCTTGCCTTCGAGCACGTAAAGGCCGTGCTCCATGACGTGGGTCTCGGCGAAAGGAATCACGGCGCCGGGTTCGAGTGTCACTATGTTGACGTGCATGTCGTGGCGAAGATCGGTGGGATCGACGAACCGGGTCGTTGCCCATTTGCCGTCCGTATCCGGCATGGAAATGCGACCGGCTTTGGCTTCGGTGGTTACGAAAGCGGGGGGCGTTTCGAGACCTTCGATCTTTTCATAGGCCTTGCGGATCCAGTGGAAGCGGGCGTTGACGCGCCCACTGTTCTTGACGCGCCAATCAGTGGCGGGCGGGAGATAGGCGTAGCTTCCGGGCACCATGGAATGCTCCGTCCCGGCAATGGTGAGCGTGAATTCGCCCGCTGTCACGAACAGGACGCCCTCGGCTGCGGGATCTGCCTCCGGCCTGTCGCTGCCGCCACCCGGCGCGACGTCCATCACATATTGGGAGAAGGTTTCGGCAAAGCCCGAAAGCGGGCGGGACAGAATCCAGAGGCGCGTATCGGTCCAGTGCGGCAGATAGCTCGTGACGATATCGCTCATCACCCCCTTTGGGATGACCGCATAAGCCGTGGTGAAGACGGCGCGCCCGGTGAGAAGCTGGGATTGGGGCGGCAGGCCACCCGGCGGGGTGGCGTAAGTGAGGTCTGGCATCTGGCAACCGTTCCGGGTTTTCGCATTTTCCGATTGATAGCGCAGAAAAAGGCCAGGGGCTATCGGGCGAAGGCGCTCCTCAGGCCTCGAGGGCGTCCTTGAGGCGGGACATCATGCTCACGGCATTGCGGGCATAGTCGCCAATCCAACGGTCGTGGATTTCCTTGATAGGCAGGGCGTTGAGATGGTTCCAGCGCTCGCGGCCTTCGCGGCGGGGAACAATCAGCCCGGCGTCGGCGAGGACGCGAATGTGCAGCATCACCGTGCAGCGGTCGATCTCGGGGAACATGGCGACGAGTTGCCCGGTCGTTTTGGGCTCATCCTTGATGGCATCGAGAATGGCGCGGCGGCGGTGATCCGCCAACGCCTTGAAAATCCTGTCCGAATCATCTTCGCTTGACATGTTATGTTTTTATAACATAATGAAGGCATACGCAAGGAGGTTTAGATGGAATTCAAATTCACTGTCTCGGGCCGGCTTTCTAAGCCCGTCCATGAGGTGTTCGAAGCAGTCGCAGATCCGCAAAAGCTCTCGGGCTATTTCACGACCGGGGGTGCAAAGGGTCGGCTTGAGACCGGAGCGGTCGTAACCTGGGATTTCCACGACTTCCCCGGTGCATTTCCGGTGAACGTGGTTGAGGTGGTGCCCGACGAAAAGATCGTCCTCACATGGGGAGCGGCGCCGGAAGACGATGAGACTGGCAACTACGACACGACCGTCACCATGACGTTCGAGCCCATCGACGACAATACGCGCACCCTGATGACCATCACCGAGGAGGGCTGGAAGCAGACGGCGACCGCGCTGAAATCGTCCTATGGCAATTGCGAAGGCTGGACCGGGATGCTGTGTGCGATGAAGGTCTATCTCGAGCACGGGATCAACCTGCGCGAAGGTTTTTATAAATGACGGATACCGTCACAGCCGTTGCTCGGTTCGAGTTTGCCGCGTTGGCGCCCCAGCAGGTGTACGACGCCTGGCTCGATCCGGCGAGGGCGCGTGCCTGGGGAGAGTATAACCTCAAGGAACGCGATCCTTCGGCAGAAGTGACGCGAATCGAGATCGATCCGGTCGTGGGCGGCCGGTTTCTTTTCGCCGACAGGCGAGGCGGCGAGGAATCAGAGGCCTGGGGTTATTATCGCGCGCTGGAGCAGCCCCGCCGGATCGTTTTCACGTGGTTCGTGACGTCGGAAGAGGAAGCGGAGGGCAACTCGACTGTTACCCTCGAAATCGTGCCGACCGACGGTGGGTGCGTCGCCACGATCAGCCATGAAATGAGTGGCGAGTGGGCCGACTATACCGATCAAACGGCGGAGGCATGGCAGGGCATGCTTCGCGCTATTGAACGGACGGCCTGAACACCTGCTCGATATATTTCCCGGGAGCCAAAACCGGCCGCATTCGTTTGCGAGGTAACCGGTCAATGAAGGCTATCCGGAGAATCATCATGCGTATTGCCGTTCTTGCCGTTCTTGCCGCGGGGCTGCTGCTGGCCGTTCCGGCGCTTGCTCAATCGCCCGTTCCGTCCGACGAGGAGATCGAGGCGATCCTCGAGCGGCGGGTCGAGGATGAAAGGCAGGGCGTCGGTCTCGTCGTCGGCATTGTCGAGCCGGAGGGCGCGCGCGTTATTTCCTATGGCACGCTGAGCGTCGAGAATCCGGTGCCGGTTGATGGCGACACTCTGTTCGAGATTGGCTCGGTGACCAAGGTGTTCACCACGCTCCTGCTCGCCGACGCGGTGGAGCGTGGCGAGGTGACGCTGGACCAGCCGGTGGCGGACTTCTTGCCCGAGGGCGTGACGATGCCCGAGCGCGACGGGCAGCAGATCACGCTGTTCGATCTTGCGACATACAGCTCCGGATTGCCGCGTCTGCCGGACAATATCGATCCTGCGGATCCTGCCGATCCTTACGCCGATTATACGGCCGACAATCTCCACGGTTTTCTTTCGAGCTACGAACTCGCCCGCGGTATCGGGGAGGCTTACGAATATTCCAATGTCGGCGCGGGTCTGCTCGGGCATGTTCTGGCGTTGAATGCGGGGACCGATTACGAAACGCTCCTGCGCGAGCGCATTCTGGAGCCCCTGGGAATGAACGATACGGTTGTGGTCGTTCCAGAGGCGATGGAGGAGCGTTTTGCCGTGGGGCATGACGCGCAACTGCAGCCCGTCGCGGCTTGGCAATGGGACGTGCTCGAAGGCGCTGGCGCGCTGCGTTCGACGGCGAACGATCTCAACAAGCTTCTTGCGGCCATGATGGGCCATACCGAAACCGGGCTTGCGCGGGCATTCGCGCTTGCCACCGAGCCGCAGGCCGAAATCGGCGATGGCGTCAGCTCGATCGGGCTGGGCTGGCACATGACGCCGCTCGGCGACGACGCGATGGTCTGGCACAATGGCGGAACATCCGGTGCGCGGGCCTTTATCGGCTATCTGCGCGAGGGTGGTATCGGCGTGGTCGCGCTGTCGAATGTCGCGACGCCGCACGGGGTGGACGATCTCGCGCCGCATCTGCTCAATCCGGAAGTGCCGTTGATCGTGCCCCCGCAGCAGGTGGAGGTCGATCCGGCCGTGTTTGAGGGCCTGACGGGCGATTACGAATTGGCTCCCGGCGTTGTGCTTACGATCTTTACCGAGAACGAACGCCTGTTTGCCCAACTGACCGAGCAGGAGGCTTTCGAGATTTATCCCGCCAGCGAGACTGCGTATTTCTACCGCGTCGTGGATGCCCAGATCACGTTCGATGTGGACGACGAGGGCAACGCCAGTGGGCTGACGCTGTATCAGTTCGGTTCAGAGATGCCAGCGCCGAGAGCGGATTGACCTCAGGCTTCGGCAAACAGCGCCTCGATCCGCAGTTGCGCAATGCGCTCGACCTGGGCGCAGGCGGTGCGGAATTCGGTGTTCTGATCGTTCTCGAGCCGCTTCCTGAAGGCGTCGAGAATCGAGGCTTTGGTGTTATCACGCACCGCGATAATGAAGGGAAAGCCGAACCTTTCCGTATAGCGCGTGTTGAGGCTAGTGAAGGCCTCGCGCTCCTCGTCGGTCAAGGCGTCGAGCCCCGCGGAAGCCTGCTCGGCGGTCGACTCGGCGGTAAGCCGCTTGGCGGCGGCGAGCTTTCCAGCGAGGTCGGGGTGGGCCTTGAGCACGCCGAACCGTTCGTCCTCGCCCGCCATGCGGAACTGGTGGCGCATGGCGAAATGGATGCCGAAAGCGGAGTCGTTGGCCGGGCCGAGCTCGGCCTCCCACGTCCGCTGGGCGATGAAAGGTGAGTGCTCGTAAATGCCACCGAAGGTCTGCATGAAGGTCGTGGCATCCATCTGCGAGGGCAGAAGGCGAGGGGCTCGATAGGGGTGTCGTTCGGCCCAATGGCGCGCGATGTCGATGCGGCGGGGAACCCAGACCTTCTCAAATCCCGAAATATAGTCAACGAATCTTTTAAGGCCCTCGAAGCGTCCCGGCTGACCTACCAGACGACAGTGGAGGCCCACGCTCATCATTTTCGGGCTGCCGTTTTCGCCCTCGCGATAAAGACAATCGAAGCTGTCCTTCAACACCTGATAAAATTCCTCGCCATTGGCAAAGCCGGAGGCGGTCACAAAGCGCATGTCGTTGTTTGCGAGCGTATAAGGGATGATGAGCTGCGGGGCGGCGTTGTGGACGAGCCAATAGGGCAGGTCGTCATCGTAGGTGTCGGAAATATAGGCAAATCCGCCCGCTTCCGAGACGAGATCGACGGTATTGATCGAGCAGCGCCCGGTGTACCAGCCCAGAGGCCGGGAACCGGTAGCGACGGTATGGAGCCGGATCGCTTCGGCGATCTGCGCGGCCTCTTCCTCGCGCGGCATGTCCTTGTGTTCGACCCATTTGAGCCCGTGCGAAGCGATTTCCCAATCGGCGTCGAGCATGGCCTGCACCTGCTCGGGTGCGCGCATCAACGCGGTGGCAACGCCATAGACGGTGACGGGCAGGTTTCGCTCCGTGAACAGGCGATGGAGCCGCCAGAAGCCGGCGCGGGCGCCATATTCGTACATCGACTCGATGTTCCAGTGTCGCAACCCGGGCCAGGGAACGGCGCCGACCACGTCTGCAAGGAAGGCCTCGGATGCGCCATCGCCATGCAGGACGTTGTTCTCGCCGCCTTCCTCGTAGTTGAGGACGAACTGAACGGCGATGTTGGCGCCACGAGGCCAATCCGCGTGCGGGGGGGTGGAGCCGTAACCTCGGAGATCGCGGGGGTAGCGCATCGTTCTTCGCCTGTGGGTATTGTAGAGGGGGAGATTAGCCGCAAATTTTTAGACCATGTGGTAAAAAATTGCGATCGACCCTCTTTCGTTTCGGTTTTTTTGGGTTGATAGTCGAAAGGTTTGGCCAGCAGCGAGGAAAAACGATGAGCGGAAGCGGGCGACTGACGACGCATGTGCTGGATACCGCGAACGGTCATCCCGCCCGTGGCCTTGCTATCGATCTGTTCCGCATGATCGACGGTGTGCTGACGCATTTGAAGCGGGTGGCGACCAACGATGACGGCCGGGTCGACGTGCCTCTGCTTGAGGGCGTGGATATGGGCGTGGGCGCGTTCGAGTTGCAATTTCATGTCGGCGACTATTTCCGCGAGTTGCATGGGACGGCGGCGACGTTTCTCGACGTGGTGCCCGTACGGTTCGTGATTTCCGATCCGGATGCCCATTACCACGTGCCGCTTCTGGTCTCGCCGTTCGGCTACTCCACCTATCGCGGGAGCTGAGCGATGGCCCGCAACAGCATCCGGCTTTATCTCAATGATGATCTGGTCGAGCTTGCCGACATTTCGCCGGATCGGACTCTTCTCGACTTTCTCCGGCTAGAGCGGATGCTGCGCGGCACCAAGGAAGGGTGCGCGGAAGGGGATTGCGGGGCATGTACGGTGCTGGTCGGACGGCTCGACGGTGATGGACTGGTCTACGAGGCGGTCAACGCGTGCATCCGTTTCGTAGGCTCGCTCGATGGAACGCATGTGGTGACGGTCGAGCACCTGGCGGGCAAGGATGGTCGGCTGCATCCGGTACAACAGGCGATGGTCGATTTCCACGGCAGCCAGTGCGGGTTCTGCACGCCGGGATTCGTGATGTCGCTTTATGGGCTTTGGCTCACCAACCCCAACCCCTCCGTGCCCGAGATCGAACGGGCCTTGCAGGGTAATCTCTGCCGGTGCACGGGCTATGCCCCCATCGTCCGGGCGGCGCAGTCGATCTCCACCTACGGTCAGGCGGCGGAAGACGCGCTCAATGCCGATCGGGCGGCGATACGGACGCGACTTGAAGCATTGCGGGACGGGCAGCGGGTTGAGGTGCACGGCGCCAGGGGGTTGCTGATCGTGCCGGCGGATGAAGACGATCTTGCCGTGGCACTGGGTGAGCATCCGCATGCGACGATCGTTGCCGGCGCCACCGATGTCGGGCTGTGGGTCACCAAGTTCATGCGCGATATCTCTCCGGTTGTGTATATCGGCCACCTGATGCGGGGGATTTCGGTTTCCGAGGAGAGGATCGTATTCGGGGCCGGGGTGAGTTACACGCAGGCTTTTGAGGTCATCGCCCGGCATATTCCGCAGATGGGCGAGCTTTGGGACAGGATCGGTGGGGCGCAGGTGCGCAATATGGGCACCGTCGGGGGCAATATCGCCAACGGATCGCCCATCGGGGACATCCCGCCGCCGCTTATCGCGCTCGGGGCAAGCATTACGCTGCGTATGGGCAATGCGCGGCGGGTCGTGCAGCTCGAGGATTTTTTCATCGCCTATGGCAAGCAGGACCGCATCGCGGGCGAATTCGTCGAGACGGTGACGGTGCCGCTACCCCGGTCCGATGGGCGTTTTGCCGTCTATAAGGTCTCCAAGCGGCGCGAGGAGGATATTACTGCCGTCCTCGGCGCGTTCCGGGTGAAAATCGGGGGCGGAATGGTATCCGAGGCGGTTATTGCCTATGGCGGAATGGCCGGGACACCTAAAAGGGCCAGGGCCGTCGAGGCGGCGCTCATCGGCAAACCCTGGTCGATGGAAACGATCGACGCAGCCCTTCCGGCGTTCGAAGCCGATTATCAGCCGCTGACCGATTGGCGCGCATCGGCTGAATACCGGATGCTGGCGGCAAAGAACCTGTTGCGGCGCTTCTTCATCGAGAGCGGCGGGGAAGCGGCGCGTATCATCCGGCACGAGGTGGCGTGATGACGGCGCTCGATCCCCGCAAGCCAATCAGCGGCGGCGTTCACGTGCCCCAGCGGCATGACTCGGCCCATAAGCATGTGGCGGGGTTGGCGGAATATATCGACGACATGGTCGAGCCGACGGGGACGCTTCATGCCTATCTGGGGCTTTCGTCCTGCGCGCACGGGGAAATCGTTTCGATGGACCTCGATGCTGTACGGGCGGCGCCGGGGGTCGTCGGCGTGCTGACGGCGGCGGATATTCCCGGGCACAACAATATCAGCCCATCGGGCAAACATGACGAACCGGTCTTCGCGCCCGGCAAGGTTGAGTTCTGGGGCCAGCCGATGTTTGCGGTCGTGGCGGAAACCCGCGAGCAGGCCCGCCGCGCGGCGCATCTGGCGAAGGTGGAATATCGGGAGTTGCCGTTTGCGGCCGATATCGCTGCAGCGCGGGCTGCGGGTGGCGTGCTTGTGACCGAGGGAATGACGCTTGAACGGGGCGACATCGCGGCAGGGCTTGTCTCGTCGCCGCACCGGATCAGGGGCACCGTCACGATGGGCGGGCAGGACCATTTCTACCTCGAAGGCCAGATCGCGATGGCGGTGCCCGGTGAGGACGACGAGATCACTGTCCATTCCTCGACCCAGCATCCGAGCGAAATCCAGCACATGGTGGGCCATGCGCTCGGGGTGCCGTCCAACGCGGTCAATGTGATCGTTCGGCGGATGGGCGGAGGATTCGGCGGTAAGGAAACCCAGGGCAATCTCTTTGCTGTCGTCGCAGCCATCGCGGCCAAGACGTTCGGGCGGGCGGTCAAGATCAGGCCGGACCGGGACGACGACATGGTTGCCACCGGCAAGCGGCACGATTTCGTGGTCGATTACGATGTCGGGTTCGATGACGAGGGCAAGATCACCGCGGTCGATGCCGTCTATGCGGCGCGCTGCGGATTTTCCTCCGATCTTTCGGGGCCCGTGACCGACCGGGCGCTGTTCCATGCGGACAACGCCTATTTCTATCCTGCGGTGCGGCTGAAATCGGAGCCGCTCAAGACCAATACGGTCTCCAACACCGCCTTCAGGGGATTTGGCGGGCCGCAGGGAATGGTGGCGTGCGAACGCTGGATCGAGGAGATCGCGTACACGCTGGGCAAGGACCCGCTGGATATTCGCAAGGCCAATTTCTACGGGCAGAGCGAGCGTAACGTCACGCCCTATCACCAGACCATAACCGACAATATCGTGGCGAGGATCGTCGACGAGCTTGAAGCCTCCTCGGACTATCGTGCGCGGCGCGCGGCGATCGTGGCGTTCAACCGGACTTCGCCAGTCCTCAAGCGCGGCATTGCGCTGACACCGGTCAAGTTCGGCATCAGCTTCACCCTCACGGCATTTAATCAGGCCGGGGCGCTGGTTCACATCTATCGGGACGGATCGATCCATCTCAGCCATGGCGGCACCGAGATGGGGCAGGGGCTTTACGTCAAGGTGGCGCAGGTGCTCGCCGACACGTTCCAGGTCGACCTCGACAAGGTGAAGATCACCGCGACAACGACAGGCAAGGTACCCAACACCTCGGCGACGGCGGCGTCATCGGGATCGGATCTCAACGGCATGGCGGCGGCCAATGCGGCCGAGCAGATCAAATCGAGGCTCGTTGCCTTTGCCGCAGCGAAATACGGCGTTTCGGAAAGCGCCGTGGTTTTCGAACCCAATTGCGTCCTGATTGGCAACCAGAGGTTTGATTGGGGGGATTTCATCGATCAGGCCTATTTCGGGCGCGTGCAGCTTTCCGCAGCGGGGTTCTACAAGACACCGGACATCCACTGGGATCGCGCAGCGGGCAAGGGACAGCCGTTTTTCTATTTCGCCTATGGCGCGGCGTGCACGGAGGTGATCGTCGATACGCTGACCGGGGAATATATGGTCGAGCGGGTCGATATTCTTCATGACGTCGGCAAGTCGCTCAACCCGGCCATCGATATCGGGCAGATCGAAGGTGGGTTCATTCAGGGCATGGGATGGCTGACGACAGAGGAATTGTGGTGGGACGCCAAAGGGCAGCTGCGGACGCACGCGCCCTCGACCTATAAAATCCCGCTGGCATCGGACGTGCCGAAGGTCTTCAACGTCCGGCTGGCCGAATGGTCGGAAAATCGGGCGCCCACCATCAGACGCTCGAAGGCCGTCGGCGAGCCGCCGTTCATGCTCGCGCTTTCGGTACCCGAAGCGCTGTCGATGGCGGCGGCCAGTGTCGTCGATTACAAGATCCCCCCGCGCATGGACGCGCCAGCAACGCCCGAGCGCGTTCTGATGACCATCGAGAGACTCAAACGCGAGGCGGCGAGCCTATGAGCGTCACCGCCCAAAGGTTGCGCGACTTTCTCGAAGGGGCAGGCGATGCCGTCCTGGTCGAGGTGGTCGAGGCGCTGGGTTCGACCCCGCGGGAGGCGGGGGCTTGGATGGTGGTTTCGGCCCACGATACGCTTGGCACGATCGGCGGGGGGCAGTTGGAGTTCCTGTGCATTGAGCGGGCGCGTGAGGCGCTGGTTGCAGGTGAGGGCGTGGCTGCGCTCGACATTCCGCTCGGGCCGGAGATCGGCCAATGCTGCGGCGGGCGCGTGTCGGTGAGCCTGACCCGTAACGATGCCGAGACGGCAAAAATGCTGCGCGAGCGCGCGGTGCGCGAATATGCGGCGCGGACGGCGGTTTACATCTTCGGGGCGGGCCATGTGGGCAATGCGCTGGGGCAGGCGTTTGCCCTGCTCCCGTTCAGGACGCTGCTGGTCGATAACCGGGCGCAAGAAATCGCCAAGGTTCCCGAGGGGATCGAAGCGAGGCATGTCGCGGTGCAGGAGGCCGTAGTGCGCGATGCGGCGCGCGGATCGGTCTTCGTCGTTCTGACGCACGATCACGGGCTGGATTTCCTCATCGCGCACGAGGCGCTCTCGCGTGGCGACGCCGCCTATGTGGGGATGATCGGGTCGAAGACAAAAAGGGCGACCTTCAAGAACTGGCTTTCGGATATGGGGTACGACGTTGCGCTGATGGACGGGCTCACCATGCCCATCGGCGGCGCGGACGTTGACGACAAGCGGCCGGAAGTGATCGCGGCGCTGACGGCGGCGGAGATCGTGCGGGCGGTGGCGGCATGTGGTGGCGCGCGTGGATAGATCGCTTACCCCCACCCCTAGCCCCTCCCCACAAGGGGGAGGGGAATCCTCTCAGTGTTTTTGGCTGATACTTGCGAAATACGAAGGTCAGTCCCCCTCCCCCCTGAGGGGAGGGGCTAGGGGCGGGGGGAGCGATGCTTGCGATTCCCGCGGAGCTAAACTGGGGCGATAACGATATGACCGACTTCACGATTTTTTGGGAATGGCTGGCGTTTGCCGTACGGTGGACGCATGTGATCGTGGGGATCGCCTGGATCGGCTCGTCGTTTTATTTCATCGCGCTCGATCTGGGGTTGCGCAAGCACGGGAACCTGCCCCAGGGCGTGCTGGGCGAGGAATGGCAAGTGCACGGGGGCGGGTTCTATCACATCAACAAATATGTGGTCGCGCCGCCCGATCTTCCCGAGCACCTCGTCTGGTTCAAATGGGAGAGCTACACCACCTGGCTCACAGGCTTTGCGATGCTGGCCATCGTCTATTATGCCGGGGCCGACCTGTTTCTGATCGACCGGACAGTGATAGACCTGCCGGTTGGCGGGGCTATCCTGCTCTCGATGGCATCGCTTGCGCTGGGTTGGGTTCTTTACGATCTTCTCTGCCGCTCGCCGATCGGGAAATACCAGACCGGATTGATGGTCATGCTTTTCGTGGTTCTGGTCGCGATGGGCTGGGGATATCTGCAGGTCTTTTCGGGGCGGGCGGCGTTCCTGCATATGGGCGCTTTCACGGCGACCATCATGTCGGCCAACGTCTTTTTCATCATCATACCTAACCAGAAGAAGATCGTCGCTGCGTTGAAAGCCGGCGAAGCGCCCGATCCGGCGCTGGGCGCGCAGTCCAAACAGCGGTCGGTTCATAATAACTACCTCACCTTACCCGTGCTGTTCTTCATGCTCTCGGGGCATTACCCGCTGGCCTATGCGACCGAATTTTCGTGGATTATCGCGGGGCTGATTTTCCTAATCGGCGTCCTGATCCGGCATTTCTTCAACACCATGCACGCAACCGGCCACCGGCCTTATTGGACGTGGGCGCTGGCGGCGATCCTGTTTGTGGGGATCATGTGGCTGTCTTCCGCGCCCAGGGTTCTCACCGGTGAGGCGCAGCCCAGCGCCACGGCGCAGCGCTTCATGAGCGATGCGCATTTCGAAGCCGTTTCGGATACGGTTCAGGGCAGGTGTGGCATGTGCCACACCGCCGAGCCGTTCTGGGAGGGCGTGCATATGGCGCCAAGGAATGTGAGGTTCGACACGCCCATCGAGATTGCCGAGCACGCGCGCGAAATCTACATCCAGTCCGGGCGGAGCCACGCCATGCCGCCAGGCAATGTTTCATTGATGACGCCCGAGGAACGGGAGTTGATCGTCGTCTGGTACCAATCGGTGACTGGGGAATCGCGCCTATGAAGGGCAAAATCCTGCGCGGGCGTGTGCTAACGTTTCTCGATGAGCCGCAGGGCGCGGACGATCACGCCTCCTATCGGTATTTCGAGGATGGAGCGGTCGCGATTGCCGGCGGGAAGATTGTTTCCGTCGGCGAATGGTCCGAGGCGCTTAAGCTGGCCATGCCCCATGCCGAAGTGATCGACCACAGGCCCCACCTCATCATGCCGGGGTTCATCGACACCCATATTCACTACCCGCAGATGCAGGTCGTGGGGTCCTATGCCAGGGATCTGCTCGAATGGCTCCACACCTATACGTTCATCGAGGAGCAGCGCTTTGCCGATGAAGGACATGCCGCGCGAATAGCCGCGCTCTTTTTCGATGAACTGATCCGCTACGGGACGACGACCGCCGCGGCGTATTGCACGGTGCATCCGCAATCTGTGGATGCGTTTTTCACCGAAGCCAACAAGCGCAATATGCGCATGATCGCGGGCAAGGTGATGATGGACCGCAACGCGCCGGATGCGCTGCTCGATACGCCGCAGAAGGGCTATGACGAGAGCAAGCGGCTCCTGCACAAGTGGGACGGGTTGGGGCGGCTGCATTATGCCATCACGCCGCGCTTTGCGTTGACCTCGACGCCGGAACAACTCGAGATGTGCCAGGATCTGGCGCGCGAGTATCCGGACGCCTACATCCAGACGCATGTGAACGAGAGTCTTGGCGAGATCGCCTTTGCCAGGGAACTGTTTCCCAACCTGCCAGACTATGTGGGGGTTTACGAGCATTACGGACTGCTCGGGCCCAGAACGCTGCTCGGCCATTGCATCCATATGACGGACCGGGAAATCGCGATCATGTACGAAACCGGCTCGGTGGCCGTTTTCTGCCCGACCTCGAACCTTTTCATCGGCTCGGGGCTATTCGACCGCGAGCGGATGCGGGCTGGCAATGTGCGGATTGCAGTGGCCACCGATATCGGGGGTGGCACGAGCTATTCGATGCTGCGCACGCTCGACGAAGGCTACAAGGTCTTGCAGCTCAGGGGCCAGCGGCTTTCGCCCATCGAGAGTTTCTACATGATGACGCTCGGCAATGCGCGGGCGCTTTCGCTCGAACACACCATCGGCACGCTCGAACCCGGCGCCGATGCCGATATCGTGGTGCTCGATGCGCGGGCCGTGCCGCACATGGCGCTCAAGATGGAATGCGTTGAAACGCTTCCCGAGGAGCTGTTTCTGCTCCAGACTTGCGGAGACGACCGGGTGGTGGCCGAGACCTATGTCGCCGGCGAGGCAGCCAAGCGCGTTTCCGCATCGTGAAAGGAATTTGCGTGGTACGTTGGCTCGGCCGGTGCCGATGTGTAGGGCTGGCATCGCATAACCTAGCCCCTCCCTCCCAAGGAGGAGGAGAATCCTCCCGGTGCTTTTGGCAGGTACTGCCGCGAGCTCGAAACGGTCCCTTTCCCCTTGAGGGGGAAGGGCTAGGGATGGGGCAGCGGAGACAACCAAGGAGGCAGGGTAATGAGCACATACGTCAATCGCGCCGGGCTGCAGGTCGATGGCCGGCTTGCCGACTTTATCGAAGGCGAGGCGATGGCGGGGCTGGCCCTCGATGCGGATGCCTTCTGGAGCGGATTTGCAGGGCTGGTCGCTGCCTATATGCCGGGGAACCGGGAACTGCTCGATATTCGCGACCGGATGCAGGCCAGTATCGATGATTGGCACAAGCAGAACGGGCCTGTGGCTTCAGACCCCGAGCGATATATCGCGTTCCTCAAGGAGATTGGCTACCTCGAGGAGGAGCCGGACGATTTTCGCGTCACGACCGAGAATCTCGATCCCGAGATTGCCTCGATCTCAGGCCCGCAGCTTGTGGTTCCGGTGTCGAACGCGCGCTATGCGCTCAACGCGGCGAATGCCCGCTGGGGCAGCCTTTACGATGCTCTTTACGGTACCGATGCAATTTCGCAGGACGGCAATCTGGCCGTCGGCAAGGGCTACAATCCCGAGCGCGGGGCTGCTGTGATTGCCAAGGCGGCTGCGTTTCTCGACGAGGCCTTTCCACTCTTGGGCGTCAAGCACAGCGCAGTGACGCGCTACGGCATTGCCGAAGGAAAGCTGGTGATCGAAAGCCAGGACGGGCCGGTCAAACTGGCCTATCCCGAGAGCTATGCGGGCTATGCCGAGGATGACGGCAAGCTCCGCATTCTGCTGGTCCACAACGGATTGCATGTCGAACTGGTCATCGATGCGGGCCATCCGATCGGTGCGACCCAGCCTGCGCATCTGGCCGATGTCATCGTGGAGAGCGCAATCAGCACCATCCAGGACTGCGAGGATTCGGTGGCGGCGGTCGACGCCGAGGACAAGGTCGTGGTCTATCGCAACTGGCTGGGCCTGATGAAAGGCGATCTCGAAGACACGTTCGAGAAGGGCGGCAAGTCGATGACGCGCCGACTCAATCCCGAACGCGTCTATACTGCGCCGGACGGCGCGGAATTGACGCTCAAGGGTCGGGCGCTGCTGCTGGTGCGCAACGTCGGACACCTGATGGCGACCGACGCCATTCTCGATGCCGAGGGCGAGCCCATCGGCGAGGGGATCATGGATGCGATGGTGACGACGCTTTGCGCCATGCACGATCTGGCGCGCCGGGCAAACTCGAAGACCGGTTCGATCTACATCGTGAAGCCCAAGATGCACGGGCCGACCGAGGTGCTGTTCGCCTGCAATGTGTTCGGCGAGGTCGAAAAGATTCTCGGCTTACCGGCCAATACCATCAAGATCGGCATCATGGATGAGGAGCGCCGGACATCGGCCAACCTCAAGGCGTGCATTTATGCAGCGCGCGAGCGGGTGTTCTTCATCAATACGGGCTTCCTCGACCGCACGGGCGATGAAATCCATACCTCAATGGAAGCGGGCCCGGTGCTGCTCAAGGACCAGATCAAGGCCGAGCGATGGATCCAGTCGTATGAGGACCGCAATGTGACCATTGGGATCGCCTGCGGACTGCCGGGCAAGGCGCAGATCGGCAAGGGCATGTGGGCCCGGCCAGACGACATGGCCGAGATGATGAAGCAGAAAATCGGGCATCCCAAATCGGGCGCCAATTGCGCGTGGGTGCCGTCACCCACGGCGGCGACACTGCATGCGCTGCACTATCACGAGGTCGATGTGTCCGAGGCGCAGAAGCGTCGTCATAACGAGCCGATCCCGCCGCTCACCGACCTTTTCTCGATGCCGGTGCTCGACGCAGCGGGCCTTTCGGCGGCGCAAAT
Source organism: Pelagibacterium limicola (assembly GCF_015694405.1). Classification (GTDB taxonomy): domain Bacteria; phylum Pseudomonadota; class Alphaproteobacteria; order Rhizobiales; family Devosiaceae; genus Pelagibacterium; species Pelagibacterium limicola. Next base: position 382,613 of record NZ_JADQDB010000001.1, on the reverse strand, counting down.
CCAGCGCGAGCTTGAGAACAATGCGCAAGGCATTCTTGGCTACGTCGTGCGCTGGATCGATCAGGGGGTCGGGTGCTCGAAGGTGCCCGACATCAACAATGTAGGGTTGATGGAGGATCGCGCCACCTGCCGGATTTCCTCTCAGGCCATTGCCAACTGGCTCTGGCATGGGGTGGTGACGCAGGACGAGGTGGTCGCCACCTTCACGCGCATGGCAAAGGTGGTCGACGAGCAGAACGCGGGCGATCCCCTCTATGAGCCGATGGAGTCCGATCCGGAAAACTCGGTCGCTTTCCAGGCGGCGCTGGCGCTGGCGCTTGAAGGCACCAGCCAGCCCTCGGGCTATACCGAGCCGATTCTCCACGCCAGGCGGCGGCAAAAGAAGGCCGGAGCATAGAAAGAGCCCGCCGGATTGGCGGGCCCTTGTTTCTGTTCGACGATCACTCGCAGGTGAAGCTTTCGTGGCTGTCCTCGTCTGCGCCGGTGTAGCGCGCAACAGCGGGGTAGACACAGAGCTTGCGCGTGACGCCGACGAGTTCGGGGACGTACTGGTTGTCCGGCGTCGCGGTGGCGACGAGATAATCGGGTTCATTCCCGTTCTCGACCCAATCGACCAGCGCGCTGAAGGCGTCGAACTTGTCTGTAGCGGGGCTGCCCGAGCCGTGGCCCATGCCGGGGACGGTGTAGAGCTTTGCGAAACTGCCAGCATTACCGCCGTTGTTTTCGTCAAGCATTTCATACCAGTCGATGGTGTCCATCACCGAAAACACGGGATCGGAGACGCCGTGGAACACGATCATCCTGCCTCCGGCGTCGCGAAAATCGGCCATCACGGGATTGTGGGCATCGAGCGGCGTCATAACTTCCATCGGGGAGGCAAAGTCGCCATCCGAAGCGGAAATGCGTTGGGGGTCGGTGTCGAAATCATAGTCGAGCAGGAATTGCAGGAGAGAGTCCGGGTCACCGCCGATTTCGAAGGGCGGTGTGGAAAAGATCGTCGAAAGCGAGGCCGAGCCCATCGTTGCGATCAACGGCAGGTGGTCCCAGGGCGGGATCGGGCTTTCGAGTTTCCAGAAGCGCCAATCGCCAGTGGCGATCCCACGATCCCACGCCCAATTGGTATAGAGCTGTTCGCCCGCGGAATTGGTGGGGCCCGCATGGATTTGAACCAGCGCCTCAACCTGGGCTGCGCTTAGGCACTGATTTGTGCTGCCCGGCTCGCAGACGAGTGTTGATGGATCGAACGCCGCTTGGCAGGCGTGCATGTCGTTTATGATGCCATCTTCGAGGCCGTCGAGCCCGTCACAGGCAGCAAGAACGGCATCGGCGACAACGTCGAGCTCGCCGGGAGCAAAGGCGGTCCGTACGTCGCCGTTGATGGCGTGGAACGCTTGCACGTCCCAGGCGTGCTGGACTGCGGCTTTCGGCAGGTTGAAGCCGGGATAGCCGGCGAGGATGCCATCGAAAGCGTCGGGGAGTCTTGTTGCCTGGACCATGGCGTGGCGCCCGCCGTTCGAGCCGCCAACGCCATAGCTAAAGGCGATTTCCTCGCCGTAATAGGTTTCGACCATGACGACCGCTGCGGGATTGAGCTTTGCAACGGCGCCATAGCCATAATCGGCGCGAGCTTCTGGATCGAAGCCGAATAGCGAACCGCCGATGAGCCCGGCTTCGGGGTGGGCCGAGCCGTCATGACCGGCATCGCTGGAAACCACAGCATAACCGCGTGACAGTGCGGTGTCGGATGGGTCGCCCGTCATCAGGCCGCCCAGGGCGGGAACCACGGCACCGTCGTTACCGCCATTGAACTGGTGGACGAACCGCCCGTTCCAGTCGTCGGGCAGGCGCAATTCGAACGATACCGCGTAGCGGTTGCCGTCGATGCCGGTGCGTTCGGCGACATGCCCGCGGACAAGGCAATGATCGAGCGGCGAATCTTCACCCGCCGGCATTGCTTGCGCTTCTGTTACGACAAGATCGGCGATACCGAAATCATGCGCCGTGATATCGGTGCATTCGAGTTCCTGGGCGTGTGCGGGTGCCGCAGCGATTCCTGCCGACAGCAATGCACAGAGCGCTACGGCGCTCCTGACTTGCAATCTCATGGCTTCCTCCTCTTGCACATTCCGTGCCCGTCTATTGTTATGCCAAATAACCTTATTGGCAAGCTTGAACGATTTAGCCGTTCTCAACGGGGAAGGGCGGCCTGAAAAACCATCTGGCTTCAGGTTGGCGGCGGGGCTTCTCGACCCCTCTTGTCACGACGAGAGCGGCGCCAGAGCTTCCATTGGCGCTCGCCCCGCAACAGGGTGGCACTCATGGGTCTCTGCAGGAAGGGCAGGTCGATGGCCAGCAGGAGGAGGCCCAGTGGGAGCATCCAGATGCCGAGGATCGGCAGAAAGGCGAGCAGGCCGCCGATGACCAGCAATATGCCCAGGGGAATCCGGATCAGCATCGCCCAGGGCTGGCGCAAGACGTAAAGCACCATTGCAAAGCGGGGAAACCGCTCCTCCAACCGGAGGAACATGCGCTCGAGACGGGAACGTTCTTTGTCCATGCCTTAGAAGATAAGCCCGACCGCAGGCTTATCAAGGTGGATGGTCACGTTACAAAGTCGAACTTGTCGACATCGAACATGCCCCTGTCGGTCATCTTGAGGTGCGGGATGACGGGCAGGGCGAGGAAGGCAACTTGCAGGAAGGGCTCAGGCAGAGTGCAGCCTATGGCCTTTGCCGCGCGGCGCAGGTGTTCAAGGTGCTCGGTAACGATCTCGAAGGGCTCGGTGCTCATCAGGCCCGCGATGGGCAGGGCGAGGTCGGCGGTGATTTCGCCTTCGTCGGCGACGGCAAATCCGCCACCGATCTCGATGAGCCGATTGACGGCGAGCGCCATGTCTTCGTCGGTAGCGCCGATGACGGTGATATTGTGGCTGTCGTGCCCGACCGATGAGGCGATGGCCCCGCGCTTGAGTCCGAACCCCTTGACGAAGCCGCGTCCGATATTGCCGTTGATGCCGTGACGTTCGACCACGGCGACCTTTATGACATCGGCCTCGGTATCGGGCTTGAGCCCGAATTCGTCCGAGGCAAGACTTGCGGATTCGCGGAATGTGAGGATCAGGCCGGGCTTGACGCCGATCACCGGGATTTCGTTCTTACCCATCGGCGGCTCGGTGATGAAGGCGGCAGCTTCAAGGGGCTTTGCCTTGACGGAGTCCATCCCCACCGGTTCGACAGGTGCTCGGGTAGACCAGATTTCGGGCGTCACCAGCCGGCCGCCGGCGATCACATCGGACACGCGGCAGTCATCAAGACTGTCGACCAGCGCGATATCGGCGCGCCAGCCGGGGGCGATGAGGCCGCGGTCGCGCAAGCCGAATATGCGGGCTGCAGAGTACGAGGCCGCGCGATAAACGTGATGGAGCGGGCGGCCCTTGGCGATGAGGCGCCGGATGGAACTGTCAAGATGGCCTTCCTCTGCGATGTCGAGAGGGTTCCGGTCATCCGAGCAGAGCGCCATCATTGTGGAGGTGTTTTCATCGAGCACTTCGGCAAGGGCGTTGAGGTCCTTGGAGACTGAACCCTCCCGGATCAGAATGGCCATGCCCTTGGCCAGCTTCTCGCGGGCTTCGGCGGCGCTCGTCGCCTCATGGTCGGTGCGGATACCGGCGGCGAGATAGCCGTTAAGATCGGTGCCCGAGAGCAGCGGCGCATGGCCGTCCATATGCCCATCCTGAAAGTCCTCGAGCTTTTTCAGAATGTCGGGATCGCAATTGAGCACGCCGGGGAAATTCATCATCTCGGCCAGGCCGATGACCTTGGGATGGCCACGGAAGGGCCGCAGGTCCTCGATTTCAAGTCGTGCTCCGGATGTTTCGAAGGGCGTTGCCGGCACACAGGACGAGAGGTTTATCCGCACATCCATGATCGTCTCGTCGGCGCAATCGAGGAAATAGCGAATGCCCTCAGTGCCCAGCACATTGGCAATCTCATGGGGATCGCAGATGGCGGTCGTAACGCCGTGGGGCAGCACGCAGCGATCGAATTCGTGGGGCGTGACGAGCGAGGATTCAATATGGAGGTGGGTATCGATGAAGCCGGATACGGCAAAACGTCCGCCGCCATCGATCACGGTGCGGCCCTTGTAGTGGGCGTGGGTGCCCACGATCCTGTCGCCGACAATGGCAATCTCGGTTGGGGTGACCGCTCCGGTAATGACGTCGAGCAGCCGGACATTGCTGATCACGATGTCGGCAGGTTCGATGCCGCGCCCCGCACGGATCATGCGGGCGAGATTTTCTGCGTTGGTCATCGACCACCTCTTTTTTGCTTCAGGGTCGGCTCAAGCCCGGGAATGGTCAAGAGATTTTGCGCGTAGCGGGGAACGCCCCCGGCATACGGTGCGTTGAATCATCTGAACGAAGAAGCGAGGGACCCATGAACGATTCCAAGCCCGACCTAACCACGACCGAAATGCGCCAGGGAAACCGGCGACGGATGAACCTGCGCGTCCTTGTGATCGGCATTGCGCTGGTCGTCATCGGTTTTGCGTTGGCGTTGTGGTACAATACGGCCATGAGCCCGGGCACCGTCACGACGACCGGGGCTGGCGAGACGCTCGAGGAAACAATGCCGGGCGAAACGCTTGAAGAACTGCCTACCCCGGCCCCTGTTTCCCCCGGTCAGTAGAAACGGCTAATCGCGGCGTAGCGCGACAGAATTTCTCAAGATCAGCTCGGATCGAAGCAGAATCTCGCGCTTCTGAACGTCCTCGCCTTCGAGCATGGCGAGGAGCAGGTCCATGCTTGCCTCCCCGATCTGTAGCCGGGGCTGTTTCATGGTGGTTAGCGAGGGGGTGACGAAGCTCGCGTAGGAGATGTCATCGAACCCCATCACGGAGAAATCGTGCGGCAGGTCATATCCGCGGGCGCTCAAGGCGATGATCACGCCGAGGGCAGTGGCATCGTTGACGCAGAAGAAGGCCGTGGGCAACTGGTCCCGCACGAACATCCGCTCGGCGGCGCCGCGTCCGCTCTCGGTCGTCCCGTCCGCTTCGAGCACGAACCTCTCATCGATCGCCACGCCCGCGCTTGCCAGCGCAGTCCGGTAGCCGCGTTCGCGTAGCATCGCGACGGCGCGGTTCGTGGATTTTCCGATGAAGGCGATGCGTGTGTGGCCCTGACTGATGAGGTGATCGGTCGCGACGCGCGCACCCTCGAAATTGTCCACCCCCACGAAAGGGATCGCCGCATAGGGCACGGGCTCGTTGACGGCGACCATGGGCGGCATGCGCGTGACCGGGCCGGCAGCTTCGAGTCCGTAGGGCAGGTGGCCCGTAAGCAGGATAATGCCGTCCGCCTGGTTGGAACTGATGAACCGCAGATAGTTGGTTTCGCGCTCGGGATCGTTCTGGGTGTTGCCGATCAGGATGCCGTAACCGCGCTTGGAAGCCTCGGTTTCGAGGCCGACGAGAATGTTGGAGAAGTTGGGATCGCCCACGTCTGGTGCGAGGATCAGGATCATGTTTGCGCGCCGCATCCGCAGGCTGCGCGCCATCGCGTTGGTGGTATATCCCGTCTGCGCAACCGCATCGAGAATCTTGCGCCGTGTCGAATCGGCAACCTTGCCTGGTTCGTTCAGCGCCCGGCTGACGGTCGCTATCGATACGCCGGCTATCAAGGCGACATCCTCGATCGTCGCCGGCTTTGTCGCGCTCAAGCTTCCCTCACCCCCGCCGATTTCCCCGGCATGCCCTTCTTGGGCGGCTCTGTAACCGACCGCCGGGTTTGGCGGCAAAGTTATACAGTTCCTGTGTTGTGTAAACCTTTACATGCCGTATGAAAAGGTTTACATAAATTTCCGTTACGGGGCACGCGGCGGACAAACGCCCGGTCTTGAGGGAGGATATTGGGTAGTGGGTGAAGCCGTGCCGTCGGCCGAGGAGCCTATCCTTGCAGCCAGCAGGATTTCAAAGAGCTTTGGAGAGGTGCCTGTCCTCTTCAGCGTGGATTTCGATGTCCGCGCGGGTGAGGTTCATGCGCTGATCGGGGAAAACGGCGCCGGCAAATCTACGCTCATCAAAATTCTCTCAGGCCTCGAAGCGCCGACCTCCGGCACCATCCTGCTTGACGGGCAAGCGACAGATTTGCCGCGTAACGGCGAGGCCGAGGCGCTGGGTATCGTCGTCATCCACCAGGAACTCAATCTTGCCGAACATCTGACGGTGGCCGAGAGCATTTTTCTTGGCCGCGAGTGGACGCGGTGGGGTTTCGTGCGGCGGACCGACATGCGCGAGGAGGCCAAGCGCATCCTCGATGGGCTTCATGTTTCGATCGACCCCGACGCACGGATCAATACGCTTTCAGTCGCCGACAAGCAGATGGTCGAGATCGCCAAGGCGATCAGCCGCGACGCGCGCGTTCTGATCATGGACGAGCCGACAGCAGTGCTCACGCCTGCCGAGACGGAGTATTTCTTTGCGCAGGTCCAGCGGCTCAAATCCAAGGGCGTGGCCATCGTCTTCATCTCGCACAAGCTCGACGAGGTGATGAAGCTTTCCGACCGCATCACGGTGTTGCGCGACGGTCAGCTGATCGCGACGGTCGAAACGGGCGACCTCACGCCCGATTCCATCGCCGAAATGATGGTGGGGCGCGAGCTTTCCAATCTCTATCCGCCCAAGCAGGAGCCCGATTTCGATGCACCTATCGTGCTCGAGGTGGAAAAGCTGACGGCACCCGGTGTGCGTAATGTCAGCTTTTCGCTGCGCAAGGGCGAAATTCTGGGCTTTGCAGGTCTGATCGGGTCGGGGCGGACCGCGGTTATGGAAGCGATCGTCGGGCTGCAGGGGCGCAGTGGCGGCAGCGTTTCAGTCAGGGGGCAGCCGGTCGAGTTCAAGACGGTGGCTGAAGCCCTACGGGCGGGGCTCGTCTACATGACCAAGGACCGGAAGGGTAAAGGCTTGCTGCTCAATATCGGGCTGCAACCGAACCTGACACTTCTGACCCTCTTCCGGCATATGCGCGCCGGGTTCCTTGTGGAATCGAGCGAGGTCGAGGCGATGGAGCGCGCAACGCGGCGCTTTGACATCAGGGCGCGCGATGCTTCTGTCCGCGTCGGGCAGCTCTCGGGCGGCAACCAGCAAAAGCTGATGCTGGGCAAGGCAATGGAGTCCGATCCCGAGATCATCATCATCGACGAGCCCACGCGCGGCATCGATGTGGGGACCAAGCAGCAAATCTATCACATCATCGCGGCCCTCGCCAAAGAGGGCAAGTCGATCATCGTGGTGTCCTCCGAGATGCAGGAGGTCATCGGGCTGGCCCATCGCGTCGTAGTCATGCGCGAAGGGCGCAGGACCGGCACGCTCGAGGGCGCCGAAATCACCGAAGGAGAAATCATGCGATATGCCGCAGGGCTCAAGGGGGACAGGGAAGATGACCGTGCAAGCGCATGAGGGCGTCAAGCCTGCCCGCAAGAAGTTCATGACGCTGGACTTTCATACGCTAGGGCCATTGTTGGCGCTGATCGCGCTCTGCATTTTCGGGTTCTTGCTGAACCCCGCCTTCGTCTCGGAAGGTAACATCACCAATCTGCTGACCCGTTCGGCATTTATCGGCATTATCGCGGTGGGTGCGACGTTCGTTATCACCGCCGGCGGGATCGACCTTTCGGTCGGGTCCATGGCCGCGGTGATTTCCGGCGTCATGATTATCGTCATGAACAACGCCATCGGAACAATGGGCGTTGGCGTTCATATCGTTCTGATCGGCTGCGTTGCCTCCATTGCCCTTGGTCTGGCCGCCGGGTTCCTCAACGGCTTCATGACAACCAAGGGCAAGATCGAGGCATTCATCGTGACGCTCGGCACGATGGGCATTTATCGCTCGCTGGTCACCTATTTTGCCGATGGCGGGACGCTCTCGCTTGCGTTCGATGTCCGCGACGTCTACCGCCCGGTCTATTACGGCAATATCCTGGGCATCCCCATTCCGGTGCTGGCCTTTGCAGTGGTTGCGATCCTGGGCTGGGTGCTGCTCAACCGCACGGCCTACGGGCGCTATTGCATGGCAATCGGCTCCAACGAGACCGTTGCACGCTATTCGGCCATCAAGGTCGACCGGGTGCGGACGCTGACCTATGTCATCCAGGGCTTTTGCGTCTCGATCGCCACGATCATCTATGTGCCCCGTCTCGGTTCGGCCTCATCTTCGACCGGCGTGCTGTGGGAACTCGAGGCCATCGCGGCGGTCATTATCGGCGGTACGATGCTGAAGGGCGGTTACGGGCGCATCGGCGGCACCGTGGTTGGCGCCATCATGCTCACCACCATTGGCAATATCCTCAACCTCACCGACATCATCTCGAACTACCTCAACGGCGCGGTGCAGGGGGTCATCATCATTGCAGCTGTCTGGCTGCAACGCGGCAATCTCACCACGCTGAGCCCGTTCCGGCGCAAGCGAGCGAGCTAGCCCTATAAGGAATTCCGCCCACGGGATTGGAGCCCGTGGGCGGTGCAAACACCCATTGGACAACCCGGGTGTATAACAACGGAGGACTATAGAATGCAGCTTCTCAAGAAGATAGCCGCGCTGGCGGTCGGGAGCGCGATGGCGCTCTCCGCACCGGCGATGGCGCAGGACAACATCACCATAGGCGTTTCCATTCCGGCTGCCACGCACGGCTGGACTGGCGGTCTCAACTGGCACGCCGCTCAGGCGCAGGCCCGCCTTCAGGCGGCCCATCCCCACATCAACATCGTGTTGGTGACCGCGGACGGCCCGGCGCAGCAGGCAAACGATCTCGAGGACCTCGTTTCGATCCACAATATTGATGCGCTGGTCGTGCTGCCGTTCGAATCCGAGCCGCTGACCGATCCCGTTCGGCGCGTCAAGGAATCGGGGGCGTTCGTTACAGTGGTGGATCGTGGACTGTCGCAGGACGGCATCCAGGATGTTTACGTTGCCGGTAACAACCCCGAACTGGGCCGGATTTCGGGCGAATACTTCCTCACCCGGCTTGGCGATGGCGACAATATCGTGATCCTGCGCGGGATTCCGACTGTGATCGATGATGAGCGCTTCAACGCCTTCATGGAAACGATCGAAGGGTCCGGCATCAACGTTCTCGACCACAAGCACGCCAACTGGAACCGCGACGACGGGTTCGAAGTCATGCAGGACTTCCTCTCGCGCTTCCCCGACATCGACGGCGTATGGGCACAGGATGACGACATCGCGCTGGGCGTGATCGAAGCTGTCCGGCAGGCCGGCCGTACTGACGAAATGTTCGTCGTCGGCGGGGCGGGCATGAAGGAGGTCATCCAGATGGTGATGCAGGGTTCGGAACTGATCCCGGTCAACGTCCTCTATCCGCCAGCCATGATTGCAACGGCGATGGACGTCACGGTGGCACACTTCACCTCGAACGGTCCCGTGACGGGCGAGTATATCCTTGGAGCTCCGCTGATCACGCCCGAGAATGCAGAGCAGTATTACTTCCCGGATTCTCCTTTCTGATCTCCGGTAAGCATGTACCAAAACGCGAAAGGCGGCCGGAAGGCCGCCTTTTTTTGTGGGTGGACAACCGAAGTCGCCCCTTAGCCGAAAACCGAGCGGAGCCAGGGGGGCAGAAGCGGCGCGCGCGCGGTCGCGTGTCCTGAGGCTAGGCTCCCTGCCGCCAGCATGGCGCGCTCCTGGGGTTCATGGCTTGCCTCAGCGGCCCGCGTTCCTGCGAGCGCATCAAGATAGTTAGCGGCCCAATGATCGACATTGTGCGCGCGGGCGGTTTCCATGAGGCGCTTCCAACGGGCCTTGCGCTCATCGAGGGGCATGGCGATCGCTTGGCGCATGGCCTCGGCGGTTTCGTCAGTGTCGAAGGGATTGATAAGCAAGGCTTCATGGAAGAGTTCTGCGGCTCCCGCAAATCGCGAGAGCACGAGAACGCCGGGATCCTCGGGGTCCTGGGCGCCGATATATTCATGGGCGACAAGGTTCATGCCATCCCTCAGCGGCGTGACGAGGCCCACACGTGCCAGGCGGTAGAGACCGGCGAGTGAGGCTTGCGAATAGGCGCGCTTGACATAGGTGATGGGCAGCCAGTCCGGCTCAGCAAATCGTCCGGTCAAGCGTCCGACGGCGGCGTCCAACTCGTCGGAAATGACCTGGTATTCCTTGATCGTGTCGCGTGAAGGCGGGGCGATCTGGATCATGTGCACCGTGCGGCGCAGGTTGGCATTATTCTCGAGCAGCTTTTCATAGGACTGGACGCGCTGCGGAAGCCCTTTGGAATAATCGAGCCGGTCCACGCCGAGAAGAACCGCGCGGCCATTCATGGCGCGGGCAACGCGCTTATGCATTTTCTGCGCATTAGGGCTGGTCGCCAGCCTGGCAAAGGCGTCAGGGTCCGAGCCAATCGGGAACGCGTCGAGCACAGTATTGCCGAGATCGATGACCACGGGGATGCCGCCCGCTTCCTTGTACATCTGCTCGTGAGCGATGAATTCATTGAAGGCCGCGACGTCACGCTGCGCCTGGAACCCCACAAGGTCGTAGGTCACAAGATCTTTGAGCAGTTCCTCGTGATGAGGAATGGCATGCAGCGCGTCCGGTGTGGGGAAGGGAATGTGCAGGTAAAAGCCGATCCGGTTCCGCACGTTACGGCGGCGCAATTCCGAAGCCAGCGGGATCAGGTGGTAGTCATGGACCCAGATGATGTCGTCGGGACGCAGGTGCGGTACCAGGGCATCTGCAAATTGCGCATTAACGCGCCGGTAGCCTTCGTACCAGTGCGACTGGATGTCCGTAAGGTCGAGACGGAGGTGAAAGGCCGGCCAGAGGATCGAGTTGGAAAATCCGGCGTAATAAGCCTTGTGGTCTTCCCGCGTAAGATCGATCTGCGCGATATCGAGCCCGTCGATAGTTTGGAATTGCGCTTCCTTTGCAGGTTTTTCCGCAAAATTGCCGGACCACCCCAGCCAGAAGCCGTCGCGTTCGGAGAGCGTTTTTTTGAGCGCAACGGCCAGTCCACCTGCTGCCGGCGCTTTTCCTGGGGTTCGGTTGGAAACAATAATCAGCCGCGTCATCTGGTTGCCCCTTTTAGTTCGTCTCTTGGGTGTCGTCGGCTTCGCCGTCCGCGAATGCCTCGAGAAGTTCGTGTACCGCTCCCACATCGGGGAGCCGGAAGCGGGCTGCCGTGTCGCCCTCGCCAACTTTTATGCCGATCCCTCCCATTGCGTTGACCGCGCGAAAGCCATCCTCGTCGGTCACATCGTCGCCGATAAATACCGGCGTCCGGCCGCTGAATGGAGGCTCCGCCATCAGAGCAGCTATTGCCGTGCCCTTGTCGGTCCCCGCCGGCCGTGCCTCGACGACCTTCTTGCCGTCGATCATGTGGAAATCAGCAGTCTCGGTGAGGGCTTGGGCCATCTCGGCGCGCACTTCGTCGCCGCGTTCAGGCGCGGCGCGGTAATGGACGGCAACGCCGGCGGGCTTGCGCTCGATCAGTATGCGCTCGTCCTCGCCGAATTTGCGGGCCATGAGCGTGCTAATCGCTTCTGCGGCGCCAGAAAGGTGGGCCGGCGGTTCGACCGTTTGGCCGCGATGGCGGCGTTCGAGACCGTGGCTGCCAGAAATTGTAAGGGTATGTGCCGATAGAAAACGGTCGATATCGCCGATTGTCCGGCCTGTGACGAGGGCCAGGGCGCCATCGAGCGAACGTTCAAGAGAAACAAGTCTGTCGATCAGGGCTCCCGGCACGTGGATGGCATCGGGCTGTGGAGCGATTTCGACCAGCGTCCCGTCGAAATCGATGAATAACGCCACCGGATCGGTATAAGCCGACAGTATGGCGGAGATGGTATTTGTCATATCCTCTGGAATTGGCCTTTTCCCGGGTAACTCCTAGAGGGAACGCCAGCGATAGTGATCGGTTCCATGTATCCCGCGGGTAACGTTGCCTGCATCAAGCATTATGGCAAAGCGATGCCGAGTTGGTAACCGGTACCAGTGCATGGCGGGTACCCGGTCAGTGCAGCCGGTGAGCAACGAGCGGTGTCTGCCGGGATGATTTGGGGAGAGGGTCGGGAACGCAAGTACCCAAGGAAATCCTTGTCCCTCTCCCCAGTGTTGAAAGACCCGTGACCGAGGACGCGGAGGTTCGGGTCTTTCGCTGCGGCCAGGGAGGGGCAAGCCGCAGCATCGGTCCCTAGGGACCGAATTGAGCGGGAGGAATGAAAACCCAATGGCCATTGGGGGGACTCATTAGAGGCTCATTCCTCCCTATCGAGCGAAGCCGGGGACGCGGTGGCTAAGCCCGAATGGGCCAGGTATCGGTTTCCCGTACCCAGAAACTGGAAATCTGCGCGACTTCGCGCCGATAAGCGTTGCGATCGGGATGACGTTCGAACACAGCCGCGGCACCGGCTTCGATCAGGCGCTGCTGCTTTTCCGGCGTGATCCCGGCGGCGAAAACCGCAACCGGAATTCCCGCGGCCTTGGCCGGCAAACTGATCTGCTGGAGAAAGTTTTCGTTGGCGCTTGAATGCGACTTGAGGTCGACGACGATCAAGTCGGGGACGGATGTATCGCGGGCGTCGAACGCGGATTCAAGTGCGATGATGGCGCGGTCGGCATCTCCAAGCCACTTCACCTGCACCACCGCACCGGTATCGTGCAGGGTGCGCGCGAAAAGGTCGGCGGAATGAACATGGTCGTCCACCAGTGCAAACACTGGTGCGCCGTCTTCTTGAAGATCGTACATTGGCCCCAATTCCAGTAACAGCGACCGACCGGGACCAGATCCGCGGACCTTCGCTGTAAGCTTGATCTTAGATGAATTAAAACGGGGGCCTCCGCCAAGGTTCCCGTGTTCCTTCGTCCGGACGGACGCAGCAAAGCGAACGCGTTCCGGCACAACGCGCATATGACCGCTGAAACGATAAAGCGCCATGTTATCCATGGTAATTTGGGGTAATCCGAAGCTGCGATTTACATGTAAAACGGGAGGGGCTAGAGTTCGTCTGGGAGGATCCGATGGTGGTGGCGGAAGACCCCGGCGAAGCCGATGAAGCCGATGTGCGGGCCGCGCTCGAGGAACTGCTGTCGTGGGGTCCGATGCGCCGGTCGCCCCAGCTTTCCGCATTTCTCCGCTATGTTGTAGAGGCAACCCTGCGGGCCGAAACCGCGTCTATCAAGGCTTACGCCATCGCTGTTGACGTTTTCGGGCGGGGCGAGGGCTTCGACCCGCAAGCCGACCCGATCGTGCGGGTGCAAGCGCGGAGACTCCGGGGGCTGATTGCAGATTTTTACGCCAGTGGCAGCGCCCGGGCAGCGGTGCGGATCGACCTGCCGGTCGGGAGCTATATCCCCACCTTTGCGCCGCTTGACACTGTTCCCGATGCGTCTCGGAGCACGGAAAAAGAAGAGGACGAGGTTCCGCCCCCCGCTGCGCCCGCGCGCAATATCTGGATCTTCGGGATCGTCGCCGCGGGGCTGCTACTCTCGGCTGTGGTTTTCTGGCCGAGCCTTTCGGAGCGAACGGCACCGTCTCCCGGCCGCCAACCGGCGATGCCTCTCGTTATTGTGGAGGAGTTCGAGAATCTGGCCTCCGATACGCTGGGAGCTCCGCTTGTTGCCGGTCTTGCGCTAGAGGTGGTGACCGATTTCAATCAGTTTCCCGATGTTTCAGCGCGCTATGGAGGCGCCCAGGCCGAGGTTCTGCCTGCCGACGTCGCAGGTGGCCGGCCGGTCTATCTGCTGTCCGGCGTCGCGCGGCGGGTTCCGGGGGGAATCCAGTACGGGGTTCTGGTCGCGGAGGGAGCGACCGAGACGGCGCTGGCTGCCGTGGATGTCACCGTGCCTCTTGTCGATGGTCAACCGACCATGTCGCTTGACGATATCTCGCAGTTCATCGTGTTTCGGCTCGCCAGCCCGCGCAGTATCCTTCATCGCCCGGCGCGCGATTGGCTGGCCCGGGAGTCCGGCCCCGTGACCGGGCTCTATCCCTGTGTCACGCTCTTCGGGCTTTATGTCGAGCGCCGCAGGGAGGCGGATGGCGCCCGAACCCATGAGTGTGCCAGGCGGCTGGCCGACGAGCATCCGATTGGGAGGGCAATCCTGGCCAGCATGCAGGCAATGGATGCCTGGCGGATTGGACCGGATACCGAGGAGGGCCGGAATCTCCTGGCCGAGGCGGAAGCGCTCGCGCTTGCCGCACGCGACGCGGAGCCGACCAGCGGCTTTGTGTGGGCGGCGATGGGGCAGGTGGCTTTCATGCGGGGTGACCTGCCACTGGCGCGGGATCGGTTCCACTCCGCGCTCCAACTCAATCCCGCTGGCGTTGATATCGTGGCGGGGTATGCGCAGGTGCTCGCTCGAATGGGCAACTGGCCGGCTGCAATGCGTTATTTCGAAGAGGCACAGTCCGCAGAGCCTGAGCCGCCGGCCTGGTATTATCTGACTCCTGCGCTTCATGCGCTCCGGGGAGGCGACTATGCGCAAGCGATCGCATTTGCGGAGCGTACCATCGGACTCGTTCCCGATACCAGCGCCGCCATTCTCGTGGCTGCCGGAGGCGCGATGAGGGATGTCGATACGGTGAACGCCCATCTGCCAAGGCTGCTCGCGGGGCAGAGGTTTCGGCGTCTGGGTATCTTGCCGGCGCTGCGCTATCAGATTTCCGACCCTGAGTTGCTGCGGCAGTTATCCGGAGGAATGTCGATTGCCGGGGTGCCGCTCGACAGGCTTGCCCGCCCCTTCTGAACGACCTTTTCCAATTCGATCTGGACGACTTGCCGAAATCGCTCTCTGATGGGCGCAACAATCGGGAGGTTCAAACATGACCTTTACGGCGCTGGTCACTGAAAGGCGTGAAGACGGGGGGATCGCGAACACCGTTACCCATCTCGAGGAGTCCGCGCTGCCGGAAGGCAATGTGTTGGTCGGCGTCGAATGGGCGGGGTTCAACTACAAGGACGGATTGGTTCTGGCCGGACAAGGGGGACTGGTCAGGCACTATCCGCATATCGGAGGTGTGGACTTCGCGGGCCGGGTAATCGAGAGTTCCGATCATCGTTATCATCCCGGGCAGGCCGTAGTGCTCACGGGTTGGCGGGTGGGTGAATGGCATTGGGGCGGGTTCGCGACGCGCGCGCGCGTCAACGCGGACTGGCTCGTGCCTCTCCCTAAAAAGCTTTCGACACGCGATGCGATGGTGCTGGGGACGGCCGGGCTGACAGCAATGCTGGCAGTCAATCGGCTGAAGGCGGAGGGTGTTTCTCCTGCCGGCGGGCCGATTCTCGTTACAGGCGCAGGGGGAGGGGTCGGATCCATTTCCACCCTGCTGCTCGCACGCCTTGGCTATAAGGTCGATGCCATGAGCGGGCGACCTGAGCTTGCCGGACCGCTCAAGGCGCTGGGCGCGACAGATGTCGTCGGCCGGGATGTACTCGCGCCGAGCGGAAAAAAGCTCCTGCCGACGCGGTGGGCCGGGGCCATCGATAGCGTGGGCGGGGCGCCGCTGGGCGAGTTGCTCAAGCAGATCAATCCGGGCGGGTGCGTGGCGTCGGTGGGGCTGGCGGCAGGCGATAGCTGGGATGCTAGTGTCGTTCCCTTCATCCTGCGCGGGGTCACGCTTGCCGGTATCGACAGTGTCATGCAGCCGTTCGCGGCGCGCGTTTCCGCCTGGGATCGGCTGACGAGCCTCTTTAGTCCCGCCGTTTACCACAGCATGGTGCGCGAAGTCAGTCTCGCCGAACTTCCGGAAATCGGGAACGCCATCCTCAAAGGCGCGATACGGGGCCGTGTTGTCTGCAAACCGGGCGCTTAGGCTGCGGCCAAAAGGCTCTCGCAAAATCGGCAAATCGCGCTAATCTGCCCGGTAATTGCGGAGGGGTATATGCAGGAAGTCATAGACGCGCTTGAGTTGCGGCGTGAACATGCGCGGCAGGGCGGAGGCGCCAAGCGTATCGAGGCGCAGCACGCCAAGGGAAAGCTCACGGCGCGCGAGCGCATAGACGTCCTGCTCGATCCGGGCAGTTTTGAAGAATACGACATGTTCGTCACCCATCGCACCCGCGATTTCGGGATGGACCAGCAGATCATCCCCGGGGACGGTGTCGTGACCGGTTGGGGCACGATCAACGGGCGGCTCACCTACGTTTTTTCGCAGGATTTCACCGTCTTCGGCGGCTCGCTCTCGGAAACCCACGCGCAAAAGATATGCAAGATCATGGACCTTGCGGTGCAGAACGGTGCGCCGATCATCGGGCTTAACGATTCCGGGGGTGCGCGGATTCAGGAGGGCGTCGCTTCGCTCGGGGGCTATGCGGAGGTCTTCTGGCGCAATGTGCAGGCTTCAGGGGCAGTGCCGCAGATTTCGGTCATCATGGGGCCTTGTGCGGGTGGGGCGGTCTATTCGCCGGCGATGACGGACTTCATTTATATGGTTAGGGACACGAGCTATATGTTCGTGACCGGGCCGGATGTGGTGAAAACCGTCACAAACGAGACCGTGACCCATGAGGAACTGGGCGGGGCCTCGACGCACACAAAGATTTCCTCGGTTGCCGACGGCGCGTTCGAGAACGATATCGAGACGCTGCTCGAGGTCCGGCGCCTGTTCGACTTCCTGCCGCTTTCTGCCCGGGAAAAATCGCCTCGGGTGGCGACAAATGATCAGGTCGACCGGCGCGAGGACAGCCTCGATAGCCTTATCCCGGCGAACGCCAACCAACCCTATGACATGCGCGAAGTGATCGAGAAGATCGCCGATGAAGGTGATTTTCTCGAACTGCAAAAGGACCATGCGGGCAATATCCTGATCGGGTTCATGCGGCTCAACGGGCAGACGGTCGGGGTGGTCGCCAACCAGCCACTGGTGCTGGCGGGGTGTCTCGATATTAATGCGTCAAAGAAGGCCGCGCGGTTCATCCGCTTCTGCGACAGCTTCGATATTCCGATCCTGACATTGGTCGACGTACCGGGCTTTCTGCCGGGCGTGGCGCAGGAATATGGCGGGATCATCAAGCATGGCGCGAAATTGCTGTTCGCCTATGCCGAGGCGACGGTACCGAAGGTGACGGTGATTACTCGCAAGGCCTATGGCGGGGCGTATGACGTGATGGCCTCAAAGCACATTCGGGCGGATGTGAACTATGCCTGGCCGAGCGCGGAAATCGCCGTGATGGGCGCCAAGGGGGCGACGGAAATATTGTACCGCTCCGAGCTTGACGACCCCGAGAAAATCGAGACGCGGACGCGGGAATATGAGGAGAGGTTCGCCAACCCGTTCGTGGCGGCGGAGCGCGGGTTCATCGACGATGTGATCATGCCGCACAACACGCGGAGAAGGGTGGCGCGGGCGCTGGAGACCTTGCGGAAGAAGAAGGTCGAGGGGCCAGTGAAGAAGCACGGGAATATTCCGCTGTGAGGGAAATTCCAATTCAAATGGCATTTGATCCAGACGTACGCCTTATCCAACAGGCGCTCGAAACTTCTGATGAAATCGGTAGAATAATTCGCGCTCACTTTAGTGTGGAGATTCAAATCAACGAATTTATCAAACGATATTCATCTGCGAAGGTAGACGAACGCACTTCCTATTCTGCTAAAGTGAATTTGTTACGTGCAATGAATGTACCGAACGGGATTTGTTTGGCGTCATCAAAAATAGGAAAATTGCGGAACGAGTTAGCCCATAAACATCGTACTGAAACCGACTTAGTCGAGAAATATAGCGATGATTATCTGGATTCGGTCGCTCAGATTGTTCCAGCGTTTAAAGTTTTTCACGGTGATATTGGATTACTCGATGGGAGTGGACGATACCAACTCAACTTTGAGCAAGCCAGTCAATCTGAACGTGTAGTAATTGCTTCAGGTTTTTTTGCAGCGATTATCGGTGTGCTGCCGAAGTTGTATCAATTTCAGAAACCACTTCCGATCATCCGCATGGCTGGAGTGAACCTGTAATGTTCCCCAAAATCCTCATAGCCAATCGTGGCGAGATCGCCTGCCGGGTTATCAAGACTGCCCGCCGTATGGGCATATCCACCGTCGCGCTTTATTCGGATGCCGACAAGGATGCGTTGCATGTGCGGATGGCGGATGAGGCGGTTTATATTGGGCCGTCTCCGGCCAGTCAGTCCTATCTCGTGATCGACGAGATTGTTGAGGCGTGCAAGGCGACCGGGGCGGTGGCGGTGCATCCGGGGTATGGGTTTTTGTCCGAGAATGCCGCGTTTGCCGAGCGGCTGCGGCAGGAGGGGATTTACTTTGTCGGGCCGCCGGTGAAGGCGATCGAGGCGATGGGGGACAAGATCACGTCCAAGAAGCTTGCCGCCGATGCGGGGGTTTCGACCGTGCCGGGGCATATGGGGCTGATCGAGAGTGCGGCGGAAGCGGCCAAGATTGCCAAGAAGATCGGCTATCCCGTGATGATCAAGGCGTCTGCCGGGGGCGGGGGCAAGGGGATGCGCATTGCGCGCAATGACAAGGAGGCCAAGGAGGGGTTCGAGCGCGCGAAATCGGAGGCTGCGTCATCGTTCGGGGACGACCGGATTTTCATCGAGAAGTTCATAGAAGAGCCGCGCCATATCGAAATTCAGGTGCTGGCGGATTCACTGGGCAATTGCATTTATCTCGGCGAGCGCGAATGCTCGATCCAGCGGCGCAACCAGAAGGTCATCGAGGAGGCGCCCTCGCCGTTCCTCGATGACGAGACTCGGAAAAAGATGGGCGAGCAGGCCGTCGCGCTGGCGCGGGCGGTCAACTATGTGAGCGCGGGGACCGTCGAGTTCATCGTCGACAAGGACCGCAATTTCTATTTCCTCGAAATGAACACCAGACTCCAGGTCGAGCACCCGGTGACCGAACTCGTCACAGGCATCGACCTCGTGGAGGAGATGCTGCGCATCGCCGACGGTCAACCGCTCTCGCTCGGGCAGGAGGACGTGCAGTTCAATGGCTGGGCCATCGAGGCGCGGATTTACGCCGAGGACCCCTACCGCAATTTCCTGCCATCGACAGGGCGGCTCAAGCGCTACCGCCCGCCGGTCGAAGAGGCTTCGGCCAATCTCGTCGTGCGCAACGACACCGGCGTTTTTGAAGGCGCGGAGATCAGTCCCTATTACGACCCGATGATCGCCAAGCTTATTACATGGGCTCCTTCGAGGTTGCAGGCGATTGATGGACTGGCCGTGGCACTCGATCAGTTCGATATCGACGGGGTGGGGAACAATATACCTTTCATCGCCACCGTTCTGCAGCAGAACAGATTCCGGGACGGCAAGCTCTCGACAAACTATATCGCCGAGGAATTCCCTGGAGGGTTTGCGGGGGCGACGCTCGGAGATGACGACATGCTGGCGCTGGCTGCGCTGGCATGCCGCGCGGCGTTCCAGCTCGAAACGCGTGGCTTTGAGGGGCAGGGACGGCTCACCAGCGAGCACGTCACTGCCGAACGTTCCGTCCTCATTGGCGACAAGCGGTGGGATTTCTCGATTCCGAAGTCCGGCGAGGCCTTCGTGCTGATGACCGATGACGGTCAGGGCCTGCTCATTGAAGACGGCTGGCAACCGGGAGCAAGCATCGCTGCTTCGGAGATCGATGGGCGGACCATTCATGTGCGGATGGACCGGGTTACTTCCGGCTTTCGCATGCGCTATCGCGGGGCGGACCTTGTCGCGCGGGTCGTGCTGCCCCATGTCGCCGATTTGATGAAGCATATGCCAGTCAAGTCTCCGCCCGACATGAGCAAATTCCTGCTCTGTCCCATGCCGGGGCAACTAATCCGCCTCGATGTGGCAGAGGGCGATATCGTCGAAGATGGCCAGCCGCTCGCGATCGTCGAAGCGATGAAGATGGAAAATGTCCTGAAGGCCGAGCGGCGGGCAAAAGTCACGAGGGTCAACGTCGCCGAAGGTGCCGTGCTGGCGGTGGACGCGGTGATCATGGAATTTGAGGCGGTGTGATGGGCCGGCGGCGAACCCCCACCCCCCGCCCCTCCCCTCAAGGGGGAGGGGGGCCGCATTGCGGGTGGGGTAGATATCTGCCAGGCGCACGAAACCGATTCCCCTCCCCCTTGAGGGGAGGGGCCAGGGGTGGGGGTATGCGATGACCGACGACCTCCGGCAAACCTGGCAGAAACTCGCGCAAAAGGAACTTGGGGACGCTCCGCTTGAATCGCTCGACCGCGATTATGGCGGCTTGTGCGTTTCTCCCGTTTATCTCGGTGATG
Organism: Pelagibacterium limicola; assembly: GCF_015694405.1. GTDB lineage: Bacteria > Pseudomonadota > Alphaproteobacteria > Rhizobiales > Devosiaceae > Pelagibacterium > Pelagibacterium limicola. The sequence goes on along the minus strand of NZ_JADQDB010000001.1, from coordinate 362,376 downwards.
ACGGCGCGATCCCCGGCGTTGAGCCCTTCACGCGTGGCGTGCGGGCAACGATGTATGCCAACCGGGCGTGGACGATCCGGCAGTATGCCGGGTTCTCGACTGCCGAAGACAGCAACCGGTTTTACCGTCGTGCACTTGAGCGCGGGCAGAAGGGGCTTTCGGTCGCCTTCGATCTGGCCACCCACCGGGGTTACGATTCCGATCATCCGCGCGTGGTGGGTGACGTCGGCAAGGCAGGCGTGGCCATCGATACCGTCGAGGACATGAAGATCCTGTTCGACGGCATCCCGCTCGACCAGATGAGCGTTTCGATGACCATGAACGGCGCGGTGGTCCCGGTGCTCGCGATGTTCATCGTCGCGGCCGAAGAGCAGGGCGTGCCTCAGGAGAAGCTGTCGGGGACCATTCAGAACGACATTTTGAAGGAGTTCCTGGTCCGCAATACCTATATCTACCCGCCCGAGCCCTCGATGCGAATCGTGGGCGATATCATTGCCCATACCGCGCGGCATATGCCCAAGTTCAATTCCATCTCGATCTCGGGCTATCACATGCACGAGGCGGGCGCGACGGCGATCCAGGAACTTGCCTATACGCTGGCCGACGGGATGGAATATGTTCGTGCGGCGCAGGCGCGGGGGCTCGACATCGATAGCTTCGCGGGGCGGCTCTCGTTCTTTTTCGGTATCGGCATGAACTTCTTTGTCGAGATCGCCAAGCTGAGGGCGGCGCGCACCCTGTGGGCGCGAATCATGACCGATCTGGGCGCGAAGGACCCGCGGTCCAAGATGCTGCGTACGCATTGCCAGACCTCGGGCGTCTCGCTGACCGAACAGGACCCTTACAATAACATCGTGCGCACGGCGTTCGAGGCGATGGCGGCGGTGCTTGGGGGAACGCAGAGCCTGCACACCAATTCCTTCGATGAAGCCATTGCGCTGCCGACGGAAACCTCCTCACGGATTGCGCGGAATACGCAGCTGATCCTCCAGCACGAAACGCGGGTAACTGACGTCGTCGATCCCCTGGGCGGATCGCATTATATCGAGGCGTTGACCGCGCAACTGGTCGAGAAGGCCGAAAAGCTGATCGCCGAAGTCGAGGCCGAAGGCGGCATGACCAAGGTGGTGCAATCGGGACAGCCCAAGCTGGAGATCGAAAAGGCAGCCGCCGTAAGGCAGGCGGCGATCGACCGTGGCGAGGAGGTGATTGTCGGGGTAAATCGCTACCGCCTCGATACCGAGCACCCGGTCGAAACGCTCGAGATCGACAATGCCAAGGTCCGGGCGGGGCAGGTCGCCCGCATCAAGGCGGTTCGCAGGACGCGGGACGAGGCGCGTTGCCGGTTCGCGCTCGATGCGCTGCGCGAGTTTGCGGCGATGGACGAGGGCAATCTGCTCGAAGCGGCGATCGAGGCGGCACGGGCGCGCGCAACGCTGGGCGAAATCAGCCAGGCGATGGAGGATGTTTTCGGGCGCTACAATGCGACAACGCGCGTGCTGTCGGGCGTCTATGCGGAGGAATATGCCGCCGACCCGCAGTTCGAGGCACTGCGGACCCGCATCGCGGGCTTCCGTACCGCTCATTCGCGGCCACCCTCGATCTTCATTGCCAAGATGGGGCAGGACGGGCACGACAGGGGCGCGAAGGTGATTGCGACGGCTTTCGCCGATCTCGGTTTCGAGGTTCACCTGGGCTCGCTGTTCGAGACCCCCGACGAAGTTGCGGCACATGCCGAAGATCTCAAGGTCGACGCCGTGGGTGTTTCCTCGCTGGCCGCGGGACATAAGACGCTGGTTCCCGAACTGATCGGCGCGCTGAGGGCGCGCGGGTTGGACGATGTGGCGGTGGTCGTGGGCGGAGTCATTCCGGGCACCGACTACGACTTTTTGCGCGCGGCAGGCGTTGCGGAGATCTTCGGTCCGGGCACCAACGTGCTCGACGCTGCCTTTGCCGTGCTTGGGCGGATCGAGGGAAGATTGTCCAACAGATGATCGGGCGGCTCAATCATATCGCGATTGCCGTGCCGGACCTTGCTGCCGCAGCGCGAAAATACCGCGACATGCTCGGCGCTTCGGTCTCCGCCCCGCAGGCTTTGCCCGAGCACGGCGTGACGGTGGTTTTTGTCGATACCGGCAACACCAAGGTCGAACTGCTCGAGCCCTTGGGCACGGATTCGCCCATAGCAAAATTCCTTGAAAAGAACCCCGACGGCGGGATGCACCACATGTGTTTCGAGGTGGAGGACATCGCCGACGCGGCGCGGCTGCTGCAAGCGCAAGGCGCGCGGGTGCTGGGTGACGGGCAGCCGAAGATCGGCGCGCACGGGTTGCCGGTTCTCTTTCTGCATCCCAAGGATTTCGACGGGGTGCTGATCGAGCTCGAAGAGCGTGCACTCTGAAGGCAATTGCTAACGCAATGTTAATTGCGGCCTGCTAGCCTTAAAGCGATTGTGCAAACCCTTGGGCTTGAGCGATGAAGCAGATTGGCTTCAAAAAAATGAACTGGTCGCCCAAGCCGACCGCCTGGAACGAGCATATCCAGAAGCTTGCCAGACGGCGCTCGATGATGCGCGACTTTCAACGCAAGAACGACATCCTCGTCAACGCGTTCGCCAATACCTTCAATTACCAGATTTCCGCGAATGTCGACAACGTCGCCAAAACCGCGGCCGACCGGATCATCGCCGAAGGCAAGAAGAAGGCCGAGGCTCTGCAGAACAGCATTTCCTCCTCCCTGCCGAGCGCCGGCACGTCGACCGGCAGCATGCTCGATATCAGCGTCTAGCCGCGCGCCCTAGGCGAAATACCTTCGGGCCAATTGTTTGAACGCTTCGCCACGTTCCTCGAAATTCTTGAACTGGTTGTAGCTCGGCGCCCCGGGCGAGAGGAGAACCGTATCGAAATCGGCACGGTGGGCGGCGAGGTATTGCATGGCCTCGTCGAGCGTTGCGCATTCTTTCACCGGCACGGGTGTGTTCTCGCGCACAGCGGCGGCAATGCGCGGCCCGGTAACGGGCAGGCAGCATAGCGTCGTCACTCCGGCGAGGCCCATGAGATTGGCGAGATCGGTATAGTCCTGCTGGCGCTCGTGCCCTCCGGCGAGGAGCGCGATCCGCCGCCCGCGATAGGCGGCGAGGGCGACTTTGGTCGCCTCTGGCGTCGTTGAGATGGAGTCATCGATGAAAAGAACGTCGCCGACGGTCAGTTCCTCGAGCCGATGAGGCAGGGGAACGAACGCTTCGATGCCCCTGAATATGCCCTCCCGCGTGGCCCCGGCGGCCAGCGCGATGGCTGCGGCGAGCCGGGCGTTATCGTGGTTGTGCGCGCCCTTGAGCCTGGAATGCATCGCCGCGATCAGGATTTCGTCGGCAAGGTCGATGTCGAGCGATGGAACGCGCAAGGTCCCTGGCGGAATGGCGGCAAGGACGCGCTCATTGCTTGCCGCCTGCGGTCCCAGTGCGGCGAGCTTGGGCCCCTTCACGAAAATATTGAGCTTGTCTCGATAGTAGTTGTCCAACCCGCCGTGCCAGTCGACGTGCTCGGGATAAAGATTGGATATCGCAGCGATGTCGGGCGCAAAGCCGATATCGGCCACCTGATAGGAGGAGAGTTCGAGCACGACGACCGGGGCCTTGTCTTCGGCATCGAGCGGCGGAATCCCGACATTGCCGGCCAGGACGGCATCGACCCCGGAATGGATGAGCATCAGGTGTACGAGGGTCGCCGTCGTGGACTTGCCCTTGGTGCCGGAAATGGCGACGACCATACGGCCATCCCTGAAATGTTCGGCCCAGATGTTGAGGTTGGAGGTTATCGGCACGCCGGCCTGCCGGGCGGCCTCGAAAATGGGTTTGTAGAGCGAGACGCCGGGGCTTTTTACAATCGTTCCGAAACGCGTCACGTCCGCGGCTTCGTTTGCCGGGATGAAGGTTGCGCCATCGAGGGAAACCTCGCCGTCATCGCTTGTGACGAACAGGTCGAGATCGGGATAGCGCTTGCGCAGGAAGCTGGCCGTCGAACGGGCCTCCCGGCCCGCGCCATAAAGAAGAACCGGTCCGTTAAGCAGCATGGGATGCAACCGCGGTTTGGAAAGAAGCGGGAATGAGGTGGTCTGGACTGTCGGTCATCAGTTCCTCGAAGGCCGTTTCGAGCTTGGACTGGCCATAGAAGGCTTCGAGTTCGGGCCTGAGTGTTGCAACGACCGTGCAGTTGCGCCAGTCGGCATTCCCCGTGAGGCGCCAGAGGCAGGCGGCGGCTTCGAGGATTTCGCCCACACATTCCCAGGGCTTGTGTCCTGAAAGACCGGTCAGTTCGCGATAGGCGGGGATGTTTTCGGGATTGTCGAGCACGTCCTGGCCGAAGATCGCCGTCAGGCGGTCATACGTCATCCAGGGCGCGAGGACGAGGAATACGAAGTGGCATTTAGGGCATTTCCCGCACCAAAGCGGGCCCTTGTTCCCACCGAGGCGGAAGTTGGCGTTGCAACTCGAAAAGACATCGTCGTAGCGGCTAGTTCGCGCGAAAAGCTGGCCGATACGGGCTTCGGAGTAAGGGCGCAGCAGTGAAAAATACCCCAGCCCGCCTCCGCTGGCGCGGGCGAGGGTTCCGCCGATCAATCGCTCGAAATCGAGGGATTTGGAATGCTGGTGATTGGTCTCGCGGCCGTCGAATGCGATGTTGCCCTCGCTGGCGGAACGCTCATTGGAGAGAATGATCGTATCGAACCCATAGAGGGAGGCCGCGAGGGCTGCGATCATCGAGTTGATGGCCGTGGAGGGGACGTGACCGTTGTAATAGCCCTCCTCCTTCGATAGCCGGATCATTTCGGGATCGAGCGTGCGCGTGACGCCGATCATCTCGTGGCCGGACCGTTGGGCGGTCGACAGGATCGGTCCCTTGGGATTGACGGCGAAAAGCGTAATGGCCTTTCCGGCGCGTTCGAGCAGGTCGACGCTGACCAGCGAGTCCTTGCCTCCACCGATCAGAACCAGAGTCCGTTCGAGCAAGGTAAGGGAGCTGGTGGGTGTGCGCGGCGAGCTTAAGCGGAACCTCAGCCGGCCGAACCGCTCGAGGGCGTTGCGGGCGTAGAATTCGCCCAGGCCATTTTCATAGACGTCCGTCAGGAATGCGGCGTCGCCTTCGGCCAGCGAAAGCGCTGTCAGGTCGATATCGAGCGGCGCGAGAAGCTTGAAATAGCTCACGCCCAGGACAGCGGCAGTGAGATCGAGAAGATGGGCAAAGGCGCCCGAGGCCGCTTTCTCCGCGCCGAGTTCGGGAACCGGAAATTCCAGCTTTTCGGTAAAGCTCAACTCGCCGAGCCGATAGCCGAAAAGGGCGGCGCCGGTCCGGGGGTCAAATCGCGGTCTCTCGACGGTGAAGACGGTTTCGGTCAACGGGCCCTCAATAGATTCGCATCTGCAGACGCATGGTAATGTCGTCGCCGATGCGCTGGTAGCCAAATTCGCGCATATTGCAGGTCCATTCGCTCCCAACTCGCTCGATGCGGAAAAGATTGTAGCGTCCGGGCGCATCATGGCCGCCCGGGGAAGCGGACGCGGCTGCTACCCCGATCACCGGAATCTCACGGTCCGGTCCCACGATGGCGTTGACGGTGGATTGATGGGTATGGCCGTGGAGGATCAGTTCTGCGCCGGTTTGCGAAAGCATCGAGCGCAGCAACACGGCATCCCAAAGCCCCGACCGCCGCGAGTCGGCATATCCGGCATGAGGCGGGTGGTGGATCAAGACAACCCGGAAGTAGCCCGCATCGCGGAGCAGGGTGAGCAGCTTGCCCAGGCGCTCCATTTGCGGCTGCCCGACCTGTCCCGCCGCAACGAAGGGCGGGGTGGCGATGGCGCTCGACACCCCGATCAGCGCGACCTGTCCCGTTCGCCGCACATAAGGAAAGCGTTCCTCATCGAGCGTCTCGCCGGTCATATAGGCGCCGTAGGTCGCGAGCGCCCCGTCCAGCGCTCCTTTCACGTAGGCGTCGTGATTGCCGGGGACCACGCACACCGTTTCAGGCGTCCCAAGCGCCTTGAGCCAGTCGAGGGCGCGGAAAACCTCGCCGTCGAGGGCAAGATTTACGAGGTCGCCAGCCACCGCGATCCTGTCGGGGCGCTGGGCCTTCATGTGAGCAACGAGGCCCGCCAGCGTATCGCGGTGCATGTCCCGGGCGCGTTTCAGCCGCCAGTTGAGCCAGCCCGTGATGCGTTTGGACATCAGCTCGCGCGGGGTAACGCGGGGCAGGGGCGCGAGGTGGACGTCGGAAATATGTGCGAGTGTAATCATCACTGAGGGACTATTGCCACGTTGCCTGCGGCAAGAAAATGGCGGAATGGCACTAATTGCCCTATTTATGGCCACAGGGTATGGGAGCGCCAAGGGACACGCAGATGGTATCGCACTGGCAGCGTTTGAAGTTCGGGCTGATGCTGAGGGCCATCGGCATCTACAAGCACATGACGCTTGGCGCGCGTTGCGCGGTGATCGTGGACGGAAAGGTGCTGTTGGTACGCCACGGCTATGATGCCGGCTGGCATTTCCCGGGAGGCGGGGTCGATCCCGGCGAAACCGTGGAAGAGGCCGCCCGCCGGGAGGTGCTTGAGGAAACAGGTTATGCCGTCGAAGGCCACGTGCAGCTATTCGGCATCTATCATTCCCGGCACTACACCAACCGCGACCATGTCACCTTTTTCGTGGCCCGAGCCGCGCACAAGGAACGGGACTTCGTTTCCGGCTACGAGATTGCGGAAATCGGATGGTTCGCGCTCGATGCCCCGCCCGCGGAAATAAGCCCGGCCACGGCGCGGCGCCTTGCCGAAATCGCGGGAACGGCCGACAAGACGCCTGTCTGGTGAATCAACCCACGAAGCCGAGGTCGTTCGGCCCGACCGGCACGATCCGGTGCGGGTTTATGGTGGTGTGGCTCCAGTAATAGTGGGATTTGATGTGGTCGATGCGGACAGTGCGTGCCAGGCCGGGCCAGTTATAGAGCGTCTTTAGCAGCCGCGAGAGGTGGGGATAGTCGGTGAGCCGGCGGACATTACATTTGAAGTGGCCGAAATAGACCGCATCGAACCGCATCAAGGTCGTGACCAGGCGCCAATCGGCTTCAGTAGGGGTATCGCCCGCGAGGAAGGATGAGTCTGCAAGGATCCCTTCGATCCAGTCCAATGCCGAAAACAGCGCCGTCACGGCCTCTTCGTATGCGGTTTGCGTGGTCGCGAAGCCGGCCTTGTAGACCCCGTTGTTGATGTCGTTATAGACGCGCTCGTTGATGGCATCGATCTCGGCGCGTTTGTCTTCGGGGTAAAAGTCGAGCGTATTTCCCGTCAGCTCGTCGAAAGCGGAATTGAACATGCGGATGATTTCGGCGCTTTCATTGGAAACGATGGTGCCGGTCTTCTTGTCCCAGAGGACGGGGACGGTCACCCGGCCGCTATAGTCCGGCATCGCCGTCGTATAGACCTGCCAAAGATAGTCTGCGCCGTTTATGGGGTCGCTGTCCGATCCCATCTCGCCGGTGAATGCCCAACCGGTCTCGTCGGGCATTTTGGGCGAAACCGCGGAGACCGAGATGTGTTCGTCGAGCCCCTTGAGCGCGCGGAAGATCAAGGTGCGGTGCGCCCAGGGACATGCGTAGGACACATAGAGATGGTATCGCCCGCTTTCGGCGGCAAAACCTCCGTTGCCCGTGGGACCGGGGTCGCCGTTGGGGGTGACCCAGTTCCTGAAAGCGGATGTGCTGCGCTTGAATTTCCCGTCCGTCGCCCGGGTGTCATACCATTCGGTCGACCATTTTCCGTCTATGAGTTGGCCCATGGAGAACTCCTTTTAGTTCGTGTGCCCCTATTTAGGCCCAACGGACGCCACGATCAGCCTGCATGTTTTGAACGGCGCGTTCAACAGGCGCGTTCCGCGATCCCCGTCCAGCAAATTCGTTGGACGGACCGGTCAACCGGTGATAAGGGCATAAGAACGAGATGGGAGAAGCCTCAAGTGTCCAGAATCGCACGGGATATCCGACGACTTTAGTCACGCGCTTGCAAGCGCGTTTGCGTCGCATTTCCTCATCCGATCTGGATTTTTCACGATGACTGCTCTTTCTCCGGCATACCCTGCCGTCCCTGCGGATGCCCTTGCCATCCGGCTTGAAACCCCTGCCGATGATGACTGGATCGAGAACCTGCACGAAGTGTCCTTCGGGCCGGGGCGGTTCGCGCGCGCAGCCTTCCGGGTGCGCGAGCGGTTCCCCATCGATCCGAGCCTATGCTTTATTGCCGAGCTTGATGGCGTCCGCGCGGCGTCGGTTCGGCTGACGCCGATTTCGGTCGGCGGTATCGATGGCTATCTGCTCGGACCGCTGATGACGGACCCGGCTTTCCGCAAGCAAGGGGCTGGGCGGGCGCTCGTTCGCCATGCCTGCGACCTGGCGCTTGGCCGGGAGGGGGCAGGGTTCGTCCTGCTCGTTGGCGATCTTGCCTATTACGGTCCGCTCGGATTTATCCCCACGGTGCCCCACGCCATCCGTTTTCCTGCCCCCGTTGATCCTGCACGCGTGCTGGTCCACTCTCTGGACGAGAATATGGCGACGACGCTGGCAGGCGATATCGGGCGGTTCGGGAAGGGCTAGGTTTGCGGTCGGAAAGGGCAATCGCGCAGATACCGGAGCGGCTGCTGGACATGCCCCAGCCGATGCCGGATGCTCACGATCTCGTAGCCGATTTCGTGATTTCCGACGCCTTCAAGGGTCCTCCGGTTCCAGCGGCGGTGCTGATCGCACTCGTCAAGCGCGACCAGGGCTATACGGTACTCTACACCGAACGGGCCACGACCTTGCGCCGCCATTCCGGCCAGGTCGCCTTTCCGGGCGGGCGGATCGATCCCGAAGATCAGGATGCCGCCTACGCTGCCCTGCGCGAGGCCAATGAAGAGGTCGCGCTCGACCCCCGCGACGCGTCGGTACTGGGCTTCATGCCGTATTACTTCACCGGCACCAATTATTTCATCACCCCCGTTGTCGCAATGGTGGATCCGCGAGGTCCGTTCATGCCCAATCCCCGGGAGGTGGACCGCGTGTTCGAGGTTCCGCTCGAAACCCTGATCGATGACAAAAGCTACGGGACCTACCGCATCCGGCACCAGGGCAAGGAGCACACCTCCTGGCAGATCGATTATGACGGCCACATGATCTGGGGGATCACGGCCAACCTGACGCGGCGGTTCCGCGATTCCGTGCTGACGGGAGAGGTGGCGTTGTGAGCACCACCGCAGCCCGTGAGCGTTTGCGGTCGGCGGCGTGGCTGGCGAAAGCCGCCCCATTCTTCATCGTCCTCGATGGTGCAGGCGGGCGAACCCGCGTCGTGGGCGGGCTTGTCCGCGATACGCTGCTCGGGATCGAGCGGACGATGACCGATATCGACATGGCCACGGAGCTTTTGCCGCAAGAGGTGATGGTCCGGGGCGAACGCGCAGGATTTGCCGTCCATCCCACAGGGATCGACCATGGCACGGTGACGCTGGTTGCCGGGGGCGTCGTGGCGGAGGTGACCACGCTGCGCAAGGATATCGAAACGTTCGGCCGCCACGCCCGGGTCGATTTCGGTACAGACTGGACCGCCGATGCCGCACGGCGCGACTTTACGATGAACGCACTTTATGCGGGACCGGACGGCGAGTTGTACGATCCGGTCGAGGGGCTGGGCGACTGCCTGGCGCGGCGGGTGCGCTTTATCGGCGATGCCGACGAGCGGATCGCAGAGGATCGCTTGCGGGTCTATCGGTATTTCCGTTTCTGCGCGACGCACGGAGAAGAGCAGTTCGACGATACGGCGCTTGAGGCGTGCAGCCGTGCGGCTCGCTCATTGCACCAGCTTTCGGCGGAGCGGATCGGGGCGGAAATGCTCAAACTGCTCAACGCGCCGCGGTGCACAGCGACGCTGGAAAAGATGGCGGCGCTGGCCGTGCTGGACGAGGATGTGCTGCCCGTCGCAGCGTTGCCCGTGTTGGCGAGGCTGGAGGCTTATCCGCTCGAGCCGGCGGCAGTCGTTCGGATGGCCGTGATGGCGGTGAGGGGAGGTTCGGCCGGTTTGCTGCAAAAGCGGTGGCGGCTTTCCAATGCGTTGCGCCGGGGGATCGAATCACTGTCTGCCGGTGCCGAGCTGGCTGGGGAAAAGCGGTTCACCGCATTGGCCTATCGCTTCCCGGAAATCAAGCTCGAGGCGGTTGCAGTTGCCGGCGCGGTCGAGGATTGGCCGAAGCCAAGGATGGAAGCAGTCCAAGCGGAACTCCTTGGCTACGACCCTGGAGAATTTCCGCTCAACGGGCGGGATCTCCTTGCTGCGGGCGTCCCCAAGGGCGAAATGCTGGGACAAGAGCTTCGCCGGCTCGAACATGAATGGATCGAGTCGGAGTTCGCGCTGTCGCGGCAGGCGCTGCTTGATCGCATACGCCTGCCATAAGGCTAGGATTAGTGGCGCGTCTGGACGTCGAAGATGCGTTCCTTTATGCGCTCGACCATATCGGGGCGGATTTCGGTCTCCCCATGTTCGGAACGCAGCCTCTCGACCGCCTTGCGGACGACTTCGGCTTCGGTTTCCGCAGTTGCGTGCCAGGTTGCCCCGGGGATCAACGATCCGCCGTCAAAGCGTTTCATGGTCTTTCCTCCGTCTTTTCTGGTTGCGGGAAGAGAGTGTACCATAAAACGGGCGGAAAAGGGTCCGGGTTCCGGTCGGGCGCGGCAATCAGGGCCAGCGCACCTCGGGAGGCATGGAAGACAGGATCGAATTGACGTTGCCGCCGGTCTTGAGCCCGAATGTCGTTCCGCGGTCGTACAGCAGGTTGAATTCGACATACCGCCCGCGCTGGATGAGTTGTTCTTCTCGCTGCGCGTCAGTCCAGCCTTCGTTGAAATTGCGGCGCACCAGCGCAGGATAGATCTCGATGAAGGCGCGGCCCACGTCCTGGGTGAACGCGAAATCGGAGTCCCAGTCGCCGGTATTGTGACGGTCATAGAATATTCCGCCGATGCCCCGCGGCTCGGCGCGATGGGGCAGGTAGAAGTATTCGTCGCACCAGTCCTTGTACCGTGGGTAGTCGACCGCAGCGTGTGGCGCGCAGGCCTTTTGCATGGCGGCATGAAAGTCGATGCTGTCGGGATCGGTCTGCGTGCGCCGCGCGTCGAGGACTGGCGTGAGGTCCGCTCCGCCTCCGAACCACCATTTGCTCGTCACCACCATGCGCGTGTTCATATGGACGGCAGGCACGTTGGGGTTCCAGGGATGGCCGATCACCGAGATGCCCGAGGCCCAGAAAGCGGGATCGTTTTCCGTTCCGGGAATCTGCTTGGCGAATTCGGGGGAGAATTGCCCATAGACGGTCGAGATATGGACTCCCATCTTCTCGAACACCCGGCCGCGGATGATCGACATCTCGCCTCCGCCGCCTTCGGCTCCGGTGGCGTCCTTGCGCGTCCAGGCTTCGCGCTCGAAACGTCCCGGTTCGCGATCCGAAAAAGGGCCGGTCAGTTCAATCTCGAGTGCTTCGAGTGCAGCGCAGAGATCGTCTCGCACCTGCCGGAACCACGCGCTGGCGCTTGCCTTCTTGGCTTCGATATCGTGGGGAAGGGTCATGAGAGACTCCCAAAATTTCCGGTCTGGCGCAGGGCTTCCCCTAGCACGATGGCGCCTGCGATGGCGACATTGAGCGAACGCACCTGTTGTCGCATGGGAATTCGAACGCGGAGATCGGCCAGATCGGCGACCTCCCGCGGCACTCCGGCGCTTTCCCGCCCCAGCATGAGTACGTCCCGCGCCTCGAAGCGTGTCTCATAGACCGTTTGGTCGGTTTTCGTCGTCAGCAGCACGAGCCGGCGTCGGGATTGTTCGAGCCAATCGCGAAAAGCGGCAAACCCTGTGTGCTCGAGAAGCGTCACGTGGTCGAGATAGTCGAGCCCGGAGCGCTTGAGGCTGGCGCGGGAAAACGGGAACCCGGCCGGATGGATTATGTGGACATCGACATCGAGGCACGCGCCAAGCCTGAGCAAAGTGCCCGTATTCTGGGCGATATCGGGCTGGTAGAGTGCGAGAGCGACGCGCATGGGTGAAACCTTGGCGGAGGTGTGGCGGATCGGGGTGGGTATAGTGTCGCAGATCATCGAAGTCACCGTCTGCAAGGCTGGACAAGAGCCGTTGATGGTGCAAAAAGAACCCAAAAATCCGCGCCGCCCCGGGTGACGGGGCCGAATCGTGTATGCCTGCGTCCTGCAGGTGCCCGCGATTGGCGGTATCAAGAATTGTGTTCAGGCCTTACGGGGATCAAGAGCTTTGGCGACAGCGAGCGAAACAAAAGCGACGAGACGCGATTTTCTATACGTCGCGACAGGAGCAGTGGGGGCGGTCGGCGTTGCCGGTGTGGCTTGGCCCCTCATCGATCAGTTGAACCCCGATGCCTCAGTGCTCGCGCTGGCGTCCATCCGGTTCGACGTGGCGCCCGTTGCGGAAGGGTCGTCGGTGACCATCATGTGGCGCGGTCTGCCCGTTTTCGTGCGACACCGCACCCCCGCGGAAATCGAGGCGGCACGGGCCGTGCCGATGGCCGAGCTCAAGGATCCCGAGCCCGACGAGAATCGCGTGGTCGAGGGGCACGATGAGTGGCTGATCATGATCGCCAACTGTACGCACCTTGGGTGTGTTCCGGTGGGCGAGGCGGGCGATTTCGATGGCTGGTTCTGCCCATGTCACGGGTCGCACTATGATACCTCGGGCCGCATTCGCCGCGGTCCCGCGCCGGCGAACCTCGTGGTGCCGCCATATGAATTCATCAGCGACACTGTCGTACAGATCGGCTAACGGGGGCGGACGAGATGGCTAATCATTCTGGCAATTACGTGCCGGGTTCGGGCATCGAGCGCTGGCTCGACGACCGGCTTCCGATCATCAGGTTCTCGAAAGAGCACCTCATGGATTTTCCCACCCCGCGGAATCTCAACTACTGGTGGACGTTCGGCGGCATCCTTGCCTTCATGCTGGTGGTGCAGATCGTGACCGGGGTTATCCTGGTCATGCACTATACCCCGCATGTCGACCTCGCTTTCGCGTCGGTCGAGCACATCCGCCGCGACGTCAATTATGGCCGCATCATCCAGGGCACCCACGCGGTGGGCGCCTCGATGTTCTTTGCCGCTGTCTACATTCACATCTTCCGCGGCCTTTACTACGGCTCGTACAAGGCCCCGCGCGAGATCATCTGGATGCTCGGCGTCATTCTTTTCATCCTGATGATGGCGACGGCGTTCATGGGCTACGTTCTGCCCTGGGGCCAGATGAGCCTTTGGGGTGCGACGGTTATCACCGGCATCTTCTCGGCCATCCCGATCGTCGGCGAGCCGATCCAGACCCTGCTTCTAGGCGGGTTCTCGGTGGCTAATCCCACGCTCAACCGCTTCTTTTCGCTGCACTACCTGATCCCGTTCATCATCGCGGCGGTCGTCGTGCTGCATATCTGGGCCCTGCACGTTCCGGGAAACAACAATCCCTCGGGCGTCGAAGTGAAGAGCAGCCGCGATACGCTGCCGTTCCATCCCTACTTCACGATGAAGGACCTTTACGCGATCATCGTCTTCCTGATCCCGTTCGCCTGGTTCGTGTTCTTTGCGCCCGATATCCTCGGACACCCCGACAACTACATTCCGGGCAACCCGCTGGTGACGCCGGCGCACATCGTGCCTGAGTGGTACCTGCTGCCCTTCTACACCATGCTGCGCGCGATCGATTTCAACGTGCTGTTCATCGACTCCAAGCTCGGCGGCGTCATCGTGATGTTCGGCTCGCTGCTGATCCTCTTCGCGCTGCCGTGGCTCGACCGGTCGAAGGTCCGCTCGGGTACGTTCCGTCCGCTGTTCAAGCCCTTCTACTGGCTGTTCTTTGTGAACTTCATCGTGCTGATGTATCTCGGGGCGCAGCCTGCCGAGGGCATCTACGTGCTGCTTGCCAAGATTTCGACGGCCTACTACTTCGCCTACTTCCTGATTATCCTGCCGGTCCTCGGTCGCATCGAAACGCCTGCGCCGCTTCCGGCCAGCATTTCGGAAAGCGTCCTTGGCGAGAACAAGGCTCAGGCGTGAGCGCACGAGGGGAAATGATAATGATGAAGAACAAGACATTCCTCGGCGCGGTTCTGCTGGTGATCGGGCTTGCGCTGCCGGCCGCTCCGGCCAATGCCGCCGGTGAAGCCGTGCATGCTTACCAGCAGAGCTGGTCGTTCTCGGGCCCGTTCGGCACCTATGACCGCAATCAGCTTCGCCGCGGTTTCCAGGTGTACAAGGAAATCTGCTCGAGCTGCCACGGATTGGATTTCATCGCTTTCCGCAATCTTTCCGAGCCCGGCGGGCCGCAATATTCGGAAGATGCGGTGCGGGAACTGGCAGCCCAGTTCACGATCGTCGATGAGGCTGCCGAGGGCGGGGAGCGTGAAGGCGTGCCTGCGGACCGCTGGCCCAATCCGTTCCCCAACGAGCAGATCGCGCGCGACGCCAATGGCGGCGCCCTGCCGCCCGATCTTTCGCTGATGGCAAAGGCGCGGACCATTCACCAGGAATTTCCCTGGTGGGTTTTCAACTACTTCACCGCCTACCAGGAAGGCGGCGCCGACTATATCTACAATCTGCTGACGCGCTATCACGAAGCGCCGGCGCACGTCGAACTCCAGCCTGGGCAGTACTACAACGAGTTCTATGGCGTCATCGCCATGGGGCCTCCGCTCGCAGATGGCATCGTGTCCTATGAGGGTGAGGGCACGCCGGAAACGGTGCATCAATACGCGCTCGACCTTGCTGCCTTCCTGCAGTGGACCGCGGATCCGCACATGGTTTCGCGCAAGCAGATGGGCTTCAGGGTCATCCTTTTCCTCATCGTGCTGGCCGGGCTCATGTATATGGTCAAGCGCAGGCTCTGGCGCGACGCGCACTAATGCGAAAATGGGCCCCACCAGGGCCCATTTTTTTTGTTCGGACTTGCACCTGCCACGATTTGACACCATCCTTGAGTGAACACCGCGAGAGGGAGAGAAAGGTGTCAGCCGTCACAATCGCCAAAACCGTTCTCGTCGTTGCGATCGCCGCGAGCCGCAACCCGGCCGTACGCGCTGCCATCAAGGCGGCGCCCAACCTCCTCTCGGACGGCCAGAAGGCGAAAGCTGTCGAAACCACCCGACGCGCGGCCTATAATGCCGGGGTGCTGGCGGCCCGGCTGATGTCTCGCAACAGAACGTCTTGAAGCGGGCGCGCCGCGCTTTTCACCTGCACTGAATCATGATTGGATCGCCGCCGTTCGCGACAGAACCGGAGCCGTCATGTCCCTCGATCTCAAAGCCCTTGTCCGTTCGATCCCCGATTATCCAAAGGCGGGCATAATCTTTCGCGACATCACCTCCCTGATCGAGGATTCGGCGGGTTTCCGCGAGAGCGTGGAGCGGCTGGCCGAGGCGCATCGCGGCAAGGGCGTCACCAAGGTCGCAGGGATCGAGGCGCGAGGCTTCATCTTCGGGGCGGGCGTGGCAATCGCGCTGGGCGTGGGGTTTGTTCCGGTACGGAAGGCCGGAAAATTGCCTGGCGAGACCATCGGCCAGAACTACGCGCTCGAATACGGCGTCGATACCATCGAGATTCACGCCGATGCCGTCGGCGAGGGAGACAATGTGCTGCTTATCGACGACCTGATCGCGACCGGCGGAACGGCGGTGGCGGCAATCTCGCTGTTGCGGCGCACCGGGGCGCGGGTTGAGCACGCCGGTTTCGTCATCGATCTTCCCGATATCGGCGGCGCAGCCAAACTCGAGGCGATGGGCGTGGCAGTCACTGCGCTCATTGCCTTTGAAGGACACTAGGCCGCGTCACAACCGATACGCCTCGTTTCGGCCACGGAGCGGTCAGGTACGGTAATGTCGCCAATGACCCAGAAGTCGACGAAAACTACAAATACCGGTTACTGCTTCGCCAGCATTGGCAGTATCAGGCCCCACCGTGTGTCTCGAGGGGGGCCTGACGGTTCGAAGCCCAGTTTCCTGTAGACAGCGATCGCCCGTTCATTGGCCGGGTGGGGGTCGGTGCCGATAACGGGTGCACCCTCATTGAAGAGGGCTCTCATTCTCGCTCCAATGAATGCCGATCCATGTCCCGCACCGATCATTCCGGGGTCTCCGATGTATTGATCGATTCCCCGCGATCCCTCGGGAAGTCGGGCAAAATGGTGATCTCCCCAGCCGTCGACGGTATAGTCCTGCATGAACGCAAAGGGACGTCCGTCCCTAGAGACAATCCAGCGCGCTACCCGGGGGTCAGCCAAGGCAGCTGTATCGAAAGGCTCAGAGGGCCCCCACCATTCGCATACGTGCGCGTTCGATTGCCATGCTGCAAGCAAGGGGAGATCGTCCAACGTCACTTTGCGGAAACTGTAGTGATCGGGCGCTGGCATCGGAGAACATTAGCACGTCGCCAACTGGCGAGCGAGGGAGCCGCGAGGCCATCCCTGGGCAGCGATAGGCACGTTCCGATCCCCGAGTGGGATATTTCAGGTTACCAGGTCTGGTCCGGGGTGTTAGACGGAGGGCGCCGAACGCCCTCCGTCCCCAGGGCCAGCCGTCGGCTAGAACATGGTGTTGTCGTTTGCTGCGTCTTCGGGGACCGGCTGCACGACGTCCCAATGCTCGACGATCTTGCCGTTTTCAATCCGGAAGATGTCCATTACGGCCATGCCCCGATCGTCGGGGCTCTGGCGCAGATGGGCGTGGGTGACAACCAGGTCCCCTTCCGCGATGACGCGCTTGATGTCGAGGTGGATTTCCGGCGCGGCGGCGGTCCAGCCCTCGAATGCCGCTATGAAGGCTTCCGGGCCATCCGGGGCCATCGGATTATGCTGGGTGTAATAATCCCCGACATAGCAGGCAACGGCGCCTGCGGGGTCCTTGGCGTTGACTGCGGTCTCGTAGAAGGCTGTGACAATGGCCTTGTTGTAATCGGTCCCGATCAAGCCTGCGCCGACGCAATCGGCGGCGGCTGCCGGGCCTACCAGCGGGACGGCAATGAGCGCCGCAAGTGCAATGGGTTTCAGCATGTCGTTATCCCTCCGGTTCTAGTTCAGCGCGGAAAGCGCGTCGGCGACGGCCTTGGAGAGCGGCGTGGTGGGACGGCCGATCAGGCGGCTGAGCGTCTTGCTGTCCTCAAAAAGCGCACCACGCGACGCGGCATCATCCGAAGCCGCAATCATCGTGGCATAGGCCTCAGGCAGACCGAACTGCTGGAGAATGGCTGCGTAATCGGCGACAGGGAGATTGTTGTAGGGAATGGACTTGCCCGTCTGGCGCGAAATTTCCCCGGCGAGATCGCCCAGCGTTACCGCATCGTCGCCGCCCAGCTCATAAATCTTGCCTTCATGGCCTTCGCCGGCAATGACGGCCGCCGCGGCTTCCGCATAGTCGGCGCGGGTCGCCAGGCTGAGCTGGCCTTCACCTGCCGAGCCGATCACCGCGCCGCCCGCCAGTGCGCCGCCGATGGCGCCGGTATAGTTCTCCGTGTACCAGCCGTTGCGCAGGAAGGCGTAGGGAAGGCCCGAAGCCTTGATGGCTTCTTCGGTGGGACGATGTTCGCCGGCAAGGGGGATTTCCGAGGTGTCGGCGCGCAGAAGGCTGGTGTAGGCGATGAACCTGACTCCAGCGGCCCTGGCGGCCTCGATGACGGCGATATGCTGGGCCACGCGCTTGCCGACTTCGCTGGCTGAAATCAGAAGAAGCCTATCGACCCCTTCAAAAGCAGGGGCGAGGGTTTCGGGTTTGTCGTAATCGAAGAGGCGGGTTTCGACGCCGAGATCGGCGGCCTTGGCGGGATCGCGCACGAGGGCGACGGGCAGCACGCCCTTCTTCTTGAGCGCTTCGATAACGAGACGGCCGAGCTGACCTGTTGCACCGGTGACTGCGATCATGAACTGTACTCCTTGTTGTCGCTGTTCAAACCCGGTATACAGTCGCCAATTACTTTTCGTAAGTACGCACATAAAGGTAAGTGCAAAATGGCCGCAAACGAACGCGACACCCCGCTTCCGCTGTCCGAGGCATTGGAGCGCGGGCACCTCTTTGCCGAGGCTTGCCCCTCGCGCGAAGTGCTCAAGCACGTCACCAGCCGCTGGGGTGTGCTTGTGCTCATCGCCCTTCTGACTGGCACCCACCGGTTCAGCGCGTTGCGCCGGAAAATCGGCGGGGTCAGCGAGCGGATGCTGGCCCAGACGCTGCAATGGCTCGAGGATGACGGGTTTGTTCTGCGGGTATCCCATCCCGTCGTGCCGCCGCATGTGGAATACAGTCTCACCCCCATGGGGCAGGAGGTGGCTGAGCAGGTTCGGGGACTGGCGGACTGGATCGAGGTCAACATGCCGCGCATCGGCAAGGTCTGGGAAAAGCGCGGCGTCGCTGCCGAATAAAGCCGGCACGGAGCGGGGAATGCCACCGCGCCGGCGGATATTCAGGGTTTTGAAGGCTTGGGCAGGCGTTCGATACCTGACCCTGCGGGGACCTTTGCCTTGGGCACGCTCGGGAGCTTGCCGCCGCGTTTGGGGGGCGGGATATCGTTGCTGCCGAACCGGCCCGCCGATTTTTTCCCGAACAGCCCGGTGCCTGTGAGACGGTACATCTTGCCTTTCATGG
The DNA here is from genome assembly GCF_015694405.1 of Pelagibacterium limicola. Classification (GTDB taxonomy): domain Bacteria; phylum Pseudomonadota; class Alphaproteobacteria; order Rhizobiales; family Devosiaceae; genus Pelagibacterium; species Pelagibacterium limicola. The sequence continues at coordinate 343,681 of NZ_JADQDB010000001.1, read as the reverse complement.
GTCCTCCTTTATCGATAGGTATTTCGTCCTATCGTGCATAGCTTCGCCGTTCCGCCGCGCGGGGCGCGAAGGCGAGAGGTAACGGATTGACTGGCCAGTCATTCTTCGCCTGCGTTGAAAGGCAGGAGGAGCTGGCGGACGATTGAATGAGGGAAGGACGGCGCGCAGCGCAAAGGGCGAACTGGACCCTGGATGCAGGGGCAGCGCCGGAAGGGGCAGGGGGGAGCAGAAGAGGCCGCCGATTATCCTTGGAAAATCAGCGAATTGAACCTGAAGTCATTTGGGAGTTTGCGCCTCAAGCCCAGGAGGCTTGCAGCCAAATCCGGGTTTTAGAGGAAACCCGGCACTCCATCAGGGACTCGCAACCGATCCAATACCCTTCACGCCATTGCACATGCCCACCACGGCGTATGCCGTGCCGGTGCCCTTGCGCTGTCGCGTTTCGGTATCAGATCATCGGAGTCGGGACCTCATATGGAGTTGAACGTCGGCATAAAAGCACAGGAATATCGTCCTGTCAACTTGGGTGCGCTGCACCGGTTTTCAGTGGCCGAAATAAAAGAAAACCCGGATATCCTTTTCGGGGACGAAATCGGTTGCGCTCCAATGCCGATAGCCCTGCTCGTCCGTTGATGCATCGGCCGGGCACACGGCAACGTGGATCGCGGCCGGCATCCATTCACGGGGCGTGGTCGTGCCGACAGTCAGGTTGAACTCGCCGATCGGTCCGGCCCAGTTCCTGGCCGTGGTCGCGATATAGTCGAGTTCGGCAACCTCGCTGTAGTCGCCGTCGGCTTCGATCTCGTTCCGCAACCGATCGTCGACGCAGGCGCTCTTGGCGTATTCGCCCTCAAGATAGAACGATTTGCCATAGTCGGCCCGCCAGCCAAGGAGCGGCCGGTAGTGAATGGAGACCGCCGTTTCACCCGGCGGGAAGGTCTGCTGCCATTCATAGACTGCCTGGTAATCCCAGGCCGGCTCCCGTTCGCCCGAGTCGTAGACCCACAGCAATCTCGATGCGGCAAGGGCCTCGGTCGTTTCGGGATCGAGCGCCTGCGTTGCCTCCCAATGCTCGACACCCACCAGCAGAGGCAGGCCCGCCGCCTCGATTTCTGCGGTCACGTTCTTTTCGTCCAGCCAGGCGAATTCGTGCAGCACCGGGATGAGCGGGCGCCCGTTCACCGCAACGCCGAAGCCGACATAATTGCGGAGGTCGCCGCCACTTCCCTCGACGAGTTGCGCCGCATCGGGAACAGCCGGCGTCGCTGGTATGCGCGGCAGCGGGAAGCCGATCGTGACGGTCTGTTCGTCCTCCGCGCGCGAGACGAACACATAGTCGACCCGCACCTCGCCGGGACTGAGGTAGAGGTCTTGGCGCGCGATGGCGATATCCGTACTCTGCCTGAACTCTACGCCGCCCGCAAAGCTGGCGACGGAGCCATTGGCATGGGCCTGCGACGAGACGAGCAATCCCGCCAGCAGAAGCGACATGGACCGGGCATATTTCATGACGACCCTCCAAACGCGCTTATTCTGCTCCAAAGCAGGCCGGTTGCAAAGCGGCGGCCAGGGCGTGGTTTACCTGCCCAGCAGCCTGCCGACCACACGCACGCGGCTGAGCGCCATCAGCATTTTCAGGCGCATCGGCATCCTGTAGTCGCGGAGCTTGGAAAAGCCCACGAGGTCGGCACTGTAGACCAGTTCGTCGCGATGGTTGTGGGCCTCGATCAAGTTGAACAGCAAGCCCCAGCCCGGCAGCGAGTTCGAGACGCGCTTGCCGGTAACGGTAAGCGTATAGCGTACGGTGTCGCCGGGTCTTACCGGCGCGTGAAAGTCCATGCGGTTGACGCCGGGGGAGGGGCCGGAAACGCCGGGCGTTCCCCCTTCGGCGCGCACCACGTCCTCTTCCTCGGACAATCGGTCCACCATCTTGCGGTGCCCCACGCTCACCGTGTGCCAGCCCGAAGCGACCAATCCGCCGAAATGGGAGTGCCTGGCCGCCTCTGGGTCGACGTGGAAATATTGCGGGTCGTAGCGTTTGCCGAAGCGGATGATTTCCTCCTGGGTAAAGGTGTGGCTGCCCAGCGGAAAGGGTTGATCGACAATGATTTCCTCGAACCAGCGCGTCATTGCGGGGCCTCCGCGTCGAGGGGTGCGGAGGGGTCGCGCACTTCCACGAGATTGGCGAGGTTGAGCGTCATCACCTGCTCGCCCTTCTGGTTGCGCATGTCGAAGGCGATGGTGAGGATGCCCATGTCGGCATGGCTTTTCGATCGTCTCAACGAGGTGATGGTCGCGGTGCCCGAAAGCGTGTCGCCCTTCATCAGGGGGCGCTTCCACTTGAGATCGGTGAAGCCCAGTCCGCCCATCGAGGCGATTTTCGAGAGCAGGGCGTCGACGAGCATCTTGAGCGACAGTGCCCCCGTCTGCCAGCCGCTCGCGGCCAGCCCGCCGAGCAGGCTTTTCTTCGCTGCTTTTTCATCGAGGTGAAACGGGAAAGGATCGAACTCGGATGCGAAAGCGACGATGTCGGTTTTGCTGACCTTAACCGGTCCGAGCGCGAAGGCTTCGCCGACCGTCAGGTCCTCGAAGTGCCGCCGGTTCTCTGTTATCGGATTGGGCATTCTATTGTCCTTAACGTCAACTTGAATGTGCCTCAACGCGCAAGGGCTGGCAACCCGGTTTTGACCTGGCTTTATCCGGCGCCGGGTTCGATCCGGACGACATTGTCATCCGGTCCGATGACCGAGAGCCGATGGGTGATGGCGATGATGGTGATCTGGCCACAGATCGCGCGCAGGCCGCCCATGATGTCTTTTTCGGTCTCCTCATCGAGGGCCGAACTCGCCTCGTCCAGCAGGAGGATTGCCGGATCGTCGTAAAGAGCCCGGGCGATCGCTATGCGTTGGCGCTCCCCTCCGGAAAGCTTGAGGCCGCGTTCTCCCACCACGGTATCGAACCCATCGTCGAGTCCGTCGATGAAATCGAGAATTGCCGCGCGGGCGGCGGCGCGGCGCATGCGGTCCTCGTCCTGGGGGCGTCCGAGCGCGATGTTGGTGGCGATCGTATCGTTGAGCAACACGATTTCCTGCGGCACCGCCGCCACGGCCAGAAACCACTCCCTTCGCGAGATCGCGTTGAGATCGGTCCCGTCGATGGTGATCGCACCGCTTTCGGGCGCAATGGCCTTGAGCAGTAGCTTGAAGAGGGTCGATTTGCCCGCTCCGGTGTCGCCCGTGACGTAAGTCACGGTGCCCCGGCTGGCGGTGAAGCTTATTGCCTCGACCCCGCGCCCATTGGCGTATCTGAAGCCGACGCCATCGAAACGCACCTCGCCATTTTGTAGGACGAGCGGTGCCGGATTGTCCGGCGCGGCATGAGCCGGCGCGTTCCACATCCGCGCGAAGGGCAGGAATCGGGAATAGGATTGGGCCGCCTGCTGCAGGGCCTGCCCGACCATCTGGAAGGGCACGTTGAGTTGGAGAAGCAGGGTGTTGAACAGGACAAGCGCGCCAATGGTCAGTTCGCCCGCCGCCACGCGCGGCACCAGCAACCAGAATGTCAGCGCCAGTTGCGCACCGAGCGCCAAGCCAAAAGCCAGCGCGAAGCGGGTATGGGCGAGCGCGTAGCGTTTCCAGCCGGCCAGCGCCAGCGCCTGCCGGTGCCGGAACTGGCCGATCATCCAGTTTTCCGAATTGAACTGGCGCAGGGTGTCCATGGCGCCAATGGCGTTGCCGACGAATCTCGCGCTGTTCTGGGATTGCTCGACCGCAGCGTCGAGGTGGCGGCGGGTAATTTTCGCGGAGAAATAGACAAGGGTGATATAGACCGCGCCGTAGCCGAGCACGATCGAGGCGATGTCGAGGCTCAACATCGTGCCCAGCACGGCAATGCTCAGCGCAACCTGTGCCCCGCCCGGCAGCAACGCATTCAGCCCGAACTGAACCAGGACGTTGAGCGCGCCATCGCCTTTCTCCTTTGCGCTTTCGATTTCGGTAGGATTGTGATCGAGGAAAAAGCTCGCATCCTTTTCGATCAGCCGCTCGAAAAACGACGTGGAGATGATGAAGCTCAAGCTCTCCGCGCTCATGAAGGTAAGGAATGCCGCGGCGCGTTGCAGGGTGAGGGAAAGGCCCATGAGCCCCGCATAGGCGACGAACGCCCAGACCAGACCGCTCATCGCCGCGTCTGCATCGATCCGGTCGATCAGGACCGAAAAAAGATAGGGTGCGCCGATGGCCGTCACGGCTCCGGCGAGCGTTGTCACCATCACGATGGCCAGCGTCAGGCGGGACGTCGTGATATAGCGCCCGAGAATATGGCCCAGGGGCGGGAAAACGAGATTTACATCCATGAGTTGGATCGCCCTCGAAGGTTGGGCAAATTTGACTAAGCCATTTTCGCGCCGATCACAACCGGGCATGGAACCAGGAGGGTTGCCCTGTTCGCAAAAAAAAGCGCGTGCCGGTGTCACAATCGGCTACGCATATACGTCGTAACGAGGGTACGAACACCCATGTGCCTTTTGTGCCACGCTCGCATGAGCGAGACACAAAATCGGGGGCGACGGGTTGACGCAGTTCAAGTTTGAGCTTACGTGCCACGCCCCGCTCGCTTTCGGCCAGAGCGGATGTATGATTTGAGCCCGGCCGTGAGAGAGGTGACCCTTATGTCAGATCCCCAACACGCCTCACACGACCCGGCCGGAACCGAAATCGATGCAGCCACGGCGCGCCGCAACTGGGTCGTCATCGCCGTCCTTCTGGTTTCGACCTTCGTTGTCATTCTCAACGAGACCATCATGGGCGTGGCATTGCCGCGCCTGATGGATTCGCTCGGTGTCACGGCGAGTGCCGCGCAGTGGCTGACCACGGCGTTTCTTTTGACGATGGCTATCGTTATCCCGATCACGGGCTTTCTGATCCAGCGCTTCAATTCGCGGCCGCTGTTCATGCTGGCGATGGTGCTGTTCAGCGCCGGTACGCTCCTCTGTGCGCTGGCGCCCGGGCTCGAAATGCTGATTTTCGGGCGCGTGGTGCAGGCTGCCGGTACGGCGATCATGATGCCGCTCCTGATGACGACGGTGATGACGCTTGTGCCGCCCGCGCGACGAGGGCGCACGATGGGCAATATCTCCATCGTTATCTCGGTTGCGCCCGCGCTTGGCCCTACGATCTCCGGCCTCATCCTCAACTATCTCGACTGGCGCTGGCTGTTCTGGCTCATCCTGCCGATCTCGCTCGGTGCGCTGGCGCTGGGCTGGCGGCTGATGCAGAACGTCACGACCCCGCGCTATGCACCGCTCGATATCCTTTCGGTGGTGCTTTCGGCGCTCGGGTTCGGTGGGCTGGTGTACGGTCTTTCGACCATAGGGGAAGCCGGGCATGGCGAATTGATCCTGCCGCTCTGGGTGCCGTTGGTTATCGGCGGGGCCGGACTGGCACTGTTCATCTGGCGTCAGGTGATCCTGCAACGCAAGGACGGCGCCTTGCTCGACCTCAGGACGTTCGAGTTCAAAACCTACTCGATCGCGCTGTGGATGATGGCGATCAACATGATGGCCCTGTTTGGCATGATTATCCTGTTGCCGATCTATACGCAGAACGTCCTGGGTCTCGATACGCTGCAGACCGGGCTCCTGTTGTTCCCCGGCGGTCTCCTGATGGGTCTGATGGCGCCGTTTGTCGGACGCTGGTACGACAAGGTGGGCCCGGCGCCGCTGGTCATTCCCGGCTCAATTCTCGTTAGCCTCGTGATGTGGTCTTTGACCCAGGTCGGGCCCCACACACCGGTGCCCTATGTGCTGGCGGGGCATCTGGCGCTCAGCCTTGGGCTGGCGCTGCTGTTTACCCCGCTGTTCAGCGCCGGCCTTGGGGCTCTGCCATCGCGGCTTTATTCGCATGGCAGCGCCATGCTGGGGACCGTCCAGCAGGTTTCCGGCGCGGCGGGCATTGCCCTGTTCGTCTCGCTGATGACGTTGCGGACCGAGACACTTCTGGGGGCGGGCGCCGACCAGACTCAGGCGCTTTCCGGCGGGCTGCAACTGGCCTTCCTTGCCGCCGCGATTCTTTCGCTGTTCGCGGTCATGGCGGCATTCTTCATCCGCCGCACCAGCGATCCCGATGTGCTTGCGGCGGAGCCGTCGCCGGCGGAATAAACGAAAAGGCGGAGATTTCGATCTCCGCCTTTTTTCTTGTCCGGCTTCAGGTGTTGAACTTGAAGAGCATCACGTCGCCATCCTTGACGACGTATTCCTTGCCCTCATCGCGCGCCTTGCCCGCTTCCTTTGCGGCGACTTCGCCACCCAGAGCGATGAAATCGTCATAGGCGATGGTTTGCGCACGGATGAAACCGCGCTCGAAATCGGTATGGATGACGCCGGCCGCCTGCGGGGCCTTGGTGCCCACGGGAATGGTCCAGGCGCGGGCTTCCTTGGGGCCGACCGTGAAATAGGTCTGGAGGCGCAACAGCTTGTAGCCCTCGCGGATCAGGCGGTTGAGGCCGGGTTCCTCGAGGCCGAGCGAGGCGAGGTAATCCTTGCGGTCCGATTCATCGAGCCCGGCCAGTTCGGCTTCGATCTCGGCACAGATGATCACCACGCGCGCGTCCTGCGTCTTGGCGTAGTCCTCGACCTTTTTGGTGTGCTCGTTTCCGGTTGCGGCGGCGCTCTCGTCGACATTGCAGACATAGAGCACAGGCTTTGCCGTCAGGAGTTGGAGTTCCTTGAACGGTTTTTCCTCTTCTGGCGACCGCTCGACATGTCGCGCGGGCTTGCCGTCTTCGAGCAGTACCTTGGCGCGCTGGACGAGTTCGAGGGCGACTTTGGCGTCCTTGTCGTTGCTACGGATTTTCTTTTCCAGGCCCGGAATGCGCTTTTCGAGGCTTTCGAGGTCGGCGAGCATCAGTTCGGTTTCGACCACTTCGGCATCGGCTATCGGATCGACCCGGCCCGCAACATGCACGATGTCGTCGTTCTCGAAGCACCGTAGCACATAGGCGATGGCGTCGCATTCGCGGATATTGGCGAGGAACTGGTTGCCCAGCCCTTCGCCCTTGGATGCGCCTTTCACCAATCCTGCAATGTCGACGAAGGACAGTCGGGCAGGGATTCTGCTCTGCGACTTGCCGATCTCGACCAGCTTGTCGAGCCGGGCGTCGGGAACCGATACCTCGCCGACATTGGGTTCGATGGTGCAGAACGGGAAATTCGCCGCTTGCGCGGCCGCTGTCTGCGTCAGGGCGTTAAAGAGCGTCGATTTGCCGACATTGGGCAGGCCGACAATACCGCATTTGAAACCCATAAGGTCCTCGTAAAAGTGGTCCGCTCTGCGGAGGGAGAGTTGAGCCTTACCTCGTGCAACGCACTGGCCGAGTCAAGTCAGGCTTTGTCCCCGAAGAGCTTTTTGAGCATGGCGGCCATCGGTCCGGTTTCCGGCACCTTGGCCTGCGGAGATGTCTGGCGCGCCTGGCGGACATGGCTCTGTGCCTTGGGGTTCGGCTTTGTTTGCTCCTTGCCGTCCGACGGCACGGCGAGCGCCAGTTTGTTCATCAGCCCCGCTGCATCGCCCTTGGCGAGTAATCCGGCATTTCTTGCCAGTGTGTCGAGCAGGGGGTCGAGCCATTCGGCGTCGATCTTGTGGAAGTTCGAAAGCACATAGGCGTGCACCCGGTCCTTGTGGCCAGGGTGGCCGATGCCCAGGCGGACGCGGATGAACGGGTTGCCGATATGGGCTTCGATGGATTTGAGCCCGTTGTGCCCTCCATTGCCCCCGCCGGCCTTGATGCGCACCTTGCCCGGCGCGAGATCGAGCTCGTCGTGAATGACCGAAATGTCGGCAGGGGTAAGCTTATAGAATTTGGCAGCCTGGCCCACGGCGTCGCCGGAGCGGTTCATGAAGGTCTGGGGCTTTAAAAGCAGCACCTTTTCGTCGCCGATCATCCCTTCGGAGAGGAGCGCCGAGAATTTGGAGCGGAAGGGTGGGAAATTGTGCTGACGGGCGATTTCATCGGCCGCCATGAAGCCGACATTGTGCCGGTGGCCGGCATATTCGGCGCCGGGATTGCCGAGACCTACAATAAGGTGCATCGCTTGACCCCGCTGGCAGTGTGAAAGGGTCGGCGGCAATGGCTGCCGACCCCGAAGATATTATTCGGCTTCGTCGTCGCCTTCGCCTTCGCCGGCGGCACTGCCTTCGGAAGAGCGCAGCGCGGACGGAGCAGCGATGGTCGCGATGGTGAAGTCGCGATCAGTGATGGTCGCGGTCACACCCTTGGGAAGGGTGATCGCCGAAATGTGAATCGAGTCGCCGACTTCAGCCTTGGCAAGGTCGACAACGAGATATTCGGGGATCGAATCCGCCGGCACGTTGCACTCGACGGCGTGGCGCACGATGTTGAGCACGCCGCCCTTCTTGAGGCCGGGAGACTTTTCCTGGTTCTCGAAGTGCACCGGCACTTCAACGGTCAGGATCGAGTTCTTGCCCACGCGCAGGAAGTCGACATGCACGAGAAAGTCGCGCACGGGCTCCAGCTGGTAGTCCTTCGGGATCACGCGGTGCTTTTCACCATCGACATCGATCTCGATGACGTGGCTGAGAAAACCACCTTCGTGAATCTTGCGGAAAGCGTCCTTGTAGGACAGGGCAATCGACAGGGGAGGCTTTTTATCGCCGTAGATAACGGCAGGAACCAGACCATTGCGGCGCAGTTCACGAGCGGCCCCCTTGCCCACTCGATCCCGCACCGAAGCCTTAAGCTCGACGCTCATGGAAATCATCCATTGGGTTGGTGCGTTTCCTCAAAAGAAACGCGCGCCCATCCTCCAGGGGTGATGAGCGCTTCATGGGCGGGGTCTATATATGAGGGAAAGCCCAAGGGCAAGAGCCTCAGGGGTTCTGGTCCTGCCGCACCACGACGACGGTTGGCGAGAAGAGGGGCGGGGTGCGATTGAGCGATTCCCGCTGGGCTGCGCGCCGGTCGAGGTCGAGCTGCATCATGCAGTTGGCGAAGGCCTCGCTGCCTTCGACAAAGCCATAGCCGCGGCAGGTCTGCTGATCGCGAATCCGGCGTTCCTCGGCCGAAACGGTACAGCCGGCGAGGACGATTGCGGCAAGTGCGGCGAGACTGAGCGATCTGAGCATCCGGACCTCACTGTTTAATCGGAATTCAAGCCGCTTACCGCGCGATTGCGGCCAGATTATTCCTCGGCATCCGCAGCGAACAGGCCACGCACTGCCAATTCCGCCCCCGTCGCATCGAGCAGCAGCTTGGCGCGCTCGGTCAATTCACCGTCTGCTGCGTGATGGACACGGAACAGCCGGCTTTCGCTATACCGCTTATGCATGTGCAGCAGCATCTCGTCGTCCCATTGGGGAATTTCGTCGAGAAGCGCCTGAAGTTCGGCCTGAGCTTGCGGACGAGGGCGAACATGCCGCCCACCGGAGGGAGGATTTACCACTGAAACTTCCACATACGCAGCGCGCGCGCCTAGAGACTGCATGGGCCACCGGCTATTCTGACAAGAAGAAAATGCCGGAGGCGGTCCCAGGTTCCGCGAGCGCGCCGTGTTTGTGGCTGAGTCGTGCCGAAAGGTCAAAACCCGGTTGCCGGGCATCAAGGAGTCGGGCGCGCCCCAAAGGCCTCTGCGCGAGTCCGGCTTAGTCGAAGAGGCTCGACACCGACTGCTCGGAGGCCGTACGGGCAATGGCCTCGCCCATCAGATGGGCAATCGAGATGTGGCGGATCTTTTTGACCTCGCGCACGGCATCGGTCATCTCGATGGAATCGGTCGTCACCAGCTCCTTGAGCCGGGAGTCGGAGATGCGCCTGGGTGCCTCACCGGACAGCACGCCATGGGTGATATAGGCGGAAACCTCGCTGGCACCGGCATTGAGCAGGGCTTCTGCTGCGTTGACCAGTGTGCCGCCGGAATCCACAATGTCGTCGATCAGGATACAGGATTGACCCTCGACATCGCCGATGATGTTCATCACCTCGGAAACGCCGGCGCGCGGGCGGCGTTTGTCGACGATGGCCAGTTGCGCGCCGATGCGGTTGGCCACGTTGCGGGCCCGCAGCACGCCACCGACGTCGGGCGAGACGATCATCACCTTGGAGGTGTCGTAATTTTCCGCGATGTCCCGGGTCAGGACGGGCGCGGCATAGAGGTTATCGGTCGGAATATCGAAAAAGCCCTGGATTTGCGGTGCGTGCAGATCCAGGGTCAGAAGGCGGTTGGCGCCGGCGTGGGTGATGAGGTTGGCCACGAGCTTTGCCGAGATCGGGGTGCGGGGGGCCGATTTCCTGTCCTGGCGCGCATAACCGAAATAGGGGAGAACCGCCGTGATGCGGCGCGCCGAGGAGCGGCGCAAGGCATCGATCAGGATCAGCAACTCCATCAGGTGGTCATTGGCCGGATAGGAGGTGGACTGGAGAACGAACACGTCCTCGCCGCGAACGTTTTCGTGGATCTCGACGAAGATTTCCTTGTCGGCGAAACGCTTGACCGATGCGTCGGTGAGGGGGATTTCGAGATATTCCGATACGGCTTTTGCCACGGTGAGGTTTGAGTTGCCCGTCACCAGTTTCATGGTCCGCCCCGATCTCGCCCTTTGCCGGTGCCGCCAAAGCCCGGCTCGTATGCGGGGCACCTTTAGCGGTTAGGTTCCGGCCGGGCAATATGACTTTTGCATGAAATATGAATGCAACATTTCCTGTTGCCCAAATGCGCCCGTCATTAGGCCCCTCCCGCGCATAAATGGTCCGTTCAGCCTCGGTTCAGTTGCCATGGGCTTATATGGCCTCAAGACGCCGGAAGCCGGCGTCAGCAACATCACAGGGAGAAGCGAGATGGCTCTCAGGAAAAATATGGTCAGAGGCGGTCTGGCCGCGCTCATGACTTTGGTGATGACGGTCGGCGCCTATGCCTGGACGGCCACCGCCACCACTTCGGTTAACGTACGCTCGGGTCCGGGCACCAACTTCCGCGTCATCGACGTATTGCAGCGCGGCCAGCAGGTTGAGGTGGAATACTGCCGGGGCAGCTGGTGCTTTGTAGATCAGGGCCGGTATGGCCCCAACGGATGGGTTTCGGCCAACTATCTGGCGCAGAGCCACGTGCCGCCGCGCCCGCCACACTGGACCCCCAATCCGCCGCCTCCGCCGCATTGGAATCCGTATCCTCCGCGTCCGCCGCACTGGAACCCCTATCCTCCGCGCCCGCCGCATTGGAACCCGTACCCTCCGCGGCCACCGCACTGGGGTCATCCCCGGCCGCCGCACAACCCCGGCCATGGCCAGGTGTGCTTCAACGGCCCTAACGGTTACGTGTGCATCGGTAACTGATGCGGGATAGACAGGCCGGAGCCTCGTGCTCCGGCCTTTTTTTAGGGCGCGGCGATGCGCTCGATGTCGATTCCCTGATCGGCCAGCCTGGCCTTCAGATTGCGGTAGAGCACGGTGTTGATGCCATAAAGAACCACCGCGCCGATGGCGATGGTGATCACGAAATCCCGGGTGCCCGCGCCTTCGATGGCAAAGCCGAGCGCGACAAAGAACGTGACGATACTGCCGATGGCGCCGACATAAAAACGCTTGTCGCTTTCGGCCTTCACCTGGCGTGCTGCCGAGATGAGCGTATAGCGCTGCTCATCCTTTGCCATTGCTGCGAGCGGATCGGGTACGCCCTCATGCTCCATTGCGTTGAGGTAGGCGTCGGCCCGTTCCTCGATGCGCTTTTCGAGCCGTGCGGCGTTCCATTTGTGCAGCATCAAGTTGCCGATGATGGTGATGGCCGCCAGCACGATGGCCCCGTAAAGAAGTATGATCACCTGCCAGACCTTCCTGCTTTTCGTTTAGTGTCCAGATGCGAAACTTTGGACCGTTATTCAAGAGTGGATAGGTTTCGTTCAGCTTTGGGTCATGCTGGTCGCGCTATGATGAGACCTGCAAGCGAGGAGATATCGAAATGACACTCAGGCGCTGGAGCTTTGCATTTTTGCAGCTTGGCGGGCTTCTTCTGGCGATCGGGCTGTTGCCGGCGATCGCCATGATGGCCGTTGCGCCGGGCGCCGATGCGATGGTGCCCGTGCTGCTGAGCCTTACGGTCGCGCCGCTGGGGGTGGTGTGCTTCCTGGTTGGGGTGGGGATGTGGATGGTTGCGCTGAAGCGGCCGCGCTGAGTCTCGCCCGACGCGCCAGTTGCTGTTCGCGCCACATGACCGCCAGTCCGGCGCAAACGATGACAATCGCTCCAAGCAGCGCGAAGCCCTCGATGATCGTGCCGAACACCACAAAGCCCAACGTAATGGCCCATGGCAGCGAGAAATAGTTGAAGGGCTGGAGCACACTCGCCGGGGCGTAACGCATGGAAACCATGACGAGCCCGTGGGCAATGCACATCGTGACGCATAGTCCCGACACGGCCAGAATGTCCTCGATCCGCATCGGCTGCCAATGAAAGAGGCCTACCGCCGTCGTCATCGCCAGGCCGACTGCGCCGACGTAAAAGATCGATGTGGTCGTGGAATCGACGGCGGCAACTTTGCGCGTGAAGACGAGATAGAGCGCGAAGGTGGCCGCGCTCAGCAGGCCATAGATCACCCCGATTTCCACGGCAGCAAAGCCGGGTCGAAGTATGATCATTGCACCGGCAAAACCGGCGAGCACGGCTCCCGCTCTGAACGGGCCGACGCGCTCGCCTAGGAAGGGTATGGCAAACAGGGTCACCAGCAAGGGGTAGGTCATGATGATCGCGCCCAGATCGCCCAATGGCACGGTTTTCAGCGCTTCGGTGAAAAGCCAGATGTCGAGCACCAGCAATATGCCGCGCGCGATTTGCCAGAACGGGGCCGAGGAGGCAAAGGCGCGCCGGATCGGGCCCTGGCGCATCACCAGCCAGAATGAGAACAGCGCGAATGCCCAATACCGGATCATCACGATCTGAAAGGCGGAATAGTCCTGAACGAGAATCTTGGTCAGGACGTCCTGGATGCCGAACACCGCGGTCGCGATCAGCAGGAAGGCGACGCCCTTGCCGACATTGGTTTGAGCAGCAAATGGCGCGGTGTTCATATCTGGTACCAAGGGGCAGGCGCTGATATCGCCTGCTAGGGGAGAGTGGTCGGACCGGGGCGGTGTTGACCGGAAATCTGGATAGCTCTTTGAAGATTGTTTGGCTACACCGTTCTTGAGGCGCGGAACGCACCGGGTAGACTCGTTGCGAACGTCGCGATTCGCACCTATCTCGGGCGCGGTCCAATAGGAGAATGCCATGAAGGGCGCGGCCCTCGTCACCGGAGCGGCAGACAGGATTGGCGCAGCCATTGCAACGCGGCTAGCAGCCGAGGGCTATGGCGTGGTCATCCATTATCGCTCGTCCGGTGAAAAGGCCGAGGAGCTGGCCGAAGCGATCAGGGGCGATGGCGGCGTGGCCGATATCGTCCGCTGCGACCTTGGCAATCGGGCGGACCGCATGGGCCTCATTGCGTCGGCCGCCGCCATCCATGGCCCGCTCACCGTGCTGGTCAACAATGCCTCGGCTTTCGAGCCCGACAGCGTCGATACTTTGCACGAGGACCTCTGGGACCTGCACATGGCGCTGCATGGGGAGGCGCCCGTCTTTCTGGCGCGCGATTTCGCTGGCCAGCTTCCGGACGGCGCCAGGGGCAATATCGTCAATATTGTCGACGAGCGCGTGCTGCGGCTCTCGCCCGACTATTTCTCCTATACGCTTTCGAAGTCCCTTTTGTGGACCGCGACGCGGACGCTTGCCCAGTCGCTCGCGCCCCGCATTCGGGTCAACGCGATCGGTCCCGGTCCCACGCTGGCCAATCCGCGGCAATCCGAGGAAGAATTCCGCGCTTCGCAGGAGCGCCTTCCGCTAGGCGATGGCGCGACACCCGAGCAGATCGCCGATGGTGTAGTCACGCTGCTGATGCTTGAGGCGATGACCGGGCAGATGATCGCGCTCGACGGGGGCGAACACCTCGAGTGGAGCCCGCGCAACGAGCCGACGCCGCGCAGACAATGACAGACCAGCTCGACCGGACCGGCCCCGACATTATCAGGCGTTTCGTCAAGACCCTGCCCAGCGGGCCGGGGGTCTACAGGATGCTCGATGAGGGCGGCAACGTCATCTATGTGGGCAAGGCGCGCAATCTCAAGGCGCGGGTCACCAACTACACCCGTTACGAGGGCAATTCGGTCCGCATCAACCGGATGATTTCAGCTACGCGCTCGATGGAATTCGTGCGCACCGAGACCGAAGCGGCCGCGCTGCTGCTCGAGGCCAATCTTATCAAGCGCCTGAAGCCGCGCTTCAATGTGCTGCTGCGCGACGACAAGAGCTTCCCCTATATCCTGATTGCAACCGATCACGAGGCGCCCGAGCTGGCCAAGCATCGCGGGGCGCGGCGGCGCAAGGGGCATTATTTCGGGCCGTTCGCATCCGCTGTTGCGGTCAACCGTACGATCACAGCGCTGCAAAAGGCCTTCCTGTTGCGCAATTGCTCGGACAGCTTTTATGCAGCGCGCACACGACCCTGCCTGCAACACCAGATCAAGCGCTGCTCGGCGCCTTGCACCGGCGTTATCTCGGTTCCCGATTATCAGGCCCTCGTCGAGGAGGCGCGGGACTTTTTGTCGGGCAAGTCCAAGGCGGTGCAGGATCATCTGCAAAAGGAGATGAACGCCGCCGCCGAGGGGCTCGATTTCGAGCGGGCCGCCATGTTGCGCGACCGGTTGGGGGCGTTGGCGCTGATTCAGGGCGGCGGCGGGGTCAACGCGCAAACCGTTGCCGAAGCCGATGTGTTCGCAATCCATCAGGAAGCGGGCAATTTCTGCGTGCAGGTGTTCTTTTATCGCGCGCATCAGAACTGGGGCAATTATGCCTTTTATCCGCGGGCGGACGAGAACCTGTCGCTCCCTGAGGTGCTGGAAGCGTTCGTTGCGCAGTTCTATGAAAACCGCACGCCACCCGCGCTCGTTCTGCTGTCCGAAGATCTGGCCGAGGCCGAGGTGCTGCGCGAAGCCCTCTCGGTGCGCGCTGACCGGTCCGTCAAAATCGAGACGCCGAGGCGTGGCGAGAAACGCGTACTGGTCGAAAACGCACTGACCAATGCCCGCGAAGCGCTGGGGCGGCACCTTTCGGATTCCGCGAGCCAGCGCAAGCTGCTCGAAGCGATGGGCGAGACCTTTGGGCTCGAGGAAACCCCGCGCCGGATCGAGATTTACGACAACTCGCACATCCAGGGCACCAATGCGGTGGGCGCGATGGTCGTTGCGGGGCTGGAAGGGCTTTCAAAAAAGCACTACCGGACCTTCAATATCAAATCGAAGGACCTTACGCCCGGCGACGATTTCGGGATGATGCGGGAGGTCCTCACCCGCCGCTTCACGCGCCTTGCCGCCGAAAGCGAAGTGGATGCCGAGGACGAGGCGACCGGCATGCCCGATTGGCCCGACGTGCTGTTGATCGATGGCGGTGCAGGGCAGACCAATGCGGTCAAGGCCGTGCTCGCCGAAATGAACCTGCCGCGCGAGGTGACGATCATCGGTATCGCCAAGGGCGAGGAACGCAATGCCGGGCGCGAGACTTTCTTCATGGAGGGCCGCGAGCCGTTCATGCTGCCCGCCCGCGATCCCGTACTCTACTATGTCCAGCGCCTGCGTGATGAGGCACACCGCTTTGCCATCGGCACGCACAGGGCGCGGCGGAAAAAGGAAATGGTCAAGAACCCTCTCGATGAGATCGAAGGGATCGGCCCGACGCGCAAGCGCGCGCTGCTCCAGCATTTCGGCTCGGCCAAGGCCGTATCGCGCGCGGCTGTCTCCGATCTGGCCGCACTGCCCGGCATCTCGACGGCCATGGCGCAAATGATCTACGATCATTTCAACCGGAGTTGACATACGATGAGCGAAACCCGCTTCGATATGGCAAGACTGCCGAACTGGCTGACCTATGGGCGCATTGCGGCCATCCCGCTGATCATGGCTTTGCTTCTGGCCGGGCATCCAGCGGCGCGGTGGATGGCGTTGCTGCTTTACGCCGCTGCCGCGGTGACCGACTTTTTCGACGGGTATCTGGCGCGCAAGTATGGGACGGTTTCGCCCATCGGACGTATGCTCGATCCGATTGCGGACAAACTGCTGGTCGGCGCGTTGCTGCTGGTCTTCTGCTTTGATGGCTCCTTCGGCGTCTGGGACCTGATCCCGGCGACCGTCATCCTGATGCGCGAGATTTTCGTCTCCGGCCTGCGTGAGTTCATGGGGACCGAGAAGATCGTCGTGCCGGTTTCAAAGCTCGCAAAATACAAGACGACCGTGCAGCTCGTGGCGCTCGGCGTCGTCATCGCCGAGCCGCTGATCCCGGGGATGCGGGAGGTCTCCGACATCCTGCTCTGGGCGGCGGCAATTCTCACCGCGATCACCGGTTGGCAGTATTGGGCGGGCGTGACATCGCATCTGAAGGCGAAGGAATGAAGGTTCTCTATTTTGCCTGGCTCCGCGAACGTCTCGACCGCGATAGCGACGAGATCGACATTCCGGCCTCCGTCGAGACCGTTGCCGATCTGATGGATTTTCTCGCCGCAAGGGATGAGGGCTTTGCGCTAGCTGCTGAAAACCGCGCCCTTATTCGCGCCGCGGTCGATGAAGAACTGGTCGACCACGATGCTTCGGTCAGGGGCGCGCGGACAGTGGCGTTGTTTCCACCGATGACCGGCGGCTGAGCGCCATGCGTGTCCGCCTGCAGGCTGAGCCCTTCGATCCCGGCGCGGAAAGCAACGCCTTTTTGGCGCGGGCCAGGGGTGCAGGCGCGTCTGTTACGTTCACCGGTCTCGTCCGCTCGTTGGCCGGCGATCCGATCGAGTCGATGACGCTTGAGCATTACCCCGCCCTTGCGCAGCGCCAGCTCGAAACGCTGGCCGGCGAAGCGATAACGCGGTTCAGCCTGATCGATGCCGATGTTATCCACCGCTTCGGCACGCTCTATCCCAATGAACCGATCGTGCAGGTCATGACATTGGCACCGCACCGGCAGGCGGCATTCGACGGGGCCAATTTCATCATGGACACCCTCAAGACCGACGCGCCGTTCTGGAAGAAGGAAAAGCGCGCGCAAGGAGAGGTCTGGGTTGAAGCAAAGTCCGGAGACGATGCGGCGGCTGCGCGGTGGAAATGAAAAGGCCGGGAACTTGCCCGGCCTTTCCTGAACCTTACTCGGCTGCCGCCCGTTTGGGCTGGACTTCGGCCATATAGGCTTCGACCAGCGTGCGGCAGGCTTCGGCCGGGGTGAAGCGGTATTCACCCACTTCGGAAACCGGGGTCACTTCCGCGGCCGTGCCGGTCAGGAAGCATTCGTCGAACCCTGAGAGTTCCTCGGGCTTGATGTGCCGCTCGGTGACCGTATAGCCGTTGGCCTTGGCCAGCGCGATCACGGTGCGGCGGGTTATGCCGTCGAGGAAGCAGTCAGGCGTGGGGGTGGTGATTTCCTTGCCCTTGACGAAGAAGACGTTGGCCCCGGTGGCTTCAGCGACATAGCCGCGATAGTCGAGCATCAGCGCGTCGGCATAGCCTGCGTCCATGGCGGCGTGCTTTGAGAGCGTGCAGATCATGTAGAGACCGGCAGCCTTGGCCTTGCAGGGAATGGTCTCGGGCGAAGGGCGCTTCCAGGGCGCCCAGTTGAGGCGGATGCCCTTGAGGCGATCTTCGGTGGTGAAGTAGCTCGGCCAGACCCAGGCGGCGATGGCGAGGTGGACCTTGTTGTCGCGCGCCGGCACCGAGATGGTCTCGGAGCCGCGCCAGGCGACCGGGCGCATATAGGCATCCACAAGATTGTTCTTCTCGAGCACCTGGCGGCAGGCCTCATCGATCTCGTCGGCGCTGAAGGGTATTTCGAAGTCCAGCGTACGGCCCGAGGCGATCAGTCGGTCGGTGTGCTCGCGCAGCTTGTAGACCTGTCCTCCATAAGCGCGCTGGCCCTCGAAAACGCTGCTTCCATAGTGGAGGCCGTGGGTGAGGACATGGATCTTGGCGTCTTGCCAAGGAACCATTTTCCCGTTGTACCAGATCCAACCTTCTCGCTGATCCATTGGCACGGTGGCCATTTTTTTCTCCCACTCATTCAATTGTGTAAAAGATGCACTGCGACGGTGCACTTGTTACCGATAATGCCGCACTCTCGCACCACTTGGCAAACTAAAGCGCCTCTGGAATAAGTCTCGGAACGGCAATGCGTGTGGATGGACGATGCCAGCACAATCAATAAATGTCAACATGGCTGACGTAAATTCGGCAATTTACGATTTCCCCGAAATGCCGATCGACGTGATGGGGCTGTTCTTCTTTGCCTATCGCGATTTTGTGCGCGATGCCGATGCGCTGCTGGAAACGCAGGGGTTCGGACGTGCCCACCACAGGGTGATCTATTTCGTCAATCTCAGGCCAGGTATGACGGTTGCCGACCTGCTCGACATCCTGCGCATTACCAAGCAGAGCCTTGCGCGCGTGCTGCGGCAATTGATCGACAATGGCTATGTCGCCCAGAAGCATGGCGACACCGACCGGCGCCAGCGGCTGCTATTCCCGACGGAAAAAGGCCGCGATTTCTTCGAGGTGTTGAGCGCCACCCAGGCCCGGCGCATCGAGGCTGCGTTCTCCGCCCTGCCCGAAGAGGTACGCGAAGCGGTAAAGACCTTTTTCATCGAAATGACAGAGCCCAGCGACAGGCATCTGCTCAAGACGCTCAGGCTCGACGACCACCTTTCTTCGTAACGGATTTCTCATAATGGATCTCATCGAAACTGTTTTCCTTGCCCTCGTGCAAGGCATCACCGAATTTTTGCCGATCAGTTCCTCGGCGCACCTCATCCTCGGACGGGCCGTGCTCTCGGCGATGGGGCTGGCGGTTGCCGGCATGAGCGCCGCCGAAGAACTTGCGCTCGATATCGCGCTGCATGTGGGTTCGCTCGGCGCGGTGTTCATCTATTTCCGGCACGATATCGTCCTGTTGCTTCAAGGTCTCGTCGATGGGGTGACGGGCAAAGGCGGCACGCGGTTCCGGCTCTTGCTCGTCCTTATCGTCGCGTCGCTGCCCATCGTCGTGATCGCCGTTCTGGCCAAGGACCTTGTCACCGAGAGCGGCCGGTCGGTGACGATCATCGCCTGGACCACGCTTCTCTTCGGCATCCTGCTCTGGTTCGCCGACCGCCGCGAGCAGATAAAAGGTGATATCGAAGCACTTTCGTTCCGCGATGCCCTGATCGTGGGGTTTGCCCAGTGCCTTGCCATCATACCGGGCGTTTCGCGCTCGGGAATATGCATGACAGCGGGGCGCTTCGTGGGGCTCGACCGGCCGCTCTCGGCGCGGCTCGCAATGCTGCTTTCGATCCCGACGATCCTAGGAGCCGGTCTCCTCGCCGGGTACGATCTTTACAAAGGCGGCAATGCGGAGCTGACGGGCACGGCGGTGTTCGGGGGCGTGCTTGCGTTTTTCACTGCCTGGGCAACCATTGCGCTCTTGATGGGCTGGCTCAAGCGCCAGACCTATACGCCGTTCGTCGTCTACCGCGTCGTTCTAGGCGTCCTGCTTCTCGGCCTCGTCTATAGCGGCTTCCTTTAACCGCGTTCGCGAAGCCTCGACCGGAGGCGGGATGGGCGGTGTCGCAACGCCGGCGCCGCCCTTTTCAGGCTCGGGCACATCGAGGTCGCGAACCCATTCGCGCCAGAGCGAGACGAGAAGGGCCATCAGGACCGGCCCGATGAACAGGCCAACCATGCCCATTGTCTTCACCCCGCCCACGAGACCGAAAAAGGTGGGCATAAAGGGCAGCTTGATCGGTCCGCCGACAAGCTTGGGCCGTAGCGTCTTGTCCACGATGAAGAGTTCTACCGAACCCCAGGTGAACAGCGCGATACCCTCGATCACCGAGCCGGACGCGATAAGGTAGATCGAGACCAGCGTGAACGAAAGCGGCGCGCCGCCCGGGATCATGGCGGCAACGCCGGTGATGACGCCGAGCAGGACCGGCGATGGTGCGCCGGCAAGCCAGTAGGCGACGCCAAGCACAATGCCTTCACCGATGGCGATGATGGTCATCCCCGTGACGGTGGAACTGATCGTTGCCGGCACGACGCGCGAAAGCCGGTTCCAGCGCACGGGCAGAATGCGCTCGCCGAACTTGTCGAGCTGCGCGGCAAACCCCGCGCCATCGCGATAGACAAACAGCAGCGCGATGATCATGAACAGAAGGTTCAGCGCGAGATTGAGCACGTTGCCGCTGGCGGCGAGAACGGTCTGGTAGATATTGACCACATTGGCGCCGCCGAAGACGGCCACGTACTGGGCAAGCGCGCCGGGGCGCCCGATATAGATGTCCCATTGCTCGATAGCCCACTCGCCGACAAGCGGCAGGGTCGCGAACCAGGCCGGCGCGGGGGCGCCGAAGGTATTGGTCGCAACGCCCCAGGCGATCAACTGGCGCGCCTCGCCTAGGGCATAGCTGAGCGCCCAGAAGATCGGGACGAGGATGAACAAGACGATGACGACGATCATCAGGCTGGCCGCGAGCGTGCGGTTGCCGCCGCACAAGGAGAGGACGCGGCGAAAGACCGGCCAGCTGGCAAAGCCGATGATCAGCGCGGCGAGCACCGGCACGAGGAAGCTATGGAAGAAATAGACGCTGGCGAGCAGGATCAGGATGATCAGTCCGCGCGCCGCAAAAATCGGCGGCATGAGTGCGCCGCGTGAGGAATTGGGGAGGCCCAGAAGGCGTGGCTCGCGGGGTGGGGGGATTTGTCCGAGTTCGGTCAACGGTGTCTAAAGCTCAACTGGCCTGGAACAATGGTATCGATCAATCTACATCAGTTTGCGGCCATTGGGCACTTGTTTATCGGTCGCAGCCAACACGATTGCGCCATTGCCATCTTCAAAACCCAGCGTCAGCACCTCCGACCGGACGGGGCCGATCTGGCGCGGCGGGAAATTGACCACCGCCATCACCTGACGGCCAACGAGGTCCTCTGGCGTGTAGTGGACCGTAATCTGCGCAGACGACTTTTTGATGCCGATTTCGGGACCGAAATCGATCAGAAGGATGATCGCGGGCTTGCGAGCCTCTGGGAAATCTTTCGCCTCGACGATGGTGCCGGTGCGGATGTCGACTTTGAGGAAGTCCTCGAAGGTGATGGTACTCATTGTCCCAGTTCTTCGCTGCGCTTGCGGGCAGCGTCTACCGCACGGTCCATGAGAGCGCCAAGCCCTTCTTCTCCCATCAGCACGTCGAGCGCGGCCTGGGTGGTGCCGCCGGGGGAGGTGACGTTCTTGCGCAATTGTTCGGCAGATGCCGGGTCGGCCTCGAGCAAGGCTGCGGCGCCGATTATCGTTTGCCGGGCCAGTCGCATGGCCTGCCCGGCATCGAGCCCCTGTTTTTCCCCGGCACCGGCCAGTGCCTCGACGAGATGAAACACATAGGCCGGCCCCGAGCCCGAGACCGCCGTCAGCGCGTCGATCTGCGATTCATCGTCGAGCCAGACCACATCGCCGGCCGCCGAGAGCAGGGCCTCGGCAAGCGCGCGGTCCTCACCGGTCACCGCATCGGCAGCGACCGCGCCGGTTATGCCCTTGCCGAGCTGGGCGGGGGTATTGGGCATGGTGCGCACGATCCGGTCTGTGCCCAGTCCAAGCTGGAAACGCGCAATCGAAATGCCGGCGGCAATGGAAAGGACGAGCGTTTCCGGCCCGGCGAGGTGCCGCGCGGTAGCGAGAACGGCATCCATCACCTGCGGCTTGACGGCCAGAACGATCACGCGGGGCGGCGCCGTGGGCAGATCGGGACGCAAGGTGGCGCCGCTGGCTGCTGCGAAATCGGCGACAGATTCGTGGGGGTTGGGATCGACAAGGGTGAGCGAGGATCCGGGCAGCCCTGCCCGTAACCAGCCGGCGGCCATTGCAGTGCCCATCTTGCCGGCACCGACCAGCAGGATCGAGCCGGCTTTTTCAAGGTTCATGCTTCACCGACCGTTTCGAACATCACTTCGGCCAGCGCATCGGCGGCGGACTTGCCGGCCCAGACCACGAACTGGAACGCCTGATAGTAAAGGTCGCAGCTTTCGGTGGCTGAGCGGAGCAGGGCTTCGCATTGCTGGGGGGAAACATCGGCCCCGCCGGAAAGCAGGTGGGAATTGCGGAACAGAACGACGCCTTCCTTGCTCCAGATGTCGAAATGGCCGATCCAGAGCTGCTCGTTGATGAGCGCGATCAATTGCTTGATCTCGGCGCGCCGGGCTTCGGGGACCTTGAGGTCGAATGCGCAGGCGAGATGGAGCGATTCCATCTCCTCCATCCAGTTGAACGAGACGTGATAGTCGCTCCAGCCGCCTTTGACCGAAATTGAAATCTCATCTGCATCCTGCCGTTCGAACGTCCAGTCGTTGATCGCAGCAATATGCTCGATGATATCGACGGGGTGGATATTCCTATCCAGTTCCAGTTCAAGGAGAGACATGGCTGGCTCCGCACGCTTGAGCATGATCGAATGTGAGAACCTGCGGCCGGAATGCCGGAGGTCCAACGCAGCACAACCGAACCGGTCTGGCCGGCACCTGATGTACGAATCGTCGCTTGCCGACAAATCTACATGCCACCGGCCAACTGGGCCCAAGTACGCGAAGCCCAATACACAGATTCTATCTGTGGATGATCGGTTTCGCATGGTTAACGGGGTGTTAACGGATGCGATTCGTGATCGGGTTTTCCCGCAGTTTATCTTCGGCGCCCGAACAGGAGATCATCTTCCCATGCCGCGTTGCCGTTGGCGCGGGCCAGGGCGGCAGCGGCCTTGTTATCGTAGGGAATTTGACGGAGGTCGATGCTCCATCCGCTCCCGCCAAGGGTCAGGAGCGCATAGGCTGCCTCGGGCCCGGCGCGTGCCGCGGAGCCAGGTTCGCTTATATTGAAGGATGGTCGTCCGACGCTGCCGGGATTGAAGACGATGGCGCCATCGGGGAGCGTCACGACGCGGGCGACGTGGGTATGTCCGCAGCAGTAAAGCGGGAATTTCCCGGCGGGCAGTTCGGTCTCTATTTCTTCGATGGTCGAGGTGCGGAACACATTCCCTTTCGGTCGGTCGAGCCAATAGATTTCGTCCGACGCCGGCGCGCCGTGGCTCATGAAAACCTGATCCTCGAAGGTGGCCGTGGCGGGGAGGGCGCGTAGCCAGTCGAGGGTTTGCGGTGTCATGGCGCGCGCAGCCTCCTCGTCTTCTTCGAGAAGATCGTCGGGCGTTTCAACCAGATACCGGTCCGTATTGCCGCGGATCGCTATCATGTCGACGCCGGCCAAAATCTCCGCCGTCGCGCCCGGATCGAGCGGTCCGGCAAAGTGGTCGCCCAGGTTGAGGATTGCATCGGCGCCGCTGGCACGGATATCGGTCAGCACGGCCTCAAGGGCAAGCGCGTTGCCGTGGATATCGGAGATGACCGCAACGCGCATGGGCCCGCTAGCTCGTCTTCTTGCGGCGCTTGAAGGCGTCGAGTTCGCGGCGCAAGGCCTCGATTTCCTCGCCCTGGATCAGCACAAGTTCACGCAAAGCGTCGAAGTCCTCGCGCTTGACCAGGTCGAGATCGTTGACGACGCGCTCCATCTGGCCCTTGACGGCGGTCTCCGCTTCGCGGCGCACGCCATCGGCGACGGCGGCCGCATCGTTTATCAGCTTGCCCAGATCGTCGAAAATCCTGCTGCTCTGCGACATCGGTTCAAATCCTTTTGCGTGGCGGGATGGCCCTTGCCTTCCTATTTAGGGAGTGCCGTGCCGCTTGACCAGAGTCCGCGAGCGCGGCATGGTCCCGCAGCTTTTCCTCGAAACACTCCGGAAGATGAGCGCTCGCCTTGCCCTTTCCCGAAATCGACCCAATCGCCTTTGCCATCGGCCCCATCGTCATCCGCTGGTACGCGCTGGCCTATCTGGCCGGTATCTTTCTGGGAGTCGGGTATGGGATGCTCATCCTCAGGCGCAAATCGCTCTGGGTCAATAATACGCCGCCGATGACCCCTTCGGAGTTGTTCGATTTCACGTTCTGGATCGTGGTCGGGATCATCGTGGGCGGGCGGCTGGGTTATGTGCTGTTCTACGACCCGCTGGCCTTCCTCGCCAATCCAGCGGCGATCATAGCGCTGTGGGATGGCGGGATGAGCTTTCATGGCGGGTTCCTGGGGCTCATTGTCGCGATGGCGCTCTACTGCCGGCACAAGGGAGCGAATATTCTTTCGGGGCTCGACCTTCTGGCGTGCTGCGCGACGTTCGGGCTGTTCCTCGGGCGGGTCGCCAATTTCATCAATGCCGAGCTTTACGGGTCGGTGACGACGATGCCGTGGGGCGTGGTGTTTCCTGGCGGGGGCGATCTGCCGCGTCATCCGAGCCAGCTCTATGAGGGGCTGCTCGAGGGCGTGGTGCTGTTTCTCGTCATCCGCTATTTCACGCATATCAAGCTCGTGCTGCGCCGCCCCGGCTTCGCGGCGGGGATATTCGGGATCGGCTATGCGCTATCGCGGATTTTCGTCGAGTTCTTCCGGCTGCCCGATGCCCATATCGGCTATCTCGCCTTTGGCTGGCTGACCATGGGGATGGTGCTGACCCTGCCCATTCTCGTCGCCGGCATCGGCCTTCTAGCTTACGCGCAGACCCGGCGCCATGCCTGACGAAAACCTGTCGCTCGGCGACCTGATCGACATGCAGATCAGGACGAGCGGGCCGATGTCGATCGCGGCCTATATGGGATTGTGCCTCACGCACCCCACGCGCGGATACTATCGCAAGGCCGACCCGCTGGGGGCGGGGGGCGACTTCATCACCGCGCCCGAAATCAGCCAGATGTTCGGGGAGATGATCGGCGGATGGATCGCCGACCTCTATCTCCAGATGGGGTCGCCGGCCCGGATTACGCTCCTCGAACTCGGCCCCGGACGGGGGACGCTGATGGCGGATGCGCTGCGGGTGGCGGGGCGGGTGCCGGGGTTTTCCGATGCGCTCGCGCTGGCGCTCTATGAAACCAACCCCGATCTCAAGGCCATCCAGGCGGAAAGGCTGAAGCCCTTCGATCCTACCTTCGTTTCCGAGCCCGAGGATATCTCCGATGCGCCGGTGATCGTCGTCGCCAACGAGTTCTTCGATGCCTTGCCGATCCGGCAGTTCGTGCAGCGGGGCGGCAAGTGGTTCGAGCGGATGGTGGGACTGGCCGAAGGCCGGCGCACCTTCGGGCTGTCGCCGACGCCCTATGACGGCGCGCTGCTCGGGCCCGCCTTTGCCGATGCGCCGGAAGGGGCGGTGGCCGAAATCGGGCTGGCGGCGCGGCAGTTTGGCGAGCGGATCGGCCGGGTGATCGGTCCGCGCGGTGGTGCGCTGCTGGCGATCGATTATGGTTATGCGCGCAGCCAGCCGGGGGAAACGCTTCAGGCGCTGGCGAGGCACCGGTTTGCCGATCCTCTGGAGGTGCCGGGGGAGGCGGATCTTACCGCGCATGTGGACTTCGAAGCGCTGGGCGATGCTTTGCGCATGGCAGGGTTGAGCATAGCGCCACTTGTTCCCCAGGGGGATTTTCTTACATCCTTGGGGATCACCGCGCGGTGCGAGGCGCTGGCCCGGGCGAATCCGGCTGAGGCCGGGGCGCTGACCGGGGCGCTGCGGCGGCTTACGCACCCCGATGAAATGGGCGTGCTGTTCAAGGCGTTCTGCGCGGCCTCTCCCGGTCTCAAGCCTGCCGGTTTTTGAAAGTTCAGTTCATGCACCCACCGTTCGAAACTGCTCCCTCTCTCTCCGCCTTGCCCCGCATCCGCCACGGATTCTTCGGGCGGCAGGGCGGGGTGTCCGAGGGCGAGTTCGCCGCGCTCAACGCCTCGGTTGCGGTGGGGGACGACCCCGCCAACGTGCGCGAGAACATCCACCGCGCGGTGATGGCATTGAAGCTCGGGCCGGTGCCGGTGGCGATGGCCAGGCAGGTGCATGGCACCGCCGTGCTCACCGTCGGCGAACAGACCGACCTCGACGCGCGCCCCGAGGCCGATGCGCTGGTGACGGCCCGGCCTGGCATCGCCCTGGGCATTCTGACCGCCGATTGCGTCCCCGTGCTGCTGGCCGACCCACAAGCCGGGGTGATCGGGGCCGCGCATGCGGGGTGGCGCGGGGCGGTGGACGGGGTGCTGGCCCGAGCTGTGGAGGCGATGATAGCGCTGGGCGCCAGCGCGGGGAGAATTTCGGCGGCGATCGGGCCTTCAATTGCGCCCGAAAGCTACGAGGTGGGCGAGGCGTTCGCCGCGATGATCGGGCGGGACTATCCCGATGCGGTGCCGTTCATCGTGGCCGGGCGGGGCAAACCCCATTTCGATGTGCCGGGGCTGGTGGAGAGCCAGGCGAGGGCACTGGGGCTTTATAGCATCGAGGCCGTGGGCGGGGACAGTTATGCGGCGCCGGAGCGGTATTTTTCGCACCGGTATGGGACGCATAAGGGGACGAGGGCCGGACGGCAGATTTCGTTGGTTGCTCTTGGTTGATGTCTCACGGGGAGTTTGTTCTGTCTCACGGCGCGCACCACGCCGGGCATGACGGCGCTAACGCCGCGCCTATGCCCTGCGTTGCGCCTGCGACGGCGCGGCCAAAACGTTGGCCGGGGTCCTCACTTCGTTCGTCCTTCCCGTACTGAAGCATTTGGCGGCCTTTCGTGCAGGCGTGCGGAACTTCCCGATGGCGTTGAGCCTCGGGGGATGATGGCAGTCGAACAGGCATGGGGCGATGAACGCTCCGCACTCTTTTAGTCTAGTATGAAGCGATCATCGCCCCAGGCATCCGGGATTTTAGGCTTATGGCGGCTTGCTCGGGCTGGGGTTTGTTGGGAGCCAATGGCTTCCGCTGCCCCTCCGGGTTTCCCCGGTGCGACGTGGGAGAGTCACACGGGCCGCTATACTGGCCCGCACCCCTCACATGTTATCCACATCCGGCCATCCGTCCGCTTTGGACCTCCGCTGGGACGACTCCCATCGGACCCGGACCGACGCGGTTTTCAGGTCCGGTCCAGGGGGTAATCCGCCCTGAGCCCTTCCATCCAACCTCCCGCCACACGTTCGTTGCGCATGCGTTCGGCGCGGGGTCGTGAGAGCAGTATGGCGCGGGTGGAGGGGGCGGGGATAAGATCTTTCGGGACACCGCTGAGCCGGCCGCATGCGGTGTACCGGTTCAGCGATATGTCGTCTCGCCCACATAGGGGAAGACCTTGTCGTCGGCGAGGATTTCGAGGCGTTTGACGATCTCGGTAAACTGCTTCGCCAGCGCGCGCTTTTCCTTGTCCTCGGGGCCGCCGGAGGGCAACAGATAGCCCGAGCGGATGCCATCGATGATCCGGACATTGATCATCCGCATCATTTTCTTGCGGTATTCGATCGTGCGCTGCTGGGACGCCGCATCGGCGACCGGACGGTCGAATTTGTGGTGCTTGCCGAACGCATCGAAGGCCTGATGGGTCTGGGCGAAGGCCACCGTCAGTTCGGAGATTGTGACGGGGCGATCCCTGTCGAGCCGGGGCAGGCCGCGCGCCTCGGGCGCATGGCGCATCTGGCGGACCATCTGCGCGATGAGATCGGCGGCCATGTCCGCCGTGGGCGGGGGCACAGGCGCATCGGGCCGGGATTTGCCATAAGGCGCAATGGTCAGCTGAAACGCCTCCAGCCGCGCGATGAGCGCGGCATGGGCGGCGTGAGCGTCGAGCGTGGTGGAACGGGGAGGGGCTTTGTGGCGGGGCATGGGGTGTCCTTTTTTCTGTCTCACGGGCCGTACCGTGAAATCCATGACGGGCTAAAGCCGCCCTATGGATTTCACTGGCCCTCCGACGGGGCGGCGAAAACGTTCGCCGGGGTCCTCACTTCGCTCGTCCTTCCCGTACTGAGACATTAAAGGCGCGGGTGCCGAAATCCTCGTGCAAAGGGGCCTCCTGTCGGTGATGGGGCGAAGCGGGTGCGACAGGGGAGGATAGGGGAGGTTTGTGGGGTGGGGATAAATGGGCCCCGCAGTTGAAAGATCGAGAGGTTAGTTTAGACTTAGTTACCTCGAGTTGGAGAATTATTTTATGAAGATACTTCACTTATCGGATTTGCATATTAGGAAAGGCTGGTACGAAGAACAGGGAGTGGTTCTTTCGTCCTTTATTGATGATATTAGGAATGCCAACCACAACGAAGCACTTGTCGTAATTATTTCCGGCGATTTGGTTCAAGCGGGCGCGCGTGCCGAGAATTATGAAGAGGCATCGAAGTTTATCTCAACGTTGAATGAACTGGGACTTGGAAAAAAGAACCTTGTCATTGCTGCAGGAAATCACGATGTGGATTCTGATTACGTAAATGAGAAAGCGCAGGTCCTAGCTGCATTCGATAAGATCATAAATTCAGAACAAGAAGCGACAAGTTTTTTTTCTGGCGCTGAGGTTGAGTTTGTTTCGAAAAAATTCAATCGCCACTTGGCGATTGAACACGATTTCGAGGCTTTAGGATGTGGAAATAATGCACTTGGAGCCGGTCACGAGCTGACAGAATCCGTGGGCGTCTATTGCCTAAATACCTCGCTCTTTTCATTTGGAGGCCAAGGCCAGCAGTACGCGCGTGATGATCGAGGTAAATTGCATATTGACACGCGATTGCTCCATCAGTGGCTACAAGAAACAGAATTCCCCTCTCGTATTCTAGTTATGCACCATCCGCTTGACTGGTTAAGCGACTGGGCCAGAACGGAGTTAGGGGAAACGATGCGCCGACATTTTTCGGCGTGTTTTCATGGTCATGTCCATGCGCAACGTCTGGATTCTCATTATGGCATATTTGGCAATTGTTGTGGCATCAGCGCACCGGCCCTTTTTAGCCGTAAGGGCGACAAACTTGGGTACGCGATTGTCGATCTGAACGATAGCCGTGTCGAGGTGCAATATAGAGAATGGACAAAAGCGCACCAGCGTTTCGTATCTGGAACGACATTTTCGGGCACTAACGATGGCGTGGCCGTTATTTTCCTCAAGCAGGATCAAAATCTGCTCGCGAACCCCAGCGACGTTCAGGCCAGGTTAGAAATCGAATACACGGCAAGACTGCACGAGGCACTACGCCCCGAGGGACGTGGAAAACGGTGCTGGATAGAACCTACATTGAGTGAAACACCTGAAATCTCGCGGGAAGCCAAAAACGCGGTTCTCTTGAGCGCCGACGAAGTTCTAGCGAGCGCTCAAGACACTTTAATAAAGGCCCCTTCTCAATACGGCTTAACTGTTCTCGGCCATCACCTCGTGTTGCGCAGCGCAAAGACAACAAGTGTTTTTCCGCTGATGTATCGAATTACGGAGGCAAAAAATCATGAGGCGGCAATAAAGACGTTTTTTGAAGAACAATCCAAACGACTGCTGGGTAAGCCTAGTTTACCAGACTTGATCATAATCGATGAATTTGATCCTAAGAACAAACTACACGCCCGTCATTTCGGCTCAGTCAAAAAGGTTGTTCCCAATGCCCGTGTGATTATGCTCATGCGCGTAGAAGATCCTGAAAAAGTGGGGGTAGTATATAGTGAGGCCGTGGAAGGGGAAATAAGAGAACTCAATCTCTGGGCGCTTGATCGCAAATCGATGCGCGAACTAGTACTACAATATATCACTCAAGGCGCTCCTTTTTCCGAAGAACTTGCACTTCGGCGGCTAAGTGACAATCTTACTCAGCTTAATCTTCCTAGAACTCCGCATAACTGTGACACGCTACTTAACATATTTGAGCATCAAATTGATGCTAGTCCTGTTAATAGAACTGAGGTGATCAACCTATTTCTTGGTATATTATTTAACGAAGTTCAAAGTATACCGAAATATAATACAGCTCCAGATTTAAAGGATAGTTTATTTTCTCTAGGATATTTTGCTGAACAGATAATGAAATCTGGAGAGCCGGTGTTTTCCAAGAGTTTATTTATCGAAAAAATTACTGAATACGCAAAGGCTCAACTTGTAGAAATAGAATCTGATACGTTGTTTTTTATATTGTGTTCCTGTGGAATAATTCATGCGTACGAAGATAAATACTGTTTTCGTTTTGCATATTGGCTACAGTATTTTGCAGCTAACCGTATGCATCACAGCAAGGAGTTCTATAATTTCATTATGAGCGATCGGCGGTACGCTTCTCACCCTGAAATTATCGAATTTTACAGTGGTATTGACCGTCGAAGTGGCGATTTACTAGAGGTGCTATATAGAGACCTCAGTGATCTAAATTCTGAATTTGAGAGTAGAACCAATTTTTCGGACCACTTCGACCCTTATGAAATTCTTCACTGGGAGCCTAATATTGAAAAACTAGAGGAGGCAAAAGAAGCAATTGAGAACGAAGCGTCTCATTCCAATATTCCTACGGAACTAAAGGACGCTATTCTTGATAAGAACTACGATCGTAGTAAGCCATATCAGCAAACTATAAATCGATATATCAGTGAATCGTCTCTGTTTGTTTGTTTGCAAATTATGAAGTGTGCTGCACGTGCACTAAGAAACAGCGACCACGCCGGCGTACCAATTAGAAAGAAGCTTCTGGATGAGATAATGCTTACCTGGGCAAGGGAAATGCGCATTATCGTCGTGTTATCGCCAATACTTTCCGAGGAGGGCCATGGCGGGTTGGATGGACTGTCTTTCTATCTCGATGAATCTTTTGATAAGTATGAGGGCGAAGAAAAATGGCGAAGACTGATGACGTCAATTCCGTGGAATGTCGGTAATTTTTACGGCCAGGAGTTCTTTTCCGCGAAAATGCTACCGCTATATTTAGACTACTTAGGAAGAACAACCGATGCGGCAGCTAGGCATATTCTAACGATACAAATTGTTCGAGAGAAACCGAAGGGATGGGAGACGCATGTCGAGGACTATATAGTATCGCTCGACAAGAATTCATTTTATTTATCCGATCTCGCCAAAGAAATGCGTAAAAGCTATGACATTGACGACATACCATTTTCGGAACGTGATCGGCTGAAAAATCTCATAGGCTCGGCGTATGGAAAGCACTCAACGGGTGCTAAGCGACCAAATAGCCGACTTAGGCAGAGAGTCATTGATGCGATCTACAAGAAGAAAAAAATGTAACCAATAAATATGCGTCAGTTGATCAGCCTCCCGGCCCTTCCAACACATCCAACTCCATCTCCCGCAACTTCTTGATTTCGTCCCGCAATCTCGCTGCCTGTTCGAATTCCAGGTTCGTGGCCGCCTCGCGCATTTTGCCTTCGAGGTCCTTGATGACTGCCGCCAGGTTGGCGCCGACGGGGACGGTGTCCTTGCCGTCCTTGCCCGGTCTGATCTTTATCGAGACGTGGTCGCGTTCGTAGACGCTGTCGACGATGTCGTTGATGCGGGCCTTGACGGATTGCGGGGTGATACCGTGTTCGGTGTTGTAGGCGAGCTGTTTTTCGCGGCGGCGGTTGGTTTCGGCGAGGGCGCGGTCCATTGAGCCGGTTATGCGGTCGGCATAGAGGATGACGTGGCCATCGATGTTGCGGGCGGCGCGGCCGATGGTCTGGATGAGGGAGGTTTCCGAGCGCAGGAAGCCTTCCTTGTCGGCATCGAGGATGGCGACGAGGCCGCATTCGGGGATGTCGAGGCCTTCGCGTAGCAGGTTGATGCCGACCAGCACGTCGAAGGCGCCAAGGCGCAGGTCGCGAATGATCTCGATGCGCTCGATGGTGTCGATGTCGGAATGCATGTAGCGCACGCGGATGCCCTGTTCGTGCAGATATTCGGTGAGGTCCTCGGCCATTTTCTTGGTGAGGACGGTGAGCAGGGTGCGATAGCCCGCGTCGGTGGTCTTGCGGATTTCATCGACCACGTCATCGACCTGGCTGGTGGCCGGGCGGATCTCCACATTGGGGTCGGTGAGGCCGGTGGGGCGGATGACCTGTTCGGCGAAAACGCCACCGGTCTGTTCGAGCTCCCACGCGCCTGGCGTTGCCGAGACATAGACCGTTTGCG
Organism: Pelagibacterium limicola; assembly: GCF_015694405.1. GTDB lineage: Bacteria > Pseudomonadota > Alphaproteobacteria > Rhizobiales > Devosiaceae > Pelagibacterium > Pelagibacterium limicola. Next base: position 311,645 of record NZ_JADQDB010000001.1, on the reverse strand, counting down.
GGCGCATGGCGTTCCATTCCTCAAAGCGCAGGGGGCGGTTGTCCATGCAGGAGGGCAGGCGGAAGCCATATTCGGCGAGGGTCGCCTTGCGGCGGAGGTCGCCGCGATACATGGCGCCGAGCTGGCCGATGGTGACGTGGGATTCATCAACGAACACCAGCGCGTTGTCGGGGAGGTATTCGAAGAGCGTGGGGGGCGGCTCGCCGGGCTTGCGGCCGGAGAAATAGCGCGAATAGTTCTCGATGCCGGCGCAGGAGCCGGTGGCTTCCATCATCTCGAGATCGAAGAGCGTGCGCTGTTCGAGGCGCTGGGCTTCGAGGAAGCGGCCGGCGCCGTTCAATTCCTGCAGGCGGGCCTGGAGCTCCTTCTTGATCTCCTTGATGGCCGCGTTCATCGTCGTGCGGGTGGTGACGTGGTGGGAATTGGCGAAGACGCGGACGGCGTTGAGCTCGGCGGATTTCTTGCCGGTCAGGGGATCGAATTCGGCGATGGTCTCGATCTCGTCGCCGAAGAGGGTGATGCGCCAGGCGGCATCCTCATAGTGGGCGGGGAAGATTTCCACCGTATCGCCACGCACGCGGAAGGTGCCGCGCACGAAGCCGATGTCGCCGCGCTTGTATTGCAGGGCGACGAGCTCGTTCAATAGGGCGCGCTGGTCGATCTTCTGGCCCTTTTCGAGCCAGATGGTCATGGTGGTGTAGTCCTCCACCGAGCCGATACCGTAAATGCAGGAGACGGAGGCGACGATGATGACGTCGTCGCGCTCGAGGATCGCGCGGGTGGCCGAGTGGCGCATCCGGTCGATCTGCTCGTTGATGGTGGATTCCTTCTCGATATAGGTATCCGTGCGCGGGACGTAGGCCTCGGGCTGGTAGTAGTCGTAATAGGAGACGAAATATTCCACCGCGTTTTCGGGGAAGAAGTTCTTGAACTCGCCATAGAGCTGGGCGGCCAGCGTCTTGTTGGGGGCGAGGATGAGCGCGGGGCGGTTGGTGCGGGCGATGACCTGGGCGGCGGTGAAGGTTTTGCCCGAGCCGGTGACGCCCAGCAGGACCTGGTCGGTCTCGCCGTTGTTTATGCCCTCGACAAGCTCGGCAATCGCGGTGGGCTGGTCGCCGGCGGGGGTGTAATCGGTCACCAGCTTGAACGGAATGCCGCCGCGATCCTTCTTCAGCGCTTCAGGACGATGGGGCTTCCACGGGGCGGCGCCCTCGACCTCCTTGCGGCCGTGGAGGATGATCTGTTCGAGCGCCTGAACGGTGGCCGTTACTCCCACGAGGTTTGAATCGGATGTCGACGTGTCGCGGGCCGTTGCGAGGGCGCCGCGAAGCTGGGCCATGGTCGCGGGGTCCTTGGCGGCGGCGCGGGAGATGTCGCGGGCGGTGGGCTGGGACGGCACATGGCCGAAGCCGGCCTGCTCGGCTTCACCGAAACCGTCGAGATTGGTGGGGCGCTCGATGGCGTTGGCTTTTGACTTCGGGGACTTGAGCGTCATGCCGGTCACAGGCGATTTTGTGGCCTTCTTTTTCTTCGGCTCGACCGGGGGCGTTGCTGCGGCGGCGGCCTCCCTGTCGAGGCGGCGCTTGTTGCGCAGGCGCTCCTGCGGCAGCGGTTTCGCAATCGCCGCATCCTCCGCCTTCTCGATCTCGCGGACGAAATCGTCGATGGAGAAGTCGGTCTTCTGGGGGCGGCCGACGGTTTTTCCGTCCTCGCGCCGGGCGGGCTGGGGGGATTTCTTGTCGGAGGTCATGGCGCACATATCGTTCGGCAAGTGGGCGGATTCAATAGCACGGGCGGAACGGAATGGGAACGGGCTGGTTCCCGCCGCGGGCTAACGAACCGGGTTCGGCGTGCTTTTTATATGGGCCTGCTGACAGGGTATGTCAGGAGAGATGGGGCGGCGTTGCCTTTCGATGCGGTTTCTCCTGCCTTACCCAACCATCGCCAGACCCGTACTCGTGCCTATCTCCGTTTTGCGCCGCCGGACACGGTCTGGCTCAGCGGTTTGCCGTTCCTGATATACGGCGGCAGAGGTGGGCGCTTGGACGGTGCGGCCTGACAGCACGCAGATCACGATGCGCAATTTTCCATGGGTGCGTCAGGGGATTCCGCATCGGCGGCCGAAGTGCCAAAGTCGGCGTAGGTGCCGATGACTCGTTGGCATGTCGAGCAGGCAATGGGGGCATGGAGGTCAAGGTCACTGCCGATCAGGACATTTCTGGCCTTGCAGTGCGGGCAGGTTGCCGACCTGTCGTTGACAGGGAATAGCGACATGGATGGGTTCCTTCCTAGGCAGCAGCAAAAGCGCCAGCCTCTTTGAAGGGACCATTCTCGCCTTTAGCGCCAGTATGCCGGTGTCGGACTGGCGATGATCATAAGTTAACACCGAACTGTGTCGATAGCGAGACGCTTGGCACGCATTTCTCTCACCAGCGCGCAAAAATCCGTCCTAGAGCGGCACCGGCGAGGATTAGGATCGCAATGGCGAGGGGGTACCAGGTCATGACGAAGAGTGGGGAATCGTCGGTGCAGTGGATAGCATAAAGCGTGGCAGCGATGCCACCCGCCAGAAGCCCCGCGACGGCGCCAGCAAGAGCGGGCCGCGTGGGTGCGCCATGGCGGAGGACGGCGATGAAGGCGGCGAGCGGGGCCACGCCAATCAAGGGTATGAAGGTGAGGCAATAACGGGCGTTCTTGCCCACCGCACTCATCGCCCAGACATCGGCGGGCAGGACGATGAGTTCGGCGATGACGGCCATGATGCCCAGTGCGGGGGCCAGTGCGAGGGCAGCCAAAGGGACCTTGGCGCCGGGAATGGCCAGGGCACGCAGCGCGAAAAAGGCCGGGACAGCGAGCGATAGCGTGAGCACGAACTTGAAATCGAAGCGCGGGGTCTGGATGGCCTGAGCGAGGTCAGCGCGGGGGCCCACCGCACCGAGGAAAACGAGGACGGCCAGCAGCCCGCCGGCAGCGAGGGCAAGCAGCCAGCTTCTGTCGAGGTCCGGGCGCCGGCTGGCGGTGTCGGCGGCAAGCGCGGCAATCAGATCGTCGGTCCGCATTCAGGGCCTGCCCGTCTTATGGTTGAACCGACCGGCCGCGGGTGCGCAACGCGTTTGGGCACGGATACCGCGGCTCCGCCGCTTCCCTCCCCCTTGAGGGGAGGGATTGAGGGTGGGGGTATCGGAGCCTGCAGGAAGCGGGGTGCCTTTGGAAAGATCGCTGCACCCCCACCCCGGCCCTCCCCTCAAGGGGGAGGGGGCGCAAGAGGCGGAAGTTTGGTGTTCTCCAGAACGGCCGATGCAAGCGCTGCCCTTTGCTGTGGCAGCGTTTGCAGCGGATTTGATGGGGATGGTTTGGGCACGGATACTGCGGCTCCGCCGCTTCCCTCCCCTCAAGGGGGAGGGGGCGCAAGAGCCGGAACGTTCGTTATCTCTAAAAGGGCGGATGCGAGCGCTGCACGGCTCAAGGCCGGGACAGTGAAGGAAGCGTTCGGGCGAGCTTCTGCCAAAACCGGACACGTCTAGGCCTTTCCAAATTTCGCGGCGATGCTGGCGAGGCCGCGGTGGAGCGAGACGCGGACGGCGGTTTCCTTCATGCCAAGACGGCGCGCGGTTTCCCCGATGGTGGCGCCTTCGATCCCGACGGACGCGACGACGCGGCGCTGGCCTTCGGAGAGCCCGTCGAGTGCGCGTTCGACATCGCGTGCCAAAGCTGTTTCCTCGACAGGAGCGGCGAGGGTGTCGGCCAGATCGGAGATGTCGATCTCGACCCGACGGCCACGCCGCCGGCAGGCATCGGCAATCTTGTGGCGCGCGATGGCGTAAATCCACGGGCCGATGGGCCGGGCGGGCTGCCATGTGTGGCGCTTGAGATGGATGGCCAGCAGCGTTTCCTGCACGATATCCTCCGGGTCTATCCCCAATCCAGGCGCGAGCCTGGCCTTTGCGATGCCGCGGACCAGGCCGGAAACCTCATGCAGAAGCGCGGCATAGCCGGACTCATCGCCCGCCAGCGCCGCCCGCATCCGCTCTGCCAGTTCCCAGTCCTTTTCCGGCGACAAAGGCTTCCCCGTTCAATTCGCCCCCAGGCGGCCGATTGTTACTTTGGTTAGCCGACGCCCCGTGCTGGCGACCATTCTGCGCGCTGGACAACGCGCCGCTGGATCACCCGGACAAGGCGGGTGATGACGAGGTTGGTACACGGGGTGATCCCACCTGAACGAAATTGCTCTTAGCGCAAAAGCAGGCGGCGTCGAGCGGCGGGGCGATCACAAAGCCGTGTGCGGGAACGCGCCGTGTAACAAAGCAGGGTCAGGGCGCGAAGTGGGGACATGGTGCTGCATTGGCGCGGCGCCGGTACTGTCAGTCAACACAAGGATGGATCATCATGAATCGCAAGGTTGTAACGCTCGCCCTCGCGTCCTCGCTCGCCGCGGCGATGGCCACAGCCGCACCGGCAATCGCACAGGACATGGACGCCATGGAGAAGTGCTATGGCGTTGCCATGGCCGGTGCCAACGATTGCGCCGCCGGGCCGGGCACGACATGCGCCGGAACCTCCACGGTCGATTATCAGGGCAATGCGTGGTCGCTGGTTCCGGCGGGAACGTGCGAGGACATCGAATTGCCGGGCGGGCGCATGGGCTCGCTCGCGGAACTGGATCGGGACCTGCCGTAGGGTTTCGAGCGTCTGGCAGACATCGCTGCCCCCTCACACCCGGCCCCTCTCCCACAGGGGGAGAGGGGTTCGCCAAACAGCAAAGGGAGATTGCGTCATGACCACCACATCGACTTTGCCCGCAAGGGCAGGGGTTGGGCTTAAGGCCGAGCATTATGGCGATATCGTTTCGGGATGGCCTGATATGGGGTTTTTCGAGGTTCATGCGGAGAACTACATGGGGGAGGGCGGGGCGCCGCACCGGTATCTCGAGGCAATCGTGGGGCGGTATCCGCTTTCGCTGCACGGGGTGGGGCTTTCGATCGGCGGCGAGGGGGCGCTGGACAAGGATCATCTTGCACGGCTCAAGAAGCTGATCGGGCGGTACAAGCCCGCGTCGTTTTCCGAGCATCTGGCCTGGTCGACGCACGATACGGGCTATCTCAACGACCTGCTGCCGCTGCCCTACACCGAAGCGACGCTTGACCGGGTATGCGGGCATATCTCGGAGGTGCAGGATGCGCTTGGAGTGCGGATGCTGCTCGAGAATCCCTCGACCTATGTGCTGTTCGAGGAAAGCACCATCGAGGAGACGGAATTTCTGGCGCGGATCGCCAGGCGGACAGGATGCGGGCTTTTGCTCGACGTCAACAATGTGATGATCTCGGCGGTCAATCACCGGATGGACCCCTTTGCCTATATCGACCGGTTTCCCACCGATCTGGTGGGAGAAATTCATCTTGCGGGGTATGACGAGACCACCGACAGTGCCGGGGATCGGCTATTGATCGATACGCATGGATCGGCGGTGCGGCCGGACGTGTTCGATCTCTTCATCCATACGCTTGAAAGGACCGGGCCACAGCCCGTGCTGGTTGAGTGGGACAACAATGTGCCCGCCTTTGCCGAACTGGCGGCGGAGGCGGCGCGGGTGGACGCGGCGCTCGATGCGGTGCGGCACAAGCCGGTGGCGGCACAATGAGCGTCGAGGGCTGGCAGGCTCGGTTCGCGGGGGCAGTGCTCGATCCCGAGGCGCCGGTGCCGGGCGGGGTGGGGTGCGTGCGGGGCGAGGCCGATCCGCTGCGGTTCGCCGTTTATCGCAACAACGTCCATGCCGGGCTGGTCTCCGCGCTGCTGGCCGGGTTTCCGGCGGTCGCGCGGGTGGTGGGGGAGGCGTTTTTCAGTTCCATGGCGCGTGCCTATGTGGCGCAGGCCAAGCCCAGATCGCCGGTAATGATGTTTTATGGTGAGGATTTCAGCGACTTCATCGCAGAGTTTCCGCCGGCCGCGGGGCTGCCCTACCTGCCCGACCTGGCGCGGCTCGAATATCTCTGCACGCAGAGTTATCACGCCGCCGATGCTGCAGTGCTCGACATGCGCGCGCTGGCGGAGATCGGGGAGGCAGACCTGGCAGAAACCGTCCTGCGGCTGCATCCAGCAGCACGGCTTTTGGCCTCGCCTTATGCGGTGGGTTCGATCTGGTCGGTGCAGCGCGGGGGGCAGGGCAGGAAGGTCGCCGCGGATCGCCGGGAGACAGTGCTTATCACGCGGCCACGGGCCGAAGTGCGGCTGACTGTGGTGCCAGAGCAGGATGTGGCGTTTATCGAAGCGCTGAATGCCGGGGCGACGCTGGGCACGGCGGCGGAGGCCGCTTTGGCGGCGGATGGGCGGTTCGATTTCGGCAGGGCGCTCGCGGGCTTGTGCGCGCTGGGCGCGTTCAGGGGGAAGGACGGGGCATGACGGCGATTGGCGCGCGGGCAAGGGCGGCCTGTTTGCGGGTGGACGGGTGGATCGGGGCGGTACCGCTATGGCTGGCGCTCGTCCTGTTGCGGGTTGCGCTGGCGGTTCCCTTCTGGCGGTCGGGGCTGACCAAGTGGGACGGGTTCCTCGTGATGCGGCCCAGTACGCTGTTCCTGTTCGGGCAGGAATTCAGGCTGCACATCCTGGGGGAGCAGTATGCCTATCCGTTCCCGGGGCTCATGGCCTGGGCGGCGGCGATCGGGGAGATCGTCCTGCCGGTGCTGCTGGTGCTGGGGCTCTTCACGCGTTATGCGGCGCTGGGGCTGCTGGTGATGACGGCGATCATCCAGCTTACGGTGCCCGATGGTTGGGCCAATTTCCATCTCGCGTGGGCAGCGATGACGATCATTCTGATGCGGATGGGAGGGGGCACGCTTTCGCTCGATGCGGGGCTCGGCCTGTGGGCGGGAAACGAAACGCCCCGCCGGGGGGATGCGGCGGGGCGATAGCGAAGACTAGGGCTTTTGGGGCGGCGGTCAGGCGAAGGCGCCGGTGAACGCCATGACGACCACCATCATGGTCAAAAGGACTGCGCCGGTCGCGCCGGCAATGCTCATCTGGATCAGGGTGCGGGCCATTATTGCCTCCTTCGTTCGATGCCTCTCGAAACCTTCAACGCAGCGCGGCGCGGATCGGTTTCGCGCAATGACGTTTTCGTGTTCCAGGCAGGCAAATGAACAGGATGCGGCTGAATGGCCACTGAATGGACGGTTCAGGCAGGCGGCTGCGCCGCCCGGGCGGCTCAGGCGGCTAGCGCACCAGTGACCAGCAGGACAAACGCGAACAGGCCGCACATCACGGCACCTGTCAGAGCGGCGACGGTCATCGAGACGAGCTTTTGTGCCGGCAGTTTGTAAGACATGGCAACTCTCCTCTACTCCCTGGCGCCTTGGGAAACCCCCGCGGGGCCAGCATCAGGAGCGATTATGCTCCTGTCGCCGGCCCTTGTGCGGGAAACTAAATTTGTAGGTAAATTTTAGGTTTACCTTTGTCTGCGGACTTGTGTGTCCGGAGCCTACGCGCCGCCGATAACCTCGATGGTAACGCGCGCAGTGCCTGAATTGACCATGCCGATCTGGCTGGCAGCCTTATGGGAAAGGTCAATGACGCGACCGCCGGAAAATGGCCCCCGATCATTGATGCGGACAACGACACTCCGGCCGTTGGCCTGATTGGTGACCACAACTTCGGTGCCGAAGGGCAGCGAACGGTGGGCAGCGGTGAGGGCGTGCTGATTGTAGGTTTCGCCCGATGCGGTGCGGCGGCCGTGGAACTTTCCGCCATACCAGGAAGCAACTCCGGTCGAGGTCTGGACGACGGCGACCATTTCCTGCGCGAAGGAGACCGGAGCCGCGAAAGATGCCACACCGGTACCCAATGCCGCGGCAAGCGCGGCAGCTTTGATGAATTTCATTAAACCCTAACCTTCAGATATTGACGCTGAGAACCGGTTCTGCATGGGCATGTGGCGAGAAAGGGGCGCCGATTCGCTGGGGAGGGCCGTACGTCGGGAACTATTGCAATCGTGCAACAGAAATATGCTCTGGAGGATGGATATGTGGCCGTGGGGGGACAATGGTGGGGCGGCTGCCAAAACAAAAAGCCCCTCCCCCGTTCGGGGGAGGGGCTTGGGTAACTAAACCCTGCAAGCGCCGAGCGCGGCCCTGTTACCGGGCGCGGGAAACCCAGTAGGACGAAATATCGTCCGAGAGCATGCCAAGGTTGCGCACCGAGCGGTCGATCACCGCACAACGGCCGGCGAAATTGGACTGGGTGCAGACAGTGGCTTCGACATTGCCTTCGACGCGGGCCGAGCGGATGCGATTATCCCAGAAGCGCTCGATGAAGCGCGCGGAAGCGCCTTCGTTTACGCAAAGGCTGCGCCCGCGGTAATCGAATTCCTCGAAAAAGCAGATCTGGCCAGCCGGCGGCGTGACACCGGGACGGCCCGTGCCGATGCCGATCGAGAAACCGGGCGTGGTGATGGAAATGCCGACATCGGGCCGTGTGGGCGCCGGCTGCGGACGCGGCGGGGTGCCGCCGGCAACCGGCTGCAGGTAACGCGCCGATGCCCAGCCCTGCAGCGTACGATCCTGCACGCGGCACCAGGTGTTGGAGGCATTACACTCGATGACCTGCACGATCTGGTTGCGGTCAAGAACGCCGACCACGCGGAAGTTGGTGCCGGGGCCGGAACGCACATTGAGGGTGGTGGTCGCGGCTGCGTCGTAGGCGAAGGCGGTGCCGGCGCCGCCCAGGAGCGTCGCCAGTGCGACGATGGCGGCTGTGGCAAGTTTGCGCATATTCATTTCTTTCTCCCTTGGAGGCGACGACCCGGGGAACTCCCATTCGACAAAAAGGGGAGACCCAGGGCTTTTGTTTTTACCGCGCTTCCCTATGAACAAGTGGCAGCCACTTCTTCGAGAAACGCTCGACTGGATGGAAAACTTCCAGCAATGCCAGTAAGTTCCCAATACCGCAGACGCGTTTATTGCAAACGCGCATCGATATCATGATCACCATGAATAATCGATGGCGGTTGAACCGGACATGAACAGAGGATGGGGTATTCGGGGCGGGTGTCCCTCAACTCCAGCAAGGGCCGGGACCCTGTTTGGTCGCGAAGTCCGGCCCGGTGGGTCAGCTCTTGCCGATCACGCGTTTCTGGCCGTCGTCGGTCAAGGCGACATAGATGAAGTGGCCTTCGGTGACCTTGGTGCGGTTGGGCGCGCGGCGGGAGCGGGTATGGGCTTCCATGCCGATCTTGATCGAGGTGGTGCCAACGCGCTCGACCCAGGTGTAGACGCAGAGGACGTCGCCGACCTTGACCGGGGCGATAAAGGTCATCGCTTCGACGGCGACGGTTGCGAAGCGTCCGCCGAATTCCTCCACGGCGGCGATGCCGCCGGCAATATCCATCTGGCTCATGACCCAGCCGCCGAAGATGTCCCCCGCAGCGTTGGTGTCGGCGGGCATGGCCATGGTGCGGATGGTCAGCTTGCCCCGGGGTTCGGTGTCTGCGCTCATATCTCTATCCTTCCGGCGGGTAGTGTCCCGTCTCTTCTTCCCAGTGACGTCGGCATAGCGATACATATTTGTCATTGCCGCCAATGTCGATCTGGTCGCCTTCGGTCAGGGGCGCGCCGTCGGCGCCCAGGCGAACGACCATGGTGGCCTTGGCCCCGCAATGGCAGATGGTGCGAATCTCGCGCAGGCTATCGGCAATGGCCAGCAATTCGGCGGAGCCGGGAAAGAGCTTGCCCTGGAAATCGGTGCGGAGCCCATAGCACATGACAGGGATACCGAGGCGGTCGGCGACGCGGGCGAGCTGCCAGACCTGATCGGGGGTCAGGAACTGGGCTTCATCGAAGAATACGCAACTGCAGGTTTCGCGGGCGTGCGCCTCGGCGATCTGGGTGAACAGGTCGTCCTCGGGGCTGAAGTATCGCGCCTGTGTCGAAACGCCGATGCGGGACGCGATGACACCGAGACCCGCGCGGTCGTCCAGTGCGGCCGTAAAGAGAAGGGTGTTCATGCCCCGCTCGCGATAATTGTGGGACGCCTGGAGCAGAATGGTCGACTTGCCGGCATTCATCGCGGCATAGGAGAAATAGAGCTTGGCCATGGGCGATCCCGGACGCGTTTAGCGTTTCATATCGCGGCTTGGCGGCCGGGCCACCAGCAGGGACGGGCGCGTCCACAGAAAAACGGTCGCCGGGACGGGCGACCGTGGAGGGGGCCGGCGGGGAACCGGCGGCGCAGGCGGGGTTGAGCCTGCTGACTGGGAGTCCTAAGGGTGCCTCGTGACATTGATATGACGCAATCGGGGGGCATCGATTCAGCCGCCGTTCAGGTGCCGTCGGGATATAAGAGGCTGTTCTTGCTCAAGGAGCTAAAAATGCAGCGTAAATTGTTCTCTCTGGTTCTGGGGTTTTCGCTGGCCCTGTTGGGCGCGGCCGGCGCGGGTGCGCAGCAGCTCGATCCGATCGGGATATGGGAGCCGGACAACCGCGAGTCGCGCTACGAATTCACCTATTGCGGGCCGAACGGAGACCGGTTGTGCGCGGAGCTGATCTGGATCCAGGAAGACAAGAAGGACGCGCGCAACACCAAATATCTCAACACCTACATGTTCAAGGACGCGCGGCAGACGCGGCCGGGGCACTGGCAGGGCACGGTGACGCTCGAGGGATTCAATATCGGCGGGACGGTGACGCAAACGAACGCCAATACGATGCGGCTCAATGCGTGTGTTCTCTTCGTCTTCTGCGAGGACATCAGGCTTCGCCGCGTGCGGTAGCCGCCAGACCGCGCTCGGGCGAGCCGGTCGTGCTGGCCGAGCCGACGGCTCAGCCGAGCACGGCTGCTTTCCGTTTGAACTGGGGGATCACTTCGACCAGAAGGATGGCGGCGAAGATCAGCGCGGCGCCGGCGTAACCCGCCCCGGGCAGGCGCTCGCCGAGGATGACGGCCCCGCCCAGGGCGGCGAAAAGGGTTTCCGCCGAGAGGATAATGGCCGCATTGGCCGGGGGCACGTGCTGCTGGCCGACGGCCTGAAGCGTGAAACCGATGGCGGTTGAGAGCAGGCCCGCATAAAGGATTTCGACCCAGCCGAGCTGGACGGCCTGGAGGGTTGGCGCTTCGAAGGCGAAGGCGCCGCCGGCGCTGAGGAGGCCCGCGGCGAGGAAGCTGATTGCGGAAATGAATACCGGACGGCCGGTCTCGCGGGCGAGAAAGCCCAGCACGAGGACCTGCAGCGCCCAGAACACCGCGCTGCCGATGACCAGCAGATCGCCCTGGTTGAAGCCGTCGAGCGTTGCCCCGTTGAGGAGAAACAGGCCGAAAAGCGCGATGGGAACCGCGAGCCACACAAGCCTCGAGGGCGGCGTGCGGAAGACGACGAGCAGGATCAGCGGCACGAAGAAGACGTAAAGCCCGGTGAGGAAACCGCTATTGGTGACGGTCGTATAGAGCAACCCGGCCTGCTGCAGCCACGAGCCCATGAAGAAGTTGACGCTGAGAAAACCGATCAGCGCCCATTGGCGACCGGTCAACGGCTCGGGGCGGCGGGCGTTCTCGTAAAGGGCGAGCGGCAGGATGACGAGGCCGCCGAGGAGATAGCGACCGGCCATGAAGGTCAGCGGCCCCATGACGTCCATTGCCGTTTTCTGCGCGATGAAGGCAAAGCCCCAGATGACGGTGGCGACGAGGAGGCAGAGGAGAGCTAGGGAGCGGGGCATGGGCCTGGGGGATATTGGCGGCGGGAGGCGAGTGGTAGCGGGTTGGACGGGCTCGGGCAAGGGGCGGCGATGGGAGGGGCTCGGGGAGCGTTTGGGCTTTCAACCTAATTTCGGACATTGCCAATGCGCCATTGCGCTCGCTAATTTGCCATCCATGCCCAGTTTGACCTTTGCAGAGAACATTCGTGAAGTGGCTGCTTCTTTCCCGTCCCGTTGATTGGCTTATCGGCATTGCGCTGCGAGCAAGGGCTGAAGCCCACCGAGTGGTGCAAACGGGCCGACCGGAGGCCGGTGATCGAAGCCTGGACAGCCCTTCGGAGATTTCGTTTTTAGCCGAGGATGAGTTTGACCAAGAGGTCGAGGTCGTGGCGCGGGCAATTGACCCAGCCGACTGGCAGGGCTTTGACGCCTATGTGCGGAAACTCGGTTTAAGTGCGGACGAACGGGCGGCGGCACGCCGTCACGCCCACGGTCCGACTCTCCCGTCGCTGCATCGTGCCCGGCGCGCTATCGGGGCCTTGGATGAGTTGAGAAGAGAAAAGCCCAGATCCAACCTGCAAGACCCATGATCGGTCTGTCCAACATCCGCTCCCCCCTCCATGAACTCGCTGACGAGCTTAGCGACTGCTGAACGCGGGCCAGCCGCCAGCGACCCCAAGTCTGCCCTTCCGACGCGATCAAGGCTTGCTCGAAAGCGGACACTGCTCGAATATGCAGGTGCTTGGAGGATTCCCTGCCAGCGTCGGAGGAGTGATGCTTCTGTTTGCGTCCACGATCGCGCTCGCCGCAGCCGCCTTGCCATCAGAGGACATCCTGGCTCCCGGTCCTCAGGGAGACTTGAAGAGATCCCTAACGAGAACCGAAGACCCTGCTGCCCCCGTCGTTCTCATCATCCCAGGTTCCGGGCCGACAGACCGGGACGGAAACAGCCCTCTCGGGATCAATGCCGGATCATACCGCCTGCTGGCCGAGGAACTAGGCGCGCAAGGGGTCTCGACAGTCCGGATCGACAAGCGGGGCATGTTTGGTAGCGCCGGTGCAATTCCGGATGCCAACGCGGTGACGATCGACGACTACGTGGACGATACCCGCGCCTGGGTGAAAACCATTCGCGACGCGACCGGAACGGACTGTGTCTGGCTCCTTGGACACAGCGAAGGTGGCCTTGTCGCTTTGGCCACCGCTCAGGAAGAAGATGCAGTCTGCGGGCTGATCCTCGTGGCGACGCCCGGTCGTCCGCTCGGCGACGTGCTGAAGGAGCAACTCCGCTCCAATCCGGCCAACGCCCCACTTCTTTCTCAAGCCGATGCGACTATCGACGCCCTGGCGGCAGGCAGGCAGGTCGACGATGCCGATCTGCCAGCACCGCTGACCCCCTTGTTCGCGCCTGCCATACAGGGATTTCTGATCAGCGCGTTCTCCCTGAACCCCACCCAACTGGTCGAGCGCATCTCCAAGCCAATCCTGATTGTTCAGGGGGAAGCGGACGTTCAGGTCGGCGTTGCGGACGCGGAGGCTCTGAAAGCCGCGGCGCCATCGGCGGATTTCGTCCTAGTTCCCAACACCAACCATGTGCTCAAAGTCGTTCCTCCGAACGACGTGGCAGCCAACATCGCCACCTATGCTGATCCAACCTACCCCTTGCGCTCGGTGTCGTGGAAGCGATCCTCCAGTTCTTAGAAGCGCACAAAGACATGAACTGATCGATACCGGAGGTGGACGGCAGTAAATCGACAATTCCTTCCCAAACCGGACCATCCTTCCACCACTCCACGTCGTCCCGTCGTTCACAAACCCATGCAGGAAGTGGACGTTATCTGGGTTCATGTGCACCAGGTCGAGCAGGTTGTTGTGTGCTGGGTTTCTCTCCCCCGATCTCAATGCGGTCTTCATCTTCATGTAAGGGTTCGAAGCGGGCTTTGAGGACTTGGAACGTGTTCGGCGCGACGTAGAGATTTCCGGCCAATCGCTTGTTTCGCTCGGCTATCCGCGCCCATGCCACATCTTCTGAGCAGTTCAAACGATAGAGGATGGCCACGGCTCCGTGCGACGCCGCCACGGCGCGGACGCGTCTTCGCTCAGCTCGCGACCAGAAGCCAAAATCGAGCACGACGTTCGTCCCGAGTTGTAGACACCTGATCCACGTTTCTTCCATCACCTCGGAAACCCGTCTGGCGTAGGCTTGGAACAGTTCGGCCGGTGGGTCGTCGCCGTAGAGCCGGGCCATCCATTCATCATGGGTGAAGCGAACGGCGTCTTGGTCCATCTCCAAGCGCTTCGCGAAGGTCGTTTTCCCAGCGCCTAGGAAACCATGAAGTAGAAAAGCTTTTGGTTTTGACGTCATTTTCCGATGATATCTGGAATGGCGGCTCCGCGCATTATTGTTCCGGAAGCCGACAGGCAGGAAACCACCCCATAGCGACGTTCAGCAGAGACACCGCTTCCTTCTTATCGGCCTTTCGTTTCGCGAACGCCGATTAAGGCATAGCCGCGATGCGGCTTTGCTCCCTTCACGGCAAAGGGCAAAGGGCAGTTCGGTGAGACGTTGCTGCTTTAGCTCGCGATGTATTCGCGGAGTTGGCTGGCTTCGTGTTCGGCTTCGTCGATCTTGCGCTTGACGACGTCGCCCATCGAGATGACGCCGATGAGTTCGCCGTTGTCGATGACGGGGAGGTGGCGGAAGCGGCCGCTGCTCATGGTGGTCATGGCATCGTCGAGCGTGTCGCCGGGGGCGCAGGTCTTGAGGTTGCGGGTCATGATGGTGGAAACGGGCTGGGCGCGGAACCCTTCGGCGCTGCCGGCCAGGTGGCGGACGATATCGCGTTCGGAGACGATGCCGACGAGCTTGCCCTCGTCGACGACGAGCACCGCGCCGATATTGTGCCGGGCCAATGTGGCGATGAGTTCGCCTATGGTGGATTGGGACGTGACGGTGATGACGTTGTCACCCTTGGCATTCAGAATCGCTTCAACGAACATGACGCTGGCTCCTCTTTTATTGGGGGTAAGCTTGCCCCGATCATACCCAACGCGCAAGACCGACTTTGGCTCACCAGGGCGGATTGCGCTTTGCCATGGATGTAATAGATTGGCCCGGTGGCCGGATATCGGCCCATTCCGGGGGGATTTCATGTTCAAATTGTACGCGGCGCTGGCCGTGCCCGTGCTGCTTGCCGGGTGCACGAGCCTTGTCACCGGCGGCGATCTCGTGCGCGACAGCGGGCCGACTGGCACCATCGAGGTCGTCAACGGTACGTCGATGCATATCGACGTGGTGCTGATTTCGGCGTGCGTCGAGAGCAGCTATGGCCTCAACCGCCTGCCGTCCGGGACGGCGATTGCGCCGGGCCAAAGCTACAGCTTTACCGTGAGCGCAGGGTGTTGGGACGTGGATGCTGGCGTGATCGGCTATGGCGAGGCGCGGCAGCGTCTGGACGTGGCGCCCTACGGCATCTCGCGCTATACCGTGAACGGATAACGCTCCAGCCGGGATAAAAAATCATGGGACTTCTGTCGGACGCGCTTGGGCGCGTGCAGCCTTCTGCGACTGTTGGAATCACCCAGCTTGCACGCCAGATGCGTCAGGCGGGCAAGGACGTGATCGCACTTTCGGCGGGCGAGCCGGATTTCGACACGCCCCGGAACGTGCGCGACGCGGCGATCGCGGCGATCAACAGGGGCGAGACGCATTATACCGATGTCGACGGGATCGCCGAACTCAAAGCGGCCGTGGCCGCGAAATTCAGGCGCGACAACGGCCTGGACGTTTCGGCGGACGATTGTTTCGTGGCGACGGGCGGCAAGCAGATCATTTTCAACGCGCTGATGGCGACGCTCAATCCCGGCGACGAGGTGATCGTTCCGGTGCCCTATTGGGTAAGCTATCCCGAAATCGTGCGGCTGGCCGGGGCCGATCCGGTGTTCGCGGAGGCGAGCCAGGAGACGGGGTTCAAGCTGTCCCCGGCAGCGCTGGAAAAGGCGATTTCAGCGAGGACCAAGTGGCTTATCCTGGGCTCGCCCTCCAATCCGTCGGGCGCGGCCTATAGCGCGGACGAACTCAAGGGCCTCGCGGAGGTGCTGCTGCGTCACCCGCATGTCCATATCCTCACCGACGATATCTATGAGGTGCTGGTCTATGACGGGCTCGAATTTGCGACCATCGCGCAGGTCGAGCCGGGGCTGATGCCGCGCACGCTGACGATGAACGGGGTCTCGAAATCGCACGCCATGACCGGGTGGCGGATCGGCTATTGCACGGGGCCGCGTGAAATCTTGAAGGCGATGGTCAAATTGCAGGGGCAATCGACGACCAATCCCCCCTCGATCTCGCAATGGGCAGCGGTCGAGGCGCTCAACGGGCCACAAGAATTCCTGGCGGAATGGCGCGATGTTTTCCAGAAGCGGCGCGATTACGTGGTGGGTCGGCTGAGGGCGTGCGCGGGGCTCGAATGCCTTCTGCCGGAAGGGGCGTTCTATGCTTTTCCCTCGTGCAAGGGGCTGATCGGGAAGACGAGCGCCGCGGGGCGCCCGCTCGCCACCGACGACGACGTGGTGATGGCGCTGCTCGAGGAAAACGGCGTGGCGCTGGTGCATGGCAGCGCGTTCGGCCTGCCGGGTCACTTCCGGATTTCCTATGCGGCGTCCGATGCGGACCTCGAAAAGGCGATGGACCGGATCGAGGTGTTTTGCGGGGGCGTGCGGTAGGCTGGTGGTGGCTAAAGCCTGATCTGCAGCTTCACATCGCCCGGACGGCCTTCGGCGGCGCGTTCGAAGGCGGTTATGGCGTCTTCGAAAGCGAAGGTCTCGGTGATCAGCGGTTTCAAATCGATCTTGCCCGAGGCGATGAGGTCTATCGCGCGGTCGTAGACATGGGCGTATCGGAAGACGGTTTCGATGCGGACCTCGCGGGCCTGGGCGGCGACGACATCGAAGGGGACGGGGGAGACCGGCATGCCGACGAGGACGGCCGCGCCGCCAGGGCGGATAAGGTCGAACAGGCCTTCAAAGGCCCGCGCGTTGCCGCTGGCTTCAAAGACCACGTCCACGCCCCAATCGCCGGTGGCCTCCGCGATTGTCTGGCGCAGGTTGCCGGTGGCGATGTTGACCGGCGTGATGCCGGGATAACGGCCGGCGATGTCGAGCTTTGCCTGCTGCAAGTCGGAAATGAAGACGCGTGCGCAACCGGCGGCGAGCGCCGCAAGGGCGGTGAGAATGCCGATGGGGCCGGCGCCGGTGACGAGGGCGGTCTCGCCCGGCGCGATGCGCGCCTTGGCAGCGGCATGAATGCCGACCGCGAGGGGTTCGACCATGGCCCCTTCGGCAAACGAAACGGCATCGGGGAGCTTATAGGCATAGTCGGCCGGATGGACGACGTGCGGCGTCAGGCAGCCATGAACGGGCGGTGTGGCCCAGAAGGTGACCTCGGGATCGAGGTTGTAGAGCCCGAGCCGGGAGGCGCGTGAATTGGGGTTGGGAATGCCCGGCTCCATGCATACGCGATCACCGGGCTTGAGGCTGGTGACGGCGCTGCCGGTTTCCACCACGGTGCCTGCGGCCTCATGGCCGAGGACCATGGGCTCCTCGACAACGAACGGGCCAATGCGGCCATGGGTGTAATAATGCACGTCGGAACCGCAGATGCCCACAGTGTGGATGGCGATCTTCACGTCGCGGGGGCCGACTTCCTGGGGTAGCGCGATGTCGCGCAACGAGAGTTCGCGGATTTTTTCCAGAACCAGGGCTTTCATCGACTCCTCCAGCGTCATTTCGGTGTTGATATGCTCATAGCAATGGCAATTGCCCGGAGCGAGACAAAAAAGAGGCTCCGTCAAAAGACGGAGCCTTGATCGGGCAGAGCCCTAATCTCACAGTTTGCGATCGGGCCGTGGGAGGAGGATACGGCCGATCGGGTGAACAGGGATCGTGGGAGGAGGATACGAAGCCTGTTCGGGTGTCAGGAGCGAGGGGCCCAGGGAGGAGGAGGGGCGCGTCGCTCGGTTGACAATGCGAATATGAGCGAGATGGTTCCTGCGTACAATGCGCAATTGCGCATAGCAGCCATGCATTAGGCAGATTGCAAAGTCTGACCATATTTTAGGCAAAAAAGAGGCCCCACCTTCGAGGAAGGCGGGGCCAGAACTGTCGGCCAAAATCGAGGGAGGAGGTTCGATTATTGGCCGTGGAGCGGGTCAGGAGGGAGGAGGAGGAACCTTTGCCGCTCATTTGTCATGGTCGCGGGGAGCTAAGGGAGGAGGAAAAGCGCGCCGCGTCTCAGTGACCATGCCTATATGCCGGTTTAATCACGACTTGAAAAGTAGTGAATACACATGGCAGCCATGCACTGCGTGCAAGTGTGATAAAAATGCAAGGGTGCGCGGAGGCTTAACCGCCTTCGGGTACGCCCAATTCGTGTGGTGGGAAGAGGCGGAGCGCAAAAAAAAGCCCCGCTCGAGGGGAGAGCGGGGCCCGAGTGCAAGAGGCGAACCTCTCGCAAGGAGGGAACATCAAACGCGCTCAAAGGGAGGGGGAAAAGCGCGTAATGTCTGGCGGACAGGTAGTGTTTCGGCATGGCAGCGACAAGCTCGCTGATCGAATGCCTGCTATGCAGAAATCGCATGGCTCTGCGCTCTTTATGAGCAAAGCGCCTGAAATCTAAGCACAAATCGCACGCGCAAGACGAACGTCTATATTCGGAAAAAACGGGCTATTCCGGCGGGGTTGCGGCAATATTGTCCAGGATCGAGCGCAGAGTCAGCGTGTTCTCGGCATAGATGACGTCGTCGATCAGCCAATCGCCGTCAACGCGCACGAATCGCAACTCGTCCGAATAGGTCGCGTCGGGATATTCGATGAAGGTGTAGGTGATGGCGACCGTGGCCTCGTCTCCATCGTAAAGAGGATCGCCCGGCGTACAGGCATCGGCATAATCGGGCCAGGCCTGCCAGGGAATGCCATCGCCTAGCGGGGGCTTTTCATCCGGATAGGCGTCGACATAGAGCTGGCTGACGGCGTCGGCGGCGGCGATCGCCTCTAGAAGGGCGGGGGAAAGATAGGGCGCGCGCGCCCCGATATCGAGATCGCCGTGACTTTCGCAAAAGACAGCGGCGGCTTGCTCAACGCTGTCGCCCTCGAACTGTGCGGCTGCAGGGGCCGCGTAGAGCGCGGCGGAGAGGGAGATCAGTGTCAGGGCTTTGCGCATTGCGACCTCAGAAGTGCCAGTCTTTTGCCTTGTCGACGAGGAAATCGCGGAAGACACCCACGCGCTTGGAGTTCTTGAGTGCGGGCGGGTAGACGAAATAGGTTTCAAACGCGGGCAGCGAAATATCGGAGAGGACGCGCACAAGCCGCGATTCCTCCTCGGTGATGTAATCGGGGAGCATGGCGATGCCGATGCCCTGGCGGCAAGCCTGCATCATCCCGTAAATGGCGTTGACCTTGAGATTGGTGCGGCGGGGGTTGTTATCGGGACGCCCCACGCGCTCAAGGAAGTTGACGTCCCCCAGATAGGAGGGCGAGGGCTCGCCGAAAGTGATGATCTTGTGGGCGTCGAGATCCTCGATGGTTTGCGGCGTACCGTTCTCGGCGAGGTATTCCTCGGAGGCATAGATGTGAAAGTGCACGGTGAACAGCTTGCGCTGGATCATCTCGGACTGGTTCGGCCGGTGCAGGCGGATGGCGACGTCGGCTTCGCGCATGGCGAGATCTAGTTCGGCGTCGTTGAGCTTTATTTCGAGCTGGATCGTGGGATAGAGCGTCACGAACTCGTGGATGCGCTTTGTGAGCCAGGTCGAGCCGAAGCCGACTGTCGTCGTGACGATCAGCGGGCCGGTGGGGACGTCCTGGCTCTCGGTCATCTGCGCCTGGACCGATTGCAGTTCCCAGGCCATCCGGTGTGCGGTGCGGAAGAGCTGCTCGCCGACTTCGGTAAGCACCAGCCCGCGGGCGTGGCGGATGAAGAGCTTTAGGCCCAGGTCTTCCTCGAGCGCGGAAATCTGGCGCGAGACGGCGGACTGCGACATGCCGAGCTTTTCGGCGGAATGGGTGAAGCTCCCCGACTCAGCGGCGACATGAAATATGCGCAGCTTGTCCCAGTCCAGCATCCCCCAATCCCTTCTGTTGATCGGAAAAGCGGTGTCCCGCTCTTCCCGATACTCCGTTATTCGGCGGCTTCGGCCAATTCGTGGGCCGCAAGGTAGCGCTCGGCCTCAAGGGCGGCCATGCAGCCCATGCCCGCCGCTGTGACCGCCTGACGATAGACGTCGTCGGTGACGTCGCCCGCCGCGTAGACGCCGGGCACCGAGGTTCCGGTGCTGTCGGGCGCGGTCCAGATATAGCCGCCGGGCTTCATTTCGAGCTTGTTCTTGAAGATTTCCGTGGCCGGAGCGTGACCGATGGCGATGAAAATCCCGTCGACCTCGATTTCGGTGCTTTCGCCCGTCGATATGTCGCGCAGGATTGCGGCGCGGACCGAGGGGGGCATGTTGTCACCCTTGACCTCGTCGAGCACGGTGTTCCAGCGGACCTCGATTTTGGGATGCTTGAACAGGCGCTGCTGCATGACTTTTTCGGCCGTGAACTGGTCGCGGCGATGGACGAGGATGACCTTGGACGCGAAGTTGGTGAGGAAGAGGGCTTCCTCGACCGCCGTGTTGCCGCCACCGACGACCAGCACGGTCTTTTCGCGGTAGAAGAAGCCATCGCAGGTCGCGCAGGCGGATACGCCGAAGCCCTTGAACTTTTCTTCCGAAGGCAGGCCAAGCCACTTGGCCTGCGCGCCGGTGGCGATGATGACGGTGTCGGCGGTATAGACGGTGCCGCTATCGGCAGTGAGCCGGAACGGACGGATGTTGAAATCGACATCGACGATCATGTCGTGTTCGATTCGCGTCCCCATGTGCTCGGCCTGGGCCCGCATCTGATCCATGAGCCAGGGCCCCTGAATGGGATCGGCGAAGCCGGGATAGTTCTCGACGTCGGTGGTGATGGTCAACTGGCCGCCGGGTTGCATGCCGGTGATCATGAGCGGCTCGAGCATGGCCCGGGCAGCATAAATAGCAGCAGTGTATCCGGCAGGGCCGGAACCGATGATGATTGTCTTGGCGTGCATGGTCTTGTGGTTGTCAGGTTCGATTGAACAAAATATGGCACGCTGCGCGCGGGTGACAAGTCGCGAGCGGGTGCCAGGGGCCGAAAGCTGTGGGCTTGCGGCTATTTTGCCGCAAATGGCGGAGATAGCGCCGGGGATGCCTAAAAAGAGAGCAAATCCGGCGCTTCATTTGGGGGAGCATGGGCGGTGACGCTCAGGGCCCGTCCCCACATAAAGTATCACCCCGGGATCCATTCCCGGGGTTCATGGATTGGCCGCGCGCCGGCGGGTCGGCCCGATTTCGTGGACCGACGAGCCGTCCTAAACGAAGGCGATCTTGAGGATTTCGTAGCCGCGGGCTCCGCCGGGGGCAGAGACTTCGATCGAATCGCCTTCGGCCTTGCCGATCAGGGCGCGGGCAATGGGGGAGGAAACCGAAATGCGGCCATTGCTGGCGTCGGCTTCGGCATCGCCCACGATCTGGTAGGTCTTTTCCTCGTCGGTATCCTCATCGACCAGCGTCACGGTGGCACCGAACTTGACGGTGTCGCCGGAGAGCTTGGAGATGTCGATGATTTCCGCCATGGCCAGCAGGGATTCGAGTTCCATGATGCGGCCTTCGTTGAGGCTCTGCTGTTCCTTGGCGGCGTGATATTCCGCGTTTTCCGAGAGGTCGCCATGCGCGCGCGCTTCGGAAATCGCCTCAATGATCGCGGGGCGATCCTGCGAGGTGCGGCGCTGCAGTTCTTCGACCAACGCGGCATGTCCTGCCACGGTCATCGGGATCTTGTCCATTTTTCCTTTCGCTCCTTCCACATGGAGTGAGTCACAAAACCGGAATATCGCCGATACATCATCAGCGGTATTCGCTTTAGGTGTTTTCGGGGAATTGCCGTGCTGCACAGGTTGCCCCGCTCTGACCTCAGGGTCAAGGGCATGCGGCTCAGCTTCCCGGTCGGCATCCAGCGAATATGGGTGCTGTGATAGTGTTCACAAGGTCATCCCGGTTCGGTGAACGTGATAAGGGCGCAAAACCCTCCCGGGTTCCGCGCCCTGACAAATTGTTGTCCTCCCGGCCGCTTGAGCCGGGCGTTAGCTCAATTGGCGGTTCGAGGCTATTCGGAAGCCTGGAGATTGCCGGCAGCGGACTTGCCGGTGCGCTTGTCCTTGACGATCTCGTAAGCGATGCGTTGCCCCTCATCGAGACCCGCCATGCCGCTGTTCTGAACGGCCGAAATGTGGACGAAAACGTCCGCGCCGCCCTCGTCAGGCTGGATGAAGCCGTAGCCCTTCTGAGTGTTGAACCATTTGACAGTGCCGGTAGCCATTGGCGTGTCCTTTCGTCGTGCTGTCGTATTCGTGGAACAGTCCGGAGACTGTTTCCGTGCCTATCGAAACTTTGTGGTTCAGGACGTCAGCAGGCGAAAATCGCTAGGCTAGATCGGTCGGCCGCAAATTCGATGCCGATTTTGTAGATGAAATGTGGCTAATATTCAAGAGGATGTGAATATCGGCCAAATCTGAAAAATTTTACCTTCCGAACGACAGTAGAAGCGCGCTTGCCGAAAGCCGGGCTTCCTAACATGTCAGTAATGATACGCTAATCTTTATGCGTTCCGCATCCAGCGCATAAGTAATTCTCCATAACCGATGGCGGGTGCGGAAAATCGCCAGAGTAATCGCGGGGCGCGGGAGAGGGGCGTTTCCATCGTGCGCCCGATCGCATTACAACAGGCGTTCAAACCTCGAGCCCAATGGGGAGCCTGCTGTGACTGCCATTGTTCATGATTTCCGTTCCGACACCGTTACCCGGCCATGCTCGGGCATGCGCAAGGCGATGGCTGTCGCCGAGGTGGGCGACGATGTCTATGGCCAGGATCGGACGGTTGCGGCGCTCGAAGGACGCGTGGCGGAAATCATGGGCAAGGCGGCAGGGCTGTTCCTGCCCTCGGGCACGCAATCGAACCTCATTGCGCTGATGATCCATTGCGGACGCGGGGACGAATTCATCGCGGGGCAGAATGCCCATTGCTACAAATACGAGGCGGGCGGGGCGGCGGTGCTCGGCTCTATCCAGCCGCAGCCGGTCGAGAACCTCCCGGACGGCACGATGGACCTGGGCAAGATCGCTGCGGCGATCAAGCCTGAAGACCCCCATTTTGCGCGAACGCGGCTTCTGGCGCTCGAGAACACGATCGGCGGTCGGATATTGCCGGAGGATTTCGTGCGCGAGGCGACCGGACTGGCGCGGCAACATGGGCTCGCGACGCATCTCGACGGGGCCCGGATTTTCAATGCCGCGGTGGGGAGCGGGCGCAGGGCGGGCGAGCTCGCCGCTCCGTTCGATACGGTCTCGGTGTGTCTTTCAAAGGGGCTCGGCGCGCCGGTGGGCTCGGTGCTGGTTGGAAGCACAGACGCCATCGCAACGGGGCGGCGTTTGCGCAAGATGTTGGGCGGGGGGATGCGGCAGGCAGGAATCCTTGCGGCGGCAGGGCTCTATGCCCTCGAAAACAATGTAGCGCGGCTGGCCGAAGATCATGCGCGGGCGCGGCGGCTGGCCGAGGGCTTTGCGCAATATCCCGGGCTCTCTCTCGAAATGCCGCAAACCAACATCAACTTCATGCGCGTGGAGGAGCGGCTGGGCGACCGTTTCGCCGAACACATGGCGGCCAGCGGGATCGGGGTTTCCGGGCGCTACGGCGAGCTGCGCTGGGTGACGCACAAGGACGTCGGGGACGATGCGCTCGCGGCGGCGCTGGAAGCGGCGGGCGCATTTTTCAAGGGACAGGGCGAGAGGGTGTTCGCTGCTCAATAGGTTCGCGGCCACGCCCGATCTCCATTTTCCCGCTTGATTTTCGTTGCGAAAAGGCACATTTCCCGCGCGCCGGCGCACGGCCGGTCGTTCTTCGAGTGCTTCACGGAAATTGACAGCGATATTCTTGTCTTCGGGCGATCTGGTCATCGATCGGCGAGCGCAGTATGCGCGGATGCTGGCCGAGGCCGGTGATTTTGCGGCAGGGGCCGAGCTCATGGCGCAGGCGCTGGAGACAGCGCCGGACTGGGCCGCGGGCTGGATGATGGCGGGGGAATTCCATCTCAAGACCGGCGCGCTGGGAGCGGCGATTACAGCGTGGGAGCGGGCAGCGGCGCTCGATCCTGCGGGCCGATTGGGCGCACAGATGCATCTGGCGGCACATGGGGTCGACGATGTCGAGCCAACGGCTCAGGTGGCCTATGTTGAAGCCTTGTTCGACCAGTATGCCGAGCGCTTCGAAGAGGAGCTGGTGCAAAAGCTGGGCTATTCGGTGCCCGAAAACCTCATGGCGCTTCTTGCTGCGGAGATGGAACGGCGGGGCATAGAGGGCTTTGCCCGCGGGATCGATCTGGGCTGCGGCACCGGATTGATGGGCGAGCGGCTGCGGCGCGTTGTTTCCTACCTCGTCGGCGTGGATATTTCGGCAGCGATGGTCGCGGAAACCGCCAGCAAGACCATATATGATGGCGTTGAGCAGGGCGAATTGCTGGCCTTCCTCCGACAGGAGGGACGGGTGGCCGATATCGTGACGGCTGCGGACGTCTTTATATATTGTCCCTCATTGGCACCGATTTTCGAGGCGGTATCTGCCATTCTTCGTCCGGGCGGGATGTTCGCCTTCTCCGTGGAACGCCATGAGGGCGAGGAAGCACAGGTGCTGCAGGCCTCGCTACGCTATGCGCACAATGGCGAGGCGATCCGGCGCGGACTGGCGGCGGCCGGGTTCGAACTCCTCAAAGCCAGCGCCGGGACGATACGGATGGATCGCGGGCAGCCGGTCCCGGGGTTGCTGATCGTGGCGCGCAAGCCGGATGCGATTATCGACGCGCCGGTGTCGGAGGACATCGCGCCCGGGTCGGTGCTGGGGCTATCGAATTGAACCGTGCCCCCGGGAGCAGCGCTCCCGGGGATCTCGGCGTCTACATCGTCAGGCCGCAGGCCTTGCGGATGGCGACCTGCACGGGCGAGGGCGGCAGCGCAGGATCAAACTCGCCCTTGGGTAGCAAGGGTGGCTGGGCCATGAACTTGACCCCGGTTCCGCGATGCGGCTGGGCCGCGTGGACGAGGAAGGGGTGGCACAGATAAACGGTGCCCGCTGGCCCGGTGGCCAGGTCTTCCTCGCAGCCCGCGCTCGAGGCGTAGCCATCGGCGGAAAGCTGCCGCAGGGTAGCGCCGGCCTCGCCAAAGGGCAGGAGTTCGCGCGCAATGACCGCGTGCGAGCCCTTGCGGATACGGGTGGGTGCGTCCTGGGGCCCGACATCGGACAAGAGGAACAGCATCAATAGCGCCCGGCCGCTGGATTTGACGTTCGCCCGCCATTCCATGAAATCGGGGTTCTCGAACCCGAAGCTGACATCTACGTGCCAGCCATCATCGCCGGGTCCCTCGCTCGACGGGAAGCGGACGGGGAAGGTGCCGAGCCCTCGCGGGGGGAGCCAGCGACCTTCGCCGACAAGCCGGTCATAGGCGGCATGAAGGACCGGCGTGTTGGCCGCCGCCCGAAACGGGGCGTCATGATAAAAACCGAGGCGGATGACGGGCCGGGTCCATGTGGCACGATCGTCCGGGTCGCAACCGGTGTCGCGCCAGAGAATGGCGCGGGCCTCATCGGCCAATTCGCGGGGGAAGGCGTTATCGATGCGGACGAAGCCATCGGCGATGAAGGCATCGATCTGCGCTGCATCGAGCGCGGGTGTGATGTGGGGCATTCGAGATATCCATGAATTCGCATTTCGCCGCGCGACGGTTCGTGCGCGGCCCTAGCCGATCGCTTCGGCGATCCGGCTCACAATGCTTTCGTTCCCGGGAAAGCGCCGGTCAGGCGCTGAGGAAAACAGCGAATTTGCAGGACATCATCATGGCCGCGAAGATGAAGACGGCCTGCCGTGGAGTCAACGGGGTATGGTGAAGGTGTCGAAATAGACGTCGCCCGCGACCTCTGAACGGCGGAACCAGATCTCGGATATCGAGGTGTCGTTGAGCAGGGTTTCAATCCAGATCGCGTCGATGGCGGCTTCCTGTCCGAGGTTCCTGTCGATGCCGATGAAGCGGAAAGGCTCGATGCCGCGTACGGCTTCGGGGTGTTCGCCGCCGGTCCACTGGTAGGTGCCGGATTCAGCATTGGCCCAGAAGCCGAGCACGGCAAGTTCGGCGGCGGCGTGAGCGGGGGTCGAGGTTTCTTTCATCCAGTCGGGATAAAGGCGCGGCCAATCGGGGATTGTCACGTCCATCGCTTCCCACGTCGCCAATTCGCTGCTGTGTGTGAAATACTTGAGGCAGCGCAGGCCGGTGCAATCGTGGTCCGCGGCCTCGCGGTCATCGATTTCCCGTGTGCTCGCATCGATAAGCAGGGCGGTATAGCCTGCCAGTGGCTGGAAAACGAAGCGCCAGGCGCGGTGTTCGCCGAGCCCGAACATTTCGAGGTCCGCCACGTCCTCGAGGCCATACGCCTTTATGTTTTCGTCGCGGATTTCGGACGCCAGGTTGTAATGGCGGACTTCGATGAAGCTCACTGGTGAGGCCTGGCTGTCGCCTTCGCTATCGATCAACTGGCCATAAGAGAGCGCCGTGCGGGTGCGGGTCGAGGGGATCGCCCCGGTTGCGATCAGCAGCGCCTTTTCGATAGGGCCGACCGGGCCGGAGGGGGGAACGAGATCGGTCTGGAGCCATAAAGGCCCAAGGCTTTCTTCCAATTGTACCGGGTCGATCCGCGCAAAGCCGGTAGCGGCGATGAAGCTTTCGATGGCGATATCGACCGCCGGTTCCGAGGCCGCTGCAGGTGAGGCAATGCCGGCCAGCGCGAAGATGGCAAGGGAGGCAGCAGCGTATTTCATGACAATCGAATCCCGGCACCTGAGGCGCCGGGATATTGGTTCCAGCAGAAAGTGCGGTCAAGCCGCTTTTGGCGCGCTTACATGAACCCGGCAGGAACCTTGCCTTCGAGGAAATCGATGACGAAGCTACGAAGGATTTCGGCCTGGTCGATGACTGCGGTGTGGGAGGAGGCAGGCAGGATGGCGAGGCGAGACTCGGGCAGCGGTTCGCCCATGTCGCCCATGCCCCCACCACCAAGCAGGCGGAACAGCGCGACGGTGTGTTCGAGGGTCGTCACGTCGGCGTCGCCCGCGATGACGAGGACCGGGGTTTCGAGCTTTTTGACGTCATCCTCCCAGGCCATGGGCTCGTGCTCGAGCGCGATGAGTTTTTCGACGAGCGCGGGGAAGCCGTCGGGGTTGGGGGCCAGTTTGCGGTATTCATCCTCCATCGGTGTGTCGACGAAGAATTCGGGAGTCATCATAGGGATGAATTCGAGGAAAGCGGGCTGCCACCCTCTGGCATCGTAAGAGACCGAGGCGGCGGCGAGCTTGCCGATCCTTTTGGGGTGGCGGATGGCAAATTGCAGGCCGGCGGCGGCGCCCATCGAATAGCCGAAGACATCGGCCTTTTCGAGCCCGACTTCATCCATGAAGGCGGCGATGTCGTCTGCAAGGTTGGGATAGGTGATGGGACGGTCGATATCGGTGGTGCGGCCGTGGCCCTGGAACTCGATGGCGTAGATCTTGCGGCTTTCGGCCAGCATGGGGATGATTTCGCCCATTGTATCGATGTTCATATAGGCGCCGTGCAGGACGATGAGCGGGTCGCCTTCGCCCGAGACCTCGTAATACATCTGCATTCCGTTGACCTCGACGGTAGCGCCGGCGGGTTCGGACTGTGCCATGAGAGGGGAGCCTCCTGTTGCGAGCAGGACGAGAGCGATGGTGACGGTTCTGCGGAACATATCGGTCCTCCTTGGATGTTTGCGTGGAAATTGTGCGTTTTCGAAGGAGACGACGGACGGGGCAGGAGCGGGCCGACAATGAGGGGAAAATTTCATGGAGGGGTGCGTCGCCTAGCTGCCCAGCGGGAAGATTGCACGCCCCCGGGCGAATAATGCTCGCGCAAGGCGTCTCTATCGGATTACCTCTGGTGACAATCGAAAACCGCATATGCGCCGTTTCGGCCATAGCTACGTGGAGTGAGACCCATGCGACTGATCATTGCCGCTTTCGCCAGCCTGGTTGCTTTTCCTGCGGCCGCCAGCGGGGGAATTTCGTGCGGCGCGGATCATGGGCCCATTCTGATCGACATCCAGAGCGGCGTTACGCACGGCATGGGTGGGCCGCTCTTCGCGTTTGCCGGCGAATTGGCGATAGCCGATCAGCGGTTATCCCCGGCGGCGCGCGAGGCCCGCTTCGAGCAAGAGCATGTGGCGCAATACTGGCTTGATGGAGAGACGTTGAGGCTGGTTCTCTACCGGGAGGCCGAGGGCGACGTTCCCTATTTCAGCGTCCAGGTCGTCGTCCGGACGATGGTCGATGAGAGCGGCGAAGACTATCTCGGAGACTTTTCGGTCGCCGCCTACCAAGCGGGGGATTCGCAGGGCGGGGAGGCGCAACTCTTCGAGTTCACCGGTCCCATATCCTGCTTTGTCGAATAGAGATCAACCCTCCGTTTCGAGCGTGCCAAGGAAAACGTCAAGCTCGGCAAGCTGCTCGTCATATCCGCTGACGCTCCCCTGCTCGATGGCGGCATCGAGCGCCTCCTTGCTCGGATAGAGATCGCGCAATTCAACTTCGGTCCAGCCATCGCGCTCGGTAAAGGTCACTGTCGTTACCGCCCCGTCCTCGCCCTCTTCGTTTGTCCAGACCAGGCGCGCATCCGGCACGACCTCGAGATAGCGCCCGACAAACGCCATCGGTTCGTCCGCCGCCGGATGGCCGAAGACAAAGCGGTAACGCCCACCCTCGCGCACATCCATCTCCGCCGAGATGAAGGTGATGCCAAAGCTTTCGGGGGCCCACCAGCGCATCATCAGTTCCGGTGTCGTCCAGGCCTTGAACACGATGCTGGCTCTTGCATTGAAGCTGCGCCGTACCAAAAGTTCGCGATCCGATACGCGCTCAGTCATTTTCCTGTTCATTGCCCTGTTCCTTCGATTTCAAATCTGCAATCACTCTATCGAGCGCCTTGAACCGGGCCGTCCACAGCGCGTGATATTGCGCCATCCATTCCATTTCGGCCTCCAGAGTTCCGGGTCCCAGACGGCACGTCCTGACCCGTCCGACCTTCTCGCTTGCCACCAGCCCCGCCTGTTCGAGAACACTGACGTGCTTTTTCATGCCGGTCAGCGTCATGTGGAAGCGCTCGGCCAGATCGCTGATTGAGGCTTCGCCCTGAAACAGCCGCTCCAGAACGCCACGTCGGGTGGCGTCCGAAAGGGCAGCGAATTTGGCATCCAAGGATGTGTCTATATACTGAACCATTTGGTTCAGTTATTGACTGGCGGATGGGCGCTGGCAACAGTTATTTTTGACCGACGTCAATGACCGGGTGAGCCGATGGATTATCCTTGGGGCCATGGATCGCCCGCAAGGAGACCGGCATGTCGATTATCACCCTTACGCCAGACACGCTGCCGAAAGAGCAAATCTGTTGTGCAATTTCGGACAAGAAATGCGCCGATGGTTATGCCGCCAAGAAGCAGTGGCTGGCAGAGCAATACGGCCGGGGCTACCGGTTCAGCCGCCTCGATGAGCGGGGCAAGGTTTTCATCGAATATGGTCCGAGCGAGCACGCCTGGATGCCGGTCGTTGCACCCGGATGGATGGTGATGGGCTGCTTCTGGGTCTCTGGCCAATTCAAGGGCCATGGTCACGGCAAAGCCCTACTTGCGACTGCCATGGATGAGGTCGCGAAACAGGGCCGCCATGGCCTGGTCTCGGTGGCGGGAAAGAAGAAAATGCATTTTCAGAGCGACGGAGAGTGGTTGCTGCGGCAGGGCTTCCGGGAGGTCGACGCGCTCGACAGCGGCTTTTCCCTGCTTGCGCTCGAGGTCGACGGCGCCGTCTCGCCGGATCTACCGCGGTTCGGCGATAGCGCGATAAACGGCCTCGGTCCCGATTCGAACGGGGTTACGGTCTACTACTCCAACCGCTGTCCGTTCTCCGAGTACCATGTCAACGTCTCGCTCAGAGAGACGTGCGAGAAGCGGAACCTGACCGCGAACATCATCAAGCTGGACAGCCTGGAAGCCGCTCAGTCGGCGCCCACCCCCGCAACGATCTTCAGCCTGTTCATAGACGGCCGGTTCGTGACAACGGATCTGAGCGTTTGCATGGACAGCCGTTTCGACGCGGTTGTAGCAAGGGCAATGGGCAAAGCGCCGCACAGCTGACCCTTACAGGCTGGAAGTGGGCAGTAGGGCAACGGTCCGAGCACCCATTGGCCAAAAAAAGACCCGCCAGACAGCTGGCGGATCGAAGGCTTCAAAGCAAAGCGGTATTAACGATTTGCGCCCGGAAGATCAGTGATCTCCGTAGTGCTGTCGCTGCCCGTCTCGGTGATATCGGTGATTTCGCAATTCGCGCAACCCGGGAGTTTATCGCCTTCTTCCTGAAGCTCGTAGTTGTCAGGAAGTTCGTAGTCCTTGAGCTGTCCGTTCGGCCCGGTCACGTCCACGTCGTACGTGGTGATGGTGGTGATCGTTTCAGTGCGGGTGCCCTGGCTGGCAGCGGCATTCGCATTCGGCGGCGTTTTGTTGCTCATACCCATAAACTGGGCTTCGCTGGACGTCTCGACAATGACTTCGAACGTCCTGTCGATAAAGCCATTCGCGCCGCCCTGACCGTTCTGACCCGGTGTCACATTATTGGGCTGGTTCGGCTTGGATGCGGGAGGAGCAGCCATTGCGCTCCCCATGGCGAGAAGTGAGACGGCAACTGAAAGCAGAAACCGCGATTTCATTTTGAGGATCCCCCATTAGTTAATTCTTTATGAATAAATCCTCTCAAGGTGTATTGCAATGAGACAGTTCATAGAGGGTTAACTTATTTCGAGGCGTGCTACTTATGCCACTCGAGAGGTTGGTCCCCGGTCTCGGCCTAGCGGGTCGAAAGCCGGCCTGGGGCCACCAGGACGCTCGCGGCGAACGTCCCGTCATCGTCTTCGATCGGAAGTAAAAAGGGCCATTGGCAGCCCATGAGCCGGCCCGGCGGGCAAATATGACGCCGCCGGGTCGTGAGGGATTACGCCGCGAAGTATTCCTGCAGCGCCTTAACCGTGAGATTGCCGCCGCGATAGGCGAGGATGCCTTCGACTGCGGCGTTGGCGCCGGGGATGGTGGTGTAATAGGGCACCTTGGCCATCAGCGCGGCGCGGCGGATGTCGCGGCTGTCGGAAACCGCCTTCGCGCCGTCGGTGGTGTTGATGACGAGATGGACATCGCTGTTCTTGATGGCATCGACGATGTGCGGGCGGCCTTCGAGGACCTTGTTGATCTTGATGCAGTCGATGCCCTGCTCGACAAGATAGCGCTGGGTGCCGCCGGTGGCGATGATCTGGAAACCCGCATTGGCGAGGTCGCGGACGGCACCGACGATGGCCGCTTTGTCGCTGTCGCGGACAGAGATGAAGACCGTGCCTTCCTTTGGCACCTTCACATTCGCCCCGAGCTGGGATTTGGCGAAGGCGATAGCGAAATCGGTGTCGAGGCCGATGACTTCGCCGGTGGATTTCATTTCCGGGCCAAGAACCGTATCGACGCCGGGGAAGCGGGCGAAGGGGAAGACGGCTTCCTTGATGCCGATATGCTTGATCTCGCGCTCCTGGAGATCGAAGGCGTCGAGCTTTTCGCCCGCCATGATGCGCGCGGCGATCTTGGCGAGCGGGTAGCCGATGACCTTGGCGACGAAAGGCACGGTGCGCGATGCGCGGGGGTTCACTTCGAGGATGTAGAGCGTGTCGTCCTTCAAGGCGAACTGCACGTTCATCAGCCCGCCGACCTTGAGCGAGCGGGCCAGTTCCGTGGCCTGGCGCTTGAGCTCGGCAATGATTGCTGGCGAAAGGCTGCGCGGCGGGAGCGAACAGGCGCTGTCGCCTGAGTGGATGCCGGCCTCCTCGATATGCTCCATGATGCCGGCGACGAACACATCGGTGCCGTCCGAGAGGCAATCTACGTCGATTTCGGTCGCACCTTCGAGATAGGAGTCAAACAGGAGCGGATTGGCGGCGAGGACCGAATTGATCTGGCCGGTCTTGTCGTTGGGGTATTTGTGCCGGATGTCGGGCGGCACCAGTTCGGTGAGCGTCGATTGCACGTAGCGCTCGAACTCTTCGGCGGAGTGGCAGATGATCATGGCGCGCCCGCCGAGCACGTTCGAGGGGCGGATAACCATGGGGAAGCCGAGACCTTCGGCAACGAGCCGGGCCTGTTCGAGGCTATAGGCGATACCGTTTTTAGGCTGGGTGAGATCGAGCCGGTTCAAGAGCTTCATGAACTGGTCGCGGTCTTCGGCCAGATCGATCTTTTCGGGCTGGGTGCCGAGGATGGGGACGCCGGCGCGTTCGACGGCGGCGGCGAGCTTGAGAGGCGTCTGGCCACCGAACTGGACGATGACGCCATGAAGCGTGCCGTTCTGCTGTTCCGTGGTGAGGATCTCGATGACGTCTTCTTCCGTCAACGGCTCGAAATAGAGGCGGTCGGAGGTGTCGTAGTCGGTCGAGACGGTTTCGGGGTTGCAGTTGACCATGATGGTCTCATAGCCCGCATCCGAGAGCGCGAAGGCGGCGTGGCAGCAGCAATAATCGAACTCGATACCCTGGCCGATGCGGTTGGGGCCGCCGCCCAGGATGACGATCTTTTTCTTGTCCGAGGGGCGGGCCTCGTCGGCAGGCGTGCCGGCGAAGGGGGCCTCGTAGGTCGAATACATATAGGCGGTGGGGGAGGCGAATTCGGCGGCGCAGGTGTCGATGCGCTTATAGACGGGCCTGACGCCGAGCTTGTGGCGGTGGGCCATGACCTCGCGGGCGGACTTGCCGGACAGTTCGGCGAGGCGGGCATCG
The DNA here is from genome assembly GCF_015694405.1 of Pelagibacterium limicola. Lineage (GTDB taxonomy): Bacteria > Pseudomonadota > Alphaproteobacteria > Rhizobiales > Devosiaceae > Pelagibacterium > Pelagibacterium limicola. Next base: position 278,947 of record NZ_JADQDB010000001.1, on the reverse strand, counting down.
GAAAAGCCCATGGCCTTGAGCGTCCGCATCTGGCCGTCGGTCTGGGGCAGGCCGTGTTCGCGGACCTTGTTTTCGGTATCGACGATGGATTGAAGCTGCTCGAGGAACCAGGGGTCGATGCGGCACGCTTCATGGATCATCTGGTGGTCGTAGCCGCGCCGCATGGCTTCGGCGACCCAGAGCAGACGGTCGGGCGTCGGGGTGCCGAGCGCAGCGCGGACTGCATTCTTGTCGTCGCCTTCGCCAAGGCCGGGGATGCCGATCTCGTTGAGGCCGGTGAGACCGGTTTCGAGGCTGCGCAAGGCCTTTTGCAGCGATTCCGGGAAGGTGCGGCCAATGGCCATCGCTTCGCCGACCGACTTCATGGCGGTGGTCAGGCGATTGTCGGCACCGGGGAATTTCTCGAAGGCGAAACGCGGGATCTTGGTGACGACGTAATCGATGGTCGGCTCGAACGATGCGGGGGTTGCACCGCCGGTGATGTCGTTTTCGAGCTCATCGAGCGTGTAGCCGACGGCCAGCCGCGCCGCGACCTTGGCGATGGGGAAGCCGGTGGCTTTGGAGGCCAGGGCGGAGGAGCGCGAGACGCGCGGGTTCATCTCGATGACGATCATGCGGCCATCTTCGGGATTGATGGCGAACTGGACGTTTGAACCGCCAGTCTCGACACCGATCTCGCGCAGGACGGCCAGCGAGGCGTCGCGCATGATCTGGTATTCCTTGTCGGTCAGCGTCAGGGCCGGAGCGACGGTGATGGAATCGCCGGTGTGGACGCCCATCGGATCGATGTTCTCGATGGAGCAGACGATGATGCAGTTGTCCTTCTTGTCGCGGACAACTTCCATTTCATACTCTTTCCAGCCGAGGACGGATTCCTCGATCAGGACTTCATTGGTGGGCGAGGCGTCGATGCCGCTTTCGCAGATGGCGAGGTATTCCTCGCGGTTGTATGCGATGCCGCCACCGGTGCCGCCGAGCGTGAAGCTGGGGCGGATGATGGCTGGAAGGCCGATATCCTCGAGCGCCTGCAGGGATTCGATGGTGTTGTGCGCAAGGCGGGATTTGGGCGTGGCCAGCCCGATCTTCGTCATGGCGTCGCGGAACAGTTCGCGATCCTCGGCCTTGTCGATGGCCTCGGCGGTGGCGCCGATCATCTCGACGCCGAATTTTTCGAGCACACCCATCTTGTTGAGCGAGAGCGCGCAATTAAGCGCAGTTTGGCCGCCCATGGTGGGCAGCAGCGCGTCGGGGCGCTCCTTCTCGATGATCTTGGCGACGACCTCGGGGGTGATCGGCTCCATATAGGTGGCATCGGCAACGTCCGGATCGGTCATGATCGTGGCCGGGTTGGAATTCACCAGAATGATGCGATAGCCTTCCTCGCGCAGCGCCTTGCAGGCCTGGGTGCCGGAATAATCGAACTCGCAGGCCTGGCCGATAATGATCGGTCCAGCCCCGATGATGAGGATGGATTTGATGTCGGTGCGTTTTGGCATCGGGTGGCTCTCGTCATCAGGCGCGCGGCGGGCGAAGCTGTCGCGCGGTGAACGGGGCAGGGATTCTGTTGGCTAGGCGGTCTCTCTAGACGAAGCGGTGGTGGATTTCCAGCATAAAGCGGGATTTTTTGTGAAGGAGCGGAGACGGCGACATGCGGGGCGAAAGCACAGCCGATGAAATCATCGAAAAGCTCAGGCTTGAGCAGCACCCCGAAGGCGGGTGGTATCGGCAGGTTTGGGTGGATGAGCAGGTGACGGCGGAGGGGCGAGCATTCGGGACGTCCATTCTTTTTCTGCTCAGGGACGGGGAACGGAGTCATTGGCATCGGATCGATGCGACGGAGATCTGGCATTTCCATGCCGGGGCGCCTTTGGTGCTTTCGGTGGCAGCTGATGAGGCCGGGCCGGCGATCGAACGCCGATTGGGGCCGGACGTCCTGGCTGGGGAATTGCCGCAGGCGATCGTGCCGGTGATGCACTGGCAGGCGGCGCGGAGCCTTGGGGCGTTCTCGCTCGTTGGGTGCACGGTGTCGCCCGGGTTCCGCTTCGAGGGGTTCGAGCTCGCGGCGCCCGATTTCGACATTATCAAGTAGAGGAGAAGGCTTATGGCCGAGCAGACATTCGTAACGCTCAATGACGGCGTTTCCATTCCGCAGATGGGGCTGGGGACGTGGCAGCTTTCCGATACGGAGGTGACCGGCGTTGCGCTGGAGGCCTTCCGGCTCGGCTACCGGCATATCGACACGGCGGCGGGCTATGAGAACGAGCGCGGCGTGGGGGAGGCCGTCAGGCAATCGGGGCTGGCGCGGGAGGAGGTGTTTGTCACCTCGAAGCTGCGTAATGGCGAGCACGGGTTCGACGAGACGCTGCGCGCGTTCGACGGGACGATGCAGCGGCTCGGGCTCGATGTGCTCGATCTCTACCTGATCCACTGGCCGATGCCGCGGGTGGATCGGTATGTCGAGAGCTGGAAGGCGTTTATCCGGCTCAGGGAAGAAGGGCGCATCCGGTCCATCGGGGTATCGAATTTCAATCCCGACCATCTGGAGCGGATCATCGGGGAGACGGGGGTGGTGCCTTCGGTCAACCAGATCGAGTTGCATCCGCGCTTCCAGAGGCGCGATTTGCGGGCGGTCCATGCGGACAAGGGCATTGCCATCGAAAGCTGGACGCCGCTCGGGAAGAGGAACGTGCTGGGCGATCCGGCGATCGTTTCGATTGCGCAAAAGCACGGGAAGACGCCCGGGCAGGTCGTGATCCGCTGGCATATCGAGCAGGGGCTGATCCTCTTTCCCAAGACGGCGAATGCGGCGCGGCTGGCGGAGAATTTCGACGTGTTCGATTTCGCGCTCGATGGAGAGGATATGGAGCGGATCGCGGCGCTCGATACGGCGGATGGGCGGACGGGGCCCGATCCGCTGGTGTTTACGTGAGGCGCGTATTCAGCGGGCGGCGAAGCGGGCGCGCCACTCGGTTGGCGTGAGGCCGGTATAGCGGGCGAAGCGGGTCCGCAGGTTTGCCGGGCTGCCGAGCCCGGACGTTTCGGCAATGGCATCGACCGAAAGGCCGGTGCGTTCGAGCATCTCGCAGGCAAGGCTCACCCGGCGTTCCGCCAGCCAATCGCTGAACGATTGTCCCGTCTGTGCCTTGAGGCGGCGGGTGAACGTGCGGCGGCTCATGCCGGCGGCATCGGCGGCGGAATCGAGGGACCAGCGCAGGCCGGCGTCCTTGCCGATCCGGTCAAGAGCGGCGGCGAGCTGTTTGTCGGAAGGCTGTTGCGGCACGGGGCGCTCGATGAACTGCGCCTGACCGCCGGACCTGTGCGGTGCCATGACGATGGCGCGCGCCAGCCGGGCGGCGACCGTTTCGCCATAGGTTGTCCGGACGAGATGGAGGCACGCATCGAGCGCGGCGGCGACGCCGGCCGATGTGAGGCAGAGGCCGGATTCGACGTAGAGCATATCAGGTCTTACCCGCACTTCGGGGAAGCGGTTGCTGAAATGATCCGCCCAGCTCCAATGCGTAGTGGCCTCTTTGCCGTCCAGCAGACCGGCGCCCGCCAGCGCATAGGCTCCGAGGCAGAGGCCAGCGGCGCGGCCACCCGAATTTACCACGTCATTCAAGGCATCCACCAATGCTTGGGGAATCGCGCCGTCGAGATCGGTCCAACTGGGAATTATCGCAAGATCCGCCTGGGCCAGAAGGGTTACGTCCCCGGCAGGGCGCATCAGCAGACCGTTGGGCAGTTTGACATCGTTCCCGTCTAGCGACGCCAGGGCGTAGTCGATGTGTGGCAGGCCGATGGCCTTGCGTTCGGTTTCAAAGATCAGCCCTGGAACCGAGAGATGAAACGGGGACATGCCCGAAAAAGCGAAGGTCACGACACGCACGAGCAGCGATCCGATTTGGCCTGATTATTTCGAAGATAGGCAATTGAGCCAATCACTGTCAACGCGGAGGGTATGAGACAAGGGGTGCGGTTTCTGAAAGGAGATACAGATGACCCAGACTCCGAAACGCGCCCTGATCGTGGTGGATGTGCAGAACGACTATGACGCCGGAGGCGCGCTGGCAATCCAGCATCCGCCCTTTAACGAGACACTGCCCAATGTTGCGGCGGCTATGGATGCGGCGCACGGTGCGGGGCTTCCAGTGATCGTGATCCGCATGGACCTGCCGGAGGCGGCGCCGGTGTTTGCCAAGGGAACGCAAGGGGCGGACCTTCACCCCGAAATTGCGCGGCGGCACGCCGATGTGGTGATGGACAAGCGCCTACCTTCGGCCTTTACCGGTACGGGGCTCGAAGAATGGCTGCGCGAGAGATCAATCGATACGGTGAGTATCGTCGGATATATGACGCAGAATTGCGATTTCTCGACCGCGGTACATGCCTTGCATATGGGCTTTACGGTGGAGGTTTTGTCGGACGCCACCGGAACGGTTCCCTATGCGAACAGTGCCGGGTTCGCCACTGCCGAGGAGATTCACCGGGTGGTTCTCGTTGTAATGCAGGCGCGGTTCGCGGCGGTCTGCACGACGGCGGAATGGATCGGGCACCTAGCTGGCGGGACGCGGCCCGAGGCGGGCGACATCATTGCATCCTTCAACGCGGCCCGGGCGGGCGATATGGCGGCTAGCCGAGCATCAGCTTGAAACCCTCGTGGCTCTGTTTGAAGCCGAGGCGGTTGTAGAAGCGGTGGGCGTTGGTGCGGGCTTTGTTGGAGGTCAGTTGCACCATGACGCAATTGCGGGCGCGGGCGGTTTCGACTGCCCATACCATCATGGTTTCACCGATCTTTTTGTTGCGGTGTTCGGGGGAGACGTGGACACCCTCGATGGTGCAGCGCCAGGCGCCCTTGCGGGAGATGCCGGGGGTGAAGGTCAATTGGAAGGTGCCGACGGGCTGGCCATCCAGTTCCGCGATCAGCAGGAGCTGGTTGGGGTCGGCTTCGATGGCCGCGAGGGCGGCCATGTAGCCGGGGCCTTGCGGGTTGGCGGTATCCTCGGTCGAACCGACCATGCCGTCGGCCTCTATGAGGTTGACGATGAAGGCCAGGTCTTCGGCGGTGGCGGGGCGGATATGGGGAGCGGGCATGGTGCTTTTTGTCGGGATGGATCGGGAACCGGCGAATGTATAGAGCATTTGCAAGGCGGGCGTGAGATTGCCTGTAAGCAAGGGATTGCACAAGATGAAATGGTCGGGTCGGAAGCGTTCGGGCAATGTCGTGGACCGGCGCGGTGCGCGGGGCGGAATGTTGGGCCCGGGGCGGTCGCCCGGGATCCGGATGGGCGGCGGGGGCGGGCTGAGCGTTGGCGCGGTTGTCATAATCATCATTATCGGCATGGTGTTCGGCATCAACCCGTTGACCTTGCTTGACGGAAGCGTGGGGCCGACGGGCGGGACGGCGGCGTCGAGCTCGCAGCAATTGCCGGCGGAGGGCGAGGACGAGCTGGCAGATTTCGTCGCGGTGGTCGTGCAGGAGACCGAGGATTTATGGCATCAGGTTTTTGCCGAGAACGGCATGACCTACGAACCGGCGACGGTGGTGCTGTTTTCGGGGCAGGATCGGTCGGCCTGCGGGCTGGCAGATGCGCGGACAGGGCCTTTTTATTGTCCGTCCGATCGGAGCGTTTATATCGATCTTTCATTTTACGAGCAGTTGCACCGGGAGTTCGGAGCGCCGGGGGATTTTGCGCAGGCCTATGTTATCGCGCACGAAATCGGGCATCACGTGCAACAGCTTACCGGGGTGCTGACCCAGTTCAATCAGGCGCGGCAGCGGATGAGCACCGAGGAGGTCAATGCCTATTCGGTGCGGATCGAATTGCAGGCGGACTGCTATGCGGGGATCTGGGCCAATTACGCGGGGCAGCAAAATCTCCTCGAGAGCGGAGATATCGAGGAAGCGCTGAATGCGGCCGAGCAGATCGGGGATGACACGATCCAGGAGCGGACGCAGGGGATGGCCATCCCCAAGACATTCACGCATGGCACATCGGCGCAGCGGCAGGCTTGGTTTAGCCGAGGATATGAGAGCGGCGACGTCAGCGCGTGCGACACCTATTCAGTGGCGATCTAGGTCCTGACCCCAGAGTCTTCACGCTTTAACGCAAGCGAACGGGTGAGAGGCAGGAAGCACAGGGCCGGTCCGGAGGGGTCCGGCCCTGTAGCCGGGTCAGAGTGTTATGCGGTAGATGCCGAAGCCGGCTTCGCTGGTATCGCCGGTGGCTTCGATGGAGACGGCGGTGACGTCGCCCAGATGTTCGGCGCCGGCGGGGCCGGTTTCGAAGAGGACGGTGGTGCCGCCGATTTCGGCCAGCGACCAGTTATTGTCCGCGGCCGGGTTGATGGTGCCCTGTTCGACGATATAGCGCACGATCAGGTCGCGATTGGTATCGGGGCCTTCGAAGACGATCTTGTCGGGGCCGATGCCAGGGAAGCGGCCGCCGCCGCCAGCGCGGTAGTTGTTGGTGGCGACGATGAATTCCTGATCGGGATCGATGGGCGCGCCGTTGTACATGAGATCGACGATGCGGCTGGCGCCCGGGTTGATCTCCTCACGGCCATCGGCGCTGTAGCGCGAGGGCTGGGTGATATCGATCCGGTAGGTTACCCCGTCGATGACGTCGAAATTGTAGGACGGGAAGGTGGAATCGATCAGGGGTTGGTCGGCCTCGCCGGGGGTCACCTGATTGAAGATGCCGGCGGAGCGTTCAAGCCAGTTCTTGACGTCCGCGCCGGTGATTTTCACCGCCTTGAACGTGTTGGGATAGAGGTAGAGATCGGCAACGTTGCGGATGGCGACGGGGCCGACAGGAACGTCGGTGTAGTAAGCGGGGCCGCCGCGTCCGCCGGCCTTGAACGGGGCGGCGGCGGAGAGCATGGGCAGGCCTTCATATTCGGTGCCGGCCAGCATCTGCTGGAGATAGGCGGTTTGCGCGATGTTGACGATCTGGACGGATGGATCGTCGGCGACAAGTGCGAAATAGGAGTGGAGCGGGGCCGCGGTTTCGCCGACGGGGCGGCGGACATAATCGAGGGTTTCCCGATGCGGCTCCTCGACGGAGGCGAGCACCGCATCATTGTCCCCCACGGTCGGAACGATCGCGCCATCGACGCGATTGTAGATCGGGCGCGCCTCGGAGGTGTGGGAGAGAATGGACCAGGTGCCGTCATCGCCGACTTCGAGCAGCAGGTCGACGAGGCCCATATGGCTGCCCCAGAACCCGGCCATGACGGCAGGCTTGCCGTTGAGCGTGCCGGCTTCGATATCGACACCCTCAATGCCGTCATAGTCGGGACCGGGGAAAACGAGGTGATGGTGGCCGGTGAGAACGACGTCGATGCCGTCGACGCCGGCGAGCTGGAGCGAGGCGTTTTCGCCGGTGGTCTGGTATTCGCCCGAAATGCCCGAGTGCGAGAGTGCCACGACGATGTCGGCACCTTCCTCGCGGATGCGCGGGACCCAAGCCTCGGCAGTCTCAACGATATCGCGTACGGCAACGCGGCCTTCAAGGTGCCCAGCGTCCCACATCATGATCTGGGGCGGGGTGAAGCCGATGATGCCGATACGGATGGTATGGGTTTCGCCCGCGCCATCGACCAGTTCCTTGTCGATGATGATGTAGGGCGGGTAGAGCGTGTCGTCTTCGAGCGGGGTAGCGCCCAATTCGGTGCCGCGGATGACGTTGGCGAGGACGACCGGGAAGCCGGCACCAGAGAACGAGGCTTCGAGGAATTCGAGGCCGTAGTTGAACTCGTGGTTGCCAATGGTGGCAGCATCATAACCGAGCGCGTTCATCGCCGCGATTGTAGGATGGACGTTCTCGCCGTCAACGCCGCGTTCATAGGCGACATAATCGCCCATCGGGCTACCCTGGATGGTATCGCCGTTGTCGAGGAGGATCGCATTGCCGGCTTCGGCCCGGATGTCATCGATGATCGAAGCCGTGCGCGCGAGGCCCAAGGTGTCGTCGGGAGCGTCGGCGAAATAATCGTAGGGAACGACGTTGACGTGGATGTCCGTGGTTTCGAGGATGCGGAGATGGGCCTGGCGGGCCTGTGCCATGACTGCAAACGGGTGCATGACGACGGCGGATACGCCGACGCTGGCCGATCCCGCGAGGAAGGCTCGGCGGGAAATGGATCCAAACAGTTTCATGATGTCCCTCCTGATGGACGCTGGTTGTGGTGCTCGTGGCCTTGTGCCGCGCGCGGCGACAGCCGAGCTGCCCCACTTGCCGTTCTTGCGTGACGACACCGTGACGCGATGATGAAAGTTAGACAAAGTTTGACCGATTGGTCAAATAACTATTGATCCGGTGTGGAACCGGTGGGGAACTGGAGCATTCGGGGGCATCGGAGAGCGAGAGGAGAGACGGAATGCGCGGCAATGTCGCCAAGGTCAGCCAGCACTTTTTTGCCGATGACGGGCGGTTTCCCAACAACCGGCTACCGCTGATCGTTTATGCACAGGCCATCACCGGAGAAGCGGTAACGCCGGAGGCCGTCGAGCAGATGTTCGACGCCAGTGGCTGGCCCCCGCAATGGCGGTACACGGTCTACGATTTCCACCACTATCATTCGAGTGCACACGAGGCGCTGGGTTGTGCCCGGGGGGAAGCCCGGATCAGGTTCGGTGGGCCGAATGGGGAAACGCTGGCGGTGAAGGCCGGGGATGTCGTGGTGATTCCTGCGGGGGTCGCGCATATGTGCGAAAGCGCGAGCGAGGATTTCATGATGGTGGGGGCCTATCCCCCGGGCCAGGACTACGATCTCCTCAAGGGAGAGGAGGGCGAGCGGCCGCAGGCCGATGAGACGATTGCGAAAGTCCCGGTGCCGCAGACCGATCCGGTCGCAGGGTGGGATGGGCCGCTGTTGCGGGCGTGGGGGTGAGCGTATCGCGGCATTTCTCGTCCAAACCCTTCCGTTCTCGTTGAAACAGAAACGGGAAGCTCCGGGGTTCACTTATCCCGCTTCCACAATTGTAAGGATGGCGTCCACTGGGACCGTTCGGCTGAAGGCGCCCAATGTGGGGCCTTTGGCGTTGCCCAGGCGGGTGGCGGCGAACGTCTCGGCGATCGGGCCCGGATGATGTTCGATCATCAGGGCGGTGGCGAGGAGAAGCGCCATTTGTCCGGTAAGATAACGGGCGTCCGCCTCGGCGATCGGGGAGACAAGGCGATCCTTCAGCGCCACGAGGGCAGTGTCAAAATCGGGATGAGCGCCGCGAGCGGATTCGAGTTCGGTGAGCAGGATTTCTGCCGAACGGGGCAATCTTGAAAGCGTGCGTAGGACATCGAGGCAGACGACATTGCCCGAGCCCTCCCAGATGGCATTGAGGGGGGCCTCACGATAGAGCCAGGGCACGGGGGTATCCTCGACATAGCCCATGCCGCCCAGGCACTCCATCGCCTCGCAAACCACAGCCGGGCAGGCCTTGTTGTTGGAATATTTGGCGAGTGCCACGGCGAGGCGGGCAAAGGCGTGTTCGCCGGGATCCCTCCCGGCCGCATCGAAGGCGCGGGCGACGCGCATGGCGAGGAGGAAGGCCGAGGCCCATTCGAGCGTAAGGTCGGCAAGGACGTTGCGCATCAAGGGCTGATCGATGAGGGGCGCGCCGAAGACGGAACGATGTCTTGCCCAGTAATGGGCTTCAACGAGCGCACGGCGCATGAGGCCGGCGGGCGCGATGGAGGTATCGAGGCGCGTGTGGTGGACCATTTCGAGGATGGTGCGGATACCATCGCCGGGCTCGCCGAGCATTTGCGCATAAGCGCCATGATATTCGATTTCGGCCGAGGCGTTGGCGCGGTTTCCCAGCTTGTCCTTGAGCCGCATCAGGTGGATGGCGTTGAGCGTGCCGTCGGGAAGACGGCGGGGAACGACAAAGCAGGAGAGTCCCTCCGGGCGCCGGGCAAGGGTCAGGAACGCATCGGACATCGGAGCCGAGCAGAACCATTTATGCCCGAAGAGGAAAAAGCCGCCATCGCCGGGTTCGGCTTGTGCGAGGTTGGCGCGAACGTCCGAACCCCCTTGCTTCTCGGTCATGGCCATGCCGATGGTCGCGCCCTGTTTCTGGGGGACAGGAACATCGGCCGGGTCGTATCGGGCGCTCATGGCGCGGCGGGCGAGATCGGCAGCGAGGCCCTCGCCCTTGAGGAGGGCCGGGACCGCCGCATAGGTCATGGTCATGGGGCAGCAGACGCCGGGCTCGACCTGGCTCATGAGATAGACCATCGCGGCGTGAGCGGCGTGGCCGCTTTCGCTGGCGGTCCAAGGAAGGGCGGCATACCCGGCTCCCATGCCGGTGGTCATGAAGGCATGATAGGCGTCGGGATAGGCGACGGTCTCGATGCGCCGCCCGCCGGTGTCGAAGCGTTGGAGAACCGGACGCTGGCTGGTGGCGAGGCTATGGCCGGCAGCAACGGTGCCGGGCTGGCCAAGGGTCGCGGCAAAGCCCATTACGCCCGGTGCGAAATCTGGAGAAAAGGCGGCAACCCCGGAACGCAACAGAGGGTCCGCGTGCCAAAGGTCGATCCCGTCACGGAGCGGCGGCTGGTTGTAGACCGCAAAGGGGTCAGAGGCGCCCGGCTCGGCCATAGCATTCTCCTCTCGCCCAAGGATTGGACGACCTCCTGCCGCTGGCGTCAATGGGCGCTAGGAACTTTCGTTCCCTCCCTCCGTTTTCGCGTCAAGGGGCCAGTGCAAAAGGAATTGGACACATGGTCGAACGTGAACGTGAAACGGTTGTCGTAAACGACGGCGGAGGCGGAAGCGGCGGGTTGATTGCCGCCATCCTCATCGGCGTCGTCGTCATTATCGGCATTATCTGGTTTGTGAATGCCAATACGGGCGGACAGGGCGGGAGACTCGAGATCGAGGTGCCCGCCGTCAATGTGCCCGACGTCGAAGTGGACGTGACGAACTAGAACGTGGGACGGGTGGCTGGCGCACGACGACAGGCATCTGCCCAACTCTTACTTCCTTCGACAGGGGCGGGCGGTGGCCTGCCCCTGATCCCTATTCGGCTTCCGCGGCGACGCCTTTCTGCTCCCGGACATGATTTAAGAACCGCGTGAAGAGGTAGTGGGCGTCATGCGGGCCGGGGGAGGCTTCGGGGTGGTACTGCACCGAAAAGATCGGCTTTCCTTCAACGGCAAGGCCAGCATTCGAACCATCGAACAGAGAGACATGGGTTTCGACGACGCCAGCGGGGAGACTGTCGCGGTCGACGGCAAAACCGTGGTTCATCGAGGTGATCTCGACCTTGCCTGTGGTGAGGTCCTTGACGGGGTGGTTGGCGCCGTGATGGCCCTGATGCATCTTCTGGGTCTTGCCGCCCAGCGCGAGGCCCAGAAGCTGGTGGCCCAGGCAGATGCCGAAAACGGGCTTGCCGGTTTCCATGAGCGCCCGGATGGTCGGCACGGCATATTCGCCGGTCGCGGCCGGATCGCCGGGTCCGTTGGAGAGGAAGATGCCGTCCGGGTTATGCGCGAGAACGTCTTCGGCTGAGGCGGTGGCAGGAACGACGGTGACCCGCGCGCCCTGATCGGCAATGCAGCGCAGAATGTTGCGCTTGGCACCGAAATCCATGGCCACGATGTGGAATTCCGGGTTCTCGACGGTGCCGTAGCCCTCGCCCCAGCGCCAGCGGGTTTCGTCCCAGCGGTAGGTCTGGGTGGTGGAAACTTCCTTGGCTAGATCGAGGCCCTCAAGGCCCGGGAAGGCGTCAAGCTCGGCCTGCAGGGCGGCTTCGTCGAACTTGCCGTCGGGAGCATGGGCGATGACGGCATCGGCCATGCCGTTTTCGCGGATCAGCGCCGTCAAGGCGCGGGTGTCGAGCCCGGCGATGCCGATGATGCCGCGCTTCTTGAGCCAGGCGTCGAGCTTTTCGGCGGCACGGTAGTTGGACGGGCTGGTGATATCGGCCTTGATCACCGCGCCGCGCACGCCGGACGCGCCGGCCATGTTGACGGTTTCGATGTCTTCATCGTTGGTGCCGACATTGCCGATGTGAGGAAAAGTGAAGGTGATGATCTGCCCGGCATAAGAGGGATCGGTTAGGATCTCCTGGTAACCGGTCATCGCGGTGTTGAAGCACACTTCCCCGGCAGCCATGCCGATAGCGCCGATGCCGTGGCCTTCGAGGCGGGTGCCATCGCGCAGGATGAGGACTGCGGAGGGGGGCGTTTCCTGCCAACCGGACATGGGGTGCTCCTTGGCGTTTTGCGGTGCTCTTGGCGCGGGGAAACCGCCGGGCGACTGAGGCCGGGGGAATCCATGGGTCGTACCTAATAATGGGTTGGGCGGAAACTAGTTCAAGGCCGGGCAGCGGTCAACCGCGATCTGGGCGCTGGAAATCGTTTGATATCAATGGGTTGATGAATTGTCGCGGCAATTGGCTTTCATCGGGACGTGGGGTATATGCTCGGGCAAGTCATTTCGAGGAAGGATTTCGATCATGCGCGAGACGATCAATACTGCAATGAAGGACGCTCTCAAGGCTCGCAACGCAGCCCGCACCTCCACGCTGCGGATGATCAGCGCCGCGATCAAGGATCGCGACATCGCAGCACGCGGCGAAGGCAAGTCGGTGGGCGACGAGGATATTCTGGCACTGCTACAAAAGATGGTGAAACAGCGCGAGGAGTCCGCGGCGATCTATGCCGAGAACGCCCGGCCCGAACTCGAGGCCAAGGAGCGCGCGGAAATCGCCATCATCCAGGAGTTTCTGCCCAAGGCCATGGACGAGGCGGAAGTCGATGCCGCGATCAAGGCGGCGATCGCGGAGACGGGCGCCGAGGGCGTCAAGGACATGGGCAAGGTAATCGGTGTCTTGAAGGCGAAGTATCCCGGGCAGATCGATTTCGGCGCGGCATCCAAGCAGGTGAAGGCGGCGCTGGGGGGATAGTTCTGTATCGCATCTCTATGCACAAATTGCTGCAGAAACTTGGCTCCAACGTGTCGACAATTTCCCTGCCCAATCGTCTTGCCGTAATGGAGGCTGACGAAACCAAGGAGAATGTCCCGTGCCACTCGACATGTATGCAGGCATTTACGTTCGTGACATCGAGATTGCCAAACAGTGGTATGCACAATTGTTCGGGTCCGGGCCAAGTTTTGTTGCATCGGACACTGAAGTTGTCTGGGAACTGGAAGAGCACAGAAGTGTCTTTATCGACCAGAACGCCGACCATGCCGGCCATTCTGTCCTGACGATATTCGTCGATGATTTCGAAGATTGGGTGACGCGAATTGCCCAGCGTGGCGTCGAGCCGACCGAGCGCGTTACATATCGTAACGGCGTTCGCAAGGCACTCTATAGGGATCCGGATGGCAATGAAGTCGGGTTGGGAGGCGCGCCGGTTCCCGAATAGTCGCTGGCGCATGTCATCGCCGGCGGGGTCTGTGGAAAACGCCTGACATGGTGACTTTTGGCGTGTTGGTGCTTACCTAAGGCCCATGCGCTTTTCCGATGCTTTTCTCGACGAGATCCGCAACCGCCTGCCGATTACGCAGGTGGTGGGGGAGCATGTTGTCTGGGACAAGCGCAAGAGCCAGCCGGGCAAGGGCGACATGTGGGCGTGCTGCCCATTTCATGGCGAAAAGAGCCCTTCCTTTCATGCCGACGACAAGCGCGGGCGGTATCACTGTTTCGGGTGCGGGGCGTCGGGGGATCATTTCCGGTTCCTGACCGACAAGACGGGGATGAGCTTTCCCGAGGCCGTGGAGTTGCTGGCGGGCCGGGCGGGCGTGCCGATGCCTGCGCGGGACGAGCGCGCGGAAAAGCGGGCAGAGGCGCGGCGCTCGCTTTACGATGTCATGGAACTGGCGACGACCTATTTCACCGAGGCGCTGGCGCATAACGTGGGCGCGCGGGCGCGGGGGTATCTCCTGGAGCGGGCGGTGCCCGCCGCAATGCAGCAGCGGTTCCGGATCGGGTTCGCGCCGGACAGCCGGAACGGGCTGAAAGAGTTCCTTGCGGCAAACGGGGTTCCGCTCAAGGACATGATCGATACCGGGCTGGTGGTGCATGGCGAGGACATCGCGGTGCCCTATGACCGGTTCCGCAACCGACTGATGTTTCCGATTTCCGATTTCCGGGGGCGGGTGATCGCTTTTGGCGGGCGGGCGCTCTCGGCGGACGTGGCGGCGAAATATCTAAACTCGCCGGAAACCGAGCTCTTCCACAAACGCCAGACCCTATACAACGGGCAGGCCGCCCGGCAGGCGGGGTACGATGGCAAGCCGATTATCGTCGTTGAAGGCTATCTCGACGTGATTGCCGCTGTGGCGGCGGGGTTCGAGGGTGCGACGGCCGGAATGGGCACGGCGCTGACCGAGGACCACCTGACGCTGTTGTGGCGGATGACCGATATTCCGGTGTTGTGCTTCGATGGCGACAGCGCGGGGTTGCGGGCGGCGGAACGGGCCGTGGACATGGCCTTGCCGCTGCTCAAGCCCGGCAAGAGCGTTTCGATCGCCACGCTTCCCGATGGGCTGGATCCGGACGATCTCATCAAGCAGCGCGGGCGGCAGGCATTTGCGGACCTCATCGCCAATGCGCGACCGCTGGCCGAGGCGGTGTGGGCCATCGAGACGGCCGCAGGGATACCCGAAGCGCCCGAGCAGCGTGCGGCGCTCGAGGCGCGACTGCGTGAGCGGGCAGCGCAGATTGCCGACGTTTCGGTGCGGCGGCATTATTCCCAGGCGTTCGACGAGAAGATTTCGGCCCTGTTCGTTAGGGCGCGCGGCAACTGGCAGCGCCGCGGGCAGGGGGGGTATGACGGGCGCAGGTCCGGACCGCGGGGTAATCCGCGCACGCTGGTCTCCGATACCTTGCGCAATTCGCGGTTGCTGAAAAGCGGGGCGGCGCCGGATGCGACCCCGCGCGAGGCGGTGATCATCCTCAGTCTGGTGAACCATCCCGAACTGGCGCAATCGCGGCTGGAATCGCTGGCGGAAATCGAATTCCAATCGCTCCCCGCTCGGCAGGCTTTGGCGGCGTTTCTCGATCTTGCAACGGTGCATCCCGATCTCGGCGCCAATGGCGTGCACGAGGCCTTGATCGCGCGGGGGCACGGCCCGATCCTCGAGCGGATGCGGACGCTGCTGGCCCGGCAGGGGGTGTGGCAGGTGGACGCCGATACCGCACAAATCGACGCAGAGACCGGATTAAAACACGCGCTGGCCTTGCATTACAAATCGGTTCGACTAAATAGGGAACTCAAAGCAGCCGAGACGGCGCTAGGCGAAGACCTGAGCGAACATTCATTTGAAAGGCTGCGAGACATCCAGAACCAGATTTCCAGTGTCGATGGAACAGAGGCGCTGATCGAGGGATTTGGTTCGTTATCCGGGCGTGCGACGCGGAGCCTTTGAAAAAGGGTGTTTCGTGTCGGCGCGTTTTTGCGTATATGCGCTGCGCAATTTTAGAGGGGTAGCGAGCCATGATCGGGGATTTTTCGCGGTGAGAAGCGAATTGTTAACCCTGATGGCGTCCCTTGCCCAGTTGACCCGTCCTATCCGTCGCGAAGGATGATACCGGCGCCCGAGCGGCGCGGCTCAGGAGAGCAACTTTATGGCGATCAAGTCTGCCCACCAGACCAAGTCCGAACAGGACAATAAGCCCGAAGCCGGCAGCGAAGGCCCCGATGGGCCCCTTCTCGACCTTTCGGATGCCGCAGTCAAAAAACTCATAAAGACGGCCAAGAAGCGTGGCTACGTCACTTATGAGGAAATCAACAACGTTCTGCCCTCAGAGGAAGTGACCTCCGAGCAGATCGAAGACATCATGGCCATGTTCTCGGACATGGGCATCAATGTCGTCGATGAGGACGAGGTCGAGGAAGCCGAGGCCGACACGAGCGACGACGAGGGTGGCGAGTTGGCCCCCAGCGGCAGCACCGCGGTTGCCTCCACGTCCAATACCAAAGCGGGTTCGGACCGGACGGACGATCCGGTTCGCATGTACCTGCGCGAGATGGGCTCGGTCGAGCTTTTGAGCCGCGAGGGCGAAATCGCCATCGCCAAGCGGATCGAGGCCGGGCGCGAGACCATGATTGCCGGGCTGTGCGAAAGCCCGCTGACCTTCCAGGCCATCATCATCTGGCGCGACCAGCTTGCCGAGGGCGAGATTCTGCTGCGCGATATTATCGACCTCGAAGCCACCTATGCCGGGCCGGACGCCAAGATGGCGGATGCCACGGCGGGTGACGACGAGGACGAGGACGAAGCCGCTCCAGCCGCTCCGGCCGCTCAAGCGGCGCCGGTTACCTCCGCGCGTCCGCAGGCCGAAGCGCCCAAGCGGGCTGCAAGCGACGGCGACGAGGAGGACGGGGACGGCGAAGCCGCTCAACCCGAGGAAGAAGACGAGGACGACGAGTACGAGAACAATCTCTCGCTCTCGGCGATGGAAGCCGAACTCAAGCCCCAGGTCGTCGACACCTTCAACCGCATCGCCGAAACCTATGGCAAGATGCGCAAGGTGCAGGACCAGCACGTCGAGGACCAACTTGCCGCAAAGTCGCTGGACGCGGCTGAGGTCAGGAAGATCGACGGGTGGCGCGACGAAGTCATCCGGGACGTGAAATCGCTCTCGCTCAACCAGAGCCGTATCGAAAGCCTTGTCGAGCAGCTTTACGACATCAACAAGCGTCTGGTGCGCAACGAGGGCCGTCTGCTGCGGCTGGCCGAAGGCTACAAGATCAAGCGCGACGACTTCCTCAATGCCTATTACGGCTCCGAGCTCGACCCCGACTGGGCCGAGAAGGTCTCCCAGCGGTCCGAAAAGGGCTGGCCCGATTTCGTGGCCAAGGAGCGGGCGACGGTCGATGAACTGCGTGCGGAAATCCAGACGCTGGCCACCGAAACCGGGCTCGATATCGCCGAGTTCCGCCGCATCGTTTCCAAGGTGCAGAAGGGTGAGAAGGAAGCCGCCATTGCCAAGAAGGAAATGGTGGAAGCCAATCTGCGCCTCGTGATCTCGATCGCAAAGAAATACACCAATCGCGGCCTGCAATTCCTCGATCTGATCCAGGAAGGCAATATCGGGCTGATGAAGGCGGTGGACAAGTTCGAGTACCGCCGCGGGTACAAGTTCTCGACCTATGCCACGTGGTGGATCCGGCAGGCCATCACGCGCTCGATCGCCGATCAGGCGCGCACGATCCGCATTCCGGTGCATATGATCGAGACGATCAACAAGATCGTCCGCACCTCGCGCCAGATGCTGCACGAGATCGGACGCGAGCCGACGCCGGAAGAACTTTCCGAAAAGCTCCAGATGCCGCTCGACAAGGTGCGCAAGGTTTTGAAGATCGCCAAGGAGCCGATCAGCCTCGAAACGCCGATCGGTGACGAGGAGGATAGCAACCTTGGGGATTTCATCCCCGACACCAACGCCATCCAGCCCATCGATGCGGCGATCCAGAGCAATCTGCGCGAGACGACGACGCGGGTGCTGGCGAGCCTTACGCCGCGCGAGGAGCGCGTCCTGCGCATGCGGTTCGGGATCGGGATGAACACCGATCATACGCTCGAGGAGGTCGGCCAGCAGTTCTCGGTGACGCGCGAGCGCATCCGCCAGATCGAGGCCAAGGCGTTGCGGAAACTCAAGCATCCGAGCCGGAGCCGGAAGCTGCGCAGCTTTTTGGACAACTAGGCCGTATCGGACTAATACTATCTCGCGCGTTTGGGGCGGCCTCGAGCCGCCCCTCGTATTTCAGACGGAGGGCATGCGATGTCATTTTGGAAAAAGCTGTTTGGAGGCGGGGATGCAGGAAGTGCTGCTTCGGCTGCCCCGGACGCCCAGGAGGAATTCGAGGGGTTCGTTATCAAGGCCACGCTGATGAAGGCCGGGGGCGAGTTCCAGATTGCGGGGACCATCGAGAAGGAAATCGATGGGGAGTTGAAGACCTATTCCTTTATCCGGGCCGACAAGTTTTCCTCCAGGGAGGACGCGGCTGCCGCGACGCTCGGCAAGGGCCGGCAGATCGTCAAGGAGCAGGGACGGACGCTGTTTTCCTGATCGGATTTGCTTTCCTGACGGCGTGGCGCTAGAAGGGCGCCAATCTCGCTTATTTCATTGCAGAATTGGACATGCCTTATGGCAAGGAAACCGACGGTGCGTACCGAGTACGTGCTTTTCGACGTTGTTTATGAGGACGGTAGCCAGCGGTCCAACCGCAAGGTAGATGCGAGCCTGCTCGGAGGGCTCGACGGCGACGAGCCGGCGCGTACCGCCATCATGGACCAGGACCGCGAAATCTCGCAAAAATCCGGTATGCCGCCCCTGGCGATCAAGTCGATCAAGCGTAGCGGAAAGAAATAACCAGCTTTCGGGACCGGGCCCAGACTGCTCGGGCACCAAGCGATTTCCGCGATTTCGGCAGATGTCCTAGAGGCCGCCGTTGACCGGTTCCTGAACGATTGTCGGGGATCCGGTAGGACCGGTTCCGACGGTCAGCGCAAACCAGCCGAACGCAAGGATGCCAGCGGTCGCGAGAATGCGTACGATCCAGCGGGTCGCGTCGTTACGGCTGCGTGGATGGCTCGGGTCAAGATAGGTCATGGTGCAGACCCCCCTAACGTTGCATCAGTGGTAACCCTCGGACCGGCAGTTTGGTTCCCGGGATTATTGTGTTGCTGCGGCGTGAATTTCCGAGACGAGCGCGTCGGGAAGATTGAGGCGGCTCGCGAGGGTTTCGAGATACCGCAGTTCCTCGGGTCGCGTTCCGTTTATCGCGACTAGCGAGGCGGCGTAGATTTCCGCCGCGTGCTCGGGAGTGTCCGCGCCGCGGAGGACGGCCTCGATATCGAGCGGCGAAGACAGTTCATCAAAGACAAAGGCCTTTTCGGCGGCGGAAAGGTTCATGCCCTCAAGACGGGCGAAGATGCGTTCCTTTTCTTCCGCATCGATGCCGCCATCGGCCTTGGCCGCAGCAATCATGGCGCGCACGAGCGATTTGGCGAGGTCTTCCCTCGCGGTTTCCTCCGAAGGCGCGGGCATGAACGGTCCAGGCGGTGGGGTTTCGACGGGGGTGAAGTCTCCAGGCTGCCGGCTCTTCTGCCACGCGTTGTAGGCGATGGAACCGATGGCGGCCAGCGCCCCATATTTGACGAGCTTTTTGACGCCGCCGCCGCCGAGCAGCATTCCCGCGGCCAGCCCGGCCGCTCCGGTGCCGGCGGCCCGCTGAAGATTGGGATCGGTCTTTAGGGCGGTGATGATCTTGTCGATATCGAACATTGTCTTTGGTCCCGATAAACGGTTCACTCGCGAAATAGGCGCGGAGGCGAGTCCGCGCAAGGGGCGGTGCGGCAAAATTGCAGGGTGGAGGATGGCGGACAAGACCGATTTCAAGAAGACCCTCAAGTCCCTCTATGCGCCGGGCGCCCGGCAGGGCTTTCATTTCGTCGATGTGCCGCCGATGCGGTTCCTCATGATCGATGGCGAGGGCGATCCCAACACAGCCGCGGCCTACGCCGACGCGGTCGAGACGCTCTATTCCGTTGCCTATGCCATAAAGTTCGCGAGCAAGTCCGAGTTGGGGCGGGACTATGTCGTACCGCCGCTCGAAGGGCTGTGGTGGGCCGACGATATGTCGACATTTCTCACGCGGGAGAAATCCAAATGGAAATGGACGATGATGCTCATGGTCCCCGACTGGATTGGCCCGAAGATGATCGATGCGGCAATCAACAAGGTGGCAAAGAAAAAAGCGCCGCCCGCGCTCGGGAAAATGCGGGTGGAGGTGCTTGAGGAGGGGCGTGCGGTGCAGGTGCTGCATACGGGCTCCTACGACGACGAAACGCCGGTGCTGGCCGAGCTGCATAACGCGTTCATACCGGCAAAGGGGCTGACGATGACGGGCAGGCACCACGAGATCTATCTATCGGACCCGCGCAAGGTCGCGGCGGTCAAGCTCAGGACGGTTTTGCGGCAGCCGGTGAAGTGACGACCTATCCGGCCAGAAGAAGGAGAAACGCTTGGGAAAATTGCTGAGGCATGTGCTGGCCTTGCTCGCGCTCGCTGCCCTGCCGATGGAGGCCGCAGCACAGCCGGATGAAGGGACACCCGACGGGCGGCGGACAATCTATGTCGATGCGGACGCGGCGTTAGAAGCGACGATGGACCACCTTGGGGCGGCGATGATGCGGGTCGAACTCCTGGGCGATGCGAATCTGGATTTCGCAATCAGGACGATCGTGCTTCAACAGGCGATCATCGACCTGGCGGAGATGGTTCTGGACTTCGGTAGCGATCCGGAGTTGGCGGCGCTTGCAAAAGAGATTCGCGCAACGCAGGAGGCACAGATTGCTCCCTTGCGGGCATGGGTAGCGGCGCGCCTGACATTGGAAGAATAGGCAAGAAAAAGCCGGGCGCTTTGCCCGGCTTTCCCGTGTGTGTCTCCGGCGGTCAGCCTACCGAGCCGACCGGGGTGATCAGCGGGGTAATCCTGCGGATCGTCACACGCCGATTGAGGCGCTCGGCGTAGGGCGTGTTGATCTTGAGGTACCGCTCGCCATAGCCCTGTGTCGCCAGGTTTTCCGGCGGGATGCCGTAGACGCGGGTGAGGGCGTAGGCGATCGATTCCGCACGGCGGTTGGAAAGATCGAGGTTGTGGAGGTCCGATCCCACAGCGTCGGTGTGGCCTTCGATCAGGAAGGTTTCGGCCGGGTTGGCGGCGATCAGATCGAGCATGGCATAGGCCACGGCCGAAAGGTTCGACACCTGATCGGGGCCGATATTGGCGCTGTTGGTCTCGAAGGTGAGATCGCCGATCTCAAGGCGCCGGACCATGTCACGCAGGCGGGACGAGCGCTTGACCTCCTCGATGGTGTAATAACGCTGGAGCGTTTCCACCGGAGGCTGGCCAAGGAAGGACGCAACGCGTTGCTGGTCGGCATAGGACGCATCGAGCACATATTCGCGTGCCGGGATGTTGAGCCGAAGCGGGGGCAATTGCCGGCCCGGATCGATCCAGCGGCCCTGATCGTCATAGCGACGATAGCTCTCATCAACATAGACGAGGAGAATCTCGCGGCCATCGCGTTCGATGCGCGAGCGCCGGATGATGTCGCCGTAGCGGTCGCGAATGGTGACGAGCTGGGTGCCGTCGGGCCGCAAGATCACTTCGCGGGTCCGCCCGCCGGGCAGGTCCTCGATCCAGTAGTCGCGATAGTTGTCCTCAACGAGGCGGGGCGTATCGGGGGCGTTGATGAAATAATTGGCGCCGATGGCAAACACCGTGGCCAGGCCGATCGTGGTGATGATCTCGATGTTGGTCGGCTGCTGGACCGGACCGATAAGCTGGGCGGCCTGCTGCTGGGTGGTCAGCGGCGCAGTTTCGCGGCGCGTGCCTTCCTCGGCGGTGATGGCCACGATCGCCTGAGTATCAACCTGCGGCTGAGCCTCGGCGTCGGTCGTGGGGGCCGGTCCGGCCTCAACCGGTTCGGCAACGATCTCGGCTTCCGCCTCGACATCGAGTTCAGCTTCGATTTCGGCATCACCGCGGACTTCGGCAGCGAAGGCATCCTTTTCGCTGTCGAGGAGCGGAGCCACCTCAGAAGCGTCGACGCCTTCGGGCACCATTTCGCCCTGAACGTCGCCTTCGAGCACGATATCGTCACGCAACTCCACTTCAACCTCGACGTCCTGCGGGTCCGGCACCACTTCGGGTTCAGGAAGCGTAACGGCGGGCGCATCAGCCTCTGGGGTCACGATTTCGAGGTCTATGCCAAATGTTGCCAGGCAGGTGTCGAGATCGGTGAGACCGACGGCCGAGCAGATCTCGCGCAGGTCGGCTTCCGCTCTGATAAGCGCCTGGGCGGCTGCGGTGGTATCGCCGCCGGACGCCACGGCTGCCTCGTAATCGGCCAACGCCTGACGGTAGGCTTCGACGGCCGCAGCGAGCGGGGCGGGTAGGGCAGCGCCAGGGGCCTGGGAAGGCGCTTGAGTGGTGTCCTGAGGCTGCTGTGCCTCTGTCGCTGGTGGTGTCGCCTCTTGAGTCTGGACGGTTTCCTGCGGCATGGGGGCTGGCTGGGGCTCTTCGACGACCGGAGCGGGTTCGGGCTCTGGTTGGGGCTGAGGCTCAGGTGCGGGTTGAGGTTCTGGTTGCGGCTCAGGCGCGGGCTGGGGTTCCGGCTCGGGTTCGGGCTCTGGTTCAGGCTCCGGCTCGGGCTCGGGCTGAGCTTGCGGCTCTGGCGCAGGCGCACCGAAACCGCCGCTCTCGACGAGGGCGATACAGGCTTCGAGGTCGGGCTGGCCAAGCGCGGCGCAGAGTGCGGAAAGTTCGGCTTCTGCCGCTTCCAGCGCATCCTCGGCGGCGGCCGTATCGCTGCCGGCGGCCTGGGCCGCTTCGAGCATTGCCTGGGCTTCGAGATAGGTCCGGACGGCTCCAGCGAGGGCGGGGGGGGCTGCCTGGGCGACCCCCAGGCGAATTTGGGATACGCCTTGGGCCTGAGCAGGCAGATAAGGTGTCGCCAGCATGAGCATCGCTGTGCTGGCCATAAGCATTTGCTTGAATTTCATCGGGATTCTCCTTTGCCCCCCGGCATTGGATGCCATGCGCGCAGGTTGCTCAGCGTGTGCGGCAAAATCATGGTCTTCACTTACAGACTACAAGATGACTGCAGGCTGAACGCGCCTCCAAGGGTTGAAGGCGCGTTCTCAAAAAGTGCATCAATATCAATTGCCCGGAGCGGGCTCAGCCGGGGCGACCGGGGCGGGCTCCACCGGGGTCGCGTCTGCCGGAGCAGCCGGTGCTGCAGGGTCCGTTACCGGCGCAGGCTCAGTCAGGGGAGCCGGGTCGGTCATGGGCGCTGCGCCATCGGCGGGCGGTGCGACCGGGGTTTCGAGCGTGGTTGCCGCAGGGTCAACCGGCGCGGGCTCACCGCCAGTCATGGCAATGAATCCGATGATGATGACAGCGAGAACCAGCAGTCCCGCAATCCACCATCCTGCGCTGTTACCAGTGCTCATGGATTGATAGTGGGTGCGTTCTGTCCGCTCGCGCTGGGGATAGTCGCGATCAATATCAGCCATATGTCTTCTCCATGTCTGCGCCGGCGATTACAGAATCGTATGGGCAAGAGCATTTCACCGGCAGTTCGTCCATCGGTCCTGCGCCTGCACCATGGCGCAAACTGCCTGACCGCTGTGACTCAGGGAGAGAAACGTCCGCGTTTGATTTGGGTTCCCGTGGGCTGATAGCGTTGGAGAAACGGAAGGAGCGGCGCGATGATACAGCATCAGACGGAAATGGCGGTCGATACCCGGGGCGGCGGCCTGTATGAAATTACCGGCGAGGCCGGACGGTTCATCTCGCAGAGCGGGATCGCCACCGGACTGCTGACGATCTTTTGTCGCCATACGTCGTGTTCGCTGCTCATTCAGGAGAATGCCGACCCCGACGTGCAGACCGATCTCAAGGGATTTTTCGCGCGGTTGGTGCCCGAGGGCATGGACTGGCTGGTGCATACCACCGAGGGGCCAGACGACATGCCGGCGCATATCAAGGCCGCGCTGACGCAAACCTCGCTTGGGATACCTCTTGCCGGCGGGCAGATGGTTCTGGGAACGTGGCAAGGAATCTATCTGTTCGAGCACCGCCGGGCGCCGCATCGGCGCAAGCTGGTGTTCCATCTCCTCGGCGCGTAGGTCTGGACAGGAGCGTGCAGCGGACGGATAGTCGCACATCCTTCCTTTATTGAGTCTTTTTGCCTTGTCCGGAACGATCTTCCCATATCTGCCTTTCGCCGCAGGGCTCATCGTCACAGGGCTGGCGTCCGGGATCATGGCTGGCTTGCTGGGCATCGGCGGTGGCATCATCATGGTGCCGGCCATGGTGCTGGCTTACCAGCTCCTGGGCTATGATCCGGCTGTCATCATGCATGTCGCGGTGGGCACCTCGCTCGCGGTCATCGTCCCGACAGGGCTGAGGAGCGCGCAATCGCACGACAAGCGCGGGGCGGTAGACCGCGATATTGTGAGGCGGTGGGGCCCATGGATCGTCGCTGCCTCATTGCTCGGCGGGTTGATGGCGGGGCTTTATACCGCGGCGGCGCTCAAGATCATTTTCGGGGCAATGGCGTTGTTTATCGCGCTCAACATGGTGCTGCCGGTGCAGCGCCAGATGATGGAGAAGCTGGCGGGCATGCCGATGGCTAACCGGATATCGGCAGCGGTGATCGGCTATATCTCGGCGCTTATGGGGATCGGGGGCGGATCGCTCACGGTGCCGACGCTGACCGCGTTCGGCGTGCCGATTCACACTGCAGTAGGCACGAGCTCGGCGCTGGGGGTGATACTGGCTATACCCGCTGCGATCGGGTTCGTCATTTCAGGCTGGGGCGTGGCGGGGACGCCGCCGCTAAGCCTTGGCTTTATCAATTTGCCCTCGTTCGTCCTGATCGGGGGCATGGCCGCCCTAAGCGCGCCATTGGGCGTCGTGCTGGCGCACAAGCTCAATGCCAAACTGCTCAAGGCGGTGTTTGCGGTGTTTCTCGTCGTGGTTGGCCTGCGCATGATCGCGCAGGCCGTGATTGGCTGAAAGCCGGGAAACTATTCGCTGATTTCCCAAGTGACCGAAACGTTCACCGAGAACGACAACTCGCCAGCTTCGACGGGAACGGACTGGGCCGCTTCCATATCCATGGCTTGTGTCCTCAGCATCGGCTGCGGCGGCATATAGTCCTGATGCTCGGAAATCGATTCGATGGCGCCAAGTTCGACGCCGGCGGCGTCGGCATAGACAAGCGCCTTGCTGTGCGCATCGGCAAAGGCGCGACGACGGGCCTGTTCGAGCAGCTTGTCGGACTCGGCGACCGAAAAGGAGATGCCATTGATTGCATTGGCGCCTTCCGAAACGGCCTGATCGAGAATCGTGCCGAGCTTTTCGAGGTCACGGACCGCGATGGTCACGGTGTTGGACACCTGATAGCCGGAGATTTCCGGGGGCAAGCTGTAGCCGCGGGGGTCGCGCCGGTCGGAATAGACATATTGCGGGCTGACATTGAAATCCGAGGTTTGAATGTCGCGGTTTTCCAGGCCCGCTTCGCGCAGTACGGCGATCAGGCGTTCCATTGCCGCGTTGTTGGCATCGAGAGCTTCGCGGGCAGTTTCGGCCTGACTTACCACGCCGGTCGAAATGGTGGCCATGTCGGGCGCAGCGCGGACGACGCCGGTACCAGAAAGTGAGATTTCCCCGGCAAAAGCGGGGGAGGCGAGCGCCAGTATCAGGGTGGTAGAGGCAATGGATTTTATGAAACTCATGGGGAGACTCCTCGATGAAGATGCCGGCGCTTGTCGGGCACGCAGACTGAACCGGCGCTGAATGCGCGAGAAAGTCCATGTTCATTGCGACAGATTTGCGGCGGAATTCATCGACGCCAAGATGAAAAACATGATGGACCTTACGCCATGAAGCCGTTAGGAAACGCATCGCGTGGGCCTGTAGCTCAATGGTTAGAGCCGACCGCTCATAACGGTCTGGTTGGGGGTTCGAGTCCCTCCGGGCCCACCATTTTCGATATCTTACGCGCCTTACCGTTCGGCGCATGACGCGCTAAAGCCCGCGCAAGACGTTGCGCGGACCGCCTGTTGCGGTGCGAGGCTTCGCCTCCCGCCAAAAGTCGGTATTGTGCCTCGCGGAAAAGTTTGTGCTATTGAAACGCATGGCTGGTAATATCAGCACGATTATTTGCGTGGTGCACAGGGACATATGGTCAAAGTGAAAGAAAAAGCTGCCGGGGTGCGCCCCACGATGATGGACGTGGCGGCGGCAGCCGGCGTGTCGCAGGCGACGGTGTCGCTCGTCCTCAGTGGCAGCAAGGGGGCACGGCTCGCAGATTCCACACGCCGGCGTGTTCTGGAGGCGGCGCAGGCGCTCGGGTACAAGTTCGTGCGCCGCGGATCGCGGGTCGCGCCGGGCGGCAAATCGTCGATCATCTTCATTGCGGACGAAATATCAGCCGACCCATGGATGTCTCTGGCCTTTGAAGGCGCGCGGGACAAGGCGCTCGAATATGGGATCAGCGTCCTGCTGGCGGTGAGCCACGGGGATGCGGATGTCGAGGCCAGCATCCTTTCCGGAATGGGCAACGTGCCCGTGCTTGGGGTGATCTACGGGACCATCCTCACCCGGCTGGTCAAGGTGCCTGCCGCGCTGGCCGACCGTCGACTGGTGCTCGCCAACAGTTATGACGAAGACCGCAAGTTTCATTCGGTCATGCCGGGCGATACGCTGGGCGGCCGGACGGCGACGGAACATCTGATTTCCACCGGGCGGCGCCGGATCGGGTTCATCAATGGCCAGCAAGGGGTCGACGCGGCACGCGACCGGCTCAAGGGCTACAAGCAGGCCCTCGCCAGCAACGACATTCCTTTCGATCCTGCGCTCGTCCGCCCGGGCAACTGGGAGCCCTCGGCGGGATACGAGATGACGCACGAACTCATGGCGCTCGCCAATCCGCCGGACGCGATCTTCTGCGCCAACGACATGATGGCGCTGGGCTGCTACGACGCGCTCAAGGAACTGGGGATCGACGTGCCGGGCGATGTTGCAGTGATCGGTTTCGACGATCGTGAACTGGCGCAGTTCATGCACCCGCCGCTCTCCACGCTCGTGCTGCCTCATTACGAAATGGGCCGGTCGGCGGCGGAACTGTTGCTCGATATTGCGGGTGGCCTGCAGGTGCCGCCGGGCCGGATCAAGGTGACTTGCGACCTGATCGTGCGCGAATCGACACAGGTTGTCGAGAGGCCCGTGGTCCGGCGCAGGGCGCTGGCGCGGTAGCGCCCCTCAAAGAAAAAATGCCCCGCCGAAGCGGGGCAGGAGGTAGATCCTTCAATCTGCGGATCGGGCGTTTCGGAACCGGTCGAATGCGACCGCTATGACGATGAAGGCGCCGACGAAAGCACCCTGCCAGAACGTACTGATCCCCAGAAGGATCAGGCTGTTGCGAATTACCTCGATCAGCAGCGCCCCGACGACCGCGCCGAACGCAGTTCCCACGCCACCGGCGAGATTGGCGCCGCCAATAACGGCCGCAGCGATCACGGACAGTTCCATCGCCTGCCCGAGATTGGTGGTGACGCCGCCGAGCCAGCCCACTTCAAGAACACCGGTAATGCCGGCCATGAGCGCCGAAAAGACGTAGACCGAAACCTTGAGCTGCCGGACAGGAATGCCGGTCAGCTTCGCGGCTTCCTCGTTGCCACCAATGGCGAACAGGTGCTGCCCCCACCGGGTCCATTTGAAGAGGAAACCCGTGAAGGCGGCAAGGAAGGCAAGGACGATCAGGGGATTTGGCAGGCCGAACGTGGCGCCGCCGCCCAGCCAGAGCAGCATGCTGTGGTCAGGCCCGAACTCGTAGATCATCCGGTTGTTCGAAAGAACCATCGCGAGGGAACGGGCGACCGACAACATGCCCAGCGTCACGACGAACGGCGGCATGCCCGCATAGGCGATCAGCACGCCGTTGACGGCGCCGACGAGCGCGGCGACGAAGAGGGCCGCAGGAATCCCGACCCAGATCGGCAGGCCCGAGGTCATCAGCACCGCGACCGTCATGGCCGAAAGGGCAACGGTGGACCCGACCGAAAGATCGATGCCGCCCGAGGCGATCACCGCCGTCATGCCGAGGGCGATGATGGCGACGAAAGCGAAATTGCGCGAGACGTTGAACATGTTGCGCTCGGTCGCAAAGGTGTCGGTGAGCAGCGTCAGGGCGAGGCAGGCGAGAACCGCGGCTAGAAACACCCAGAAGGTCTGCTGGTTGGCGAGCCGGGACAGGACATTGCGGTGCTGGGACTGGCCGATGACATCGGCAATTGAATTCGACATATCTATTCTCCTGTGACCTATCAGGCAGCCTCGATGGCGCCGGTGATGAGGCCGGTTATTTCCTCTGGTGAGGAGTCGGCAGCTCTCTTGCTCGCGACAAGCCGGCCGCGGCGCAGCACCGCGATCTTGTCGGCGACCTCGAAAACGTCCGGCATGCGATGGCTGATGAGAACGACGGCGATGCCGTGGTCGCTGAGATAGCGGATGAGCTTGAGCACCTCGGCGACCTGCCGGACCGAGATCGCGGCAGTCGGCTCGTCCATCAGGACGATCCTGGCATCGGAGAGCAGGGTGCGGGCGATGGCGACGGCCTGACGCTGGCCGCCCGACATGCGCCAGACCAGATCCCGCGGACGGGTTTCCGATTTCAAGCGCTCGAACAATTGGGCCGATTTCGCCCGCATCCCGGCATAATCGATGATGCGGAAAGGGCCGAACTGTTTGGTCATCTCGCGACCGAGAAAGACATTCGAGGCGGCCGACAGGTTGTTGCAGATCGCAAGGTCCTGATAGACAACCTCGATCCCGGCGCGTTGCGCATCGATTGGCCGGTGGAACTCGACCTTCTCGTCCGAGATGAATATCTCACCTTCGCTGGGGGCGAAATTGCCGGCGATCACCTTCACCAGCGTCGACTTTCCTGCCCCGTTGTCGCCCATGAGGCCTACAACCTCGCCGGGCTCGATCTCGAGTGTCACCCCGCTAAGGGCATGAATCGCCCCGAAATTTTTACTGATATTAACGAGTCGCAGCGCGCTCATACGTCCTCCCTAGGTAAGTCTACATCATTTATAGCACCGCTGAATTTCAGCGGATTATATACAAGCCACCCTCGCTGGCGACATGGCTTCAGGCAAGCCGCCATTTCTTCCTACATGGATCGTGCACGAAATTTTCAGCTTGACGATGCCAGTAATTGAATGCTGATATTAGCGCATAATATGAGCCTGACGGCAAGGGAGTAGAGCGGACAAGGAGACGATTGTCCGAGATGCCCAAGGCTCAAGAAATTTGCAGTCAGGGCCGTGGCGCCCGCTGCAAACCATTCCGGTATGCCGCTGGTTATTCAGAAGTGCCGGATCGACACCACAGGGAGGACTACAGAAGTTGAGGTACGTACATCTAATTGCGGCAAGTGCCGCCATTCTCGCGCTGGCTATGGCCGGCGCACAGGCCCAGGACAAGAAGACCCTGGCCATCGTGGTCAAGGGACTGGACAATCCGTTCTTCGAGCAGATCAATCTTGGCTGCCAGGACTGGGCGGCCAACAACCCGGATTCCGAATATGAGTGCCTTTACACCGGTCCGGCGTCGAGCGCCGACGAGGCCGGGCAGGTACAGCTGGTCGACGACCTGATCACCCGCGGCGTGGCGGCTATTGCCATTTCGCCGTCCAACGCCCCGGCCATGGCCAATCGTCTGCGCGACATCGCGCCGACCATTCCGGTCATGACGGTCGACGCGGACCTCTCGGAAGCCGACCGCAGCCTGCGGGCGACATTCCTTGGAACAGACAACTACCTCATGGGTGTCTACATGGCTGAGCAGGCCCAGATGCTCAAGGCCGATGGTGGCACCGTCTGTCTCCAGCTCGGGAACGTGGCCGCCGACAATATCAACGCACGCGCGGCCGGCTTCCGGGATACCATCTCGGGCGAAAAGGGAACCGATCGCCTGACCGGTCAGAACGGGTGGACGGAAATCGAGGGCTGCCCGCTGTTCACCAACGACCAGATCGACCTGGCGAATCAGCAGATGGCCGACGTGTTTACGTCCAACCCGAACCTCGATGCTTTCATCCTGGTCGGGGGCTGGGCTCAGTTCGCGCCACAGGCCTATGCCCAAGTTACCGACCAGGTGATGGACCGGTTGCAGTCCAATGAGCTCATCATCATCGCGGGCGATACCCTGCCTCCGCAGGTGCAGGCGTTCAATGAAGGCCGCAGCCATGCTCAGGTCGGGCAGCGCCCGTTCGAGATGGGCCAGCGGTCGCCGGACGTGATGATCCAGCTCATCAACGGCGAGGCTGTCGAGGATCCGATCTACACCGGCCTCGATATCTGCAATCGCGAGGACCCGGGATTCTGCGCCCAGTAGGGGAGAACCCGTCGGAAACACCCTCCCTAGGGTGAGATGGCGTGGCGCCGCGTCCAGGTGCCATGCCATCGCCGATCCGCAGACGAGGGGCGGATATGGGCTCCGACCATGAGACGCCGGCGCCTGAGCGAGGTATCCGCCGACCTTGGGGGGTGAGGGAGTATCACGGCTCTCTCACCCCGTACCGCAGCGACGGGACATCACGCCTTTACGGTGCGGTTCTTGTCTTTGGAATTTGCGTTCTGACACGCGCGGCGTTCCGCGCGCCGACGAAACGTGTGAGTGGCCGCAAGGAGCGACCGAATTGAAACTATTGATTACCGGGGCGACTGGAAAGGTCGGGAGCAACTTCCTGCCAGCCTTCCTGAACTCGAGATACCACAGCGGATGGGCTATCCGGGCGCTTTGCAACAATCGTGTCGTGGAGATGGACCGGGTCGAGACCGTGCGCGGCTCGCTGGCCGACCGCGCCGGCGTGGAAGCGGCGATGGCCGGGGTAACGCATGTGCTTCACATGGCGGCGGTCAAGGAATCGCCGGACCTCGCGATGGATGTCGGGGTCAAGGGCATGTTCAACCTGCTCGAAGCCTTCAGGACGTCTTCGACGGCGCGCCAGTTCATCCTGATCGGTGGGGATTGCTCGGTCGGTCATATCTTTCACGGATACGATGCGCCGATAACCGAGACATCGCCGCTGCGCGCCTATCCGGGGTGCTACGCACTCACCAAGGTGATCGAAGAGGTGATGCTTGAGCAGTACCGCATCCAGTATGGAATCAACGGGTGCTGCCTGCGGGCCCCATGGATCATGGAAAAGGACGACTTCCGGTTCGCGCTGAGCCTGACCGAGCAGTTCGGAGGGCCGGCGTGGGATACGCTGCTCACCGCCGAGGAACTGCAGCAAAGCGCGCGCGACGGCGCGGTCCCCTTCATGCGGGATCGCGAGGGCGCGCCGCTCAAACGCAATTTCGTGCATGTGGGCGATCTCGTCAGCGCGATCCTGCTGGCGTTGGACAATCCGGCGGCCGAGGGACAGCTCTTCAATATCGCCATGAACGAGCCGGTAGATTACGGCGAGGTCGCGGCGCATCTGACGGCGACGCGCAGGTTGCCGGTTGTCGACGTACCGACGCCGTTTTTCTCCAACTGGCTCGATAATACCAAGGCGCGCCACCTGCTCGGTTGGCGTCCGTTGGTCGACACCAAGCGATTGATCGAAAGCGCGTGGTCCTATGTCCGCGCGGCCGACGATCCGCGGACCATCGTCTATCCCGGCTGAGCCGGGGCGAGGTCCGCAAAGGGGATATCCAAGGCAAACGGCCGGCAGGCGCGAGGCGCGGCGGCCATTCCAAGGATATATGCGGCCGACCGCAGAGGATTGCGGGACGGCCATTGTGAAGACCGACGGTTCGCATCCATTCCAGCGCACCGTCAATTAGGGAGGATTGGAATGAATATCAAACTTGCTGTGTCCGCCGCCGCGCTGGCCGTAATGCTTACCGGTCCCGCTTTGGCGCAGGACAAGCCCCAGCTCGCTTTCGTCGTCAACGCCGCGTCCGACTTCTGGAAGCTTGCCGAAGCCGGTGTGAACAAGGCCCAGAGCGAACTGCCGGGGTATGAGCTCCAGTTCCGTTACCCCGCGCAGGGGACGGCAGCGCTTCAGAACGCCCTGATGGACGATCTCGTGGCCGCGGGGACCGATGCGATCATGATCTCGTCGGCGGACCCCAAGAACTCCATCGATGCTTTCAACCGCATCGCCTCGCAGGTGCCGCTCTTTACGACGGACAGCGACGCACCGACCAGCGATCGCATTGCGTATCTGGGTTCGTCCAACACGCTTGCTGGCGTTCAGGCCGGTGAAATTGCGGTTGCGGCCATGCCCGATGGCGGCAAGTGCATGGGGTTTGTCGGGTTCCTGGGGGCGGACAACGCCATTGAGCGTATCGCCGGCTTCCGGCAGGCCGTTCAAGGATCGGGGGTCGAACTGGTCGACGTGCGCGGCGACGACGTCGACTTTGCCCGTGCGCGTTCGAACGTCGATGACGTCCTGGCGGCCAACCCCGATATCAACTGCATGGTCGGGTTCTATTCCTACAACCCGCCCAAGATCTACGAGGCGCTGCAGGCTGCCGGCAAGCTCGGTGAGATCACGGTCATCGCATTCGACGAAGATCCGATCACGCTGGGTGCGGTGCGCGAAGGCAGCTTTGCCGGCACGGTTGTCCAGGATCCCTACCAGTGGGGCTACCAGGGCATGCACCTGATGGCGAAGTTCCTCGAGGGCGATGCATCCGACATTCCCCAGGATGGGCTGATCATCGTTCCCACCAAGGTCATCGACCAATCCAATGTGGATGCCTTCGAGGCCGAGCTCAAGGAACGCATTGGCGGCTAAGCCGATGCCAAGCCGCACCGGGCTGAGCCCGGTGCGGTCATAGAAACCGAATAACGTTCGTGACGTCATGACAGCCACCACCGGAACCGGGCAGCCCCTGCTGGCGCTCGAAAACATATCCAAGGTCTATCCCGGCGTAATCGCTCTGTCAGATGTGACGCTGCGCGTGCACCACGGCGAGGTGCTGGCGTTGATCGGGGAAAACGGCGCCGGCAAGTCGACGCTCATGAAGGTGCTGGGCGGCGTTATCGAACCGAGTTCGGGGACGATCACCATTGGTGACCGGCATTACGACCGGTTGTCCGTACTGGAATCGCAGGCAGCGGGAATCGCCTTCGTGCACCAGGAACTCAACGTTTTCGACAATCTCGACGTTGCGGGCAACATGTTCATGGGACGCGAAATCCGCACGCGGTTGGGGTTCATGGACATCGAGGCGATGCGCAAGGCGGCGCGGCCATTGCTGCGACGCGTGGGGGCAAGCTTTAAACCGGAAACCCTGGTTGCAAACCTTTCGCTTGCCGAGCGCCAACTCCTGGAAATCGCCAAGGCGCTTTCGATCGATGCCCGTGTCGTCATCATGGACGAACCGACATCGAGCCTGACGCTCTCGGAAACCCAGACGCTGATGAAAGTGATCGCCGACCTGAAATCCGACGGGATTGCGGTGATCTACATTTCCCACCGGCTTGGAGAGGTCGAGCAATGCGCCGATCGGGTGGTCGGGCTTCGGGACGGGCATGTCGCGGGCGAACTTGCAAAGCACGAAATCAATCACGACGCCATGATCCGGCTGATGATCGGGCGCGATCTCAAGGCGCTCTATACGCCGCCATCGGTGGCGAGCGGGGGGACTGTCCTGTCACTCAAGGGGATCAAGAATGCGGTCAACCCCCAGTCACGGGTCAATCTCGACATCCGCGCCGGCGAGATATTGGGGGTCGCAGGGCTGGTGGGCGCCGGGCGCACGGAACTGGCCGAGGCGATCTTCGGGATCGGAGACATCCTCGAGGGCGAACTCACCCTGGCCGGGAAAACGTTCCGCGCGCGGACACCGCGCGAAGCCATCGATGCAGGAATCTATCTCGTGCCCGAGGACCGGAAGCGAACCGGGCTCGTGCTCGAAAGCTCGATCTGCGAGAACATCTCGCTGGCTGATCTGGGCACGGTATCGCGCTATGGTCTGGTCTCGCAAAAGGCCCAGCTTCGGCGGGCGCTCGCGCAGCGCGACAGGCTCGGGATCAAGGCGAACGACGTCATGCGCAATGCTGCCGAGCTTTCGGGCGGTAATCAGCAGAAGGTGGTGCTGGGCAAATGGCTCTCCATGAATCCCAAGCTCATCTTTTTCGACGAGCCTACGCGTGGGATCGATGTCGGCGCCAAGTCGGAAATCTATAAGCTGATGCGCGGACTGGCCGATGCCGGGGTCGGGGTCGTGATGATCTCGAGCGACATGGAGGAGGTTATCGGGGTTTCCGACCGTATCGTCGTGCTGCGGGAAGGCCGCCTGTCGGGCGAATTGCAGCGGGCGCAGTTCTCAGAGCACAACGTGCTCAAGCTGGCGGTCGGCGGGAATTAGGGAAAAGAAATATGCAGAAAAAAGATATGTGGCTGGCGGTATTGATCCTCGTTGTGGGGGCGATCGTCTATATGCGCAATCCGCTGTTCATATCTCCGATCAATCTGGGGAACACCGCCAACCTTATCGGGCTGTTCGGGCTTTTTGCCATCGGGCAGGCCTTCGTCATCATGACGGGCGGGATCGACCTTTCGGTGGGATCGATGATCGCGCTCCTGGGCGTGCTCTTTGTCGAACTGGTCGGCCGGTTCGGGGTGCCCTGGCCGCTGGCAATCCTCATAACGGTGATGGCGGGCACGGTGATGGGGTTGGCGCATGGCCTGCTCGTCACCAAGCTCAAGATGCAGCCCTTCGTCGTGACGCTCTGCGGGTTACTCATCTATCGCGGCGTGGCGCGCGGATATACGGGCGAAGCGACGGCGGGCTTTCCGTTCGGAGCGAGCTTTCCCGAACTCGAATGGCTGACGGTCGGCCGGAGCTTCGGCGTGCCGCATTCGTTCATTGCGCTGATCATCGTCGGTATCATCACCTGGTTCGTGCTGCATCGCTCGGTATTCGGGCGGCATCTTTACGCGGTCGGCAAGAATGAGGATGCGGCGCGGTATTCGGGGGTGCGCACGGGGCTGGTCATCACCTCGGCCTATGTGATCTGCGCGGTGCTTACCTCTATTGCTGCGATCTATTTCGCGATGTTCACCAAGTCGGTACAGCCTTCCTCCCACGGCAATTTCTACGAGCTTTACGCCATCGCGGCGGCGGTGCTCGGCGGGTTTTCGCTGCGCGGCGGGGAAGGTTCGATCATCGGCGTCATCCTGGGGGCGGTGCTGATCCAGCAACTCCAGAATCTCGTCAATCTGCTCGGCATTCCTTCATCGCTCAATTTTGCTGTGATGGGCGGGGTGATACTCGCGGGCGTGCTTGCCGATCAGCAGTTTAACCGCTATCGCGAGAGGCAACGGGCCGCACGCGCGCTCGATGCCCTCAACCGCGAGGCGGCTGCGCCGTCCTGACCGGACATTCCGGGCCCGGCGGGACCGCTGGGGCCGGCGCGACCGGGCGCGCGTCGGTCCCATTCTTTCCTTTGGCTGCATTGTCTGCAGCGCTTCATCCAATGGTTCAAGGAGCAGTCATGACCGGCAAAGACAAAGTCCGCTGGGGCATTATTTCTACGGCGGATATCGGGATGCGCAAGGTCGTGCCGGCGATCATGAAGTCGGCGCATAGTGAGGTGGTTGCCATTTCCTCGCGCGATCTCGCGCGGGCGAGAGCCGCGGCGGACGAACTGGGCATCGCCAAGGCCTACGGGTCCTACGAGGAGATGCTGGCCGACCCGGAGATCGACGCGGTCTATAACCCGCTACCCAATCATCTGCATGTCGAACTGACGCTGGCCGCCAATGCGGCGGGCAAGCACGTCTTGTGCGAAAAGCCGATCGGGCTCGACGCGGCTGAAGCCAGCCGACTGCGCGCGTGCCGCCCGGACCGGCTGGTGATGGAAGGGTTCATGGTGCGGTTCCACGGCCAGTGGCTGCGCGCGCGAGAGATCGCGCGCTCGGGCGAGCTGGGCGACGTGCGGGCGATCCGTGGCGTCTTTTCCTATTACAACGACGACCCCAACAACGTGCGCAACATGGCCGATATCGGAGGCGGGGGCGTTCTCGATATCGGATGCTATCCTGTAACTGCGGGGCGGTTTTTCTTCGAGGGCGAGCCGGAACGCGTGGTCTCGCTAATCGAACGCGATCCCCGGTTCGGGACTGACCGGCTGGCCAGCGTCATCGCCGATTTCGGCAGTGGACGGCAGCTCCAGTTCGTGGTGTCGACGCAGATGGTCAATGCGCAGTCGATCGAATTGCTGGGAACGAAGGGGCGCCTGGAAATCCTCATCCCGTTCAATGCGCCGCAGGGCGAGCCGACGGCAATTCTCATCGATCAGGGGATCAGTTTCGACGGGCATCTGGCGCGGCGCGAAATCATCCCGGCGCAGGACCAATACACAGAGATGGCCGAAGCCTTCGCATGCGCCGTTCTGGGCAAGGCAGACCTTCCCTATGACATCGAAAACGCAATCGCTTCGATGCGGGTGCTCGACGCCATATTCGAGAGCGAGCGCACAGGTGGTTGGGTGACCGTGAAAGCGGCATAATAGCCAAAACTTATAGCAAGAGCTTATAATCTATTTGCGCCGGGACGTGTGCCTGGTCCAGTCTCTATGCCAAACCGGGCGGCGGGCGCGCCCCCGGGTCAGCACAGGGACTGTAGGCTCAGATGACCAAATCCGCTCTCATCATTTCCGCCCATTCCGCCGATTTCGTCTGGCGTTGCGGAGGCGCTATCGCGCTTCACGCTGCCAAGGGCTACGCGGTTACGGTGGTATGTCTTTCTTATGGAGAGCGCGGCGAGAGCGCCAAGCTCTGGAAAAAAGAAGGGATGACGCTCGATAGGGTCAAATCCGAGCGGCGGAGGGAAGCCGAGAATGCCGCCAAGGCACTCGGGGTGCACGACATCGACTTTTTCGACCTCGGCGACTATCCGCTCGAGATGACGCGCGAGGCCAAGGACCGGTTGGTCGACGTCATGCGTAAGGTGCAGCCCGCGTTCATGATGACGCATTCGAAATACGATCCCTACAACACCGACCATATGTATGTGTCGCAGTGGACGCTCGAATGCCGGGCCGTCGCGCAGGCCTGGGGCCACAAGCCGGGGCAGAAAATCCTCGGTGCGCCGCAGGTTTATCTTTTCGAGCCGCACCAGACCGAGCAGATGGAATGGAAGCCGGACGTCTTTCTCGACATCACCGACGTTTGGGACAAGAAGTGGGCCGCAATCCAGGCGATGGAGGGCCAGGAGCACCTTTGGCATTATTACGAGAACGTCGCCAAGAACCGGGCCAATCACTTCCAGCGCAATTCAGGTGGACAGGCCGGGGGGCGGGCAGCGAAATATGCCGAAGGCTTCCAGTCGATCTTCCCGCGCACCGTGGATGAACTCTGATGGGCGTCGTGGTCCAGAACGTCGAGCGCGCCGACAGGGGCGTCATCGAGCGGCTTGCCGCGTGCGGGGTGGCCACGGTCCATGAGGCGCAGGGACGCAAGGGGCTACTTGCAGCCTATATGCGCCCGATCTTTCCCGGCGCGCGCGTGGCGGCTTCGGCGGTCACCATCTCGGCGCCGCCGGGCGACAACTGGATGGTGCACGTTGCCATCGAGCAGTTGCAGGATGGCGATATCCTGGTGCTGGCGCCCACCAGCCCGTGCGAGGATGGATATTTCGGGGATCTGCTGGCCACCTCGGCACTGGCGCGCGGCTGCAAGGGGTTGATCATCGATGCCGGTGTGCGCGATGTGGCCGATCTGACGGAGATGAAATTCCCGGTGTGGTCCAAGGCCGTATCCGCGCAAGGGACGGTCAAGGAAACGCTCGGTTCGGTCAATGTGCCGGTGGTCTGCGCAGGGGCCTATATCGAAGCGGGCGACGTGATTGTTGCCGATGACGACGGGGTTTGCGTCGTCAAGCGCAGCGAGGCCGAAGCGGTGGTGCAGAAGGCCGAGGCGCGGGTGGCCGCCGAGGAGGAGAAGCGAACGCGGCTGGCGGCGGGCGAACTCGGTCTCGACATCTACGGGATGCGTGAGCGGCTCAAGGAAAAGGGCCTCAAATATGTCTGACGGCACGCGCGTCATGTGGATGCGCGGCGGAACCTCCAAAGGGGGATATTTTCTTGCCGCGGATCTGCCTGCCGACGCGGCGGCGCGTGACGCCCTTCTGTTGCGTATCATGGGTTCGCCCGATCCGCGCCAGATCGACGGGATGGGCGGGGCCAATCCGCTGACTTCCAAGGTGGCGGTGGTAAAGCCCTCGACGCGCGAAGGCGTGGATGTCGATTATCTGTTTTTGCAGGTTTTTGTCGACAAGCCGATCGTCGCCGATGGCCAGAACTGCGGCAACATCCTCACCGGGGTTGGCCCGTTCGCAATCGAGCGCGGACTGGTTGCGGCGCGCGACGGGAGGACCGAGGTTTCCATCTACATGGAGAATACGGGTCAGATCGCCGTCGCGACCATCGAGACCCCCGGCGGCATTGTCAGCTACGCAGGCGAGGCACGGATCGACGGCGTGCCGGGGACGTCTGCGCCGATTCCGATCGTCTTCAGGGATACTGCCGGATCGAGCTGCGGGGCGCTGCTGCCCACGGGCAATGCAGTCGATACGATTGGGGGCGTCGAGGCGACCCTGATCGATAACGGGATGCCGTGTGTCATTCTCGATGCCGCCGATTTCGGGATCACCGGCGCCGAGGCGCCGGCCGAGCTCGATGCCAATGAGACACTCAAGGCCCGGTTGGAGAACCTCCGGCTCATTGCGGGGCCGATGATGAACCTGGGCGATGTCTCGGAAAAATCGGTGCCCAAGATGACGCTGGTGGGCCCGGCGCGCAGCGGCGGCGCGATCTCGACGCGGAGTTTCATCCCGCATCGTTGCCACGATGCCATCGGGGTGCTTGCGGCGGTGACGGTTGCAACGGCGGCGCTACTGCCTGCAGGGCCCGCACGGCGTTATGCCGAGTTACCGGAAGGCGATGAAAAGCTCATTTCCATCGAGCATCCGACCGGGGAATTTTCCGTCATCGCGCATCTCGACGAAAGGGGCGAGCTTGCAACAGCCGCTGTGTTGCGGACGGCGCGGAAACTGGCGGATGGCGTGGTGTTCGGGTAACCGATGCGCAATATCAGGCACCTGAGGGTATTTCTGGCCGCTGTGCGCAGCGGATCGGTGTCGAAGTCAGCAGAGGCGTCACTTGTTTCGCAGCCCGCCGTCACCCAGGCGCTGGCAAAGCTCGAAGGGGGGTACGGCGGACCGCTGCTAATGCGGACGCGCGCGGGGATCGAAACCAATGTGCGGGGGGCGGTGCTGGCCAATCGCGTGGCGCGCGCTCTGGCAATTCTCGACGACGGGCTGATGCAGGTTTCGTCGCGGCTGGTCGTGACGGCAACGACGGCGCAATTGCGCGCGCTGGTGGCCGTGCGGGACGCCGAGAATATCTCGCGGGCTGCCCGGACACTCGGGCTTGCGCAGCCAACCGTGCAGCGCGCCATTGCCCAACTCGAACAGGAGGCGGCGCGGCCGCTGTTCGAGCGGACGCCCCACGGGCTCGTTCCAACGCGGCCTTGCCAGCGGCTGGCACAGGCGGTGCGGCTGGCCTTTGCCGAACTCGATCAGGCCGATGCCGAGCTGGCGGAACTCGAAGGGAAGACGGCGGGGCGCATTGTCGTGGGGGCGCTGCCGCTTTCGCGATCGGTTATCCTGCCCAAGGCGCTTACAGCCTTCCGCACCCAGAGACCTACGCAGGCTGTCATTATCCTCGACGGTACGTATGAAGAAATGCTCGGTGCGCTCAGGCGCGGGGATATCGACATGATGGTGGGAGCGCTGCGCGATCCATTGCCGGTGTCCGATATCGTGCAAGAGCACCTTTTCGACGACCGGCTAGCCATTATCGCCGGCCGCCACCATCCGCTGGCGGGAAAGCAGAAAATTCCGGTCAGCGCATTGGCAGGGCCCGGTTGGCTCGTGCCGCGCAAGGGTACGCCGACGCGCGCGCAGTTCGATTCTCTCTTTGAGGGGCACCCCTATCCCCAATGTATCATCGAGACCGGCTCGATCCTGCTCATGCGTGAAATGCTGCGCAATGGCGAAGGGCTTGGCTGCATCTCAAGCGCGCAAGCGGCGGCGGAAATCACCAATGGAATGCTCGCCAGCCTCGACATCGATTTCGAGTGGCCAACGCGCCCAATCGGGATTTCCTACAGGGCGGGCTGGATGCCGACGGCAGCGCAATCGGTGCTGCTGGATTTCATCCGCGAGGCGGCTGCCAGCCGGGGCTAGCGCCTCAGAAGCTTTCCTGCACGCGCAGATGGCTGTGGCTGTGCGGTTTGCCGTCGCCGTGGTCGTGGAATTCCATTTCGGCCTTCACGGGGATCAGCGAGAGCTGGCCATGACGGATGCCGCGCTCGAGAAAGAGACTGTTCGCATAGGTGGAGACGTCCTCGACAGTCCCGCGCATGACGGCGACTTCGACGGCGGCGGCATGATCGAGGGGGACCGACATCGCAGCGACCGTCCGGTCGTGGCGCTCGTGGCGGCTCTGGGGTACGCGGCGGCCGAGATCGCGAACAGTGGGGTCGAGGGCATAGCTCACGATGCCGACGCATTCGGATTTTTCACGCGGCGGCTGCTTGGCGGCAA
The DNA here is from genome assembly GCF_015694405.1 of Pelagibacterium limicola. Taxonomy (GTDB): domain Bacteria; phylum Pseudomonadota; class Alphaproteobacteria; order Rhizobiales; family Devosiaceae; genus Pelagibacterium; species Pelagibacterium limicola. The sequence continues at coordinate 238,782 of NZ_JADQDB010000001.1, read as the reverse complement.
GCGCGTGGCGGACGAGATCGCGCAGGGCTTCGGATCGGTTGGTGGCGCCCGATTGGCTCATATAGGCATCGATTTCATCGAGAAGCGCGGGTTCGATGGTGACGGTGATGCGTTGCATGGGGAGGCTCCGGGAAGTGTCGATTGGCACTGGAAATCACGTGGTATGCGCGTGGCCGAGATGTGTGTGGGGTATGAGCGAATGCGGCACCTCCTGGCCGTGCCGGGCCATCAGGCGGGCATCACCCAGAATGCCTTCCGCTGCACCGTCGGCAACGATCTCGCCCTGATCGATGAGGATGACGCGGGAGCAGAGTTCGAGGACCAGTTCGAGGTCGTGGCTGGCGATGAGCATGGCTTGCTCCATGCCATCGAGCAGTTCGATCAGGTGGCGGCGATTGCGGATGTCTAGAGCGGACGAGGGTTCGTCAAGGAGGAGCATGCTGGGTTCCATGACGAGAATGCCGGCGAGGCAGGCCAAGCGCTTTTCGCCGCCCGAGAGGTGATGGACGGGGCGGTGGGCGAGGTCGGCGATGCCCGTGCGGTGAAGGGCCTTGTTGACCGCTGCGTCCAGCTTTGGGCCGCTGAGGCCGAGATTGCGGGCGCCGAAGGCGACGTCCTCGGCGACGGTGGGGCTGAAAAGCTGATCCTCGGACTGCTGGAAGAGGAGGCCGATTGCAGGATTGAAGCTGCCGGGAGGCAGTGGTTTTCCATTGACGAGGACGGCGCCCCGCGTCGCGGGCAATACGCCGGTCATGGCGAGCATGAGTGTGGATTTTCCAGCGCCATTGGGGCCGACAAGGCCGATACGTTCGCCTAGCGCGACATCGAAGGCGATATCGCGGAGGACCACCGGGCCGCCGGGGCGGGTGAGCGAGAGACTGTCGATGCGGACGAGGGAATGGGTCATGCGAGGCGATCTATGACGAGGAGGGCGGTGCCTGCTGCGAGGAGCGCGAAGAGGAGCGCCCAATCGGCGGGTTTGGGGACAAAGGCGGCGGAAGGTGCTGCGCCGGGGGCGCCGTGGCCGCGCAGGATCATGGCGTGGTAGACGCGTTCCGAACGGGCGTGACTGCGCAGGATGAGGCTTGCCAGTGCCCAGCCGGTCGCACGGAACTGGCCGTTCCAGAACCCGGCCGCCGCGCCGCGCAGCTGCATGGCGGTGCGCATGCGCGAGAGGTTGGTGCGGATATCCTCAATGTGGCGCAGGGTGAGGACGGCCATGTCCGTCAGCATGGCAGGCAGGCCGAGGGCGCGCAGGGCTTCGAAGAGCCGCGGGACCGGGATGTTGCCGATCAGCGCCGCCATGAGGGTGAAAATCGAAACAAAGCGCAAGGCGATGGTCGCGGCTGCCGCCAACCCCTCGGCGCGTAGGCCAAGCGGACCGATGGTGCCGAGGACGGTTTGGCCGGAGGCGAACGGGAGCATCAACACCAGACCGAGGACGACGAGGCCGGGCAGCCGCAGGCGGCGGAACAGCTCGGGGATTTTCGGGCCGAAATACAGGACCGCGATGGCGGTGATGCCCAGCATGGCGGCGAGTGCGGCGGGGGTGTGCAGGCTGGAAAAGCAGAAGGCCAGAACGAAAAGGCCGACGAGCCTGAGGCGCGTATCTGCAAACGCCTCAGGATGCATGGGCTAGCTCCGGACTGACGCGGCGGAGGAAACCGAGCACGGCGGCAACCACGAGGCCTTCGGCCAGTGCGAGGGGGAGGTGGGCGACGGCGAGGGTCAGAATTGCGACGCGTTCGGCATCGGCGTCGAGATGGGCAGGCAGGCCGGCCAGCAATATGGTGGTGAATAGGGCGACCGCGAAGAGGATCGCGCCTGCTCCGGCGGCAAAGCCGGCAGCCGATTGGACAAGCGCGCTTCCTGTGCGGTTAGCCTGCCGGGGCAGGGCAAAGGCGGCGAGAGCCGGCAGGCCGAGGATGATGCCGTTGACGCCAAGGGTCGTCAGCCCGCCGTGCCCGAACATTACTGCCTGGAGGAACAGGCCAATCGCAATGGCAGGTATGGCGTACCAGCCGAGCATCGCACCCATGAGCCCGCTCAGCATCAGGTGGACGCTTGTCGGGGGGACGGGGATATGGATGAGCGAGGCGGCAAAGAACACTGCGGTCATCATTGCGGCGCGCGGAATGCCGGCGCGGGGATCGGGACGGGATTCGATGCGCTTGACGCTCAGGGCGACAAGGCCGCCGGTCGCGATCCAGCCGCTGATTGCTAATCCAACGGGCAGGATGCCGTCCGGGATGTGCATCAAGCCCTCTCCCTCTGGCGCGGGCGGCGAAAATAGAGCGCGGTCCCAATCGCGCCCCAGACAATACTGGCGAGCATGACGAGGCGCTGAAGCGGGTCGTATTGCGCCGGGGCGGGGAGGAGCGCGGTGGTTTCGCCCCCCTCGACGATGAAATAGCTCATCGCGCCGTGCCCGGCCTCGCGCGCTTGAACGGCCCAGCGGCCGGGGGTGCCATCAGGGACGAAAACGAAGCGCCCGCTATCGTCCGCAGTACCGGTCAGCCAGGGTTGAGCCGGGTTATCGGGAGCGTAGACGACGATCTGTGCACCTCTCATCGCTTCTCCGGTGTCGTAACCGGCATGGATTTCGATGGCTTCGACGGGGCCAAGGGTGATGAGCGCGGCGTGAGCCTGCGCATGGCTGGGAAGGAGGAGGGCGCCGAGCGTGATGACGAAGAGCCTACCCGAAAACGACTGCACAGTGGCCCTCGCCGACATGTCCTATGTGGAGGCCCGAGAGGTCGATGGCGTGGGTGCCGCCGGCCGCGAAGGGATCGAAGCCGATGGCGTCGATGTTCATCGGATCGTCTAGATCGACATCGGCGCGGCCGAAAATGTGGTCGAGATGAAAGGTGATCTCCAGATCTGCCTCGCCACCTTCGACAAGGAAACCCTTGCGTTCATCCCCGACGTATTCGCCGCAGACATAGGCGTGGCGATCGGGGCTGGTGAGCGTGAAGTCGACCGATTGGCCGTCGCGCGTTGCGGTGCCGACAAAGACCATCGATTGTCCCGCCCATTCGCCTTCCGTCGCTGGGACGACAGACCACGATATCGCGTTATGGTGGCCTGCCGAGGCGGCAATGCTGCCGAGTAGCACGCGACCATCCTCGTCAGTTTCGGTCAAATCGATGGTGAGGGGCGCGGCCGGATCGAGGCCTGCCGAAACGCTGGTCGCAGGTTCGCCTCCGGCTTCGGCATCGTAGGGTGGCTCGGCCTGTATCGCGGTAATGCCGGACAGGGTGACAAAGACGTTGCTGAAGTTCAGTTGCCAGCCATCACGGGTCAGCTCCGGGGCGAGGAAGCCTTCTGTTGCCAGTTCCTCACCATTGGCGAATATCGAAAGTTCTCCGGCGGCAGCGGTGGACGCGAGGGCGGTGGAAAAAAAGGCGGCTTTGAGGATTCGACCAAACATAGAGAAACCCGGAGTATGCATTTCAATTAAAAAAATCATACAACGTATTTATCGGGTTGCAATTGCAAATTGTGCCCATAATTTAAGCATTTAACCCTTCCCGGGACCCGCTCCCCGATGTTTCCCAAATCACTTTCACCCGCCCAAGCGCTACTCGTCGCTGCTCTGGGTATCATTACGCTCTGCATGATGGACGTCTTCGCCAAGGGGATGGGCGCTGCCTTTCCTACGGCGCAGGTTGTCCTCATGCGGTATGGCAGTGCGGCATGCTGGCTGGCGCTGTTCATTGTCGTGGCGCGCAAGGCCTGGCCACAGCGGCGGTATCTCAAACGTCATGCGATGCGGGCGGCGCTCATGTGCGTCACGGCATATTTTTTCTTTTATGCAATCACCCACTTGCCGCTGGCCATTGCGACCGCACTGGCGATGAGTGCGCCGGTCTATGTCGGTGTGCTGAGCGCGCTGCTGTTGAAGGAGAGGGCGAGGCCCAGCGTCGCGCTGGCGGTGCTATTGGGGCTCGCAGGCGGGGCCGTGGTCATCTTCGGGGGCGACGGGTCGCCCTCGGCGACCGGCGAGGCAAGCGTTCTCGCCTGGATGGCGGCGATACTGACGCCAATGAGTTACGCGCTGGCGCTGGTCCTGCTCAAGTCGCACTCGTCGGATGAAAACGCCGCCTCGATGATTTTCGCGCAATCGGCTTTGGCCGCTGCGATTGCCCTGCCTTTTGCCGTGCCGGGGTTCGTTGTGCCTGATGGAGACCAGTGGCTGCCGATTGCGGTGGTGGGGTTTCTGGGAGCCTTGGGCCTGCTGCTGTTTGTCGCCGCGCTGCGGTATCTGCCAGCGTCGATCTTTGCGCTCGTCGACTATACCGCCCTGATCTGGGCGGCAGGGCTGGGATTCCTCGTATTTGGTGAAGTGCCAGGACTAAGCCTTGGGGCCGGCGGGGCGCTGATAATCGCGGCATGCTTTATCGGAATGCGGGCGGCACGCGCGTCGACCGGGGCGCCGGCAACCCGGCTCGACGGGCTGTCGGACGGTCGAACCTGACAGCGGTATCGTTTTGTCCTTGGGGCTGCAGGGTTCGCACATTTTTTCGCGGTCGAGGGCAAATTTGCAAAGTAGCGCGATTGCTTACGGGAAGGCGCATCGATAGGCTTTGCGACAATTCACCATCCGTAATCCGGCGGTGAGCAAACAATGGCGCGGTCGCCCCGATCGTGCGGGAGAGGGAGCCACATATCGATGCGGACACAGCCAATCATGGCGGCATTGTTTGCCGCCAGTGTCATCGGGTTCGGTCTGGCGGGGGCGGTGAAAGCCGATTCCGACATCACCGTGCTTGCCGGTACTTGTTATAACTGCCACGGGACCGAAGGGCGCTCCCCCGGTTCGATCCCTTCGATAGCCGGTCAACCCTATGCCGTGCTGTTGGCGCAGCTTCAGGCCTTCAAGGCCGGGGAAGCGCGCAATGCAACCGTCATGTCGCGGCTGGCGACGGGCTATACCGACGAAGAGCTGGAAGCGCTTGCGCGCTACTTCTCCGAACAGTAGCGGCAGGGAGACCGGACATGATTACGAGACGCAAAATCCTCAAATCTCTTGGCGCGACGGCGTTGGCCGTTCCGGCCCTCTCGATGCCGCTCGTTGCCCGGGCACAGGGCGCGGCAGGCCGAGTCGTGGTTGTCGGCGGCGGCTTCGGCGGCGCGACGGCCGCCAAATACATCAAGCGGCGCAACCCCGACATTGCGGTGACGCTGGTCGAAGCAAACAGCCGGTTCTACACGTGCCCGTTCTCGAACCTCTACCTCGGTGGGCTGCGCGATTTCGAGTCCATCGGACATTCCTATGACGAACTGACCGGCGACTACGGCGTCGAATTGGTGACTGGATGGGCCCAGGACGTAGACGGCGACGCGCATACGCTGACGCTCGCTTCCGGCGATGTGCTCGAATACGACAAGCTGGTGCTTTCGCCGGGAATTGATATCCGCTGGGGCGCCATCGAAGGCTATGACGAGGCGGCGGCCGAACTCGTGCCGCATGCCTGGAAGGCCGGTCCACAGACCCGGCTTCTGCGCGAACAGCTCGAGGCGATGGAAGATGGCGGCACGTTCATCCTGTCGGCACCCGACAATCCGTTCCGCTGCCCGCCGGGACCCTATGAGCGTGTTTCGCTGATCGCCAATTATTTCAAGACCAACAAGCCGAATTCCAAGATCATCATCCTCGACGCCAAGGACAATTTCTCCAAGCAGGGCCTGTTCCAGGCCGGCTGGGAGGCGCTTTATGGCGACATGATCGAGTGGGTGAGCCTTTCGAACGACGGCCGTGTGGTGCGCGTGGACGCGGAAGCCCGCGAGGTCGAGACCGAATTCGGGGTGATCCATAAGGCCGATGTTCTCAACGTCGTGCCGCCGCAAAAAGCCGGTGCGATTGCCGATGCGGCAGGGGTCACCAATGAAGGCGGATGGGCACCGGTCGATCCGGTGACGTTTGAATCGCGGCTGGTGCCCGACATCCACGTGATCGGCGATGCTTCCGTGGCCGCTCCGATGCCGAAGTCGGGGTTCTCGGCCAATGCACAGGGCAAGGTTGCCGCGGCGGCCATCGTTGCTGCATTTGCCGGCGAGGAGCCTTCCGAGCCGTCCTGGGCGAATACGTGCTACAGCCTTATCGGGCCCGAATACGGCATATCCGTCGCCAATGTTTACAAGGTGGTGGATGGCGAGGTCGTGGTCGCGGATGGCGGTGGCGTTAGCCCGGCCGACGCCGACGCAGAATTCCGTCGTCGCGAAGCGGTGTATGCAGAGGGCTGGTACGACGCAATCGCCAACGACACCTGGGGCACGGTAGCCTAGGCCGATGCATAGCGAGGGAGCATGATGGCTCCGGATCAGATCGTTGCCTGGGCGGGGCTGGTTATCGGCCTCGCCTTTGGCGTTTGCGGGCAAATTACGGGCTTCTGTCTCAAGCGCGGGCTCGCTGGGTGGTGGGTCGAGGGCGAGGGGACCAAGATTCGGGCGCTCGGGCTTGCGCTGGCGGTCGCACTGGTTGGTGCTCAGGCGCTCGACGCCGCCGGGTTGGTCGCATTGCGCACGTCCCTTTACATGCAGCCCGAGATTTCCGTTCTTACCCTGGCGGCCGGCGGCGTGCTGTTCGGCTACGGGATGGTGATGGCCAATGGCTGCGGGGCGCGGGCGCTGGTGCTGCTGGGCAGCGGAAACCTGCGCTCGTTCGTGGTGCTGGTGTGCCTGGGCATTGCCGGGGCGGCGACCCTGACTGGGCTCGTGGCACCATTGCGCACGGCGATGCAGTCTGTTGCGACGCTGCCTGCGCCGGTCTCGCCTGCCAGTCTGCCGGCCTGGTTGGCTACCGCGGGGCTCGATGGAACTGTCGCGCGCTGGCTGGTGGTTGCGCTCATGAGTGGGGGGCTTATGGCGTTTGCCTTCCTCCACGCCCCGTTCCGCAAGGATGCCAAAGCCATGGCGAGCGGCTTCATCGTTGGATTGCTGGTGGTGATGGGCTGGTACGCGACCGGGGTGCTTGGCGCCGACGATTTCGATCCAGCGGCGCTGGAATCGCTGACCTTTATCGCGCCGGTGGCCAATACCATCAATTTCCTGATGCTGGCGACGGGCTTCCGGCTCAGCTTCGGGGTGGCGGTGGTCATAGGCGTGTTTCTGGGGGCGCTGGGCTCGGCGCTCGTCACGCGGACCGGAAAGCTCGAGGGGTTTACGCGGCCCGGATCAATGTTGCGTTACATGGGTGGCGGTACGCTGATGGGCCTGGGCGGGGCCATGGCGCTCGGATGCAATATCGGGCAGGGACTGACCGGGCTTTCGACCCTGGCACTAGGCTCGTTCATCGCCTCGGGCGGCATCCTGCTGGGGGCCTGGTTCGCCTTGCGCGGGCCGGGACGCCTGCCGGCGCCACGGCCTTGAGCGCGGGGCGCCGAACGCCTATATGGAGCTCCATGACTGAGACCAATACCAACCATACATTCAATGGCATATCGCGCCGCGCGTTTCTCGCCATGACCGGCGGCGCGCTTGCGCTCGCCTCGTTCCCGGCCCTCGCGCTGTCGGACGCCTGGCGGCGCGTAGACGAGATCAATGCCGTAGTCGGCGATGCCGATCCGATTGCCCAGGGCGTCAATATCGAACTGCCACTCGTGACGGAGAACGGCGCCAACGTGCCGCTCAAGGTCGGCATCGGCCGGCCCATGGCGGAAGGGGAGCATGTAACGGCGATCCACATCTATGCGCCTCGCAATCCATTCCCAGAAATTGCGACATTCCGCTTTGTAGACGGGTTCGACGTGCCGGAAATCGAGACGCGCATCCGGCTCAACGAGAGCCAGACGGTCTTCGTGGTCGCCGAACTCAACTCCGGCGCGGTGCTGATGGGCGAGCGCGATGTGCGCGTTACGGTGTCGGGCTGCCTGACCCAGGCCGATACCTATGCGGCGGATTCGCTTTTCGAGACACGCGTGCGCGTCGCCGAGAGCGTCGCCAACGGGACGCCGCTGGAAGTTCTGACGCTCATCAATCACCCGCAGGAAACGGGGCTGCGCGAGGATGCGCAGGGCAATCCTGTGCCCAAGCGTCTGATTGAACGGCTCGAGGCACGCTATAATGGCGAGGTGGCCTTCGTTGCGGAGTTCAATCGCTCGATTTCGTCCAACCCTTATCTGCGCTTTTTCATAACGCCTGAGGAATCCGGCGCGCTCGATCTGGTGTGGACGGAGGACACCGGCGCTTCGGCCCAGTTCAACGCAGACATCACGGTGGGTTAGTTCCAGTTGGGCGGCATTTTGCATGTCATGGCCGCCGACGCCGAATATGGCCCACATCTCGGGGCGCGCATTTCGCCGGTGATGACCGGTGTCGGGCCCGTCGAGGCGGCGGTTTCGGTGACTGCAGCTCTCGCGGCGGGAAAACCGGATCTGGTGATTTCCCTCGGGTCTGCCGGGTCCGCGAGGCTGACGCAGACGGAGGTTTACCAGGCGTCCTCCGTGTCTTATCGCGACATGGATGCCTCGGCGCTGGGGTTTCCCAAAGGGCAGACACCTTTTCTCGACCTTCCGGCCGAACTTCCGCTCTCGCCGCTGGTGCCGGGACTGCCCACGGCGCGCCTTTCGACGGGCGCCAACGTGGTATCGGGCAGGGGGTATGCGGGAATCGATGCCGATATGGTCGACATGGAGACATTCGCCATCCTCCGCGCCTGCCAGCGCTTCGGGGTACCACTGATCGTGTTGCGCGGCATTTCCGACGGGACCGAGCCACTGGAGGGTTTCGAGAGCTGGACACGTTATCTCCACATTGTCGATGAAAAGCTCGCCGTGGCGCTGGATTCGGTCGAGGCATTCTGGCGGGGACAAATGCGGTGAAAGGGAACGGCAACGCGATGTCACCATTGACCTGTCATCTCCACGGTCCACAATAGTCCAATGATCAGCGTTGCTTCCTACAATATCCGCAAGAGCGTCGGCACCGACTGGCGCCGAGACCCAAACCGGATTCTGGACATCCTGATGGAGGTCGATGCCGACGTCATCGCCTTGCAGGAAGTCGATCGTCGCTTCGGTTCGCGCTCGTCCTCGCTCTCACCCGACGTGATCATCGAGCGGTCGGGATATGTCCCGATCCGGTTCGGGGTGCGCAAGCAGAGCCTCGGCTGGCACGGCAACACGATCCTTGTCAGGCAGGGTATCGAGGTTTTGGGGCAGTCGACGCTGACGCTGCCCGCGCTGGAGCCGCGCGGGGCGGTGATGGCAGACCTGAAGGTAGGGGACGAAAAGCTCCGGGTCATCGGTCTGCATCTGGGGCTGGTCGATCTCTGGCGGCGGCGGCAGGCGCAATCTGTACTCAACCAACTCGACGTGCTGGACGAGGCGTTGCCCACGGTGATCATGGGCGACCTGAACCAGTGGACAACCGAGGGCGGGTGCCTTTCCCATTTCGCTGAGAACCACCGAATTATTGCCCCGGGGCCGAGCTTTCATTCGTCCCGTCCCGTTCTGGCATTCGACAGGATCATCACGACACTCGATATCGATGTGATTGCATCGGGGGTGCATAAATCCGAGCTGGCGCGCAGGGGGTCCGATCATCTGCCGGTCTGGGCGCGGATCAGGATCAACGCCGAGGCAAAAGCCGGATCGGCGGACATGGCGGCGGTGGGGTGATTTCAAGCCGCGAGGCTCGAAGCTGGTATTGCCCACATAGATGCCTTGCGCCTGACCCGATTTTTCGCCATCTGTCGCCTCGCATAGATTTCCTCACGATCAAGGACCGTCATGGCCGCGCCTTTGCTTGCCCTGCAATCGATAAAGCTCATTGTCGGCAGTCAGCCGCTGCTCGAAGGGGCGGAGCTTTCCGTGGGGGCGGGGGATCGGATTGCGCTGGTCGGGCGAAATGGATCGGGCAAGTCGACGCTTTTGAAAATTGCCGCGGGAATGCTGGAGCCGGATGGCGGCGAGCGGTTCTTTCAACCGGGCGCTACGGTGCGGTATCTACCGCAGGAGCCGGACCTTTCGGGTTTCTCGACGGTGCTCGCATATGTCGAGGCAGGGCTGGAGGGCGCGGACGATCCGTACCGGGCGCAGTATCTGCTCGATCAACTCGGGCTGACGGGGGCGGAAAACCCTGCGTCCCTTTCCGGCGGTGAGGCGCGGCGCGCGGCACTGGCGCGGGTCCTGGCACCGGAACCGGATGTCCTGCTCCTCGATGAGCCGACTAACCACCTTGACCTTCCAGCCATCGAATGGCTGGAAAGCGAGCTCAAATCGCTCAAATCGGCTCTGGTGCTCATCAGCCACGACCGGCGGTTCCTCGCTGACCTGACGCGCGCGACGGTCTGGATCGATCGCGGCGCGACGCGGCGGATCGACCAGGGATTCGCCGGGTTCGAGGCCTGGCGCGACGATTATCTCGAACAGGAAGAGCAGGCCCAGCACAAACTGGCGCGCAAGATCGCGGCCGAGGAGCATTGGGTGCGCTACGGGGTTACGGCGCGGCGCAAGCGCAATGTGCGGCGCATGGGCCTGCTGGCGAAGCTTAGGCAGGACGTTCGGGATTACCGAGGTCCGCAGGGAAATGTGAAGCTGGCCGTGAGCGAGGGGAAGGCTTCGGGTGCGTTGGTGGTCGAGGCTGAATCCATCGCCAAGGCGTTCGGAGAGCGGGTGGTGGTGCGCGATTTCTCGACGCGCGTCCTGCGGGGTGCACGGGTCGGGATCGTCGGTCCCAATGGAGCGGGCAAGACGACGCTTATCCGTATGCTGACGGGCGCCCTAGAACCCGATAGCGGGACGGTGCGGCTGGGCACGCGGCTCGAAATGGCGGTGCTCGACCAGCAGCGCGCCTCGCTCGATCCCGAGATGACGCTCAAGGAGGTCCTGACGGGGGGCGGCAGCGATACGCTGACCATCAATGGCGAGCCTAAGCACGTCATCGGCTATATGAAGGATTTCCTGTTCACGCCCGAACAGGCGCGGACGGCAGTCGGCAAACTTTCGGGCGGGGAGCGCAACCGAGTCACGCTGGCGCGTGCCCTCTCCCTGCCCTCCAATGTGCTGGTGCTGGACGAACCGACCAACGACCTGGACCTCGAAACGCTCGACCTGCTCGAGGAGATGATCGCCGATTACGACGGGACCGTGATCGTTGTCAGCCACGACCGCGATTTTCTCGACAAGGTGGCCAGTTCGGTCATCGTCGCGGAAGGCGACGGAACGTGGAACGAATATGCGGGCGGCTATTCCGACATGGTCGCCCAGCGCGGTAAGGGTGTCGAGGCGCGCGCGGCCATCAAACCCCAACCAGCCGCGCCCAAGGAGAAGTCGCAGATCGCGGCCGCTCCGGCCCAGGCAAGGCGCAAGCTTTCGTTCAAGGAAAAGCACGCGCTCGAATCCCTGCCCAAGTCGATGGATGCGCTCCGCGCAAAGATGTCGACACTGCAGGCCAAGCTGGACGATCCAGGGTTGTATATGCGCGATCCTGACGGATTTTCGGCGGCGACACGGGAATACACTGCCGCGCAGGAGGCCCTTGCGCGCGCCGAGGACGAATGGCTCGAACTCGAGATGCTGCGCGAGGAAATCGAGGGATAACCGGTCACATCTTTGCGAGCCGCCTCAAGGTTACCCAATTTCAATCATTTAGAACAAACTATCCATATCGGGCGGCGGAATCTCCCATTCCGCGGCCATTCGCAAATCGTGGTCTTGATCAACGCTGCCGCTGCGAGCGGCAAGGGGCGTTGCCGGCGGGCAACATCCTCGCGGGGGCGAGCGATCCAGACAGGAACCATCCTTTGCGTCGTGATTTTGGAATGGGTGCGGGAAGCCGCGCCGCATTTTGTTTTGCTGCGTTTTCGAGGCTGCGTGCCATGCGTCCGGAAACGCTCCTTTTATGGCGTACCGAGGTTTGAATAAGCCGAATGTCTACAAGAACGAAAACTTCAATCGACCGCAGAACGTTTATCTCAGGCCTCGCAGGGTTTTCTGCTTTGGCACTGGCGGGCTGCACGTCGACCACGCGTACCGCTCCCCAGCCGGTGACACCGCAATACGATCCCTTCTATGTGAGCATGTACGGGCCCTTGCCCAACGAGAAATTCCCCGTTCCGGCGGTCGACCTGCGTTACCTCGATCCGCAGTACTATCGTCGGGTCGTGGACGATCCGACGGGCGAACGGCCCGGGACGCTCGTGGTGGATACCGCCTCGCGTTACCTCTACCTCGTGCGCGAGGGGAGACAGGCCATTCGCTATGGCGTCGGGATCGGGCGAGACGGATTTTCGTGGTCGGGCCGCGGCTATATCTCGTACAAGCGCGAATGGCCCACATGGACGCCGCCGGCGGCGATGATCGCGCGGGAGCCCCATCTTGAGGAATGGCGCCACGGCCAGCCCGGCGGGCTAGACAATCCCCTGGGCGCGCGAGCGCTTTATATCTTCCAGAACGGGCGGGATACGCTCTATCGCGTACATGGCTCGGGTGAGCCGTGGTCGATAGGGAGTGCAGTGTCCTCGGGCTGCGTACGGCTGCTCCATCACGACGTGATCGATCTTTACAACCGCGTTTCCTCGGGTGCCCCCATTCTCGTAGCCTAGAAGGACGTCGCTGACCCTTTGTGGTTGCCCTGCGCCCCGGCAAGTCACTGCCGGGGCGCAATGCTTTGGGCAGCCTAGCGGCCGGAAACTGGTGGGTCTAGAACCAGCACAGCGTCCGGGTCCATGCTTGTGAAATCGAGCGGCTGGGTCAGCAGGCCGAAGGACAGGACAGCGGTAAGCGTGATGGCGCACCACCCGATCACAAACCCGCGACGGTTGTAGCCCCTGATAGGGTCCGACACGGCGCTGCCACCAAGTTTAAGAGATCTGGACATCGGCGATTATCCGGTTGTTGAGCCGGAAGGACATATGGCGAGCAAATGTGCTGCCGTTGGGGCTCAATCATGCCGAAATCACGTCCTTTCCAGGGCAAGTCCCAAACACCCTAACCTCACCAAATGCGCCCGCATGCAACGCGGTTCCGCGCATGCGGGTTGCGCAAATCGGAAGCCTGTCGGCGGGAACCTTGCATGGAAGTCAGCGTTGGATTTGCACGGCGACCGGCGGACTTCCGCTGGCCGCGCGCTCAACAAGCGATTTCAGGAGAAAATTATGTATCGCAAGCTTCTTGCCACAACCGCGCTTTCGCTCGTCCTAGCGGGCGGAGCCTATGCACAGGATGCTGTGCAGCCCGCGCCCATGGAGCCGATGACCGAAGCTCCTGCTGTCGAAACGCCTGCCAATGCGCTCGTGACGCCCGCCGAACGCGGCATCAGCGCCAATGGTTGGCTCGCCAGCGAAATCATGGGCGAGAACATCTACAATTCGTCCGCCGATGACGCCGATGTGATCGGCGAAGTCAATGATTTCGTGCTCGATCAGAACGGTTCGATCGGGGCCGTGATCGTCGGCGTCGGCGGTTTCCTGGGTATCGGCCAGAAAAATGTTGCCGTGAACTGGGAAGATCTCCAGTTGGTCATCGGCCCCAATGGCGAGCAGCGCCTGGTTGCAGCCATGACCCGTGAGCAGCTTGAAGCCGCTGCCGAGTTCGAACGCTCCGAATGGCTCGCCAGCGAACGCGGTGAAGGACTTTGGGACGATCGTGCTCCTGGGGCCGAAGCGCCGATGGACCCCGCCGCTCCGGCTGCTCCCGGAGCAACAGTGGAGCCCGTGGATCCGAACGTCCCGGGTAATGAGATGAACCCCGATGCTCCTGCCGATCCTGCGGCGCCTGGCGCGGTTGTTGTTACCGATCCCGCAGCGCCGGCTGACCCTGCTGCACCGGCCGACCCGAACGCTCAACCGATGGCTGGCGATGCCGCGATCACCGATTGGAATACGTTCCAGCCTGTTGCGGTCGGGGAAATCTCGGTTGAAGAACTGACCGGCACCACGGTTTATGGTGCGGGCGACGAGAACATCGGCTCGATCGGTGACGTAATCCTCTCGGATAGCGGCGAAGTCGAAGCCGTGATCATCGACTTTGGTGGGTTCCTGGGGATCGGCACCAAGCCTGTTGCCGTGGGCTTCGACAACCTGAGCTTCATGCGCAACGAAAACGGCGATCTGGTGCTCCGTACCAATCTGTCGCGCGAGCAGCTCGACGCCGCCCCGGAATATAACGCCGATGCCTATCTGGCAGCCCCCGGCGACAATCGCCTGGTTGTCAACTAACCATCGGCAAAGCAAGTCATAAGGGCCGGTCTCTGACCGGCCCTTTTTCGTTTGCGGGAACCCGCGCCGCGCATCTCACGTTTGTCAGAGGTAACAGCGAGGATTCCGCCATGGCCGACAACAAGAATATCTCTACCTATTTCGATAGCGGTGCGGTCACGCGCAAGCCGAGCGATATCGCTGCGGATCCGATGCTCTCCAACGCGCGCAAGATCGAACTGCTGAAAAGCTACAAGGATCACCACGCCGCTCCCGAGCACAAGGGCGTGTTGCGGGATGCCGACCTCGAGCTGGAAAAACTGCTCAAGCTCAATTCCCTCGCCAACGAGAGGTGAGGCGCGAGCCTAGGCAGAGGCCGCGATCTCGAATTAGGCAATCGGGAGAATAATTCCCGGCCTTGCTCCAGCGCCTGTCCCCCCATAGAGGAAAACCGAAGTCCGCCGCGCAAGTCCCGATCAAACGGACCTTGAGCGCGGACTTCGGTATCCTTGGGAAACGATAGAGAGACGGATCAGTCGTCGTCGCGATTTTTGTGCCGGGTAAGATACCAGGCACCAAACAGGGTCGCTGCCGCTGGCCAGAACATTGGCCCTTTCATCCGGGAAACGATACGCAGCCCGACGTCGGCGAGGGTGAGGCTCGACGCGATCAGGGCGGTGTTGGCCGTGCTGACGCGGCGTTCCTGCTTGATCCGGTCCTTGCGAGCCGCGACGATGGCCCAAAGAATGGCCGCCGCGGCGAGAAACACGGCGGCCATGATCAATGAAGCGATAAGGGGATTGGTCGTGGCGGCCAGCCAGATAAAGGCTGCCGCCACGAGAAAGCCTGCACCGGTTAGTCCCAGGACGACAAGGGCCGCATAAACGGCGGCCGTTCGCCCAGCGGACCGCACGACGCGGCCTGCCTGATAGGTCAGCGTCGAAATCGGGGCGGGAAGCGCCATGAGCTAGACCCGCAGGATTTTCGAGAGCACGTAACCGACACCTGCCGCGACCAGCACCGAAGCGATCGGCTTTTCGCGGATCATCGTCTTGATCTCGTCCTCGGCGTATTCGAAATTTTGTTGGGCCGTCTCGACCGCTTCTTCGCCCTTGGCGATTACCTTGCGTCCGGCGCGTTGCATTTCGGATTTGGCTTCGCTGGTGCGGTAGCGGGCGATATCGCCGAGCGTGGCGGTGATGGCGGAGATGTCTTCCCGCAGGGCGGCAATCTCGGCATCGAGATCCTTGGCGGGGTCTTTTACGTTGCCGTTCGACGAACGGGGCGTGCTTGACGAGCTTGCGGCACGGGCCATTCCTGGTTCTCCCTGAACTTTAGGTTGTGATCTGGGGTAGAACGGCCAGAAAACGGTGAGGTTCCGGCGTGGCGTCAGAACCTCACCTTTTTTAAAGATTTCAGGCGGCACTGGGAGAATTGAGGTTCATCACGCCAACCGCGACGGCGTCGGGACCGTACTCCCCATCGCCTTCCAGCTTGAGCACCACGGCAAGCTGCGCGCGTGCGCGGGAGACGCGACTTTTGATCGTCCCGATGGCGCAGCCGCAGATTTCGGCAGCTTCCTCGTAAGAAAAGCCCGAGGCGCCCACGAGGATCAGTGCTTCGCGCTGGTCATCGGGAAGCGTGTCGATGGCGGCCTTGAAATCTTCCATGTCGAGCTTGCCCACCTGCTCGGGATGGGTGGAAAGCCGAGCCGCCATAAGCCCTTCCGGATCAGCAACTTCGCGCTTGCGCTTGCGCATCTGGCTGTAAAACTCGTTGCGAAGGATGGTGAAAAGCCAACCCTTGAGATTGGTGCCCGGTGTAAACGAATCCCGTTTGTCCCAGGCGCGAACCAGCGTTTCCTGCACGAGGTCGTCGGCCCGATCGGCCGAGCCGACGAGCGACATGGCGAAAGCGCGCAAATTGGGGATGACTGCGAGGAGTTCGGAGCGAAAGTCGTAAGACATAGTCACCCCCTCAACCGGCTTTGTCGTCTTTGGCCCCGAGCTTGTTCAGTAGCTCAAGGAGACGATCCGGCACTGGCTCCGAGACGACATTGTCGTAGAGCTCGCGAAGCTTAAGTCCAATAAAAGCTTGCGATTCGTCGCTCATGCGCGGCTCCGGCTTTGTGGGATCGCCCACTGAATCGGCCGGCGGCTTCCTGCTACTAGTCATTTGTGTCACTTATTCCCCCGTGAAGGCAGGTCATAGTCTGACGAAGCAACGCGAGCCAGAAAAAAAAGTTCCATCGGTTTTCGGAACTTTCCGATATCAAAAACGTTAATGGCTGTTCGCGCTCAGCCATGCATTGGGCGGATGGTATAAGTACGAGGGAGCATTTTCATGAATCTTGCCGAGTTGATCGCGCCGCATATTCCCTATCTGCGGCGGTTTGCGCGTTCTTTGACCGGCAGCCAATCGAGTGGCGACGCTTATGTTTCGGCCGCCCTTGAGGCCCTGATTTCGGACAGGTCCATCTTCCCCACAGAAGTTGAGGCGAAAGTTGGGCTCTATCGCGTATTCTGCCAGCTCTGGAAATCCGTCGACATCAACCTTCACGAACTGCCGCCCACCGACGACCGGTGGGAAACGCAGGCAAGGCGGAGCCTGACGGCCATCGCGCCGCTACCCCGGCAGGCTTTCCTGCTTTTGGCTGTAGAGCGCTTTTCCAGCCCCGATGCCGCATATATTCTGGGTGTATCGGATGACGAATACTCCCGGCTACTCGACGAGGCTGCACTGGAGATGGCGCGTCAGGTCGCCACGAGCGTGCTCATCATCGAGGACGAGCCGCTGATCGCGATGGACATTGAGAGCATGGTCGAGTCGCTCGGCCATACCGTGACCGGGATCGCGCGCACGCATAGCGAAGCCATCAAACTCTTCAACGAAAGACGTCCGGGACTCGTCCTCGCCGATATCCAGCTGGCAGACGGCAGCTCGGGGATCGATGCGGTCAATGACATTCTGCGTTCGGTCAGCGTGCCGGTGATCTTCATTACCGCTTTCCCCGAACGCCTGTTGACCGGAGAGCGGCCGGAACCGGCCTTCCTCGTTACCAAGCCGTTCCAGCCAGACATGGTCAAGGCTCTGGTAAGCCAGGTGCTGTTCTTTTCGGAACAAATGGAACAAGCGGCCTAGCCGGTTTGCTTCAGTTGCACCGCGCGGCGGAACTGTCGCGCGGTGTTGAACGTTTTCATGGCGAATTCCTCAAGCAATACAGGAGTACACGTCATGCTTGGATGGGCTCTGACTTTTCTGGTCATCGCGATTATTGCAGGTGTTCTGGGGTTCACCGGAATTGCAGGCGCCGCGACCTCGATCGCACAGGTTCTTTTCTTCATCTTCCTCATCGCCATGGTCATCGGGCTGATCTTCGGTCTGGGGCGGCGTGCGTAACGAAGGGAGCAGTCGGAACGGTACCACCCGGGCGCTGCGACCGATGCTGAATGCGTGTGAACACCGAAACTGATAATTTTGGCCCCAACGGCAAAAATAATCCCGGCGGGAGCGGACCGGACCGCTCGCGCCGGTTCGACTTTTTGCTCAAAGCCCTAGACCGAACCCCGATCTCAGTCTTCTACCAGACGCAGGATTTGATTTTCCGGTGGGCTGAGAACCTCCCCGACGGTATCGCGGAAGAGCAGGTGCTGGGCCGTCTGGACGGCGACTTCCTGCCTCCGCTCGCCGCCCAGCGGTTGGTCGATGCCAAGCTATCGGCCATCGAGACGGGCGTACCGCAGCGGTTCGAGGTGCCGATAACCCTCGAGGAGGAGGTGCGCTGGTTCGATACCTGGATCGATCCCGATATCAACGAAAGCAACGGTGTTCAGGGTGTGTTTACCACCATGCTCGAGGTGACCGAGCAGAAGCGCCACGAGGTGCAACTGCGCAATCTCTTGCGCGAGGTCAGTCATCGGTCCAAGAATCTCCTGGCGATCATTTTGAGCCTCGCCACGCAAACGGCGCGGAATTCGACGTCGATCGGCGGTTTCATCGGGGATTTTTCGGGTCGCCTGCAAGCCATAGCGCGAGCGCAGGACCTCGTGACCGACCGGGATTGGCAAGGTGCTTCGCTCAACGATCTGGTCATCAAGCAGGTCGCGCTGTTTCGCAGCGAGGTACCGGTCGCCGTCCGTATCTCGGGACGGGATCGCGTGATTTCGCCCTCAGCGGCCATCTATGTAGGGTTGGCCATTCATGAACTGGCCGCCCATGCGTCACGCACCGGCGCGTGGCGGAGCGGACCTATCGCGATCTCGATCGGAGAAGCCGCCAACGACGACTCCAGCGAGACTGTGATCCTCGAATGGAAGGCGAAGGCTGCCGCCCAAAACGCATCCTTCAATGGGCTTTCGAAACGCTTTCTCGAAAGCGTCGTACCGATCGCGGTAGATGGGACCGGTTCGATATATGATGGCGGCAACGATATTTCCTATCGGCTGTCGATAGGGTCTGCCCATATCGGGTGATCTCCCGGCAATAATCTCGTCGGCGCAGTGTGCGGCGTAAAAAGAAAGACCGGTTGCGTGAGCATACCGGCCTTTCTGGGTGCAAGGCGTTGGGGGAAACACCTCGCATATCCGATTTAATGCGCAGCCGGGGGATTGGTTCCGGCGGTTCGAAAAAATTTGGAGGATTGCCGGGCAGCAATCCTCCAGAGGTTAGGGCTTGGGCGTAATGAAGGTAGGGGGACCTCCATCACTGGACCCATAACGCGCAGGGCTCGCATTGGGTTCCCATTGTTCCGGACATGTAAATGCCGCTGGAATCTGCTTCGTCGCCGTGCAAGACTGGCCGCGAGTGAGGGGAGGAGAAAGACATGAAAACAAGGGTGCGCCATGCCGCAAAAGCCGATTGTCTTCGATGCCCCGATCCCCAGCCCCCGCGCCAGCGACGCTGAAAGTCTCCGCAACGAGATCCTCGAGAAACTGACCTATTCGGTCGGCAAGGATCCAATCGTCGCGCGCCGCAATGATTGGCTGACCGCCACCATTCTCGCCATCCGCGACCGCGTTATCGACCAGTGGATGGAATCCACCCGCGACACCTGGCGGACATCGAAGAAACGCGTCTATTACCTCAGCCTCGAATTCCTCATCGGGCGCCTCATGCGCGATGCGATGTCCAATCTCGGGCTGGCGGATGCGGTGCGCGAGGCGCTCGAGGGGTTCAACGTTTCGATCGACGAACTGATAGAGCGCGAGCCCGATGCGGCCTTGGGGAATGGCGGGCTGGGGCGCCTGGCGGCGTGCTTTCTGGAATCGATGTCGACGATCAAGGTTCCGGCCTATGGCTACGGCATCCGTTACGTGAATGGCATGTTCCGGCAGGAAATGAGCGAGGGCTGGCAGGTGGAGCTGCCCGAAACATGGCTTGCGCACGGCAACCCCTGGGAGTTCGAGCGGCGCGAGAGCGCGTATGAGATCGGATTCGGGGGTTATGTCGAGCCGGTGCAGCAGCCCGACGGTACGGTGCGGCAGGTCTGGCATCCGGCCGAACACCTCCTTGCGGTCGGGTTCGATACCCCGGTCGTGGGCTGGCGCGGCGCACGGATCAATACGTTGAGGCTCTGGAGCGCGCAGCCGATCGATCCCATCCTGCTCGACCGCTTCAACTCGGGGGACCATATCGGGGCCCTTGAAGAGAGCGCCAAGGCCGAAGCGATCACCCGCGTCCTTTATCCCGCGGACTCCAATCCGGCGGGGCAGGAGCTGCGCCTGCGCCAGGAGTTCTTCTTTTCATCGGCCTCGTTGCAGGACATCGTGCGGCGGCACCTCCAGCAATATGGCGATCTCGGTTCGTTGCCCGACAAGGTGGCGATCCAGCTCAACGATACCCACCCGGCGATTTCGATTGCCGAAATGATGCGCATTCTCATGGACGTGCAGGGGCTGGCATGGGACGAGGCCTGGAAGCTGACCAAGGGGACCTTCGCCTATACCAACCATACGCTTTTGCCCGAGGCGCTGGAAACCTGGCCGGTTGCGCTGCTCGAGCGCTTGTTGCCGCGTCAGATGCAGATCGCCTACGCGATCAACGCGATGGTGCTGGCCGAAGCCCGCGAGAAAGGGCTTGGCGATGGGCAGATCGCTGCGATCTCGCTGATCGATGAAAATGGAGGGCGCCGGCTGCGCATGGGGCAACTTGCCTTTGTCGGCTCGCATTCGGTCAACGGCGTCTCCGCGCTCCATACCGAATTGATGAAGCAGACGGTCTTTGCCGATCTCCACAAGCTCTATCCCGAGCGCATCAACAACAAGACCAACGGTGTCACGCCGCGGCGCTGGCTGATGCAGTGCAATCCTGGACTGACACGGCTCATCGCCGAACGGATCGGACCGGAGTTCAAGGACGATATCGAACAGCTCATCAAGCTCGACGCCCACGCCGAGGACAAGGGGTTCCAGGATCAGTTTTCCAGCGTCAAGCGCAAGAACAAGGAGGCTTTGGCGGCGCTGATCAGGGAACGGCTAGGCGTGCCGGTTTCTCCCGATGCGCTGTTCGACGTCCATATCAAGCGCATCCACGAATACAAGCGGCAGCTGCTCAACGTCATGGAGGCGGTGGCGCAGTACAACATGATCCGCGCCCATCCCGAAACCGATTGGGTGCCGCGGGTAAAGGTGTTCGCCGGAAAGGCGGCGCCCAGTTACTGGAACGCCAAGCTCGTCATCAAGCTGATCAACGACGTCGCCAAGGTGATCAACAACGATCCGGCAGTGCGCGGGCTTTTGAAAATCGTGTTCTTGCCCAATTACAACGTGTCGCTTGCTGAAACCATCATTCCGGCCGCCGACCTGTCCGAGCAGATTTCAACTGCGGGGATGGAGGCATCAGGCACGGGCAACATGAAATTTGCGCTCAACGGCGCGGTGACCATCGGCACGATGGATGGGGCCAATGTGGAAATCCGGGAGCGGGTCGGGGCGGAAAACATCGTCATTTTCGGACTCACCGCCGATGAAGTTCAGGATGTCCGCAGTCAGGGGGGGGCGCCGCGGCAGGTCATAGAGCAATCCCAGCTGCTCCGGGAGGCAATCGAGGGGATATCCAGCGGGGTGTTCTCGCCCGACGACAGAGGGCGCTACCGCCATCTGATGGATGGGCTTTACGATCACGACTGGTTCATGGTCGCCCGGGATTTCGACGATTATTACGAAGCGCAGCGGCGAGTGGATCATATCTGGGCCAATCGGAGTTATTGGAACGCGATGGCAATTCGCAACACGGCTCGCGTGGCCTGGTTTTCCTCGGATCGCACCATCCGTGAATATGCACAGGAGATCTGGAACGTCATGTAGCGTTCGCGGGCAGAGATCAGAGCCGATCGGGAGGCAGTATGCGTAAGGGGGGATTTGACGTTGGCTAAGGCGCAAACAGGCTGGGAGGCCGAAGGCGGGGACGTTGCCCGGATCGTGTCCGGGCAGCATCCGGATCCGTTTTCTGTTCTTGGCTTGCACAAGGCAGGAACCGTCTGGGCGGCGCGCGCTTTCGTTCCCCACGCCGAAACGCTGGCCGCCTATGCCCTCGATGGCACGGCATTGGGCGAAATGACGTCCCGCGGCTCCGGGTTCTTTGAAGGAAAAGTCAAGATCAAGGACCGCCAGCCGATCCGCTACCGGGCGGGCAATGCAGGCGGCGAGTGGGACGTGCACGATCCCTATTCGTTCGGTCCCGTGCTCGGGCCGCTCGATGACTATTATATCGGGGAAGGTTCGCACCTGAGGCTGTTCGACAAGCTGGGTGCGCATTTCATGGAATTCGAGGGGATCGAAGGCACCCATTTTGCGGTGTGGGCCCCCAATGCCCAGCGCGTGAGTGTCATCGGCTCGTTCAATGAATGGGACGGGCGGCGTCACCCCATGCGCAAGCGCACCGATACGGGAATCTGGGAGATTTTCCTGCCGGGCGTCCGCCCGGGGGCGCAATATAAGTACGAGATCATCGGCAAGAGCGGTAACCGCCTGCCGCTCAAAGCCGATCCATTTGCCCGCCAGTCAGAAATGCGGCCCAAGACGGCATCGGTGGTTGCCGACCCGGCGCCGTTCGAGTGGACCGATGGGGCTTACAGGGAAAGCCAGCGTGGCAAGGACATGCGCCGCGCACCAATGTCCGTTTACGAGGTGCATCTGGGCTCATGGCGCCGGCGGCCCGACGGCTCCTTTCTCTCCTATGACCAGCTGGCCGAACAGCTCGTACCTTATGCGGCGGATATGGGGTTCACCCATATCGAGCTGTTGCCTGTGACCGAGCATCCCTACGATCCGAGCTGGGGGTATCAGCCGACCGGGCTCTATGCGCCTACGGCGCGGTTCGGCGACCCGGCGGGGTTTGCGCGGTTCGTCAACGCGGCTCACGAGGCGGGGCTGGGGGTCATCATGGATTGGGTGCCCGCGCATTTCCCGACCGACGAGCACGGGTTGGCGCGGTTCGACGGCACCGCGCTTTACGAGCACGAGGATCCGCGGCAGGGCTATCACCCGGACTGGAACACCGCGATCTACAATTTCGGGCGCAAGGAGGTATCGAGCTACCTCACCAACAATGCGCTCTTCTGGCTCGAGAAGTTCCATATCGATGGGCTGCGCGTCGATGCGGTGGCCTCGATGCTCTATCTCGATTATTCCCGCCAGCCCGGCGAATGGGTGCCAAACCAGTTCGGCGGCAATCACAATATCGAGGCCGTCGCTTTCCTCCAGCGCGTCAATGCCGAGACCTACGGCCAGCATCCCGGTACGTTCACGGCTGCCGAGGAATCGACGAGCTGGAGCGGGGTGACCGCGCCGACCGATGCCAATGGGCTCGGCTTCGGGTTCAAGTGGAACATGGGGTTCATGAACGACACGCTGCGCTACATGCAGCGCGACCCCATCCACCGGCGCTATCACCACAACGACCTGACCTTTGGGCTTCTCTACGCCTTTTCGGAGAACTTCATCCTGCCCCTTAGCCACGACGAGGTGGTACATGGGAAGGGCTCGCTGCTCAGCAAGATGGCGGGCGACGACTGGCAGAAGTTCGCGAACCTTCGCGCCTACTACGCGTTCATGTGGGGGTATCCGGGGAAAAAGCTGTTGTTCATGGGACAGGAATTTGCCCAGCGCGAGGAGTGGAACGAGAGCGAGGCGCTCGACTGGTGGTTGCTCGATGCGCCGGCGCATGAAGGGGTGCGGCGGCTCGTTTCGGACCTCAACACCGTCTATCGCGAATTGCCCGCTCTCCATGCGCGCGATTGCGAGCCAGAAGGCTTCGAGTGGATCATCGCCAACGACGCCGCCAATTCGATCCTCGCCTGGGTGCGGCGCGCGCCGGACCATCCGCCGGTGGTGGTGATCACCAATTTCACGCCGATTCCGCGCGAAGGCTTCCGGCTGCCGGTGCCGGCCGCAGGGCGGTGGATCGAGCGGATCAATACCGATGCGGGCTGGTACCACGGCTCGAACATGGGGAACCAAGGCGTCGTCATTGCCACGCCGGGCAATGAATTCGGTTATCCGGCGACAGCGGAACTCATCCTGCCGCCCTTGGCGACATTGATCTTGCAGTTCGAGCCGGATTAGCGCTCGGGGCAGGGGGGATTTCGAAAAAACTGAACCACCGCGCGTATTTAGAGAAGTCGGCTGAAACACAACAAATAGGGCCCGATCACAGGGCGCAAAAAGAGGGAGAGGAACATGGTCCAACCGAAACATCCGGCGCCGCTGGCGCGCGATGCCATGGCCTATGTGCTTGCCGGGGGGCGTGGGACGCGGTTGATGGAACTGACCGACCGCCGGGCCAAGCCCGCCGTATATTTCGGCGGCAAATCGCGGATCATCGATTTCGCGCTGTCCAATGCCATCAATTCGGGCATCCGGCGCATTTCGGTGGCGACGCAATACCAGGCGCACAGCCTTATCCGGCATCTGCAGCGGGGCTGGAACTTCCTGCGGACCGAGCGAAACGAAAGCTTCGATATCCTCCCCGCCAGCCAGCGGGTGGCCGAGGACATGTGGTATGCGGGGACAGCGGACGCCGTTTACCAGAACATCGACATCATCGAGGATTATGGCGCCAAGTATATCGTCGTGCTGGCGGGCGACCATATCTACAAGATGGACTATGAGATCATGCTGCGCCAGCATGTCGACACCGGGGCCGACGTGACCGTGGGGTGCCTCGAGGTGCCGCGCATGGAGGCCACCGCTTTCGGGGTCATGCATGTCGACGGGCGCGACCGGATCATCGATTTCGTGGAAAAGCCCAAGGACCCTCCCGGCATTCCCGACAAGCCGGACCTCGCGCTTGCCTCCATGGGCATCTATGTGTTCGAGACCAAGTTCCTGATGGATCAGCTTCGCCGCGATGCGGCGACCGAGGGGTCCGCTCGCGATTTCGGCAAGGACATCATTCCCTATATCGTCAAGAACGGCTCGGCCTGGGCGCACCGGTTCGCGCGGTCCTGTGTGCGTTCTTCCAACGAAGACGTGGCCTACTGGCGCGACGTGGGTACGGTCGATGCCTATTGGGAAGCCAATGTCGATCTGACCGACATTACGCCCGAACTCGATCTTTACGACCGCGACTGGCCCATCTGGACCTATGCCGAGATTACGCCGCCCGCCAAATTCGTCCACGATATCGAGGGGCGGCGCGGGCATGCAATCTCCTCGCTCGTTTCCGGGGACTGCATCGTTTCGGGCGCACAGTTGAAGCGCACGCTGCTGTTCACCGGGGTGCGCGTCAATTCCTATTCGGAACTCAACGAGGCTGTGGTTCTGCCACGGTGCAACATCGCCCGCGGCGTCCGGCTTTCGAAGGTCGTGGTCGATGCCCGGGTGGATATTCCCGAGGGACTTGTCGTCGGCGAGGATCCCGAATTTGACGCCAAATGGTTCCGGCGAACCGAGAACGGGGTTGTGCTCATCACCCAGCCGATGATCAACAATTATCTCGCCAGTCAATGATCGACGTTCTTTCCGTCACCTCCGAGATTTACCCGCTGGTCAAGACCGGGGGACTGGCTGACGTGGCCGGGGCGCTGCCTGGCGCCCTGGCGGCGCACGATTTCGCCATGCGGTCATTGGTTCCGGGCTATCCTCAGGTGATGGCTGCGCTCAAGAAGGGGCGGGTGGTCGCAGGGTTCGACGATCTGTTCGGCGGCCCCGCACAACTGATCGCGGCGCGGGTCCAGGGGCTCGATCTGATCGTTATCGACGCCCCCCACCTCTATGACCGGGCGGGGGGGATCTATGTCGATGACACCGCGAAGGACTGGGCCGACAACTGGGCGCGATACGCGGCGTTGAGTTGGGTGGCGGCGGAACTGGCCAAGGGGCTGGTCGATGGGTACCGCCCGCGCATTATCCACGCGCACGACTGGCAGGCGGCCATGGCCGCTGCCTATGTGGCTTTTGGGGGCGATACCGAAACGAGGGTGGTCGTTACCATCCACAACATCGCGTTCCAAGGGCAATACAAGGCGGACATATTTCCGATGTTGCGGTTGCCGCCTGCCGCATTTCACATGACCGGCGTGGAATATTATGGCGGGGTCGGCTTCCTCAAGGGTGGCTTGCGATGTGCCCATGCGATTACGACGGTTAGCCCGACCTACGCTCTCGAAATCCAGACGCCGCAGTTCGGGATGGGGCTTGAGGGACTGCTCGTCGAGCGCGCGAGCGATCTGCACGGCATTCTCAATGGCATCGATGCTGAGGAATGGAACCCCCAGACCGATACTGCACTCGCGGCCAATTACGGCGCGGCCAATACGGGAAAGCGCGGGCTCAACAAGTTGGCTCTGGCTGAGCGGTTCGGGCTGGAAATTAATGGCGGACCGCTGTTCGGGCTGGTCAGCCGCCTTACCTGGCAGAAGGGCATCGATATCGTTGCCGCAAATGTGGACTGGCTGGTTTCGCTCGGCGGGCGACTTGCGGTGCTCGGCTCGGGGGATCCCATGCTCGAAGCGGCGATGGCCGAGGCGGCCGGGCGCTATCCGGGGCGGGTGGGCTTCATCCGGGCCTATGACGAAAAACTTTCCCATCTCATGCAGGGCGGCTCGGACGTCATGCTCGTGCCGTCGCGGTTCGAGCCGTGCGGGCTGACCCAGCTCTACGGGTTGCGCTACGGCGCGGTTCCGCTGGTGAGCCGGGTCGGCGGGCTGGCCGATACGGTGATCGATGCCAATGAAGCGGCGGTAGACGCCGGTGTCGCGACGGGTATCCAGTTCATACCCGTCGATGGGCCGGCCCTCGGCGAAGCGATCCGCCGGACGATCACGCTCTACGACCGACCGGACGTGTGGGCGCGCATGCAGCGCAAGGGCATGAAGACGGATGTTTCATGGGAGAAGAGTGCAGGAAGATATGCTGCGCTCTATAACACGCTGTTGGGGATCGAATGAGCGTAAAGATTATCGCCACCACGCCTTATGAAGACCAGAAGCCGGGAACGTCGGGCCTGCGCAAGCGGGTCGTGCACTTCCAGCAGCCCAACTATGTCGAGAATTTCATCCAGTCGCTGTTTGACAGCCTGCCCGAGAAACAAGGCAAGACGCTGGTGATCGGCGGGGATGGGCGGTATTTCAACGACACGGTGATCCAGATCGCCATTCGCATGGCAGCCGCCAACGGATTCGGGCGCGTCCTGGTAGGACAGGGCGGCATTCTCTCGACACCCGGCGCTTCGCACGTCATCCGCCATTATGGCGCTTTCGGGGGGATCGTGCTTTCGGCCAGCCACAATCCGGGCGGGCCGGACGGAGATTTCGGGATCAAGTACAACGCTTCGAATGGCGGGCCGGCGCCCGAGCGGATCACCGATGCGGTTTATGCGCGGTCCAGGGTCATCACCGAATACAAAAGCGCCGATACGCCCGATGTCGATCTTTCGCGCAAGGGAATCCAGCATGTCGAGGGGATGATCGTCGAGGTCATTGATCCGGTGGCCGACTATGCGGCGCTGATGGAGACGCTGTTCGACTTCGATGCCATTGCTGCGATGTTCAAGACCGGGTTCCGTATGCGGTTCGATGCCATGCACGCGGTGACCGGTCCCTACGCCAAGGCGATCATCGAGGGTCATCTCGGGGCGCCGGATGGGACGGTTATCAATGCGGTGCCGCTGCCCGATTTCGGTGGCGGGCATCCCGATCCAAACCTCGTTTATGCCAAGGACCTCTACGATCTGATGATGGGCCCGGATGCGCCCGATTTCGGCGCGGCTTCGGACGGCGACGGCGACCGCAACCTCGTTATCGGCAGGGGCCGGTTCGTGACGCCCTCGGATTCGCTGGCGATCCTTGCCGCCAATGCGCATCTGGCGCCCGGCTATGCCAAGGGCATCGCCGGGATCGCGCGTTCGATGCCAACGAGCGCGGCAGCGGACCGCGTGGCGGAAAAGCTCGGCATCGAAATGCACGAGACGCCCACGGGCTGGAAGTTCTTCGGCAATCTGCTCGATGCCGGGCGGGTGACGATCTGCGGGGAAGAGAGCGCAGGCACCGGTTCCGATCACGTGCGGGAAAAAGACGGGCTATGGGCGGTTCTGCTTTGGCTCAATATCATCGCCCGGCGCGGGGCGGGCGTGGATGAGATTGTCCGCGAGCATTGGGCGACCTACGGGCGGAACTATTATTCGCGGCACGACTATGAAGAGGTCGACAGTGAAACCGCCAACCGACTGATGGCCGATTTGCGCGCGAAGCTGCCCGCACTGCTTGCGGATGGATTTGGCGGGCGGGAGATCGTGCTGGCGGACGACTTTACCTATCACGATCCCGTCGATGGTTCGACCAGTGCTTCGCAAGGGGTGCGCATCGGGTTTGCCGATGGTTCGCGGATCGTCTTCCGCCTTTCCGGCACTGGAACGGTGGGCGCAACCTTGCGCATCTACCTTGAGCGCTACGAAGCGCCGGGCGGCGACCATGAACGGGAAACGCAGGAAGCGCTGGCCGATCTCGTTGCACTGGCCGAATCCGTTGCCGAGATCGGAGCACGGACAGGACGGGCTGCGCCGTCGGTGATCACATAGGATTTTCATGCCCGGAACAAGCAGGAACGTAAAGGGATCGCCGACCCCTCTGGGCGCGACGGTCACGGATTCGGGCGTGGGATTTTCCGTCTACAGCGAGACGGCGGAAAAGATCTGGCTCTGCCTCTTCGATGAAGCCGATGCGGAAACCGATCGGGTGGAGCTCTTACGTGGGGACGACAATCTCTGGCACGTCCACATAGACGGCCTGGGTGCGGCTGCACGCTACGGTTTGCGCGCCGATGGCCGCTACGATCCCGCCCAAGGCTATTATTTCGATCCCAACAAGCTTCTGGTCGACCCCTATGCCAAGCGCATCGACCGGGCTTTCGTCCGCAGTCCCAAGCTCCGGGCATCGCGGGAGGAAAGCGTCGATACCGCGCCGCTCGTGCCCAAGGCGATCGTGCGGGCGGGCGCCGGCGTGCCGAGCGAGGTGCACGATACGTCCCGGCCACACCTCATCTACGAGGTCAACGTCCGCGCCCACACCATGCGCCATCCGAATGTACAGGGTCCATTGCGGGGCACCGTTGCGGGACTGACGACGCGGCATGTGCTCGACCACATCCTCCATATCGGCGCAGATGTCGTGGAACTGATGCCGGTCACGGCGTGGCTTGACGACGCACATCTGCCCAAGCTCGGATTGACCAATGTCTGGGGTTACAACCCGATTGCCTTCATGGCGCCCGAACCGCGCATAACGCCGCGTGGGCCGCGGGAATTGAAGGCCGTGACGGAGATGTATCGCGAGGCCGGCGTTCGGGTGGTCCTCGACGTGGTGTTCAACCATACGGGCGAGGGTGCGGCGGACGGCCCGGTGCTCTCGATGCGCGGGCTCGATGCACGCACCTATTATCGCTATGTCGAGGAGAATGGCCAGTTGCGGCTCGTCAACGACGCCGGCACCGGCAATACCCTGCGCTGCGACCATCCGGCGGTTCAGGATCTCATTCTGGCGTCGCTCCGGTATTGGGTCACCGAGATCGGAATATCGGGCTTCCGCTTCGACCTCGCGACCATCCTCGGGCGGACGATGGAAGGGTTTTCGCCGGACGCTGTAATGATCGAGCGCATCCGCAACGATGACATCCTCAAGGACTGCCTCCTGATTGCCGAGCCCTGGGACCCGGGGCCGGGAGGGTATCATGTGGGGCGGTTCGGCGAACCGTTCCTTGAATGGAACGACCGCTATCGCGACAAGATCCGAAGGTTCTGGAAGGGCGATGACCATACGCTCAGCGGGCTGGCGACACGATTGGCGGGGTCGGCTGACCAGTTCAACCACGATGGGCGCAAGCCATCGGCGAGCGTAAACTTTCTTGCGGCGCATGATGGGTTCACGCTGGCCGATGTCGTAGCGTATGCGCACAAGCACAACGGAGCCAATGGCGAGGACAACCGTGACGGGCACGATGCCAATCATTCCTGGAACTACGGAATTGAAGGGCCGACCGAAGATCCCGCCGTTCTCAAGGCCCGCGATCGCGACATCCGAGCGATGCTGGCGACGCTGTTTGTGTCCCACGGAACGCCGATGCTGACGGCCGGGGATGAATTCGGGCGGACGCAGCGGGGCAACAATAACGCCTATGCGCAGGACAACGAGACGACATGGCTCGATTGGGAAGGCGCCGACCAGGGGCTGATCGATTTCACTGCGGAAATGAGCCGCTTCCGTCGCGATCACCCCGCGTTACGGACCGATGCATTCCTGACCGGGGAATTCTCGAACGGCTTCAAGGACGTCACCTGGCTCCACCCCGAAGGGCGGGAGATGACCGATGGCGACTGGATGCATCCGGGTTCCTCAGTGGTGGGCATGTTCCTGCATGAAGCGGGGGAGGTGATGCTCGTGTGGTTCAATCGCCTCTATCATAGCGTCGATGCCGTACTGCCAGAGGAGAAAGGGCTGGCTTTCAAGACGAGCCTCGTTTCCTGCCCGGACGCCGATGTCTCGGTGGAAGGCAACCGCATCACCCTTCCAGCGCGGAGCGTCGTGGTTCTCGCGGGAAGCTCCAACGCATTATAAGAAATGAAGTAAAAAGCCGGTAACCACGCCTTAATCGTGAATGAAACCATTACGGCTTCTCCTAATTTCAAATCGACGGTGGGGGCGCAGATCTCCGCCGATTTGGAGATATAGGAGCTTACTATGCGTAATGTTTATCGAGGGGCTGCAGGCGTCCTGCTGGCAGCAAGCCTTTTTGTCACACCGGTATCCGCAGGATCGCTTCTTGGTGGCGTCCTTGGAGGCGACGGTTCGCTGGTTACACTCAACAGCGGCAAGGCCGGCGATAGTGGTCTTGTCAACCTCGGAATTGGCGGCGGCGGTGGCAACGTTCTCGACGTGAACCTTTCGGGATCCGGTGGATCGCTGGCGTCGGCCAATGTTGGCACCGGCGGGGATAGTCTCGTAGGTGTAGGCGTTGGCCTGAACAACAACAACGTGCGGGCCGGTGTCGGCGTGGGAGGCAGCAACCTCGCAACTGTCGACCTTGGGATCGGCGGCGGCACGGGTGGACCCGGGGGACCCGGCGGTCCCGGTGGCCCGGGCGTTCCCGGTGCGCCTGGCGTCAACGGCGTCAGCACCAGCCTCGCCTCAGCCTGCGCCGGGCAGGATGCCAGCGCTGTAGCTCAGGTCATTGCACGGGCCGATTATTCGCAACAGAACCTCATCCGCTGGCAGAATGCCCGCGGCATCACTGTAGTCCCCGTCCGTTACTGCAGCGATATCATGGATCAGCTTCGCCATCTGGCCCGTGCCAGCAATCTGGGCTTTGCGCAGAACCTGGTGTCGAGCGACATCCTTTTGAGCACCGCTCTGAGCCGCAATGGCAAGCGGGTCAACGACATTCTGGCCGTCGACTATGGCAACCAGATGCTGACCGTATATGTACGGTAATACCAGCCAATCCGGCAGGCGCCCCGCGCGCCTGTCGTTTTTTCGGGTGTAAGGCCCCAATCCGCTCGGGCGGAAGATGTCCCCACAACGGTGAGACGTGACGTCCTGCTCAAACTGTGTGCAGAGTGTGCGTCCTGCACAGAATCTGTCATTTTTTACTTTACAGTCAAAATTCTGCGCGCTTGTATCGTTGATGCATTTCAAAGGGAATCCACCATCATGCTCAATCGCAGACTGTTTACGCTTGCTGCCGGATCGCTGGTCCTGGGCGCAGGCGTTGCCGCACCGGCCCTGGCGCAAAACACGCCGATCCGCTTTACCCTCGACTGGCGCATCGAGGGCCCGGCTGCAGGCTTCATGCTCGCGCAGCAAAACGGATATTTCGCCGATGAAGGCCTCGATGTGACGTTCGATGTCGGGGCGGGTTCGGTCGAGGTCATTCCGCGTGTGGCGACCGGTACGTACAATATGGGTTTTGGCGACATCAACTCGCTCATCAAGTTCCTTGACGAGGATGCGAGTCAGCCCGTCAAGGCGATCATGATGATCTATGAGACGCCGACCTTTGCCGTTGTCGGGCGCCGCTCGCTGGGGATCACCGATGATCCGAAATCGCTCGAAGGCAAGACGCTGGGCGCCCCGCCGCCAGACGGCGCTTTTGCGCAGTGGCCGGCGTTCGTCGAGGCCGCTGGCCTCGATACGTCCGACATAACGATTGAATCCATCGGGTTCCCCGTGCGTGAGCCTATGCTGGCGCAGGGTGATGTCGATGCGGTGTTCGGCTTTGCGTTCTCGGTCATCCTGAACCTCAAGGCGCAGGGCGTGCCCGACGATGACATCGTGCCAATCCTGATGGCCGAACACGGGCTCAACCTTTATGGCAACGCCATCATGGTCAACACGGACTTCGCCGAGTCCAACCCGGAGGCGGTCAAGGGCATGTTACGAGCTCTCGCCAAGGGCTTCGCAGATGCGGCAGCCGACCCGGCAGCGGGCGCTGCGGCGGTGGTCGCGGCCAACGACATTCTCGACGTGAATATCGAGATCGAACGGCTGGAAATGGCCAACGCCATGAACATCAACACTGCATATGTGCAGGAAAACGGCATCGGCGGGGTCGATATGGAGAGGCTCAATGCCGCAATTGAGCAGCTCAGGCTCTCCATCGGTATTTCATCCGATATTTCGGCCGAGGACGTATTCGATGCGAGCTACCTCCCGCCGGCTGAAGAGCGGATGATGCCGTAGGGGCAGAGCCCTTACCTTAGGGAAGGTGCATTTGCGCGTGCGGCCTTACCCCGCCCCTGACCCCTCCCCTCTAGGGGGAGGGGATTTAATCGCGGTTGGGGCAAAGGGTCTGCCAAAAGCACATAGAAGATTCCCCTTCCCCTAGAGGGGAGGGGTTAGAGGCGGGGAATTTTGGACAAAGTGGGGAACAACGAAGCGATGAGCGAACATCTGGTCACCATCGAGAACGTCGATATGCGCTATGGCGGGGTCGATGGCACGCTGGCGGTTTCAGGGCTCGATATGAAGGTCCGGCGCGGCGAGTTCGCGGCGGTGGTCGGACCTTCAGGATGCGGGAAATCGACGCTCATGAAGCTCGTTACCGGACTGCATATTCCCCAGGCGGGCGTGGTTTCGGTTGCCGGGAGCCGGGTTACCAAGCCGGTGTCGATTGTCGGGATGGCGTTCCAGAACCCCACGATGCTGCCCTGGCGCACGACGCTGGACAATATTCTGCTGCCGCTCGAGATCGTCGAAAAGCATCGGCGCCGGTTACGGGCGCACAAGAAGGAGTATATCGAAAAGGCTGAGGCGCTGCTGGCGACGGTCGGGCTGGCCGGGTTCGGCTCGAAATATCCCTGGCAGCTTTCGGGTGGGATGCAGCAGCGCGCCAACCTTTGTCGCGCGCTCATCCATGAGCCAGAGCTTTTGATGCTCGACGAGCCGTTCGGCGCGCTCGATGCGTTCACGCGCGAGGAGCTCTGGCAGGTCATCCGGGATCTCCATGCGAGCCAGGACGTGACCATCGTCCTGGTCACCCACGATCTGCGCGAGGCGGTGTTTCTTG
This sequence comes from Pelagibacterium limicola, assembly GCF_015694405.1. Taxonomy (GTDB): domain Bacteria; phylum Pseudomonadota; class Alphaproteobacteria; order Rhizobiales; family Devosiaceae; genus Pelagibacterium; species Pelagibacterium limicola. The sequence continues at coordinate 205,647 of NZ_JADQDB010000001.1, read as the reverse complement.
CCGATACGGTGCACGTGATGAGCGCGCGGCCGGGCCGCATCCTCGACGTGCACGACATTCCCTTCCCGCGGCCGCGGGAGCTTGGCATCATGTATGTGCCGGAATTCAACGATCTCGTGCAAAGGCTTCGCGAAGAGATCGCGGATGCGAGGGCGGTAGCATGAGCAGCGTCACGGGGAAAAAACCGTTCAACTGGCTTCCGTGGATGCCATGGATTTATACCGTGGCCCTCTTCGCGCTTTGGGAGTTCGGCGTGAGACTGTCGGGGCTCCCCCACACCATACTGCCCGCGCCGAGCCGCATCTGGGAGGCGATCATCCAGTATTGGCCGGCCATACAGCGCCATTCGATCCAGACTCTTTATACGACGACAGTGGGCTTCCTGCTCGCTGTCATCGGTGGGCTGGCGCTCGGGTTGTTGGTGGGGTGGTCGCGGTTCATCTATGCGGGGCTCTACCCGATCATGGTGGGGTTCAATGCCATCCCCAAGGTGGCTTTGGTTCCCGTGCTGGTCATCTGGTTCGGGATCGGGACGGTGCCGGCGATCCTTACCGCGTTTCTCATCGCCTTCTTTCCGATTGTGGTGAACGTCGCCACGGGATTGGCGACCATCGAGCCAGAGACCGAGGACGTGTTGCGGGCGCTGGGGGCCAAAAAGATGGATATCATGCTCAAAGTGGGCATTCCGCGCTCGATGCCGTACTTTTTCGGCTCGCTCAAGATCGCCATTACGCTGGCGTTTGTCGGTTCGGTGATCTCGGAAACCGTAGCGGCCAATTCCGGGCTCGGCTTCATGATGAGTTCGGCCCAGAGCCAGTTCAACGTGCCGCTGGTTTTTGCGGGGCTGGTGATGCTCGCGGTCGAGGGCATCGCGATGTACGCCCTGATGGCGTGGATCGAGAAGCGTACGACGGGCTGGGCGCATCGCTCGACGATGATGGCGGTTTGAGCATTTTTAACTATCCTGCTATGTTCCCGCGCTGTTGAGCGTGAGGTTGCCTGTTGGACGCGGAGGTTAGTGGCCGCTGGGGAATGGCGGCCTGTTTGGGGGGACGCGCATGATTTTTCGGCTCTCGAGTCTTGCCAGCGGGCTGCTGGCACTCCTGGTGGGCATACCGTATGCCCATACGGCATTGGCGCAGTCGGACATGAGTTCGTTTGCGTGCGGCGGGGGCGGGGTGCATTTCGAGGTCATGATCGATCCGGCGGCTGGGATGGGACTGTTTACCGGCCCAGGCTATGGCGCCCAGCTCGTTGCCGACGAGCGCGGGGCGTGGGCGAACGCCGACTACGGCATTGGCTTTTATCCCGATGACCGTCCCCCGGCCTTGTTCCTTGGTTCCGAACAGTTCTCATGCGCCGATGCTGACGCCACCCCGAACAATAACAACGACGCTGAAGGCCGCCTAAATTCGCCAGGGCAATCTCTCGGCGGGCGGTTGCGCGCGGGACCGGGGACCGACTATGCGCCGGCGGGCAGTCTGGCCGAAGGGTCTCCCATTACACTCATCTCCAATACCGGCGTTTCGTTCAATGGCTACGACTGGTTCGAGGTCCGCACGCCGGAGGGCAGCAGGGCTTATCAATGGGGCGGCATACTGTGCTCGGAGGGTCAGCTTGTTCCCGGCGTTTTCGAAGTGTGTGGGGAGGGGCAGGCCAGCCCGCCCGCATCCGGATCGGCGGTCATGGCTTTCGCCGTGGACGCAACCGGCCGGTTCGGGCACGGGCTGGGCATGTCCCGGACCGAGGCTGAGCGTTTTGCGCTTGAATTCTGTGGCGCGGCCGGGTGCCGGATTGCCGATGTGACCACCGAACAGTGCCACGCGATGGCTGAGGTGCCTGGTGGATACTGGTTCGGCTCCGCGCCGGACGTCCGGCGCGCCGAAGCGCTGGCGCTTGGTATGTGTGTTCAATCCGGCGCGACGTCGTGCCGTGTCGCGTATAGCTTTTGCAGATAAAAAGGGGGACGGATATGCGTTTGTTTAAAGGATTTATTATCGGGCTCGCGCTGCTTGCGCTCGGCGCCTGCACGGCGACACAGCAAAGCCTTCAGGCGGCGGCGGATTCCAATATTCTCAACTACACCGTGGGCAAGCCTTATGCGCAGATCGCGGCGCAAAACACCACCTCGTTCGAGGGTATGATGGGACGTGAGAAGGCCTATGGGAACCTCATCCATCTCTCGCAACTATCCAATGGCGACCGGCTTTACCGGCACGGCCAGGCTTATGCGGCGCACTCCACGTCGACCGACTTCCTGCTGATGGGCGGGGGATCGACGCGATACGACTATCGCCTGTTCTATTTCCGCGTCGGGCAGGACGGCGTCATCAAGGACTATGCAAATGGGGTGGTTACCGCCCAGCAGGTCGAGTGCGTCAACTATGTCGGTGGCATCTTCCAGAGCTGCACCGACACGGCGATGCTCTCGAGCGATATTTCGCAGATGGACGCGCAGGTTCGCACTTCAGCCGGCATGCCGCTTTCGGCGTGGGATTAGCGGGGTTTCACGCCCCGGTTCCGGAAAGAGCCGACCGAGAAGATCACCAGCGAGACCCAGATCAGCGCAAAGCTGATGAGGCGGGGCGTTTGCAGTGGTTCGCCGAAGAGCAGGATGGCGGTCGCAAATCCCATCGAAGGGGCTATGTACTGGAACATGCCGATGGTCGAGAGGCGTAGCTGTCTGGCCGCGAACGCGAACAGCATCAGCGGAATGGCCGTGGCGGGTCCGGTGAGCGCGAGCAAGAGGAGGGTCTGCGGGTCGAGCAGGTAGCCCGGCATGGGGCCCGAAAGCGTAAAGGCGATGAAGATGAGGCTCGCGGGGAGGAGGATGACGGTTTCAACCATCAGCCCCGGCGAGGAGCCGACGTTCACGGTTTTGCGGACATAGCCGTAAAAAGCGAAGGTCAGCGCAAGGACGATCGCCACCCAGGGAACGCTGCCCAGCCCCACGGCCTGGATGCCGATGGCCAGCACGGCCAGCAAAATCGCCAGCCATTGCAGCCGCGAGAGCTTCTCGCCCAGGAGGACCAGACCGATCAGGACGCTCACCATCGGGTTTATGAAGTAGCCAAAACTCGTATCGAGGATGCGCTCATTGGTGACCGCCCATATGAAGGTGAGCCAGTTGACCGCGACCAGCAGGGCAGAGAGGGTCAATCTGACCAGCACCTGGCGGTCGCGCAGGGCGGTGAGAACCTCACCCATGCGCCCGCCCACGGCCAGAACGATGCCGACGAAAACGAGCGAAAAGACGATGCGGTAGGCAACGATCGCAAAGGGGTCGACATGCTCGATGAGCTTGAAGAAGATGGGCAGGAAGCCCCACAGCGTATAGGCCGAGAGCGCCGTGATGACGCCCATCCGGACATCCTGTTCCGGCCCCCCGGCGCGCGGGGAACCAGTCCCGGCCGCTGCGGGCGCGCCCTCGATCGATGTCATTGAAACGCCTTCGCGAAGGGAGGAATGAAAGGTGCCAGCCTACTCGCGAACGCCCTCCCGATCCACCAACAGTTTTTGATGGAATCCATCACGTTTCGTGTTCGGGCGTGCCGGTCAGCGCATCGAGGAATTCAAGGAGGAGGGGATTGAAGAGGTCGGGACGCTCGAGGCTGGGCAGGTGGGCGGTGCCTTCTATGACAACCGCGAAGGCGTTGTCCATCTCTTCCGAGAGATCGTCGTGGCGGTTGACGATATGGGGGAAATCGAGATCGCCCGCGACGAGCAGCGTAGGGGTATCGATACCACCCACGAGGTCGACCGCAGGATCGCCTGGCTCCTCGCGGGTGAGCGGGGGCTTGCGCAGGATGTCGCCGTTCATGGCGTAGAACAGTTCGCGCACCTTGCCGGTGACGCGCCCACTCGGCGACAGCGGACCGTCGAGCCAGGCATGGGCCTCGACGGCATTGATTGCCTCGATATTCCTGCTTTCGGCCACCGCCTCCATCGCGTGGACGATGCGCATGACCTCGGATGAAAAGATGGGTTTTCTGGCGCCGGTGATCCCCGTACCGATGAGCACAAGGCCAGCGGTGCGCTCGGGATTGGCCAGCGCGAAATCGATGGCCAGCGCACCCCCACGGGAGGCGCCGACAAACACCGCTGCATGGATATCGAGCGCGTCGAGTATGGCTTCGAGATCCTCAAGATGGGAGAAGGTTTCGTCGGGCGAAACCGTCCCTCCATGCCCACGCCGGTCATAGGCCACGGCCCAGAAGCCAGCTTCTGCCACGGCCTCGATCTGGCTCGCCCACATGCGGCTGTCGCATACGCCGGCATGGAGAAAGACAACCGGAATGCCCTCCCCCGCCTCGACGCCGGAGAAGCTGGCATCTTCAATTTCGAGGGTGAAGGGTTCAATCATGACGATACTCTGGACCCGAAAAAGGGACCGGGCATCGAGCCCGATCCCTGAATTATATCAGAAGCGTTACTTACCGCGTCAGCGGCTTGTAGGTTACGCGCTTGGGGTTGACCGCGTCAGGGCCGAGGCGGCGGACCTTGTCGGCTTCATAGTCCTGGAAGTTGCCTTCGAACCATTCGACGTGGCTGTCGCCTTCGAACGCCAGCATGTGGGTGGCGAGGCGATCGAGGAACATGCGGTCGTGCGAGATGATGACCGCGCAGCCGGCGAATTCTTCCAGTGCTTCTTCCAAAGCCGCGAGGGTTTCGGTGTCGAGGTCGTTGGTGGGCTCGTCGAGCAGCAAAACGTTGGCGCCGGACTTGAGCATTTTCGCCAGATGCACGCGGTTGCGCTGGCCGCCCGAGAGGGTGCCCACGGGCTGTTGCTGGTCCCCGCCCTTGAAGTTGAACGACGAGGTGTAGGCGCGGGAATTCACCTCGCGCTTGCCAAGCTTGATGATGTCATTGCCGCCCGAGATTTCCTCCCAGACGGATTTTTTTGGATCGAGCGCATCGCGGCTCTGGTCGACATAACCAAGGTGCACGGTCTCGCCGATGGTGATGGTGCCGCCATCGGGTTGCTCCTGCCCGGTGAGCATCTTGAACAGGGTCGATTTACCCGCGCCGTTCGGCCCGATGACGCCGACAATGCCGCCAGGAGGCAGCTTGAAGCTGAGGTCGTCGATCAGCAGGTGATTGCCATATCCCTTGCGCAGACCTTCGACATTGATGACGGTCTGGCCCAGCCGCTCGCCGGGCGGGATGATGATCTGCGCGGTGTTGGATTGCGTGCGGGCTTCGTTGACCTTGACGAGCTCGTCATAGGCCCGGATACGCGCCTTGGACTTGGTCTGGCGGGCCTGCGGGGACTGGCCGAGCCATTCCTTTTCGCGCTCGAGCACTTTCGCACGCGCGGCGTCCTCGGATTTCTCCTGTTTCAACCGCTTGGCCTTGGCGTCGAGATAGGCGGTGTAGTTGCCCTCATAGGGGATGCCGCGGCCCCGGTCGAGCTCGAGAATCCAGCCGGTGACATTATCGAGGAAGTAGCGGTCGTGCGTTATGATGAGCACGGCGCCGGGGAACTCGCGCAAATGCTTTTCGAGCCATGCGGTGGTTTCGGCGTCGAGGTGGTTGGTCGGCTCGTCAAGCAGGAGCAGATCGGGGGCCGAAAGCAGCAGCTGGCACAGCGCGACGCGGCGTTTTTCACCGCCCGAGAGGTTATCGACTTTCGCTTCGGGGGGCGGGCAGCGCAGGGCTTCCATCGCCATTTCGACCTTGGAATCGAGATCCCAGAGGTTATCCGCATCGATCTGGTCCTGAAGCTTTGCAGCTTCGTCTGCCGTTTCGTCGGAATAGTTCATCATCAGCTCGTTGTAGCGTTCGAGGATGGCCTGCTTTTCCTTGACGCCGATCATCACATTGCCGCGCACGTCGAGGCTGGGATCGAGCTGGGGTTCCTGCGCGAGATAGCCGACCTTGGCGCCTTCGGCGGCCCAGGCCTCGCCGGTGAACTCGGTATCGAGCCCGGCCATGATCTTCAATAGGGTGGACTTGCCCGAACCGTTGGGCCCGAGCACGCCGATCTTGGCGTCGGGGTAAAAGCTGAGATGGATATTATCGAGCACCTTCTTGCCCCCGGCATATGCCTTGGACATTCCGTGCATGTGGTAGATGAACTGACGGGCCATAGAGCGAAGAGCCTTTTGTATCGATTTGCCGCTGGAGGAATTGGCCCCGTATGTAGGACATGGGGCGGGATTTGGAAAGGCGGTTGGCTCGCGCTTTGGAGGCTGGCGCGGTGAGGCCCTTGTAAGGGGTGGAAATGTTGGGCAGGCTGGGCCCGGATTCCATCGTCCGGGAGGATCTTATGCCGCATGTCGTATCGCAGTTTTTCAGGCCGGGCGAACGCGGGCTGGCGCCCGGCCAGCGCGCCGAGCTGCGGGTGATCGGGATCGATGGGGCGGGCGAGACGACGCTGCTCGTTGCCGACCAGGTGATCGAGGCGCCGAACTGGACGCCGGACGGCGCGGCGCTGATCTTCAATGCCGGGGGTGAAATCTGGCGCATGCCGGCGGACGGTTCGGCGCTGCCCGAGGTGATCGACACCGGCGCGATCCGGAAACTCAACAACGACCATGTGCTCTCGCCCGACGGGCGGCTGATCTACCTTTCGAACGGCGACGGGCACCTTTATGTGGTCGGTATTTCGGGCGGAGAGCCCAAGCGCATCTCCAACGACCATCCCGAGCCATTCCGCTATTTCCTGCACGGGATTTCGCCCGACGGGACGACGCTGGTCTATACCGGGTTCGAGGGCACGGCGGAGAACCGGCGCATCAACCTTTTCACCATCCCCGCGAGCGGGGGGCCGGACACGCGGCTTTCCGATATCGACAAGCCCAATGACGGCCCGGAATATTCGCCGGACGGAGCGTGGATTTATTTCAATTCGGAACGCGTGACTGACCGGCCCGGCCACGCGCAAATCTTCCGGATGCAGCCGGACGGGACGGGGATCGAGCAGTTGACGTTCGATAATCGCGTCAACTGGTTCCCGCACTTCTCGCCCGATGGCGAATGGGTAGTCTATCTCAGCTACCCCGAGGATACGCTGGGCCATCCGGCGGACAAGGACGTCATCCTGCGCCGGATGCGGCCGGACGGGCGCGAGATGGGCGATGTCACCGCGTTTCTCGGCGGGCAGGGGACGATCAACGTCAATTCCTGGGCCCCGGACAGTAAGCGGTTTGCCTATGTGGCGTATCCGGCGGGGTGAGGGGTTTATTTTGTCTCATGTTTGTTCTGTCTCACGGCGCGCACCGCTCCGGGCATGACGGCCCTAAAACCGGGCCTATGCCCACCACTGCGCCTGCGACGGCGCGGCCAAAACGTTGGCCGGGGTCCTCACTGCGTTCGTCCTTCCCGTACTGCTGCATCGCATCTTTCTCCATTCGTGGCCTGAAACTCAAATCGTCACCCTCGGGCTCGACCCGAGGGCCTATGCGATACTCCATCCCGCTCCATAGCTTCGTTTGCGTTGCGAAACCTCATGGGTCCTCGGATCAAGTCCGAGGATGACGAGGGGGTGGCGGGGCCTTTCGTGTGGTCGTGCTGACGCGCCCGACGGCTTTGGGCCTCGGGGGATGCTGGCCGTCGAACAGGCATGGGGCGATGAACGCTCCGCACTCTTTTAGTCTAGTATGAAGCGATCATCGCCCCAGGCATCCGGGATTTTAGGCTTATGGCGGCTTGCTCGGGCTGGGGATTGTTGGGAGCCAATGGCTCCCGCTGCCCCTCCGGGTTTCCCCGGTGCGACGTGGGAGAGTCACACGGGACCGTTCTTCTGGCCCGCACCCCTCACATGTTATCCACATCCGGCCATCCGTCCGCTTTGGACCTCCGCTGGGACGACTCCCATCGGACCCGGACCGACGCGGTTGTCTGGGCCGGCCCAGGGGGTAATCCGCCCTGAACCCTTCCATCCAACCTCCCGCCACACGTTCGTTGCGCATGCGTTCGGCGCGGGGTCGTGAGGGCAGTATGGCGCGAGTGGAGAGGGCGGGGATAAGATTTTTCTGTCTCACGGGAAAGTTGTTCTGTCTCACGGCGCGCACCGCTCCGGGCATGACGGCCCTAAAGCCGGGCCTATGCCCTCCGCTGCGCCTCCGACGGGGCGCGCGAAACGTCGCGCGGGGTCCTCGCTGCGCTCGTCCTCCCGTACTGCCGCATTGGTTCATGTCTTTTCGGGGGGCGCTGTTCTTTCCTCTTGTCGTGGCCGGGCTTGACCCGGCCACCTCAGCGTCACGCTCTGGCGCCGCAAGAGAGACCCGCGGGTCATGCCCGCGGGCGACGAGGGGAGGGATGGGAGCAACGCGCCGGGTGAGGGGGGCGTGTTCTTGTTCCTCGCGCGTTCCGCACGCTCCGGGCGTCACCCTCGGGCTTGACCCGAGGGCCCGCAATGGTGCGGTTACTTCAGGGCGCTAATGGTGCCCCGGGGGCCTGAGCCTGCGCTGCCGTTTGTACTCCCTGACGGGTGGGATGCATCGCGGGTCCTCGGGCGAAGCCCAAGGACGACGGCTGTGGGGTGGGGGCTTGGGTGTTTCTATGGCGGAAATCATTATAGGGGAGACAGTCAACAGCTTCGCAGCGGGCAGGCAGCCTCGCCTCCGGCGCTTCAGTTCTTGCCGCGATTGCACCACCTGCTCCGCGCGTCACCCTCGTGCTCCACACGAGGGCCTATGCGGTGAGTGCTGTCCTACCGTAGCTTCGTGTGTGCTGCGAAATCTCATGGGTCCTCGGGTCAAGCCCGAGGATGACGAGGAGAGGGGATTGCTCACAATTTAACACCCCACACAGTTTAGAAGGGTATGCTGTTTCTTTCTCGCCCAACTAACTAAATACAAAGCGTTATTTTGGCCTTTTACACCCGCCAACCTCGACGGCTCGGACGAATATATCCGAGGCCACTCTTAGTATCATGCGTCTGCGGGCGGAGTCGGTAAGACAAATCGCCAAACCAGATTGGAGGCACCAAAGGTTTTTTATGCAAATGGACAAGTGCCTCGCTATGCTCGATGCTGCCAACTTCTTCTTTGCTTATTGTGCGGTATGACGTGCCAAATTCATCTTTATTGTCCAAGACGGCGTAGTTGATTGTATGCCAACTTTTTGGCCGGTACGCCTTATTAGCAGCGGCCAATTCTTGGACGTAATCATCTTTCTGTGTAGTACTGAAGTATAGATTTTGATTTGCTTTGATAACCTGCAGGCAGTTCAAAGAATCGGCTTGCATTTTTCGGCTAATCGCGAATTTCTGAGTACGTCGTCCGATTCTGTACACGAAAGGATCGTAGAACAATATTAGATATTTTGGGCTTATTGGGAGATAAATGCATTCCCCTGAGTGTATAAATCCAGATCCTCCCCATTTATCCCTTAACCGTTGTTGGTAGTATCGGTTGCAGCGAATGACGGGGTCGTCAGAAGTTATAAATTGAAAATCGGTATCGTTTTGTATTATACAAAAACCTAAATCATCTATGATATTTCCCATTTCGCCCGCGTGTGCCATTGAAATCATAAGCGCTTCTTTTTCTCCGAAATTACCGTACTTTTTCCTTTCTTCTTCATTACGAAAAACGATCGATGCCATTTCGTCTTGGGATGAAAATATTCGTTTAGCAGCAATTTCTGTTCGACAATATTGAATGGCTATAAAGTATCGAAGGAAATTGACATCTTCAGATCTTATTTCCGCACCCGAGACGATCAGGTCTCGTACCCTTGCATATTCGGCCTCGATAGGCTGAAAGGCTTTTTCCAAGGAAAGGTCTTTTCCATAGAAGTATCGTCTGGAACATTGCCCGCGTATCGAGGCGTTGGATACAATTGTATCCGTACTCAAGCGATAAAGAGATACGCTTCTTCCTTCTGCTCCGTCCGAGAAGGCTCGCAAATAGCACTGAGGTAAAAAATGTTGGTTCGCGTTGGCAGCCATGCTCTCAGGCTTTCACGAGTTTGGTAAATTCGAATAGTATGGATTAGTCGTTTCGTCTCCCGTCAACAATAGAGCGTTGTATCTAGGAGAGCGCTAACAATAATTATGTCATAACTTGTAGGGTCCGAGGACTGCTTTTGAGAATGTAGTCCCAAACAAATCGACTTATCTAAACCCCAACGCCGCCCTTAGCTCCGCATCCTGCTCCGCCTGCTGCACCACGACGCCGTACCAGCCCAGCCCGTCATATTCCTGATAGCCCAGCGTCTTTGCGAACGCGACCGTATGCCCGTTTGCGTCGGTGTAGGTGCCTTGTTGTTTGCCGTTGTCGTCGAGCCGGTAGGTGGTGAACATCAGGGCCGGGTCGGTCGAGGCGATGACGCGTTTTTGGCCGTCGAGGAGCATGACCGTGGTTTTATCCTTGACCGCCGGGGGGAGGGCGGCTTCGGTTTCTACTATCGTCGCGCCCTGTTCTTCCCAATCGAAATGGACGCCCAGCGTGCCGAGCACGCGGCCCTTGGATAGCCCGCCTTCGCGCACGGCGGTGGCGTAGGTGAGGACTTTGCGGCCGTTGTGGAGCTTGCTGATCGCGACGGGATCGACGACGTAATCATCGCCTGAACTGGTGCCGATGGCGTTGCGGAACCAGGGTTCCTGGGAGACCGATGCGCCGCGCACGGCGCTGGCGTATTCGGGGTGGGCGGAGGCGAGGATGTGGCCTTCGCGGTCGGTCAGCACCAGATCTGTATAGACGGTATAGAACCGGTGGATGACGGCGAGCCGGTCTGACGCGTGGGCGAGGGCATCGGGCTCGCGCGTATCGAGCGCCTGCCACAGCGCGCTATCGGTGGCCCACCAGCGCACATCGGCGGTGCGCTCGTAAAGATTGCGCACGATCAATTGCACGAGGGTTTGCGAGAGATCGATGAGGCGGACGCCTTCGAGCTCGTTGACGAGGTCCTGGGAGACCTCGCGGCTGATATCGATGCGGTCGAGCACATTGCTCTTGAACTGGTCGGCGACCTGGGCGGCGCGATCGGCGAGGCGCTGGACCTCCTTTGCGACCACCGCAAAGCTCTTGCCCGCATCGCCGGCGCGGGCCGCCTCGATGACGGCATTGAGCGCGAGCAGGCGCGTCTGCATCACGATCTGCTGGTTGGATTGCGTATAGGAATTGAGATCGCCGCTGATGGCGTCGATCACAACGCGCATCGCGCGCGGCGATGCCTTGACTTGGGTTGCACCAGACACAATACGTCCCCCAAAGGCGGGCAAGGCCGCCAATCGGGGGGGAGTGTGGCAGATTATGGTTTTTGGGGGGTTAATGAGGGTGGGAGCGCAAGCGCCAGCCAAAATGGCGCCGATCCAACAGAGTGGATTGGGTATCGACTATGACGCGTTCCACGCTACAGTCGAGGGCCGTCAGGCATTCCGAGTCGCCCCCCATGACATCCTCAGTGACTGCTTCCCTACCGCGTCCGTCGCCGTTCCATCTGCTGCTCGCCTTCGGCAGCGGCGGGCTCCTGACGCTGATGGTCGATTTCAACGGATTGGTGGGGCTTTACGCCACACCGTTCTATTCGTCCTGGGTGGCGCACGGGACGGGGATTGTCGCGGCGCTGGCATTTCTGGCATTGCTGCGGTTGCGGCCGGAAGCCGGGGCGGGCGGGGCAAAGCCGGCTGCGCCGCTCTGGGCGTATCTGGGCGGGGTTTCCGGAGCGTTGACGGTGATCCTCACCTCCACGGCGGTCAATTCGCCGCTGGCGCTTTCGGGCACGCTGGCGCTGGGGCTGGCGGGGCAGGTGGTCTTCAGCCTCGCGGCGGATCGCTGGGGCCTGCTCGGGATGCCGGTGCGCATACCGCTCCTGCGCGATTTTGCAGCGCTGGCGCTGATCGCGGCGGGCAGCGTCATCATCATTTTCGGGCGGGGCGCGTGATGATCGAGGCGATCCTCATAGCGACGCTGGCCGGGGTGTTGGTGAGTCTGAGCCGGCAGATCAACGGGCGGCTGGCGGTATCGACGACCCCGCTCGTCGCCTCGTTCTGGAACCATGTGGTGGGGTTCGCGGTGCTGACGGCCATCGGGCTCGTCATCGGCGCGCTCTGGCCCGCGGGCGCGTTTTCGGCGCCGTGGTACGCATATCTGGGGGGCACGATCGGGGTGATTTTCGTCGCCTCGGGGAGCTGGCTGATCGCGCGGATCGGGGCGATCAACACCGCGATGCTGGTGATCGGCGGGCAGATGGTGTTCGGGGTGGCGCTCGATCTGGTGCGCGGCGCCGAAGGGCATGTTCTGGCGAGCGCCCTCGGGGTGGCGCTGATCATCGCGGGTGCGGCATTGACGCAACGGCGGCGCTGAAAACGACCGGCGCTGCGCAGTTCAGGCCCGGTTCACCAAACTGCTGCCATGATCGGGAGTGAAAACCGCATCTTGCGGGGGATTCGTCGGCCGCGTGTGGCCAGCAATGGAATCGGAAGATGCTTTCAAAACCTATCGCGTCCGGAGTCATGCTCACCGCTCTCCTGCTTGTTGGCGGAGGCGCGCTGCTGCAATCGGACAGCCCCGACAACGAGGCGCACACGGCGACAGTGACGGTCGAACCGGAGGTCGTAGCGGCGCCCGAGCGCCCCGCCAGCGTGCCGAACCGGGTGGCGGACAGAGCCGGTTTTCCGGTTGTACCCGACGCCGACGAGGTGGCAGCCGCCACCAGTGGCCCGATCGTGACCGTCAATGGGCGTCCGCTCGACGGCGAGCGCTCGACCGGGAGTTCAACGCCCGCGCAGACGGCCACGGTTCAACCGCGCGAGGAAACCCCGGCAGCCCAAAGACCGGCCGAACAGACACAGCCTGAGCGGGTGCCACAGGCCAATGAGCCTTCAACGCAGACCGCGGGTGTGATCGAGCCGCCGCGGCCCATACCGCGCCCTGAAGGGCTGTCGGTGCCGCGCCAACAGCAGGCCGTGGATTATGAGGCCATCGCGGCAATAGCATATGGCCAGGATCGCGCAGTGCCGGATACGGGCGAGTTCATGTCGCTGGAGGAACGCAGCAGGCTCGGTGCGGTAGCGGGTGAAGATCCCTATGCGCCATACGATCCGCGCCGCGAGGGGCTGGTGGCAATCGTCGGTCCGGATGGCGAGCCGATCTGGATCTACGAAGAGCAGGTGCGCGGGAATGCCACAACGAACAGCGGTGTGACTTTTCAGCAGCGTCGGGTACAGTCGCACCCTTATGGGTTTGTATATGACGATTTCCGCTGGTAAGAGTTTCGGTCTCCGGGGGCGTTCCTCCTGACATCGACCGTTCGGGGGAACGCGATTCATGAACTGCAGCTCCTGCACATGTGCAGCGCCTGATTGTCCGCCGATCTTCCGGTGGCTGGAGCGCGCGCTCGCGGGTATTGTCCGCCGGGTTCGTTTCATTCTGTCGCGGAATAGGCATATGTCGATCTGGGAGCGGATTTCAGCCTTTCTGGGGTCGTTTTCGGAAAGGACGGGCCTGGCTGGCGGCCTCGCCAACGCGCTCGACCCGGACACCTGGCTGCCCGGCGGGCGGGATACGGCCTTTACCATGTCCATCATCGCGCTTTCGGCCAAGATGGCGATGGCCGATGGGGTGGTGAGCCTGCGGGAAGTCAAGACCTTTCACAAGCTGGTCGACATTCCCGAAGGCGCCGATCCGCATGTGGACCGCTTCTTTGCGCTCGCCCAGCAGGACACTGCCGGATTCGAAACCTATGCCCGCAAGGTGCGCAAGCTGTTTATCGACAGCCCGGCGACGCTCGAGCACGTGCTTGATGCGCTGTTCGAGATTGCGACGGCGGATGGGTTCGTCCATTCGGACGAATTGGACTACCTGCGGGCGATCAGCGACATTTTCGGGTTCGATGCCGTGCGTTTCGAGCAGATCGCGTCCCAGCACGTGCTTTTGCCCAGTGGGAACAGAGATCCCTACGCGGTGCTGGGCCTCGCGCCCGACGCGCCAGACGACGAATTGCGCCGCGCCTACAGGCGGCTGGTTGCCGAACACCATCCTGACCGGATGGTGGCCAAGGGCGTGCCGGCGGACCTTATGGGCCTGGCGACGGCGAAGCTGGCGGCAATCAACACGGCGTACGGGGACATTGCGCGGGTGCGGGGGCTGCGGCCCAATGCGCTGCCTGCGCCTGAGGGTGCTTGACCTTCCCCCCACGGGCACCCTACATCACCCACCATCACCAGTCGGCCGGGCGGCCGCTCTCCTTTTGGAGGGAGGAAAGTCCGGGCTCCACGGAAACACGGTGCCGGATAACGTCCGGCGGGGGCGACCCCAGGGAAAGTGCCACAGAAAGCAAACCGCCCCGACTCGTTCGGGGTAAGGGTGAAAGGGTGCGGTAAGAGCGCACCGGGCCGCTGGCAACAGTGGCTGCACGGTAAACCCCACCGGGAGCAAAACCGAATAGGGACGATGGGGCTTTAATGCCCGGCCATGTTTTCGCGGCTTGTCGTCCGGGTTGGTTGCACGAGGCGCGCAGCAATGCGCGTCCCAGATGAATGGCCGCCACGTTTGTGCTTTCGGGCACAGGCCTTACAGAACCCGGCTTACAGGCCGGCTGGTGATATTCCCGATAGAGCCTGCAATGCCACCGGCGGAAGCCTTGGGGGCCGCGACAAAGCGGTTCAATTGCGGATTTGACTCTATAATGAACTCGTTATATAGAATATTCATTCTATAATGAGTTCGTTTATGACAACCCTTGACCAATCTTTCGCTGCCCTCGCTGATCCCACCCGCCGTGCCCTTATTGCCCGGCTGGCGGAAGGCGAGGCGACCGTGCAGGATCTGGCGCGTCCCTTTTCAATAAGCCAGCCCGCGATCAGCCGCCATTTGAAGGTGCTGGAGGACGCAGGCCTGATCGAAACGCGTATCGAGGGCACCGCGCGTCCCCGTCGGCTCAAGCCAGAGGCCGTTGCGGAGCTTTGGGATTTTCTCGGGCAATATCGCGCGCTTTGGGACGTGCAGTTCCAGCGGCTCGATGCGGTCCTCGACGGTCTCGCCGCACACGAGCAGGGGACGCCTGAAAAGCCCAAGGGAGGACACGATGGAGAGTAACGCGGATTTGCGCCAGCTTCAGGTTACCCAGGATGGCACCACTGACATAATCGTGCGTCGCAGCTTTGCCCATCCGCCGGCGCGCGTTTGGCGGGCGATGACCGACCCGGCGCTGATCCCCATGTGGATGGCGTCTAAAGACGCCATGACCCGGTGCGAGATTGATCTGCGGCCAGGTGGCAGCTTCCGCTACGAATTTGGCAGCGCTTTTTACTTCTCGGGACCAATCCTCAGCGTCGATGCTCCCCATCACATGTCCTTCATCGAATATTTCAACGGCGATACGGTTTCAGGCACCGCCGTCACCACCGATCTGGTTGCCGCGGGAAGCGGAACCCGGATGACGATGGTGATGCGTTATGCGAGTGCCGACGCGCGGGCCGCCGCAATCGAGGTCGGCATGACCGATGGATTCGATGAGGTCTACGACAAGCTCGAGGCCGTATTGTCCGCCACCTGACGGGCGTCTTTGCCCAAATCATTTCGCCGCCGAACCACGTAGCGGGGCAGCAAAGCCGGCCGCCCGACTGGGCTCGCGCGTCAAAAAAATGCCAACCGGAAAGGAACACATGATGACAACTGGAAAGGTCGCCTACTGGCTCAGCACCGTTCTGCTGTGCCTGATCTATGCGGCAGGCGCGGCTGCCTATGTTTTCCAGCGGCCCATGGTCGAGGAAGGATTTGGCCATTTCGGATACCCCGCCTATCTGGTCACGGTGCTGATCGCCGCAAAGATTGCCGCCCCGCTGGTCATTCTGTCGCGCGTATTGGTTCGGCTCAGCGATCTCGCCTATGCCGGGATGCTGTTTCATCTGTTGCTTGCAATCTCAGCGCATCTCAATGCCGGGGACGAGGGATTCTTTGCGCCTGTTTTCGCGCTGGCCCTGCTGATCGTCTCCTTCCTCACCCAGAATTCGGCTCGCAAGACGGCTTCGCCCAATGTGCCCATTTTCGAGCTGCGCCAAACCCGCGAAAGGACCTAGAATAATGGGCAGCCCTTCCCCGATCACCATCACGCCGATCTTCGTTGCCGACCTCTCCGTCGAGGGTGAGCGGATGCCGGTATACGTGCACGTCATCGAGCACCCCGAAGCGCGCATACTGGTGGATACCGGTATGACCGAACTCCACCCGCTGGCGAGCGGTCTCAATCCCTGCCTCCATCCGTTGGATAAGCAGAATTTCGATATCGCCAGCATCGATATCGTCGTTAATACGCACCTGCACGCCGATCATTGTGGCGGCAATCACCTGTTTGCCGGAAAGCCGATCTACGTTCAGCGGCGGGAACTTGAAGACGCGCGCAGTAACGCCGAGGAATATCCCATTCGTGAGTGGATCGATGCGCCCGGTGTGCAGTATGTACCGGTCGATGGAGAATATGACCTGCTGCCCGGCCTGCGACTGGTTCCGGCTCCAGGGCACACGGCAGGAATGCAGGTTGTCGTCATCGAAACCGGTGCGGGCCCCGTCATTGTCGGTGGCGATGTGGCGGTCTGGTTCGGCGAGCTTGACGAACCGCACAGCGAGGGGCAAGTGCGGGTGCTTGCTATGAACCCTGAAAAGGTCTGGCTTGCGCATGAGCACGAGCCATGGCGGCCTCGTTGAGCAGAAGGCAAGCGATCCGGCGACAACAGGAGGATCGGAGCCATTTTGGGGAGCGCCTTCAATAATTGCCCTTTGCCGTGCTAGCGTCCGGGGGAAATGAACGCACAGGGAGGACATGGCATGGCTCCTACGCCCGATCCGCGCCCGGTTGGCGATTTGCCCGATGCAATCGGAAAGACGGCGGCGCGCGAACTCTCGCTCAATGGCATCGACAGCCTCAAGCGGGTTGCCGACCATACGGAAAAGGAATTGCTGGCCATCCACGGGGTGGGTCCCAAGGCCATCCGAATTCTTGGCGAGGCGCTGGCCGCCAAGGGACTCGGATTCAAGTCGGACTAGGTCCGTCTCAGTATTAACCGGACCGGATTTCCGTCGCGCACTGCTCGGGAATCGTATTGCAGAGAGTTGCCGCTGGTTACGAGGGGGAGATCATGCGCAAACGGACTATCGCCTTGCTGGCGTTCGCGGGTCTTGCGGTCGGGGTGGTGGGGTTTTTCTTTGTCGCGCCTGGGGTGGTGGAAGCCGGGCGGAACAAGATCGAACCGGTCGGACCCATCATCTCGGAGGCGGGGCGAGGGTTCCAGGATACGATCGATCTCCATGCCGATACGCTTTTGTGGGACCGGGACCTCTTAGGCACCGTCGCACGGGGGCATGTGGACCTGACGCGGCTGCGGCAGGGCGGGGTAGCGCTCCAGGTGTTTGCGAGCGTCACCAACTCGCCGGCCGGGATGAATGTCGAACGCAACGAGACGGCGCAGTTCGACATGATCATGCCGCTCGTGATTGCGCAGCGCCAATCGCCACGCACATGGAGTTCGACGCTCGAACGGGCCTTGTTTCATGCACAAAAACTCGAAGATGCGGCGGCGCGTTCGGATGGGCGGTTGCGCGTGCTGCGATCGCCCGAGGATATCGAGCGGCTCTTTGCGGATCGGAATGCGAACGCCCAGGCCGAATGCGGCGATCCGGGAGCCGGCGACTGCCTGCGCTGGCCGGTGGGCGGGATGCTGGCGCTCGAGGGATTGCAGGTGCTGGAAGGCGAGATCGACAATATCGATCGCCTGCATGCGGCGGGCTATATTATGGCCGGTCTTGCCCACTTCATCGACAATCCGTTCTCCGGCTCGATGCATGGCGCCTCCCGTGCAGGCCTGAGCGAGAGCGGCCGGGCGGCGGTGGCGCGAATGGAGGAACTCGGCATGATCGTCGATCTGGCGCATGCGAGCCCGCAGGCTATAGACGACGTGCTGGCCATGGCGCGCCGTCCCGTCGTTTCCAGCCATGGCGGGGTACGGGGCACATGCCCGAACAATCGCAACCTCTCGGACGAGCAGGTCAGAGGCATTGCAGCGACAGGCGGGATCGTCGGCATCGGTTATTGGCCGACGGCGGTTTGCGGCCTGACCGTGGAGGCAATCGTAAGGGCATTGCTGCATGTACGCGACGTGGCGGGCATCGATCATGTGGCGCTGGGCTCGGATTTCGACGGCGCCGTGACCGTGGGTTTCGATGCGGCGAGCGTTCAGGCCATCGCTACCGCGCTGATCGAGGCCGGGTTGTCGCCCGAGGATATTGCGAAAATCATGGGCGGGAATGCGCGGCGGGTGTTGAGCGAGGGGATTCGTCCGCTCTAGAGCGCGAGCGAGGACCGCTGGTCGGTGACTTAGAAGTTTGGATCGTAGTTGAAATACAAAGGATTGGACAAGGCGACCATGCTTCCGCTTTGTGCCATCGCGTTGGGCACCAGAGAGAAGGGAGACTGCGGGCCTTCCACTTCCACCCGATAGTAGGTTCGCGTCGCAAGGGCAGGGGTATCGGTAAACCGGGCAACCGAGATGTGGGAATCGGCGGTCAGGAAAAAGGTGTCGAACAGTTCCCGGTTCTTGACGATGTTGATCTTGTAGTGCGCGCCAGGCACGGTGCCGCCGATCAGCCTGATTTCAAACGCAACGGGTGCGCCCGTGGGGTGGACGTTGTCTCCCATCATCATATCGGGAACGCCGCTGCCGAAGGGATCGGCATAAAATTCGACGCGAGGGTTGAAGGGGTTGGCGCTGACGGAGGCGTGCCCCCGGGCCATGGCGTCGAGAACGGCCCGCCCGGTCTTTTCTCTTGCAAATACCCACGTGGTCGGCGTGCCGACATAGTTGGCCGTCGCTTCGAGCGCTTGTGGTGTCACCGGCCCGGGTCGCTCCACGGGACCATGATGAGCATCGCTGCCACCCCGTCCCCCCAGCATGCGGCCTGACAACAGCATGTCGTCCCAGATCCGGAGGCCGGGAATGTTTTTGGGCCAGACGCTGGAGTTCCAGATTTCGACGGAGTCGGCCAGATCGAACGAATACCCGTAATGGTTCTTGGTGCTCGGGTGGTTTGCCGACATGTGTATGCCCAGCTCGCGCTTGAGCGCGAGGAGGTCCCAATCGCGCCGGTCGCGCGCGTCGAAAATCCGCTGATGATCGTAAGGCCCCTCAGACAGGATATTTATATGGCCGCGGGCAGCGGTGAGTTCGGCGCCGTAAAACAGCAGGAGGCTATCGGACTTGAATTCCGGGTCGGACCAGGTGTGGTTTGCCACATCGCCGCGGACGTGCACGTCGTGGTCGGTAATCGCCAGATAGTCAAAGCCCAGCTTTTCGGCGAAGTCGATAATCCGGGCGATCGGATTGTTGGTGGAATCGGTGCTGTGGCGAGAGTGCAAATGCCAGTCGCCCTTGAGCCAGACACCCTGGCGTCCGGCTATTATTGAATTTGGGCTTTCCGCTGTTGCAGACCCAGCCTGGGGCGAAAACGTCTCCATGCTCACATTATCCCCCTGACCGGCTCCCGTTTACATGCACCCAAGCCCTTATCGGGCGAGCCAACCGCCATCGACCGGCAGGACAATTCCATGAACATAGGCGCCGGCATCGCTGGCGAGAAAGACGGCGGCGCCGCCGATGTCCTTTGGCTGCCCCCACCGGCCAGCGGGGATCCTGGCAGAAATCTCGGCGAACCTTGTCTCGTCGTTGCGGAGCTGATCGGTGTTGCTGGTTTCGATATAGCCCGGGGCAATGGCATTGACGTTTATGCCCCTGGCTGCCCATTCGCAGGCGAGGAGTCTCGTGATGCCCGCCAATCCGCTCTTGGAGGCCGTATAGGACGGGATGCGGATACCGCCCTGAAACGACAACAGCGAGGCGATATTGATGATCTTTCCCCCGCGTTCCGCGGCAAATGCGTTGCGCGCGAGCGCCTGGGACAGGAAAAACGCCGTCTTGAGGTTCAGGTCGAGTACGGCATCCCAGTCCTCCTCTGTGAAGTCGACGGCATCCCTGCGCCGGATGATGCCGGCGTTGTTCACCAGGATGTCGATAGGGCCGTGGACCTTCCACGCAGCGTCGAAGGCGGC
The DNA here is from genome assembly GCF_015694405.1 of Pelagibacterium limicola. Classification (GTDB taxonomy): domain Bacteria; phylum Pseudomonadota; class Alphaproteobacteria; order Rhizobiales; family Devosiaceae; genus Pelagibacterium; species Pelagibacterium limicola. Next base: position 185,655 of record NZ_JADQDB010000001.1, on the reverse strand, counting down.
GACGGCGGCGCCAACGTCGCCAAGATCGACCAGGACCTCCTCGCAGGATCGCCCCATCGGGCGGATCACCGCTTGCGTCTGCGCCATTGACGAGCGTCCTACGGCAATTATCTCTGCGCCCGCGGCAGCCAATGCACACGCAATGGCCTGGCCGATGCCTGTGTTGGCGCCCGTTACGAAGGCGCGCCTGCCCGAAAGATCAAAGCAGTTGGTCAACGCAGGTCCTCCATTGCAACGGGATCGACGTCCCGATAATCGATGTTCTCGCCGGCCATGGCCCAGATGAAGGTGTAGTTTGCCGTACCCGCGCCGCTATGGATTGACCAGCCCGGCGAAAGCAGGGCCTGCTCGTTCGCGACGATGAGATGACGGGTTTCGCTGGGTTCGCCCATGAGGTGGACCACGCGCGTCGTTTCGGCCATTCCAAAGTACAGATAGGCTTCCGAGCGCCGGTCATGCACATGGGCCGGCATCGTGTTCCACACAGATCCGGGAGCGAGCTTGGTCATGCCCACGACAAGCTGGCAGGACTTGACCCCCTCGGCGTGCACGAACTGGAAGATCGAGCGTTCATTGGACGTTTCCTTGGCGCCCAGATCGATGCGGGTGGCTTCCTCGATCTTGATCAACGTCGTTTCGTGGCGCTGGTGCGCCGGTGCACTGACGATGTAGAACCTGGCTCCATGACCGGAAAACGAGACCTCACCGGCCTGTTTCCCGATATAGAGCATATCGCCCTGGTCCAGAGTGTAGGTTGAATCCCCGACCCTGACCGTGCCTTGTCCGCCGATATTGGCGATAACGGCCTCGCGCCGGTCCATGAACCCTTGGGTGCCGAGCGTGCGGAAGCTTTCGAGCACAAGCGGTTCTGCGACGGGAACGGCGCCGCCGACAGCCAGCCGGTCCAGATGGCTGTAAGTCAGATTGATCCGGCCGGGTGTAAACAGGTTGTCGACAAGAAATGCCGAACGCAGGGCGGCCGTGTCCATGGCGCGAGCGGTTTTCGGGTCGACGGCCCAGCGGGTTTCAACATTCATTGCTGGTCGGTTTGACATGGCATGTTCCTCTAGATTGCCTTTTTGGCAGGCTTTTCGCTTCTCGTTGCAACAAGCTTCTCGACGATCAGCAGCATGGCAAGGGCCTGACCGTAGGGAGCTGGCGCATTGGGGATGCGTCGATAAAAATCGAGGTCATGGCCCATAGGCGTGCCGTCGGAGACCTCCGCTACTATACCGTCCGTGCCGATGCGGGCAGCCACCGCGGCAAACGCCCTGTCCGCGACAGCGCGGCAGCTGGGGGCGAGAAGACCGAGATCGATGCCCCGCAATATGCCATAGGCGAAACCGGCGGTTGCAGAGGTCTCGCACGGGGACGACTTGTCGTTCAAGAGGGTCGAGAACATGCCATTCTCGTGCTGGAATTTTTCCAACGTTGCCACCTGAGAGCGCAACAGGGCGCCCAGAAAGCGGCCCGTAGATGCCGGAAGGCTGTCGACCAGCCCGAAGAGCTCGGGAATTGCGACCGTGATCCAGGAATTGCCGCGCGCCCAGAATGCCCTGGCAAAGTTGTGCCGCCCATTGAAGGTCCAGCCGTGATACCAAAGCCCGGTCACGGGATCGGACAGATAGCGGGCATGAACCAGAAACTGATAGACCGCCTCGTCGATCCAGTCCTGCCGATTGAACCGCTGGCCTGCCCGCGCGAGGAAAAGGCAGGTCATGAAGAGCGTGTCGTCCCACAACTCGCCATCGTTGAGCCGTTCCTTGACCGTATGCTGGAAGCCCTCATCCTCGGTGCGCTCAAGGCCGTTCATCAACCATTCCGCCCAGTCTTTCACCAGCGCCTCCCAATCAGGACGCTGTACATGGTCGATGAGGACACTCAAGGCGAGCATGGGCGAGGTGGAGTTGACATGCCGCCTGGGAAGGCCACGTCCGATCTGCCAATCGTACCATGAAGCTATGGAGCCAATCAGGTGCTCATCGCGGGATAGCTCGGCGTGTCGGATAAGACCATACAATCCGACGCCGACTTCCCAGTCCCATTCGTCGAACTGAATGGTGAAAGCATCCCCCGCGAGGGGGGCCGTTTCGTTCATGCCCTTGAGGCGCGCGAGGCCCAAGGCTACGTCGGCGAGCAAGCGGGAGAGGGTTTCGGCGTCGTGCATGGTCAAAAACTTTCTCGCGCCGGGGCGCGCTACGCATCAATGCAATGGGGAAACGCCGATCTCGGTGACCAGCGGATCGAGTGTGAGTTGGGTCCAATCCTTCGACTGACCGTCCACGCTCAGGCCCTGGATATAGTCAAGAACCAGCCTGGGGCGGTCGGGGCGGGTCAATTCCGCCCGGTGTGTTTCCGGGGAGTGGGTGAGCGCGACGTTTTCCAGCATATGGAAAACCGTGTTGAGACCAGCTCGCGGGGCGAGTTCTCCCACAAGCACTGCCCAGGCGGTTCGTTTGCCGTGCGCCCGGAATTCGCACCGCGCGCCCGGCCCCTCAGTTACGGGTGTAATCGGCGCCGATGCGGTCAGAGCCGCAAAGCCGCTGCCCGAACGCAAGACAAGCCAGTTGTTCTCAAGGCGCAACTCGTCGAATGCGTCGACCGGCGTGTAGGCATGGGTGAAGTCGACGCGAGGCGAGGTCCCGAGATCGAAAAGGAGCAGGGCGGTGTCGTGGTGCTGTCCGACGCGCGGCATGACACCATTGCCAGCCCAATAGGAGGGACGCTGGTGACCCCAGGGATCGTCCTCGCCCGGGTGGTTTACCCAAGCCCGTGCGAAGGGATGGCCCGCAAACCGCACATCGACGAGATGCTGCTGGTGACCCTTTTTCCCCGCACCGCCTTCCACGGAAGCGGAGAGCTGAACCGCAGCGCTCTTGTAGAGCGCGAGCCGCGCCGCTGTCTCGTAGCCCTGCACGTAGTGGGCGAGAAACGCCTTGCCGGCCGGAGGGACAGCATGCCGGGACAACTGGGCCGGCGGTGCGTAATCGCCTGCCGCGAACATGGGCAGGGCAGCAACCCCATCATTAAGCCAGCCTTCCCCGAAGGCCACGGTGGCAAAGGGCGCGAGTTCGGTGAGCGGTCCGGCGCGCAGTTCCTTGTCATAGGCGCGCCCTTGCGTGCCGGCGGAGACGCCGCCGAGCGTGTGGAGCGCAATCATGGTGAAGAGCCGGTCGAGCAGCTTGCCGCTGCGGCTTTTTATGTTGCCCTCGGCCCATTGAAAAAGGGCGAGGAGTCCGATGAAATCGATCGGGTAATATGCTGCCGAGTTCCACTCGGCCAAGCCGTGCGACTCGACGGAGGTCAACCATTTGTCCAGTCGCGCTGCCGCCACAGCCATTTGCTCGCGACCAGTACGGCCGGATGCCGAAAAATGCGCGTCGGGCAGGAGCCGACCGGCGAGATATTGGGAGACGTGGAAGCACAGGACGTGGTTCTCGCTCCAGAACCACATGACGTCATTGCCCGGCTCGTCGACCCAGTAGCGATAGCCCAGGATCGACTTGCGAACGCGCTCGGCGAGCGATTGGGGTAGCGCGTCGCCATTGGCCCCGTAAAGCCATAGAAGCGGCACCATCACGAAGTCCGAGCAGTCGCGCCGTTCATCGATCATCGCGAGCGTATCGAGAATAATCGCCTCGATTGTTCCATCGCAGGGCTGCCCGCCAGCCAGCGCCGCCAGCGCGCGCCCGACGCGCAGTTCGCCATGGGCCGCGGCATAGGCAAGCGCTTCAGCCTTCCGTTCATCGAGCGTTTCGGGTCGGACCCGCGGCGCCAGTTCGCGCAGCAAAGCAAAGCCGATATGGCGTTCGACCCGTGCGCCGCCGATTTCGAACGTGAGATCGAGTGGATGGTAGCCGTCGGGCAAAGCATCGATGCCTTCGAGCATGACCGCGCTCTGACCGGGCAAAAGGAGGGCCTCGACCGAATAGAGCGGTGGCTTGTCGCGCATGTGGACGCTTTGCTGCACGCGGCCGACAATGCGAACATGTTTGGTAGCGGGTTCATCGAATACGAGCCGCAACGAACCTGAGGTTTGAAACTCGCGCTCCGGCCGCACGCTCGTCGCAAGTGTCATCAGCGTGGCCATATCGGCCTCGCTCGCGCCGCCTGGCACAGGGAGACCTGCGTGAACCGGGCTCAGGGCGGTGAGCTCGACATACCAATTGGTATCCCGCTCGGCGAGGTCCTCGCTCAGCATGACGATCTCGCTACCGCCCGCCCTCAGGGGCAGCACGATATCGGTCTGCTGCTCGGCATTGCGCCGGAACGGCTCAAACCGGGCGGCAAGCACGCCATCGACCCAGATGTGCACCCCGCCGCAGGTCGCCAGCCTGAAGGCATAGTCGCCGGTCTCGGGCGGCACCAGAGTGGTTCGGCACCAGCGGGCAAGCCGGGTCGGGCGATGCCAGAAACCGGAGAAATCGAGGCGGCGGTTGAAACCCGGCAGATTGAAGGACTCTACGGTCCAGTCGTTCTTCAGTTCGACCTTCCGGGTCTCGATCTCCGACCACAATGCAATGCGGCAGGGGAGGTCGCCGACGTCGACAAAGCCGTTGATGAAGCGATAATTGACGCGGTCTTCGGCCAGCGCAGGTTCGCCCGGATAGTATCGGGTGATGAGCGCGGAAAGCGCCCAGGCCGTCACGGTTGCGCCCGCACCGACGGCAAACAATGTCATTTCGTCTGCCATGGGAATACCCGTCGTTGCTCTCATGCGACGGCTTCCATCCGACCACGATCCGAAGCGCCAAGGCGCTGTTCGATCATGTCGAGCAGGGGCGGCAATTGATCGAGCGCAGTAATCGTGTGGCCGGGTGTCTCGGCAGGATTTTGCGCCAGGTGGGTGCGCCGATCGGACCATTTGAAGAAAACGCTCATGATGCCGAAATCGTTGGCACCCCTGATATCGCGCGAGAGGTTGTTGCCCACCATCACCGTTGAACCCGCGTTCGTCGGATCGATGCCCAGGCGGTCGAGGGCAGAGGAGAACATTTTTGGCGATGGCTTGAGCTCGCCGATTTCTCCAGAGATGACATGAGCCTCGAAGCGCTCCCAAAGGCCGTGCTTGCCCAGGAGATTTTCAAAGGTTTCACGCGGGCCGTCTGCGACCAACGCAAGGCGGTAGCCCCGGGCGGCAAGTGCATCGAGCACGTCCCGTGCGCCATCAATCAGATCGCCGGCAACGACGATCTCGCTGCCGGGCAGTTTGACCTCGGTTCCCTCATCGACAAGCGTATCGCCGCAATCGAGGAACACGGCGCGGATATGGGGAACAGCGTCGGGAAGCGTGGCAAGAAGGTGCCGGACGCGGGCGGGAATCCAGGCCGCGAGCTCGGGCCAGGACACGAGAGCGATATCATCGGCCGCAGGGGAAAATTCGAATGACGGCACGAAAGCGTCGCGGCGGTTCTTGAGCCGGGCCAGCCGATGGTCCGCCGGCGTTGCGGTGAATGCCCCGCTCTCGGCAAAGCGGTTCCCCAGATGTACGCCGTCACGCCCGGCCAGTTCACCGCACATGGCCCCAACCTCGGCGCCTGGGTGGTCGCGCAGTATATCGGCACTCGCCCAATGTGCGTGCTTGCCCGGTTCGCTGATAAGCATGGGACGTGTGCCCGCCATTTGCGGCAGACCGTCTCCGGCGATCATCTCAACCCGGTTTCCGTGACAGGACGCCTCGACACCGATGACCTGCCCATCTCCATCGACATGCACCCAGACATGCTCGAGATCGAAAAGGTGCTGGATATCCCAATCGTACCAGACGGCGTATTCGATGGTCATAGCACCGCGCGGACTGATCTGGAATTTGGAGGAGGGCGACTGTCCTGGCGCGCGGAAGACCGAATAGCCCATGGCGAGCGGAGGGTAGGGCTCGTTTTCATCAAGTTGCAGAATGGGCATGTAGGTGCGCGCCAGAGTGACATCCGGCGCTTCGCCGCGCTCACGCAAGCGCTCGATCAAACCCGGGTTTACACTCATGCTCCGACCCCCGTGAGGTCGAGCTCTTCGGCGTAGTGACAGCGCACGCTACGACCTGCGACCGGGCGCAGTTGTGGCGTGTCGGTGCGGCAGAGGTCCGTTGCGTAGCGGCAGCGGGGATGGAAATAGCAGCCCGAGGGCGGATTGGCCGGATCGGCAATCTCGCCCTTGAGCACCACACGCTTACCTGACGAACGGCGGCGCGGATCGGGTTGGGGCACGGCGGACAGCAGTGCCTCGGTATAGGGATGGAGCGGCTTGTTGAATATTTCGGCCGTATCGCCCACTTCGACGAGCCGCCCGACATACATGACCCCGATGCGGTCGGAGATATGCTCGACCATGCCCAGATCGTGAGTGATGAACAGATAGGTCAGCCCGAACTTTTCCTGCAGATCCTGCATGAGATTGATGTTCTGGGCCGCGACCGAAACGTCGAGGGCCGACACCGCTTCGTCGGCCGCGATGAAGCTGGGGTTGAGAGCAAGCGCGCGGGCGATGCCGATGCGCTGGCGCTGGCCGCCGGAAAAGGCGTGGGGGTAGCGCAGGACATATTCGGGACGAAGGCCAACCAGGCTCAACAGCTCAGCTACCCGGTCGCGGATTTCGCCCTGCGAGCCGACACCATGAATGACCATGGGCTCGCCAACCAGTTCGAGCAGGGTCATGCGCGGGTTGAGCGACGAATAGGGATCCTGGAAGATCATCTGCATTTCACGCCGGATCGGGCGCATCTCGCGATCGCCCAGCCGGGAGAGATCGACGACATTTCCGTCGGCCTTGCGGAAGTGCACCGAGCCGCCCGTGAGCGAATAGGCGCGCAGGATCAGGCGCGCGACGGTCGACTTGCCCGAGCCGCTCTCGCCGACAAGTCCGAAGGTTTCGCCGCGCTTGATGTCGAAGGTGATGTCATCGACGGCCCTGACCTCTCCGACCTTCCTTTGCATCCAGCCGCGGGTGACGGGGAAATATTTGCGCAGCCCGGATACCGAGATCAGCGCGTCGTCGGCCAAAACATTCCCGGCCAAAGGTTGTTCCGAAGAGTTCATGATCTGGCTCATTGTACCTCCTCGGGAAGCTGGCCGGCAAAATGACAGCGCACGGATTGTTCGCCGGGAAATGAGACGACGGAGGGTGCCTCGACATTGCATGTTCCCAAGACCGCATGGGCACAGCGCGGGTTGAATACGCACCCTTCAGGAATGTTGAATGGATCGGGTACCATGCCGGGTATGGTTCTGAGCCGGCGCATCGGCGCCTGGCCGAGTTTGGGTATCGATTGGAGCAGGGCTCTCGTATAGGGGTGGCCCGGACGATAGAAGATGTCGTCGACGGACCCGGTTTCAACGACGCGGCCGAGATACATAACGGCCACCCGGTCCGCGATGTCGGCCACCACGCCGAAATTGTGCGTAATGAAAATGATGGCCATGCCCATCTCTTCCTGGAGCGATTTCAGGAGTTCGAGAATCTGGGCCTCGGTGGTCACATCGAGCGCCGTCGTAGGCTCGTCGGCGATCAGCAGCGATGGATCGCACGAAAGCGCCAGCGCAATCATCGCCCTTTGCCGCATGCCGCCCGACAACTGGTGAGGATAGCGATCCACCATTTCCGCGGGCTTGGGCAGTTGCACGCGTTCGAGCAGCTCGATGGCGCGCTGCCGTGCCGCCTGCTTGCCAACGCCGCGATGCAGCATGACCGTGCGCATGATCTGGGTGCCGATGGAATGGACCGGCGACAGCGCGGTCATCGGCTCCTGGAAGATCATGCCGATGCTGCCGCCGCGCAGCGCCCGCATTTCCCGGCTCTGGCGTGAGAGTGCCGAAATATCGATCTCGCTCTCGGGCTTTGGCCGGAACCGGATGCGCCCTTCGGCCTCGATGGCGTTTCTGGCAAGCAGTTTCATGATCGAGCGTGCGGTGACCGATTTACCCGACCCGCTTTCCCCGACGATGCCAAGCACTTCGCCGCGGTTCACGTGGTAGGATACGCCGTTGACGGCCTTAACCAGTCCTTCGCGCATGGTGAAGTGCACATGGACGTTGTCGAGTTCGAGCAGGCGTTCGGGCGGCATGGGTTGTATGGTGGTCGTTTTCATCTCATCCTCACCGACCATAGGGATCGGCCGCGTCACGCAGGCCGTCGCCGAGGAAGTTGAAGGCCAGCACGACCAGCACAACCGCTACGCCCGGCGAGAGCAACCATGGCGCCAGTGAGATCGAACGCAGGTTCTGGGCGTCCTGAAGCAATACACCCCAGCTCACGACTGGCGGACGAAGGCCCAGTCCCAGAAAGCTCAGCGCTGTCTCGCCCAGGATCATTTCAGGCACGGCAAGCGTCATCGCCGCGATGATGTAGCTCGTCATGGCGGGCAGCATATGCTTGGTCACGATTCGATATTCCGACGCGCCGGAGAGGCGCGCGGCGAGTACATAGTCTTCGGTCTTGAGCGAGAAGAAGCGGCCGCGCACGACGCGGGCGAGATGTGTCCAGCCGATCAGCGACAGGATGATGGTGATCAGCACATAGACAAAGAGCGGGTCCCAGACGATGGGCAAGGCCGCGGCGAGGCCCATCCACAAGGGTATGGTGGGCACGGAGCGTATGAATTCCATGAGGCGCTGGATGCCCACGTCCAGCCAACCACCGTAGTAGCCGGAAATAGCACCCAGGGCGAGGCCGAGGATGAAGGAGAAGGCAACCCCGATCAGGCCGGCCGAAAGCGTGATGCGGCCGCCATAAAGGAGGCGCGTGAACATGTCGCGCCCCAGCGCATCAGTACCCAGAAGATTGATCCGCTGGCGCGGGTCGTCGACGCCGAACAGGTGCAGGTCGGTTTCAAACAGACCCAGCAAGCGGTAACGCTCTCCGCGCACCAGCAGATGGACCGCGATCGGCCTGGATGTATCCTCCTCGTAGGTCACGCGGGCAGTGTCCGCGTCGCGCGTCCGGGCGAGGGCGTAAATGAACGGCATGCGCAGCTGACCATCGTGGATTACCCGGATGGCGCGTGGGGGCGCGAAGGTATTGAGCCGGTCAATGGAGCCCGGGGTATAGGGCGAAATGAAATCGGCAAAGAGCGCAGAAAGGCAAGTCAGGACCAGGAAGATCAGCGAAGCCACGGCCAGCTTGTGCTGGCGAAAGCGCCACCAGATGAGCGTCCACGGCTTGGCTGTGTAGAGTTCTTCCTCTCTGCTCGACTTTACCGGAATGCCAATAGGATCGACTGCCATGGTCCCGTCCCTCACGAATAGCGGATGCGCGGGTCGGACCACGCGAGAAGAATGTCGGAAATCAGCGTCCCGATGACCGTGAAGACGCTGAGAATGAGAATGAAGCTGCCAGCGAGATACATATCCTGCATCTTGAGGGCCTGCAGCAGCAGGGGGCCGGTCGTGGGCAGGTTGAGCACCACGGCGGTGATGACGTCACCCGAAAAGAGCGCGGGCAGGGCCCATCCCACCGTCGAGATGAAGGGGTTGAGCGCGACGCGCACGGGATAGCCCCAGACAACCTGCCTCTCGCTGAGCCCTTGGGCATAAGCGGTTTCGACATAGGGCTTGCCGAGTTCGTCGAGCATGTTGGCGCGCATGACGCGCAGCAGGCCTGCAGCACCGCCTGTTGCCAGCACCACTACGGGAATCCATAAGTGCGAGAGCAGGTTGATGACCTTGTCGATCGTCCAGGGCGCATTCTGATAGCGCGGAGATAGCAGGCCGCCGACGTCCATGTTGAGCCAGGCAAAGGCCATCCACATCAGGATGAGCGCAAGAAGAAAGTCAGGCACGCCTTTGCCCAGAAACCCGAAAATGGTGAAGACGTAGTCGAGCACCGAGTATTGCCGGGTCGCGGCATAGACGCCCACTGGAATGGCGATAGCCCAGGTGAAAAGCATGGACAGGGTCGAGATCGCCAGGGTCAGACCAAGACGATCCCAGATGAGGGACGACACCGGGGCGTTCCATTCGAGCGAATGGCCGAAATTGCCGTACAAGACGATATTGGTGATCCAGCGCCAGTATTGGACGATCATGGGATCGTTGAGGCCCATCTGAGCCCGCAAGAGTGCCTCCTGTTCGAGGCTGATATAGTCGCCCGAGTGACGCAACTGCGCGGCGTAGGCCGTCACGTAATCGCCTGGCGGCAGCTGGATGATGACGAAGGATATGAACGACACGACGATAAGCGTCGGGATGGCCCACAATATCCGCCTGAAGATAAATCCCGCCATTCTATGTCCCATGGGTTGCCCGCGCCGCCACTAGGACGCGGTGCGGACGGCAATTGATGCGAACCTGTTAGAAAGCCTGGAGTGTCAGGCGCACCCCCGGGGAAGTCGGCCGGAACCAACTCCCCCGGGGAGGAGGTTAATTGCTCAACCACATCTGCTGGGGAACGCCGATCCCCACGCCGCGCGTCACGTCGTCTTCGACAAGGCCGTCACGGTAGTTGTGGAAATTGTTGGAGACGATTGCCGGGGCTCGCTGTTCCCCGACGATACCGATGACCCAACCCTCGGTGACGAAGGTCTCGATCATGGCGTTGACCGCGGCATCGGCCTCTTCAAGCGTATGGGCGGTGGATGCGGTATCCCAGTGTGCCCAGACATCACGGATCGGATGGTCAGCCGCGGGTTCGATACCCGAGGCGCCGCCCGTGTTGTACCAGGTGTAGTAGTGGTTCGCGTAACCGCGATCACCCATCATCTTGCGCGGCTCCGCCGGAACGAACGAGAGCTGGTCGAAGGGGTAATACTGGACCTGGAAGGCGTTGTTGTCGCGGTTCTGGTCCCATTGGGTCCGGTCGATGATGCGCGGGATGAGTTCGATGCCAACATTAGCCAGACTGTCGGCAATCAACTCCAGGGCCAACGAGTGTGCGTTGTCGTTGGCTTCGACAACCAGCGCCAGGCGTTGTCCGTCCGGGCGCAGGCGATAGCCGGAACCATCTCGCTCGGTGAGCCCGACGCCGTCGAGCAACGCGTTGGCAGCATCGGGGTCGTAGTCGGCCCAATACTGTTCGAGATCCTCGCGGAAATAGGGAGAGCCCGTGATGGGGGAGACCTGTCGCGCCTCGGCCAATCCCGAGAATGCCAGTTCGTTGATGAGTTCGCGGTCGATCGAGATGCTCAGGGCCTGCCGGAAATCCTTGTTTTCAAACAGGTCGCGCAGGATCTCGTCTTCCGTATTGTAGTTGGGCAACAGCGACCACGTGGTCGCGGAAATGCCGAAGCCGACGCGGTAGTTCCCGCGCTCCTCATTCTCGCGGTAGAAGGTGTAATCGGCAGCCTGGGCGTAGCGCATCTGCATGTCGATCTGACCCTGAACGATCATCAGGTTGAAGTTTTCCTGCTCCTGGAACAACCGGTGGGCAATGCGGTCGATATAGGGGAGCTGATTACCTTCCTGGTCGACGGCATAGTAGTACGGGTTACGGACCATCATCACCGTATCGCCCGGAGGCGGCGTTTCGATCTGCCAGGCGGTGATGACCGGAAGGTCCGGGTTGAGCCACCAAGCCGTCACCGGGCCGCTGGAACCCCAGAGGTTCTGCCATTTTTCCACGCCGTACTGCTCTGCGAAGGCTGCCAGCTCCTCCTCGGACGCGTATTTGTCATTGAACTGGCTCAGATAGTGCTTGGGGAACAGGAAGCTTGGGCGATCAAGGCTCGGCTCTCCAGTCGAATCCTTTGCCAGAATTTGCAGGAAATAGACGTAGGGATGAGCAAAGGTCACCGTGAAGGTACGATCGTTCTCGATCCTGAGGCCCATGGTCTGGCCGCCGGGCCGGAAGGTCGATGCAATGGTCGGGACGATTTCGGTGTTGAGGAACACGTCCTCGTACCAGAATTTCACGTCCTCGGTGGTCACCGGATGGCCATCGGACCATTTCAGGCCTTCGAGAAGCGTGAAGGTGAACTCGGTTGAATCCTCATTGACCGAATAGGATTCGATATAGCCCGGAACCAAGCTCAGGGAGCCGTCGTCGCCCTGACTCCACTTGAGTACGCGCTCTTCCATGAGCTTGGTGGGCCCCCAGCGGTCGCCAGGCCCCTTATAGGCGCGATGCCAGACGCCGCCGTGCTGGCCGACTTCGATGGCCTGAATCACCGTCGGATTGGTCGGCAGCCGCTCCTCGACGGGCGGCAATTGCCCGGCCTGCACAAGCTCGGCGAGCATTGGCGATTCCTGAAAGGCGTATGCAGACGAGATCAGTACTGTCGATGCGGTCAGGCCGATCGCGATGCTGTGGAGTATGCGCTTGGCACCCATGGTGATTGCCCCGTTGTCAAAGATTGAATTCTCATGCTGACGCCCCTCAGGTTGCGGGCGCCCTGCAGACTGTTCCTTACATGATGTGATGAAAATCTTTTTATCCTCCCCTTAAGCGGTTCCCGCGACTTGGCGAGATCATCTCTTGTTATGGCCAGTTGTTCTGGCTTTATGTGTGATCCACTCCAGCCACAATCGCATTTTTGGGGCTTAATGCAATAAGAAAAAATTTTCATTAGTAGATCAAGGTCATCTGCTGCCAGCGCGGTTGGCCAGCCGATTTGGAGCGGTTGTCGTGACGGGGTCGTTCAGGATCGACGTGTCTATGCGTCCGGGCTGCTGACGCTGTCGCGGATGACGAGCTTGCAGCCCAGTTCGAGCCGATGGGCGGCGCGCTCTTCGGGGCCCAGGAGCACGCGCTGCTCCAGCAGATGCAGGGCTTCGGGACCGATCTGGTCGAGCGGAACATTGACGGTGCTCAGCGCGGGGACGACCAGTTCGCCCAGCGCAATGCCATCAAAGCCCATGACGGAGACATCCTCGGGTATGGCTATTCCCGCCGCTTGCAGAGCGCGCATGGCGCCGAGCGCGAGATTGTCCGCGGCACAGAAAATCGCGGTAACGCCCCCCAATCCACCCTTTTCCTCCAGCCATCGGGCAATGGCGTCACTGCCCATCCTCGGTTCGTAGCCCTCGGCAAGCAGGATGTGCGCGTCGCTCGTGGGCAGCCGGTTTGCCTTGAATGCGTCGAGAAAGCCATCCTGGCGACGACGGATCGTAGCCCGGCCTTCCCATGTGAGATGGAGGACGGAGCGATGGCCTCGGGAGATCAGCCAGTCGGTGGCCATCTGGGCCGCGAAGCGGTTGCCAGGCGTCACGCTGTCGATCTTCATTTCCTGGTCTTCGCCATTGATCAGAACGGCGGGGATGTTCGAGGCGGCAATGCCATGGAGCAGTTCGCGCCGGTCGTCGTTGACGATGACAATGCCATCTGCAGAGGCAGCAGTCGCTGCGTCCAGGACCTTTCGCGCCGTCAATGTCCCGCTGGCGCCCAGCGGCGCAAGCTTGACCCCGCGCCGCTCGCACTCGCGGGACAGTGCACCCAATACGGTCCATGAGACGAGATTGGTTTCGTTTTCCGGCAGTGCATCCTCGGGTACGGCGAGCAGTACCGTCTTGAGCGTTGAGATCGTCGCCTTGGCCTGACGCTCGGCGAGGTATCCTATGCGGCGGGCCGCATCGAGGACCCTGGCGCGCACTTCAGCCGATATGGGTGCAGTACCGTTGAGGACGTGCGAAACCGTCGAGATGGCGACCTCCGCCTCGCGCGAGACGTCCTTTATGCCGACTTTTCTACGCATCAGCGTATACCTCCGAGCTTGAGGGTGCGGATCTCGAAGGGCTTGAATGCGAGGTCCAGCTTGCGATCCGGTGCATCCAGGGTACGCGGTTGGCGTTCAAGCAGGTCGACCTCCTCGACCGGATCGCAGCCGTCCGGCAAGGTCAGCGCAATTTGCGTCTGTTGGCCGCGGGTTTCCCAAAGCCGCACGATAACGCCATCGCCCCTCTCGGCGTTCTTGACGCTTTCGACAACAACCTCGCGCCCTTCGATGGCAAGAAGCGACAGGGACTGTTGCGCCGTCTCGGCGCCTCCCGCAAAGGTCCGTAGTGGCAGGTTGAACTTTTCAGCCGCCGCATGCACGCCTTCGCCTTCGAAGGTGCCATGGTGGACCAAAAGACCGTAGCGGAAGCGGTGCTCGCCCTGATCGGATTGCGGCCATGGATAGGTTGGGGACCGCAAAAGGGTGAGCCGCAAAGTCGTATCCTTTGCGTCGTAACCATATTTGCAATCGTTGAGCAGAGCGACGCCGAAACCGGGTTCGGATATGTCGAGCCAGCGATGCATCACGCATTCGAACCGTGCCTGATCCCAGGATGTGTTGGCGTGGGTCGGGCGGCGCACGTGCCCGAACTGGATTTCAGCTCGAATCTCGTCGGCGCGCACCGCGATGGGGAAGGCCGATTTCACCAGCGTATTACGCTCGTGCCAATCGATGAAGGTGTCGAATTCGAGCTGTGCAGCGCCGGCTTCAAGGGAGATAACCTGCACGATGCGAGACGACTCGTAAGTCCATTCAAAGCGGATGGCGGCACGATAGGGGCCGGTTTCGACGACTTCTGCGGACACCAGCTGATCGATTTCGAAGGTCTGATCCTCAAACCCCGCATCGATATCCCAGGCGTCGAAGGCGACCGGCATGTCGCGAAAGGCCTGCAGCCGATTGGCGGCTTCCCCGGGCTTGAGCACCTCGCGGCCGTTTCGCTTGTCGAGGATCGAAACGATACGCCCCGCAGCATCGAAATCGGCGCGGATGACCGCGTTTTCGATATGGCGCGCGGACAGGCCGAGGTCGCCCTTACCGTTCGCGCCAGAGCCAGCCTCCAGAGTGATGACGCGGCCGCCCAGCGCGGGGACGTCCTCAAGAGGCGCAAGCTGCGCAATTGTCCCATCGGCCCGGACAATCTTTTGCGTGTCGACCCGCAGTTCGCCATCGGCGATTGCCAGCGGCTCGTGGCCGGGCAGGGCGATCATGCCACTTCTTGGCCGACCTAACGCGTTGAACACGAAATGAGAGCCTTTGTCCGCGAGGGTTGCGGCAAGGGCGGCGGTGAGGCGTTCGCATTCGCCGAAGAACGCCGCATAATCGTTATCGCTGTCCTCATAGACACCGCCAATCGAGGACCCAGGCAGAATGTCGTGGAACTGGTTGAGCAGCACGATGCGCCAAAGTCGATGCAGCTGTTCGGCCGGATAGGTTTGCCCGGTATGCAGACTTGCCAGAATGGCAATGGTTTCGAGTTCGCGCAGGGCGATCTCTGCAAGCCGGTTGTTACGCTTGTTTTTGGCCACCGATGTCAACGTGCCGCGATGGTATTCGAGATAGAGTTCGCCGACCCATGTCGGGTAATCGGCGGGTGCCGCTTTCATGCGCGCAAGCAGACGCTCGAAAAACGGCCGCATCTTTTCATGCCGCACGGTGGGGCAACCGGGAATGCCGCGTTCCATGCGGCGAATGTTCTCGAGCATTTCGCGCGTGGGGCCGCCGCCGCCATCGCCGTGACCATAGACAAGAAACAGTTCGTCATTGAGCGCTTGCTGGCCGTGCCGCCGCCATGTGCCCATCACGTGGGTGGGCTTGAGATCGGGGTTGTAGGTCGTGCCGATGCTCCTGGAGTCGTAGGGCTGGGTCGTCAGGAAATAGGCCGGGACACGGGTGCCGTCGATGCCCTGCCAATGGAAGGTTTCAAAGGGCATGCGGTTGGTATCGTTCCACGAGAGCTTGTGGGTGACGAACACGTCGAGACCGGACAGGGTCATGAGTTGGGGAAGGGCCGCCGAATAGCCGAATGTGTCGGGAAGCCAGACCATTTGTGGCCGCACACCGAAGGTTTCTTCGTGGTAGGCAACGCCATGCAGGATATGGCGGACAAAGGATTCTCCGCTTGTGATATTGGCGTCCGGTTCGAGCCAGAGCGCGCCCTCGATCTCGAAGCGCCCCTCGTCCACGCGACCCTTTATCCGCGCGAAAAGCTCGGGATAGTCTTCCGCCAGCCACTCGAGCAGGACACCCTGATTGTACATGAAAACGTAGTCCGGATACTCCTCCATCAATCGAAGCGCCGTCGCCATGGAGCGCGCCATTTTCTGGCGGGTCTCCTTGAGCCGCCACAGCCAGGCCACGTCGATATGAGTATGGCCGGTGGCGACAATCGTGGGTTTTTTCTCGAAGTCTGGGGTGTCGTAAATCACCGACGCGCATTGCCGCGCGATGTCGAGACTGGAGGTAAAGCGGGCCGGGTCCCCAGGCCGCAGATCGATGGCTGCAAGGGCCTTGTCGACCTGGTTCAGGATCAGGTGCCGTCGTGCATCGTCCTCGGGCAGATGCCGGGCGACGTCGACCGGTACGCGCAGATCATAATATGTCTCTTCCGCGTGACGATCATGGATATGGAGCGTGACCGCAAAGCCCATCTGCCGCCGATCCTCGATCGTGCCGGCCTCGATCAGGATTTCGAAGGTCTCGCCGGCAATCGCGTCGTCGGAGAGCATGATTTCGCGGTGGTTGAAATCAGTTGCTTGGACGATCTCGCCATTGATGCGGACGAGACATTGAGGGTCCGAACGCCCCATCGTGCGCCCGAACTGCGCCTCGACGCGCATTGAAAGGCGTTTTCCAGCCGCTTGCTGAGGCGTGACCGCCGTGCCGGCAAACCAGAAATAGCTTTCCGGTTCGCCCCAGACGAGATCGGATACAACCGGTGTCCATTCGTGGCGCGCTTCCGCCAAGACGGCGGCTCGGTCATCGTATCGCGCGCGCCGGAAAAGAAGAGGTACTTCGGCATCAAGGGGCGTGAAGATCCTTTCGGCCAGTTTGGACAGAAGGTGATCTATTTTGGCGATGCGACGCATGGGCTCCCTCAACAGCTGAACGGCGACGCCGGCATGCCGACCGACGCAATAATCCACACTGAATTCTTTTCATAGTTTTTGCTGCTCATCCAGTGAAAGATCACACACAAGCCAGCTTCACAGGCGGTAATTTTCCCTCTAGGTTGATTCACACTTTCCATAAGCAATGAAAATTATTGCACAATTCGGATTTATCCATGACCCAGGCCGGAAACGAGATCGCCCTTCAGGGCGGGGGCGCCGACGCGACAGCACGCATTCAGGACGCTATCGATACGCTCAGTGCGGCCGGTGGCGGCAGGGCGGTTCTCAGCGCCGGGGTTTACCGGTGCCGCGGGCTGAGGCTGAAGTCGGGCGTGACGCTCCATATCGATGAAGGCGCCGTCCTGCGTCCGGTTCCGGACTACGCAGCCTACCAGGAAACCCGCGTCAGGATCATGGCGGAAGACAGCGACCGGGCAATGATTTTGGCAGAAGGTGCCCATGACATCGGAATCAGCGGGAAAGGCCTCATTGCCGCGGGGGGTGCGGCATTTATTGCCGGCAACGACGACGCAATGGGGACCTGGATTCCCAGCGCCATGCGTCCCCGCGTCATCGTTCTCGATCGCTGCACCAAGGTGCGGCTCGAGGATTTCACGGTACGAGAGTCGCCGATGTGGACCATTCATGCGATCTGCTGCAGCGATGTGGTGGCGCGCGGCATACGCGTATTCAACGATCTGCGCATGCCCAACACCGACGGTTTCGTCGTCGATGCGTGCCGGAATGTCGCCATCGAAGGCGTCGAACTGCGGACCGCCGACGATGGTGTGGTCCTCAAGACGACAGCCCTGCCGGACGGGAAGCCAAGCGGAGACTGCCGCCATGTTCGGGTCGCTGATAGTGTCATCGAGAGTCGGTCCTGCGCACTCAAGATCGGCACCGAAACGCACGGCGATTTCAACGATATCGTATTCGAGGACTGCCGGATCGAGAATTCAAATCGCGGGCTAGGCATCTTCTCGCGGGACGGCGGCAAGATCTCGAATGTGCGCTTTTCCCGTATTGCGGTCGATTGCCGCGAAACCCCGGACGGATTCTGGGGTTCGGGAGAGGCGCTGACAATCAATGTCGTCGACCGCAAACCACACCAGACGGCAGGTGAAATAACCAATGTTCTTGTCGAAGACATTACCGGTACGACAGAGGGGGCAATCAATATGGTTGCCCCGCAAAAGGGCCGGATCAACCAGGTGCGGCTCAGTCGCATCGCCCTGACCCAACAGCCCGGCCGAATCGGCACCGCGCTCCGTTACGATTTGCGTCCCGGTCCGGCTGATCTGGTGCCACCACCCTTGGGTTCGGGCCGCGCGAACGCCTGGGTCAAGGATGCAAGCGGTGCGGTGGTAGGGCTGGTGCCTTATCCGGACGGCATGCCTGGCCTTTATGCGCAAAATGTCGAGGACCTGGATTTGGACCGCGTCGCGATCACGCGCCCTTCTCCGATTCCCGAAGGGTGGAACGGTGCGGAGGCGGTGGTGTCCCACGCGACCGCCGAAAGCATGGACCGCGGCACACCCCAATTTGCTCGTGCGCCGCGCGCCCGTTGACGTCCGATTGCCGAAGGCAATGGCAGCGGTATATCGTCGAATGTCCGCAAACCAAAATCCCGCTCGACTTTTGCGCTTCGCGTCATCGTGGGAAACATATTCTTAAAGCCTGCCGTGCAATCTGGCTCAAAGTGGAGCAACTCGTTCCTTTTTTGTGACTAATCCCCCGGTTCGGCTGAACCGGTCAGAGGAGCGCCGGGCGCGTCGAACGGACCTGATGGCCGATAGTGAAACGGGCATTTCTGGACCCACCCCTCCCCATGATCCAGTCCTCTTGGCCGAAGTGCTCGCTGCGCTCGGGCCGGTTAACGGGGCATGCGTGCTCGATGGCACATTCGGCGCTGGGGGGTATTCGCGGGCATTGCTGGGCGCGGGGGCACGGGTGATCGGTATCGACCGCGACCCCACCGTTGCCCCTTTCGTCTCGACGCTTTCGGCTGAATTTCCCAACCGGTTCCGGTTCGTTGCTGGGCGATTTTCCGAACTCGACACATTGGCCGCCGACGGCGCTATCGACGGCGTGGTGCTCGATATCGGCGTGAGTTCGATGCAACTCGATCAGGAGACGCGCGGGTTTTCGTTCATGCGGGCAGGACCCCTCGATATGCGGATGAGCATGGAGGGGACGAGCGCTGCAGATCTGGTCAATACCCTCGACGAGACGGCGTTGGCGAACCTGATTTTCGCCTATGGCGAGGAGCGCGCTTCGCGGCGGATCGCCAAGGCCATCGTTTCGGTGCGCGCCGACGCGCCGATTACCGATACGAAGGCACTGGCCGATCTCATCGAAAAGACCATCGGGCGCAAGCCGGGCGGACCGCACCCGGCGACGCGGACCTTCCAGGCCCTGCGGATTGCGGTCAACCGGGAATTCGACGAGTTGGTCGAAGGGCTTTTCGCTGCCGAGCGGCTGCTTGGCGAGGGCGGGCGGCTGGCGGTGGTGACGTTTCACTCGCTCGAGGACCGCATCGTCAAGCGGTTCTTCGATGCGGACAAGGCTGCAGGAACGCAAAGCAGGCATATGCCCATGGCCGAGCGGGCCGAAGCGCGGTGGCATCCGGTACGCAAGCCAGTACGAGCCGGCGCCGCAGAATTGGACCGCAATCCGCGGGCGCGTTCCGCGACGCTCAGAAGCGCGGTGCGGACGGGCGCAGCGGCCCGGCCGGTGAACACGGCCGGTCTCGGTGTCCCCGGATTCAGGGGCGGGCGATGAACGCGTTTCTTTACCGGCTCAACATCTGCCTCGCGATTTTTGCAGCCGTGGCGCTGGTGGGGGTTTATGGGCAGAAACATCTGGCCGAACTCACGGCCAGCGAAATCCGGGCGATCGAGCGAGATATCGCCCGGCAACAGGCCGACCTTTCAATCCTCAAGGCGGATTGGGCCTATCTCAATCAGCCCACGCATATCCAGCCGATTGTCGACCGGCACAGCGAGGCGCTGAACCTGCAGGTCGCCGCTGCCAAGCAGTTTGGCCGGTTCGAGGACTTGCCCATGCGGCCACAGATGCGGCTCGATACCGAAGCGCTCGACAAATTGTTCGAGGCCATCGAGGCAGGCGAGGATCCAATCGGAGCGTTGCTGGAGGGTATTCTTTGAGCGCGTACACCAGCACTGAATCGACAATTTCGATCGAAGGCTCGCGCAAGGCGCGGGGAAATCTTACCCAGCGGCGTATCCGTTGGGCGATGTTTTTTGTGGCGGTCATTTTCGCGATCATGGCCGGACGGCTGGTGACCTTGGGGAATACCGAGGTCGATACGAACATCGAAGGTCAGACACGCGACGCGATCCAGGCAGCACGCCCGCCGATCCTTGATCGCAACGGGATCGAGATGGCGGTCGATATCCGGGTGCCGTCGCTTTTTGCCGAACCGCGCCGCATCATCGACGTGGACGAGGCGGCCGATGCGATCCTCTCCGTGCTGCCGCACCTCAACCGCAACTGGCTGGTGCAGCGGCTGACCGGCGACAAGGGTTTCGTATGGGTGGCGCGCGAACTCACGCCTGCGCAGGAAGCGCGGATCATGCAGTTGGGCATCCCGGGCCTCGACTTCCTCACCGAGAGCAAGCGCTTTTATCCCGGTGGGACGGTCGCCGCGCATGTGATGGGGGCGGTCAATATCGATAATGTGGGCATCGCCGGGGTGGAAAAACATCTCGACGACGACGATCTGGCCCTGCTGCAGGAACTCGGACTGGCGCGCGGCAACGCACTGACGCCGGTAAGCCTATCGCTCGACCTTCGCGTACAGCACGTGCTGCACACGGAGCTTTCCGGCGCGCTCGAACGCTATCATGCGGTGGCGGCAGCGGGCGCGATCATGGATGTGCGGACCGGCGAGATCGTCGCCATGGTCTCGCTTCCCGATTTCGACCCCAACGCGCCGGCCACGATGCTGGAAGAGGGCCGGTTCAACCGGATGACGGCGGGCAAGTTCGAGCCAGGCTCGACTTTCAAGACGATCACCTTTGCGGCGGCGCTCGATGCAGGGGCCATTTCGCTGACGGACCGGATCGACGCGCGGTTCGACATGCGGTTCGGCCGTTTCTCGATTTCCGACTACCGCGGGCAATACCGGATATTGTCGGTGCCGGAAGTGTATCGATATTCCTCCAATATCGGCACGATCCGCATCATGCAGGCGATGGGCAAGGACAATTTCCGCGCCTTCATTACGCGCATGGGCTTTGAGGGCGCGCCGCAGATCGAACTGCCCGAGCGCACGACCTCGGCCATCCCCTCGAACCTCTCGGAAGTTGGCGCGGCGACGGCATCGTTCGGGCACGGGCTGAGCATCACGCCGTTGCAGATGCTGACCGCCACCTCCGCCCTCGTCAATGGCGGGCATCTGATACCGGCCACGCTGTTCGAGCGCAGCGAAGAAGAGGCCATGGCGCTCGCGCAGCAGGTGATTTCGCCCCGGACGAGCGCGCAAATCCGGTATCTCATGCGTCTCAATGCGCTCGAAGGCTCGGGCAGCCGCGGCAACCGCATTGCCCAAGGCTATCGTTGGGGTGGCAAGACAGGCACCGCGGAAAAGGTCATCAATGGCCGGTATTCGAGCGCGAAGGTCACGAACTTTTTCGCCTCCGCGTTTCCGCTCGACAACCCCCGCTATGCGATGTTCATTCTCATCGACGAACCCGAGGCGGAAAACCCACAGTCGGGCCGGACCGCTGGCTGGAATGCGGGCGAAACCTCCGGGCGTATTGTGGCACGCGTCGCGCCGATGCTTGGCGTGCGTCCCAATAGCGATCCAAATCTCGATACCGCGCTTGTGCCGCCGGAACTCCGATTCTGAGGACCCATGACCTTGCCGTATACACTTTCCACATTGATAGAAGGGATGGCCGGAGCCGGACAGGTGCCGGCTCTCGAGGTCGAAGGGATCAATGCCGACAGCAGGCTGATCGGGGAGGGAGATGCGTTTTTCGCCCTGCCGGGTACGCGTGGACACGGCATCATATATTCGCGCGACGCCGTGGGGCGCGGAGCGAAGGTCATGGTCACCGATCAGAAACCCGAGGCCGATCCCGGGATACCGGTCGTCGTGGTGGACGACGCTCGCGCGGCTTATGCCAAGGCGGCGGCGTCGCTTTCCGGTCCGCAGCCCAAATATTGCGTCGGGGTGACCGGCACGAACGGCAAGACTTCGGTCGTGTCCTTCCTGCGTCAGATATGGAATTACGCGGGGATCCGTGGCGCGAGCATCGGCACGCTGGGTCTGGTGGTCGGGGACCGGCACGTGCCGGGCGAGTTGACGACGCCCGACCCGCTGTCCCTGCACAGGATGCTGGGCGAACTCAAGGCCGAGGGCATCGAGCACGTGGCGATGGAAGCATCGAGCCACGGGATCGACCAGCGCAGGCTGGACGGCGTTCATTTCACCGCTGCGGCCTTCACCAATCTCACGCGCGACCATCTCGACTATCACGAAACGATGGAACATTACCGCGACGCCAAGCTGCGCCTGTTTCGCGACCTGATCGGCAGCCGGGCGACGGCGGTAATCGATGCAGAAAACGAGGAAGGGTTGCCCTTCATGTTCGCTGCCCTAGATCGGGGGGCGACCGTGTTCACGGTTGGGGCCGGGGGCGCCCATATCGATGTCGAGAGCGTCACCAGCGAGGGATTTGGCCAGCGGGTCAGGGGCAAGCTGGTGGGCGAGCCGATGGAGTTTCTGCTGCCGCTGGTCGGACGGTTCCAAGTGGACAATGCCGTCGTTGCAGCGGGGCTGGCAATGGCGACAGGGGTCGAGAACAAGGTGGCCATCGCCGCGCTCGAACATTTGCAGGGCGCCAAGGGGCGATTGGAGATGGTGGCGCAACGCGAGGCACGCGCGGTGTTCGTCGATTATTCGCATACGCCCGATGCGCTGCGGAACGCGCTCGACTCCTTGCGGCCTTTCGCCAAGGGCAAGTTGTGGGTGGTGTTCGGGTGCGGGGGCGACCGCGACAAGGGCAAGCGTCCCGAAATGGGCAGGATTGCCGCGGCCCTGGCCGATGAGGTGATCGTGACGGACGACAATCCCCGCACCGAGAATGCTGCCGCTATCCGCGCGCAGATTCTGGTGGCGGCACCCGGTGCGGAAGAAATCGCCGACCGCGCAAAAGCGATCGGCCATGCAATTGCCCGAATGGGGGACGAGGACGTGGTTCTCGTCGCCGGGAAGGGGCATGAGGATTATCAGATCGTCGGCAAGACGAAGCACCACTTTTCGGACCATGAGGTGGTTCTGAAGGCTTTCGCGGACAAATTTTGAGGTTTGAAGGCGGGGCGGCAACGCCAGGTCGGATAAGGGTAGATGCGGTGCTGACTACAAGCGTGGCATGTTCGAACATGACCAGTCCAGACCTATGAACCCGCTTTACACGATTGCCGAAATCGTCGGGGCGACGGGCGGAGAGGCGCGGGGCATTGTTGCTGAAGCCGTGACTTCCATTTCCATTGATTCTCGCGAGATCGCTTCGGGCGCCTTGTTCGTTGCCATCAAGGGCGAGAATTTCGACGGGCACGATTTCGTGGCCAAGGCGGTCGAGGCCGGGGCGGTGGCGGCTCTGGTCAGTGCCGACAAGACTCATAGGCTCGATGGGCTACCGCTGATTGTCGTGCCTGACGCGCTGGAGGGACTTCGTGGGCTGGCGCGGTTTTCGCGGACACGGACCAGGGCGCGGATCGTCGCGGTAACCGGGAGTGTCGGGAAGACTTCGGTCAAAGAGGCGATCCGGGCCATTTTCTCCGCGCACGGGCCGACGCATGCCTCGATCAAGAGCTTCAACAATCACTGGGGTGTGCCCCTGACACTGGCGCGGATGCCGGCGGAAACGGCTTATGGCGTGTTCGAGATCGGCATGAGCGCTGCAGGCGAAATCACGCCGCTCTCGCAACTGGTGCGGCCGCATACGGCGCTCATCACCACGGTCGCGCCGGCGCACCTGGAATTCTTCGACTCCGAGGCAGGGATTGCGGTCGCCAAGGCGGAGATACTTGCGGGCCTGGAACCGGGCGGGCGGATCATTCTTGGAGCCGATCATGCGCATATCGGGCGTCTGCTCGCTCACGCGAAGGCCAGGGGCGCCGATGCGCTGACCTATGGTTTCGATGCGGGTGCTCGCGTGCGGATAAGCGGCTACCGGACGGAAGACGGAGGAGGCAAGGCTTCGGTCTCCGGGGATGGGCTCGATATCGAGCTCTCGGTCTCGACGCCGGGGCGGCATACGCTGGTCAACGGCGTGGGGGCGCTTCTCGCGGCGAGGGAGGTCGGTGTTCCCGTGGATGTGGCGCTCGATGTGCTGGCGACGCACGGCGCGCCAGAGGGAAGAGGGCTCGCGCACAGGTTGGGGGGTGGACCGAAACCGCTTGTCCTGATCGATGAAAGCTACAACGCCAATCCCGCCTCGATGGGGGCGGCCCTTGACGTGTTCGCGCAGATGACGGTGCCATCGGGCCAACGCGTGCTCGTGCTCGGCGATATGCGCGAACTGGGCGCCGCGGCAGATGCACTGCACGCGGCTTTGGCGCCTGCGGTACTGGCCGCTTCTCCGGATGCGGTCTGGCTGGTGGGGGAGCACATGGCAGCGCTCGGTGCGGCGTTGCCGGAGGGCCTAGTTGTCGGGCGGGCAACAGAGGCCGCGGAAATCGCTCCTGCACTGGCCGGTGCCCTTGCTTATGGCGACCTAGTTATGGTCAAAGGGTCCAACGGATTAAGGCTGGGCGCGCTTGTTGCGCATCTGCGCAGCCAGTTCGGCCACTGAAAGAACCCTAGGCCAGATGCTCTATTTTCTTCAGCAATTCGCAGACACCGTCACCGCGTTCAATGTCTTTCGCTACCTCTCGTTCCGGACGGGTGGGGCGATCATCACCGCGCTGTTCTTTGTGTTCCTGTTCGGGCCCGGCATGGTGGCGGCGTTGCGCATCCGGCAGGGCAAGGGCCAGCCAATCCGCGAGGACGGTCCGGCGAGTCATCTGATCAACAAGAAGGGCAAGCCCACGATGGGCGGGCTGATGATCCTTTCGGGGGCGCTGGTTTCGATCCTTTTGTGGTCCGATCTTTCCAACGTCTATGTGTGGGCGGTCTTGCTGGTGACGACGGGCTTCGGGCTCGTGGGGTTCTATGACGACTATCTCAAGGTCAAGCACCAGAACCATAAAGGGTTCGGCGGCAAGGCCCGGCTGGCCATCGAGACGGTGATCGCGGTGGCCGCCTGCATGATGATCGCGAGCCAGACCGGCGATCCCTACGGAACTTCGCTGCTGTTCCCCTTCGTCAAGGACCTTGCACTCAACCTCGGGCTCTTCTTTTTCATCTTCGGTGCCTTTGTCATCGTCGGTGCGGGCAATTCGGTAAACCTTACCGATGGGCTCGACGGGCTCGCCATCGTGCCGGTGATGATCGCAGCGGCGGCGTTCGGACTGATCGCCTATCTCGTCGGGAATCAGGTCTATTCCGATTATCTCTTCATCAATTTCGTGCCCGGAACGGGCGAACTGGCCATCGTTTGCGGGGCGTTGATCGGGGCGGGGCTCGGGTTCCTGTGGTTCAATGCTCCCCCGGCGCAGATCATCATGGGCGACACGGGATCGCTTTCCCTCGGCGGCGCCCTTGGGACGATTGCCGTTGCGACCAAGCACGAGATCGTCATGGCGATCATTGGCGGGCTCTTCGTGCTCGAGGCCGTTTCGGTGATCGTGCAAGTGGTTTCCTACCGGCTGACCGGCAAGCGGGTCTTCAAGATGGCGCCGATCCATCACCATTTCGAACATCTGGGCTGGACCGAAAGCCAGATTGTGATCCGGTTCTGGATCATTGCGATGGTGCTTGCGCTGATCGGGCTAAGCTCATTGAAGTTGCGCTGAAGCATTCCTCCTAACGATTGAATCTATTTTTTATAATTATGTGTGATTTGCTTCGATTCCCGGCACTTGCGTTATTCTGCATAAGTTGAATTACACTCCGGTAGCGGCTATCGTTTTCATTCGTAGGATTAGAAAAACATAGGCCGCTCCATGTTTCTTCACGCGGCGATTCAGGCGCTCCTTGTCATTGTCCTGGCATTCTCCAGCGCGGCTCCGGCTGGTGCGCAGGATGGCGGGGCATCGGCCGCCGCCCCCGTTCAGGTGCCGCTGACCGTCGGTGTTTATGTCCATCCACCCTTCGTGGTGGAGGTGGACGGTCGTTTCCGGGGCATGGCGATCGAACTTTGGGAACTGCTGGCGGGGCAACTCGCAGTCGAGAGCGAGTATGTCGAGTTCGGCAATATCGGGGCGCTCGTCGATGCTGCAGCGTCCGGCGATATCGATGTTGCCGTTACCAATTTGACTGTTACACGGGCACGCGTCGAACGTATCGACTTCACCCATCCCTGGTTCGATGCGGGCCAGCGCATAATGGTGAATGAGGGTCGCGGTTCGGGGTTCCGCGATGTCATTGAAGGGCTTAACGCATCCGGCCATTTGCGCGCTTATGCCTGGATCGCCTTTGTCATAGTGGTGGCTACGTTCCTTGTGACCCTGTTCGATCGTCGATTCGACAAGGATTTCCCGCGTCGTTGGCGCGACGGGTTTGCCGAGAGCTTTTACACGGTCATGTCGGTCGCCACTTCCGGCAAATCGCCCGCGCGCAAAAATTTGTTTGGCTGGATCGGGCGCATTTGGCAGGGGCTTTGGCTGGTCTGCGGCATCGCCGTGCTCGCCTATGTCACCTCCTCGATAACCAGCGTCATGACCATCTTGTCCCTGTCCAACCAGATCAACAGCGTGGCAGATCTCCCGGGACGGACCGTCGGGGTGCAGCCAGGTAGCGTCTCTGAGGATTTTGCACGGGAAGCGGGCTTTAACATGCTCCCATTTGATCATGTCGAGGATGCCGTGGAGGCCCTGCTGGACGGACGGATCGATGCGATTATCGGCGATGCGCCCGTACTCGAGTACCACGCCCACACCAACCCCCACCAACCTGTGACCGTGGTCGGGCCGATTTTCGCACCGGACAAGTATGCATTCGGCCTACCCCTCAACAGTGAGTTTACGCGCGCGCTTTCGGTGGAATTGATCGGGGCACATGAAAGCGGTTTGATCGAAGAGATCAGAATTGGATATTTCGGAAATGATCCATGAGGAGAATGGCCATGAATCGCTTCTTTCTGAGCGCTATGCTTATCGCACTACTGCTACCGCCGGCATACGCTAATACATGCGAGGAGGCGGACGATCAGGCGAGCATGACCGAATGTGTCGAGCAGGCCTATCAGGCATCGGATGCCGAACTCAACGAACTCTACCGGCAGATAGAGCATCGGCTGGGCGATGATGAGGACACAAAAAACCTACTGCTTGGCGCAGAGCGTGCCTGGGTCTCTTTCCGCGACGCAGAATGCACCTTTGCCTCATCTGCAGCCGCCGGTGGTAGCGCCGAGCCGATGGCAAGGGCCATGTGCCTTGGTGCCCTGACCCAAACGCGCATAGACGAACTTGAGCAATATCTCGCTTGCGAGGAAGGCGATTTAAGCTGTCCGGTACCACCGGCCGATTGAGATCCTGGCCAATTGGGCGAACCCGGCGCATGGTTGCGAAATGGTAACCAGTTCGGTGGTAATTCTCGCATTCTGCAAGAGTTCTGCATGAGTGCTGGAGTATCCCGCCTTGGCTGCGATCAACGCCTGGTTTTCTCGTGAACGCAAGACACCGGTCGCCGAATGGTGGTGGACGGTTGATCGCGAGTTGATGTTTGCGCTCGTTGCGCTGATGGCGTTCGGGGTGCTTTTGAGTTTTGCGGCCAGTCCCTCCGTGGCCGAGCGGATCGGGCTTGGCTCGTGGTACTTCGTGCAGCGCCATGTGATGTTCTGTGTTCCTGCGCTCGCCGTCATGATCGGCGCGTCATTTCTCGATGCGCGCTGGACACGAGTTGTGGCACTTCTGGTTCTGTTCGGGAGCATCGTCCTTCTGGCGCTGACGCTGCGTTACGGCAGCGAGGCCAAGGGCGCGACGCGGTGGATTTCCATCATGGGGATTTCGCTCCAGCCTTCGGAATTCGTGAAGCCGGGGTTCGCCGTAATCGCAGCCTGGCTGGTCAGCGAGAAGATGAAGCGCAAGGATGTGCCCGGGCACATACTGACGCTGATGCTCGTCGGGATCATCATCGCGCTGCTATTGCTCCAGCCGGACGTGGGGCAGACGGCGCTGGTCGCTGCGGTCTACGGGGCGCTCCTCTTCCTCTCGGGGATTTCCTGGTGGGTGATCGGCGCCCTGGGCGGGGCGGCAGCGGTGATGGGGGGAATGGCCTACCTCTTTTTCCCGCACGTGGCCCGGCGTATCGATGCTTTCATCAATCCCGAGACCGGCGATACCTATCAGGCCGAGCGCGCGCTTGAATCACTGCTCGAGGGGGGATGGTTTGGCAAGGGGCCGGGCGAGGGCATCGCCAAGCGGTACCTTCCGGACGCTCATGCAGACTTCGTGTTCGCCGCGGGCGCGTCGGAATTCGGGATTCTTTTCTCTCTGGTGCTGGTCGGATTAATCGCCTTCATCGTGCTGCGGGCGCTGGTGTTGGCCCAGCAACAGCAGAACCTTTTCAACCGTCTCGCGGCCAGCGCGCTCGCCGTGCTGTTCGGTGTGCAGTCCGCAATCAACCTGACCGTCAACCTCAATCTGGTTCCGCCCAAGGGCATGACGTTGCCATTCGTCTCCTATGGCGGCACCTCGATGATCGCGGTCGGCCTCTCAATGGGGCTATTGCTGGCGCTGACGCGCCGGAAACCGGAGGAAACCTTTGCAACGGGCTTGCCTATTCGCAGCGCCCTGCGCAAAGAGGAGTCATGAGCACATTCGTATTGATGGCCGGCGGCACGGGGGGGCATTTATTCCCCGCGCTTGCGCTCGCCCAGGAGTTGAACCGGCGCGGCCACGACATCCACCTCATCACGGACAAGCGCGTGGCGCAACATGGCGGGAGCTTTCCGGCACGCGAGGTCCATCAGGTGCCTGCGGCAACGCCCTCGATCCGCAATCCGGTCAAGTTCGTCAGGGCCGGGTTCACGATCCTTTCCGGCATATCCAGGGCAATGGGGATTTTGCGCCGGATAGATCCCGATGCGGTTGTAGGGTTTGGTGGCTATCCGTGCTTCCCCCCGTTCCTTGCTGCCGCGATGCTGGGAATTCCGGGCATATTGCACGAGCAGAACGCAGTGATGGGCCGGGCCAATCGCGCGCTGGCGCGATTTGCCGACACGCTGGCGATGAGCTTTGCCGAGACGCAACATGCGGACCGATACCGACTCAAGAAGGTGCTGACCGGGAACCCGGTGCGGGACCGCGTGCGCACCGCTGCGGATACGCCCTATCTGCCGATCGAGCCGGGAGGCGTCATACGGTTGCTGATCTTCGGCGGCAGCCAGGGAGCACGCGCGTTTGCCGACCTCGTGCCCGATGCGATCGCGGCGATCGACGAACCCCTGCGGCGGCACCTCGCGGTAACCCAGCAATGCCGTGAAGAGGATCTCGAACGGGTGACCGACCGGTACCGGGCGGCGCGGGTTAATGTCGAACTCGCGGCGTTCTTCGAGGATCTGCCCGAACGGATTGCAGCGAGCCATCTCGTTATCGGGCGGGCGGGCGCTTCGACCGTCGCGGAACTGACCGTCCTTGGACGCCCGGCGATCCTCGTGCCTCTGCCCGGCTCGCTCGACCAGGACCAGCGCGCCAATGCCGCGTTTGTCGAAAAGGCTGGGGGCGCATGGCTGGTCGACCAGGCCACGCTTTCACCGCAATCTCTTGCGACCCAGCTACACGAATTGTTGACCGCACCGGGCAGGCTTGCCGAAACGGCGGCCAAGGCCAAGTCCATAGGGATACCCGACGCGGTTTCGCGGCTGGCCGACCTTGCAGAACAGACCGCCAGGGGGAACCCATGAACACCAAGATGCCAACCGCCATCGGACCCGTCCATTTTGTAGGGATCGGGGGCATCGGCATGAGCGGGATCGCCGAAGTGCTGCACACGCAAGGCTATACCGTGCGCGGTTCGGACATGGCGATCAACCCCAACGTGCAGCGACTCCAGGCGATGGGCATTCACGTGGATATCGGCCAGCGCGCTGAAAACCTCGCGGATGCAGCGGTGGTCGTCGTTTCCTCGGCTATCCGTAAGGACAACCCGGAACTCGCAGAGGCACGCGCCCGGGGATTGCCGGTGGTGCGGCGGGCCGAGATGCTGGCAGAGATCATGCGCTTCAAGAACGCGATCGCCATTGGCGGCACCCACGGCAAGACGACGACGACCTCGATGGTCGCGGCGCTCCTCGATGCGGGACGGTTCGACCCCACGGTCATCAACGGCGGCATCATCAATGCCTATGGCACCAATGCGCGGCTCGGGCAGGGCGACTGGATGGTGGTGGAGGCCGACGAAAGCGACGGTACCTTCGTCAAGCTGCCCGCCGATGTGGCCGTGGTGACCAACATCGATCCCGAGCATCTCGACCATTATAAGGATTTCGATGGGGTCAAGAAGGCGTTCCGCCAGTTCGTCGACAATGTGCCCTTCTATGGCTTTGCCGTAATGTGCCTCGATCATCCCACCGTGCAGGCGCTGGTGGGCGAAATCGAAGACCGGCGCGTCATCACCTACGGCCAGAACCAGCAGGCTGACGTACGGCTGTTCGACGCCGAGGGCAAAAACGGGGTGTCGCGGTTCTCGGTCGCCATCCGAGACCGCGTGTCTGGGGATGAGCGGATCGTCACTGGTCTCGAACTGCCCATGCCGGGGGTCCACAATATGCTCAATGCGACCGCGGCTATCGCGGTTGCGACGCAACTGGGAATTTCCGAGGACGACATCCGGGCCGGTCTCAAGGGATTCGGCGGGGTGAAGCGGCGGTTTACCTGCACAGGCGTGGTCAATGGGGTAACCGTCATCGACGATTACGGGCATCACCCTGTGGAGATCGCCTCGGTGTTGCGCGCGGCACGGCAATCGGCCGAGCGGGACGTGATCGCCGTGGTCCAGCCCCATCGCTATTCGCGGCTTCACGACCTGTTCGATGAATTCGCCGCCTGCTTTTACGATGCCGATACGGTTCTCGTCGCGCCGGTTTATGCCGCCGGAGAAACTCCCATCGAGGGCGTCACCAATGCCGATCTCGTCGACCGCATCCGGGCGCGCGGGCATCGCGATGCGCGGGTGCTCGACGGGCCTGAGGAACTTGCGCCCATCCTTGCCGAGCGCACGGCAGGGGGCGATTACGTGGTGTGCCTGGGGGCCGGCAACATTACCTCTTGGGCTGCCGCGCTACCCGGCCAATTGCAGGATGCCGCCGCCCCCGCAAAGGCCAGCGCATGAGCTTTGCCGACCTTCTACCCGAGTTCGGGAACTGGATCGGCAATATCCGGGGCAATCTGATTGCCAATCAGCCGCTTGCCAAGGTGAGCTGGTTCCGCGTGGGCGGGCCAGCGCAGCTTTTCTTCGAGCCTGCGGACGAGGCCGACCTGGCCTTTTTTCTGAAGCATTTGCCCGAGGGGATTAAGGTCACGGTGATCGGGCTGGGCTCGAACCTCCTGATCCGGGACGGTGGCATCGAAGGCGTGGTGATCAAACTGCCAGCGAAGGCGTTTGGCGGGGCAGAGATACTTGAAGGCAACCGCATCCGGGTCGGGGCCGGGCTTCCGGACGTAAAGGTCGCGACCACGGCGGCCAATGCGGGGATCGACGGGCTGGAATTCTTCCGGGGCATCCCGGGAGCCGTCGGCGGGGCGCTCTACATGAACGCGGGATGCTACGGCACGGAGACCAACCAGCGCGTGGTATCGCTGCGCGGGGTCAACCGCCAGGGCGAGATCGTCGAACTCTCCAATGCCGACATGGCCTATCGGTACCGTCAGTCGAACGGGCCGGAGGGCGTGATATTCACGTCAGCAGTGTTTGAAGGCCTCCCCGGAGACCGCGAGGCAATTCTCGCCAAGATGAGGGACATCACCGACCGGCGCGAGAGCACGCAGCCGACCAACACGCGGACCGGCGGGTCGACATTCAAGAACCCGGAGGGACACTCCGCCTGGAAGCTGGTCGATGAGGCGGGGTGCAGGGGCTTGCGGATCGGCGATGCTCAGGTTTCCGAGATGCACGCCAATTTCCTCGTCAATCTCGATGCAGCAAGCGCGCATGATATCGAAATGCTCGGGGAGACGGTGCGCAGGCGGGTACGCGAGACTTCAGGGATCGAATTGCAATGGGAAATTCGCCGCATGGGTCGGTTCGAGCCCGGGCGCGAGGTTCAAGAGTTTTTGGATGGCGGCGTCTTTGCGGGCGTCGCTTGAGATTGTGGGATAGAATTAATGACCAAGCACGTTGCACTCCTAAAAGGCGGATGGTCCCATGAGCGGGAGGTTTCGCTCAGTTCGGGAGCGCAGTGTGCGGAAGCGTTGCGTAATTCGGGGTATGAGGTCACCGAGATCGACGTGGGCCGCGATATCGCCCAGGTGCTGACCAGGCTCAAGCCCGATGCCGTGTTCAACGCGCTGCATGGGCGGTTTGGCGAGGACGGGACGATCCAGGGCCTGCTGGAGATTCTCGGGCTTCCCTATACACATTCGGGCGTGCTGGCTTCCGCGCTGGCGATGGACAAGCATCAGGCCAAGGTGATGTTCAAGGCGGCTGGCGTGCCGGTGACCGATCACGTGATCGCCGCGCGCGCCGACATTGCCCGTCAGCACGTCATGACGCCGCCTTATGTGGTGAAGCCGTATAATGACGGGTCGAGCGTCAATGTGTTCATCGTCAAGGAGGGGCAGGAGCACCCGCCGCAGGAAATCCTGCGCTCCGACTGGGACGGCGACGAGGACCTGATGGTCGAGCGATTCATTCCCGGCCGCGAGCTAACCTGCGCAGTCATGGGTGACGTGGCGTTGGCCGTAACCGAGATCGTTACCGATCTGGCCTTCTATAATTACGAGGCAAAGTACGCTGCGGGTGGGAGCAACCACGTTATTCCTGCGCAAATTTCACCGAAAATTTACGAAAAAATTCAGAAAATGGCGCTCAAAGCGCACGCCGCGCTTGGCTGCCGGGGAGTGACTCGAACGGACTTCCGTTACGACCCGCGCGGCGGAGACGATGGCGAACTTGTCTGTCTGGAAATCAACACCCAGCCGGGCATGACCAAAACCTCCCTCGTTCCAGAACTGGCGGCGCACGCAGGACATACGTTCGAAGAGCTGGTTAGCTGGATTGTGGAGGATGCGAGTTGCAACAGGTAAGGCGTAGCGATGCCGTGTCCGCGCCTCCCGCTCCCAACAGTTCCCGTCCGCGCCTGAAACCCGCAGAGCCGATCAAGCCGATCCTTCGAGAACGTTCGCTCGCGGTGCGCTCAGGCTTGCCCGTTCCTGTCCGCCGCCGAGGCGGGCTCATGGTGCGGCTTGCAAACCTGTGGGTCCTGCACCGGCGGATGGCCTTCCGGGCAATCATCTTGCTCTGCCTCGTCGGCGCGGGGATAGCCGGCTATATGCTCCGCGATGAATTGCACGAGGGAATAACGATCGTTTCCCATCTCGTCACGGGACAGGTAGCCGAGGCCGGGTTCGGCGTGGCACAAATCGAGATTACGGGGCAGGCCTTGACCCGCGAGGCCGACGTTATCCGCGCACTCGCCATCCGGGACTTTACCAATACGCTGGGGTTGGATGCCGAAGCGGCGCGGTTGCGGATCGAGGAAATCCCGTCGGTCGAAACGGCTACAATCCGCAAGGTCTACCCGGACTCGATTATTGTCACCATTACCGAGAAAGTGCCGGTCGCACGCTGGCGCATCGATGGGCTCACCATGCTGATCGATGCCAAGGGACAGCCGATCGCGCCGGCCGGGTTCGAGAATGGCGAACTGACGCTGGTGATCGGGGAAGGCGCGGGGGACGACGCGCTGGCAATGATTACGCTCATGAACCGGTTTCCCGACCTCAATACCGATCTCGCTGCGCTGAGCAGGATCGCCGACCGGCGTTGGGATCTCATCTACTATACCGGCCTGCGCGTGCAACTGCCCGAACATGGCGTCGTGGCCGCGCTCGAAAAACTCAATCGCTATAATCGCGATCATGAGCTACTCGCACGCGATGTAGACCTGATCGATATGCGAATCCCCCAATATGTGGCTGTACGCCCAACTCCTCGAGATGAAGGCTAAATGATCACCGATGCAATGACAGCGCGGCTGAAGCCAGTACAGCCGGGGCGTTCGAGCCTTGTGACCGTGCTCGACATCGGCTCGACCAAAATGTGCTGCGTGATCGCGCGGCTGGTGCCACGATCCGAGGGCAAAGCGCTCAAGGGCCGCACCCACAAGGCAGAAATCATCGGCTTCGGCTACGGTCCATCCGCAGGCGTCAAGAGCGGCGTGGTGACCGATCTCGAAAAGGCGGAACAGGCAATCCGCTCGGTGGTCGGAATGGCCGAGCGCGCCGCGGGAATTACCGTGCAGTCGGTCATCGTCAACGTGACGGCCGGGCGGCTGGGGTCTGAAACGTTCTCGGCCAGCGTGTCGCTCGATGGGCATGAGGTGGAGGCGTCCGATATTTCCCGGGTGCTGATCGCGGTCAACCAGCGTTCGGTGCGCGACGAGCGTTCGATCGTCCATGCGCTGCCCATCGGCTATGCGCTGGACGGGCAGAAGGGGGTGCGCGATCCGCGCGGCATGGTGGGCGAGACGCTCGGGGTCAACGTCGCGGTGATCAGCGCGGAAACGCTCGCGATGCGCAACATCGAACTGGCGCTCAACCGCTGCCATCTCGAGGTCGAGGCGCTGATGGCGACGCCTTATGCCTCGGGGCTTTCAACGCTGGTCGATGATGAAGCCGATCTTGGCGTGGCCTGCATCGACATGGGCGGGGCGACCACCTCGGTTTCGGTGTTTGCGGAGGGGCATCTGGTCTATGCCGACGCCCTTGCCATCGGAGGACATCACATCACGCTCGATATCGCGCGCCAACTCTCGGTGAGCATGGCGGACGCGGAGCGGCTGAAGACCCTTTACGGATCTTGTCTTTCGGGGCAGGGGGACGAGGCGGACGTCATCACCGTCATGCCGATCGGGGCGACTTCGCACGAGGCGCCGAACTCGATCTCACGCGAAATGCTTACCCGCATCATCCGCCCACGGGTAGAGGAAGTTCTCAACGCGATCCGCGACCGGATGCAGGCGACGGGAATGATGGACATATCCGGGCGGCGGCTGGTCTTGACGGGTGGAGCGTCCGATTTGACGGGCCTGCCGGAACTGGCGCGCCGGATGCTGGCGCGCAATGTGCGTAACGGGCGCCCCTTGGGCATTTCCGGGCTGCCCGAACGCGCGCGGGGGCCTGCCTTTTCGGCGGTCGCCGGAATGCTAGTCTATCCGCAGGTGTGCGGGAACGAATATGTTCGCCCCAAGGCGGTGCGCAAACTCACGGGGTCGGATGGGTATTTTGCCCGGTTGGGAAGCTGGCTCAAGTCGGGGTTCGTTTGAGGCTTTCCCGCACTCGTTCGGCAGGCCCGGCCTCCGCATGAATGCGACGAGCTTTCCTCGTCTGGCCAATTACGAGACGTCGGGCATCCCGTTTTTACCGGACGGTTCCACAGGATCTGTCCGTCCGGCGACCGAAAACCGCAGCGTGTAGTTGTCCAATGTCCCCGGCAGGCGATCTGGCCGCAAACGGCTGGCGTCATGGAGGGCGATGACCATCCTGTTCAAGAGCTCGCGGAGCGCGAAGGATGCGATCATCGGCACAAATTGTGCCGCCGGGCAGATGACGGGGCCATGGCTGAAGGGGACCAGCGCGAGATCGGGGCGCGAGACACGGTTTATCCAGAGCTCGGGGGCGAAAACATGCGCCTGCTCAAACGTTTCGTCGTCACGATGGAAAAACGGAGCATAGATCAGGATGTGGGTGCCGCGATCGATCTGTCCCTCTGCCCATTGCACAGGTTGTGTGGTTTCCCGGAGAATTGCCGGCGTTGTCGGCCACAGGCGCAGGGATTCCAGATAGCAGGCGCGAGTCAAATCGAGCGGAGGAGTGGAGCTTTGTCCCGCTTGGGCGAGTTCCGCACGTACGTCCCGCTCCACGTGCGGGTGGGCCGAGAGCAGCGCAAGGGCGCGAAAACTGGCCATCGCTCCAGGGTCGAAGGCAAAGAGGTATTGCGGCAGTTGATGGTGTGGTTTCTGCTCGGGATCGGTACACGCCCGGGCCATGCGTCCCGCCAGGCTTTCGGGGTCGCCGTGTTCGACATAACGGCTTAGGCGCTTCAGGAGCGCATCGCGCCCGCTGTGATCCTTGGGTCGCAGAAACGCGTAATTGGCGCGATAGCGGAGTTTTTCCAGAAGGTCCGTCAGTTCTGCATCGTCCCTCGCTTCGCGGCCAAGCACAATCCGGCGGACCATACGGTACCACCCGGAAAAGAAGGTGTCCCAATCGAGGGTGCCGCTGGCGAGGGCCTTATTTGAAATCGCTTCCATTTCCTCGGCGACAATGGCGGCAAAACCGGAGGCCATTGGATGCACCGGGCACTGGGGCTCAAGCGTATCGACATTCAGGCGTCGCCGCTTGTCGCGGTCTTCACCTTGCGAGGCGAGGGCAACGTCCGGCTCAAAATGACTAAGTGCCGCGCGCTTTTCGAGAGTTGCCGCCGCGAACGGCTCGGGCGAGCCATCGAGGATGGCGGTTGCATCCTCCGCCGAAAGCACCACCGCTTGCCGCCGGAACGGAATGGGGAGGATCAAGGGGCCCGGTCCGTATTTGCGGCGCAGCTTTTGCATGCGCCGGACCGCCTTGTCGTTGAGCCCGTGTCGTTCGGAATACCCCACCATTTTTCTGCGTCGGACAAGTGGCCCTTTCCCTAACGTCGGCAGGATAACGTCCCGCAGGATCGCGAGCGTATCGGGAATGCTGGCACGCGAAACGGCATGTCGGGAAACGATTTTTGCCGTAGGGTTTGTTTGGTCCATCGGGGCTCCTTGCCGGCGGATGGGTTGCTGCCGCTCATGGAGGGAAGCCCAGTCGCGCGCATCTGGTTCCCTGTCACCGTCGGGCGTTTACATGGGTGGCGATGAAATCGATGACGGTTCTAACCGAGGGAAGCTGGCCCCGTTTGTGGGGCACGAGGAGGGTGGTCGTCACGGTTCCTGCCGTCCACTCAGGGAGGACGCGCGCGAGGTGTCCGCCGTCAATGTGTTCCTGGCAGAACGTGGCAGGAAGGGCAACGATGCCGAGGCCTGACTGCGCGGCGGCGAGAAGCGCGGTGCTTTCGTTAGCGTAATAACGTGGGATCGGACGCACGGAGGTTGCGATACCTTCGTGACCCGTGAGGGACCAGCCGCCGCCGTCGATCTCGGAAATCAGACCGTCATGGGCCGCAAGGTCGTCAGGGAAGAGAGGCGTGCCGCACCGTTCGAGGTAACCGGGCGACGCGACGAGCCAGACCGGATCCGCTGAAAGCCTGTGCTGGACGAGGTCGGAGTCGGGAAGCGGTGAAAAATGGGAGCGGATTGCGATGTCGAAGCCTTCCTTCACGATATCGATCATGCGGTCCGATGTGTGGAGCGCGAGGCGCAGGCGGGGATAGGTGTGGGCCAGTTCGGGCATGATAGGCGCCAGCGTCATCTGAACCACGGGAACCGAGGCGGTGATCCGCACTGTTCCGCTCGGCTCGGCCAACCTGCCCATGATGGTATTTTCGACGGCCTCCGCTTCGATAAGCATGGCGGTGGCATGACGATGAACCTCGGCTCCAAGCTCGGTGACAGCGAAATGACGCGACGTGCGCTGGATCAAGCGGACGTTCATCGCGCGCTCAAGCTCGCCGATCCTTTTGCTCAAGGTCGATTTGGGAATGCTCAGCGCCCGCGAGGCCGGGGCGAAACCGCCATGATCCACGACGCGGACGAACAGGGACAGGTCGTTGAGGTTCAGCATGAGTTATCGTCCATATATGTGGTTGCTCAGTCCCTATCCAAGCCTCTAGGCAACCATCGTTCACATAAACATCTTATCCCACATTGAACCAAACAAGAGAGATTTCGCAATGGATGGGTATGCAGGCAGGAAATGTGTGATCGTGGGCGGCACGCATGGCATGGGGCTAGCGGTGGCGAGGCGGCTGGTCGACGGAGGTGCCGAAGTCATCGTGACCGGTCGTAACCCCGAGAACGTGGCAAAGGCAGCCCAGACGCTGGGACGCCGGGCTCATGCGGTGGCGGCCGATATTACCCGCATGGCGGATATCGAGGCGCTGGCGGAAGCAGTGAACAAAACCTTCGGAGCGGCCGATTTCGTTTTCGCCAATGCCGGGATCGGTATTTTCGAGCTCTTCGAGGCGGTGAATGAAGCGACGTATGACAGGTATTTTGCCACCAACGCCAAAGGCATCTTCTTTGCCGCGCAGCGGCTTGCGCCGCTGGTGCGCAATGGGGGGAGTTTCGTCTTTACAACCGTGACGCCCGGGAATGCGAGCCCCGGACTTGCCGTCTATGCCGGGACGAAGGCGGCGGTGAAGGCCTTCGCCAGGACGATGGCGGTAGAATTGCTCCCGCGCGACATACGCGTCAACATGGTGGCGCCCGGATTCATCGACACGCCAACGCTGGGGATTGCCGATGCGACGCCTGAAGAGCGGGCGGAAATCCACGCAATAGGCGATGCGGCGACGCCGATGAAGCGCCATGGCACGCCGGACGAGGTTGCTAGCGCGGTGCTGTTCCTGGCCTTCGATGCGACATTCACCACCGGGGTCGAATTGCCGGTCGATGGCGGCATCTCGCAGATGGACGCGCCAATGGGAACTGAAGCATGAGCAGAGTTGCAGTCATAGGGTTGGGAGACATGGGATCTGCGTTGGCGCGGGTATTGATCGCCGCGAGGCGGCGACCCCTGCTCTGGAACCGCAGCCCGGAAAGAGCCGCGGCCTTTTCCGGGCTCGATGCCGACATAGCAGGTTCGGCGGCGGAGGCCCTTTCAAGAGCGGCGCTTGTCGTCGTCTGCCTTCTCGACTACCGCGCGGTCCGTGCAGTTCTGGAGCCGGTTTCGGGGTATCTCGACGGCCGCACCGTCATCAACCTCACCAACGGCAAGCCCGAGGAAGCGCGAGAGATGGCCGATTGGGTAGCGGCACGCGGCGGCCGTTATGTCGACGGAGGAATCATGGCCGTACCCGCCATGATCGGCAGCCAGGACGCATTCATCCTCTATTCGGGGTCGACGGCCGGCTTCGACCGGGCCGCTCCTGTGCTTGAGGCGTTCGGGAAATCGCGCTTTCTTGGCCGGGACCCTGGACTGGCCTCCGTCTGTGATCTCGGCTTGCTCAGCGCGATGTATGGCCTGTTCGGCGGGTTTCTGCACGGCGTTGCAATGGCGAGGAGTGGCGGAATCGCCATCGAGGCGTTTACCGAGATGTCCGTTGCCTGGCTGGCGGCGATGGTCGAGGTGCTCCCCGAGATCGGCGCACAGATCGAAAGCGGGGACTATAGCGCGCAAAGCGGCTCCGCTCTCGCCATGCAACTGGTCGGCATTGAAAACATCATGGCTGCCAGCAAGGCACAGGGGATAGATGCGTCGTCACTCGCGCATATGCATACGCTCATGGCGCGCCGCGTGGCCGAGGGGCGTGGCGGCGAAGATATAGCCGGGCTGGTGGAAAGTTTCAGCGCGCCTGTCCGCCAGGCCGGATAGGCGACGGTCCCGGTCAAGCGTAGACCTTGGCCAAAGCGCCGGTGATTTCCGCCATCTGGGCCCGGAAATCCGGCGGCCCCAGTACCTCGGCATCCGCGCCAAAGCGCAGGATGTCGAGGGCTGCATTTTCATATGAGCCCACTGAAAGCGTGACCTGTCGCCAGCCCTCGGCATCGACCGTTGGGGAGATCTCTGCTCCGGCGCGGGCATAGGGCGGCAGGAAGGCGTCCATCATCGCGATGCCACGCGGCGAGAGCCGGATTTCGGCGCGATTGGGATGAAGTCCAGCTTCATAGCGCCGGGTACTTCCGGCCCAATAGGCTTCGAGATCGAAGTCGGCTGGATATTCGAAGCGTTTATCGAGCACGTCCAACTGTCCGATGCGGGATATCCGGTAGGTGCGGGCTCCGCCTCCGTCCCGGGCGACCAGATACCAGACACCGCCCTTGAGGACGATTCCGAGAGGCTCGACCTTTCGCTCCCTCTCGGCTGCCTTGCTCCGGTAGCGCATCCGCAGGGGACGCTCGTTCCACACTGCATCGGCTATCAGCGGGAGGAGGCTCAGGCTTTCGCCCTCGGTGAACCAAGCCGACGCGTCGAGGTGGAAGCGGGCGCGCATCGCGCCGGGGCGCATTTCCGCGGGAAGGGCGGCCAGGAGCTTCTTGCGCGCACTGGCCGCGACGGCGCCAAGCCCGAGATCGGCCGCCTGCCGGGTGAGTCCGGCAAGAAACATGGCTTCGGCCTCTGTGGACGACAGACCGTTTAGGCGAACCCGGTAACCGTCGAGCAGCCGATAGCCGCCGCTGCTCCCGCGCTCGCTGTAGATGGGGATGCCTGCCGCGCTGAGTGCATCGACATCACGATAGATCGTGCGAAGGGAAACCTCGCACTCGTCGGCGAGCGCCTGGGCGGTGACGTGTCCCTTCGCCTGAAGGGTGGTGAGGATGGATAGCAACCGACTTGCGCGCATCCAAAAAGCATAATCGAACCTGACACAAATTGACAGGTATGGCCGCTTACTCTGCGCCTGCACGCCGAAATGGCTGCACGCGGACGCTCATCATCGGACCGAGAG
Organism: Pelagibacterium limicola; assembly: GCF_015694405.1. Classification (GTDB taxonomy): domain Bacteria; phylum Pseudomonadota; class Alphaproteobacteria; order Rhizobiales; family Devosiaceae; genus Pelagibacterium; species Pelagibacterium limicola. The sequence goes on along the minus strand of NZ_JADQDB010000001.1, from coordinate 145,076 downwards.
AGAAATATGCCACGCGCCATCCCATACGTGATTATAGGAGCACTCATTGCAATGACCACTGCGACTTCAGCCAGCGAAAAGCTGACCATCGTCAATCCGCCGAACCTCTACGATCCGACGCCCAACGGTTACAGCGCGGCGGTGATCGTGCCGCCCAATGCACGGATAGCCTATGTTTCGGGACAAGGCGGGCAGGACAGCACGGGAGGCCTGTCGCCGGATTTCGCGGCACAGGTCGAACAGGCCTACGCCAATCTGGGTGCGGCGCTCGAAGGGATCGGGGCAACACCCGACCAGGTCGCCAAGTTGACGGTTTTCGTCGTCGATCACGACATGTCAAAACTTGAGGTGTTAACGCCGGCTGTCGTCCGGATGTTCGGCGACACGCTGCCGGCCCAAACCCTGGTTCCGGTTCCCAAGCTGGCGATAGACCCGATGCTCTTTGAGGTCGAGGCCGTGGTCGTTCTTGACAAGGATACGTAAACCGTCGGGCGCGCGGGCAAAAGTTCGCGCGCTCTTATCCCATTTTGGGGAGCCAGAGCGGCACAGGAGCCGCCACGACCGTTTCACCGCGGGGGGAATACGCGGAGGCTCCGAATCGGCTATGCTTAACGAAAGGTGACCGGCCGCATCGGGCTTTTCGCAATTTGCAGCCAGAAGTTAACCGAATCGGCAGCATTGTTAGGGTCCGGTTAACGATTTGAGCGGTACATCTTGGTCATACAGCCACTATGAGGCCAGAGATGACTATCAACCTCCAGATTCCGGGAATTCAAGAACTTAAGCCGAGAATCACCGTCTTTGGCGTCGGTGGTGCAGGCGGGAACGCCGTGAACAACATGATTAACAGCGGGCTCGAGGGGGTCGAGTTCGTTGTGGCCAACACGGATGCCCAGGCGCTTGCGCTCTCTCGCGCGCAGCGGGTGATCCAGCTCGGTGTGGGCGTTACCGAAGGATTGGGCGCGGGTTCGCATCCGGAAGTCGGGCGCGCGGCGGCAGAAGAAAGCTTCGACGAGCTCAACGACCACCTTTCAGGTTCGCACATGGTGTTCATCACCGCGGGCATGGGCGGCGGCACGGGTACGGGTGCGGCGCCTGTCGTGGCGCGTGCGGCGCGCGAGCAGGGAATCCTCACCGTCGGCGTCGTCACCAAGCCCTTCCAGTTCGAGGGTAATCGCCGCATGAAGCTGGCGGACGAGGGGATCGACGAGCTGCATCGGCATGTCGATACGCTGATCGTCATTCCGAATCAGAATCTTTTCAGGGTCGCCAATGAGAAGACCACGTTTGCCGACGCGTTCGCGATGGCTGACGAGGTTCTGTTCTCAGGCGTTGCCTGCATCACCGACCTGATGGTCAAGGAAGGTCTCATCAACCTCGATTTTGCCGACGTGCGCGCCGTGATGCGCGGCATGGGCAAGGCAATGATGGGGACGGGCGAGGCCGAGGGCGAGGACCGTGCGCGTCATGCCGCAGAGGCCGCTATCGCCAATCCGCTGCTCGACGACGTTTCGATGCAGGGTGCCCGAGGGCTCCTGATCTCGATTACCGGCGGCAAGGACATGACGCTTTATGAGGTGGACGAGGCTGCTTCCCGCATCCGCGAAGAAGTGGACTCTGACGCCAATATCATTCTCGGGGCAACTTTCGACGACAGCCTGCAGGGCAAGATTCGCGTTTCGGTGGTTGCCACCGGCACCGATGCGCTGATGGTCCAGGCGCTCGATCCCGTGAAACCCAATGCGAATCGTACGCCCCTTCAGGCGCGTCGCCCTGCGGACCTGCCCGCTCAGCCGCGCCCCGAGGTTGCTGCAAAACCGGCCGTTGCCGCCCATATGAGCGACGACCAGTTCGAAGCTGCCGTAGCGCAGGCAATCAAGAGCGAGCAGGATACCCAGGCCTTCGCCGCCGACCGGGACGAAGATGCGGGGGTGACCATCGAGCCTTACGTGCCGGCGACTCCGGCTCCGCAGCATGTCGAAGAAGCGCCGCGTGCGCAGGATATGCCCGCGCCCAAGCCGTACGTGCCTTCGGGTGCGGAGCGGCCCGTGCTGCAGCGCCGCGTGCCGCGCGCTGAAGATATGCCGCAGATCGCCCGTCAGCAGATGGAGCAGCCGCGCAATGAAGAGCCGCGCAATGCGCGAGCGCTGTTCCGCCGGCTGGCCTCCAACGTGGGTCTCAACCTGGGTGCTGAGGCCGAACCCGCCGTTGAGCAGCGGGTGCAGCCCGATTTCGATGACGCCGCTGCGCGTTCGGCGATCGAAGCGGCCGCGCCGCGTCCCGCGCCCTCGCGTGCCCCGGAAGGGGCGGCTGGGCAGCTCGATGCGCACGGGCGTTCCCCGTCGGTACGGCCGCAGCCCAAGGAGCAGCTTGAAATCCCGGCGTTCCTCAAACGCCACGGTTAAGCCTAAAATTCTGTTCATCGTAGATAACGGTCCGGCGAGGCTTTTCCGCCGGACCGTTTTTCGTTAGTAAGGCGGGGCGTCAACTGGCCGATCCCGCCGGGAGCATTTATGAAGAATTACGCCGTGCGCCAAAGCACGCTATCCCGTCCGGTCGAGTTTTCCGGTATCGGCGTCCACAATGGCAGGCCTTCACGCCTTGTGATCGAGCCCGGTGCTATCGATACCGGCTACCGCCTAGCCCGCCGCTTCGAAGACGGGAGCGTTAGCGAACCCCAGAGGATCGATTTTTCCCGCGTCAGCCGAACCTCGCTGTGCACGGTGATCGATCTGGGCAACTCCATCCATGTGGCAACGGTCGAGCATGTGCTCGCCGCGCTCAACGGGCTCGGCATCGATAACGCGCTAATCATCGTCGAGGGTGAGGAATGCCCGATACTGGATGGAAGTGCGCGCCCGTTCGTGGACGCGTTGCTGTCCGTAGGGGTCTCGGTGCAGCCTCCTCGCAAGAAATTCCTGCGTATCCTCCGCACGGTCACCGTGCGCGACAATGACGCCTTTGCCATGCTCGAGCCCTATAACGGGCGGTGCTTCGACGTGGAAATCGATTTCAACAGCAAGGTGATCGGCCGCCAGCGGATGATCCTGGACTGGTCGCCGCGCAAGTTCGAAGAGGACGTGGCAGGTGCGCGCACGTTCGGATTCGTCGCGCAGGCCAAGGTCCTGAGGCAGGCTGGTTATGCACTTGGCTCGAGCCTCGAGAACTCGATCGCCATCGATGTGGACAAGATTGCCAATCCGGACGGGCTGCGCTTTCACGATGAATTCGTGCGCCACAAGCTGCTCGATGCTATCGGGGACCTGGCGCTGGCAGGGTACCCGATTTATGGGCGCTTCAAATCCTATAAAGGTGGTCACGCGCTCAACGCTTTGGTGCTCACGTCACTGTTTGCCAGCGAGCAGAATTACGAATATGTCGAGGCGGACGTATTGCCGCTGGAAATGGATGCCTTGTCGGACGTACCCGAGAGGCTCGAAATTCAGCCCTACTTGCGTTCGATCGGCTGAAGGGCGATAACCCGTCACAGTTTTGAACAATTTGCCCGGTAGCGGGTGGGCGGATAGTACGGACGCCCTATTGGGCCAAAGCGGCGAGGATCGGACAGTTGGCAGTAAGCAATTCCAGAGTGATGTCCCCAGGAACGGCTATCCGGCTGGCCGCGGCCGTTATGCTTCTCGCCGTCGTTGCGGCCTGCTCGCCTTTTGGCCTTTTTGCCAAGGGGGTCGAGGAAGAGCCTATTGTGCCCGCCGAAGATCTTTACTCGACTGCGCTCAACCATATGGAGAACAATCGCTATAACTCTGCGATTGAAAACCTCGAAAAACTCGAGCGCCAGCATCCCTATTCCACCTATGACGAGCGCGCCAAGGTGATGCTCACTTTCGCCAATTTCCGGATCGGGAAATTCCCGCAGGCCGCTCTGGCCGCAGACCGGTTCCTTGCCGTTTACCCCAGTTCGGCTGAGGCGCCCTATATCCTCTTCCTCAAGGGCAGCGCCTATTACAACCAGCTCACCGATACGACGCGCGACCAGGAAACGGCGCGCGATGCCATCGAGACGTTCCAGCTTCTGATATCGAGCCATCCCAGGAGCCGTTACGCCGACGAAGCGCGTCCGATGATGGCGGTGGCGCGCGACCAGCTTGCGGGCAAGGAGATGTCGGTCGGGCGCTATTATCTCGGCAATGGCCAGTATACCGCCGCGATCAACCGCTTCCGCGAAGTGGTTGAGAATCACCAGACATCGACCCATGTCGAAGAGGCGCTTTATCGCCTGATCGAAGGCTATCTCAAGCTTGGCCTGGTCGCCGAGGCCCAGACGGCCGGTGCGGTGCTCGGGACCAACTACCCGACCAGCGAATGGTACGATCGCGGCTTCCGCCTGCTCCAGCAGCAGGGTGTTTCCCCGCAGATGCTTGCCGGCAACTGGCTCTCGAACCGGGCTTGATTCACAAGCCGCCGTGTTAAGGCCCTAGCGCCTTGACCGGGAAAAATGTTCCTGTATTGTTCCTGCGATGGAATCGGAGGGCATGGGAGCCGGGTGGGCGATGCTGAGCGCGCTATCGGTCCGTAACATCGTTCTTATCGATCAGCTCGATCTTGCGTTCGAGCGGGGCATGACCGTACTGACTGGCGAGACCGGGGCGGGCAAGTCCATCCTGCTCGATGCGCTGACCCTTGCGCTGGGCGGCAGGGGAGACGCGGCGCTCGTGCGCGAAGGCGCGGAAAGCGGGCAGGTGGTTGCTGTTCTACACTTGCCGGAGGACCATCCCGCGCGGATTCTTTTGCGTCAAAACGAAGTGTCTGACGATGCCGAAATCATATTGCGGCGCGTGCAGCACGCGGATGGACGAACGCGGGCCTTCATTAACGATCAGCCTGTTTCGGCAGGGCTTTTGAAATCGGTCGGCGCGCTTCTGGTCGAGGTGCATGGGCAGCATGATGACCGTGCGCTGGTCGATACGGCAACGCACCGGGCGTTGCTGGATTCGTTCGGGGGGTATGACGCCGAACTCAAGGCCGTCGGTGAGGCTTCCTCTATGCTGACGGCGGCGGAGAAGGCGGTGGATGCGCAGCGCTTGCGGGTCGAGAAGGCGGCACGGGACGAAGATTATGCCCGGCATATCGTCGAGGAACTCACGGCGCTCAAACCCGAGCCGGGCGAAGAGACGACGCTTTCAGAACGCCGGCAATGGTTGATGGGGCTCGAAAAGGCGGCGGGCGAAGTGGCCGATGCCGAGGAGATCCTGAACGGGAACAATGCGCCGGGGCCATCCCTGGCGCTGCTGTTGCGGCGGATCACGCGCAAGCCCGAGGGTGAGGCGGCGCTGTTCGCACCAATGGCTGAGGCGCTCGATGCGGCGCTGGTCGCGCTCGATACCGCCAATGAGGCGCTCGATGCCATCCGCCGGGAAATGGCGTTCGATCCGCGCGAACTCGAGCAGGTCGAAGAGCGGCTGTTTGCCTTGCGGGCGGCGGCGCGCAAGCATCAGGTCGAATGCGACGAGTTGCCCGACGTGCTGGCGCGGTACGCGGCGGAAATCGAAGCGCTGGAATCGGGGGGCGAACTGCTCGCCAAGCTTGAGGCGGAACGGGCCGCGACCCATGCAGCCTATATCGAGGCCGCGCGGGCTTTGAGCGCCGTGCGCGCCCGAGCGGCCAAGGCGCTGGGCAAGGCGGTAGAGGCCGAGTTGCCCGATCTCAAGCTGGGAGCGGCGCGTTTTATCGTTGATCAGCAGGTCGATGAGTTGCGGGTTGCCTCGAGCGGGTTCGACCAGATCGCGTTCCATGTACAGACCAATCCCGGCACGACGGCGGGACCGATGATGAAGGTGGCTTCGGGGGGCGAGCTTTCGCGCTTCCTCTTGGCCCTCAAGGTGGTACTAGCCGACAAGGGCTCGGTGCCCGTGCTGGTGTTCGACGAAATCGATACCGGCGTGGGCGGGGCGGTGGCGGACGCCATCGGCAAGCGACTGGCGCGTTTGGCGCGGGTCGTCCAGGTGCTGACGGTGACCCATGCTCCACAGGTGGCAGCGCGGGCGGCCACACACCTGCTCATCGAAAAGCAGGCGGTCGAGGAGGGGGCATTCATGCGTACGCATGTTCGCCCGCTTGACGATTTCGCACGGAGCGAGGAAGTTGCCCGCATGCTGGCTGGTGCGCGGATTACCGAGGAGGCGCGCGCGGCGGCCAAGCGCCTGATGAGTGAAGTCGCCGGGTAGAGGCTGTTGCAATGAGTGCCGAAGATGAGGTTTCCGCTTTGCCGCTGGAAGATGCCAAGGCGGAGCTGGATCGGCTGCATGCGTTGATCGAGCGCGCCGACAAGGCGTATTTCCAGAAGGACGCGCCGGAAATCTCAGATGCCGACTATGACGCTGCCAAACGGCGCTATATTGCCATCGAGACGGAATTTCCCGAGCTTCGGCGCCCCGATTCGCTTGCCGAACGCGTGGGCGCGCCACCCGCCGAGGGCTTTGCCAAGGTGCGGCACGCAGTGCCGATGCTCTCGCTCTCCAATGCGTTCGATGATCAGGACGTCGCGGACTTCGTCGCGCGTGCACGGAAATTCTTTGAACGCGACAAGGGTCTCGAACTCGCCTTTACAGCCGAACCCAAGATCGACGGGCTATCGGCCTCGCTGCGCTATGAGAGGGGCGTCTATGTGCGCGGGGCGACGCGGGGGGATGGCACGGAGGGCGAGGACATCACCGAGAACCTGCGGACCATAGGCGACATCCCGAACCGGCTTGCCGGTAGTGGCTGGCCGGATGTGCTGGAGGTTCGGGGCGAGGTTTACATGACCCACGCCGATTTTGCCGCGCTCAAGGCGCGCTCAGCGGCGGAGGGCGGGCAGGATTACGTCAATCCGCGCAACACCGCCGCCGGCTCGTTGCGCCAGAAGGATGCTTCGGTCACCGCCAGCCGGAACCTGAAATTCTTTGCATATGGCTGGGGGGAGATCAGTGCACCGATTGCGCCGACGCAATATGACTCCGTGCGGCAGTTCGGCGACTGGGGGTTCGTCGTCAACGATCTGATGATGCGCACATCCAGCGTCGAGGCGATGCTCGAGCATTATCGGACCATCGAGGCCCAGCGTGCGACACTGGGCTACGACATCGACGGCGTGGTCTACAAGCTCGACAGGCTCGATTTGCAGCAGCGCTGGGGCTTTGTCGCGCGCGCACCGCGCTGGGCAATTGCGCACAAATTTCCCGCCGAACAGGCGACGACGATCCTCAACGATATCGATATCCAGGTCGGACGGACCGGCACGCTGACCCCGGTCGCGCGGTTGCAGCCGGTGACGGTGGGCGGCGTGGTGGTCGAGAATGCAACGCTCCACAACGAGGATTATATCGCAGGGCGGGACAGCACCGGTGCATCTATTCGCGATGGAAACGACATCCGCATTGGCGACACGGTGATCGTGCAGAGGGCAGGGGATGTAATCCCGCAAATCGTTGCGGTCTTGCTCGACAAGCGCCCGGCCGACGCTGTGCCCTATGAGTTCCGAACGACATGTCCGGTTTGCGGGTCGGAAGCGGTGCGCGAGGTCAACCCCAAGACCGGCAAGCTCGATGCGCGGCGGCGCTGCACGGGGGAGTTGATCTGCCCGGCGCAATCGGTCGAGCAGCTCAAGCATTTCGTCTCGCGCAACGCTCTCGATATCGAGGGGCTGGGCGAAAAGCAGATCGCGGCGTTCCACGCTGACGGAAGGGTTACTCAGCCTGCCGATATCTTCACGCTCGCCAGACGCGACGCCGAAAGCCTCAAAAAGCTCAAGGACCAGGAGGGCTGGGGCGAAACGTCGGTCAAGAAGCTGTTTGCGGCGATCGATGCGCGGCGCGCACCCGAGCTTGACCGCTTCATCTTCGCGCTCGGCATCCGCCATGTGGGAGAGACGACAGCGGCAATGTTTGCCAAGGCGTTCGGGACGTTCGCGGCGTTCCGTGACACAGCCTACAAGGCGGGCAATGGCGACGAGGAAGCCTACGGCGCGCTGGTGGGGATTGACGGGATCGGAGACACGGTGGTGCAGTCGGTCGCTTCGTTCTTTGCCAATGAGCGCAACGAAAAAGCCATCGACGCCCTGCTCGCCGAGGTGACTCCCAGATCATACGTGGTGACGGTTGCGGCGGACAGCCAGGTGGCGGGGAAGACGGTCGTCTTTACCGGCACTCTGGAGCGGATGACACGGACGGAGGCCAAGGCAATGGCTGAACGGCTGGGGGCCAAGGTGGCGGGATCGGTTTCGGCCAAGACGGACCTCGTGGTCGCCGGGCCCGGTGCGGGCAGCAAGCTCAAGCAGGCTGAAAGCCTTGGTATTGCCGTTATCTCGGAAGACGAATGGTTCGATCTGACGGGCCAATCCTAAAGCCCGAGCCTGGGGGACGTATGATGAGGGCAATCTTTGCCACGGGATTTGCAGTGCTCGCACTAGCAGGGCCTTCGCAGGCGCAGTCTGGCGCAGATCAATTGCGCGATTTTCTTTATGAAGGACGGATTGCCGAGGGGATCGAGACCTTTGGCACACGGACGGAGGATCCTGAGGCCGCGTTCGGTCTCGGATTTCTGACGTTCGTTTCCGGCGTCGAGGGGCTGGCCGGAGCGTTTCACCGGCATGGGTTCGATCCCGAACGCGGGATCGCCACCTCGCCGCTCCTGGGAATGCCCTCGACAGCGCAACGCCGGAGCGAGCCGGATCAGATATCCTACGGCGCATTTCGCGACTATCTCGAGGCGTTCGTCGCCAGGATGGACGAGGCGCATGATCTGTTGCTCGCCGCTTCGGAAGATACGGGATTTGCCGTGGAGATCGACATCATGCGCATCCGCATCGACATCGATGGCGACGGAGAGGCGGGCGAGACGGAGTCCATTGGCGCTTTTCTAGCGCAAGCTTCGGGCATGCCGCCCGAATTTGGACTGGAGGGCGCGCTTGATGAAATTCCCGACGCGAGATTTGCCTTTGACGCAGCGGATGCAATCTGGCTGGCTGGTTATTCGCAGGTGCTGGCGTTCCACGCCGATTTCCTTCTGGCGCACGATTTCGGAGATTTTTTCACGGCCGTCATGCACCGCTTCTTTCCGGGCGCCGGGCTGCCGATGGAGGATCACCGGCCCTCGGGAAGCCTATTCATGGATCGCGACAGCGACGTGTTGATCGCCGATGCTATCGCAGCGATCCACACGCTCAACTGGCCGGTGACCGACCGGGAACGACTGCTGCACGCGCAGGACCGCGCGTTGGCCGTCATCGCCTTGTCACGCCGGAATTGGGAGGCAATTCTGGCGGAAACCGATGACAATCTCGAATTCATCCCCTCGCCCTACCAGACGCCGGTGCATGAGGAGATGGTCGTAACCAAGGCCATGGTATCGGCCTGGCACGAAGCGCTCGATTCCGCCGAGCGGATATTGACGGGCGATCTGTTGCTCCCGCACTGGCGGTTCGCCAATCTCGGATTCGATCTCAACCGCTATTTCGAAACAGCCGAGCGCACCGATCTTGTTCTTATTCTGACCGGGTACGACGCGCGGCCATTCATGCGTGAGGGCAAAATCGCCAGCGCAGAGGATTTTGCGCTGGCCAACGACGTCTTCGGCGATGCGATCTGGGGCTATATGTTCTGGTTCAACTAGGGAGTTCCGAAGCCAGCAATCGGGTTCCGGTTTCCCAGACGATTTCGGCGATGGAACGGAAGAGGGCCTGGTAGGGCGATCCGGTTCGCCACACAAGCCGGAGGACGCGCGAAGCGCCCGGCGGCGCGAGTTGCAGGAATCGGATGCGTTGGTCGTCCATCTCACGCCGCAGGCTAATGGCGGGGAGCAGGGTGACGCCATATCCTGCCGCCACCAGTTCGAGAATCGTCGTCAGCGAAGTCGCTGCAAAGCGGCGGCCACGCGTTTGGGTGCTGAGGGCGCAGGCATCAAGCATCTGGTCGCGCAGGCAATGGCCTTCTTCGAGCAGCAGAAAGCGGCTGTCGGGCAAGCTGGCGAGATCGATCGGATCCAGGAGGTCCGAATCGCTGGGGGCGGCGAGAACGAAGGGGTCGGAGAACAGCGTTGCGGTTTCAAAGCTTGATGATGGCGGCGGCGTTCCGAGCAGGGCGAGGTCGAGTTCACCTTCGGAAAGTCCATCGAGCAGCCGGTCGGTTTTGCCCTCGCTCACTGAAAAGCGCGTTTCCGGAACGCCTGCCGTGAGGGCGGGCAGAATACCGGGCAGGAGATAGGGCGCGACAGTGGGGATAAGCCCGAAGCGCAGCGGACGCGCAGGATGGCCTGCTGCCATGTCGACAAAACTCTCCAGATCCTGGGCTGCACTCAACACCCGGCTGGCATGGGCGAGAAAATCACGGCCGAACGGTGTTACGCGTATGGACTTGCCCTGCCGGTCGAAGATGGGAGCGCCGCAGCGGTCCTCGAGTAGTTTGATCTGCTGGGACAGGGCCGGTTGAGTCACATGGCACCGGGTCGCCGCACGACCAAAATGAGCCTCTTCGGCGATGATTTGCGCGTATTGGAGCTGCCTGAAGGAGATCGTGAGCATCGGGACGGCCAGTCTAATTTGATAAGTTGATCTTATCCAATATGTCAGTTTTATCAATTTGAATGATCGACTGATGGTCGCTATAAGCGACTCGGTTTTGGGAACGTGTCGGGATTGATCCGGCGGCCCGCTTTCCTGTCGCTTTGCCGAATTACGGCTCTCGCCTGGCGGAGAGCGCATGGGGCGCGAGTGGATCCAGAATCGCACGAGCCTACGAGAATCGGGACAAACTGGAGGCCTCATGTCCGACGACAAGACGATGACCACGAGCGCGGGCGCGCCCATCGCAGATAACCAGAATTCGATGACCGCCGGGCCGCGTGGTCCGGTGTTGATGCAGGATTATCAGCTGATCGAGAAACTGGCGCATCAGAACCGCGAGCGCATTCCTGAGCGCGTGGTGCATGCCAAGGGCTGGGGTGCTTACGGCACGTTGAGGATCACCGGTGACATCTCGAAATATACGCGCGCCAAGGCGTTGCAGCCCGGCGCGGAGACGCCCCTGATCCTGCGTTTTTCCACCGTCGCGGGTGAACTGGGTGCGGCGGACGCCGAGCGCGACGTGCGCGGCTTTGCCATCAAGTTCTATACCGAAGAGGGCAACTGGGACCTGGTGGGCAACAACACGCCGGTGTTTTTCGTGCGTGATCCGCTTAAGTTCCCCGATTTCATCCACACCCAGAAACGGCACCCCCGGACCAATCTGCGCTCGGCCACGGCGATGTGGGATTTCTGGTCGCTTTCGCCGGAAAGTCTGCATCAGGTGACAATCCTGATGAGCGACCGCGGCCTGCCGGTGGCGCCCATGTTCATGAACGGATATGGTAGCCACACCTATTCGTTCTGGAATGACAGCGGCGAGCGGTACTGGGTGAAGTTCCATTTCAAGACCCGGCAGGGCCACAAGGTCTATACCAATGAAGAGGCCGAGCAGGTTATCGGCAGGACCCGCGAGAGCTATCAGGAAGAGCTTTTCGGTGCCATCGAGCGGGGCGAATATCCGCAATGGACGGTGCAGGTGCAAATCATGCCCGAAACCGATGCAGAAAAAACGCCCTACAATCCGTTCGACCTTACCAAGGTCTGGCCGCACGGTGACTATCCCCCCATCGAAATCGGCGTCCTGGAACTTAACCGCAATCCGGACAACTACTTTGCCGAGATCGAGCAGGTTGCGATGTCGCCGTCCAATATCGTTCCGGGCATCGGGCATTCGCCCGACAAGATGCTGCAAGCGCGGGTATTCTCCTATGCGGACGCCCATCGCTACCGGCTGGGCACGCATTACGAGGCGTTGCCGGTCAACGCCCCCAAGTGCCCCGTGCACCACTACCACAAGGACGGCCAGATGAATTTCTTTGGCCACAAGTCCACAAGCGCCGACGCCTATTACGAGCCCAACAGCTTTGGCGGGCCGAAGGAAGATCCGTCGGTCAAGGAGCCGCCCCTCAAGATTTCGGGCGTTGCCGACCGGTACAACCACCGCGAAGGTAACGACGATTTCAGCCAGCCGCGGGCGCTGTTCAACCTCTTCGACGAAGGGCAGAAGCGGCGGTTGTTCGCCAATATCGCTGCGGCGATGGGCGGCGTGCCCGACGAGATCGTCGAGCGCCAGTGCAAGTTGTTCGACCAGGTCCATCCAGAGTATGGCGCTGGTGTTCGAGCAGCAGTGGCTGCCGGTAAGCAGGAACGTCCGGCGGCGATTTCCGCGGCGGAATAAGCTTTCTGCCTATTCTCGCGTTCCTAATGCGATCAGCCCGGTGCGGAGCGTCCGCGCCGGGCTTTTTTGCGTTTGTCGACTTGGCTTTGGAGGCTCTTTTTTCCACCGGCTTTCGATTAGTTCGCTTTTTAATCAAACTGCGCGTGTTGCGTTCAATGGAAAGCTATACCCATCTGCGAGTTTGGGGCCACTGATGCGGCAGTGAAGCCGGGGAGACGGGACAAATGCAGGAAGCCGGAGAAGGCGTACGCGCATTCGCGAATTTCAGGGTGCTCAACGGCGAAGCCGATGCTGCCGAGCGCGATCACCTGATCCGCAATCTGGCGCAGTTGTTTTCGTATGTTTCGGACCGCTGCGATGACGAACAGGTTGCGCAGTACGACGAGGTGCTCTGCCAACTTGCCGACATCGTCGAGGTCGAAGCGCGAGCGCATGTAGCAAAGCTGATCGCTCCCCTGGCGCGAGCGCCGGGGTCAGCGGTCCTCAAACTCGCCAATGACGTGATCGAGGTTGCGGCTCCGCTCCTCCAATTTTCAAGCGTCCTGTCCGACGACGATCTTATCGAAATCGCCGAACACCAAAGCGAAGCCCACAGAGTGGCCATCGCAAGCCGCAAAGGGCTCGCTGGCCGGGTCGGTGAGGCGATTGCCGAACACGGGCAAGAGCCCTCGGTTACCCGGCTCTTGCGCAATCAAGAAGCCGAACTCACCCACAAGGTGGTCGAGCGCATTGCTCTGCTTGCCGCAGAAAACGGAGTGCTGGCCAACGATCTGCGCGGCCGCGCCGATATCGATTGGGCTGAGGTTCGCTCCGAAATCAGCCAGGTTGGCGCACAGGCCCTTGAAAGCCTCGGCCTCCTGGTGCGCAGCAATGACAACGAGGGCACGGCCAATCGGGTCCAGGCCGTCGTTTACAACCGGATCAAGAACCGCGCCGGTTTTTCCGCGGACGAGTGGAAACTGGGCTGGAATCAGGTCAAGGCACTGGCCGATCGCCGTCGCTTCGATCTCAAGGCTCTCTATCGTTTCACGCGTTTCGGCTACGGGCACCATACCGCCGCAGGTCTCACCATGCTGCTTGAAGTGCGACCGGAGATCTTTGTCAAATGGCTGGCGATGCAGGACTATGTTGCAGTTACCGTGGCGTCCAAAGCCATTGGGCTCGATCCTGAGCTTTTCGAGGCCGTCATAGCCGTGCTGCCTTGGCGAGACATGCCCAGCCGGCTCGACATTGAGAACGTGAGGCGCCGGTTCGAGGCGCTGAGTGAAGACGAGGCGTCCGGTATTTTCGAGCTCTGGCGTTCGCATTCCTTCCGCCGTCGCGTGGGAGAAGACGCGGTCGCCTGATTTTCCAAGGCGCTTATGAAGTCAGTTATTGCAGCCCGCAGAGGTGAAATTCGCTTCTGCGGGCGATTTTTTGCCGCGTGCACCTTGACATAATGACATAAAGATATCTTTATATGAGAATTGTCAGCGAGACGGAGCGGCACGGTGCTGAAAGCAAGGCAAACGCAGAACGCCCAGAAAATCGTGGGGCTGCTCAAGGCAGCCGGCGAAGTCACACGGTTGCGCCTGCTTGCCCTGCTGTCCGAGGGTGAACTGAGCGTCAAGGACTTTACCGAGATCCTGGGGCAAAGCCAGCCGCGCGTCTCCCGGCACCTGAAGCTTCTGGCCGATGCGCAACTGGTTACGCGCCATGCGGAAGGGGCGTGGGCCTATTTCCGTTTGAGCGATGCCGGCCCGGGCCGGGCGCTCAACGATTGGCTGTTCCAGACCATCGACCCGGCCTCGCCGGAATTGCGCCGGGACCGGGATAAACTCGCCGCCGTGCGCGAGGCGCACCGCGATCAGGCCAACGCCTACTTTGCCAAGATCGCGGGGGATTGGGACAAGGTCCGCAGTCTCCATGCGCCGGATTCCGCGGTCGAAGCGGCAATTATCGAGATGGCCGGGGATGGGCAGGGACGCCTGATGCTCGATCTGGGGACCGGCACGGGGCGGATGCTCGAATTGCTCGGCGGGCGTTTCGAACACGCCATCGGCATCGATTCCAGCCGCGAGATGCTGGGCATCGCGCGTACCAAGATCGAAGAGGCGGGGCTCGGTAACGTTCAGGTGCGGCTACGGGACATCACTGATATCGGCGACCACGCCGAGAGTGCAGATCTCGTCGTCATTCATCAGGTGCTGCATTATTTCGACGATCCGGCGACTGCTTTGATCCCGGCGGCGGAATGTCTCGCCCCCGGGGGCGTGCTGCTGGTCATCGATTTTGCACCGCACAATCACGAATTCCTGCGCACCGAGCAGGCGCATCGGCGCCTCGGGCTTTCGGATGAGCAGATGGCGGTTTGGGCACGGTCCGCAGGCCTGGAAGTCATGCAGGTGCGCCGCTTTCCTTCAGAGAAGGAACAGGGTTTGACGGTTTGTCTCTGGCGCCTAGAGCGCCGGGTCTGAGTACTTGGGAGGAACAAGATGACGGTTACAAACAACGCTTCACCCGTCGTCACCCGGCTGCGCCCAGCGCGGCGGGATGTGTCGGTGAGCTTCGAATTCTTTCCCCCCAAGTCCGACGACATGGAAGCGCGGTTCTGGGAAAGCCTCGACCGGCTGGCGCATCTGCGGCCGCGTTTCGTCTCTGTAACTTACGGCGCGGGCGGGACGACGCGCGAGCGTACGCTACGCATGGTAACCCAGGTCAAAGCAAAATCGGGAATCGATGCTGCGGCGCATCTGACCTGCGTCGGCGCGAGCCGGGACGAGGTGGATGCCGTGGTGCGCAGTTACGCGCTGGTCGGAGTCAACCGCATCGTGGCGCTACGCGGCGATCCCCCCACCGGCATTGGAGAAAAGTTCGAGCCGCACCCCGACGGCTACCGGAACGCTGCCGAACTGGTCGCGGGCATCCGCAAGCTCGGGGATTTTGATATTTCCGTTGCGGCCTATCCCGAAAAGCATCCGCAAAGCCCGGATTGGGATGCCGATATCGACAATTTGAAGCGCAAGATCGACGCGGGTGCCAACCGCGCGATTACCCAGATGTTCTTCGAAAATGCGGATTACTGGCGCTTTATCGAGCGGGCGCGCAAGGCCGGGATCACGGCGCCGATCGTGCCGGGCATCCAGCCGATCCACAATTTCAAGCAGATCGCGGGGTTTGCCGCTCGCTGTGGCACGTCGATCCCCGATTGGCTCGCCGCACGGTTCGAAGGATTGGAAAACGATCCGGTGACCCACGAGCGGGTAGCTGCCGAACTTGCTGTCCGGCAGGTCAACGAGCTTCTCGATTCTGGTGTGCGGGAGTTCCACTTCTATACGCTCAACCGGGCCGACTTGCTGCTGTCGCTGACGCAGCTGCTGGGGTTGAAAGCGGCGGCCTAACGCAGGTTCCCGGAGCCTGTTGGCCCTCCACCATACCTAACCCTCCCCGAAAAGGGAGGGTTTTTCTTTTTGCCGGTGGGGAAGATAGGGCGGCAGCTCAACGATCCATTCAGACCAGCGCACTCGTCGCCTCGTCCAGCCACGCACGATCCTCTGCATCGAGCAACGGGCCGATCTCCTTGCGGACACTCGCATGATAGGCGTCGAGCCAGGCGCGTTCGTTCTCATCGAGCAACGTGGTATCGATCAGGCGCTTGTCGATGGGCGCGAGCGTCAGGGTTTCGAACTCCAGGAACTTGCCATCTCCGACATCGCTTTCACGCACGACGATGAGATTTTCGATACGGATACCGTATTCTCCTTCGCGATAGAATCCGGGCTCATTGGAGAGAACCATGCCCTCCTCGAATGGGACGGTGTAGCGCGGGGAAATGCCCGCTGGGCCTTCGTGTACCGAGAGGAAAGCGCCGACGCCGTGGCCGGTGCCGTGATTGTAGGTGAGGCCGACTTGCCACAGAAATTGACGCGCCAGGATATCGATCTGCGCGCCGGTGGTACCGCGGGGAAAGCGGACCCGGGAGATGGCGATCATGCCTTTCAGGACGCGGGTGAAGCGATCCTTTTGTTCTGAGGCAACGGGCCCGGTGGCCATGGTGCGGGTGATATCGGTGGTGCCCGAGAGATATTGCCCGCCACTGTCGAGCAGCATCAATTCGCCGGGGATCAGCCGGCGGTTGGTTTTTTCCGATACGCGGTAGTGGACGATGGCGCCGTTGGGGCCCGAGCCGGAGATCGTCTCGAAGCTGACATCGACGGCAGTGGGCTCATCGCGGCGGAAGGCTTCGAGCTGCTTTACGATGTCGATCTCGGTCAGGTTACCGTTGGGTGCTTCGCGGTCGAACCACGCAAGAAACCGTGCCATTGCCACGCCGTCGAGGCGCTGCGCCTCGCGCATGCCGGCCAGTTCAGCGTCGTTCTTGCGGGCCTTGGGCAGCAGAACCGGATCGCGCTTTTCGATGAGCCTGGCGCCGCCCTCGGCCAGGATCATCCTGACGCGCGAAGGGGCGGTGGCGGGATCGAACCAGACGGCCTTGCCCTGTTTTGCTAGTTCCTCGAGCGCAGTGCCGAATTCGTCCTTGTCGCGCAGCGCAGCAACCCCGGCCAGCGCGGTGTGGTTTTCGTCCGTGAGTTTGTTGGCCGGCAGGAAGAGGGTAGGCGTGCCCTCGGCAGGTACGATGGCAAATCCCAAAACGAAGGGATTGTGCGGAACATCGCGGCCGCGGATGTTGAACAGCCAGCATAGCGACTCAGGAAGCGTGAAAACCGCGGCGTCCGCCGCCTCCTCAGTCATTGCCCGCCGCAACTCTTCGAGCTTGTCCGATGCTGGCTTACCGGTGCGGTTATGGCCCAGCACTTCGATCGGGCCTTCGGGCGGTGCGGGACGGTCGCGCCACAATGAGTCGATCGGGTTTTCGACCGGTACGAGCCGGATTTCCGCTTTTTCCAACGCAGATTTGAGCGTGTCGAGCATGCCGGGCGTCAGGAGCCAGGGGTCGAACCCCATCACGCTGCCGCCTGGAAAATTGGCGGCAATCCATTCGCCCGGGCTCGTAGAGGTCGTGTCTACGACCTCGAAAATTTCAAGGTCGGTCTGCGCTGGAGCCTGCAGGGTGTAGCGGCTGTCTACCAACAGCGCCCCTCTGTCGCGCCCCAGGACGGCCAGTCCGGCCGAGCCGGTGAAGCCGGTGACATAGGCGAGCCGCGCATCGCAATCGGGAACATACTCACCCTGATGGACATCGGCGCGGGGGATGAGGAAGCCATCCAGTTGGTTTGACGCAAGATGCGCCCTCAGCGCGGCAACCCGCGGCGCGACCGCCCGAGGGTCCGATCTTTCTTCAAAACTTTGAAAAACGGCGTCAGGAATGGTTGGCTGTGGGGGCATGACGGCTACGGTTCCAATTATTTAACCGGCCATGCGCAAACGACATGGCTGGTCTGCCTTTGCCCCCCTAACTAGCAGATGCGAAAAGGGTTATCTATCGCACGAACGATATGAGTGAAATTTTTTTACTCACCGAAACAGGAGTGTGGACAATGGCTGAAGACAAGAGCTTCTTCCGCAAGGCGCTGGACGCAATGGTCGAGGCCCGCAGCCGTGAGGCCGCGCGCCAGATCGACCGCTATCAGCGGATGTATGGGTGTGACTTCGGGACCTCGAAGAAAGCCGCGTCCGAATAGGGTCGCTTGGGGCTGAAAGGCCCCGTACGGAATTACCGTGAAAGCCCCGATGGCCCGCCAGCCATCGGGGCTTTCGCATGGGCCCTGAGCTAGACTTTCTCCAGCACGAGTGTGGACCAGTCCTTGCGCACGATACGGTCGCGCAGGACCATGCCCTGCCTGGCATAAGCCGAAATGACCCGCTGGGCCTGGGTGTTGAGCAGGCCCGAGAGAATGATCGCGCAACCCTTTTCAGCCATGCGCCCGATGCCGGGGGCGAGCGAAACCAATGGGGCAGCGAGGATGTTGGCGACGATCAGATCGTAGGGAGCGTTGCCCTGGATGGTCTGGTGGTCGAGTCCGGCGGCATCGACCTCTATGACGAGGTGGGCCACGCCGTTGAGCCTTGTATTGTTGCGCGTGGTTTCGACGGCAATGGGATCGATGTCCGAGGCGATGACCGGCACGCGGCGGCGCTTGGCAATGGCGATAGCGAGAATGCCCGTCCCCGTGCCGATATCGATCGGGCGGACCGGCTTCTTGCGCCGGAGGATGCGCTGGATGGCTTCGAGGCAGCCGGTTGTGGTCTCGTGATGGCCGGTGCCGAAGGCTTGCGCGGCGTCGATCCTGATCGGGATGAGGCCTGCGGGGGGCGCGACCGTCTCGTGACTGCCATAGACATAATAGCCGCCGGCAATAACAGGCTTCAGCCCTTCGAGCGATTTGCCCACCCAATCGGCGTCCTCATCGAGGGGACTGACCGAAAACCCTACGTCGCCACCCAGCACGGACCGTGCCAGCGCCTGAAAAGCCTCTACATCGGGGGGACTGTCGCAGGTGGCTTCGAAAATCCACTCGCCGGTTTCCTCGTTCTCGTGCGCAGAGGCCGTAAGTGCAAGGTCCTCGCTTTCCATAACAGAATCGACGAGCGCATAGGCCTGATCCTTGGTCAGCGGTGTCGACAACTGGTCCTGTGGCATGGCTTCCATTCCTTCACGCGGGCGTGGCGGGTTGTGGATTGCTGTGCGTTTCAAGTCAACATGCCGCACCGGGAGGTTGACAAAAGAGCGAACATGTTCTCGATTTGTTCATATTACTTTGGGGGTATTTATGGACATTGGTGACCTGGAAGACTTCATTGTCGCGGCTAAGGCGGCGAGCTATATCGGTGGCGGCCAACCGGCGGAGCCCAGCCGTCCGGGCGCGCACGACCTCACTTACGCGCTCGGGGCCTGGCGTTATCGGGACAGCTATTTCGGGGGGACCGATTTCCCCGGCCAGGAGGTGGTGTGGCTCGCCGAGGAACCGGTCTGGGCGATGAATTATTTCGGCTATATCCTGCGTCCGGACCTGTTCGACGGTGCGCGGGCGGGGGAAACCGTCAAGGCGGCGTTGGCCGCGATGTATGCGGAAGGGCGGTTTCTCGGCGGGTTTTCGTGGCAGGGTCCACACGGGCTATACCGTGACGAGTCCAGTGGCGATGTGACCCGCTTTCATGGGCGAGAGGTCATCATCGCGGGCGGGGTGGATGTTTACGCACTCGATTATTGCGGTGGGCTGATCAAGCCCTGACAGGAGAGGGACGATGTACGGACTGATTGGACGGATGATTGCGGCAGAGGGCAAGCGGGACGAGTTGATCGGCATCCTGCTCGAGCATCAGGACGGCATGCCGGGGTGCGTTTCCTACGTGGTCGCCAAGGACCCCCTGGATGTGAACGCAATCTGGATCACCGAGGTTTGGGACAGCCAGGACAGCCACAAGGGCTCGCTTTCGCTCCCCAGCGTGCGGCAGGCGATCGAAAAGGCGATGCCGCTAATCGCGGCGTTCGACCAGCACCACGAGATCGAGCCCGTGGGTGGAATCGGTGTTTGACAAATAAGCACGCTCGATCAAGCGGAGCCGGATTGGTGCCAGCATAGTTCCGGTGTTGGTTAGTGAGGGAAAGTGCGGTGCGGTTCGTCGGCAAGGTTTTGTGGTTCATCGAGAGCAATTTCCGCAAGGACATTACGCTCGATGATATTGCGGATGCCTGCGGGGTATCGCGGTTCCATATGTGCCGGGGGTTCGCTACCGCTACCGGATATTCGATTGTCCAATATATGCGCGGACGACGGTTGACCGAGGCGGCACGACAACTGGCGGCGGGAGCACCGTCGATTCTCGATGTCGCGCTCGATGCCGGATATGGCTCTCACGAAGCCTTCACGCGCGCCTTCCGCGATTGTTTCGGGTTGACGCCCGAAACGGTGCGCGATGGGGCCGTGCCCGATCAAACGCTTTTGGTGGAGCCAATCAGAATGAACATCGCAGCAGAAAAGAGTTTCTCACTTCCTGAACCGCGCAAGGAAACGCGTGGCCCAATGACACTGGTAGGACTGGCACGGCGCTATCCCTATAATCAGGTCGAGGGCATACCGGCGCAGTGGACGGCATTTCAGGCGTACGAGGGAACGCTCGGGGAGAAGCCGGGCTTCTGGTTCGGGGTTTGTGACGGTTTTGACGAAGCCGCGGGCACGTTCCGCTACAGCTGTGCGGTGGAAGTGGACGATCCGCGCGATGTGCCGGCGGGATTGGACGTCTTGAAACTCGAGCCTGCCACTTATCTGGCCTTTACCCATGCAGGGCATATCTCGGGGATCAGGAACACGATGGATGCGATCTGGCGCCAATACCTGCCGGGGTGTCCGTTCGAAGCGGATGGCGACGCGCCCATGTTCGAGCTGTACGACGAGAAATTCGATCCGCGTACCGGCCTGGGCGGGTTGGAAATCTGGATCCCCGTGAAGGGATAGGCCGGGCTCTGCCCGGCGGCCCGCTTCGCATCCGCGCGTTGAGACTTCGCACCACGGGACCGGCAGTCGCCGGAACGGCGATGGGAGCGCGCGGATGGGCCGAGGAAAAAAAGCTCTCCCCTATGCCAAACCCTCTATCAACGGCTTCAATTCCGCCAGGGTTTCGATCTTTGAGAAGCGTTCCCTGCCTTCGGGTTCCTCGGCGCGTTCGTAGTCCCAGGTGAGGGCGTGAGGGACGTAGGTTCCCCACCCGCCGGCTTCTATGGCGGGAAGTACGTCCGATTTCAGCGAATTGCCGACCATCATGGCGCGGGCCGGGCCGTCGCCGTGGCGCTCGAAGGCGCGGGCGTAGGTGGCGGAGGATTTGTCCGAGACGATCTCGACTGCACTGAAAAAGTCGCCAAGCCCGGACTGGGCCAGCTTGCGCTCCTGATCGAAAAGGTCTCCCTTGGTGATGAGGACGAGCGTGTGGCTACCCGCCAGGGCTTCGAGCGTATCATGAACGTGGGGCAGGGTTTCGATGGGGTGCGAGAGCATTTCGCGGCCGGCATTGACGATGCGCCCGATGATCTCGCCGGGCACCTTGCCATCGGTCACCTCGATAGCGGTCTCGATCATCGAGAGGGTGAACCCTTTGATGCCGAAACCGTAATGGGCCAGGTTCTTTTTTTCAGCTGAAAGCAGACGCTCTGTAAGATGCCCCGGCTCGGCATAGTCGGCAAGCAGCTCGGTAAAATGCCGCTCGGTCAGGCGGAAGAAGTGTTCGTTCTCCCAGAGGGTGTCATCGGCGTCGAACCCGATCGTTGTCAGGCGGGGCATGGAAAGGTTTTCTCCTGATTTATAACTGCACGAACTGAACGAAAGCCGTTCAGTTCGTGCAGTTAAAATTTCACCGCTTGGGGTTCGCGGGTTGACGGTCTCCGGGTTGCGAGGCCACCGCGAGCCAGTCTAGCATAGGTTTGTAGCGCGGGAGCAGGAGGTGTGAATGAAAACCGACGGCGTGAAATCTGTGCCGGACGGGCCGTATGAGGAACGGTTCAAGGACGGGTCGCCGGCGGTGGAGGGATTTGTTTCGGGCGGGAAGAAGCATGGGCACTGGCGCTACTATCTCAAGGATGGCGGGCTCAAGGCTGAAGGCGATTATGATCATGACCGGTTTACCGGCCACTGGGTTTGGTTCCGCTCCAACGGCGTCAAGATGCAGGAAGGCGTGTTTGTGGACAACCAGCAGGACGGGACGTGGACCCGCTGGCACGCGAATGGCCAGGTATGGGATCAGGGAGACTATGCCTTGGGGAAGAAGGTGGGCACCTGGCGGGTGTTCAACGCCGATGGAAGCCTGAAAAGCGAGAAGGAGCATAAGGGCTGATGGTGGATCGCTCGCGATATGAGGCCGCGGCGCTGGCGCTGCCCGCGGCGGCATTTCCGTTATGAGGGATTCGCGGTGGCGGGCAAGCAGTTCGCGCATCTCAATAAGGGGACGCTGTTCCTGATGATGGGCGCGGAGGAGGCGGAGGCATTTGCGGGCGCGTATCCGGGATTGGTGTCCATCCTGTGCCGGCATGATAAGCCTATCGGCGCGCGCGCTGTGTTGGAGGACCTGCCGGATGCTCTGGCATCACAACTGCTCGAAGCGACGTGGCGTTCGGCAGGCGGAAAAGGTTAACCCGCAAATACCGTCATGAAGGTATAGGCTGCGTATTGCGACGCGTAGAAGATCGCCATCACGAGAACGATGACCGCGGCAAATTTCAGGCCGGCATTGGCAAGGGCCTTGTTACGGTCTTCGGGGTCGGTGGGGGGCGTCATGAACCTTCCTGCACTCGCGGGGCGCAGGACCTCTATAGCGCAGGCCTCCGACCGGGCCAATCCATCACATTGCGCAGGGCCTAGGCTGAGAGCGTGCGTTTGGAATGGAAAAGCGACCATGGCAAGGCTGCCCCTCGGGACCGCTCGAAGGGCATGCGAGGCGGTGAAGGGGTGGGAAACTAGCCGTCCAGCTTGCGCTTTAACAGCTTGATGCGGTTTTCGGCTTCAAAGCGGGAGATATTCTCGTCATAAGCGTCCGGTTCTTCGGCCCGTTGGGCGAGGCATAGCAACTCGGCCATCTGCTGGGTCGTCATCGGCTCGTC
The DNA here is from genome assembly GCF_015694405.1 of Pelagibacterium limicola. Lineage (GTDB taxonomy): Bacteria > Pseudomonadota > Alphaproteobacteria > Rhizobiales > Devosiaceae > Pelagibacterium > Pelagibacterium limicola. Next base: position 122,312 of record NZ_JADQDB010000001.1, on the reverse strand, counting down.
GTCGCGCGGCGGGAGCGCTTCGGGGCTGGCGATAGAAATGTCCGGATGAATGTCTGACATGTTTTCCGTGCTCCTCCTCCAGGTTGGAAGGAAGAAACGGGAACGGGCGCCAGCAGGTTCCAGTCGGACCTGGTTGTGTCCGGTAGGGAACAATCTGATGTCCACACGGCGACAAAACATGCGCCGGCCAGGCGCTGACGGGCCGCTTCACCCCCGTTTGACGAAGCTGTCCAGAACCTTCTTGGGCCCCGCGGTCTCGAAATCGATCGAGAGCTTGTTGCCCTCTGTGGCCGTCACAGTGCCGTAACCAAATTTCAGATGAAATACCCTTTGGCCGATGGAATACGCGGCGCCAGGGCCGGAAGAACGGGCAACAAGCTCACCTTCGATTGTAACGGGTCCGGGGCCTTTGCGGGATTGTTGCTGACGTTGGGCACGCTGCCAGCCCGGGGTCTGGTAGACGCTCTCGAAGGGGTCGCGGGCATCGAAGCGCGTGGCGGCGCGTCCGCCATAGGTGTAACCGCCATAGGACGATCCGGTGTCCTTGACCTCGACGGCCTCGGGAGGAAGCTCGTCGATGAAGCGCGAGGGGATAGCCGACTGCCAAAGGCCGTGGATGCGGCGGTTCTGGGCAAGGGTAATGTGGCAACGTTTTCGTGCGCGGGTGATGCCGACATAAGCGAGGCGGCGTTCTTCCTCCAAACCCGCAAGGCCAGATTCGTCGACGGAGCGCTGATGGGGGAACAGACCTTCCTCCCAACCGGGGAGAAATACGGTGTTGAATTCCAGGCCCTTGGCGGAGTGGAGCGTCATTATGGAGACGGCGTCGCTGGCCTCGCCGGTGTCGCGGTCCATGACGAGCGCGATGTGCTCGAGGAAGCCGCCCAGGTTCTCGAATTCCTCCATCGAGCGGACGAGTTCCTTCAAGTTCTCCAGCCGCCCCGGTGCGTCGGCGCTCTTGTCGTTCTGCCACATGGCTGTGTAGCCGGATTCATCGAGAATCTGCTCGGCCAACTCGAAATGGGGGATGGCGCGCAGCCGGTCGGCCCAGCCATCGATCTGGCGCAGAAGATCGCGGAAGGTGGCGCGCTGCTTGGGTTTCAGTTCCTCGGTTTCGACAAGATCGCGGATGGCCGCGAGCATGGGGATGCCGGCTGCGCGGGCCGTATCGTGGACAATCTGGATCGTCGCATCGCCCAGGCCGCGCTTGGGGGTGTTGACGATACGCTCTAAGGCAAGATCGTCGCCGGGGTTGGCGACGATACGCAGATAAGCCAGCGCGTCGCGAATTTCCTTGCGCTCATAGAAGCGCGGGCCGCCGATGACGCGGTAGTTGAGGCCAAGGGTGATGAAGCGTTCCTCGAACTCGCGCATCTGGAAGGAGGCGCGCACGAGGATAGCCATGTCGTTGAGATTGTCGCCGTGGCGCTGGTACTGCTCGATCTCCTCGCCGATGTGGCGGGCTTCTTCCTCAGAGTCCCACACAGATGTGACGGTAAGGGGATCGCCGCGTTCGCCCACGTCGGTCTGCAGCGTCTTGCCGAGACGGGATTCGTTGTGAGCGATCAGGTGGGAGGCGGCGGAAAGGATATTGGAGGTCGAGCGGTAGTTCCGCTCGAGCTTTATGACTTTAGCGCCGGGAAAGTCCTTTTCGAAACGCAGGATGTTGTCGACTTCCGCTCCGCGCCAGCCATAGATGGACTGGTCGTCGTCGCCGACAACGCAAATGTTTGATTGCGTGGAGCCGTCGCGGCTTTGCGCCAGGAGGCGAAGCCAGAGGTACTGGGCGGTATTGGAATCCTGGTATTCGTCGACGAGCATATACCGGAACCGGTCGTGATATTCGGTCAGAATGCCGGGGTTTTCCTTGAACAGCCGGATGTTTTCCAACAAAAGATCGCCGAAGTCGGCGGCGTTGAGCGTTTTGAGACGGGCCTGATAGTCGGCGTAGAGCTTGCCGCCCTTGCCATTGGCAAACCAGCCCGCATCGGCGGCCGAGAGATCGCCGGGGAGCTGGCCACGGTTCTTCCAGTTATCGAGCATCGAGGCGAACTGACGGGCGGGCCACCGCTTTTCATCGATGTTCTCGGCCTCGATCAATTGCTTGATGAGCCTGATCTGGTCGTCGGTATCGAGGATCGTGAAATCGGGCCTCAAGCCGACGAGCTCGGCGTGGCGGCGCAGAATGCGGGCGCCGATGGAATGGAAGGTGCCGAGCCACGGCATTCCCTCGACCGAGGCGCCAACGAGGGAGGCGATCCGCTCCTTCATCTCGCGGGCGGCCTTGTTGGTGAAGGTTACGGCCAGGATCTGTCCGCCGCGTGCGAGGCGGGAGGCAAGGACGTGGGCGATGCGGGTGGTGAGCACGCGCGTCTTGCCGGTTCCCGCGCCGGCGAGGACGAGCAGAGGCCCCTCAGTGGTCATCACCGCCTCGCGCTGCTCCGCATTGAGGCCGACAAGATAGGCCGGTTCGCGGTTCGCGAACTGGCTGGTGATCGGGCCGGCGGGGCGATAGGGCGGGACAGAAGACATTAAGGCTTTGGGTTTTCCAACAGGTCACGAATCTCTTTTTGTTCTCAATGGAAGTATATAGGACGCGTCAAGGGAAAAGTATATGCGGGGTGGCTTTGATGGGCATCGCTGAACACCCATTCGTCCGCTGCTTCGCTCAGTCTACCTTCTCCGAGATTGTGGGAAGCGCGCGAGCCCAGTCATAAAATTCCTGTTTTCACAATGTGTAATGCCGGGTGACGGGCGCACCGGTTATGCCTAATGTTCGTCCAACTGTTTCCCGGGTGAGGAAGGGCCAGGTTCGCGGTGGCCAATCGGATTTATATTGCGGTCGGGCTGGTGGCGATCCTCATTCTGGGAGCGGCATTCGTCGTGCCGTGGCTGATCGACTGGAACAGCTACAAGCCGCGCATGGAGCAGATCACCGCCGAGGCGCTGGGAATCGAGGTTGCGATCGAGGGCGACATGGCCTTTACGCTACTGCCCCAGCCCCGGATGCTTATCGAAGGGGTCCGCCTCGGTTCGGCCGAACGGCCGCTGGGTGAAGCTCAGCGGGTCGAGGCCGATTTTTCCTTGATGGATTTCCTGCGCGACAGGTTCACCGTGACACAACTGCGACTGGTGGCGCCGCATATCAATCTGACAATCGACGAGAACGGGCAGATCGATACCCCGGTCACGCTGGCCGAGACAGCAATCGCGACCAACGTCTCGATCCAGCAGGCCCGGTTCGAGGATGCGAGGGTGACGGTTACCGACCTGCGTGGCGGGGACAGCCGCGAGGTGACCGGATTTTCCGGGGACATGCGGATGACGGGCCTGCGCGGGCCTTTCGCGCTTACGGGCGATGGGCAGTTCGAGGGTGAAGTTTATGCCGTGCGGTTCGCGACCTCCGCGATGAACGCGGACGGGAACATGCAGGTATCGGCATTCCTGCGGCCCGGGGCGGGCGGATATTCGGTCTCGGTCGAAGGCCTTCTGCGGACCGGCTCCGAACCGAGCTTCGAGGGACAAGGCGTCTATCGCCAGGCCGCGCGGAGCGAGGACGGGTTGACGGGCGCCCTGGTGCTCTCGAGTCCTATGACAGCGACGACGTCGGACGTCGTGCTTGAGGATTTCACGCTGCTGCCAGATGAGAACCAGGTAGCGACGCGGTTGACGGGGTCGGCTGCGTTGCGGCTTGGCGAGCAACCGCGCTTCAATGCCGCGATTTCGGGCGGCGTGGTGACCCTGTTGCCGCGCGCCGCTACCGAGGACGCCTCGCGGCAGCCATTCGAGATCGTGCGGCTGTTGCGCGAGATGCCGCAACCAATAATTCCGCCGCTGCCCGGGCGGATCGGAGTGGAGATCAACGAGTTGGTCCTGCGCGGTACGGGACTTCGTGAAGTCCGGCTCGACGCGGTGACCAATGGTGAGCTCTGGCGGATCGAGGAGTTTTCCGGACGGCTGGCAGGCGATACCGTGTTGCAACTCACCGGAACGCTGGGGCGGCAGGCGGGGTGGCCCGCCTTTGCGGGAACGATCGACGTGAGTGCGCGGCGTCTCGACGCGCTTTCCCTGCTCTGGCGGCGACCGGCAGAAGGCAATCCGCTCTTCAACATGCCGGGGCAATTGCAGGGCGAATTGCGGTTGACCAATGACGGGCTGCGACTCAACGAAGGTCTGTTCGGGATCGACGGGACGCATCACAGCATTTCGGGGCTGATGCGGTTTGGCGAGCAGCCGAGGCTGGACGTCGAAGTTGACCTTTCCGCGCTCTCTGCGGCCCAGAGCGAGGCGCTGCTGGCGCTGCTGCCACCCCTCGATCCGGCGGGACCGTTTGGGCTGAGCTTCCCCGAGGGGCAGTTCCGGCTCGGCGCGGCGGCGGGGCGGATTGCCGGGCAGAGTTTTTCCGATGTCGGCATTGCGCTCGATTGGGATGGGTCGGGCGTAACCGTTGCCGATCTGCGAATCGGGGATTTCGGCGGCGTCGGATTCGAAGGCTGGATGCAGGCCCGCGGCACATTCGGCGAGCCGGTGATCTGGGGTGGTGGCAATGTTTCGGTGGCCCGCAATGCGGCTGCGCTCGGACTAGTTCCAGCGCTGAATGGCGCCGCCCCGTTGCGCCGGCTGATTTCGGGCAGCCTGCCGGCAAACCTGAGGGTTGCGCTGGAGGAGCCTTCGCGCGACGGCAGCCAAGCGCTGACAGCGGAAGGGCGAGCCGGGTCGGCCGATATCTGGGTAACCGCGGACATTGCAGAGGGTATCGGCGCCCTGGGGCAGGGATGGTTGGCTGCGACGCTGGAGGCGGCGACCGATAGCGGGGCGGACCTGATGGCCCAGCTTGGGCTTGCCCCGATCATCGCGGGGGAAGACGGCGCCTTGCTGACGCTCACGGTCAACGGCAACCCCCTTGCAAGCCTTGAGACCGAACTGACACTGGAGGGGGGTGGAGAGAGGATCGATTTCACCGGCACGATGATCACCTCCGATCCGGCTGCGATTCGCGGGCAGGGGCAAACCTCGTTCCTTTTTGCCGACATGGCGGCGCTTGCAGAACTGGCAGGGGCGGCAGGAGTCTGGTTTCCAGGGGTCGAGGGGCAAGCGGAAATCGGCTTTATCGGGGGCGACAGCCTCACGCTGAGCAATATCGTTGCCTTTACCGGCGAACATACCCTCGAGGGAAACCTGGCTTACGCCGCGCAAACCAATTCAGCGCTAGTGACCGGCGCGTTGCGATTCGATGGGTTCGATCTCGAAACGCTGATGGCAATGCTAGGCGGACCGGCCTCGACCCTTCGAAGCGCTCCGGGAGAGTGGGCCGATGGGCCGCTCGATGTGGGTCAGATCATGCGTACGACGCGCGGGCGGATCGGTATCGATGCGCCGGTGGTGACGGTCGGGGACCAGGTGCTGCTCGAAGCGCTGGCATTCGACTACACCTGGGATGCCGAAGATGTTCGCCTGCGTAGCCTATTTGGCGAGATCGGAGGGGGCACTCTGGAGCTAGAAACGACGTTGTGCTGTGCTTCGGTGCTGACCGACAAGAGCCTCACAGGGCGGTTCTCGCTGAACGGCGTGGATATCGACGCGCTGGTCGAGGGTGCGCCGGAAGCGGTCTTATCCGGCCGGGTGACGGCGGGCGGGCGGTTCCAGGCCAATGGCGACAGCTATCGGGCGCTGATTGGAACGCTGACCGGGAGCGGGAGTGTTTCGATTTCAGGGTTGACGATCGAGCGGGCATCGCCGGACGTCTTCGTGCGCGCAGCGGCAATCGAGAACATCATGGCGCTGGAGCCCGAAGCCCTCGAAGAGATCGTCATCGAGGCTCTCGATTCGGGTTCGTTCGTTGCTCGCGAGGCCGCAGGGCTTTTCGCGGTGACCGGCGGTACGGTGCGCGTTTCCAATGTTGCCATAGAGGGCGAGGGCGCGCGGCTTGTTGGCGGGGGCACGCTTGCACTCGCCAATCTGATGGTCGACGGCAATTGGACGCTGGCGCTGACGCGGCCGGTGGGTGGAAATGAACTGATCACGGAGACGACGGGGCGGGTCGGGATCGGGGTGCGGGGGCCGCTGCGCGCGCCGGAACGCGTGCTGGACCTGACCCAGATGGTCGATGCGATCCAAATGCGCGCGTATGAAATCGAACTCGATGAGTTGGAACGACTGCGCGCCGAGCAGGAAGCCCGACAGAGGGCTTTGGCCGAGGAGCAGGCGCGGCTGATGGAGGAAGAAGCGCGGCGGCAGGCCGAAGAGTTGTTGCGCCAGCAGCAGGAAGAGGCGGCGCTGTTGGCGGAAGAGGAGCGGCAACGGCAACTCGATGCGTTGCAGCGGCAACTGGAGCGCGAGGATGAACTTCCCCCGCCACCCGCACAGCAGGGGCCATCGATCCAGCAATTGCCGCCGGGAGCGCTGCAATTGCAGCTACTTGGTCCCCGATAATCTTTGCGGGAGTTCATGCCTATTCCGGCTGCAGTGGTTTCGGACTCTTGCAGGCTCAGGCTACGCGTCAGCTACAGCCCTGGCGATGAACCATTCCAGCACGGTTACGCGCACCGCAGAGGAAAGGTTGGCGCCTTGCCGGTGCTCGTCGATCTCGGCGATGATGTGGGCAACGCTGGTGCCGCGTTCGGCGGCGAGGGTCTCGAGAGCAGCCCAGAATTCGGGCTCAAGCGCCATCGAAGTCGAGTGGCCGGCGATGATCAGGGAGCGCTTCTGCACGGTCCGGCTCTTTGATTTCTCGTGCTCCCCGAATTCCAAAAGCGGGAGCCGCGTTCACGCCAAGGCGCTACTTCTTGCGGAAGGCGTCGAGGCTGACGACCTTTTCGCCCGACGGCTCGGGGGCCGGATCGGGGTCGTTATCATCGTCGGGGTCGGCGGTTTCGATAATCGTTTCGACATGGGTCGCAGGCGCTTCGGCGACTTCGAACTGAATGCCGAACTGTACGGAGGGATCAAAAAACCCCTTCATGGCCGAAAAGGGGATGAAGAGGGTTTCGTTCTGTCCGTCGAAGGAGAGGCCGACCTCAAAGCCGGTGTCGCTGACCTTCAGATCCCAATACTGGTTCTGAAGGACGATCGTCATATCTTTTTCGTACTGGGCGATGAGGCGTTGGCTGATGCGCACGCCCGGCGCCTGCGTGACAAATGAAATGAAGAAGTGGTGATCGCCCGGCAGGCCGGTACGCGCGACCTCGCCCAGGACCTTCTTTACGACACCGCGCAGGGCTTCCTGTGTAAGAATGTCGTAGCGGATCTGGTCTTCGGCCATAAGCACGCGGTTCCCTGATTGGGCCACCCGAAATGGGCAGCAGAATCTCAACGCCCCATATCAGCCCGACTTGGCCGAAAAATTCAAGCAAAAGGAAGAAGATGCAGGCTTCTGTTGCCAGGTGCCTGCGGACCCCGCCTACGCCCGGCTAGGAGCGCAGGGCTTTAAATTCCCAGTGCTGGCACCGCTTAAGCGGCGAGAGCAACCGGAGCCTTATGGTTGTCATTGGCAACTATAAGTTTCGGTCCGATATCGGTGGTACCATGCCGAGCGAAAGCAGCACCCTTTACGCCCTCGTCGATCCTGTTTCGCCCCCATAAGCATCCTCGGCAGAGGATAATGGTGGAGGCGCCGGGTACTGCCCCCGGGTCCGATGGGTTTATTACGATGGCCATTTATCGCCATAGCCGTTGCCGGCAGGAGTAATATAGGGACATGACCCGCGAAGTGAAAGGGTCTTTGGCGGAAAAGAGCCGCGTTATCGATAAGCTGTGAACGAGGGGCCAACCATGGTGAAGTGAGCGGCGGAGAATCGGTGTAGATTCCCGAGCATGAAGCAATATCTCGATCTTTTGCGCCACGTGATGGAGACCGGAGCCGACAAGTCCGACAGGACGGGCACCGGCACGCGGAGCGTTTTCGGTTACCAGATGCGGTTCGACCTCAACGAAGGCTTTCCGCTGGTGACGACGAAGAAGCTGCACATCAAGTCCATCATTTATGAACTCCTTTGGTTCCTGCGCGGCGACACCAACGTGCGCTGGCTGCAGGAGCGCGGTGTGCGCATCTGGGACGAATGGGCCGACGAGAACGGCGATCTGGGCCCGGTGTATGGCAGCCAGTGGCGGAACTGGCCGGCGCCGGACGGGCGGCACATAGACCAGATTTCCAATCTCATCGAGCAGATCCGGACGCGGCCGGATTCCCGCCGGCATATCGTTTCGGCCTGGAACCCGGCGGAAGTAGACAACATGGCGTTGCCGCCCTGCCATTGCCTTTTCCAGTTCTACGTCGCCGATGGCAGGCTTTCCTGCCAGCTTTACCAGAGGTCCGCGGACATCTTTCTTGGGGTGCCGTTCAACATCGCCTCCTATGCGCTCCTTACGCACATGGTGGCAGAGGTTACGGGGCTGGGCGTGGGGGAGTTTGTCCATACGTTTGGGGATGCGCATATCTACGCCAATCACTTCGACCAGGTGAATCTGCAACTGACCCGTAACCCGAGGCCATTGCCGCGGCTGGTTATCGAGACAAAACGCAATTCGATCTTCGATTTTCAGTTCGATGATTTTGCGATCGAGGGATATGATCCACATCCACACATCAAAGGGGACGTGTCGGTATGAGGGGATTTATAGCATTTTCGCTGATTGGCGCGCTGGCGGTGCCGGTTTTTGCCAACGACTCGGCGGCCGAAGTGGGCGCCGGCGGGCTTGTCTTCGTGCGCAACGAGAACATCCGGATGGCGTCCGAGGACCTCTATTTGTCGATGGACGAGGTAAGGGTTGTCTACCGGTTTGAAAACCTGACCGACGAGGACCAGCACGTCCTTGTCGCGTTTCCGATGCCGGACATCACGGGCGATTTCCACTCGATGGTAAGCTATCCCACCGATGATCCGGAAAACATCTTCGGGTTTACCACCACGTTCGACGGCGAACCCGTCGAGGCGCAATTGTACCAATATGCCTTCGCGCTCGGGGTGGACCGGAGCAAAGACCTGCAGAAGCGGGGCATTCCGTTGGCCCCACACTCCACTGAGACGCAAGCGGCGATCGATGCATTGTCCGAAGCTGACAGAAAAGGTCTGATCGACCTGGGCCTTCTGAGCCTTCTCGACTTTGGTTGGGAAGAGACGGTTGTCTACAGCCCGGTCTGGACGCTGAAATCGGCCTATACCTGGGAGGCCGTTTTTCCGGCGGGTGAGACGGTCGTGGTCGAGCACCAGTACAAACCCGGCATCGGCGGCGCCAGTTGGGTGGGCGTCCTCTATGACGATACCGTGATGCAGGCCCGCTACACTGAGAAGTATTGCGTAGAAGACCCTATCAAGAGTGCCGTGCGTCGCAGTTTGCAGAACCCGGACGAGATATGGGGCGCGCCCTACCACGAGGTGTGGCTAAGTTATGTGCTCTCGACGGGTGAGAACTGGGCGGGGCCGATCGGGGAGTTCCGGCTGATCGTGGACAAGGGTGCGCCGGAAAATCTCGTATCCTTCTGCGGGAACAATGTCGTCAAGACCGGCCCGACAACATTCGAGATGACTCAAACCGACTTTTATCCGTGGAGCGATATCCACGTCTTGTTCCTGGTCCGGCACGATTCCGACTGAGGAACCAATAACCAGAGGACTTATGGCAGTTACAATCCGGCGCGCCGTGAAACAGGATACGGCGCTGGTACTCGAATTCATCATCAAGCTGGCGGAGTTCGAAAAGCTCAACGATCAAGTGGAAGCGGGCGAAGCACAGATCGAGGCGGCCCTGTTTGGCGAAGAGCCAAAGGTGTTTTGCGAGATTGCGGAACTGGACGGCAATCCGGTGGGGTTCGCGCTCTGGTTCTATACCTTTTCCACCTTCCAGGGGCGGCATGGCATCTGGCTCGAAGATCTCTATGTCGAGCCGGGCGTGCGGGGCAACGGGATCGGCAAGGCGTTGTTGGTGCATCTGGCAAAGCGCTGCGTTGAAGAGGGACTCGGGCGGCTGAGCTGGTGGGTGCTCAACTGGAACGAGCACGCCATCAATTTCTACAAGGCGCACGGCGCCGTGCTGCATGACGAATGGACGACGTGCCGGGTGAGCGGGCCGGAACTCGAGGCGCTGGCGCGGGGATGAGCGATGTCCGCATAGCAATGATTGCCGCGGTGGGGCGAAACGGGGCCATCGGCGCCGGAGGCAAATTGCCGTGGCGGCTGCCGACCGATTTCGCGTTCTACAAGGCGACGACAATGGGCAAGCCGCTCATTGCCGGGCGCAAGACGTTCGAGAGTATCGGCAAGCCCTTGCCGGGCCGGACCAACATCGTGGTGACGCGGCAGCCCGATTATGCACCGGACGGCGTTGTCACCGTTGCTTCGCTCGATGCGGCGTTGGAACACGCAAAAATGATTGCGCGCCGCGACGGGGTGGATGAGGTTTTCATCAATGGCGGAGGGGAGTTATACGCCCAGGCAATGGGATTGGCTGATCGGCTTTACATCACCCATGTGGATGCCCAACCGCCAGGGGACACGTTCTTTCCCGAGATCGATCCGGATCAGTGGGCAATGCGGCTGCTCGACGACATAAAGCCCGGGGAACGCGACAGCGCAGGGTTCACGATTGCGGTCTATGACAGGAAGTGACGCACCGGTCCGGTTTTCATTGATCGGTCTTGCGCGCTTCCCTATATAACTGCGGACCATTCAAAAAGACTTTCACGACAACCGAAAGGGACGAAATGCCGTGGGAAGATAACAAGGACGGCCGCCGCACGCGTAGTGGCGGCCCCTGGGGCCAAGCGCCCGGCGGCGGCGGCGGGGGCGGACCCCGCAGGCCGGGAGGCGGCGGATTCGGTAACAACACGCCCAATCTTGAAGACATACTTGCGCGCGGCCGGCAACAATTCGGCGGCGGCGTACCGGGTGGACGATGGGCCATCATCGGCGGCATTCTCGCACTGCTGATCTTTTGGGCCTCGAATGCGATCTACACCGTGGCGCCACAGGAAATCGGTGTCGAGCTGGTTTTCGGAAAGCCCAAGGATGAATTCTCCCTTCCGGGGCTGCATTTCCACTTCTGGCCCATCGAGCGTGTGGAAAAGGCCTCGACCACAGAAAACCAGACGCGCGTCGGCGCGGCTGCACGCGATGAAGGGCTGATGCTTTCAGGCGACCAGAACATCGTCAACATGAGCTTCTCGGTCCTCTGGCGCATTACCGATCCACGGCAATATCTGTTCCTCGTTCGCGATCCGGACGAGATGGTGCGTAAAGCCTCCGAGAGCGCCATGCGCGAGGTGGTTGGGCGCCGTACCGCGCAGGCCGTCTTCCGTGACGATCGTGCGGGTATCGCGCTCGAAGTGCAGCGTATCACCCAGCAGATTATCGATAGCTACAATGTCGGCGTGACGATCTCGAACATCTCGATCGAGAACGTGGCACCGCCCACTGAAGTTGCCGACGCGTTCGACGAAGTGCAGCGCGCTTTGCAGGACGAAGATCGCTTCCAGGAAGAAGCCCGCCAATACGCCAATACCTTGCTGGGTAGTGCGCGTGGTCAGGCGGCGTCGATTCGTGAAGAGGCGGCCGCTTACCAGGACCGCGTTATCAACGAGGCCCAGGGTCAAGCCGCACGTTTCGTGGCGGTTTATAACGAGTATCGCAACGCGCCCGAAGTGACGCGTCAGCGTATCTTCCTTGAAACAATGGAAGAAGTGCTTGGCGGTACCAACAAGCTGATCGTTGAGGGCGGCGCGTCCGGTTCGGGCGTGATTCCCTATCTGCCGCTGCCCGAGTTACGCGGCACTACCGGTCAGACGGGCGGAGGTAACCAGTAATGAACAGGCTCGTTATTGTAATTGTCGTACTGGTCCTTGCAGGCTATGCGCTGCTTTCGTCCCTGTTCATCGTCAATGAGCGTGAACAGGCCATCGTCACCCGTTTCGGCGAAATCACCCGCGAAATTCGCGAACCCGGCATCTACTTCAAGATTCCGACCGATTTCGTTGAAGCCGTACAGATCATCGACAAACGCTTGCTGCGTTACGACCTCGACCGTATCCGGTTGCAGGTTTCGGGCGGCCAGTTCTATGTCGTGGATGCCTTCATCACCTACCGGATCGAAAATCCGACCCGGTTCCGCCAAACGGTGCTCGGCAGCCTTCAGCTCGCCGAACAACGTATTGCAACCCGTTTCGAATCCGCGCTGCGTGGGGTTTACGGTCTGCGTGAGTTCGACGCGGCCCTTTCCGAACAGCGTGCGGAAATGATGCGCGAAGCACGCGACCTCGTGGCCGCGGACATGATCGAACTGGGTATCTCGGTGGTCGACGTGCGTATTCTCGTGACCGATCTGACGCCGGAAGTTTCGGCCCAGACCTTCGAGCGCATGAAGGCCGAGCGACTTGCCGAAGCCGCGTTCCTTCGGGCACGTGGTCAGGAGCAGGCGCAAATCCTACGGGCTATCGCGGATCGTCAGGCGGTGGAAATCGTTTCGGCTGCCAACCGTGACTCGGAAATCATCCGAGGCCAGGGCGATGCTGAACGGAACCGCCTGTTCGCGCAGGCCTATTCGCAGGACGAGGCCTTCTTCGAGTTCTACCGCTCGATGGAAGCTTATCGGATTGCGCTGGGCGACGGGAATACGACCATGATGCTCAGCCCGGATTCGGCGTTCTTCAGGTTCTTCGGATCCGATGGGGCTCTGCCGGAATTCCCGGCACCAACATTGGCCCCGATCGATATCGGGGTTGAGGGGCCGAGCGAATTGCCGATGGATCCTTCGCAGTTCGAAGATCTGCTTTCGGTTGACAGCCTTGTGTCGGGCGAAGGGCAGGCCGAGGAACCGGTCGACCTTGAATTGCTGCTCGAAGATGAGCCCGAAGAGGTTCCGGCCCAGTAAGGCCAGCTTCTGATCAATCAGGGGGCGCATCCGTGGATGCGCCCCCTTTTCGTTGCAACACCGGAGGGTGTCATGTCCGATCTTTTCGCCGCGCTCGCACTCGCGCTCGTGCTCGAGGGGCTGCTCTACGCGGCGTTTCCCGAGCAGATGAAGCGTATGATCGCGCAGGTGCTGGAAATGCCCGCCCAGCATTTGCGCCTCGGGGCGCTGGTGGTTGCCGGCGTGGGGCTGGGACTGTTGGCGCTGGTGCGGATGTAGCGGGCTACCACAAATTGCGCCCATCTATCTCCACCACCGGCACGGACGTGATGTCGAAATCGTCCAGCGTCCAGAGATTGACCGAGATGCGGCGCTTGCTCGGGTCGAAATTCGCCTCGGCGGTTTCCCAGTCTTCGGCAAAAGCGGAATAATCGGGATTGTCCGAAAAGGTTGTGCAGCCGCAGACCGGGCAGAAATAGTGCCGGTTTTCCGGAGTGGTCGGGGAATATTGCTGCGCGTTGTCCATCGGTGTGAGCAGGCGGAACTGATCGGGGTCGCCGTAAATCCAGAGCGCGCCCTTTTTGGTGCAGAACGTGCAGGTGCAGCGCGTGGCGGTTTCCGGGGTGAAATCGATCTCGTACTGCGTTGCGCCGCAGTGACAGCTTCCCTTTATCGGCATTCCGGCCTCCATTCGTTGAGAGAAGCCGACGATAACCAATGTCGCTGACAGATCGTGTCAGGAGGCGGGGTTTGCGATGCGGTAAAGGACGTGGGGGCGCAAGGGGTGGCCCGGCGCTATGCGGGGATGCTCGAAATCATCCCCGGGGGTGCGGATCATGCCGATCTTTTCCATCACGCGCCGGGAGGGCATGTTGATCCGAGCGGTGAAGGCAACAACTTCGGGTATCCCGAGGGTCCAGGCGTAATCAAGGCAGGCACGAGCGCCCTCGGGCGCCAAACCCTGTCCCCAGAACTTCGTGTTGATCACCCAGCCGATCTCGACTTCCGGACGCGAGGGAATGACATCGCGGATAATATCAGGAATGGCAGCGATGCCCAAAAGTCCCACGAACGTGCCGTCATGCGTGGTGAGGACCCGGAAATGGGGATCGGTTGTGGACTGCTGAACGCTCAGGTGAAAATCGAACTGTGCATCGGCTTCGGCTCGGCTCAACGTTGAGGGAAAGAAGCGTCGTACGATCGGATCGCCCTGAAGGGCTGCGAAACCGTCGCGATCATCCTCCCGCCAGAGGCGCAGGATGAGGCGCTCGGTTTCGAGTATCATCTGACGAACTCTTCCTCGTTGTAGCCCTGGAGATACAGCAGGGCTGTGAGGTCGCCGTGGTCGATACGGACATCGGCGCGTTCGGCAACGGCGGGTTTTGCGTGCAACGCCACGCCGAGGCCAGCCGCTTCGAGCATATCGAGATCGTTAGCGCCATCTCCGACGGCAAGAGTCTGAGCCGGCGTGATGCCCAGATCGCCGACGAGTTCGACAAGGCGGTTGCGCTTGGTATCCTTGTCGACGATGGGCTTTCTCACGGTGCCGGTAAGGCGATCCTGGGCGTCGAATTCGAGGACATTGGCGATGGATTCGTCGAAGCCTATACGCTTGGCGAAATATTCGGCAAAGAGGGTGAAGCCGCCAGAAACCAGCGAGGTGAAGGCGCCATAGGCCTTCATGGTTTGCACCAGCACGCGTCCGCCCGGGGCGAGCGTGATGCGCTCGCGGCGGATTTCCTCAACCACCTTGCGCTCAAGCCCTGCGAGCAGCGCGACGCGTGTGTCGAGGGCCTGCGCGAAATCGAGCTCACCGCGCATGGCGCGTTCGGTAATCTCGGCGACCTGTGGCTTGATGCCGAGGGCATCGGCCAACTCGTCGATGCATTCCTGGTCGATCATGGTCGAGTCCATATCCGCGACAAGGAGCTTTTTGCGGCGATTGGCAAGCGGAAGGTGCGCCACGTCGACGGGCAGCAGCGAGACTATGTCGCGCGCGATCTCTTCGGGCTTGGCCGCGGTCGGCATGACGATCTCGCAGGCAATGCCTTGCGCGAGCCAGTTGATTTCGCCATGAACTTCCCTCTGCACCGCATCGACGAGCGTGTGCGAGAGTGCCGGTTCGTTGGGATTGGCGATCAGACATAGGACGGACATCGGCAACCACCATGCAAAAGGGCAGGGAAAGATCTGCGGTTCTGATAGCCGGTCCCACCGCGAGCGGCAAGACGAAGTGGGCAATCGAGACGGCCCGAACACGTGGCGGCGTCATCGTCAATGCCGATTCCATGCAGGTCTATGGCGTGCTCGACAGGCTCACGGCCCGCCCGACACCCGAGGAAATGGCTGCCGCACCGCATCTCTTGTTCGGGCATGTCGACCCCGCCCGGCGCTACTCGACCGGCGCGTGGCTCGCCGACGTTCGTGAAGTGATTCAAGCGGTTGAGAAAGAGAATCGGGAACTGATTTTCGTTGGTGGAACAGGGCTTTATTTCGAGGTGCTCATAAACGGATTCGCCGAAGTTCCGACCGTCCCGGAGAAATCGATTCAAGCTGTTGAGAAACTGATTCAAGGGCTGGATGCAGCGGATAGACTGAAATTGCTGGCAGAAAAGGACCCGGCAACGGCAGCGCGCATCGGAGTGGCCGACCCTCAGCGCGTCGTGCGGGCGCTTTCGGTGCTCGAGGCGACAGGCAAGCCGCTGAGTGCCTATCAGGAGGATAACGAAGCACCGCTATTGGAAGGTTTCTCACTCGAGAAAATCGTCCTCATGCCGGATCGGTCACTGCTGCGCAAACGGATCGCCGACCGATTCCAAGCTATGGTCGAGGATGGCGCGGTGGCGGAGGTCGAGACGCTTCTGGCCCGCGATCTCGACCCCTCTCTGCCTGCCATGAAGGCGATCGGGGTCAAGGAGATTGGGGCAATGCTGCGTGAGGAGAGCTCCCCCGAGGAGGCGATTTCACAGGCGGTGACTGCGACGCGACAATACGCCAAGCGGCAATCGACATGGTTCCGCAACCGGATGGCGGATTGGCGGTTTGTCGATCCCTTCGGATGAGGGTGATGCGCTAGATATTCAGGGCCAGCCAGCCGATATAGGCAGCGTAGCAGGCCAGGAAGACCCAGCCTTCGCGCCGGGATACGCCGCGTCCGGTGTAGGCTAGGACGAGCAGGAGGGCGGTAGCGGCGAGCATGGCCCAGATGTCAAATCGAATGATTTCAGGTGGAACGGGGATCGGCTGGACAAGGGCGGTGATGCCCATGATGCATAGGACGTTGAAGATGTTGGAGCCGATGATATTGCCCAGCGCAAGGTCCGTCTGGCGGCGCAACGCCGCGATACCGGAGGTCACGAGTTCCGGGAGTGAAGTGCCCAAGGCGACGACGGTGAGACCGATCACGGTCTCCGACACGCCGAGTTGGGTCGCCAGTTCGACCGCGCTCGACACGAGCAGGCGCGCACCGGCGAGGGTGAGGCCGATACCGGCTACGGTCAGAAGTAGCGAGAAGGCGAGATTGGCGCGGCGGGCCGATTCCGGGGGCGCCTCGGTACGCGCGGCAACCGGGGTTCCGCGCTCGACCATATAGCTACGGACAATATAAGCGATGAGCATTGCGACGAAAATCACGCCCGTTATGCGCTCGATGATGCCGATCAGAACGGTTGCCAGACAGGCGAGCGAGGCGATGACGAGGACGCCACCATCGCGCCGCAAAGTCCTTTTGCTGACGAGAACTGGATAGATTGCGGCTGTAACGCCGAGGATGAGCAGAATATTGGCGATGTTCGAGCCGACGACATTGCCCACAGCGATGCCTGGCGCGCCGGCGAGGGCGGCCTGGACCGACGTCACGAGTTCGGGAAGCGAAGTTCCGAAGGCGACGAGGGTAAGGCCGACAAGCAGAGTGGACATGCCGAACCGGTAGGCAACGGCCACCGACCCGCGCACGAAACTTTCCCCGCCGGCGATGAGCAGGACGAAGCCGGCGATCAATGTGAGATAAACCATTCGCTCCCATGCCCTCAGTTTTCCGGTGCCGGATATAATTTCCGAACGGCGCATGCGTTCCGGCGCGCTACTGATAGCACGGATCCGGCCTTCCGGGAGGGAGGGGAGTTGACGCGCGCGCGCAAGATTGCACAAGTGCGTCCGAGACATTTGGATTTTTTGTGGCGCCGAGAGTGCTGCGGGAGGCGAAGATGAGCGAACATGCGCTGATCGTCATCGACGTTCAAAACGATTTCTGCCCGGGTGGTGCGCTGGCCGTGGACGAGGGCGACGAGATCGTGCCGCTCGTCAATGAACTCATATCCACGCATTCGCATGTGATTCTGACGCAGGACTGGCATCCACGGGATCATTCAAGCTTTGCGTCGCAGCATGAGGGCAGGGCGCCATTCGAGGAAATCGAGGTCGAATACGGCATCCAGAAGCTCTGGCCCGACCACTGCGTACAGGGTACCCGAGGTGCGGAATTCCACGCCGAGCTCAACGTGACACCTGCGGAGCTCATTATCCGCAAGGGGTTCCGGCAGGCCATCGACAGCTACTCGGCGTTCTTCGAGAACGACCACACGACGCCTACGGGGCTGGCGGGATATTTGCGCGAGCGGGGACTTTCCAAGCTGCGGATGGCGGGGCTGGCAACGGATTTCTGCGTGGCCTATTCGGCGCTCGACGCGGTTGCGCAGGGGTTTTCGGTGGAGGTGGTGTTGCCAGCCACCCGGGGGATCGATCTCATGGGCTCGATGGCCGAGATGCTGGGCCGGATGCGCGAAGCGGGAGTGATCCTGCGTTGAGTGCGTCGCGGACCGATATCGCAAGGCGGGTTTTCAACCACACCTTCAAGCTCGACCCGATCGTCAGGTCGCTGCTCGATACCGATTTCTACAAGCTCCTGATGCTCCAGATGATCTGGGGTCTCTATCGCGATGTCGATGCAACCTTTTCGCTGACCAATCGCACCAAATCGGTACGGCTGGCCGACGAGGTCAACGAAGGCGCGTTGCGCGAACAGCTCGACCATGCGCGGACGCTGCGGTTCACGAAAAAGGAAATGATCTGGCTCGCGGGCAACAGCTTTTACGGTACGCGCCAGATTTTTTCGCCGCAGTTTCTTGCCTGGCTCGAAACCTTCCAATTGCCCGAATATGAGCTTTCGGTGCGGGATGGCCAGTTTGAACTGCATTTCCATGGGAAGTGGGTCGAGACGAGCATGTGGGAGATTCCCGCGCTCGCCATCCTCAACGAACTGCGCTCCCGCGAGGCGATGCGCGGAATGGGGCGGTTCGAGCTCGACGTGCTCTATGCGCGGGCGAAGGCCAAGACCTGGGACAAGGTGGAGCGGCTGAAAAAACTGCCGGACCTCAAGATTTCCGATTTCGGTACGCGGCGGCGACACAGCTTCCTGTGGCAGCGCTGGTGTGTGGAGGCTCTCAAGGAAGGGCTGGGCGAGGCGCTGACGGGCACCTCCAACGTGTTGCTCGCGATGGATACGGATCTCGAGGCGTTAGGCACCAATGCACACGAATTGCCCATGGTGCTGGCGGCGCTGGCTGCGGACGACGCTGCGCTGCGACGCGCACCGTTCAAAGTGCTGGAGGACTGGCAAACCTATTACCAAGGCAACCTACTGATCGTTCTGCCCGATGCGTTCGGGACGGAGGCCTTTTTGCGCGACGCGCCGGATTGGGTGGCCGACTGGACCGGCTTCCGCCCCGACAGTGCGCCGGCTATCGAGGGTGGGGAACGCATAATCCGCTGGTGGCTGGAGCGCGGGCGGGATCCACAGGACAAGCTATTGATCTTTTCGGATGCGCTGGACACCGAGACG
Organism: Pelagibacterium limicola; assembly: GCF_015694405.1. Taxonomy (GTDB): domain Bacteria; phylum Pseudomonadota; class Alphaproteobacteria; order Rhizobiales; family Devosiaceae; genus Pelagibacterium; species Pelagibacterium limicola. Next base: position 103,633 of record NZ_JADQDB010000001.1, on the reverse strand, counting down.
ATCGAGGCGGCGTATCATCACTTCGAAGGGCGAATTCGGATGACGTTCGGGTGGGGAACCAACCTCACCAACGACTTTGCCAATGTGGCGCCGAACTTTACCCCGCAACTCAAGCCGATCTCGACCGTCATAAAGGTTTCGAGCGCAAATGGCCGGCAAGCGGTTAAGCTCTCGGACAACCCCGCCAAGGCGCTCGGCGACCCCGGTGAAATCGCACGGTATGTCAGGGTGTTCGGAACCGAGGGCATGGCGGAGATGCCGGTCGCTGTTTGAAGAACGGCTTCGGCATTCAGCCAGCATACCCGACCCAACCCTTGAAGCTCAGCCCGGCGTAGAACAGGCTGACACTCGCAAAGCCCGCTTGGGTGAGCATTGCCTCTTCCTCCTCCGGAGAGAGAATGGTCAGCCTTGTGGAGATCGCTTCGCGGGCGGATTCGATGTTGCCGGGAAACGTGCCGCCCCAGGCGATGTGACGGTCGATCCACAGCGAGCGCTCGGGCTCGGTCTGAGGAAAGCTGATGTGGGCGAGGACGAAGGGCGCGCCGGGCTTGAGACGGCGGCGGATCTCACGCAGGGTCGGCAGGCGGTTCTCGCGCGCGATGAAGTGAAAAGTCAGAAGGCAGGTGGCGGCATCGAAAGCGGCTTCGGGAGCGGCCTCGATTGTGCCCTGGGTCAAGGCGATGCGGTCCATGTAGGGCGCGGCGGTCTGGTGTACCTCTGCAAGCATGTCAGTTGAAGGATCGACGCCGTCAAACCTCCAGCCGGGGTGGTCGGCGGCCAAAGTTCTGAGCTCCAGCCCACCACCAGCGCCCAGCACTAGGATGCGGGCATCCGGAGGGGTGCGTTCGGCGAGGAGCATGGACATCATGCGATGGAGCGCGTCAAAGCCCGGCACGAGGCGCGGCGGGCCTTCAACATAGCTCTTGGCGTGGGTATCGGAGAAGGAACGGGCTGGATCTTTCATGTAACTTCTAATGTTACATATAGAGGTGCATTGTCAAGCGCCGCTTGCCGGGCCGTGTCAGCTACCGGTTATCATGCGTCTCGGGTCGAGCAGCCCCAGCCGTTCCCGCATGGCGAAGCGGGCGGTGAGGACGACCGCCACAAAGGCAAGGCCGACGGCCAAGCCGATCCAGACGCCGACACCGGCCAGCCGTTCCTCGGCGCCGAGGAATAGCGCTGTGGGCATTCCAACCCCCCAGTAGCCGAACAGGGCCACGACCATGGGGATCTTGGTGTCGTTAAGCCCGCGCAGGACGTGCGCGGCAACGACCTGCGCGCCATCGACGAGTTGGAACAGTCCAGCGAGCAGCAGGTAGGTCGCAGCCAGAGCGAGGGCGGCAGCGTTGCCTGGATCGGCGGGATCAAGGAACAGGCGCACGAAGACATCCGGCATTGTGAGGAACAGCGTTGCCGTGATCGCCATGAAGCCAACGCCCAGCGCCATGGCTGTCCACCCCGCACGGCCGACGGCTGCGGGACTTTGGGCTCCGAAGGCGAGGCCGACGCGGACGGTGGAGGCCATCGAGAGACCCAGAGGGACCATGAAGGCGAACGACGCGCATTGCAGGGCGACGGCATGGGCAGCCAGTTGGGCCGTCCCAAGCCAGCCGATGAAAATTGCGGCGACTGCGAACATGCCAACTTCTGCCAGCAGCATCAGGCCGATGGGGGTGCCGATGCGGAAGATCTGCTTCAAGCGCTGCCAATCGGGCCGCCAGAATCGGGCGAGAATGTTGAAGCGCCTGTATCTGCGATGTCGCAGGGCATAGGCCAGCAGAAGACCGAACATCACGAAGTTGGTTACGACAGTGGTGATCGCCGCGCCGCGCAGCTCAAGCCGGGGAAGGCCGAAATGGCCGAACATCAGGAGGTAATTGCCGGCAGCATTGACGATCACGCCGGCGACCGTCACGTAGAGGATCACCTGGGTCGTGCCCAGCGCCGAGAGAAACGAGCGTATCGCGAAAAGCCCGAGCCCGGGATAGAGGGTCAGTACGGCGATCTGCATGTAGCCTTCGGCGAGTAGGGCCAATTCCGGGTCCTGCCCGGCGAGCAATAGCAGCGGACGGATATTCCAGATGAGTGGGAACAGGAGCGTTGCGAGCAGAATGCAGGCCCAGAAGCCCTGGCGCACGGTACGGCGGACCTGCTTGATCTGGCGTGCGCCCAGCGCCTGCGCGACGAGCGGGGCCACCGCGCCGACGATGCCGCCACCGAGAAGGAGGAAGGGCGTAAAAAAGGCCGTGGCGAGGGTGCCGGCGGCGAGATATTCGAACCCGAGCCAGCCCATCATGATCACGTCGGTCGTATAGAGCGCATTCTGCGCTACCTGCGCCACAACCAGCGGCCAGGCGAGCAGAAAAGTAGCGCGCAGTTCCTCGCTCCAGCTTTGCGCCAGGCGGGGATCGGTATTCGCGTTCATTGGTGTGGCCTTCCCAAGCCGATACGATCCCCGAATCGAGGGGAGCCGATCTGGATACAGGATCAGAAAAGGTTTGTCAGGCCGGATGATGACGGTTTCGGCTTATAGCGCCGTCTCAGTTATCGGTGTGAGTGCAAGCCAGGAAGCAGGGCGTTCGGTTCATTTCGCCAGGACAGAAAAAACAAAATCCCGAAGCGTGATCTTACCGCGCCAAGGTGTATCCGGCTTGTCGAAGTCGCCGTCCAGAGTGGCGACGGTCATCTTGGTATAAGCGCGCGCGGCTTCTTCGGAAAAGCCGATGCTTTTGAAGATTTCCTGCCATTGGTCGCGTTCGGCCACGTCCAGCGCGACCTCTCGATCCAACGCGGCCGCGAAGGCATCTGCCACATCCTGAGGTGTATACCGCGCTGGCCCCTCCACATAGACGATACCGACATCATCGAGTGGGCTCACAAGCCGGGCCGCCGCAGCTTCTCCGAGATCGCGCGGCGCCACCATCGGCATCTGCGCGTTTGCCGGAAACATGCTTGGGAGCTTGCCGGTCTCCCGGACGGTTTCAACGAACCCTGTCCAGTTGGTCATATAGTACGCGCCGCGGTTGATTGCGGCGGGTATAGGCTGGCGACGCAAACCTTCTTCCAGCTCCCACAAGGTGGAAAGATCTCCGATCCTCTCGCCCGGCTGCGCGCCGTAAGTCGAGGCGGCAACGACCTTTTCGAGTCCCGATCCCCCGATTGCAGCCAGGATGTTCGCGATCGTGCGTCTTTCCGTTTTATCGGTGTCGCCCGTGGGGTCGGCCGGCGGATTGAGAAGGAAAGCGCGCTCGCCCGACTGGAAAGCAGCCCGTAAAGACGAAACATCCTCTGCATCGGCCCGCAAAATTTGCGCGCCCTTATCGCTCCAGATTCCTGCTTCCTCGGGCCTACGGGTAAGGACAGTCACCGGCGCGCCCTGGGCCAGCAATGTGTCGGCGACCGCGCCACCGACGTTTCCCGTTGCTCCCATGATCACGTACATTGGCTTTCACCCTGACGGTTTCCAATCGAACCCCTGATAAATTCAGCGGGACCTTGAAAGTTCTCTCGCGCGAGCGCTTTTCCCTATTTCGACAGATTTCGTTCGAGGAACTCCAGAATGCGCCCGGTATGGCCCGGCAGGAAATGGTAGCCGTCCTCAAGAAAGCAGATTTCCGCTTGCGGGGCGCAGGCCCGTAGCCGTTCCCGTGTATCAAATGAATCGATAAGGGCGTCGCGCGCGCCGATGATCGCGAGGGTCGGTATGGTCAGGGTGCGCAACTCGGTATCGCTCAAGCGCGGAATGGCGACAACACGCGGCTTGACCGCTTTGCCGATCATATCCATCAGGCCTGCGATCGTCTGTTGTTGGGGTGGTAGCGACTTGGGGGCAGGGCCGAAGACCATCTCGCGGACCTTGCGCGCGCCCCATGACCCGAACAGAAGAAGGGGTAGAGCCTTGAGGAGAAAATTTTTCTGCCTGCCGATCCCGGCGGGACAGATGAGCACGAGCGCTTCGGCAAAGCCGGGGCGCCGTTTGGCATAATCGAGTGCGAGCCAGCCGCCGAGCGAAGTGCCCACCAGCCCGGCGTGGGATAGCTCGAGCGCGCCGAAGACGTCATCGAGCCATTGAGCATGAGTGTCTCCTTCCAGTTCAGGCCGGACGTGCTCGCTGAGGCCGGGTTCTCCGATCATGTCTATGGCATGGAGGCGGAATCTCGCAGCCCATGCGGCAATATCGGGGAGCCACGCGGCTGAATTGGCTTGTGAGCCGTGAAACAGCACGACAGGAGGCGCGGATTCGGGGCCGCAGGAAATTACGAATGCCTTGCCGTGACGCGTCTGGATTTCGCGTTCGCTTCGCGGGACTGGCCACAGGTCGAGAACCTTCCGATAGGCCTGCTTTACCGCGGTGGCGGATTCGGCGTTTTTGAAAACCAGCTCGCTCATCATCGGCTCCTAGTGTGCACATCGAGCATCTCCAGGAGCTTGCCGACGTCGGCGGGTGTGCCGATGAGGATGATTTTCATGGATTCCGTAGCGGGATCGAAAGCGGTCTGGACGTGCAGAGGCGGGGTCGTGGCATCGCCGGAGAGAGCGGTAGCCTGAAGGAAGGTGGCGATGCGTTCCGAGCGGCCAACGTCGATGGTGGGAATCTCGAGGATGGCAGTGGCGCGGGCAGCGGATGCTTTCGCGGACGCCCCTGCTGCGATTCCGGCGAAGGCGTCGAGCTCGTTGCGGAGAATACGGTAGGACTTGCCTAAACGAGTCGCGGTGAGCCGGCCTTCGCGGATGTAGCGGAGGACCGTTTTCGGATGGAGGTTCAGCCGCTGGGCCGCCTGCTCCACGGTGAAGAGATTGTCGGACATGACCATATATTCCCTATTGCTCCCTAAAAATAACTATAATAGCGAAATATAGAACGCAATAAGGAATATCAGCATGACTCAGAGTTCAGCGAACGCCATGAAAGTGCAGCTACGCACGGACCTGCGGGCCGCGATGAAAGAACGACGTGCGGGCGAAGTGAGGCTTCTTCGTGCGCTGGTTGCTGCAATCGATCATGCGGAGGCACCTCCAATGTCGGCGGGGCCGGTGGTGCAGCACGATTTCCATAGCGGATCGGCCGAGATATTACGCCTCGGGCTCGGCGAAGCGGATATTCGCGATCTGCTCGTCGGTGAAATCGGAGAGCGCGAGCAGGCAGCTCTAGAGTTCGACCGGCTGGGCCTCGAGGACCAGGCGGAAGCGATGCGGGCGGAAGCGCTGATCGTGCGGCGTTACCTCAAATGAATTGAGCCGGCTCTCAAAAAACGATATGCCGCAAGCCCCTTGAGAAAATCACAAAAATAGCAGAAGTTAACCTATGTTAGGGTTCGTTCAGGTTGGATTCAGATTCGTCCTGATAGCCCATCGGTTCCTTCACGCGGAACGAAAAGCGGCGACGAGCATTTGAAGCGTGAGGGAACTCAAAGTTTTTCAAGTCGCACGGAGGCTTCTCAAGATGAAAAAGTTGTTGGTCATTGGCGTTGCGCTCACCACGCTTCTCGCCGTATCCGCCTGTACCCGGACTCAGCAGACGGCTGCGATCGGCGCCGGTGCTGGTGCAATCGTTGGTGGTGTGACCACCGGGACGGTGCAGGGTGCCGCCATTGGCGCGGCCGTTGGCGGCGTTGCCGGTGCGCTTGTCGGCCAGGTGGCCGGTCAGCCCGAGCGCTGCTACTACCGCGCAGCCGATGGTCGTCTCTATATCGACCGCTGCCCGCAGGGCTAATCGCCTGAAACAGGCAAGTTTACGAAGGCTCGCTGCGTCCAGTAGCGGGCCTTTCTTCGTAGTGGCGAGAGAATTTGGGGCTTGACCATCCGAATTGGTCCCACTACCAATGCCGGTGGAATATCTGGAGAAGCTCCGTCGTGACGGCACGTATTCTTGTAGTAGGCAGGCGCATCGCAACATGAGGGAATGACCCTCGTGGCAAATTGCGGTGCGCGGAAACAGGTCCCAAACGGGGCCTTTTTTATTACCTGAAGTCCGCTCCGGCGGCAGTTAGAAGTAGGGAGAGGCTCAAATGGCCGAACAGATGACCGGCGCCGAAATGGTGGTTCAGGCGCTCATAGATCAGGGAGTCGAACATATCTTCGGCTATCCGGGCGGCGCGGTGCTGCCGATCTACGATGCGATTTTCCAGCAGGACAAGCTCGAGCATATTCTCGTGCGGCACGAGCAGGGCGCAACGCACATGGCCGAAGGCTATGCCCGCTCGACAGGCAAGTGCGGGGTCGTTCTCGTGACTTCAGGACCGGGGGCCACAAACGCGGTGACCGGGTTGACCGACGCCCTGCTCGATTCCATCCCGCTGGTCTGCATCACGGGGCAGGTGCCAACGCCGCTTATCGGGTCCGATGCCTTCCAGGAGTGCGACACGGTCGGGATTACGCGCAACTGCACAAAGCACAACTATCTCGTCAAATCGATCGAGGACCTGCCGCGCATCCTGCATGAAGCGTTCCATATCGCGACGTCGGGGCGGCCGGGGCCGGTGGTCATCGACATCCCCAAGGACGTGCAGTTTGCGATGGGGCGCTATTTCAAGCCACAGGCTCAGATGAGCCACCCCACCTACAAGCCGCAGCGAGAAGGGGATATCGAGGCGATCCGTTTGGCTGTCGAATTGATGCTGAAGGCGGAGCGCCCGGTGTTCTACACAGGCGGCGGAATCGTCAATTCGGGGCCGGAGGCGAGCCGGAACCTGCGCGAACTGGCGGAGCTGACGGGATTCCCGGTGACATCCACCCTGATGGGGCTGGGTGCCTATCCGGCCTCGGGCAACCAGTGGCTCGGGATGCTGGGGATGCACGGCACCTATGAAGCCAATATGGCGATGCACGATTGCGACCTGATGATCTGTCTGGGCGCACGGTTCGACGACCGGATCACCGGCCGGATCGATGCGTTCTCACCGGGAAGCCGGAAGATTCACGTCGATATCGATCCCTCCTCGATCAACAAGAACATTCTCGTCGACGTGCCGATCGTCGGGGATGTCAATCTCGTCATGGAAGAGATGATCCGGATCTGGCGGGCCAAGACCAACCAGCCGCGCATCGAAGCCATTGCACCTTGGTGGAAGCAGATCGAGAAATGGCGGAGCGTCAATTCGCTGGGCTTCACCAATTCGGATACGATCATTAAGCCCCAGCACGCGATCCAGCGGCTGTACGAGGCGACGAGAGGCCGGGACGTCTACATCACAACCGAGGTGGGCCAGCACCAGATGTGGGCTGCGCAGCACTTTCATTTCGACCAGCCCAACCGTTGGATGACCTCGGGCGGGCTGGGCACGATGGGCTACGGGCTGCCGGCCGCCATCGGCGTGCAGGTGGCGCATCGGGATGCGCTGGTGATCGACATTGCGGGCGAAGCCTCGGTACAGATGACAATGCAGGAAATGTCGACGGCGTTGCAGTACAACCTGCCGATCAAGGTGTTCATTCTGAACAACGAATATATGGGCATGGTGCGCCAGTGGCAGGAACTGCTCCATGGCGGGCGGTATTCGCACTCCTATTCGGACGCGCTACCCGATTTCGTGAAACTTGCCGAAGCCTATGGTGGCCATGGTATCCGCTGTAGCGACCCGTCGGAACTCGACAATGCGATCGACGAGATGATCAACGTCAACAAGCCGGTGATTTTCGATTGCCTTGTGTCCAAGGAAGAAAACTGCCTGCCGATGATCCCGTCGGGCAAGCCGCATAACGAGATGATCCTGCCCGATACGGCGGATATTGGATCGATCATCGATGAGAAGGGGAAGGTCCTCGTCTAGGACCCCTGAGGGACATGAACATGAATGCAAATCTGTTGCCGACTGGATCGGCATATTTTCTGACCCAGCAGACCCAGACCCCCGAGCGTCATACGCTGACGGTGCTGGTGGACAACGAGCCGGGGGTACTCGCGCGGGTCGTGGGGCTGTTTTCGGCGCGGGGGTTCAATATCGACTCTCTCACGGTGAGCGAGACCGAGCACGACAAGCACCGCTCGCGGATTACCGTGGTAACGGTGGCGACCCCCAAGATCCTCGAGCAGATCAAGCTCCAGCTTGAACGGCTGGTGCCGGTGCACAAGGTGCATGATCTGACCGCGGAGGGGAATGCCATCGAGCGCGAATTGGCCCTGGTCAAGGTTGCCGGGGTCGGCGAGAATCGCGTCGAAGCCTTGCGGCTGGCCGATGCGTTCCGCGCGCAGGTGATCGATGCATCGACCGAGAGTTTCGTGTTTGAGGTGACGGGCAAATCCTCCAAGGTCGAGCAGTTCATAGCGCTTATGGCGCCCATCGGGCTGGTCGAGGTGGTGCGGACCGGGCTGGCGGCGATCACGCGCGGCGCCGAGGGCATGTAGAGGTTGACCAGACTTTCAGCGAATGCCCGGGGCATCATCCTCATGGTGGCAGCCTCGGGCGCATTCGTTATCAACGACTCGTTTTTCAAACTGGCGACAGAGGAGTTGCCGGTCTTCCAGGCTCTGTTCTTGCGCGGCGTTGCGGCGGCCATCTGGTGTTTGCCAATGGTGCTCCTCACGCGGTCGGCGCATCGCATGAGGATGATCTTCGACCGCTGGGCGCTGTTGCGCAACGTGTTCGAAATTATCGCGGTATTCTGCTTCCTCAATGCGCTGGCGCGGATGCCGATTGCCGATATTTCGGCTATCGGGCAGCTTTCGCCCATGCTGCTGCTGATCGGGGCGGCGGTGATTTTCAGGGAGCGGCTTGGGCGCGCACAGATCGTATTGATCCTTGGCGGTTTTGCCGGGGCGCTCATGGTCGCGCAACCTCAGGCGGGGAGCGTATCTCCATTTATGGTTCTTGGGCTTGTTGCTGCGGTTGCCATTGCAGGACGCGATATCGTGGCGCGAATGCTGCCGGCGGACATACCTGGGCCGGTGGTCGCGTATGGCGCGGTCATCATGGTCATGGCGGCGTCAGGGATCGCGACGCTGCTGTTCGATAGCTGGGTTTCCCCCTCGTTCCATACCCTGGTCTATCTGCTTGCGTCGGGATTTTTCCTGATGTTCGGGCAGCTTTTCATTTTTCTGACCTTTCGTGTCGCGCCGGTGGGGGTGGTCGCGCCATTCCTTTACAGCACTTTGTTATGGGCGCTGTTGCTGGGGTTCGTGATGTTCGGCGATTTTCCGAACCCGCTTGCCTTCGCGGGGATCGGGCTGATTCTCGTGTGCGGGGTAATCCTCGTCATGCGGTCGAGCCGGCCCGCAGTGGCAGCCCGGACACCGATAGATATAAAGCAGGGTTCAGGCAGGGCCTGAAACGATGTAGAGAACGTTTCCGAGTCTCCAATCCATCGTGCTTTCCATGACCAAGCTATCCGTCAATCTCAACGCCGTCGCGCAATTGCGTAACCGCCGGAATCTGCCCTGGCCGAGCGTCACGGGCATGGCGCGGATCGTGCTCGATGAGGGAGCAGCGGGGGTGACGGTGCATCCGCGGCCCGACGAGCGGCATATTCGGCGCGAGGACGTTTACGACCTCAAGGCGCTGCTGGACGCCGAATATCCCCAGGCCGAGTTCAATATCGAGGGCTATCCGAGTGAGGATTTCCTCGCGCTGATCGAGGAGGTCGATCCCAATCAGGTGACGCTGGTGCCCGACGATCCGGCGCAGGCGACTTCGGACCATGGATGGGATTTCTTGGGCAAGGGGAATTTCCTGACATCCGTCGTCCAGCGACTCAGGACTTCCTCGCGGCGCGTTTCGCTATTTTGCGACCCGGACGCAGGACATGCAGGCATCGCAGCCGCCAAGGCGACCGGTGCGGACCGGGTGGAATTATATACGGGCCCGTACGGAGCGTGCTTCGATGATCCGGTGCGAGCCGAAGCCGAACTTGCGGTACTCGCCGAGACGGCGAGGGCAGCGCGGGTTGCGGGGATGGGTCTGAATGCAGGCCACGACCTGACGCTGGCCAACCTGCCCGCGTTTAAGGAGGCGATTCCCGGTGTCGATGAGGTTTCCATCGGGCACGGGATCACGGCGGATGCTCTGATCTTTGGGTTCGGCGAGGCCGTCCGGCGGTATATCGACGTATTGGGCGGATGACCGCCTATTTCTTGTTCGACGCGTTGAACGCCGCGGCGGCTTGAATGAGCGCCTTGAAGGCTTCCTCGTCGAACGTTTCGCCCTGCCGGAAATCGATGGCGCGGCGGGTCCCGCCCGTAAGGCTTGAGTTGAAGACGCCCGCGGGATCGGGGAGCGAGGCGCCGCGGGCGAAGGTGGTTTTAACGGCTGCCTTGTAGACCTCGCCGGTGCAGATAATGCCGGCGTATTCCCAAACCGGCGTTCCGCCCCATTTTACCGTTTCGACGACTTCGGGGACTGCTTCGTGAATGAGTGCGCGGATGTGCGCGAGAGTCTCGCCGCGCCAATCGGGGAGGGCGGCGATCCTGGCGTCGATTTCGGTGTCGGCGGGATTCGGATTGCTCATTGAAACCTCCTTCGCGTGGGCCAGTCCAAGGAACGCTAACCCGGTCGATGCGTTGGTCGGGTAGGTTGAGCGAGCGAAAACATGAGTGTTTCATAAACGCGAACGATCCTTCCGCGCAAGCAAGGTTGGACATGCGAGCGCCGAAAATGCAGGAAATACAACGGATAAACCTGCGGTATAGAGCCTTCGTGATTTATCGCCACCCGAGTTCCTACGGTTACATAAAGGTGCCTACTTGTTTTTAGTGATTGAGCAGACTTAAGTATCCTTGGTCACTATTTGTAACCGATTTATAGGAAGTATCAGATGTCCAAACCAAAAATCGCCATCATCATCTCTTCGACGCGTGAAACGCGGTTTGCCGACAAGCCGGCCGCATGGCTGCTCGATTTGGCCAGGCAGCGCTCCGAAATCGATGTGGAACTCGTCGATCTGCGCGATTTTGACCTGCCTTTCTTCAACGAAGTTGCTTCCAACGCCTGGGCGCCTACGCAGGACCCCAAGGCTATCGCCTGGCAGAAGAAGGTCGCCGAGTTCGACGGCTATATTTTCCTCGTCGCCGAATACAATCGTTCGATCACCGCAGCTCTCAAGAATGCTCTCGATCAGGCCTATGTCGAGTGGGGCCGCAAACCGGCAGCCTATGTCGGCTACGGTTCGGTTGGCGCTGCGCGCGCCATCGAGCAGCTGCGCCTGATTAATGTCGAATTGCAGATGGTACCCGTCCGCCATGGCGTGCATATCGGCGGCTCTGAATTCTACACCGTCTGGTCGGGTGCCGGTAATCAGCCGATGTCTGCAATCGAGGGAGCCATCGGCCCGAGCGCCAAGGACATGCTCGACAACCTCGTTTGGTGGACCAATGCCACCAAGGAGGCGCGGGAAGCGGACGTCCAGAAGGAAGCCGCCGAGTAAAGGTCCCGCTCGCCACCACTTGGCCAATATGTTATACGCACAAGGGGTTGCCGTCGTGGCAGCCCCTTATTTTATTCATTGAGTTACGGGCCGATGTTCGAATGGATCGACGCCGCTGGAGATGCGGTGATGGGTGGGGTTATCGGGGTCATGGGCCTCGTGGGGCTGGTCGACGAAGCGCCGTCGCGATATCCGCTCGACGCCATGATGGCCGGGTTCACCGAAGAATGCCAGCTTTCGGGGGCGCTCGAGGCTCTGTGGACGAGCGCAGTCAATGGCGAAGCGCTGGTTCTGCCAGATTTGGGAGAGCATTATTTCGGCGATATTCAGGTGCGTCAGGACGAGGAGTTCCGGGAAATCCGTGTTCCCGTAGAGGGTGAGTGGATGGGACACAGCGTGGATCATTTTGCGCTGTTTGCCGGCAACGACAACGGCATCGCGGTGTTGAGCGTCAGGTTCGATCCCACCGATACGGAGGTGGCGGCAACGTTTGCGCCGCTCGCCCAGGCCTCGGCGGCGAAGCTCGACACCGATCCGGAAAACTACACAGAGGTTTCAACCGCCTTCGTTTCGGAAGGCGGGCTCAGTCAGTATTACTGCGATTTTTCGACCTGATCCGCGTCAGCGCGGCATATCCGGGCAGACATAGGGGACGGGGGCAGGCTCGAAGCGCTGGGTGATGGTTTCATTGACCAGATCGAGCGAGAGGACAAGTTCGGCTTCGGACAGTTCGACGATCTCGGCAGGAATATCCATACCGTCCTCGTTCCAGACGAGGGTGGTGTCCGAGGTCATGACCCAGGATGAGAGGCGGTAGGTTTCCCAGCAGGAATCCGAGAGTAGCGTGCCATCCGAGAGGAAAATCTGCATGGAGCCGGGCATTCCGGAGGTGTCGTCAGACCGTACCCAGATGCGGTCGGTGAGAGAGACGCCGATCATCGGTGCGGAGGTGGGGGCTTCGCTATCCTGCCCGAGCGCGGGGATAGCGAGGGTGGACAGCGTCAAGACGAACAAGGGCAGACAGCGCATCACTTCGATTCCCAATTGGCACGATGTGACATTGTTATCCCGATTCGACCAAAACAGGGCGGGGAGGCCGACGGCATGGAGGGTAGCGCTTGCCAAATGCCGAACCGTAACGTACGGTACGGCAAATGGAAGGCGAACGTTGCCGCGCGTTTGTTCCAGGGTTTACGACGGGGAAAGCGCGCGGTGGGAGCGCGCTTTTGTTTGTGGTTCTCGAGGTCCCTTGGCGCGGCGCGGCCTCCTCAACATTGTCGAACCCCACACCAGAGGGCAACTTTTGACACCTCCAGGCCTAACCATTGGCGACGATACGCTGACCGAAAGGCAGAAGGCCGTTCTGAACGCGGCGCTCGGGCTGCTCGTCGAGGGTGGGGACGGGCTGACGATGACCGGGGTGGCGCGGCGAGCGAGCTGCTCCAAGGAAACGCTCTACAAATGGTTTGGCGACCGCGACGGGCTGCTGACTGCGACGGTGCAGTGGCAGGCAGCCAAGGTGCGGATGGTGCCGGTGGACCGGGAGCGGCTCGATGCGCGGGCGCTCGGGATTGCGCTCGAGAAGTTTGCCCGCGACCTCTTGAGCGTCTTGTCGGGCGATATATCGGTGGCGCTGAACCGGTTGGCGGTGTCCCATGCGGGGCAGGAAAAGCGCAACCTCGGCATGATCGTGCTCGAAAACGGACGCTATGCGATGGGGCGGCGACTGAAACCGGTGCTCGAGGCGGGGCGCGACGCAGGGCTATTGGTGTTCGAGGATTGCGAGGCGGCGTTCCGCACCTTTTTCGGGCTGGTGGTGCGCGACGTACAGATCCGGCTTTTGCTCGGGGATGCAATGAAGCTCGACGAAAAGACAATTCTCGAAGACGCGCGCCGGGCGCGTGAACAGTTTTTCGCGCTCTACGGGGCGTGACGAAAACCAATCCAGACAATGCGATAATGGGAGATTCCAATGCGCGTTTATTACGATCGGGATGCTGATCTCAACATTCTCAAGTCCAAGAAGGTCGCCATTATCGGCTATGGCAGCCAGGGCCGGGCGCATGCGCTGAACCTTCGCGATTCCGGGGTGACCAATGTCGCCATCGGGCTGCGTCCGGGTTCGACGACTGCAAAGAAGGTCGAAGCCGATGGGCTCAAGGTCATGAGCGTTGCCGAAGCGGCTGGCTGGGCCGACATGATGATGATGGCGACGCCGGACGAACTTCAGGCCGATATCTATCGCGACGAGATCGCGCCCAATATCCGTGACGGTGCAGCATTGGCGTTCGCGCACGGACTTAACGTTCATTTCGGGCTGATCGAACCGAAGTCCACGGTCGACGTGCTGATGATTGCGCCGAAGGGGCCGGGCCATACGGTGCGCGGTGAGTATGAGAAGGGCGGCGGGGTGCCGTGCCTGATCGCCATCCATCACGACGCAACCGGCAATGCACACGATCTCGGGCTGGCCTATGCCTCGGGTGTCGGCGGCGGGCGCTCGGGCATCATCGAGACGACCTTCAAGGAAGAGTGCGAGACCGATCTGTTCGGCGAGCAGGCCGTGCTGTGCGGTGGTCTGGTCGAATTGATCCGTGCCGGGTTCGAAACGCTGGTCGAGGCCGGTTATGCGCCGGAAATGGCCTATTTCGAGTGCCTGCACGAAGTGAAGCTGATCGTCGACCTGATCTATCAGGGCGGCATCGCCAATATGAACTACTCGATCTCCAACACTGCCGAATGGGGTGAATATGTTACCGGCCCGCGCATCATCACGCCGGAAACCAAGGCGGAGATGAAGAAGGTGCTGGGCGATATCCAGTCGGGCAAGTTCACCTCCGAGTGGATGCAGGAATACCGCGCCGGCGCCGCGCGCTTCAAGGCCATCCGCCGCAACAACGACGCACACCAGATCGAAGAGGTCGGGACGAAGCTGCGCGAAATGATGCCGTGGATCAAGGCCGGGGCGCTGGTGGACAAAAACCGCAACTAGCTACGCTTGCCTTGCTATCGAGATCGCCGCGCGCTGCCATGGGGAGCGGGCGGTTTTCTTTTTAGCGGTGCGAATGCATATTTTCGCGGCGCGCATTATCGCGCATGATGCGCTCCGAACTCGGGATTCGCCGGCGTGAGGGGCGTATGAGACTTTCCTATTTCATTCTCGACGTGTTCACCCGTGACAGGCTCGCCGGCAATCCGTTGGCGGTGGTTCTGAAGGCCGATGGGCTTTCGGGCGCGCGGATGCAGGCAATCGCGGCGGAGTTCAACCTTTCCGAAACCGTTTTCGTTTTGGCGCCCCAGAACGAGCGGCATACCAACGCCTTGCGCATTTTTACGCCAACCCAGGAACTGCCGTTTGCCGGGCACCCCACGGTGGGCGCGGCAGTCCTGCTAGGGCTACAGAGCCGGGCATCGGCGGTGCGGCTGGAGCTGGGCGTGGGGTTGGTGACTGCTGTCATGGAGCGCATCGACAAGCGCACTGGCGAGGCCAAGTTCGCTCTGCCCAGGCTACCCGAGCGGGTAGGGGAGGCGCCGCCGGACGACCAGATTGGCGAAAGGCTGGGGCTTGCAGTGGCAGATATCGGCTTTGGCGATGTGCGACCGGCGATGTACTCAGCCGGGCTACCGTTCTATCTCGTGCCGGTGCGCGATGCGCGCGCGTTGGCGGCGATCACGCTCGAGCGGAGGGGCTGGAACGATACATTTCGGGGTGACAGAAATTCCGTTTATGTTTTCACTGAAACACCCGATGAGCGCGGAAACGATTATGCTGCGCGCATGTTTCAGGTTGCGCACGGCGCGGGCGAGGATGCAGCGACGGGATCGGCCGCCGCGGCCTTGATCGGCCTTCTGGCGGCGCAGCCGCGCTACGGGGATGGACATCACGAGATCATGTTGCGCCAGGGCCGCGAGATGGGACGGCCCAGCCTCATCGAGCTGCAGTTCAACAAGGAACAGGGTCAGTTGCGTCATGCCGGGATCGGCGGTGCGGCAGTGGTCCTGGCGGAAGGCGTGCTGGATCTGGACGAATAGTCAAACAAGGGTGGGGGACGATGGATATCCTGGCCAAAATACTGCTTTTCCTGCATTTTTTTGGGCTGGTGATCGGCATGGGGTCGGGGATGGCGTTGTCCAACGCCACACGCCTCGTAACGAACCCCGCTGCCGATTCCGGGTTTGATCGGTTCACCGCGATGCTGGCAAGGAGCGGCCATATCGGACTCGGACTGCTCTGGGTTACGGGGGTGCTGATGGTGGCGCTCAAATATGGCGGGATGGGTACCTTTGACGCGTGGTTCTGGATCAAGATGGCGCTGGTCATCGTGCTGACCGCTGCCGTGGGGATCGGATCGGCGTCGGCGCGCAAGGCCAGAGCGGGAGACACGGAGGCCGCAAAACGGGCAAAGCTCGCTTCGATGGTCAGCGGGCTGAGTGGGCTCGGCGTGATCTTTGCGGCTGTTTTCGCCTTCAACTAGGCCGAATTGATCGCATACAAGGCTTGCACGCCGGACAAGATTGCATCATTGTGCGCGGCAACGGAGATTTTGAGGAACCGGTAGAACCGATGCGCCGCAAAGATACATCTGCTGCCGTCGCTATCGCCCGCAAGGAGCAAGCCTTGCGGATCAATCTCCTATTGGGTTCGGGGCTGCTGCTTGGCAGCGCCCTTCTTCTCCTCCTTATCAGCCCCTGATTGCCGGCGGTCCGCGAAGCGTGGACGGGTCATCAGGGGATAGCGCCAGAAGCCGAACACTTAACGAGATGTCCGGCCACAGCCTGCATATGATTTCCGCAGGTGGCCGAGAGTAAGGACCTAAGAGAAATGAGTACCGAAGCCAGTTCAGCGAGCAACACCGACCGCGTTTACATCTTCGACACGACATTGCGTGACGGAGAGCAAAGCCCCGGGGCGACGATGACGCTCGAGGAAAAGCTCCAGGTGGCCGAGATCCTCGACACGATGGGTGTCGACATCATCGAGGCGGGATTCCCCATTGCTTCAAACGGTGACTTCGAGGCGGTGGCGACCATTGCCAAGCGTGCGAAAAACGCCGTGATTGCCGGATTGGCCCGCGCAATCCCCGCCGATATCGACCGGGCAGGGGAGGCGGTGCGGTTCGCCAAGCGCGGACGCATCCACACTTTCGTATCCACCTCGCCGATCCATCTGGCGCATCAGATGAAGAAAACCGAGGACGAGGTGCTTGAAATCGTCACCAAGACCGTAACGCAGGCGCGCAACCTCATCGACGATGTTGAGTGGTCGGGCATGGACGCAACGCGTACACCGGTCGAGTTTCTGGCGCGCTGCACGGAAGCGGCCATCAAGGCGGGCGCGACGACGATCAATGTGCCCGATACGGTCGGGTATTCGACGCCGGAAGACTACTACCAGCTCATCCGGACACTGATCGAGATGGTGCCCAATTCCGACAAGGCAATCTTTTCGACCCATTGCCACAATGACCTCGGGATGGCGGTGGCCAACTCGATTGCCGGCGTGCGGGCGGGGGCGCGGCAGGTCGAATGCACGATCAATGGGCTGGGCGAGCGCGCGGGCAATGCGGCGCTCGAAGAGGTCGTGATGGCGTTCAGGACGAGGGCGGATGCCCTTCCCTTCCACACCAATATCGAGAGCACGCACCTCTCGCGCGCCTCCAAGGTCGTCTCGGCGGCGGCGAATTTTCCTGTCCAGTACAACAAGGCGATCGTCGGCAAGAACGCGTTTGCCCATGAGAGCGGTATCCATCAGGATGGGATGCTCAAGAACGCGCTGACCTATGAGATCATGACGCCTGAAAGCGTGGGCATCAAATCCACCTCGCTGGTGATGGGCAAGCATTCGGGCCGCCACGCGTTCAAGGAAAAGCTGCGCGACCTGGGATATGAACTGGCCGACAACCAGTTCCAGGAGGCCTTCCAGCGTTTCAAGGACCTCGCGGACCGCAAGAAGCACGTCTATGACGATGACATCGTGGCGCTGGTGGACGATGAGATGGGCTCGGCCGCCGATCGCATCAAGCTGGTGGACATGAGCGTAACGTCGAAGACCGGCGGCGTTCACAGGTGCGAATTGACCGTTTCCATCGACGGGGAAGCCACTGAGGTTACCTACGACGGTACGGGGTCTGTGGACGCAATCTTCAATGCGATCAAGAAGGCGGTGGGGGCCGATCCGCATCTGGTGCTCTATGCGGTGGATGGGGTCACCGGCGGTACCGACGCCCAGGCCAATGCCCATGTCCGGCTCGAGATGAACGGGCGCATCGCTTCGGGCAATGCGGCAGAGCCCGACACATTGGTCGCCTCCGCCCGCGCCTATCTCAACGCGTATAACCGTCTGTTGGTGGAAAAGGGCGCTTCGGCGCAGGGCGCTTTGGCGGGTTAAGCCGCCGACGCTTCGGACTTTTTGCCTGGTGCCTCGCCGCGGGGTTTCCAATCCGCCGTCTGCTGGAGCGTGAATTGCGCGTTCCAGCGGCCGGCGCCCCATGCGGGGGTGACGGGCCGCTCGAGGAAGGCGATATAGTCGTGGCGCGGCATATCGATACCGCCAAGGTCCTCGACCCATCCTGACATGATCTGATGGTCAACGGCGGTGAATCCCGCTTCCTCGAGATGGTGATAGAGACTGACGATGGCGAATTTCGAAGCGTTGTCGGCCGTGTGGAACATCGAGAGTGCCGAAAAGACATGTCCGGCCGCGAGACCGAAGAGGCCTCCGACGAGTTGGTCCTCGGTATCGTAGATCTCGACGGAATGGGCATGCCCTTCATCGAACAGACGCATATAGAGCGCCTTGGCCTGCGGCGTGATCCAGGTAAGGTGCGTCCTGGCGCGATCGCGAGGGGCCGCGCAGCCGGAGATGACACCGTTGAAATCGGAGTCGAAGGCGACGCGGAGATCCGTTTGGCGCATGGTACGGCGGAAACGTTTGGCGATGTGGACATTTTCGAGCGGCATGGTGGCGCGCTGCGGCGGCGACCACCACTTCATCCTTCCCCAATGCGCCATGGGGTAAAAGCCTCTGCGGAAAGCCGCGAGGACCGTCGGCGTTGTCAGATCGGTCGCCAATCCACCAAAGCCGGGCGGGCGATCATCGATCCGACCGACATCCGGAATGGCCGGCGGTGGGCTGAGCATTTCCCGGACGATACGGGCAGCAAGAAACGGAAGCCATTTTACCCTTGGCGGCTTCAGCCAATAGGCCGTAGCCAGAGCAAGGCGGCTCAAGGGGAGTTTTCCGGCATTTTGGGGCATAAAGCTGGTCCGTCGGCGGGGGTGCCGTTAATACATAGCTGCGCATTTTATTACATGTGATCGCGCCACGATCCATTATCTCCGCGGATATGGTTCACAGTGTGTTGACTTGCGTCCAGCACCGTCCGGGCGTGAGCTAGAACAAGGCTAAACGGAGGTGACGATGACGATGCGGATACTGCAGGCAATTGCCATCTCAGGCCTTTTTCTGGTCATTGCGGTTCCTGCGCAGGCGGCGACCGCGCTTTTCGCCGGCGGATGCTTTTGGAGCGTGGAAGCCAATTTCGACAAGGTGGAGGGCGTTACTGGGACGACATCGGGCTTTGCCGGTGGACACGTTGAAAATCCCAGCTATGAACAGGTGATTTTCACCGATACCGGGCATTACGAGGCGGTCGAGGTCACTTACGACCCGGATGTCGTGAGCTTCGAGCATTTGCTGACCGTCTTCTGGCACACGACCGACCCAACTGATGCAGGCGGACAATTTTGTGACCGGGGCCACAGCTATCGCACTGCGATTTTTGCGCTCGATGAGGAACAGGCTCGGATCGCTGAGGCCAGCAAGACGGCGCTGGTCGAAGAAACAGGATTTGTCATCGTTACCGAGATTTTGCCTGCCGCTCCGTTCTATGCCGCCGAGGATTATCATCAGGATTTCCACCTCAAGAACCCCGCGCGTTATGAGGCATACCGCATCGGATGCAGGCGGGATTTCAGGCTGTCGGACCTCTGGGGCAACAAGGCATTTCTGGGGACCAGCCTCAATCCGGTTTCGCATTAGCCCAATTGCGATTTGATGGGTGGACAGTCCCTGATGGGTTTGATAGAGAGGCGCCACTTCAGCGGCTTGCCGCATGTCGTGGGTGTATAGCTCAGTTGGTAGAGCAGCTGACTCTTAATCAGCGGGTCCGAGGTTCGAGCCCTCGTACACCCACCATTTCCCCCCTGATGGTGCCGATTCCCTGATACCGATGCGAGCCGCAGGGGTGCAACTGCGCGACGATGGCGGTGCTTATCTGGCATGGAAGTGAGCCCGACGTGGGTTCATAGGCCGTTAACCATCTGCAAAGAAGGCGCATCCGCTATCAGGCGCGACAACCTTTGACCAAGTGGCCCCGGCTATACTGCCGGCGCTATCGAACGGATCAGGTTTATGGACGTGGCCTCACATTCTCCTGCTGCACTGGGAGCGGTCGCCGGAAGCAAGGGCGGACTCTCCGGAAGCGCAGCCGTGCCCGCCGGCCTTGTAGCGAAGGTTCTCCCGGGAGACGTCTGGGACGAAGTCGCCGTGGCGTTCGATGGGATTTGCCAGGAACAGTTATATGCCTACGCGCGCGGTCGATGGCCTGGGGTCGCACTTGAGCCTGTGCTGTTTAGCAAGGACGGAGAGACGATCGGCGGCGCGCTCGTCATGCTGCAGCCGCTACCCCTCAAACTGGGGATGATTGCGCTGGTAAAATGGGGGCCAATGCTCGCTGATGCCGGGGCTCCGGGCGGCGAGGAAATGCTCCGTGGTATGATCGGCCACCTCAAGGCCGAATACGGCGATCGCCGCGCCATGATGGTGTCGATCATGCCCCCAGTTGAATCTCAGCGCGAGAATGCCGGGCTAGCCCGTTTGATCGACCTGGGGTTTTCCCAAGGAGAGAGTCTGCGCGCGCCGGACCGGTATGTCGTCGACGTGAGGCTCGATGACGAAAAGCGGATGGCGGCCTTCTCGCAGAAATGGCGTTACCATCTACGCAAGGCCATGAAGAACGAGCTCGTTTTCGAACGTTCCGCGGCCCACAATCTCGAACGGTTCATGACCCTTTACGATGCCATGTCGGAGCGCAAGCGGTTCGCCGACCATTCGGCGATCGACACGGTTTCCGACCTGTTTGCCTTGCCGGAAGGCAGGGGGCGACCTGAGCTCTTCTTCGTTTCACGCGAGGGGAGTGTCGTGGCCGGGGCCATCGTCTTTACCGCGGGAGCGACAGCGACTTATCTCTACGGCGCGACGATTGATGCCGCACTCGATCTGCGTGCGGGTTATTTCCTCCATTGGCACGTCCTGGGCTGGCTGCGCGACCATACGCGCGCGCGTTGGTACGACCTCGGCGGAACCGACGGTTCGCCGGGCCTGCATCAGTTCAAGAGCGGAATGGTGGGGGACGCCGGTTTTATCCATCCCCTGCCGCCTATTGCCAACTATACTTCTCATCGGAGCGCGCGGCTGGCCGGCGAAGCTGCCTACATGCTGCGACGAGGGTTCAACAACGTGCGCGATGCGCTCGACGCATACATGCGCGTTCTGGCGAAACACCTGCGGCGGGCCGCACGATAGATGTCGATCGCCACCAAGCTTGCATCGAAATCGGTATTCATGTTTGCCCTGCGCATCTTCGGTGCCGGGTTCGTTTTCGTCGTGCAGGCCGCAATTGCGCGGGTATGGGGCGCGGAAGCTCTGGGAGACTACCTCCTCGTGATTGCGGCGGCCAACCTTCTGGCCGTGGGCATGCCATTGGGCTTTCAGACCGTGGGCACGTATTTTGCCGCGGAATACCGCGCCAGGGGGGAAGGGCGTCAACTGCGTCGCTTTCTCCTGCAGGCCTATGGCCAGGTCGCTGCGGTGGGTATTGCCGTGGCGTTGGCAGGTTGGCCGGTCACATATCTTATGGGCGATTCCGGCGCCGATCTGCGCCTTCTATGGTTGCCGACGTCGGTGATCGCGATTGCAACCGCGGTCAGTTACGTCAATGCCACCACGCTTGTAGGGCTCAAGCGGCCGCTTGCGGGATATGTCCCGGACATGATCTTCCGGCCAGCATTGATGCTGGGCGGCTTTGCGGTCGTCGCTGCGGTCACCCAGGGGCCGCAATTGCTTCCCATGCTCTGGCTCGTCGCGCTGCTTCTGCTCGCTTTGTTTGTCGGGCAGTTCGCCTTCGTCGTCCGGGCAGTGCGCGTCATACCGGCTGACGACACGCCCCGCCCCAGCGAGCAGCGGCGGTGGTGGCGGTTCGCGGCGCCGTGGGTGCTGATCGTCCTCGCATCCGACTATTTCTTCGACATCAACCTGCTGCTTCTCGCAGACCTTCTCGATCGCGGGGACCTGGCGATTTTCGGGGTTTCCACGCGTATCTTTGCGTTGGTTTCGTTCGGCGTCGTGGCGGTGTACTCCCTGACCTTGCCGGATATGTTCGAGGCCGAGGCCAAGTCGGACCGCTCCGCATTCGAGAGCCGCGTGGGGGAGGCCAATCTGGTCGCTACGCTGTTGGCTCTCGGACTGTTTCTTGGCGTGCTGATCTTTGGCCGGTTTATCCTGATGTTGTTTGGGGATGACTTCACCGCCGGAGCGCTGCCCATGGCGATATTGTGCCTGGCGCTGGTCGTGCGCGCGATGTTCGGTCCGGCCTCGCTGGTGCTTTCGATGCATGACCAGCCCTATGCCAGCCTGCCATCTATCCTGCTTGGCGTCGTCGTGCTGGTTGCTGGCAATTACCTTTTGGTACCCGCCCATGGGTTGATGGGTGCTGCGGTTTCGGCATTCGTTGCCATCAGCGTCTGGTCTGTCTCGCTGTGGCTGACGGCGCTGGTAAAGGCCAAGGTGGACGTCTCGATATTCAATCGGTTCCGCGCAGCGCCGGCCTAAAACCTAGCGGTCCAACAATCCGCGCAACCGCAGGCCGAGACGTTTGCGCATCGGCAAGGCCATGCCGCGGTCGTAACCTTCGGTGACCTTGGTGAACTTGCGCTCCATGATGAGATAATCCTCGCCGAAGATGTGCTTTTCGAGCAAGGCGATCTGCTCGTAACCATAGCGGCGCAGGAGCGCCAGTGCCGGGCGGTTGTCAGGGCGGACCCAGGTGGAGGCCTTGTGAAAGCGAGAATTGTCCCAATGGTCGATGAAGGCATCCATGCCGAACCGCCCGAGGGGCGTTTTGCGGAACTTGGGGAAGATCGCCGACCATAACTGGAAAATAGTACCGCAATCGGGCCCGGAAATGAGGAAACCACCGACTTCGCCATCCATTTCCAGCAGCAAGATATGCCAGGGATCGATGGCGAGCAGGGTGCGCAGGAAGGTCTTGTCCAGGCGCTCCTTCTCATGGGCCTTGAAGATGTCGGAATAAAACGGCATCGAATCGATGAGGTCCATCAATTCGCGATGGACCATGTCGATATCTGCTCGGGTCGCGGCGCGGGCGTTCATTTGTTCCATGACGCAGCCTCCAGTTCGGACAGCGCAGCTTAGCGGGCTGCCGTTGACAAAGCGTGACTTTCCGTCACGTCGAATGCGCCTCGCTTGCCCGCGTGCCGCGCGGTGCGCTAAGTTCCTCACCAAATGAATTGGGAGGAACTACAATGAGTTCGGAGGCAGTTTTTGCCCCTTCCGCCGACGTCGTGGCGCGGACCTATGTGACGGCCGCGCAGTACGAGGAAATGTACGCGCGCTCGCTGGCCGACCCTGAGGGGTTCTGGGGCGAGCAGGGCAAGCGTATCGAGTGGATCAAGCCCTACACCAAGGTCAAGAACACCAATTTCGATTGGCCCGACATCTCGATCAAATGGTTCGAAGATGGAGTTTTGAACGTTACCGCAAGTTGTATCGACCGGCATCTGGCGTCCCGGGGTGACCAGACGGCGATCATTTTCGAACCGGACGATCCAGAGGCCGAGGCCCGGCATATCACCTATCGCCAGCTTCATGATGAGGTGTGCCGGTTCGCCAACGTCCTCAAGGGCCTAGGTGTCAAGAAGGGGCACCGGGTAACCATCTACATGCCGATGATCCCTGAAGCTGCGTATGCGATGCTGGCTTGCGCGCGGATTGGTGCGGTGCATTCGGTGGTATTCGGCGGGTTCTCTCCCGATGCGCTTGCAGGCCGCATCAACGACTGCGACAGCGCGGTCGTGGTGACCGCCGATGAGGGACGGCGCGGTGGGAAGTCCGTGCCGCTCAAGGCCAATGTGGATGCCGCGCTGGAGGATTGTCCGGGGGTCGAGAAGGTCCTGGTCGTCAGCAATACCGGCGGCGAGGTCGCGATGAAGGGGAAGCGCGACGTATGGTGGCATGAGGCCGCGGCAGGCGTCGAGCCGTTTTGCGATCCCGAGCCCATGAACGCGGAAGACCCGCTGTTCATCCTTTATACCTCCGGCTCGACGGGCAAACCCAAGGGCGTGCTACATACGACGGGGGGCTATCTCGTCTGGGCGTCGCTGACGCACCAGTTGACGTTCGATTATCGCGACGGCGAGGTTTTTTGGTGCACCGCGGACGTGGGCTGGGTAACTGGTCACTCCTATATCGTTTATGGTCCGCTGGCGAATGGGGCGATCACGCTCATGTTCGAGGGCGTCCCGAGCTATCCCGATGCGGGTCGGTTCTGGGACGTTGTCGACAAGCATAAGGTCAACATCTTCTACACGGCGCCAACGGCAATCCGGGCACTGATGGGTGCGGGGACGGAATTCGTCGCGCGGGCCGATCTTTCGAGCCTGCGGCTGCTCGGATCGGTGGGCGAGCCGATAAATCCCGAGGCCTGGATGTGGTATCATAAGCATGTGGGCCGCGAGCGGTGCGTTATCGTGGATACCTGGTGGCAGACCGAAACCGGTGGGTTCATGATTACGCCGCTTCCCGGTGCCATTGCGACCAAACCGGGTTCGGCGACAAAGCCGTTCTTTGGGGTGAAGCCCGTTGTCCTCGAGCCCGAGAGCGGGAAGATCATCGAGAGTACCGAGGCTTCCGGCGTGCTGGCAATTGCCGACAGCTGGCCGGGACAGATGCGGACCGTTTATGGGGACCACCAGCGGTTCAAGGAGACTTATTTCCAGCAATACAAGGGCTTCTATTTCACCGGTGATGGCTGCCGGCGGGATGTCGATGGCTACTACTGGATCACGGGGCGGGTCGACGACGTGCTCAACATATCCGGCCATCGACTGGGAACCGCGGAGATCGAGAGCGCGCTGGTGGCACATCCAAAGGTTTCGGAAGCGGCGGTGGTCGGCTTCCCGCACGACGTCAAAGGGCAGGGCATCTATTGCTATGTGACATTGATGGCCGGAGAGGAGATGTCCGAGGCGCTCGCGGTTGAATTGCGGAACTGGGTACGCAAGGAAATCGGCCCGATTGCAAGTCCCGACCACATCCAGTTCGCGCCGGGCCTGCCCAAGACCCGCTCAGGCAAGATCATGCGCCGAATCCTGCGCAAGGTCGCCGAGAACGATTTCGGTTCGCTGGGAGATACCTCCACACTGGCCGATCCGATGGTGGTGGATGACCTGATCTCAAACCGGAAGAACCGGTAGATCGGAGCCAGCCAGGTCAAATTTGGTCAATTTTGAGCAAGTGAGGCGAAATCCGCCTCGCTTGCTGATGTTTTTTACGGGTTGTTCAGATCGTAGGGACAAAGTCGGTGCTGTCCGATCTGCCCGAATATATAGGGCAGGGTGGTTTTTAAGGCTTTTTTTGTCGAATATGCGCGGGGGCGAAGTGCACCATCAGGAGCCGATGACAGAATATCGGCAGTGGTTCGTTGCGGCAACGATAGCCATCGTCGTGGTGACGGCTTCCTGGCTCGGCTGGTTGCGACCTGTCGAGGACGGCCTGCAAAACCTGCGGTTCAAGTTGGCGTCCCGCCCCGCGAGCGGGGACATCGTTTTCGTTGAAATCGACCCGGCGGCTCTCGCAAATATTGGCAGCGCTTCCAGGGCGCGGGGGCTTTATGCCGATGTCGTCGCGATTCTGGCCGCCAGCGGCGCAGAAATGATTGTCCTCGACGTCAATTTGCGCGGCAGGCTCGGCTATTTCGACGACAACGAGATGTACAGCGCGCTTTCGAGCGCGGCTGGGCGCGTGCGGACGACGGCGACCATGTCCTCCGGGCCCGATCATGCCCCCGAATTGCCGCTGGAGCGCTTTGCCGCTTTGGCGCCTCCGGTCTTTGTCGGGGTAACGCCCGATCGTGACGGTGTGGTCCGGCGCTACCCGTCGCGGCAGATGCACGAAGGTTGGGTGATCGAATCTCTAGCCACGGCCGTCACGCCTCAGAGGCGTGTTCCCGACGGAGCGTTCCTAGTCGATTTCGGCATCGAACTGGATACCATTCCGCGCGTGCCTGTATCCGCTCTTTTGGGTGACGGCGACGTATCGCCGCTCATCTCGGGTAAGGTCGCTATTGTAGGAGTGAGTGACTTCTCGACGCAGAATGGCGTTATGGTCCCGCGATACGGCATGCTTTCGGCAACGGCCGTCCAACTGTTGGCGGCGGAGACAGTGCGGCAGAACCGGATGCTGAGTAGCTGGCGGGTCGATCCGCCATTCGTGCTGGTCGCATTCTCGGCGATCTTGTTCCTGATACTCCGGCGCAAAATGCCGTTTTTGCTGGCTGCATTCGGTTCTGTTGCCTTCCTGATTATAATCGAGCTTATCACAATCGGCATGCAGTCGCGGATGGGCGTCACCGCACATACGGCTGCAGCGCATGTTTCCCAGTTTGCCGTTATCATCGCGGCTCTCATTCAAGAGCTGGGACAGCGCAACAAGTCGCTTAGCCTCGCTTCAAGGGAGCGCGACTCGATGCGGGGCATTCTCGCGCGGGTTGTCGCCGACAATTTCGATGGCGTTGTCGTCATCGACCATAATGAGGTCATACGGGCCGCGAGCAAAATGGCCGAGGATTTCATCGCGCCGGGCTTGCGGGGCCGATCGGCCTCCGAGGTGCTAGACGATACTTTCCTTGTTCACATCAAGTCCGCCATCAATCTGGGCAAGGCGATGGACCGGGCGCAGGAAGCGACCATCATCCGCCCCGGTGGCGAACGCATTGTGGAATTCGTCGTCACGCTTTCCAGCGTTTCCGAGTGGGAGGATACACGGGAATCGGCGGAGCGTGTTGCCTGCCTCACATTCCGCGATATTACGGAGCGGCGGGAGGCGGCGGCGCGCCTCACCTATCTTGCCGAGCATGATCCGTTGACCGGGGCAGCCTCGCGCATGCGATTCGTCGAGGCAATCAACGAGCAACTGGCCACCCCGCTGGATCGCGCCAGAGGTGTTACGGTACTGCTGGTGGGCCTGGCGCGACTGAAGGCCATCACTGATACGCTGGGGCACGCCTTCGGCGATGAACTGGTACGACAGGCCGTGGACCGGCTGGGCAGCTTGGGGGCCGAATGCGTTGCGCGGCTGGATGGCAACAGGTTCGGGCTCGTGTTCAAGGGGCTTGTCGACACCGACATGCTGTCGCTCGCCGAGACCGTCAAGGAAACCCTCTCGCGTCCCTATGCGCTCGATGGTCACCACGCCATTGTCGGTGCTCGGGTCGGGCTGAGCGATTCAGATCTCTCCGGCTCCGTGCCGGAAGCGATCGTGAGTCACGCGACAATGGCACTTTCGATGGCGGACGATGCTTCGGGCAACGCCACCGTGGTCTTTGCCGCGGAAATGGATGCCCGTATCAAGGGAAAGCAGGAGATGGAAACCGCCCTGCGCGCGGCGCTGGAGCGGGGGCAATTTTCTGTGCATTACCAGCCGCAGGTCGATCTCGATAGTGGCGAAATAATCGGCGTCGAGGCGCTCGCACGATGGACCCATCCCGAACTGGGCAATATCTCACCCGGCGAGTTCATACCTGCCGCCGAGGCGACGGGTTTGATCATCGAGCTGGGCCGCTGGGTTCTGGAAACGGCGTGCGCGGAAGTGGCCACCTGGCCCAAACCGGTGAGGCTCTCGGTCAACGTGTCGCCCATGCAGTTTGAGCATGGAGACATCGTATCGGATGTGCTCGGCGCGCTGGCGAAGTCAGGCCTGGCGCCAGAGCGGCTCGATATTGAGATTACCGAAAGCCTCCTCGTGGCCGAAACCACCCATGTAGGCGACAAACTCCAACTGCTGCGCGGCTGCGGTGTGGGCGTGGCGCTCGACGATTTCGGGACCGGCTATTCCTCACTGAGCTATCTTGGCCGCCTGCCTGTCGACAAAATCAAGATCGACCAGAGCTTCGTAAGGGGGCTGCCGGAGGACGACCACGCGACGGCCATCGTGCGGGCGGTGCTCATGCTGGCCGAGTCGCTCGACAAGGACGTGGTGGCCGAGGGAATAGAGACGCAGGATCAGGCGTGGGTGCTACGGCTGGCCGGTTGCAAGAAGGGGCAGGGCTACTTCTTTGGCCGTCCCGGGCCGGCGCTTGCGATACTGGAACGCCTGGCCGCCTCCGACGCCGACCGGCTTGCCGCCAAAAAGGCGGGATAAGTCGCCCAGGGGATTCCCAGGGTTTTCTACGCGCAACTGGTTTTGTCGAGGTCGCGCGGGCGCCGGAATCGTGCCACTCTGAACGCAATGAACGGAGTGTATATATGCGGTTCTTGCGTAACGCGGCGGCTGCCGCTGTTCTGTTTTTTGGTCCGTCGTCGTCGTTATGGGCGCAGACAATTGAGGACATGGCCGGCCAGATGGTGCTTGTGGGCTTCCAGGGAGCTCACGTATCGGATGAGGGCGTGCGTGCCGTCCGTTCGCAGATTGCAGCGGGAACGATCGGCGGAGTAATGTATCTCCGGCCCAACATCTCGTCGCTGGCGGCTGTCCGTGCGATGAACAGAGGTTTCCGCGCCGCACAGCCCTGGCTACCCCCACTCATCGCGCTCGATCAGGAAGGTGGGCAAATCCGGCGCCTGACCGAGGCCGTGGGGTTTGCTGAAATTCCGTCGGCCCGGCAGATCGGACGGGGCAGTCTGGCGGAGGCGCGGGCTACTTATGGCGATCTCGCTACGCGGCTGGCGGCACTCGGATTCAACCTCAATCTAGGGCCAGTGGTCGATCTCGACCTTAATGCTGATAATCCGATCATCGCGCGTTACGAACGCGCTTTTGGGGTCAACCCCGTGCGCGTCGCGCAGATGGCGGCGATGTTCATAGATGGGCACCGGGCGGCGGGCGTGGGAACCGCGCTCAAGCATTTTCCAGGACATGGATCGAGCACAGGGGATACCCACGAAGGCTTCGTTGACGTCACCGATGTCTGGCAGGAAGTGGAACTTGCGCCTTACCGGCGGTTGGTCAGCGATGGCCTCGCCGACATGGTCATGGTCGCGCATATCTTCAACGCCAATTATGCCGGCAATGGCGACGTGCAGCTTCCGGCCAGCCTCTCGCCGGAATGGATCGAGGGCGTGCTGCGCGACACGCTCGGATTTGAGGGCGTGGTGATCAGCGACGATCTCGAAATGAACGCCGTGCGCGAGCACTTCGACCTGCGCGAAACGATCGTCCGTGCGGTGCTCGCGGGCAACGATATCCTGCTCTTTTCCAATACGGCCATACAGGACCCGGGACTGGGCGCTCAAATCCATGCCATCCTGGTCGAAGAGGCAGAGATCGACCCCGCCTTTGCACGACGCATCGAGGAAAGCTACGGACGGATCGTCGCCCTCAAGGCCAGACTGGCTGGTAAGGGCTAAAGCGGCAATACCGAAAGGCCGGCGCTGGACCGCTTCTAACGGCTGTGGCGCTGTTTCTCATTTGGGAGCGAGTGGTTATAGTGACTGGTGGAAGCGGCAGGGAATCGTCCGGTTCCGGTACGGTTATGCGTTGCGGGGATCCGGTCGCGGATGCAGGAAAATAGTGAGGTCCGGCACTTCAGGACGCTGTTCTTCAGCGACGTGCATCTGGGCATGCAGGCCATACGCGTCGATGAACTGCTGGAATTCCTCTCGGTTCACGACGCGGACACGATTTATATTGTGGGCGACCTGATCGACGGGTGGCGGTTGCAGAAAGAGTGGAACTGGCCGCCCAGCTATGATCAACTGGCTCGGGTCCTATTCCAGAAGGCACACCAAGGCGCAAGGATCGTCTACCTCGCGGGTAATCACGACGAGTTTCTGCGCGATTACCTGGGCACTTATTTCGGGGGTGTCGAAATCGTCGACCGCATGATCCATGTGAGCGCCGACGGCAAACGCTATCTCGTCATCCATGGAGACCAGTTCGACGTCGTCGTCGCCAATGCGAAATGGCTCGCCCATATCGGGGACTGGGCCTACAACTTTGCGCTCAAGATAAATGTGCCGGTCAACTGGGTCCGGCGGCGGATGGGGCTGTCGTACTGGTCCTTGTCGGCATGGGCCAAGCAGAAGGTCAAAAGTGCCGTCTCGGTGATGGGGCGATTCGAGGAGGCGCTTTCGCTCGAAGCCCGGACCAGCGAGGTCGATGGAGTCATATGCGGGCATATCCATCATGCTGCCATGCATAACCGTTTTGGCATCCATTACATGAACTCCGGCGATTGGGTGGAAAGCTGCACGGCGATCGTCGAGAATTATGACGGCGCGTTCGAGTTGATCCGTTGGAAGGACACAGGAGCCCCCGCCAAGCTGCCACGTCGACTGAAAGGGCGGAAGCCACAGTCCGAAGTTTAATCCTTCACTGTGCCCGCTATCGTTTGCGTCTTGCATCGGTGCGTGCGCCGGGGCAATGTCGTGTGTTCCTGGTGCCGTTCGAGCACTTCTCAAGGATATTCCGGATATGACTGCAGCGTCGCCTGCGCGGTTCGCTTCACCCGAGGTGCGTGCCGGGCTTTATTACTTGTCTTTCTACGTGCCGGCAGCCGTGCAGACCCTGCTGCTACCGATCTGGCTGGACGCGCAGGGGATCGGTGAGGAACAGATCGGCCTAATCGCGGCAGTGCCGATCGCCGTGATGATCGTCCTCAACCTGTTGGTCGGGCGGATTGCAGACAAGGCAAGCGACTGGCGAAATGTGATCGTCGTCGCCTCGCTGATAGCGGCCGTTGCCTCGCTGGGACTGGCGATGGTGGACAGCTTCTGGGGGATCCTACTGATCGTTTCGCTGTGTGCCATCCCCATGATGGCGACCGAGCCCGTAATCGATGCGGCTACGATGCGCATGACGCGGCGGAGGGGGAGCGATTTCGCGCGAGTGCGCATTTGGGGCACGGTGGGTTTTGTCGCAATGTCCGCGCTGGCCGGATGGATTTACGGCTGGGCGGGAATTGCAATTTTCGTTCCCCTTTTCATCGCCACCTGCCTGTTGCGCGGGGGAGTTGCCCTGTTGTTGCCCCGGTTTCGGGCACCCGACGGCGAAGCTGTGGCGCCGGTCAACATCGACGCGGCAACCACAATGCGACAGGTACTGCGGCCGTGGTTCGTGCTGGCGCTGGCGGGAGGCGCGGTGCTGCAGGCGAGCCACATGCTGCTGATGAGTTTTGGTGCACTGCTGTGGGTGCGGGCCGGAGTGCCGGAATCCATGCTTGGAATCCTTTGGTCGGTTGCGCCGGTTTTCGAGCTTCTGGTGATCTTTTATTTTGCCCGCATCGCCCGACGGTTTTCAGCGCGGCATCTGCTTCTGTTTGCGTGCATATGCGGAGTGGTGCGGTGGACGGGAATGCCGCTTGCCAGCGAATTGTGGCAGTTCGCGGTGCTTCAGTCCCTGCATATGGCAACGTTCGCCCTGGGCTATATGGGTATGGTGAGCTTTGTTGCGAACTGGACGAGCGAGGATATCGCGGCCCAGGCACAGAGCTTTTATGTCGTGCTCAAACAGGTGGCTTCTGTCCTCGCGCTCATCGCCTTTGGGCCATTGGTAGCGGCGATGGGTATGGACAGCTACTACGTGGCCGCCGGGGTCGCCGGCCTAGGTGGTGCGATGATCGTCATTTCGCTGGCTATGAAGAAAACAAAATAGCACTCGGAGAACAAAAAAACGCGGCCGTAGCGGCCGCGTTTTTTTGTTCTCATGACAGGTAGAGCCGTCAGCCCAGCCTGCCGCTGGCGTGCGCGAGCATGGTGTAAACCTTGCCGCGGCTGCTGACGAGCTGGCCGAAGGTTGCCTGCATTCCGTTGGGACCGTTGGCGGCTTCGCCCAGAAGCTGTTCGAATTCGCTCATATAGGCATTGGCCGTGCGAGCGAATTCCGGGTCGCGCTGGAATTTGCGGCGGACCTCATCGAACGTCGTCTGTCCCGCGATGGTATATAGCCTGCGGTTGAACGCCCCAGACTCGCCATCCTGGTAACGGTTCCACGCGGCGACCAAGGCGTCGTCGTCGATCGACCGGGCAATGTCTTCGGTCAGGCTCGAAAGGTTCAGCGGACGCTGGGTGCCTGCCTGGCTGGCCGAAGCGTTGCGCAGGACGTCGCGAAGCCAGCCGCCTTCCGCGGCGGGAGTCGCCGGCTGGGTACGCGAACGTGCGAGCGCCTCATTGAGTCTTTCGGAAGGCGAGGGTGTCTGGGCGACCTGCGCTGGCGCCGGCTGGCGCACCGGGGCCGGGCGGGGCTGCTGCGCGGGCACAGGTGCCTGGGCCGGAACCGGAGCCGGAGCCGGAGCCGGAGCCGGAGCCGGTTCTGTTCGGCTGGACGCTTCGAAGGTCGTGCGCGGAACTTCGCGGCGCGGGGCGCTGCGGGCGGCCACGTCGTGGGTGCTGGGTTGCGCGCGAACGATGGCGTTGAGTTCGGCAAGCGCCTCGATCTGCTCGGCAACCACCCGCCGCATGGCAGCAGCACTGGCTCGTGTTTCCTCGGGCAGATCGAGGACGGAGCGCTGCAATTCGGAGCGCGTGGCTTCGAGTTCCTGGCCAAGCTGGGAAGCCGTCATCCGCATCGCCTCGGCAGTGTCACCGAAGCGCCGCGTCGCGTCGGCATAGGCCCGCTCGATGTCGGCGAGCACATCGGCTTGGGTTTGCCGCAAGGCATTGCCGGCACGCTCGCCTTCCCCGGCAGCAAGATCTCCAATAGCCTGGATTTGGCCAGTGACGCTGTCGGAGGTCGAGTGGAGCGCATCTTCCATCGCCTTGCGGGCTGCAATGAGGCGGCGTTCGGTCTGGTTGACCGTGTCGGCGATCGACTGTGCGAAGCCACGCAGGCGCGCATCGATTTCCTCGGTGCGCGCAGTGAAGCCCTCTGCCAGCGCGCCCAGCGCAGCGCGGCCGTGCTCGATGGTTTCAGTGGTAGCGTTGTTTGCCTCGGCCAGGTTGGCCGCGGCGCCGGTGAATTCGTTGGTCTCGTTTCGCAGCCGCCCTGACATCTCGCCAAACTGCTCAAGCATGTTCGACATCGCCGATTGCAGTGCATGGACGTGTTGGCCGACGACTTCGCCCGCCTGCTCGGTTCCCGAAAGGGCGTCACGAATGGCTTGCGAGTAGCTCGCAGTCTGCTCGCCGACACTGTTCTGGAGGCGGGCGAGGTTGCCAGTCGAGCTTTCCAGAACCCGCTGGAGGAGGAGGTTGGCGTCGTTGAGCTTGCGCAACGCGTCGGTGACCTCGTGCTGGATGCGGTTGGTCGACTCCGCCATAAGCTCTTCGGAGTCGCGCGCATTGGCTTCGAGCGCGGCACGCAACAGGTTGGTCTGAGCTCCGAGCGCGTTGGTGAGCTGGTTCTGCTTTTCGTCGATCAACTGAGCGAAGCCATCGGCCTGCTGGGCGACGATGCGGTTGAGTTCGGACGCCTTGCGTTCCAGTTCTTCAGCGGTGTGGACGGCGCGGACCTCCACGAGATCCTCGATTTGCACGGCAGCGGTCTTGAACTCGTCCATTGCCTTGCGGACGACAACGTCCATGCGTGCCGCCGTCTGCTCCACCTCAGCGGAGATGTTGGCGGTGACGCTGGCCAGTTTATCGTTAAGGACCGTTTCGATGCGATCGGCACCCGATTCGAGATCCTGCATGGAGCGACCGATGGCGTTGTGGATCGAATCGTTGAGCTTGATCTCGATGCGGTCTGCGCCCGTTTCAAGCTCGCGCATGGACTCAGAAATGGTGCCGTGAATGGATTCGTTGAGGCCGGCCAGTCGCTCGGCGGTGATCTCCGCGCGGGTGGTGATGGCTTCGGGCAATGTACCAAGGCGGTCGTCGACCATTTCGGTGATGGCATCGCGGGCTTCTGCAAGGCGCATTTCGACCTGGTCTGCAGCCGCTTTTGCACTCGTGCTGACCGACTCGGCGGCCTTGTCGATGCGGGCGGTCACGCCGGTTTCGGCATCGCCTATGCGAGCAATGGCACTGTCGATTTCGCGGCCGATATTGAGATTGACCTCCGAAACCTTGCTCTCGATGAGCTGGGAGACTTGCGTTGTGCGGCTCTCCATCGCGCTGGTGACGTTGGTGAGGCTCGTGTCGATGCTTTCGCGGAACGCTTCACCCGTCGCATCCATGGCGGCTGTTATGTCGGCGGTGCGTGAGGAAATCGTCTCGCCGATCCGCAGGGCGCGTTCGTCGAGCGATTCTTCGAGTTGGCGGGCCTTGTCGGAGACGCCTTTTTCCAGCTTGGCGCTGGATTCGTCGATGATCGAGCCAAGGTAGCGTGTGCGCTCGGAGAGGGTTTCGCTGAGCTGTCCGGCCGTGATGTCGAGCATCGAATTCATGGCCGCGGCGCGTTCGGATAGAGTGTCGTCAAGTTGGGTGGTGCGGGCCGATAGGGTAGTGTCGAGTTGACCCAGGCGCGAGTCGAGAGTGTTGGCCAGAGTTTCGGTACGTTCCGCCGTCACATTTGCAAAAGCGTCGGACCGTTCATCGAGCTTGGCGGTCAGCGAGGCGCTCCGCTCGTCGACCAGCGAGGCAAAAGCCTGGGTGCGGCGGTCAAGTCCCTCGTTGAGAGCCTGCGCCTTTTCACCGATCGTTGATTCAAGTCGCCCGGCAATTTCGGTGAACTGGCCGGTGTGGCCGTCGAGAGCAGCGATGAGCTTCTCGCCCTTTTCGCCCACGACGGAATCGACCTGACTGATGCGGTTGTCCAGAACCACCGAAATCTCGTCGATGCGGGCGTTCAGCTGCGACAGCGTGCCCTCGCCGGCGCGGGCGAGATGCTCGCGGGTACGGTCGACCGATTCCTGAAGCGAGCCATCCAGTTGCAGCGCGAGGGTCTGAATCTGGCTTTCGAGTGCGTTAGACTGAATCGAGAAGGTTTCGTCCAGCCGCTCGGTGATGCGTCCCAATGTCGATTGGGCCTCGTCGGCGCGGGCCTGGATATCGGTCGAAAGCCTCTGGCCCAACGCAGCGAAGGTCGAGCCAAGCACTTCACCGCGTCGGGTGAAATCAGTGAGGATGGTTTCTGATGTCGCGTTGAGCATTTCGGTCAGCGCGCCGGCCTTGTCTTCTATCGCGGTGGAAACCGAGATGGTGTGGCTGTCGAGCGCATTGACGAGACTGTCGATGCGGGCGTCGACCGTGCCAGCGATTGCAGTCGCGCGGGCGTCGAGCGCGTGGGTCAGAGCCTCGGTCCGATCCTTGAAGGCTGTTTCGATGCGATCGGCCTGACCTTCGAGCGCCGAGGTGATGGTGCTCGACCCGGTAGCGAGGGCATCGACGAGGCCGTCTATGCGCGCGTCGACCGCCCCGGCGATCGAGTCGGCTCGGACGTCCAGAGCCTGTGTAAGCGCAGCGGTGCGTTCGGTGAACGTGGTCTCGATACGGTCCGCCTGGCCATTGAGGACAGACGCGATGCTGGTCGAGCCGGAAGCAAGGACTGTTTCGAGCCGTTCCGTCGTGGCGCCTATGACCTCTGTCACCGACGAAGCGCGATCCGTGAGGGCCCCATCGAGTCGGCTGGCGCTATCATCGAGCGCCATGATGAGGTCGGCGGTGCGGCTGTCTATGGACTCTACAAACGAGCGGCTACGTGAATCGAAAGCCGTCTCGAGCGAGGTACCGGCGGTTTCGAGGGCACCAGTGATCTCGCTACCCGTGGTGCGAAGCCGCTCGGTGATCGAGTTGCCGAGCGTATCGAGTTCTCCCGATACGTTGCCGTGCACGGCAGCGATGGCATCGCGCATCCGCTCGGCGTTCGTGACAACCGACTCGCGCTGGCTGGCGAGTTCCTCGATCAGTTGCCGCATGCGTGTTTCGTTATCCGAATAGGAGCGTTCGAGTGCTGTCACCTCGTTATGCACCATCACCTCCAGTTCGGAGGCGCGTGAAAGGGCGCGCTCGAGCCCGTCGCCAATGGCATTGACCTCGCGGCGTACCGCCTGTCCTACGGTGGCGATCTTGTGTGCGGCCGCGGACTCAGGCTCGTTGAGCCGGATCGCAGCCTGGGTCATGGAGGCGGCAGCTACCCTCAAGTCCTGCGCGCGGCGCACGAGGAAGCCGACGGCGAGCATTGCCAGGACCGGCAGCGCAACGATGGCGGCGAGGGCGGCAAAATCGAGGCTGCGCGCGAATTCGGCAAGGGTAAGGCCCTCGGCGAACTGCGCGCCATAGCGCATCCAAGCGATGGCACCTACACCCGCGACCCAGAGAAGCGAGGCGATGACGGCGACCCATATGGCTGCGCCCGAGGGGCGCGCGTTCAGCCCGTAAAGGAGCGCTGCGGCGCTCGAGCGGTCGTCATTGGCTATGGAAGACGCCTGGGCGGCTATCTTGTCGGCGGCCTTGAGCCGCTCACTGGCAGTGGGCGCTTCCTTGCGCGCCTCTCTGCGTCCGGGCTGGCTTTCGACCTTACGGGCCGGCTTGTCGTCCATCGAAAAGATCGATTCCTTCAGTGCATCCTCGACAGCCGAAAACGCAAGTGCTGCCGGATCGTCCTTGGGAGGGGTCGATTTGTTCGCCATACTCTTTACTACTCTTCACTTTGTGCGCCGCCACGCCGTGAGCGACAAACAGCCGGCCGTGGCGCAAGAAAGCCGCGCATACAGCCTGCCGATGATGTGAACCCTGAACTGAGGCGTCCCCCGGACAGAGCAAACCCCCACACCGTCGCCTGATCTAACATATCCTTATACACCGATAGGTGCGGTTGCTGAAATCTTTATTAAAAGTTCGTTAACGACTTTTTCACGCATGTCGCTTGAGCGGGGAAATCAAGAGTTTTCCCAACCCGGTTAAGCCTTTGTTCGCCCGTCTTTCACTAAAATGAATGAAAGACCGCGGAGGAGGCTGACATGGCCCGCATACACTCTCTGCCATTTGCCGAACCCGGACGCCCACACAGCACGGTGCGGCCGATCGATCTGGTTCACCTCGCCCGCCAAACGCTGGGTGACGATGCGCTGAAGATTGAGGTTCTGCGACTTTTCAATCAACAGATCGTCCACTATTTCGAGCGTGTGCGCATGGCAACGGAGCCGCATGAAATTGCTATGGGCCTGCATACCCTGAAAGGCGCTGCACAGGGCGTGGGGGCTTTCGTTCTTGCCGACATTGTCAGGGCTGCCGAAGCCGACTACCGGGCAACGGGTCAGCTCGATGACGAAATGCTCGATGATATTGCTATGGCCGTCAACGAGGTCCAAAACTATGTCGGCGGTCTGATTGCTCAGGCGGACGCGGGCGGTATGAGGCAATAGGGCGCTTGCCCGGCGGGGCCGGTGTGCCTATATCCGGGCCGACATCCATTTCCCTTCGAGCCTTCGATGCCCACTGTTACCTTTATTGAACCCGATGGCACGCGCCGAGAAATCGATGCCGAGAACGGCGCGACGCTGATGGAAACGGCTATCCGAAACGGCGTGCGGGGAATCGTTGCAGAATGTGGCGGGGCCTGCACCTGCGCCACCTGTCATGTCTATGTCGAGACCGAATGGTTCGGGACGACGGGGGGACCATCCTCGATGGAAGAAGACATGCTCGATTTTGCATTCGACGTGCGCGAGACGAGCCGGCTTTCGTGCCAGATCAAGATCAGGGACGAGTTGGACGGGCTTGTCGTAAACGTGCCCAGCCGGCAGGGGTGAAGAAACACCCCTGCGCTACGCCGCGGATGCGCTAGTTGCTCAAGCGTTCGGCAATCTGTCCGAAAAGATCGAGATCGCCTGCTTCAGGAATGGTCGGATCCGGTGTGTGGCTCGTCTTGACGATAACCATATCGTTGGCGGGGTCGATATAGATGTATTGGTGGTGAAGCCCCAGCGCCATGAAGGCATCGGAATCGGGCAGGGTCCACCATTGATACTGGTATCCCATGGGACTATCGGGCTCGGTCGGTTCGTAGCCTTCGTCGGGAATGGTCGCTTCCCGTACCCAATCGGCCGGTATTACCTGATTTCCATTCGCCACGCCGCCGTTCAGGATCATGAGGCCGAAACGGGCATGATCGCGCGCGGTAGCCGCGAGGCCTGCCCCGAAGAATTCCCGCCCTACGGAGTCCGGCCCGTCCATGATCCAGTAGGCGTCGCTCTCCATTCCAGCGGGCTTCCAGAGCTTTTCGGACATGAATTCCGCTCCCGTTTTCCCGACCACCCTTTCGACGATACAGCCGAGGACGCTGGTATCCAAAGTGGCATAATTGAATACGGCGTCGGGGGCATTAGGGCTGGGTTGGGACTCGTTGGCTGCGTAATCGCACCAGCGGTAATTGTAGAGGACGAGCGCGTTGTCGTGCACCTGGGTTAGCTGCGTGTCGCTGCCGAACTGG
Source organism: Pelagibacterium limicola (assembly GCF_015694405.1). Taxonomy (GTDB): domain Bacteria; phylum Pseudomonadota; class Alphaproteobacteria; order Rhizobiales; family Devosiaceae; genus Pelagibacterium; species Pelagibacterium limicola. Next base: position 65,673 of record NZ_JADQDB010000001.1, on the reverse strand, counting down.
TAGACCTCCAGCCAATCCACTCCCGAACGCATCCGCAGCAGATCGCGAATGGTGGGGCCATCGTAACCGGAGCCTTCCATCTCCGGGAGGTAGTCCGTCACCTTATCGTCCAGGCTTTCGATGGCGCCATCTGCCAGCGCGAGGCCAACCAGCGTCGAAACATAGGATTTGGCCACCGAAAAGGTCAGGAAGCGCGTCGCCTCATCGCTGTTGTTGCGGTAATTCTCGTAGACGATCTTCCCGTCCTTGATGACCACCAGAGCGTTGGTGAATAGGCTTTCGAGCGCATCTTCGAGCGGCATTGTTTCGCCAAGAATTGTGTATTCTCCTTCAAGCGCGATCGGCTCGACGGGCAACTCCCAAATATCGCTGCCTGCCTCGACCGTGCGGGTCGCGAATGACTTATCCATGTGCTGGAACGTAAGATAGTTGAGCGCCGGCTCGAACATATGTGCGCGCGCATTTATCATGGTTGGGGTGAGCCAACGCTGGTCGTCGTTGGCGAAAGCAGAAGTGGCGGGCAGGGTGCCTGCGAGCAGCGCCGCCACCACACAGGGCAGAAGCGCCGAATTGAGTTTCGACATAGGGTTCTCCTCCGTTTGAGATTTCCCGGGAGCGGGCGCTCCTCATGCGTCCAGCGGCCCCGGAAGTTTGCGGTCGCCTCGATCGGGGATCGATGTTACCATTGGTAACATTGCTCGTGGCGGTTTGTCCGTCAAGCCGCGCGGCGTTCGACTTAAGTTGAAGCAGTGCTGAAGATGAGGTAGGCGGCGGGGATCAAGACGAGAAGGGCATTGATCGTGGAAGCAGAGGGCCGGAAAAAGAGCGGCTATCACCACGCCGATCTGAGCAGCGCGCTGCAGGAGGCCGCGCTGGATCTCATTGCCGAGCGGGACGGTCCGGCTTTTTCGCTCCGGGAGTTGGCCGCGGTTCTGGGGGTCACCCATGCGGCGGTCTACCGGCATTTTGCGGATAAGGCGTCTCTTTTGGATGTTCTTGCCGGGCGTGGATTTACGTTGCTGCACGAATACCAGAAACGCGAACTCGAACGGTCGCCGCCCGATCCCTATGAGCAGCTGCTAGCGCTGGGCGCGGCTTACATCCAGTTCGCGCTGGACAAGCCTGGCGCGTTCTTGCTGATTTTCGGCAACCGCGGGGAGGAAGTGCGCCGGGCCAAAGCCCGCGAGGAAAACAATGCCGCCGCGCTAAACACCCTCCTACATGCCATCGAGCGTGCCCAGAAGTGCGGTGTGCTTCTAGAAGGCGATCCTCAGAAGATTGCCGGCTTTCTCGTGATGGCTCCCCACGGCTATGCCTGCTATTCCAGCCAGGACCGCGCCAAAATCGGCTCAGGCGCGCTGGCCCTGTCTGCCCGCCAGCTTGCGGAGATCAATCTGATTCCGGTTCTAGCCAATCCCCCGGCCCCGAGCGAAATCCTCGAGCGTTATTTCCGGTGACGAGCCTGCTAAAGCGTCAAGTCGCCCCAAAAGCCATAATCTACTCGTTTAGTAGTGTTTCTAGCCGTTGTCTTGAGCGGGAATATTATTCGCTCCTTGGAATACGGTTTGCTGCTGCGTTCTAACCACGCAAACTCAAAGGAAATAAATAGGCGGCGAGCATCGGCGAGCTTGCTGTCTGGCCGGGAATTCCTTATTTTTTAAGGCGTTTCCGGATAGGATTGCGATGATCCCTTCCGAAGGAACCCCCGAAAATTACGCTATTGGATCGCCTGGAGACGAACTGACTTTGGCCCGGCTCGATACATTCCCGATTTCCTACCGCGTTGCAGGACGGCGGATCGTCATCGTCGGCGGCGACGACGAAGCGCTGGCCAAGGCGCGTCTAGCGGTGAAGACGAGTGCAGAGGTCGTTCTGTTTGCGGATGCGTTCGAGGCGAATTTTACAGGACTGGATGTGACGCTGGTCGAGCGCGGCGTAGAGGCTTCCGATTTCGAGAATGCAGCGCTGGTCTTCGTTGCCGATCACGGACATGAAGGCGCGAGGGCGCGAGGGCTGGCCAAGGCCGCCGGGATTCCTGTCAACGAGGTCGACGTTCCAGAGCATTGCGATTTTTTCACGCCCGCGATCATCGACCGTGCTCCAATATCCATTGCCATTTCCTCGGAAGGCGACGCGCCGGTGCTCGCTCGCCTGATCCGCGCTCGGATCGAGGCGTTGCTTTCGCCCGGGCTCGGCGATTTGGCGAGACTGGCCGGTGCGATGCGCGAGAAGGTCACTGCCGCATTTTCTGATGGTGCGGCGCGGCGGCGTTATTATGAGGCGCTGGTGACATCACCTGCAATCGAGAAGGCGATCGCTGCCGGGCAAGGCGCGCAAATGGCAGATGCACTGCTCGAAGCGCACACTGCGGACGGACAAGGGCAGGGCGTTGTGTGGCTGATTGGCGCCGGGCCTGGCGCAGAGGACCTTTTGACCCTGCGCGCGCAACGGCTACTGCAGGAAGCAGATGTCATCGTTCATGACGGGCTGGTTCCTGCCGCCGTGATAGAAATGGGTCGGCGGGATGCCGAGCGCATTGCCGTCGGCAAGGCCAAAGGACTTCACTCTTTCTCGCAGGCGCAGATCAACACATTGGTCATTCGCCTGGCCCGAGAGGGCAAGCGCGTCGCCCGGCTCAAGTCGGGAGACCCTATGGTTTTCGGTCGCGCGGGAGAAGAAATCACCGCGTTGCGGAAGGCGGGGATCGACTATGCGATCGTGCCCGGGGTTACGGCAGCGCTTGCGGCTGCTGCTGATACATCGACTCCGGTGACGTTGCGCAAGGTTTCCTCGGGATTCGTTTTCGCCACGGCGCACGGTGCGGGCAATGACGACCTCAACCACTGGGCATCGCTTGCCGCTTCGGGGCTGACGCTCGGGCTTTACATGGGCAAGTCGGTTGCGTCGCAGGTAGCGGCCGATCTCGTGGACCGCGGGCTGGATAAGGCGACGCCGGTCGGGGTCGTCGTGAATGCGGGACGACCGGACCGGGTGCTTTATTCAGGAACGCTCGACGGGCTGGCTGCAAACTCAGTGACGTTCGCTGAGGGGCCCGCGATCATTTTCATCGGCGATGCAGTGACGCATGGCAATTGGGCCGAAGCTGAGAAGCTTGCGCCCCCGGAATTCAAAGTAGCGTAAGAAAAAGATGTCGAAAATCCTCACAGGAAACGAATTGCTCTCCGGGGCTACCGTCTATCTGGACGGGCATGGCAACTGGGTTGAAGACCTGCAAATCGCGCGGGTGTTTGCCAAGGACGAGTCCGAAGCACTCGATGCTGCGCTGGCCGCGACAAAGGCAACTGGCCGGGTCATCAGCCTCGAGATCGAGGATGTCGAGGTGAGGGGCGGCCTCGTCTATCCGCATCGTATCCGCGAGCGCATTCGCGCCGAGGGGCCGACGGCACCACGCTTCGACCGCCAGCATCTCGATGAGGACAGCCATGTATCGATATGACGAGTTTGACGCTGCCTTCGTCAATGAACGGGTAGCGCAGTTTTCCGACCAGGTCCGGCGACGCATTTCCGGCGAGTTGACCGAAGACCAGTTCCGGCCGCTCAGGCTGATGAACGGGCTTTATCTTCAACTTCACGCATACATGCTGCGGGTGGCAGTGCCCTATGGCACGCTTAATTCGCGTCAGATGAGAATGCTTGCGCATATCGCGCGAAAGTATGACCGGGGCTACGGGCATTTCACCACGCGGCAGAACATTCAGTACAACTGGCCGAAGCTGCGCGACGTGCCTGCGATCCTTGCCGATCTGGCGAGCGTCGAGATGCATGCGATCCAGACCTCGGGGAACTGCATTCGCAATGTGACGACGGACCAGTTCGCCGGCGCGGCGGCCGACGAGATCATCGATCCGCGGCCTGTGGCGGAGATCATCCGGCAGTGGTCGAGCCTGCATCCCGAATTCACCTTCCTGCCGCGCAAGTTCAAGATCGCCATTACCGGCGCACCGAACGACCGGGCCGCGGTCAAGTTCCATGATATCGGGCTGATGGCGCAGACCAATGGGTCGGGCGAAATCGGTTGGGCCGTATATGTCGGCGGCGGGCTTGGGCGCACGCCGATGATCGCCAAGCTCATCAACGGTTTCGTGCCGCACGAGCACCTGCTGGCGTATCTGGAATCAATCCTGCGGGTCTACAATCGCTACGGGCGTCGTGACAACAAGTACAAGGCGCGTATCAAGATCCTCGTCCATGAAGAAGGGCTCGAGAACATCAAGGGCCAGGTCGAGGAAGAGTTCGCCCATATCCGCGGAGGCGTGTTGACGCTGCCGCAGGAGGAACTGGACCGCATCAACACCTATTTCGCCCAGCCTGCATACAAAGACATTGGCGTGGTCGATATCGACATCGAACGTGAAAAGATTATCGATTCTGCCTATGGGCGGTTCCTCGAGAACAATACCTTCCCGCATGCGCGGCAGGGCTATACGTCGGTGACGATCTCGCTCAAGCCTATCGGCGGGGCGCCCGGCGACGCCACGGCTGACCAGATGGATGTGGTCGCGGATCTTGCGGAAAAATACTCATTCGATGAGTTGCGGGTCTCCCACGAACAGAACCTCGTACTGCCGCATGTAGCGCTGACGGATCTTCGGGCCGTCTATGACGCGCTGGTTGAGGCCGAACTGGCGGACGCCAACGCAGGAGAGATCACCGACATGATCACCTGCCCGGGGCTCGATTATTGCGCGCTGGCCAATGCACGGTCGATCCCGATTGCGCAGGATATTTCGCAGCGATTTGCCTCGCCCGAGCGCCAAAAGGAAATCGGCAAGCTCAAGATCAAGATTTCGGGCTGCATCAATGCCTGCGGCCATCACCATGTCGGCCATATCGGCATTCTGGGTGTCGAAAAGAAGGGCACCGAGCTTTACCAGATCACCGTTGGCGGTGACGGGAGCGAGGACGCGGCGGTGGGCAAGATTCTTGGCCCGGGTTTCGTTGCCGAGGACGTGCCGGACGCAATCGAGAAGCTGGTCGATGCCTATATCGAAAAGCGCGAAAGCGCCGACGAGACGTTCATCGCGGCCTATCGTCGGCTTGGCGATGCCCCGTTCAAGGAGGCGCTCTATGGCAATGGCTAGCCCTATCGTTTCGGCGGAGCCGAAGCACGACAAGCTGCGTCAGCTCGGGATCATTGCGCTCAACGGCATGTTCGACGAGATGGATGCCGAGGGCGTACTGCGGCAGGCCGTCGACGACCTATTGCCGGGCGATATCGCTATGGTGTCGTCCTTTGGCGCCGACTCTGCGGTGCTTTTGCATTTGGTCTCCCAGGTCGATCCGAACCTCCCGGTCTATTTCCTTGAAACGGGAAAGCATTTCGCCGAGACGCTCGATTATGTCCAGACGCTCAAGTCGCGGCTCGGACTCGCCAACGTCATCGCGCTGCATCCGGACTCGGCCGATCTCAAGCGTTTCGATCCCGATGGCGTGTTGTGGGAAACCGATCCGGACTCTTGCTGCCATATTCGCAAGACCGAGCCGCTCGAAAAAGTGCTCGCTGGCTTTGGCGGTTGGGTGACGGGACGCAAGCGGTTCCAGACCGCTGAGCGCGGTGTGCTGCCCCATTTCGAGCTGACGAGCGATGATCGCATCAAGGTCAATCCGCTTGCCTATTTCAGCAACGAAGATATCGAAGCCTACAAGGCCAGATACGACCTCCCCGATCATCCGCTCTATCAAGAGGGCTACAAATCCATCGGGTGCGCGCCTTGCACAAGCGCGGTGGCCGACGGCGAAGACCCGCGCGCCGGCCGGTGGCGCGGGCTCAACAAGCAGGAATGTGGCATCCATTTCGATTTCAATGGGAGCATCGCTAAGCCGGTGAGCCAATCTCAACTGACCCTGTTCAAGGACGGGGAATTCAAGGCCGACCCCTGGCGCTCCTGGGCGGAAGGGGACGAAGCCTCGAGCGTGCGCTACACGCATGTTCCGGTGAGCGTATTCATCGAGCATCGCGAAGCGTTTCTTGCCAGTCCCCACCCCATCGGGTTGCAGGTCGATCCGGGAGAGAAGGTCGAAGAGGTAGCGGACGATCTGTCGCGGTTTTCCTCCGTCGCCATCAATTTCCCGGCGTTTGGCGACGGTCGCGGCTATTCGAGCGCGCGCCTGTTGCGTGAGCGGTACGGCTATGAAGGCGAATTACGGGCCATTGGCGACGTGCTGACGGACCAGATTCCTTTCATGCGGCGGTGTGGGATCAACGCTTTCGTCGTCACCAATATTGCGACGCGCAAAGCCATCGAAGCCGATGCACTGGCCGAGGTGCGCCTTTACTATCAACCGGTCGGCGCCAGCCGCGAAGTGCCGGTCGGCACGCGGCCCTTTCTGCGGCGCAACGCGAACTATACTTGAGCGGCATCGTCCGTTATAGCACGCCCGGCCATCAGACTTACGGCTTTGAGGACTATTCGTATGAGCGGAAATGAAGTTGTGACCGATGTGGTGATCATCGGCGCCGGCCCGGTCGGGCTGTTTGCGGTATTCGAGCTTGGGCTCGTCGACCTCAAATGCCATGTGATCGATATCCTCGACCGGCCCGGCGGGCAGTGCGCCGAGCTTTATCCGGAAAAGCCGATTTACGATATTCCCGCTTTCCCGGAGATTTCCGGGCAGGGCCTCACCGACAATCTGATGAAGCAGATTGCGCCTTTCGGGGCCGAATTTCATTTCTCGCAGATGGTCACCCAGCTTGAAAAGCTGGACGATGGCAGTTTCCGGGTGACGACAGATGCGGATGAGAAATTTGTCGCCAAGGTCGTGGTCATAGCCGCAGGTGGTGGGTCGTTCCAGCCCAAGCGACCGCCAGTGCCGGGAATCGAGGAATACGAGGGCAAGTCCGTCTTCTATGCGGTGCGGAAGATGGAAGAGTTCCGCAACCAGGACATCGTGATCGTGGGCGGCGGGGACTCTGCTCTGGACTGGACGCTCAATCTCGAGCCGCTCTCGCGATCATTGACGCTGGTACATCGGCGGGACGAATTCCGTGGCCACGCCGATAGCGTCAACAAGATGCGGGCGCTGGTGGCGGATGGGAAAATCAATTTCGTCCAGGGCCAGCTGTCTCATCTCGAGGGAGAAGGTGGGCAACTCTCGCACGTTCATCTCAAGACCCCGGCTGGCGACATGAGCGTTCCCGCGACCAGGCTGCTGCCGTTCTTCGGGCTCACTATGAAGCTCGGGCCGGTCTCGGACTGGGGGCTGGAGCTGTACGAGGGCAATCTCATCAAGGTCGATACGGAGAAATTCGAGACCAGTGTGCCCGGCATATTTGCCATCGGCGATATCAACTGGTATCCGGGCAAGCTGAAACTGATCCTTTCCGGATTCCACGAAGGCGCATTGATGGCGCAGGCCGCCAAGCGCATTGCGCACCCTGGCGAAAAGGTCATTTTCCAGTATACGACTTCCTCTACGAAGTTGCAGAAAAAGCTCGGGGTGGCCTGATGCACATCATCGTAACTGATCAGAACGGAACCGTTCACGAACTCGAGGCACTCGAGGGCTGGCGCGTGATGGAGGTGATCCGGGACTGGGGGCTCAACATCAAGGCCGAGTGCGGCGGCTCATGCGCCTGTGCGACATGTCACGTGTTCGTTGATCCTGAATGGGAAGAACGGCTAAATCCGCCCACGGCCGAAGAAGAAGACATGCTCGATACCGTTCCCGACGTGCGAACCAACTCGAGGCTTTCTTGCCAGATTCTGATGAGCGAGGATCTTAACGGGCTCAAGGTTACGCTCGCCGATTCAGCTGCGCAGGAAGAAGCAGCTTAACGGGACAACCGGCAGCGCAGCATAGTTGCGTCGGCATCTGCCGTGTGCTCTACCTATCAGCGTTCATTAAGCGCTGTCGTTTCCCGCCATGTCCATTGTCGAATTACTCCCTTATGCGATCGCGTTGGCGATCGCTGCAGCCATTCCTGGCCCGGGTATCGCCGCCTGCGTTGGCAAGGCACTGGGCTCGGGTTTCCGTCCAGCGACTTATTTTGCGACGGGGCTTGTCCTGGGGGATCTGTTTTACCTGACGCTGGCCGTTCTTGGACTGGCCGCGGTCGCGGCAGCGTTTTCCGGGATATTCGTCCTCATTAAAATTCTCGGCGCCGCTTATCTCATATGGCTCGCCTGGAATTTCTGGCGAGCCGGAATTGACCCTGACAAAGTCGAAGCGCGCAAAGGGAACGGGTTCTGGGCCTCGCTGTTTGGCGGCTTTTCCGTCACGCTAGGCAACCCCAAGACGATCATTTTTTACATGGCGCTTCTTCCCACGGTGGTCAAACTGAACGAGGTGACGTTCGAGCGTTACCTTTGGCTCGTGCTGGCGACGATCGTGGTACTCTATGTGGTCGTCGTTCCCTATATTGCCCTGGCTGCCAAGGCGCGCGACTTCCTGCGCAATCCGCGGGCGCTCAAGGTCCTGAACCGCGGGGCCGCCGGGGCGATGGCGAGTGCCGCCGCTTACATTGTCATCAAGCAATAGTCGCGTTACCTTTTTCTCGCCCCAAAAATACCTTAAGTGTGGCAGCAACCCCCCGACGGGAATCGAGTTATCCGGCTAGCACAATGGTGCTGACTGGTAAAAATTCTCGAGAAAGGGAGTTCCCATGCCAAAATTTGCTCTTGTTTCCCCCGTCGCTCTCGCCCTTGGCCTTGCCCTGACAGGCGCTGCCGCCGCGCAGAACATGATCGGCACACAGGACGTTACCGACGCCGATTGGTCGGCAGTGCAGGAACACTGCGATCAGCTGGTTGCAGATGAGGTGACGGCTGGTATGGAGGAAACGGACGCTGACGATAACGACAGCGGCCACCCCGTCATTACGGGCAATGTCGATTTCGACGCGATCACTCTTGAAGATTGCCGCGCTGCGGGTCTTGTCAGCTAATCTGGCCACGGCTCCAAAAAACGCCCCCGCTTCCTCGGAGGCGGGGGATTTTAAAGCGCTCCCTGGACTGGGGGCAGCTTATAAGTCCGATCGGCAAGTCGCTCCGCCGATATCGGTTTCTTCATATTCATAGGAGCGGCGGTAACTGCCGGGCGGGCATCCAATATCGGCCAACACACGGTGTCGGGCCGAAATAACCGCAAAAAAGGAGTACCACATCATGCGTAAATTTGCTCTTGTTTCCCCCATCGCTCTTGCCTTTGGGCTGGCGCTTACCGGTGCTGCTGCCGCGCAGGTAATGGTCGGCGATCAGGAGGTCCGGGATGAGGACATGCTGGACGTTCAGACGCATTGCGAAGCGCTGGCCACAGCCGCGAGCACGGCGGCTTCACCCAATGAGGCGACCGTTCAACTCGATGAACTCGCCAACCAGCGGACAGGCGTCGAGCTTACCACGATCACCGTCCAGCAGTGTATTGATGCTGGATTGATTGATGGTCCCGTGCCGGGGTTGACGCCAACCGTGACCACAGCACCAGGAACTGACGACTCTGCGGATGATGGTGAGGACGACGAGATCGACGACATCACCAACGATTAAACGCTGCTGCATTTGATCGGGAAGCGGGCAGAACTTACATTCTGTCCGCTTTGCTTTTTGCGGTGTCCAGCCTTGTCAATTCGCCGATAAAGTCCGACACGGCTGGCGATTTCTGCACGGAGAAAGGCAGGGGGCGGACGACGCGGATGGCGGCGATGCCTACGCGGACGGTCATCAGGCCGTTGACCACGCCTTCGCCCAACCTGGCCGAGAGTTTTGTCGCAAGGCCCTGTCCGAGCAACTGTTCTATCACACCATCGGTCAATACCAATCCACCGGTGACGGCAAGGTGCGCAAGAATTGTCGAGATCAAGCGCATGAAACCGAAGAGGCCCGGGCGGGCGCCATAAAGATCGGCAAGGTTGCGGGCCAGTCGAAAGCTCTCGAAAACGACAAATGCTATGTCGATAAGCGCGCGTGGAGACACCGCGGTGACCAACGCTACCCTCCGGGCGCTGGCGGCTGTCAGTACGCGGGCGCGGGCGTCGAGAGGCGCCATGAGCGCACGCTCGGTGATGCGAACGAGTTCGGCGCCGTCAAGAATGGTTTTGGCGTCCGCGACGAGTTCGGCGCGCGCGCGGGCGAGATCAGCTCGATCCGCATAAATTACAAGCAACTCGTCGGTGATTTTTCGGGCGTGGGGCAGGTTATCACCCTCAAGGGCCACTACGCCGCGGGCACGAAGTTTATCGAGGGTACGCAGGCGCAATAGTCCGAGCACTTCGCGGGCGGCCAGGACAGCGAGGGCAAGGACGAAGAGCGCAAGAGCAGCGAGCCCAATCCAGCCGAGCCATTCATAGCGGGCGAAGAGATCGCGGATCAACCGTTCGGCGGCGAGGGCTAGTCCGAGGGAGACGAGTGTACCTCCGGCCCAAAGCGCAAGGGCGCGCCATCGGCGGCCTTTGCGTCTGGGTAGGGAAGCGGCCTCAGGCGTGAGTTCGCCTAGCCCGGCAAAGACATCGGCCTCCAGCTCTGCCGCTTCGCTGGCAAAGGCGCGCGGTGCGCGGACTGGGGCAGGGCCTTCCGCCGGCGGACGGGTGGGCATGGCACGAGGCTCTCTCATTGCATGCGGTCTCCGATCAGATAGTCGAGCGCGCGGTCGAGCCGAATGTTGGGCAGAACGGGATCTCCGGTTTGCGATACCTCGTATGCCGCGGGCGGGAGGAAACGCAGGAAGTTGAGTTGAGGTGTAGATTCAACCGTTTTGAACAGTGAGTCCGGACTTTGCGGCAAGTCTCCGGGAAACAAGGCGATTTCTGTCTTGCCGTCATAAACCGTTCCGCCCAGGCGCTGACCTTCTTCCGGGGTCCCGATGATGGTGTCCAGCGTTTCCCCGTTATGCTTGACCGTGCCTTCGCGCGTGGCGCGTATAGCCGCGATTGCCAGTGAGCGGGCCTCTGCGCCTGCGAACTTGGCGCGCCGCGCGGCGCTGGCCACAAGGCGATTGAGGATCGCTTCGAGGCGCGGGTGCGAGGTATGGTGCAGGAGATCTGCCTTGGTCGCAGCAAAAAGGATCCTGTCGATCCGCCGGGTGAAGAGGCGCGAGATAGGGTTCGAGGCGCCCTGACGAAAACAGGCGAGGACCGAGGTCAGCGCCATTTCGAGATCGGCAACCGCTTCGGGTCCGGCATTCAGCGCGCGGAGTGCATCCACCACGACGATCTGGCGGTCGAGCCGGGCGAAGTGGTCTCGGAAAAAGGGGCGGACGACGACCGCCTTATAGGCTTCGTAGCGGCGCTCGAGCATGGCGTAAAGGCTCGATGAGCGCGGCGTGGCAGCGGGCGGTGGAAGGGGCGCAAAAGTGAGCGCAGGGGAGCCCTCGAGGTCCCCGGGCATCAGGAAGCGACCCGGCGGCAGAGTCGAGAGCGCCTGGGTATCGGACTTGGAATCGCGCAAATATTGCGTGTAGGCAGCGGCCAGGCTCTCGGCTGCTGCATCGGTGGCCTCGACGCCGGGATCGGTAGCAGTGACCAGATCGAGGTAGGGCCTTGCCACGGGATCGCGGGCCGGACGGTTCGCCAGCGAAAGGGCTTCTTCGCTCCATTGGGCGTAGGATCGGGTCAGTAAGGGCAAATCCAGCAGCCATTCGCCGGGGTAGTCCACGAGATCGAGGTTGAGCGTCGATATGCCGAACCGGCTCCAGAGCCAGTTGTTGGACTGGTAGCGCAGGGTAAGCCGGAGCTGGGAAATTCGGCGCGTGCTATCGGGCCAATGCGGTTGTGCGCCGGTGAGTGCCTTAAGGTGGGCTTCGTAGGCAAAGCGCGGCGTCGCGCTGTCGGGATGTTCGGCGAGCTGCGCGCCGATCAATCGGCCTTCGGCCATCGGCGCAAAGCCTGGCAGGCGGGCCCCCGTCAGGAGGTTATGGATGAAGGCAGTGATGAAGATGGTTTTGCCAGCCCGGGAAAGGCCCGTCACGCCAATGCGCAGGGTGGGGGTTACCGTGCCCGATGCGGCGTCGGCGAGGTTGCCGAGGGCAATGCCCAATTCGTCGGTCATCCTTGTCGGCAAATCGGGCAAAAGCTTTTAGTCTCCGCGTGCTGAACGAAGGTAGGTTGCGGAACGGGGAATGTGAAGGGGCCCCTGCCGGTGCTCCCGCCATTACGTCATGCCGATGGCATCTTCTCGAATTTGGGGATAGCGCCGTCGAGCACATCCCAAGGATGGCCACGGAAGGCGTAGGTTACGGCTTGTGGCTCGAACATGCGGGGGTCATCGAGACTGGTGGCATGGATCGCCGTCAGGTCGGGCATCGCCGCAAATGTCAGGTAAACCGGGGTGCCGCAGATCGGGCAGAAGTGATGGGTCTTGTCGTTTCCGCTGTCAGCGGTGACGGTCCATTGTGAGGACTGTCCGGTCACCAAATCTGCTGCGGGCTGCATAAAGCTGAGATAGGAGCCGTGGCCGGTACCGCTCCGCTTCTGGCAGTCAAGGCACTGGCAGTGGTTCTGGGAAACCGGTTCGGTGCTCGCGCCGTAGCGAATTGCACCGCAAGCGCAGCCGCCCGTATAGGTTATCTTGTTCATCTTGATACCTCTTGCGCTGTTTTGGGCTTGGCAAAGATGTCGAGACCCTTTCCGGTTTCCAGGAAGGATTTGAGGCTGGAAAGGACGATCGGCCAGCCTCGACGCATGCCGTTTTCCATGCGGCTACCGACCAAAATTTCGTCGTGGTTCACGGTCAGGCGCACCATGTCGGCATATTCATCGATGGTGAAGGTCACCCGGCTGAACATCGCGGGATCATGGGCCTCCGAGGCATTGGCCCATGTCAGGACGAGGCGGGTGGGCGGGGTATGCTCGATAACTTCACCGACCAGTTCTACCGATTGCGTCTCGTTGTCCCGCACGTGCTCCCATTTGGCGCCGGGCTGCCAGTCCGACACGTTGCCGTGACCCCAATACTGTCTCGCGATCTCGGGCCGGGTGATGGCCTCGAATACCCTTTCCGGCGTCGAGGCGATGTATGTGACATAAACAAAACTGGTACGTTCGGCTGTCATTCATTATCTCCTTCGAGCTCCTTCTTGAGCTCGTACAACATGGTCAGGCGCTGGAGCTCGAACTTGCGAACCCATCGCTCGTAAACATCGTGAAGCGGGACCGGGTTGATGAAATGCAGTTTTTCCCGGCCGCGTTTGACGGTTGTGATGAGGTTGGCGGCTTGAAGGATGTCAAGGTGCTGTGTCGCGGATTGCCGCGTCATCGCCAGCCCATCGATCAGCTGGTTGAGCGTTTGCCCATTGTTCTCATAGAGCAGATCGAGCAGTTTCCTGCGCGTTGGGTCGCCCAGCGCCTTGAATACCTTGTCGTCGTCCATCGGTCTCATTTCTGTCTGCAGCGATAATAGGCAGGTATTTGCCTGCATATCAAGATGGAAAATGCACTGGGATTTTGTAGAGGCGCGCGTCAGAAATTCACGTGATTTTCCACAGTCTTATGGAAGGCCGACTCCGCAACCGGATTGCTTTGCTCTTTCAGCCCCGTTCCAAATTGTTCAAGACACGCGCGAAGGAACGGCGACCAATGTGGCCCAAAATCGGAACCAAGTGCTGGGCTCTTGCGAAGGGCTCAACGGAAGCGTGGAGGGGAGCGGCTCGCAGCTAATCCCTTGCTATGGGCAAGAGGAGCGAAGTCCTCGCTCCTCTTGATGGCTGTTATTCCGTCCCGATCTTTTCCAGATCATAAGGCGTGGACTGATAGATCTCGTTGATCCAGTTCTGAAACATCAGGTGCGCGTGGCTGCGCCAGCGGTTTTCAGGGTCGATCGTCGTATCGCCGTCCGGAAAGAGGTTTACCGGCAGAGCGGGATCGAGGCCGGCTTTGACGTCCCGTTCGTATTCGTCGACCAGGGAACGGTTGTCGTATTCGAGATGGTTGAGCATATAGGCCGCGCGGAGCTTCTTGTCGCCAAGCATGCAGACGCCGATCTCCTCGCTGTCGATCAGGACCTCCAGATCCGGACCAATCGAGGCGCGGTCGATATCGTTGTAGCGCGAGACGGGGATCATTGGACTGTCCGACAGGCCGCGGAGCAGGGGCGATGGATTGACGATCCGATGGCGGAAGACACCAAATGCCTTTTTGTCCATGCGGTAGCGTTTTACATCGTGGAAATGGTGGAGCGCGGCCTGCGCGCCCCAGCAGATGAACATTGTGTGATGCACATTGGTCTGCGTCCAATCCATGATCTCAAGCATTTCGGGCCAGTAACGCACGTCCTCGAAGGGGATGTGAGCAACCGGGGCGCCGGTCACCACGAACCCATCGAACTTGCGTTGCCTGACGGTTTCCCAGGTCTGGTAGAATGTCTCGAGATACTTCTGGGGCGTATTTTTCGATGCATGATCGGTGATGCGCACCAGCGTCAGGTCGACCTGTAGAGGTGTTGCGCCGATGAGACGCGCGAACTGGGTTTCGGTACGTTCCTTGTTGGGCATCAGGTTCAAGAGCCCGATCTGCAGCGGACGGATGTCCTGCCGGATCGAGCGCGTTTGGTCCATGACGACCACGCCTTCAGCTTCGAGAGTCCTGCGGGCTGGGAGCTGATCGGGGATGCGGATGGGCATTTTTTACGTCCTCATTGGAATGTCATGCGGGTCAGCGGGCATCGATTGCCCTGCACATGAGTTCCATGAAGTCATTCTTGTCGCGGACCATCGCGAGGTCCTCCGCGTCAATTTCGTAGCCGAAATTATCGGCCAAGGCCTGATACCGCGGCAGGCGGTCGCGTAGGAGCGCCTCGAAGCCCCAGACGGCGAACGCGTCGGGGTCGACATCATCGTCATGCCGAACGTCATTCAAGCGCTTGAACTCATCCCATTTCTCGATGAGGAAGGCCGGCGGGTAATACATCGGCTTGGGGGCTGCCCGGAAGCGGTCGACGAGGCGCTGGGCGTCGCCCTCGCTGCCCTTGAGATAGACGAGTACGGTGTTTTCCCGCAGCGCCTTGACCACCGCGTCCTCGGGGTTGTGCGGATCGAGGACCTCGATCAGCGAGCCGCCTGTGTCGCACAGGAAATCGTCGTAACCGTAAAGGTCCTTGGCGCGCTCGATAAAATACGGAACGTCAAGCAGGGAGTAGACCTCCGCCATCCGGTGCTGCTCCTGCCGGCGCTGGTATTCGGCGAAAGGCAGGCCACCCTTTTGGGGATCGCCGGGCGTGCCGAGATAGGTCGAGAGCGGCTCGAGGTTATCGAACGTAATGTTGGATGAAATGTAGATCGAATCCGAGCGCAGGAGTTCGGCAAGGAAGGGAACCTTCATTGCCTCGCGCTTGAAGTTGTCCACGATGAACTCGCCCATATGCCGCGTGCCTATGCGGAAATCCACCGAGAAGTGGAACCAGTCCGCCTTGCGCAACAGGTTGCCCAGCCGTGTCTTGCCGACGCCCGCCATGCCGAAGACGGTCACGGCCTTGCGAGGAAGGGCTCTGAATTCTGCGGCGTTCGCGAAGTGCATGGCAGACCCGGTAATTCGTTCAAGAGCAGCCGTTTAGACCATTGCCGGGGCGCAAACAAGCGATGAGGCCGGGCAGAAATTGCCGGGATAGTGGAGAAAGATTCCGGGCTGGGCATGCTGATGGACGGCATGTCCGTTCTAAAGTCTAGGAAATTCAATCAGTTGAGAGTCTGGCATCCGGCTTGCTTCGTGTTTTGTGAATATGTGCGCACTGGCGCCGGCAATACGGAGAGTAAAATGGGTATTTATGGTGCTTTGGCGACGGCCGTGACGGGGATGCGAGCCCAGGCATTTGCGCTCGAGAACATCTCGGGCAACATCGCCAACTCCCAGACCACGGGCTACAAGCGGATGGAAACCGGGTTTATCGACCTCATTCCTGATGCGGCAGTTGGGCGGCAGGTGCCGGGCGCGGTTCTGGCCTACTCACGCTCAACCAACGATGTGCGTGGCGATATCATCACCTCGCCCACGGGAACACATATCGCGCTCAACGGCTCGGGCTTCTTCATCGTTTCGCAGAAAACCGGAACGACGGATGGGCAGGCAGTGTTTGGCGATGCCAACTTCTATACGCGGCGCGGCGACTTCGAGATGGACCGCGAGGGGTATCTCATGAATGGCGCCGGTTATTATCTGCGCGGCGTGCCGATCGATGCCGAGACAGGGAACGTTGCGGGCTCGGTCCCCGAAATGATCAAGATCGGCAACGGGCTTATCCCTGCGCGTTCGACAACCCGGGTCCAGTACCAATTGAACCTCCCGGCCGTGCCGGCCGTCGGGCTGCTCTATGCGCCGGCGCAGACAGGAACCAATACGGGCGGCATCGCCGGCGGCGATTTGCTGACCGCTTTCACGGATTTTTCTGCAGGTGAGACCTTTACGATCAATACCGGACAAGGAGTGCAGACATTTACCGAGGGTGTCGACGGCACGACCGTGCAGGAGCTCATCGACTGGATCAACGGTAATGCCAATATCAACGCGACGGCCTCGCTTGCTGGCGGCAATATCCAGATCGTCGCCAACGACGTGCAAACGGGCCTGACCATTGCAGGTTCAGGTCAGCTTCCAGGTGTCACGACCCAAGGCGTGCCCGAGTTTCTCAATCAGACTGTAGAGGGCGGGGCGATTACCGTCTATACCCCCAATGGCGCGTCGGTGAACGTTCAGATGCGCTGGGGTATGCTGTCGGAAAATCCGAACACCTGGCAGCTCTATTACATGTCTCAGAGCAACCCCCAGCAGTGGGTGACGGTCCCAGGAGGCGAGTTCGGGTTCAACGCTGCCGGCGCGCTTGCTACATTGGGCGGCAACCCTGTTGCTGCTGGCGATGTCGTGCAACTCAACCTCCCGAACCTGACCGTGAACGGTACTACGGTCGGGAATGTGATGCTGGATTTCGGCATAGGCGGGATCACCCAGTTCAGCAACGCCAACGGTCGCGCCTCGGTAACCCAGCTCAGCCAGAACGGTTATGCCGCGGGCTCATTCATGTCGGTCGCCATCAACGACGCAGGACGCGTGGTGGCCACCTATTCGAACGGCGAGCAGATCGAGCTCTACCAGATCATTACCGCCAATTTTAATGCACAGAACATGCTCAAGCGCATGGATGGCGGCGTCTATGCGGCGACCGCGCAATCGGGCGAGGCAATCCTTTCGATCGACGGCGGGATTTCCGGCGGTGCTCTGGAATCCTCTAATACTGACATTTCGGACGAGTTTACTAAGCTGATCGTAACCCAGCAGGCTTACGCTGCCGGCACTCGCATCGTGTCAACGTCCGACAAGATGCTGCAGGAAGCCCTGAATATGATCCGCTAGTTGCGACAGAACGTCTTAAACTGGAGAGACGGACGTGGGACTAAGTTCGACACTTTCAAACGCTCTTGGCGGCATGAATGCAAGCCAGCGCGGGATCGATGTACTTTCACGCAATGTGGCCAACCAGGGTACGCCTGGTTACCACAGACAGTCCCTTGTCATCACCGAAACGGCGTATGGCACCAGCGCACAGGTACGCACGGCGGAACTCACTCGCGCCTTCAACGAGGCGCTGGAAAAGCAGCACCTCGTTGCGGTTTCAAACACGGGATTTCATTCGGCGCGCGCATCGTTTCTAGACCGTTTGCAGATGCATATCGGCAAACCGGGAAGCGCGAACTCCCTCGATACGCTTTATACCGGGTTCGAAAACGCGCTTCAGGCTCTGGCGACCAATCCCAACGACGTAACGACACGGGCCGGCGTGCTCAACACCGCGCAGCACCTGGTAGAGCAGCTCAACCTCCTGAGCGGCGCCGTGCAGGAGATGCGGCGCGAGACCGAATCCCAGATCACGAACGCGGTTTCCGATCTCAACCGCAACCTCAAGGCGCTTGCCGACGTCAACATCCGTATCCTTGATCTGTCCCAGGACCAGGCGGCACGGCTCTCACTGATGGATGAGCGCGACCGGCTGGTGGCGATGGTCGCCGAGAACATCGACGTCCGCGTGAGCTACAGGTCTGATGGCACGGTTTCGCTCATGACCGAATCGGGCGTGGGCATTCTCGACGTGATGCCGTCCGAATTCACCTTTTCGACTGGAGGCGCGCTATCGGCCACGTCGCAGTTCAGCACCGATCCGGCGCAGAGCAGCGTGGGGGCGCTCAAACTTCGCACGCCATCGGGCCTTGAAATCGATCTGGGCGCGCAACGGCTCCTTTCTTCCGGCAAGATCGCCGGGCTGATGGAGTTGCGCGATACGACGCTGGTCAACATGCAGGATCAGCTCGACGAAATCGCCGCCGGATTGGCCTTGGCGCTCAATACCGTGACGACGGCGGGTACGAGTGTGCCGGCCACAAATCCTGGCGATCCGGCGGGTTTTGAGCTCGATCTCAACAATATCCGCCCCGGTAACTCGGTGCTCCTGAACTATACCGACTCCAGTGGAACGCACACTGTGCGGCTAATCCATACTGAAGACGGAACCGTGCCGCCTTCGCCCAACGCCCGGGGTGAGCGGGTCATTGGCGTGGATCTCAGTGATCTGGGGGCGGCCGCGACCGCGCTCAACACTGCGCTGGGCCCTGACGTGACCTTCACCGACGAGGGTGGTGGCGTCCTGCGCATGATGGACGACGGGGGAACCAACTCCTCAATAGCGGCCATGACATCCTTTGTTACAGCGTCGGGCAATCAAAGCGGCAACGCTGCGCTGAACCTGTTCGTAGACGCCTATGGAGTGCCCTTCAGCAACAGCCTTGATGGGACCGACCAGAAGATCGGTTTTGCGAGCCGGATCCAGGTCAATTCCGCGCTTGTCAGTAACCCCAACCTGCTCGTCCAATATGATGTGGATGTGTCACTCGGCGATCCTACACGGCCTCGCTTCCTGCTCGACAGCCTCAAGTCGATGCAGTTCACCTCTGAAAAAATGACGTCCATTTCCGATGGCGGCGTACGTCTGTCCGGTAAGGTCGGCGAAATGATCGGCCAGATGATCAACCATCAGGGCAATGTGGTGGCCAGAGCAGAGAGCCAGTACGCTGCCGTCCAGTTTACGCTCGATACGCTGACTCAACGGATGTCGGCGGAGTATGGCGTCAACGTTGACGAGGAAATGGCACGGCTGATGCAGCTGCAAAATACCTATTCAGCAAGCGCCAGAGTGGTTTCGGTCGTCCAGGAACTGATCGACGCCCTGATGCGGATGTAAGAGGCCAACTGGCATGATTGTGAACAAAGCGCTTTACCCGGTTTCGACGACGATCAAGACGATCAACAATATGCAAAAGCAGATGGAGAGCCTCCAGATGCAACTTGCGACCGGCAAGCGTCACAATACGCTGGCCGAAATCGGTTCGGACCGCGTTCACGACCTCAATATTCGGGCGCGGCTGGGACGAATTGCCGGCTTCCAGGCCAACATCCAGACGGTCGAGACCCGACTTTCTTTCTATACCAAGTCCATGCAGCGCCTCGACGAGATTGCGGGCAGTGCGCGCGGGCTCGCAGTGCCCGGTGCCTATGGTACGAACGGGATCAACCTCGCTAACGCCCAGAGCCAGGCTTCGACGCTGCTCAAGGAAGTGATCGATACGCTCAACACCGATATCATGGGGCAGTACATTTTCGGTGGGAACGCCTCGGACCGCAAGCCGGTGGCGAGCTTCGACCAGATCATGCACGGGCCGAACGGTTTCGTGCCCTTTGTGCAGGCGCGGCATGGCGAGGATCTCGCCAACACTGGCAGGCTGGACCGGATTGTCGCTGGCGACACGGTTTCGCTCGTGGAAGACGGCGACCACGATTACGGTTTCAAGCTCGTGGGCGGCTCGTCGACAAATCCGGGGATTACCGTCACACTTGACCCTATGGATCCGCTGGACCCGGATGGTGCACAACGAGTCGATGTGCAGTTCGGCTCACAGCCGGTTGCGGGGCAGGAAGTCACCTTGATCGTCAGCTATCCCGACGATCGCAACCGCCATGAGACGATCACGCTAAAGGCGACGACGGAAGTCCCTCCGCCGGCAGGAACGTTCCTTATTGGCGCTGATGAAAATGCGACGGCAACGAATTTTTCTGCTGCGCTCGGCAACAGGCTGGACAAGCTGACCAGCACAAAATTGACTGCAGCTTCCACCTATGCCGCTGCCGACCAGTTCTTCACAAAGCGCGGGGAGTCCCAGCACCCCCAAGCGATGCAGTGGTATAACGGTCAGGATGTCGGGGCCAACGGCAACCCGCGACAGACCGTTTCCGCCGACATCGATGAATCGACGAAGGTAAGCTATGGCGTCCAGGCCAACGAAAACGGCATTGTCGAGCTGATGAAAGGGCTCGCAGTGTTCGCTGTCAGCCAGCTCACGCCGATCGATGAAACCAATGCTGGGATTTACGATGGGCTGGTCGGACTCCAGCGTGCGCGCTTAGCTAATGTCAACAACGCGCAGCCGGGTTCGATTCAGGTCATCACCATGGAACTCGGCCTTGCGGCCAACACGCTCAATACGGTCAAGGCGCGGCATTCCCAGTACGATGCCGAACTCAAGACGATGCTTTCGGCTATCGAGACGGCGCCCGTTGAAGAGGTTGCGATGCAGATGCTGACGCTGCGCACACGCCTCGAAGCCAGCTATCAGGTCACCTCGATGGTGAGCCAGCTTACGCTCGTGAATTACCTGAGGTAATAGCAGAACCGGACCGCTCGGAACGAACGTCCGCCGTTCGCTCGGTCTATTTGGACCGCAGGCCGGCCGCAATTTCCTTGTTGATCAGGATCAGCGTGTCGAGTTTTTCGGGCTCGGGGCGGGCCAGAACGGCGACCGTGTGCTTCATCACGAAAAGGCCGAGATTGGCGATGTTCTGCTTGATGGGCTGGGGAAGGGGATTTTCCTCCCGCGTAACGGTCTGCAGGAAAATGCTCCAGAGCTTGCGGTTATAGGTCAGAGCCTTATCGAGGTCCCCCGATTGGTCTTCCCAATTGTCGCGAATGCGTTGGAGCTGGACGGCACTTTTGGCAAGGAGATTGGCTTCCAGATCGCGCGGATTAACCGTCTTCTGGGCCGTCTGTTGATACGCCTGTGCTCCGTGCTGCTGCATTTGAGAGAAGTTCCCCCTCATATTCGATTAGCTTTTTTGCAACCCTAAGGGCTTTGTATAAATCGCCGGTTAAGATTTCATTGTTTATCTGATCAATAAGGGGAAGCGTCGAGGGTGCGGCACGGACGACATCGTTGACCATCTCGAAGTAGCTCTTCTGGAGCTTTTCGACAGAGCCTTCGACATACATGATCTGAATGGCCAGATAGATGGCCTTGGCCGGAGTGTCGGCGGTGTCGGGCGTGAGGATATCCTTCTCGCGAAGGATCGGCGCCTTGCCCTCGATGAACAGCTTGGTGCGCTGGTCTCCGTTGGTGACGACGCAGGTGCCCAGGAGCAGCTTTTCGCCAGGCTTGAGCTCGACCTTGAGTGCCATTTTTCGCTTTCCCCCGGCGGCGGACGATCTAGCCGAACAGTCGCAGCACCGATTGATCCGCCTGGCTGGCAAGCGAGAGTGCGGTCTGGGACAATTGCTGACGCGTCTGGAGAGCCAACATGTTGGCGGCTTCTTCGTTGGTGTCGGCGAGCGTTAGGTTGGCCGCGCCGGATTCCAGTGTGTTGATCATCTGCTTGGTGAAATTCTGCCGCGCCTCGACCACCGTAAGGTTGGCGCCGAAGCGGGAGGCCTGGGTGCGCAACGTGCCCAAGGCGTCCTTGAGTGTCGAGAGAGTCGACTCGATATCGACCGTGGCGTCAAACCCGTCCGCGGGTAGTTCAAGCAAGTTCAGGTTAAGGGCATCGAAGGCCACACCCTGAATGACCAGCCTCGACGTCCCGTCTTCATTGAACAGGACCTCGAGATTGTCGCCGTTTATGAGGTTCACCCCATTGAAAGAGGCGTCCTTGGTCATATCCGAAATCTGCTGGAGCAGTTCGTTGTATTGGGTAACCATTTCCCGGCGCTTGGGATTGACCACTTCGACCGTCGTTCCGGTTGGGGCGCCCAAGTGGTTGCCGGCAGTCAGGCCGGTGGCTTGGAGCGTTGCGGCGGTGCCCCCGATCTGAACGGAATTGCTACCGACACCCTCAATGGTGATGAAACCACCGTTGCCGGTCACGGTGAACTGATTGGTGCCGGCGCTGGTAGCGGCGGCGGCCTGAAGTTTGGCCAGAATATCGCCTGCCTGGTCGCCAACGTCGATGGCAACGTCGACCCCGTTTATGGTGATTGTTCCGGCCTGGCTCGCTACCGCAGGCGTCTGGTTCACCGTGCCTGAAGACAATCCAACTGCGTTTACCGCCGTGTTATCGCCGGCTATGACCAGTGAGTTGGTGCCCACCGCTTCAACGGTGATGACGCCACCAGACTCGGAGACCGTAAAGGCCGTTGTGCCGCCGCTAGCCGCTTCGGCCGCTTGGAACGCGGCCATAACCTCCGTAAGGCCGTCGCCCGGGGCGATGGTCACGGTATGGCCGTTGATGGTGAAGCTGCCGGTGGTCGCGGGGGCACCGGGATCGGGCGCGTATGCCCCTGCCATTGCCGTAGCGGCGCCGGAGGTGCCGGCAACGGTCAGCGTGTCATCCAGATTGGTGCCCATTGAAAACACGACATCGGTGCCGCTCATGGCGATCGTGAAATCATTGAATCCGTCGGCATTTCCGGCGATTGCCGCTTGAATTTCACTAAGGACCGTATCGATGTCCTTGCCGCCGCTGACATCGATGCCGATTTCGGGCGGCGTTACTGCGCCAGAATCGTTGTCGTGGAAATAGATGGTGTAGGTGTCGGTGCCGTCGGTAAAGGACAGGGTGGTGCCATCGGCAAAGCCGTTGGTCATCGCTGTGGCATTGCCGGCTGCACCTAAGTCAACGGTTCCCTCAGCCGGTCCTGGAGGCTGGGCCGCCGCAGCTGTAAATCCGGTCAGATTGGCCGTCGCAATGGTCGCCGGCTGCGCCGGCTGAGCGCCGGCGATCGTCAGGGCGCTGAGGTTGACGGTCGTAACGGATCCAGCTTGACGCACCGGTTGCTGAACGGTTGGTGTCGTCTGAAGAGCCTGACGGGCCGTCGCTTGTGCCGCTTCAACCAGCTTGGATATGGCAGAAATGCCTTTGTCGGCAGCCTGCAACGTCTGCACGCCATTCGAAATGGCGTCCATGAGCAGGTCCAGATCCTTGGAGCGGGCTTTCAACGCCGAGGCCGTAAAGAAGTTGGTAGGATTGTCGAGCGCCGAATTGACCTTGAGGCCGGTCGCGAGGCGCTCCTGTGTACGATCCATCATCTTGGCCGTATTTTGCAGGTGCAGGAGGTTCGCGCGTACGGCTTTCGAAAGGGTAACGTCGGTCATGGCCATCGTCTCGCTGACAATTTTGCAGAATCAGCCCGCTAACGAGCCGTTAACCAAAAGTGACTCACGAGGTGCTACCGAATGGTTAACAGAATCTATCTTGGGGACACGAAATTAATGATTTCGTTCAGATAGAGCGGTCGCGCAGATGGAAGGGAGAATAGGGAGGCTGCCAGTCGTTCCGCGTATTTCTGGCAGCCGGGCCGGTTGACACCTTTTCCTGCGGTAGCAGAGATGCGAGCCGGCTGGCTTCGAAAAGCGTTCGGGACGAAACGGAAGCGCTAACAGCCTGAGCTGGCTGCAATTTTTTATCGCCATCCCGGTGCGGGGCAGGCGAGCGTGGCGGGGTCTGGCCAAGACTGGCCCCTCGCGACTCCGATGCCGACTCGATGGCTTCCGACTCCGGACGCGATTGCGCGCGGCGTGCGCTGGACGCGACACCGAGCGGGCCTTGCATCAGGGTAATTTGTCCAACCACCGTTAACGAAGTTCCTTACCTGGCCGGCAAAAGCTACCGGGCAGTTTATGCCGGCAAGGGTTGGGCTATCGTTATAACGGTCGATAAAATTGTCTTAAAATGAGACAGTCGGGCCCGCGCTAGAGCGCGCGATCGATGGAAATGCCCCTGAGCGGCTCTTCGGGTTTACGGGCAGGAGCGTTGGGGGCGGAATACGTCTTGGGTTGCTGGCCGGCACTGACCTGACGGGCCACATCGGCGAGCAGGTTTTCCGTCACATTGCGTGCCGTCGCGAGGACGCGGAGATTCTCGGCCATCTGAGTTGCCAGGGCTTCATGGCCGCGGCGCAGCGCATCGACTCTCAATGGGGCTTCGGCCTTGAGGCGTTCGGCAACCCGCTGCACGGCACGGGCAATGGTCACGTAATCCTGTGCGAGCTTCGTCTTGTCGGCAGTCAGTTCGGCCGCCTCGCGCATATGGCCGGCGCGCAGGAGGGTGGTCTCGCGGTTCATGATCTCGACGAGAACTGCAAGAGCGGTTTCGGCGCGGTCGCAAAGCGTTGCCGCATCGAGCTCTTCGAGGGCGGCCAGGCGTTCAGCGGCTGTCATTTTTCGTAGGCTCCTATTGCGCTCGCGCGGAAGACTGGCGCGGGGTCGTAATGCTGCTGCTCGATAAGGGCGGTGACCATTTGGTCGGCGAGCCCGATGCCTCCGGCCTTGGCCATGAGGTCTGCGTACTGTTCGGCCATCATGCCGCGCCAGGTTTCTTCGGCGTGACCGCCGCCGAACATCGAGTCGGTTTCCAGACCCTTGAACATTTCGGCGACGAGGGTGTTAAGAAACACGCCTTCGAGTTCGACGGCTTTTTCCTTAAGTCGATCGATCGCCCGACCCGGATTGGCTGCGGTCGGCAGGCTGTAGCTGGTGGAAATCGACATCAGATCACCTCGATTTCCGCCTGCAGGGCGCCGGAGGCCTTGATCGCCTGGAGAATGGCGATGAGATCCCGCGGGCTGATGCCCAAGGCATTGAGACCATCGACGAGCTGCTGGAGCGAAATCGATTCCGGCACCACGGCAAGCTGACTTTCCGTCGTGAGGACATCGATTTGCGTGCGCGGTTCGACGGCTGTCTCACCGAAGCTGAAGGGCTCGGGCTGAACGATTGTGGGATTTTCCGAAACGGTAATCGTCAGGCTTTGATGGGCAATGGCGACTGTCGAGACGCGCACGTCCTTGCCGATAACGATGATGCCGGAGTTCTCGTTGATGATGATACGGGCTGCCTGATCGGTCTGGATTACCAGCTGCTCGATGTCAGTCAGGAGATCGACGATATTTCCGTTGAAGTTTTGGGGGAGGGTGAGGCGTACGGTTGCCGGGTCCGATGGAATGGCAACGGGCACGCCGATGAGATTGTTGATCGCCAGGGCGATGCGCCGTGAGGTGGTCAGGTCCGGATTCCGGAGTGAAAGACGCAGCGAGTGCTGGGCGCCGAGCGAGAAGCTGATTTCACGTTCGATCAAAGCACCCGAAGAAATGCTCCCAGTCGTCGGTACGCCGGACACAACCGTTGCCGCATCGCCGGCGGCGGTAAAGCCATTGATGATGACCGGGCCTTGGGCGATTGCGTATACTTCCCCATCGGCGCCGAGCAGCGGCGTAACGAGGAGGGTGCCGCCCTGAAGGCTGGTGGAGTCGCCGAGTGCTGATACGTTGACGTCGATGCGGTTGCCCTGCGCGGCGAAGGCGGGCAGGTTGGCGGTAATCATGACGGCGGCCACGTTGGCTGTGCGCAAGTTTTCGCCGCGAGTATTCACCCCCATCCGCTCGAGCATCGCGACGAGGCTCTGGCGCGTGAAGGGCGAGTTGTTGAGGCTGTCGCCCGTGCCGTTAAGGCCCACAACCAGCCCGTAGCCCACGAGCTGGTTGTCGCGAATGCCCTCAATGCTGACGATATCCTTGATCCGCGCAGGCGCGGCGTAGGCGGCCCCCAGCGGCGCGATACCGACCGCTATGGCAACGAGCCAGGCGATTGTTGTCCTGATGAAACTGCGCTGCATCGTATTCCCCGATTCCTTGTCCCGCCAACTGCCTCCCCAGGCGGAGGGCGGGCCTTCTGCCTGGGAAATAGCGAAAAGCGTGCCAATTCGGGTAACGTGTTCTAAGTGATTGAAATTTATAGAGTGCCGGCGGGTCTCCTAGAACTCCTGGCCCCGTCACCCGGCAGGGATTGCCGGTTCGTTAAGGTAAAATTAACGGGCATGGGCAAAATCTGCCGGTTAGAAAACGATTAACCATGTCGGGCGGAACGGATATATGCGCATCGACGGTACTGGGCGGATCATACCCGGCGTGGGCCGGGGTACCGGCCATGCGAGCCGGAGCGGGGAGGCCTTCAGACCCGAAGCGCCAGCCACGCAAGCGCGCGCTCAACAGACCTCGATGACCGCAGCTTCCACCGGGATAGATGCACTTTTGGCCCTGCAGGCCGTGGACGATGCGACGACAGGCAGGCGCAAGGCGGTCAAACGTGCCAACCTTCTGCTCGATGCGCTGGAGGAAATTCGCGCCGATCTTCTGGGAGGGCGAGTTAACGAGGGGCGTTTGAACCGTGCTGTCGCGCTTCTGGGACAAGCCAAGGGCGCGATCGAGCCCGAGCTTGAGGCTCTTGTTGCCGACATTGAATTGCGCGTTCGGGTGGAACTGGCCAAGCTCGGCAGATATCCCCCTCTGTGACCCGTTCGCCGCACAGGGCGGTCACGCATTAGGGATGAGGGCAAAAGGATGTTGCTCCAATTTTAGGTTGAACCTATATAGGCGGCGACCTGCGGTTCGGGGAGTGAGTCTATCGATGTCGGTTGATGCCCTTGCTGAAGACTACCGTCCTTCCGAGGACGAGGAATTCATGAACCCGCGGCAGCGGGACTATTTCCGGCGCAAGCTGGAGGACTGGAAGAACGAGATATTGCGCGAAAGCCGCGAGACGCTCGAGAACCTGCAGGAAGAGAACACCAACCATCCCGATATGGCCGACCGTGCGTCATCGGAGAGCGATCGTGCGCTGGAGTTGCGCACCCGTGACCGCCAGCGCAAGCTGATTGCCAAGATCGATGCAGCCCTCAAGCGCATCGATGACGGCACCTACGGTTATTGCGAGGAAACTGGCGAACCCATAGGTATCGCCCGCCTTGATGCCCGTCCCATCGCTACCCTGAGCCTTGAGGCGCAGGAGATGCATGAGCGGCGCGAGAAGGTTTATCGCGACGATTGATCGCTTTGCTTCAACGGAATTTCCAAGGCCCGCTTCAATGGCGGGCCTTTTGTTTTCAGAACTTCCGCTTGTAGGCGGCGGCAATCGCTGCTGCCTCGTTGCCTGCGCGGTGCCCTGCATCGATACTGTAGACGAAGCCCATTTCCAGTTCGGCGGCGAGGGAAGGCCTGAAGAGGTACGAGAGGCCCAGATCGAGCTGCCGCCCGGACGGGGCGACCTCGCCTGAAACTGTCTGGTAGTTGAGTGTGCCGTCACGCGAGCGCCCTACCGGGATATCCATCGAAATCGTGCCGCTTTCGGCGCGCAGAGGCTGGGACAGGGTGAATGTCAGGCGGTCGTCGCTGGCAAAGACGTCGCTCGCACGCAGGCCGACTTGAAAGCCCGAAAAACCAACGGGATCGATGGCTGTTGCATAACCGGATCCGGCGGTCCCGAACGCCACGCCGTATTCCAACCCCCCGAACAGCGCCAACTGGGGCGTGATATCGAGGCTGGTCGCCAGCGTGAAGGCGGAAAGGGCGGAGCTTTCCGGCGTGGAAAATGGCCCAGAGCCCGTCATGCCCAGGAATGCACCCTGCTCGGCAGACTGGGATACGCCTATCCGGACGTCCAGTGCGTCAAAATCGAAAGCCAGCGCGGCCCCGGCGCCGACCATCGCACCATTGGGGTCAGACGCGTGGGCGCCCGCGAAGCCATAATGCTCGAATTTCGCAAACCCCATATCGTACCGGCCATAGGCGGCGGTGGTCGAAGTCGCCAAGCCAAGCACCGATGCATTATTGACGTTCTCACTTCCCAACCCGAGCGCGTTCTGAAGGTAAGTGTGTCCGTCGAGCACGGAAAATCCGAATGTGTAGCCGAGGTCCTCGAAGTGCAATTCCTGGCTCGTTTCGTCGAAACCGAAGGCGGCCAGCCCATTGGTTGCCCGTTCGTTGAATATGCCAATCCTGGGTAGGGCGGCGGATTCCCGTGTGCTGGACTTGGCAGTGGGCGCAAACGTGCCAGCATCGATATAGAAATCGCCATTGAGGGCGTCGAAGACCGCGAGATCGTTGCCGGTCATCAGCCGGGAGAGGCCGTCGCCGAACGCCGCGTTGCCACGCAGAAACGAGCCATCGAGATCGTGGCGCTCGGCGGCTTGGACGCTGCGACCGTTGAGCAGGGAGACGGTGCCGATAGGGCTGAGCGCGGCAGCGACATCGAGTACGCCCATACCCCATTCGTTGGAATAGGACTTAGCCACGCCGTTCCCGAAATTGTGCGTTCCGGTAGCGTTGAAACCGGCAAAGTTGGAATAGGCCGATGCGAGAAGTCGCTTCTGCCATTCATTGGGCGAGAGATTGGGAAAGGCCTCCGCAACGAGTGCGATCGCTCCGGACACCTGCGGTGCGGCATAGGACGTGCCCGTTCCATACCAATAGTCGTCATCGGCCAGGCTTTCTGCAGCAACGGTCGTCCCGTCGGCAAAAAGGCAGAAAGTTGCGGCCTGTCCGCACGGCGCCGAAATTCGTCTGGCAGCGGTGATTTGCAGATTGGCGTTCAGATTGAACGCGCCGTTGCCGACAGCAATCCAAGCGTCCTGTAGATAGGGCAGCAACACCGGTAGGGCGCCAGAAGCATCCGCATCGGAAAGCGCGCTGTTATTGGAAAGCGCCCATACGACGACCCCCCGGTCTTGGAATGCGTCGAGAGCGGTAAAGTATTGCTGCCAGGCAGCAGCCCCGCCTCCCGAAAAGTGATTGAAGGCTGAGGCTATAGCTGCGGTCGTCCCGGAGGAGCCACCGATATGGGCTTGCACATCGGCCAGCAGCAACTCGCCTCCTCCCGTCCTCAATACGCCCCAGGAATTGTTTTGGGCAACCGCTTGTCGTGATCTGGCATCCAGTGTCGCCAAGCGGATTTTGGAGAGATCCATCGCCGACTTGGAATTATCGAGATAGCTCGTCAAGTGTAGCGAGGCGTTAGGCGCCACACCCATAATATCCCCGGTGGACTCATTGGCAGCGATTAGAGATGCGACATGTGTGCCATGGTCGCCATAGGCGCCCGGGATTACGGATATGTCTCCGTAAGCGACTATTGTTTTGCCTGTGAAGACCTCATGGGACACGCGGAAACCATCGTCTACGACCGCAACCAGCATGCCGTTACCCGACAAACCCCCGGATCGTGCGATGTGGAGCCGAATTAGTTCATACGGATGAGCCCGATAGGTTGTCCCCCCGATCGTTATATCTCTGTCGACATTCTGGAATTCCGGAGAGATTCTGATGGTTTCGGCTGCCGCGCTATCAAACGTGTGGGCGACCGAAACCGTAACCCAACTGGCCGGAACGCCACCGCCGCCGCCGCCGCCTCCACCGCAGGCCGAGAGGGTTGCGGCCATTAACACGGCGCTAAGGGGTTTGAAAGTTCTTCGGGCGTCGCGCTTAAGGGATGCTGAGGACATGTTGTCATTGTGGCCATGAATCGACGGAACGGTGTCATGATGCCGTTCGGAAGCCTGGGGGTAAAGACCTCGATGACCTTTCCGGCGCCAGCACTGTATAAGTCCCCCCGACCAGCGAGGCGCTCAGAGATACCGTGCCTTCAAATGCGCCATGAAGTGGGCCGGGTTGAGGGGTTCTCCCGTCGCTTTCTCGAGAATCTCCGGGGTGGAATGGCGCGAGGCGAGGGACCAGATGTTCTCACGGCGCCAGGCGTTGAGGGCATCGAAGTGGCCAGCGGCAACATGATTGCGAACATCGGGGATCGCCTTTTCGATCACCGCCCATTGCTGTGCAGCGATCATGGCTCCCAGCGTGTAGCTGGGGAAATAGCCGAAGGCGCCGGCGGGCCAATGGACATCCTGCATGGGACCGTCGCGGTAGTTGTCCTTTGTGGAATGGCCCAGATAGGCGGTCATCTTCGCGTCCCAGACTTCCGGAATATCGCGCACCGACAGTTCACCTTCGATCAATGCCTTTTCGATCTCAAAGCGCAGGATGACATGAAGTGGATAAGTGGTCTCGTCGGCATCGACGCGGATGAACCCCCGCTCAACGGTGTTGACCTCCCCAATCACGTCCTCGACCGTCCAGCCCTCGAGCACATCCGCGCCGAGATGTTCGCGGACGACCGGCATGGCCCATTGCCAGAATTCCGGCGACCGGGCGATCTGCTGCTCGACGAACAAGGACTGGCTTTCATGGATGGCCATGCCACGGGCATGGCCAACGGGAAGGTGGCCGAGCTCGCGCGGCAGGCCCTGTTCGTAGAGCGCATGGCCGGTTTCGTGAAGCACACCCATAAGCGATGAGAGGAACTCGTCGGTCCGGTAGCGGGTCGTCATCCGCACATCAGTCGGCACGCCGCCGCAGAATGGGTGATGAGAGACATCGAGCCGGCCATGGGTGAAGTCGAAGCCCAGCGCTGCCATCATCGATAGTCCCAGTTCACGCTGCATTTCGATGGGGTATGTGCCCTTCAACGATTTTTGCGGGCGCGCGACGCGCTGCTTGTCCTGCGCTTCGAGCGCGGCCGGCACGAAATCGACAAGGAAGGCTTTAAGGTCTTCGAAGATGGGGGCAATATCGGCGGCGCGATTGCCGGGGTCGTATTGCTCCATCATGGCGTCATAGGGCGCGAGGCCAAGGGCGTCGGCGCGCATGGCGGCTTCCTCGCGCGCCAGCGCCACGACATTTTCCAACGCAGGGGCAAAACCTGCCCAGTCGTTCTTGATGCGCAGATCGCGCCAGAGCTGCTCCGAGCGCATATTGGATTCGGTCTGTCGGCGGACAAAATCGGAGGGCAGGCAGGTTGCGTTGGTATGGACTCGGACGAACTCGCGCAGGGAAAGCTGGTCGTCAAGCGAGAGGTCTTCGGCTTTGGCTGCCTCGATCCAGTCCGCGACGTCCGGAGCGGTAAAGGTCTCGTGCCGTATTCCCGAGAGATGCGCTACCGCCTCGGCACGCTTTTCGCCACCCCCGACGGGCATATTGGTTGCCTCGTCGGCGGAGAGGATGGCGATGGCGTGGTCGATGGCTTCGAGCTTGCGGCCAAGGGCATCGAGTTTGGCGTAGGACATTCACATCATGCTCCGGATCGGTGTCTGTCCACCCATAGCGCCGCCATCCCTCAAATGGAAGGCGTGTGCCGTGTGGTCATCCCCGTTCGCGGCGCGGCGGGTCTGTAGGCCGATAATCCTACGATTGCCGAAGCGACCGCACCTGCTCCGATGACGATCAGGCGCCGGCGCGAGAGCGGGTTGGGTTCAACCTGCCTTCTTCGCTGACGGTCGGCATGGGCGCGCATCTGTTGGACATGGGCGGCGAACATGGGGTCTAACATTTGGGGCTCCTGCAAAGGTGTTTGCCGGATAGCCGAACGAGGAAAAATGAAATCGACACGGACAGAAAATATTGTGCTGCTGTCGATCCTGGCGGCTTTCATTCGTCCATATGCCGGTTCAATCTGCGCAGCGAGGAGGTATGCCCATGCGCTATATGCTGATGATCTATCTGGACGAGACCAAATTCGAGCCAATGACGCAGGCCGAACGGGATGGCTTTACCAATGGCATGCTCGATTTCGACGAGGAACTGATTGCGGGCGGGCACTATGTAGTATCCGAGGCGTTGCAATTGCCCTCCGAGGCGGTGACGGTGCGCAAATGGGACGGAGCATTGTCAACGACCGATGGCCCGTTCATGGAGACCAAGGAACATCTTTCAGGTTTTTTCGTCATCGAGGCCCGCGATCTCAATGAAGCAATCCGTGTGGCGGGGCGTATGCCACTGGCTACAATGGGGTCCGTGGAAGTTCGGCCCCTCAAGGTCCTCGAAAGGATTCCGTCATGAAGTTCATGTGTCTTGTTCTGCTCGATTCCGAAGTGACGAAAACCATGACAGATGCCGATTGGCAGGCGCTTGGCGCGGCGTCGCTCGATTACGACACTTATTTGTTTCGCGATGGCTCGCTGATTATGGCCCAGGCCCTGCAAGGACCGGATACGGCACGCACGGTCCGGGTGCGCAAAGGCGAAGCGGTCGTTAGCGACGGGCCTTATATTGAAACTCGCGAGCAGGTGGCCGGCTTTGTTCTCGTTGAAGCAAGGGACATGGACCACGCCATCGAAATCGCCAAGGGCATCCCCATTGCTAAGATCGGGGCGGTGGAAATCAGGCCCGAATATCTCATTCCGAGACCTTAGTGACTATATCCGGCCAAAGCGCAGTGGACACTGCATGGCGCGAACATTCGCGCAGGGTGTTGGCGACGCTTGTGCGATTGCTGCGCGACTTCGACCTCGCTGAAGAAGCACTTCATGATGCATTTCTGGCCGCTGCAGATCGTTGGTCGCGGGATGGTGTGCCGGACAATCCCTCTGCATGGCTGATCTCCACCGGCAGGTTTCGGGCCATTGACAAATTGCGGCGGCGCAAGACGTTCGGCAGCTTTGAGCCCGAACTTATCCGCCAGATCGAGGAGGACGCCGCGGCGAAGGCAGGTGTCGAACCCGACGAGGTTGCCGATGACCAGTTGCGGCTGATCTTTGTGTGCTGCCATCCGGCGCTCGCGCCCGAAGCGCAGACCGCGCTCACGCTGCGCGAGGTATGTGGGTTGACGACCGAGGAGATCGCGCGCGCCTTTCTTGTGCGTCCCGCGACACTTGCGCAGCGGATCGTGCGGGCCAAGGCGCGGATCCGGGAGTTGGGACTGGCCTACGAGGTGCCCGCATGGGATGCGTTGCCTGAAAGGCTCGATGCGGTGTTGCGGGTCATCTACCTGGTTTTCAACGAGGGTTATTCTGCGACTGCCGGCGAAAGCGCGATACGCACAGAACTCTCCAACGAAGCCATCCGGCTGGCTCGGCTTCTGGTTTCTTTGCTGCCGGACGCAGAGGCGCTTGGGCTTTTGGGTCTGATGCTCATCCACGAATCGCGCCGGACGGCGCGCCTGTCGCCGGAAGGCGAGATCGTCCTGCTCGCCGATCAGGACAGAAGCCTTTGGCGGCGCGATCTCATCGAGGAGGGAAGCGGATTGGTTGAGCAGGCGTTCGCGACGCGGCAGATCGGGCCTTATACGCTGCAGGCCGCGATCGCCGCTCTGCACGCAGACGCGGCGCGGCCGGAAGATACAGATTGGGCGCAGATCGTGGCACTTTACGATGTGCTGTTGCGTGCAGCGCCTTCTCCCGTGGTCGAACTCAACCGCGCTGTGGCAATCGGCATGGCGCGCGGGCCGGGAGAGGGGCTGACGCTCATCAATGCGCTTCTCGCGTCGGGCCGGCTCGATGATTATCACCTGATCCACGCGGCGCGCGCCGATATGCTCTGGCGGCTGGGAGATAACGGCGCTGCCAGGAGCGCCTATGCGGATGCGTTGGCGCTATGTCGTCAGGAGCCGGAACGAAGGTTTCTCACACGGCGTATTGCCGAACTCAAATAAATAGGGGCGCGGCGGGGAATGCCGCGCCCCTGTTGTCCGGTCCCACGGGGAAGAGGGGCCGGAAAGGGCGCCTGCCAGATTTTGGGGAAGGCAGGCGGCCTTGGGGAATGTGGGCGCCAATGGCCCGTTGTTGCCTAGAACGGTAGGATCGCGTCGAGGACCTGTTGCCCGTAACGGGGCTGCTGGACGTCGGTGATTTGTCCGCGGCCGCCATAACCGATGCGGGCTTCGGCGATCTTGGTAGAGGGGATGGTATTGTCAGAGCCGATATCCTCGGGCCTGACGATGCCAGCCACGATCAGATCGCGGACTTCGAAGTTCACGCGAACCTCCTGGCGGCCCTCGATGACAAGATTGCCGTTGGGCAAGACCTGGACGACGACAGCAGCGACTTGCGTGGTTACCCGCTCGGAACGGTTCACCGAACCGTTGCCGGCATGGTTGATGCCCGAGTTGGTACCCAGCGCTGCGTCTGCCGAGACATCGGGCGCGACGGAATTGAAAATCGAGCCCATAACCCCCGAAAGGCCCGCTGTGTTGCTCGACGTCCGGGACGAGGAGGTCGTGTTCCCGATCTGGGCGCGGTCGTCGATGACGACATGCACCGTCAGGATATCGCCGATCTTGGAGGCGCGCTGATCCTTGAAGAAGCCCCGGGCATCGGAGCGGAACAGCGAGTTTGCCTGATAGACCGCAGGCTCGGCCACTGGCATCGGCATTGCAACCGGCCGATAGCCGGCGGTGACGGTCGGATCGACAATCGGCGACAGGGCCGGCGCTTTTCCGACATTGGCGAGCCGGTCGGTGGTGTTGCAGGCTGCGAGCGTCGATACGAGTGCAAGCCCGGTCATGATCTTGAGAAAGGTGTTCATTTGGTTTCCCCGTTGATGCCGCGATTCCCCAATCGCGGTAAGATAAGTTCCTAGAGACCGGCAATCTGCTGGTTGCCGCTTGAAATCAGGACGACGCCGGTATCGATGGCAACGCCATGCAACACCTTGC
Organism: Pelagibacterium limicola; assembly: GCF_015694405.1. Lineage (GTDB taxonomy): Bacteria > Pseudomonadota > Alphaproteobacteria > Rhizobiales > Devosiaceae > Pelagibacterium > Pelagibacterium limicola. Next base: position 31,170 of record NZ_JADQDB010000001.1, on the reverse strand, counting down.
GGGTCATCGGATTGAGTACGCTCACCGGTTCTGACATGCTCGCCGCATTGAGTGCCTTGCCCCGCGCAGTCAGCGTGAGAGGCCCTTGGCGGTAGATGACGGTGACCATGTCGTTGCGTGAGACGAGTTCAGGCGCGGCGAGATCGTTGGGCCGGATCAGGACGCCGGCGCGAGTCTGGCGCTGGAGTTGCTTGCCGACTATATCGTCGACCCTGACAAGCCCGGCATTTTCGGCATAGGTGAGAGGTACCAGTCGCATTTCGATATCGTTCGCGCCGAGGATCGATCCTGCGGGCAGCGTGCGCGCCAGATGCGGAGCTTCGATCATGATCTGGATCTGGCCCGACACGTCGAGAGGAGTATCGTGCCCAGACACCTGAAAGCGGGCAGAAAAAGTCGATGAGCCTGGCATATAGCGCAGGATAACCAGCGAGGCCGGGGCTTCGGTGGCAGCCGCAGTGAGCACGGGAAGGGGCGCATCGAGCGCTATCTGCATGTTCATGGCCCCGTTAAGGATGCCGCGGCCCAGCAGATCGGCTTCAATCAAGCCCGAGATCAGCGGCAGATCGATCGCGATCCCAGGACGGGTCACGCGGATGCGGTCGAGGCCGGCCGTTTCGAAGGTATCGATGCCCAGGGGCTTTACCGCCGACCTGATCTGGTCGATCGTCACGACGCCGCTCGTGCCGGGCACTGGTGCGCGAAAGATGGCGGTTTCGGCCTGCAGGCCGGCATTCTCGAACACGTCACCAACGGTCACCAGCGCGGATTCGATAGTAACGTCGCCTCGAAGAATGGGCATTGCGTGCGCGGCGTGCGCGAGCATGGCAAAGGCCAGCGTCAGGGCGGTTCGCTTCATCCGTGCGGTAAACATCACTCAAACCCTCCTTTCAATCGTCAGCGAAGCTGGGCTGTGGCCTGCATCATCTGGTCTGCGCCCGATATGACGCGGGCGTTCATTTCGTAAGCGCGCTGTGCGGCGATGAGGTCGGCCATTTCGGTGACGGCGTTGACGTTGGCATTTTCAAGATAACCTTGAAGAAGCGCTCCCATGCCTTGGGACCCCGGAAAGCCGATCTGGGCGTCGCCGCTGGCGGGTGTTTCGAGAAACAGGTTGTCCCCGATCGATTCCAGCCCACCCTTGTTGACGAAACGCGCCATTTGGATCTGGCCGAGCTGCACTGGAATGCTGTCGTTGTTGAGATAGGCCTCAACCATTCCGTCCCGGCTGATCGATACGGCCGTGGCTTCGCTCGGGATGATGATGCCGGGTTCGATCTGGAACCCGTCCACGTTGACAAGGAGGCCGGTAGAGTCGCGCTCGAACGTGCCGTCGCGGGTATAGGCGGTGCGGCCGTCGGGCAGGGCGACGACGAAGAACCCTTCGCCCCGTATGGCGATATCGAGTTCCTTTTCGGTGGGCACCACGTTGCCTTGCGTCATGACACGGGCCGTCGCGGCGAGCTTGACGCCCGAGCCGATCTCGATCCCGACAGGGACCTGTGTGCCCGAGTCCGATGTTGCGGAGCCCGCCCGGCGGTAGGCCTGATAAAGCAGGTCCTGGAATTCGGCGCGCTGGCGCTTGTAGCCAGTGGTCCGCATGTTGGCGATATTGTTGGAGATTACTTCGACGTTGCGTTCCTGGGCGGACATGCCGGTCGAGGCAATGTAGAGGGCTTTCATCGCTTGTTTCCTCAGGCTTGCGCGTCGCCAAGACGCTGGATTGCGGTGCGGCGGAGTTCGTCCTGCTTGTTCATCAGGTCGGCGAGAGACGTATAGGCGCGGGTAACCCGGATCATTTCGGTCATCTCCGCGATGCCGGAAACGTTGGAGCGTTCCGTTGCGCCCTGGATAACCGCCGTGGACTGCGCTTCCCGAGGCGTGCCGCCCTCGAACATCGTGTCGCCGGTGCGGGTCAGTTCCTGCGCATTCGCGAATTCGACGATGCGGAGTATGCCCTTGTTGCCTGCGCTCGATGTGATCGTTCCATTGGCCGAAATGGTGATATCGATTTCTTCCGCCTCGAAACGTATCGGGTTGCCGGTGCTCGAGAGGACCGGATAGCCGTTCTGAGTAACGAGGAGGCCGCTGGAGTTAAGTTCAAAGACGCCGTTGCGCGTCCAGCGTTCGCCCTGCGGGGTCTGTACGGCAAAGAAGCCTTCGCCCGACAGTGCAATGTCCAAGGGGTTGCCGGTCTGGACGATGGAGCCGGGGGCGAAATCATGCATCGTCGCCCAATCCTGCACATAGGAAAGGGGCTGGTCGCCGCGAGGGAACGTCCGGTCCGCGGCCACAGGCATGATATATTCCTCAAAGAGGATTGCTTCCGCCTTGAAGCCGGTCGAATTGATGTTGGCCATGTTGTTGGCCAGCACGTCCATCTGGCGTTGAAGTGCCATTTGGCGCGAGAGGCCGATTAGTTGCGCGTTCTGAATCATTAGCGCGTTTCCCCGTTTTAACCGGAGACCCACTTCCCCAAGCGGATCGTCCGCAAAGGGCATTGCACGCGCCGTGCCAAACTGAAAACATTAATTAAAACAACATATTATTTTACGCAAAGAAGTCGTTTACAGTAGGTTATCCTTAACAGTGAGGCAAAACTTGCCGGGTAATTTCTGCCGCGCGGGCCCGGTTGGTAACCATTCATTAACCTTGCGGGGATTAGCTGGATTGGCCGGGAAATCCGGGCCTTTGGAGGATTCGGAACCAATCCATGAGCGACGTTGCAGATAGCGAAGTTGACGGGAGCGCCGAGGACGGCGCTGGTGCGAAGTCCGGTCGCCGTAGGCTGATCATCATCGGCGGCGCAATCCTTGCGGCGCTGATCCTTGCTGGGGCCGCCGGTGCCTGGTTCTTGGTGGGCACAGGGTCCGATACGGATCAGCACGCCGCAGCCGATGCGCGCGAACCGCATTTCTTCGAGCTGCCGGTTATCACCGTCAATCTCAGCACCGGAGGAGGCAACCCCGAATTCCTGCGCATTTGGATTGCTCTGGAAGTTAGGGACGAGGCAATGATGTCCATGATCGAGCCCCGGCTGCCGCGTGTGCTGGATGCATTTCAGGTTTACCTGCGAGAATTGCGCCGGTCCGATCTCGAAGGTTCGGCGGGAGTCTATCGCCTCAAGGAAGAACTGCACCGCCGCATCAATCTGGCCGTATATCCGGCGACGGTCGACAACATCCTCTTTAAAGAGATTCTGGTGCAATAGGTATGGCGGACCCCGAACAAAGCCTTGGCGGATTGAGCGACGATTGGGCGGCCATGCTCGAGGCAGAGCAGGGCGTGGAGGGTGTCGATCGCGTACTCAACCAGGACGAGATCGATTCACTTCTGGGCTTTGATGCCAGCGTGGGCGCCAACGTCGAGCTCACAGGGGTCCGCGCGCTCATCAATTCGGCGCTGGTCAGCTACGAGCGCCTGCCGATGCTCGAGATCGCTTTCGACCGCCTGGTGCGATTGGCGACGACCACGCTCAGAAATTTCACCTCCGACAATGTGGAAGTATCCTTGGATTCCATCTCCTCGGTGCGGTTCGGGGACTATCTCAATTCTATCCCGCTGCCGGCCATTCTTTCGGTGATCAAGGCTGAAGAGTGGGACAATTTCGGCCTTCTGACGGTCGATTCCAGCCTTATTTATTCGATGATCGATGTGCTCTTGGGCGGTCGAAGAGGGTCGAGCGTAATCCGTATCGAGGGGCGTCCCTATACGACTATCGAACTGGCCTTGGCGCGGCGCATGATAGAGCATGTGCTGGAAGACATGCGCAAGGCGTTCGAGCCCTTGACGCAAGTGACCTTCAAGCTTGACCGGATGGAAACCAATCCCCGATTTGCAGCGATCTCGCGGCCCGGGAATGCGGCCATCCTTGTCGAGTTGCGTATCGACATGGACGACCGTGGCGGCAAGATCGAAATCATGCTGCCCTATGCCACGATCGAGCCCATCCGTGAGCAATTGCTCCAGATGTATATGGGTGAGAAGTTCGGACGCGATCCAATATGGGAAGGACATCTCGCGACGGAAATCCATGCTGCGGACACGGAGATTTCTGCCGTTCTACATGAGATGGAGCTGCCGCTCTCGCGCATCCTGAGCCTCTCGCCGGGGGACACAATCACATTCGACATGACGCCCGCCGATCCTGTCACGCTACGATGCGGAACGGTCGATCTGACCAAGGCAGTCATGGGGCACATCGGCAACAATGTTTCTGTGAGGGTGATACGCCCACTTTATCCGCCAAAGGTCACGATGGCGGCTTTCGAGGCGATGGACGAACAAGCGGAGGGCAAGTCATGACGGGACTTTCGTTAGGGCTGATAATCGAGGGTACCGTTGCCGTGCTGCTCGCGACCACCATTGGCTACTGCATCCTGCTCAACCGCAGGATCGCGAGCCTGCAAGCCGACCGCCTGGCGCTTCAGCAGATGACCGCCGATCTTGTCCAGGCCACAACCATGGCCAATGCGGCGATCAGGGGGCTGAAAGAAACCGCGGTGGAGGCTGACGAAACACTCAATCAGCGTCTCAACGAGGCCGAGCGTTTCGCCATCGAATTGGCTAACCACGTCAATGCGGGACAAGCGGTAATGGACCGGATCACACGGATTACGCAGGCCGCCCGCAGCCAGCAGGGCGGGGACCAGGCGGCAAAAGCGTCGACTGCGCTCAAGGCCCTGACCGAGCACCAGCGGCGCCGGAGCAGCGCGGCGTGAAAACCATGAGGCTGTTGCCCATCGTGATACTGGCCGCGTCGGCTCTCCTGGTTCTCAAGGTGAGCGGTCTCGTGTTTGGCGAAGGGTATATCCTCACTGGAATTTCAGGTGTCACAGCGAGCGAACATGGGACGCCGGCCTCGGACGAAGCCAATCTTGCCGCTGCCGATGTGGCGGCACGCGCGCTGTTTGAAAATACACCGGCTCCAGCCGAGGGTGACGCAGTTCCGACCTTGCAGTTCGATTCCCAAGGCGCAGGAAGACCGGTCGCGCTCGTCGAGGATGACACAGAACGGCTGATCCTTGAAAGGCTTGCGGCCCGGCGCGCCGAGCTCGATGCCCTCGCCGAGGAACTCGACATGCGACTGGCTGTTGTCGAAGCCGCCGAACTGAGGCTCGAAGAGCGGATGGCCGAACTGATGGCCCTCGAGGCGCGCATAAACGCGGCGATGGATGAGCAGGAGGCCCGCAATGCCGGACAGTTCGCTGGCCTTGTGGCCATGTACGAGTCCATGCGCCCCTCCGATGCAGCAACCATCTTCAACGATCTCGAGACGAGCGTGCTGCTCCAGGTGAGCCGAAGCATGAATCCGCGTAAACTCGGTCCGATCATGGCCAAGATGCATCCCGCGAAAGCGCAGGGTTTGACCGTGCTTATGGCGGCGGAAGGCGAAAGCGCGCAGCCCGAAGCGGCCCAGGGTGGCTTTGCTCATTTGCCGCAAATTGTAGGGCAGTAAAAGCGTGCCAAGGTAAGGGCATCTTAAACGCTCGCCGCTAGGCTGCCAAAATTGAACGGCGGCAGGCAGAATGCTTTGTACCACCAGACGAGCGGGAAGCGATCTCATTAACGCCGCGCGGGCAATCGCGCTGGCGTTTTTTGCGTGCCTTGCGCTGGCTTTCCCTGCCACGGCTCAGGATCGCGTCACGGTGGAGGTGCAGCGGCACGAGAACTACGGCCGCATCATCGTTACCTTCCAGGACCGGCTGTCCCTGCCAGAGCACGAAGTTTCCATCGAAAACGGCGTGCTGGTCATCCAATTCGGTGTCCGCCTCGCGGGTGTTCTGCCGGAGATTGCGCGTGCACTGGACGATGTCATTTCGGTTGCGCGCTTCGATCCGGACATGACCGGGATTCGTATGGGCCTGCGCGGGCCCATGCAGCTCAATACCATCGATGCCGGCGAGCAGCTTTTCATCGATCTGCTTCCGCCCAACTGGGTGGGGCTGCCCCCGAGCTTGCCGCCGGAAACCGTGGCGCGGCTCGCCCGGCGGGCTGAAGATGCAGCCAGATTGGCCGAAGAGCGCCGTCGGGCCGAACTGGCGGCCGAATATAATCCCGCCGCCGTGGTCCGCGTGGGTCGCCATCCGACCTTCTGGCGGATCATGTTCAATTGGAATGTGGGGACGCGTGCAAGCTACGCCCGCGAGGAAGACAGCGCCAGCATTACCTTCGACTGGCCCGTGGGAATCGATCTCTACGAAATCATCTCCGATATGCCCGAGCAGTTGCTCGCGGTGGAGAATACGGTCAGTCTCGGCGGCACCACCGTTACCCTGAACGTTGAGCAAGGCACACGGATGCGCTTTTACGAGGATAGCGCCACGCGCTTCATTCTCGATATCGATCTTGCGGGCGTGTTCGTGGAAGCAATCGATCCTGAAGCGCTGGCTCGGGCTTCAGCAGGGGTGGAGGGTAGCGGCACCGCAGAAGCTGCGCATTCCGACAGCTCGGACCCCGACGGTGCAATTGCCGCCTCCGGGGAAGAGCCCGACACTGTCGTGCCCTTTGTGACGACGGTGGGTTCGACCGTGCGAGTGGTATTCCCCTTCCACCGAGAAACGCCAGCGGCGGTGTTCCGGCGCGGCGACACACTATGGCTGGTCTTCGACACGCCCGCCGAAATCGCCCCACCCATGGACGAGTATTCCAGCGGTTCGTTGGACGCCCTGGTATCGGATTTTGCCGTCGAAGGTTTCGAGGGGTCCAAGGTCGTCCGCCTGGAACTCAGCCAAGACCGATTGGCCACAATGGGCTCGGAAGGCCGGGCGTGGGTATTGTCGCTCGGTGACGTGCTCATCAGCGCCACCCAGCCCATCATGCTCGAGCGGCGGCAGGGAGCAGGTGGACTATTTGAAGTCTTCGCCGACGTGGGGCAGCCCGGGCGTGTCCATACGCTGCGCGATCCGAACGTGGGCGATACGCTTGAGGTCGTTACCGCGTTTCCTCCTGCGCGCGGCATCGTTCGGGATCTCCATTATGTCGATTTCTCAGCGCCACGCACCGTGCACGGGCTTGTATTCCGGCCCAACCACGACGGTGTGTCGGTAAGGGTCGAAGGCAACCGGGCGGTTGTGGCGGCCGAGGCTGGACTCACGCTTTCCGCCGAGCAGCCGATACGGCTCGCGGCGTCGGGGATCGATGCCCAGAATCTGGTCGATCTCGGCGTCCATATTGCCGCCAACCCCGCCGACTTGCAGCAACGGCGGATAGAGTTGGTCGGGCGCACGCTGAGCGCCGAAGGACGCGATCTCGACCGGGCCCGGCTCGACCTGGCAACATTCTATCTGGCGAACAATCTCGCGTTTGAATCTCTGGGCGTACTTTCGACCTTGCGAGCAAGCTTGCGCCAGCCAGACCTCGAATCGGCGATCCGCATTGTCGAAGGTGCAGCGAACGCGGTGGCCGGGAGAGCCAGAGAGGCCGTCTCGCTGTTGGGAACAGAGGCCCTCGCCGAGAGCTCGGAGGCTCGGTTCTGGCGCACCATCGCCCGCGCCCAGCTGGGGGATTGGGAAGGCGCCCGAATGGAGGCCCTTGGTTCGGAACTGCTCGCTTCCAACCAGCCAAACTGGATTCGGAGCCGCTATCTGCTCGCCGGTATCAGGGCCGCGGTGGAGCGGGAAGATATCGCGCTGGCAACGCGCTTCCTACAGCAGATCGATCTCTCAGCCATGGGGCCGGACCAGATTTCCGAGTTCGACTTATTGAGCGGTATGCTCGACGAACTCAACGGGCGGTATCCCGAAGCGTTGGAGAGCTATGGGCGGGTCATTGCCGCGGATCGCCGCCCCACGACATCCCAGGCGGTTCTGCGCACGATTTCGCTTCTCGATGAACTGGGTCGGCTCGATGTGGCGCGTGCCGCTGACACTTTGGCCGTCCAGTCAGTCATCTGGCGCGGTGATTCCACCGAGCTTGCCATAATCGAAAAGCTCACGGACCTGCAGTATCGCAACGGTAATTACCGCGACGCATTCTCGACGACCCGGCTGGTTTCGGACAGCCACCGGAATTCGGATGTCCTGTCGCGCCTCATGGAACGCGCCCAGGTCGAATTCCAGGCGCTTTATATCGATGGACGAGCCGATGCACTCGACGCTATCGAGGCCTTGAGCATCTACTACGATTTCCGGCAGTTGACGCCTGCCGGGACACAGGGCGACCAGATGATCCGCAACCTGGCGCATCGCCTGATCAGGGTCGACCTCCTCAATCAAGCAGCTGAACTCCTCGACTACCAGGTTAACAATCGTCTGCAAGGCGCTGCGCGTTCGCAGGTGGCGGCCGATCTTGCAATCATACACATCGCCAATCGCGAGCCCGCCAAGGCGCTCGAAGCTCTATACCGCACGCGTCTTTCGGGCCTGCCCCCAGCGCTCGAGCGCCAACGACGTGTTCTCGAGGCGCGAGCATTGCTTGATGTGGGCCGGTTCGATCTTGCGCTCGATATGCTGGCCGGCATGGCCGGGCGAGACATCGACCTTTTGCGCGTAGACGCCTATTGGCGCGCGAAACGCTATCGCGAAGCGGCGGAAACCATTGAGAGGCTTTACGCCGTGGATCTCGACAAGGGCACGCTCAGCCCGATCGCGCGTACCAATATCGTCAAGGCGGCTGTCGGTTACCTCATGGCCAACGATCAGATTGGGCTCTCGCGTCTCCGAAACCGGTATTCGGACCTCATGTCCCGGGCGCCGGAATGGCCTATGTTCTCGTTCGTCACGGACGCGATCGACACCTCGGCCAGCGAATTCCGGCAAATTGCGCGACAGATCGCAGCGGTGGATTCCCTCAACGCCTTCCTCAATGCCTATCGCGAAATCTATACCTCGGAAGGTGCCATAACACCCTTCCGGGCCACCCGGCAGGACGGGATCAGCTAACCCATAAAACTTCGGAGCAGGGACCCGACGACGAGGTACCAGCCGTCGACCAGCACGAAGAAGATCAGCTTGAAGGGCAGCGAGATGATGACGGGCGGGAGCATCATCATGCCCATGCTCATAAGCACCGATGCCACCACCATGTCGATGACGACGAAGGGCAGGAAGAGCAGGAAGCCGATCTCGAAGGCGCGCCTCAACTCCGAAATCATGAAAGCGGGGATGAGGATACGCAGTTCGAGTTCTTCAGGTGTGTCGGGTGGCGGTGTTTCGGTGAGATCGAGGAACAGCATCACATCGCGGTCGCGGACATGTGTCCGCATGAATTCGTGGAACGGGCCGGCTGCCAGTTCGGCGCCTTCCGCAATCTCTACATTTCCCGCAATGAGCGGTGCTATTCCCTGGTCGTAGCTTGCCTGCAGCGTCGGGGCCATGATGAAAGCGGTGAGAAATAGCGCCAGCGAGACCATGACGGAGTTGGGCGGCGCAGTTTGCAGGCCGATCGCCGTGCGCAGGAGCGACAGCACGACGACGATGCGTGTGAAACTGGTGACCATCACGAGAATCGAGGGCGCCAAGGCCAGGACGGTGATGAGCGCAATCAACTGGATGGCGCGCTCGGTGAGGGTCGTATCGTCACCGAAATCGATGCTGATGTCCTGACCGAAGGCCGCCGCCGGAACCAGTGCCGCAACTAGCACGGTCGCCGCAATTACCGCGCGCAAAAGCCTCCCGCGGCTGGGAAGCCCGCGCAGAAGATCAGGTTCGCCTTCCTTTGTTCTTGTCGGCGTTATCGTTTTCCCCCGATTCAGCTACGGTTTCGAGCGCAGGTTCGCGATCGTCGCTCATACCGTTTGTAGCTGAGTCGATTGCGGGAGCACCCGCCGTCGCGCGCTTTCCACCGGGAAGTTCGCCGCCTTGTCCGTCAGTGGCCCGCAAGAGGCCGGTATGGCGCAGCGATTTGGGCTTGCTCGTGGAGGAGGTATTTTCGAGGCGAGAGACGTTGGCAGGCGGCGTTTCGGCTTCGGATGCGCTTGTAGGGATCATCCGGCGTCCGGGCCGGACTGGAGTCGTCAGGGCAGGGGCTTCGAAGCCGGTTTCGACGACGAGATCGTTGGTGCCGCCGATGACGATCAGGTGTTCGACGCCGTCGCGCCGGATAATGATGGCCTGGCGTTTCTGGTCAATGGGGATGCTATCGACGATCGAGAGGCGCCTTTGCCGTCCGCGACCGATCGTCCGGGTGGCCTGTCCCATCACCTTTATGAGCCATACAGCCAAAACGATCAGCGCTAGCACGATGGCCAGCGCAACGATCATCGTGACATAGTTGGTTTCGCCGCCGAACAGGCTGGTCAGAAATCCCACTGTCGCGTCTCCTTAAACGAACACATTCCAAAGCCGCTTCTCCCGGCTGCATTGAGCAGAGAAATTGAATCGCCGGGCAAGGTTTGCCTAGCATAGAGCAGGAAAAGGCCAAAACATGAAGTTTTCCCGCACATGGGGAAAATGAAATTAACGCCTCGTTAACCATGAGACAGGCAAGATTTGCCCAGTTCGATCCGGCTGCGAGTCTTGATACGATGGGTATAGGCGACCTGCCAATCTTTTCCGCCTTGCGGAACAAGATGCAATGGCATCAGACCCGCCAGACATTGCTGGCGGAGAATGTGGCGAATGCCGAAACACCCGGCTATCGCGGCCGCGACCTTGCTCACTTCAACTATGAAAAACTGGTGCAACGCCCCAACGCGGCCGTCAATACGCGAACGACCAATGCCAAGCATTTTTCCGTCGGCGGCTCGGACGCGACGCGGTTCGGTGCGATGCGGATGAACAATTTCGAGATCATGCCCGAAGGGAACGGGGTGACGCTCGAAGAAGAGATGATGAAGGTCACCACCAACCAACTGGAATACCAGGCGGCGACCACACTTTATTCGCGTTCCATGAGGCTGGTGCGCATCGCATTGGGCAAGCAGGGTTAGGCTAGGGCATTTCCATGAACGACTTCATGACTTCGATCAAGATCGCGGGAAGCGGTCTTAACGCCCAGACGGCGCGGATGCGGGTGATCGCCGAGAACATGGCAAACGCGGATTCGGCCGGCAAGACACCGGATGAGGATCCGTACCGGCGCCGCATTCCCACGTTTCACGCGGTCCTCAACAGGGAACTGGATGCCCACGAAGTGCGTGTGGGGCGCCTGTCTTACGACATGACCGACTTCATCTCCCGATACGAACCGGGCCACCCGGCTGCTGACGAATTCGGTTACGTGAAGTATCCCAACATCAATACGCTGATCGAGACCATGGATATGCGTGAGGCCCAGCGAACCTATGAGGCCAATCTCAATGTTGTCACCGTGTCGCGCCAGATGCTCGGCCGCACACTCGATATCCTGCGCGGTTAGGAGCTAGCCAATGTCGACGCCATTTAACGCAGCGACCGCCGCGTACGGCAATGTGTCCCGCCTCATTTCCGATCAGGCTTCGGGAAAGACAGCAGGGCTCGCCTCGCCGGCTCAGGGCGGTGTGGATTTCGGCGCGATGCTGACCGAACAGCTCAATTCGGTCGCGGCTGCCGGTCGGCACACCGATCAGGTGAGCATGGATATGCTCAATGGCAAGGCCAACGTCGTCGATGTGGTTACCGCTCTGGCGCAGACCGAAATCGCGATGGAAACCATGGTCACCATCCGCGACCGGGTGATTTCGGCTTACGAGGAAATCATGCGGATGCCGATTTAGCGCGCACACCATCTCCGTGTACGATTGAGCACCGATTCGGTTGGAGTCTTTCCCATGAGTGGTGCCGTCACACTTGATATCGCCCGCGACGGGATCTGGACGCTGATCCTGATTTCGGCGCCCATGATGCTGGTCGGGCTGGGCGTGGGGGTGGTCATTGCGCTGTTCCAAGCCCTGACGCAAATCCAGGAAATGACGCTGGTCTTCGTGCCCAAGATCATCGCCATTTTCGTTACCATGCTCATTGCACTGCCTTTCATGGGTGCAACCATGGCGGCGTATATGAACCGGGTGGTCGACCTGATCATCACGGGCGGATAGCGGGCGATGAGCGTCCAGTGGGGACCTGACGTCGCATATTATTTCTTTTTGCTGTTTGCGCGCGTGGGCACGATGTTCATGCTGTTGCCCGCGATCGGTGAGCGCACGATACCGGCGCGGTTGCGATTGACAACGGCGCTGGCGTTTTCGGTTGTCCTTTATCCGCTTGTTGCGCCGGAACTCGGTGCCGTCCCGGCAACCCTGGCTGGATTGCTGGCGATGCTGGGGCACGAGTTGGCCGTGGGCTTTATTCTTGGCGGGCTGACGAGGCTCGTGCTGGTCGCGGCACAGGTTGCCGGGGCTGTCATCGCCTATCAGATGGGGCTTTCAATGGCGCAGACCGCCGACCCGACGCAGGGCGGCGTGCAGGGGGCCATCGTGGGCAACTTCCTCGCGTTCATGGGCATTGTGCTGATCTTTGTCACGGACATGCATCACATGCTGCTGGCGGGCATCTATCAAAGCTACACCTACTTTCCTCCCGATGCGCCGCTGATGCTCGAGGATGCGTCCGAGACGGCGACGCGGGTCATTGCCGGGGGCTTCATCACTGGCGTGCAAATGGCTGCGCCGCTGCTCGTCTTTGGGCTCGTCTTCTATCTCGGGCTCGGTATTCTGGGACGGCTGATGCCGCAAATTCAGGTGTTCTTCATGATGATGCCCGCCAATATCATTGTCGGGCTAGTGCTCTTCGCGCTGCTCCTGGTTCTGATGATGACCTGGTACATGGCGCATATCGAGCGGCATTTCTCGTTGATCGGGGGGATATGAGGACCGATGTCCGACCAGCCCGATCAGAGCGAGAAGACAGAAGATCCCTCCCATAAACGGCTTACGGACGCCCACAAGAAGGGGGACGTCGTCAAGAGCCAGGAGGTGACCACCTGGTTCATGATCACGGGATCCGCGCTGGTCTTTGCGTTCTTTGCGCCATGGGCCAGCGGATCGGTGATGAACAGCCTCAAGGGCGTGATGGAGCACTCCTACCATCTCGAGGTTGGCGGCCCGGCGTTCGGTCAATTCTTTTATACGATCGCGACTAGCATATTGGGCGTGCTCCTGATCCCGATGGCGTTTCTGGCTTTGTTCGGTATCGCGGGGAACATGGTGCAGCACCAGCTTGTGTTTTCCGTCGATCCGATCAAGCCCAAGTTCTCCAAGATTTCTCCTATCGCCGGTTTCAAACGCCTTTTTTCCACCGAGGCGCTGGTCAATTTCGGCAAAGGGTTGTTCAAGCTCGTCGTGTTCTCGGCGGTGATGTTCGTTGTCATCTGGCCGGAGCGTGATCGGCTCGACACCATGATTGCGGCCGATCCACTTCTAGTTCTGAGTGTGTTTCAGGAAATCGGCCTCAAGATTTTCGTCGTCACGATCATCACGATCACGATCATCGCGCTGCTCGACTATCTCTACGTGCGCCACAAATGGTGGAAGCGGCAGATGATGACGGTCAAGGAGGTCAAGGACGAATACAAACAGATGGAAGGCGACCCGCATGTGAAGGGCCGCATCCGACAGATTCGCCTGGAACGCAGCCGCAAGCGCATGATGGCGGCGGTGCCCGACGCTACGGTGGTCATTACCAACCCGACGCACTATGCTGTGGCGCTCAAGTACGATCGTTCAATGGCGGCACCCGAGGTTGTTGCCAAGGGCGTCGACGCGCTGGCCCTGCGCATCCGGGCATTGGCGAACGACCATGATGTGCCGATTGTCGAGAACCCGCCGCTGGCGCGTGCGCTCTATGCCGGCGCGGAGATTGGCGAACGGATTCCCGAGGATCAGTTCAAGGCGGTGGCGCAGGTAATCGGTTACGTCATGCGCCTCAAGCAGCGGGCAGGCTGGAAACCATCGTAACGTGAGAAAACCGTGCCAAACGACGCGCGGAAGGGCTTACGCACTACCCAAGGCGAAGCGCGGTTTGCTACCAATACGGAAGCTGATTCGGTATTCGCCCCAAAAGGCGGTGCAGCGAGGTAGAACGACATGGCGGTGGCTCCTGCCGGAGAGGATAACTATCCTGAACCCGTGGTGACGCGGGCGGCATCGCCAGGTGCGCTCTGGCGGGTGGTCGGGCTTTCCGTCGTGTTTATCGCGATAGCAACCGGTTTTGCCTTGCTGGGGGACGCCGCTCCCACGGACATGGTGCTGCTCTTTCTGGGCATCCTTGCTGTGATTGGCGTTTTTTCCCTGTTTGCACTGGCAGCGGGACTGTTCCGCTTCGTGGGCGGGGAGGAGAAACGCACGCTTGCACGTGCCATCGTCGACAGCCTGCCTTATGGCGCGCTGGTGACAGACCGTGACGGCAAGATTGCCTACGCCAATGCCAGCTATGCCGAGCTGTCCAGGGCCGTAACGAAGGGAGTGCCGGTTGGTGTGCCGCGCCTCCTTGCGGGACATCCGGAGGCGAGCGAAGCGATTTACCGGCTGAGCCGTGCTGCGCGTGACGGGCGAGCGATCGTTGAGGACATCAGGTTGCCGCGTGCGGGCGGCGGTGCGCAATGGCTCCGTGTCGGCGTGCGCAACCTGCCCGAGTTCGATGGGGGCGGGCGCAGGCCAATCATCTGGACGGTCGAAGACATTACACGCGATCGCGAGACGCAGGAGAACTTCTACGTCGATCTTCAGAAGGTGATCGATTACCTCGACCATGCGCCCGCAGGTTTCTTTTCGGCCAATGCGCGCGGACGCATCCAGTATATCAACTCCACGCTTGCCGATTGGCTTGGCTACGATCTTGCAGCGTTCGAGGCGGGCGAACTGGATCTGAGCGAAATCGTGCATGGCGACGGGGCGGGATTGCTGCTCGGGGGCGGGCAGGAGGGCACCGTGCGCACCGAGATCGTCGATCTCGATCTCGTGCGTCGCGACGGCACCAGCCTGCCGGTCCGGCTGTTGCACAGGGCGGCTCGGCTGGCTGAGGGGGAACTGGGGGAAACCCGGACACTGGTGCTCGATCGTTCCCGCGCGCTCGATGGCGAAGAGGCGCTGCGCGCCGCACAGGTGCAGTTCTCGCGGTTCTTCAACAATACGCCCATCGCCATCGCGGCGCTCGATGCCAATGGCAAGGTGGTGCGGACCAATGCGCCGTTCACCCGGATTTTCGGGCTGACTTCAGGCGAACGCAGCATCGAGGGTATAGATATCGGGTCGCTGGTCGACGAGGAGGGCGCAGGAAAGTTCCGTGCGGCGCTCAATGCGGCTAAAGGCCATAAATCCGAGATCGATCATGTGGATGCCACGGTACCGGGAGAAGAAGCGCGCAGCGTGCGCATGTTCATCTCCGGAGTCGAGCAGAGTGGCGAAAGCGATGAGGCGGCGATCCTTTACGCGCTCGACATGACCGAGCAGCGGCAGCTGGAGGCTCAATTCGCGCAGGGCATGAAGATGCAGGCGGTCGGCCAGCTTGCAGGCGGAGTGGCGCACGATTTCAATAACGTTTTGACCGCAATCATCGGTTTTTCCGAACTTCTGCTGCTCAAGCACAGGCCGTCCGATCCTTCATTCTCCGACATCATGTCGATCAAGCAGAGCGCCAACCGCGCAGCGGGGCTGGTCAAGCAACTCCTCGCCTTTTCTCGTCGACAGACCCTGCGACCGCAGATCCTGGAAATTCCCCAGCATGTGGACGATCTCACTGTACTGTTGAAGCGCCTGATCGGGGAGAGGGTGACGCTCGACGTTGAGCACGCTGCGGACGTGTGGCCGGTGCGGGCGGATCTGGTGCAGCTTGAACAGGTCATCATCAATCTCGTGGTCAATGCGCGTGACGCCATGCCCAATGGAGGGGCGATCACGCTCAGGACGCGCAACGTTCTCGAAGCCGAGGCAACGAGCTTCTCTTATCGAGGGATGCCGGCCGCCGATTATGTGCTGATCGAGGTGGAGGATACCGGCACTGGCATGACGCCTGAGGTAATGGAAAAGATTTTCGAGCCGTTTTTTTCCACCAAGGAATTGGGCAAAGGAACCGGGCTCGGGCTCTCGATGGTCTATGGTATCATCAAACAGACCGGCGGGTTCATCTATCCTGAATCGGAAGTGGGCAAGGGCACGACCTTCCGCATCTTCCTGCCCCGGCACATCCCGGCCCCGGACGAGGTGGCTGCAAAGCAGGTAGCGGCACCGGTCAAGGATCTGACAGGGAACGAGCGAATCCTGATCGTCGAAGACGAAGAAAGCGTGCGGGCTTTTTCGGCGCGAGCGCTGGCCGTGACCGGCTACGAAGTCTTCGAAGCGGCGTCCGGTGAAGAGGCGCTCGAAGTGTTAGAAGAGATCGACGGCCAGCTCGATCTCATGATCTCGGACGTGGTGATGCCCGAGATGGATGGGCCGACGCTCCTGACCGAGGTGCGCAAGAAGTATCCGGGCCTCAAGGTGATCTTTGTTTCCGGCTACGCCGAGGAGAGCGTGCGGCAGGGGCTGGCGGACGATAGGAGCGTCGAATTCCTGCCCAAGCCATATTCCCTCGACCAGATCAACTCGAAGGTCAAGGAAGTGCTGACCGGCCGAAAGGCCGGGGAGCAGGGGGACTAGTTTCCTGTAGGCCGCAGACCGGGGTTATCGCCAATCAGGCGGATGAGCGGCTTGTCTCCCATAGGCTTATAACAATCGGTGGCGCTCCTTCGTCCAATCTGCTCACTCGGCATCATTGTAATCGATGTTCTCATTTTGTCCCTTGACATAACGGGAATAAAATGGGAACAAATCTGCAACATGAATATCCTGTTGAGGAACGCCGACCGCGTTGCACGCGCCGGGCAGAGGTGAAATAAGGAGATAGAAATGGCGGTTTCACAGCTTCGCGTGGTTGACGGAGGTTCGATGGACAAGAACAAGGCTCTCGAGGCAGCCCTCGGGCAGATCGAGCGAAGCTTCGGCAAGGGGTCGATTATGCGCCTGGGCGAGAACGCCTCGGTGCAGGTCGAGTCCGTTTCTACCGGATCGCTGGGACTCGATATTGCGCTCGGGATCGGCGGCCTGCCGCGCGGGCGTATCATCGAAGTATTCGGGCCGGAAAGTTCGGGCAAGACGACGTTGGCGTTGCATGTGGTGGCCGAAGCCCAGAAGGCAGGTGGCATTTGTGCGTTTATCGATGCCGAACATGCTCTCGATCCCATTTATGCCCGCAAGCTGGGCGTCAATGTCGACGACCTTCTGATTTCGCAGCCCGACGCGGGCGAACAGGCGCTGGAAATTGCCGATACGCTGGTACGTTCGGGAGCCATTGACGTTCTGGTCGTCGACTCTGTTGCAGCTCTCACGCCGCGCGCCGAGCTTGAAGGTGAGATGGGCGATTCCCTGCCGGGTTTGCAGGCCCGGCTCATGAGCCAGGCCATGCGCAAGCTTACCGCTTCGATCTCGAAGTCCAAGGCGATGGTCATCTTCATCAACCAGATCCGCATGAAGATCGGGGTGATGTTCGGGTCGCCCGAAACCACCACCGGCGGCAATGCGCTCAAGTTCTATTCGTCGGTGCGCCTCGACATTCGCCGTATCGGCACGATCAAGGAGCGTGATGAAGCAATCGGCAACCAGACGCGGGTGAAAGTGGTCAAGAACAAGCTGGCCCCTCCGTTCCGCCAGGTCGAGTTCGACATCATGTATGGCGAGGGTATTTCCAAGACCGGTGAGTTGCTCGATCTGGGGGTGAAGTCGGGGATCGTGGACAAATCCGGTGCCTGGTTCTCCTATGACAGCCAGCGGTTGGGGCAGGGACGTGAAAATGCGCGCCAGTTCCTCAAGGACAATCCCGAGGTTGCCGCGCAGATCGAAACCGGTATCAGGGAAAGTGCCGGGCTTCTGGCCGCCGAACTTATCGCAGCTGGCGATGATGCAGATGGCGGTGGCGACGAGGATTGACCGGTTTTTCCGAGTGCCGTGCATGGCCTCCAGGCGCCGGGTAGCCGGCGCCTTTCTTGTTTCCGGCGCGCCATTGCACTGACCGGCTCCGCGCGATAGAAGGCTTGGCGAAAACGTCAGGCTTTTGGGCCTCGACGCCGAATTATGGGCGGCGCAATGCTGCGCAGACGGGGTTTCCGGGCTAGAGATGACCAGCGTAAACGATATCCGATCCACCTTTCTCGACTATTTTGCCAAGAACGGCCACGAGAAGGTGGCATCCAGTCCGCTCGTGCCGCGCAACGACCCGACGTTAATGTTTACCAATGCGGGAATGGTGCAGTTCAAGAACGTGTTTACCGGCCTTGAAAAGCGCCCCTATACCCGCGCGACGACCTCGCAGAAGAGCGTACGTGCCGGGGGTAAGCATAACGACCTCGACAATGTGGGATATACGGCGCGCCACCTGACCTTTTTCGAGATGCTCGGCAATTTCTCGTTTGGTGATTATTTCAAGGAAACAGCGATCGAGCTGGCCTGGAATCTTGTCACCAAAGAGTTTGGGCTCGATGCGTCCAAGCTGCTTGTCACCGTCTATCACACCGACGACGAGGCTGCCTCCTACTGGAAGAAGATTGCTGGATTTTCCGACGACCGGATCATTCGCATTCCGACGTCCGATAACTTCTGGTCCATGGGCGATACGGGGCCATGCGGCCCGTGTTCGGAAATCTTTATCGACCGCGGAGAGCACATCTGGGGCGGACCTCCGGGGTCTCCAGACGAGGATGGCGATCGGTTCCTTGAATTCTGGAACCTTGTTTTCATGCAGTACGATCAGCAGCCCAACGGCGAACGGCTGGCGCTGCCGCGCCCCTCGATCGATACGGGCATGGGCCTCGAGCGTATGGCGTCGATCCTGCAGGGGGTCGAGAGCGTCTTTGAAACCGACCTTTTCCGGCATCTCATCGATACTGCGGCGTCAGTCGTGGGCAAGGCCCCGACCCGTGAGACCGTGGCATCCTACCGCGTGATCGCCGACCATTTGCGCTCAATGTCGTTCCTGGTGGCCGACGGCGTACTGCCCTCCAATGAAGGTCGCGGATATGTGCTCCGCCGCATCATGCGCCGAGCGATGCGTCACGCCACCCTGCTAGGCACAAACCAGCCCACGATCTTCAAGCTCGTCCCGATGCTGGTGCGGGAAATGGGTCAGGCCTATCCGGAGCTGGTGCGCGGCGAAGCGATGATTGCGGAGACAATCCGTCTCGAAGAAGAGCGCTTTCTCAAGACGTTGGGTCGCGGACTTCAGATTCTTGAAGAGGAGACGTCCGGCCTTGCCGAAGGGGATACACTGGCTGGCGAGACCGCTTTCCGGCTTTACGATACCTATGGGTTTCCGCTCGATCTGACGCAGGATGCCTTGCGCGCGCGTGGGATTGGGGTGGATCAATCCGGTTTCGATGCTGCGATGGCGCGCCAGAAGGCGGAGGCGCGAAAGAGCTGGTCGGGCTCAGGCGACGCGGCGACCAGCGCCGTGTGGTTCTCGGTTGCGGACAGTGTCGGGGCGACGGAATTCCTGGGATATGACGCCGAGGAAAGCGACGGCGCTGTCGTTGCACTCGTCAAAGATGGCGCCCAAGTCGAGGCGCTTAATGCCGGGGATGAAGGCTTCATCGTTCTTAACCAGACGCCTTTCTACGCCGAAAGCGGCGGGCAGATCGGGGATACCGGCACGATGTCGGGCGAAGGCGTCGAGATTGAGGTTCTCGACACCACCAAGCACGCGGGTGGCGTTTTTGCGCACAACGTGAAGGTTGTTTCCGGGGTCCTCCAACTCAGCGTGCCGTTGACACTGAAGGTCGATCATCGGCGCCGTCAGGCCATTCGTGCCAATCACTCGGCGACTCATCTCCTGCATGAAGCGTTGCGGCAGGTCCTAGGCACACACGTCGCCCAGAAAGGCTCGATGGTGGGGCCGGACCGCTTGCGATTCGATTTCTCGCACACCAAGCCGATCGCGCCAGAAGAACTCGTGGAAGTGGAGCGATTAGCCAATGCCGTGGTGCTGCAGAACGCACCGGTCGAAACGCGGCTGATGGCGGTCGACGACGCGGTGGCTGCGGGCGCAATGGCGTTGTTCGGCGAGAAATATGGCGATGAGGTGCGTGTCGTTTCGATGGGTATCGCCAGCGAGGGCGAGAAGGCGGGTAAGGTCTATTCGATGGAGCTGTGCGGGGGCACTCACGTGCGGCGCACCGGTGAAATCGGGCTGGTCACCGTCGTGCAGGAAACCTCCGTTGCCGCCGGCGTGCGGCGCGTCGAGGCGCTGACGGCGGACGGCGCACGGCGCTATCTCTCCGAGCAGGACGCCCAGTTGCGCGCTGTTGCGGCAGCGCTCAAGGCCACGCCGCGCGATGCCCTTGCACGGGTGGAGGCTTTGGTCGAGGAGCGGCGGCAGCTCGAACGCCAGCTGGCCGAAGCGCGCCAGAAGCTGGCAATGGGCGGTGGTAGTGGTGGCGAGGCATCGGCGTCGGAGTCCGTGAACGGGGTGACCTTCATGGGCCGCGTCGTTGCGGGCCTGCAGCCCAAGGACCTCCGTGGGCTGGTCGATCAAGGCAAGAAGCAGATCGGGTCGGGTGTGGTTGTCATCGTGGGGACCACGGAGGACGGCAAGGCCGGTATTGCGGTCGGAGTGAGCGAGGATCTTACGGGCAAGGTCAGCGCCGTCGATCTGGTGCGTGTTGGTTCTGCGGCACTTGGCGGCCAGGGCGGCGGCGGACGTCCCGACATGGCGCAGGCCGGCGGACCGGATGGCAGCAAGGCGGACGAGGCCGT
Source organism: Pelagibacterium limicola (assembly GCF_015694405.1). Lineage (GTDB taxonomy): Bacteria > Pseudomonadota > Alphaproteobacteria > Rhizobiales > Devosiaceae > Pelagibacterium > Pelagibacterium limicola. Next base: position 10,535 of record NZ_JADQDB010000001.1, on the reverse strand, counting down.
GGCTGCGATCAGGACCGCCTTGGCGAGCTAATTGTCCTCATTCTCGTCTGGCAGCTTGTTGCGGCCGAAGCGGGCGAGACGCGCACCAAGAATCGATCGTGCAGCTTCGACGCCCGGGGTTCCGATGCCCGCGACGACAACGATGATCAAACCGATGATGGCGATCGTATCGGGATATTCCTGATAGAAGATGCCGCCGAGCAGGATGGCCCAGAAGATCTGACTGTACTGGGTCGGCGCGATCTGGTTGGCAGCGGCGCGGCGGGTTGCCGCGATCATTACGAGTTGCCCCGTGCCCCCGAAGATGCCGATGAGCAGGAATATTCCGAACTGATGGAGGGTTGGCATCTGGAAGGTCGGGAGCATGGCAATGCCATTAAAGACCATGGCGTAGACCAACAGGACGCCAAGCAGGGAAACGCGGCGCTCATTTGCTGAAATCCGCTTGAGGATAATTGCGCCGAACGACGCAGCGACCGCGGCGCCGATAGCGGCGAAGTGGCCGATCTCGAGCTCCCGAAAACCAGGCCGAACCACAAGCATCACGCCGGCAAAGCCGATGGCCAAGAGAGCCCACCGCATCGGTGTCATGCTTTCGCGCAAGATGAATACCGACAGGATGGTCACCAGAATTGGTGTCAAGAAGACCAAAGCGTATGTTTCGGCCAGGGGTATCGTCGTAAAGGCGATCGTCACGAGGATCATAGAGCAGATGCCCAGAATTCCGCGGAGCTGGGTCAGTACTGGATGTCGCAGTCGCCAGGATTCGCGCCAGCGTTCGCCACGGGGCTTTACGACAAGCGCGGGCACGAACGAGAAAAGCGTCACGAAAAACGCAATCTCGAATACCGACATGGAATCGCCAAAGCTTTTGATCAGCGCATCGCCAAACGCATAGCTGCCATAGGCGATAAAGCCGAGAAGCACGCCGACAGACATGGGGAGGCACCGAACTCAGGGCAGGATGAACGCAACTTTCCAGCTATAGGCCGGTTCGTGGGAGGCGTCGAGGGTAAAACGCCGTACAGTTTACCGGTCGCTCATGGCCGGGCCGATGCGCTCGATACGATTGGTCCAGATATAGCCTGAAAATGCCGCCGGCACGCGCGCCAGGGTTTCGAGGTCATCGATTCCGGCCGTGCCGGGATCACCGGATTCGTACGGGCCGAGCAGAATGATTTCGCTTCCCACTTCAGCCAAGCGTTTCTGGAACAGTTTCGGCCAGCCCCAAAGCCAAGGGGCTAGATTGATCGGTACCATGACATAGGTATCCCGGCAGGCAGAGGGAACAAATCCCGTCCAGCCATAGCCCATATACTGGAGGAGGCAGTCCATAAGGCCGCGGCGCGACCAGACAGCGAGGTTGGGCATCGAGGCTTTCGCCCGGAATGTCGGCGCGTCCCCTCCATAAGCGCCCCACACTGCGCCGGCCCATTCGGGATGCTGGGCGACGAGGATGGCGAGCATGTCGCCCTCTCGAGCTTCGTTGGACTTGAAATTGATAAGAAACCGCCGGTCGGGCATTGCCGAAAGAACGTCCTCGAGCGAGGGCATGAGCCCGACGCCCTTGCCGCGCAGGGGAAAGGACTTCCCGTCGTCGGCGGTGTAGCCATAACCGATGTCGAGGGCTTTGAGATAGGCCATGTCATGCGCGCGGGTTTCCCCGGCGCCGTCGGTGCGGCAATCGAGCGTCCAGTCGTGAAAGATCGCAAATTGGCCGTCCGTTGTCGGATGCACGTCGATTTCGACAATGTCGGCGCCGGCTGCGAATGCGGCTTGCATTGAGGGAACCGTGTTCTCGAACAATGCGTGTTCGGGCGGAGCAATGCGTTCGGCGGTGCAGGTGTCGTTTTCCAGCCCGGTGCGGTCGAAGGTGTGATGCACGCCGCGATGGGCGATGAGTTGGATTTGCGGGTTCTCCGAGGGCGGCACGCGCCAGGAGGCGTTCCAGATCCAGATTGCGCCCGCGACGATGACGAGAATGGCCAATAGGCGCAGCAGGACAGCTTTCATCCGATTACTCCGGAGCATCGGTCCGAACATTGATCGAAGAGTTTGGTGGTAAAATTGCGGCGGGCATCACAGACGAAAAAAGGGACGGCCATGCCGTCCCTTTGATATTAGCCGCCAGCTGCGAGTGTTATGCCATGGCTTTCTGAAGATTGGCGTCGATGGCATCGAGGAAGCCGATGGTCGAGAGCCAGGGCTGGTCAGGGCCAACGAGCAGCGCGAGATCCTTGGTCATCTGGCCGGCTTCGATGGTGTCAACCACGACTTTTTCGAGCGTTGCGGAAAACTTCGCGAGTTCGGCGTTGTCATCGAGCTTGGCGCGGTGGGCGAGGCCACGGGTCCAGGCGAAGATCGAGGCCGTGGAATTGGTCGAGGTGTCCTTGCCCTGCTGGTGCTGGCGGAAGTGGCGCGTCACGGTGCCGTGCGCGGCTTCGGCCTCGACGGTCTTTCCATCGGGGGTCATCAGCACCGAGGTCATCAAGCCCAGCGAGCCGTAACCTTGCGCGACGGTGTCGGACTGCACGTCGCCGTCATAGTTCTTGCACGCCCAGACATAGCCGCCAGACCACTTGAGGCTTGCGGCCACCATGTCGTCAATCAGGCGGTGTTCGTACCAGATTTTCTTTTCCTTGAACTGGGCTTCGAACTCGGTCTCGTAGATTTCCTGGAAAATGTCCTTGAAGCGCCCGTCATAGGCCTTGAGAATGGTGTTCTTGGTCGAGAGGTACACAGGATAGTTGCGGACGAGACCGTAGTTGAGCGATGCGCGAGCGAAATCGCGGATGGATTCGTCAAGGTTGTACATGGCCATCGCAATGCCCGAGCCCGGTGCGTCGAACACTTCGTGCTCGATCACCTGGCCGTCCTCGCCGACGAACTTTATGGTGAGCTTGCCCTTGCCGGGGAATTTGAAATCGGTGGCGCGGTACTGGTCGCCGAAAGCGTGACGGCCGACGATGATGGGCTGGGTCCAGCCGGGCACGAGGCGTGGAACGTTGCGGCAGATGATGGGCTCGCGGAAGATCACGCCGCCAAGGATATTGCGGATCGTGCCATTGGGCGACTTCCACATCTTCTTCAATCCGAATTCCTCGACGCGAGCTTCGTCGGGGGTGATGGTCGCGCATTTCACGCCCACGCCGTGTTTCTTGATGGCGTTGGCGGCATCGATCGTCACCTGATCGTCGGTGGCGTCGCGGTGCTCGACCGACAGGTCGTAATATTCAAGATCGATGTCGAGGTAGGGATGGATCAGCTTGTCCTTGATGGCCTGCCAGATAATCCGGGTCATCTCGTCGCCGTCGATGTCGACGACCGGATTTGCGACTTTGATCTTGCTCATTATTCGCTCCGCGCTCTTTAAAACAAAGGGTAAACCCCTGGCTCGGCGCCCCTATAGCATCATGAGGCGAAAGCGCAAAGCGCGTGGCAAGAAGGGGGGAGTGCCGGGGCGGCACGGATTGACAGTCGTGTATATACACGTCCATAAAATGCGTCATGAAACGCGAACTGGAAGATTGTCTTGTGCTCAACACGCGCATGGCGGCCCGGGCCGTCACACGGCGCTATGATCGCAAGTTGCGCCCGTTCGGGCTAACGGCCGCTCAATTCTCGATCCTCGCTACCATAGCCCGGAAGCCTGATCGGTCGATCACCGAGATGGCGCGCGCTTTGGCGATGGACCGTACGACGCTCTCGCGCAATCTCGATCTGCTGGAAACCAAGGGGCTCATTGTGCGCCGGGGAGGGGAGACGCCCAACAGCCGGTTGTGCGTGCTTGCCGACGCCGGCGCGTCGCTGATCCATTCGTTGATGCCAGAGTGGCGCAAGGCGCAGGCCGAACTGCGCGTGCTGCTCGACGGGGAAACTTTTGATGACCTGCTGACAGCGCTGAAGCGGTTGGCAGCTCTCTAGGACAAAGATAGCGCAAAATCGTCCAACTTTCGGCGTGTAATTACACTATCCAAGGAGTGACAGAATGCTCAGACCAAGCGAGTCCGATCCCGTGGTCATTACCGGAATGGGGGCCGTGTCCCCGTTGGGTGTCGGCGTGGACGTGAACTGGGAGCGATTGATCGCGGGTCGAAGCGGTATCGTCGTCAACGACCGGTTCGACCTCACGGGGTTTGCCAGCACCATTGCCGGGCTGGTGCCCGACAAGGCGAGCGATCCGCATGGCTTCGATCCGGGTGACTGGATCGATCCTAAAGAGATCAAGAAGATGGACCTTTTCATCCAGTACGGGCTGGCCGCTGCCGCGCAAGCGCTGGATCAGGCGGGCTGGCGCCCTGAGTCAGAGAGCGACAAACGAAAGACGGCGACCGTCATTGGTACTGGCGTCGGTGGGTCCCCGGTTATGGCCGAAGCGGTCCGGATAATCGCCGAAAAGGGGCCGAAGCGGCTTTCGCCTTTCACGGTGCCGTCGTTTCTCGCCAACCTGGCGGCGGGATGGATTTCCATCCAATACGGGTTCAAGGGGCCGATCGGTGCGCCGGTCACGGCCTGCGCGGCGTCGGCACAGGCGATTGGCGACGGGTTGCGGCTTATCCTGACCGGGGAGGCCGAGGTTGCCGTGGTCGGGGGTGCGGAAGGCTCGGTGGACCCGATCTCGATTGGGGGATTCGGCGCCTCGCGTGCGCTCACTTCGTCAGGCAACGATCATCCCGAAAAAGCGTCCCGCCCGTTCGATAATGGCCATTCGGGCTTTGTGCTGTCGGAAGGTGCTGCAGTGCTCGTCATCGAGAAGCTGAGCCATGCCCGGGCGCGCGGGGCGATGCCTCTGGCAGTGCTGGCCGGCTATGGCACTTCGGCTGACGCATATCACCTCACGGCCGGATCGCCCGATGGTGCGGGCGCGCAGATCGCGGTCCGCAATGCGTTGGAGATGGCCGGTCTGCAGCCCGAGGCCATCGGTTATGTCAACGCGCATGCGACCTCCACGCAAGTTGGCGATGCCGCTGAACTTGCTGCGTTGACCGCGGTGTTCGGCATGAAGAGCAAGGAGATCGGCCTCTCCTCAACAAAGGCCTCAACCGGGCATCTGCTCGGTGCGGCAGGTGCGATCGAGGCTGTTTATTCGGTGATGGCGCTGCGCGAAGGCGTGCTGCCGCCCACGATCAATCTCGACGATCCGATGGATGGCACCGATGCGTTCACCATGATCGCGAACGCACCGCTGGAACGGCAGGTCGATTATGTGCTCTCGAACTCGTTCGGGTTCGGTGGGGTCAATGCGTCGCTGATCTTGGGACGCTTATAGGGCGGTTCCAGAATAAGCGGGCACGACGTATTCGCTTCGGAAGCCGACAAAAAAACGCGGAGCACCTGTTTTGATTTGATCAAATCAGGTGCTCCAGTAATGCCAGATGGCGCCTACAGCGCGTAGCGCAGGGTGGCGGCGAGGGAGGCCTTGCGAGGGATTTCGTCCCGACGGACGGCAAGGACCTTGGCGCCACTGCTCAAGGCGCGGGCTGCGATTTCATCGACCACCCCATAGGTATCCGGGCCTTCTTCGCCAAAGGTAACGGCGCCATTGTCGTCATCGACCGTGCCGTGGACGATTTCGTCCATATCGACCAACAGGGTTTCTATGGCGCCAAAGGTGGCGGCGCGGGCGGCGTCGGAGATGTCGGTCGTAGCGCGACTGTCGCCCGCACGTTTTTCGTAGGTGCGCTTGAAGTTTTCCACTTCGGCCGCATAGGCGCCGTCAAGCACTGGGCGGGCAGCTTCCGCGATTTCACCCTCGCTCGAACGGTCATTGGATGCGGTAACGGTGTCGGGCAGAAGATTGGGATAGCTGTTGATCGAGCGATAGATCGAGGCCAAAGGCTCGGTGGCGGCAAGGATAAGCGGAATGTCGCGGCCCGAAAGCACAGGGCGCAATGCGGCATCGATCAGGCGCGCATATTGGGTCAGCCGCACTTTCTGGCCTTCCGACCCGGTAATGCGGCGCTTGGCCGTGCGGTCGTTGATGGTCGATCGGTGGAGGGCGCTGGCGGCGTCCTTTGGCAGGTTGGGCACCTTGACCAATTGTGCAGGGAGATCGGGGAAAATCTCGATAAGCCGAACATCGTTTTCCGATAGCGCCAGAACGAAGGCGTCATGCGGGAAGGTGATGGCGCGCAGCAATGGCTTGAGGTGGAAACGGTCGGCGACTTCGACCAGTGGCTTGATGCGATTGGCGAGGCGGAAGGTGCGGATCGAATCCGGGGTGGCGAACACGGCCAGCGTATGGGCTTGGGTGCGCCAGAAATCCTCGTCATCGAGCAGATCGTCGAACTGTTCGCCCAGCGCGGCGGCGCGGCGCTTGTCGAGCCCGGCGGCTTCGAGCTGGCTCATGGCATCCTTGATGAGATTGCCAAGTTCAATGATCGAGGCGTCTACGTCCTGCGTGAGGGGCGTGGTGGGAACATAAATCGAAACACAGGCATCGGCGCGCGCCGCCTTGAGTGTCTTGAAGTCCTGCAAGGCGGGCGTGTCAACGTAAAGCATGGGAATCCCTTTTTGTTTTTTGTTCAATACGGGGGAAGATAGGTGATCGGTTTTTCAATACAACCGACGATCGCCCGATATGTTGCGCAAGATTGCGAACGGGCACAACGATAACGGCGCGACCCATCGGCGCATTGATCCAGATCAGCCTTCGGCGCCGGGGCGATAAGTCTCATATTGCGCGATGCCTTCGGGCAGAGCGTCCCAGACGAGATGGCTGCGCGAGAAGATGGCCTGTGTCGGCACGAACCAGTCGGGTTCGGTAAAAAGCCCAACGGGCAGGAGGATCAGTGCAGGAGAGCGGGCGGTCACGCCGTAAACCGGTGTGCCGCATATCGGGCAGAAATGACGCGAGATTTCGGATCCCGAATTCGCGATCTTGGTGAAATGCCGGGTTTCCCCGGAAACGGTCACATCATCCCTGCGCATGATGACGAAGCCCGAATGCCCCGTGCCCGTCGCCTTGCGGCAATCGCGGCAAGAGCAGAGCAGCATGGAGAGCGCGCGGCCGTCGACAGCGACCGAGACCGAGCCGCAGGCGCATGTCGGCGTTTCCGTCAGCGTGAGTTTTTCCATGGCGCTATTTTGGCGGAAGCGTTGCGGCGAAGGCAAGGCATCGGTCGAGCCAGTCGGCCAGCGCGTCTTCGTCCTCGATCACATCGCCATCCACGACCACAAAGCCGGACATCTTGCGCCCCTGCATATCCATTTCGTGGCAACCCAGGCGGGAGAGAGCGGCGGCCATGCCCTCCTTGCCGACGCGCGCAAGAAGTGTGCCTTCCTTCATGACGCCCACAACCATGTTGCCGCGGGCCATGAAGCAGAGACCGCCAAACATCTTCTTTTCGATGAGCGGAGTTTTGAGCGACAGATGATCGCGAACGCGACCGGCCAGTTCATCGAGCGCATGGTTCATGGCCGAATGCTACACAGTCCGGCGCGGACTGCAATCTTGATTCTCTCGACAGGGCCGCGTAATTCCCGCTGGCACAAGTGAGAAGCCGATGGCCGGAACCGATACGTCAAAGCAGTTTGTCTTTCGTCCCACGCCCGCAATCATTCTCGTCGAGCCGCAGCTCGGTGAGAATATTGGCGCGGCGGCGCGGGCGATGGCCAATTTCGGGCTTTGGGACTTGCGGCTCGTCAATCCGCGCGATGGCTGGCCGAACGAAAAGGCGGTGGCGGCGGCCTCCAAAGCCGATCATGTGATCGAGCGCGTGAAAGTTTTCGCTACGCTGTCCGAAGCCGTGGCCGACCTTACCTATGTTCTTGCGACGACCGCGCGTGGTCGCGAAATGTTCAAGCCGGTCATTGGGCCAGATGCCGCCGCAGAAAAGCTGGCGGCACATATCGGAGCAGGGCGGCACGGGGGCGTTCTTTTCGGTCGGGAGCGATGGGGGCTGACCAATGAAGAGGTGGCCATCGCCGACGCTATCGTGACGCTGCCTGTCGAACCGGCCTTTGCTTCGCTCAATATCGCGCAAGCCGTGTTGGTGCTGGCTTATGAATGGCGGCGGGTTACGCTGTCCGGCGAACCCCTGCCGATCGAGGAAGATCTGGGAGAGGCTGCGCCGCGTGACCAGGTGATCGGGCTGGTCGAGCAATTAGGCGAGGCCTTGGACCGCGCGGGATTTTTCAAGTCCCCCAACAAGCGGCCGGGCATGATGGACAACATGCATTCCATGTTCGCCAAAGCCAGCTTCAATGCCCAGGAGGTGCGAACGCTGCGCGGGGTCGTTGCTGCGCTCGACCGGCGGCACGAGCGCCCCAATCCGACACGCAGGCGCAGGGGCGAGTAAGCCTCTCGTCCAACGCGCAATTGGTCTTTTCCGGGAACGCGTCGACGGCCAGTGCATTGGAACCCTGACGGTTTCACTCCGGCAGGATCGCGCCATGACTAGAATAGAGCAATTGCGTCTCGAGGACGTCGAAGCGAGCGTCGCGCTACATCTCGACCATCTCCGCCTGGGCCTGTTTCCCCGGCTCGGCCAGCGGTTCATGCGGTTTTACCATGAGACCTTTATTCACTCGCCCCATGGCGTAGCCCTGGTGGCGCGCGAAGGCGGTGAGGTTATCGGCGTGCTGTTCGGAACGGCCTCCAATGCTGCTCATTATCGGTGGGTCGTGCGCAACCGGAGCTGGAAGCTCGGGGCGACGGGATTGGCCGCGCTCCTGAGCCGCCCGATGCTTGCATTGAAGTTTATGACGACGCGTGGTCCGCGTTACGCCCGCGCCATCATGCGGAGGCTTTCGCCGGCCAGCAAGTCGCGTGGTGGAAGCGGTGCGCCGCTTCCGGTCCTCAGCCATGTGGTCACTGCGCCGGACGTGAGGCAGAGGGGCGTCGGGCGCAAGCTGGTCAAGGCGTTTGCCCAGCAGGTGCGGCGGGACGGAGCGCAAGCGGCACTGCTGGTGACCGAGGAAGATGGTTTGGGCACGCCATTTTTTGAACGCATTGGCGCCAGGCTGGCCGCAAAAAGGATAGGGCAGGATGGCGTGCCGGTGAGGGAGTATAGGCTGACACTGGGAGACGCCTCCAGATATGAGAATACCGAACCCGATCGCACTGGCCGCCCTGTTTTCGGGCCTAATCACGCTCGTATCGGCCCACCAGAACACCTTTCCGCTCGGGCGGGGCATAGCCCAGGATAATCTGGCACTGGAGGAGGTACCCCTCGACGTTGTCCCGCTGGTCCCGCATCAACAAGGAGCTGAGCCTTTGTCTCCGCAGGAAACGGAGGCCGCTGCGAAGCAGCTCGCCAGTTCCATCGCACTGTCGCTGATCACACACGAGGCCCACGAGGGCATCGAGGACATCGCCGCGCGATTGCCGCCGGAGGCAGCGCCTTTTGCCGGCGCGCTCCACCGGCCCGGGACGTGGTCAACCGGACGCATAATCTACCCGCAGCTGGGCGGCCTGCTGCCCGGCGGCGCGTCGGTAATGGTCGTGGTCGAGCAGATGTGGGCGGAGCCCGAGGGAGTGCACGTGGAATGGCGCACACTCGATATCCGGCTGATCCGGACGGGCGGTATTTGGCAGGTTGCCTCGCTGGAATCCAATGGTGGCGAGCCGTTGGCGCCGCCCGCTAACCTGTCTCCCGAAGCGCTGGCGGTGTTGGCCGATCCGCGGATCGAACTGCCGGATTCAGCGCGATGGGACATCTATGCTGGGCTCGTTTCGCCCAAACTGCTGGCGCTGCTGGCGCGGATGGCCGAATGGGACGGGTTCGGTGTCGTCACTTTTTCAACGGGCCACCCGTGGGAAGTGTTCGGCACTGCTCGCCAGAGCGATCATTCACGCGGTCTGGCGGTGGATATCTACCGGCTGGGTCCCGATCTGGTCATCGACCAACGCCAAACCGGCTCGCGTGTGCATCAATTCGTGCAATGGCTCTACCAACAGCCAGAGGTGCGCCAGATCGGAAGTCCTTGGGCTCTCGACGGGCGGGGTGGACGCAGTTTTACCGACGCCCTGCATCAGGATCATCTGCATATCGCGGTTTATCCCTAGAGCGTCACCCGAGCTGAATGAATCGGTGCGGGTTCCCAAATCAACGCGTTTCTGATTCATCATGTTTGCCGGGTGAGGAGGCCGGCGGACATGTCGAAAGCTTTGTCACTCGATCTCCGGACGCGTGTTCTTGCCGCCGTGGCCAGCGGGCTCAGCCATCGCCAGACAGCTGAACGCTTTGGTGTCAGTGCGGCAAGTGTGAGCCGCTGGAGGGCGCGCGAGCGTGATCAGGGAGCGCCTCTTCCCAAGGCCTTGGGAGGTGACCGTCGATCTGGACGCATCGACGCCTGCAAGGCATTGATCCTATCGCTGCTTGAGGAGACGCCCGACATTACGATCGAGGAGTTGCGGCAAGCTTTGAGCGCACGTGGTCACCGCTTCGGTTTCGGCACGATCCAGCGCTTCTTCGTGCGTCACGCCATCACTCGAAAAAAAAGACGCTCCACGCATCCGAACAAGACCGGCCAGACATCCTGAAACAGCGCCAGGAGTGGTTCGAGGGGCAGCTTGATCTTGATCCGGCCAA
>NZ_JADQDB010000013.1 GCF_015694405.1 Pelagibacterium limicola | reverse complement strand
TGTAGATATGTCGGTACTCGCGGGACATCTCCCATACGCTCCCAATTCTGGGACGAAGGAGGTGTTCATGAACAAGGACCAACGCGAGATCGCGCGTAAGCTTCGCATTCTTCAGCATGCTGATGAGACCGGTCACGTCGCGAAGACATGTCGATATTTCGGCATCGGCCGTAGCAGTTTCTACCGCTGGCGTGAGGCTTACCGGAAGCACGGTGATGCCGGTCTGGTGAATAAGCCGCCGATACCGAAGTGGCATGCCAATCGGACACCGGGCGAGATCGAGGAAAAAGTCCTTCATCTTCGCAGCAAATACCACCTAGGCCCAATGCGGATCGTCTGGTATCTGGCGCGCTACCACGGCATCAAGATCTCAGACGCAACGGTCTCCCGGATGCTAAAGCGCAATGGCGTCAACCGGCTTCCACGTGGTACTCGCCTGCGCAAGGTACACACCAAACGATATAACAAACAGGTTCCTGGCCACCATATCCAAATGGACGTCAAGTTCCTGACGTTCAAAGGAAAACGGGGCGAGAAGGTCCGTCGCTTCCAGTTTACCGCCATCGACGACGCAACCCGAGTGCGGGCGCTCAAGATTTACGAGAAACACAATCAGGCCAGCGCCATCGACTTTGTCGACCACGTCATCGAGACCTTCCCGTTTCGCATTCGTGAGATCAGAACCGACAACGGCCATGAGTTCCAGGCCAAGTTCCACTGGCATGTCGAGGATCAGGGCATCCGACATGCCTACATCAAGCGCGGCACGCCGCAACTAAACGGAAAGGTCGAACGCTCGCATAGATCGGATCAACAGGAATTCTACCAGTTGCTCAGCTACAAAGGCGATGTCGATCTGGAGGCAAAGCTCGATGAATGGGAACGCTTCTACAACTTCGCAAGGCCTCACGGCGCGTTCAACGGAAAAACCCCTTACGAGGTGCTGCGCGAAAAACTATAATCTCAAAAGAAGATGTCCCGAAAGCACCTGCAGCTTACA
>NZ_JADQDB010000012.1 GCF_015694405.1 Pelagibacterium limicola | reverse complement strand
GCAGAGCGAACCGTTGATGCGCTCTGGAACAGAATTGGCAAACTGGTCCAAACCTTCACGCCCAAAGAGTGCGCCAACTACTTCGCAGCCGCTGGATACGATGCAGACTGATAGGATTCCGCCCTAATGGCGCAATCAAGATCCTGAGTTGAGCGCCGGTCAGCTCCCGCTATCCTCCAGGATTTCGTATTCGCGGCGGATGGACGCGGTCGCGACACCCCATGCCGAAGCCCTTGTGCGAGCCTGATGCGCCTCAAAAGCAAGCTTATCGATGAACCGCTCTTCCACACGCCAGATCAAAGGATCTTCGGTTTGTACAACCTGGAAGGACAGGCAGCCTGGCTCTGACACCGTCAATCGAACATGCTCTGGAAGGAATTTCTGGACGATTTCGGCCTCTTCCCGGGACGCACAGTGCAGGTCTCCGACGAGGTGAACGGCGCCCATCTTATTGTGCGATCTATCGCCTTGATTCATTGGATCACCACGTTGTCTGATTTGCTGACCTTCATGTCGCGGATCCAGACGAATAGCAACCTCTTCCCCCAAAGCCCGGACACGGGGCTCGTTGCGTTTCGCGCTCAAGGATTTAAGCGTGAGAGTGCTTACTCCCGCCATCTCGGCAAGAGCCAAGGAGCGGGCGCCGCGCAACGCCCGCTCCAACTCCCTGGCTCGGCATCCTGATCGACCGACGCCTTGCGGGTCAGGCCATGTGTTTCTCGATGAAGGTACGTTCGAGGGCGAGGCCGTCCCATTCAGCGTCCGAAGGGCCGTCATAGATCAGCGTGAAGGGACCTCGATAACCGGAGGCCGTGCAGGCGGCGAGGCATTGGCGGTAGTCGTTCTCGTCCATGCCGACGGCAGAAAAATCCGCCTTGGCGTGTGTGTCCCCGGCGCGTGCCAGGATCCTCTCCAGACCCCGGTATTTGTCCGCGCCTTTCCAGTTTCCGAAGTCGGCGAGGAGACCGAGATCGGAGCCTACCTCGTCGAGGAGATAGTCGATTTCGTCCGGGCCGGGCGTCAGGTCGAACCAGTTTTCGGTGACGATGCGGACACCTTGCGCCTTGCCTTCGCGGGCGAGCGAACCGAGGGAGGCGGCGCTCAGTGCAAGCGAATCGGAGGACGGAGGTTGCTTGCCGGCGATGACGCGCGCAGATTGTGCGCCGAGCATGGCGGCTGTCTCAATCCAGCCGGCAATCCAGGTCCGATCGCGAGCATGGTGCTCGGGATGGGTAATATCGCCATCATCGATCAGCAGCATGGATAGAGCCACTCCTGCGTCGGCCATCGCGGCGGAGAACGCCTTGAGCCAAGCCGAGTCCCGGCTTTCGACGTGGAAATGGCAGAGGTGCATGGCGGCGTAGCCATGTGCAGCGATTTGTGCGGGCAGGTCCAGCATCGAGACGCGGCCTCGTCCCCACGCTTCCGTGCGCTGTGCCGGTTTGTCGGGCGACTCCCACCAGCTCAATCCGATCGTCCGATGCAGGCTCCAGCTCGAAACCGCAAATGCCGGTGACATGACATCCTCCCTCACCTGGTTTTTCTTCACGGATGGCCAACCTGTCGCAAGAGTCAATTGTTTACCACCAGGGCACCTGAAGGCTAAACCCTTGTGGCAAGCAATGCGCAGGAGCCAGATTTGTCCCGCTATCATTCTTACGATCCGCTGCAGGGTCATGGACTGCCGCACGATCCGACCAAGGCGATCGTCGCACCGCGGCCGATCGGCTGGATATCCAGCATCGACTCCGATGGCCGGGTCAATCTCGCGCCCTATAGCTTCTTCAACCTGTTCAATTCGAATCCGCCAATCCTCATCTTCGGCAGTGAGGGATGTAAGGATTCGATCAGAAATATCGCGGCGACCGGCGAGTTTGTTTTCAATCTGGCCACGCGCTCGCTGGCCGAGGCGATGAACCTCTCTTCGGGCGTGTACCCGGCCGACGTCGATGAATTCGTTGTGGCCGGGCTCGAAAAGGTGGCGTCGGAGGCTGTCGCGCCGCCGCGCGTGGCGGCTTCTCCTGCCGCAATGGAATGCAGGCTCCTGGAGATCAAGCCGCTTACAGATCTTGATGGTAACGCGCTTGCATCCGCTCTGGTGATCGGCCAGGCGGTACGGGTGCACATTGCCCGCGAATATCTCAACGAGGGCCAGTTCGACACCGCCAGGGCCGGCCCTATCGCGCGTTGCGGATATCGCGGCGATTATGCCGAGGTGAACGGGCTGTTCGAAATGCTTCGTCCGCCAGTTAACGCGCGCTAAGCTTTTGGGCACATGATGCCCGGATCGCGCCAAAAATTCGTCGTGATTGTGAGGCAGAAGCCGATATTGAACGACTGTTTCTCACTCTATTCGAAGTTCAGGATGTCACTTTCGCGTCGTCATTTTCTCGGCTCGATGGGTGCGCTGGCGTTCGGGGGCATGATGGCCCCCGGCGCAGCGCACGCCGTCTCGCTCATGGATCCGTTCAACGTTCCCGCCGCAATGGATTCGGGATCGCTCAAGCTCGGTGATGGCATTCCCTATGCAGGGGGGCCGCGCGGGCTTTTGGACGTTTATGTGCCGCGCAATCCGCGGGGGCGGGCGCCGGTGCTCCAGTTCATTTATGGCGGGGGATGGAACCGGGGGGAACGTGCCGACTACAACTTCGTCGGCCACGCCTACGCTTCGCGCGGGTTCGTGACGGTGATCGGCGATTACCGGCTGGTGCCGGAGGTGACCTATCCGGCGTTTTTGTACGATGCCGCGGTGCAGGCGAAATGGATCGAGGACAATATCGGCGCCTTTGGCGGCGATGCGAACAAGCTCTATCTGGCGGGGCATTCGGCGGGTGCCTATAACGCAGTGATGCTCGGGCTCGATCCGGCATTCTTCCGCGAGGCGCGGGTATCGCTCAAGATTCGCGGCATTGCCGGACTGGCTGGGCCGTACGATTTTTATCCTTTCGAATATAACGAGGTGCGCGAAGCATTCGGTTACGCGGCCAATCCAGAGGGCACCCAGCCGGTGCGGCTCGTCAATGAGAACTCGCCGCCAATGTTCCTCGCATCCGGGCTCGGCGATCCCATCGTCAGACCCATCAACACGGAAACGCTGGCCGCGCGTTTGCGCGAACACAATGTGCCGGTCGACGAGCGCTATTATGACGGGATCGGTCATATGGAGATCGTTACGTCCATCGGCGCCATGCTGCGTTGGCGCGCGCCCGTCCTGGAGGATACCGTCAATTTCTTTGCAAGTCTCGGGGCACTTGACGCCTGACCGTCAGACGGTTTGGAGGAAACGCTCCAACCGTTCAAGACCCCGACTTAGCTTTTCAGGACGCGCCGCGTAGCACCAGCGCAGCCAGCCTTCGCCCTCCGGTCCGAAGGCGCTGCCGGGTGCAAGGCCGAGGCCATGCCGGGCAACAAGCGCCTTTGCGACCTCCATGTCGTCCGGCATCCCCTCTATCCGCAGGAAGGCGTACATGGCGCCATCGGCCCGCGGCACTTCAATGCGCCCAAGAGCTTGCAAACCGTCGAGCAGCAGCGTCCGGGCAGCGTCGAGATCGGCCTTGAGCTTATTGACCGCCTCCTCGCCTCGGGGATCGCTGAGTGCGGCGATACCACCGGCCTGCACGAAGGCTGGCACGCAAGAGGTATTGTATTCAATGACCTTTGCGACATCGGGCATCAGGGCGGTGGGAAGGGTCAACCAGCCGAGCCGCCAGCCGGTCATCCGCCAGGCCTTGGAGAAGGAATTGACCGCGATCAGGCGGTCGTCGGGCTCGGCATGGGCCAGAAAGGTCGGGGCCGCGGCAGAACCATCGAAGACGAGGCGTTCATAGACGTCGTCGGCGAGCAGCCAGATGCCATGCTTGCGGCAGTGTTCGAGGATGGTCCTCTGGGAGGCGCTGTCGAGCGTAAAGCCGGTGGGATTGTTGGGGGCGTTGAGGATCAGGAGCCTTGTATCGGGCGTCAGGGCGTGTAGGAGCTTGTCGAGATTCAAAGTCCAGCGACCGTTGCTGATTTCGAGCGGATGGCGGACCACGCTCGCGCCGAGCAGGCGGGGGGCTTCGGCAATGTTGGGCCAGATGGGGGTCATGACGACCACTCGGTCACCAGGCGAAACGAGGAGCTGATCGGCGATCATCAGGGCAGAGACACCCGATCCGGTGACGGCGACTCTTTGTGGCGAAAGCGTTATGCCGTGCAAGCGTGTTGCGTATGCCGCGATTGCCTCGCGCAGTTCGATGAGGCCGAGATTGTGTGTGTAAAAGGTCCGGCTGCCGGCCAACGCCTGCTGTGCAGCCTCGCGTATGAAATCGGGCGTAGCGAGATCGCTTTCGCCGAACCAGAAGGGGACGATATCGTCCCGGCCCATGCCGGCATTGGCGATGTCGCGGATGCGCGAGGACCCCAGGGCGGAAACCTCGGGTCTTGCCTTTGCGGGATACGCGCTCAAGCGGGTCAGCCTCTTGGCCTGCGGCGCATTCCCACCAGCGTGGCGCCGACGACGCCTATGGCAACGATGCCGATGATGATGGTCGCGAGCGCATTGACGTCCGGGGAGACGCCAAGGCGGATCTTTGAAAAGATGACGATAGGCAGGGTCGAGGCGCCGGGGCCGGTGACGAAACTGGCAATGACGAGATCGTCGAGCGAGAGGGTGAAGGCGAGAAGCCATCCCGAGATCAGGGCAGGCGAAATGATCGGCAGGGTGATGTCGAAGAAGACGCGGACAGGGGTTGCGCCGAGATCCATGGCCGCTTCGTCCAGAGACTTGTCCATGTCGAGCAGGCGCGAGCGCACGACGACGGTAACATAGGCCATACAGAAGGTGGAATGGGCGATGACGATGGTGGTGAAACCGCGTCCCGAGGGCCAGCCGAAGGCCGCTTCCATGGCCACGAACAGCAGGAGCAGCGAGAGGCCGGTTATGACTTCAGGCATCACCAGGGGGGCCGAAACCATGCCGGCAAAGGCCGTGCGGCCACGGAACCGGCCAAAGCGCGTGAGAGCAAGTCCGGCGAGCGTACCCAGCACAGTGGCGATGGTGGCGCTGACGGCGGCGATCTGGAGGCTGAGGATGGCCGCGGAAACGATCTGGGAATCTTGGAAAAGCTCAGCATACCAGCGCAGGGAAAAGCCCGTCCAGACCGTCACCAGGCGGCTTTCGTTGAAGGAAAAGACGATCAGGGAGATGATCGGCAGATAGAGAAAGGCAAATCCGGCAACTGTTAGAACCGGGACGAGGAGGCCGCGCTTCATGCGTCTTTCTCCACCACGGCGTTCTGGGCGTGGTTGAGCAGGAGGATTGGTACCAGGAGGATCACCAGCATGACGATTGCGACCGCCGAGGCCACGGGCCAATCGCGGTTCGAGAAGAATTCATCCCAAAGCACGCGTCCGATCATCAGGGTTTCAGCACCCCCGAGCAGGGCAGGAATGACGAATTCTCCGATGGCTGGGATGAAGACCAGCATCGAGCCGGCAATGATGCCCGGCATTGAGAGCGGGAGAATGATCGTCCAGAAGGTCGTAAAGGGCTTCGCGCCAAGGTCCGAGGAGGCTTCGATCAGGTTCTGGTCGAGTTTGACCAGGGTCGTATAGAGCGGGAGCACCATAAAGGGGAGGTAGGTATAGACGATCCCCACGAAGACCGCGCCTT
Organism: Pelagibacterium limicola; assembly: GCF_015694405.1. Taxonomy (GTDB): domain Bacteria; phylum Pseudomonadota; class Alphaproteobacteria; order Rhizobiales; family Devosiaceae; genus Pelagibacterium; species Pelagibacterium limicola. The sequence goes on along the minus strand of NZ_JADQDB010000012.1, from coordinate 78,505 downwards.
CGGTCTGAAGCATGGTGAGGGGCTGATCGATGATGCCAAGGCTCATCAACACGTTGTTGATGACGCCGTTGCGGCCGAGGAAACCCATCCAGGCATAGACGCGCAAAAGGAATGAGGTCCAGAACGGAAGGATGACAAGCATCAAAAGGAGGTTGCGGTATTTCTCGTCCGAGCGCGCGATATACCAGGCCATCGGGAAGGCGATGAGCAGCGCCATTACCGTCGAGATCGCGGCGATACGGACCGAATTGACGTAGGCGTTGACGTAAAGCGTATCCCGCAGGAGGAAGAGGAAGTTCGAGAAATGCAGCGTGATCGATAGGGATTCATCGGCGCCCCACTCGAACATGGGCAAATACGGCGGACGTCCCATCGCAAAGGCACTGAGGGCGATTTTGAAGACGACCAGCAGGGGCAGGACGAAAAAGACAACAAGCCAGAGCGTCGGCGCAAGCAGAACCGCTACCCGGCCATTAATGCCCCAGCGGCCAAGCCTCTCGGCAATGAAGGTCCAAACCCGGCGCGGGGGCTCCGCCAAACTGCTCATGAGACCAGCACGGCTCCCGCATCGGATGCCCACGAGATGTAGACTTTCTCGTCCCAGCTGATGGCTTCGAGGTCATAGCGTGTCGAGTTGGTCTGCGTGACGTGGATGCGCTTGCCGCTGTCGAGCATGATGCGGAAGACCGACATATCGCCCAGATAGGCGACGTCCTGCACCAGACCGTGCGTGACGTTGGCGTCGGCTTCGGGTTTTTCCCGGGTAAGTACCATCTTTTCAGGGCGGATGGCGTACCAGAGAATCTGTTCGGGAGCGCAATCGACGCCGTGGCCGACATAGATGTCGCAGCCCGCTTCGCTAGAAGCGATGCGGATATGGTCATCCTCGTCCTCGGTTACGACGCCCTCAAAGATATTGACCGAGCCTATGAAGTCCGCAACGAAACGGGAATTGGGAAACTCGTAAATTTCCTGGGGCTCGCCGATCTGGGCGATTTTGCCGTCACGCATCACCCCGATGCGCGTGGCAAGGCTCATTGCCTCCTCCTGATCGTGGGTTACGACGACAAAGGTGACACCCAAGGACTCCTGAATCTTGACCAACTCGTACTGGGTTTCTTCGCGCAGCTTCTTGTCGAGCGCGCCCAGCGGTTCATCCAGGAGCAAGAGCTTGGGGCGGCGAGCAAGCGCGCGGGCCAGCGCCACACGCTGGCGCTGGCCGCCGGAAAGCTGATGGGGCTTGCGGCGGGCGAAGTTTTCGAGCCGGGTAAGCTTTAGAAGTTCGGCGACGCGATCAGCGATCTCGCCCTTGGGCATTCCGCCACGCTTCAGCCCATAGGCGATATTATTCTCCACCGTCATATGCGGGAAGAGCGCATATGACTGGAACATCATATTCACCGGCCGCTCGTAGGGCGGCACGGTGGCCATGTCCTGTCCGTCGATCTCGATCGAGCCCGAGGTCACGGTCTCAAAGCCGGCCATCATGCGCAAAAGAGTCGATTTACCCGAGCCGGAACCGCCCAGAAGGCAGAAGAGCTCGCCCTTGTAGATGTCGAGCGAAAGGTCGTCGACGGCATAGACGTCGCCGAAGGTCTTGGTGACGTTGCGGATGCGCACAAAGGGCTTTGCACCCGGGTCGCGCCACGGGCGCGTATCGGCGGCGATCTGGGGCTTTTTCAATTCGGTTGGGGTCTCCGTTCCCGAAAGAAAGGATAAGGCGGAGCGCGAAACCGCGCCCCGCCGGGAGTGAAACGAACCGCTATTGGCCGGTCTTGATCCGCGTCCAGGCGCGGGTCAGGAGGCGGTCGAACTGCGGCGACTTGGCCTTGAGCGGGTATAGATTGGACATCACTTCGTCCGTCGGATAGATCGCGGGGTCTTCGAGAATTTCGGGATCGACGAATTCATCGGCTGCCGCGTTCGGGTTGGCGTACCACACGTAATTGGTGATGCCGGCAGCGATCTCCGGCTCGAGGATGAAGTTGATGAAGGCGTGGGCGGCGTCTGGGTTAGGCGCGTCGGCAGGGATCGCCATCATGTCGAACCAGAGGCTCGCGCCCTCCTCGGGGATCACGTAGGCGACCTCGACCCCGCGATCTGCTTCGGCCGCGCGGTCCGCGGCGATGAACACGTCACCCGAATATCCCACCGCCAGGCAGATGTCGCCATTGGCGAGGTCCGAGATGTACTGGGACGAGTGGAACATGCGGATATGGGGACGGACCGAGGCGAGAAGCGCTTCGGCCTGGTCCAGATCGGCTTGATCTTCGGAATTGGCGTCGAGACCGAGATAGTTGAGGGCGGCGGAAATCATTTCCACCGGCGCATCGAGCACGGAGATACCGCAATCCGCCAGCTTGGCAGCGGTTTCAGGGTCAAAGAGCAGGTCCCAGCTATCGAGCGGGCCGTCTTCACCGACGCGGGCGATGACCTCATTGACGTTATAGCCGAGGCCGGTGGTGCCCCACATATAGGTCACCGCGTACTGGTTGCCGGGATCGTGCTCTGCCACGATCGCTTCGATGGCGGGGTCTAGATTGGCAAGGTTGGGGAGCTTGGACTTGTCGAGCGGCTGGAAGAGACCGATGGGGATCTGGCGCTCGAGGAAAAAGCCCGAGGGCACGACCACGTCGTAGCCGGAATTGCCGGCAAGGAGCTTGGCTTCGACGATCTCGTTGGAATCGAACACGTCGTAATTGACGGAAATGCCCGTTTCAGCCTGGAACCGTTCCAGCGTGTCTTCGGCGATATAGTCGGACCAGTTGTAGACATTGACGGTCTGCGCGTGGGCGCTCGATGCCATCAGTGCAACCGGAAGGACGAGGAGCAGGGGCTTATGCATGGTAAGGGAATCCTTTCACCTTGCGAACCAAAAGGACGGTGACGAACAACCGTGCGATGAACCGGAGTAACCTTTTGGGCGTCTCTCACGCACGGCAACTCCCTTCGCCGCTTCACCAATCGAGTACGGCAGAACCGCCGCGCACGAACCCGACCGCTAGGCATAAAAAGGTCGGGAAACGCATTACAGCCAAGCGCGGGCCCTGAAAAGAGAAATCGCGCGGTTCTTCAGTTTCCAGGCCCAAAATTTTCCCGCTTGTCGCATGGGGTCAACGATGAGGGGCGGCAAAAGGAAAGCCCCCGTGCGTTTCCACATGGGGGCGGGATGAGGTTACTCCGCCTCGTCAGCAGGCTTGGCGTTGAGCTGGCCGTATTTTTCGGCGCCGATCTCCTCGAGCAGGCCGAGCTCGGTTTCAAGGAAATCGATATGACCTTCCTCGTCGGCCAGCAACTCTTCGAAGAGCTTCATGGAGACGTAGTCACCCAACTCGTTGCAGATTTCGCGCGATTCCTTGTAGTTGGCGCGCGCGTCGTATTCGCCGGCGAGATCCGCTTCGAGCACTTCCTTGATGTTCTGGCCAATCCTTAATGGCGCAACACGTTGGAGGTTGGGGTGGCCTTCAAGGAAGATGATGCGCTGGATGAGCGTGTCGGCGTGATGCATCTCCTCGATCGACTCGGCGCGCTCCTTGGCCGCTAGGCGCTTGAAGCCCCAATCGTCGAGCAGGCGGTAATGGACCCAGTATTGATTGACGGCACCGAGTTCGAGGAACAGGGCCTCGTTAAGCCGCTCGATGATCTTTTGGTCGCCTTTCACTTTCACCTCCTTGGCGCGTGGATTTGCGCAAACTCTTCATCCTGAGCCGAACGTCTACGATATTGGCGGCGTTCCCAGCCAGTCTGAGGTGATAAGTTTCGGTGACCTTTGAGATAATGTCCACAAGGTTCGGCACGCAGCCGCAACACTGCCCGCGCTTGCCCAATTCGCGGTAGATGCGCGCGGGCACCACAAGCTGCCAGGGATCCTCGTCGAGGACTGCGACGACGACGTCCTCGATATCTCTGGTGCTAATGAGGTTACACTGGCAGACCAGCATGGATACGCCCGCAGACCGAAAAGATGACCTTTAGGGTCATACATACGAGCTTAAATGTGATTGTCAATGTCAGCTTTGTCGCATCCGACTTATTCGCCGTCGGGCTTGCCGGGCTTATCTTTGCCCCAGGCGATGAAGAAAATGTAGATCGCGTAGCCGCCCATGCCGCCAAAAATCAGCGCCCAGACGAACTCGCCGTTGGAAAGGTCCCATAGCGCGACGGCAAAACAGATCGCGACGACGAGGATACGGCGCCAGAGCGGGTTGAACCAGGGATGATTCATGTCGGTGTTCATCGTGTTTCCCTTCCAGGCGGCAACCTACCGGCCCCAGCCAATAAATTCCTCGAGCTCAATTGCGCGCCTTGCTGTCATATCGAGCCGGCAGCCCGATGCAAAGAGAGAACGGATCGTGCCCTCGCGCCAATAGGTATACTGGAAATCGCAATTGCTGTTCGCGTAAGCTCTCCATGAGCGTTAAGCCTTGCGCAGAGCGGCAAAGCTTTCTTCGTCGAGCGATGAGCGCAGCGCCGCGTAATGTGTATTGAGCAGCATGTCCCACCACTTCGTCTCGCGCGCCATGCATTCGGACATGCCCATGGTGGTCATGCCTTCGGGCGTATCCATGCAGGGGTCCGAAACGGCGCCGATGCAGTCTTCGAGGCGCTGCGGTTCAGATGTGCCCGATTTTTGCGACTCTCCGTTGGCGTCAATCGCCGCACGGGCCGCATCGAGACACCGGATCATGGCGGCGTCTTCCTCCGGGGTATATCCATCCTCCTGCGCCGCAGCGGGCGTTATCGCGGCCAGCGGAACCAGGGCAGCCAGGAGCAGGAGAGATTTCACGGAATCGTCCTCAATGGGGCGTTATGCGCGAAACCAGCCAGCGCGCGTAGGAATAATACTCCCGATAGAGCAGGAAGACGATAGTCAGGATCGCTACGACAATGCTTGCCCAGCTCGAAACGAACCATGCCACCATGGGGATGGCGAAATAATAGCCGCGAATTCCTGCATTGAAATTCTGCGCCGCGATTGCGTTGATACGCGCGATTGTGCGGATTTCCTCAGGCGGGGTCTGCTTGGTGTGATCGGATGCGCCGATCAGGATGCAGAAATGATTGAACTGGCGCAGCGAGAGCGTAAAGGAGAGGAAGGCCGATACGAACAGCACCAGCATCGCGACGTTGTGAATCTGGAGATCGGTTTCCGAGTAGAGGGCCCCGAAGGTGATGGTCGAAAGCGCGGGGGCAAATTGCGGCAACTGGCCGATGACGGTGAACAGCGCAAGGATCAAAAGCGCGGTGGTCGAGGCGAAGAAGGAAACGGCGCTCATGATGTTGCCAGATAGGATCGCATCGAGAGGGCTTTCCCGGCGCGTTGCCTGGATCACCCAGTTGATGCGCTGTTCGTTCATCAGCATCGAGAGGGAGGGGCGGCGCTGGTCCAGAAGCCGCGCAGCGAAGCCGTAGCCGTACAGGGCGATAAGCGGTAGCACTGAGGCGAAAAACGAAAACCCGTCTATCACGATGCGTCCCTTGTGGTGCGTTACCCATCGTCCATGAGTCTAGATGATTTGCCTTGCCCACGGAAATGCTCCGCACCGTCGGAGGGCGGTTATTCACCGGGTATGGGGCTAGCCGAGCCGCTTGCGAGCCCTGAAATACAGTACGGCTATGAGCGCTGCCGATGTTCCGACGCCGAGCCCAAGCGCGGCGGCAGAGGAAAGCGCGTCCGCGCCCAGCCCCAGCGCCTCCCCGATCCAGAACGGAGGTACAATCCCACCGATCCACCGCCACGGCGCCGGGGCGAGGGAGAGCAGGGGAGCGAGCATCGCGATGTTGACGAGCTTGGTGAGCGCTAGTCCCTCGACTTTATTGGCCGCAAAACCGACGAGGAATAGACATGTCGTCATTGCATGCATCCCGGCGACCAGCGCGACCGCCAGCACAAAAGCTGGCGATTCGTCGGGCAGTATCAGTGGTAGGCTCGCGAACAGAACGATAAGGGTGAGACAGAGAGCGGCGGCGAGCCTGTAGGCAATGAAGCCGGTTTTTCCGAGCGGGGTGATCTCGAGCGCCAAGAGCACGCCGTCGTCGCGATCCTCGATCAGCAGAAAGCCGAAGATCCAGCCGAGCAGTGCAGGCGGCAGCATCAGTGCAAATGCGGAGGCGGCGCGGGCAAAACCTGCATAACCAAACTGGTCGATCCCGAAGGTTTCGAGAGCGTGCCCAAAAAAGGCGAGGAGAAGAGCGGGGAGCAGCGACATCACCGCCCCACCGGCCAGAAGCGGGTCTCGCGCGATATTAGCGAAATCAGCCCGGGCGAGCGCAGCAAAGGGTGCAATTGAGCTCATTTTCGACCCAGCTCGGATGCAAGTCGGTCGCGAGCCCAGAGGAAGGCGCCCGTGGCGGACGCTGCGCATACCGCCAGCATGAATATGATGTCGACCGCGCTCGCCGTTCCAAAGCCCAGCGAGACAAGGACGAGCCTGGGCTGGGCGATTGTGGGCACAAGGCCCAGGATTGGCGGCATCGGACCGAGGAAGGCGGCGGCGGCGGGGAGGATAATGGGGGTGAGAAGCCCGGCAGAGCCCAAGAGATAGCCATTGACCGTCTTGAAGTGCAGGGCGATGACGGCGCCTAGAGCGACGAAGAATATGGATGTAAGGGCGACGGCGAGCAACAGCACGAGCCAGTTTACGGGTCCCGATTTGGCAAGGCCCATTGCCAGCACCGCAACGAGGGCAATTGTCGTCAGCGTCACAACCTTGCCCAGAAGGTAGTCCTGGGCCGACACCGGCGCCACCGCAAGCGCTGCCCGTACGCCCTCTCCCTTTTCGAGCAACATCACGCCGCCCAGAAAGAAATAGCCCAAGACCGAAGGATCGGAATAGATCAGCGCTCCTACCAGCCAATCGGGAACCATCCGGCCCCCAAAAGCGAACGCAAGGCAGTAGAGGAGGATCACAACGCTATAGGCGGCGTGGATTCCGTAACGCCACTGGAGACGCATATCGTTGAGAATGAGGGCCTTAACGCTCATTGCTTCGCCCCCGCCACGGCAATGAACACATCATCCAGCGTGGCCTCAAGCGTTCGGATGGACACAAGGTGCGGGCTAGCGATCAGTTCGAGGAACTGCGGGTTTGTGCCAACGCCTTCGATGGGAAACGTTTGTTTGGCCGTCTTCCCCCTGACATCGATAACTACCTCCACCTGACGCTGGCCGTACTGCCGCATCAGGTCGAATGGCTTTCCTTCGACGGCGATTTTGCCACCAACCAGAAAACCCACTTGGTCGCAGATTTCGGCGGCTTCGCCCATATTGTGCGTGGTCAGGAAAACGGTCTTGCCTAGCTCGCGGAGGCCCGCGATCAACTGCCGCGTCTGCCGGGCGCGGGCGGGATCCTGGCCGGAAGTCGGTTCATCCAGAAAGAGCAGTTCCGGGTCGTTTAGAAGGGCACGGCAGAGATTGAGCCGCATTTTCATGCCTTTGGAAAAGGCTTCCACGCGCATGTCGGCGGCGTCGGCAAGATCGACCGCGGCAAGCGCCTCCATCGGCGTTAACGGGGCCGACTGGTAAAGGGCGGCGAAGAGCGCGAGATTTTCCCGCGCGGTAAGCCTCAGGAAGAGCGCGGGCAGTTCGAACCCGACTCCGATGCGCTGATAGAAACCGCGTCCCCCTGCGCCGGGGCTCGTGCCGAAAACCCGGGCGACACCGGAATAGCCGGCCAACAGCCCCATCAGGATCTTCTGAGTCGTCGATTTTCCGGCACCCGATGGGCCCAGGAGGCCATATACGCTGCCCGGTTTTACGGAAAAGCTCAGTCCGGCGAGCGCGGGTGACGCCGCGGCAACATACGTGAAGCCTAAATTCTCGACTTCGATCATGAAGCCTGCCCCGTCACCTTGAGGACGAACAGTTCGCGCAATAGCGCGACGCTGATCTCGAACATGTCCTCGCTCATCAGGGCTTTTTGAAGAACGAGCGAAACCAGTAGCCCTAGGATGCCGGTAATCGCTCGGGCATCCGGCACCGTTCCCAAGCCCTGGGTGCGCAAGTTTTCGCAAAAGGCGAGCATGAAGACCTCGTCCTTTTCCGCTTCGTGGGCAACGCGTTCGGGTGGCATTCTGCGCATAATGGCGGCGAGATCCTCGGGGACGGAGACAATGGCGATAAGCGGATCGGATCGGAGCTTTTCCACCATCAAATCGAAAAACCGGACGGCGCGCTCTGAAGCCGTGCCGGTGGTGCGCTCCAGCGTTGAGAGAATTTCTGCCTTGTGCGCCTGGTCGCGGTCATCGGCGATAGCGAGAAACAGCGCCTCCTTGTGGGGAAAGAAGCTGTAAAAGCTCCCCTTTGCGATGCCGATATCGCGGCAGACATCCTCGATCCGGAGGCCCCGCAAGCCGTGTCGCGTGAAGCGCTCCAGCCCGGCGGCCAACAATTGCGTCCGGATGGTCTCGCGTTCGGCATTTGAAAAATGGCGTGCCATCGTCGCGATATACATGCAATGACTTTTTCAGTCAATTGGTCATTGCTCGAACGACGTTGAGAGCATCCGGCTTGGGCTTGGCCGAAGAGTGGCTTGGGTCTTGGGCGGGTTTATGCCCGGGGCGCTTCAGACCGTTCGCGGGAAGCGGCGGTGGATGGCATCTATGCCTTCCACCACTTCGCCGGGGAGGACTACGTCAATCGAGCCGATATCTGACCGAAGCTGTTCCATATTGGTGGCACCGATGATGATCGAGGTCATGAAGGGTCGTGAAAGGCACCAGGCAAGCGCCATCTGGCAGGGGTCAAGTTCATGCTTGCGCGCCAGCGACACATAGGCAGCGGTTGCCTGATCCGAATTGGGATTGAGCCGCCACATGTTGCCCAAGGCACCGCGTGTCCCTTCAGGCATTGCGCCGTCGAGGTATTTTCCGCTCAGCATTCCGGCGGCTAGTGGGGAGTAAGCCAGAAGCGAGACGTCCTCGAAATAGCTGACTTCCGCAAGGTCGAGATCAAAGTGGCGGCGCAGGAGGTTATATTCGTTCTGGATTGAGGCCATGCGGACAAGGCCGTGGATTTCCGAGAGCTGCAGATACTGCATCAAGCCCCAGGCCGTCTCGTTGGACACGCCGATGGCACGGATTTTTCCGGCCTTAACCTGCGCATGGAGTGCGCCGAGCACTTCGAGCAGGTTGTCCCCGATCTCGGCGCGGTTCTGCCCAAAGGGCTCGAATTCCCAGGATTTGTCGAAATTGTAGTGGCGGCGGTTGGGCCAATGGAGCTGGTAGAGATCGATATAATCGGACTTGAGACGCGCAAGGTTTTGATCGAGCGCGACTACGATCTGTTCCGCATCGATTTTGGCGCCGCCGCGAATCCAGGCATTTCCAGGCCCGGCGATCTTGCTGGCAATGACGATATCGTCCCGCCGTCCGCGCTGGCTGAGCCAATTGCCAATGATGCGCTCGGTGGATCCCTGGGTTTCGGCGCGCCCCGGGGTGGAATAGAGCTCGGCGGTGTCGAGGAAGTTGACGCCGTGATCAACCGCGTAATCGAGCTGCGCGAACGCGTCGGCCTCGGTGTTCTGCTCGCCCCAAGTCATCGTGCCCAGACATATCCGGGTCACGGAAATCCCGGTGCGCCCCAGTTCGCGCCTCTCCATTGGTCCTGCCTCTTTTTTGCTGTCGCTCGCCGCAGAAGCGCGGCGCGTGGCTCTGTTTAACCGCCGATGCCACGGGCGTCAAAAAAATGTCACCCGGAGCGCCGTGAGGGGTTTCCAAACCGGAAATCCCCCCCTATATAGGCAGCCGTCCAAGCGGTTCGCCCAAGAGCCACAGTTTAGCGACATTGACGCGGGGTGGAGCAGCCCGGTAGCTCGTCAGGCTCATAACCTGAAGGTCGCAGGTTCAAATCCTGCCCCCGCAACCAATGATACCGACACTCCCGAGGAATGCCCTCCGGGGGTGTCTGTTTTTTGGTACCGGTCCAACGGCTTGGCCTTCCATCCAGTCTAGGATCGTGCTCGGTTCGCCGTGCAGCGTGATTTAGATTTCCCCGCGTTCCGGTCCTGGTATCTGCACAAACTTCGCAATCGGCATGCGCAAGGCCTTGGCCGCCTCCGGTCTTTAGAGGGGGCGATTAAGTGCTTCCGCTAGCTTTGCCGCCTTCTTCGCGCGCCGAGTAGGTCGGCGGTCCAACTCAACGTTCGCGTTGCCGTGAATCGGTGGTCGGCACGGCTTTGGGAGGAGGATCTGCTGCTACCAATTGAGCGAGAAATCCATTTCGATGCGCTCCGTCGAGGAGGGCATCGATTGTATCCATTGTGCGATGGCGCCGACGCGTAGCGACCTTGAGTCAAGGGGTAACCTGCTGCGGACAGAGGCGAAGCCAGCCAGGGTTGTGACAAGAGTCTTTGCTACGAGGACGGAGCGCGTTGATAGAGATCAAAGTCCCCGCTGCCGATTTCCGATGTCGAGCATCTTGCGGCCACGCCCTATCAAAAATGGAGCGGTACCGTGCGTGGCGTAGTGGCACTTCGCACGGCCTTGCTGGGTTTCTTGACAGGGTTCGTCCGATCCTGGCTTCCATTCCCTTATTTGACCGTACATGCCGGCTGGTCGTTTCATAGCCTATGTCAAGTCAATCATGGATGTAATTTGGGGTCTAGTCGGCGTGGTGTTGCTTGCGGTGGCATTGCGCCGTATCGTCGCCTGGTCCGTATCTAGATTGGCGCTGAGGCTCCACTGGCGCGCAGTCAAACTCGTTCTCGACCTCGGCGTGCTTGTGACGTTCTTGAAATGCCATTCCTGCTTTGTCTCAACGAGGTTGGGCGGCGCTATCTCCTCATCCCAATCGTCGCGTGGGGCATCGGAGCCGCGGCGAAGGGAGCATCTGTCGGCTCCGCAGAGCGGGCATGAGCGCGTTTCTCAATCAATTGGCGGGTGGCGATCGTCGGTCGATCGGCAATGCCGGGCTCGTGACTCAGCAGGTACTGTCAAATCCGGCAAAACTGGCTGAGATCGTTAACGGCCTGTCTGCTGCCGATCCCCTTATTCGGATGCGGTGTGCGGACGTTGCCGAAAAAGTATCGGCGATCCATCCCGAATGGCTTTGGCCGCATAAGAAGACACTGCTCGAACTTGCGGCGAGCGCCACCCAGCAGGAGGTGCGCTGGCATCTGGCGCAGATGCTTCCGCGCCTGCCACTCGGCCCCGCCGAGCGCCGGGCGGCGGTTCGGACCATGTTCGATTACCTGAACGACACCAGCAAGATTGTGAAGGTCTTCGCCATGCAGGCGTTAGCGGAGCTTGTGCAGGACGATCCAGCCCATCGCGGACGACTGAAGGAAGTGCTGGCAGATACTCTCCAAACCGGCAGCCCCGCTATGAAAGCGCGTGCTCGGAAACTCCTTGGCCGCCTCATCGGAAGTGCGAGGGAAGGGCAGGGCTAGCGCCCGCTTATTTTGTTGTAGCTCCTGAAAAATTTCGAAATGTGAATGAACGATTGTAAAGGGGCGGCATCTGCGCGCTCGACATCACCGACCCCGTCGCCGCGCACTCAGTTGCCGCCCAGACCTTCGAGCGGTTCGGCGCGATCGACGTGCTGGTCAACAAGGCCGGCTATGCCGAACTGGGTTTCTTCGAGACCTTCACTGATGCCGCGGTGCGGCGACAGGATCCTTTGCGGTATGGGGCCCGAACACCAGTCCGTTGCAATCGTGCCTAGCTGTGAGCACCCTTTGTTAAGGGGTCGACGAGGCGACCATGATCGTGGCTGCGATCGGCCAGCGTCTCGATGACACGACAGTCGCCGATGCGGCCGGTGGCGCAGTCCCGCACCATCTTTTCCAGCTCCGCGCGGAGGAGGTTGAGGCTTGTGATCCGCTTCTCCACGTCGCCGAGTTGCGCCCTGGCGATGGCGTCGGCACTCGCGCAGGACTGATCGGGGTCGTCCTGCAGTCGCAGCAATGTGCGAATAGCCTCGACGTCGAAGCCGAGTTCCCGCGCGTGGCGGATGAAGGAGAGTCGGTTGATATCTGCCTCTTCGAAGAAGCGCCGGTTGCCATCGCTGCGCGCGATCTTCGGCAACAGCCCGATGTCCTCATAGTAGCGGATGGCCGGCAACTTGACGCCGCTCTCCTTTGCCGCTTCGCCGATGGCATAGCTTCGTGTCTGCATTTTTGCCTTGCTCCTCTGGTGGCTAGAGGATGTAGCACAGCTTCAGGAGGCACACCCTCTCCATCCAGCCATCAGGAAGAGATTCGATGACCCGGACGCTTCAACTCGACATACCGGTCGTGCTGCCGGAGGTTCTCGATGCTTCGGATGCCTGCGTGGGACGTTTGTTCGCCGATCTGGAAGGACGGGAAGGAGTCGAGAAGGCGCATGTGATCTCGGGCAACGACGCAGCGGAGGCGAAGCTCTGCATTCACTATGATCCCGACATACTGCCCCTGTCCCGTATCCGCGAGATCGTCCAGGCGGCCGGTGCCGCTATCACCAAGCGTTTCGCGCATCTGCTCTGGAAAGTCGATGGGATCGGCCATCAGCGCCGCGCGCGTACTGTCGCCGATGGCCTGCGCACCTTGCCGGGCGTTCTGGAGGCGGACGCCGATGCTGCCGGTCTGGTACGGGTCGAGTTCGACCGCAGGCAAGGGTCGGAACAGGCGATCCTCGACGCGCTGGCAGAAATGGGGGTTTCTCTCGAAAAGTCGGCTGCAGCGCACCAGAAGGCCACCAAGGATGCTCGTACGGATCACGACCATGATACTCACGATCATTCGCATGCCCATGGCGGCCTTTTGGGGCCGAACACCGAACTGATCTTCTCGCTCGTTTGCGGCGCGCTGCTGGTTGGTGGCTTTGGCATCGACAAACTGTCGGCTTTGGCCCCCGACTGGCTGCCGACGGCCCTGTATGTCGGCGCCTATTTCTTCGGTGGCTTCTATACGCTGCGCGAGGCGTTCGACAATCTCCGCATGCGGAAGTTCGAGATCGACACGCTCATGCTGGTCGCTGCCGCCGGCGCGGCAACGCTCGGCGCCTGGGCGGAGGGCGCGCTGCTCCTGTTCTTGTTCAGTCTCGGGCATGCGCTCGAACATTACGCCATGGGACGGGCGCGCCAGGCGATCGACGCCCTGGCCAAGCTTGCACCACGCACGGCCACCGTGCGCCGCGATGGCGAGACGCGCGAGGTGCCCGTCGAAGATCTTGTTGTTGGCGATCTAGTCGTCATTCGTCCCAACGAACGGCTTGCCACCGACGGCTTTCTGGTCCGGGGTACATCCAGCATCGATCAGGCTCCGGTCACCGGCGAAAGCATCCCCGTCGACAAGCGGCCGGTCGAGGACCCGGCCGCGGCCCGTGCACAGCCGAATTCGGTCGATGCGGATTCGTGCGTGTTCGCCGGAACGATCAACGGAGCGGGCGCGATCGAGGTCGAGGTGACACGCCTTTCATCCGAAAGCGCGCTTGCCAAGGTCGTGCAATTGGTGAGCGAGGCGGAAACGCAGAAGTCGCCCACCCAACGCTTCACAAACAAGTTCGAGCGTATCTTTGTGCCCTGTGTGCTGGCGCTCGCCGTCGGCCTGCTTTTCGCCCCCCTGCTCATCGACGAGCCGTTCGCCGACAGCTTCTATCGCGCCATGGCGGTGCTGGTGGCGGCGAGCCCCTGCGCGCTTGCCATAGCGACCCCGAGCGCGGTGCTGTCGGGTGTTGCCCGTGCAGCGCGCGGCGGCGTGCTGATCAAGGGCGGTGCGCCGCTTGAAAACCTCGGATCGCTGAGCGCGATCGCCTTCGATAAGACCGGCACGCTCACCGAAGGACGCCCCCGCATCACCGATATCGTGCCTGCCCAGGGCGTGTCAGAGGAGGAACTTCTCTCCGTTGCCGTCGCGGTTGAGCAACTCAGTGACCATCCTCTGGCCGCCGCGATTGTGCGCGACGGACGCGAGAAGCTCGCAGGACGCAAGATATCCGAAGCACATGAACTCAAGAGCCTGACGGGGCGTGGTGTGACCGCGATGCTCGATGCTACACCCGTCTGGATCGGCAACGCCGACATGTTCGGAATGCACGGTGTCGCACCGCTCGACAAGTCCGTGGCCGACGCCGTCGCAAGACTGGGCGAGGCCGGGCGTACGATAATGGCGGTCCGTCACGGAGGGCGGGACCTCGGGGTCATCGGGCTGATGGATACGCCGCGTCCCGCCGCGCGCGCGACGCTCCAGCGCCTACGTTCCCTCGGGATCACGCGCATGATCATGATCTCGGGCGACAACCACACCGTTGCTAAGGCAATTGCGGTGGATGTCGGTCTCGACGAGGCCTGGGGCGACCTTATGCCCGAGGACAAGGTGGCCGCAATCCGCAAGCTTCGCAATGAGGGCCCGGTCGCGATGGTCGGCGACGGGGTGAACGACGCCCCCGCCATGGCCAACGCCACCGTTGGTATCGCCATGGGCGCGGCGGGCTCCGACCTGGCGCTGGAGACGGCGGATGTCGCGCTGATGGCCGATGACCTGCGGCATTTGCCTTTCGCGGTGGGTCTGAGCAGGCATACCCGCGCCATCATCCGTCAGAACGTCTTCATCAGCCTCGGCGTTGTCGCCCTGCTGGTGCCGGCGACCATCTTCGGGCTCGGCATTGGTCCCGCAGTGGCGCTCCATGAGGGATCGACCCTGATCGTCGTGTTCAATGCGCTCCGCTTGCTTGCCTGGCGCGATCGCGACTGACGATATGCTGATTCGCCGAGCTCACCGGGCCGCCAAATGGGAGTTTCTATTAAAGGCAAGGACGAAAACGACCAATCAGTATGCTCCAAAACAGTGGCCGTTTTCGCACATGCTGGAGATCTGGCTGAACGACCAACATGAGTCCGGTTCCTTAACGTCAGCTAGTCGAGTGTCGTCCCAGAACCGGGTGAGCGTTTCGACGTCCGATTTGCCGTTGCATAGGGGGCGAGACATCCTTCGCGGAACACCCGCAAGCGTGGATAGCTTCCGGACGGCTTATTGATGCCTGCTGTCGAAAGCTTCCGTGCGAATCTAGGCATACCTTTCATTGAGATTTAAGGTAGTATGAATCTGCTTCATGTGGAATTTGAATTGACAAAAAATGTACGTCTTTGAGTGAGTGCTGTCATGAGTAAAGTCGAGGGAAGATGCCTTTGTGGATGTATAGGGTTTGAATATAACGGTTCTGTAAATTGGATTATCAACTGCCATTGCGAGACGTGTCGACGGGCCACCTCCTCCCCGATGACTACATGGATTTCGGTTCCATTTTCAAATTTCGCGTTCTCGCGTGGTCAGCCTGCGAAATATGAGTCGTCGCCTGGTGTTGTACGGAGGTTCTGCCCAAGTTGCGGTACGCCGCTAAGCTATGAGAGTGAGAAAATGCCAGGGGAGATTCACCTTTATGCCGCCAGTCTGTTAGACCCAAATAGCGTAGAACCGACATGTCATGTTTTCGAAAGCGAAAAGCTGGCATGGTTTGAAGTTCACGACAATTTGCCGCGCTATGCGACAAGCCGGAAAGGCGGCACAGTGGCTCCTGACCATATTGGACCTCGCGGGACCAGTTAACTCCTCCCAGATAGATCTCTTTCGAATGCAATGCGTGCGGCCAGTGCCGCCACAGTGAATGGAAGGCCGTGGCATTTCGCCTATTGGGCAAGAGCGACCGCAAGGACGTCGGCAACGGAACGGCGTCGTCCTAACTAGAACCAGTCAGACTCGAATCCGCCTCAGCATTTCCCCGTGGACACCAGTGCGGCGCTCGACAGTTCGCTGACCGACCCTCTATCGGCCTAGTTGCCGAACGCGCATCCCTAATGGCGGTGAGTGTAAAAAAGGGGAGGCCCTGGTTTTTGCCGAATGATGTGTATTTGACGAGAACGCTCGTTCATCCAAGAAGATCGCGAAGCACGGCGCCGCTCGGCGTTATTCCGCTGCCAGCGGAGGCTATGAGGGCATGAGGCCCAGTTCGGCCAGGATCTGCTCGGTGTGCTCGCCCAATAGTGGGGGCGGGGCAGAAACACCCGGACCGTCATGGGCGAACCGAAACCCTGCATTGAGGATGGACGTGCGTCCAACAGCGGGATTTGGAACATCGATTTCCAGCTTGAGGCCGCGCCCTTCCAGTTGGGCAAGTTCGAGCACATCTTTCACCGGTCTCACCGCACCAGCGGGAACCCCGGCTTGTGAAAGGATCGACTCCCATTCGAGCGCGGTGCGGGTCTTAAATGTCTTTGCCAGCTCACCCTGAAGTTCCTTGTCGTGCGCCATTCGGGCGTCGGGGTCGGAAAAACGCGGGTCACTCAGAAGGTCGGGGCGTTCAAGCGCCATGCACAAGCGCTCGTACTGGTTCTGTTGCACGGCGCCAATGGTCACTGCGTTCTCTGCCGTTTCGAATGTGTCGGCTGTGGGGGCAAGCGAAAAGCCACGATTTCCCGTTCGACGTGGCTCGGTACCCGATATCACGAGCGGGTTGATAACTGAGGCCATCATGACGAGCGAGGCATCGAGCATGGACATGTCGATATACTGGCCGGCCCTCGCAGGGTCGCGCTCGCGTTGGACATAAGCGGACTGGATGGCGAAGGCGGCCAGAAGCGCGCTGTAGGTATCCACTATGGGAAATCCCACCCGCATCGGCGAGGATCCTGGTTCGCCTGAAAGCCCCATCAGGCCCGATACGCTCTGGATGATCTGGTCGATGGCGGGATAATCGCGCATCGGTCCGAACTGCCCATACCCCGAAATCGAACAAAAGATGAGATGAGGATTGATCTGGCTTAGATCTTCATAGCCGAGCCCGAGCCGGGAGATGACCCCGGGCCGGAAATTTTCGACAAGGATGTCCGAGGATTCGATCAGTTTGCGTGCCGCATGTTTCCCGAAATCGGACTTGAGATCGAGCACGACAGATTTTTTTCCAGCATTGGCGCCGATAAACGGCTCTGCCATGCCCCGCAACCGCTTATTCTGGGTATAATTGCGCAACACATCGCCACTGGGCGGTTCGATCTTGATCACTTCTGCGCCCAGTAGGCACAGGAAATGGGTGGCGAGCGGTCCAGCAATAACATGGCTGAAATCGGCGATGCGAACACCGGCAAGGGGCTGTGCCAAAGATGTGTCCTCCCTTTATTAGTTCATTTAATGAACTAATAAAGACTCGCATGTCAAGACGATCAGTCGTCTGCGGAGCCGACGATTGCGCTGCTGGTGCCGGTCCGCTTTGCATGGCGTTCCCCGAAATGGGCGTAAAGCCGATTAAGCAAGGCAAAAAGCGTCGCTCGCTCGGATTCATCAAAAGGCTCAAGAAAGGCAGCGTGTTGGGCTACCATACGATCCCCCATGGCTTTGTATTTCGCCTCGCCGACTTCCGTGAGTTTCAATGCATTGTAGCGCTTGTCAGCGGCAACCTTGGCACGTTCCACGAGTCCGCGCGCTTCAAGTTCCTTGACGAGCTTGGTGATGGCGGATTTCTTGAAGACAAGGATTGCTGCTAGATCGTTCTGGGAGATGCCCGGATTGAGCCCGATGACGCTCAAGACAACGATTTCGCCCTGCTCGGCTTCGAATTCGGCAAAGAATTCGGCGTTTTCAGCCCGGATATAGGCCCGCAGCGCTCGTGTGAGAAAGGGTAGGTTCTCGCGCAAGGGCCCTAGCGTAACAGTATCTGTCCGGTCGGCCGGCACGCCGTTGGTCATCGCCTTGCCCCTTGCAGTCGGTCACCGGTGAGTACCGTGCGCATGCTGGGCTGTCAAACCTGCTTCCGGACTGCTTGACGGCATTCACGATAGTTCATAAAATGAACTATAAGGCAGGGAGGATGTATTGCCCGTTATAGTAACCCCAGACGCGAGCGGTGCCGCGGTAGCGCTATCAGATGCTTTCGACCAGCGCGATCTTTATGCGGGGCGCCATGGCGCCCCTTGCGTTGGCGTGTTTGGCAATTGCGCGCCCGAGGTTCTTATAGAAGCGGCTGGTGCGATCCCGGTGCAACTTGCGATGGGGTCTCGCCAAAACGCTGGAGGGCAGCGTTCTCCGATTGACGAGGTGATCGAACCATTTGTGGACGCGGAAGTCCGTCGGTTTCTCAGAAGGCTGTTTGACGGTGCGTTTTCGCCCTATCGCGCAATTATATTCCCTCGCGACGACGCATCTGCACTGATTGCCTATCAATACGCCACCGAATGGGTTCGCCAAGGGCAGGCCGACAAGGGTGTGCCGCCTCTGTTCCTTTGGAATCTCGTGCATACCGACTCAGTGCCTGTACGCGATTTCAACCGCAGGCAGGCCGACCGACTATTTGGGTTTCTGAAAGAAATTGGATTGACGCCTCCCGATTCTCTGGCGCTCGCTCATGCTGGCCAGCAGCAGGCTCGTCAATCGCGTTTATTGGGCGCCCTTCAGGAAACTGTTGGTAATACGATGTCCGGGGGAACCGCCATGCGATGGCGCAACGCGGGAAGGTTCATGTCTGCCTCCGAGCATGCCGATTTGCTCGAACGCGCCCAGGGCGTCAAGGTGCGATCGCCTGCGAGCGGTTGTCGCATCGGGCTGGTGGGGTCAGCTTTAGCTTCGACCGCGACCTATGAAATGCTCGAGAGTATCGGTCCGGTTGTCTGCGACCTTCAGCCCTGGGGGCAGATGTGGCCGCTCGATTTGGCTGGAGCGGAAGAGATCGACGCCATCCTCGCCGCTTTGGCTGCGGATCCCTTCTGTCCCCGGATCACCCCTGCGAGCCTTCATCGCACCGCTTTGGTTGAGGCTCTGACAACCGCGCGCTGCGATATCGTGGTGTGCCAGCTTGCCCAGACTGACGACACATTCGGCTGGGAGATTCCCAGCCTGGCTGCGCAGTTGGAACGATGTGGAACGAGATTTATCAATCTCGGTTTCCGCGATCCGGAGCCTGACGAGCAATGGCTGGCAGAGTCCTTGAAGGCTATTGCTGCAAGTCTGGAGGGTTTCTGATGACTCCGACCTATGAACCCCTCCAATCGAGCGCAATCGCAACGGACTATCAACGGCAATGGGCCAAGGGGTTGCGTGCGCAGATCACCTCGGGCGCTCGATACGCCTTCGTCAATGCCGATACCCCGCACGAGCTTTTCCATCATATCGGGTTGCCTATCGTGACCAACCAGTGGTGGTCCGCGATCATCTCGGCCAAGCAGCTTTCGGAATTCTATTTCGATCATATGGTAGAGTTGGGTTTTCACGACCGACTGGCCCGGTATTCGAGCTTGCCTCTGATTGCCGAACTTGAGGGGAATGTCGATCGTCAGCCTTGGGGCGGTCTGCCCAGACCCGCCATTTTGTGTGCGCGTCAAAGCGCTGACGATCATCAGAAAATCTTCGGTCTTTGGGCAGAAAAGACAGGCGCTCCTTTGGTGCTTTTATCCTCTCCCGGGGTGCCGAACCCTCATCCCCGATGGTGGGAGTTGGCGCGCGAAGATTGGGAAACGCTCTATGGCAGCGACCGGCTTGATCTCATGGTCGCCGAGTTCGAAATGCTGATCGATCGACTCGAAGCGGTGACGGGCGCGGGGTTCGACAGGCAAAGCTTCTCCCAATACATGGAAGCGATAAACGCCCAGGAACAGATTTTTGAGCAGGCCAGCGATCTCATTGCAAACGCGCCCCGCTGCCCGATCCGCATTTCCGAACAGATCCCCAATGTGATGATCCCCCAGTGGCATCGCGGTTCGGGCTGGGCCATCGAACATGCCACGCGTTTTCGAGACGAATTGGAGGAGCGGGTTATTTCCGGGCAAGCGGTGGTCGAGAACGAAAAGATCCGCATGATGTGGATCGGCGCAGGGCTATGGTTCGACACGAGCTTTTACTCGGCGTTCGAGGACAGCCATGGCGCGGTATTCGCTTGGTCAATGTACCTGCCTTTCGCAGCTGACGGATATATCCGGAAAGATCACGGCGATCCGCTTCGCGCGCTCGCAGCCCGAGTGTCGGCAATGAACGAGCAACTCCACCAACCCCCTTGGATCAATGCGTGGATGGTCGAGCAGGCCAGGAAATACCGGATCGACGTCGCATTGATGTTGATTCCCGAGCACGACCGATTTTCCGGACATGGGTCGCTGTTTGCGAAAAAGGCGCTCGAAGAGGCCGGCATACGCGTCATCGAGGTGTGGTCGGACATGGTCGACCGACGCCGCTGGGATCGCGAGGCCATGGTCGGGCGGATTTCGCCTGTGCTCGATGCTGTGCTGGCGGAAAAGAATTGACTTAGTTCACTTACTGAACTATTATTCTAGATAATATGATTGGCGCTCTGACGCTGGCGATAAAAGTGGAGGTGCCGGATGGGCGCGCTGGACGGCTTGAAAATCGCCGATTTCTCCTGGGTTGGAGCCGGTCCGCGGGCGACCAAGGACCTGGCGGACAACGGTGCGACCGTGATCAAGATTGAATCGCACAAACGTCTCGATCTCGGACGTCGTTCTCCTCCTTTCGCGGGCGATCCAAGCGATGTCGATGGCTCGGCGTTTTTTGCCCAGACCAACACCTCCAAAAAATCGGTAACCATCAACCTGGGCGACCGGCGCGGTGTCGAAATTGCCAAAAAGCTGGTCGGGTGGGCCGACGTGGTCGTCGAAAATTTCGGACCGGGTTTCATGGAGCGGATCGGGCTCGACTACGCAGCGCTTAAGGCCATCAAGTCAGACATCATTCTTGCCAGCGTATCAGTCGCCGGCAAGACGGGGCCGATGGCCGGATTTCGAGGCTACGGAAATTCCGCTGCCGCCCACTCTGGTCACGCTGCTCTTACAGGTTATCCCAACAGCGATCCCCATATGCCGCCGCTGGCCTATGGCGATGTCGTTGCGCCAATGTTTTTGACAGTTGCTATCCTTGGCGCGCTAGAATTCCGATCGCGAACGGGGCAGGGGCAGCATCTCGACGTTTCCCAGATCGAGCCGATGGTGCAGGTCATTGGCGATCTTTACGCCCAGGACAATCCGCTAAAGAACGGCAATGACGATCCTGCATTTCTTGTCCATGGGGTCTTTCCAACCTTTGGCGAGGATCAGTGGATAGCAATTGCTGTCGAGACGGATGTGCAGGCCCGTGCGCTTGAAAGCGCACTCGGCATTGCCGCAGATCAGCTGAGCCCGGCGGCGATTGCTTCAGCCACCGCCACTTTTGACAAGTTCGCGCTGTTCGATCGCCTTTCGGCAGTCGGGGTTCCCGCGGGGCCGGTTCTGGACGGTCGCGAAATCAAGGATAATGCCGAGCTGATCGCCGCAGGCCACTTTCAAAATCCCGATCACGCCATATTGGGAAAAGCCAATATGCCGGCTCCGCCCTACAGGCTTTCCAGAACTCCCTGGTCCGTGGGGCCATCCCCTCTCCTCGGGGCAAATAATCGCGAAGTGTTTGTCGAAATGCTCGGGCTGGATGGATCCGAGATTGAGTCCCTCATTGCCGAGGGAACCCTGGCATGAATCTGCTCGAGGGAATCAGGGTTCTGGAAATTGCGGACGGGTTGACCGATTTCGGGGGCCGGATGCTGTCCGAGATGGGGGCCGACGTCGTTTCCGTTTCGGTGAGCGGAAGTCGACCGGAGGCCGACATTGCTATCCATCACGGCAAGACGCGCATAAATGCCGACTCCCGGGATGCCATTGTGGCCCTGGCACGACAAGCCGACATCGTTCTCGATGGACAGCGGCTGGGAGACAAGTTCGGCCTTGCCGAGGCGCTGAGCGGCAACCCGGAAACCATTCATGTTCTGGTTACCCCGTTTTCGAGCGAAGGTCCTTACGCCCGGCGCCCGGCAACAGATCTAACGCTATTTGCACTCTCCGGGCTCATGCACGTGACAGGTGATCCGCAAAGTCCTCCGCTCAAGTTTCCAGGCCGGCAAGCTTATGTGCTGACGGGAATTCAGGCCGCCACCGCTGCTCTTCTGGCGCTGTATGCTCGCCGCGCTACGGGCCACGGCCAGCAGGCGAGTCTTTCGGCGTTCCAGAGCGCGACGCTTGCCAATTATCGCGAAGCGGTCATGTATGAATGGACCGGCCGAATCGGTCGCCGCCAAGGCAACATGCTGGTGCGGGGGAAGTCCGGTGTGCGCCAGATCTGGCCATGCAAGGACGGGCACGTTACCTGGTCCATGATCGACAACCCCTCGATGATGCGAGCCTTGGTTTCGGTAATGGCCGACCAAGGCTGCTCAGGCGAGCTAAGCGACATTGATTGGGACAATACCCTTGTTGCCGACACGCCCCAGGAAACGATCGAGCGCTGGCAAGCGATTGTTGGCGCATTCTTTGCGGAAAACACAAGGCAGCAACTTGGCGCCTGGTCGCTTGAGAAGGGCTGGGGACTTTCCGTAATTGCCGAGCCGCGTGACGTGCGCGAAAGCGAGCATCTCAAGGTGCGCGGGCTGTTTGTGCCTGTAACTGACGAGCAGACCGGCAAGGTGATCAATCTACCTGGCCCGATGTTTCATTGTGACGCCATGGATGGGTCGGAACGTGTCTTGAAGGCCCCGATTCCCGCATCGCAGTTTGAAGGATGGGGGGGGCGATGAGCTTGCCGCTTGAAGGCCTGAGCGTCATTGACTTTTCCAAGTTCCTGCCGGGTCCGTATTGTACGTGGTTATTGGCCGATATGGGCGCGGACGTTATCCGCATCGAGAACCCGCGTGAAATCGCCAAACAGGCGAAAGTCTTTGGTTGGGATAGGCTCTCGGACCAGGAACGCCTTCGCTTGCGCGAGACCGACATTCTGGCACGCAATAAGCGTTCCATCATGCTTGAAATCGGGGATGACAAGGCGCTCGAAGCAATCAAGGCGCTGGTCGCGACAGCCGATATCGTGGTCGAGGATTATCGTCCGGGAGTTCTCGCGTCACTGGGGTTGGGATACGACGCATTAAGCGCCGACAATTCGCGTCTGATCTATGCCTCACTGACGTTGTGCGGGCAATCGGGGCCTTACCGAGACAAGCCCGGTCACGACCCTATCGCCCTTTCAATCGCGGGAGTGCAGTCGCGTGTCGGCGAAGATCCCGAGGCCCCGAACTTCGCCGGTATTCCTGCCGCCGACGTGATCACCGGGACGCACGCTGCGTTTGCCATACTCGCGGCCTTGCGCGCGCGCGAAATGACCGGGCATGGCCAGCATTTGGATGTGGCCATGAGCGACTGCGCAATGAGCCTGCTGGTTAATGTACTCTCCCGCCATCCCGACGTTTCTCAAATTCCCCCTCGTGGGTCGCGCCGCGCGGACATGGGGCTTTGGAAAACTCGGGATGGCTCCTTCCTTTGTACCACCGATATGGAGCCGCGCTATTGGGCAAAGTTCTGCGAGGCCGTGGGGCGTTCCGATCTTATACCCGAGCAGCACAACACCGAGCGGCGTGCCGAAATCCGGAGCGCGCTCGAAGAGATTTTCGCCTCGAAAGATCGAGCAGAATGGCTCGAAATTTTGGGAGCCGCGGGCACCCAGTTCGCCCCGGTGCTTTCGGTAGCCGAAGCGCTCACCGACCCTCACAACCAAGCACGCGGGATGGTGATCTCGCATCCAGGATCGGATGGACGCGCGATACGCCAGTTGGGTCAACCGGTCCGCGTAGGCGGTGAGACGAGAATCGCCAATCTGGGCCGGGCGCCCGGTGCGGACACGATCGATATTCTGTCAGGTATCGGGCTTGACACCGAACAGATCAAGCAACTTTCCGGGCAGGGCGCATAAGGGAGTGCCTTGCTCTTCACCGGTCTTTGAAAATTGGGAGGAGACCTCATGACTATAAGAAAACTTTCACTGACCTTGCTTGCTGCCACCGGGCTTTCGCTCGCGGCAAATGCGGTTACGGCCGCTGAATTCGAATTGACCTATTCGACCACGTATTCTCCGACCCACCCCTATGGGCAGGCCGATGAAGAGTGGATCGAGCGTATTCACGCGCAGACCGATGGGCGTGTGAAGATCACCCCTTTCTGGGGCGGTGCGCTCATCAATTCGCGTGAAGGTGTGGACGAGTTGGCGGCAGGTGTTGCCGATATCGCTTTCATCGCGCCTATCTATGCCAGTTCGGGGTACGACTTAAGTCGACTGACCCCGCAATTCTTTTATGGATATGACGACGCGCTCGAAGTGCTCGACGTCTATCTCGGGCTTTGGGAGGACTATCCCCAGTTTGCCGAGGAACTTGAGGGGGTGAAGGTGCTTGCCTACAATGTGGGCACGCCTATGCATCTGATGCTGCGTGATGGACCGTTCACTCAGATTTCCGATCTCCAGGGCCTGCGTATCCGCTCGGCGGTCGACTATATTGGCGCTTTGGCCGCACATGGAGCGGAAGGCGTCACCATGCCAATGACCGACACTTATCCTTCGCTCCAACGCGGGGTTCTCGATGGCGTGATCGCGCCATACGAAGCGCTTCGCTCGCTCAGCTTTGCTGAGGTGATCAGCTATTATTCCGAGCTGCCGCACTCGCGTGGGGCTTATCCGTCCCGCGCGATCAATGCGAATGTCTGGGACAGCCTGCCTGAAGATATCCAGCAGGTATTCGATGACAATATCGAATGGTGGACACGCGCCACATTCGACTATGCTCAGGAGTCCGAGGATGCGGGCCGCCGATATGGTGAAGAGCAGGGTGTGATATTCAACGAGGTCGATCCTGTCGTTATCGCCGAGTATTCCGAGGCCTTCGTGCCAGCCGCCCGGGCCACGGCGGAACAACTTGATTCAATCGGGCTGCCGGGAACTGAAATTCTCGCCAGAATTCGCTCGGCTATCGAAGACTGACACCAAATGTCCGCCCCTCGCACATTTGTGTGCCAGGGGCGGCTACGGGAGCGGAGGCGCTCATGCAGCGGTTCGATACGATACTCACGCGCATATGTCAGGGTGCCGGAATTCTCGGGGTAGCCAGCATTCTCGCGTTAATGGCCCTGACGGTCACGACTGTGGTGTTTCGCGCGCTGTCGATCGCATTCCCGGGCACATATTCGCTGTCCGAACTCCTGCTTATTCCTGCGGTCTCGCTCTCGCTGGCATATGCGGCTATGCAGAACGAGCACACAAGGGTAGTTCTGTTTGTCGATAGAATCGCAAATGTTCGGCTCCGACATGCGATCAATGCCCTCATGCTGATCGTTGGCTCGCTGTTCTGGGTTTTCGTTGCCTGGGCAACGATCCGGGAAGCCATCCGCCGCGGTGCGCAAGGCGAATTGTCCCCAATCATCAATGTGCCGGTCGCGCCATTCCGCTGGACCATGGCCGCTGCGATTGTGCTGCTGGTGATCGTTCTGGTCTGGCAGGGCATCAAGCTCTTGAGCGGAAAAGAACTCCAGGATCAATCCAAGAGGCTCGATACTAAATTATGACATCAGTCACCGTCGGCTTTCTGGGGCTTGCGATCCTGTTTTCGCTCATCGGATTCGGCATGCCCATCGGGTTTGCCATGGGACTCGTGGGATTTGCCGGTTTTGCCTTTCTAGTCAGCTTCGATGCGGCAATCGTGCGCATCGGGGTCACCACATTCAATCTGGCCACCAATCACGCCATCGGCACAATTCCACTGTTCCTGTTTATGGCACATCTTTTGTTTGCCTCCGGGATCGGTCGCGATCTTTATGATTTCGCCGCAAAATGGCTTGGCCGCCGACGTGGGGGACTGGCGATGGCCACCATTGGGGCTTCATCGGGGTTTGCTGCAGTCTCCGCATCTTCTCTGGCTACGACCGCTACCATGGGGCTGGTCGCCATGCCTGAAATGCGCAAGCATAACTACGACGTGTCGTTGGCCTCGGGCAGCGTCGTGGCTGGCGGTACCATTGGTGCGCTGATCCCGCCTAGCGGGATGTTCATTATTTACGGCATACTCACCGAGACCTCGATCGGGGCGATGTTTGCCGCCGGCATCGTACCGGGCATCCTGCTGGCCCTGTTCTACATCGTCACCATCGCAATTTGGTGCCGGCTCGATCCTAATGCCGGGCCGCGCGGACCAAAATTCACCTTCATGGAAAAGGTCCGGGCGCTACGGAGTACCGGGGAAGTGATCTTTTTGTTCGGGCTCGTCATGGGCGGGATCGTTCTGGGATGGTTTACACCCACTGAAGCAGGAGCGATCGGAGCTTTCGGCGCGATCATCGTATCGGTCGCACGTGGCCGGTTGAACTGGGCAACGGCCAAGCAAGCCATATATGCGACCCTCCAGACCACCGGGATGATCTTTGGCATTCTATTCGGGGCGCTGGTGTTCAACAGCTTCATAACGGCCAGCACGATCCCGATGCACATCGTCAATTTCGTCACCGATGGCGGGTTCTCTCCAATGGTGGTCCTGTTTTTGGTGCTTGGCGTGTATCTGGTTCTGGGAATGGTGCTGGATGCATCGGCGATGATGACGCTGACGATTCCGCTATTTTTCCCCCTCATCACGACAATCGGTTTTGACGCGGTCCTCTTTGGTGTCCTGGTGGTCCGCATGACCGAGATCGCGCTGATCACGCCACCCGTGGGGATGAACGTCTACATTTTGTCAGGCGTGGCCAAGGACATCCCGCTCGACAAGATATTCAAGGGCGCCTTGCCTTTTGTTGCTGCCGATGTGCTTCATGTCGGACTTCTGATTGCCTTCCCGATATTGGTGCTGTGGCTGCCCAATCTATGAGCCGACAGCAGAGAACCCCATGGGGGCTGGTCGCAACCACGGGGGCGCTTACAGGTTTTGGGCACGGGTTTGCGGCCTTTGCGGTTTCCGCTCTGCTCAAGCCGCTCGCGGTCGATCTTGATACCAGTCGAGGAACGGTCTCCGCCGCCATTGGTCTGGGACGGCTAGTCGCCGGAATATCGTCCCCAATTGTCGGACGCATCACCGATGCCTCTGGACCGCGTTGGATCGTTGCTGCGGGCATGGTCCTCACCACGATCGGACTTGGTGCCCTCGGGTTCGTACAGAACGAGGTCGGGCTCTATCTGGCGTGGTCGCTGCTGCTGTCCGCAGGCGTCGCTGTGGGGTTTACCGTGGCGCTCGACAAGCTGGTGGTCGCTGCAGTCGAACACAAACGTGGCATGGCGCTAGCTGTACGGTTTTCTATCGCGGCAGTGGTCAGTTCACTACTGGTTCCCGTCGTTACGGTCATGGTTGAAACAATCGGATGGCGACAGACCTGCCTTGCCTGGGCGGGTTTTATGGCCTTGCTCGTGCCGGTTCCTCTCATCTGGTTTCGTGCCGAACGTCTGATCCCGCCGCCTGTGCCCGGGCGGACGGCCCCTGACCTCGAACCCGTTCCGGTTCCCGACCGGCAGAGGATGCGCACCATCTTGGGCCGGCCGGCATTCTGGATCGTTGCCGTCGCTTTTGCCGTCCAGGCGGCGGTGACCACGGGACTTTCCATTCACCTTGTGCCTTTGATGACCGATTATGGGCTTGATCCGGTATTTGCGGGGTCTCTGTTCGGCGCAATGATCCTGCTTTCGATCCCCGTGCGGCTGCTGAGTGGTTTTGTTGCCGATCGAGTGGATGCCCAGATTCTGCCGTTCATCCTTGGAGGTCTTCTGGTGCTGGAAGGGCTGGCGATCGGTAGCTTCGCGCTTGCACCGGGTTTTGGTGCAATGCTGATCGTGGTGTTCGCCCTGGGCATTTCGGCAGGCGCGCCAACACTGCTGGTTCTCGTGCTGTGCTCGAGACTTTTTGGCGATGGGCAGTTTGCGACTGTCCAGGGTAGCTTGATGATGCTGCAGGTGCCCGGGACCATGGCAGCACCCATGATTGCAGGCTATTCATATGATTTCACAGGTTCTTACGTGTCCGTGATAGCAGGTTTCGGGTTAATCCTGGTCTTGGGCGGGTGCTTGCTGGGCTTTGTGCGAACACGCACCTTGCAGGTGGAACGCTAGGCGGCACTTCTCCCCGGCTTCTACCTCGAGCGGGAAGCTGGTCCGTCGTCAAGCCGAACCCACGTCCTTCAGCTCCTGAGATAACGCTGGATTGCCTTTGCGGAACAAACAATCGGGTCGGCGCTCATGAGGGACCGGGGTCTCCGTACTGCGCTAGATCTGCTGTTGTCCAGCATCCTCTGCCGATGACCCAAATGACGATCTGCGGTCTGAAAAGTTCGACCCGCCAAGATAATTTCGGTCCCGACACCCGGCGATGTCGAACTCAAGCTTTGGGGCTTCATCGACCACGCAATTCCCGGCTGCGAAATCTGTTTAAGAGTAAAGAGCGCGCGCGGGACATATCTCAAAATGGGGGGTCGGCGCAAAGCGCGCCAACGCCCCAATATTTGGGCCACCGTGGACGAAGCCTTGGTTACGGCGCAGCTCTTACCCAATCCGCCAGCGCCCGGCCAATACCGGCAATCGCCTCGTTGCGCTTATCCATTTCTGCCTCGGTCTCGGTGATATAGATCGCGACTATGAGGGGATCGCGTTGCGGTGGCCAGATGACGGCAGTTATTCCGCGCGTGCCGTGCCCTCCCGCTCCTGTCCTGTCACCGATACGCCAGTTGTCGGGTATGCCCGCTCGCAGCGGCGGTCCGCCCACCTCGTTGGCCACGAGCCATTCCGTCAACGTCTCGCGTGAGGTTGCGGTCAATACGTCGCCGAGAACCAGAGCCTGAAGTGAATTCACCATAGCTGCCGGCGAGGTCGTGTCGCGTGGATCACCCGGCGTGGCCTGGTTGAGCTCTGTCTCCCAGCGATCCAGTCGTGTAACCTCATCGCCCAGGGACCGCATGAATGATGTCAGCGCCTCTGGTCCACCGAGTGCCTCAAGCACCTTGTTCACTGCCGTGTTGTCGCTCGTGCGCATCGTGGCCGCGCAAAGGTCGTCGAGCGTTGCTTCCTCGTTTACCCACCCTTCGGTCACGGGGGAATAGGTGACGAGATCTGACGGATTGATCGGGATCAATCGACTTCCATCCTCCTCACCCGCATCAATACGCGCAAGCAGTGCCCCGCATGCGAGGACCTTGAACGTGCTGGCCATCGGGAACCGCTCATGGGCGTTGTAGAGCCAGCGCTGACCGCTGCCGGTATCGTGGATAGCAAGCCCGACCCGGGCATCAAGCGCGATCTCGGCCTGCCGGGCCGCCTCAATTATTGTATCCTCGACAGCCCAGGCAGACGGAGCATGAACCACGCAGAAAATGCTAAACACGACTGTCAGAAAACGCCGCAACCTCAAGGCCTTCCTCATCTAGGCATACAGAGCCGATCTTCGGCTCGACAGAAGATCAAGCGAATTCCTGCCGCTGCGGAAACGGTCTAATGAAGCAACATCAAAAGCGCAACGCAGTTGAGCGCTCAGGATCGTATCAATCTGCTCTCCCGGCTCCAGAGCCTTTCGAACGACGATAGGCTCTGCCACGGCGACTTTCATCCCGGGAACATCCTGGGCAGCGAAGCGGAGCCGTTTATCGTCGACTGGCTCGATGCCACGTCGGGGCCGGCGCAGGCAGATGCATGCCGCACATACTTGCTGGCGCTGCATCACGAACCCTGGTTAGCGGATCAGTACCTCGCCGCTTACGCGCAGGCGAGCGGATGGCCAGCCGAACGAATCCTGGTGTGGCTTCCTGTCGTTGCTGCGGCCCGGTTGGCCGAAAACGTGATAGATGAAGATTCGCGCCTATTAGCCCTCGCTACAAAAAGCTGACCGCCCACCTCTCGCCAATTTCGGTCGCTTGGTCTTCGTGGCACTTTGGGGTGGTTCACGCATCGGAAAGAAGCGTGTAGCCGCCGGGTGAAAGAATGACGGATATTTCTTCACCCGGCTCTAGCGCCGGAGCGGAAATGGGGGCGGATACCAGCAGCGTGCCGTAGGCGGTCTCGACGCGGTATTCACGGCGCGAACCGAGATAGCTGGCCGACTTGACCTTGCCGTCCGATCCCGATTTTTTCAGAACGATCCGCTCGGGACGGATCGAGATCACGGCCGGGCCCGTCCGGGACGTCGCGGGGAGCGGAAGCGAAAGGCCGGGCGCGCGGAAGGCGCCGTTCTCTATCTGGCCCTCGATAAGATTGGCATCGCCGATGAAGTCGGCGACGAAGCGCGAGCTTGGGCTTTCGTAGAGTTCCCGCGGGGTGCCGATCTGGGCGATCTTGCCGTTGCTCATGACAATGATGCGGTCGGACACGGCCAGGGCTTCTTCCTGGTCGTGAGTCACATAAACCGCCGTCAGGTTGAACCGACGCTGGAGATCGCGAATTTCCTCACGGACACGGCGGCGCAGCTTGGCATCGACGTTGGAGAGGGGCTCGTCGAACAGGAGCACGTCGGGCTGCTGCACGATGGCGCGGGCGACCGCTACACGCTGTTGCTGCCCGCCGGACAGTTCGGAAGGAAGGCGCTTGCCCAGCCCCTCGAGGCCCAGCATGGACAGGATTTCGTGGCCGCGCGCGATTGCCGATTTCTTGTCGCTGCCGCGAATGGTGGGACCGTAGGCTACATTCTCGATAACGCTCATATGGGGAAAGAGCGCATAAGACTGGAACACCATGCCGACATTGCGGTCCGGCGCGGCGCGGGTGGAAACGTCCTCGCCTGCAATGCGGACCGTGCCAGAGGTCGGGAGTTCGAGGCCAGCGATCAGGCGCAATGAGGTGGTCTTGCCGCAGCCGGAGGGACCGAGGAAGGTGACGAGCTCACCGCGCGATATGGAAAAATTGATCGTATCGACAGCGGTCACCGCCCCGTAACACTTTACCACGTCGACGAATTCAATGGCGGTATCGGTCATGGAGATCCTCAGGCGGTGGGCAGGGCGGGAGCGGTATTCTGCAGCTGTGTGCGGCGGCCAAGTTGGCGCTTGCCGATCAAAAGACCGATGAGCGCAATCGAGGCGATCATGATCAGCATCAGAACCGCCGAATAGGCAATGGCCAGCGCATATTCCCCGTTTTCAACCCGGCCCATGATATAGGCTGTCGCCATGTTGTGGCGGGCGCTGACGAGGAAAATCACCGCCGAAACCGCTGTCATTGCGGTGACGAAAGCATAGACCATCGAGGTGAAGATCGCGGGGCGGATCAGCGGCAGCACGACTGTGCGCAGGGTGGAAAGCCCGTTGGCGCCCATCGTCTGGCTGGCCTCCTCCATCGAACGGTCGATCTGGGAGAGCGCGGCAATACCTGCGCGCAGGCCCACGGGCATATTGCGGAACATGAAGCAGATGACGAGGATCGCCATTGTGCCCGTAATGTCGACTGGCGGCACATTGAAGGCGGCCACGTAGGAAACGCCTACCACGGTGCCGGGAACGGCAAAGCTGAGCATGGTGCCGAACTCGAAACTGCGCTTGCCGGCGAAATCCTGGCGCGAGATGAGCCAGGCGGTAAGAATGCCAATCGCGGTGGTAAGGGGGGCAGCGATTGCCGAAACGAGAAGCGTGGTGTGCAGCGAATTCCAGGCAGACCCAAAAAACTGCACACCATCGGGGCCAATCTCGAGAGAGAAGGCAGTCAGGAGGTGTCTAAAGGTCGGCGTGAGGTCCCAGCGGCCCACGTCATTGACAATTCCGCCGATCAGGATGATCGCGTAGACGCCGAGCGTGAAAACGACCCAGGGAACCACCGCCGCATAAGCTGCACCCTTCAAGGGGCCGGGCAGTGGCGCTACGAGCCCGGCGTCGGACTTTCCGGTTATGGTGACGTAGGATTTGCGGCCCAGCCAGCGGGTCTGGAGCCAGAATGCGCCTAGCGTCAGGGACAACAGGATGATCGAGAGTACGGCCGCATTGCCCAGATCATAGCGCGCGCCAACTACGGCGAAAAAGATCCTGATCGAGAGCACGTCGTAGCCCCCGCCCAACACGATGGGGTTGCCGAAATCGGCGAGGCTTTCGATGAAGGCGAGAAGGAACGCTGCGGCCAATCCGGGACGCAGCAAGGGCCAGGTGACGCTTTGAAAGGTCTTGAGCGGCTTGGCGCCGAGCGTCTTTGAGGCCTCCTCGAGCGTTGGATTGATCGCTTCGATCGTTCCGAGGAGCACAAGAAAGGTAATCGGCGCGAAGGCCAGAACCTGCGCAAGCAGGATACCTGGCAACCCATAGATCCAACGGGTGCGCGGAATGTCAAAGAGGTATTCGAGCCAACCGGTCACCAATCCGGTGCGCCCGAAAAGAACGATGATCGCGACGCCCACCACGAAAGGAGGAGTGATGATCGGTAGGATCGAAATGGCCCGCAACGCCCCTTTGAAGCGGAAGCCGGTGCGCGCGACGAGCAGCGCAAGCGCTAGACCCAGAAGGGTCGAGAGTACGCCCGACGAAATGCCGAGGATGAGCGTGTTGATCACCACGCCGCAGCGGCCTTGGCCGACAAAGCATCCGAGGCCCCAAAGATCGGGCGCTGTAAAGCGCGTGACGAAAACGCCGGGCTGAAAGACCCCTTCGGGGGTAAAGAGCGCTGCTCCGCCCAGGCGCAGGATCGGGAAGAAGACAAAGAGCGACAGCAGCGCGACGACAAATATGACTGCATTGGCGGCAAATCGCTCGCCGCGGCAGAAGCCGCGCGCCGCCAGCGCGTCGGCAATGATCCCGGTAATGGCAATGCCAAAGAGAAATCCGCCCAGGCCGAGGCCGGGCTGTCCCATCGTCGCCAGGGGAAAGACTTGACCGACAGCGTCGAATGCCGGCCCCCGCAGTCCGATGGCAAAGGCTTGCAGCAGGAAAAGGCCCGCCGCGGCGCCAGCGATCCACAGAATCGAAGGGTGGCTTTGCCAGCGTTCATCCGAACGAAGGCGGACGAGCGAAAAGGCCAGCATGGCCAGCACCGGAGGCAAGAGCCAGATGCGGCCGGCCAGCACTTGGCCGGCGGCCGAACCCCAAAGCGCCACGCCCTCACCGGTGTGGGGCGCGGCCACCTTGTACCAGGGCAAGACGAGAACGGCGGCCAACCCCAACAGGAGCCACAGGCCGCCGAGCCGGTTCATTCCGGCGAGGACGTGCCTCACCGCGCGCCGATTTCACTATCCCAGCGGGCAAGGAGCCGGCCGCGTTCGTCCGAAGAACCATAAAGCGCGAAATCGTAATCGATAAGCTTGATGTCCTCGAGATTGGGCGACTGTTCGGGCGTTGCCGCGTTAACGTTCGAGGGTACCTGGAACGAGTTCGCCTGTGCGCCGAGTTCCTGCGCGGCCGGGGTCAGGACCCAGTCGTAAAAGAGCTTGGCATTTTCCGGATTGGGACCACCTTCGATGAGGCTCATTGAGCCCACTTCGTAACCGGTGCCCTCACAGGGGGCGACGACGTGGATCGGTGCGCCTTGAACGGCCTGGGCGACGGCATCGTGCATGAAGACGATCCCGATAGAGGTTTCCCCCGTGCCCGCCGCGCGGATCGGCGCCGAGCCCGAGCTCGTGTATTGGGATACGTTGTCGTCAAGAGCAGCGAGATATTCAAAGGCTTCGTCTTCGCCCATGATCTGCACCAGTGTTGCGAGCAGCGTATAGGCGGTTCCCGAGGAG
The DNA here is from genome assembly GCF_015694405.1 of Pelagibacterium limicola. Classification (GTDB taxonomy): domain Bacteria; phylum Pseudomonadota; class Alphaproteobacteria; order Rhizobiales; family Devosiaceae; genus Pelagibacterium; species Pelagibacterium limicola. The sequence goes on along the minus strand of NZ_JADQDB010000012.1, from coordinate 45,094 downwards.
TTGGGATTGGCGACCTGAATTTCGTCGCGGTAACGTTCGTCGAGCAAGTCGGCCCAGCAGGTTGGAGCGTCTTCGCCCGCGGGATCGATCATATCGGTGTTGTAGCCAAAGCCCAGTGCACCGGCGTAAACGCCAACAGTGCGGTATTCTGCAGTTTCGGCCTGCCGGACAGCCCAGTCCTGAAGTTCGGAGAGCATTGGAGACTGGTAGACGGAGGTCAGGCCTTCCTGGGCCGCCTGAAGGTGCGGATCGCCCGTGCCGCCCCACCATACGTCGCCGCGTGGCTGGCCTTCCTCGGCCTTGATCTGGGCATAGGTCTCGCCCGACGACTTACGGGTCATCAGGACATTGATGCCGGTTTCGCGTTGGAAGGATTCGGAAAGAAGGCGGCAGATGGCTTCATCGGCGGCGCAATAGAGTACGACTTCACCCGATTGGGCGTTGACTGCACCTCCCATGCCCATGAGGGATGCGGCGGCGAGGCCGGCAGTGGCCAGTGTGCGGATCATGATGTTTCTCCCGTTTATGTCCGGTATTGGTTCCGGCTTAGTGTTCGCGTGTGACAGCGATGTGACGAGCTTAGCATTTGTGCACGGCTGTGCAAGACGGTTGAGACGGACGGTGTACGAGGCGGCCTGATCATCGCGGGCGGACGGTTTTGCGCCAGACAGGTTCGGCAGAAAAGCGCGTGGGAGGCTGGATGGTATGGACGGCCGGTTGGTGATGGAGGAGCCCGACCACGTGATCGGCGATCTGGTCGACCGGCTGGCGAAAAGTGGTCAGCTGATAGGAGGACCAGCCAGCCTGCTCGATATCATCGAACCCGACAACGCAGACTTCGTCCGGGACGACGAGTCCGAATTCGGTGCGCGCGACGTCGAGAAATCCGCATGCGAGAAGGTCGGTGACGCAGAATACCCCGTCAGGACGGCTGGTGCTGACAAGCACCTGGCGTGCGGCTTCGGCGCCCGATGCGTAGGCGGTGGGACCCAGGCGGATGACGCTGGCGTCGAACTGGGCACTCCGGGCCGCTTCAAGGAACGCCGTTTCGCGCGCCACAAGAGAGGCCGTGCCGACGGTCGAAGTCACTACGGCAAACTTTTGGCAACCCGCGCGGCGGAGCATGTCGAAAGCCTGGCGCGCTGCAGTGCGGTTGGTGACGACGACCGTTTCGGGGCCGGGCACCGGATCGTCGCGATTTACGAGGATGACGTGCTGGCCATTGTTGAGGCACGTTTCGATCAGCGAAGCTGCGGGTTGGCCGGATAATACGATCGTAGCGTCGGCGCGGTAGTGGAGGGCTTGGCGCAGGGCAGCTTCTACGGCGGCGCTTTCACCCGAGGTATTGATGAGCATCGCCACCTTCTGCGCCGCCTGCAGATGTCTCGTTAGAGCGTCTATCATCCGGGATTGATGGGGCGTTGCGATGTCGGTGCCGATCACGCAGACGATATTGGAGCTGTCGTGGATGAGGCCGCGTGCCAGATGATTGACGTGGTAGCCCAAGGCCTCGGCGGCTTCGAGTACACGCTTTCGGGTGGCGGGAGAAACGCTGGCGCCGTCGGTAAACGTGCGCGAAACCGCCGAGCGGGACACGCCGGCGCGTTCGGCGACCTGCTGGGCCGAGACGAAGGATTTCCCCCGAGCCCGGACTGGGGTTTTCATGGTATCCCTGCCTAGTCGATGGCGCTGGAAAACGTTGCACAGGTGTGCGGGCGGTTGCAAGAGTGCTTTTGCCGGCTCCGATTATTCGGCGCGACAAACGACACTGCCGAGGAACCATCGGAGCCCTTCCGGGGTTCGGGTTGACGGTCCTGCACAGGCGTGCAAGATTCTCCGGGACCGTTAGGAGCGGCAAGACGATGGACCTTCGGGAGGGGCACTGACATTTCCTCGACTCTGGTTCTGATCGATCTTCTAGGCGCCGGTGCATTGCTCATTTGGGGCTTGCGGCTGATCAAGACCGGGATGCTCCGCGCCTTCGGAACATCGTTGCGCATGTGGATCGGGCGGAGCACCGGCAATCGTCTGATGGCCGCGGCGGTGGGCATGTTCGCCACCCTTGCCGTACAGTCGAGCACCGCGACAGCGGTGATCACGGCGTCCTTCGTGGCACGCGATCTCGTTTCGAGCCTTATGGCACAGGCAATCATGCTGGGGGCCAATGTCGGCACGAGCCTTGCCGCGCTCGTGCTTTCGCTCGATCTGCGTTGGCTGTCGCCCGTGCTGATCCTTACGGGCGTCGTCACGTTTTCCCGCTCCAAGCACGCGGCGGGCAAGGGTGTTGGCCGCGCTGTCCTGGGGCTGGGGTTGATGCTTTTGGCCCTTACGCTGCTGGGGCAGGCAACCGAGCCGGTGAGGGCGTCCGAAACCGTTATCCTGATCCTCACCGGTCTCTCCAGTGCTCCCATCTTTGCGTTATTGTTCGCAACAGGGATGGCCTTTCTGGCCTCGTCGAGCCTTGCCGTGGTGCTCTTTGTCGTCTTGCTCGGGCAGGCAGGGGTGATCCCGTCGGAACTAGCTCTGGTGCTGGTTGCGGGAGCTAATCTCGGTGGGGCGATTCCGCCCTATCTTGCCGTGCTTGCGGAGGGCATCGAAGCCCGGCGATTGGCCTTGATCAACCTGGCAATCAGGGCGGTCGGGGCTATCATCCTTACCTTTGCGGCCGGTCTTATCGCGCCGTGGCTGATGGGTTTTGTTCCCGATACCGGGACCTTGGCCCTGACCGCCCATATCGGCTTCTCCTTTGTCTTGCTGGTGATTTTCCTTCCCCTTCTCGGCCCCATCGTGCGCCTGGGAGAAAAGCTGATGCCCGAGGCCGCCGGAGCGCGGCCGGGTCCGCGCTATCTCGACGAAAGCGCGCTTTCGACCCCAGCAATCGCGTTGGCGGCGGCGGCGCGTGAGACTCTTCTGCTGGGCGACATGGTGCGCGATATGCTGGAAGCATCGAAGACCACTCTCGCGAGCGCTGATACCAGTGTGCGTTCGCAATTAGGGGCAATCGAGAATGACATCGACCGCATCCACAGCGGCATCAAATCCTACCTCTCCCGCCTGGGGCGTGAGGAGATGGATGAGGAGGACGCGCAACGGGCAGCCGAAATCATGTCCTATGCGGTCAATCTCGAACACGCCGGGGATATCATCGACAGCGGACTTTCCGAGATGGCGGTCAAAAAGGCAAAGCGTAGGGTGACGTTTTCATCCGAGGGGCTTGCGGAAATTCTCAAGTTCTATGACCGGACATTCGAAATCCTGCAAATGGCGCAATCCGTGTTCCTCTCGCGCGATCCCCAATTGGCGCGGCAACTGGCGGGTTGCAAATCGGACGTGCGACGGCTGGAAGCGGAAAGTGCCGAGCGACACCTTGAGCGGCTGCGCGAACAGCGCACCGAAACGATAGAGACATCGGGTCTGCATCTGGACATCCTGCGCGATCTCAAACGCGTCAACGCCCACTTGATCTCCGTGGCCTATCCGATCCTCAACGACATGGGGGCGTTGCGCGAAACCCGGCTGCGGTCTCCCGTGGAGGATCAATAAAAGGTGCCGAATAGTCAGGCACCCAGCGACACAGTCACCGGCACGCTAACGGGGCAGGGAGCCCCGAAGGACCACGGGCATTTCGACAAGGACCCTGGCCGGTGTGGGCGTTCCGAGCAGCAGGCTTATCGCCATTCGCCCCATTTCCTCATGGGGGAGCCCGATCGTCGTTAGCCCCGGGCGGAGATAGGAGGCGATCTCGTCGTTGTCGAATGAAACCAGCGCGACATCTTCGGGGATCGCGAGGCCTGCTTCGTCAAGTGCCTGATAGGCCCCGAAGGCCAACCGGTCGTTCAGACACAGCAGCGCGCGGGGTTTAAGGGACTTCAGAACGGTCCGGGTGAGGTCGTAGCCATGGTCCGGCTCCCAGTTCCAGCAACTGAGTTCGGCCACAAAGGTTGTGCCGGCAGCCGCCATGGCGTCGCGGATGCCGGCCAACCGGTTGGTGACGGTTTCGGAGCGAAAGAGGCCCGTTTCTTCCTTCTCATTATAGCCCAGGAGCACGATGCCCTCGCGGATGCCGGCCCCGGCCAGGAGTTCGACGGCGGCGCGGCCGCCCCGGTACTCGTCGGGAAGGATCGAAACCGGAAAGCGCGGAGATGTGCCGTTGAGCATTACGGTTGGCACGTTGATGGCGATGTCGGGCACAAATACTTCGCGGGCGCGCATAGCCGCGAAAATCAGCCCATCGACCTGCCGGTCGAGCGCCGCCTCGATGGCTTGGATTTCACGCGCCGGCTCGCCGCCAGTTTCCAGCACCAACATTACGTGCTGGGCCTGCTCGGCTCCCGCCAGAGCCCCCCGAATAAGCCCACTGGCAAAGCGGGTGGTGGCAACATAATCGGAAATGAAGGCAATGGTCCGGGTCTTGTCGGTGCGCAGCGCCCGCGCAGCGATATTGGGACGATACCCAAGGCTTGCGGCGGCGGCGTGGACTTTGGCGTGAGCCTCGGCTGAAAGGCGTGTGTCGGGACGCCCCGTCAGGATCATGGATGCCGCGGTGGTGGAAAGGCCGGCCAGGCGGGCGACATCGGCCAAAGTTACGCGCTTCTTTGCCAAGACTTCCCCCCACTTTCGCCGCTTCCGCGGCCATGCCCTCCATTCCTCATTAGCCATGCAGCCACCGCTTGACAACAGGGGTGCGCCGAAGCGATAGCTAAATGGTTTTAGCGAGGATTGGACGTGGCTTTCGATCTACCCGATCATTGGGTTTGGGATTTCTGGTTTGCCGACGATGGCGAGCACTTCCACCTTTTCTATCTTCATGCGCCCAAGGCTTTGGGCAATTCCGATCTCAGACACCGCAATGCACGGATCGGCCACGCCACTTCCTCCAATCTGACCGATTGGCTCGATCACGGGCAATCGATCCCGGCAGGTGCCGCGGGAAGTTTCGATGGGAGTGCTACCTGGACGGGCAGCATCGTAAAGGACTCCGCCGGCGTGTGGCACATGTTCTATACCGGCGCGCGCTTTCTTTCGCAGGACAGTCTCGCCAATATCGAAGCGGTGGGCCTCGCCACATCGACCGATCTCTTTGCCTGGAACAAAGCGCCCGGGGTGGTCTGTGCTGCCGATAGCCGCTTCTATGAGACTCTGGGCACCTCGTCCTGGCCGGAAGAGGCATGGCGCGACCCTTGGGTTTTTTACGACATCGACGACCGCCTCTGGCATATGCTGATCACCGCGCGCAGCAAGGGCGGAGTGGAGCCTGATCGCGGCGTCATGGCGCATGCCACCTCTACCGATCTCCTCAGTTGGACAGTGCAGCCGCCCCTCAGCGCGGCGGGTAGCGGTTTCGCGCACCTTGAGGTATTCCAACTGGTGGACATGGGCGGACGCAACCATCTGGTTTTCTCCTGCGATACGGCCAAGCTCTGCGGACCACGGACAGGGCAGACCGGCGGCGTATGGACCCTTCCCGTTGGAAAGATGCCCGGGCGTATTGATTTCAGCCTGGCGCGGCTGCTTGTGAACGAGCGGCTCTATGGGGGGAGGATCGCTAAGGACCGGCAGGGGCAGCCGTGGCTGCTGGCCTTCAATAATACGGGCGACGACGGTAGGTTTTCAGGCGGCGTGTCCGATCCCATGCAGATCGTGACGGGGGCCGATGGCTATTTGCAGATGCGAGCGTGACCAGAATGGTGAGTGTTGAAGGAACGGTCCATTCCGGTTTCGAGCCGTTGGCGGATGCCTTCACGCGCGCATTCGAAGGCCGTCCGACCATGGGCGCCGGGCTCCATGTATTCATAGGCGGAGAAAGCGTCGTCGACCTCTGGGGCGGTGTTGCCGATGCGCGGATCGGACGGGTATGGGAGCGGGATACGCCGTCGGTCATCTTTTCCTGTACCAAGGGTCTGGTTTCGATCCTTGTTGCCCGTCTCGTTCAGGAGGGGCGCATCGCCTACGACGCGCCGGTGAGCCACTATTGGCCGGAATTTGCCGCCGAGGGCAAAGACGAGGTTACTGTCGGCCAGGCGTTGGCCCATCAGGCGGGTCTTTCGGCGCCGCGGAGGGATCTCGATGAAGACGACATCGTCAATTGGGACCGCATGGTCGATGTGCTCGCCGCGCAGGCCCCACTTTGGCCACCGGGGGAGGGTTACGCCTATCATGCCCTGACGCATGGGTGGGTCGTCGGCGAAGTCCTGCGGCGTGTAACCGGCCAGCCCGTTGGGCGCTGCTTCAGCGAACAGATCGCGGCGCCCCTCGGTGTCGATGCCTGGATAGGCCTGCCCCAAGCGCTGTCCGGGCGTCCAGCTCATCTGCAGGTCGATCCCGCGCTTTCCGCGCTTTGGGCGGAGGAGGGGCGTAAGCCAGAGCCCAACTGGCCTTTCAAGGCGATGACCCTTGGCTCGGCTTTACCGGCCGACCTCGTCACCGAAGAGGGTGGCTTCAACAAGCAACGTATCCGGTCGGCCGAAATCCCCGGTGCCGGAGGCATCGCCACGGCCGAAGCCCTGGCGGCCATGTGGTCGGCCACGGTCGTCGAGACTCGGGGGGTACGTCTACTGGGCGAGCGAGTCATCGCTGACGCAACGCGTACCCAGAGCGAGGGTGCGTCCGTTTTTGGTGGCGAGCCTCCATATGCCCGCTGGGGGTATGGCTTCCAGCTTGAATCCGACGCGCGGCGCTACCTTGGGGGCGGCTGTTTCGGGCATGATGGCGCTGGCGGGCAAGTCGGTTTTGCCGATCCGACCCGCCAGATTGGTTTCGGCTTCGTCACTAATTGGATGATGGGGCCGGAAGATAGGCGGGCTACCTCAATCATAGAGGCGCTGCACGCTGTGGTATAGTCGATGCGAATGGCAGGAGGCGAATATATTGACAGACAATTCGAGCCATGCGCTAAATCCATTTAGCAAAGGAAAGTATCGCCAATTGTAATTGCCTTGGAGGAGGTCGTCGTGAAAACTCGTTCATTCCATGCACTTCGTGTTGCCTTGGTGCTTTCGGTGGCCGCCACAACCGGCACAGCCATTGCTGCGCCTAGTTGCGGTACGGACCCCATTGCGCTCAATGCCTATTTCGAAACCGGCTTTCCGCTGCCCACGCGGTTGGCCGAGGAGTTCATGCGTCAGTTTCCCAATGTCACCTTCGACATCAAGGAAGACCAGTTCGCCAACATGATGGAGAACTCCCCGCGCATACTTTCCGAAAGCAACGCACCGGACCTGATCCGCTTGCCGTCCATCACCGATCTGGTGGCCAACAATCTGCTCATGAATCTCGATGAATACTTTGAGGCATTGGGCTGGGATCAGTTTCCAGCGGGACAGCTGGTGCAGCTGCGCGTCGAGGAGGGTGGACGCCCCCGTGGGACCGGATCGCTCTATGGCATGGGTCTCAACTATTCAATGACTGGCGTGTTCTACAACAGGGAACTGGCCGCCCAGATCGGGATGGCCGAGCCCCCGTCGACGCTGGCGGAATTGGACGCCATAATGGCGGCCGCCAAGCAGGCTGGCATTCAGCCCATCATGCAGTGGAACAAGGGTACCGCCGGCTTTGCCTTTCCTCTGCAGAACCTGATGGGAGCCTATGGCCCTCCAGAGCCGATCAACGACTGGATCTTCCAGAAGGATGGCGCGACCATCCACACGGAAGACAACCTCAAAGCCGCAGAGCACCTGAACGCGTGGATCGAGGCTGGCTATTTCCCTTCTGACGCCAACGCCATTGAATATTTCCAGATGATGAGCCGCTTTATGGGTGGCGAAGGCCTGTTCATGTTCAACGGCGACTGGGAATCGGGCAATCTCGATGGCAATGCCCCGGGCAAGTTCGGCTTTTTCATCATGCCGAGCCTTGAGGATGGAGGACGTCACGCCTCCATGTCGGCACCGCTCACCTACGGGATCGGCGCCAAGGCAAACAATCCCGAATGCGCCGCCTTCTTTCTCGATTGGGTTGCGCGCAACCAGGCGGCCCGTAAGATCAACGTCGCCGTGGGCGGTTCGAACCCGGGCGGGCCGACCGATCTGGCCATGCCCGCCGTCGAGCCCGGATCTGTGACCGAACAGTCCCTTGCTGCAGGCGCCATTCTTGCACAGGACAATGGCGCGATGGACTTCATCGCGAACGCTACCGGTGCCATATTCGCGGCCGGCTGGACACCCGAACTGCAGAAGATGGCTGGAGGACAGCAGACCCCCGTGGGGCTGCTCGAAGCCGTCCAGCGCGAGTACGAAACCCAGCTTTCGCGCTGAGGCCATATTCCTGCGCGACTGCTGTTCGAGAGATAGTGACACCGCGATGACCTCGACTCCTGCCGCGCAGCGGCAAGCAAAGCAGCTCTCCCCAAGAGGGGCGAGCAACAAGGGCAAACTGGCCGCGTGGCTCTTTATAGCGCCGGCTGCCCTTGCCTATACGGCTTTCGTGCTCGTGCCGCTGGCAATGAGCTTTTATTATTCCTTCTTGCGATGGGACGGGATCGGAGAGGCGCGTTTTCATGGTCTCACCAATTACGTCACGGTCCTGACCGACCCAAAGCTGCTGCAGATCATTGGCAACGCCTTCCAGCTTGTGGGATATTTCACCGTCATCCCCGTCGCGCTTGGATTGGCCGTAGCTTCCGTCATTCGTGGCCATATGGCCGGGGCGTTCGGAACGGTAACGCGCACCGTGCTGTTCCTTCCGCAAGTTATCCCACTGGTTGCGGCGGGCATTGCCTGGAGCTGGATGTTCGCCTCGACCGGCGTCGTCAATCAGGGATTGCGCGCCATCGGCATGTCCGAATGGGCCCGCGGATGGCTGGGGGACTTCGTGTGGGCTCTGCCCGCCGTCGGGTTAATCGGTGCCTGGGTCTTGCTGGGCCTGTGCACCATGCTGCTGGTCACCGGCATCACCAAGATCGATCCCAGCCTTTATGAAGCCGCCCGGCTCGACGGTGCCAATCCCTGGCATGAATTTCGCTACATTACCCTGCCGGGCCTGCGGCAGGAGCTCGGTGTCTGCGTGACGCTGACGGTGATTTCGGCGCTCGCAAGTTTCGATATCGTCTATATTTCAACGCTTGGAGGCCCGGGAATCTCGACGACCGTGCCCGGCCTCGAAATCTATCGCCTGGCCTTCGCTCACCGCCAGGTCGGGCTGGCGTCGGCGCTTGCCATCGTTCTGATGGTCCTCGTGCTGATTTCCATCGCCCCGATCCAGTGGCTTTCGCGGGAAAAGAAATGAGGCTTGCCCCCGCCAATGGTCTGGTGGCGCGCGGACTGGTCGTGCTGTTGATGATCGTCACCATCCTGCCGTTTCTGTCGATGTTCTCGGCCGCTCTGGCACCCCAAGGCACGTATCCGAATGGGCTGCAATGGCCTGCCGATCCGCAATGGGGCAATTTCGTCCGGGCTTTTGAGGTTGCCCGGATGGACCAGCTGCTGCTCTCGAGCACCCTTATCGTGCTGGGTGTCGTGCCGGTCTCGGTTCTGATTGCAACCATGGCAGGCTATGGTCTGGCCAAGCTCACCACCGACAGGTACCGGTGGCTCTATCTCGTCTTCGTCTTCGGGCTGACCCTGCCCTTCGAGGCCGTCATCACACCGCTTTATTATGAGGTGCGAGCGATGGGGCTGCTGAACACGCGCTTTGCTATCATTCTGCCTCTGATCGGCCTCTATATGCCCTTCGGCGTCTATTGGATGCGCGCCCATTTCCTCAATGTGCCGCACGACCTCTCCGAAGCGGCCCAACTCGATGGCGCGACGCGCTGGACAGAGTTCTGGCTGGTTCAGGTGCCGCTTGCGCGCCCGGCGATCATGTCGCTCACAATTTTATTGTTTCTCTGGACCTGGAACCAGTTTCTCCTGCCTGTCGTGCTGGTGCAAGACCCCATGCAGCGGACAATGGCGGGGGCACTTGGCGCCTTTCAGGGCCAATGGGGTACCGACATTCCGCTGCTTTGTGCCGGGGCGCTGCTGATCCTCTCCCCCACGATTGTCATATTCCTCATCTTCCAGCGCCAGTTCGTCGCGGCGCTCATGCAGGGCGCGGTCAAAGGCTGAGGTGCGCGATGTCCGCCTTCGATGGTTCTGCCGGCCGTACGATGCTATCGAGCTGCGATTATCCGATCTACTGCGCTGCAGCGAGGCGATGAGCTTCAATGATGCGCCGGATTTCGGTTCGGCATGAGCCGCAGTTGGTGCCGGCGCCCAGCGCCGCGCCCACAGCGTCTACCGTAACACAGCCTTCGCTCGTCACCGCATCGGCGATCTGGTTGGCGCCCACCGAGAAGCACGAGCAGACCAACGGTCCGGGGTCGGGGCGGTCGGAGCCCGGGCGGCCAGACAATATGCGCGTCCTCTGCAGGGGATCGGCGTGGGTCTCGCTCAGCTGCCCGGCGGCCCATTGCCGCGATACGAGGACCGGGTCGGGCGAGAGATAAAATGCAAAGGTCAGGCGGTCGAGATCGAAGCGGGCAATGGAAATACGGCCGGATCGTGCGTCGATCGATGTGGTCAGTGTCACGTTTTCGGGAAGGCCGAACATGGACCTTGCAAGGGAGAGGACGTCGCCCGGCCGCTGGAAAAATGCCAGTTCGGTCCGCCATCCTCTGTCGGCCGGCGCCAAGGCCCAGTAATCGGCTCCGGCGAGAAGCGGCTTTTCGCGGGACACGGCGAATCCGTAAAGGGCGACATCGACAGGGCTCATGCTGGCGCGGCCCATCTTCAGACCAGGCTGTCCCGATGCCGGGTCGATATGGGGCGGGATCAGGGCGTTGACCCGCCCGGTAGGGGCGGTTTCCCCTGTCCAGTGCATGGGCACGAATACCGAACCCTTTTGCTGGCGTTCCGTGACAAGCGCGCGGACGACGGCGCTACCGAAGCGATTTTCAAGCCGTACGAGCTGGGTGCGTCTGATGGCGAAGTGTTCGGCATCCTCGGGATGAATTTCGGCGAACGGTTCGGCGTAATGTGCCGAAAGGCGCGGGGTCCGGCCTGTTCGGGTCATAGTGTGCCAATGGTCGCGAACCCGACCGGTGTTGAGCAACAATTGGCCGGGCTCCGATGTTCGCGGGGGCGGGGGCGTGAGGGGCACGAACCGGGCTTTGCCATCGGGCGTATAGAATCCACCGCCGGCGAAGAAGCGTCTGCGCCGCCCGCCTGCGGCCGGTATCGGCCATTGGACTGGAGAGAGCGTTTCGTAGTCGCGTCCGGCGAGGCCGGAAATATCGAGATCGCGGCTGCCGTTGTTCTCGAACCCGGTCAATTCGGCATATTCTGCGAAGATTTCGGCGGGCGAGCTGAAATCGAAGCCGTCAAAACCCAGGCGCTTCGCGATCTCGCAGATGATCCACCAATCCGGTCGCGCTTCGCCGGGAAGAGCAAGGAACGGACGCTGGCGGGAAATGGTGCGCTCGGAATTGGTCACCGTGCCGTTCTTTTCACCCCAGCCAGCGGCAGGCAGAAAGATATGGGCCTGGCGGGCTGTATCGGTCGTGGCGAACATGTCCGAAACGATCACCGTATCGCAGGCCCTGAGCGCTGAGCGCGCCGCGTCGGCATCCGGGAGCGAAACGACTGGGTTCGTCGCCATCACCCAGACGGCCTTGATGTGGCCAGCTGCGATGGCCTTGAAAAGATCGACCGCCTTGAGGCCCGGCGTGGTCGCAATGCGCGCGGCATTCCAGAAGCGGGCGACAAGCTCGGCCTTGTCGAAATCCATATGCGCCGCGAGCATATTGGCAAGCCCGCCCACTTCGCGCCCGCCCATGGCGTTAGGTTGACCGGTTACCGAAAACGGCCCCATGCCGGGGCGGCCGATGCGGCCGGTGGCGAGGTGGCAATTGACAATGGCATTGACCTTGTCGGTCCCCGAGGTGGATTGGTTAACCCCCTGGGAAAAGACCGTCACGGTCTTTTCCGTCGCTGTGAACATATCGAAGAACGCCGCGACCTCTGCGGCGTCCAGCCCGGTCGCTTCTGCGGTGCGGGCAATAGTCCAGCCTTCGGCGGCATCGAGCGCGTCATCGAACCCGGAGGTATGGGTAGCGATATAGTTCGAAGCGAACGCGCCGGCGTTGTGCATATGAGCAAAAAGGCCCGAAAACAGCGCCACGTCGCCATCGGTTGCTATGGGCAGGTGAAGATCTGCGGTCTCGGCCGCATTGGTGCGACGGGGATCGATGACCACGATGCGCATCGAGGGCCGCTTTTCGCGCGCGGCGAGAATGCGCTGATAGAGCACCGGATGGCACCAGGCGAGATTGGAGCCGACCAGGACGATGAGGTCGGCCAGCTCGAGATCCTCATAGCATCCGGGGACCGTATCGGTGCCGAAGGCGCGCTTGTGACCGGCTACCGAAGACGCCATGCACAGGCGTGAATTGGTATCGATATTGGCCGTGCCGATGAACCCCTTCATCAGCTTGTTGGCGACGTAATAGTCTTCGGTCAGCAATTGCCCCGAGCCATAAAGCGCCATCGCGTCGGGACCGTGCTCGTCGATCACGCTTTTCAGGCGCGCCGCCGCAGCGTCGAGTGCCTCGTTCCAGCCCACCCGCCGTCCATCGATCATCGGAAAAAGCTGGCGCCCTTCGAGCGAAATCGTTTCGCCGAGCGCCGAACCTTTCGAGCACAATCGCCCAAAATTTGCCGGGTGATCGGGATCGCCTGCGATAGCGACGCTTCCATCGGCTTGGGGGGTGGCAATTACCCCGCAGCCGACGCCGCAATAAGGGCAGGTGGTTTTGACGGGGGATGTCAAATCAAGCACCTACTCGGCTGCGATGGCCATGACGAGGTCGGCATCCATCAGAATGGTTTCACCATCGAGCCTGAGCGCGACGGTGCGGACGCGTCCTTCGTCGGCCCCTTGCGCCTCGCCGGTTTCTAGCGAGAACACCCAATTGTGCAGCGGGCACGTTACCTGCGCGCCATGTACGATGCCCTGGCTGAGCGGCCCGCCCTTGTGCGGACAGCGATCCTCTATGGCGTAGATCTCGTCCTCGGCTGTGCGGAACACCGCAATGGTGCCGATGGGGGATTTGACGCAGCGTGCGCCGCGCCTGGGGATATCGTTGATCGATCCAATTGCGATCCAGTTGCTCATGGGGTCCTACTCCGCCGCCTGGGGAAAGCCGAATTCGGCCATTGCCGCGAATTCGTGAGCGTCCTTGCCGTTGACGCGCTCCTCCCAGGGGTCGACTTGCGCGAATTTCTGCGAATAGACGAAGCGCTCGAAATAGTAGCGGCGCTTTTCGAGGTCCTCGACGATATTGGCCTTGATCGAATCCGAGCCGACCCGCTTGGCCCATTTATAGATGCGCTCGAGATAACGCCCTTGTTCGCGGTAGAGTTGGGTCAATGCGACAATGATTTCGAGCGCCTCGTCCTCGGTCTTGGCGTGGCAGAGGACTTCGGTACCCTTAATGTCGAGCCCCGCCGCACCGGCAAAGTGAATCTCATAGCCGGAGTCGACGCAGATGACGCCCACGTCCTTGCAGGTCGCCTCAGCGCAATTGCGGGGGCAGCCCGATACGGCCATTTTGACCTTGGCCGGCGTCCAGCTTCCCCACATGAACTTCTCGATCCTGACACCAAGCCCGGTCGAGTCCTGAGTCCCGAAGCGGCACCAATCCGAGCCGACACACGTCTTGACCGTACGCAGGCCCTTGGCATAGGCGGCGCCCGAGACCATGCCGGCGGCATTGAGGTCGGCCCAGACGGCGGGCAGGTCTTCCTTCTTGACGCCGAGCAAATCGATGCGTTGGCCGCCTGTCACCTTGATGGTGGGTATGGCGAACTTGTCGGCGACATCGGCGATGGCGCGCAATTCGCGCGGATTGGTGATCCCGCCCCACATGCGCGGGACGACCGAATAGGTGCCGTCCTTCTGGATATTGGCGTGGACGCGCTCGTTGATGAAGCGGGACTGGTTATCGTCCTCATATTCGCCGGGCCAGGTGGAGAGCAGATAGTAGTTGAGCGCGGGGCGGCACTTGGCGCAGCCGCAACTCGTCTTCCACTCAAGCTCCTGCATGACGGCTGGGATGGACTTGAGGCCCTTGGCGACGATCAGGCGGCGAACTTCGTCATGGCCGAGATCGGTGCAGGGGCAGATCGGCTGGATCGCGGCGGGGTTATAGGCATCGCCCAGAGTGGAGGCGAGGAGCTTTTCGACAAGCCCGGTACATGACCCGCAGCTCGCCGAAGCCTTGGTGTGGGCGCGGACGTCGTCGAGCGAGGTCAGGCCTTTGCCAACGATCGCGCCGGTGATCGTTGATTTGCATACGCCGTTGCAGCCGCAGATTTCTGCATCATCCGGCAAGGCTGCAACGGCCGCCATAGGGTCCAGTTGGGCACCCCCCTGGTAGGCCTGTCCGAAGATGAGCGTATCGCGCATCTCGGAGATTTCGGCACCGCGCTTCATCAAATCGAAGAACCAGGAGCCGTCACCGGTTTCGCCGTAGAGTACGGCACCGATCAGTCGATCGTCCTTCAAGACGAGACGCTTGTAGACGCCCGCGCTCGCGTCGCGCAGGACGATTTCCTCTCGATCCTCGGCGTCGGCGAAATCACCGGCCGAGTAGACGGAAACCCCGGTTACCTTAAGCTGGGTAGCCGTCTGAACGGGGCGGAAAGCCGCGTCTTGCTTGAGCAGCGTGCGGGCCGCTACCTTGGCCATGTCGTAGAGCGGGGCGACGAGGCCGTAGACGACGTTCTCATGCTCGACACACTCACCAATGGCCAGAACATCCGGGTCCGAGGTCACCATCTGGTCGGAAACGATGATGCCGCGTTCGACATGCAGCCCGCTATCGGTAGCGATGCGCGTTTCGGGGCGGATGCCGACGGCCATCACGACGATGTCGGCGGGATAGACCGTCCCGTCATCGAGCGCTACGGCTTCGACGCGGTCATTGCCGAGGATGGCCTTGGTCTGCGCCTTGCAGTGAACCTTGATGCCGCGGGATTCGAGCTCCCTTTGCAATAGGTATCCGGCCGCCGGGTCGAGCTGGCGTTCCATAAGGTGGCCCATCAGGTGGAGCACCACGACTTCCATGCCGCGCAGACGCAGGGCCGCGGCGGCTTCGAGGCCGAGCAGGCCGCCACCGATCACGACAGCCTTGGCCCCAGGCTTTCCGGCGGCGGCGACCATGTTGTTGACGTCGTCGAGATCGCGGAAGGCCATGACACCGGGCAGTTCCTTGCCCGCGACGGGGATGATGAACGGCGCCGAACCTGTGGCGATCAGGAGCTTGTCGTAAGCTGTCTCGCCATCCTTCGAAATCACCACCTTGCGCTTGCGGTCGATTGCGGTGACGGTTTCGCCGAAGCGGCAGTTGACGTTGTTGTCGCGATACCAATCGGCATCGTGGGTGACGATCTCGTCATAGGTCTTTTCGCCCGAGAGCACCGGAGAGAGCATAATACGGTTGTAGTTGCCGCGTGGCTCAGCGCCGAAAAGGGTCACTTCGAACGCGCCGGGATCTGCCTCGAACAGATGCTCGAGCATACGCCCCGAGGCCATTCCGGCACCGATGACGACTAAACGCTGTTTCATGGGTCTAATTCCACTTCACTAGGAAATTTCAGGCCGGCTGGGGAACCGGGCGGCGCTCCATGCGCCCGATCGCCAGGTGCATCCACACCAGCAGGCCGACAACGAGGACAAAAAGGGCCATGAAGCAGCTGCTCCAAAGTCCGGTCAGGTCGTTGAGCACTCCGAACAACAGCGGCAGCAGGAAACCGCCCAGCCCGCCGATCATCCCGACGAGCCCGCCGACAGCGCCAACATTGTTGGGGTAATAGACGGGGATGTGCTTATAGACCGCCGCCTTGCCGAGACTCATCATGAAGCCGAGAATGAAGGCAACGGCGATAAAGGTCAGCGGCCCGATCTCGAAATGGAAGGCGAGGGAGCCTTCGATGCCGCGTACGATGAAATCGGCGGGCGGCAGGGCGAGGATGAAGGTTGCGACTGCCGAGATGCCGAATGTCCAGTACATGATGGTTCGCGCGCCCACCCGGTCGGACAGTACGCCACCATAGGCACGGAATATCGAGGCCGGTATCGAATAGGCGGCGCCAATCAGGCCGGCCGTCGCAATATCGAAGCCGTACACTCCGATCAGGTACCGCGGCAGCCAGAGGGCCAGCGCAACAAAGGCGCCGAAGACGAAGAAGTAATACAGCGCGAAACGCCAGACCTGCACATTCCTGAGCGCGGCGAACTCCGTGCCGAGGCTCGCGGGCTTGCTCCCGTTCTGGCGGCGCGCGACGATGACTGGATCGTCGCTGGTGGTGAACCAGAAGATTACGGCCATCACGACGAGACCCGCGGCCCAGATCACAGCCACCGACTGCCAGCCCCAGGCGAGCATGACGAAGGGAGCGGCGAATTTGGTCACCGCCGCGCCGACATTGCCAACCCCGAAAATGCCCAGTGCAGTGCCCTGCTTGTTTGCCGGGAAAAAGCGCGAGACGTAGGCGACGCCCACAGCGAACGCGCCGCCCGCCAGCCCTACGCCGAGGGCAGCGAGCAACAGTTGCTCATAGGTCTGGGCGAAGGCGAGCGCGAAGGTCGCGAGGGCTGCGCCGAGCATGGTGAGCGTATAGACCAGCCGCCCTCCGAACCGGTCGGTCCAGATGCCGAGCGCCACGCGCACGAGAGAACCGGTAAGGATCGGGGTGCCGACCAGCAGGCCAAACTGGGTTTCGCTGAGCCCCAGTTCGTCCTTGAGCGCCACGCCGATGATCGAAAAAATCGTCCAGACCGCAAAACACACGGTAAAGGCGACGGTGGACATGCCGAGGGCGCGGTTGGGGGAGGGCTGCGCGCTTTGTGGTCCGGGCATGAGCAAGAACTCCATACTCACGAGTTGCATCTGGAAACAAAAAGCCGCCAACCGAGATA
This sequence comes from Pelagibacterium limicola, assembly GCF_015694405.1. Classification (GTDB taxonomy): domain Bacteria; phylum Pseudomonadota; class Alphaproteobacteria; order Rhizobiales; family Devosiaceae; genus Pelagibacterium; species Pelagibacterium limicola. The sequence goes on along the minus strand of NZ_JADQDB010000012.1, from coordinate 28,198 downwards.
TGCGAAGCCAGAGTTGGCGCGCATATTTCCGTTGGCGGCGTTGCCGTAGTTCGCGGCGCCCGTCCTTGGACGCCGCTGTCGGTTGTGTCTCTTGCAGAATTCGTGCCAACTAGAGGGCTATCCGAATACTGTTTTCGTTTCAGTGGCTTACGCGATCAACACCTTTTTGCCGTTTCTTGGCAGAAGGGCGCATTCAGGGTCATTTCATTGGCAAGATGCGTAAAGTTTGCGCACTCTGAGTGTTGGGTAAAATTTAGGCACCCTATGCTGCTTCCACAAAACGGTGTCGTTCGTAGAGGAATTTGAGCACGGCCTCGCGGCATTTGAGATAGGTGCGATCCGAGGCCAATTCGATCCGCTTGCGCGGACGTTCGAGGGGCACATCCAGCACCTCGCCAATGGTCGCGGCGGGACCGTTGGTCATCATCACGATACGGTCCGAGAGCAATACGGCCTCGTCCACGTCGTGGGTGATCATGATCATGGTGTTGCCCAGCCTGGAATGAATGTCCATCATCTGGTCTTGAAGATGCGCGCGGGTCAGGGCGTCGAGCGCCCCAAACGGTTCGTCCAGCAGCAGGATCTTGGGCTCCATCGCCAGCGCACGGGCGATGCCGACGCGCTGTTTCATGCCGCCCGAAATCTCGCCCGGCCGCTTGTCCTTGGCGTGCGCCATCTGAACGAGATTGAGATTCTCCATGATCCAGTCATGGCGCTCGGCGCGCGACTTGTTTTTGAACACCTTGTTCACGGCCAGCTTGACGTTGTCGTAGACAGTGAGCCAAGGCAACAGAGAGTGGTTCTGGAAAACCACGGCGCGATCCGGGCCGGGTCCGGTCACTTCCTTGTTCTCGAGCAGCACCCCGCCGACGGTTGTTTCGGTGAGACCGGCGATGAGGTTGAGGAGCGTAGACTTGCCGCAGCCGGAATGGCCGATAATCGATACGTATTCTCCCTTGTCGATGGTCAGTCGAATATCGCGCAGGACTTCCGTCGTGGCCATGCCGCGGGTGAAGGTCTTGCCGATGTGATCGAGTTTGAGATAGGCGGACATTGGCGTTCTCCCTTAGCTGGCGGTTGTGCCGCGGGTGACGATGGCGCCGACAAAGCTCACGAGCTTGTCGAGCATGAAGCCGACAAGGCCGATATAGATGAGCGCCACGATGATATCGGTCAGGCGGGACGAGTTCCACGCATCCCATATGAAGAATCCGATGCCCACGCCGCCGGTCAGCATTTCGGCGGCGACGATGGCGAGCCAGGAAAGTCCGACACCGATTCTCAGACCCGAGAAAATGTAGGGCGCGGCCGCCGGCACCATGATCTTGAAGAAAAATTCGATCTGGTTGAGCCGAAGGACCAGCGCGACGTTCCGGTAGTCCTGGGGGATGTTGCGGATGCCGACGGCGGTATTGATGATGACCGGCCAGATCGAGGTGATGAAGATCACGAAGATAGCCGAGGGGGCCGAGTCCATGAAGGCGGCGAGCGATAGCGGAAGCCAAGCGAGCGGCGGCACGGTGCGCAACACCTGGAATACAGGGTCGAGGCCCCGCATCATCCAGATCGACTGTCCGATCACCGCACCGACAAGCACGCCGCAAATGGCAGCAAGCCCGAAACCATAGGCGACGCGTTCGAGCGAGACGAGGACGCGCAGGCCGAGGCCGATATCCTGGGATCCGTAAACGAAGAAGGGATCGATGATGAGATCCCAGCTCTGCGCCCAAACTTCCGTCGGGGGTGGCAGGGACGCCCTTGGCGAGGAAAAGGCAATTTGCCAAACGACCAGGATGACCGCGATGACGATCAGCGGCGGGAGAATGTTGGCCGCCGCCCTGGCGAGGAAAGCCTTGGCGTCGAACCCTTTTGGCATGGCGCGCTTGAGCGCGATGACGGTCGCCGACTTTTGGGGCAGGGTGGCAACCGGTTCGTCATTGGTGGCGGGGAGGGTCATGGAGCGTACCCTTTTTCTGAAGTTGAAAGGAAAGTCTGGGGGGAAATCCCCCTCAGACCATCGCCTTGATTTCGAGGCTATCGAGATATGCGGACGGATCGGCGGGGTCGAAGACCTTGCCGTCGAAGAAGGTCTCGGCACCGCGGCTGTCGCCCGTTGGCAGGTTGGAAAGTCCAAGCTCCCCTGCTGCTTCGAGCCAGAGATCGGAGCGGTTGGTGTTGTCGACCATCGTCTTGATATCCATGTCGCCGGGGAAGTAGCCCCAGCGGATATTCTCGGTCAGGAACCATGTGTCGAGGCTCTTCCAGGGGTAGGAAACCTCCCCGCTCTCGCCCCAGAATTTCATGTAGAGGTCGGTGCCCGTTTCCGTCCGGCCATTACCGTAGTTGATGTCGCCCTTGATGCGGCCGATGATGTCGGCGACCGGGACGTTGTACCACTGGCGCCGGCCCACGATCTCGGCCATTTCCTGCTTGTTGGCCATGTCGTCGCACCAGATCTGGGCTTCCATGACGGCCATCAGCAGGGCCTTGGTAGCGATCGGGTTATCGTCCACCCATTGTGCGCGCATGCCGAGAATCTTCTCTGGGTGCTTGAACCAGACCTCGCCCGTTGTTGCGGCGGTGAAACCGATCCCCTGGTTGACGAGCTGTTCGTTCCACGGTTCGCCCACGCAGAAGGCGTCCATATTGCCGACCTTCATGTTGGCGACCATCTGCGGGGGCGGGACGACGATAACGTTGACATCGACGTTCGGTACGATGCCGCCGGCCGCCAGCCAGTAGCGTAGCCAAAGATCGTGGGTGCCCCCGGGGAAGGTCATGGCTGCAGTTGGTTCGCCGCCGGCGGCTTTTTTGGCGGCAAAAGCATCCTTGAGGGGCGAGGAATCCAGATTTACGCCGGTTTCTGCATATTCCTGGGCTACTGAAAGCCCCTGGCAGTCCTCGTTGAGGTTCAAAAGCGTGTACATCGGCAGCGGCACGTTGTTCTGCATGACCGCACCGGAGGAATAAAGATGGGCCTTGGGCCGCAGGATATGGCCGCCGTCGATCCCCCCGGAGCCGCCGCCCAGGAACATATTGTCGCGCGTTGCGCCCCAACTCGCCTGCTTTTCGACCTCGACGTCTGGCAGGCCGTATTTGGCGAAGATGCCCTTTTCCTTGGCGATGATGAGCGGAGCGGAATCTGTGAGCGCTATATAGCCCAGCTTGCAGCCGGTCACCTCCGGTCCCGCCCCTTGCGCAAAGGCGCCGGACGGAAAGAGCGCCTTGGCCGCGAGCAGCGTTGCCGCCGTTGCCGAGGCGCTCTTTAAGAAGTTGCGACGGCTGGTCGTATGCGAGGACTTGGTCCAGGTCGTCATATTTTCTGGTTCTCCAGTGTTTGCACCACATTGATCCTGAGCGGCCCGAGCCGGTTGCACCGTCCCCTTCTCAAAAAAACAAAAGCCGCCAACCTCATCAGCGTCTTCGCGAGGACGCTTCAGCCGGTTGGCAGCCTTGCCATTTCGGGGGACGCCCGCCTTTGGACGCCGGATAGTTTAGCGCCAGAGCGCCTGGAGCAGACTTTGCATAAAGCGTGCCAATTCCCGCCGTCAGGAGAATAAGAATATATATCAACAGGATAGAGAAATTGCGGCCCACTGGCATATTATGGGCCGGGGCGCCGCCGCGGCTAAGCTGCGCGCAGTACGGCTAAATGTTGATCACTTTTAATACATGCCTAAATATGGTGCATCGATTTCTGCGCGGCGATATACGCCTCTACATTGTCGGGATCGAACTGAGTTCCGTCGAAGAACCCGTCCGGTCCGAGCGTCAGCCTGCCACCGCTGGCACCCACGGCGGTCGGCTCGGTCAACGCGCCTTCGATCTTAGCATTTGCGGCCGGGACCGCGACTCCCATCCCTTTCAGTGCTGCGCGATAGAGGTCCGGTCGGTATGCCTGCCGGGCCTTCTCAACGTTACCGGCCGAGTGCCGCGCCTGCCCCCACCGCACCATTTGCGCATAGAACCATAGCGCATGGCTCTGCCAGGGGAAGTTTGCGGCGTGGTTGAACGGCACGAAGAAGTCGGTCACGTTGAGTACATCGCCATCCCCAAGCAGCAGTTCTCCGGTCAATGCCCGCATTAGCAGCGGTTCGGCAACGCCCAGCCGGTTGGCGCTCGAGAGTTGCCGTGCAAGCGCCCCGTGGTTGGCGGGGTCTCCGCACCATCGGGCGGCACGGGTCACGGCGCGGATCAGCGCGCCCAGACGTTCGGGATACCGATTGGCCCACTCTACCCGCGTGCCGAGCACTTTTTCCGGGCTCGAACGCCATATCGAGGACTTGGTCGTTATAATCCGTCCCACCCCGCGGGCCACGCCGACGGAATTGTACGGCTCACCGACGCAATAGCCGTCGATACGGCCGGCGGCGAGGGCGTCGGGCTGATAGGACGGCGGCACGATGATGATTTCGACATCCCTGTCCGGCACGATACCGGACGCGGCCAGCCAATAGCGCAATTCGTAGTTGTGTCCGCTCTCTGGATGGACGACGCCGAATTTGAGACGCGGCGCATCGTTGCGCTTGCGTTCGGCAATCACGCCGGCAAGCGCTATTCCTGCCGCGCGCGCATCCACGCCGCCCGTTGCGCCGTGCTCGCGCATTTCCGCCCAGACAGCACTGGATACGGTCACGGCATTGCCACCGAGCCCCAATGCCATAGGCGCAATCATGGCTACGTCGAGTGGGGTCAATCCGAGATTGGCGCTTAGCGGCATTGGCGCGAGCATATGGGCGGCATCGAAATGCCCGATCGCCACGCGGTCGCGGATATTGGCCCAAGAGGTTTCGCGCACGAGATTGAGCTCGAGCCCTTCTGCGGCGGCAAAGCCCTGTTCCTCTGCGGCGATCAGCACGGCGGCATCGAGCAGGGCGACATATCCCACGGTGATTTGCGTCAGTCCCATATCAGCCCCCTAGCAAGCCCGCCGCAGTGATCAGGCTTTGCGCAATCTCGACGATCTTGCGGTTCTGGTTCATGGCCGTCTTGCGCAAAAGCGTATAGGCCTCGTCCTCGCTCATTCCTCGCGTACGCATCAGGATGCTCTTGGCCTTTTCGATGGTCTTGCGGTCTTCGAGCTCGGATTTTGCGCTGGCCAGTTCGTTGCGCAGCCGTGAAAAGGCGCGGAAGCGCGAAATTGCAGTGTCGAGGATCGGCTTGATGCGCTCTTTTTTCAACCCGTCGACCACATAGGCCGAGACGCCGGCATCGACCGCCGCTTCTATCGAGCCGGGGTCTGCCCGATCGACGAACATGGCGATGGGGCGTTGCAGGACGCGCGAGAGCGTGAAGAAATGTTCGAGCACGTCGCGGTTGGGGTTTTCCAGATCGATGATCACCACATCCGGCGCGATCTGCCCGATCTGTGCGGCCACCTCGTTTATACCGACGATGACATGCACATTCTCATGGCCGGCCTCGCGCAATCCGTCTTCGATAATCGAAGCGCGGATGCGGTTTTCGTCTACCACCAGTATCGAGAGTTGACCTGACATGGCGACGTTATGACCGGGTTTGCGCGTTCGGGCAATCCGTCGCACACAGCCGCGTTACCGAGGGTTTCCCGGTGAAGGGTTGATGATAGTTTTGAGCGGAAGGGATATCTGATGGATGACAACGTAACCCTCGTAATGGTGGCAGTACCTCCCGAGAAAGCCGGACCGATGGCGCGCGCCTTGGTGGAAAAGAGGCTTGCCGCCTGTGTGCAGGCGCTTCCGATCGCGAGCACCTATCGGTGGGAGGGCGCCATCGAACGCGCCGACGAGGTCCTCCTGCTGATCAAGTCGCGCGTCGATCTTTTCACCACACTGGAGGCCGAAGTCCTGTCGCTTCACCCCTATGAGGTGCCCGAGATTATTGCGGTGACGGCGGATCGGGTGCATGATGCCTATCTTGGCTGGTTGATGGCGGAAACGCATCAGCAGCCCAAGTGACGGACCCAATGCAAATATTGTCGCCGCAGCAACGGGTTCGGCCCATTCGTGCCGCATTTCTTTAACTCTATTGCACCATTCTCTGGCTGGCGGTTTTCTCGCCTGCCGCCGTTTTTCATTCATTTGGGTTCAGGGCGATGATCGACTGGATTTACCCGCTGATCTTTGTGGGAGCGGGCCTTATCGTTGTTTCGGTGTTCACGACCCAAGTGGCTTTCCGCTTCGGGGCGCCGCTGCTTTTGGTCTTTCTGGGCATCGGCCTCGTTTCCGGGTCTGATGGGTTGGGGATCGAGTTCAACGACGCGGGCACGGCCTATCTCGTCGGTTCTCTGGCGTTGGCGGTTATTCTCTTTGATTCGGGGTTCGGTACGCCCTCCAAATCCTTCCGCCAGGCTGCAGGGCCATCGATCGTTCTAGCAACCGTCGGCGTTCTGCTCACCACTGCCATCCTCGCGGTCGCAGTGAGAATTGTCCTGGGGTTCGATTGGCCCGAGGCATTGCTGATTGGGGCCATCGTTTCTTCGACTGACGCGGCGGCGGTATTTTTTCTGTTGCGCGTGGGCGGAATCACCATCCGAGAGAAGGTGCGTTCAACGCTCGAAGTGGAATCGGGCTCGAACGACCCGATGGCGATCTTCCTTACCATCATGTTCGTGGAACTGGTCGCCAGTGGCGCAGGGCTCGGCGGCATGACCACGGACCTGCTTATCGGCTTCGGCTTCCAGATGGGGCTCGGGCTTGTTGCCGGGCTCGCTGGCGGCATCGTCATCGTTCAGATCATCAACAGGATCGAGCTTGAAGGTGCGCTCTATCCCATTCTTGTACTGGGTCTGGCGATCTGCCTTTTCGCATTGACGGGTGCTCTTGGCGGGTCCGGGCCGCTCGCGGCCTATGTCGCAGGGCTTTATGCGGGCAACCGCCGGGTCAAAGGCAAGACCAGCTTGACGCGGTTCCAGGATGGCATGAGCTGGCTTGCGCAGATTGTGATGTTTCTCATTCTCGGGCTTCTTGCCAATCCATCCGAGTTCGGCGCTGTCGCATTGCCGGCGATAGCCCTGGCGTTGTTCCTGATGTTCATTGCCCGGCCGGTGGCCGTCTGGCTGTGCCTGCTGCCCTTCCGCTACGAGCGAGACGAGATCGCCTTCGTCTCCTGGGTGGGCCTGCGTGGCGCGGTATCGATCCTGCTCGCCATTCTGCCGCTCATTGCAATGCTCCCCAATGGTGGGACGATGTTCAATGTCGCGTTCATCATTGTCCTGACCTCGCTGCTTGTGCAGGGCTGGACGATCCGGCCGATGGCCCAGTGGCTCAACCTCATCACGCCGCAGCGTATTGGGCCGGTCGAGCGCGTGGGGCTGGAGTTGCCGGGCAATGCCCATCACGAGTTGATCGTTTACCGGGCTGTGGCCGGAAGTCCCGTGACCGAGGGCGAGAGGCTGCCGCGCTGGGCGCGTCCTTCGCTCATCGTGCGCGACGGACATTCGATGCGCTATCAATATGCCGGGCGCATAAAGCCGGGCGACTACATCTATATGTTCATTGCGCCCCGCTATGCGCGGCTGCTTGACCGGCTGTTTGCCAGCCCGGTGCGGGTGGAGAAGGACGACAAGGAGTTTTTTGGAGAGTTTCGTATCAACCCGACGCGCCCGCTATCTGCGCTCAAGGACGCCTACGACGCGACCATCCCACCCAACATGCCATCGGACCGCACGATTGCCGATTATATGCGCGAGCGACTCGGCGGGACCGCGGAGGAGGGGGATCGCGTTTCGATCGGGCCGATCGAATTGATCGTTCACGCGGTCAACGTCGATGGCGACATCACGGATGTGGGGCTAGCCTTCGACCAGGAGGCGCAGCCTTCGCGCGTACCGATCTTCCTCAACGGCCGCGAACTGATCCAGTTGATAAAGGGCAAAATAGTGCGATGGCGCAAACGGAGGCGGCCGGATCGCCCCAAAGAGACAACACCGCTTAAAGCCGAGGCGGAACACTCTCGGGAAGAATCCGTTTCGCCGGTCAAGCCCGAGGCTGCAAACGATGACCGGGCAAAAAGAGCCTGAAATCTACGCTCAGTCGCTCAGCGTGCGATAACCGCGCCGATACCAGAGCAGGGGGCGCCGGTCGCTGATTTCCGATGCGACGAGCACGCCGACGAAAAGGCAATGGGTGTCCATTTCGATGCAAGCGGCAACGCGGCAGTCGATATTGGTCGCGGCGCCCGCAAGCCGAGGCTGGGCGGATGCCCACTTCTCCCAGATCCCTACGGAGAACCTTTCAGCCACCGGACTCCTGCCTGCAAAGGCATCCCCGATCGCCTCCTGGCCCTCAGCAAGAAGGTTGAGCGAAAAGCGCCCGGTTTCGGCAATCAGTTTCTCAAGGTCGCTTCCCCTGGTGATCGAGACGAGAAGTGATGGCGGCTGGGCCGAGAGCGAGGTCACCGCGGTGACCGTACGACCCAGTCGCCTATCGCCTGCGGCAGCCGTGGCAATGCAAACGGTAGCGGCCAGTGTCGACATGGTGTCGGCAAAGTGGGGAAAGTCGAGTGCGCCGGGAACATCGGCGGCGGCGGGCGAGACTTCGGCATGAGCTGCCGGGCGGTCGTCCGCGGCAGACTTGCGGACCTCGTCTGGGGGCATGGATCTGCTTTCCGGGCACAAGGCTTGATCTCGCGGCCCGGCCCTTGTATTTTCCAAGTCAGTGCTTTCTAAATGTCGCCTTGGAGCCATGTCAAGCAGCGCCACGATAAATACCGGATGGACCCCGCGCAGCGCCGCGGAACGCATCTTGTTCCGGCTCAAGATGCAGGGTCCCCAAACTGCGTCCGCACTCGGCAGGGCGCTCGGCACCTCGGGTGAGGCGGCACGCCAGCAATTGGTGCGATTGTCCGAGGAAGGACTGGTCGAGAGCTGGTCGCAGGCAAGCGGTGTCGGGCGACCGTCCCAGTTCTGGCGGCTGACGACGGAAGGCCAGACGCGGTTCCCCGATACCCATGCTGCACTCACCGTCGATCTTCTCGCCATGGTCAGGGACGAACTCGGTGATTCCACGCTCGAGAAACTGATCGATGCGCGGGAAGCCAAAACGCGCACCGCCTACCGGGCCGCGCTTGAGCCGTGCGGTGATCTTGGCGCGCGCGTGGCGCGGCTTGCACAATTGCGCAGCGCGGAAGGTTATATGGCCGATTGGGCGGCGGACAATGAAGGCTACATGCTTTTCGAGAATCACTGCCCGATCTGCGCGGCAGCCACGGCGTGCCAGAAGTTCTGCCGGGCGGAGATCTCCGTTTTCCGCGACGTCCTCGGTCCTGGGGCTCAGGTCGAGCGCATAGAACATATCGTTGCAGGCGCCCGGCGCTGCGCCTATCGCATTCGTGCGGCGTGATCGTTCGATAATATCGAATAATCTGGGAAATTCTGTGCCGGTTATCGGCAATTGCGCCCGGTCTATATTGTCCCTTGAAAGGGCCTTCAAAAAGGGCCGATGTTCAAGGAGCAATCCGATGACCGGACTGATCAGGGGTCTGCACCACGTCACAGCCATGTCGCGTGATGCAGACGCCAACAACCGCTTCTTCACCCGCACGCTCGGACTGCGCAGGGTCAAGACGACGGTCAATTTCGACGAGCCTTCGGTCTATCACCTCTATTATGGCGACGAGGCGGGCACGCCCGGGTCGGTGATGACCTATTTTCCGTTTCCCCACATCATCCGGGGCCGTCCGGGAACCGGCGAGGTCGGGGAAACGGTCTTTTCGGTACCTGAGGGGAGTCTGCAGTTCTGGCGCGACCGGCTGGCCGCTGAAGGTGTCGAAGGTCTAGCAGCCGCGGACCGTTTCGGTGAAAAGCGTCTACGGTTCAAGGCGGTCGATGGAGACTTCTTCGCAATCGCCGAGATAGCCAACGATCCGCGCGCCGCATGGACCGGGGGCGCTATTGCCGGCGACGAAGCCATTCGCGGTTTCCAGGGCGCAACATTGCGCTTGCGCGATAGCGGCCCGACCGAGGCACTCCTCAAGTTCATGGGTTATGAAACCGTCGATACCGAAAAGGGGATCAAGCGGTTTGCGCTGACCGGCGGCAACGGCGCCGATATCATCGATATCGAAACCCTGCCCAACATGCCGCGAGGAGAACTGGGCGCCGGTTCTGTGCATCACATCGCCTTTGCCGTCGAAACACGGGCCGATCAGCTCGAAATGCGCAAGGCGCTGATCGATGCCGGACACAATGTGACCCCGGTCATCGATCGTGACTACTTTCTCGCGATCTATTTTCGTACGCCGGGAGGTGTGCTCTTTGAAATCGCGACCAACGAGCCTGGCTTTGAACGGGACGAGGATCGCGCACATTTGGGCGAGGCGCTCAAGCTACCCGCCCAGCACGAGCATTTGCGAGCCTGGCTCGAAACCCATCTACCGGAAATCAGGGACGTGCCATGAGCAAGGACAGCTATATCCATCGGGTTCTCGATCAGCACGACCCCGGCGCACCAACCTTGTTCACGTTTCATGGAACGGGGGGCGATGAGAACCAGTTCTTCGAGTTCGCCCGGCAACTTCGACCGGATGCACGGATCGTCGCCCCGCGCGGCGACGTTTCGGAAGGCGGTGCCTTACGATACTTCCGCCGCAGGGGAGAAGGGGTCTACGATATGGACGACCTCGCAAGGCGGACCGAGGCGATGGCAGCCTTCGTTGCCGCCACCAAAGGTGACGGAAAGATATTCGGACTGGGCTATTCCAACGGCGCGAACATACTCGCCTCCGTCATACTCGAGGCCCCCGAACTCTTTGATGCGGCAGTCCTGATGCATCCGCTCATTCCGTGGACGCCCGGGCCGGTGCAAGGCTTTCGGGGCCGCAACATTCTCATCACTGCCGGGGAGCGCGACCCTATTTGTCCCGCACCGCAAACGCGGGCGCTGGCTGACTATCTCGAGGCGCAGGGCGCCAATGTCGAAACCCTGTGGCATCCGGGCGGTCATGAGGTCAGACCCGAAGAATTGCGAGGGATTGCCGCATTTCTCGCCGGACAGTGAGGCAGTACGGACGAAATGTTTTAGCGTTAATGCACTCTAAACGTCTGGCCCGTTAGGTTTGGCTTTGCCTGCGGGCCGGCCTTCCTTCCTGAAAGGCCGCACCGGAGACAGAGCCCTGTAGGAGCTTTCGGGCGATGGCATCTCGCGTGCTTCGTCGCATGATCGGATCCAGCCTGCATACGCGCGTCCTGCTCGTAATTGCGGCGGCGCTAGCTATGCTGGCCGGTCCGGCATGGCTGGCATTTAATCACGTGGTCGACAATCTCGTCCTCGATTTCGGCAGCAAGATCGCCGAACGGCAAGTTCAATATGATCGGTATCGCGGCCTTGAAACGCTCAAGAGCGAGATTGCACTGGCCGAAACCATGTCCCGCGCGCCCGCGATCATCGCCTGGACACGCGACGAAAACGATCCCGACGTCGCCGCGCGCGGGCTGGCCGAAATGGAGCATTATCGCCGTTCCTTCCACGACCAGAGCGCATTCGTCATCATCGATGCCTCGGGCAAGTATTACTACAACGATGCACAGGACAGCTACGGCACCGATCCCTATCGCTATATGGTGCGGTCCGACAATCCGCGCGACGGATGGTATTTCGCGACCAAGGCCCGCCGCCAGGGGTGCTTTGCCAATGTCGATCACGACGACGTGCTGCGCGTCACCAAGGTCTGGATCAACTGCATTGTATCGCAGCAAGGTCAGGTCCTCGGGATGGCCGGAACAGGACTTGATCTCTCAGCCTTTATCCGCGAGGTCGTCGATGTCGCAGAGCCCGGCGTTACGGCCATGTTCGTGGATCACTCCGGCGCGGTGCAGGCGCACCGCGACGCCTCGCTGGTCGACTTTCATTCGCTGACCAAGGAAGCGGGTGAAAAGATCACCATCTTTTCGATGCTCGGCAAGGAAACCGACGTTGCCCTGCTGCGCTCGCTGATGAATGCGGCGTTTGCCAACCCCCACGGTGTCTACACAGGTTATCTGAACGTGGACGGGCACAGGGTGCTGGCCGGAGTCGGGTTCATGGACCGCATCGGCTGGTATAACGTCACCCTGATGGATATCGACGCGATCGTCGACCGTTCGCTGTTCCTGCCCGTGGCGATGTTGCTGGGGGCATTGGTGGTCGCAGCCGCATTCGTCCTCTCCTGGATCTTCCGCGTCATGGTGCTCGACCGGCTCGCGCAGATCGAAAGAGGGCTCGGAGCCATCCGCGACGGACGCACGGCGCGAATCGCACCCGACACTCGCGACGACGAGATCGGGCGGCTGTCGCGCACATTGATAGACATGGCCAAGTCCATAGGCCATGCACGAATCGACCTCGAAACGCAGGTGCGCGAGCAGACCGAGGAACTGCAATCGCTTGCCAACCTCGATGCCATGACCGGGATTTACAATCGCCGCGGTTTTGTCACCGCGTTCAAGACGCATCGGGAGCGCGCCGAGGAGCACGGGTGGACGAACGGGATCATGTTCATCGACATCGACCGGTTCAAGGATATCAACGACAGATACGGTCACCGTGTCGGGGATGTGGTGGCTATCGAGATCGCCCGCCGATTGGGCGCGGCGCTCCGGCGGGGCGATGTGTGCGCACGATGGGGTGGCGACGAGTTCGTTGTCCTGATCCGAGAATGCGATTCGGAGGGGCTCAGGAAGGTCGGTATGGCCTTGCTTGAGATGATGCGACGCTTTCCGGTTACCGTCGGCGATGGCACGGAAGTTCCCGTTACGGTCAGCATCGGCGCGGCGATCGTGGAGCCCACAGATACACTCGACGTTGCCACTGAAATGGCGGATGCCGCTCTTTATGCTGCCAAGGAAAATGGACGCGACCGTTTGGTCTTTTTCGGCGATAGCTCCCCCGAACCCGAACTGGTTGAAGAACCGGCAGGGGCGACGGACCATTCGGAAGCAGAACGCGAGAGCGCGGAATCAGCTGCCTGGCGGGGGACGAACGGATAAACGATCCCCTCAGGCCTGCAGATCGTTCCAATCGGGATGACGCCGGAATTGCAGCGCGACATAGGGGCATTGCGGCTCGATAAGAAAACCGCCGCTGCGCGCGTCCTCGATAACGCGCTTCACGAGCTTTAAGGCAATCCCCTGGCCCTCGAAGGCCTTGGGCACACCGGTGTGATTGATCACCATCACCTCTCCGCGCCAGACATAGGTCAGTTCAGCCTCGTAGCCTTCGCCAAGCGCCATCGCATAACGGCCGTGAAGCTCGTTGCCTGAGTGTTCAATCTGGGAGTCGGTGGTCATCATCGGGTCCTGCTCGTCAATTGCCGTTCGGCATGTCATTGTGGATATAGGTCGAATACAACCCGGAGCCTATCGCAATGCCACTTCCTGTCCATCACATGATCGAGCGCGGACCGCGTCCCGTCGCGCCGTTTTCGCATGCCGTGGAAGCAGATGGATGGATATTTGTGACAGGACAGATGCCCACCGATCCCGATGCACCCGACGCGCCTCTGCCCGAAGGCATCGAGGCGCAAACGCGCCGTGTGCTCGACAACCTGACCATCGTGCTGGGTGGTATCGGACTTTCGTTCGAGAACATTGCCATGGCCCGCATCTATCTGACGCACTTCGATCGGGACTACGCGGCGATGAACGCCACCTATCTCACCTACTTTGAGAAAGGCAAGCTGCCGGCGCGCACGACGATCGGGGTCACAGGGCTGGCCGTCGGCGCGCTGGTCGAGATCGACCTTATCGCCCGGCGTCCCTGAGGGTTACCCCACGAGAATTTTCAGGGCGTTCCCAGCCGGATCCTGCGTCGCGATGCCTTGATCGATCCGCTCCACCGCGGTGCCGGCAGTTTCTAGCCGGGAGACAACTTCGTTCAGCGTTATGTCGTCCGGCAGGATGATTTCGTACCAACGCAATCCTGCGGCCCGGTCGGCGGGCCGGGGGGCGTTGCGGCCTGCCCAAATGTTGAAGGCCAGGATATGGGGGGCATAGTCGAGAGCGACGTCGCCCATGCCATAGCGGCGCGAAAGAAGCTGGCCGGCAAAGCCCAACTGGTCGCGATAAAAGTGCATGGCTGCATCGAGATCGTCGACATGCACGTGGACATGGCCGATCCGGGTTCCTTCGGGCATGACACCGAGCGGGTCTGCATCGTCGTCCAATTCGGCAAGAAGGCCCGAAATGTCGATGGGCTCACGGCCGGAATGGGGTTTGCCGTCGGTCGTTATGGCCATCAACTCGTCATTCTCGACGAACCGACCGCGCCAAGGCGTCTCGAAGGTAATTTCGATACCGTTCCCATCGAGGTCCCACAGATACAGGGCTTCGGATACCAGATGGTCGGTAGGAGAGACGCGAACGCCGGCATAGGCGGCGCGGTTTAGCGCACGTGCAAGGTCGCGCCGTGTCGGTACGTGGATTGCGACGTGATAGAGCCCGAGCGTATTCGCCGTGACCGGTGCGTCCGCTCCCGGATAGAGGACGACGAGGGGGGTCGTCCCCACGCCGAGCACAAGCTTGCCATTGTCCGAGGCAAGCAGCGCCAGTCCAACGACGTCGCGCCAAATCGCCAGCGCGCGGGCAACGTCGGTCACCCTGATATGGATTGGCCCCAGTCGCGTGGACGTGGGGAGGCGCAGAGGCGTCGCGATCGTCCCGGCTTTTGCATCGAGCATGGTCTTGTCCTTCCTGTCCGGAAAACCGTTCCGGCCTTGATGGACAAGATAGTCGCTCACGACGTTTCCATTAAGAGGACAGACAGCAACGGTCCGTTCTCTCAGGCTGCAACAATGGAAGGTGCGGGACCCCGATCCCGACGCTCAGGACGGCGGTCGGTCCTGCAATTTCGGAGCGATCGCATCAAAGACGATGATGCCACCATTGAACAGGTGGGGGCTTTCACTCGCGAGCTGGCGTACCTCGGTGACGACGTCGTCCAGATGCTTGCGCATCAGTCGCGCTGCCATATCCCCGTCGCCATGTTCGATGGCCTCGGTAATGGCCATATGCTGGTAGAGCCCCTCGGTTATTCGGCGCTTGGAGTTGGTAAGCTGGCGTGCGCGATCGAGGTTGTTGCGCGCGGTGTCCACCATCGCCTTCATGCGGGGATAGCCCGTGCTTTTGAGCAGGATTTCGTGGAACTCGAGATCGAGGGGATGGAAGGCTACGGTGTCGTCGGCTTCCACCACCTGCTGCTGTCGCTCCAGATTGGCGCGTAGCGCCTCTACCATGCCCTCCGGCCGCGATCTGGCGAGCGCCCTGACGGTCTCGCATTCGAGGCCCCTGCGCACGAAAATATACTCTTCGACCGCGCTGAGCGAGACGGGTGACACCACCGTTCCCCGCTGCGGCAGGATGTCGATCAGTCCTTCGGATTTGAGGCGCGCCATGGCTTCGGCGACGGGAGACCTCGACACGCCGAGCCGCGCGCAGATCTCGCTCTTGTCGAGCATGGTACCTGGCGTGAGCTTGAGCGTCACGATTGCGTGGCGGAACTGGTCGGCAACGTGGCTGGCCAACGATCCGCGCGGCATATGAATGGGACGCTCTAGAAAATCGTAGGGATCGGTATTGGCGTTCATGAGCCCCCAACTCAGAATTCCAGCGGTCTGCTCGACCTCACCAATGCATATACCACATATCGAATTGCCGGACCACTTTTCTGTCCAGCAATCTGTGGGCTGCATTCGCGTCAATCTTCTATTCGCTACTTACGATTTGTTAGGCCAGCCCTCCTACCGTCCGGCGTCGATTTGCCGGGAGGACGGCTTGAGCAGAACACGTTTTGGACGAGCGCAGCGGAATGGCGCCTCTGCCGGTGCGTTGCGTCCCCGGCGGCCGGTTTTCGAATTTGCGATGGCATTTCTGGCCGTCGGCCTCCTTGCCTATGTCGCGATCGATCGTGGTTATGTCAGTCTGCCGCTATCTGGACTGGAGGCTGGACGGTCGGTTGGGGGCGCTGATGTCGTCGGCATTCGTTTTGCGGTATGTGCCGGCCCGGGGGGCACCTGCGTTATCGATGGGGATACGATCCGGGTGGATGGGATGAGCATCCGCATCGCCGATATCGATGCGCCTGAAGTCAGGAACTATGGCTGTCCCGAGGAGTTGGCACTGGGCCGGGCGGCAACCGCAAGGATGGTCACGCTTCTCAACGAGGGACCTTTCGTTCTCGCGTCCTATGAGCGCGACGAAGATGTCTATGGCCGCAAACTACGGATCCTCGAACGCGACGGGCATTCTCTCGGCATGACTCTGGTCGCCGAGGGTCTAGCGAGGGTCTGGGACGGCGGACGGCGGAGCTGGTGCGGATAAGCTCTCAATAATGGGGTGGAGGCGGCTCTTTCGTACCGCTGCGCGCCAGGTTCTCGACGGCCGCGAGCTCGTCGTCGATCATTGTCAGGCGACGCTTGAGCCGGTCGATCTCGCGCCACTGCTCTGTGACCAGGGTATTGAGTTCCTCTATGGTGCGCTCCTGGTGGATGGCGCGGATTTCGAGGGCTTCGATGCGGCTTGAAAGATCGCCTGCTTCCGGCATCATGAAATTCCTTTTTGGGCAGGTTCGGTACACCGTTTAGCGCAGGAAAACCTCCTTTGTCGCATAAACATTTGCCACAAGGCTTGGCGAATGCTCGCGCCTGCGTTAGATCGCGCTATCCAACAAGGGGGCTGGCGAATGTTCGTTGTGGCAGGGGAAAGTCTGGTCGATCTGGTGGCTGCGCCCCAGGAGGCGGGACAGCCTCTGATCATGAGCGCGCATCCTGGCGGTTCGCCCTATAACTGCGCCATTGCGCTGGCGCAGCTTGGGAACGAAAGTGGCTTTCTCTGCCCGATCTCGACCGACACGTTCGGAGACCTGCTGGCGGAGCCGCTCGAGGCTGCTGGCGTTACCCAGTTGATCGCAGAACGTTCGACCGCGAACACGACATTGGCGGTCGTCACGCGTAACGCAAGGGGGCTGCCCTCCTATGCCTTTTACCGGCAGGGAACAGCCGAGCGCGACATCTCGGTGGAAGGGTTGAAAGCAGCGCTTCCCGGCAGGTTCGATCTCCTCCAGATCGGGGGGTTCCTGCCCATCGAGGCCGAGGATTTCGCAGTCTGGAGCGAGGTCGTCGCCGGGGTTGCCGCGGCGGGCGTCGTCATCTCGATCGATCCCAATGTGCGCCCGAGCCTCATTCCCGATTTCGAAGGCTACAAGGCCCGACTTTCGGCTTTTCTCGACCTCGCCCATATCGTCAAGGTGTCCGACGAGGATCTCGGTTATCTCGATCCCGAGCTGAGTGTCGAGCAGCATGTCGCGGGGCTCCTCGCCCGACCCAATGTCGAATTGGTAGTCGTCACGTTCGGTGAAAACGGTTCGCAGGGCTTTACCCGCATGGCGCGCGCGCGGGTGCCTGTCTACGCTCCGCCGGTGTTTGGAGATACGGTCGGGGCCGGCGACAGTCTCATGGCAGGAATATTGACCGCCCTGGCCGACCGGGGCGCACTCGGAAAAGGTGCAATCGGCGCGCTGGATGCGGAGGCGCTCGAAGCGGTGCTGAAGTTCGGTGCCGCAACCGCGGGCCTCAACTGCGCCCATATCGGCTGCCACCCGCCCACGCGAGGCGAAGTCGAAGCCGTTCTCGGGCAGTTCTGACTTTCCTGCGTAGACTCGGGATCGGCTTCATATCTTGAAACGGCCTTGTGTTATGTTGCCAAATCGATAGCGACCGCGTTTGATTGTGCAGGGCGGGAGAGGGGCAGCAACATGGGACGGCGTATTTTCATAGGTCTGGCGGCTTTGGCGGCAGCCGGGGTGGGGATCGCAGCATGGTTGCTTTCGCCGCAACCGGGGCCAGGCCGCGATCTGGCCCTCACACCGGATGCCGAGCATGGCCAATACCTTTTACGGTTAGGCGGATGCGTTGCCTGTCATACCGATACGCAGAACAACGGCGCCTTCCTCGCCGGCGGCGCGCCGATTGAATCACCGTTCGGGACCTTCTTTGCCCCCAATATCACTCCGCACCCGCAGGCAGGGATCGGCGCCTGGACGCTTGAGGAATTTTCCCGCGCGCTCAGCGACGGTGTCGGGCGGCAGGGCGAGCATCTTTATCCTGCTTTCCCCTATGATTTCTATACGCGGATGAGCGACCAGGACATCGTGGACCTTTACGCGGGGCTGATGGCGGTTCCGGCGGTGCAGTCGTCCAACCCGCCACATCGGCTCGGCTTTCCGTTTTCGGTTCGCTTGGGCGTTGCGGCCTGGAAGACCATGTTCTTTGAACCAGTGCGATTCGCGCCCGATACCACGCGGTCCGATCTCTGGAACCGGGGAGCCTATATTGTAACGGGCCCGGCGCATTGCGGTGCCTGCCATACGCCGCGCAACGCGATCGGGGCTACCGACGGAGCGCCGCTATCGGGAGGAATTGCGCCGGCGATTACCGCCGAGGCGCTCGAGGAACTCGGCTATGACCGGGCATGGCTCGAGGACGTCCTCACGGGCGGGGTAACCCCGGAGTTCGACATCCCCGGCAAGGAAATGGCGGAGGTCATTTCTGAGGGCACGATGCACTGGACCGCAGAGGACATCACGGCAGTTGCAGCCTATCTGCTGGACGAAGACTAGGCTTCCGCCCTAATTGCCAGCGCCTCGTCGAGCGTCATTTCGGTATGGGTCTGCCAGGTCTCGTCGGTTGCCGGGAAATCGGTACGGAAATGGCCGCCGCGGCTTTCAGTGCGTTTCAGCGCGCCAGCCGCAACGAGCGTCGCCGATGTCGTCATATTGAGATAGGCGCGGGTTACGCCTTGTGCGGTCCGTTCCAGATCGAGGATGGTGCGGAGCGCCGTCCGCAACCCTTTTCTGTCCCGCTCGACCCCAACATAGGCGCTCATCACCGAGCGCAGGTCGCGCACCGCTTTCAGATCGCGCAGCACCTTTTCAGCCTCGGCGCCTTTCTGGGGGTCCCAGCCGATCCCATCGAATGGCGGCAATGCGGCCTTGACCGGCTCCAGGCCGGAAATATCCTCTGCGATGCGCGCGCCATAGACGATCGCTTCGAGCAGCGAGTTCGACGCCAGCCGGTTGGCGCCGTGCAGGCCCGTACAAGAAGCCTCTCCGCAAACCCACAGACCGGGCAATGAGGAGCGGCCGTCGTGGTCCACCTTCACGCCGCCCATGTGGTAATGGGCTGCCGGGGTAACGGGAATAGGCTCGGTCACAGGGTCGATGCCGGCTTCCTGGCAATATTGCACGACCGTTGGGTAGGCCTCGAGAATGCGCGCGCCAAGCGCTTCGCGTGTATCGAGAAAGACCTTCCTGCCCGCCTTGATCTCGCGGAAATTGGCGCGGGCGACGATGTCGCGGGGGGCGAGCTCGGCGTCCGGATGGATGTTCGTCATGAAGCGCTCGCCAAGATCGTTGACGAGGATCGCGCCTTCTCCGCGCAGGGCTTCAGTGGCGAGAGGAGCGGGATCCTTGCCGGTCAGAATCGCGGTCGGGTGGAACTGGACGAATTCGGGATCGGCGATGATCGCCCCGGCGCGCGCCGCCATGCCCATCGCGTGCCCGCGCACCGAGGGCGGGTTGGTGGTCACCGCATAAAGCCCGCCCAAGCCACCGGCGGCGAGGACGGTCGCGCGGGCGCGGATGAAAACGGGCTCCACATAACGGTCGCCGAGCTTGCGGCAGAAAACGCCGACCACGCGCCCGTCGGCGCGGGCGAGATCGACGGCCGTGATCCCCTCGACGACCCGGATCGAGGGAGTCGCACGCACCCTGGCGATGATTGCCTGCATGATGGCGTGCCCGGCCCGATCGCCCGAAACGCGCACCACGCGGCTGGCCGAGTGCGCCGCCTCGCGGGACAGGACGAACTCGCCCAGGGAATCGCGATCGAAAGGGGTGCCCCAGCGGGCCAGATCGTCGATGCGCGCGGCGGCTTCCGCGGTCACCGACTCGGCGATGCCGTGATCGACAATCCCTGCGCCCGCCATTTCGGTGTCGCGGGCATGTGCCGTTGCCGAATCGCCCTTGCCGACGGCTGCCGCCACGCCACCCTGTGCCCAGGACGAGGACGCGCCATTGCCCAGCGGCATGGGCGAGAGCACTGTGACGGGCCTTGGGCTCAATTTGAGCGCGCAAAAGAGCCCCGCCAGCCCGGCGCCGACGATCACAACGCCTTCGGCGTTGAGCGTATTGTCGAAGATTTCCATCGTGTTCCCCACTCGTGCGGCGTTATTACGTGACTACGGATGAATTGTGGAGGGTCAAATGGCGAAGGCAACGAGCATCATGCCAATGCTGTCGGTCAACGATTTCGCAAAATCCATGCGATTTTACCGGGACCGGCTGGGCGGCGTGCAAAATTACCAGTTCCCGCCAGAAGGCGAGCCGGAATTTGTCGTCCTTGGCTTCGGTACCGGCGAGATCGGGTTCGGGCTTGTCAATGAGGCGCCGATGCACGGACAGGCGCAGCGGCCGGCGCGAGGCCACCGAATTGAGTTGTGCATCTATGTCGATAACGTCGACACGGCAATGGCTGAACTGGAGCAGGACGGTGCACCGGTCTTGGCTAGCCCGAAAGACCAGCCCTGGGGCGAACGTGTGGCGTTTGTGGGCGATCCCGACGGCAATATCGTCATGCTGGTTACGCCAACGAGTTAACGCCCGGCCGCCGACATTGCAATCATCCGCTCGACCGAGGCCCGCGCGGGTTCGACCAGTTCCTCGGGGATCGTCACTTCCTCGGTGCCAGTGTGCAGGCTCCAGAGGATATTTTCGAGGTTGATGCGCTTCATATGGGGGCAGATGTTGCAGCCCCTCAAGAATGAGACGCCCTCGGTTTCGGCGGCCACGTTGTCGCTCATCGAGCATTCGGTGACCATTACGACCCTGGCGGGCCTTTCCGACTTCACCCAGGCAATCATGCCCGACGTCGAGCCGGCGAAATCGACGGCATCGATCACTTCAGGCGGGCATTCGGGATGAGCGATGATCCTGGCGCCCGGATAGGCGGCCCGCAACTCGGCGATATCTGCGGCTGTGAAGGTCTCGTGTACTTCGCAGGCTCCCGCCCAGGTGATGATCTTCTTTTTGGTCCTTTTTGCCGTGTTCTGTGCCAGATACTGGTCCGGGATCATGATCACGGTATCGCCCTCGACACCTTCCACGATCTGGAGGGCGTTCGAGGACGTGCAGCACACATCAGTCTCCGCCTTCACGGCGGCTGAAGAGTTCACATAGGTCACCACCGGCACGCCAGGATATTGCGCGCGCATGGCACGTACGTCGTCGGCGGTGATCGAGGAGGCCAGGGAGCACCCCGCGCGGCTGTCGGGGATGAGAACCGTCTTGGTGGGATTCAGGAGTTTGGAGGTCTCGGCCATGAAATGCACGCCGCACTGGACGATCGTATCGGCCTCGACTTTCGTGGCTTCGATGGCCAGTTGCAGACTGTCACCTACGACATCGGCCACCCCGTAATAGATCTGCGGGGTCTGGTAATTGTGGGCGAGGATGACCGCGTTCTTTTCCTTCTTGAGCCGGTTGATCTGGAAAATGAGCGGGGCATAGAACGGCCACTCGATCTCGGGGATGCGGTCGCGCACCTTCTCGAAGACCGGGCGCGTCGCCTTCTCGACAGCCTTGGAGAATTTGAGCTCGAAGGCATTGGCGAGTACCGCGCGAGCCTCCTCCATCGGCGTTATGGCGTTGATCTGCTGGATCATCTTCGGTCCCCGACGAGCAAACGATCAGCCGCACGCGCGACCGGCACCGTACTTAGGCAGTTTCGGTTCCCAATTCAATAAAGCGCGTGCTAGAGGGAGCCATATCGCATTCGACTGACTTGGGAGACCGGCAGATGGCGCAGGACGCACAAAGGCTCAAAACCATTCTTTCCTCTGCCCCGGTGGTGCCGGTCATTGTCCATGACGATGTTTCAACCGCCCGGGCGCTCGCCGAGGCCCTGGTTGCAGGCGGGCTGGCCAATCTTGAAGTGACACTGAGAACGCCCAATGCGCTCAAGGTCATGGCCGAAATGGCAAAGGTTCCGGGCGCGGTGGTCGGGTCGGGGACGTGCCGCAAGCTCGACGATTTGAAGGCCTCCGAGGACGCCGGCTGCCAGTTCATGGTGTCGCCCGGCGCGCCGGTCAAGCTGCTCGAAGCGGCCGAGCAGGTTTCCATCCCGCTGCTGCCGGGTATCGCCTCGCCCACCGAGGCGATGACTGCTTCGCTCATGGGTTACGCATATCTCAAGTTCTTCCCCGCTGAAGCGATGGGCGGTGCGCCGGTGCTCAAATCCTTTGCCTCCCCGTTACCGGATCTTACCTTCTGCCCGACCGGCGGTATCGATATCGAGAAGGCCAAGACCTATCTCGCCCTGCCGAACGTTATTTGCGTCGGCGGGTCCTGGGTCGTGCCCGACGCGGCGATCAAGGCGGGGGATTTTGACAAGATTCAGAAGCTTGCCGCAGGCGCTGCCACGCTCAAGGGGTAGTGCCCGGAGCCACCTCGGCAGCCTCTTCGCTTTCCGCGTTCTCATTGAGATATACAGCTGAAAGCCTGCGATAGGCGTTCGAGGCGAAGGCCAGGAGCGTCACGATCACGCCCACGATACCCGCGACCGTAAAGACGAGTGCGATGCCCCGGTCCGGGCCGGTGCCGAACCAGCCCCCGATGGTCCGTGCACCCGCGC
This sequence comes from Pelagibacterium limicola, assembly GCF_015694405.1. GTDB lineage: Bacteria > Pseudomonadota > Alphaproteobacteria > Rhizobiales > Devosiaceae > Pelagibacterium > Pelagibacterium limicola. Next base: position 5,563 of record NZ_JADQDB010000012.1, on the reverse strand, counting down.
CGTCAGTCATGAAGGGGATGACGACAAACTGGGTATACGGGCCGATCAGGAAGGCCGTCAGCGGAGAAGCAGCCTGCTCGATCGACTGGGCGAAACCAAAGACACGCCCCTGCCTTTCGACCGGGACCACCTTCTGAAGCGTGGTCTGTTCTGCCGCCTCGGCGGCAGGCGAGAGCAGCATCCAGACGAAACAGCCGGCAACCAGCAGCCAGAACGAAGGTTGGATCGTGAACACGCAGCACACGGCCCATGCAATGAGGTTGACCGTCAACAGCGTCTTGAGCGGATTTTTGCCCAGTCCGAACCGCGAAATGACGATGCCCGAGATGATGAAGCCGGTGGACAGAACTGCAAAGGTCAGCCCCCATATTTCGACAGACACCAGCGATAGCCCATAGGCATCGAGCAGCGCCATGAAGATGCCGCCGAGGAAGTTGTTGAAGGTGGCAAAGAATATGAGCGCAAACAGCCCCGGCACGGCGGCGATGACGCGAATGGTGCCCGCTATGTCGATACTCTGCTTTTGAGCCGGTTCACCCTCGACAGGGACCGGGCGGCCCTCGTCGATCCGAACGAGGCTCAAATGGCCAAAGGCAATCGATGTCGCGACCAGCGCCACGATCAGCGTCAGGTACATGCCACCCCAGGCGACCAGGAAACCCGAGATCGCCGAAGTAATGAGAAACCCGATCCCGCCAACCATGCCTACGAGGCCGTTGGCCTTGTCGCGCTCGCCTTCGGGGATGAGAATGGTCACAAGCGTTGGGAGCGCGATCATGCGTATATTGCCCGCGATCACGCCAAGCATAACCAGCAATACAAAGACCCAAAGATAGGGCCCATAGGGGTTCTGGAAGGCGCCTTCCGGTTCAACCAGAACCATCACGAACCCAGCAGCGTAGAACAGCAGGGATACAGCGCTCGAACCCAGCATCGAGCGGATGCGGCCGTTGTGGTCGATGATCGCGCCGAACCAAAATCCGAAGGCGGCGGTGAAGACCAGATAGACGCCGGCCACCATGCCGGTCGCGAAGACCGATTGGGTCTCGATGAAGATCCAGAAGGTTATGGCGAACCAGGCCGTAAAGTTGGTCACATTGGCAACGAGATTGTTGCCGAGAATGAGATGAAAGGGCTTCATTTATTATGTCCAAAAACGGCCGCGAATAATATGCGAGGCGTTATCAATGCGCAATCGGAACGAGGACGATCGTGGAACGGGCATTCCGACAAGTCGTACTGAAATTTTGCCCGGCCGCTTTCGAGCTAGAAATCAAGGAGCGCAATAATGCGCTTGAGGCCTTTGCGCAGATGACGATGGCGCTTCTCTCCGAGGTCTTGGGCAAGCGTCGCTTCGAGATGCCGCCAATGTTCTTCGATGGCCTGGCGGACGAGGTGCCCCTGCTGGGAAAGCCGCGCACCCGCTTCCATCTCCGGGCCCACGGCAAGGCGTAGCAGCAGAGCCTTGTCTTCGAGCCGGCGCAGGATGGCATCGAGCGCTTCGGCATCGAGACCGGTAAATTCGGCGAGTGCATCCACCGTTTCCCCGCCCGCCTCGGCCAGTCCCAGCAGAACCGCATCGTCGCCTGCCTCGAGCCCGCGTGCCGTAAGGGGGGCGAGCAGGGCCTGCCGGGCCAGATGACCGGCTTCGATCAGGCGATAGAGCGTGGATGCGGACGGGTTTTTCGACATGGAACGAGAGATAGAGGATCGCGATGGAAAGGTCGAATCACCGATAGTGGCAAAGTTAACCGGGAGACGCGTGGTTGTTCGTTTCGAGCGCACAAGCTAAACCTCACCGTCCAAGCGGTATTGACGGAGATGCCCGTATTGCCCCTCAGGTCCCTTGAGACGCTCGATAGGCTCGATGATGCGACGCTGTCCAAACGCACGGTCGTGATTCTGCCGGTCGCCGCCACTGAAGCGCATGGGCCGCATCTTCCATTGTCGACCGACAGCGATATTGCGCAAGGTCATATAGAAGCGCTCGAGGCCTATCTCGACGATACCATCGATGCGGTGGCGTTGCCCATAGAACGGATCGGCGCCTCCCAGGAGCATTCCCGGTTTGCGGGAACCGAAAGCCTGCCAGCGGCAGCGCTGATCGAGCGATGGTTCGGGATTGCAAAGAGAGTCGCTGCGGCGGGCTGTCGGCGGCTGGTCATCGTTTCCAGCCACGGCGGCAACACGGCTGCCGTCGATACCGTTATTCTCAGGGCACGTGCCGAACTGGGGCTTCTTGCGGTGGGCACGGCTTGGATGCGCTTCGGATTTCCCGAAGATCTTTATCCTCCGCGCGAGAAGAAATTCGGCATTCATGGCGGCGCCATCGAAACATCGCTGATGTTGCACTATCGTTCTGATGCCGTGGTCAACGGTGAAGTGGATGACTTTGTTTCGCGGCTGGAAGGGATCGAGAGTCGCATGCATTACCTTTCCGGCTATGGGCCGCACCGATTCGGTTGGCTCTCGGGCGATCTTAATGCCGCAGGTGTCGTCGGAGATGCGCGGCTTGGCAGCGCTGAAAAAGGCGCAATTCATGCCGATCATATTCTCAAAGGGTTTGCAGCTCTGGTTGGAGAGGTCACAAATTTCGATCTCGACTGGCTGACATAGGGGAACACGCTAATGCAGGATCTGGCGCGGATCAGGGCTTTCGTACAGGTGTTCGATGCAGGTGGGTTTTCCTCGGCAGCGCGCGTTCACGGGCGCTCGAAGGCTTTGCTGAGCAAATATGTCACCGACCTCGAGGATTATCTGGGGGTCAGGCTTATGAACCGCACGACCCGCAAGCTGAGCCTCACGGAAGCGGGTGAAGCCTATTACCGCGAGGTGAGCCAGATTCTATCTCAGCTCGATGATCTGGATGCGACTATTTCCGAGCAGACGGCGGCGCCGCGCGGCATGTTGCGGGTTTCCGCTCCGCGAAATTTTGGGGAGGCAAGTTTGCTCGATCCCCTGTTCGATTTCGTGAAACTTCATCCCGACGTGACTCTCGATCTGCGCCTCGAGGATCGCATGGTGGATCTTGTCGAGGAGGGGTTCGACGTGGCGCTGCGTATTTCCAAGATGGCCGATTCCTCGCTGATTGCCCGCAAGATCGCCGAGACTTCCGTCCTCGCCTGCGCCGCGCCTTCGGTGATCAAGGCATATGGCATGCCGCAGACTCCCGAAGCCTTGCGGGGATTGCCGTGCGTCATCGATACCAATTTCTCGGGTCAGGCGAACTGGCAGTTTTCAGATGGCAACCGGACCATATCGGTGCACGTTGATGGCCCTGTTCGCGTCAATTCCCCACAAGGAGCGCTGGTCGCGGCGCAAAAGGGCCTCGGTTTCGCCCTGGTGCCCAGCTTTCTTGCCGACGACATTGTTGAAAAGGGAGAGCTTGTGTCCGTTCTTGCCGACTATCTGCCCTATAGGCCATTCCTGCAGGCCGTCTATCCGCACCGGCGGCACCTTTCGGGCAAGGTGCGCGCCCTCATCGATTTTCTTGTCGATTGGTTCGAAAAGAACCCGGTCGGATCGCTCACCAAATGATCCGTATTTTCCTTGTTATCTTGCTCAGCCTGTTTGCGCTGCCCGCGGTTGCGCATCCGCATGTGTGGATCGACGCACGGGGCGAAGTGATCTTCGAGGATGGCGCCCTCACGGCGATGCGCCATAGCTGGATGTTCGATCCCTATTTCTCGGCCTGGGCCATTCAAGGCCTTGATGCGGATGGCGATGGGGTGTTGACGCCCGAGGAGTTGCAGCCCCTCGCCGAGGAGAACATCGTTGGGCTCGATTTCTACAATTACTATACATTTGCCGGATCGTGGGATGACCCCTTGGCCATTGCGCGTGCGGACAATCCCAGCATGGCGTTCGATGGCGACCGACTTACCCTGAATTTCACCGTACGCTTCGCCCAACCCCGGCCGATTGGCCGGACCATCGATATCGAAGTAGGCGATCCCGAATACTATGCGGCCTTCACCTTTCCCGGGGCGGATGCCGTCACGTTGCGTGCCGCACCGGCCGACTGTTACGCCGAGGCGCACGGGCCCGAGCCTGTCGATCCGGCGATCGAGGAGGAACTCTGGCTTCTGGGTCCCGAGGTCACCGAATTGCCCGAAGAGTTGCGTGAGGCGGCGCGGAGCCTTGCCAATCTGGTCGTCATTACCTGCCCGCTACAACAAGCCGAAACCGCGCTCGATGCCATAGGAGAAGCAACCACGCCCGCACGCCCGCGTACGCCTTTTGCTGCACCGCCAGCCGAACCGGTGATCGCCCCGGGGCAGGGCGGCTTGCTGGGCTGGATTGGCGAGCAGCAGCGCAGCTTCTACCAGGCGATGACGGGCGCGCTGTCGGCGCTGCATGAGGATGGCAATGCCTTCTGGATTCTGGGCGGCCTGAGCTTTCTCTACGGCGTTTTCCATGCCGCCGGACCGGGGCACGGCAAGGTTGTCATCTCTTCTTACGTGCTCGCGAACGAGCGGCAACTGCGGCGGGGCGTTCTCCTGAGCTTCCTCGCCTCCATGATGCAGGCTGCCGTTGCCATCGGCTTCGTGCTCATTGCGGCGCTGGCGCTGCGGCTCACTGCAATCGCGATGAGCGACGCCGCGCACTGGATGGCCGTTGGGTCGTATGGGCTTATCGCGCTGCTCGGCGCCTGGTTGGCCGCCCGGCATCTGCTGGGGCTGGGGCACCGACATCATCACGGACGGGACGATCACCACCACGAACACCACCACCACCACGATCACACCCACGGGCACGGCGAAGGCTGTGAACACCATGTCGTCAAACCGTCCCAGACCGGAGGCGACTGGCGCGCGGCACTTGGGGTGATCGTTTCGGTCGGGATGCGGCCGTGCTCGGGTGCACTGGTCGTTTTGGCCTTTTCGCTCAGCCAGGGGCTCCTTGCTGCGGGAATCGTTGCGACGCTTATGATGTCGGTGGGCACGGCGCTGACGGTCGCCTCGCTTGCGTCGCTTGCCGTCGGAGCCAAAGGCCTGGCCTTGCGGCTCGCCGGAGGAGGAAGCGCCGGGGCTTCCGCTCTTTGGTGGCTTGAGTTGGCCGGGGCCCTGCTGATTATGGGTTTTGGGCTTATGTTGTTGTTTGCCAGCCTGTGAATCAAAAAACGACCTGTTGACTCGGCAATAGAGCGTCCCTATATACCCTTCACGCTGATCGGCAGGGCCTGCAAAGGCCGGCAAAATCGGCCAAGGATCTGGAAAAAAAGAAGTTTCGATTTTTTCAGAACCGGGTGTTGACAGGTCGAAACCTCGGCCCTATATACCCCCAGCGCTGACGACGCGGTGCCTTGAAACAGGCGCGGCCGAGGCGAGCTTCAGGAAAAGTTCGGCAAGGAACTGCCGGTTGTCAAACCGGGAATAGAACAGTTTGCGCCGCTTTTTAGTAGTAGCAAAGTTTCTGACGCCGTCAGGCGTCCGTTATTTGACATTGTTGGTTATGTTGGAAAGGGAAACGTGGACTGCGGGAAGTGTTTTGGCCTTTGGCGCGAGCTGGAGGTTATTGCGGATACGACTGACAGGTGCACGTTTTCTATTGAGGTACACTC